>OZ244919.1:1542500-4105312 GCA_965221845.1 Paracoccaceae bacterium
AGCCCGAGAACCAGCCCGGGGGCGAGCGCGCCGAGCGCGAACGGCAGCGAGAACGCCTCCGAGAGAAAGCCGATCAGCGGAGGCCCGGTCAGGAATCCGCCCAGCGCGACCGTCGCCATGATCGCAATGTTCGATGCCTCGTACTCGTCGTCAAGCGCGGCGACCGCGGAAACGCCCAGCGGATAGGCGGTCGAGATGCCGAAACCGGCGAGGGCGAACCCCGCAAGGGCCAGTGCAAGCGGTGCCTGCAACGCCAGGGGCAGCAGCCCCAGGATGGCCGAACCCGTGGTGATTCGCGCCAGCCGAACGGCCCCGAGCCTCAGCTTCAGCCAGTCGCCGGCGAATCGCCCGCCCGCCATGAAGGCGGAGAAGACGGTGACCCCGACGCCCGGTTCAATGCCGTCCCGCCGCTCCGCAAGATAGACGGCGGCCCAGTCCGCCAACGCGCCCTCGGCAAGCGTCGCGAAGAACATGAATGCCGCGACGGGCGCGAGGACCGCCGGAACGTCGGCCATCCTGCGCCGAGGCCGAGACGGAGCGGCATCCCCGCCTCCGAGCGCCGGCATCGCCAGTGCGGCGGCGACTCCGGCCAAGGCGGCCGCAAGCGCCAGCAGCGGCAATGCGTGCCGGGGGTCCGCCAGGAGAAAGGTCGCCACGGCCGACCCGCAGGCCAGGCCGAGCGCCCAGAAACCATGGCAGCGGTTCATGATCGCAAGATCCGCCTGCTTCTCGAGCTTCCCGGCATAGACATTGATGCCGACTTCCAGAAACGCGACAACCGCGCCAAGCAGGAAGAGCGCGGCGAAGAGCGAAGGGCCGGACCAGGCCGCGAGCGGCAGAAGCCCCGCGGCCGACTGCAGCGGAAAGGCAGCGACGAAGACGCGCCTCGGGCCAAGTTTCGCGACCGCCATGCCCGCGACCTGGAGGCAGGGAACCAGCGCGACCGGCATGCCCATCAACGCCAGCGCCAGCTCTCCCTTCGAGAGGCCCAGATCTTCCTGAACGAACGGAATGATCGCGAGCCAGCCGCCAATCACGAGCGGCTGCAGCAGAAAGACCGCCATGATCAGGAGCGTGGCGCGCGCGGCGGACAGCCTTTCCATGGACCGGACCGCGTCAGGCCCGGACAGAAGCAGGGGCGCCGCCGCCCGGAACGCGGCTCCCGCTCAGGCCGCGCGCCACCCGGCCCACCTTATCCGTGAGGCAAGCAGCAGGAGAATGACGCCGAGATAGACGTACGGCTCCAGCTGGAAGCCCTTCGAGAGCATCACGAAGTGGATCGCCCCAAGCAGCGCCACCGGATACATCAGCCTGTGCAGGCGCCGCCATCTGGCGGGTCCGAGCTTCCTGAGAGAGAGGTTGTTCGAGGTGATCGCAAGCGGAATCATCAAGGCGAACGCGCCCATGCCAACCGTGATGTACGGGCGCTTCACGATGTCGGCCCAGATCTGGTCGAGAAGCTGGACGTCCAGGACCAGCCAGACAAGCAGGTGCAGAAGAACGTAGAAGAACGTCACCACGCCGAAGGCGCGCCTGAGCTTCAGGAAGTTCAGGCCTGTCCACTTGCTGAGCGGGCGCACCGCAAGCGTCACGATCAACATCTGGAGCGCCAGTTCGCCGAGTGCGTGCTCGAGCGCCTTGATCGGCTCGACTCCCAGCCGACCCGTCTGGGCCTGCCACAGGAACCAGGCCGGCGGCAGAGTCGCCACCGCGTAGACGGCCATGGGCGGCACAAGGCCGATAAGCCGGTTGACGCGCCGGACGACGCTCACCTGCGCAGGCTCCCGGCCCGGCGCCGGCGGGCCGGGCAAGCTGCAGATCCGGACGTCATCAGTGGTTCACGATCAGGTCCATGCCGGCATAGAGATGCGCGACCTCTTCCCCGTAGCCGTTGAACTTGGACGTGGGGGTCTGCCTGGCGAAAAGGCCGCCGCCCACGCGGCGTTCGTACTCCTGGCTCCATCGCGGGTGGTCACGTTCCGGATTCACGTTCGAATAGAAACCGTACTCGTGCGGGCTGTACTCGTTCCACGCGGTCGGCGGCTGCTCCGCGACCAGCGTGACCTTCACGACCGACTTGATCGACTTGTAGCCGTATTTCCATGGCACGACGAGGCGGACCGGTGCGCCGTTCTGGTTCGGCATCGGCTCGTCGTACAGCCCGGTGGCCAGTATGGTCAGCGGATGCATCGCTTCGTCAAGGCGAAGGCCCTCCCTGTATGGCCATGCGATGACCGGGTAGCGGACCCCGCGCATTTCCTCGGGACGCAGCAAGGTCTCGAAAGCCACGTATTTCGCCGAGGGCTGGACTCCGACCCGGTCAAGAAGGTCCGCGAGCTCGAATCCGACCCATGGGACGACCATGGCCCAGCGCTCGACGCAGCGCAGGCGATAGATGCGCTCCTCGAGCGTGACGTCCTTCAGGATGTCCTCCAGCCCGTAGGATCCGGGCCGGTCGACGAGGCCGCCGATCTCGATCGCCCAGGGTTCCGTCGTCATCTCTCCGGCATAGCGCGCCGGATCGCCCTTGTCGGTGCCGAACTCGTAGAAGTTGTTGTAGGTGGTGATCTCTTCCCATGTGTTCGGCTCAAGGCCTTCGCCATATGCGGTCTTGCGGGCATCGAGGCCGGCAGCCGCAGGTCCCGCGACCGCGCCCAGAGCCGCCGCGCCGGCGCCCGCCATCAGTTTCCGCCGGTTCAGCCAAGCGTCCTTGGGTGTCACGTCAGACCATCTCAAGTCGCTCGTGTATCGTCCTGCCATGCCGTCCTCCTCTGCGGTTGGCGCGGAAAATGACGGCAGACCGGCACTTGGGCAATCGACTTCACGGATTCGTCATCCGCCGCGCGGATTCTTTCAATTCAGTCATGGCAGGTCGCCGGCCGGGGCGCTGCAGGGGAATGCCCGGCTCAGAAAGAGCTGCCCTGCAGAGCCAGCCTGGAGGGCCTTGCGGCGCCATGCGCGAAACAGAGCCAAAGCCGCTCGCCTGTGCGCGTCGTCACCCGCCAGCAATCCCCCACGCCGGCACGCCACCCGGGATCGTCCAGCCACCGTTCCGGCGCGATCCGGATCCGCTCCCGCGGCGGCGCGAGTGGCGAATGCCCGCCTCGCCAGCGGAAGGCCGGGGGCGGTTCCGGCCATGCAGCGCGAAGCACGTTGAACGCCTTTCCGGGCACGTGACTCTGAGCCGGGTGCAGCCGGATCGCCGTTTCGAGTCCCGATTCTCGCTCACGGTCCGCATCGCGCCGTCGCGCGCCCCTGCCGCAAGGTTCCCATGCGCACGGGGCGTCACCGGTTCGGTGCCCGTTGCCACAAGCAGGACCATGTCGATCCCGAAGCCTGCGCCAATGCCGTCCGCCTTCGTCAATAACGCGCAGGCCCGGTCAAGCGCAGTCACGGGACGTGACAGCCCGACATCGACGCGGATCGCCCCGCGATCGCCTCCGCGAACTTCGAGGCGAACCTGCCGCGTGCCCCGACCCGCCGCCCGGAGCCTTTCCTCCAGCGCCGGCAGGAGCCGCTTGATCGCGGCCTCAACGCCCTCCTTCGACCCGACGGGGCAGACATGGCGAAGTGCGAAACGAGCATGGCGGAGATGCTCGCGACGCCGACCGACCGTCATGCCAGTGCCCGCTGGCGGCAGACCGCCATGCTGCCGGGCGTGATCAACGGCGGCGGCCGGGGATCACGTCCCGTCGCGGCCGCGTGAGGCCCTGCGTTCCCCTGACGCCTGCCGGAAGGCGGGGAGGTCTTGAACGCGACGGCCCTGCCATGGAACCAGAATTGCATTGATTCCGCCCCGTTCGTCGCGCAGGGTCGGTCCGGGACAGGCCAGGGAGGGCCATCTGATGCGCACGAAAGCCGCGATCGCGACCGCTGCCGGCAAGCCGCTGGAGGTCATGGACGTCAATCTGGAGGGGCCCGGGGAAGACGAGGTGCTGGTCGAGATAAAGGCCACGGGGATCTGCCATACAGACGAGTTCACGCTCTCGGGCGCCGACCCGGAAGGGCTCTTCCCGGCGATCCTCGGGCACGAGGGAGCGGGCGTCGTGGTCGAGGTCGGCAAAGGCGTCAAGAGCGTCGCGCCCGGCGACCACGTCATCCCGCTCTACACGCCCGAATGCCGGGAATGCGAGTACTGCCTCCATCCCCGGACCAATCTCTGCCAGGCGATTCGCACGACCCAGGGTCAAGGCCTGATGCCCGACGGCACGTCAAGATTCTCGACGCTCGATGGCGACCCGATCCTGCACTACATGGGATGCTCGACGTTCTCGAACCACACGGTTCTCCCCGAGATCGCCGTCGCCAAGATCCGCAAGGACGCGCCTTTCGACAAGATCTGCTATGTCGGCTGCGGCGTGACCACGGGCATCGGCGCCGTGATCAACACGGCGAAAGTCGAAGAGGGAAGCTGCGCCATCGTGTTCGGACTCGGCGGAATCGGGCTCAATGTCATCCAGGGCCTGCGACTTGCCGGCGCCGACCGGATCGTCGGCGTCGACGTCAATGCCGGCAAGAGATCCATGGCCGAAAGGTTCGGCATGACCGACTTCGTGAATCCGGATGAGGCGGATGGCGATCTCGTCGCATTCCTGGTCAACCTTACGGGAGGCGGCGCCGACTACACGTTCGACGCCACCGGAAACGTCGACGTCATGCGCACCGCTCTGGAATGCGCGCACAAGGGCTGGGGCGAAAGCGTGATCATCGGCGTGGCGCCCGCCGGGGCCGAGATTGCGACAAGGCCCTTCCAGCTGGTGACCGGCCGGGTCTGGCGCGGAACCGCATTCGGCGGCGCAAGGGGCCGGACGGACGTCCCGAAAATCGTCGACTGGTACATGGACGGCAAGATCGAGATCGATCCGATGATCACGCACACCCTGAAGCTGGACGCCATCAACGAAGGGTTCGACCTGATGCATGCGGGCAAGTCGATCAGGTCGGTCGTGGTCTACTGACCGCACGGCCGCGGATTCACCGGGCGTGCAGCCGGACGACGCGGTGCCGTTCATGGTGCAGGGCCTTGTCATTCGCCGCGGCACGAACGACATTCCGCAAATGCACCTGAAGGAGCGGCCATGACTTCCGGCGACAAGGGCGACGGCAGGGATCGTGACGACGCCATGCACGACAGGGTTTCGGATCTCTTCTTCGCCTCCCGCAGCGTCCTGATCACAGGCGAGATCAACGACAGGCTGGCGAACCGGGTCGCGACCAGGCTCATCGCCCTGGCCGAGGACGGCGACGGCCCGATCAACGTCTTCATCTCGTCGCCCGGCGGACATGTCGAATCGGGCGACATGGTCCATGACATGATCAAGTTCATCGGGCCCGCGGTCCGGACGATCGGTTCCGGCTGGGTCGCGTCCGCAGGCGCGCTGATCTTCGTGGCCGCGAAGAAGGACAACCGCTTCTGCCTCCCGAACACGCGCTTTCTCCTTCACGAGCCCAGAGGCGGGGTCGGGGGCTCGGTTTCGGACATACAGATACAGGCGGAACAGATCCGCATCATGCGTGAGCGGTTTCACCGCATCTTTTCCGAGGCGACGGGCCAGACAGCCCGGAAGATCGCGGCCGACACCCGGCGGGACTTCTGGCTCAACGCCGACGCGGCCATCAAGTACGGGCTGCTTGGCAAGGTGATCTCAAGCACGAAGGAACTGAAATAGGCCCTGGCCGTTTCTCCTGCGTCCGAAACGCGCGCCGCGGCCGCGACGAGCGCGCGTCCGGCGGCCGCCCTGCCGCAGAACGGCGCGCGTGACGCCGCATCCCCCTGCGCAGGGGAGCGCGCCGGCCTGCCGGAACGTGACGTCATCGCACCCGCAGCACCCTCCGGACAGGACGACGCCGGAACATGACGGGACCTGCGGACGCGACTCCCCCTGCCGGGCGAGGTTCGGCTTCAGGCGTGACGGCAGCCGCTGGCCGTGCGAGCGCCGCCTGACGCAGAGGGCCTCCGGACCGCAACAACCGTCGCGTCCTCCGTGGCGCGTCCCGGGCGGTCGACTGGCTGGAGAGCCGCATTCACTCCGGGCGGTTCAGGGCGGCAAGCCCGTGCCGGCGCATGAAACGCTGATCGAGCCGGAAAGGGATCGAGCCGTCCGCATGGAAACGGGCCTGTCTTCGGGCTCCTGAGAACCCGGAGACGGAAAAGTCCGCATGGATGCCAGCGGAAGGACCGGATGAAAGCGCCGCACGCTTCGAGAACCTTCCAAGGCGGGCGATGCGCCGCGTCGCCAGAGCGCCTCAGCTTTCGGCATGCCGTCCCGAATTCGACTGGCGCTCGCTGCCGGCGCCATAGGCATCGATTATCCTGGCAACCAGCGGATGGCGGACGACATCCCTGGACGTGAAGTGGCAGAAGGCGACCCGGTCGATGCCGGCAAGGCGCCTTTCGGCGTCCCTCAGCCCGGAAGCGATCCCGCGCGGCAGGTCCATCTGGGTCATGTCGCCGGTGACCGCCATTCGGCTGCCTTCTCCCAGGCGGGTCAGAAACATCTTCATCTGCATGGCGGTGGCGTTCTGCGCCTCGTCCAGCACGACGAAGGCGTTTGACAGGGTCCGCCCTCGCATGAACGCGAGTGGCGCGATCTCGATCCGCTTGTCATCGATCAGCCTGGCCAGCTGCTTTTCCGGGAGGAAATCGTTCAGCGCGTCGTACAGCGGCTGCATGTACGGATCGACCTTGTCCTTCATGTCGCCGGGCAGGAAGCCCAGCCTCTCGCCGGCCTCTACCGCGGGTCGGCTGAGGATGATCCTGTCAACATGGCCGCTGACAAACATGTTCACGCCCGCGGCAACTGCGAGGTACGTCTTTCCGGTACCTGCCGGCCCGATGCCGAACACGAGCTCGCGCGAGAACAGGAAGGACGCATAGTCCCTCTGCGCCCTGTTCCTCGGCTCAACCAGTTTCTTTCGCGTCTTGATCTCGATGTCGCCGCCCGGAGAGGACTCCGCCCGGCCGGAAGACGGGTGGCGGCCGGCGCCCCCGCCCATGCGAATTTCCGCGTCGATGTCGCTGGCAGTGATCTCGCGCCCTGCCTCCAGCCGACGATGAAGCCCTTCCAGCACGTGCACCGCACGACCGACATCTTCACGTTCGCCGAAGACCGTCAGCCTGTTGCCTTGATGCACGACCTGCACGGAAAGCGCCTCCTCGACCTGCACGAGATTGCGGCTGAACTCTCCGAACAGGTCGATGAGCAGGCGGTTGTCAGGAAACTCCAGCTGCGTTTGGCAAGTTCCGTCCTGCAGCCTGGGGCCTTCCAGCGCGCGAAAGTTCAAATGCTGTCACTCCGGGCATGTTGGGCGTGTGGGCCGCAATGCTGCCAACGGTCTGGCGTCAGTGCAAGTGCCGCGTCCCGCCAGAGCGCGACCCGGCCTGGCCGGTGGCTGCGATTCGCGGATGCCGCGATGGCGTCTCGACGTCATGCACCACAGGCTGCCCGGCTGACCCGAACGGCGGCAATGGCCTGCTGCCGCTGTCTGGCCGTGATCTCGGTCACAAGCCGCAAGGCCGCGAAAGGCGCCCGCGGCCGGGCGGCGCCTGCCGGCTTCTTGACCCGTGCGATCCCGCAGGATTCCATGCCGGCTTCGGTCCGAAGCCCGCAAAGACGGGGAAGGGCGTGTTTGCCCGCACCGGCACGGGGTGCGGCCCGGCACGAATGCGGCATGGAAGTCCGCACCGAATGATGGTTTAATGAACGGCATGAGCGAAGAGACATCTCCGGCAGGCAAGCTCGCGAGGCGCCTTCCGCTTCTGGCCATCCTGGCGGTTGCGGCAGCAGGCGCGTTCACCTTGCGGGACCATCTCGGCTTCGAGGCGCTGGCGGAGAACCGCGAGAGCCTGATCGCCTTCCGGGACGCGAACTACCTGCTCACGGCGCTCGCGTTCGTTGCCGCCTACGTGGTCATCGTCGCGTTCTCCCTTCCGGGCGCCACGATCGCGACGCTGACGGGCGGGTTCCTCTTCTCCACGTTCCCGGGCGCGCTATACAACGTTACGGCGGCCACGATCGGGGCAACGGCGATATTCCTGGCCGCCCGCATGGGGTTCGGCGAAAGGCTGGATCGCAGGCTGGACGCCTCCGAGGGCGCGATCAAGGCGATCAAGGACGGGATCGACAGCAACCAGTGGTCAATGCTGTTCCTGATCCGTCTCGTTCCAGCAGTGCCGTTCTTCGTCGCGAACCTGCTGCCCTCGTTTCTCGGGGTCCCGCTCCGCCGTTTCGTGATCTCGACCTTCATCGGCATAATGCCCGGGACCGTGGTCTACACGTCGGTGGGCGCGGGACTGGGCGAGGTCTTCGCCCGCGGACAGACCCCGGACCTCGGCATCATCTTCGAACCGCGGATCCTCATGCCGATTCTCGGCCTCTGCGCGCTTGCAGCGCTCCCGATCGTGATCAAGGCCGTGCGCGGAAGGGCTTTCTAGGATGGAACGGACAAGAGCGGACATACTCGTCATGGGCGCCGGCTCCGGCGGGCTCTCCGTGGCCGCCGGAGCCAGCCAGATGGGCGCGAAGGTCGTGCTCCTCGAAGGTCACAGGATGGGTGGCGACTGCCTGAATTTCGGGTGCGTGCCGTCCAAGGCCCTGATCGCGGCGGCCAGGCAGGCGCGTTCCATGACCGCGGGAGAGCCGTTCGGCATTGCGCCGGTCGCGCCGGACGTGGACTACGCGGCCGCCAAGGACCACGTGCGCAAGGTCATCGAGACGATAGCCCCGGCGGACAGCCAGGAACGGTTCGAGGGGCTCGGCGTCCGTGTAATCCGGCATTACGGACGGTTCGTTTCGCCGAACGAGGTCCAGGCCGGCGATCACGTGATCAAGGCCCGCCGCATCGTGATCGCAACGGGCTCGTCGCCTCTGGTTCCGCCGATTCCCGGACTGGACAAGGTCGCGTGCCACACGAACGAGACCATCTTCGACCTGCGCGAACGCCCCGATCACCTGCTGGTCATCGGAGGCGGGCCCATCGGAATGGAAATGGCGCAGGCGCATGTGCGCCTCGGCTCGAAGGTGACGGTGATCGAGGGCATGAAGGCGCTCGGCCGCGACGACCCCGAGGCCGCGGCGGTCGTTCTCGACAGGATGCGCGCCGAAGGCGTCGAGATCGTCGAGGACGCCCCGGCAGAGGAGGTCAGCGAGGACGGCGGCCTGATCAAGGTCAGGACCTCTCGGGGAAGCTTCACGGGATCGCACATGCTGATGGCCGTGGGTCGCAAGGTGAACATCGGGAAGCTCGATCTCGACAAGGGCAACGTCGCGCACGACCGGGCCGTGAAGGTCGATGCCGGTCTCCGGTCGATCTCGAACCGCAAGGTCTATGCCATCGGCGATGCGGCCGGCGGCCTGCAGTTCACCCATGTCGCCGGATACCATGCGGGCGTCATCATTCGCGCCATGCTCTTCGGCCTGCCGGCCAGGGCCAGGACGTCCCATGTCCCCTGGGTGACCTACACTGACCCGGAACTCGCGCAGGCCGGCCCGACAGAGGCCGAGGCCCGCAGGATCCATGGAGCCGCGCTTGCCGTGGCACGTTTCGACTATCACGAGAACGATCGCGCGATCGCCTCGCGGAAGACGGCCGGGTTCGCCAAGGTGATGGTGGTCAAGGGCCGGCCGGTCGGCGCGACCATCGTGGGCGAGGCGGCGGGGGAGCTTGTCGGCGTCTGGGCGCTCGCGATCGCCAACAGTCTCAAGATGGGCGCAGTGGCCGCAATGGTCGCGCCCTACCCGACGCTGGGCGAGATCAACAAGCGGGTCGCCGGCGCCTACTTCTCTCCAAGGCTCTTCGAAAGCCGGGCCGTGAAGCGAGCGGTCGGGATCGTTCAGCGCCTTGTCCCGTAACGCCGGAATAGGACCATGTTCCTGCACACGCTGTCCGGCAGATTCCTTGTCCTGACGGTCCTGTTCGTCATTCTGGCCGAAGTCCTGATCTTCGTGCCGTCGGTCGCCCGCTTCCGCGCGGACTACATGGCAGACCGCCTGGAGCGGGCGCAAATCGCTTCGCTTTCGCTGCTTGCGGAAGAAGCGATCAGGCCCGAGCTTGAGCGCGAGCTCCTGGAAAACGCGGGCGTCTTCAACGTCGTCCTTCAGCGCGACGAAGTGCGCGAGCTGGTGCTGTCATCGGATCTGCCGAGCCCGGTGTCCGCGACATATGACATCCGCCAGCCTGCGCCGGGCTCGCTGGTCCGTGACGCGTTGGCACGCCTGCTGAAGCCTGCCCCCGAGGTCGTGCGCGTCATCGGCCATCCGGTGCAGGACGCGGGACTCCTGATCGAGGTCACCATGCCTACAGGGCCGCTCCGGGAGGAGATGCTGGACTACGGCCTGCGGATCCTGCTTCTCTCGGCGGCCATCTCGGCAGTGGCGGCAACGCTTCTTTTCCTTGCGGTTCACCATTTGATGGTGAGGCCCATGAGGGCGGTGGTGTCCGCCGTGCAGTCCTATGCCGAAGCGCCGGAGGACACGCGGCGCATCATCGAGCCGTCTTCCCGCACCGGCGAAATCGGGGAAGCAGAGGCGGCGCTGAAGTCAATGCAGACCGAACTGACCTCCGTGCTTCGGCACCGGGAGCGCCTGGCCTCGCTTGGAAGCGCGGTCGCCAAGGTGAGCCATGACCTCAGGAACATCCTGACTTCGGCGCAGCTTTTCGCGGACCGGATTGAGGCGTCCGATGATCCGGCAGTCGCCCGGATGCTGCCCAAGCTGATGAGCTCGATCAGCCGCGCCGTTCATCTTTGCGAACGCACGCTGGCGTTCGGCAAGGCCGAAGAGCCTCCGCCCGCCCTCATGCTGGTCAACCTTGCCGCCATCGTGGAGGACGTCGTCGATGCGGAGCAACTGGCCTCCGAGACGCAAGGAGTCGCGTTCAGCGCCGAAGTGCCGCCCGGGATGACCCTGCGCGCCGATGCCGAGCAGCTCTACCGCGTCCTCTCAAACCTCGTTCGCAACGCGAGGCAGGCAATGGAGGCGACGAAGAGCGAGGGAGAGGTGCGAATAGCGGCAACGGAGGATGACACGTGCTGGCGGATCAAGGTCAGCGACACGGGGCCGGGCCTCCCGTCTCGCGCAAGGAAACATCTCTTCACGCCATTCCAGGGCGGTGCCTCGAAGGGCGGAGCGGGACTGGGTCTCGCCATCTCTGCCGAGCTTGTGCGCGGCCACGGGGGCCGGCTGTCGCTCGGGGACACGGGTCCCGACGGCACGACCTTCTTCGTGACGCTGCCCAAGGCGATGATCGAAGGGGAGGAGGCCTTCGGCTAGCGGCCAGTCAAGAACGATTCCAGTAACTGCTCGCCCCCCCCCTTGCGGGGATCCGGCGATCGGCTTCAGACCAGTTGCACAGCCTTGCCCGTGAGCGCGACCTGCATGGCGGTCATGGGGTTGCATCCCTTGCACCCCATCGACTTCAGGCAGCTTGAGATGCGGCATCAGGCTCCGCATTTCGGCGACCGGACACAGCCGGAGATCTTCTGCCTGACCTTGGCCATCCGGATGTCACGCTCGCTTCGGCTGTTTGTGAACGGCACTGCGGGATCTTGCACGAACCGCAGGATTTCGGCTTCGTGCCCGGCGAAGGCCTCATGCAGGTTCTCGGCGTCCGGTTTCGCCCTTGGTGCGGGACGGCGGCTTCGGGCGTTCCCGCTTTCCCCTGGTCAGGATGGTCCGGCAGCGTTTCCGCACGGCCCTGGAATCCGGCTCGGCCAGCCTCCTGTCCGGGCTCTCGCGGACCTTGCGGGCGGTCTCCTTCATGAGCCGCTTCATGCTCCCGGCCCGGGAATGGCTGCTGGAGTCGATGACGAACCGGAGATCGCGCAACAGGCGGCTCCCAGGGAACGGAGTGGACGCTGGAAGAGAGGGAGCCAGGAACGGCGCGCTCCACCTTGCACAACCATCCTGAAGGCGAACGGCCTCCGGCCGCGCCAGGCGAGGACCTTCAAGGTCTCGCGCGACCCCTGGTTCGAGATCAAGTCGACCTCGCGGGCCCTGCGTCCCTTGCCATGGCTCTCGCTCCTGTCCCTTGCCTCAACGCGCGCCACCGGCCGGCTTGCCCGACACTTGCACGGCACGCCGCATGGATGGCGGAACAGAACCGACGAAGTCAAAAATCTGAACTACACCCGGATACCCCGCGCCACCTGGCGGATCGCTCGGGAACATCGCGCCACGACGGGTCCCCCGTGCGCGGAGCCGCCAGAGAGAACCGCCTCCGGGCCGGGAAGGGTTCGATCCGTCAGTTCAACGCGGCCGGGCCTCCTCCGGCGACACCTGGATCAGGAGCTTGCCCGCCGGGATCGGCATCGTTATCGGGCTGGGGTTCTTTCGGGTGGTCGGGAGCCTCAGGAGCTGCGTCGGCCTCATCAGGTGTGTTGAGAACATTCAGCGGCAGATTTGGATCCCGAATGGTTCCCGTTGTCGCTGCATACTCCGGCAATCGGGGAATGTAGCCCTCACTTCTCCAGGTGATCCCGTCTGCGGAGGTCTCCATGTCCGTCAGTTGCAGCTGAAAGAACTCGGGGACCGTCTCGGCCGTGTCATCGACAAGGGTCTGGACGGTGATCCTCTTAACCCGCTCCCCAACGTTGAACTGAAGGGTCCCTTGAGACTCGATGTAATCGCTCCCGGCCGTCGCGGACGCATCTTCGGTGTGGTACCGCCAGCGCACCGCGAACGCGAGTTTCTCGGGAACCTGGACCGTAAAGACTGCCGGTTCCCCTTCGACGACCCGGACGTCGTCCAATTGAAACCACTCACTTGAGTCCGTCAACCAGTTCTTTGCGATTCCCTCCGAGACGCTCCCGACCGAGACTGCCAGGGCAGTTAATACGGTACGCCCCATTCCAAACAAGGTTCGATACGTTGCCATCCCGCTTCCTCCAGATGTTGTCATAACACTTCCTGTACGCAGGCAATCCCATTCCGCCGGAGAGCAAAGACCAGATTGCCTCTCCCTGCTGAAACGAGGCGACTCGCTCCCTCATACGTTTCAGTGTGTCCTCCTCTATCTCCCTTCATTACAAAGATCAACACAAAATGTAACCGCTCCCCCCCCCCCCCCCTCCTGTTGACCATTGATGGTCCTGCCTGACGGGATCCGGGCAAGGCATCCTCTCCGGTTCCCGGCCTCTGTCGCTGCCCGTTGGCCAGCAATTCCCGCGAGATTTCCTTTCGTTCATTGTCAGTCGGTTGCGCGGCAGCCACGAATCTTCCTGTCGCAGGCCTTTCCCGCCGGACCGGCCTTGCCGCGGCCAGGCAGGAGCCGGGCAGCAGATGTCCGGAAACCCCTTTCGCAGGCATCCGCCGATGCCAGGGCCGTGCTTCGCGCGGTGCGTGCGTGCTTCGGCCGCGTCCCCGACCCGGTCGACGCGCGCGGCTTCAGCCTCTCCGGGAGGCCTCTTATGAGCCCCGGTGCTGTCAAGCGCTTTCTTCATGACGTGTCACATCGATCCGTCTCCTTGCGAGGGCGGCTCGGCGCCGCTCGGGGATTCTCCAGGCAGAACGTCGCGGTTCCTCGGCGCGCCCAACACTCAACGGCGCGTCCAGACTCTTGTCCGGTTCGGTCTGCCGGCCTGTGCCGGCCCCGTGACCACGGTGCCCCGTTCGGGCGGTGCGACGTTCCGGGAGGCGGGACCGCGGCCTGCCGGCCGACGACGCGAACCCCGGCCTGAAGACCGACATGCCCGGATGCGGGGAGAGAGGATCCAGGGGGTCTCGCGGGCCGCCGGCCTTCCGCCCGACCGGGACGCGGCGTGTCCGTGATGCGGTGCGGCCGCGTGCGGGACGGGCGGCCGGGAACGGGACGTTCCGGACACCGGGGCCCGCACCTGCGGTGCTGTGAAGAGAAACAAGATACTGAACGCAAACGACTTTCTCTCTCGCGTCAAGGACCGGAATGCGGCGATCCCGCCTCTTTCCGGTCCGCCGGCGCAACTGATTCGGGAGAGATTCCATGGCCAATCGCCGCCTGACCCAGAGACTGATCGACACACTCAGGCCCTGCAAAACCGTCCGCGAGATCCGCGACACGGATCTCCGCGGCTTCGGCGTCCGGATCCTGCCCTCCGGACGCAGGCGCTACTTCGTGCACGCCCAGACCGGCGGGCGGCGATCGTGGAAGACCGTCGGCGACGCCGGCGCGATGCCCCTGGCCGAGGCCCGGGAAGCTGCACGGGCGCATCTTGCGGCGCTCCGGGCGGGCGATCCCTCCCGCCCTGCGGCTGCCGCGGAGATCCCGTTCGAGGAGGTCGCGGAGGCCGCGTTCCGCCGGCATTCCAGGACCTGGAAGCCCGGCACGCTGGAAGTGAACCGCAGGTACCTGAAGAACCAGATCCTTCCCCGGTTCCGGGGGCGGCCGGTCGGCGCCATCACGGGCGCGGACGTCCGGCAGTGGTTCGCCTCGCTGCGGCCGACGCCCGCCGCCGCCGACCGGGCGCTGCCCGTGCTGTCGGTGATCATGCGGGAGGCCGAGACGCTCGGGCACCGCCCGGAGGGCGGCAACCCGTGCCGGAACGTCCGGCGCCACCGGCGGCGCGGCCGCGAGCGGTTCCTGTCCCGCGAGGAGGCCCGGCGGCTGGGCGGGGCGCTGGCGCGGCATGACGGCCATGCCCTGGCCGCCGCGGTCAGGCTCCTGCTCCTGACCGGCTGCCGCAGGAGCGAGGTCATGACCCTGCAGTGGCGGGACTTCCACGACGGCCACCTGTTCCTGCGGGACGGCAAGACGGGACCGCGGACCGTCTGGCTGTCGTCGGCCGCCCGCGCGGTCCTGGACGGCCTGCCCCGGAACGGAACGTGGGTCTTTCCGGGGAGGAACGGAACCGGACCGGCGCAGGGCCTCAGCCGTTTCTGGCAGAGGCTGCGGGACGAGGCGGGCCTTCGCGATGTCCGCCTGCACGACCTGCGGCATTCGTACGCGAGCTTCGCGCTCCGGTCCGGCGAGACCGTTCTCACGATCGGCCGCCTGCTCGGCCACGGCAGGCCTGAGACGACCCTGAAGTACATCCACCTCGATGACGGATCGGTGCGCGACGCCGTCGACGCCGTGGCCCCGGTCCTGGGCGGGGAGGGCCGGTCATGACGAGGCGGACGCGACTGACCGACGCGGGCGTCATGCGGCTCAGGCCCGGCCGCAGGGACCGCACGGTCTGGGACACGCTCACGCCCGGACTCGGTGTCCGCGTCAGGACGTCCGGCTTCCGGGGCTACGTCTTCCACCAGAGGGGACAGGGCGGCGCCCGGCGGGTCTCGCTGGGGCCTGTCGCGCTGAAGACGGTCGCGGAAGCCCGAAGGGAGTGCCTTGCGATCCAGCTGGACGGCGGCGCCGCCGGGTCCGGCACGGGTCCGAGGCCCGGCGACGGCATTCCCCTGTTCCGGGACTACGTGGCCGACCCCTGGATGGCCGAATGCCGCGGCCGCTGGAAGCCGGCGACGCGGAGGTTCGTGGAGTCCCTTCTGCGGTGCCAGCTGCTCCCGGAATTCGGGCGCCTGCGGCTCGACCGGATCGCCCCGGCGGACGTGGACGCGTGGTTCGAGCGCTGCAGCGCCACGGCGCCGGGCAACGCCAACAAGGCGCTGGCGCTGCTCCGGCAGGTCATGAACCATGCCGTCGCGGGCGGCCTGGTCGCCGCGAACCCCGCCCGGCGGACGCGGACGAACCCGAGGCCCCGGCTCACGAGGTTCCTGTCGGCCGACGAGATCGTCCGGCTTCACCAGGCGCTCGACGAATGCGTCGCCGGGCGGCCCGCATGGGAGGGGCAGGCCGAGATCATACGCCTTCTGCTGCACACGGGCTGCCGCAGGGGCGAGATCAAGGACCTGAAGTGGTCGGAGGTCGACGGGGACGCGCTCCGGCTCGCCGACGGCAAGACCGGGCCGAGGACCGTGCACCTGAGCGCGGAGGCCCGCGCGGTCGTCGACCGGCAGCGGCGCGGGAGCGGCCCGTTCGTGTTTCCCTCCCCCGGCGATCCGGGCAGGCCGCACGGAAAGGACCTGGCGCTGTGGCCCCGGGTCCGGGACCGGGCCGGCCTCGAAGGCGTCCGGCTGCATGACCTGAGGCACACGTACGCCTCCCAGGCCGTCATGAAGGGCGTGCCCCTGCCCGTGGTGGCCCGGCTGCTCGGTCACAGCCACGTGCGGATGACCATGAGATACGCCCATGTCGGGGACCGGGAGGTTGTCGCGGCGGCCGAGAGGATCGGCGAGGCGATTTCGCGGGCGCTGGACGGTCCCGATTGAGCGCCGCTTCCAGTCCGAAGTGCAACACCAGCCAGCGAGGGGCGAAGCCCGAGCGGCGGCGGTCCCTTCACCGGGAGGCGTAGCAAGTCTTCCGGGGCGGTGCAAGCCCTGCCGGGCGCTGTCCGCGGCCCGCCGGACGCAGGGAGGGCGGAGCCCGACCGGAGGACGGCGGGCCGCGGACAGCGCGCATCTCCCCTCGGAGCCGCCCCCGGCGGCCCCGGAAGGCCCCCTCAGGGCGGCTGCGCCTGGTGGAAGGCCTCGGACGGGGTGAGGTAGCCCAGCGCCTTCCTCGGACGTGCGTTCAGCCGGTCCTGGACGGCCTTCACGGCCTCGTCCGTCACCTTGCGGAAGTCCGTGCCCTTCGGGAACCACTCCCGCACCAGCCCGTTCACGTGCTCGTTCAGGCCGCGCTCCCAGGAGTGGCAATGCCGCGCGAAGAAGAACCCCGCGCCCAGCGCCTCGGCCACCCTGGCATGGCCCGCGAACTCCTTGCCGTTGTCCGCGGTGACCGTGTGCACGGGGAGAGGGCCCAGCATGCCGGTCATGGCCGAGCCGACCGCGTCCGCCGTCTTCCTCTCGACCCTTTCGAGCAGCGTGTACTTGGACGCCCTGTCCACCAGGGAGACAAGCGCGCCGCTGTGGCCCTTGCCCACAATGGTGTCGGCCTCCCAGTCGCCGACCCGTTCCTTCGCCTCCACGACGTCCGGGCGCTCGGAGATGTCCACCCGGCCCGGGATGTGGCCGCGGCCCGCGTGGGCCCCGCCCTTCCGGTTCGGCTTCCTGCCGCGGCGGCGGAGATGCCGCCAGAGACCGCCGCCGGCCTTCCGGTCGGCGTGGATGCGCTCGTAGATCCACTGACGCCCCGCCATCGGCTCGCCCTCCTTGCGGAGGCGCCCGCTGACCTGCTCGGGGCTCCAGCCCTCGGCCAGCCGCTCCTCCGCCATGCGCCACAGCTCCGGCGTCATCTTGCGCGCCACCGACGAGGCCGCGCTGCGGCGCCTGTCCGACTTGCGCTGGGCCTGCTTGTGGCGGTAGCCGCGCCTGCCGGAGTTGCGCCGCACCTCGCGCCAGACCGTCGTGCGGTCGCGGCCGAGCTGGCGGGCGATCGCCGGGCCGGAAAGCCCGCTTTTCCTCAGGGCGTGGATCTGGCAGCGTTCCGCATGAGGCCGGTGGCGATGGCCCTCGGGCATGACGGTCTCCTTCTCGCAACGAAGGAACTGTCGCCGCCGCCTGGCCGGTTCGCAACATCATGTGTCGCCGAACGACCAGGAACACTGCATCAGGTGTTGCACTTCAGAGTGGAACGGGGGACTGAAGTTCTTAGGCGATTTTCATAATATTCGTTTCCCGCCAGCGGGATGCGTTTGAGCGGAACGTCCGTCTCTGCCTACATCTTTGCGTTTGGCTGCATTTTCGCGATGTCCTTCAGCAGCGTCATCGCCCTTTCCTGTTCGGCGTCGGGCCGGGTCGTCACCTCGATCATGGTTTCCGCCTTCCCGCCGTCCGGGCCTGGGATCGCATGCGTGGAGCGGACTATGGCGGACAGGCTTTCGAGAAGCGTGCGGAAGCTGTGCACGCCGCTGCCGTCCGGCAGGGCGTGTGAGCGGACCTTCGCCATCGCCGCTTCCGACCGCCGGGCGGGCAGGACCGGATCCCGGGTCCCGTCGGGTTCGGTGTCGGTGCAGCACAGGGGGGCCCATGCCTTCCGCATGTGCCATTCGACGAGGTAGGCGAGCATGCAGATGAGGAAGTGGGCGCGGACCCGGTGTTCGAGGCGGTGCCGGACCGGCCGGACCTGCAGGTCGCTCAGCTTGAGGCAGCGGAACGCGCGCTCCACGCCGGTCAGCCTCTTGTAGCTCCTGACGCATTCCGCGGCCTCCATGTCGCCGGGGCCGAGCGAGGTGCGGATGACGTATATGCCGTCGAGGGCGGCCTCGGCGTCGATGGACTCCTGCCTGCGGCGGAAGCTGAAGCCGTTCGCGGCGATGTCGAGACGGAAGTGTTTCTTCATCTTCCGCCTGTTGATGACCTCGCCGACGGCGAGGCCGATGTTCGCCTCGCCTTCGAGGGTTCCGCGCCGGACGCGCGCGGCGATCTCCGAGAGCGCCGCCTCCGTGGCCGCGAGCAGGTCCTGCCGCACCCGGCCTCGGTGACCGGCGAGACGGGGGTTGCGGCAGGCGACGAGGCGCTCGCCGGGGAAGTCCGGATGGTCCTGGATCTCGAACAGGGTCTGCCCGCGCCCGGGATCCCCGAAGCGGTCGAGACGGCCCTGGCGGGCGAGTTCGCGGAGCGTCCGGCTCTTGAGGGCGGTGATCCAGTCGACGCCGTCGCGTTCGCGCAGGGCCGCGATGGTGGCCTTGATGATCATGCCGCGGTCCCCGACCATCACCGCCCGGGAGAACCCGTAGCGGCGCTGAAGGCGGTCGAGCTCGGGCAGGAGGGTCTCCCCATCGGTGACGTTGCCCGGATGCACCGAGACCGCGACCGGCCGGCCGGCGCGGTCGCAGAGGAGGCCGAAGTTGATCTGAGGGAGCCCCCGCTTGCGGTCGCGGCTGTAGCCGAAGCGCGCGAGCGGGCAGCGGCTCCCCTCGTACCACGTCGAGGACAGGTCCCAGAGGACCATGTCGCCTTCCGCGATCCAGCGCCCTGCAAGGCGGCCCTGGATGCCTTCCTGCCGCCCGTGAAGCCAGTCCATCGCCGCGTAAAGGTCCCCGGCATCGGCCGCGCGGCCGATGCCGAACGCCTCCGGCAGGGTGGTGCCCTGCCACCAGCGCGTCGTGGCGAGCTTCGAGTCCGGCCGCAGGATGCGGCCGGCGACCATGGCCAGGACGAGGTCCCGCTCCGGGCGCCGCCCGCGGGAAACGAGGCGGGGAAGGCCGATGGCGTCGATGGCCGCGCGGACCGCCTGCACCGCCCCGTGTTGGCGGGAGCGAACGGGATCCCCGAGGACGTCCCCGACCTCCGCGTACCGCCGTCCGGCAAGCGCGCCCTTCAGCAGCGGGATCGTGTGCGGCGGCAGGTGGGAGAGATTGGCCAGGGTCCGCTTCTGCACCCGGTTTCTTTCGTCGCGGTAGCTCTGGCGGAGGAGGACCGAGGTGTACGTCCGCCCGTTCTGGCGCGACCTGATGACGGCGACGTGCATGGAGGAGGTCATGGGGGCGTTCCACTTCATAGTGCCTACATCTTCGTCCTTCCCATACGAGTGCGGCCATCATGTCAAGCCACTAAATCCCGAATTCAGGACTTGTTTTGCGGAAATGCAGGAAACCGTCATCCATGAGATGCATGACGGGCCGGAATATACTGCCTACAAATGACCGTCCGGGAATGGCCTGCGCACCCGCAGGCCATTGAACGGAAACAGCAAATTCAAGAACGGGGCCGAAAATCGACAGGAACTTCAGTTTCAACGTCCCACGACGTGTGTGACATGCGATTTCTACCCTTCGGTCGTCAAACGCCCGTCGAGACGGTCGCAGACTTTTGATCGCCCGTTCTTTCGTCAGTAAACCGGACGGCCCGGCCGGGGCTCCGGCGGCCGGGCGTGCCGGCGGCTCAGCCGAGCCCCTCGAGTAACGCGTCCAGCGCGGTTGCCGCCACGACGCCGACGGAGACGTCCCCGAGCGCCCTGGAGACCTCCCGCCGGGAAACCCTGCCGGTGCGCAGGGCCTGCCCGGCGGCCGCCGCGCCCGCGAGCAGGGCTGACGTCACGGCGCCGTCCGCGGCCTCCCCGGCAAGGCCGTCGCCGGGCAGCTCGGAGAGGACGTCCTCCACCTCCTGCGAGAGTGCGGCGTTGGAGAACCCCGACGACGCGACCGACGGCATGGCCGCCGCGGCCTCCTCCGTCGCCAGGACCTCGATCTCCGGATACCGGGCCAGGTGCTCCCTGATCGCGTCCGGCGACGCGACCGCCTTCAGCTGCACCGCCTTGACGACGTCGCCGTCCACGACGAACTCGACGTCGGCCCCCGGGTGGCCGGTCGCCTCGAAGACCCGCGCCGTCACCTCGTCGCCGTCGACGTTCTCGGCATGCACGAACAGGAGCTCGTGGTAGATGCCCTTCACGCTGGACGCCAGGCCGCGCAGCCGCTCGGGGGACATGGCTATGGCGCCGACATGCGCGGCGAGCTCCGCCACGCTGGCGTCGTTCAGGGCGGCCGACGACCTTCGCAGGGCGTCCAGCACGAGGCGCTCCTCCAGCGTCCGGAACCGCGTGGCGTTCTCCACGAGGCGCTGGAGGGTGACGGCGATGACGACCGCCGCGCTTCGGCTCAGCGTCCGTCGGCCGCCATCATCGCCGCCATCGCGATCCGTCCGAGCTCCGTCCTGCAGCGGTCGAGCCTCCGCCGCTGCAGGACGGCGAGCTTCCGGCTGAAGGGCTGGCATCCGCTCCTCCCGCTTTCCTGCAGGGACGCCGCGTCCCAGTGCTGATTGATCTGGTGGGCGAGCGGAACCAGCGCGTGCTCCGCGACAAGCCGCATGTCGGCCGGGGAGGGCTCCTGCCCGCCTTCGCGCTGCTGCCGTATCGAGCTGAGCAGCGTGGCGCATGCAGCGACGATCGCCCTTTCGTGATCCTCGAGGTCGTCCACGGAACGCTCCTTGCCGAGCAGCCTGCGCTTTCCGGCCAGTCCGGCGGCAGCGCCGGCCCCGAGGCCGCCGGCGGCCAGCATGAGCCCGCCCCCGGCCACGCCAAGGCCGACCAGGGATCCGATCCAGTAGAGCTTCGCCGTGGTGGCCGCCGCGCCGGAGAGCGACGCGATGGCGGTTCCCGTCGAGGCGACGCCGAAGTTCGCGACCAGCCCCGTGATCCCGCCCGTGACCGCCGCGCCGCCAAGCTTCCCGACGATCGCGCTGACGGCGACCCGGCCCCGCCGGCCGGACTTCTGGAGTACGGCCGAGACGGTCCCCTCCAGGACCCGTTCGAGATGTTCGAGCGAGGAGGATCCGGGCCTCCTGCCCCATCCGAACCTCTCGGCATTTGCCCGGACCCAGTCTTCCATCGCCTCGGTTTCCGGCAGGCGCTGCCCAAGGCGGGCGCGCTGCTCCCGCCCCCAGTCGAGCGCCCGGCCCGCCTCCGTCGGCCTGACGCCGGATGCAGCCGATCCGGCGGCTTGCCTGAGTCTGTTCAGAACCATTCCGCGAACTCCCTCCACGCGTGCTTCTTCGTGCTCTTCCGGCGCCATTGTGCCGGGAACGCGAAAGGGGTCGCCATCGGCTCATGCGCCCTGAGCCTGCCTTCGGCCTTCGTTCCGCCATGCAGGCTGCAGCATTCGGGACGTCTTTGCAAGTGGTTGGAAACGCGTTGCATGCAAATCGCATTCGGCTTTCCGTTCCATGCCGGATCGTGGCCACGTCCGAATTCCGCCTCCGGCCGCGAACGCGTCTTGAGCGGCGCAAGAGGAGTGCATCCCCTGCGTGGCGAGAACGGGTGCAACGGCGCCACCGGACCAGGGACGGCACATGTTCCTGAAGCAGGCGTTGCAGCATGCCCGGAAGTCCTGCAAGACCGGCCCGGGGCGGGCTCGATGCGCAGCACGGAGAACCGGGGAGAAACGATGGAAGGCGCAGGCCACGAGGGCGAGGCCCGGAACGACGAGGCTGAACCGCTGCGTCCCCGGCTGCTGTTCAGGACGATCACGTTCTCGGACGGGACCGAACTGGAGATCGAGGAGGACGGCATCGTCGTCTTCGTCGGGCCGAACAACGCGGGAAAGAGCGCCGCGCTGCGCGAACTGGAGCGTTGGGTCGCGAAGTCCGAGCCCGGTCTTGTCGTGAAGCACGCCGAACTGCACAAGGAAGGATCCGGGGAAGACCTGAGAGCGTATCTGGAGGCGAATGCGCAGAAGAATGGCGAAACCGGGAATGTTCATTACGGCGGGATCGGTTACAACATCCACGATTCCCATGTCCAATGCTATGACCAGCCGGCTGACCGGCACCTGGTCGCTCCCTTCTTTGCGCGGCGCCTTGCGACCGAAGGCCGGATAACCGACTCCGACCCGGCGCCTGGCATCGCGCTCCACCAGGACCCGCCGACCCACCCGATCCACCTGCTGCTGATGGACGAGGAGCTTGCGAAGGGCATCAGCGAGAAGTTCAGGCACGCGTTCGGCGTGGACCTGGTTCCCTTCCGCGCCGGCGGCAGCCGGCTGCCGCTCTACGTTGGCAGCAGGCCTGCCGTGCCCCACGGGAAGGACGAGCTGTCCAGGGAGTTTGTCGAGGCCTTGCAGAAATCATGCGCCAGGCTCGAAACGCAGGGCGACGGGATGCGCAGCTTTGCCGCGGTCATGCTTCACGTGCTTGCCGGACGCACCCATTCAATCCAGTTCCTTGACGAGCCGGAAGCGTTCCTTCACCCGCCCCAGGCGAGGCTCCTCGGCCGCCACATCGCCGAGGGCAAGGCGGGGAACGCCCAGCTCTTCATCGCCACGCACAGCACCGACGTGCTGGAGGGACTGATCGAAGGTGGTTCGGAAAGGGTCCGCATCGTCCGCCTGCGCCGCGAGGGTGACATCAACCACGTCAGAGAGCTCGACAAGGTACGAACAAGGGCCGTGGCGAACGACGCTCTCGCACGCTTCTCGCGCGTCTTCGAGGGAATCTTCTTCGAGCATGTCTTCATCTGCGAGGCGGATGCCGACTGCATGTTCTACCAGTCCGTCCTGGACCTTCCGGCAGTCTCCGGCGACCGCCGCCCGGACGCGCTCTTCGTCCACGCGGCCGGCAAGCACCGGATGGCCCGGCTCGCCGACACGCTCAGGTCGCTGGACGTGCCTGTCTCCGTCATAGCCGACATCGACATGCTCAACGAAGAAAGGGCATTCAGGAACCTGTTCGAGAAGCTGGGCGGGAACTGGGAAGAGGTGCAGGCACACTGGAAGGCTGTCCGCGACGCAGTGGTCAGCCAGCGCCCGCCCCGGAACGCCGAGCAAGTGAAGGACCTGATCATGGGAGAGCTCGAAGGCATTTCCGGGACCGGAGAGTTTCCCGGGGAACGGGAGCGCGCAATCAGGCAGGTATTCTCGGAAGCCTCGCCTTGGGGCGTCATGAAACGCAGCGGGCGAAAGGCGCTTCCGCCCGGGGAGGCGACAAGGCACTTCGACCGGCTTTGCGAAAAATGCAGCAGCTACCGGCTTTGGATCGTGCCGGTGGGGGAACTGGAAGGATTCTGCCGGAGCGTCGGCTCCCACGGCCCGGGATTCGTCGAGAAGGTCCTGGAGGAGCACGACATCGGAGAGGATCCGGAACTGGAGGAAGCCCGAGATTTCGTGCAAAGGATCTGGGCGAAGGCCAGGCCTGCGACATGACGGGCAGAGAGTCCTCCGGAGAAGTGCCGAAAGCCCCGTCAGGCCGATTCCCCGGGTCGCTGCCGCTGGCCAGAAGGTTGCGGCAACCATCCGAGACCACGCGAACGCCGGGTCCCGCCGTACGCCTTCATGCAGCGCGAACTTTCACGATGCCTGCCGATGCAGCAGGATCCGCCCCATGACAGCATGGACGTCCTCATGGTCGCCGCGGTCCGGCGCATCTGGCTTGGCCATACCCTTTGGCCAGCGAAACCATTTGGCTCAGAAACGCTGAGCGATGTACTGCTGCGTCTGGCTGGCGCTCAGCTCCGTGGTTGCGGCGCCGGTCCTCGTGAAGAAGCGCTCGCTGCCATCGTCTTTCACGAAGGCCGGCGAGCTCGAAGGCCAGCACTCCACTGCAAGCACCCGCGCCTCGTCACGGTCCTCGAACCTTGGATGGATGTACATCGAGTGCTGAGCGCCGATGCGGTCCTTCAGCAGGTTCACCAGGTGCAGGTTCATCCTGTCCTCGTTCGGAAACCCGTCGACCTCGACACCGACCGTCTCGCCGTCATCGGACACGCCGACGATCAGGGTCCCGCCCCGCGCATTGAGAAACCCCGCGATGGTCTTGAGGCACGCCAGCTCCATCCGCGGATCCTTCCCTCCGGTGTGCAGGTTGACCCTGAGACTGGACTTGAACTCCACGTGCGCCCCTTCGCCGCCCGCAACGAGATCCCCGATGTCCACGCTGTCGGTCGCCTCCGGGCCGCTCCCCTCCCTGAGGCGGCCGTACGTGCCGGCAACGAAACGGGCGATCCGCTCGCGCCGGGCCGCGAGAAACTCCTTGTAGGACATGCTTTCCCAGCCGTCAGGCAAGGCGTGCCAGCGGTACTGGCGCAAGACCTCCTCCGGCTTCAGCGACTCCAGCATCAAGGGCAGGTAATCGGGCGGGCCCGCCGCGCCGATCCTGCCGTTGTCGCCCCACTCCAGCAGAGCGTAGTTCGCGATCTGGTTGGTCTCGCGCTGGTCCGTGACCCCCATGCCCTTCAGGAACTCCCTGGGAAACAGATGGTGGCGTTCCGCGGCGGCACGGGTGGAGTGGACGGAAGGATCGAGCAGGGTCTCCACCTTCTGGTCGGAGAAAAGCGCCCGAGCCTCCTCAAGCACCAGCGCGGCGTGGTACGCGAACAGGGAGGGACTCCGCGGCGACGATGTCGCCAGGTCGTTGGGCAACGTGATCGACCAGAAATCGCTCGTGAGCGCCGCATCGCAGACCTGATCGAGCGTGCGCACGAATCCGGCAGCGTCCTCGACGTCGCGCAGGCGCGCCAGGTCGAATTCCAGGTCAGACTCCGGAGACCCCGTGTAGCGCCCGGTCAGGCTGCACATGAAGAACCAGCGCGCGATGGCCTTTCGCAGGTCCTTGGCGGGCACCGCGTATTCCGTCCGCCCGATCAGGAAGAACGCGTAGGAAAACAGCAGGTTGTTGTTCGAGGTGATCATTCGCCCGCCGAGATAGCCGGCTAAGCGCAGGGCGCTGAAGAACTCGTGCCAGGCCGAAAGGTCGAGCACCTTCGCCTGGGCGTCCTTCAGGATTCCGAACTGCCGCTCACGCCGCTCGTCGCTGAATTCCCCGGTCTCCAGGTCCTTCCCCCGCAGGATGGAGTAGACGTACCGGAGACGTGCGCGCCTGAAGCCGAGCGCGATGCTCACGCGAAGCAGCTGGTCCGGCTCTGGCTGGATGAAGTGGTTGTAGGGCGAAGGCGCACCTGTCGAGGGTTGGCGGGCTTCCAGGCAGTAGGTCTCAAGCTCCTTCCGGCCTTCGTCCCAGAAGACGGACATCAGGGTCAGGATGAAGTCTGCCTGGTTCAGTGGCATCCCCTTGCTGTTGATCCGGACGAACACGTCGGCCACCTGCTCCTCGTCAAGATCCTTGGAGAGCTCGAGCGCGGTGAACGGGAACCTGAGCAGGTTGAACAGCCGGGTGATGGATCTTTCCACCTGCTGCTGCTCCTCAGGCGTCACCTCCCGGGTTTCCCGAAGGTTCTGCAGGTACTTCCCGACAATATCGAGCAGGCTGGCGTCAGTGGCCCAGAGGACGGAAATGCTGGGAATGAACGCCCTGTCCCTGCGCACGGCGGCATCGGCCACCTCGAACTGTTCCTGAAGCGGGTTGAAGGCAATCTGGATCGCCTCCGACCGGCCCGTCGGGCGCAGCACGTTGATGCCCCTGGTCACGGCAAAAAGCGAAGTCAGGCGCTGCTGCCCGTCAACGATGAGCAGGTCGGGAACCTTCTGCTTGCGGTCCGTGCCTATCTGCTTCGTCTCGCTCCCGAAGCCGTTCTGCCAGAGAAGCAGGTACCCCACCGGATAGCCCCTGTACATGGAGTCGAACAGGTCGCGCACCTTCTTGTTGGGCCATACGAAGGGACGCTGGATGTCGGGCAGGCCGATCTGGCCGAGCTCGATGAACTTCACGAGCGAGTCGAGATCGTAGTTCACCTGCTTGAACAGGGTATCGCTCATTCCCGTTGTCTCCCGACCCGAACTGACTGGAGCCGGGTCTTACAGGGCGAGACCACGAAACGTCAATGAACTCGGGCATGCAAGGGTGTAGCCCAGATTAGAGCCTGTTGACAGTCATGTCGCCGCCACCACGCCGGCGACGAGGCGATCCCCGCCGCGAAGCTCGCCTCCGTCTTGTCGCAGCGCGTCGCGACCGCCCGGAACTCCCTGGTCTTCGCGAAGAGGTTCTCCACCAGGTGCCGCCAGCCGCACGCCTCCCGGCCGTGCGCCCGCGGCGCCGTCCGGTTCCGCCTCGACGGGACCGCCGCCTCCGCCCCGCGCTCCGCAAGGTCCCCGGGCAGCCGGTCCGCGCCGGACGCCCTGTCGCCGACGAAGGCCCCGAACGGGAGGCCGCCGGGAAGCCCCGGCACCCCCTTGAGATCGTGCGCCTGGCCGGGAAGGATCCTGAAGCGGACCAGGCAGCCGAGCGCGTCCGCGACGGCCACGGCCCTGCTCGTCAGGCCGCCCCTGGAACGTCCGATCCCCTGGGCGCAGGTCCCCCCTTGCGCCCGCCGCCTTCCGGGTCGCCCGGACCACCGTGCCGCCGCCGGACACGCGCTCGAGGCCGGACTCCTCCGACAAGGCGTCGGAAACGCGCTCGAACACCCCCGAAGGCGCCCGGCGCCGGAACCGCCTGAAGACGCTGTTCCAGTTCCCGAACCGCTCGGGGAGATCGCGCCACGGCGACCCCGTGCGGAACCGCCACGGCACCGCCTCCATGAAGTGGCAGCTGTCCGCCGCCGTGCCGCCGGGGTCGGACGCCTTGCCCGGAAGCATGTCCCCGGTCCGCGCCCGCATGGCGTCGGCCGTCACCGTCCTGTCTGCGTTCATGGTGCCGCCTGCCTTCCTGCCCGTGCCGCCGTTCCGGCGGCCATTGGCAAGGAACATGGCATCGAGCCCGACGATTCGCAAGATGACTGTCAACGGGCCCTAGGCTGTGTACTCATTTAATCGTCTTGCCAGCGCGCGCAGCAGGCATCGGCTGGCGGCGAGCTGCACGGCCGAGAGGAAGTTGCGTGCGGTCTTGTCGCAGCGGGATGCGACCCGGCGGAATTCCTTGATCCTGCCGAAGAACCGCTCGATCCGGTTGCGTTCCCTGTAGAGCGTGCGGTCAAACGGCCGCGGGATCTTGCGGCAGGACCGCGAGGGGATGTTGGCCGTCCCGCCCGCCCGTTCGATGCAGCGGACGACGGCATTGGCATCACAGGCCTTGTCACCCAGGACCGTGTCACCGGGCGCAAGGCCGGCAAGCAGCGGTTCAGCCTGCGCGCAATCGGACGCCTGGCCCGGGGCCGGCCAGCGCCTGCACCGCGTCCGTCCCGCTCAGGGCGGGACGGACCTTCGTCGTCCGGCCGCCGCGGCCCGTCCCGGTTTCGGGGCACGCACCTTCCCGGCGGGCCCCCGCCGCGTGCCGGTGCACCCGCACGGCGGACGGATCCGGCATGCGCAGGCGGACCGGGCCGGCCGGGCCTCCGCCGTCGCCGTCATCGCCGCCGTCGTCCGCAAGGTCCTGCAGCGCCTGCATGATCCGGGCCCGGGTGCCGTTCCGGCTCCGGCGGCTGCAGCGGCTGGAGCAGGCCGTGCACGGTCATTGCCGCTCCGGGAGGTCGCGCCAGAGGATGCCGGTGCGCAGCACGAAGAGGATCCCGTCCGTCACCTGCCGGCCGTCCGTCCGGCGCGGGCCCTGGCGCTTCCGCGGAAGGGCCGTGCGGAGGATCTCCCGTTCCGCATCGCTCATGTCGTGGCGCTGGCTGCTCATGGCGGTGCTCCTGCCTGATGGTTTTTGGTCCATCTGACGGATCCCGACGGTCATGCCAATATATAAGTACACAGCCTAGGCATAACTGCCGCCGTTTCCCTAATGCCGATCTTCATTTTGTCGATCTCTGCAGTCAGAAGGCTAAGATTGTGATCGCCGATGACTACATTTTCAGACATGCACCATTCATTGAAATTAACCAATTTATTCCTCCTCAATTCTTGAATTGCTTTTTTCGATCACACTTTCAGGCGTGCGGGACTGCTGAAAAATCTCCAACTATCCGATTGCTCGAATTGACACCAACGCTGCAATTTTTGTGATGTCGGTGTCAGGACACCTGGCTGCATGACCCAAATCCCTTGCATTTCTTGACTCTTCCCAACACTTGGCTCTTGACTTCCTCCGTTGCCACAGTCGCACCGCGGCAAGCTGCTTTCAACCCCGCGGCCTACGGGTTGGCACGGCAAGCACGCCGGACGGATCCTCCGGGCGCAACAGGTCCGCCAGCTGTGCCGCAGGCCCATGTCCCGGTTCCCGAAACCCTGTGGGGCGACGCGGGCACGCAGGGCCTCCGGCCAGCAACCTGAACATTCCTGAGCCCCGCCGCTGCCGCAAGGCCGAGCTCATGTCCGACAGTCATGATCTCATCGTCGCGGAACTGGAATTCGAATGCGGCGGTCGCCGCGCGGATTCAGGTCGAAGCACATGAATGCGATCTCGCGGCCGGCCCTACCCGGACAAGTATCGCCACAGCGCCGCCAGCCAGCGGATCTCGTCGGCGGCGCCCAGGAGCAGCAGGAGCGACAGGACCGTGCCCCAGAACCGGATCCCGCGCCGGACGCCCTCCATGCCGGACCGGACGGAGTCCAGTGCGTTCGCGCACCGCTCCAGCCGGCCCGAGCACTCGAAGACGGCGCTCCTGGTCGAGACCCCCGTCGCCGACACGTCCTCCAGGGCCGAGACGACGGCCGCGGCGGAGCTGGCGGCCGCGATGGCCGCGTGGGTTCCGGGCGCCTTTCCGCTCTCCCCGCCGCCTTCGCCGGGCGTCTCCCGGCCTCCCCTGATGGCGCGCAGCGCTTCCGCGGTCTCCCGCTGCACGTCCAGCATCTCCTGCCACGGAAAGCCCGCCATGGCCCTGACGGCCCCGGCCACGTCCGTCCGCGTCACCTGGTCCCGTTCCCCGGCCATGCCAGATGCCCTCCTGTTCCGCCCGCACTCGCTGCGGACCCTTGTCGGGCATTCCGCCAAGCCCTGTCCACCATCGAATCGCCCAGCCCGCGGGACCGTGCCCCTCCTTCTGCCTGCACGATCTCCGGAACGCCCTGAAGCGCCCGCCAGCCCGAGCCCTCCGCTGGCCCGGCGCCGCCCGAACCCCTATGATCGCGCCATGCCCGAACGGATCCCCCCATGGTCGCCACGGTCACGTCCCTGAGCTCCGCGGCGGTGACGACCCGCTACTTCGAGCGGGACGGCTACTACGCGAAGTCCGATCCGGAGCACCGGAGGGCGAGCCGGTGGCACGGGCGCGGCGCGGCGGCGCTCGGCCTCGGGCGCCACGTCGCGCCCTCGCGCTTCGCGGCGGTTCTCGCCGGGCAGGTGCCGGGCACGGACACGGTGCTCGGCCGCATCCGGGACGGCAGGCGCGAGCACCGGCCGGGCACGGACGTCACGCTGCAGGCGCCCAAGTCGGTCTCGCTCGCGGCGCTGGTGGCGGGCGACGCGCGGGTCGTGCGCGCGCATGACGCGGCGGTGCGGGAGACGCTCGACTTCGTGGAAGGCAACCTGCTCGCCGTGCGGCAGTGGGACCGGGAACGCAAGCGCCACGTCCGCGTGCCGTCCCCCTCCATGGTGGCGGCCACGTTCCGGCACAAGGCGAACCGCAACCTGGAGCCGCATCTCCACACGCACGCGGTGATCGCCAACATGACCCGGAAGCCGGACGGAAGCTGGGCCAGCCTGGAGGCGGGCGCGCTCGCGCGCTCCGAGAAGCTGATGGGGGCACACTACCGGAACGCGCTCGCGGCCCGGCTCCTGCGCCTCGGCTACGAGCTCCGGCCCTCGATGGTCGGGCAGGTGCCGGGCTTCGAGATCGCGGGCTGCGGGCGGGAGCTCCTCGAGGAGAACTCGTCGCGGCGGCGGGAGATCGTGGCGTGGGTCCGGGCGCGCGGGCTTGCGGACACGGCCGCCAACCGGCAGCGGGCGGCGCTGGCGACGCGGAAGGCCAAGGACGAGCCGCACCACCGGGAGCTGGAGGCGGGATGGCGCGCGAGCGCGAAGGAAATGGGACTGGACAGGAAGCCGCCGCGGCCGTCCGCGGGCCGCAGGCGCGCGGAACGGGAGGCGGGAACGCACCCCACGATGACCGAGATCGTGACGCGCTCGGCGGAGCACCTCGCGGAGCGGGCGTCGGTGTTCCGCGAGGCCGACCTCTGCACGCTGGCGCTGGCCCATTCCCCGGGCCTGCACACGCACGCGGACTACAGGACGGCGCTGGACGGCATGAAGCGGGACGGCCACCTCGTCGACGCCGTGCGCGGCGGGCTCGGCCCCTGCCTCGTGACGAGCCGCGCGCTCCGCGCGGAGCGCGAGATCGTGGAAAGAATGCAAGCGGCGCGGGAGACGGGCCGGCCGCTGGCCGACGCGGGACGCGTGGAGGCGGCGCTCGGGCGGGGCGCGCTGACGGAGGGCCAGCGGGAGGCGGTGCGCGCGATCCTGCTGGGGCGGGGCCGGATCGCGGGCGTGCAGGGCTACGCCGGCACCGGCAAGACCGCGATGCTGCGGGCGGTGAGGGCGCTTGCGGGCAACCGCCGCGTGGTCGCGCTCGCCCCGAGCGCCGCCGCCGTCCGTTCGCTCCGGCGGGAGGCCGGGCTTCCCGCGCGGACGCTGCAGGGGTTCCTCTCGCGTCACAGGGACGTCGCCGAGGGCACCGTCGGCGCGGAGGGGCTGGCCCGGCTCAGGGCGCTGCATTCCGGCTCGGTGCTCGTCCTCGACGAGGCCTCGATGGCGGGGACGGTGCAGGTGCGATCGCTGATGCGGATCGCGGACGCGCTCGACGTCGGGCGGCTCGTGCTTGTCGGCGACACGCGGCAGCTCCGGTCGATAGAGGCAGGCCAGCCCTTCCGGCAGCTCCAGGAGGCGGGCATGCCGACGGCGGTCATGGACGACGTGCTGCGCCAGCGGACCCCGCACCTCAGGGAGGCGGTGGCCCACGTCATCGGCGGCAGGCCGCGCGAGGCGCTGGGCCGGCTCGGCGACGACGTCCACGAGGTGGGCGCGGGAGAGCTGGGCCGGACGGCGGCGCGGCTGTGGCTGGACCTCGACCCGTCGGCCCGCGCTGCCACGGCGATCCTCGCGCCCACGCACGGGATCCGGGCGGAGATCGCCGCGACGGTGCGCGAGGGGCTTGCGTCCGAAGGCGTCCTCAAGGGCCGGGAGATCGAGATCCAGCGGCTGGTGTCCAGAGGCCTGACACGTCCGCAGACGGGCGACGTCCGCAACTGGGAGGAGGGCGACGCGGCGGTGTTCCACCACGACCTCTGGGGCGGCAAGGCGAAGGCGGGCGAGGTCTTCACCGTCGACGCGGTCGACGGGGAGCGGGCCGCGCTCGTCCACGACGACGGACGGGTCCTGAAGGTGAAGCCGGGCGGCAAGGGGCTGCGCTACCAGCTGGAGCTTCACGAGACCGCGACGATCCGCCTGCGCGCGGGGGACGAGATCCGCTGGACCCGCAACGACAATCGCCGGGACCTCGTGAACGGCGAGCGCGCGCAGGTGCTTTCCGTGGGCCCGAAGGCCGTGCGGTTCCGGACCTCGGACGGCCGCGGCCTGAAGCTCTCGCGGGACGATCCGCAGCTCCGGCACATCGACCACGCCTGCAGCTCGACCGTGCACGGGGCGCAGGGCACGACCGCCGACCGCGTGATCGCGGTGCTGGATTCGGGACACGGCGCGCTCGCCGACCAGGCGACCTTCTACGTGGAGGTCACGCGCGCCCGCGACGAGGCCGTGGTCCTGACCGACAGCAGGGAGCAGCTGGCCGAGACGCTGGAGGAGCGCACGGGTCTCCGGATGACCGCGCTGGAGGCCGTCGGCGAGCGGGTCGCGGAGCGGGAGCGCGAGACAGTCCCCGGGACCGCGCCGGAGGCCGCGCTTCCGGAGAAGGCGCCGGTGCTGTCGACGGCCAGGGCCTTCGAGAAGCTCCGGGCGGAGGCGCGGGCGGCCGGCATCAGCGTCCTCGACGCGCCGGGGTTCGGGGACATGGCCGAGAGGCTGGAACGGGAAAGGCAGCGGCCGGGGCTGCCGGAGGCCGAACGGACGGCGCTCGACGCCTGGCGTGCGGAGATCGGCAGCGAGAGCGCCCGGCGGGGCGCGGCGACGGGGTATCCGGAGCGGGCGATCGCGGCGGCGAAGGCCGTGGAGGCTGCGGAAAGGACGCCCGGCCCCGAGGACGCCGTCATGAAGGCGGCGGACGCCCTGGTCGCCGAGGGGCGGTCCATGCTGGCATCGCCGGAGCACGCGCCGCACCTCGACCGCATCCGGGGTCTCCGCAAGCGCACCGCGTCCGGACTCGACGCCCTCGAGACGGCCCTGGCCGCGAACGGCGCGGAGCGGGCCTGGACGGACTGGCGGGAAACCGAAGCCAAAGCCGCGGCGGACGGCGTGAATCCCTTCCGGTCGGAGCGAGGCGAGGAACTGCTCCGACGCATCGAGGCGCTCGCCGGCGACGGCCGCGTGCCCGCGGCCCGCAGGGAGGCCTTCAGGACGGTGCTCGACGGGCGCCGCGCGGACCGGGAGCGGAACCGCCAGGCGCGGGAGATCACGGAGAGGGCACGCAGGTGCATCGACGGACGCGAAGCCGTCCTTCGCGACGGCCGGCCCGGGATCCCCCGCCTGCCGCAGCAGCGGCAGGAATACGGCGCATGGCGGCGCGAGGCGGAACGGCTGCACGCCGACGCGAACCGGCTCCTGCGGGAGGATCCCCGCGTCGGCCCGCATCTCGAGGAGGCCGGATGGAGCGCGGCGCGCGCCCGATCCTGGCTCCAGAGGCTGGAGGGCCGGTTCCGCCGCGACGACGCGGCGCTGGAGACGGCGGAACGGCGTCCCGTGCACGACCTTCCCGAACGCGGCGCCGACGCGCGCCATCCCGTGCCCTGCGCGGGCGACCTCGTCTTGGGCGACCGCGTCCGCTGGCTGGAGCCGGGCGACGGCGGGACCGGGATCCGGGAGGGGCGGATCGTCGACATCCGCCACGATCCGGACGCGCTCGGTGACCGCATTCTCGTGGCCGGGGACGGCCCGCGCGGCACGGATCGCCGCTTCGACGCGTCCGAGCTGCTGCGGGGCGACGCCCACCGGCAGGTCTGGCCGGACGAGGAGGCGCGCGAGCGGATGCGGGCGGAGGCGACGGGACCGTTCACGGTCGCGTGCGCGGTGGACGAGGACGCGCGAGTCGGCGGCCCCGACGACCCGGGCGAGGCGCGGCTGGTCGCCGGGGACCGGATCCGCTGGATCGAGCGCCCCGACAGCGACGGGCCGATGGCGGAGGCCGGGGTGCGGGCGGTCGAGGCGACGGTCGACGAGGTCGTGGCCGGGAGCGCGCCGCGGCTCGACCGCATCCGCCTCACCGTCGATTCCTCGACGGGGGACGGGGCGCTGCCCCGAGGCGCCCGGCTGGAGGTCGAGCCCGGCCGCCTCCGCATGTCCGGGCGGTTCCACCGCATGCCCTGGCCCCGGGAGGACGTCCGGAGGGACCGCCTCGCGGAACTGGCGGCGCGGACCAGGATGATCGAGCGGTCGATGCCTTCCGTCGAGATGCCCTCGATCGAGCCCTGGTGAAGGGGCGCTCAGTCCGCGTCAACGTCCCGCGGAGCAAGGCGCTCCGCCGCCGCCTGTCCCTCGTCCTCGCCGAACGCCTTCCGCAGCATCGCGTCAAGCTCCTCCGACCGCCCCTCCCGCTCCATGGCGGCGAAGCGCTTCCGGCAAAGGAGCAGGACGCTGTCCCGGAGGGTCCCCAGTTCGGGATGCTCCGGCAGCATCGGGTCCGGCTCCATGCGCGCCATCCCGAGGACCGCGTCGTGCATCCGGCGCTGCTCCTGCGGGCTGAGCGCCTGCGACGCCCGCGGCCGCGCGGAGGGCGCGGGGTCGTCGGTCAGGCACCGCCGGACGACGTGGCGGCCGATCCCCTCGCCGGCCGCCTCCGCCGCGGCCCGGATCCGCGCCCACTCCCCGTCGGTGCACGACATCGAGTTGCTCACCGCCCGCTCCCGCCGCCGCCGCGTCACGGCCCGCCGTCCCGGTTCAGTTCGTCGACAAGGTCGTCAAGGAGGTCCCTCGGGGGCGCGCCGTCTCCCGAAGACGGACCTGCGCCGGGACTGCCGAACAGGTCCGCCTGGCGCGCGCGCCCGTCCGTCGGCTTGCCGGCCCCGGGCACGTTCGCCGTCCGGGCCGCCGGTTCGGGATCCGGACGGGTGCGGGGGCCTTCACGGCTCCGTCCCTTCGGCACGGTTCCGCCGGCATCCAGGGACAGCGTCACGAAATCCAGGGCCTGGCCGACCGTCATGCCGTGACCCTTGACGAGCGCCGCCTGCGTCAGGGGCCCGCAGGCCGCGACGCACCGGTCCAGGATCTCCAGCTGCCGGCGCTGCTCGGCAGCCGTCAGCGCCATCGGGTAGCCGGCCTCCGGATGCGGCGGCCCGTCCGGCGCCGCGCCGTCGAGGACGCGGGACAGGATGTACGCGGAGACGTCCATGCCCGCCGCGCGGGCCCTGGCCCTGATGGCCCGCCACTCCGACGGCCGGCACGTCACGCAGCGCTGCCGCCGGGTCCGGACCGCCCGCCCGCTCATGCCTCCCCCAGGCCGAGCTCCGCGTCGAGCCACGCGCCCTCCCGGGCGAGGATCTCCTCCCAGAACGCCTGCGCCCCGGCGTCCGCCAGCCGCCGCTCCTCCACCCGGGCGAGGACCAGCGCCGCCAGCGCCACGCGCCGCCGGACCTCCGGCGGAAGCCCGGCGGGCGCCTCCGGCGCGGGCTCGCGGGATTCCAGCGCGCGCTCCACGAGGAAGCGGGAGACCGGCATGCCGGCGCGGCCCGCGCGCGCGCCGATCATCTCCCACTCGCTGTCGGTGGCCATGACGCAGCGCCGCCGCGTCCGCTCTCCGGCCGTCCGGGCCATGCTCGCGCTCCCGTTCCCGTCGCGCCGCGATGATACACGCGCGGAACGCGGCTTCAACCGGCCCGCCGCGGCCCGCCGTTCCCATCTGCGGCCCATATGCCTGCCGCGCCGCATGCCAGCGCCCCAAGGCGCTCGCCCGACGCACCCGGATGCAACCGGCCGCGGCCGCCGCTCGCCGGGCGCGCGCCGCACCGCTCCGCGGAATCCGCTTGCTACATCGCCCAACATGCTGCAATGTAACGCACATGCGAGAGCGAGGGTCCCGCCTGTAGCGTGTATGTAGGCCACTTCCCGTGGCCTTTTCCTCTACACCGGGGCGCGGGACGGCTGCAGCTTCGGGCACGGCTCCGGCCATGGCGGGAACCGCCCTCGGGGCGTCTTCGCGACGCGCGCCATGCGCGCCTTCCCGGTCGATGCGGGTCGCGGCGGCACTGCCGCCCGCCGTCCGGACGGGCGCGGGAACGCCAGGGACGCATCCTGCATCTCTGGAACCGGATGCGGGAGCCGGCCGGGCTTTCGCCTTCCGGGACTGGAAGACCCCTGCCGCGCGCTCGCGGAGACGCCTGGCAAGGAGGGCCATGCCGGCCCGTCCGTGCCGGGCCGTGACCGCCCCGGCCACGCCCGGACGGCCCCGAACCCCGCCCTTCGCCGGCACCGCCACGATCCCGGGCCGCCGCCCGGCCGTCAGGCGTGCGCACGCGGAACCGCCGGACGGCATGACCGCGCCTTCGCGCACCGACGGTCAGGCTGGCGGGAATTGCTGGCGCGCGCAGAATCGACCTTGCAAAGCGCCCGGACGACGGGTAGATCCCAACCCCTCGTGCGCTGGTAGCTCAGCTGGATAGAGTGCTTGACTACGAATCAAGAGGTCGGGGGTTCGACTCCTCCCCAGCGCGCCATCATTTCAGCCGGACCCGGGCCGTCTCAAACGATCCCGTCATAGGTCGTTCGAGTGGCGACCCTCGTCATATGCCGTCGCTCGAAGCTCTCGAGATCTTGGAACGCCATGGGTGAGACGCCGCCCCTGCGCAAGCGCCTCGCTTCGGCACGGTCACCGCAGTCCGCATCGCCGACCAGGCCCCGGACGGGGATGGCGCCAGACTTCGCCGGCCCGGGTCCGGTCGTCAGACCCGACGACGCGGGCAGGCAGCGCTTCCTCCCCTGCAGGGACGTCGGAGGCGCGTCGCGCGGCTCGCGACAGCATGGCTGTCAACGGGCCCTGCACTCCTGGATCCAGAGGCGTTCCTGATCGTTCGCGGCGAACGGCAAAGGATGCCGGCCGCGTGTCGACATGTGCAGCGTGACGGCATGACGCCGCGGCAGGCAAGGCAAGCGCTCGACAGGCAACCCGCTGTCAGAGCGAAGCCCGAAGCGCCGAATGCCAGCCGGAACTCGCCCGCGCGCCGGAAATGCGGGCTTGATCGCGCCGCGGCTGGCTGCAAAACGCTCCGGGACGCGACAGGGGGCGAGACTGGCCTGGCGGGCCGCCACCACGCAACCGGAAGGCGCTGCCGCGCTGCCGTTTCGGCATCTCCGTTTTCCGGCAATCCGCCTGGAGGGACAGACGGCGCAAGGCCCGGAACGCGAGCTTGGTGCATGCTAACACCCCGAGCACTGGCCTGAAGAGGCCTGAGCCGAAGATGCCCGTCGCATGGCGGAAGCCGGCCTGTCGTGGGTGAGGATCGGGGAGTTCGCCTGGTCAAGACTCGAGCCCCAGCCTGGCCGGCTGGAATTCGAATGGCTTGACCGCGCCATCGGCACGCCGGGACAGGCGGGCCTGAAGGTCGTCTCGGAACGCCAACGGCAACGCCGCCGCAATGGGTGCTCACCCGCCACCCCGACATGGTGCCGCTGGACGACAGAGGCCGGCCGCGCGGCTTCGGTTCGCGACGGCACTACTGCTTTTCGCACGAAGGCTACCTGGAGGAGTGCCGGCGCATCGTGACGCTGCTTGCGCGGCTCTACGGCCGCAACCGCCATCTCCGCAAACGCGGTCCGGTGTCGCGCCGGCAGCACGGCTGGACGCCCGAAATCATCCCGAATTGCGCTTAAAGCAACACCCCCGTTCCACTCTGAAGTGCAACACCTGATGCAGTGTTCCTGGTCGTTCGGCGACACATGATGTTGCGAATCGGCCAGGCGGCGACGACAGTCCCTGTGATGAAGCAAGGAGACTGTCATGCCCGAGGGCCATCGCCACCTGACCTATGCGGAACGCTGCCAGATCCACGCCCTGAGGAAAAGCGGGCTTTCCGGCCCGGCGATCGCCCGCCAGCTCGGCCGGGACCGCACGACGGTCTGGCGCGAGGTGCGGCGCAACTCCGGCAGGCGCGGCTACCGCCACAAGCAGGCCCAGCGCAAGTCGGACAGGCGCCGCAGCGCGGCCTCGTCGGTGGCGCGCAAGATGACGCCGGAGCTGTGGCGCATGGCGGAGGAGCGGCTGGCCGAGGGCTGGAGCCCCGAGCAGGTCAGCGGGCGCCTCCGCAAGGAGGGCGAGCCGATGGCGGGGCGTCAGTGGATCTACGAGCGCATCCACGCCGACCGGAAGGCCGGCGGCGGTCTCTGGCGGCATCTCCGCCGCCGCGGCAGGAAGCCGAACCGGAAGGGCGGGGCCCACGCGGGCCGCGGCCACATCCCGGGCCGGGTGGACATCTCCGAGCGCCCGGACGTCGTGGAGGCGAAGGAACGGGTCGGCGACCGGGAGGCCGACACGAATCAACGGCAAGGGCACCGGCGGCGCGCTTGTCTCCCTGGTGGACAGGGCGTCCAGGCACACCCTGCTCGAAAGGGTCGAGAGGAAGACGGCGGACGCGGTCGGCTCGGCCATGACCGGCATGCTGGGCCCTCTCCCCGTGCACACGGTCACCGCGGACAACGGCAAGGAGTTCGCGGGCCATGCCAGGGTGGCCGAGGCGCTGGGCGCGGGGTTCTTCTTCGCGCGCCCGTACCACTCCTGGGAGCGCGGCCTGAACGAGCACACCAACGGCCTCGTGCGGGGATACCTGCCCAAGGGCACGGACTTCCGCAAGGTGACGGACGCAGAGGTGCAGGCCGTCCAGGACCGCCTCAACGCGCGGCCGCGCAAGGCGCTGGGCTACCTCACCCCGTCCGAGGCCTTCCACCAGGCGCAGCCGCCCTGAGGGGGCCTTCCGGGGCCGCCGGGGGCGGCTCCGAGGGGAGATGCGCGCTGTCCGCGGCCCGCCGTCCTCCGGTCGGGCTCCGCCCTCCCTGCGTCCGGCGGGCCGCGGACAGCGCCCGGCAGGGCTTGCACCGCCCCGGAAGACTGGCTACGCCTCCCGGTGAAGGGACCGCCGCCGCTCGGGCTTCGCCCCTCGCTGGCTGATGTTGCACTTCAGAGTGGAAGCGGCGACAGTATTGCGCTTAGGCGAGCCGGGCTCTCGATCGATTTCCTGCCGGCAGACACCTCATGTCTCGACGATCTCGACCTCGTTCTCGTTCCCGGCCTTCTGACCCTGCCCGACAGCCTCAGGACGGCGCTTGAAGCCCTCTCCGGCGCGGCGATCATCGGCCCCCGCACGAACAGCAGTACGGACGAACTCGTGATTCCGGAGCCGTTGCCGCCGAGCCTGCCCGGCCTCGACGCCAAGGTCTCCCGCGTCGAGAGCCTGCCGCCCTTCGCCCGCGTGCCCCTCGAGGGCGGCGGCAGCTTCCGTCGCTGGTTCGAGCATATGGAAGGCGATGCCGCCGTCACCGCGGCCAAGGCTGACGGCCGGCCCGCCGTCATGTCCCGCGGCAAGATGCATTACGTCGCGGGATGGCCGGATAAGGCGGCCTTCGATGATCTCGTCGCCAAAGCCTGCGTCGCCGAGGTAATCGAGGCGAGGAGCCTCCCGGACGGACTCCGTATCAGGGATGCCGCGACGCATCGCTTCGTGTTCAACTACGCGCCCGAGGCCCTCGACTTCGAGGGCACGACGCTTGCGCCTGCGGGCGTGCACTGGCATCCTGTCTGAACGATCGTCATGCGCGTCAGCCGGCATCTGCAATGCCTCTCCCGTTTCCGCGCAGGATGGAGCCTTCGAATCAGTCTCCCTGGCTCCGGAAACGCGGACGCGCCGGCCGGGCCAAGGCCGTTACGGCAGCACGAGAAGCCAGAGCCAGACGGTGAAGACCGACAGCGCCGTGCCGAACAGGACTGAAGAAGCGACCGCGCGCCTGGCCGTGCCGTACATGTTCGCGAAGATGTACGTGTTCGCGCCCGGCGCCATCGCGGCTGTCAGGACAACGGACCGGAGTGCGTCCCGTTCGATCGCCATCACGGACGCAACGCTCCAGGAGCTGGCCGGATGGACCAGAAGCGACACGATGCAGACAAGCGCGATGGCCCTCAGGTCACCCTCCGGCTTGTAGCGCACCAGAACGCCGCCAAGGCCGAACAGGGCGGCGGGAAGCGCAGCGCGGGCCAGGAGCTCGACGGCATCTGAAAGCACGCCGGTAACGCCGATTTCCAGCACGTTGACGAGGAGGCCCAGGACGATGCCGACGATGAGCGCGTTCTTGAACATCGCCTTGCCGACGTGAAGGAGCGCATTCACCGGCGACGTTCCGGCACCCCGGGCGAATTCCATCGCGGCAACGCCGATGAGATAGCAGAACGGCGCGTGCAAGGCGACGATCGCGTAGTTGCCGACGAGCGCTTCGGCCCCGTAGGCAAGTTCGGTGATTGGCAGGCCGAGCAGCACGGAATTCGAGAACATGCAGCAGAAACCGATCGCGATCGCGTCTGGCCAAGGGCGTCCGGCGAGCAGGCGGGCGAGAGCGAGACCCAGCAGGAATCCACAGGTCGCGCCGAAGTAGAAGCTGACGAGCAGCGGCAGGTCGAATCCCCTGTCGAGATCGATCGAGGACAACGCGTCGAACAGCAGGCAGGGGATCGCGAAGTTCTGCGTGAACTTCATCAAGGCGTCGACGCCGTCATCGCTGAAGAAGCCGCGCCATACGGCGAGATACCCAGCACCAATGACCAGGAAGACAGGAATGACGACGTCCAGAAGCGCCTGCACCGTTCAGCCGGAGATGGTAAGGCGCATGCCGTCGTAGGCCGGCTCGACGTTGTCGGGAGTCTCGGACGCCAGCTTGTCGTAGTCGAGGTCGATGTGCATGTTGGTGAGCACGGCGCGTCTCGGCGCGGCGCGCTCGATCCAGCCGAGCGTGCGTTCGAGATGCGCGTGCGTCGGGTGAGGGTCGCGGCGGAGCGCGTCGACGACCCATATGTCCAGCCCTTCCAGGTCCTGCCAGGCGTCGTCGTCGATCTCCGCCGCGTCCGGCAGGTAGGCAAGGTCGCCAATCCTGAATCCAAGCGCGTCGATAGAGCCGTGCCGCACGCGGATCGGCTGAAACGTGATCCTGCCGCCGTCCCCGACGACATTCACCTCGCCACTGATCGTGCGCATCTCGAGGATCGGCGGGTACGGCGAGCCTTCAGGCTGCGTGAAGGCGTAGCCGAAACCCGACAGCAGCCTTTCCTGCGTCGGCCCGTCCGCCCACACGGGCATTCGCGAGCGCCGTTCGTAGACGATGGGCCGCAGGTCGTCGATTCCGTGCACGTGATCGGCATGGCCATGCGTGTAGATCACCGCATCAAGGTCGCCGACATCGGCATCCAGCAGCTGCTGGCGCAGGTCGGGGGACGTGTCGACCAGCACCGTTGTCCTCGAACCGCCCTCGACCCGCTCGGCCAGGAGCGAGCATCGCCGGCGCCGATTCCTGGGGTTCGCGGGATCGCAGTCGCCCCACAGGCCCCCGATGCGGGGAACGCCGCCCGACGAGCCGCAGCCGAGGATCGTGAAAGTCAGCTCCGCCATGCGGCCGCCTTTGCAAAGAGGCGTTCGAAGTTCTCCTCCGTCCGGGCCGCGAACTCCTCGTATTCCAGCCCGAAGACCTCGGCGCCGACCCGCGCCGTGTCGACGATGAAGGCCGGTTCGTTCCTCCTGCCACGATTGGGTGGCGGCGCGAGATAGGGCGCGTCCGTTTCAAGCAGGATCCGGTCGATCGGCGCCGCAGCGAAAATCCCGCGAAGCGCACCGCTTCTCGGGAAGGCGGCGGTTCCGGACATGGAAAGGCAGAACCCGAGATCGAGGGCCGTCTCGGCGAGCGCCGGTCCCGAGGAAAAGCAGTGCATGACGCAGGCAAACCCACCCGCCCGATGCTCCTCGGTCAGGATCTGCGCCATGTCCTCGTCGGCGCCACGGGAATGGATGATGAGCGGAAGCCCGGTCCGGCGGGCCGCCTCGACATGGACGCGGAGGCTTTCTTGCTGCGCTGCAGCGGTGTCCCGCGTGTAATGGTAGTCGAGGCCGGTCTCGCCGATGCCGACGAGTTTCGGATGGGCGGACATCGAGACCAGCGTGTCCGCATGCGCCATGGGCCCTTCCGCCAGCGACATCGGATGCACGCCGGCGGCGTAGAACACGGGGGGATGCATCTCGGCGATGGCGCGCGTTGCGGGCTCGGCAGCGAGGCGCGTGCAGATTGTCACCATGCGATGAACGCCGCGACCGGCGGCACGAGCGACGATCTCGCCGATCTCGCCATCGAATTCGGGAAAGTCGAGATGGCAATGGCTGTCCGTGATCCTGGCCAGAGATGACATTGGCTTCGTATGGGTGGGTTCCGGCAGAGCGTCAACCCGGCGGAACTCCGGGCCGGTCCGGAATGCCGTCCTGGCCGCGGCGTCAGGAGGCGGCGGTGGCCTCGATCCGGAGGAATGCGTCCGTAAGGAGGCTTGCCGGGTCGATGTTGACTTCCCGGCCACGCGCCAGCCGGGTCGACAGCTCCTGTTGCAGCGCCGCCCATGCATGAGCGCGACCGGCGCTAGCGCCTAGCCGCGCAAGCGTCTCGGATTCACCCGGGGTCGCCTCGGACGCCGGCGGCATTCCGGCGGAGGCTCGCGCGAGGCGGGCCAGTGCCTGGCCCAGGAACCTGGCGGCCAGATCGAATTGACGCTCGGCCCCGCGTGCCGACACTTCCTCCGCGAACTTCAGCAGCTTGGCCCGATCCATGGACGGCGCCGTGGCAATCACGTCCATGACCTTGCCGTAAAGTTCAAGGCCGCCTTCGTTCGCGAGCCGGACAGCTTCGCCGACCGAGCCTTGGGCGAGGGCATGGAGACCGGCCGCATCCTCCACGGCGATCCCGGCCGCGGAAAGGGCCCGATCCATGTCGTACGCATCCAGTTGCTGCAGCCTGACGGTCCGGCAGCGCGATCGTATCGTGGGAAGAAGCCGCGCCGGCCGGTGGCTGACCAGGAGGATAACGGTTCTTGCCGGAGGTTCTTCCAGCAGCTTGAGGAGGGCGTTTGCGGCGGACAGGTTCATGTCGTCTGCCGCATCCAGGATGGCGATTCGGCATCCGCCGTCGGTGGCGGTCAGGCCAAGGAACCTGTTCAGCCTCCGGATCCCGTCGACCGTGATCGAGCTCCTCAGGCGCTTGCGGTCCGGATCCCATTCACGCCGGATCAGGAGGCAGCCGGGATCGGACAATGCAGCAACACGGCGGGCGACAGGATGGTCCGCCGACATGTCCAGGCCTTTCGGAGCGGCGCCGTTCCCCCCGCCCTCGCTGACCGTGCGCGTCCGCAGAAACCGCGCCGTCGCCCAAGCCAGGGTCGCCTTTCCAACGCCGCGCGGTCCGGCCAGAAGCCAGGCATGGTGCATTCGGCCGCTGCCGAGCGAGGAAAGGATCTCGGCCACGGCCTCCTTGTGACCGAACAGCTTCAGGGTCTCGCGCGGATGTGGCGCACCCTCGGCGCGGTCCGCCTCTGGAGCGATTTGGCCACTCATGGGTTCCGGGCCGCGATCAGGGAGACGTCGCGCGCGATGGAATCGACGTCACGATGGCCGTCGATCAGGCGGCACCGGGCGGGACTGTTGCTTGCCAGAGCCCGGAATCCCAAGCGCACGCGATCCTGAAAGCCCTGTCCCATCTCCTCGAACCTGCGTTCTCCGGAATCGCGGCCCTGGCCGCGCCTGATAGCTTCGGCCGGATCCATGTCGATGATGAACGTCAGGTCAGGATCCTTGCCTATCACGGCGTCGTGAAGACGGTCGACGAGCGCACGAAGCCCGGGTCGGCCCGCGCCCTGGTACACGCGCGTCGAATCGGCGAACCGGTCCGAGATCACGGTGGCGCCCCTTTCGAGGGCCGGACGAATGGTCCGCTCCAGATGGTCGCGCCTCGCCGCGGTGAAGAGCAGGATCTCGGCTTCCGCCGACCAGCGCTCGGGAGGGCCGTCGACCAGAAGCCGGCGGATCTGCTCGGCGCCCGGCGAGCCGCCCGGCTCACGCGTCAGCAGGACGTCAAGGCCCCTGGACGCCAGGCTTTCGGCGAGCAGCCGGGCTTGCGTGGATTTCCCGCAGCCATCAACGCCCTCGAACGTGATGAGGCGCCCGGCGTTCATTCCGTGAGGCTCTGGACCTGCCTGACCGCCATGTCGAGGAGGAGCCTGGAGGAAGCGCGCACGCGGGGAAGAAAGCCGCCGCGGGCCGCTTCCCGGTCGGAGACGAGCGGGAAGCGCCTTTCCGGGATGTTCGGGACTGAAATGACGAGCTCCGCCACCTGCGCGCCAGCGGCGACCGGGGCGTCGAGCGGCGAGAGGTGCTCGATGCGCATCGTGACGCTGTCCTGTCCGACGGTCGGGAAGGGCATCCGGATGTCGTCGCCTGCAACCGCATTCACGCTGGGCTGGCTTCCCATCCAGACCGGAATCTCGCCAATGGCGTCACCCTTGGAGGCAACCTCCTTGACGACGAACTGGCGCATTCCCCACACTATCATCGCTTCGGCCTCGCGACTGCGTGCCGCCGCGCTTTCGAGGCCGGTGAAGGCAAAGATGAGGCGCCGCCCGGCCTGGACGGCGGAGCCCACCAGGCTGTAGCCGGTTTCCTCGGTGTGCCCGGTCTTCAGCCCGTCCGCGCCGAGACCGACCCCGAGCACCGGATTGCGGTTGAACCTGTTGGCCGGCGAGCGGCCGTCATAGTCGAATTCTTCCAGCGCGAAGTACCCGTAGTACTCGGGAAATTCCGTGACCAGCAGCGCTGCCAGCTTCACCAGGTCGCGGATGCTCATCCGGTGTCGTGGATGGGGCCATCCGCTGGCATTGGCAAACGTTGAGTCCCTGAGCCCGATTTCGCGCCCTCTCAGGCTCATCTGCTGCGCAAAAGCCTCTTCCGTTCCGGCCAGCCCTTCGGCCACGACCACGCACGCATCGTTGCCGGACTGAACGACGATCCCCTTGATCAGCTCTTCCGTCGTGGGCCGGTCGGTTTCGTCCAGGAACATGGTCGACCCGCCCATCTTGCGGGCCTTGGTCGAGACGGCAAAGGTCGTGTCCAGGTCGATGCGCCCTTCCCTCAGTGCCTCGAAGACCATGTAAAGCGTCATCAGCTTCGACATCGACGCCGGCGGTATCGAAATGTCCGCGCTCCTCTCGAAAAGCGTTGTATCGGTACCGAAATCATGGATGAGCGCGGCTTTCGCCGGGGTCTCGTATGCCGGTTGCGCGGGAGCCGGCAGCGCGAAAGGGGAGAGCACCGCCAGGAAGAGGGACAAGGCCGCGGCCCGCCGGAACATCGTGAGAGCCGCCGTGGCCCTTGAACCTGCAAGGCGGTCGCGCGGCATTGCGCCTTTGATCCGGTTCAGGGCAAGTCCGGACGCTCGGTCCCTGGCGTCCGGCAAGCGCACGGCATGGGGCTCACGGCTTTTGGCCCGGCATGCCGCATCCGCACGCGCCGTCCTGGGCCTGACGGCCCCCGCCCCGCATCGGCGGACCGTTCGCGACCGTGATCTCGATGAAGAACGGGCTGGCGTTCGCATCATGCATGTCACCCCTTGCGCTTGCGGCGCATCCAGCTCGAAGCCTTCGAGTCCGAACCCTTGCCTTCATTGCCCGTGATGCTTGCCGTGATGCTTGCCGTGATGATTAGCTTTGGCACCTTCACATGAAAAGGGCTTTCCGGAAACCCGCAGGGCAATTGCTTCTGGAGTGTAACTCTTCAGGTTCTCTCCAGGCTGGCAGCGCATCCATCGTGATCTTGCCTGGCAATCGGGGCTGCATGTCCCAAAGGCCTGCCGACCAGGACGGCTGAAGCCGCGGCGAGAGCGGAATACGGGACAGTCATGCTCGCAGACCCGGGAACCTGCGACGGTTCCGGGCGTCCGGAGAACGGGACGTCCGACCTGACGGCGGCGCTCGCGTGGCGTGACTCCCTGATCGCCGAGCTCCGCGCGACGGGCGCGGCCCAGGCCGAGCGCATCGCAAACCAGGCCGCGCGCATCTCCGAACTCGAGCGCCGGCTCGGGCTCGACAGATGCCATGAGCCTGATCGGGAATTGCCCTTGGGGGCGATTCGTTCCAGGAGACGTCAGGGCATCAACATCTGGTGGCAAGGGGGCCGACAGGCGGCACCCCTTGCCGATCGAAAGGAGAGAGAGATGATCGGCTCAAGCACCCCCTCCGACGGGGAGACTGCCACGGTGCATGCGGCGCTGGAAGCGGGCGGCACGAGCTGGATCCTCGCGGCGGGCGATCCGGCGGACGCGTCGCGGACAGGCCTGCACAGGCTGGCGCCGCTCTGGACGCGGACGGCCTGCTGGCGAAGCTGGGGCAGGCGCGGGCGCGGGCCGCCGCCGTCTCCGGCGGCGACGTCCGCGTGATGCCGGTCTGCGAGGCAGGGTACGAGGGGTTCCGGCTGGCGCGCCGGCTCGAGGGCGAGGACCTGGAGGTGGTGGTCCGCGACCCGGCGAGCCTCGAGGTGGTCCGGCGCAGGAAGAAGGCGAAGACGGACAGGATCGACGCGGGGAAGACGGTCCGCGCGCCCGTGGCCCGGGACGGCGGCGACCGGGACGCGATGTCGCCGGTGCGGGTGCCGACGGTCGCCGAGGAGGACGCGAAGCGTCTCCTGCGCAGGCGCGAGCGGCTCGTGAAGGAGCGGCTGCGGCTGGCGAATGCGGTCGCGGGGCTTCTGCGGCTGCACGGCGTGCCGCCCGGGGATCCGGCGAAGGCGGGGTTCCGGGACCGGCTCGCCGGGACGGTGACGGGCTACGGCACGGCGCTGCCGCCGGGGCTCCTGGCGGAGGTCGCGGGCATCCCCGGCCGCCTGGAGCCGGGCGTGGCCGAGCTGCGGACGGTGGAGGCCGAGAAGGCGGCGGCGCGGGAGGCGCATCACGGCCCCGAGGAGGCCGGTGGCGCGGAGGCCGCCGTGCCGGCGCATGCCCGCCACGCTGCGGTTCTGGTCCGGCTGCGGGGGATCGGGCCGAACGACGCGCTGCTGCCGGGCGCGGAGCTCCTCTGCCGGGACTTCCGCAACCGGCGCGAGCTGGCGGGCATGGCCGGGCTGGCGCCGGTGCCGTGGGCGAGCGGCGCCGTGGACCATGACCAGGGCACCGGCAAGGCCGGCAGCCCGATGCTGCGAAAGCACCTCGTGCAGATGGCCTGGCGCTGGCTCCGCCACCAGCCGGACAGCGCGCTGTCGGGGTGGTTCCGCGGGTGCGTCAGCGCCCGCGACGGGCGGTCGGGGAAGCGCGGGATCGTGGCGCTGGCGCGCAGGCCGCTCGTGGCGCCGGGCGGTTCGCCGCGGCCCGAGGGCGCCGTCCTGTCGAAGGCACGGGAGGAAGGAAGACCGGAACACCCGGGCGGCCCGACGGGGCCCTCGGGGATCCCGGGCAGGGCGTGTGACCGTGTTGGAGCATGGTTCGCCGCGGCCTCAGGCAGCGGCACCGTCCGCACAGATGGGTCCCGCCCCCCGGAACGTCGCACCGCCCGAACCGGGCACCGTGGTCACGGGGCCGGCACACAGGCCGGCAGACCGAACCGGACAGGAGTCTGGACGCGCCGTTGAATGTTGGGCGCGCCGAGGAACCGCGACGTTCTGCCTGGAGAATCCCCGAGCGGCGCTGACGCCGCCCCGGACAGGAGACGGATCGATGTGACGATTCATGAAGAAAGCGCTTGACAGCACCGGGGCTCATAAGAGCTCCAGCAGCGGCAGGCCGCCGTCGCGCGACGGGCTGGCGAAGCCGACGGCGGAGGCGCCGGAGGAACGCCAGCGGTCCCGCCGGCAGGAGAGCGGCCGGCAGCCGGGCGGGCAGAGGGGCCGAGCGGGCGCTGCGGCCCCTCAAGGTGCGGCAAAGGATCTCCGGGAGCTTCCGCAGCGAGGCGGGCGCCCGGAACCGCGCGGCGCTGCGGACCGTGCTCGACACGGCCCGGAAACAGGGCCGGAACCTGCTGGGAGACCCTGCGGACCGCGCCGGAAGAGCTGGCCGCGCGGCTCGCCGCGCGGCAGCCGGCCCAGACGGGCCGGTCCGCCTGTCGGCCGGAAAGCCGCCAAGACAGAACCTGAACAGTTACTCTGGAGTTTCAGTGGCCTGAAACGGGAACACGGAAAGAACATGGCATCGTATGTCGCCGCCTTCCCCGGTCATTTGGGACATTCCGGACCTCCGCCGCAGACTCTCGGGCCCACAGGCGACTGCCCCGGGAAACTCGGACGGAATCGTGCCGGGCGCTCTTCAAGAATCATGTGCCGCCCGATACCAAGGCGGGACCGGAGGAGTGGCAGAGCGGTCGAATGCACCGGTCTTGAAAACCGGCGTGCGTTAAAGCGCACCGTGGGTTCGAATCCCACCTCCTCCGCCAAGATGCAGGCTTAGAGCTTGACCTAAAATTCACCCCCGTTCCACTCCGAAGTGCAACACCTGATGCAGCGTCCCGGGCGGTTCGACGACACAAGATGTTGCGAATCGGCCAGGCGGCGGCGACAGTCCCTTTCGTTGGAAGAAGGAGACCGTCATGCCCGAGGGCCATCGCCACCGGCCTCTCATGCAGAACGCTGCCAGATCCACGCCCTGAGGAAAAGCGGGCTTTCCGGCCCGGCGATCGCCCGCCTGCACGCCGGACCGCACGATCGAGAGACGGACGAACCCTTTCCTCCCCCCCCCCCCTCCTGCACTGGGAAGGCTTTCGATGATCCCCGAACGGCTGATCGAATTCCCGGACCTGAGACGGCGCGGAACCAGGTTGCTGATCGCCCGGATCCTCGCCCTTCACTTACCCTTCCAGTCCCTTCGTGACAGGACGGACAGACGAGGGGCTCAGGAGCCGTCCCGTTCTTCGGGCAGGCGTTCGGGAAGCGCCCGGACCGGCGGGAGAAGATGCCGGGGGAACCCTGCCGGAAGGAGGTCCACGAGCCATGTCCGGACGGCGGCCCAGAACGACCCCAGCGCGAGCAGGACAGCGCCCGTTCCCAGGATGACAAGCCAGTCGAGGCGCCCGTCCGTCAGGGCGGAGGCCAGCGCGGCCACGTGGACGCCAGAGGCGAGCAGGAAGGAGCGGCGGTCGATGATCACAGCCGTCGCCCCGAACACGGCCATGACGCAGAGGAGGCTCCAGGGGCTGCCGCCCTCGAGAAGGGTGACTGCGGCCGTGTTGACGACCAGAGGCGCAGCCACCAGATGCAGCCAGAACCCGCACTGGCTCCGGCGGGTGACGCGATGGGGATCCGAGGCGTCGAAGGCCATGGCGCCGCCCAGGAGCGCCAGGCCGGAGGCCAGCGTGACCCAGGCGAGCGGGCCTCCGGAGGACAGCCTGAAGGCCGCCTCGAGGTTCCAGGGAAAGAGGCCCGGGCCCTGCACGGCTGCCACGGCCGCGAGAAGGCCGCCGACGGCGGCAAGCGCGGCCGGGGCGAGGGCGAAGGGCACCCGGCACCGGAACCACCAGAGCAGCATGGCGCCGGCGGTGCAGAGGAGCGTGACGGAGACGCGCGTCTCCGCGCCGTCCAGGAACTCCAGGAAGGCATGGAAGCCCGACAGCGCGTTCAGCGCGAACAGGACGGTCAGCGCGATCGCCGGGCCCGTCATCCGTCGGCGAAGGGCGAAATGCTCGGACAGGAGTGCCAGCGCGGCCGCCGCAATGACGGCGGACGCGAGAGGGCTGTCGGACACGAGCCGCCAGGCGGTCCATCCGGTCGCGAGAATCACGAGGCCGGAGATTATGAAGATCTCGTTCATGCCCCGGAAGGGCAGGAACGGCTCGTCGGCAGGTCCCGTGCCGGCTCCCGCCTCGCGCTGCCGCGCGAAGGCCAGGAACCGGGCGGCCGCCGCCGGATCCAGGACACCGGCCTCGACCGCGGCCTGGACATGGCCCGCGACCTTGCCGGGATCCTTCGGCTGGTTCCGGGACGCGAACGTCACGGACGCCGCGTGGGGCTTGGCGTCCCTCTGCATTCATCCATCATGGATCAATGCGGCGCGAAAGACAACGGATCATGGCGATCCGGGAAGGACTCGAACCCTCAACCTGCTGATTAGAAGTCAGCCGCTCTATCCAGTTGAGCTACCGGACCGCATTGGCCGTCATAGCACGACCTGCCGTCACTACAACACGGCCGCCGAAAGCGAGAGGCGCATCTTGCAGGCGTCCGCCCGGCCCGTTCAGTTCCGCCCGCCGCCCGACGGCGTGACCGAATTCCGGCACGCCTTCGTCGACTCTCCGAAGGCATTGCCAGGCGAACCGCTGACCATCCGGCCAGCCTCCTGCCGTCAATGAGTCCAGGCTCCGCGCCGATCTGTAGCAAAATTCTCGCCATAGCCGCGACGGCGGACATTCGGCTTTCTCGGCTTCGGGTCGCGCACAGTCGCGTCGATGCCATGCCTTTCGGCATAGTCCACCGCCGCCTCCCGAGTCGGAAAGCGCATCCGCACCTGGGACCGGGTGTCAGCCGAAGACGTCCAGCCCATCAGCGGGTCGATCTCGCGACCGGCTTCGTCAACGAACTCGAGAACCCAGTGCCGGGACCTTGCGACGCCGGACGACATGGCAGACTTCGCGGGACGGTAGATGCGTGCGGTCATGACAGCGTCTTGTCGACGATTGCGGACACAGGATCAAGGGTTGAGGATGAACAGGGCGAGCCTGACTCGCTGCGCCCGCCGTCACGGCGCGGCGGCGGACGCGCCTGCCATGCCACCCATCCCGCGGACGGCGCGGATCGACTGCCGGGCGTCGTGGCCCTGATGCAAGAACTGCAACGGCGGCCGAAACGCCGTGATCGGCCGATCGGGCCCGCCAGGCCGTCCGATCGCCCGGCGGCGATGCCCTTGCAGGCTGGCGCCGGCATCGATGCGACGTGGCTCAATGCCTGCCTGCGGCCGGCGAAAGACCTGCCGGACAACCCTGGACGCAGACCGCGAACGATGCGTCGGACACCTTCAGGGGCCCGACAGCCCGGCCCGGGGCAAGCGGCGGGCCCGATGCCGACTCCACGCTTGCAACCGAGCCGTTGAAGACCGAATGTTGCCCGGTCCCAAGGAATCCGGTTTCATGTCCGCAACCGATGTCAAGGCTCCCTGCCTGCAAGCGCCCGACACCCGGATCCGGGAGAAGCTGGAGGGCGGGCGGACGCTTGTCATGGAGTCGGAGTTCGAACCGGCCGGCGACCAGCCGACCGCCATTGCGGAACTCGTCGACGGGGTCGCCGGAGGCGAACGGAACCAGGTCCTTCTGGGGGCGACGGGCACCGGCAAGACCTACACGATGGCCAAGGTCATCGAGGCGACTCAGCGCCCTGCCATCGTCCTCGCGCCGAACAAGACGCTCGCGGCGCAGCTCTACGGCGAGTTCAAGGGCTTCTTCCCCTCGAATGCGGTCGAGTATTTCGTGAGCTACTACGACTACTACCAGCCCGAAGCCTACGTGCCGCGCTCCGACACCTACATCGAGAAGGAATCCCAGATCAACGAGCAGATCGACAGGATGCGGCACTCGGCCACGCGCGCGCTTCTCGAGCGCGACGACGTGATCATCGTCGCGTCAGTGTCCTGCATCTACGGCATCGGCAGCGTCGAGACCTACGGCGCAATGACCCAGGACCTGCGCGCGGGCAGTGAATGCGACACCCGCAAGGTCATGGCGGATCTCGTCACCCAGCAGTACCGCCGGAACGACCAGGCCTTCCGCAGGGGCACTTTCCGCGTCCGGGGCGACGTGATCGAGCTCTGGCCCGCGCATCTCGAGGACCGGGCATGGCGACTGTCCTTCTTCGGGGAGGAGCTCGAGGACATCACCGAGTTTGATCCGCTCACCGGCGAGAGGACCGACAGGTTCGAGCACGTCCGGATCTACGCGAACTCGCATTACGTCACGCCAAGGCCGACCCTCCGTCAGGCCGTCAAGGGCATTCGGGAAGAGCTCAAGGCCCGCCTCTCCCAGCTTGTCGGCGAGGGCAGGCTTCTTGAAGCGCAAAGGCTGGAGCAGCGCACGAACTTCGACCTGGAGATGCTCGAGGCAACAGGATCGTGCAACGGCATCGAGAACTATTCACGCTACCTGACCGGGCGCGCTCCCGGGGAGCCGCCTCCCACGCTCTTCGAGTTCATTCCCGACCATGCCATCGTCTTCGCCGACGAGTCCCATGTCAGCGTGCCGCAGATCGGCGGCATGTACCGCGGCGACTACAGGCGCAAGTTCACCCTCGCAGAACACGGCTTCCGCCTGCCCTCCTGCACCGACAACCGGCCGCTGAAGTTCGAGGAATGGAACGACATGCGCCCTCAGTCGGTCTTCGTCTCGGCCACGCCGCAATCCTGGGAACTCGACCAGGCCGGCGGCGTGTTCGTCGAGCAGGTCATCCGCCCGACCGGGCTGCTCGACCCCATAGTGGAGATCCGTCCCGTCGAAATGCAGGTCGACGACCTGCTGGACGAGGCGCGCAGGGTGGCCGAAAGGGGCTGTCGCACCCTGGTGACGACCCTTACCAAACGCATGGCGGAGGATCTCACCGAATACCTTCACGAACAGGGCATCAGGGTGCGCTACATGCACTCTGACATCGACACGCTGGAGCGGATCGAGATCCTGCGCGACCTCCGCCTCGGCGCGTTCGACGTGCTCGTCGGCATCAACCTGTTGCGCGAAGGCCTCGACATTCCCGAATGCGGCCTGGTGGCCATCCTCGACGCCGACAAGGAAGGTTTCCTGCGGAGCGAGACCTCGCTCATCCAGACCATCGGCCGGGCAGCCCGCAACGCCGACGGGCGCGTCATCATGTATGCCGACCATGTCACTGGGTCAATGGAACGCGCCCTCAAGGAGACGGAACGGCGGCGCGCCAAGCAGCTCGCCTACAACGAGGAACACGGCATCACGCCCGAAACGGTCAGGAAGAACGTCGCCGACGTGCTCGAGGGCCTCTACAAGGGCGACACGGACGAGGCCCGCATCACCGCCCGGGTCGACAGGCCGCTGGCGGGCGCCAACATGCAAGCGCACCTGGACGGGTTGCGCCAGAGGATGCGCAAGGCCGCCGAAGACCTTGAATTCGAGGAAGCGGCACGACTGAGGGACGAGATCAGCCGGCTGGAGACAGTCGAGCTCGCTGTGGCCGACGACCCGCTCGCGAGACAGTCGCAGGTGGAACTGGCCATCGAGGAGTCGCGATCAGCCCGGGGCCGCTCGTCGGCGGGAAAGGCCGGCCAGCGGGGAAGGCCCGCGCGGAGACGCAACAGGAAGCCGAGGTAGGCCATCGCGGCAAGGCGCCGAATGCCGTCCGTTCGTCCTTCCATGCCGCGAATCAGGCCCCGATGTCCGGCTCCCGCAGGACGTGCACGCCGTTGATCCGCCAGCTCCCGTCAACTTGGACCATCTGGTAGTCAAGCACGTGAACGCCTCCCGACCGGTCGCGGACCAGCACCCGTTGCCAAAGCACGCCGCCCGCCTCTCGCAGCGCGAGATAGCGCACCTCCGCCGGCCGCCAGACCATCGGGTATCCGTTGCGCACCATTTGGCCGAACCGCCGGTGGTTGCCGAAGAGTCCCTGAATGCCGGGAGACGCGAAAGAGAAGGCGCGCGCGAAGTCATCGCTCAGGAACGCGTCAATCTGCGAGTCTATGGCTGCCTCGATCCCGGGCACTCGGGCCCGCACGTCCGCAGCCACCGCAATGCAGCCCCAGCAAAGCGCGATTGTCACGACAACTGACCGAAGGCCCATTCCCATCGCATGTCTCCATTCCAGAAGCACGTCACCCCCGCTTCGAAGTCACGGAGCCGAACAATCGCCGGAAACGCGGTCTCCTGCAACAGATTACGCCGGAACGTTGCGGCGCAGGAGGAACGCGGCCCGCATCGGATCCGCAGTCTCCGAACGTGCGGGCGCGGGGATTGCCCTGGCTGCGCCGCCTCTCGGATGCGCCGGGTGGCAAGGCGGGCGCGCAGGCCATCGGCAGACATGCCGGCGTCATCGATGAGTCAGCGCTCGCCCGTGCGTTCCGGACATTCACCCGACGCCCGGGAGCCTGAGAGCTTGAATCATAATTCAATAATATCAATATGTTAAGAGATTCCAGCCGCCTGGCCCCGCGCCACCCGCCGCATCAGGAACCGGCACGCCGCGAGCTGCGCCCAGGCCAGCGAACTCTCCAGCGTCCGCTCGAAGTCCTTCGCCAGACGCCGGCACCGCGACATCCACGCAAACGTCCGCTCCACCACCCAGCGGCGGTACAGGACCGTGAAGCCCCTTGTTTCCTTGGGCCGCTGGACGATCTCGACGATCGACCCCAGGCCGTGCTCCGCCAGCGCCTCCCCGGGCTTCGGCCCGGCGTAGCCGCCGTCCGCCCACAGCTTCGTCACCTGCGGCGCCTTCCCGGCATCGCCAGGATGACGGCCGGCGCCCCGTCCCGGTCCTGCACGTCCGCCCCCGTAGCACCCGGAGCGCGATCGGGAACCCCTCGACGTCCACCGTCAGGTGCCGCTTCCTGCCCGCCGCTTCCACTCTGAAGTGCAACATCAGCCAGCGAGGGGCGAAGCCCGAGCGGCGGCGGTCCCTTCACCGGGAGGCGTAGCCAGTCTTCCGGGGCGGTGCAAGCCCTGCCGGGCGCTGTCCGCGGCCCGCCGGACGCAGGGAGGGCGGAGCCCGACCGGAGGACGGCGGGCCGCGGACAGCGCGCATCTCCCCTCGGAGCCGCCCCCGGCGGCCCCGGAACGGCCCCCTCAGGGCGGCTGCGCCTGGTGGAAGGCCTCGGACGGGGTGAGGTAGCCCAGCGCCTTGCGCGGCCGCGCGTTGAGGCGGTCCTGGACGGCCTGCACCTCTGCGTCCGTCACCTTGCGGAAGTCCGTGCCCTTCGGGAACCACTCCCGCACCAGCCCGTTCACGTGCTCGTTCAGGCCGCGCTCCCAGGAGTGGCAATGCCGCGCGAAGAAGAACCCCGCGCCCAGCGCCTCGGCCACCCTGGCATGGCCCGCGAACTCCTTGCCGTTGTCCGCGGTGACCGTGTGCACGGGGAGAGGGCCCAGCATGCCGGTCATGGCCGAGCCGACCGCGTCCGCCGTCTTCCTCTCGACCCTTTCGAGCAGCGTGTGCCTGGACGCCCTGTCCACCAGGGAGACAAGCGCGCCGCCGGTGCCCTTGCCGTTGATTCGTGTCCGCCTCCCGGTCGCCGACCCGTTCCTTCGCCTCCACGACGTCCGGGCGCTCGGAGATGTCCACCCGGCCCGGGATGCGGCCCCGGCCGGAATGGCGGCCGCCCTTCCAGTTCGGCTTCCTGCCGCGGCGGCGGAGATGCCGCCAGAGACCGCCGCCGGCCTTCCGGTCGGCGTGGATGCGCTCGCAGGTCCACTGACGCCCCGCCATCGGCTCGCCCTCCTTGCGGAGGCGCCCGCTGACCTGCTCGGGGCTCCAGCCCTCGGCCAGCCGCTCCTCCGCCATGCGCCACAGCTCCGGCGTCATCTTGCGCGCCACCGACGAGGCCGCGCTGCGGCGCCTGTCCGACTTGCGCTGGGCCTGCTTGTGGCGGTAGCCGCGCCTGCCGGAGTTGCGCCGCACCTCCCGCCAGACCGTCGTGCGGTCGCGGCCGAGCTGGCGGGCGATCGCCGGGCCGGAAAGCCCGCTTTTCCTCAGGGCGTGGATCTGGCAGCGTTCCGCATGAGGCCGGTGGCGATGGCCCTCGGGCATGACAGTCTCCTTGCTTCATCACAGGGACTGTCGTCGCCGCCTGGCCGATTCGCAACATCATGTGTCGTCGAACGACCAGGAACACTGCATCAGGTGTTGCACTTCAGAGTGGAACGGGGGGCCCTTGACCTTCTTGCCCGCGTCGCAACCCGCCGGCCCGCCCGCCTCCGTCGTCTTCACCGACTGGCTGTCGATCGCGGCCGCCGTCGGCTGCGCCTCGCGCCCCGCCTGCGCACGGCCCAGCGTGCGCAGCGCGTCCAGCATCCGTTCCAGGACGCCGTTGTCGCGCCACGCGCAGGAGTGGTTCTGGACGGTCGCAGAGGGCGGAAAGCACTTGGGAATCGCCCGCCACTGGCATCCCGTGGCCAGCATGTACTGGATCGCGTCGGACGTCTCGCGCAGGTCGGTCGTCCGGCGGCGGCCAAGCTTCGCCGGGGCCGGAAGCAGCGGCTCGACCAGAAGCCGTTCCTCGTCGGTCAGGTCGGTTTCATGTCGCTCCGACTTGCGGTCATGCTCTTCGCGGGTGGTCTCGTCCCAGGCCATTGTGTTCTCCTTGTCTGGGTGGAAACTGACAGGGATTTGCCACATCTGGGGGAGGCCATCCACATTTTAGGTCAAGCTCTGAGGGCGGGGAAGGAACGCGGGAGGCTCCGCGGCGCCTTGGGCCGCATGGTCACTGTGCGCTGGCGAAAGGCTTCATCCCGCCGGCCAAGGCGCGCCTGCCGCGAGCCATGTTGCGGTTCCCGCGGATCCGTCATGCCCGGTGCAGGATTGCTTCCGGCCCATCGGGCGAAAGGCGCCGGACCGACAGCGCCTCACGCGAGTTCGCCCGCGAGCGACCGCTCGATCAGCGCCACCGTCTCGCCAACGCCGTACAGGGTGATGAACACGCCGAATCGCGGTCCCTCGCTCGCGCCGAGAAGCACTTCATAGAGCGCCTTGAACCAGTCGCGAAGCGGGTCGAACCCGTGCGCGCGGCCGACGGCATAGACCATGGACTGAATCTCTTCCGCGTCCGTGCCGCGGTCCCACGTCTCGAGACGCGTCTTCAGATCCGCCAGGGCGGCCCGCTCCTTGCCCTCGGGAGCGCGGCAGGTCCTGTGCGGCCGCACGAGATCCTTGCAATACGCAACGGCGAACCCGGCTGCGGCGTCCAGGTCGGGGTGCGTGTCCGGAGACGCATCCGGCGCGTAGCGCCTGATGAAGCCCCAGAGCAGTTCCTTGTCCTCCGCCCCGGAGACGCTGGCAAGGTTCAGGAGCATCGAGTACGGCACGATCAGGCTGGAGGCCGGCACCCTGCCCGAATGAACGTGAAAGACCGGGTTCGCGAGCCTGCCGGCATCGTCCTGGCCTTCGTAGGCGCGAAGCTGCCGGTGATATTCGTCCACCGCCTTCGGGATGACGTCGAAATGCAGCCGCTTCGCGGTGCGCGGCTTGAGATACATGAAATACGCCAGGCTCTCCGGAGCGGCATAGGCCAGCCAGTCCTCCATCGAGAGGCCGTTTCCCCTGGACTTCGAGATCTTCCGTCCGTGCTCGTCGTTGAAGAGCTCGTAGTTCAGCAGCTCGGGCGGCCTCGTGCCGAGCGCCCGGCAGATCCTTGACGACAGCCCTGCGGACGGGATCAGGTCCTTGCCGAACATCTCGTAGTCGACCCCAAGCGCGGCCCAGCGCATGCCCCAGTCCGGCTTCCACTGCATCTTGACGTTGCCCCCCGTCACGGGGATCTCGACCCGCTCGCCGTCGGGTTCCTCGTAGACGATCGTGCCGGCCCGCACGTTCCGCTCAAGCGTCGGCACCTGGAGCACATGTCCGGATTTCGGGCTGATCGGAAGAAACGGCGAATAGGTCGACCGCCGGTCCGCGCCGAGCGTCGGCAGCATGACCTCCATGATGCTGTCGAAGCGTTCGAGGGCCGTCAGCAGCATGGCGTCGAACCGGCCCGAGCCGTACGCCTCCGTCGCGGACACGAACTCGTACTCGAAGCCGAACTCGTCCAGAAAGGCGCGGAGCCGGGCATTGTTGTGCGCACCGAAGCTCTCATGGGTGCCGAACGGGTCGCGCGCCCGCGTCAGCGGCAGGTTCATGTCCTCCTGCATCCGCTCGCTGTCCGGCACGTTGTCGGGCACCTTCCTCAGCGCGTCCATGTCGTCCGAGAAGCAGACAAGCCTCGCGGGAATGTCGCTGATCAGCTCGAAGGCCCGGCGCACCATTGCCGTCCTCGCCACCTCGCCGAAAGTTCCGACATGCGGCAGCCCGCTGGGCCCGTAGCCTGTCTCGAACAGGACATGGCCCTTGTCCGGAGGGCCCGCCTCGCAACGCCGGAGCAGCCGCCGGGCCTCTTCGAACGGCCAGGCCTTCGAGGCCAGGGCCGCATCTCGCGTCGCGGTCATCGGGTCAGTCTCCGGCCAACGGAAGCGGTGTCCTATTGCAGCGCGGCCAGGTCGTCAATAAGCTCCCGGGCAGCATGAAGGAGGAGGTCCGCCTTGGCCCTGAATCCCGCCGACTTCACCCCGGAGGACACGCTGCTCGCCGTCATGATCGCGGTCTCCGCCACGGACAACACCATTCGCACGTCCGAACTCGTCTCGATCGAGCGCATGGTGAATCACCTTCCCGTTTTCGGCGGCTACGACATGGACCGCCTGAAGGACGTCTCCGCGGCCACCTTCGACGTGCTCGAGGAGGAGGACGGGCTCGACATCCTCTGGGACACCGTGCGGAGGAACCTCCCGGAACGGCTGTTCGACACGGCATACGCGGCGGCCTGCGACGTTGCCGCCGCAGACGGCACCGCGCGCGAGGCGGAGCTCAGGCTCCTGGCAGACATGCGCTACGAGCTGAACATCGACCGGCTTCTTGCCGCCGCCATCGAGGCTGGGGCAAGGGCGCGGCACCGCGTTCTCTGAGCGGCCGGCGGCGGCCGAGGGCAGGCGCGCCCTGCCCTGAGCGCCAGCATGGCGACGGCTCCTCTCCCCGGCCCGCGGATGCCGGGGCGCTTCAGGCGCAGCCCGGGCGTTCGGCGGCCGTCTTCAGCGACGTCCCGGCGCCGCGCGGGCGCGCCAGCGGAGTCCTCATCCATGCGCCCAGGCGCCGCTTCCGCGGATGCGCGTCGACGAAAGGTCGCTCATCGGCACGTTCAGGAAAACCCAGGCCGGCGGCGCGGCAAGGGCCAGTCGCGCCGCTGCGCGTTCCGGAAGCCGGGCGCGCCAGAACCGGCGCGCCGCCCGAGAGCGCAGGGGGGACACCCGAAGGCCGGGCCGCGCCAGAACGGCCACCGGCGCCAGGGCCATGATCTCTTCCCAGCGTTCCCAGCGATGCAGCCCGGCAAGGTTGTCGGCGCCCATCAGCCAGACGAAGCGGATGCCGGGAAGCCGCGCCGTCAGCCGGCCCAGGCTGTCGCATGTGCATCGCGTCCCAAGCCGCATCTCCAGGTCCGTGACGCGGACGCGAGGGTGCCGCATGATGGCCCCGGCACGCGCCATGCGCTCCGACAGCGGGGCGGGTCCGCTTTCCTTCAGCGGATTGCCGGGCGACACCAGCCACCACGCCTCGTCGAGGGCAAGCCGCTTCAGCGCCTCCCGGGTGATGCGCGCATGACCTTCATGCGCCGGATCGAACGATCCGCCAAGCAGCCCGATGCGCATTCCGGACCGCGCCGGTGGGAGGCCTTTCTCCATCTGGCAGAGGTCGTGTCCCGCCCGCCCGCGATTGTCCAGCGGATTCCGGGACGGAGACCGCTGCAAGAGCGAATGCAAGATGCGAGACTCGTTCTGGACGCGCGGCGCGAGACCGCCTAGCTTCGCCCTTCGAAAGGAACCGGTCCATGGCGTTCGGCACCAACATACGCACCTATTTCCAGGGCCGCTGGCATGACGGCGACGCCTTCGTCATGAGGGCCGCGGATCACGGCGCGTGGCTCGGTTCCAGCGTTTTCGACGGGGCGCGCTACTTTGACGGGGTGGCGCCCGACCTCCTCGCCCATTGCGAGAGGGTCAACCGCTCCGCAGAGGCGCTCATGCTGACTCCGACCTGCACCACGGAGGAAATGGCGGGGATCATCCGGGACGGATTGAACGCCCTGCCCCGGGACGCCGCCGCGTACATCCGGCCGATGTACTGGGGCGTCGACGGTGACGATGCCGCGATCGTTCCTGATCCCGCGAGCACCGCCTTTTCCGTCTGCCTCGAGGAAAAGCCGCTGGCGCCCGAGGACGCGTCGACCCGGCTGACAACCACGCGATTCCGGCGCCCGATCCTCGAAAGCGCGGTCGTTAACGCCAAGGCGGGATGCCTCTATCCCAACAACGCCCGCATGATCGCCGAGGCGCGGTCAAAGGGCTATCCGAACGCGCTCGTGGCCGACGCCATGGGCAACGTCGCGGAAACCGCCACGGCGAACGTCTTCATCGTCAAGGACGGAGAGGTCCTGACTCCCGTCGCGAACGGCACCTTTCTGGCAGGCATCACGCGGGCCCGCCACATGGCGAATCTCGCCGCCGACGGCTCGCCCGTCCGCGAGGCCGTGCTGACCTTCGACGACGTTCGCGGCGCGGACGAGATCTTCATGTCCGGCAACATGAACAAGGTCACGCCGGTCGTCGAATTCGACGGAACCGAATTCCAGCCCGGGCCGGTCACGCGCCGCGTTCGCGAGATGTACTGGGACTGGGCCCTGTCGGAAGGCGCGCGCCCGCCGCTCGCATCCTGACGGCCCCTGGCGCGACGCAGCTCTTCAGCGGCGCTTCCGGACCCGCGGAGAAATTCACGGATCGGCATATGGACTCGGACCCGGAACCTCGTCCACGCTGTCCCCGGCCCGGAAAAGGCATGCAACCGATGGCGTCACACGAAAGCCGCGGCTTCCTCTACCTGCCGGACAGCGCGATCGAAGCGCTCGCGATCCCGCCCGGCGAAATCGCCGATGCCGTCGAGGCGGCACTCGTCGCGAAGTCCGAGGGCCGGCTCCATGTCGCGCCGAAGTCCGCGCTCCTGCCAGGAGGCGGACGCTACGTGATGTCAACGCTCGCCGTCGGCGGCGAGGGCCTGACGGTCCTCAAGACCGTCAGCGTCAGCCCGGGCAATCCCGCACGCGGCCTGCCCGCGATAAACGGGGCCGTCCTCGTCCTTGACGCCGAAACCGGCCTGCTCAAGTCGGTCATGGGAGCGAACTGGATCACGGCGCACAGGACGGCCGCCCTCTCGGCGGTCGCGGCGCGGCGCCTGGCCGATCCCGCCGCCGCATCCGTCGGGTTCATTGGCTGCGGGGTCCAGGCGCGAAGCCATCTCGCCGCGTTTCGCGCGCTGTTTCCGCTGCGGCAGGCCCTGGCCTGCGGCAGGAGCGCGGCCAGCCGCGACGCCTTCTGCGCGGAGGCCCGCACGCTGGGTCTTGACGCCCGTGCGGCGGATGCGGAAGAGACTCTCCGAGAGGCCGACATCGTGGTCACGTCCGTCACGCTCGACCATTCCGTCGAGCCCTTTCTTGACGCGGCCTGGATGAAGCCCGCCGCCTTCGCCGCCATCACCGACCTGTGCCTGCCCTGGCTGCCTGGCAGCCTCGCCCGCTTCGGCACCGTCGTGGTCGACGATCTCGAACAGGAACGGGCGGCCGAGCGACCGATGCTGGATCCGCAGGCCATCGCCGGCGACCTGACGGATCTCGTCACGGAGCGGCTCGACGGATTGAGACGGCCCGCGGCCTTCGCGTTCCGCGGGGTCGCTGTCGGCGACCATGCCGCGGCGGTCCTGGTTCATTCGCGCGCACGGGAGACCGGGGCGGGACAGGTCGTCGCGGACGCCGCAATGGACAGGGACCCCTGATCGGCGCATCTTGCGCCCGGCTACGGAGGAAAGGCATGAGAAAATCCCTGGTGATCCTGGACGACAGCCGCGAATGCCTGAACGCGATGCGGTTCGCGGCCATGGGCGCCTCCAGGACGGGCGGGGGCGTGCAGGTTCTCGCGATCATCCCGCCGGAGGAGTTCCAGCACTGGATCGGGGTCGGAGAAATCATGCGGCAGGAGGCGCGCGAGCGCATCCATGCGCATTTCGAGGTCTTCGCAAAGTGGATGCGCGACCGGCAGGATGTGGATCCCGAACTGGCGATCCGCGAAGGTGAGGCCGTGCCGGAAATCCTGGCCCAGATCGAGGAAGACGGCGGAATCGGGATGCTCGTGCTCGGCGCCAGCCCCGACAAGGGCGGCCCGGGACCCATCGTGACGGCCCTTTCGCGACGCCTTGGCTCCCTGCCCGTGCCGCTCGCCGTCGTTCCCGGGGAGCTCTCCAAGGAGCAGATCAGCCAGATCTGGTGACGGCATCGGAAGCGCGCCTCGCACGCGATCGCTCCGGCGCCTCCTTGCCGAACGGGCCTCCGGAACCGAAGGCCGCCGACGCCATCGCGGCAAGGCGAACCGGCAAGCGCCCGCAGCGGGGCGAGGCCGGCACCGGACAGGAGCGCGCGTCCCGGCCGACCGGCCCTTCCGAGAGGGCGGCGGCACCGGCTCTGGCCGGCGTCCAGGCAGGACCGCCCGGACCGTCCCGAGCGCGGCAGGAGGCGCACGTGACGTCGCAGCCGGGAGACGGTCTCGATCGTGGAATGTGGCGCCGCTTCGGGGCGCGGACGCAATCAATGCCATGGCAACGGGCGACAGCGGCCCCTTGCTTCGCCCTGCCAGTCGCCCGGCCGGCCCCGGCGGAGTCCTGCCTGGATTTCACGAACCCGCAAAGGAGCAGGGTCGCTCTCGGCTTCGGCCGATGCACCGAAGGCGCCGCCACGCGCTTCAGAGGTTCCCGCGCATGCTGTCCGAACCGGTGCCTTCAGCAAGGGCATGATGGGCGGAGACCTCCGGAACGCCCGGGTTCGGCAGCCGGACGTTTCCCGGCGGTGCCCGGTGCGGCAACGATCTTCAGCATTGCATGCCCTTGATCGCAGGGCGGATTTCCCTCGCGCCGCCATTCCTGAGGGCTCTCGCCCCAACGTCGGCGAATCCGGAGTCATTCGGATCCATTGACAGCGGCGTTGTCTGGGCGCATATCATTGTCCTGCCGGAGGCATTCCCATGTTCATACAGACCGAGTCCACGCCCAACCCCGCCACGCTAAAGTTCCTGCCGGGCCAGGCCGTGCTCGGAACGGGAACCGCGGATTTCCCGTCTGCCGACACGGCTGGCCCGTCACCGCTCGCACAGAGAATATTCGCCGTCGACGGCGTGACGGGCGTCTTCCTCGGCGGGGACTTCGTCACGGTGACCAAGGCGGACATGGAGGAGTGGGACGTCCTGAAGGCGCCGGTCCTCGGCGCGATCATGGAGCACTTCCAGTCAGGGCGGCCGGCCATGGAGAGCGCCGCTTCGGAGAGCGCGCATGCCGATCACGACGGCGAGGACGGCGAAATCGTCACGCAGATCAAGGAACTGCTCGACACGCGGGTGCGCCCCGCCGTCGCGCAGGACGGGGGCGACATCGTGTTTCACGGATTTGACAGGGGCGTCGTCTACCTCCACATGCAGGGCGCCTGCGCCGGATGCCCCTCCTCCACGCTGACGCTCAAGATGGGAATCGAGAACCTGCTCCGGCACTACATCCCGGAAGTCGTCGAGGTGCGCCCTGTCGCGGCCTGATCCCACGATCCTCGCATTCGACACGTCGGCCGCGCATTGCGCGGCCGCCTTGCTGAAGGACGGCCGGATCGCGGCATCGCGGCACGAGGACATGACGCGCGGCCAGGCGGAGCGCCTCTTCCCGATGCTGGAGGAGCTGATGGGCGAAGCCGACGCCGCCTGGCAGGATCTCGACGGCATCGGGGTCGGGGTCGGGCCCGGCAATTTCACGGGAATCCGCATTTCGGTCAGCGCTGCGCGAGGGCTTGCCCTTTCGCTGGGCGTTCCGGCCATCGGGATCAGCACTCTCGAGGCGATCTTCCACATCGCGGGGCGACCCTCGGGCCGAGTCGCGGTCTTCCTTCCCGCCCCGAAGGGCGCGACATATTTCCAGGTGTTCTCCGGCGGCCGGCCGGACGGGACGGCATTCGTCGAGGCGGACGGATCGCCGCACGGCCCGCGATGGGCCGAGGACGTGCAAGCCGTCGCGGGGCCCGGAAAGGCCGGCGCCTGCCGCAGGATCGCCAACGAGGTCGGCGACGGACCCGGGCCGGAGGCGCTTGCGCTCGACGGCCTGGAAGAGCAGGCTGCGGCCATCTCCGAAATCGCCGCAGAGCGCTTCGGGTCGCGAAACGAGAGGCCGAAACCCCTCTACGTCCGCCCGGCCGACGCTGCCCCTGCCCACGGTCCGCCGCCGGCCATGCTGCCGTGACGCCCTTGACGCTTGCGGCTCCACATGCGCGCGCGATGGAGATCCGGGATCCGTGGAGCTTTCGCGCGTTCTCCAACCTTCTGGCGAGCCAGGACATGCTCCTCGCGACGCCGCCGGCGAGGCCGAACCCCTCGCGCTCGCTGGTGATCCCGCGCACCGGCGCCAAGGGGTCGGCCGGGCCTTCGAGGCGGACGCGCGAACGCGGGGCGGGACGTGCCTTCCTCGAAGCGGCGGCCGCGAGCGATGCCGCCCGCCGTCTCTTCCTCGCGTCAGGATGGAGCGAGAACAGGCGCCGCCAAGCCCGCTTCAGCACGCCTGCCGGACGCGTCGATGCCATCGTGGCGAGCAAGCGCCCCGTCGGCGCCTGATGCCGGTCCCGCCCCGGCGACTCGTCCGGCGGCAGGACGCTATTGACCCTTCCCGCCCCCTTCTGCCTAAATCGGGCATCCGGCGGATGCCCGGGGACTTCGGTCCCCGGCGCGGGCGCCCTGAAGCAACCAGGAGATTCTCGACATGACCATCATGCACAAAACGCTCGGCGGCGCGATCGCCCTGACGATCGGCGCCACTGCCTGCCTCGCGCAACCGGCCCTGATGTACGACCTTGGAGGAAAGTTCGACAAGTCGTACAACGAGGCGGCCTACAACGGCGCGCAGCGCTGGGCCGAGGAGACGGGCGGTTCCTACCGCGAGATCGAGGTGACCGCGGAAGCGCAGCGTGTCCAGTTCGCAACGAGGCTGGCGGAAGCCGGGTTCAACCCGGTCGTCGTGCTCGGGTTCCAGAACAAGGCGACCCTGGAGGAGGTCGCGCCCAAGTACCCTGACACGTCGTTCGTCCTCATCGACGAGGTGGTCGACCTGCCGAACGTGCGCTCGGTCAAGTTCCAGGAGCACGAGGGGTCGTATCTCGTCGGCATGCTGGCCGCGATGGCGACAGAATCGAACGTGATCGGATTCATCGGCGGCATGGACGTGCCTCTGATCCGCCAGTTCGGCTGCGGCTACGCGCAGGGCGCCAAGGCCGTGAACCCGGACATCACCGTCATCGCCAACATGACGGGCACGACGCCTGCCGCGTGGAACGACCCCGTCAAGGGAGGCGAGCTGACGAAGGCCCAGGTGAGCCAGGGAGCCGACGTGATCTATGCCGCGGCGGGCGGGACCGGCGTCGGCGTGCTGCAGGCGGCGGCGGATGCGGACGTGCTCTCGGTCGGGGTGGACTCGAACCAGAACCACCTGCATCCGGGCCAGGTGCTGACCTCGATGCTCAAGCGCGTCGACAACGCGGTCTACAAGGCGTTCAGCGACGGGGCCGGCCTCGACACCGGCATCGTTTACATGGGCCTGTCCGGCGATGGCGTGGGATACGCGCTGGACGAGCACAACGCGTCCCTGATCTCGGCGGAAATGCAGGCGGCCGTCTCCGACGCCCGGGAGAGGATCATCGCCGGCGATATCGAGGTCGTCAGCTACCACGAGAACGACAGCTGTCCGGCGCACGACTTTTGAAGGGGGAAGCGCCGCGCGGCGCGGGGCGGCCGGACGCGGCCGCCCCGGCCATCGAGCTTCGCGGGATCTCCAAGTCCTTCGGCCACGTGCAGGCCAACAGGGACATCTCCATGCGTGTCATGCCGGGGACGATCCACGGCATCATCGGCGAGAACGGGGCAGGAAAGTCCACGCTTATGTCGATACTGTACGGGTTCTACAGGGCAGACGCCGGCGAGATCCTGGTCGGCGGGATGAAGGTCGCCGTTCCCGACAGCCAGGCCGCCATCGACGCCGGGATCGGCATGGTGTTCCAGCACTTCAAGCTGGTCGAGAACTTCACCGTGCTCGAGAACGTCGTGCTTGGCGCCGAAGGCGGACCGAGGCTCCGGCCGTCGCTCGCGCGGGCCCGGTCGCTGCTGACGGAACTCGCGCACGAATACGGGCTGAGCGTCGATCCCGACGCGCGGATCGAGGGCCTCTCGGTCGGCCACCAGCAACGGGTCGAAATCCTGAAGGCGCTCTACCGCCGCGCGGACATCCTGATTCTCGACGAGCCGACCGGCGTGCTGACCCCGTCGGAGGCGGATCACCTGTTTCGCATTCTCAAGGGACTCCGCGACGAGGGAAAGACCATCATCCTGATCACGCACAAGCTCCGCGAGATCATGGACGTGACCGACACGGTGAGCGTCATGCGCCAGGGCGAGATGACGGCGACCGTCAGGACGTCCGACACCGGCCCGCAGGAGCTGGCGGAGCTGATGGTCGGGCGCAAGGTGCTGCTTCGCGTCGACAAGGGCAAGGCCGCGCCCGGCCGGAAGGCGCTCGAGATCGAGAACCTGCGGGTCCTCGACGACGATGGCGTCGAGCGGCTGAAGGGCGTAAGCCTCCACCTGAGGCAAGGCGAGATCCTCGGCATTGCCGGGGTCGCCGGAAACGGACAGTCGGAACTGCTGCAGGTGCTCGGCGGGTGCCGGAGGGCGACCGGCCGCATCCGCCTAGGCGACAAGGAGATCGATCCGGCGGACCATGCGCTGGACGGACGGGCATGGCGCGCCCGGGGCGTCTCGCACGTGCCGGAGGACCGGCAGCGCGAAGGGCTCATCCTGGACTTCCGCGCGTGGGAGAACATCGCCTTCGGCTATCATCACGCTCCCGAATACCAGAAGTCGCGCTGGTTCATGGACAACGCCGCCATCCGGCGGGAATCCGGAGCGAAGATGGCGCGTTTCGACGTCCGCCCGCCGATCCCGGAGCTGGCGGTGCGGAGCTTTTCGGGCGGCAACCAGCAGAAGATCGTGCTTGCCCGCGAGATCGAGCGGGACCCGGACGTGCTTCTGGTGGGCCAGCCGACGCGCGGCGTGGACATCGGGGCCATCGAGTTCATTCACCGGCGAATCGTCGAGCTCCGCGACCGGGGGAAGGCGATTCTCCTGCTCTCGGTGGAGCTCGACGAGATCCTCTCGCTTTCGGACCGCATCGCGGTCATGTTCGACGGGCGGATCATGGGCGAGCGGATGCCGGACCGTACCAGCGAACACGAGCTCGGCTTGCTGATGGCCGGGATCACGGACACGGCGGACGCGGCATGAGGACCGCCGGAACCGGCGCCGTTCGCGCGAAGGCCCGGACCGGCGGCACGGTCCCTGCGCCAGCGGCAAGGGGGGCCATGCGATGAACGTGCTGCCGAAATGGGCCGACGCGGTCCTGATCCCGCTGCTCTCGATCCTGATCTCGTTCGCGATTTCCGGGCTGGTGATCCTCTATCTCGGGCTGAACCCGTTCGAGGCGCTGCGGCTCATGGTGACCGGCGCGCTCGGCTCGAGCTACGGGTGGGGCTACACGCTGTTCTACACGACGAACTTCATCTTCACGGGCCTCTGCGCGGCGATCGCGTTTCATGCGCGGCTCTTCAACATCGGAGGCGAGGGCCAGGCCACGCTCGGGGGCCTCGGCGTGGCGCTGGTCTGCCTGGCCGTTCCCTGGCCGCACTGGACCCTGGCGCTCCCGGCGGCGATGGCCGGAGCGGCGCTGTTCGGGGCCGCCTGGGCCTTCATCCCCGCATGGCTGCAGGCCAGGCGGGGCAGCCATGTCGTCATCACGACGATCATGTTCAACTACATCGCGGCCGCCCTCATGGTCTACCTGCTGGTCGAGATCCTCAAGCCTGAAGGGTCGATGGATCCGGCGACCCGCCGGTTCGGCCCCGGCGCGGAGCTGCCGCTGTTCGCCGACATCTTCGGCCTTGTCGGCGTGCCGTTCTCCGCGTCCGCCCCCGCCAATGTCAGCTTTTTCGTCGCGCTCCTCGCCTGCCTGCTGTTCTGGCTGCTGATGTGGCGAACGCGGCTCGGCTACGAGATCCGCGCCTACGGCCACAGCGAGACGGCCGCAGGCTACGCCGGGATCTCGCCGGCGCGCATTGTCATCGTCGCGATGGCCGTCTCCGGCGCGCTGGCCGGCTGCATGGCGATCAACAGCGTCATGGCGGCCGAGCGCCTCGTGCTCAACTCGGTCGAAGGGGCCGGATTCATCGGGCTGGCGGTCGCGCTGATGGGGCGGTCGCATCCGGTCGGCGTGATTCTGGCGGCGCTCCTCTTCGGGTTTCTCTACCAGGGCGGCGGCGAGCTCGCGCTCTGGGCCAGCATACCCCGGGAGCTCATCATCCTGATCCAGGGCCTGGTGATCCTCTTCACCGGCGCGCTCGACAACATGGTGCGCATGCCGCTCGAACGGATGTTCCTCATGATCCGGCGGCCGGGAATGCCGGGGAGCTGAGCGATGGACTTCCTGACGCTCCTGCAGGTCCTGGACACAAGCGTGAGGCTTGCCACGCCGCTCCTGTTCGCCTGCCTTGCCGGCCTGGCATGCGAGCGCGCCGGGATCTTCGACATCGGTCTCGAGGGCAAGATGCTGGCATCGGCCTTCTTCTCGGCGGCGGTGGCCGCGATTTCCGGATCCGTCTGGATCGGCCTGCTTGCCGGAGTCATGGCCTCCGTCGCGCTGGCGGGCCTTCACGGGCTCGCGTCGATCACGTTCCGGGGCAACCAGCTGATCTCCGGCGTGGCGATCAACTTCATCGCGTCGGGCCTGACCGTCCTGATCGCCCAGGACTTGTTCGGCCAGGGCGGCCGCACGCCGTCGCTCAGCGGCAGCGCGCGCTTCAACGAGATCAGCCTGCCCTTTGCCGACATGCTGTCCGGCCTGCCGTATATCGGCCAGAGCTATGCCGAGCTTCTCTCGGGGCACTCGCTCCTCGTCTATGTCGGCTTCCTGACCGTGCCGCTGACCTGGTGGGTGATCTTCCGGACACGCTTCGGCCTGCGCCTGCGCGCGGCCGGCGAGAACCCGCAAGCCGTCGACACGGCCGGCGTCAACGTGATCAGGCTCCGCTACATGGCGATCGGGATCTGCGGGCTGCTCTGCGGCCTTGCCGGGGTGTATCTCGCAACCGGGCTGCAGGCGGGGTTCGTGAAGGAGATGTCCTCCGGGAGAGGGTTCATCGCGCTGGCCGCGCTGATATTCGCCAAGTGGCGACCTTGGCACGCAATGTTCTCGTGCCTTCTCTTCGGCTTTTTCCAGGCGCTTTCGTTCCGGCCGGACGTCGTCATGGCGGTGACGGGCCTGAACGTCCCCGGACAGCTTCTGGACGCGCTTCCCTACATCCTTACGGTGGTCATCCTGGCCGGCTTTGTCGGAAAGGCCGTTCCGCCGCGCGCGGGCGGGGAGCCTTACGTGAAGGAAAGCTGAACGCCGCCCGGCCGGTCCCGGACCGCTCCGGTGCCACGCAGCGGAGCCCGTCCCCGCGCGCGTCGGGCCGGCTTCGGACGCCGGCGCCATTCGACGCCCCCGCTGCGGCCGGCGGAGGCCTTGCCGGCCGGTCTCACGGAACGGCAGTGAGCGTCACCACGGGATCTCCGTGCCCGCGTAGTCGAAGAATCCACCCGATTGCGCCGGCGTCAGCGCATTCATCACCTCGATCAAGCTGCCCGCCGCCTGCCGCGCCGAGACAGTCTTGTGACGCCCGGCATACCTGGCGGTGAGGGGCGTTTCCACCGTGCCCGGATGAAGGCACACCGCAATGGCATGCCTGTGCGTGCGCCTCATCTCGATCGCCGCCCCGTGAACCAGCTGGTTCAACGCGGCCTTCGACGCCCGGTAGCCGTGCCAGCCGCCGATGCCGTTGTCCCCGATCGAGCCGACCCGCGCCGAGAGGGCGGCGAACACCGACGGCCGCCCCTTCGGGAGGAGGCGCAAGGCATGCTTCAGCACCAGCATCGGCCCCAGGGCGTTCACCCGCACCTGATTCAGGATCCCCTCCGCCGTCACTTCGCGCACAGACCTTTCCGGTTCATGCCCATCGATCACGAGCGCGCCGGTCGCGACGAACACCAGCCGCAGCGGTCCCTCGATCAGCCCCAGCGCCGCCGCGACCGAGGCCTCGTCCGTCACGTCCAGCCCGTCCTCCGACCTGGAGAGTCGCAGCACCTCGCATCCACGCCGGTCCAGTTCCGCCGCCACGGCGGAACCGATGCCGCCCGATGACCCGACAACCAGCGCCCGGGCCATCCCGTTCCCCTTACGGACCGGCGATCCGGATGTCCCGCTTCCTTGCTTCATTCTGCGCCTCCCTGATTCTCGGCTTCGGCGGGTTCGCGATGACGCCGCTCACCGCGCCATCGGCTCCCGCGACGACGGCCGAAGACGATCGGACAATCGTCCTCGCCTTCCCGGCTGCTCCCGAGCGACCCAAGCGGCGGGCGGCCCGCCTGAAAGCGGATGCCGCCCTTCGTCCCGCATTCGGCGACGCGGCCGCCAGCCTGATGACAGGCCCGGTTCCGCCCTGCCGATGGCGCCGCATCCTCGGCAGCTTACAAGGTGCCGGCCCGATCGCAACCGGGCCCGGGCGGCTTGTCCGCTCCGCCGGCATCCGGCCGCGACGCCCCCGCCAGGTTCCGGGTTGCCGCAAGAAATCCTCGCCGCCGTTCACCATTGGCCGTTGAAGGGCTTGCGCACGAGAGGATACACGCGGCGAATGCACGTCTACCTTCCCATCGCCGAGGTGTCGGTCGACGCCTTCCTGCTTCTCGGACTCGGCGGCTTCGTGGGAATCCTGTCAGGGATGTTCGGGGTCGGCGGCGGGTTCCTCATGACGCCGCTCCTGTTCTTCATCGGCATCCCGCCGGCCGTTGCCGTGGCGACCGAGGCCAACCAGATCGTCGCGTCCTCCGTTTCGGGCGCGCTCGCGCACCTCAGGCGACGCACCGTCGACCTGAAGATGGGCGTCGTCCTTCTTGCCGGCGGGCTCGTCGGCGCGGCGCTTGGCGTCCGGGCCTTCAACGCCCTGATGGCCGTGGGCCAGGTCGAGCTCCTCGTGCGCCTGTCCTACGTCGTCTTCCTGGGCACCATCGGCGGGCTGATGCTCATCGAGAGCCTGAAGGCGATCCGGAGAAGCCGAGCCGGACGCCCCGCGCGGCGGCACGGGAAGAGCCGGGTCGTCAGCGCGCTTCCGTTCAAGACGAAGTTCCGCACGTCCGGAATCTACATCTCCGTCATCCCGCCGGCACTCGTGGGGGTTCTGGTCGGCGTCCTCGCGGCCATCATGGGCGTTGGGGGCGGCTTCATCATGGTCCCCGCGATGATCTACGTCCTGGGCATGCCGACGAAGGTCGTCGTCGGCACGTCCCTGTTCCAGATCGTGTTCGTCACCGGCTTCACGACCCTCCTTCACGCGACCACGAACCACACGGTCGACGTCGTGCTTGCCGTCCTTCTGCTCCTGGGGGGCGTGGTCGGCGCGCAGGTGGGCACGCGAATCGGGTCGAGTCTCCCGGCCGAACAGCTTCGCGTCCTGCTGTCCCTCGTCGTGCTCGCCGTTTGCGGCAAGCTCGCGCGGGACCTTCTTGCGGCGCCTTCGGAGATCTACTCCCTGGGCGACGGGACGGGCCACTGATGCTGCGCATCGCCCTCGCGCTCTGCCTCTTCGCGGCGCCGCTCAACGCCGAGACGGTCGTCGCCGGCCTGAGCCAGAGCCGCATTTCCATCAGCACGGACTTCGACGGGTCGGAAATCCTGATCTTCGGGGCGGTGAGGCGCGACACGCCGGCTCCGGCCGGAGATCCGCTGCAGATCCTGGTCACGGTCGAGGGGCCCTCGGAGCCGGTCACCGTCCGCCGGAAGGCCCGGCGCTACGGGATCTGGGTCAACGCGGACGCCGTCGAGGTGGACAGCGCGCCAAGCTTCTACGCGATCGCCACGTCGGCGCCGTGGCGCGCCGTCATCAGCGATGTCGAGGATCTGCGCCACGACATCTCGACGCCCCGGGCGATCCGGTCGGTCGGCGCGACGATCGCCGGCGCCCAGGAGTTCACGGAGGCGCTGATCCGGATCCGGACGGCCGAGGGGCTTTACCAGTCCGGGATCGGCGCCATCGAGTTCGATCAGCAGACCCTGTTCTCCACGTCGGTGCGCCTGCCCGCGAATCTCCATGAAGGCGACTACCGCGCACGTTTCTTCCTGACCCGGAACGGACAGGTCATCGACACGTACGAGACAGCGATCGACGTCCGGAAGATCGGCCTGGAGCGCTTCCTGTTCAGGCTCTCGCGCGAGGATCCGCTGATCTACGGGATCATGTCGCTGGCCATCGCCATCATGGCGGGCTGGGGCGCGTCGGCGGCCTTCCGCATCTTCCGGGCATAGGCCTGGAACGCCGCCCGCCCTTCCCGCCTCCGAGGGCGGGCGGCGGCGAAAGCGCGTGCGGCCAATGTCCGAGAGGACGGGCGGGCGGCGTTCAGCCGCGACCGATGTAAGGCATCCTGGTCGCCATCACCGTCATGAACTGAACGTTCGCGTCGAGCGGCAGCGCGCACATATGCAGGACCGAGCGCGCGACATGGCCGACGTCCATCGTCGGTTCCGGCCGCAGCGATCCGTCCGCCTGCGGACGGCCCGCCGCCATGTCCCCGGTCATCTCCGTCAGCGCGTTCCCGATGTCGATCTGGCCGCAAGCGATGTCGAACTTTCGCCCGTCCAGGGACAGGCTCCGCGTCAATCCCGTCACCGCGTGCTTGGTGGCCGTGTACGGCGCCGATCGCCAGCGCGGGACGTGTGCCGAGACCGATCCGTTGTTGACGATGCGGCCGCCCCGAGGGGACTGGGCGCGCATGTGCCTGAACGCCGCGCGGGCGCAATTGAACATTCCGGTCAGGTTCACGGCGAGCACGCTCTCCCAGGTCGCGTCGTCGATCTCGTCGATCGGGACGGCGGGACTGCCCCGGCCCGCATTGTTGAAGAGCGCGTCGATCCGGCCCGTCCTTTCGGCAAGGCGGGCAAAGGCGGCGTCAACCGCACCGCTGTCCGTGACGTCCGCCGCAAGCGGCACCGCGCCGTCCCGGCCGTCGCAGAGCCGGGCCAGCCTGTCGGGACCGCGCGCCAGGCAGCCCACGGTCCAGCCCGCGTCCAGGAACGTCTCGGCGGTCGCCCTGCCGATCCCCTGGCTTGCGCCGGTGATCATGATGGTCCTGTTCATGTCCCCTCCTCCGCCGACAGCGCGAGCGGCGCCGCCCGCCTCTCCAGATCGCTCGTCGCGAGAGGCGCGGCGGGCCTTGCCAGCATGTAGCGCTTCACCCAGTACAGCCGCTCCTCGGCCCTCGTTATCGCCACATAGGCCAGGCGCTTCCAGAGCGGAATGCCGGCTTCGACGCGTTCGGAGCGGCATGCCGCGTAGAGATCCGGCGCAAAGACCTGGACGTCCTTCCATTGCGACCCTTGCGCCTTGTGCATCGTCACCGCCGCGCCATGCAGGAACGTGGCGCCCATCTGCGCCGCCGAGAGAATGTTCGGCTCGACCCGTTCCGGGATCTCGACCTTGATGATCGATGCCGCGGAAACCTGGGGCTCCGCCGCCCCGATCACGTGCATGCGCGCATATCCCGAACGATCGCCGGGGCCGAGGAAGATCGTCTGGGCGCCCTTGACCAGGCCCCGGGCCTCGAGGTCGAGCCGCTTCATCCGATGCTCGAAGGGCAGCTCGATCCCGTCACACACGAGAGGCTCGCCGGGAAGAAGCCGGTCCGGCGGCGCGTCGTGGGCCGACCGGAACGCATGTATCAGGCGAACCCGCGTCGCGTTTCTCCACACGAGCGCGGGAGACCGCGCCATCAGCGTGGCATCGACGCGGGAGGCGACGACGACCCGGCCGTCGACTCGCGCGACATCCTCGACCATCCGCTCGAAGCCCTCGAAGGTCATGCCCTCGTCACCGAGGGCATGGGCCAGTTCCAGCACGGGGCTGTCGGCGTCCTGGCGATGAATGCGGCGCAGGGAGAGCTTTCCGGGCTGGGGAAGCGAGTCGAAGACCATCTCGCCCGACTGGTTGACGGGCGCAAGCTGGGCCGGGTCGCCGAACATCACGAGCGTCGGGAATATCTCCTGGAGATCCCTGAACTGCTCGGCGTCGAGCATGGACGCCTCGTCCACGAAACCGATGTCGAGCGGATCGTCGCGCCGCTGCCAGCCCTTGATGAAATCCGAACCCTTCACGCCCGCGACGGCCAGCGCGCCCGGAATCGAGGGCTGCTTCCTGTAGAACGCCGCGGCCCGGTCCAGCGCGGCCTCGCTCACCCCCTCGACCGAGGGTTTCCTGCGGTGGCCCGACAGCCACTCCGCGATCTTCTCGTATTCCGGATCGTACACGGGCGTGTAGAGAATGCGGTGTATCGTGGTTGCCGGCACGTTGCGCGACCGCAGCACGCTCGCCGCCTTGTTCGTCGGCGCGAGAATGGCCAGCGTGCGCGCCTTCCTCGCCCGCCGGGTCTCGTAGTCGCCGCCGACCGGCTCGACCCCGGCCCGGGACAGCGACTCGGCAAGACGCGCCAGCAGCATCGTCTTGCCCGATCCGGCCTTGCCGATCACGGCCACCACGTTCCGCCTGGCCCGCCGGCGCCGCCTTGAGACCATTTTCGTCATGTCGATGCCGGCCGACAGCATCACCTCGGCGACGCGATCAAAGGCCTCGGACTGATCCTCGGAAAACTCTGTGGCGGGAAGCGACATGGGACGCCTGCCTATCTCGCAAGCGCGGGGTTCGCCAGAGGAGGCAAGGCGGCCCGCGACACGGCCGTCATGGCCCGCAGAAACCGGGCCGGTCGCGGGCCCGCGCGGCGGGACTCGCGAACGTTGCTTGCAGACGGCCGGACCGGGGGCGGGGTGCAGCCCGGGTTTCTTGACGCGTGCTGGGACCGCACCGCTTTCGCCCCGCTGGCTGCCGTTGCACTTCAGACTGGAACCGGCGGTTTGATTTCCGGTCGCTCCCGGCCAGTGCGAACCGGTCGGATGAACCGATTGTCAAGAAATCCGCCCCCCCCCCCCCCGATCGAGGGCGTCGAGGGCCAGCGATTCCCGACAGGATTTCCTTTCGTTTGTTGTCAGCTGGTTGCGCGGCAGCCACGAATTTTCCTGTCACAGACTTTCCCCGCCGAATCGGCTTTGCTGCCGTCAAACAGGCAAAAGCCGAGCAGAAAAATGTCCGGAGATTCCTTTCGCAGGCATCCGTCGATGCCAGGGCCGTGCTTCGCGCCGTGCGTGCATGCTTCGACCGCATCCCCGACCCGACCGTCACGCGCGACTTCAGCCTTCCGGTAGGCCTGACGTCGGGGCTCGCGGTCTTCTCGCCCGGGATCCCGTCGCTTCTGAAGTCCGGCCGGCAGGTGCGGGGCGGCGAGGATCCGGTCCGGGCGCGGAACCTGCGCGCGCTCTTCGGCGTGGGGAAGGCGCCGTCGGACACGCGGATGCGCGAGCGGCTCGACGGGGCCGGCCCCCGCGGCCTGCGCCGCTGCGGTCCGGGGGCGTCCACGCCGCCCTGCGGCGCGGCAAGGCGCTCGAGGGCCGGACGGCGTCCGGCGGGCGTCTCCCGGTCCCGGCGGACGGGACCGGCCGCCGCTCCTCGCACAGGGCCGTCTGCAGGCGCCGCTGCGCCAGGACCCGCCGGACGGGTCGAGGACCTCCTGCCGCCAGGCACTGGGCGCGGCGACCGTCCGTCCCGACCACGCCGAGGCGTTCCCGCCGGCGCCGGAGCCGGTCCGGAACGAGGACGGCAGGAGGAGGAACGACTGCGAGCCGAACGCCTTGAGGCGGCTCGCCGGGGACCTCCGCCGGGAGCGTCCGCACACGGGAGGGCGGCCGGCGCCGGGGACGGGCCGGCGGCCGGCGGCCCGCACGTCATGCTGCGTGAGCGGAGAAGGGCTTCCGCCCGTCCCGGGCGCGAAGCCGGGCGACCACGGGCCGCCGTCCGGCTGGTTCGATGCCAGCGGGACGAAGGAGACATGGGAGAGGCGCGACGGGAAGACCGGCATCGTGCACCGCTTCGAACGGGACCGCGGCCTGCCGGCCGACGACGCGAACTTCGGCCTGAAGACCGACATGCCCGGATGCGGGGAGACCGGCACGAAAGGGAGGGTCCGGAGGTTCTCGCGGGCCGCCGACCTCCCGTCCGTCCGGGACACGGCGTGTCCGTCATGCGGTGCGGCCGCGTGCGGGGCGGGCGACCGGGAACGAGACGTTCCAGGCACCGGGACGCGGGAGGGCTGCAGCTTCGGGCACGGCTCCGGCCATGGCGGGAACCGCCCATGGGGCGTCTTCATGACGCTCCCATGCCCGCCTTCCTGATCGACCGGTGCGGCGGCACTGCTGCCCGCCGTTCGGACGGGCGCGGGAACATCAGGAACGCATCCCCTGCCTCCGGGACCGGATGCGGGAACCGGCCGGGCTTTCGTCTTCCGGGACTGGAAGACCCTCTGCCGCGCGCTCGCGGGGGAGCCGCCAGCCATGCTTTGACGCTGGCTGAAGCTGGCCCCTCTGCCGCGCGCTCGCGGGGGAGCCTGGCAAGGAGGACCATGCCGGCCCGTCCGTGCCGGGCCGTGACCGCCCCGGCCACGCTCGAACGGCCCCGATCCCGCCCTTCGCCGGCAACGCCACGATCCCGGGCCGCCGCCCGGCCGCCGGTCGTGCGCACACGGAACCGCCGTCCGCCATGACCGCGCCTTCGCGCACCGACGGTCAGGCTGGCGGGAATTGCTGGTCGAGGGCGTCCGGCCTTTGACTGCGCGGGCGGATCACGCTAATGGGGAGCCGCCCTCGGGTCCGAAGCACGGGCACGCAGCGCGCAGGTCCGGACAGCGCCTGCCGCCTTGCGGCGGCAGCGGGACCTGCAGCCTGCCGCGACGGGCCGTGAGACAACGTCGGGAAAAGCCAGTGAACGGATCCGAAACCGAAGCTGCCTCCGAGAGCCCCGATCCCGATGGCGACGAATTCGCTGTCACGCTCGGCGTCGAGGAGGAGCTCTTCCTCGTCGATCCCGGGACGCGCGACCTGATTGCCGATCCGGATCCCGCGATCTTCGATGTCAGCGAGAAGGCCAGCGGCGCCCACAAGATCGTCCGCGAGCTCCTGCGCGCCCAGATCGGATCCAACACGCGGGCCTGCAGCTCCGTTGACACCCTGCGACAGGCGCTGCGCGAGACCCGCGGCACGATCATCAAGGCTGCCGAGCAGCACGGCGCGGCAGTGCTCGCCGCCTCCACGCATCCCTTCGCGTCGCAGGCGGACCAGATGACCACGCCGAAGAGGCGATACGACAACTTCGCCAACAGGTTCCAGGAGAACGTGCGCCAGTTCGTGGCCGGGGGCATGCATGTCCACGCAGGCTTCGGGGACGCGGATTCCCGGATCCGGATCATGACGGCGCTCCGCAACTACCTGCCTCTCCTGCACGCCTTGTCGACCTCCTCGCCCTTCACCCAGGGCCGGCTGACCGGCTTCAAGTCCTGGCGGCTGACGCTGATGGGCGGCCTTCCCCGCACCGGGATCCCCGGGCCGCTGCATTCCCGGGACGAGTACGAGGAGCTGCTCGGCGAGTACCAGCGCATGAAGTTCGTCGAGGACGGCAGCGAGCTGTGGTGGGACATTCGTCCCTCCCATGCCTTCCCGACCGTCGAGCTGCGGATATGCGACATCTGCACCCGCATCGAGGACGCGGTCTGCATCGCGGCGCTGTACGCGTCCCTCGTCCGGATGCTGATGCGGCTCGACAGGCAGGACAGGCTGCCGCTCGAGGACCACACCGACATCATTGCCGAAAACCGCTGGATCGCTCAGCGCTACGGCGTGCTGGCGCATTTCGGCGACTCCAGCCGCCTGAACGGCCGCACGGACATCGAGGACCTGGTCAACGAGCTTGTCGAGGAGCTGGCGGACGACGCCCGGGCACTGGGTTGCGAGGCGGAAACGCGCCGTGCGGTGGACATCGTGCGCGAGGGCACTTCCGCCGACCGGCAGGTCGATCTCTTCCGCCTGAGACGCCTGGAGGGAGACAGCGACGCGGAGGCGCTCCGCAAGGTCGTTGACCAGGGCGTCGCGGACACGCGCGAGGGCGTCTGAGCCACGGATTGCCGGGCAGGCCGGCGATCCTCGCGTGGGCTCTTCCCGGCCCGCGTCCGGCAGACGGTTTTCGCAGCCCGACCCCATGCCTGCCGCGCTTCACGGCCGGGCTGTCGCACCGCTCCGGACCCGCCTCGCAGCGCCCGTGCCTGCGAGGCGACAGATGCCTGCGGTCACGCCGGGCGCGCCGACTGGCTCCGGACTCCATTTGCCCCGGCGGGGCGGGAAAGGGGGCGCTTGCGAAGCCGCCGACGGGCGGCACGGAGGCCGGCTGGCGCCATTCAACGCGAACCGCCTCTGCACGGGGAAGGGCGCGCGGGCAGGACCGGCCCTTCTCCGCGCCCGCTGCCTGGCGGGCAGGGCCCCGCCTATCCCCGCCTGCCCGCGTCCCGCGCGTCCTCGAGCGTGCGCAGCCCGGTCCGCGGCGCCTGGACCAGGACGGCCATGTTTCCGGGCTTGTGCTCGTTCCTGCGCATCTTCACGTGAGCAGCGGGAATGTCGCTCCATGGAAAGACCTCCGACATGCACGGATCGAGGCGACGGTCGACCATGAGCTTGTTGGCGGCTGAAGCCTGCTGCAGGTGGGCGAAGTGGCTTCCCTGTATGCGCTTCTGGTGCATCCAGACGTAGCGGGCATCCATCGTCAGGTTGTAGCCCGTGGTTCCCGCGCATATGACGACCATTCCGCCCTTCTTGACCACGAAGGCCGAGGCCGGGAACGTGGCTTGGCCGGGGTGCTCGAAGACAATGTCGACGTTGACGCCCTTGCCGGTGACGTCCCAGACGGCCTTCCCGAACCGGCGGACCTCCTTGAACCATTCTTCGTGTTCGGGCGAGTTCACGGCCGGCAGCCGCCCCCAGCACTTGAACTCGGTGCGGTTGATCACGCCCTTGGCGCCCAGGCTCATGACGAACGCGCGCCTCTCCTCGTCGCTGATCACGCCGATCGCGTTGCCGCCCGCCGTGTTGACGAGCTGGATCGCGCAGGATCCGAGGCCGCCGCTGGCGCCCCAGACCAGCACGTTCTGCCCTGGCTTGAGCTCGTGCGGGTGGTGGCCGAAGAGCATCCTGTAGGCCGTGGCCAGCGTCAGCGTGTAGCACGCGCTCTCCTCCCAGGTCAGGTGCTTGGGACGGGGCATCAGCTGCTGCGCCTGGACCGTCGTGAACTGTGCGAAGGAGCCGTCCGGGGTCTCGTATCCCCAGATCCTCTGGCTCGGCGAGTACATCGGGTCGCCGCCGTTGCAGTGCTCGTCGTCGCCGTCGTCCTGGTTGCAGTGGATGACGACCTCGTCGCCGACCCTCCAGTTCCTGACGCGGTCCCCGACGGCCCAGACGACGCCCGAGGCGTCGGATCCGGCGATATGGCAGTCGGCCCCGTGGGCGTCGAAGGGGCTGACCGGAATGCCGAGGCCGGCCCAGACGCCGTTGTAGTTGACGCCCGCGGCCATCACGAGAACGACGACTTCGTTGCTGCCGGGCTTGCGGACGTCAACCACCTCCAGCTGGAACGACCGGTCCGGCTCGCCGTGCCGCTCGCGGCGAATCGCCCAGGCATGCATCCTCGCGGGCAGGTGGCCCATGGGCGGGATCTCTCCCGGGTCGTACAGATCCTTGCCCGCCGCCGCGTCTTCGCTCATCTTGCCCAAAGCCGTCCCGGCCTGCCCCTTCCGCATGACGCTGCAATGCAGAACCACAGATCCGCCGTCAAGTCAATTGGACCAATGCGCAACATTCGACATTCCGGAATCTGAAGCTCGACACTTTGTTGCCGAAACTCGCGCCTTGGAGCCCGATTCAGGACAGCTGCACGTTCCGGCAGGGCTGCGCCGCTGCCGGTCCCGGATCTTGAAATCCGCCTCGGCCCACGGTAGGCGCTGCAATGCGGCAAGCTGACGGAGGCGTTATCGGCTCGCATGAGGATGCCGCGATCCCGCCGCTCACCGGGGGCATGCATGACGGCAGACAGACCCTGGCTCTTCAGGACCTATGCCGGGCATTCGACGGCCGAGGCCTCGAACGCTCTCTTCCGCGAAAACCTCTCCAGGGGCCAGACGGGCCTTTCGGTCGCCTTCGACCTGCCGACGCAGACAGGCTACGACAGCGATCACGAGCTGGCGCGGGGCGAGGTGGGCAAGGTGGGCGTGCCGGTCTCGCACCTTGGCGACATGCGGCTTCTTCTCGACCGGATCCCGCTGGAGGAGATGAACACGTCGATGACGATCAACGCCACGGCGCCATGGCTTCTCGCCCTCTACATCGCCGTCGCAGAGGAGCAGGGCGCGGACGTCGCGAAGCTCAAGGGCACGGTCCAGAACGACATTCTCAAGGAGTACCTGTCGCGGGGCACCTACATCTGCCCGCCCGCGCCAAGCCTTCGCATGGTCACCGACGTCGCGGCCTACACGGTCCGGCACGTCCCCGGCTGGAACCCGGTGAACGTCTGTTCCTATCACCTGCAGGAGGCGGGCGCGACGCCCGAGCTGGAACTCGCCTATGCGCTCGCGACGGCGCAGGCCGTGCTCGACGACCTCGGGGCCAAGGTGTCGGCGGAGCGTTTCCCGGCCATGGTCGGCCGCATCTCCTTCTTCGTGAACGCAGGCATCCGCTTCGTGACCGAGATGTGCAAGATGCGCGCCTTCTCGGAACTCTGGGACGAGATCTGCCGCGAGCGCTACGGGGTCGTGGACCGGAAGCACCGGCGCTTCCGCTACGGCGTCCAGGTCAACTCGCTCGGCCTCACGGATCAGCAGCCGGAGAACAACGTCCACCGCATACTGCTCGAGATGCTCGCGGTCACGCTGTCGCGGAACGCGCGCGCGCGCGCGGTGCAGCTGCCGGCCTGGAACGAGGCGCTCGGGCTCCCGCGTCCCTGGGACCAGCAATGGTCGCTGCGGATGCAGCAGATCCTCGCCTACGAGACGGACCTTCTGGAGCATGGCGACCTGTTCGACGGCAACCCGGTCGTGGAGGCGAAGGTTGCGGAGCTGAAGGACCGCGCCCGGAGCGAGCTTGCCCAGGTCGATGCCGGCGGCGGCGCCGTCCAGGCCATAGGGTACATGAAGTCCAGGCTGGTCAGCGCGAACGCGGAGCGGCTTGCAAGGGTCGAGTCGGGCGAGACCGTCGTCGTGGGCGTCAACAGGTACGAAAGCGGCGAGAAGTCGCCCCTGCCGTCCGGGGCCGAGGCCGTCGTCGTGGTCGACAGCGGCGCGGAGGCGGCGCAGACGGCACGTCTGGCGGCCTGGCGCAAGGATCGCGACGACTCGGCCGTGGCGAAGGCGCTCGGGGAACTGCGCGCCGCGTGCGTGTCGGACAGGAACGTCATGCCCGCCTCCATCAAGGCCGCCAAGGCCGGCGCCACGACGGGCGAGTGGGGCGATGTCGTCCGCGCGGCCTTCGGCGAGTACCGCGCCCCGACCGGCGTCTCGTGGTCGCCGTCCAACCGGACCGAGGGGCTCGACGACGTAAGGGAGGCCGTCGACGCGGTGTCCGCAAGGCTCGGCGAGCGCCTGAAGCTCCTCGTGGGGAAGCCCGGCCTGGACGGCCATTCGAACGGGGCCGAGCAGATCGCCGTCCGTGCCCGGGACGTGGGGATGAGCATCACCTACGAGGGCATCCGGCTCACGCCCTCGGAAATCGCCGCCGCCGCCAGGGAATCCGGCACCCATGTCATCGGCCTGTCGATCCTGTCCGGCTCCCACCTGCAGCTCACCGAGGAGACCCTGGCGGCGCTGCGGAGCGCCGGTCTCCGAGACGTGCCGGTGGTCGTGGGCGGCATCATTCCGGACGGCGACGCGGCGCGGCTTCGCGCCATGGGAGTCGCGCAGGTCTACACCCCACGGGACTTCGATCTGAACCGGATCATGCGTGACATCGTGGCGCTTGCCGACCCGCAGCCGGTCGCGGCCGAGCAGGCGCAACCCTTGCGGTTCCCGGCCTGACGGGGCTTCGTGGCCGCGCCGGCCCTCAAGGTGCCGGCGATAGCGCCATGCGAGGGCGATTGCGCACGGCGGCGAATTGGCGGAACCTGCCACCACGACGACACAAGCAGGCGGGAGGCCGCGACATGACCGTCCATATCGGCGCCCGGCCCGGGGACATCGCCGAAACCGTCCTTCTGCCGGGCGACCCTCTGCGCGCCAAGTGGGCGGCCGAGGAGTTTCTCGACGAGCCGAGACTGGTCAGCGAGGTGCGCGGCATGCTGGGCTTCACGGGCACGTGGAACGGCCAGCCGGTCACGGTCCACGGCTCGGGCATGGGCATGCCGTCTCTCTCGATCTACGCCAACGAGCTCGTCCGCGACTACGGCGCCAGGACCCTGATCCGCATCGGTTCCTGCGGCAGCATGCAGGCCGAGGTCAAGCTTCGCGACATCGTCGTCGCGATGACCGCATCCTCGATGGAGACCCCGTCCGCGGGTATGTTTCGCGAGCTGAATTTCGCGCCGTGCGCCGACTGGACGCTTCTCCGCGCAGCTGTCTGCGCAGCCGAAAGAACCACAGCGCCAACGCATGTTGGCGGCATCTACTCGTCAAACACGTTCTACGACGAACGTCCCGACCTGAACGAGCAGATGACCCGCCACGGCATACTTGCCGTCGAGATGGAGGCCGCGGAGCTCTACACGGTCGCGGCGCGCCACGGAGCGGGGGCGCTCGCGATCCTGACCGTCTCGGACCACCTGCAGACCGGTGAGGCGCTGGACCCGGAGAGCCGAGAGAGGTCGTTTGTCGACATGGTCCGTATCGCACTCGAGGCGGCGACCTTCCGCCAGCTTGAGAGGCTGCCGCGGCGTCCTTCCGTTGAACGCCGACGAACGGCGCGCTCGGCATTGAGCCTATGAAATGGCCGTTCACCAGGCAGGACAGCCAGTCTTCGAAGCCCGGTCTCGGAGGCTGGGCGTCCGGTGCGACACGGTTCAATGCCAATTCGATCATTTGAACAGACTCCAGGATTCCGTCGCATGCAGGGGCATCGCCGAAGATCATGGCTATGGCGTTGGCGCAGTCGCGAGAGAGGGCGTCAACCATCGTCCCGGTTGGCGCAGCAATTCCCGCCAGCCTGACCGTCGGTGCGCGAAGGCGCGGTCATGGCGGGCGGCGGTTCCGTGTGCGCACGACCGGCGGCCGGGCGGCGGCCCGGGATCGTGGCGGTGCTGGCGAAGGGCGGGATCGGGGCCGTCCGGGCGTGGCCGGGGCGGTCACGGCCCGGCACGGACGGGCCGGCATGGTCCTCCTTGCCAGGCTCTCCCGCGAGCGCGCGGCAGGGGTCTTCCAGTCCCGGAAGACGAAGGTCCGGCCGGTTCCCGCATCCGGTCCCGGAGGCAGGGGATGCGTTCCTGACGTTCCCGCGCCCGTCCGAACGGCGGGCGGCAGTGCCGCCGCACCGGTCGATCAGGAAGGCGGGCATGGCGAGCGTCATGAAGACGCCCCATGGGCGGTTCCCGCCATGGCCGGAGCCGTGCCCGAAGCTGCAGCCCTCCCGCGTCCCGGTGCCTGGAACGTCTCGTTCCCGGTCGCCCGCCCCGCACGCGGCCGCACCGCATGACGGACACGCCGCGTCCCGGACGGGCGGGAGGTCGGCGGCCCGCGAGAACCTCCGGACCCTCCCTTTCGTGCCGGTCTCCCCGCATCCGGGCATGTCGGTCTTCAGGCCGAAGTTCGCGTCGTCGGCCGGCAGGCCGCGGTCCCGTTCGAAGCGGTGCACGATGCCGGTCTTCCCGTCGCGCCTCTCCCATGTCTCCTTCGTCCCGCTGGCATCGAACCAGCCGGAGCTCGTGGTCGCCCGGCTTCGCGCCCGGGACGGGCGGAAGCCCTTCTCCGCTCACGCAGCATGACGTGCGGGCCGCCGGCCGCCAGCCCGTCCTCGACGACGACCGCCTTCATGTGCGGATGCTCCCGGCGGAGGTCCCCGGCGAGCCGCCTCAAGGCGTTCCGCTCGCAGTCGTTCCTCCTCCTGCCGTCCTCGTTCCGGATCGGCTCCGGCGCCGGCGGGAACGCCCCGGCGTGGTCGGGACGGACGGTCGCCGCGCCCAGTGCCTGACGGCAGGAGGTCCTCGACCCGTCGCGGTGGTTCTTGACGCGAGCGGCGCCTGCAGACGGCCTTGTGCGAGGAACGGCGGCCGGTCCCGTCCACCGCGATCAGGAGATGCCCGCCGAACGCCGTCCGGCCCTCGAGCGCCTTGCCGCGCTGCAGGGCGGCGTGGACGCCCCCGGACCGCAGCGGCGGAGGCCGCGGGGGCCGGCCCCGTCGCGCCGCTCGCGCATCCGCGTGTCCGACGGCGCCTTCCCCACGCCGAACGGCGCGCGCAGGCTCCGCGCCTGGACCGGATCCTCGCCGCCCCGCACCTGCCGGCCGGACTGCAGAAGCGACGGGATCCCGGGCGAGAAGGCCGCGAGCCCCGACGTCAGATGCCATGAGACGCGCCGGGGTTTGCCTCTGGAGGTGATTCGGTGCAGGTGAATGTGGTGACTTCAACATCTGGTGGCAAGGGGGCCGAAAGGCGGCACCCCTTGCCGATCGAAAGGAGAATGCGATGACCTGTCCGACCACACCCTCCGGGGGTAACGCTACCACGGTGCATGCGGCGCTGGAAGCGGGCGGCACGAGCTGGATTCTCGCGGCGGGCGATCCGGCGGACGCGTCGCGGACGGGCCTGCACAGGCTGGCACCGCATGACGTCGCGGGCCTGCTCGCGAAGCTGGGGCAGGCACGGACGCGGGCCGCCGCCGTCTCCGGCGACGACGTCCGCGTGATGCCGGTCTGCGAGGCAGGGCACGAGGGGTTCCGGCTGGCGCGCCGGCTCGAGGGCGAGGACCTGGAGGTCGTGGTCTGCGACCCGGCGAGCCTGGAGGTCGTGCGCAGGAAGAGACGTGCGAAGACGGACAGGATCGACGCGCGGAAGACGGTGCGGGCGCCCGTGGCCCGGGACGGCGGCGACCGGGACGCGATGTCGCCGGTGCGGGTGCCGACGGTCGCGGAGGAGGACGCGAAGCGGCTGCCGGGGCGCCGGGAGCGGCTCGTGAAGGAGCGGCTGCGGCTGGCGAGCGCGGTCGCGGGGCTTTTGCGGCTGCACGGCGTGCCGCCCGGGGATCCGGCGAAGGCCGGGTTCCGGGAGCGGCTCGGGGGCATGAGGACGGGCCATGGCGCGGCGCTGCCGCCGGGGCTCCTGGCGGAGACCGCGGGCATCCCCGGCCGCCTGGAGCCGGGCGTCGCGGAGACGGAGGCGGTGGAGGCGGAGAAGGCGGCGACGCTGAAGTCGGCACGGGAGGCGGCCAGGGCGGCGAAGGCTGCCACGCCTGCCGGGCCGGCACGGGAGGCGGACACGCCGCCCGGAGCCGCGCCGGCGGAGGTCCCGGGGCACGCCCGCCACGCGGCGACGCTGGTCAGGCTGCGGGGCATCGGCCCGAACGACGCCCTGCTGCCGGGCGCGGAGCTCCTCTGCCGCGACTTCCGCAACCGGCGCGAGCTGGCGGGCATGGCCGGGCTGGCGCCGGTGCCGTGGGCGAGCGGCGCCGTCGACCATGACCAGGGCACCGGCAAGGCCGGCAGCCCGATGCTGCGAAAGCACCTCGTGCAGATGGCCTGGCGCTGGCTGCGGCACCAGCCGCAGAGCGCGCTGTCGAAGTGGTCCGGGCGCTGCGCCGTCGCCCGCGACGGGCGGCCGGGGAAGCGCGGGATCGTTGCGCTGGCCAGGAAGCTGCTGGTGGCGCCGGGCGGTTCGCCACGACAGGGCCGGTGCCCGAGGGCGCCGTCCTGTCGAAGGCCTGAGGGGGGAGACCGGAACACCGAGACACCGAGACACCCGGGCGGCCCGACGGGGCCTCCGGGGAACCCGGGCAAGGCGTGTGACCGGCGGGAGGCATGGTTCGCCGCATCCCGCGGCACCGTCCGTCCGGACGGGTCCCGCCTCCCGGAACGTCGCACCGCCCGAACGGGGCACCGTGGTCACGGGGCCGGCACAGGCCGGCAGACCGAACCGGACAAGAGTCTGGACGCGCCGTTGAGTGTTGGGCGCGCCGAGGAACCGCGACGTTCTGCCTGGAGAATCCCCGAGCGGCGCCGAGCCGCCCTCGCAAGGAGACGGATCGATGTGACACGTCATGAAGAAAGCGCTTGACAGCACCGGGGCTCATAAGAGTCCTCCCGGAAGGCTGAAGTCGCGCGTGACGGTCGGGTCGGGGACGCGGTCGAAGCATGCACGCACGGCGCGAAGCACGGCCCTGGCATCGACGGATGCCTGCGAAAGGAATCTCCGGACATCTGCTGCCCGGCCTTTGCCTGTCTGGCCGCGGCAAGGCCGATTCGGCGGGAAAGCCTGCGACAGGAAGATTCGTGGCTGCCGCGCAACCGACTGACAATGAACGAAAAGAAATCCTGTCGGGAATCGCTGCGGTTGGCGTGACTGCGAACGTCCCTGCCATTGCCGAAGAGAGGTCGCGGCCGGGCCGATCGAAGAGCATGCGGGCGTGTCGTACGCAATCGGTCCCAGGATCCAGGCCTGCGAGCGCCGGCTTGGCGACCTCCGAGTGAATGAGACAGGGGAGGCCGCAGCAGTGGCGCGACGCACGCTGTCCCTCGTGACGGAGAAGGTGCCGTCGCTCGTGCCAGCGACGCAGGCCATGCGCAATCACCACCTTGTCCCAGAACGTGCGTGCAGCGTCGATGGTGGTCACGTCGTCGATTGCAACAGGGTCGAGACCGGCAGCATCGTCTGCCACAGGTCGCCGGCAGGTCGCTCGCAAGACACCGCGTTCAGCGTCCAGCAGGCCGAGAAGTCCTTCTCGACGTGGTTGACCGGTGCGCCGTGCCGGCTGGCGGCGGCGAGAAGAAGGTCAAGTCAAGGCGGTCTCGCGCGGGCGCGGTGCCGATCTGTCTGCAGGCCGGCGGGGCGGACGCGCCGCGTCCCGCGACGGCGCGGGCCTGGCTCGACGGCGTGGATGGGCGCCTTGTCGCGGCGAGCGGCGGGGCCGCGCGCCTGATCCCGTCTTCGTGTTCCACGCGCCGCTCTCCGCCATCTGGACGCTCGACGCGGACACCGTCGCCGGGACCGGTGGCGCGACGGCCCCGCCGCCGACTTCGACTGGCACGAGGCGGACGTGCAGGACCGGGACGGGGCGCCGGAGGCGGTCCTGGCGATGCCGGGACGGCGCCGGAGGTGCGAAAGCTCTGGGCGGACGGCGGCTGCGCCGGGCCGAAGCCCGGGGCCGCGCTGGCGGCGCGCGGCCTGGGGCCTATCAATGACATACACCTGGCTCCGGGTCGCGTTCCGTGCGAATCAGGCTGCCATGCAGATTGGCATGCGTCAGGTCTCGGCGGAGACGGTGGAATGGTTCGGGAACGCCTGCAAGGGCGGCGGGCTGACGCGGACGGCGCTCGCGCGCGGGCTCTGCGAGCGGGAGGACTGGCGGGGCCCCGCCGGCCGGCCCTGCCTGGCGTCGGCGCGCCGGATGCGGCGGCGGCGCCCGGCCCGCACGCCCCTCCCGCGCCGGACTTCCCCGACAGCGACGTCGCGTGCGCGCTCCGGGACCTCGGCCCGGTGTCGCTCGCCCCGGTGACGGACGCGGCGGACCGCCGCCGCCGGGAGGCGATGGTCGCGTCGCACCATCCCGAGGGATGGCGGCGCCCGCCGGGCGGGCAGGTCCGGCACTGGATCCGCTCGGAGCGGCCCGGGATCCTCGGCGGCGTCGGCTTCGCGGCGGCCGGGATCCAGCCGGGGCCGCGCGACGGCGCCGTCGGCTGGTCCGCCGACGCGCGGGTGGCCAACGTCGGCAGGGTCGTGCACGACAACCGGTTCCTGCTGCCTCCCGGCGTCCGGGTGAAGGGCCTCGCCTCCCGGGCGCTGCGCCTGGCGACGGCGCGCGTCGCCGGTGACCGGGCGGCGGCCTGCGGGGTCCGCCCGGTCCTGGCGCAGACCTTCACGGGGCCGGGGACGTCCGGGACGGGCTGCCGGGCCGCGGGATGGAGGTGCTGCCCGGAGCCGACGTCGGGGCGGCGCTCCGGCGTGCGGCGCGCGGTCTGGCTCAGGCCCCTGTCGGAGGGCTGGCGGGAGGTCCTGCGGCGCGGGCCGGAACGGGGTCCCGGATGGTCCGGATCGATGCATGACGGGGGCGGACGGGCCGAGCGGGAGTGCGGCAGGAGCCCGCATCCCGACGGACGGGTCAGGCGCCGGATCGCCGCGATGGGCGCGGCCTGGACCCGCCGCCCCGGCGAGAGCCTGCCGGCGATCTTCCCGGGCCGGGCGGAGCGGGCGGCGGCCTGCCGGCTGCCGTCGAACGGGGCGGTGACGATGGAGCACGTGCCGGAGTCGCACTTCGAGCGGACGGTGGAGCGGTGCCGGGCCGAGCGGCTCGTGCTCGCCGTCCAGGACACGACGACGCCCGACCACGACGGGCTTTCGGCGACCCGCGGCCTGGACGCCCTCGGCGGCGGCGGCAAGGGGACCTCGGGCATCCTGGCGCATTTCGGCGTGGCGGCGGACGGGGCCGGACGTCCCCTGGGGTCGTTCCTGGCCGACGCGGACTTCCGGCAGGACCCGGAGAGGGACAGCGTCCGCCGGACGGACGGGCTGGACCGGGCGCGGGAGCGCGCGCGCGCCTGCCCGGACACCCGCGTGGTCACCGTCTGCGGCCGCGAGGGCGACTCCCGGGAGCTGCTCGCACGCGCGCGGGAGACCGGGGCGGCGCTGCCGGTGCGGGCGAGCCGGGGCGCGCGGCGGCGCGTTGCCCTGCCAGACGGCGGCGGCGCGGATCTCCGGGACCACATGCTCGGAACGGACCCGGTCGGGGCGCGGAAGGTCGAGGTTCCCGCCCGCGGCGGGCCGAACCGGCGCAGGGGCCGGACGGCGAAGCTGACCCTGCGCTGCGTGGAGGCGGACCTGCCGCCGCCCGAGGACCGGCCCGGCGATCCGCCCGTCCGCATGACCGCCGTCTCCGCCCTCGAGGAGGACCCGCCCCGCCGCCTCGCGGGCCGGAAGGCGGGCGCGGACGGCGGCCCGCTGCACCGGATGCTGCTGACGACCGAGGGCGGGGCCGGCATCGGGACCGCGCGCACGGTTCTGCGCTGGCACGCGCTGCGGTGGCGGATCGAACGGTTCTTCCACGCGCTCAGGCAGGGAACGCGGATCGAGGACCGCCGCCTCGACGCGGCCTGCGACCTGAGGAAGTGCCTCGCCTTCGACGCCGTCACCGCGTTCCGGGTCCGGGACCTGTCCCTGCCGGCCCGCGAGAGGCCGGACGACCCGGCCGCATGGCACGTGACCCGGCAGGACGTCACGGCGCTCCGCGCCCTCGCCGCCCGCCACGGCTCGGCGTCGCCCGGGGACCGCCGGACATGACCGTCGCGCGCTTCGTCACGCTGATAGGCGGGCTGGCCGGGTTCCACCCTTTGAGGCGCCAGCCCCTGCCCGGCACGCAGAAGCTCCGGGAAGGGGTCAGGCTCCTGTCCGGCGGCGACTTCCTGCTCACGTCGATTCCCGCGCCTGCGGTGGCCATGGTCTCCCGCTCCCGTCCCCGTGACGGTCCGGTTCCCGGACCCGGCGTCCATCGGGACCCGGGAGGCCAACGGGAGGGCGGGCCGACCACGCTCGTCGACGGATCCGCTCGCGCGATCCAGGGCCGCTCCGGTCCGGCCCGTCCTGCGGGGCCAGGCCCCGCACCCCCTCCGCCCGGCCGGGCGGAGGGGGTCCCGGACCCGGCATCGACCGGGAGGGCGCCGGGAGGCAAGGAACGGCTTTTCCACAGGAATCCGCCCCCGACTTTTCCACAGCCACCTCCTTGGTCATTGCCGGTTCGCTGAACATGCGAGGCCGCGCTGCGGCGCGCCTCCGCCTTCCCCTGCGCCTGCTTGTGGCGGTGGCCGCGCCTGCCGGAGTTGCGCCGGACCTCCCGCCAGACCGTCGTGCGGTCCCGGCCGGGCCGGCGGGCGATCGCCGGGCCGGAAAGCCCGCTTTCCCGGGGCGTGGATCCGGCGGCGTTCCTCATGAGGCCGGTGGCGGCAGCCCTCGGGCATGACGGTCTCCTTGCTTCATCACAGGGACTGTCATCGCCGCCTGGCCGGTTCGCAACATCATGTGTCATCGAACCGCCCGCAAAGCTACATCAGGTGTTGCACTTCACTGTGGAACGGGGGCCTTGAAAACATCAATTTTTTTTTCAAGGGCTTCAGTGGTTGCGGGGGCAGGATTTGAACCTGCGACCTTCAGGTTATGAGCCTGACGAGCTACCGGACTGCTCCACCCCGCGACGATAGACATGACAGCTAATCCATGCATTCTCGGAGTGCAAGAGACTCGCCACGAATTTTGCCGCCCCCGCCAGTCAGCCGCGTCTGCCATGCGATCGGTCATAGGGATTCCGGTCCGGGCACCGCCAGCCTTCGGGAGGGTCACCCTCGAAAACCTCCACAAGCAGCGGAAAGCACGCGGCCTCGTCCGAGGAATGGGACGCGCTGCAGTCCCCGCCCGGACAGGCCGACAGCGCCCCGAGAAGATCGATCTCCGCAAGGAAGTCGATATGGTCTCCGGGGCGCACGGGCGAAGCCTTCATGAAATATTCACCCTTCTCGCGCGTGAACCCGGTGCACATGAACACGTTCATGACGTCGTGCACATGCGGCTCGCTCTCCTGGAGGGACAGGCCGAGCGCATCCGCAAGCGCCCGCGTCAGGTTGGAATGGCAGCAGTTGTGGTAGTCCCCTCCCGACAGCAGCCTGCCGGTGTACGGGTCGCAGCGCGTGCCGATCACGTCATGCACCCGCCCTCCGAATTCATCGGCCCCGTACCAGGCGAGCGTGTCCTCGATGATCGTCGCCATGGGCCTGAGATGGGGCAGGTTCGTCCAAAGCCTGTCGCCCATGCCGACATGCGTTCCGTGCAGGGCGCGGGTCTTGCCGGAGTAGAACCGCTCGCCGATGTCATCCGCGTTCCAAAGGTTCAGGTCCCCGACCTGCGGCCCCTCGATCGACGAGATCCGGAACACGCCCCCGCGCGGCACGCGGAACGTCGCGGCGTCGCGCGGGGGTACGCGCACCTCGTCCGTCTTCCGGCAGTTCGCGAAGGCCGCGCGGCAGGCGTCAAGATCGGGCGGCGCCAGCCGTCCGGAGGCGTAGCAGATCACCGGCTCGACGGCGCGGCGGGCTTCGGCGTCAGGCGGCTCGGACATGGGGCGACTCCTGGATCATCGAGCCGACAAAACGCCCGGAGCCCGGGAATTTCAATGCCGGTCTGCCCTAACCTCCCGCACGACTCGATCCAGGCCCGCCGGCCCAGGCCTCCAGCGCCTCCGCGCAGAGGATCGTCGGCAGGCGCCGCGTGACCCCGTCCGGGGTCTCGCACTCGTCCGTCCTGGCAAGGCACGGATCCCGGATTCGTCCCGAGACAGCGCCCGCAGATACCATGAGCAGCGCGGCGGTTCCCGCTTGCGGCCGTTCCGGCCCGGCGGGAAGGAAGCGCGTCAGCATGTGGTGGCAAGGGGCTGACGGAACATCCACCCCTTGCCGATTGAAAGGAGAGACGGATGAACGGTTCTCTACACCCCACGAGCCGGATCCTGGCGGTCGGCGACCCGGCCGACGCGTCGGAAGCGGGCCTCCACAGGCTGGCGCCGCATGACGTCGCGGGCCTGCCGGGAAAGCCGGGGCGGGCGCGGGCCGCCGCCGTCTCCGGCGGGGATGTCCGCGTGATGCTGGTGCACGAGGCCGGGCACGAGGGCTTCCGGCCGGCGCGCCGGCTCGCGGGCGAGGATCCGGAGGTCGTGGTCCGCGGCCCGGCGAGCCTTGAGGCGGTCCGGCGGAGGAGGAAGGCGAAGACGGACCGGATCGACGCGCGGAGGACGGTGCGGGCGCTCCGGGCCCGGGACGGGGGCGACCGGGACGCGATGTCGCCGGTGCGGGTGCCGACGGTCGCCGAGGAGGACGCGAAGCGGCCCGTCCGCCGGCGCGAGCGGCTCGTGCGGGAGCGGCTGCGGCTGGCAAGCGCGGTCGCGGGGCCGCTCCGGCTGCACGGCGTGCCGCCCGGCGATCCGGCGCGGAAGGGGTGTCGGGCGCGCCTCGAGGGGATGCGGACCGGCTGCGGCGCGGGGCTGCCGCCGGGGGTGCGGGCGGAGATCGCGGGCATCCCCGGCCGCCTGGAGCCGGTCGTGGCCGAGCTGCGGACGGTGGCGGCCGAGAAGGCCGCCGTGCTCCGGTCGGCGCGGGAGGCGCGTGACGGCCCCGCGGAGGACGGCGTGACGGGGGCGATGCCGGCAGCGGTTCCGGCGCACGCCCGCCGCGCCGCGGTGCCGGTCCGGACGGGGGGATCGGCCCGAACGACGCGCTGCTGCCGGGGGCCGGGCCCCTCTGCCGCGACTTCCGCAACCGGCGCGAGCGGGCGGGCATGGCCGGTCTGGCGCCGGGGGCGAGCGGCGCCGTCGACCGCGACCAGGGCACCGGCAAGGCCGGCAGCCCGATGCTGCGCAGGCATCCGGTGCAGATGGCCTGGCGCTGGCTGCGGCACCGGCCCGGCAGCGCGCTGTCGAAGTGGTTCGAGGGCCATGCCGTCGCCCGGGACGGACGCGCGCGCAAGCGCGGGATCGTGGCGCTGGCCAGGAAGCTTCCGGTGGCCCTGTGCGGTTCGCCACGACCGGGCTGGCGCCCGAGGGCGCGGTCCTGTCGCGGGCCTGAGCCCGGATCGGGCCGGGAAGAGGCAACGGAAGCGAAGGGACGGAGGAGACCGAACGCCCGGGCGGCCCGACGGGGCCCTCCGGGGATCCCGGGCAGGGCGTGTGACCGTGCCGGTCCCTGATTCGCCGCATCCCGCGGCACCGTCCACGCAGACGGGTCCCGCCCCCCCCCCGGAACGCCGCGACAGCCCGAACGGGCATTGGGGTCACGGATCGGCGTGCGCCGGGAACCGAACCGGATGAGAGGAGGGCGGCGCGGAGGATGCGCCGCCGCGGAAGCGGTGTTCGGCGCGGAACGTCCCCGAGGGAACCGCGGAAAACGCGCGGACGGGCGGAGCAACCGGGCCGGACAGGGAGACGCGCCATGATGTGACTGACGCAGGAAAAAGCGCTTGACGGGGAGGGCTCATGAGAGGACCGGCGGCATCGCCTGCTGAAGAGCCGTGGAATGGCATCCCGCGTGCAGCAGCCCGGCCCGCTTCGCCCCCGCTCTCGCCGCCGTCATCGCTGGCAAGGAGCATCGCAGGCCGCGCGCCGGCATGGAGCCTCTCGCAGGGCTGGCCCGGCGGCCGGGGCGCGCCGTGACCTCTCCCGTCAACGGCGCCCGCGGCGAGGGCTTCCGGCCGCGCGGCCATGCAACGCCCTCGTTCTCCGCAAGGAATGCCCCGCCCTGCCCGTGCGCGAGGTTCGACAGGCTCAGGGGCGCGCCGCGATCTTGCGAGCGCCAGACGCCCGGGCCCTCCCGGTCGCCGCCCCCTCAGGCCCATATCACGCCGGTCCCGGCATCCCCGACGGCGTGGTTGGATGTCCAGAGGCCGCAATGCGGGCCGTCTGCCGACCGCTCTCTGGACACGGCCAGGCCCTTCGCGAGGCCGGCCAGCGACGAAACCCTCATCGTGCGCCGCCCCCACCGTGGACACCGCCCGGGGAGCATGCGGCCGCAGCTGCAGCTACACGATGCGCTCGACCATCATCTTCTTGATCTCGGCAATCGCCTTCGCCGGGTTGAGGTTCTTCGGGCAGGTCTTGGCACAGTTCATGATCGTGTGGCAGCGGTAGAGCCTGAACGGATCCTCAAGGTCGTCCAGGCGCTCGCCGGTCGCCTCGTCGCGGCTGTCGACAAGCCATCGATAGGCGTGCAGGAGCGCCGCCGGGCCAAGATAGCGGTCGCCGTTCCACCAGTAGCTCGGACAGGACGTCGAGCAGGACGCGCACATCACGCACTCATAGAGGCCGTCGAGCTTGCGGCGATCCTCGATCGACTGCTTCCATTCCTTCCCGGGCCGGTTCGTCGCAGTCTCGAGCCAGGGCATGATCGACGCGTGCTGCGCGTAGAAGTGGCTCAGGTCGGGAACGAGATCCTTGACGACCGGCATGTGCGGCAGCGGATAGATCCTGATGTCGCCCTTGATCTCGCCATGGCCGCAGATGCAGGCGAGCGTGTTGATCCCGTCCACGTTCATGGCGCAGGATCCGCAGACCCCTTCCCGGCACGAACGCCGGAAGGTCAGCGTCGGATCGATCTCGCTCTTGATCTTGATCAGGACGTCCAGAACCATCGGCCCGCAGCTGTCCGTGTCCACGTGATAGGTGTCCACGCGCGGGTTTTCGCCGTCATCGGGGTTCCAGCGATAGATCCGAACCTTGCGGGCGTTCGTCGCCCCTTCCGTCTTCGGCCAGGTCCTGCCGGCACGAATCCTGGAGTTCCTGGGCAGAGTCAGTTGAACCATGTGACGAACCCTTCCTTGCCGTCGACCCGGACACGCGGAGCGCGTCCCGTGAAGCTCGAATCATGCATCGCCTTCGCCAGCCTGCCTGCCGAGCTCCGGAGGCCGCATCGGAGCCTGGCCGGCTTTCCGCCGGACGCAGCTGTCATACAGCTCGTGCGGATCAAGGCCCCTGAGGTAGTCGCTTGTGACGGCTATCGACGCCCTGGTGCGCGTCGCGCCGCTGCTGTCGATCCCGATGCCGACGGATCCGGTGGGTCCGGCAGCGGCCCGAGCGCGCTCCTCGCACTGGCGCGCCGCCAGTTCGGGCGAGACCGGTCCGCAAGCCGCCGGAACCGCCGCCAGAACGGCAATGCCGAAGGCCCGCAGCCGGGATGCCGTCCGGCCCGCAGGCAGCACGGCGTCTGGACCGCCGACGCCGGGGATGACGCACGACGTCAATAGACGCGCGCCTTCGGCGCAATCTTCTTCGGCTCGATCCCTCCATGCGACTCGTCTGTAAGCGGATCCAGCCGAACCGGACGGTAGTCCAGCCTCACGCCGTTCTCGACCCAGGCCAGGGTGTGCTTGCGCCAGCCGTCGTCATCGCGTTCCGGATAGTCCTCGTGCGCGTGCGCGCCGCGGCTTTCCTTCCGCGCCTCCGCACTGACGATGGTGGCCAGCGCGTTCGCCATCAGGTTGTCGAGCTCCAGGGTCTCCATTAGGTCCGAGTTCCAGATGAGGGACCGGTCGGTGACATTGATGTCGTCCATCCCGGACGCGACACGTCGCATGTTCTCCACGCCTTCTGAAAGGATCCTGCTTGTGCGGAAGACCGCCGCGTCGGCCTGCATCGTCCTTTGCATCTCAAGCCGGAGACGCGCCGTCGGAACGGCGCCGTCAGCATGCCGAAACCGGTCGAACCTGTCGAGGGCGGCGTCGACCGACGCCATGTTCAGTGCCGGATTGCCGTCCGTCCGGTCCACGACCTGGCCTGCGCGGATCGCGGCGGCCCGTCCGAAGACCACGAGGTCGATGAGCGAATTCGAGCCGAGCCGGTTCGCCCCGTGGACGCTTGCGCAGCCCGCCTCTCCCACGGCCATGATGCCCGGCGCGACGCGATCCGGGTCGCCCGATGACGGGTTCAGCACCTCCCCCCAGTAGTTCGTCGGCACGCCGCCCATGTTGTAGTGCACGGTCGGCAGGACAGGAATCGGCTCGCGCGTCAGGTCCACGCCCGCGAAGATGCGCGCCGATTCCGAGATGCCCGGAAGCCGCTCCGCAAGCGTCTCCGGCGGCAGGTGGTTCAGGTGAAGGTGAATGTGGTCCTTCTCCGCACCGACGCCGCGGCCATCCCGGATTTCCATCGTCATGCACCTGCTCACGACGTCCCGGCTGGCGAGGTCCTTGTAGGTGGGAGCGTAGCGTTCCATGAACCGCTCGCCCTCGGAATTGGTGAGATAGCCGCCCTCGCCCCGGGCGCCTTCGGTGATGAGGCAGCCGGAGCCGTAGATCCCGGTCGGGTGGAACTGCACGAACTCCATGTCCTGCAGCGGCAGCCCGGCCCGCGCGGACATGCCGCCGCCGTCGCCGGTGCAGGTATGGGCCGAGGTCGCCGAAAAGTACGCCCGGCCGTAGCCCCCGGTCGCCAGCACCGTCATCTTCGCGTTGAAGACGTGGATCGACCCGTCCTCCAGGCTCCAGGCAAGGATGCCCTGGCAGGCGCCGTCCTCGGACATGATCAGGTCGACCGCGAAATACTCGATGTAGAATTCCGCGTCGTGCTTGAGCGACTGGCCGTAGAGCGTGTGCAGTATCGCGTGCCCGGTCCTGTCGGCGGCAGCGCAGGTGCGCTGCACGGGCGGGCCTTCCCCGAACTCCGTCGTGTGGCCGCCGAACGGCCGCTGGTAGATCCGGCCGGATTCGGTCCGCGAGAACGGAACGCCGTAATGTTCAAGCTCGTAGACGGCGGCAGGCGCCTCGCGGGCGAGGTACTCCATCGCGTCGGTGTCGCCGAGCCAGTCGGATCCCTTCACGGTGTCGTACATGTGCCACTGCCAATGGTCAGGGCCCATGTTGCCGAGCGAGGCCGCGATGCCGCCCTGCGCAGCCACCGTGTGCGAGCGGGTCGGGAAGACCTTCGTGACGCAGGCCGTCCTCAGCCCCTGCTCGGCCATGCCCAGCGTCGCGCGGAGGCCCGATCCCCCGGCTCCCACGACTATGCAGTCGAATTCGTGGGTCTCGCAGTCGTACGCGGCCATGGATCCTCTCTAAAGCGCGATGCGGGCGACGGCAAAGAGGCCGCTCGCCGCCGCGGCGTAGCAGAGGCAGGTCGCCAGGATGATCGTGCATTCCCGGAGCGCCCCGCGGACGTAGTCCTCGATCACCATCTGGATGCCGTTCTTGAAATGCGCCAGGCCCACGACGATCGTAAGCGCGGCCACGAGGGCCGGAAACGGCTGCGCGAAATGCGCCACGACCTCGGCGTGAGGCCGGCCGGGCATGGGCGCGAACGTGAAGACGAAGGCGGGAACGAGAAACGCCAGGGCGACGCTGGACTTCGTCATCCCCCAGTGCCTGCGCGTGCCCTCGCGGGCCGAGCCGTGCCCCTCTGCGCGCTTGCGATCGGTCATGTGGCTCATCGGCGCCTCCCTACGCGACCAGGACCGTCGCGACGGTCAGGACGACCGAGAGGACGAGGATCGCGATGCCCGTCCTCTCGGCGGTCGCGACCTCGAGCCCGCGGCCCGTGTCCCAGCAGAGATGCCGCAGCCCTGCCAGCGCGTGGTACCAGAGCGCCCAGGCCGAAAGCGTCAGGATCAGGTCGCCAAGCCAGGAGGTCATGAACCCGTCCGCCAGCGCGAAGTGTTGCGCCGAGACCGCCGCCGCAAGGAACCACCATACGACAAGCAGCGCCGCCACGATGAGCGACGTGCCGCTGATTCGCGTCAGGATCGACGTCATCGAGTTGACCTGCGGACGGTATATCGTCAGATGCGGCGACAGGGGCCTGTCGCCCCGTTTCACGTCGGCCATGTCCGTGGCTCCCGGAGTCTGGGCGTCCGGGCCTCAATAGCAGAAACGGCGGGCTTGTCACGCCCCGCGACGCCGCCGCGCCGGCACAGCCGGGTTTCCGCGCCGCGTCAGATCGGGATCAGCGCCCAGCAGTCCATGTCGAGCAGGACGCCGGCCACGTGCCGTCCGTCCCCGTCCCTGAGCGCGAAGGGGGCCGCCTCGGGCTTGTGCGCAACGAGCCGGAGCCGCAGGGCCCCGATGCCGGACGTGCCGGTCTCGGCCTTCTCCAGCACCTCGGACCAGCAGCAGACCGTGTCGCCCGCGAAGCACGGCGCGACATGGCTGCCGGCGTTCAGGCCCACGATCATCTGGGCGTTCGCGAGCCCGTTGCAGGAGAGCGCCCGCGCCATGGAGATCACGTGGCCGCCGTAGACGAGCCGACGCCCGTCCTCGCGCGACGTGACGTCGAAATGCACGCGGGCCGTGTTCTGCCACAGGCGGGTGGCCAGCATGTGCTCGGCTTCCTCGACCGTCATCCGGTCGACATGATCGACGGTCTCGCCGACCGCGTAGTCGCCCCAGCGATGCGGCTCCCCCGCTTGCCCGTAGTCGTAGCCCGCAAACGAAAGCCCCTCGGGAACCACGAGGTCCTGCGGACGAACGCGCTCGGGCAGCGCCGGCACCACGGGCCGGGGCGCCGGCGAATCCGGGTCGCGCTTTCGCACCATGACCCAGCGGACGTAGCTGAGCACGGCTTCGTGGCGTTCGTTCCGGCCAACGGTGCGAACCCAGACCACGCCCGTCCGGCCGCTCGAGTTCTCCTTCACGCCTATGACCTCGGACTCGGCCGCGAGCGTCTCGCCCGGATAGACCGGCTTGAGCCAGCGGCCTTCCGCGTAACCGAGATTCGCCACGGCGTTCAGGGAGATGTCCGGCACCGTGCTCCCGAAGACCGCGTGGAACACGAGCAGGTTGTCCAGGGGGCCGTCCAGGCCGCAGGAGCGCGCGAAGGCCGCCGAGGAACTGAAGGCGTGCCGTGACGGGTAGAGCGCCTGGTAGAGCGCCCTCTCGCCGTCGCCGAGGGTGCGGGAAGCCGCGTGCCGGACCGTCTCCCCGACCCGGTAGTCCTCGAAGAATCTTCCCCGGCCCGCCTTCACGTCACGCTCCCCCGCCCCGGCTTCCGCATGCTCACGGCCCGAGCGGCCCGGCGGCGCGCTCGCGGATGGCGTCCGCCCTGGCGAGGATGGCCCAGGCCCTTTCGGCATGAAGGCCCTCGACGATCTCCCCGTCAACGACGGCCACCGCCTCGCCGCGCGCGACAGCGTCTTCGTGGGCCCTGATCTGCCGCCTCGCAAGCCCGGTTTCCGCGTCGCTCGGCGCGAAGGCCGCGTTGGCGATGCCGACCTGCGAGGGATGGATCAGGGTCTTTCCGTCCATGCCGAGCGCACGGCCCTGTTCGCATTCCGCCCGGAACCCGTCCTCGTCCCCGAAGGCGTTGTACACGCCGTCGACGCAGGCGATGCCGGCGGCCCGCGCGGCGAGAAGCACGGCCTGAAGCGCCGCCATCATCGCCATCCGGCGACCGCCGGCGGCGCAGCCGATCTCCTTGGCGAGGTCGTTCGTGCCGAGAACGAGTCCCTCGACCGAGGGCAGCGCGGCAATCGCGTGCGCGTTCAGGACGCCGCGCGGGGTTTCCATCATGCACCAGACCGGCGTTCCGGCCGCCAGCGAGGCCGCCCGTTCCGCCTGTCCGGGATATTCGGCCTTGGGCAGGAGCACGGCGTCGCATTCCATTTCCGCGACGGCCCGCGCGTCGGTCTCGCCCCATTCCGTTCCGATGCCGTTGATGCGCACGATTCGCTGCCTGTGCCCGTAGTCCCCGGCAGCGAGGGCGCGGGCGAGGGTCTCGCGGGCCGCGGCCTTCTCCGCGGGCGCAACGCCGTCCTCGAGGTCGAATATGACCGAATCGACGTCAAGCGTCCCGGCCTTCTCGAGGGCCCGGGCCCTCGAGGCGGGCACGTACAGGACGGAGCGGCAGAGTCTTTGAGGGACGGCCATTGAACCTTCCTCGGCCGACAGGGCCGGAAGCGTGCGCAGCCTGCACGCCTCGTCCGGCGCCCGCAACCCCGGCGCCTGCGGGCCTGCGGCAGAAAGGCGCGCCCCGCGGGCGACTCCGGGCCCCCGGGCGGCCGGACGCGTTTCCGTCCCGGCACCAGCGATTCCCGACAGGATTTCCTTTCGTTTGTTGTCAGTCGGTTGCGCGGCAGCCGCGAATCTTCCTGTCACAGGCTTTCCCGCCGAATCGGCCTTGCCGCGGCCAGACAGGCAAAGGCCGGGCAGCAGATGTCCGGAGATTCCTTTCGCAGGCATCCGTCGATGCCAGGGCCGTGCTTCGCGCGGTGCGTGCGTGCTTCGGCCGCGTCCCCGACCCGGTCGACGCGCGCGGCTTCAGCCTCTCCGGGAGGCCTCTTATGAGCCCCGGTGCTGTCAAGCGCTTTCTTCATGACGTGTCACATCGATCCGTCTCCTTGCGAGGGCGGCTCGGCGCCGCTCGGGGATTCTCCAGGCAGAACGTCGCGGTTCCTCGGCGCGCCCAACACTCAACGGCGCGTCCAGACTCTTGTCCGGTTCGGTCTGCCGGCCTGTGCCGGCCCCGTGACCACGGTGCCCCGTTCGGGCGGTGCGACGTTCCGGGAGGCGGGACCCGTCCGGACGGACGGTGCCGCGGGATGCGGCGAACCATGCCTCCCGCCGGTCACACGCCTTGCCCGGGTTCCCCGGAGGCCCCGTCGGGCCGCCCGGGTGTCTCGGTGTCTCGGTGTTCCGGTCTCCCCCCTCAGGCCTTCGACAGGACGGCGCCCTCGGGCACCGGCCCGGTCGTGGCGAACCGCCCGGCGCCACCAGCAGCTTCCTGGCCAGCGCAACGATCCCGCGCTTCCCCGGCCGCCCGTCGCGGGCGACGGCGCAGCGCCCGGACCACTTCGACAGCGCGCTCTGCGGCTGGTGCCGCAGCCAGCGCCAGGCCATCTGCACGAGGTGCTTTCGCAGCATCGGGCTGCCGGCCTTGCCGGTGCCCTGGTCATGGTCGACGGCGCCGCTCGCCCACGGCACCGGCGCCAGCCCGGCCATGCCCGCCAGCTCGCGCCGGTTGCGGAAGTCGCGGCAGAGGAGCTCCGCGCCCGGCAGCAGGGCGTCGTTCGGGCCGATGCCCCGCAGCCTGACCAGCGTCGCCGCGTGGCGGGCGTGCCCCGGGACCTCCGCCGGCGCGGCTCCGGGCGGCGTGTCCGCCTCCCGTGCCGGCCCGGCGGGCGTGGCAGCCTTCGCCGCCCTGGCCGCCTCCCGTGCCGACTTCAGCGTCGCCGCCTTCTCCGCCTCCACCGCCTCCGTCTCCGCGACGCCCGGCTCCAGGCGGCCGGGGATGCCCGCGATCTCCGCCAGGAGCCCCGGCGGCAGCGCCGCGCCATGGCCCGTCCTCATGCCCCCGAGCCGCTCCCGGAACCCGGCCTTCGCCGGATCCCCGGGCGGCACGCCGTGCAGCCGCAAAAGCCCCGCGACCGCGCTCGCCAGCCGCAGCCGCTCCTTCACGAGCCGCTCCCGGCGCCCCGGCAGCCGCTTCGCGTCCTCCTCCGCGACCGTCGGCACCCGCACCGGCGACATCGCGTCCCGGTCGCCGCCGTCCCGGGCCACGGGCGCCCGCACCGTCTTCCGCGCGTCGATCCTGTCCGTCTTCGCACGTCTCTTCCTGCGCACGACCTCCAGGCTCGCCGGGTCGCAGACCACGACCTCCAGGTCCTCGCCCTCGAGCCGGCGCGCCAGCCGGAACCCCTCGTGCCCTGCCTCGCAGACCGGCATCACGCGGACGTCGTCGCCGGAGACGGCGGCGGCCCGCGTCCGTGCCTGCCCCAGCTTCGCGAGCAGGCCCGCGACGTCATGTGGTGCCAGCCTGTGCAGGCCCGTCCGCGACGCGTCCGCCGGATCGCCCGCCGCGAGAATCCAGCTCGTGCCGCCCGCTTCCAGCGCCGCATGCACCGTGGTAGCGTTACCCCCGGAGGGTGTGGTCGGACAGGTCATCGCATTCTCCTTTCGATCGGCAAGGGGTGCCGCCTTTCGGCCCCCTTGCCACCAGATGTTGAAGTCACCACATTCACCTGCACCGAATCACCTCCAGAGGCAAACCCCGGCGCGTCTCATGGCATCTGACGTCGGGGCTCGCGGCCTTCTCGCCCGGGATCCCGTCGCTTCTGCAGTCCGGCCGGCAGGTGCGGGGCGGCGAGGACCCGGTCCGGGCGCGGAACCTGCGCTCGCTCTTCGGCGTAGGGAAGGCGCCGTCGGACACGCGGATGCGCGAGCGGCGCGACGGGGCCGGCCCCCGCGGCCTCCGCCGCTGCGGTCCGGGGGCGTCCACGCCGCCCTGCAGCGCGGGAAGGTGCTGGAAGGCTGGACGGTGTTCGGCGGGCATCTCCCGGTCCCGGCGGACGGGACCGGCCGCCGTTCCCCGCACAAGGCCGTCCGCAGGCGCCGCTCGCGCCAGGACCCGCCGCGACGGGTCGAGGACCTCCTGCCGTCAGGCTCCGGGCGCGGCGACCGTCCGTCCCGACCACGCCGGGGCGTTCCCGCCGGCCCCGGAGCCGGTCCGGAACGAGGACGGCAGGAGGAGGAACGACTGCGAGCGGAACGCCTTGAGGCGGCTCGCCGGGGATCTCCGCCGGGAGCGTCCGCACACGGGAGGGCGGCCGGCGCCGGGGACGGGCCGGCGGCCGGCGGCCCGCACGTCATGCTTCGTGAGCGGAGAAGGGCTTCCGCCCGTCCCGGGCGCGAAGCCGGGCGACCACGGGCCGCCGTCCGGCTGGTTCGATGCCAGCGGGACGAAGGAGACATGGGAGAGGCGCGACGGGAAGACCGGCATCGTGCACCGCTTCGAACGGGACCGCGGCCTGCCGGCCGACGACGCGAACTTCGGCCTGAAGACCGACATGCCCGGATGCGGGGAGACCGGCACGAAAGGGAGGGTCCGGAGGTTCTCGCGGGCCGCCGGCCTCCCGCCCGTCCGGGACGCGGCGTGTCCGTCATGCGGTGCGGCCGCGTGCGGGGCGGGCGACCGGGAACGAGACGTTCCAGGCACCGGGACGCGGGAGGGCTGCAGCTTCGGGCACGGCTCCGGCCATGGCGGGAACCGCCCATGGGGCGTCTTCATGACGCTCGCCATGCCCGCCTTCCTGATCGACCGGTGCGGCGGCACTGCCGCCCGCTGTTCGGACGGGCGCGGGAACGCCAGAAGCGCATCCCCTGCCTCCGGGACCGGATGCGCAGCCTGTTCCAGACGTCGGCATCCCGGACTGGCGGACCTTCTGTCTCGCCATGCCGGGAACATGAAGAAGCCCGAACTTGCCGGCCCGTCCGTGCCGGGCCGTGACCGCCCCGGCCACGCCCGGACGGCCCCGAACCCGCCCTTCGCCGGCACCGCCACGATCCCGGGCCGCCGCCCGGCCGCCGGTCGTGCGCACACGGAACTGCCGTCCGCCATGACCGCGCCTTCGCGCACCGACGGTCAGGCTGGCGGGAATTGCTGTCCCGGCACCGTGCACCCTTGAAACGGCGGCGGAGACCCACTAGCAGACTCCCCAGCCGGGCTGAGACCACACGGATTGGAGACCCTCATGGCCAGACCAAGGATCGCGCTCGTCGGTGCAGGCCAGATCGGCGGAACGCTCGCGCACCTCGCCGCAATCAAGGAAATGGGCGACGTCATCCTCTTCGACATCGTCGACGGCGCGCCGCAGGGCAAGGCGCTCGACATCGCCGAGGCCGGACCGGTCGCGGGATTCGACGCAAGCCTCAAGGGAACCAACGATTACGCCGACATCGCGGGCGCCGACGTCTGCATCGTCACCGCGGGAGTCCCCCGCAAGCCGGGCATGAGCCGCGACGACCTTCTGGGCATCAACCTGAAGGTCATGAAGGCCGTCGGTGACGGCATCGGGGCGCATGCGCCCGACGCGTTCGTGATCTGCATCACCAATCCGCTGGACGCCATGGTCTGGGCGTTGCGCGCGTATTCCGGCCTGCCCCACGCCAAGGTCTGCGGAATGGCCGGCGTTCTCGACAGCGCGCGGTTCCGTCACTTCCTCAGCCTCGAATTCAAGGTCTCGATGAAGGACGTCACAGCGTTCGTCCTCGGAGGCCATGGCGACACGATGGTGCCGCTCGTCCGGTATTCCACGGTCGGCGGCATCCCGCTGCCCGATCTCGTCGAAATGGGCTGGACAACGCAGGAAAGGCTTGACGCCATCGTGCAGCGCACGCGCGACGGCGGCGCCGAGATCGTCGGCCTGCTCGGCACCGGCTCCGCCTTCTACGCGCCTGCCACGAGCGCCATCGAGATGGCGGACGCCTTTCTCGGGGACAAGAAGCGCCTGCTGCCCTGCGCCGCGCATGTCGACGGCGCCTTCGGCCTGAAGGACATGTATGTCGGCGTCCCCGCCGTCATCGGCGCGGGCGGCATCGAGCGCATCGCGGAGATCGGCCTGTCCGAGGACGAAAGGGCGATGTTCGACAAGTCCGTCCAGGCCGTGAGGGGCCTGGTCGACGCCTGCAAGGAAATTGACGGCGGACTTCGCTGAGGCCGCCTGCGGGCCGCTGGCCCGGCGCCGCGGATTTGCGTCCCCCCGCCCGCCGCGCAGCCTCTTCTGCCCGGCAAGAGCCGCCGGGAGGCCGAAGGCACCGGAACCGAGCCTTGGGAGCAAGTGCCGCGAAGCGCGGGCGCCAAGATCCGCGCGGCGTTGCGGCCGCAGCTTGAGGCGCGCCGCCCCGGACGGGCCGAGCGCCCGGGCCCGGGCGCATGGTTTCGCGCGCCCTGACGCACGGATTTCCCGTTGGCGCCGCGATCCGGCGTCATGTAATCACAAAAAAAATTTAGTGATTACAAAACGGTGCATTTTGGCTGAATCAACGATAACCTGTTGATCGCCCGACGCTGCAGGTGTTCTTGGACGCACCCGCGTCCGGCGCGCGATGGCCAGGGGGTCGCGTTGAACATCCACGAGCATCAGGCAAAGGCGCTGCTGCGCGAGGCCGGCGTTCCGGTGTCCGACGGACGCGTGGTGCTCAAGGCGGAGGACGCGAAGACCGCGGCGGGCGCGCTGGACGGGCCGGTCTGGGTGGTGAAGGCGCAGATACATGCCGGCGGGCGCGGCAAGGGCGCCTTCAAGGAACCGGACGCCGGAGAGAGGGGCGGGGTCCGGATCGCCCGCTCCGCGCAGGAAGCCGCCGACGAGGCCCGCCGCATGCTGGGCCGGACCCTGGTCACCAGGCAGACCGGGCCAGCCGGAAAGCAGGTCAACCGCATCTACATCGAGGACGGCTCCACGATCAGCCGCGAGATGTACCTCGCGCTGCTGGTCGACCGCGGCACCGGCCGCGTCAGCTTCGTCGCCTCGACGGAGGGGGGCATGGACATCGAGGAGGTTGCGGAAGCGACTCCTGAGAGGATCCTGTCCTTCAGCGTCGATCCCGCAACGGGATACCAGGCCTTCCACGGCCGCCGGGTCGCCTTCGCGCTCGGCCTCGAGGGGCCCCGGGTCAAGCAATGCGTCACGCTGATGGGCCGGCTCCATGACCTTTTCGTCTCCAGGGACATGGAGATGCTGGAAATCAACCCGCTGATCGTGACCGGCGAGGGCGGCCTGAAATGCCTCGACGCAAAGATGGGATTCGACCCCAACGCGCTCTACCGCCAGCCCGGCATCGCCGAGCTCAGGGACACGAGCGAAGAGGATCCCAAGGAGCTCGAGGCGTCGCGGCACGAACTCAACTACATTGCCCTCGAAGGCGAGATCGGCTGCATGGTCAACGGCGCGGGGCTCGCCATGGCGACAATGGACATCATCAAGCTCTACGGCGCCGAACCCGCCAACTTTCTCGACGTCGGAGGCGGCGCGAGCAAGGAGAAGGTGACCGAGGCGTTCAAGATCATCACGTCCGACCCGAACGTGAAGGGCATCCTCGTCAACATCTTCGGCGGCATCATGCGCTGCGACGTCATCGCGGAGGGCGTCGTCGCCGCCGTGAAGGACGTGGGCCTGAAGGTGCCGCTCGTCGTCCGCCTCGAAGGCACGAACGTCGAGGAGGGCAAGCGCATCATCGACTCCTCGGGCCTTGACGTGATCGCCGCGGACAACCTCAAGGACGGGGCCGGAAAGATCGTCAAGGCGGTGACGGGATGAGGGGAAACCAGGGCGGCGGGCCGGAATCCCGGGCGGCGGGCCGCCGCAGCGCGAACCGGCCGGGCTTGAACGGGACAGTGCAGTGGCGGTACTGATTGACAGGAACACCAAGGTGATCTGCCAGGGCCTGACCGGCAGCCAGGGAACGTTCCATTCGCAGCAGGCGATCGGCTACGGCACGAAGATGGTGGGCGGCGTGACGCCCGGCAAGGGCGGCCGGGAGCATGTCGGCCTGCCGGTCTTCGACTCGGTCCACGAAGCGCGCGCGGCGACCGGCGCCGACGCGACGGCGATCTACGTCCCGCCCCCCTTTGCCGCGGACAGCATTCTCGAGGCCATAGACGCGGGCATGGAAGTGATCGTGGCGATCACCGAGGGAATCCCCGTTCGCGACATGATGGGCGTGAAACGCGCCTTGCAGGACAGCAAGTCCGTCCTTGTCGGCCCCAACTGCCCGGGCGTGATCACGCCGGACGAATGCAAGATCGGAATCATGCCCGGCCACATACACACGAAGGGCTCGGTGGGCGTCGTGTCGCGGTCCGGCACGCTGACGTACGAGGCCGTCAAGCAGACGACGGATGCCGGACTCGGCCAGTCCACGTGCGTCGGGATCGGCGGCGACCCGGTCAAGGGCGCCGAGCACGTCGACGTGCTGGAGTGGTTCCTGGCCGACGAGGAGACCCGGTCGATCATGATGATCGGCGAGATCGGCGGCAGCGCCGAGGAGGACGCGGCCCGGTTCCTCAAGGACGAGGCGAAGCGGGGCCGCTCGAAGCCCGTCGCCGGGTTCATCGCGGGCAGGACAGCCCCGCCGGGTCGCCGGATGGGCCACGCAGGCGCCATCGTCGCGGGCGGCAAGGGCGGCGCGGACGACAAGATCGAGGCCATGCGCTCTGCCGGAATCGTCGTTGCCGACAGCCCGTCCGGCCTTGGCGAGGCGATGCTGGAGGCGATCGGGTAGCCATGGAGCGCGGCACGAGGTTCCCGGCCCCGCCGGGCGGCATCCCGCCTTTCCGGATGCGCCGGGCCCGTGCGGGCGGGGCGCGCGGCCCTTCTGCCCGGGCAAGGCGGGGGCAGGACGTCAGGGTCCGCCCCGAGCTTCACGTCCGACGCGGAGGCCAGCCATGACAGGGCAATCCACGAAAGACGCCTTCAGGGCGTCCAGCTTCCTCAACGGCCACAACGCCGCATATGTCGGGCAGCTGCACGCGCGCCATGCCGGCGACCCCGCCTCGGTGGACGAAGGCTGGCGCCGGTTCTTCAGCGAGATCGGCGACGACGGCGCGGCGGCCCGGGCCGAGGCGGCGGGGCCGAGCTGGGCGCGGCCCGACTGGCCGCCCGCCCCCGACGACGAGCTGACGGCCGCGCTCGACGGGCAATGGGGCGATCTCGGGCCCGCCGCGCAGGAGCGGGCCGCAGGCAGGATCGCGGCCAAGGCCGCGGAAGCGGGCGCCAGGCTCTCGGACGGGCAGGTGCGCCGGGCGGTGCTCGATTCCGTCCGCGCGCTCATGCTGATCCGCGCCTACCGGATCCGCGGCCATCTCGTGGCGAACCTCGACCCGCTGGGAGCGCGCGACGAGGAACCGCACCCCGAGCTCGATCCCGCGTCCTACGGCTTCGCCGACGGCGACATGGACCGGCAGATATTCATCGACAACGTCCTCGGGCTGGAGACGGCCTCGATGCGCGAGATCGTCGCGCTCGTGAAGAGAACCTACTGCGGCACCTTCGCCCTGCAGTACATGCACATCTCCGACCCCGGGCAGGCCTCCTGGCTCAAGGAGCGGATCGAGGGCCTCGGCAAGGAGATCGCCTTCACCCGGAACGGCCGGAAGGCGATCCTGAACAAGCTCGCGGAAGCCGAGGCGTTCGAGAAGTTCCTGCACGTCAAGTACACCGGCACCAAGCGGTTCGGCCTTGACGGCGGCGAAAGCCTGATCCCCGCGATGGAGCAGGTCATCAAGCGCGGCGGCGCCCTCGGCGTCGAGGAGATCGTCATCGGCATGCCGCACAGGGGCCGGCTGAGCGTCCTCGCAAACGTGATGGGCAAGCCCCTGCGGGCGATCTTCAACGAGTTCCAGGGCGGCAGCTCCAAGCCTGACGAGGTCGACGGCTCCGGCGACGTCAAGTACCATCTCGGCGCGTCCTCGGACCGCGAGTTCGACGGCAACACCGTGCACCTGAGCCTGACCGCGAACCCGAGCCATCTCGAAGCCGTGAATCCGGTCGTGCTCGGCAAGGCCCGCGCCAAGCAGGACCTGATCAAGGACACCGCGCGCACGAAGGTGCTGTCCGTCCTCCTGCACGGAGACGCCGCCTTCGCCGGCCAGGGCGTCGTCGCGGAATGCTTCGGCCTCTCGGGCCTCAGGGGCCACAGGACCGGCGGCACGATCCACATCATCGTGAACAACCAGATCGGCTTCACCACGGCGCCGCATTTCAGCCGGTCAAGCCCTTACCCCACCGACATCGCCCTGATGGTCGAGGCGCCGATATTCCACGTCAACGGCGACGACCCGGAAGCGGTCGTCCACGCAGCACGGGTCGCGACCGAGTTCCGCCAGAAGTTCGGCAAGGACGTGGTGATCGACATGTTCTGCTACCGCCGCTTCGGGCACAACGAAGGCGACGAGCCGATGTTCACCAACCCGGTCATGTACAGGCGCATCAAGGGCCACAGGACGACGCTTTCGCTGTACGCGGACCGCCTCGTGCAGGACGGCCTGATTCCCGATGGCGAGATCGAGGGCATGAAGGCGACCCTCCAGACGCGCCTGAACAAGGAGTTCGAGGCCGGCAAGGCCTACCGGCCGAACAAGGCCGACTGGCTGGACGGGCGCTGGAGCCATCTCAACAGGGAGGGCAAGCGATATCAGCGCGGGAAGACCGCGATCGCGAAGTCCGCGATGGCGGAGATCGGGCGCGCCCTGACAACGGTGCCGGAGGACTTCCCCCTTCACCGGACGGTGGACCGCCTGCTGGACGCCAGGCGCGAGATGTTCAGGACCGGCAAGGACCTCGACTGGGCCACGGGGGAGGCGCTGGCCTTCGGCTCGCTGCTGACGGAGGGCTTTCCGGTCCGGCTTTCGGGCCAGGATTCGGCGCGCGGCACGTTCAGCCAGCGCCATTCGGGATTCGTCAGCCAGGAGTCCGAGGAAAGGTACTACCCGCTGAACAACATCCGCGAAGGACAGGCCCAGTACGAGGTGATCGACTCGATGCTCTCGGAATACGCCGTCTGCGGGTTCGAATACGGCTACTCGCTTGCCGAGCCGAATTCGCTGGTGCTCTGGGAAGCGCAGTTCGGCGACTTCGCCAACGGCGCGCAGATCATGTTCGACCAGTTCGTCTCTTCCGGCGAGAGGAAGTGGCTGAGGATGAGCGGCCTCGTGCTGCTGCTGCCCCACGGCTTCGAGGGCCAGGGCCCGGAGCATTCCAGCGCCCGGCTCGAACGGTTCCTGCAGATGAGCGCCGAGGACAACTGGATCGTCGCCAACTGCACCACGCCGGCCAACTACTTCCACATCCTCCGGCGCCAGATGCACCGCTCCTTCCGCAAGCCGCTCGTGCTGATGACGCCGAAGTCGCTCCTGCGGCACAAGCTGGCCGTCAGCGACAGCGCGGACTTCCTGACCGGATCGAGCTTCCACCGCGTGCTCTGGGATGACGCCGAAGCCGGCCGCTCCGACACGACGCTCGTGCCGGACAAGAGGATCCGGCGTGTCGTGATGTGTTCCGGCAAGGTCTATTTCGATCTCCTCGGGGAGCGCGATTCGCGCGGCATCGACGACATCTACCTCCTGCGCATCGAGCAGTTCTATCCGTTCCCCGCCCAGGCGACCGTCAAGGAGCTGAAGCGGTTTCCGAACGCGGACTTCGTCTGGTGCCAGGAGGAGCCAAAGAACCAGGGCGCATGGACCTTCATGGAGCCGAACATCGAATGGGTGCTGACACGCATCGACTCTGAGATCACAAGGCCGAAATACGTCGGCCGCGCCAGCAGCGCGGCAACGGCGACGGGCCTTGCATCCTCTCACAAGTCGCAACAACAGGCGCTCGTGAACGAGGCGCTGACGCTGGGAGGCTAAGATCATGTCAACTGAAGTCCGCGTGCCCGCCCTGGGCGAGAGCGTGACCGAGGCCACCGTCGCAACGTGGTTCAAGCAGCCGGGCGCTACGGTGTCGGTCGACGAGATGCTCTGCGAGCTGGAGACCGACAAGGTGACCGTCGAGGTGCCGTCGCCGGCAACGGGCACGCTGGCCGAGATCGCCGCGCCGGAAGGCGCGGCGGTGGCGCCGGGCGCGCTGCTTGCGACCCTGGACGCGGCCGGTGGCGCGGCGCCGCCCGCGCCGGCGGGTCCAGGCGCGGCGGCGGCGGGCGAAGGCGCGACGGACGGGCGACCGTCCGTCGACGTCATGGTGCCGGCGCTTGGCGAAAGCGTGACCGAGGCGACGGTGTCGACCTGGTTCAAGTCGGCCGGGGACGCGGTCGCCGCCGACGAGATGCTCTGCGAGATGGAGACCGACAAGGTCTCGGTCGACGTTCCCGCCCCGGTGACGGGAATCCTGGCGAAAATCCTCAAGCGCGAGGGCGAAACCGTCGAGGCCGGCGGAACGCTCGCCGTGATGGCGCCCGGAGGGCCGGGCGCCGCCGGGCCCGAGGGAACGGAACCCGAAGCGGCCCCGGCGACGGAACGGGACGTCGAGGACGCCCCCTCCGCCAGGAAGATGATGGCCGAGGCGGGCCTGTCGGCCGGCCTGGTCTCCGGCACCGGACGGGACGGACGGGTGATGAAGGAGGACGTGCTCAAGGCACTCTCCGCGCCGGCCCGGGAGGCGCGGGCACCTGTCGCGGTCGAGGACACGGCGCGGGAAGAGCGGGTCAAGATGACCCGCCTGCGCCAGACGATCGCGCGAAGGCTGAAGGATGCCCAGAACACTGCCGCCATGCTGACCACCTACAACGAGGCGGACATGTCGGCGGTGATGGGGATCCGGCAGGAGTACAAGGATCTCTTCGAAAGGAAGCACGGCGTGAAGCTCGGCTTCATGTCCTTCTTCGCCAAGGCCTGCTGCCACGCTCTGGCGGAGGTTCCTGAAGTCAATGCGGAGGTCGACGGCACCGACGTCGTCTACAGGCGTTTCGTGCACATGGGCATCGCCGTCGGCACGCCTGCCGGCCTCGTCGTGCCGGTCGTGCGCGACGCCGACAGCATGAGCTTTGCCGGCCTCGAGAAGCGGATCAGCGAGCTTGGCGCGCGCGCGCGCGACGGCAGGCTCTCGATGGCCGAGATGCAGGGCGGAACCTTCACGATGTCGAACGGCGGCGTCTACGGCTCGCTCATGAGCTCGCCGATCCTGAACCCGCCGCAATCGGGCATCCTCGGCATGCACAAGATCCAGGAACGCCCTGTCGCGGTGGGGGGCGAGGTCGTCATCCGCCCGATGATGTATCTCGCCCTGTCCTACGATCACCGGATCGTGGACGGAAAGGGCGCTGTCACGTTCCTCGTGCGCGTGAAGGAGGCGCTTGAGGATCCGCGGCGCCTCCTGATGGACCTTTGACCAGGCCGGCCGCCCGAACGCATGGAACGCCCTCAGCGGCGGTGCCGGGGCGGCGCCCAGAGAAGGGAACCTGACATGGCCAGTTATGACGTCATCGTGATAGGCGGCGGACCGGGCGGATACGTCTGCGCCATCCGCTGCGCGCAGCTCGGGCTCAGGACCGCATGCGTCGAGGGCAGGGAAACGCTGGGAGGCACGTGCCTGAACGTCGGGTGCATCCCGTCGAAGGCGCTGCTTCACGCCACCGGACTCCTGCACGAGGCCGAGGAGAATTTCGGCAGGATGGGCCTGAAGACGTCGAAGCCGGGCGTCGACTGGAAGGCGATGCAGGCCTACAAGCAGGACACGATCGGCGCGAACACCAAGGGAATAGAGTTCCTGTTCCGGAAAAACGGGGTCGACTGGCTGAAGGGCTGGGCGGGCATTCCCGAGGCCGGCAAGGTCAAGGTGGGCAAGGCCGTCCACGACGCGGGCGACATCGTCATCGCGACGGGGTCGGAGGCATCCTCCCTGCCCGGCGTGGACATCGACGAGAAGGTCGTCGTGACATCGACCGGCGCGCTGGAACTGCAGAGGATCCCGAAGAAGATGGTCGTGATCGGCGCAGGCGTGATCGGCCTGGAGCTTGGCTCGGTCTACAACAGGCTGGGCACGGAGGTGACGGTGGTGGAATTCCTGGACGCCGTCACGCCCGGGATGGACGGCGAGATCAGGAAGACGTTCCAGAGAACCCTGGAGAGGCAGGGCCTCGCCTTCGTCATGGGCGCCGCCGTGGAGGCGGTCGAGGCGACGAAGGCCAGGGCGAAGGTGACCTGCCGGCTGCGCAAGGACGACGGCGAGCGCGTGCTCGGCGCCGATGTCGTCCTGGTCGCGACCGGACGAAGGCCCTTCACCAAGGGCCTCGGGCTCGACGCTCTCGGAATCGGGACCGCGGAGCGCGGCCGGATCCGGACCGACGGGAACGGACGGACCGGCGTCGACGGCATCTGGGCGATCGGCGACGCCACGGACGGCCCCATGCTGGCGCACAAGGCGGAGGACGAGGGCATGGCGGTGGCGGAATGCATCGCGGGACAGGCGGGCCGGGCGGGCCACGACGTCATCCCCTCCGTGATATACACGCATCCGGAAGTCGCGGGCGTCGGCCAGACCGAAGAGCAGCTCAAGGAGGCAGGGCGGCCGTTCAAGGTCGGCAAGTTCCCCTTCATGGGCAACGGGCGCGCGAAGGCGAGCTTCGCCGCGGACGGGTTCGCGAAGCTTCTCGCGGACAGCGAGACCGACCGGATCCTCGGCGCACATATCATCGGGCCGATGGCCGGGGACCTGATCCACGAAATCTGCGTCGCGATGGAGTTCGGCGCGGCGGCAGAGGACGTGGCGCGCACCTGCCATGCGCACCCGACCTTCTCCGAAGCGGTCAGGGAGGCCGCGCTGGCCTGCGGCGACGGGCCCATTCACATCTGAGACCGGCGCGTCCCGGCAGGCACGGGCAGTTACCGTCCCGGGGAGCGCGCGGGCGCCCGGCCGGACCTAGCTCACGGCGGTCCTGAGCCAGTCCATGACAGTGCCCCTGACCGACTCCGCGCCGCTGTCCCGCGCCCGGTCGATCACCTCGCGCGCCTCGGAGAGATCGACGCGCCGGATCAGGTGCTTGACCGGCCCGATCGAGGCCGGACGCATCGACAGCGACCGCAGCCCCATGGCGGCAAGGCATATCGCGTCGACCGGGCGGCCGGCATCCTCGCCGCAGAAGCTTGCCGGCGTGGCCGTGTCCTCGCAGCGGCGCAGGATGTGCTCGATGAAGCTCAGGTAGCTGACGTTGAGCGAGTCGTAGCGCCTGCGCACGCGCTCGTTCTCGCGATCAGCCGCAAAGAAGAACTGCTTGAGGTCGTTGCCGCCGATCGAGATGAAGTCCGCGGCCTCGAAGAGCCTGCGCGGCGCGAAGGCGAGGGACGGCGTCTCCAGCATCGCGCCGACCTCGAGCCGTTCGGGCAGCGCATGGCCAAGCTTCCGTTCGCGCTCGACCTCGTCGAGAAGATGCTGCCGCGCCTCCATGAATTCCTCGAGTTGCGCGATGAAGGGGAACATTATCGTCAAGGGCCGGCCGGCCGCGGCGCGGACCAGGGCCTGAAGCTGCATCCGCATGACGCCCTTCCTGTCGAGCGCGACCCTGATCGCCCGCCAGCCAAGCGCCGGATTCGGCTCGTCCTCGCGTTTCATGTAGGGCAGCATCTTGTCGGAACCGATGTCCAGCGTGCGAAACACGACGCGCCTGCCCCCCGCCGAGTCCAGAACGCGGGAATAGACGCCGGCAAGCTCGGCGCGCTGGGGGACGCTTGAGCGCGCAAGGAACTGGAGCTCCGTCCGAAAGAGCCCCACGCCCTCCGCTCCCGAGCCCTTGAGCGACGGCAGTTCGGCGATCAGGCCGGCGTTCATGTAGAGCGAGACCCGTGTTCCGTCCCTGGACTCCGCGGGAAGCTTCCTGAGGTCCGCGTAGCGCTCCTGCGCCTTCGCCCGCATCGCAGCCTTGTCACGGAACGCCGAAATCACGGACTCGTCGGGCCGGAGATGAACGAGGCCCTGGTCCCCGTCGATCATCACGTGGTCGCCGTTCAGCGCTTCCAGGGTGATGTCGCGGCCTGCATGAACGATCAGGGGAATCGCCCAGGCCCGCGCAATGACTGCCGCATGGCTGCCGACCGAGCCCTGTTCAAGCACGATGCCTTTCAGCCTGCCTCGCCCGTAGTCGAGCAGTTCGGCCGGCCCGATGCTGCGCGCCACGAGCACCGCGTCGTCCGGCATCTGGGCCGCCGGATCGCCCCCCTGTCCGGTCAGGATGCGCAGGAGCCGGTTCGAGAGGTCGTCGAGATCCTGCAGCCGCTCGCGAAGATAGGCGTCGGGAGACCGGCCCAGGCGCCCCCGGGCAGCGGACTGCTCCTTTTCGACGGCCGCTTCGGCGGAAAGCCCGGCGGCGATGTCGGCCTCCATGCGCTTCAGCCACGACCGCGAGTTGGCGAAGAGCCGGTACGCCTCCAGCACCTCGGCCTGGTCCTTGTCCGCGGTGTCCTGGCCGACGGATTCCAGCATGTCGTCGACGGACACGCGCAGCCTGTCAACGGCCTCGCGAAGCCGTCCGGTCTCCCGTTCGGGGTCGTCGGCGACGGGGCTGGTGACCACGACGCGCGGCTCGTGCAGGCAGACATGCCCCTCGGCAACGCCTTCCTGCCCGACCTGGCCCCGGAACTGCATGGGCCTCGTGTGAAGCGCGCGAAGCGCCTCGCCTTCGCCGACGAACGCGCCGAGCTCCGTCATTTCCGCGAGGACCATCGCCACGACCTCGAGCGCGTACACCTCGTCGTCGGAAAACGCCCGCGCCTCCCGGGACTGGACCACGAGAACGCCCAGGCGGTCCCCGAGACGCTGGATCGGCACGCCGCAGAAGGAGGAAAAGACCTCTTCCCCGGTCTCGGGCATGAAGCGGAAACCCTTGGCGGAGGGCGCGTCGGCCGCGTTGACGACGACGCCGTCGCGGGCCACGCGGCCGACGAGGCCTTCGCCAAGCCGCATCCGGGTCTTGTGGACCGCGTCCTTCCTGAGGCCGATGGAAGCGCAGAGCTCGAGCGTGTCGGAGTCGAGAAACAGGTAGATCGAGCAGACTTCCGACTGCATTTCCTCGGAAATTATGCTGGTGACATGATCGAGCCGCGCCTGTCCGGCACCGTCCTCGGCAAGGGAATCCCGCAGGCGGCGCAAGAGCTTGCGGCTTCCGGTCTCGGACTGCTGCACCATGAAGTCGCCTTCGCCCCGCCGTGGCGGCATCGCCGCCGCCACGGCCGAGTAGACCACAGTTGCAGGGCAAGAAAAACGGCAAATGCAGATCGCGGGCGTGAACGGGCTGCGCCGCCCGGCCCGGCGTCACGGCGCGCGCGGGCGCTCCGGGGGGAATCCGGGGTTCGGCCTGCAGTCCCGCACGTCCGGTCCCGGGGCCGGTTCACGCGGCGTCGGAAAGCCCGAACGCCTCGTGCAGCGCCTGCACGGCAAGCTCCAGGTACTTCCGTTCGATCAGGACGGAAATCTTGATCTCCGAGGTCGAGATGACCTTGATGTTTATGCTCTCGTCGCGAAGCGCGGCGAACATGCGCGACGCGACGCCGGCATGGCTGCGCATGCCGATTCCCACGACGGAAACCTTGGCCAGGCCCTCTTCGGTCACGAGCCGGCCGTAGCTGAGCTCGCCCGAGGCCCTGACCTCTTCCATCGCCTGCCGGGCGCGCGCAGCCTGGCTCACCGGCAGCGAGAACGTCACGGCCGTGCGCCCGTCCTCGGAAACGTTCTGGACGATCATGTCCACGTTCACCCCGGCGGCCGCCAGCGGGCCGAAGATCGCGGCGGCGATTCCGGGCCGGTCAGCGACCGAAAGCAGCGTCATTTGCGCCTCGTCGCGGCTGAAGGCGATGCCGGCGACCACGTTCTTTTCCATGATGTCCTCCTCGGCACAGACGAGCGTGCCGGCATTGCCGCCGTTTTCCCCGAAGGTCGGCAGGACGCGCAGGCGCACGTTGTTGCGCATCGCGAGCTCGACCGAGCGGGTCTGAAGCACGCGCGCGCCGAGCGAGGCAAGCTCGAGCATCTCCTCGAACGCGATCCGGTCCAGCTTGCGCGCCTTCGGCGCGATCCGCGGATCAGTCGTGCAGACCCCGTCAACGTCCGTGTAGATGTCGCATCGCTCGGCTCCGAAGGCGGCGGCAAACGCGACCGCCGTGGTGTCCGAGCCGCCGCGGCCGAGGGTCGTGACGCGGCCCTCGGAGGAGACGCCCTGGAATCCGGCGACGACCGCGACCTTCATGCCCTCGGCGAACTTGGCCATGACGTTCGCGGTCTCGATGGCCTCGATGCGCGCCGCGGCATGGGCGCTGTCGGTCCGCACGGGCACCTGCCAGCCGGCCCACGACCGCGCCGGGATCCCGTTCTCCTGCAGGGTCAGCGCCATGAGACCGGCGGTGACCTGCTCGCCCGAGGAGACCACGGCGTCGTATTCACGCGCATCGTAGAGGCGCGACGTCTCCTCCACCCAGCCGACCAGCTCGTTCGTCTTTCCCGACATCGCCGAGACGATGACGATCACCTCGCGCCCCTTCCCGACCTCGCGGCGCACGAGGCCCGCGGCATGCCGGATCCGTTCCGGCGAGGCGACGGACGTTCCGCCGAACTTCATGACGAGAATGGGCATCGTCCCTCGCCCGCGTTGCACCCGGCGCTACTTACGGCGGAGACGCGCCGGGGCGCAATGGCTTGCCGCGAGCAGGTCCCGTTCGGCACGCGGTTCCGGCATGCCAGGGCAACGCGCAGGCCGGAACACGCCGACGGGACTGCACGACATGCGTCGCCAGGGCAGGGACAGCGCCCCGATTCGCCAAGGGACCGGCCGATGGCCGGACGCCGCGCCGAACGACGCCCCTGCGCGGCGCAATCCGCGAACCCAAGGGCGCTCCGTCCCGGCGGGCAAGAGCGCTCCCGGCCATGCCGGCGATGCGCCGTCGTCTCCGTCGCCCTGCGGCCCTCACGGCATTGCCTTTCGCGGAATGGCGTCCATCCGGGATTGACCTCCATCGCCTTGCCGCTCCGGCCAGGCCGGGACATCGGCATCCGCCCGCGCCGTCATCCCACGGCAGATCGCCCCCCTGCACTGCATCTCCGCCAGCCGCACCCCGGTCAGCGCAGCGTCCGCGTCGACCGGGCCCGGGCTGTCCGGGGGACGGCCTTCGCCTCGATGTACCCGTCCCCTTCCGGACCGAGATGGCGGGCAACGCTTCAGCCGCCCCCGATCCGGTTCCCGGCTGCGGCATGCGGCCTCAAGGGAAAGTCCGGCATGGACCCGGGCGGCAGGCTTGATTGCGCGCACGACCGGATCTATGCCGCTTCGGGATGGCCGTGCGGACTTCATTCGCCTTCCTCGCCGTCCTGGGGCTTCTCCCGGGCGGCCCGTCGCTTGCCGGAGACATAGAGATCATCGACCCGTACGCGCGCGCCTCGCGCCCCGGAGCGCCGGCCGGCGCGGCATTCATGACGATCCGGAACGCCGGCACGTCCGCCGACCGCCTGGTCGCCGCGAGGTCCCCCGCCGCCGCAACGGTCCAGATCCACACGCATGTCGACGACGGCGGCATCATGAGGATGCAGGAGGTCGAAGGAGGCATTCCGATCCCGGCCGGCGGCGCGCACGCGCTGTCGCGCGGCGGCGACCACGTCATGCTGATGGGCGTGACGCAGGAGCTCGTCGACGGCCAGGCCGTGCCGCTGACGCTGGTCTTCGAGGTCGCCGGCGAGATCGTGATCGCGGTTCCGGTCGACAACGCGCGCGGCCAGCCGGCAGGCGGCGCGGGACGGTAGGCCCGGCCGCGTTCACGGATTCAGGAGACGCGCGGCCCGCAGGGACGCGCTTCGCGCCGCAGGCAGCTCGGATCTCTCCTGGAGGAGCCCCGGGACTTCCGGGGGCGCCGGGTCGGTCTCGACCGCGCGCGCCGGCCCTTCCCGCCTCGCTGACGAAGCCTGCCGCCGGCTGGACCCGGCCCCTCGTGAAGCGCGCCGGCGTCTTGCGCAGCGACCGCGGCCTCGCCCGGGCGCTCCCGCTCAAGCCTCGCAGGCGCGGAACGCGCCGCGTTCGGCCTCGCGCCGGCTGCGTTCCCGCGCCTGGCATTGCAGAAGCCGCGAAACCTGTCCGGATTGCGCCGGAAGCCCTTCGGCGCGGACGCTTCGTTCAGGTCGCATCGCGTCCTGACCCCGCCCCGTCGCGGAAGGCGCCGGCCAGCACGACCGTCTTGCCGGGGTTCCCGTCCATGCCCGGACCATGATAACGGGTGACGGCAAGTGCGGGGTGCATTGGCAGACGTGTCTCTTGCGGCGCCTGCCGGCGGATCAGGACGGGTTCATGAAACTCTTCGTCGGGCTTGGCAATCCCGGAGCCAGGTACGCCGGGAACCGGCACAATGCCGGCTACATGGCGGTGGACAGGATTGCCGCAGACCACGGCTTCGGCGGGTGGAGATCGAAGTTCCAGGGGCAGGTCAGTGACGGGCGACTGGGATCCGACAGGATCATGCTGCTGAAGCCCGAGACGTTCATGAACGAATCCGGCCGAGCGGTTGGCGCAGCCCGGCGCTTCCACAAGCTGGCGCCAGAAGACGTCGTCGTTTTTCATGACGAGATCGACCTGGCGCCCGGAAAGATGCGCGTGAAGCAGGGCGGCGGTCACGCCGGTCACAATGGCCTGCGCTCGATCGATGCCCATCTTGGCAACAACTACCGGCGCGTCCGGATCGGCGTCGGACATCCCGGCCGGAAGGATGCCGTGCAGTTCCATGTCCTGAGAGACTTCTCCAAGGCAGATCAGGCCTGGCTCGAGGATGTCATGGCCGGGATCTCCGACGGCGCGCCATTCCTGGCCAAGGACGACATCGACAGGTTCCGCGACGCAGCAGCTCGCCGAACGGCAAGTCCGGCAGGAAGGCCTGATGCCGCGTCGCTTCAGCCAGGGCGGGCCGCCGCATCTCCGGATGACGGCGACGAACGCCCTGCGCTGCAGAAGCTCCTCGACAGGTTTCGGCGATAGCGGAGCCGCCCGGGGGTCGCCCCCGGGGCAATGACGGGCGACCTGCGCCAGCCGGAGGCGCGCACGCGCCAGACGCGCCGTGCGCGATCGCCCGAGGCTCGCGGCCGTTCTCCGCTCGGCGTCCGGTCGCCGATGCACTGTCGGGCATGGCGCGCAGAGGTCCCGGCCTTGGCGCGGGCGGGGCCGGACAGGCGGTCCGGCCGCGGACCGGGCCCGGAAGCCGCCTCCGTCAGCCCTGCGGGAGAGAGCGCGGCCCCGGATTGCCGACCGGGGCGGGAAGGCACCTGTGCGCATGATGCATCGTGGCCGAGCCAGGAGAGCCGTGTCCGCACCGTCCTCTTCCTGCCTCGAGGCGCCTGCGGGCGAGCGCTTCGAGGGCCGGGAAGACCTCCTCGCCCACAGGCCGGTTCTGGCCGTCGGGAACCACGTCCGACGCGCGGAGCGTTGCACAGGCATGTTCCATCCCCGGATCCGGGAGCGTCCTGTCGCAGGAATGCCGCCAATGCGGCCACATGGCGAGGATGCAAGGGCGCCTGCCCGGCATGAGTGCCATCAGGACCGGGGACACGGCCGGGCCAGTTGCCGGGACAGACAGTCCGGGCCGAAGCGCCGAGACGCCGCAATCTCCTGCCGTGTCGGCGCAGCCCGCAGGATCCGGCTGCATCCACCTGCAGATCCGGGCCCGCCTGGCCCGGCAGGCGCCAATTGCGTCACCTCGGCCGCCGGGATACATCCTCTGACACGCCGAACGGAGCGCAGCCAGATGAAAGCCCAGCAGTTCGTCTATCACATGGACGAGGTGTCCAAGGCGCTTCCGGGCAACCGGAAATGCCTCGAGAACATCCGCCTTTCCTTTCTCCCGGGCGTCAAGATCGGCGTCGTTGGCGTCAACGGCGCGGGCAAGTCGACCCTGATGCGAATCATGGCGGGACTCGACAAGGACTTCACTGGAGAAGCCTGGGCCGCCGAAGGCATCCGGGTCGGCTACCTGCCGCAGGAGCCTCGGCTGGAAGACGCCCTCAGCGTCCGCGAGAACGTGATGCTGGGGGTTGCCGAGAGCAAGGCCAGGCTCGACCGGTTCAACGAACTCGCAATGAACTACTCGGACGAAACGGCCGAGGAAATGGCCAGGCTGCAGGACGAGATAGACGCCCGGAACCTGTGGGATCTCGACGCCCGGGTCGATGTCGCCATGGAGGCCCTGCGCTGCCCGGCGGACGACGCGAAGGCAGATTCGCTCTCCGGCGGGGAGAGGCGTCGCGTCGCGATCTGCCGTCTCCTCCTCGAGGCGCCCGACATGCTCCTGCTTGACGAGCCGACCAACCATCTCGACGCCGAGACCGTCGCATGGCTGCAACGGCATCTCATTGCCTACAAGGGCACCTGCCTCATCGTCACCCACGACCGCTACTTCCTGGACGAAATCACCGGATGGATCCTCGAGCTCGACCGCGGGCGCGGCATTCCCTACGAGGGCAACTACTCGGCCTGGCTCGCACAGAAGGCAAGGCGCCTGGAGCAGGAGGCCCGGGAGGACCGTGCGCACCAGAAGACCCTCGAACGCGAACTCGAATGGATCCGCCAGGGCGCGAAGGCGCGCCACGCAAAGCAGAAGGCCAGGGTAAGGGCCTATGACGAACTCGCGGCGCGCTCCGAGAGCGAAAGGCTCTCGCAAGCCCGGATCATCATACCGAACGGCCCGCGTCTCGGGTCGAAGGTGATCGAGGCGGAAGGCCTGAGCAAGGCCATGGGCGAGAAGCTCCTGATCGAGGACCTGTCCTTCAGCCTGCCGCCGGGGGGAATCGTCGGCGTCATCGGCCCGAACGGGGCCGGAAAGACCACCCTCTTCCGGCTGCTCACGGGCCAGGAGGAGCCTGACAGCGGCAGCGTCGAGCTCGGCGACACGGTGAGGCTTGCCTACGTCGACCAGTCCCGGGACGACCTGGACGCAGGCGCGACCGTCTGGGAGGAAATCTCGTCGCGCGCCGAGACCATCGAGCTCGGCGACGCCCGGCTGCACAGCCGCGCCTACTGTTCGGCCTTCAATTTCCGGGGAGGAGACCAGCAAAAGAAGGTCGGGACGCTCTCGGGAGGCGAGCGCAACCGCGTCCACATGGCAAAGCTCCTGAAGGCCGGCGGCAACGTCCTGCTTCTGGACGAGCCGACCAACGACCTCGACGTGGAGACGCTGAGAGCCCTGGAGGACGCCCTCGCAGACTTTGCCGGATGCGCTGTCATCATCTCCCACGACCGGTTCTTCCTCGACCGGATCTGCACGCACATGCTCGCCTTCGAAGGAGAGGCGCACGTCGAGTGGTTCGAAGGGAACTTCGCGGACTACGAGGAAGACAAGAAACGCCGGCTGGGCCCGGGCGCCGTGGAGCCGAAGCGCATCAAGCACAAGAAATTCGCGCGGTAATGGCCGACACCGCGCGCGCTTCCGAAAGCCCGCAGCGACACCTTCAGGGCGTGGCGTGGATGGTCCTGACCGGCATTCTCTTCGTCGGGGTGACGGCAGCGGTCAAGCACGGCGCGGCGGACCTTCCCGCCGCCGAGTCCGCGTTCCTGCGGTTCGCCTTCGGCCTGGCCTTCCTGGCCCCGACGGCGGGAACGCTGTTCAGGACGCGCATCAGCCCGAGGCAGTGGCGGCTCATCGGGCTGCGCGGCGCCGTCCATGCGCTCGGCGTCTGCCTCTGGTTCCACGCCATGACCCGGATAACCATTGCCGAGGTCACGGCAATGAACAACCTGGTCCCGGTCTACGTGACGCTCGGAGCCGCCCTGTTCCTGGGCGAGAGCCTGGCGGTCCGCCGCCTGGTGGCGGTCGCGGTCGCGTTCCTCGGCGCCTTGCTCATCCTCAGGCCCGGGGTGCGGGAGCTCTCCGACGGGCATGTCGCCATGATGCTCGTGGCAATGTGCCTCGCCGGCAGCTACCTCTTTGCAAAGCGAATGGCGGCCGAACTTCCGGCCTCGGTGATCGTCGCGATGATGTCGGTCGTCGTGACGATCTTTCTCCTCCCGCTTGCGATCGCGGTCTGGCGCTGGCCAACCCCCGGCGAGATTGCCTGGACAATGCTGATTGCCTGCCTCGCGACCTGCGGCCACTACACGATGACGAGGTCGTTTGCCGTCGCGCCGCTGAGCGTGACCCAGCCGGTTTCCTTCCTGCCGCTTGTCTGGTCGGTGCTCATCGGGTTCTTCGTGTTCCAAGAGGGCATCGACGTCTGGGTCATCCTGGGAGGCTGCCTGATCGTCGCCGCAACAACGTTCATCGCCATTCGCGAAGCCTTGCTGAAGCGCGACCGCGGCGGCGGCGAAGCCGCCGGACCGATGTGAATCCAGGGCATCAGGGCCGTGCGCAAGGGATCCCTTCCTGCGCAGCCAGGCCTCGAGCGCGCCCAGCGCAGCCGGCGACCCCCTGACGACGAACCTCGGGCACATCCTCGGACGGCTCGCAGGTAACGGTCGCGACCCGGCACGCTGACCGGCCGCCGGGCGCTTCCGGGACATCCGTGATCGCCGCAACGGGGAGGGAGCGACCCGCCCGGTCCCGGGCGGGCGCGCCCTGCCGGTCCGCGCGCACCGGCCTTCGGCAGGCGCGACGCCGCCCCGGCCCGTTCGAACGCGGCCTCGCCGGGGGGGCCTTCGCCCCGCGCACTGACGGCCCTCTCGGGCGCCGGACGGCCGCGCGCGGTCATGCGACCTGCGCCGTTCCGCCCGGGTCTCTCGCGGCATGCGTCCGGAAAGTTCCGGTGCTCGGGCGGTTGGCGACGCCTATGCGCTGTGCGAATCAGGCAAGTGCGGCTATTGGTTCCGCTGCCGCACGCGGGCGGGCAAGCGCCTCGCCTGGCCGGACGGCGTTCCCGTCCCGCCGGGCCGGGAACCAGGCACCAGCAGACTGGAGACGATGATGTCGAAAATTTCACTCGCCTGCACGACGGCCGCCCTGGCATGGTCCGGCGCGGCCCTTGCGGACGACCACCTCACGGAAGTCAGCTTCGGCACCAACTGGGTTGCCCAGGCCGAGCACGGCGGCTTCTACCAGGCCGTCGCCGACGGCACCTACGAAGAGTGCGGACTCAAGGTCACGATCGTGCCGGGAGGGCCGCAGGTCAACAACCGCGCGCTGATGCTTGCGGGCAGAATCGACTTCCACATGGGCGGCGACCTGCTGCAGGCGTTCGCGGCGGCGAAGGAGAACGTGCCCGTGGTTGCAGTTGCGGCCATCTTCCAGAAGCATCCGCAAGTCATCCTCGCGCATCCCGGCGAGGCGGAAAGCTGGGACGAGCTCAAGGATCTCACGCTCCTGATCGGCGACAACGGGTACCAGAGCTTCTACCAGTGGATGATGGCGACCCACGGCTTCACCGCCGAGCAGCGCAAAACCTACACCTTCAACCCGGCGCCGTTTCTTGCCGACAGGCGCAAGGGGATGCAGGGCTACCTCTCGTCCGAGCCCTACCTTGTCGAAAGCGCGGGCGGCTTCACGCCGAACGTCTTCCTGATCGCGGACGCTGGCTATTCCACGTACGCCACGACCATCGAGACCATGGCCGAAGACATCGCCGAACGGCCCGAAGTGGTGGCGTGTTTCGTCGACGGCTCCATCAAGGGGTGGTACTCGTACCTCTATGGCGACGCGTCCGCCGCCAACGCGCTGATCCAGGAGGCGAACCCGGAAATGTCGCCGGACAAGATCGCGTACGCCATCGAGAAGATGAAGGAGCACGGCATCGTCGATTCCGGCGATTCGGAGACCATGGGCATAGGCGTCATAACGGATGCCAAGGTCAGGGACTTCTTCGACAAGATGGTCGCCGCCGGCGTGATCGACGGCGACATCGACTGGTCGTCTGCATACGACACGAGCTTCACGGGCAAGGGCGTCGGCATCGAACTGAAGAGGTGACCCTGCGGCGGAGACCCGCATGACGGCGACAGACGGACGCAAGCCGCTCCTGACCATGTCCCGCGTCGGAAAGACCTTCGGCGGCAGGACCGTGGCGCTGAAGGACCTGAGCCTGGCCGTGGACAGAGGCGACTTCCTGTCCCTGCTCGGCCCGTCGGGCTGCGGGAAGTCGACCGCCGTCAGGCTGATTGCCGGGCTGATCCGTCCGACCAGCGGCCGGCTCGAATGGAGCGGCGCAAGGGGTGCCGGCGATCTGGGCATCGTGTTCCAGGAAGCGACGCTCATGCCATGGCTGACCGTGTCGCAGAACGTCTGGCTGCCGTACCGACTTCGCGGACGGAGCTTTGCGGACACGCTGCGCGACATCGAGCCGGCGCTCGAGCTTGTGGGCCTTGCCGAATTCGGCGACGCGTACCCGCGCGAGCTTTCCGGCGGCATGAAGATGCGCGTCTCAATCGCCCGCGCCATGGTCACGCGGCCTCGGCTGATCCTGCTGGACGAGCCCTTCGCGGCGCTCGACGAGATCACCCGCTTCAAGCTGAACGACGACCTGCTCGAAATGAAGGCCGCGATCGGCTGCACGGTGGTGTTCGTCACCCATTCGGTCTTCGAAAGCGTCTTCCTGTCGAACCGCATCGTCGTCATGGCCGCGCGGCCCGGACGGGTCGTGTGCGAGCTCGGGGTGGACACGCCCTACCCCCGCCATGCCGGCTTCCGCACCTCGAACGAATATGCAGCCCATGCCAGGTCCGTGTCGGAGGCGCTTGGGGCCGCCATGGAAGCCGCCCCATGACCCCGCCCGACGGCACGGCTCCGGCGATGGACAGGGAGGAAGCGCTTGCCGCGCGGCGCGATCAGGTCAACCGAATCGCCAGGTGGACGCTTCCCGGCCTTGTCATGGCGCTCAGCCTGCTTGCCTGGCACCTCTACGTGACCCTGGGCGGCATTCCCCACTACGTGCTGCCGGGCCCGGTTCCCGTCGGCAAGTCGATCATCGACGACTGGGCCCTGCTCTGGCCGGCAATGCTGGCCACGTCGCGCCTGACGATCCTGGCCCTGTTCCTTGCCGTGACGGGCGGCGTCGCCCTTGCCGTGGCCTTCACCCAGTCGCGATGGGCGGAAATGAGCTTCTTCCCCTATGCCGTCATCTTTCAGGTCACGCCGGTCGTCGCCATCGCCCCGCTGCTGCAGATATACGTGGACAGCGCCTTCGTCGCGGCCCTGCTCTGCGCCTGGCTCGTGGCCTTCTTCCCGATTCTCTCCAACACGGCGACCGGCCTGAAGTCGGCCGACCACAACCTGCACGACCTGTTCACCATCTACGGCGCCACGCGCTGGCAGAGACTCCGCTACCTGGCCGCGCCGTCAGCATTGCCCTACTTCCTCGGCGGGCTGAGGATTGCCGGAGGGCTGGCCCTGATCGGCGCCGTGGTCGCGGAGTTCGTGATCGGCCGGGCGGGCACGGGCCTCGGTCTCGCATCGACGCTGCTCGAAGCGTCGTACCGCTTCAACTTCGGACGCCTCTATGCGGCGCTGATCCTGATTTCGGCGCTCGGCATCGCGATTTTCGCGATCACCTCGGCGATCAGCCACATGATGCTGCGCAAGTGGCACGAGAGCGCGCTGGACCGCGATGGCTGACGGCGGCTCCGGATCGCGGGAAGGTCGGGCGGAAGCCTGCCTGCCGCGGCCGCTTGCAGCCGCAGCCGGAACCCTGGCCGCTCCCTTCAGGCAGTGCGCCCGACGCGGACGGCGGCGTCTCGCATTGGCCGTGCGGCGACCTGCATGCCTGCTGGGCCAGCCAGGGTGGGAGCGCGTCCGTGATTCCGGTTCTTGACTGGTCCCGCTTCGCCCCGGGCAGGAAGCGAATTCGCCGGGGATCTCGGCAAGGCCTGCCCGTTCAAGAAGGCATTGTCGTGAATCGTGCGTTGCTGGATCACGTGGTGGAGCCGAGGGGAATCGAACCCCTGACCTCGTCATTGCGAACGACGCGCTCTCCCGACTGAGCTACGGCCCCAACGGCATCGCGTCTGCCGAACGCGAGATGACTTGTCAAGCCGCCCGCGATTGCGCCGATTGCGCGTGCTGCGGTCCGGCCGTGCGGGTCGGGCTCTTGCAAGACCGAGACCCGGACCAGGGCCGATGCATGCAGACGGGCGCATTGGCAGGCCGCCATCGGTCCGGCGGGCATCTTCGGGACAGGGCTGTTCCCGGGCGAGGGCAGGCACGGGACAGGCATGCCGGGACTGCCGACCTCCGCCTTCCAGGAACCCCGAAGCCGGCAGCGACCGCAGCGCCAACCGTTGCCCGGCATGCCGCGCGGGAGGCGCCGGCCGCGCTCCTTCGACGGGTGACATGGCGGCGCGGCCTGCAAGCCGGTCCGGCTTCGACATCAAGGCACGGGCGCGCCTGCCGCAGCCCGGGCGCGGGTCTCCGGATCATCCGTCTGCGTGCGGGTGCAGACCAGATGCCTGTCGCCCCGGACGTTGTCGACCCGATTGACCGGAGGCCAGTACTTGTCGACACGAAAGGCGCCGGCCGGATAGCAGCCGGTCTCGCGCGAATAAGGCCGGTCCCATTCACCGACAAGGTCCTCGACCGTGTGAGGCGCGCGCTTCAAGGGGCTGCTCGCCGACTCGATCCGTCCCTCCTCGATGTCACGGACCTCCTGACGGATTTCCAGCATGGCGTCGCAGAAGCGGTCGAGCTCCGCCTTGGTCTCGGACTCGGTCGGCTCGACCATCAGCGTGCCGGCCACCGGCCAGCTCATCGTCGGCGGATGGAACCCGTTGTCGACCAGGCGCTTGGCGATGTCGTCCACGGTCACGCCTGCGCTCTGGGCGAACGGCCGCGCGTCGAGAATGCATTCATGCGCCACGCGCCCCCGGTCGCCCCTGTAGAGGACGTTGAACGCGCCCTCGAGACGCTTCGCGACATAGTTCGCGTTGAGTATCGCGACCCGCGTCGCCTGCGTCAGCCCTTCGCTGCCCATCATCAGCAGGTAGGCATGGGAGATGGCGAGAATGCCGGCCGAACCGTAGGGCGCGCCCGAAACCGGACCGGTGCTCCCGCCCGCGTGCGGATGGCCGGGCAGGAACGCCGCCAGATGGGCGCGGACGCCGATCGGCCCCATGCCGGGGCCTCCGCCCCCATGGGGGATGCAGAAGGTCTTGTGCAGGTTCAGGTGGCTCACGTCGCCGCCGATCTCCCCGGGCTTCGCAAGGCCGACCATCGCGTTGAGATTCGCGCCGTCCATGTACACCTGACCGCCATGCTCGTGGGTGATCCGGCAGACCTCCCGGACCGATTCCTCGAACACGCCGTGGGTCGAGGGGTAGGTGATCATGCAGGCCGCAAGCCGGTCGCCTGCCGCCTCGGCCTGCGCCCGGAAGTCGGCAAGGTCGATGCCGCCGTCCTCGAGCGACTTCACGACGACCACGTCCATGCCGCACATCCGTGCGCTTGCAGGATTCGTGCCGTGCGCGGACCCGGGGATCAGGCAGACCCTTCTCTGCCCATCGCCACGGGAAGCGTGATAGGCCAGGATGGTGAGCAGGCCTGCATATTCGCCTTGCGCGCCGGAATTGGGTTGCATGGACATGGCGTCGTAGCCCGTGATCTGGCAGAGCCGCGCGCCTAGGTCCTCGATCATCCCGACATAGCCCTCGACCTGCTCGGCGGGCGCGAAGGGATGAATGTCGGCGAACCCGGCCCAGCTCACCGGCATCAGCTCGGCGGCGGCGTTGAGCTTCATGGTGCAGCTGCCGAGCGGGATCATCGCGCGGTCCAGCGCAAGATCGCGGTCAGCCAGGCGGCGCATGTACCGCGTCAGCTCGGTTTCGGCACGGTTCATGCGGAAGACGGGATGGGTCAGGTAGTCCGAGGTGCGGACGCACTCCTCGGGAAACCGCACGTGACCCGCCTCGAAATCTTCCGGGCGTCGCTCGAGGCCAAAGGCGCGCCAAACCGCTTCGAGCACCGGCGTGCCGACGGTCTCGTCCAGCGAGACGCCGATCCCGGTCGTCCCGACCTTTCGGAAATTGATCCTTTCGCCGCGCCCGGATTCGAGAATCGCGGCCTGCCGTTCGCCCGCATCGACGGTGACCGTGTCGAAGAACGCCTCGGGCGCGACCTCAAAGCCGCCCGCCTCGAGACCCGCCGCCAGCCGCGCGGCGTTGCGGTGTATGCGCTGCGCAATGGCCTTCAGGCCCTCGGGTCCGTGAAAGATCGCGTAGAAGCCTGCCATGACGGCGAGCAGCGCCTGCGCGGTGCAGACGTTCGACGTGGCCCTCTCGCGACGGATGTGCTGCTCGCGCGTCTGCAGCGCCAGCCGGTAGGCGCGTCCGCCGCGCGCATCGACGGACACGCCCACGAGCCGGCCGGGCATGGCGCGCTTGAACGGCTCCCGGCAAGCCATGTAGGCCGCATGCGGCCCGCCGAAGCCCATGGGCACGCCGAACCGCTGCGTCGAGCCGACGGCGATGCCCGCCCCCATCGCGCCCGGCTCCTTCAGAAGCGTCAGCGCCAGCGGGTCGGCGATCACGATGCCCACGCCCCCGGCCTCGCGCAGCGCCGCGATCTCGCGGGAGGGATCGCGGACATGCCCGTAGGTGCCGGGATACTGGAAGATCGCGGCGAAGACCCTTTCGGCCTCCATGTCGCCGGGCGCGCCGACGATGCACTCGATGCCGAGCGGGGCGGCCCTGGTCTGCATGACCGCAATGTTCTGCGGGTGGCAGTTCTCGTCGATGAAGAAGGCGCCGGCCTTCGATCTCGCGACATGCCGCGCCATCGTCATCGCCTCGGCCGCCGCGGTGGCCTCGTCGAGAAGCGAGGCGTTGGCGATGTCGAGGCCTGTCAGGTCGCACACCATGGTCTGGTAGTTGAGAAGCGCCTCGAGCCGTCCCTGGGAGATTTCGGGCTGGTAGGGCGTGTAGGCGGTGTACCATGCCGGGTTCTCGAAGACGTTTCGCTGGATCGCGGGCGGCGTGACCGTGCCGTAGTAGCCCTGCCCGATCAGCGTCGTGAACGCATCGTTGCTCCCGGCAATCTCGCGCATCCGCCCGAGAAGCTCCCACTCGGAAAGGGCCGGCTCGAAGTCGAGCGGCCCTTCCTGCCGAATCGACCGCGGCAAGGTCTGGTCAATCAGCTCGTCAAGCGACGCAGCGCCGACTTCCGACAGCATGGCCTCCATCTCTCCTGGCGACGGGCCGATGTGGCGCCGGTTGGCGAAGTCGTACGGCTGGTATTCGGTTGGCTTGAATGGCATCCCGGCCTCCATGCGGGCAAGGCGCGTCCGGCGCGGACCTTGCCGGGTCCTTCCGGGCCGCGGCCCTAGTCGATCATGTCCTTGTACTCGTCCTCGTTCATGAACCCGTCGAGCCGGCCCGGATCGTCCACCTTCATCTTCATGAACCATGCGGCGCCGAGGGGATCCGCGTTGACGAGTCCGGGGGTGTCGGCCAGCGCGTCGTTCACCTCCACGATCTCGCCGTCGAGCGGCGCCGCGATGTCGGAGGCGGCCTTGACGCTTTCGATGACGACGGCGTCGTCGCCCGTCGCCACCCGCGTTCCCGCCTCGGGGAGTTCGACGAACACCACGTCGCCGAGCTGCTCCGCCGCATGGTCGGTTATCCCGACCACGACCAGGTCGCCGTCAACGCGGAGCCATTCATGTTCCTTGGTGTATTTCATGTCGTCATTCCTCATCGCCTGAAGTTTGTGGGGCGGAACGGCATGCCGGCCACGGTCACGGGCATCCTCCTGCCCCTGACCTCGGCTTCCAGCACGGTTCCGACGGCGGAAAGCCCGGTTTCCACGTAGCCCATGGAGACGGGCCGTCCGAGCGAAGGGCCGAATCCTCCCGACGTGACCTCGCCGGCCACGTCGTCCGAGCCCTTCCGGAAGATCCGCGCACCGGCGCGGACCGGCGCGCGCCCGTCCGGCAGGATTCCCACCCGGCGCCGCGGCGCCCCGGCCTCCAGCTCCGCCAGGATGCGCGACGCGCCCGGAAAGCCGCCTTCCCGCTCGCCGCCGCGGCGCCTGTCCTTCTGGATCGCCCATTCAAGGGCGGCTTCCGCCGGCGTCGTGGCGGCGTCGATGTCGGAGCCGTGCAGGCAGAGCCCCGCCTCCAGGCGAAGCGAATCCCTGGCGCCAAGCCCGACCGGGATGACGGCCTCGCTTGCAAGCAGCGCCTCCGCCAGGGCGCGCGCCCTGCGGGCGGGCACCGAAATCTCGTAGCCGTCCTCGCCGGTGTAGCCCGACCGCGACACCCAGAGTCCGGTTCCTTCCCAGTCCAGGGCGCTTGCGTCCATGAAACGCATGTCCGCAACGCCCGGCACGAGCGCGGCCAGCGCCGCCTCCGCGCGCGGTCCCTGGAGCGCAAGAAGCGCGCGGTCGGTGACAGGGGTCACGGCGCAGCCGGCAAGACGGGCCGAAAGGTGCGCGACGTCCCGTTCCCTGTTCGCCGCGTTGACCACCAGCAGCAGGTCGTCGCCCATGTTGGCGATCATCAGGTCGTCAAGGATCCCGCCCGCTTCGCCGGTGAGGAACCCGTACCGCTGCCGCCCCTCGGGAATGCCCAGGACGGAAACCGGCACCAGCGTCTCAAGGGCCAGCTGCGCTTCCTGGACGGAGCCGGCGGACACCAGGACCTGGCCCATGTGGCCAACGTCGAACAGCCCCGCCGATGACCGCGTGTGCAGATGCTCCCAGAGCACGCCGTCAGGGTACTGCAACGGCATCTCGTAGCCCGCGAAGGGCACCATCCTGGCGCCAAGCGCGCAGTGAAGGCCGTGAAGCTGCGTCCGGTTCAGGGTTGGCATCGCGGTTCCCATTAGCCGGCCCGCACGAACCGGCGGGCGCCGCGGGCAATCGCGCTGCCCGTCACGTGCCCCCTCTGTCCTTTTGCCTGAGATCGTTATCCCTTCGGCGCCCCGTGCCCGGGGTCTCTCCAGAAGCTCTGCAACGCGACGGTCCTTTGGCCTGAGAGTTTGCCAGGGCGGATGCTCCTTCGGCACCGGGCCACGCCCGGATTCTCCCGCCGCGTCTTCTTGGGTCAACCTATAGGCCGCTCCCCATCGCCCTGGCAAGCCCGGTTTCGCGAATCGCGAACCGGGTTCCATGCGGGAGGCCTGCGCACGGATCCGGACACGGCGCGCCCGCGGGCCGGCATGCTCATGACCGCCGTCATGCGAGGAAGGCCCGGACCGGAAATGGCTGTCGACCATGGGCTTCCTCGACAAGGTGGGCGAGAACCTTCAGGAGGCGCTGGGGCAGGCCCGGGCCGTCGTCCGGAACATGGCGGCCATGGCCCCGATCCGTGCAGGCGGCTGTCCCTCGCGGACAGGCGGCTTTCCCGCCATCCCGCCGGGCTGACGAGCCGCGTCCGGCCGGTCACGCGGCCGTCGGCGTCGCTTGCCGCCCGGCCTTGGCAAAGGCCAGGCGGTTTCGTCAGTCTTGCCGCCTGGCCCCGAAGGCGCCCACGATCCCCTGCTGCTCGAACACGCCGGCGGCCTCCGCATGGGCGGGGCCGTGGAACCCGCCCTGGATCCGGTTGCCGGTCGCTCCGGACAGGAACGTCCCGCCCGGGGACACGGGAACGTCGTCGAACCGGACGCTCCGGACGGAATGGGCGCTGTTCCTGGTGACGTTCCGTATGCCGGTGAACGCGGCATCCAGGGTCCGCGCGCCGAAGTCGTAGGTCAGGGCGGCGTCCCCCTGCAGGAAGTCGCTGCGTCCCGCCACGCCGGTCGGCGCTCCCGTCATCAGGCCGGTCCATGTCGCCGTGCCGCCGCCCGGCCGCGAGCCCGTCAGGTCGCCGGCTGCGACGCCGCCGCGGCTCCACACCGTGACGCCTTCACCGACTTCGCGGCCTCTTAGAGCTTGAATCATAATTCACACCAAACACTATATGTTGTGCTGAAATCTCGGAAATATGCCAGTATAGTTCAATATATGGCATTTTAGGTCAAGCTCTTAGAGCTTGACCTAAAATGTGGATGGCCTCCCCCAGACGTGGCAAATCCCTGTCAGTTTCCACCCAGACAAGGAGGACACAATGGCCTGGGACGAGACCACCCGCGAAGAGCATGACCGCAAGTCGGAGCGACATGAAACCGACCTGACCGACGAGGAATGGCTTCTGGTCGAGCCGCTGCTTCCGGCCCCGGCGAAGCTTGGCCGCCGCCGGACGACCGACCTGCGCGAGACGTCCGACGCGATCCAGTACATGCTGGCCACGGGATGCCAGTGGCGGGCGATTCCCAAGTGCTTTCCGCCCTCTGCGACCGTCCAGAACCACTCCTGCGCGTGGCGCGACAACGGCGTCCTGGAACGGATGCTGGACGCGCTGCGCACGCTGGGCCGCGCGCAGGCGGGGCGTTCCCCCGAGCCGACGGCGGCCGCGATCGACAGCCAGTCGGTGAAGACGACGGAGGCGGGCGGGCCGGCGGGTTGCGACGCGGGCAGGAAGGTCAAGGGCAGGAAGCGGCACCTGACGGTGGACGTCGAGGGGTTCCCGATCGCGCTCCAGGTGCTACGGGGGCGGACGTGCAGGACCGGGACGGGGCGCCGGCCGTCATCCTGGCGATGCCGGGAAGGCGCCGCAGGTGACGAAGCTGTGGGCGGACGGCGGCTACGCGGGTCCGAAGCTCGAGGCCGCGCTGGCGGCGCACGGCCTGGGGCCGGTCATCGAGATCGTCCAGCGGCCCAGGGAAACAAGGGGCTTCACGGTCCTGTACCGCCGCTGGGTGGTGGAGCGGACCTTCGCGTGGATGTCGCGGTGCCGGCGTCTGGCGAAGGACTTCGAGCGGACGCTGGAGAGCTCGCTGGCCTGGGCGCAGCTCGCGGCGTGCCGGTTCCTGATGCGGCGGGTGGCGCGGGGCCAGGCGGCTGGAATCTCTTAACATATTGATATTATTGAATTATGATTCAAGCTCTTAGTGTCCCGAACGCGCCGTGACGCATCCATGCCCCGTAGCTCCGGGTCCCGTCCCCGCTGCCTTCAAGAAGCGTGATCCCGCGCCTGGTCAGGACGGCGCGCTGGCGCGAAGAGCCCAGGTCCAGATTTCCCAGGCCTGCCGTCACGGCGAGGCCGATTTGCCGATTGGTGTACGTGCAGGCCGTTCCGGAGCAGGAGGGCCTGAGCCTGAACGCCGGGAGCTCCGGACTGCTGGTCTCTCCAAAGACCGTCGAGGCAACGACGGAGTCGGTCCGCGAAACGATCCCGGCGACCCTGGCCGAGACGCCGGCCACAGTTTCCTGCGGCGGCGAGGATCCCGTCGCCGCCACGGCCCCGGGCGCCACGGCGCTGCCCCCGCCCCCTCCGCCGGTCCCGCTTCCGCCGCCTCCGCAGGCCGCCAGGAGGGCGAGGGCCGCGGCGGCCAGGGCCTTCGTCGCGTGTCGTGGCTTGATGATCTTTGGCATGGTGCCGGTCTCCCTTGTCATGGTGGTCCTGTCGTTCAGAACGGCCGCACGAAGGCGAGGTTGCCGAAGGTGCGTTCGTAGTCGAGCGTCTGGGCGGTGGAGGTCCGCCGCTCGCGGCCCAGGGACAGCTCGGGGCTGAAGCCCCGCAGCGTGAGGTCCCGGCGGTGGACGCTGAGCCGCAGCGTGCGGGTCTCGTCCTCGCGCGCGCAGCCGCCGAAGCAGCGGGCGTCGGTTCCTTCGTAATCCGTCCGGCGGACGCCCAGGCTCGCGCCCACCGTGAAGCCCCGCGGCAGGAGCGCGGACAGGCCCGCATTGACGCTCCGCCCCCTGCTGCCCCGCGCCCTCTCCGGCCTCTCGCGCGAGGCGCCGAGCGTGACGTGCCCGCGCAGCGTGGGCGTGAAGACGCGACCCAGGGTGACGGAGGCGTCCGCGACGGGGCCGTCGGCGTGGACGGCGCGGTCGTGCCTGCGCTCCAGGCGCGACAGGCGCAGGCTGAGGGACGTGCGCGGGTCCAGCCGGTGCCGCGTCTCGATGCGCGCGCCGAGGTCGCGGCGCTCGGGGTCGCCCCCCGACCAGTGCCGGCGGGCGACCGCCAGCAGGGAGGCCTCGCTGCGGGGCGAGAGCAGGACGCGGGGGCCGGCGTGGCCGGAGAGCGTCATGGAGTCGAAGCGGCTGCCCGCGTGCTCCGTGCGGGACAGGTCCGCGCCGAAGCGCAGGCGGGCGCGCACGCTCACGGGGTGCTGACGTTCCCATCCGCCCCAGAGCCTGAGCCCGATCCCGGACGCGGGCGGCGGGGCGTTCACGCGGCCGGTCGCGACCCCGTCGGGGCCGCAGACGAGCGCGAAGACGCCGGTGCACTCGGTGGCGATGGTGCGGCGTTCCGAATCCGCGCCCACGTTGGTGTCGGGGGCGAGCGCGAAGCCGAAGTGCGCCGACCACCTGCGCCTTGCCCGCATCCGTTCGAGGAAGCCGTTGATGTTGGCGGCCACGGGCGGGGGCGGGTCCGCGGCCAGGACGCGCTCGAAGTGCTCGCGCGCCAGGCGGTCCTCGCCCCTGAGGAAGTGGATGCGGGCCAGCTCGAGGCGGGGGAGGGGAAGGTCCGGGCGCTCGGCCAGGACGGCCCTGAGCGCGGCTTCGGCCTCCCCGAGGGTCGGGGAGGCCGGGGGTTGCTCGGCCCGGGCCTGCCCCGCGAGCGCGAGGCAGAGGATTGCGGCAAGCGCGCGCACCTGGCCGGGGCCGGAAAGGGCGGGCTATTTCGGCGTCGTGCTGAAGAGGCCGATGGCGCGATCCGTTTCCGTGCTGCTGCCAAGTTGATTGCCGCTAGCATCGAACCAGCCGGTGATGCCTGTCGGTTCCGTCTTCTCGCCAGAGGGACCCTGCGGGGTGTAGGCCCCTTTGTTTGCATCTCCAAACAATGCGCTCAGACTGGAGATTTCCCAATCACCCAGAAGTTCTTCGGTGTCCCCATCCATGACGAAATTTTCCACACCTCCGCCTACTAGGTTGCCCACTCCATTATTTGCAGCAAACATCACTTCAAGTTCGACATCGGCCTCGAACGCACCGCGCTTGGCCTTATCGCCCTCTCCGACGTGGGCAATGCCCAGCGCGCTCCCGACATAGTCGACGGTTTTTGCTTCATCACCACTGTTCTGATAATGGGCTGCGAGAGTGCAGGGGGTGTTGCGGAGGTTGCCGCAAACCTTGTTTGACGGAGTCCAGAAATAGACGGTGTCGATCTTCCCGTCGGCGGCGGAGCCGGAGAGGATGCTGTTGCTTTGGATGGTTCCGATGTCACGCGCCCACCAGCCGAAGGTCCCGGCCTCACCCGGCGGATTCACTCCTCGCTGAAAAGAGACCCCCGGGGCGAAAACCTCCTTCAGATCATCATCATTGTCGGGATTGAGCCCGGTGATCTTGGCCCTGTCCAGAGTGCTTCCGTCCCGCGTGGTGTCCTCTTCCTCCATCATCATGGACTCCATATCGTCGTCGTCCGTCATCGCCGCCATGGGCGTCTTGTCGCTTCCGCAGGCGCCGAGCATGAGCAGGGCGAGCCCTGCCGCTCCGGCCGCGAGAACGTTCCTGTATCCGGTCATCGAAGACCTCCTTTTCTTCCTTGAGTGAGTTGCTGCCTGGCTCAGAACGCCATCTTCAGGCCGAAGGACCATGTCTCGACGTCCTGGACGGCGCTGATATTGCCGTCGTCTTTCGTTTCGGCCTTCGTGTTGTTGAAGTCGGCGTTGCCGTAGCCGAACTGGATCTGCGCGCCGCCGCCGAGGTCGTAGGTCGCGGCCACGCCGAAGCCGTCCACGTCGTGGATGGCCTTGCCGTTGCCCACGGTGCCGTCGGCGCGGCCGTCGCCGTCACTGTTGATGACCCGCTCGTCCGGGCCGTCGACGTCCATGTTGCCGTAGTTGGCATGGAGGCCTATGGGACCCATCGTGTAGGTCGCGCCGACGCCGGTGTAGACGGTCTCCTTGTCGTCGCTGTCGGCAAAGCCTTCGTTCTCGGTTCCGGTGAAGGGTTGCCCCGCAGCGATGCGCTGACGCGGGCTCGCGGCATTCACCGTCGTCCCCATGTCGTCGTCCATCACGGAGTAGTTGCCCACCAGCTTCAGGTTGCCCGTTCCCACGGGGAAGGAGGCCGAGAAGCTGCCGCCCACGATGTCGGCACGGTCGTCCCTCTGGTAGCCGACGCCCGCCGCGAGGGTGGCGCCGCCGACGTCGAAGCTGCCCTTGCCGCCGATGCCGAAGGCGTCGCCATTGGCGCGGGGCGTGCCGTTGGGGGTGCTGCCGTCATCGGACGTGTTGACCCTGCCCAGAGGGGCCGCGGTCGTCCCCTTGACGCTGCTCGTGTCCTGCTCCATCGACACGCCGACGGCGAAGTCGCCCAGGAGGCTGCCGGTGTCGTACCTGAGGATCTGGCCGTCACGGGGTTTTACCGCATCGAGACCGCCGTTGCCGCTCCAGGCCTTGTGCTCGTGGTTGTCGCCGAGCGAGCCGAGGCCGGCGGTCTCCTCAAGCGCCCAGTCGAAGCCGCCGTCGGTGTCGCCGAGCTCTATCCGTCCGAAGACGCCCGAGACATAGGCCGAGACCCCGGCGTCATCCGTGCCGACGGCGCCTGCGTTCTCGTCAAGGTCAACGGCCGCGCCGAACATGACGCCCTGGTCCGTCTCGCCGGTCATCTTGAACGTCACGTCGATGTCCTGGTGGAACTCGACCCCCACGTCCGTGCCGTCGGGATGCTTCCCGCCGTTGTCGGCGACCCCCATCTCCGCGAAGCCCGACAGCGTCACCCCCTGCGCGAGCGCCGCCCCGGGCAGCATCAGGGCGGTGGAGGCCAGCAGCGCCGCCGCTCCATGCCTGATTTCCATTCAGCGACCGGGGAGACGGATCTTTCCGGAAGGGCAGGGAAAAACGGCTTGAAAACAGCGCCTTGGAGAAGGCCCCCGGCCCGGCGGCCCGGCGGGCCGCTGTCTGTGTCACCACCATGTCACCAAGGCAGGGAGAATTCCGTGCCGCAGGACCGCGCCGCCGCCCTTGTTCACAACGGTTCCGGGAAGCTTCCCCGTGTCACCACCATGTCACCAGATCGCCAGGAAACGCCCGGACCGAACGCCTCGAAGCGTTGCGAAGCCGCGTCAGCGCATGCAGGGGCCCGTCCGCAGGGAAGCGCTCAGGAACGGGATGCGAGGGGGACGATCCGGCCTGCGCCGCGCTGCCCGACGCCCGCCCCGGGCGTCGGGATCGCGCATGGCCGGTTGAGTCTTGTCATGCATGCAAGTCCCCCATTGCAAGCGGTTCTGATCCGGGTGGCCCGGTTTGCAGACAACCTGCTGGCGAAAGACGTCGAGACCCACGTGATGGAAAGCCTGCCGTGCAGGTGTTTGCGGTCGTCAGGACCTTCGCCAACCGCTCTCGGCATCGCGGCAAGATCGGTCAGACGGTCGCCATTGAAGGTCTTCCGGAAGGGCTTCGCAAACGCGGGCCAGCAACGGCGGAGATCGCACGGCACACGGAGCAAGCCGCTGTGGCGGCCGTTGTCCGGCCCTGTCTCGAGGCTCTGGCCGCCAACGCCCGGCGCGTGCCCCTCGTCCCTTTGCCTGAGATGGCGGCTTCGAACGTGACCAGGGGATCGGCGAGGCGGGCGTCCCGCTCCATCATCATGCTTCACGGCGCCTGCGCGCCTTGCTTCCGGGTGCCGGGACCCGGATCCTCTGGCGCCTGGCACGCCAGTCCGCGAACAGGCCTGCCGCCGCGAGGCCCCGGCCAAGCGTCGACAGACGCCTACTTCCACCATTCGTCGATGCTCGCGATGTCATCGTCCGACCATCCGAAGTGATGCGCCAGCTCGTGAACCACGACATGCGCCACCAGGTCGGAAAGCGCCACGTTGCCGCGCTCGATCCACTCTTCCAGGATGGCGCGGCGAAAGAGCCAGATCGCGTCCGGCTGCCCGCGCTGGTCCGAAACCGACCTCTCGGTAAGCGGGATGCCGTCGTAGAGGCCAGTCAGCTCGAGCGGGTCGTCGATCCCCAGGTCGGCAAGAACGTCGTCTCCCGCGAACTCCTCGACCTGGAGCACCACGGCACGCGCATGATCCCGAAACCTCTTCGGCAAGGCATCGACGGACGCAACCGCCATGGCCTCGATGACCGCCGCGTCCGGTGCCTCTGACACCGCCCATTCCATCACGTGCCCTGTATGGACAATTCCCGGCTCCTGTGGAAGACGCTCCGCCGATCAGGAGACCCCGATGACAGTCACCCGTTTCGCGCCTTCGCCGACCGGCTACATCCATGTCGGCAATCTGCGCACGGCGCTTCTCAACTGGCTGATCGCGCGCAAGGCGGGCGGCACCTTCATCCTGCGCATCGACGACACCGACACGGAACGATGCCGGCAGGAATATGCCGACGCGATCCGGGAGGACCTCGAATGGCTCGGCCTCGCCTGGGACCGGATCGAGAGCCAGTCGGCAAGGCTTGACCTCTACGGCGCGGCGGCCGGCAGGCTCCGGGACATGGAGCGGCTCTACGAGGCCTGGGAAACGCCCGCAGAGCTCCGGCTCAAGCGCAGGAAGCAGAGGAACATGGGGAAGCCTCCCGTCTACGACCGGGCGGCCCTCGGTCTCGCGGAAGAGCACAGGAACCGGCTCCGGGCAGAGCGCGGCGCGGGCGCGTGGCGCTTCAAGCTGAACCACGCAAGGATCGCCTGGGAGGACCGGATCCTGGGCCGCGCGTCGATCGACGCGGCCAGCGTGTCGGACCCGGTGCTGATCAGGCAGGACGGGCGCGTGCTCTATACCCTGGCCTCGATCGTCGACGACCTCGAAATGGGCGTCACGCATGTCGTCCGCGGTTCGGACCACGTGACGAACACCGCCGCCCAGATCCAGGTCATGGAGGCGCTCGGGGGCAGGCCTCCGGAATTCGCCCACCATTCGCTCCTGACGGACACCGGGGGCGAACCGCTGGCGAAGCGGCTGAACACGCTCAGCCTGCGCGAATTGCGCGCCAGCGGCATGGAGCCCATGGCGGTTCTTTCGCTCATGGCAAGGCTCGGCTCATCCGACCCGGTCAGGCTTTGCGCCAGCCACGACGAACTGGCCGAGGGCTTCGACATCGCGCGCTTCGGCGCCGCGCCCACGAAGTTCGACCCCGAGGATCTGGAACGCCTCACCACGCGCGTGGTGCACGGGCTCGCCCCGGAGGAGGTCGCGGATCATCTGGGCGCCGTCCCCGAAGCGCTGCGGGAACGGTACTGGCATGCCGTGCGCGCCAACGTTTCGCGGCGCTCCGAGGCAGGCGACTGGTGGCGCGCCCTCGCCGGCGCGAAAGCGCGGCGCGTCGCCGACGAGGACCGCGAATTCGTCAGCGAGGCGCTGAACCTGCTTCCTGCGCCCCCATACGATTCCCAGACCTGGTCCGCATGGACCGGCGCCGTCGGGAACAGGACCGGACGAAGGGGCAGGAACCTGTTCATGCCGCTCCGCCTGGCGATCACCGGCCAGTCTCGAGGCCCCGAAATGGCAGATGTCATGCCGCTCCTGGAAAAGAAGCCGAGCCTGTGACGGCCGGGCGTCGCACCCGCCGCCGGAGCGTCCGCCCGGCAAGGCCGCACCTGCGGGCATGGCCGGGGAGCAGCCCCTGCCGCCGGGATCCCGCCGGCTCTCCCTCGCCGCCGCCCCGCTCAGGGACCGCTGGTTCATGAAGTCGCACATCCTGACCATCACGCTGAATCCGACCGTCGACTTCTCGACGACCGCGCCGGAGATCGTGCCCGGACTGAAGCTTCGCTGCTCGGAACCGCAGATCGACCCGGGCGGCGGCGGCATCAACGTCGCGCGGGCCGTCAAGCTTCTGGGAGGCCAGGCCACGGCGCTGGTCGCCATTGGCGGCGCCGCGGGCGCGCACCTTCTGCAGCTGCTCGCGCACGAAGGCGTGCCCACCGTCGCCTTCCAGGGTCCGGGCGAAACGCGCCAGTCCATGTCGGTGATCGACCGGACGTCAGGGGAGCAGTTCCGGTTCGTCATGCCGGGACCGGTGTGGCAGGAGCCCGACGTGCCGCGCGCGCTCGACTCCGTGGACCAGGCGACCGGCGAAGACACGCTTGTCGTGCTTTCCGGGAGCCAGCCGCCTGGCGTCGCCAAGGACTTCCCCGCCATCCTTGCGCATCACGTGGCGGGACGGCGGGCGCGCCTCATCGTCGACACGTCGGGACCGGCCCTGTTCCATCTCGCCGAGAAGCCGCATGACGCCGTCCACGTCCTGCGGATGGACGGCGAGGAAGGCGAAGAGCTGGCCGAACGCCCTCTGCCAACGCGAGCGGACACCGCCGCGTTCGCGCGCGAGCTCGTCGGCAGGGGCGTGGCCCGGATCGTCATCGTCGCCCGAGGCGCGGACGGCTCGGTGCTGGCGGACCAGGACGGCGCCTGGCATGCCGTCAGCCCGCCCGCGCAGGTTGTCTCCAAGGTCGGAGCAGGGGACAGCTTCGTCGGCGCCTTCACGCTTGCGCTCGCCGGCGACGAGCCGGTCGGTGAATGCCTGCGGTGGGGCGTGGCGGCGGCAAGCGCGGCCGTCTCGACCGAGGCGACCAGGCTCTGCGACCCCGAGACGACCAGGCGCAACCGCAGCGCGTGCACGCTCACGCCGCTGCCGTGAGAAGGCCCCGCGACCCGTGCCGGCCGCCCCCGGTTCAGGACTTCAGCCTGAATCCGGTCCGGAATATCCACCAGACGACGCCGAGGCAGAGGCCCGCGAAAAGGAGCGTCGCGGCAAGGCTTGCCAGGACAGGCACGTCCGCAGTGCCAAAGAACGACCAGCGGAACCCGGACACCAGGTACAGCACCGGATTCAGCAATGACACGTTCTGCCAGAACGGAGGCAGCATGCTGACCGAGTAGAAGGATCCGCCGAGGAAGACGAGCGGCGTCACCACGAGGAGCGGCACGAGGTTCAGCTGCTCGAAGTTCCGCGCCCATATGCCCAGGATGAACCCCAGGAGCGAGAAGCTGGCCGAGGTCAGCACGAGGAACGCCAGCATGAACGCCGGATGGACGATGCTCAGGTCCACGAAGAACCGGGATGTCACGAGAATGACGAGGCCGAGCAGCATCGACTTGGTGGCGGCCGCGCCGACATAGCCGATCACGATCTCAAGCGACGAGATCGGCGCCGACAGAACCTCGTAAATCGTGCCGATGAACTTGGGGAAGAAGATGCCGAAGCCGGCGTTCTGGATCGACTGCTGGAGGACCGTCAGCATGATCAGGCCCGGCACGATGAAGGCGCCGTAGGACACGCCCTCGATCTGTGGCATGCGGCTGCCGATCGCCGCGCCGAAAACGACAAAGTACAGCGCGGTCGAAACCACGGGCGACACGACCGACTGGAGGATGGAGCGGAAGAACCGCGACATCTCGAAACGCCATATTGCGACGATGCCGTGCCAGTTCATTCGGCTTCCTCCCGAACGAGGCGCACGAAGATCTCCTCGAGCGAGCTCTGGTGGGTCTGGATGTCGGACAAGGTCAGTCCGGCGGCCTGCACCGCCGTGAGCAGGCGGGTGATGCCCGTGCGCTCTCCGGTCGCCTTGTAGGAATAGGTCAGCGCCCTGCCGTCCTCGGAGCGCGACAGGTCGTACTCCGCGAGCGCCGCCGGAATGGCGTCGACCGGCCGCGCCAGCTCGATCCGGATCTCCTTCCGGCCAAGGCGCTGCATGAGCGCCGACTTTTCCTCGACCAGCAGCAGCTCGCCGGCGCTGATCACGCCGACCCGGTCGGCGATGGCCTCGGCCTCCTCTATGTAGTGCGTTGTCAGGATGACCGTGACGCCGTCTTCGCGCAGCCGCCTTACGAGCGCCCACATTTCGCGGCGCAGCTCGACGTCCACGCCGGCGGTCGGCTCGTCCAGGAACAGGACGCGCGGCTCGTGCGACAGGGCCTTGGCGATGAGGACCCGGCGCCGCATTCCGCCGGAAAGCTCTGACGTCCTGCTGCCCTTTCGGTCATGGAGGGCGAGGTCTTTCAGCACGCCGTCGAGCAGCGCGTCGTTGCGGGGCCTCCCGAACAGGCCGCGCGAGAAGCGCACCGTGTTCTGCACGAACTCGAAGGGCTCGAGATTGATTTCCTGGGGGACAAGCCCGATCAGCCTGCGCGCCGCGCGCCATTCGGACTGCACGTCGTGCCCGCCTACCGAGATCCGTCCCGACGTGGGCACGGTGATCCCGCATATCGTCGAAATCAGAGTCGTCTTGCCCGCACCGTTCGGCCCAAGCAGCGCAAGGATCTCGCCTTCCTCGATGTCGAGCGTGACTCCCTTCAGGGCCTCCAGCCCGTCGCCGTAGGTCTTGCGGAGGTCCTCGACCTCGACGATGCCTGGCATGGGAGACCTCCCTTGGGCCGCGAACGTGGATCCCGGCGGCGCCTTCCGAAACCGCTGCCGCCCCCGGGCACGATGCAGCGGGTCGCCTCGCTGCGCCACGCCGCAGCCTGCCGGCCCGGCCCGCGACGCCGCGCGTCCTTCCGGCGGCCCGTTCCTGCCGCTCGCCGGCGTTCCGCGCAGCGCCGTCCTGCGGGAAGGGCCGGCTAGTTCTGCGCGTAGTACTCGATGACGAGGTTCGGCTCCATGAGCACCGGATAGGGGACGTCCGCGAGGCCCGGAACGCGCACGAAGACCGCCGTCATCCTCGAATGATCCGCCTCGATGTAGTCGGGCACGTCGCGCTCGGGCAACCCGGTCGCCTCCAGCACGATCGCGAGCTGCCTGGAGCGCTCACGGATCTCGATCGCGTCGCCTTCCCTGACGCGAAAGGACGGAATGGTGACCCGCTTGCCGTTCACCCTGACATGGCCGTGGTTCACGAACTGGCGCGCGGCGAATATTGTCGGCACGAACTTGGCGCGGTACACGACCGCGTCCAGGCGTCGCTCCAGAAGGCCGATCAGGTTCTCGCCGGTGTCGCCGCGCACCCGTTCCGCCTCGGCGAATATGCGGCGGAACTGCCTTTCGGTCAGGTCGCCGTAATATCCCTTGAGCTTCTGCTTGGCACGCAGCTGGAGGCCGAAGTCGGACATCTTGCCCTTGCGGCGCTGCCCGTGCTGGCCAGGGCCGTATTCGCGGCGGTTGACCGGGGACTTCGGCCGGCCCCAGATGTTCTCCCCCATCCGGCGGTCGATCTTGTACTTGGCAGCTGTGCGCTTGGTCACGGCTGGTCTCCTTCCTGAACGCCGCCTGCCGTGCAGGCGTGCTTGAAGGGCGTTGTCCTCTGCCGGAAGGCCGACAGGCATCCCCTTGCGGGGGCCACCAACACCAATGAGGGCGCGCTTATACAAGCGGGCGCGACCGAGTCAACACGGCATTCCCCGGCTTCCCGGCCGCGCGCATGGGCTTGTCACGCGGAATGCGATCCGCTTTAAGCGCCTCGACAGACATTCCCGGCCCGCCGTCCCATGCCACAGATGCAAGGCCGCGTCACGGCGGCCCTCGGTCCCACGAACACCGGAAAGACACGTTACGCCGTCGAGCGGATGCTGGGCCACAGGACGGGCGTCATGGGGCTGCCCCTGAGGCTGCTCGCCCGCGAGGTCTACGGCAGGATCGTCGCGCTTCGCGGTCCATCGGCGGTGGCCCTCGTGACCGGCGAGGAGCGGATCGTCCCGGACCGGGCCCGGTACTGGGTCTGCACGACGGAGGCGATGCCCGGGGACATGGCGGCCGACTTCCTCGCCGTCGACGAAATCCAGCTCGCCGCCGACCCGGAGCGGGGCCATGTCTTCACGGACCGGCTGCTCCGGGCCAGGGGCCTGGCGGAAACCGTCTTCATGGGGTCCGAAACCATGCGCGACCCCATCGCCGCGCTCCTGCCGGAGGCCGCTTTCCAGCGCCGGGAGAGGCTGTCGACCCTTTCGTACACCGGCGCGAAGAGGGTCAGCCGGCTGCCGCGCCGATCGGCGATCGTCGGGTATTCGGTCGAGAGCGTGTACGGGATCGCGGAACTGGTCCGGCGCCAGAAGGGCGGGGCCGCGGTGGTCATGGGAGCGCTTTCGCCGCGCACCCGCAACGCCCAGGTCTCGATGTACGAAAGCGGCGACGTCGACTATCTCGTCGCCACGGACGCGATCGGCATGGGGCTGAACCTCGACATCCGGCATGTCGCGTTCTCCGGCCTGAGCAAGTTCGACGGGCGCGGGACGCGTCGCCTCGCGCCGGACGAACTGGCGCAGGTCGCGGGTCGCGCCGGCCGGTTCCGGACCGACGGCACGTTCGGCGTGACAGGCGATGCGCCGCCCATCGGCGAGGAAATGGCGAGGGCCGTCTGCACGCATTCCTTCGCCCCCGTGCAGCGGCTCCAATGGCGGAACCACAGGCTCGACTACGGCAGCATTGACCGGCTCGTCGGATCCCTGGAGATGCCGGCGGACGGCGCCCGCCTCTTCCGCGCCCGGGACGCCGACGACCTGATCGCGCTGAGGGCGCTCGCCGGGCAGCCCGGGATCCGCGCACGGGCCGCGGACGCGCCCTCGGTCAGGCTTCTCTGGGATGTCTGCAGCATTCCGGACTTCCGCGGCATCGGCCGCGAGGAGCATGCCCGGCTTCTCGGCGCGATCCATGGCCACCTGCATGGCGGCGGCACGATTCCCGAGGACTGGCTCGCCGCGCAGGTCCGGCACGTCGACCGCACGGACGGCAACATCGACATGCTGTCACGCCGCCTCGCGTTCATCCGGACATGGACGTATGTCGCGCAGCGCAGCGGATGGTGTCCCGACGAATCCCATTGGCGGGATGTCACCCGCGCTGTAGAAGACCGTTTGTCGGATGCGCTCCACGAAGCACTGGCACGGCGATTCGTCGACCGGCGCACATCCGTCCTGATGCGCGGCTTGAAGCGAAAGGAGAGCCTCGTGGCCGAGGTCAACGACAGGGGCGAAGTCACGGTCAAGGGCCAGTTCGTCGGCCACGTCGACGGCTTCAGGTTCCGCCAGGACGCAGACGCGTCCGGCGACGAGGCCAGGACCGTGCGCGCCGCTGCCGTTGCGGCCCTGGGACCGGAGTTCCGCCTTCGCGCGGACCGCTTCTACAACTCGCCCGATTCCGAAATGGACTTCACGGACCAGGGCGGGCTCGCGTGGGGAGAGCACGTGGTCGGCAAGCTCCTGGCGGGAGACGACCCGCTGAAACCCCAGGCGGCGCCCTTCGTCGACGAGGACGTCGACGAGGAGGTCGCGCAGAAGGTCCGGCGACGGCTCCAGCACTTCATCGACCGGAAGATCGCGCTGCACTTTCTTCCGCTGCTCGACATCCGCAACGACGAGAGCCTGGCCGGCATTGCCAGAGGCTTCGGGTTTCGCATGGTGGAGGCCATGGGCATCATCGACCGCCGCGAGGTCGCAAGCGAGGTGAAGGAGCTTGACCAGGAGGCGCGCGGCGTCCTGCGCAGGCACGGCATCCGCTTCGGCCAGTTCACGGTCTTCATGCCCGTCCTGCTCAAGCCGGAGCCGACCAGGCTGAGACTCGTGCTCTGGTCGCTCGCGCGCGGCGCCGAGACGTTCCCGCAAAGCCCGCCGCCCGGCCTCGTCACCATCCCGACCGTCGAGAGGACCCCTTTCGCCGCCCACCTGAAGTCAGGGTACCGGCCCGCGGGGGAGCGCGCCATCCGCGTCGACATGCTGGAACGGCTCGCGGACATGCTCCGGGCGGAAGACAGCCGCGACGGCTTCGAGGCAACGCCCGACATGCTCTCCATCACGGGGACGACGCTCGCGCAGTTCGCGGACCTGATGGAAGGGCTTGGATACAAGGCGCTCCGCGGCGAGCGCGAGAAGGTGCGCGAGGCGGCCAGTCGCTCCGCGCCAGCCGACGGAGAAGCGACGCCGGACGCTCCCGGGACCGCCTCCGAGGCGCCCGCCCAGCAGGACCCGGAGGACCAGGCCGAAGCCACGCGGCAAGAGCGAGATCCGGCGGACGGGGCCCTGGATACCGAGGCGTTCTACACGTTCGTCTGGGGCGGAAGGCGCAGCAGCCGGGACAAGGGCGCGAAACCGCAACGGAAAGGCGGGAAGGCGCCGGGCAAGGCGAGGTCCAGGGCCGGAACGGGTGCCGGAAGCCGCCGCTTCGAGGCCCGCACGCAGAAGAAGGACAGGATCGATCCCGACAATCCGTTCGCGCAGGCCCTTCGGGGGCTGAAGAACAGCGCATCCCCCTGATCCCCAGCGTCGTCTGCAGCCGGTCCCGGCAGCCTCTCTGAGGCGCTCGTGGAACCGCCCCGTACCGCGGCGCGAGCGGGCGAACGGCGGCCGCCGTCGCGTGTCCCGGGCTGGGCGAAGGCAGCCGCGCGGGGATCCGGCGGAATCCTGCGCGACCGGAGCGGAAAGGCTGCGGCACGCCCTTGAAATCCGGCATGCGTTGGCGAGAATCCCTGCGGCCGAGTCGGCCGTCGGCGGCTCGCGAGGCGGTTCGCAAGAGGCTCTGCCGTTTGCCCGAATGGACGTCCGCGGCCAGCCTTGCGCGGACAATGCCGCCTGCCGACCCGTCGGGAGGCGGCCAGCAGAGGGAGGGAAAGCATGGACATCGCATCGCCGACGGGACGCGTTTCGCGCTGGCTGGAGCGCTTCGGAGATGCGCTGGAAGGCGGCGACGCCGAGGCGCTCAGGCCGCTGTTCGCGGAAGAGTGCTACTGGCGCGACCTGGTGTCCTTCACCTGGAACATCAAGACGATGGAGGGGAGGGACGCGATCGCCGACATGGCATCGGCCACGCTGAACGACGTCCGGCCGTCCATCTGGCGAATCGATGGCGAGCCGACGGAAGATGGCGGGATCACGGAGGCGTGGATCACGTTCGAGACCGATGCCGTGCGCGGGCGCGGCCATGTCCGCCTGAACGAGGAGGGCTGCTGGACGCTTCTGACCACGGCCCAGGAACTGAAGGGATTCGAGGAGAGAACGGGCGAGCGTCGCGATCAAGGGGTCGTCCATGGCGCGATCAGGGGTCGGGAGACATGGGCCGAGCGGCGCGCGCGGGAGGCCCGGGAGCTTGGCCGTTCCGAGCAGCCCTATGTCGTCATCATCGGCGGCGGGCAGGGCGGCATCGGCCTGGGCGCCCGCCTGCGCCGGCTCGGCGTCCCCACGATCATCGTCGACAAGAACGAGCGGCCTGGCGACAGCTGGCGCAATCGCTACAAGTCGCTCTGCCTGCATGACCCGGTCTGGTACGATCACCTGCCCTACCTGCCCTTTCCCGACGACTGGCCCGTCTTCAGCCCGAAGGACAAGATCGGCGACTGGCTGGAAAGCTACGCCAGGATCATGGAGCTGAACTACTGGACGCGGACCACTTGCAGGTCTGCAAGCCATTGCGGGCAGGCGAAGGAGTGGACGGTCGTCGTCGACCGCGACGGCGAGAAGGTCGTGCTGAAGCCGAAGCAGCTCGTTCTGGCGACGGGCATGTCCGCGGTGCCCGAGATGCCGGACCTGCCCGGGATGGACGGCTTCGAGGGCGAACTTCACCATTCCTCCAGGCATCCCGGCCCGGACGCCTATGCCGGCAGGAAGGTGGTGGTGGTCGGCTCCAACAACTCGGCCCATGACATCTCCGCCGCGCTTTGGGAAGCCGGCGCAGACGTCACGATGGTGCAGCGCTCTTCGACACTTGTCGTGAAGTCGGAGACGCTGATGGATGTCGCGCTGGGGGATCTCTACTCGGAGCGCGCCGTTGCGAACGGCATGGACCACAACACCGCCGACCTGGTCTTTGCCTCGGTTCCCTACCGGGTGATGCCCGCGCTTCAGGTGCCGCTTTACGACAGGATGAGAGAGCGGGACGCCGGGTTCTACGACCGGCTGGAAAGGGCCGGTTTCCAGCTGGACTGGGGCGCGGACGGAAGCGGGCTCTTCATGAAGTACCTCCGCCGCGGTTCGGGGTACTACATCGACGTGGGCGCAAGCGAGCTTGTGGCCGACGGAAAGATCAGGCTGGCGCATGGCCAGGTTGCCGAGGTGACGCCTCGCGGGGTGAAGCTGGAGGACGGGACGGAGCTGGCCGCCGATGCCATCGTCTTCGCCACGGGCTATTCCTCCATGAACGGATGGGCGGAGCAGCTGATCGGCAAGGACGTCGCCGACAAGGTCGGCAAGTGCTGGGGTCTCGGATCGGGCACGCCGAAGGATCCGGGACCCTGGGAGGGCGAACTGCGGAACATGTGGAAGCCGACCCGGCAGGAAGCGCTCTGGTTCCATGGCGGCAACCTTCACCAGTCCCGGCACTACTCGCAGTTCCTGTCGATTCAGCTCAAGGCGCGGATGGAGGGCGTGCCGACGCCCGTCTACGGGCTGCAGGACGTGCACCATGCATCCTGACGCGCCCGGACTGCGGCTTCTGGCGGCATCTTGCGGAAGGCGGCTGCCGGCCGGTCGCACAGCCTTGCAGGCGGACTTCTGAAACCGCCTGCCGGCGTTCGCGACACTTGCAAGCCGACAGGCTGCGCAGGCCCGGGAAGGCCGAAGCCGCTGGATGCAGCAGGGACGTTCCCGGGGCTGGCGCGTGCGGAACCGGCCATCAAGACGTTCCGCCATGTCTGCGACCCGGAAGGCAAGGTGCGTCCCTCGGGCAAGGGGCGTCGCAACGCCCGGCCCCGGGACCAGTGCGATCCGTAGCTTGATTGAATCCGTCCGAGCGGTTACTTGACCGGGAATACCTGTCGAGAGGCATCCATGACCTACGTCGTTACCGACCGTTGCATTGCGTGCAAGTACACCGACTGTGTCGAAGTCTGCCCGGTGGACTGCTTCTACGAAGGCGAGAACATGCTTGTCATCCATCCGGACGAGTGCATCGACTGCGGGGTCTGCGAGCCTGAGTGCCCGGTCGACGCCATCCTTCCGGACACCGTGCCCGACATGGAGAAATGGGTCGAGTTCAACCGCAAGTACTCCGAGAAATGGCCCGTCATCGTCACGAAGCGCAATCCGCTGCCCGACGCCGAGGAGATGGAAGACAAGGAAGGCAAGATGGAGCTGTTCTCGGAGAACCCGGGCGAAGGGAACTGACGGGCAGCTCGCCTGCCAGCGAACGAGCCGCGGGAAAGCGGACGTTCCTCCTCGCGATTCCTCGCTCAAGGGGAAATCGCGCCCGGCCATCTTGGAATCGCGGCGAAATCCTGCTATGCCTGCTTGCGCAAGGGGCGGGCATGACGCGGTTCGATATCGCCCCATGCCGGCGAGAATGCGGGCCGGGAGGGCGGGAAGGCGTTTCCGGGCCTGTTCCCCTGTCCGCGGCAGCCTGAAAGGAAAGCCTGAATGAGCAAGGTCAGGAAGATGGAATTCCGTCCGAACGACTACGTCGTCTATCCGGCGCACGGCGTCGGCCGCATCGTGTCGATCGAGGAGCAGGAGATCGCCGGCCACAGCCTTGAAATGTTCGTGATCTCTTTCGAGAAGGACAAGATGACATTGCGCGTGCCCACCAACAAGGTCGCCAATGTCGGCATGCGGACGCTGTCTTCGCCGGACGTCGTGTCACAGGCGATGACGACGCTCAGGGGCAAGGCGCGCGTCAAGAAGGCGATGTGGTCGCGCCGCGCGCAGGAGTACGAGCAGAAGATCCATTCAGGAGACCTGATCGCGATTGCCGAAGTCGTCCGCGACCTGCACCGCGCCGACGATCAGCGCGAACAGAGCTATTCGGAGCGCCAGCTCTACGAGGCGGCGCTGGAGCGCCTGACCAGGGAAGTCGCGGCCGTCAACGGAGACGAAGAGGTCGATGCGCAGCGCCAGGTCGACGAGGTCCTGGTCAGCCGGGCGGCCTGACCGGGCTGCGGGCATGCGCGCCCGCGCCCTTGCGGGCCCCGGCCGGCATGTCACGTCTCCAGTTGCGGCCGGTCGCCGGCAAGGCCGCTCGTCAATCGGCGCCGCCGAGGCCCACAGGCTGGCCGGCCACGACGAAATGCAGATCCTCCAGCCGATAGAGGCGCCTGGCCACCTTCCGCACGTCGTCCGCCGTCACCGCGTTGACCTTGCCGTTCCTGGTCCTGACGTAGTCGAGGCCCAGGCCGTCAACCTGCATGCCCGCCAGAATGCGCGCGATGCTCCTGTTTGAATCGAACCGAAGGGGATAGGCGCCGGTAAGGTAGGCCTTCGCCTCGTCCAGCTCGTCCTGGGTCACGCCGTCCGCCGCCATCCTCGCCCATTCCGCGCGCGTCACCTCGATCGCCTCGGCCATCCGCTCGTTGGCCGACGCGACCTGCCCCACCACAAGCTGCGCAAGGTCGAAGCTCGCCAGGTAGGCCCCGATGCCGTAGGTCAGGCCGCGCTTCTCCCGCACCTCCATGGCCAGCCGCGACTGACTCCCGGCGGCGCCGAGGACGTGATTTGCCACAAATGCGGGGAAGAACTCGGGATCGTCCCGCGAAATGCCGGCATGTCCGAAAACGGCCACCGACTGCGGCGTCTCGAAGGGCACCACCGTGACGCCGCCGTCCAGAAGGATCTCGGCATCGCCCGGAAACGGCGCCCCGATTTCCGGCAGGTCTCCGAGAAGGGTGTCAACAAGCGTGCCGAATTCCTCGGCCGTGATGTCGCCGGCCGCCCCGACATGGACGCGGTCCAGGGCGATCACGTCCTTGTGGGCCGTCACGATGTCTTCCCTTGTCAGGGCGGAAACGCTTTCGATCGTGCCGTCGATCGGCGTCGCGTAAGGGTGATCGCCGAACGCGAGGGCGTTGAACCGCCTCGCGGCGATGGCGTCGGGATCCGTGTCGTCGCTGCGAATCGCCGTCATCACCTGGCCGCGCACGCGCTCAAGCGCCGCCTCGTCGAACCGGGGCGCGGCGAGCGCGCTCTTCAGGAGCGCGACGGCCTCGTCCCGGTTCTCCGTCAGGAAGGTCGCCGAGACCGAGAGGGCGTCCCGGTGAACGTCAAACCCGTAGCCTGCGGCCAGCGCATCCCTCTCCGAGGCAAATTCCTGCGCATCAAGGTCTCCCGCGCCCTCCTCCAGAAGCGCGGTCATCAGGTTGACCGCACCCCTCTTGCCGGGGCGGTCCAGCGAGCCGCCGCCCCGGAACCTGATTTCCAGGGCGGCGAACGGGATCGAGCGCTCCTCGACGAGCCAGCCCTTGATCCCGCCGGGCGAGATGACCTCCTGAATGTCGACCGCCGCCGCAGGTCCGGAGAAGAGGATCGCCAGCCCGAGGGCGCAGAGACGCACGCTCACCTGGCCTCCTCCCGCGATCTGCGCGCAAAGCCCGTCACCGCGCGGCGCCGATCGAAATGCCGGCGGGCCGCGGACATGATCTCCTCTTCGGTGACCGCCTGCAGGACTCCCGGCCAGGCCTCTATGTCCTCCGCCGAAAGGCCCGTCGTCAGCCCGCGTCCGTAGAGATTGGCCAGTTGCGAGATGTCGTCGCGGGCGTAGATCTCGGAAGCCCGGATCCGCGCCCTGATCCGCGCGAGATCCCCGGCATCCACGCCCTCTTCCAGAAACTCGGCGATCGCCTTGTCCATGAGCGATTCGGCCTCTTCCAGCGAGACGCCCTCGACGGGCACGATTGCCAGCCCGAAGCTCGTGTCGTCCAGTGCCTGCTCACTGTACCAGGCCGAGGTGTGCACGGCCTTGGGATCGTCGAACTGCAGCTTGCGCGCCAGGACCGAGGTGGTCGGCGAACCTCCGAGAACCTGCGCAAGCATGGCGAGGGCGGCCGCCTCCTCCTGGTCCCCGGGGTCTCGCTCGGGCACGAGATACACGCGGGTCACGTAGTCGTATCCGAGCCGGGGGTCCGAGAAGTCCAGGCGCCGCTCGGCCAGCTGCGGGGGCTCGGACGGACGGCTGCGCACGCGCACGTTCGGATTGGCCGGAATGGCGCCGTAATGCCGTTCGGCAAGCTCCCTGACGTCCTCCGGATCGACGTCGCCCGCCACCACGAGTATCGCGTTGTTCGGCCCGTAATGCCGCCTGTAGAAGGACAGGGCGTCATCGAGGGTCAGCGCCTCCGCTTCGTGCTTCCAGCCGATGACAGGCACGCCGTAGGGGTGGTTCAGGAATGCCGCCGCGTAAATCTGCTCGCTGAACAGGGAGCCGGGATCGCTGTCGACGCGCTGCTTCCGCTCTTCGATCACGACGTCCCGCTCGGTCGAGATGTCCTCCGCGACGAGCGCCAGGCCGTCCATTCGGCTGGCTTCCATGCCCATCACGAGATCGAGGCGGTCCGCGGCGATGCGCTGGAAGTAGGCCGTGAAGTCCCGGGACGTGAACGCGTTGTCGCTGCCTCCGTTCCGGGCCACCACATCGGACAGTTCGCCCGACGCCAGATCGTCCGTTGCCTTGAACATGAGGTGCTCGAGGAAGTGAGCGATTCCCGACTTGCCGGGCGGCTCGTCGGCCGAACCGACCCGATACCAGACCATGTGAACGACGACCGGAGCGCGGTGGTCCTCGATCACGACCCCTTCCAGGCCGTTCTCGAGCGCGAACGTCGTGACCTGCCCGGCCGGGAGCGCGGCCGGAAGAAAGGCAATGGCCGTCGCCAGGGCAAGAGGGAGGGCGTGCATGAAGGTTCCTCGTCGGACAGGCTGCGGCGAGAGTTGGTGCCGGGCGCCCGCCTGGTCAACCCGCATTCGCGCGATGACGGGCGTTCTGGCCCGAACGTGATTGCGCCGTGAATGCATGGCGCCGCGCGAACGGCATGGAGCGGCTTCGCGCCGGCCGCGCGCCGACATCCCTTCCAGCGGCGCCCTCCGTCGTGCCGCCGGCTGGACGCACCCGGCCCCTGTGCAATGGCATTCGGATAGAGTCACGGCCTGGCGGGCCTCCACGGCGCACAAACAGCAGCAATGCAAGCTGCACAGCGTGCATTGGGATTCCTACCACGACAAGCCCAGGGCCTTTGGGAACTTCATCGCCGGTTCGACCTGCTGGGTCCACGTCGAGTGCACGTACGGGCACCCGGCCTTCCCGAAGGGCGTCCACCTGGGCAAGATCAAGATGTACGATGTGCCCAAGCTCCGCCGCTGCAAGGAGGACGCGAGCCAGGTGAACACCTCCTGCCAACCCCTGACGACGCAGGATGTCGAGGCCGGACTGGCCAATCTCCAACAACAGTGGGCCAGCTGGCTCTCCCTGTTGTCAAACTGGTATTCAGAGAACGATCCGTGATGCTGTGATGCCGCATGCCATTGCCCGCGCGGCCGTCGGGCAATGGCATTGACTTAGAGCTTGAATCATAATTCAATAATATCAATATGTTAAGAGATTCCAGCCGCCTGGCCCCGCGCCACCCGCCGCATCAGGAACCGGCACGCCGCGAGCTGCGCCCAGGCCAGCGAACTCTCCAGCGTCCGCTCGAAGTCCTTCGCCAGACGCCGGCACCGCGACATCCACGCAAACGTCCGCTCCACCACCCAGCGGCGGTACAGGACCGTGAAGCCCCTTGTTTCCCTGGGCCGCTGGACGATCTCGACGATCGACCCCAGGCCGTGCTCCGCCAGCGCGGCCTCGAGCTTCGGACCCGCGTAGCCGCCGTCCGCCCACAGCTTCGTCACCTGCGGCGCCTTCTCCAGCATCGCCAGGATGACGGCCGGCGCCCCGTCCCGGTCCTGCACGTCCGCCTCCGTAGCACCCGGAGCGCGATCGGGAACCCCTCGACGTCCACCGTCAGGTGCCGCTTGCGCCCCTTGACCTTCTTGCCCGCGTCGCAACCCGCCGGCCCGCCCGCCTCCGTCGTCTTCACCGACTGGCTGTCGATCGCGGCCGCCGTCGGCTCGGGGGAACGCCCCGCCTGCGCGCGGCCCAGCGTGCGCAGCGCGTCCAGCATCCGTTCCAGGACGCCGTTGTCGCGCCACGCGCAGGAGTGGTTCTGGACGGTCGCAGAGGGCGGAAAGCACTTGGGAATCGCCCGCCACTGGCATCCCGTGGCCAGCATGTACTGGATCGCGTCGGACGTCTCGCGCAGGTCGGTCGTCCGGCGGCGGCCAAGCTTCGCCGGGGCCGGAAGCAGCGGCTCGACCAGAAGCCATTCCTCGTCGGTCAGGTCGGTTTCATGTCGCTCCGACTTGCGGTCATGCTCTTCGCGGGTGGTCTCATCCCAGGCCATTGTGTCCTCCTTGTCTGGTTTGCCTCTGACAGGGATTTGCCACATCTGGGGGAGGCCATCCACATTTTAGGTCAAGCTCTTAAGGAATCGGCGCTGTTGACTTGGCGGGGCGTGAAAGGTCCCGCGCCGGCGGGCAGGTTTTGTGCTGACGCTGCCGGTTCGGCCTGCGGCCTTTCCCGCTGCCAGAGGGCGGCGACGTCGTCGACGATCCGCGAGACGGTTTCGGTCTGGGCGAACGCGAGCGCCTCGAAGTTGCGGAAGACGGCGGCGGCGGCGTGCTTGAAGTTCACCCTCTTCGGCGGCCCGTCTCCGTCCGGCGAGCCGTTGATCTCTCCGTCTGTCTCGTTGGTCATCAGGCGGGTGGCGGTGACCATGACGAAGTTTGCGTAGAGTTCCTGGCTGACGCCGCGCTCCGACCTGGCGTGGAACCGTTCGATCACGACCTTCCCGCTCTTGTAGAAATCCCCCTACGGATGCTGCATTTTCGGCAATTCCGCCGGAATCCGCACGTATCCGGAGCCACAGGCATCCCTATGACGGGCAGGAAGCCACGGTCCTGATGCGCCGCCGCCGTGCGGTGGGCGGACTGCATCTTCGCGTCGATCTGGCTGACGGCGCCCGGCTCGAGGTTCCAGCGAGCTGGACGACCCTGGATCCCGTGGACCCCGTGCGGGCGCGCTGCAGCCGTCGCCCGGGAAGCCGCAGGATCAGCCGATGGCGCGGGCCGCGCGTCTCCGTTGCCCCGCCGGCCGGCGGCGTCACTCGTCCACCGGCGCGGGCGGCGCGGCCGAGGTCCGGATGCCGAGACGGCGGAGCCGCGCCAGCTCTGCATGCCGGTCAAGCGCCATTTCCTCGTAGGCGCGGAAATAGACGTTCACGTCGAAGAGCCTTTCAAGCACGCGGCCCTGGTTGCGCCGGCGGAACTCCAGGTCGGCGGCGGCAAGTTCGGCGCGAACGTTGCCGTCAACGCCATGACGCGTGACATGGGTCAGGAGCGCATCGTCAGCGGGGCCGCGCGCCAACGCCCCGACGTCGCCGCCAAGCGCCGCCGCGACATCGCCTTCCGGCGTCGGGTCCGCCAGGTTCGCGCCGCCAGGCGTCGGCACCGGCAGCGCGGCAAGGTCCTCGGGAAGCTCGAGGGGTTTCGTCGGAACGATCCCGAACTCGTCCGGACCGCCGACGGGATCGCGGCCGATGTTCATCAGTCCCGGTTCGCCGCCCGTGCAGGCCGCAAGCGCGGGGACCAGGCAAGCCAGGAGCAGCTGACGCCGCATGAAATCCTCCGAAGCCTTTTGCCGGATCCTACTTGCGAATCCCCCCGGTGGAAAGCCTGCCCCGCTCACCCTCTCCGCCGGTCCACGCCGGCGCCGAGCAGGATCAGGCCGATCGCGCCGGCAAAGATCGCGACGTCCGCAACATTGAACGACCACGGGTTCCGCCAGCCGCAGCACGACACGTTCAGGAAATCCGCGACGGCCCCGTAGGCAAGGCGGTCGATCACGTTGCCGATGGCGCCGCCAATGACCAGGCCTGCCGAAACCTGCACGAGGCCTCCCGGGCGATCGCGGATCATCCACCGGGCGATCACGCCGCATATCGCGGCCGCGAGCCCGATCAGCACCCACTTGCCGCCGAGCGGGATGCCGAAGTTGATTCCCTCGTTCCATGCCATCCGGAACTGGACGTAGGGCGGCAGGACGGGGATTGCGCCGATCTCCCGGAGGTTCATGGCGTGAACCACGAAGTGCTTCGTCAGCTGGTCGGCCAGGACGGCCAGGGCGGCGGCGAGAGCGAGAGGCGCGAGCGTCCGCATCAGTGCCTGAAGTGCCTCATGCCGGAAAACACCATGGCAAGCCCGGCCGCGTCGGCGGCCGCGATCACGGCGTCGTCCCGCCGCGACCCGCCTGGCTGGATCACGGCCTTCGCGCCGGCGTCGGCGGCGGCGAGAAGGCCGTCCGGAAACGGGAAGAACGCGTCGGACGCCACGGCCGAGCCCTTGGCCATCGATTCCGCGAGACAGAGATCACGCGCCATGCGGCCCGCTTTCAGGGCGGCGATCGTCGAGCTGTCGATCCGGCTCATCTGGCCCGCCCCGATCCCGACCGTGCGAAGATCCCGGGCATAGACGATCGCGTTGGACTTCACGTGCTTGGCGACACGCCAGGCGAATAGGAGGTCGTCAACCTGCTCCTGCGTCGGCGCAACCCTGGTCACGACCCGAAGGTCCGCGGCCGTGCAGGAACCGCTGTCCTCGTCCTGGACAAGCCATCCGCCCGCGACCTGCCGGACGCAGGGCCGGGGCGCGGACGGGACGGGAAGGCCGCCGGTCGTCAGCAGGCGCAGCTTCCGTCTGGCGGCAAGGGCCTCCCTTGCTTCATCCGTTGCCTCCGGCGCAATCACGACCTCGGCGAACATCCCGGCGATCGCGCGCGCGGTCTTCCCGTCAAGCGTGCCGTTCAATGCCACGATGCCGCCAAAGGCGCTGGTGCGGTCGCAGTCGAAGGCACGGCCGAACGCCTGCGCGCAGCTTGCCCCGCGCGCCACGCCACTGGGGTTTGCATGCTTCACGATGGCCACGGCGGGCCCTTCGGACGGGTCGAACTCGGACACCAGCCGGAAGGCGGCGTCGGCATCGTTGACGTTGTTGTAGGAAAGCTCGCTGCCCTGATGCTGCACGGCCGTCGCCACGCCGGGAACGTTCGAGCCGTCGGTGTAGAGGGCGGCCGCCTGATGAGGATTCTCGCCGTAGCGAAGCCGCTGCGCCAGCGTGCCGGCAAAGACCCGGCGTTGCGGCGCGGTCTCGCCAAGGGATCCGGCCATCCAGGCCGAGATCGCGGCATCGTACTCGGCCGTCCTGGAGAACGCCTTGAGCGCCAGACGCCTGCGAAGGACCAGGGAGGTCCGGCCATCGTTGGCTTGCAGCTCATCCAGGACGTCCCGGTAGTCGGCGGCATCCACAACCACGTTCACGAACCTGTGGTTCTTCGCTGCGGCCCTGATCATCGCGGGCCCGCCGACGTCGATGCACTCGGTCGCCGCGTCATGATCGCACCCGCGCGCGACGCTGGCCTCGAACGGGTAGAGGTTCACGGCCAGCAGGTCGATCATTCCGATCCCGCGCCCTGCCATCGCGTCCAGGTGCCCCTTGTCGCTCCGCAGCGCAAGGAGCCCGCCATGCACGGCCGGATGCAGCGTCTTGACCCTGCCGTCCATCATCTCGGGGAATCCGGTGACCTCCGCGACATCGGTGACCGTCAGTCCGGACCCGCGCAGCGCCGATGCGGTGCCGCCGGTGGAGATCAGCTCGATGCCCCGGCGCGAAAGCGCGGTGGCGAAACCGACAAGGCCCGTCTTGTCGGACACGGACAGCAACGCGCGGCGCACCGGCTGCAGGCATGTCATTTCCGCTCGGTCCTCATCCTTCATTCCAGCGCAAGCTCCTCCTCCGGGATCGCCCCGTCGCTTCGCCGGGCCCTCGCGAGCATCCAGGCGACGCGCGTCGAATGCTCCGCGGCGAAGCCGGAGAGAACGATCTGGCTTGTTGCGCGCGGCGATGGCGCCGCGCCCTCCAGAAAGACGCTTGACTCGAGCTTCAGCCGCACGTCGCCCCGGCAACGGAATCTCCAGATCTCCCCGTTCCCGAGCGTGATCGAGACGGAGCGGCCTCCTGCATCTGTCTCCGGCTCGGCGTCCGGGTGCAGGTGAAACCGGATGCTGAACGGCACGCCCCCTGCCAGCTGCGCGCCGAGCAACGCGTCGAACGTCCTCCGTCCCTTTCTCGACGCCGCGACCAGGGCGTCTTCGCCGCGGACGCCGCTGCCTTCCGGGCCGACCTGAAGCCTGCGCCAGTGACGGAGGCCGCATCCGGCCTGATAGCCGTCGTGGCCGGCGACAAGGCGGGTGCCGTCGCCGCAGTCGCTGCGCTCCAAGGCGATCCTGGCCGGCGCGCGCGCGGCCGTTCCCTCGCTGCCGGCGAAGCGCGGCGAGGACGGGCGCTCGACGTCCAGGGTCGAATGGAACGACACTGTCCTGGCGGCCGCTCGCCATCTCTCGCCAAAGGCCTCCCCCGGACCGCAGTTGACGACCAGCGGGTGCAGGCCGCTCGTCATCTCGAAGGCCAGCGCGGACGCATGCGCATTGGCCGACGCAGGCGGCGGCGCGACATCGACGATCATCGTCGTGCGGCCGTGAGCCACCCGGGCGTAGCCCATGGCCAGCTGACGCCGCAGCGCACCCCTTCCCCTCGCGGCGGAGCTGGCCAGGGCCCAGTCAAGCTTTCCCGCGGTTCCGGGGCCTCCGCCATGGAAGCGCGCCAGGCTTCCATCCATGTGACGAAGCGATCGCAATGCAGGCGTCATGGCGGCGACGGCCGCCCTGTGCCCGTCCTCGGGCGACCATCCGGCCGCCTGAAGGGCGACGGCGGCCCAGTTGAGCAGGAAGAAGATTTCAAGAAGCTCTTCAGGATTGCGCGACGCAATGGCTCCGTCGCCGTCAATCCAGGATCTGCACTCTCTCGCAAGCGCCCGGCTCGCCTTGCGCACGTGCCTGTCCATCCTTGACAGCGAGGCGCTCGCCTGGATCAGTCCCGCCAGCGCCTCGAACCGGGGCAGGCCGCGCCGGGCCTTCTTCCAGCGGCGCGAAAGAAAGGCCGTCTGAGCCGAGAGCGACCGGCGGAACGCATCGCCGGTCTCCGGCCCCTGCCCGGCCAGCAAGCGGTCCGCATGATGGATCCAGCGCAGCACGCGCCGGCCCGTCAGCTCCGGCGTCCATCCGGGGCCGGAGCCGGGGTCGAAGCGCCGGATCCAGTCATGCGTCCAGTTCCGGGCAAGGCGGTCCGCCTGAAGATCGCATACGGCGGTCAGGTCGTCGAGCCACCCGAAGCCGTGGGCCGCGGCCTCGAATCCCGCGCCGGGCATCGCCAGTTCCCAGATGTCCTGGCCCGGGGCCGACAGGGAGAGTCCCGCGAACCGGAAGTGTCCGGCAGCGAGCTGGCGGCCGCGTTCCACTGATCCCGTCACCCGGGTGTCGGACATCATGGTCAAGGCCGCTGCCGACGGCGACAGGCAGGCCCAAGTCGCATGAAGGCGGTCCAACCAGCGCGTGGCACGCACAAGCCAACTCCCAGTCCCCGGGATCCCGTCACCCCCGCCCGGACGCAGCCTGCCCGGCCGGCGGGACGCGAGGATAGCGAAACGCCGTCAGTCTGTCATGAGCGTTTTTCCAGGCGCGCCACGAAGAACCCGTCGACTCCGCCCGCGTCGCGCCAGTGGTCGGGGCGGATCCTCAGCACGCCCTCCCGCGTGCGCCACCGCGTGTCGATCCAGTCGCCGACCGGATCCGTGACGGAGAGATCCGGGTGCCGCGCAAGCGCGGCGGCAACCTGCCCCTCCCCCTCCTCGGGAAGAAGCGAGCAGGTGCAGAAGACCAGCCGCCCGCCGGGCCGGAGCGAGGGAAGGGCGCGGTCAATCAGCCGCGCCTGCAGCGCGGCGAGCTCGTCCATGCCGCTCCCGTCGCGCAATTGGACGAGATCAGGATGCCGCCTGAGCGTCCCGGTTCCGGAGCACGGGGCGTCAACGAGAATCGCGTCGAAGGTCCCCTGCGGAGTCCAGTCCAATGCGTCGGCCACGACGCAGGTCGCCGCGAGTCCCGTGCGCGCGAGGTTCTCTCTCACCCGCGTCATTCGCTCCTGCGAGACGTCAAGTGCCGTGACCGCGGCGCCCGACGCCGCCAGCTGCAGCGTCTTGCCCCCGGGCGCGCAGCAAAGATCAAGCACCGATTCGCCGGGCTGCGGACCGAGCACGCGCGCCGCGACCGCGGCCCCTGCGTCCTGCACCCACCAGGCGCCGCCGGAATACCCCGGGAGAGCGGAAACCTGCCGGGCCTCGGCGATGCGGATGCCGCCGTCCGGACGCAGCGACGCCCCGAGGCGCCTTGCCCAGGCCCTCTCCTCACCGGGATCGCGCAGGGTGAGGTCGAGCCTCGGCCCCGCCGCGAATGCCGCCTCCATGGCCAGCACCGCGTCCCGGCCCCAGGCGTCCACGAGGCGCCCGCGAAGCCATTCCGGAAGCGCCGGAAAGGGCAGGCTGTCCCAGTCCGGCCCTCGACGCAGCACGTTTCGCAGGACGGCATTGACGAGGGCCGCCTTCCGGCGGGGCGCAAGCGACACCGACTGGTCGACGACCGCATGCGTCGGCGCGTGCTCGACGAACAGCTCGAAGACGGCCAGACGGAGGAGGTTCATGACCTGGTCCTCCGGCCGCCTCTTCAGGAACGGATCCAGCATCCCGTCCGAACGGCCTGCCCAGCGAAGCGCACCGGCCGCGAGGCGCCCGGCACGGGCCCGCGCGGGAGGATCCAGCTTCGCTGTCGCCCGCGCCAGCGCAGCGCCCAGCAGTGCGTGCCGGCCCGTGACGGATGTCATTGACGCGACCGCTGCGCGCCTCGCTTCGTCCCCGGCCTTCGTCATCGCCACGCCTTGCGGGAAATCCGGCGATCCCTATAACAGGCTGGAACGTCGCCGCAAGGAAGCCCCAATGGCCGAGAAGGACCTGCCTCCCGAAGCCCGGCGCGCGCTTGCCGACGCCGAGCGACTCCGGAGGAAGAAGGCCGGGAGCATGGACCGGCCCGAGGAGTTCGGCGGGCCGGACGGCCCGGATCCCGTCCGCTACGGCGACTGGGAAAGGAAGGGCCTGGCGGTCGACTTCTGACGCGCCAGGCACGGACGCCTTTCGCCGGGGACTCCGTGGCATGCGCCGGATCCGCGAACCTGAAGGGCGCGGACGGCCCGAAGGCGCGCCTTTGGCAATCCCTACCTTCGCCATCCTCCGGGACGGCGGCGGTCCGCATCCAGATCATCCTTCCTGACAGTGCCCTGGCGACGCCCATGCGGAGAGCCGCGGTCCCGGCCCCTGTGCAAGCCGGCAACGAAGGCGGCCAGGGGCGGAACGGGCCGGGCAGCCCGGGGATCCCTTGGCGGATCGCGGCTTCCGGACGGAAGCGCCGGCGCCAGGGATCGCGTCGGACGGCTTGCCGTCAGGATCGCGTCGCCCGGGCGCGGGCAGGCACGCTGGCGAATGCACGGGAATTCGCCTATGCGCGAACAGGCGAGATTCAAGGGACGCCCGCACATGCCCACGCGCGCAGGCCTTGTGGCCCTGATCGGCGAGCCGAATGCCGGCAAGTCGACCCTCCTGAACCGCGTTGTCGGGGCCGACGTCTCGATCGTGACGCACAAGGTCCAGACGACGCGCACGCGCATACGCGGCATCGCGACAGAGGGAAAGGCGCAGATCGTCCTCGTCGACACGCCCGGACTGTTCCGTCCCCGGCGACGACTCGACCGCGCCATGATCTCCGCCGCTTGGGGCGGGGCAACGGATGCCGACATCGTCGTGCTCCTGGCCGAAGCGCATCGGGGCATGACCCATGGCGTGGCCGCAATCCTGGACTCTCTCCGGACCGGCCCTGGCCGCGCACCGGTTGCGCTGGCCATCAACAAGATCGACCGCGTCGCGCGCCCCATGCTCCTGTCGGTTGCAGAGGAACTGAACGGCGGCTTCCCCTTTGCCCGTTCCTTCATGATTTCCGCGCGAACCGGCGACGGCGTGGACGATCTGCGCCGCTGGCTGGCCGGGGCGCTGCCGCGAGGCCCGTGGCTCTATCCCGAAGACGAGATCACGGACATGCCGCTCCGGATGATCGCTGCCGAAGTCACGCGCAAGGCCCTCACGCTGAGGCTGCACGAGGAATTGCCGTACCAGCTGACGGTGGAGACCCTGTCATGGGACGCGAATCCTGACGGATCCGTCCGGATCGAACAGGTGATCTACGTCGTGCGCGCAGGCCACAGGGGCATCGTGCTCGGCAGGAAAGGCGAGACCGTCAAGGCGGTCGGGCGACTTGCGCGGCAGGAAATCGCGGACTTCCTGGACTGCAAGGTCCACCTGTTCCTGAACGTGAAGGTGCGCGACAAATGGATGGACGAGCCGGGCCGCTTCCAGGAGATGGGCCTCGCGTTTCCGGACGGCCCGCCATGACGCGCCTGGCCTCGGAGATCTGGGTGGCAGCCTACCTGGCCCGGCTGAGACTCGCGGCGGTTCCCGCGTTCATCGTGCGGAAGGGCGACGGAACGGCCGGCGCGGTGCTCGTCAAGCTCAACACGCTCGACGGATCCGCGACCTGCTACCAGCGCTCCTTCGACATCGAGAGCGGCGAGCGGCAATGGGTCGTGCTGGCGGAAGGTCCCGAGGCGGAGGTCGACCGGAAGGTCGCGCGGCAGCGGAAGTTCGATCCCGACGTCTGGGTGGTCGAGGTCGAGGACCGGGCAGGACGCCACATGCTGGACGAACCGGGCCTGGCGTGAGCCGCGCCGCGCGCGAGGGATTCAATCGATCTCGGCAAGAAGCTCGAGCACGGAAGGGCCGATGTCGGAGACGATGAGCCCGACCCCGTCCCGGTTCGGGTGCATGCCGTCAGGCTGCATGTACGCCTCGAGTGCCGCGGCCCGGTCCTCGAGCGCTGCCAGCGCCCCGAGGAAGTCAGGGTGGTGCAGCGCGCCGTGCTCGGCGGCGAGGCCGGGATAGATGGCGTCGAAGGCGGCTTCGTATTCCGGACCGTAGTTCGCAAGCGCGTCCGCGCCGATCAGCAGCACCGGAACGTCCTCGCGTCCGGCCGCCGACAGGATGCCGTCGAGATTTGCCCGGACGACGCCGGGGTCGATGCCGCGCAGCATGTCGTTGCTGCCAAGGGCGACGATCAGGGCGTCCACGTCGTCCGACAGTGTCCAGGCGATGCGGCTGAGGCCTCCCGCAGTCGTGTCGCCAGACACGCCCATGTTGACCAGCCTGGCAGCGGCGCCGCGCGTGTCCAGCCAGCGCTGCAGCTGCGGCACGAAGCCGTGCTCCGGGGCCAGGCCATAGCCGTGGGTCAGGCTGTCGCCGAGGACCGCGACCGTTGCCGGCGCCGCCCACGCAGCGGCCCCGGCAGAGAGAAATGCCGCGATTCCGGCGTTGCGCAAGGCGCGCATGATCCCATATCCCTTCCGCAGCCGCCGGAACGGAGCGCCAATGGCCGAGACGATCCTCTCACTGCGCGATGCGCGCCTCTCGCTCGACGGCAACGCCGGGCGGATCGACATCCTCAAGGGCGTCACCCTCGACGTCACGAGAGGCGAGACGCTGGGCCTTGTCGGTCCGTCGGGGTCGGGCAAGTCGTCTCTCCTCATGCTGCTCGGCGGTCTTGAACGCGCAACCGGCGGGAAGGTCACCGCGCTGGGCAACGACCTCACGGCGCTTGGCGAGGACGCCCTCGCCCGCTTCCGCAGGAACCATATGGGCATCGTGTTCCAGTCTTTCCACCTCATCCCGACGATGACGGCACTCGAAAACGTCGCGACCCCGCTTGAACTGGCGGGCGCGGAAGGCGCGTTCGACCGGGCCGCCGGGGAGCTGGCCGCCATGGGCCTCGCGGACCGCATCCACCACTACCCCTCGCAGCTGTCCGGCGGCGAGCAGCAGCGCGTGGCGCTCGCGCGCGCCGCGGCGCCGAGGCCCGACATCCTTCTTGCCGACGAGCCGACGGGCAATCTCGACGCGGCCAGCGGCGAGGCGATCATGGACCTGCTGTTCGGGCTGAACGCCCGGCACGCCGCGACGCTCGTGCTCGTCACGCATGCGCCGGACCTCGCGGCGCGGTGCGACCGGGTCGTGCGCCTGCTTGACGGACGGCTGGCGCCGGAAGGCCCGCAGGCGGTGGCGGTTTGAGCCTGCGCGTCGCGAGCCGCATCGCCCGGCGGGAGCTGCGGGGCGGGATTCGCGGGTTTCGCGTCTTCCTGGCCTGCCTGGCGCTCGGCGTTGCCGCGATCGCCGCCGTCGGAAGCGTCCGCGAGGCGGTCCGTGCCGGGCTGGAGCGCGAGGGGGCGACGATTCTGGGTGGCGACGCGGAACTGGAGCTCACCTACCGATTCGCGACGGAGGACGAGCGGGCCTGGATGGACGGGGTTGCGGAGGAGGTCGCGGAAGTCGTCGACTTCCGGTCCATGGCGGTGTTCGGCGCCGCAGAGACGGCCGAACGCGGCCTGACCCAGGTGAAGGCCGTGGACGGTTCCTACCCGCTCCTGGGCCGCGTCTCCCTTGACCCCGACATGCCGCTCGGCGTCGCCCTGGACGGCGAGGGCGGCCTGCCGGGCGCCGTCATGGCGCCGCTGCTGATGGCGCGCCTCGGGATGGAGCCGGGAGGCCGGTTCCGCCTGGGAACCCAGGACTTCGTCCTGATGGCCGCGCTCGTGCACGAACCCGACGATGCCGGCGGAGGATTCGGCCTCGGGCCGCGCACGATCGTGCGGACCGGCGCGCTCGCGAACAGCGGGCTCCTCCAGGCGGGCACGCTCTTCGACACCGAATACAGGCTCAGGCTGGCCGGCACGGCCGACCTGGATCTTCTCAGGACCGAGGCGGACGCCCTGTTCACCGGGATCCGCTGGCGGGACCGGAGGGACGGAGCGCCGGGCGTCCGGGAATTCGTCGACAGGCTGGGCGCCTTCCTCGTGCTCGTCGGGCTGGCGGGGCTGGCCGTTGGCGGGGTCGGGATCTCGGCGGCGGTCACGGCATACCTGGAACGGAAGGTCGCCGTGATTGCCATGCTCAAGACGCTGGGCGCGGACAGCCGGACGATCTTCCAGGCGTATTTCCTGCAGATCGGCGCGCTTGCGGCCCTGGGCCTGGCCGTCGGGATCGCCGCCGGAAGCCTTGCGCCCGTGCTGCTGGCATCCGTGATCGCGGAGAGGCTGCCGGTGCCCGCGGTGTTCGCGCTTCATCCCCGGCCGCTCGCCGAAGCGGCGCTGTACGGGGCCTTGACGACGCTCATCTTCACGCTTTGGCCCCTGGCGCGCGCGAAGGACGTGCGCGCCGCGGAGCTGCTGAGGGCGGGCGGGGAGCGTAGGCACGGGCTGCCGCGGCCGGCATGGGCGGGGCTTGCCCTGCTCCTTGTCGCAGGGCTCGTGTCCCTGGCCGCAACGCTCTCCGGCCTGTGGGTCCTCACGCTGGCGGCTGCGGGCGGCCTCGCGGCGGCCTTCGCGCTGCTGGCCGCAGCCGCCCGGGGAGCAAGGTCTCTGGCCCGCCGGCTCGCGCCCGCCGCGCGCGGGCGAAGCGCGACGCGACTCGCTCTCGGCGCGATCGGCGGTCCCGGCGGCGAGGCCACGTCCGTGGTGCTGTCGCTGGGTCTGGGCCTCACCGTTCTGGCAGCGATCGGCCAGATCGACGCCAACCTCAGGAACGCGATCACGCAGGACCTGCCGGAGCGTGCGCCCGCATTCTTCATGGTCGACATCCAGCCCGGCCAGATGGACGGCTTCCGAGAGCGCCTGCTGGCAGCTCCCGCCGTCTCGAAGGTCGAGAGCGCGCCCATGCTGCGGGGCGTCATCACCGGAATCAACGGCCGGCCGGCCTCGGAGACGGGCGGCGATCACTGGGTCCTGCAAGGCGACCGCGGCGTCACCTACTCGGAGCGACCGCCGGACGGAACCGTCATCACCCACGGCGCATGGTGGCCCGAGGGGCATCAAGGCGTCCCGCAAGCGAGCTTCGCCACGGAGGAGGCGCTCGAACTGGGCCTTTCCATCGGCGACGAGATCACCGTCAACATTCTTGGGCGCGACATCGCGGCCGAAGTGACGAGCTTCCGCGAGGTCGACTTCTCCACGGCTGGGATCGGTTTCATCCTCTCGATGAACCCGGACGCGCTGGCCGGCGCGCCGCACAGCTTCATCGCGACAGTCTACGCGGATGCCGCCGCCGAAGCCGCGATTCTGCGCGACGTCTCGGACATGTATCCCAACGTGACCGCGATCCGCGTCAAGGACGCGATCGCGCGCATAGCCGGGATCCTCGCCGGCATTGCGGCGGCGGTCAGCTACGGGGCGCTGGCGACACTCCTGACGGGCGGCATCGTGCTGATTGGCGCGGCGGCCGCGGGCGCCCGCGCCAGAACCTATGAAGCCGCTGTCCTCAAGACGCTCGGGGCGCAGCGCGCAACGGTCCTGGGAAGCTTCGCCATGCGCTCCGCCCTGCTGGGGGCTGTCGCCGGAGCCGTTGCGGTCGTCGCGGGCGGCCTTGCCGGCTGGGGCGTGACGCGCTTCGTGATGGATGCCGACTACCGGTTCGAACCCATGTCCGCGCTCCTGACCGTCGCGGGCGGGGGCGTGGCCACGCTCGCCACGGGGCTGGCCTTTGCATGGGGGCCGCTGGCCGCCCGGCCGGCACGCGTCCTTCGCGCCCGCGAGTAGCCGGGATTCCCGCGACGCTCATTGCCCGGCGACCTCCGCCAGCGGCCGGCCTATCAGGTCATGGGCCAGCAGGTCGGCCATGTCCCGCGGATCCCGGACATGCGGGATCCGCGCGCGTCCGAGCGACCCGAGGATGTCCTCGTCGCGTTGCCAGGCCGCCTCGGCCTCGTCGACGGTCACGAACCGGAAGCCCAGCGCCTCCCCCGCCCTTGCCTGCGCCACCCTCGGCAGGTCGGCCGGCAGGACGGTCCCGATCCGGGGATAGCCGCCCATCGTCTGGCACTCCGCCAGCAGGACGCAGGGCGCGCCGTCCCCGGCCATCTGCACGTCGCCTTCCGCAACGAAGTCCGAGACCTGGCTGAGCTGCGCTCGCGTCGAGAACGGCGGGCCGTCGTGATCAAGCCTGACACCCTGCCTGTTGGCACGAGGGCTGCGCACGAAGACCGCATCCTCGAACGACTTCAGCATGTCCCGGCCGAACAGGCCGGTTTGCGGGCCCGGCATGATCCGGACCGGGCCGGTTCCCGACCGGCGCTGCAGCCTTGCCCGAGGCGCGTCCGGCGCAGGATCGGGCGCGAGGGGAACCGCGTCCCCTGCCCGCAGCCGCCGCCCAAGCCCCCCGATCCCGTGGTATCCGCGCGCCCCGCCCACGACCGGCGTGGCCATTCCGCCCGCCGCCAGGAGGTAGGCATAGACGCCCCTCTCGGCCGCGCCGACGTCCAGCACCGCGCCGGCGGCCGCGAAACGGCTTGCGCCGGCGGCCAGCGCCTCCCCGTCAAGAGTCGCCCTCATCGTGGCGCCTGTCAGCGCGAACCGCGCTGGCGCCTCGAACCGAAACCGTCCGCCCAGTTCCGCCATCTCTATGCCCGCCGCGCCGAGCGGCAGGCCAAGAAGGGCCAGCCCTTCCATGAAGGCGGACCTGTCCGCCGCCCCGCCGCGCGAGAGCCCTGCCGCGAGCCGCCCCGGCCGCCCCAGATCCTGGATCGAGACAGCGGGCCCGACGCGCTCCACGAAAAGCCCGGGCTTCATGGAATCTCGGATCGTTCCGCGCCGCCATGCGGCGGCGCGTCTTCAAGCAGGCGGTCGAGCGCCGGCCCCGCGACGGGCAGGAAGGCCATCTCGTCTCCGGCCCTGAGGGGAAAGGGCGGCTCAAGCCCCGGATCGTTGCAGCGGAACGCCGTCCGCCCGACCTGGCGCCAGCCTGTGGGCGCGGCGTTCGCGAAGGGGATGACCTGGCGCACGGCAACCACGACGGCCCCGCGCGGCACCTCGCGAGCGACCTCGCCCTGCCTGGGAATGTCCCAGCGCTCGGGCAGGAACCCCAGATAGGGCTGGCCGGGCGAGAAGCCAAGGGCCAGGACGCGAAGGCGTGCGGCGCAGATGTCCGCGACCGCGGCCTCGGGCGCAAGACCCGCCATGTCCGCCGCCTCTTCGAGGCCGGGCCCGTGCGCGTCACCGAAGGCGGCCGGCACGCGCCAGAGCCTGCGCCCCGGCGGAAGGGGCGCTTCCAGCCAGTCGTGCCCGGCCAGCCGCCCGCGGATCTCGTCTTCCAGGCCCTTGCGCGCGACGACGTCGGGCCGAAACCTCACGAACACCGAGGCGAGCGACGAAGCGGTTTCGACGATGCCCGGATGCCCGGCGCTATCGAGATCGGCACGGAACGCCAGAGCGGCGCGGTTCGCCGGCTCGCTCAGCCGTTCGGCAAACCGCACGAGCAGCCCGTCAGGGCCAAGCGGCAGGAGTGCGGGAGCGTCGGTCACCGGACGAGGATTCCACACCGGCGCGGAAATGCAAGCGGCAGGCGTTGCGGGAGGTCGCGCGCCCTCGACCCGCGCACGCTGGCGGATCCCCGCGCCGGCGGGTACATGACGGGCATGCTCCACGCAGTCACGCATGGCGGCCCGGCCGGGCGGCCCCCGCTCATGATCGCTCACGGGCTCTTCGGCTCGGCCAGGAACTGGAGCGCCGTCGCACGGCGCATGTCGGCGGCGCGCCGCGTCGTCGCCGTCGACATGCGCAACCACGGCGCGAGCGGCTGGTCGGACACGCACGGCTACCATGACATGGCGGCCGACCTTGCCGAGATCATCGACGGGCGCACCGACGTCCTGGGACACTCCATGGGCGGGAAAGCCGCGATGGTCCTCGCGCTGACCCGTCCCGAAACGCTTCGCAGGCTGGTTGTCGCGGACATCGCGCCCGCAGGCTACGCAAGCACGCAGCAGCCCGTGATCGACGCAATGCGCGCTGTCGCGCTCGACAGGATCGAGAGCCGCCAGGACGCGGACGCGCAGCTGGCCGAACGCATCGCTGACGCCGGCGTGCGCGCGTTTCTCCTGCAGTCGCTCGACGTCACGGAGCGGCGCTGGCGCGTGAACCTCGACGCGCTCGAACGCGAAATGCCGCGCATCGCCGGGTTTCCCGAGATCGACGGCGCATTCGAGGGTCCGGCCCTCTTTCTGGCGGGCGCGGACAGCGCGTATGTCACGGCCGCGCACCGAGGCCGGATCAAGGCGCTCTTCCCGAACGCCCGGCTTGTCCGGATTCCGGGCGCCGGGCACTGGCTTCACGCCGACAGGCCCCGCGCCTTCGAGGCAGCGGTGACCGCCTTCCTCGACTCCTGACGGTGCGCCGGCCCGTCCGCATGCGCGAGGCCGCCGAAGGCCCGCGCACGCAATCGGTTGGGAAAGACGTCGTGATCGCCGCAACATCTGGTTGCATTGCACGGCATGCGGGGCACATGATGGCGCCCACAGGTGCAAAGGAGGCGGATGCATCGCTTGACGCTGGCGAGGCCCGGGCTCGCTGCTTCTCCAGGCCTGTGACGGAAGTCAGGAAGACGCCAGGTGCCTGGACGCGGTCCTTGCATCGGCGCGGGAACGCGACGTGGCGGAACGGATCCTGCGCACCGGCCTCGTTTGCGGCGCCTCGCGCGCGGTTTCGCCGGCCGTTTCGCGGATCCGCCCGGCGGCGCCCCGTCACGTCACAGGGGCCGCCGCCGGCAACGCGCCGCGCCAGGGGACCGGCAGGGCGGCGCGCGGCTCATTCGCTCATCTTCAAGGCGTCGATGAAGGCCTTCTGCGGAATGTCCACCTTGCCGAACCTGCGCATCTTCCTCTTTCCGGCCTTCTGCCTTTCGAGCAGCTTCCGCTTGCGCGTCGCGTCCCCGCCGTAGCACTTGGCGGTCACGTCCTTGCGCAGCGCCGACAGGGTCTCGCGCGCTATGACCCTGCCCCCGATCGCGGCCTGGATGGGGATCCTGAACATGTGGCGGGGGATGAGCTCCTTGAGCTTCTCGCACATCGCGCGGCCGCGGGTCTCGGCGCGGTCGCGGTGAACCATCATCGAGAGCGCGTCGACGGGCTCCTCGTTGACGAGCACCTGCATCTTGACGAGGCTGTCCGCCCGGTAGCCCGAAAGCTGGTAGTCGAAGCTCGCGTACCCCCTGGTGACCGACTTCAGGCGGTCATGGAAGTCGAAGACGACCTCGTTCAGCGGCAGGTCGCAGGTCACCATGGCGCGGGACCCCGCGTAGCCGAGGTCCTCCTGGACGCCGCGGCGGTCATGGCAGAGCCTGAGGACGTCGCCGAGGTGGTCGTCGGGCACGAGAATCGTGGCCCTGATGCGCGGCTCCTCGATGCGCGCGACGGCAGACGGGTCGGGCATGTCCGCCGGATTGTGAAGCTCCAGAACGGATCCGTCGCGCATGTGCACGCGGTAGATCACCGACGGCGCGGTCGCAATGAGCTCGATGTCGTGCTCGCGTTCAATGCGGTCGCGGACGACCTCGAGGTGAAGCAGGCCGAGGAATCCGCAGCGAAAGCCGAACCCCAGGGCGGCGGACGTCTCCGTCTCGAAAGTGAAGCTCGCATCGTTGAGGGCGAGCTTCCCGATGGCGTCGCGGAGATCCCCGAATTCGGAGCTGTCGACCGGAAAGAGGCCGCAGAAGACGACGGGCCGGGACGGATCGAACCCGGAAAGCGGCGCCGCGGCCGGACGGCGCTCGTGCGTGATCGTGTCGCCGACCCGGGTGTCCCGCACCTGCTTGATGGACGCGGTGAGAACGCCGATCTCGCCGGGGCCGAGCGCCGCGGCGTCCGTCATTTCGGGCTTCAGGACGGCCAGCCTGTCGATGCGGTACCTGGCGCCGGCCTGCATCATGACAATCTGCTCGCCCTTGCGAACCGTCCCGTCGACGACCCTGATCATGACGACCACGCCAAGGTAGGGATCGTAGCGCGAATCCACGAGCATGGCCTTGAGGGGGGCGTCAGCGTCGCCGCGCGGCGCGGGAAGGCGACGGACGATCGCCTCGAGAAGCTCGGGCACGCCGTCGCCGGTCTTCGCGGAGATCCGGATCGCGTCGCTGGCGTCGATCCCTATCACCTCCTCGATCTGCGTGCTGACGCGGCTGATGTCCGAAGCGGGCAGGTCGATCTTGTTCAGCACGGGCACGATCTCGTGATCGGCCTCTATGGCCTGGTAGGCGTTGGCCAGCGTCTGCGCCTCGACCCCCTGCGAAGCGTCCACGACAAGCAGCGACCCTTCGACCGCCTGCATGGAGCGGCTGACCTCGTACCCGAAATCGACGTGCCCCGGCGTGTCTATCAGGTTCAGGATGTAGGTCTGGCCGTCCGCCGCCGGGTATTCGATGCGAACCGTGTTGGCCTTGATGGTGATTCCACGCTCGCGCTCGATGTCCATGGCATCGAGGACCTGCTCCTTCATGTCCCGCTCCGCCATCGTGCCCGTCATCTGAATGAGCCGGTCGGCAAGCGTCGACTTCCCGTGGTCGACATGGGCGACGATCGAGAAGTTGCGGATGTGCGCCAGGTCGGCCATTGCGGGGATATGCGGCAGGGCGCCTGCGTTGGCAAGCTGCGCCGCCGACCGTGCGGCCTCCCGCGCCGCACGGACGATGAGCCCTTGCCCGGCGTCTCTCCCGGTCCATGACCGGCCCCGGGCCGGCACGCCGCCGCGCGCGAGGCGGGCGACGCGCGCCCCGCTCAGCCGCCGTCCTTTTTCAGGGCCGCGCCCAGGATGTCGCCGAGCGAGGCGCCGGAATCGGAGGATCCGTACTGCTCGACGGCCTTCTTCTCCTCGGCGATCTCGCGGGCCTTGACGGAGAGCGAGAGCTTGCGCGACCGCGCGTCGACGTTGGTGACGCGCACGTCCAGCTTGTCGCCGACGGAGAACCGGTCCGGACGCTGCGCGGCACGGTCGCGCGAGAGGTCCGAACGGCGAATGAAGGACTTCGCGCCCCCGTATTCCACCTCGATCCCTCCGTCCTGGATCGACGTCACCACGACGGTCACGACCGAGCCGCGCTTCACGCCGCCGACCGCTTCCGAGAAGCTGTCGTCAAGCGCCTTGATCGAGAGCGATATGCGTTCCTTCTGAACGTCCACCTCCGTGACCACCGCCTTGACCTCGTCGCCCTTGCGGTAGTCCCGGAGGGCCTCCTCGCCGCGCCGGTCCCAGGAGATGTCCGAAAGATGGACCATCCCGTCGATGTCGTTGTCGAGCCCCACGAAAAGACCGAATTCCGTGATGTTCTTGACCTCTCCCTCGACACGCGAGCCGGCGGCATGTGTTTCCGCAAACAGCTCCCAGGGGTTCCGGCGGGTCTGCTTGAGGCCCAGGGACACGCGCCGCTTGGCCCTGTCGATCTCGAGCACCATGACGTCGACCTCCTGCGAGGTGGAGACGATCTTGCCCGGATGGACGTTCTTCTTGGTCCAGCTCATTTCGGAGACGTGGACGAGGCCCTCCACGCCCGGCTCCAGCTCGACGAAGGCGCCGTAGTCCGTGATGTTGGTGACGCGGCCATGATGCGTCGACCGGAGCGGATAGTTGCGCTCCACCGCATCCCACGGATCCTCCTGAAGCTGCTTCATCCCGAGCGAGATCCGCTGCGTCTCGTGGTTGATCTTGACGATCTGCACCTTCACGGTCTCGTTTATCTTGACGATGTCGGACGGATGGCTGACCCGTCGCCATGCCATGTCCGTCACATGGAGCAGGCCGTCAACGCCGCCGAGATCGATGAAGGCCCCGTATTCGGTGATGTTCTTGACGACGCCGTCGACCGCGTCGCCCTCCTTGATCCGCTCAATGACCGCCCTGCGCTGTCCCTCGCGCTCCTTCTCCAGGATCGCGCGGCGCGACACGACGATGTTGCCGCGGCGGCGGTCCATTTTCAGGATCTTGAAGGGCTGTTTCAGCCCCATTATCTCGGAGGGGTCGCGCACCGGCCGCACGTCGACCTGGCTGCCCGGCAGGAAGGCGACGGCGCCGTCGAGATCAACCGTGAAGCCGCCCTTGACCCGGCCGAATATCGCGCCCTCGACCTCGCCCTTGTCTGCGTGGGCCGTTTCGAGCTTGTCCCAGGCGGCCTCGCGGCGCGCCTTGTCACGGGAGATCACCGCCTCGCCGCGCGCGTTCTCCACGCGGTCCAGGAAGACCTCGACCTCGTCGCCGACGCCGATCTCCGCCGCCTCGCCCGGCGCCGCGAACTCCTTGAGCTCGACGCGCCCTTCCATCTTGTAGCCGACGTCGATGACCGCCTGGCCGGCTTCGACGGCAATGACCTTTCCCTTCACGACAGACCCCTCGTCGGGCGTGTCGATCTCGAGGCTTTCGTCAAGAAGTGCCTCGAACTCCTTCATGGTTGCGTTTTGAGCCATGTGGCCTTTGTTTCCCCTGTTCGTCTTTCCGGCCGGGCGGTTGGTTCCGCCGGTCTTGAGATGATGCGTGACCAAGGGGCGCGGGCGCCAGGGCACGAAGGGCCGGCATCCGACCGGCCGTTCCCGGGTCCCTTGCCCACGGCCGTGATCGCCGTTTCGACGGCGGGTCTATAGGCGGGAACTCGGCGCATGGCAAGCGACTGCACGCGTCGAGGTTCACTTCGGCGGCACGGGCACGACACCGCGCCCGTCGCACGCGGCATTGGCGGACCATGCGGCGCCGTGATCGAGCCTCTCCTTCCGGACTTCCGTCACGGCAAGCGCGTTCATCGCTTGCCGGCCTCAGGCCCGCCCGAGAGCTTCCAGGCGCGCACTGACCCTTGCCAAGGCGAGCGCGACGACTTCGTCCGCGTCCAGGCCGGACGTGTCCACGGTCACGGCGTCCGAAGCGGCCTTCATCGGCGCGGCGCGGCGGGCCGCATCCCGCGCGTCGCGCTCCCTGATGTCCCTGAGCACGCCGTCTTCCGAGATCTCGTGGCCTGCCGCGACCAGCTCGCGCCAGCGACGCCGCGCCCGGACGGCATCGCTGGCGGTGACGAAGAGCTTGGCGTCCGCATCGGGGCAGATCACGGTTCCGATGTCCCGCCCGTCCAGCACCGCGCCGCCGTCCCGGGCTGCGAATTCGCGCTGGAACCTCACGAGCGCCTGCCGCACTTCCGGCAAGGCCGCGACCTCGCTTGCCGCTCGCGACACCGCCGGCGTCCTCAGGTCGTTTCGCGCGACGTCGCCGCGACGAAGCGTCGAGGCCGCGACCCCGGGCGGAGCGCCTTCGAGCACGCGCCGCCCGACGGCGCGGTAGAGAAGCCCGGTGTCCAGGTGCGCGAACCCGAATTCAGCCGCGACGGCACGGGCGACCGTGCCCTTTCCGGCAGCTGCCGGACCGTCGATCGCGACCGTGAACCTCACTGCGCCGCCGCCCCCGCAGTCCCGCCACGGCCTTCAGGCGGCCTTCCTCAGCTCGTCCGCCAGGTCGGTCCGCTCCCATGTGAAGCCGCCGTCCGCGTCGGGCGCCCGCCCGAAATGCCCGTAGGCCGCCGTCCGCTGGTAGATCGGCCTGTTGAGCGCGAGACGCTCGCGAATGCCGCGCGGGCTGAGATCCATGGCGCCGGAAACGGCGGATTCGATCCGCGCATCGGGAATCTCGCCGGTGCCGAAGGTGTCGGCGTAGATCGACAGCGGCCTTGCGACCCCGATCGCGTAGGAAAGCTGGATCAGGCACCTCTCCGCCAGGCCCGCGGCCACCACGTTCTTGGCCAGGTAGCGCGCCGCATAGGCGGCCGAACGGTCGACCTTGGTGGGATCCTTGCCGGAAAACGCGCCGCCGCCATGCGGCGCGGCCCCGCCATACGTGTCGACGATGATCTTCCGTCCGGTAAGGCCCGCGTCCCCGTGCGGGCCGCCGGACACGAAGGTGCCCGTGGGATTCACCCACCATTCGGTGGCATCGGTCAGCCACTCGGACGGCAGGACCTCGCGGATGTAGGGCTCGACGATCGCGCGGATGTCGTCCGGGGTCTGGTCCTCCGATTCGTGCTGGGTCGAGAGCACGATCGAGGTCGCCTCCGCCGGCTTGCCGTCCTCGTAGCGAAGCGAGAGCTGCGACTTCGAATCCGGTCGCAGCGTCGGCGCATCGCCGGACTTCCGCGCCTCGGCGATGCGCCTGAGGATCGCATGGGCGAAGTGGATCGGCGCAGGCATCAGTTCCGGCGTCTCGTTCACCGCGTAGCCGAACATCATCCCCTGATCGCCCGCACCCTCTTCCTTGCCGGCCGACGCGTCCACGCCCTTGGCTATGTCGGGCGACTGTTCGTGCAGGTGGTTGTGGACCGTCAGGTTCTTCCAGTGGAACCCCTCCTGGTCGTACCCGATGTCCCTCACGCATTCCCGCGCTATGCCGTCGACGCCGTCGGACATCCCCTCCGGCCCGCGCACCTCCCCGCCGATCACGACCCGGTTCGTGGTGACAAAGGTCTCGCAGGCGACGCGGGCTTCCGGCTCCGCGGCCAGAAAGGCGTCAAGGATCGCGTCCGAAATCCGGTCGCAGATCTTGTCGGGATGTCCCTCGGACACGCTTTCCGAGGTGAAGACGAAATTCTTGCGGTTCATTCGAGACGCTCCACTGGATCGATCGCCGTCACGCCAGGAAGCCGTTGTGACGGCCAGACGCCGTTACGACTTTCGGCGCGACTTGGCAACGGGATTGCGCGACCTGGCCAGGAAGAGCGCCGAAAGGCCCGCAAGAAGCAGCAGGACGGCAGGGAGGTCGCCGGTTCGGGCGTAGACAGTCGCCGGGCGCGGGGCCGGCAGCGGCACGTCAAGATGGCCCGATTCACCGAGCGGCAGCGAGGCCAGGACCCGCCCGTCCGGCCCGATGACCGCGGAAACGCCGGTATTCGCCGAGCGGACCAGGGGCAGGCCCTGCTCCACGGCGCGGAACCGCGCCTGCTGGAGATGCTGATAGGGGCCCGAGAAGGTGCCGAACCATGCGTCGTTGGTGATCTGCAGGATGTAGTCAGCACGCGCGCCCGCGCGCCGCGCATGGCCCGGAAAGATCGCCTCGTAGCAGATCATCGGCAACGCCCGCCCGAGCGGCGTGTCGATGAGCGCGACGCCGCGGCCCGCGCTGTAGCCGTGCCCGTCACGGGCGGCGAGACCGCTGATCCCGGCACGTCCGGCGAGATCCCCGAAAGGCACGTACTCGCCGAAAGGCACCAGACGGACCTTGTCGTACACGTCGGCGACGCGGCCCTCCGAGTCGATCTGCGCCATGGAGTTGAAGAGGCGCCGTCCGCCGGTCCGGTTCACGCCGAAGACCACCGCCGCGCCGCCGGCGGCACCGGCCATGCGCCTGAGGATCGTTCCCGCCTCCTCGAGCCGGCGCGGCAGCGCGGATTCGGGCCAGACGACGAGCGCGACGCCGTCCCCGGGAGCCGCCGTGGAGAGCAGCTGGCGGCGCAGGAAGACGCCCGCCCTCGCCGGATCCCACTTTTCGTGCTGAGGCGCGTTGGGCTGGACGACGCGGATCACGCCCGCATGGGCTTCCGGCGGCGCCTGTGCGCCCCGCCCCCACGCGAGGAGGGCCGCGACGCCGAGCAGCGCAAGCGACGTCGCGATCACCTTGCGCGACCCGGCGACGGGCAGGGCCGCAAGGATCAGGGTGACGGCGGTCAGGCCGTATGGCCCGACGACGCTTGCGGCCATGATGGCAGGGGTTTCGGCCCAGACGTAGCCGGGAAGCGCCCAGGGGAAGCCGGTCAGCACATGCCCGCGCAGGATCTCGGTCAGCGAAAGCGACAGCGCCCAGCCGGTCGCGCCGCCTCCCGTCCGTCCCGAGAGCCACCCGGCCAGCGCCCAGAAGAGGGCCAGGCCCGTCGCGACGAGAACGATCGCGAAGGGCGCCATCCAGCCGTGGCGATCGCCGTCGACGTGGAACGGCTCGACGATCCAGTGCAGGGAAACGGCGAAATAGCCGCAACCGCCCAGCCAGGCGGCGGTCGCCTTGCTCCTGCCGCCGTCCGCAAGGGCCACGATCCAGGAGAGTCCCGTCAGCCCCAGGAGCGCGAGCGGCCAGGCGCCGAAGGGCGCCTGGCCGCTCGCGACGACGGCACCGGCAAGCGGGGCCAGCGAGCACCGCCAGCGGAAACCCTTGCCGGAGGAACCTCCGGCGGCCGGGATCCGGGCGGCCGGGGCGCCATGCCCCGACCGGAACCGCGCCTGCATCACTCGACCGCCTTCGGCACGCCCAGCCGGATGCGCAACCGCTTGATGCGCCTTGGATCGGCGTCGACGACCTCGAAATCCGTCCCGTGGGGATGCTCCACCACCTCGCCGCGGGAGGGCACCCGGCCGGCAAGCATGAAGACGAGGCCGCCCAGCGTGTCGACTTCCTCGTCACCCTCCCCGGTCCGCAGCCTCCGGCCGACTTCCTGCTCGAACTCGTCAAGGGGCGCCCTCGCGTAGGCAAGAAAGCTGCCCGCCGCCTCCCTGACCCAGAGAGCGCCCTCCCCGACGTCATGTTCGTCCTCGATCTCGCCAATCACCTGCTCGATCAGATCCTCGATCGTGACGAGTCCGTCGACACCGCCATATTCGTCGATGACGAGCGCCATGTGCACCCGGTCGGTCTGCATCTTTTGCAGAAGCACGCCGATCGGCATCGAGTGCGGCGCATAGAGGAGCGGCCTAAGCATCCTGCCGAGCACGAACCGGTCATCCGACCCGTTGAAGCCGTGCTTCAGGGCGAAGTCCTTGAGGTGCACGATGCCCAGCGGCTCGTCCAGCGTGTCCTTGAACACGGGCAGGCGGGTCAGCCCGCTGTCGTGGAAGACCTTCACCAGCCTCCCTTTCCCGATGTTCTCCGGGACCGCCACGATCTCGACCTTGGGGATCATGACGTCCTCGACCCGGAGGCGAGTCAGGTTGGCTATGCCGCCTGTCGTGCCGTTTCCTGCAGGGATCACCTTGGCGGGTTCGCTTTCGACGCTCAGCTCCGAGCCGCCTGCCAGGGCCCGCAGCCATCGCAGCGCGGAACGCTGTCTGCCGCCGTCCTCCTGCAGGCCATGCGCCGCGCCAGAAGACGCCTCGCCGCTATCTCCCATCAGCCCTTTCCATCACGGTTCCTTGCCGGGAGCCTTCCGCGAATGCGCGTCCGGACCCGCAAGCGACCGGAGTATCGCCGTTTCGGTCGCCTCCATCAAGCCGGCATCGGAATCGTCATCATGACGGTATCCCAGAAGATGCAGCGCCGCATGAACGACCAGACGCATGACGTGCGTCTCAAGCGGCACGCCGCTCTCCCGGGCCTCCGCCATGCAGGTCTCGAACGAGATCGCGATGTCGCCGAGATCGGGGTCGCCTGCCGGCGGGGGCGGACGGCCGCCCCGCTCGGCCGCGGCACGTTCCGCGGACGGCCACGAAAGCACGTTGGTCGGCGCCGGCCTGTCGCGGAACCGGGCGTTCAGCGCGGCGACCCGCGCGGCGCCGCAGGCAAGAACGGTCACGTTCCAGTCGCCTGGGTCAAGGCCGAGATGTTCCAGCGCCGCCCAGACGGCGCGCGGCGCCAGCGATTCGATGCCTGTTCCGCGCCAGCGCGGATCCTCTGCGATCACGTCCGTCGTCATCGGGCCGAGCCTACATGCATGCGACAGCACGCGCCATGCGGCGCGCCTGACGTCGCGCTTGATTCCCGTTCGCGATTCAAGCCATCTCGCCACATGGGAGGCAAGGGGATGCATGCGGACTGGATAGCGGTCGACTGGGGCACCTCGAACCTGCGGGCCTGGGCGATCCGCAACGGGTCGGCCGTCGCCGAGGCGGTCTCCGACAAGGGCATGGGCGTTCTGGCGCCCGACGCCTTCGAGGCGGCGCTTCTGGACGTCATCGACCCCTGGCTCGGCCGGGAACGGACGCGCGTTGTCGCCTCCGGCATGGCGGGCGCGCGGCAGGGCTGGAAGGAGGCGCCCTACGCGACGGTGCCCTGCGCGCCCGGGGGAGCGGACGCCGTGCGGCCTGACACGGCGGATGCGCGGCTGGACGTCGCCATCCTGCCCGGCCTCGCGCAGGGCAGGCCCGCCGACGTGATGCGGGGCGAGGAGACGCAGGTCGCCGGCTACCTTGCGGGGGATCCTGGATTCGATGGCGTCGTTTGCCTGCCCGGCACGCACACGAAGTGGGTTCACGTGTCGGCCGGGGAGGTGACAGGCTTTCGCACCTTCATGACGGGCGAGATCTTCGCGCTGCTTTCATCCGGTTCCATCCTGCGGCACTCGGTGGGCGAAGGCTGGGACGACGACGCGTTCGCGAAGGCCGTCGATGACGCCATGGCAAGGCCGGAAGCGATCGCCGCACGGCTGTTTGCGCTGCGTGCGGAGACCCTGCTCGCCGGTCTGGACAAAGGCGCCGCGACCGCACGGCTGTCCGGGATCCTGATCGGCGCGGAGATCGCGGCCGCACGCGCCTACTGGCTTGGGCGGCGAATCGTCCTGGTTGGCGAAGGCGGACAGGTCTCGCATTATGCCACGGCGCTTGCCGCTCTGGGCGCAGCGGCCGAGACCGCTGACGCCAGGCAGGCGACGCTGGCGGGTCTCGCCGCCGCCCATGCGCGACTGCCGGAGGCATCATGAGCCGGCCCCTCATAGCCATCCTTCGCGGAATCGGGCCGGAAGAGGCGGTGCCTGTCGCCGAAACCCTGATCGAGTCCGGGATCGACCGGATCGAGGTGACGCTCAATTCGCCGTCGCCATTCAGGTCGATCGAGCGAATGGCCAGGGCCGTCGGCGACAAGGCGCTTGTCGGCGCCGGCACGGTCCTGACCGAGGCACAGGTCCAGAACGTGAAAGCCGCCGGCGGGGCGCTCGTGGTGTCGCCCAACTGCGATCCGGCCGTGGTGGCGGCGGCAAAGTCTCTCGGGATGCAGAGCCTGCCGGGCGTGCTGACGCCAACGGAGTGCTTCGCCGCCCTCGCGGCCGGCGCAGACGGGCTGAAGGCCTTCCCGGCATTCCTGATGGGAACCGAAGGCCTGAAGGCGCTTCGCGCCGTGCTGCCCGCCGGGACGCCGGTCTACATGGTCGGCGACGTGAGCGCCGACCGTTTCGACGACTGGGTCCGCGCAGGCGCAAGCGGGTTCGGGCTCGGGAGCGCCCTGTATGTCCCGGGCCTTGCCATGGACGAGATGGCGGCCAGGGCGAGAAGGGCGGCGGCCGCGTGGGATGCGTGCGCTCGATGACGGGCCGTCGAAGGGAGAGGGCAGGCACGGCGCGACCCTCTCCGCAACCGTCGCGAACGTCGTTGAAGCGCGACGCCGGCTTCCGCGGCCGTAGGCCGCCCAATGGCATTCGGTTAACGGTTTCCCATGCCGCCAAAGTAGATGCGTGACAAGATTGTATACAATATAAAGACAATTTTTAATAATTAACCACAATATATAGTATTGGCGAAATGCCAATTCACGCTCATCAGGTGGCGAACCGCCTTAACCGAATGCCATTGGGCGGCCGCCGGACCCGGTGTCCCGCCGACGCGCTTCGGTTCCGCCTCGCCGCATCCGTCCGGCGCAGGACGCCGCGGGAGGCGTCGCTTCAGTTCCGGGACGGCGTCATGAGCCCCATGACTGCGCCGGTCGGGTCCTCGATCATGGCGATGCGGCCAACGGTGCCGATGTCGAACGGCCAGCGACGCACCCTGGCGCCGGCGGCTTCCGCAGCGCCGGCGGCGGCATCGACGTCATCCACGGCAAAATAAGTGAGCCAATGGGCCGGGACACCTTCGAGATCCATGCCGCTCATGTCCGCAATGCCTGCAACCATGGTGTCTCCGAGACTCGCGACCGTGTAGTCTCCATCGCCGCCCGGAACGGGCATCGTCTCGAACGCCCAGCCGCAGGTTGCGCCGTAGTACGCCTTGGCGCCCTCGACGTCGCGGGTCACCAGCTCGTTCCACCACACCTTGCCATGATCTTCGGACATCGTTCGCCTCCCCTGCCGGATTGCGCGCCGCGCGGCGCCATTGCATGACATTGCGACGGAACCGGGCAACGGACAACCCGTTGCCATCGCTTTCCTGCAGCCGGCGCCGGGCCGGGGCCGGCGGGCGCCGGTCCTCGCCAGCACCTTCTCGGCGGGTGCAGTCCGGTTTTCGGCAACTGTTCAGGCTCTCTGCAGGCCGGCAGCGCGGCGGCGGGGCCTGCACGACGCGGGCGGGCCCGTCGTCGTCCCCGACGGGGCGGAACGGCTCCCGAACGCCTGCGAGGATCTCTTCGGCGGCCGGAAGGCCGCCTTCGTGCCCGGCCTCTTCCACTGCCTGGAACGCGCCTCCGACGCCGCGAGGCGATCCTGCCGCCGGGGGCGGAGCGGGACCGGCGGTTCGCGGGGGCGAGGCCGACGTCAAGGCCGGGCGGGCGGAGAAGGCGGTCCGGGAGCTCGCGCCGTCCGGGGACCGGCACGAGGACGTGGAGGCCTGCTGCCGCCATTTCGAGAGGAACCTCGGCCGGATGCGGCACGACGCGTTCCGGGAGCGGCGTCGTCGAGGGCGGATGCCGCCAGTTCGGGCTGCGGCCCAGGCGGCTCCGGTGCCCGCTGGTCGAGGGGGCCAACGCCATGCTCGCGCTGAAGGGCTGCGCCTTGAACCTCCGGCTGCCCGACTTCCTCGAATGGCGGACGAATCAGGCCATCGCGGCGTGACCAAAAATCTGGGCTACACCCGCGGCCATGGCCGGGGTTGACCGGAACGTGGAACGCACATGGCTCCGAGGCGTGAGCGAAGCGCCGGACAGCCATGAGCTCGTCCGGCAGGTCGCCGTCCTGGAGGAGCGCATGAACGCGACGCAGGCCGAGGTGAAGGCGTCCCTGGAGGCCGGCAACGCCTCTTTCGAGCGGCTGCGGGCCGAGATGGCCGATCGGGACGCAGCGCGTTCGGAGCGGGACGCGACCGCGCGCTGGTGGCAGACGACTATCATCATCGGCGCCGTCGCCATCGCGCTGGGCGTGGCCGGCCTGATGTTCGGCTGAACGCTCCTGGCGAGAGGCCTCCCCGTTCCGGGTGCGACGTTCCCGTCCGGCGCCCGCCCCGTCGCAAGCGGCATGTCCCCGCGGCTGGACGCGGCGCGGCATCATGCCGGCACGCCCGAAACGATATGTACCGCGGAAAGCTGAAGTGCGCAGCGAGTGAAGCCAGCCTGGCTTCCTCCGCACAGGATGTTTGCCGCAAGGGAATATCGAGGCGTCTTGGAGAAAACGCCAGCATGGAAAGGCAATCGTTCTCGGCAAGGAGGAGTGGCTGCAGCGACACGCAGTTACGGCGCCTCCGGCCTCACCGGAATGTTCGCTCGCAGGATCACTGCAAGGGGGAACTGTCGGCGAACGTTCCAGGCCCCCGATTCCCTGCCGTCCAGGGACATCAAACGCATCCAGCCCCGATCGGGTGGCATGTCCGGCGCGACCGGACGGTCCGGATTGACAGAGGGCGGCGGGAGCGCCCGGGTTCGAGGCATGGGCGACGCGCCGGCACACGCTTTCGGAGCGCATCCGCCGTGCCGGAGGAACGCATGACCGCGCATCAGGCGACGCAAGAAAAGGCGCTAGAGCGTTTCGAGCGCCGCATGGCGGAGCGTGACGCCGCGCTTTCAGGGCGCATCGCGACGGCAACCGACCGCATGGCTTCGTCACGCTGGTGGCAGACCGCCATCATCATCGCGGCCATCGCCGCCCTGATCACCTTCGCGCCCGACTTGCAGCGGACCGCCGGCGGCCCGTAGCCGCAGCGGTCCTCGGATCGCCCTTTGCCCTTATCCCCACGGGATGCCCGTTCCATCTGGCCATTGACTGCCCGTCAGATCCGTGCGGAGGACATCTCCGACGAAGCCGATACGGCCTGCGACGCGGAGCGCTTCTGGCCCGCGCCGCTCATCCAGCTCAATCCGAACTTCGAGGTCGGCGGATATGTCGGCAGGTTGCGCGGACCAGCCTGCGCCACAGGCTGACAGAAGCGGATGGGCGCCCTTCCCGCCAACGCCCCGCGCATCCGCCCGGGCGCCCGAGGGCTTGCCGCACGGTCGCGCCGGCGGGCGGGTTGCCAGCCCGGTCCGGGCATGGGATCAAGCCTCGCGGCAATGCCGGAGCCAGCCCGATGCCCGAATTCCATGCGCCGGACGGCGCGCGCCTCCACTACGCCGACGACGGCGAGGGCCTGCCGGTGCTCGCGCTTGCGGGCCTCACGCGGAACGGCAGCGACTTCGACTATCTCGCGCCGCATCTCCCGGATTCCGTGCGTCTCATGCGCCTGGACTGCCGCGGCCGCGGCAAGTCGGACTGGACCGGCCCGGAGACCTATACGGTCCCGGTCGAGGCGGGGGACGCAATCGCGCTTCTCGACCATCTCGGCCTGGACGGTGCCGCCCTCATCGGCACGTCGCGCGGCGGACTGATCGCGATGGCGCTCGCCGGCATCGCGCGGGAACGCCTTCTCGGCGCCTGCCTGGTGGACATCGGGCCGGAGATCGCCGCGGCAGGGCTTGAAGCCATCCGCAGCCATGTCGGAAAGAGCCCGGCGCAAAGGACCCTTGCGGAAGCGGCGGCGGCGCGCGCCGGGCTGATGAAGGGATTCGCGGGCGTGCCGGGCAGCCGCTGGGAGGAGGAGGCGAGGAAGCACTACGTGGAGTCGCCCGGCGGCCTGAAGATAAGCTACGACCCGGCGCTCCGCGACGCCTTCCTTGCCGCCGCCGCAGCGCCCGCCCCGGATCTCTGGCCCATGTTCAACGCGCTTCAAGGCCTGCCGCTCGCGCTGGTCCGAGGCGCGAATTCCGACGTGCTTGCCCCGGACGTCGCCCGCGAGATGCGCAGCCGCCGCCCCGACATGACTTTCGCCGACGTGCCGGATCGCGGCCACGTGCCCTTCCTTGACGAGCCGGAAGCGCTGGCAGGGATCCGTAAGTGGATCGCAGGACTGCAATGAACTTCGACCGAATCGCCGCGGCCGCCGCAAGGCTCGCGGGGCATGCGCTTCGCACCCCGCTTCTGAACGCGCCGCTTCTCGACGAAACGGCAGGCCGCCGAGTCTTCGTGAAGGCCGAATGCCTGCAGCGGACCGGATCGTTCAAGTACCGGGGCGCTCGCACGGCCCTCTCCGCGCCGTCCCGGAACGGGGCGGAACGCGGCGTGCTCGCCTCTTCGTCCGGCAACCATGCGCAAGGCGTCGCCTGCGCGGCCCGCGAGGAAGGCGTTCCGGCCGTGATCGTCATGCCAGACGACACGCCGGCCACCAAGGTCGCCAATACGCGGGCCTATGGCGCCGAAGTCGTGCTCCATGACCGGGAGACCGAGGACCGCGAGGCGATCTGCGCGACGCTCGCGGCCGGACGAGGCCTCTCGCTCGTCCGGCCCTTCGACGACGAGGACGTGATCGCCGGGCAGGGCACATGCGGAACAGAGATCGCGGAACAGGCGTCGGAAGCAGGCGTCGGTGAGGCGGACGTTCTTGTCCCCTGCGGCGGCGGCGGGCTGAGCGCGGGCATCGCGCTCGCGCTCGAAACCCTTGCGCCACGCCTGCGCGTGCGCCCGGTCGAGCCGGAGGGATTCGACGACGTCGCCCGGGGGTGTAGCCCAACTTTTTGACATCTGCGTTTTCCGCCTGCACTTTCCGGCGGGTGCGCGTCGGACCAGGGCTGGAAGAGCCGGCCGGCGGCGCGCCTTGAGGCAGATGCAGGAGTGCGTGTCATGACGAAGAGCGAAGGGATCCGGGTGCACCGCCATCCGGACGCGGCGGACTGTCTGGCAAGCCTGACGGAAGGCGAGGCGGCCGTTCATCCGCCGGTGGTCCGCAGGCACGCGGACGGGCTCACCCGATGCTGGATCGAGGACGGCCAGGTGAGGAGCCGCGACGTCGCGGCGGCCGAGCTGCCGTTGGCGGGCCACCGTCCGGACGGCGGGCGGCCGGCGGAGTTCGGGCCGCTGCTTCCGCGGCTGGCGGCGGACCTCGCGTCGGGCGCGCCCGATCTGGACGGGGGCGGGCGCGCGCTCCGGGACGCCTCGCCGGGCGGCGGCGCGGCGGCGCCGAGCTTCTGCCGGGCGGCTGGACGCGACGCTGCCGGCGCCGGAGTGCGCGGCCTGCGGCAGGCCGACGGCCCGGCACGGGACGCGGAGGAAGGCCTGGCTCACGCGGCTCGGCCGGGTCGAGGTGGAGCGGTCGCACTTCCGCTGCCGGTCGTGCGGCAAGGGGTGCGTCCCGCCGGACCGGGCGCTTGGCCTGGAGGGCGGGACGGTGACGCCGGGGACGGCGAGCGTCATCGCCGGGACGGTGCCGCTCACGGGCTTCGAGGCGGCGAGCCGGCACGTCGACAGCCTCGCCGGTGTGGACGCGTCGTCGAGCGCGCTGCAGCGCCGGGCGCTGGATCTCGGCGAGGCGGCGGCCCGCTCCGGGCGCGAGGAGGTCGTCGACGGCAAGCCGCCGGAACCGCGCATGCAGCTCTCCGTCGACGGGACCGGCGTCCCGATGCGCAGGGAGGAGACCGAGGGCGTTCGCGGCAGGCAGGCCGACGGCACCTCGAGGACCAGGGAAGCCAGGCTGGCGGTGGCGTGCACGGCCGAGGGGCGGGACCCCGGGACCGGCGCGGCTCTCAAGGACCGGGGCAGCGAGTCGTCCGGCTGCCTGACCGGCGGCGCGGCGGCGCCGTCCGGAGGCCGGGAGGCCTCGGACTTCGCGGCGCGGCGCGACCGGGAGGCCCGGCGGCGGGGGCTGCACGACGCGGGCGGGCCCGTCGTCGTCTCCGACGGGGCGGACTGGATCCCCAACGCCTGCGAGGAGCCCTTCGGGGGCCGGAAGGTCACGTTCGTGCCCGGCCTCTTCCACTGCCTGGAACGCGCCTCCGACGCCGCGAGGCGATCCTGCCGGCGGGGGCGGAGCGGGACCGGCGGTTCGCGGAGGCGAGGCCGACGTCAGGGCGGGCCGGGCGGCGAAGGTCGTCCGGGATCCGGCGCCGTCCGGGGACCGGCACGAGGACGTGGAGGCGTGCCGCCGGCATTTCGAGAGGAACCTCGGCCGGATGCGGTACGACCGGTACCGCGATCAGGGCATCCAGGTCGGGAGCGGCGTCGTGGCGGATGCCGGCGGTTCGGGCTGCGGCTCAAGCGATCGGGAACGCGCCGGGCGGAGAGGGGCGCCAACGCCATGCTGGCGCTGAAGGGCTGCGCCATGAACCTCAGGCTGCCCGACTTCCTGGAATGGCGGACGAATCAGGCCGTCGCCGCATGATGTCAAAAAATTGGGCTACACCCGTCGCCCGGTCCCTGGCCGCGGGCGCGCCTCAGGCGAACGCAAGGATGGCCGGCTCGATCTGCGACGCGATCGTCACGCCCGCGCCGTCGCGGCGGCGTTCACCCGGCTCAGGATCGTGCTGGAGCCCGGCGGGGCGGTGGCGCTGGCCGCCGCGCTCTTTCACCGCGAGGGCGGTCAGGACGTGATTGTCGTGGCATCCGGCGGGAACGCGGACCCGAAGGTCTTCGCGAAGGCGCTGAATCAAGGCGGCAAAACCGATTGACGCTGACATGCATGCGCGCGCAGAGTGACGCCGAGGCGCGAGGCTCCATGGACATCTGCCGGCTTGAGCATGTCGACCTGCATTACCGCGAGGATGGCGATCCCGGCGGGGCGCCGGTCGCGTTTTGCAGTTCGCTCGGCACGGATCTCAGGCTATGGGACCCCGTGATGCCGTTCCTGCCGGACGGGCTGCGCCTGATCCGCTACGACCAGCGGGGGCACGGGCTGTCGTCCTGCCCCGAACCGCCATACGCCATTAGCGCCCTCGTCGACGACGCGGAGGCGCTTCTTGACCGTCTGGACGTCCGGGACTCCGTGCTCGTCGGATGCTCGATCGGAGGAATGGTCGCCCAGGGCCTGGCGGCGAAACGGACCGACCAGGTTCGCGCCCTGGTCCTGTCGAACACGGCCGCAAGGATCGGCACGGCGGACGTCTGGCACGAAAGGATCGGCGCCGTGGAGGCCGGCGGCATCGAGGCCCTGGCCGATTCCGTCATGCAACGCTGGTTCGCCCGCGAATTCCGGGCCACGCCCGCGCTCGCCGCCTGGCGGAACATGCTGACCCGCCAGCCGCAGGACGGCTACATCGGCTGCGCGGCCGCGATTTCAGGCGCCGACCTCCGCGTCTCGACGGCGCGCCTGGCACTGCCGGCGCTCGCAATCGCCGGAAGCGAAGACGGCTCGACGCCGCCAGACGTGGTTCGCGAGACGTCCGAGCTCGTCCCGGGATGCCGCTTTGCGCTGATCCGGCAGGCCGGGCATCTTCCGATGGTGGAAAGGCCCGAGGAGTTCGCCGGGCATCTCACGGCGTTCCTGGAAGGGATCGGGCATGTCTGAGAGATCGCATCCGGCAGGGCCGCGCCCCCCGTGCCGCCCGGCGGCCAACGGCCCGGTCGCGCGGAAGCGCGGCGATGCCGCGGCATCGCCCGGGCGACCGTCGTGCGCGGGGCCTCCTTCATGACCGATCGGCACGAAGCGGGGATGCGGATCCGGCGCGCCGTCCTGGGCGCCAGCCACGTGGACCGGGCCGAGGCCGCGAAGACGGCGTTTGACGAGCCGTTCCAGGCCATGATCACGGAAGGGGCATGGGGCACGGTCTGGGCGCGGGACGCCATCAGCCGTCGCGAGCGCTCGATGCTGACGATCGCGCTTCTGGCCGCAACGGGCAATTTCGAGGAGATCCCGATGCACGTGCGCGCCACCGCCAGAACCGGCGCGAGCAAGGAGGACGTGATGGAAGCCCTGCTGCATGTCGCCGTCTATGCGGGGGTTCCGAGGGCCAACCATGCCATCAAGCTCGCCAAGGCGACCTATGCCGAGATGGAATCTGCCGATGAGCAGGGCTAGCCGCCTCGTGCCGCGCGACCGCGGCGCGCACCCCGTCGCCCACTGGCCGGACTACAAGACCTCGGTCATGCGGTCGCCCCGCCACGCGCCGCTCTCGCTGGATCCCACGGTCACGGAGGAAACCGGGCCGGCATTCGGGCATGACATGCTCGGCCCGCACGACAACAACCTGATCCTGAACTACACGCAGGGCAAGGCGCCTGCGATCGGAGAGCGAATCCGCGTCCACGGCCGTGTCGTCGATCAGGACGGACGCGCGGTGCCGAACGCCCTCGTCGAAGTCTGGCAGGCCAACGCCGGCGGGAGATACCGGCATGTCGCGGACACCTATTTCGCGCCTCTCGATCCGAACTTCGGAGGATGCGGGCGGACGATCACCGACGAAAGCGGCCGCTACGAGTTCCTGACCGTCCGGCCCGGCGCCTATCCCTGGTCGAACCGCGCCAACGACTGGCGACCGATGCACGTCCACTTCTCGATCTTCGGAAACGCGTTCGGGCAACGCCTGATCAGCCAGATGTACTTCGAGGGCGATCCGCTGATTCCCCTGTGCCCGATCGCGGCGGCCGTCCGGGACAGGAGCCAGCGCGACCGGCTCGTGGCGCCGCTCGACATGAACGCATCGCGACCGATGGACTACCTGGCCTACAGGTTCGACATCGTTCTGAGAGGCCGCCGCCAGACGATGTTCGAGAACCGTCCGGAAGGCATGTGACATGGTGCAGGTGATCGACTCGCAACGGGAAACGCCGAGCCAGACATGTGGCCCGTACGTCCATATCGGATGCATCCCGACCTTCGCGGGCATCACGTCGGTCTACGCGGAAGATCTTGGCCGCTCCCCTGTCTCCGAAGGCGCGCGGGGCAGGTTCGTCACGATCGCCGGATCCGTGTTCGACGGAACCGGATGGGCGCTCAGGGACGCGATGATAGAGAGCTGGCAGGCCGATGCCGCAGGCGTCTATCCCGGACAGCCCGGCGCGGATCCGGCGGTCCGGGGGTTCTGTCGGCTCGCCACCGGGGAGGAGAAAGGCGGATTCGAGCTTCGGACGGTCAAGCCCGGGGCGGCGGGAGGCCAGGCCCCGCACATTGCGCTGTGGATCGTCGCGCGCGGCATCAATGTCGGCCTCTCGACCCGCATCTACTTTCCCGAAGACGACCACGCCCGCGACCCCGTGCTGTCCCGAATCGAACAGCGCCCGCGCGCGAAGACGCTGGTGGCCAGGCCCGCTGGCAAGGACGCCTATCGTTTTGACATCTGCCTGCAGGGCGAGAACGAAACGGTCTTTCTCGACATGTGACCATGTCGTTTCCAGCCGCCGCAAGGCGCCGCGTGGCGCCGGTTCCAAGGTGTCGCGGCCACGAGGCGGGCGTCTTGCCCGAAGTCGCCGATCCCGCCTCCCGCCGTTTTTGGTTGACATGATTCGCGCGTCAATTCATGCGTTTGTTCACCGATGCGAGCAGACGTCGATTTCGCGAAGAGATGCGCAAGCCGGCCTTTCTCACGAAAGCGTGCCTGCGAACGGAACGCCGCGACGGCCTTGGCAAAGTGGCCGCGGGGCCGTTGTCGGGACCCCGCTTCATGACCCGGGCGCGCCGCGCGGTCGGCTTCGCAGGCCTCACGGGATCAGCCTCGCCCTGCGGACCAGGCGAGACGCGACAGTCTTGCGATGCCCGCTGATGCCCGCTTCCCCGGTTGACAGCACGATTTACGGCAGGCTCCTCGGTGACTCCGAGGTTGGAGGCCTGTTCACCGACGGCGCCGAAACCCGCGCCATGATGCTGGTCGAAGGCGCACTGGCGAAGGTGCAGGGCGAGCTAGGACTGATCCCGGAAACCTCTGCAGCGGCGATCCACAGGGCGTCGAGGGAATTGGAGCTTGATCCGGGGGCGCTCGCCTTGGGCGCGGCCGCAAATGCGGTCCCCGTGCCGGGATTCTTGGACGAGTTCCGGAAAGCCATGGAGGCGCCCGAACATGCCGACTGGCTGCATTGGGGGGCGACCAGCCAGGACATAATGGACACCGCCCTTGCACTGAGATTGCGACAGGCGCTCGCGATCATCGAGGGCCGGCTGCAAGCCGTGGCAGGCGCGCTCGGGAGCCTTGCGGAGGCGCATGCCGATCTTCCGATGACGGCGCGAACCTATGGGCAGGCCGCCGTCGTCACGACGTTCGGAGCGGTCGCCGCCAGCTGGGGGTCGCCCCTACTGCGGCACAGGGAACGTCTCCGGGAGGTGCGCTCCGGCGTGCAGCGGGTCAGCCTCTCGGGCGCTGCCGGAACGCTTTCCGGAATGGGCAAGAGAGGGCCGGAGGTCCGGGCCGCCCTTGCCCGGGAGCTGGACCTCCAGGATCCCGGCGCGAGCTGGCACTCCGCCCGGGACGGGCTGGCGGCTCTTGCCGGCTGGCTGGCCATCGTGACCGGATCGCTGGCCAAGATGGGCGAGGATCTCCTTGTCCTGACCCAGTCCGGCATTGACGAGATCACGCTTGGCCAAGGGGGCGAATCGTCCACCATGCCGCAGAAGTCCAATCCTGTCGGCCCCTCCGTCCTGGCCGCGATAGCGCGCCAGGTCGCGGGTCTCGACGGCGTCGTCCAGTCCGCGCTGCCGCACCGTCGGGAGCGGGACGGCGCGGCCTGGATCTCGGAATGGCTGAGCCTGCCTCAGGCAGTGATCCTGACCGCGCGGTCGCTGTCGGTCGCCGGAGAGACGCTCGAGCGGCTGACGCCCGACGGAGACGCAATGGCAAGCCATGTCGAGGCCACGGGCGGAACGGTCTTTGCAGAGGCGCTCAGCCTTGCTCTCGTGCGGGACATGCCGCGAGACGAAGCCCGGGCCGCAACGAGGGCGCTCGTCGCAGACGCGCGCAAGACCGGGCGCACGCTGGCGCAAGTGGCGGCAGAAGCGCATCCCGGCCTTGACGTGAAGAGCCTGTTTCGCCCGGAAAGACAGGTCGGCACGGCGCCAGCCGAGGCGCGGGCGTTCGCGCGTGCGGCCGCGCGCGCGGGGGGGAGAGGAGGCGAATGAGCCGGGTCAGGGCTGCCGTCTGCCGCCCGTTCGGAGAGCCTCTGGCCGCCGCGCGGCTCGAGCCCCTGCCGCCGGGCGTGGGCGAGGTGGCGATCGGGGCCTGCGCAGCCTGTCGCCCGAACATCGCCTTCGTCGCGGCGGGCGCTACGCCTGCCTTCGACGGTGCGCCATCGCTGCTGGCACCGGACAGGCGGGTCGTTCTTGCCAGGATCTCCCCGTCTGGCGAACCGGCCTCGTACAGGCCGGACATCGACGCAAGCGCCGGGCAGACGCCGCTCGGCGCAAAGACTGGCAACACGGTGCCCGCCCGAAAAATTCCCCGGCTGGCCGGGCTGTGCCTGCAAGGCCGCCTGAAGCTTGACGAGCTGACCGCGGGACGGTAGCGCCTTGACCCGGTCGACGAGGCGATTACGGGCACGAAGACGGGAAGGGCCCGGCGAGACGCCATCGCTTTCCGCAGTCTGCACCGGCCTGGTCGAATGCCGGTTCGCCTGCATGCCTGACGGATCCGCCAGGTCACGCGCTCGGGATCTTCAGCAAGGCGGCGAATTCCGCGGATGCATGACGTCCATCCGGCAGCCGGCGCGAGCAGCGAACACGGCCCTGCCGCTCCCCGGCCCGGGAAGCCGCTATTCCATCGTGTAGCCGAGCGCACGATAGCCGGCACGCCGCTTGGCCGCCATCCTTGACAGGACAGGCACGCAACTGTCGACGTAATCGACCACGAGAACGTCCTTCTTCCCCTCATGCCGCCTATGAAGCCTGCCCACATATTGCGCCAGCGTGCCTTTCCAGGCGATCGGCATTGTCAGGAACAAAGTGTCAAGGCGAGCGTCATCGAAGCCCTCTCCAATGTAGCGACCCGTGGCGAGGACCAGCCGTTCCTCGTCGTCGCCGACCTTCAGAGCGGCATGCGCGGCATTGCGTTCACTTGCGGACATGCCGCCACGGAGCACGACGACGTTCCTTGCGAACTTCGAGAACCTCAGCCGAAGGCGCTCGAGATGGTCCTTGCGCTCGGTCAGGACGATCGGCGACCTGTTTGCCTCCAGCGACTTCAGCACGTCATCGAAGATCAGGTCATTTCGACCGTCGTCCTTCGCGAGAGCGGCATGGATCGCCGGCATCGTGGGGCGTTCGGCCATGGCCAGCTTCTCAGGCAGCCTGAACGTCGTGCAACGCTCCCGGGCGCGATGCCGGAGGCCGCTTTCGGCCGCATGCGATCTTGCATCCACGCGATGACGCACAGGCCCGCACTGCATGAACATGACGGGATGATGCCCGTCCTTTCGAGTGACGGTCGCGGACAGTCCGGTGACGTAGCGTGCCCTCGACCTTCGGGCGACGAGTTCAAAGCTCGCGGCGGAGATGTGATGACATTCATCCACGATCAGATGACCGTAGTCGGCAACGATGTCATCCACCTCGCCCTTGCGGACCAGACTCTGGATCAGCGCAACGTCGATCACGCCGGTCGGCCTGCGCTTTCCGGATCCTATGGTGCCGATCTGCTTCGGATCGATCTGGAGAAAGGACCCCAGACGCTCGACCCACTGGCTGAGAATTTCCCGGCGATGGACGAGGACCAGGGCATTGCAGGCGCGGCGCGCGACAAGGGCTGCGGCCACGACGGTCTTGCCGAAAGCGGTCGTGGCCGCAAGCACGCCGTTGTCGTGTCTCGCCAGGTCATCGAAGGCACGCGCCTGCCGCTGGCGCATTTGCCCGCGGAACCGAACCGTCTCCGGCAGCGGAGTCCCGGCTGCGCGCAGGTCTTCCAGATCGACGCTTGCGCCATGGTCGGACAGGAACCCGACGGCGGCGTCGAGACAGCCGCGCGGCAAGGCGATGCTCCGGGGATGCAGCTCGGCGCAGGACACGATCCGGGGCTTGCGGAGTGTCGACAGCCGCATCGCCTGCGCACGATGGTACTCGGGATTCGGAAACGCGGCCAGACGCACCAGCCGGGCAACGACGGCGGAAGGAAGCCCCCTTCGGTCGACATAGACCTGGTCTGCGACCGTCACCTTCACCCTTTGCGGCAATCTCGCCTCAAGGCGGCGCGAAGCGGCGCGGCGCGATGGCGGCATTTTCCAGGGCTCATCCGCATGCTCTTCGTCCACGTGCGTCCGGACGCCCAGAACCCGCCCGGAGAATTCCGCAGCCTCGGCGAGACCGGAAACGGTTTCGGCAGACAGTCGAGACAAGGATGACAGGTAGGCCCACTGGTCCTCGTGGGGACGCAGGTCCGCGCCCACAAAGACGCTGTTGCCGGCCTTGCGCGCATTGTGCTGGAGCGGCAGGGCGATCAGGTTGCCGAAGCCGCCGAGCGGCATGGCGTCCTGGCTCGGGAACAGGCGGTCGTAGGAGGCGAAGCCGATCTCGGGCCGCCTGTCCATCGCTTCCGTGATCAAGACCGACCCAAGCTGACGCGCGACCCGGGCCGGCACCGGTTCCGAAAAGAAGATCCAGACATGGCCTCCATTTCCGGATCTCGATCGTTCCAGCGCCGCAGGCACCGCCTTTGCTGCGCAGGCCTCGATCAGCGCGCTGGCGTCATCCTCCCATGACTCCTTGTCAAGATCGATCGCCAGGAACCGGCATGTGCCGTCCTGCAGCAGGGGATAGACTCCGGCGACGAAGCTTCCGTCCCTGCCCCCACGCAGGTGCCTTTCGATGACGTGAGCATCCGGGGGAATGAATTTCTGATGCGGGCATTCGCCGCATTTGACCTCCGGCTTGCCGCAGGTGCCCCTGACCCATTCATTGAAGCAAGCGGGCGAATATCCGGATCGGCCGCTTCGGCTGCTTTCCCACCGCACAGGAAACACGTCGGGCCGGCCGGCGAAAAGACGGCGGAACAGCTCGATTTTCTCACGCGGCGGCGAGCCTTTCGTGACAGGGGCTTTCCTGGTGGCAGGTCCATTCGCCGCCGAGGCTCGTTCGGACGCCAGCCGGGCCTCGAGGGCTTCCAGCTCGCGGCGAAGCTGTCGTCTTTCGGCGTCCAGGCTGGCCAAACGTCCCCGGACTCTGGCCAGATCCTCGGCTGCAGTGCCCCGGCCGTCCAATTTCGGTTTCCGTCCATGCCGCATCTTCCGCTCAAGCATACAAGGGGAACGGTCTCCATGTAAGCGCTTGCGGACAAGAGCGTCGAACGGGCAGTGCCGGCGCTTGCTCCGGCCATGCGGCTCGCAACCACCCGGCCACCCCGCTTGAAATCTTTCGGGCGGCATCTCGAGACCACGCTTCATGCGCAAGCACAACGGATCGGTCGATGCCGGAAAGTCCGCGCCGCTGGCAGCCGAGCCCGAGATCCGAAGAAGGGCCGCAGCCATGGCGCGGCCCGACTCGGCGGTCTCGCGCCTTCGCCTGTCATCCTCGCCAACCTCTCGGCCCACAAGCCCGCCCGGGTCCATGCCTGGCTGAATGATCACCCGAACCGGTCCTTCCGCTTCACGCCGACGTCGGCGTCGTGGACGGACGCGGTGGAGGGCTTCTTCTCGAAACCGGCCCGCCAGCGGCTGAAGAGCGCCGTCCTCGACTCCCTCGACGCGTGCGTCGCGGCGTGGAAGCGGGGCCACCGGAGGCTGCAAGGAATGGATAATGAATCAGACCATCGATTGATAGATGCCGGGCGGCGCGTCGGGCACGTCCCGGCGGGCCGCCCTGCCGTGCGACACGCCCGCCGCTGCCGTTCTGGACGTTCATGCCCTTCACGCTCCTGGCCAGCCATTCAGACCCTCAAGCCCCCCCCCCTTCCGCTGACGGCAATCGGGACATACATTTCCGATCACAATGCAGACCGACAGCCTCATCATGCTCAAAAGACGCGCGGACTACCTCAGGACGGCCGCAGGCGTGCGTCGCGTCACGCCCGGATTCGTCCTCCAGGTCCGGAGCCGTGACGAGGATGAGCCTGGCGGCATTCGAGTCGGATTCACTTGCTCGAAGAAAGTGGGAAGTGCCGCAGCCCGCAATCGCGCCAAGAGGAGGCTTCGCGAAGCGGCACGCCTGACATTGCCGAGGCACGGCCGGAACGGATTCGACTACGTCCTTGTCGGACGCCGCAATGCGACGGCCGGCCGGGACTTCGCGACAATGCTCGAAGACTTGAAACACGCTCTGGCAGAGGTTCACAAGTGAGTCCGCTTGCCCGGGTTCTGGCCCTGGCAGTCCAGGCGTACAGGCTGACACTCAGTCCCTGGATCGGGCATCATTGCCGCTTTCAGCCCACGTGTTCCGCCTACGCGCTTGAGGCGCTTGCCAGGCACGGCGGCCTCAAGGGAAGCCTGATGGCGTTCAAACGCGTTCTCCGATGCCATCCATGGGGTGGATCGGGGGTCGACAACGTGCCCGATCCGTGATTGGCTGGCGCCCGGAATCTCGAACCGCAACGGCCATCACTCGCGAAAGCGCGCGGCGCCGGTTCCAAGCCTGCGCGGACATCGCCGGGATTGCGCGCTGGTCCTCACGGCTTGCGGCGACACGCGTTCAGCATGAAAGCCGCCTCAATGCAGCACGACAAGGCCGCTCACGCGTTCTGGACCTCACGAGAACGCTCGTGCAGTCCCACTCCCGCGACACCCGGGCGGCAATGCAGCTTGATCGGGAAGCGGGAGCCGGGGCGCTCGGGCGAAACGGCAATCGTGGCCCTCTGGGATCGCAGTCGCGCACGCCGTGGCGCATCGCTGGCCGGAAACAACGCCGTGCCTGAGGCTTTGCAGGCCGCCCGTCCTGATCTCGTGACGCGGGAACGCGGCAACGAGGGACGTCGAGTGGCATCCCGCGCCGCGCTTGACGTGGATGCAGCTCGATCACGCAGCGCGGCACGGCCGGGACAGACGGTCCGGCATCGACAATGTCATGGAGACATGCGCACGATCCAATTGGGGGAAGGGAAACTGCATGCCTGAAGAGCCCGGTCCCGTCGATCCCCGCCTGCAGCCGCGTGCCTGGACGTCATGGGACGGCCTCGGGCAGATGCTCGTCGACTGCTGAACCGTGCTCGGGATGCGCAGGCAAGACTGGGAGCGAACGAGATGTCGAATCGCGCGAGAGGGCAAAAGGTCCGGGACGCCGACGCTCCCGAGCTGTTCGGGCCGGACGCCGAGTGGGCACCGACGCAGGTCCTCGATGCCCGGGCCCTCGGGGTGCGCCATTTCGATCTCCAGGAATTCGCCAGGTACCGGTGCATCCGGATCCTCACCTATTCGGCGAGCGTGCCGATGCTTGCCGCTCTGCTCGACCGCTTCGGAGATGCAAGCGTCGAAGTGGTGATGGGCCATGCGCGAACCGTGAACGACATGGCCGTGCTCGTTGCGCTGCAGACCGTCGCGATGGAGGATGTTCGCAAGGCGCTTCAGAGCGTTTCCGCATCGCGACGGGAAGAGATCCTCGGACGCATTCGCGACGGCAGGCTTCAGGTGCGGGTTGTCGAAGGGCAAGTCTCGCACGCGAAGATCTTCCTGCTTTCGGACGGGCCGGACGGAGTGCGCTCCGTGCTCGCCGGCTCGGCCAACTTCTCGACACCGGCCTTGCTCGGCGACCAGCACGAGGTGCTCATGCGGTTCGACGACGATCTCGCCTGGGAGCACTTCGAGGGCCAGTATCGACGCGTCCGGGATCATGCGTCCGCCGAGATCCCGCTTGCAAGGCTCGCAGAGGACCGGCGCGATCCGGCAGATGGCATGTCACCGGTCGAAGCGCCGGTGCTCTCACCGGATCGCGGGTTGCAGATCATTCAGGTCGCGAAGCCGGCGGAGGTCGAGGAATCGGTCGAGCGGGGGCGTCGGGTGGAAAGGCTCTACGACATGGTGCTGCCGGCACTGCGCAAGGAAAGGCCGAAAACCGAAAGGATGACGGTCAGGCTGGACGACGCGACGCGCAAGCGTTTCTCCGGGATGATCCGGCGCCAGACCAGAGGCAAGGCCGCCATCCACCCGACCTTTTCGCTCGACCTGGACAGGCGGCGCGCCACCGCCTGCGGGGCTGACTGGCCGCTCGACAGCGAGGACGGGAAGGCGGGCCGGGACGCCGCGGCGCTGACGTCCTTTTGGAACACCTATGACGAGGCCTTTCGCGGCGACGTCGGGAAATTGCAGCGGGACTATTTCGTCTTTCTGTGCTGGATGTTCTTCTCGCCGCTCATCTGCACCTTGCGCCGTCAGGCCGCGCTCGAGGACCGTGACGTCATCCGCTATCCCAGGGTCGGGATCATCTATGGCAAGTCGAACTCCGGCAAGACGCAGCTGGTCGACATCGCCGGCAAGTTCATGTTCGCGGACGACTTTCCGAACGCTGTCCGAACACCGATGACGGGCGTGCTGCTGCGAGAGATCGACGCGACATACCGGCGCATGCCCGCCTTCTTCGACGACATCGGCTGGCGTCGGTTCCGGGACCATGCACCGGAATTCATCAAGGACGAAACGCTGCCGCCGCATGACGAAGCCCCATGCATGATCGTCTCGATGAACGCCCGGGTCGGCGCCTTCCCTGACGAAGTCGCCAAGCGATGCCTTCTGATCTACAGTTCCGCATCGCTTCCCAGCGAGGACGAGGACGGACGCATCGTCATGTCCGACCGGCTTGCCGCGATCGAGCCCACCACCCATCTCTACCGACGCTACCTGAACGTCGTGCTGGACCGTCTTGACGCGGGCGAGAGCGACTGGCTCCGGCTCTCTTCCGAGGTCGTGTCAGGCATCCTGGCCGAGTTTGGCCACGACCCGGCATGGGCACGCCCGGTCACATGGCAGGAATACGCGTCCACGCGGTACGACGCCCTGCGCGAACAGCTGCGCAGCCTTCTCGATCCGGCACGGCGGCAGGCAGCCCGCCCGGCGACCGACAGCGAGGGCTGGTTCGCCGAAGGGGGAAAGGTCTGGATCCGGGTCGGAACCAACAGCTTCGGACATCCCGACTTCGAGTGGAGGGATCTCCCGACGTACATGCTGCACGAGCACGAGAGCCGCGCGGCGGAGTTCGTGCTGGATGTCAGGGCGGTCGAGAACTTCCTCGGCCGAAAGCTTGAGCAGCCGCGATGGCGTCTCCCGTTCCGGAAGCGATCCGCCAGATAGCCTGCCTCGCATGGCGAGGCAGGCCCCCCTTTCGCATTGGAGATTATACTTTAGTGCCCAATCATACAGAGCCTCTTGCACAATTATCGCGGTTCCGGCGGCCGTGGCCAGCCTCCGGCGTCCGCCGGCGTGCGGGAGCCGGGCCCGGCAGGCATCCGGGGCGAGCCGGAGGGCCAGGGTGTGGCGGAATGTCTCGGATGCCGGCCCTTCGGGCGCCGTCCGCGCATGGCTGTCCGCGCCGTCCCGTTCCCGGGGCGGCGTCGGCGGCGTCCGGCGCTGCCGCTGGCGGGGCGTCAGACGACGAGCCGCATCAGCTGGCGGACCGTCAGGGCCAGCACGCCGAAGAACAGGTGGCAGGCCACCTTCGCGTGCCCCCGCACCCGGACGTGCCGTCCTCCGTACGAGTCCTTCAGGGCGGAGTTCACCCGCTCCACGCCGGAGCGCTGCCTGCAGCGCACGCGGTCGTGGCGGACGTGGCCCGCGCTGCGCTGCGCCCGCGCCTCGGTGGCGAGGCGCTCCCTCAGCTTCGCGTCGCGGCGGGGGTTCGTGTCGATGATCGCCACGCGGCCCGCCAGGCGGGCGTGCAGCCCGATCTCCCGGGAATCGCAGGCCGCGTCCATGAGTTCGCAGCAGTGGTCCACCCGCTCGGCGGTCATCCGGGCCAGCGGGATGGCGGCCTGGCTGTCATGCAGCGACGCCGAGGTCAGGATGCAGCTGACGGGGATGTCGCCGTCGGCGGCGTCGACATGCATTCTGTACCCTCTCCAGCTTTCCTTGCATCCCTTCGCGTTGCGCTTCGTGCCGACGTCGCAGGCCTTCGGAAGCTCCGCCACCATCTCCGCCGTGGACATGCCGCCCTTCAGCTGCCGCTCCAGCCGGGTCGGCTCCCTGACCGGCTCCTCGCCCTTCCTGGGGCGACCGCGCCTCCGTTTCGGCTTCGGCGCCGGCTTCGGCTTGGGCGCCGGCCGCTCCCGCCCCACGATCGCCGTGGAGTCCCTCGATATGTGGCCGACGACCGAGCCGTCATAGGCGGCCCTCACCAAAGCCCCGTGCATCCGCTCGGGAAGCCGGGTCTCCGCGAACCACGCGAAGGCCCGGGAGAACGCCGGTTCGCCGGGGACCTCCGACACGCGGCACCAGCCGCACAGCCTGCGCAGCGTCAGGTCGCACCGGGCCGGTCGACCGGCGCGGCAGTGGTCGGGAGGTCCCACACCGCCTTCGCGACGAAGGCCCGCGCCAGCGCGTTGCGGTCGGCGGGAGGGTGTCCGACGCCGCGGTGGTCGTAGTGGAGATGCCGCCCGACCGGCGCGAGGTCCAGCACGGCGACGAACCGGCGGTGCGTCTCCCCCGGCGGGCCGACCTCCTCGGCCAGGAAAGGGAAAAGTTCCCCTTGAATGCGGTGCCAGGCGTCTGATACGAACGTTCCCAAGGACATGGAGCCGTCTCCCTGTATGTTGTGGCGTCAACACCTTCACCATGCCGGATGGACGGCTCCATATCCAGGCCCAGCCGTCCCCCCGTTCCACTCTGAAGTGCAACACCTGATGCAGTGTTCCTGGTCGTTCGGCGACACATGATGTTGCGAATCGGCCAGGCGGCGGCGACAGTTCCTTCGTTGCGAGAAGGAGACCGTCATGCCCGAGGGCCATCGCCACCTGACCTATGCGGAACGCTGCCAGATCCACGCCCTGAGGAAAAGCGGGCTTTCCGGCCCGGCGATCGCCCGCCAGCTCGGCCGCGACCGCACGACGGTCTGGCGCGAGGTGCGGCGCAACGCCGGCAGGCGCGGCTACCGCCACAAGCAAGCCCAGCGCAAGTCGGACAGGCGCCGCAGCGCGGCCTCGTCGGTGGCGCGCAAGATGACGCCGGAGCTGTGGCGCATGGCGGAGGAGCGGCTGGCCGAGGGCTGGAGCCCCGAGCAGGTCAGCGGGCGCCTCCGCAAGGAGGGCGAGCCGATGGCGGGGCGTCAGTGGATCTACGAGCGCATCCACGCCGACCGGAAGGCCGGCGGCGGTCTCTGGCGGCATCTCCGCCGCCGCGGCAGGAAGCCGAACCGGAAGGGCGGCGCCCATGCGGGCCGCGGCCGCATCCCGGGCCGGGTGGACATCTCCGAGCGCCCGGACGTCGTGGAGGCGAAGGAACGGGTCGGCGACTGGGAGGCAGACACCATCGTTGGCAAGGGCCACAGCGGCGCGCTTGTCTCCCTGGTGGACAGGGCGTCCAAGTACACCCTGCTCGAAAGGGTCGAAAGGAAGACGGCGGACGCGGTCGGCTCGGCCATGACCGGCATGCTGGGCCCTCTCCCCGTGCACACGGTCACCGCGGACAACGGCAAGGAGTTCGCGGGCCACGCCCGCGTGTCGGAGGCGCTCGGCGCGGGGTTCTTCTTCGCGCGCCCGTACCACTCCTGGGAGCGCGGCCTGAACGAGCACGTGAACGGGCTGGTGCGGGAGTGGTTCCCGAAGGGCACGGACTTCCGCAAGGTGACGGACGCAGAGGTGCAGGCCGTCCAGGACCGCCTCAACGCGCGGCCGCGCAAGGCGCTGGGCTACCTCACCCCGTCCGAGGCCTTCCACCAGGCGCAGCCGCCCTGAGGGGGCCTTCCGGGGCCGCCGGGGGCGGCTCCGAGGGGAGATGCGCGCTGTCCGCGGCCCGCCGTCCTCCGGTCGGGCTCCGCCCTCCCTGCGTCCGGCGGGCCGCGGACAGCGCCCGGCAGGGCTTGCACCGCCCCGGAAGACTGGCTACGCCTCCCGGTGAAGGGACCGCCGCCGCTCGGGCTTCGCCCCTCGCTGGCTGATGTTGCACTTCGGAGTGGAAGCGGCGGTCGAAAAAAAGCCCGTTTTTCGGAAAAAACCGCTCGTCCGCGGAGTTCTGCAAGAGGCTCATACAGTATTTATCGCTGCGCATTCTAAAAATGTGTCACATATAGTAGGGCCCGTTGACAGTCATGTCGCGGCGACCACGCCGGCGACGAGGCGGATCCCGGCGGCGAAGCTCGCGTCCGTCTTGTCGTACCGGGTCGCGATCGCACGGAACTCCTTGATCTTCGCGAAGAGGCTCTCCACCAGGTGCCGCCAGCCGTACACCTCCCGGTCATGCGCCCGCGGCACCGTCCGGCTCCGCTTCGACGGGACCGCCGCCTCCGCCCCGCGTTCCGCCAGGTCCTCGAGCAGCCGGTCGGCGTCGAACGCCTTGTCCCCGACCAGCGCCCCGAACGTCAGGCCGCCGGGAAGCCCCGGCACCCCCTCGGGTCGTGCGCCTGGCCGGGAAGGATCGTGAACCGCACGAGATGTCCCAGGGCGTCCACGACGGCCACGACCCTGCTCGTCAGGCCGCCTCTGGAACGGCCGATCCCCTGGCTCGAGGTCCCCCTTTTGCGCCGGACGCCTTCCGGTGCGCCTGGACCACCGTGCCGTCGACGAACACCCACTCGAGGCCGGACTCCTCGGACAAGGCGTCGGAAACGCGCTCGAATACCCCCGAAAGCGCCCGGCGCCGGAACCGCCTGGAGACGCCGTCCCGGTTCCCGAACCGCGCGGGGAGGTCGCGCCACGGCGATCCCGTCCGGAACCGCCACGGCACCGCCTCCATGAAGAGGCGGTTGTCCGCCGCCGTGCCGCCGGGGTCGGACTTCTTGCCCGGCAGCATGTCCTCGATCCGCGCCCACATGGCGTCGGCCGTCACCGTTCTGTCTGCGTTCATCATGTCTCTGCTCTCTCATGCCGTTGTTGCCTCGTGCCGCCGTTCTGGCGGTCATCGGGGCAGGAAATGGCATGGAACCGGACGATTCGCAAGACAACTGTCAACGGGCCCTAGTTGTGGCACTAAAGTATATAAGCTCCTTCGCATTCCGCCCTCGCGCTCACGGAGACCGCGCGCCAGGACGTGACGGGTGCGGTCACCGACCGCAAGCGACCCGCTGCCGGGGCGCATGCGCCCCGGCAGGGACATGGGCGGACCAGCGGGTGCCGAGCGGGGTCATCAGCGGGCCCTGACGCCAAAACGCCTTGACCTTTGGATCACCGGAATATTGAACCACGGGCGCGGTTCAGGAAATTCCGGAAGGAATCATGGACGATCAGAACAAGAACCTGATCCTGGCGATGGTGCTGAGCTCCCTTGTGCTGGTCGTGTGGATGATCTTCTTCGCCCCGGAGCCGGTCGAGGCCCCGGGATCACGGCCGTCGGACGCTTCAGCCCCCGTCACCGAGGACAGCCAGACGACGATCCCCGCCGCCGAGACCGGCACTGAGGCCGTCGCGCCGCAGGAATCCGCGGTTGCGTCACCCGAAGCCGAGCGCGTGCCGATCCAGACCCCGAACGTCCAGGGCTCGATCTCGCTGGCCGGCGGGCGCATCGACCAGCTCTCGCTCCACCATTACCACGTCACCCGGGAGCCCTCCGCCGACGAGGTCTCCCTGTTCGCCCCCGTCGGCTCCGAGAGACCCTACCATGCCGTGTTCGGATGGGTGCCCGGAGGCACGCTCGGCGCAGACGACGTTCCCGCGACGGACACGATATGGAGTCTGGAAAGCGGGACGGCACTTGCGCCCGGGACGCCCCTGACGCTTCGCTGGGACAGTCCTGCGGGCCTGGTCTTTCGCCGCCAGATCGAGGTTGACGACCGCTTTCTCTTCACCGTGACGCAGACGGTCGCGAATCCCACAGGCCAGCCGGTCCGCCTTGCCCCGTACGGACTCGTGGAACGCATTGGCGAACCCCAGGACCTCTCCGGCTTCTTCATCCTCCACGAGGGGGCGATCCGGCGGAGCGACGGACAGCTTGACGAAATCGACTACGCCGACATGCCTGACCTGTCCTACGACGACCGCTGGGGACCGAGCGCGGACGTGGTCCAGGTCGAGTCCGGCGGCTGGGTGGGCTTCACGGATCACTACTGGATGACCGCGCTGATCCCGGAGCAGGGGATTCCCTTTGCCAGCGTCGTCCAGTACCGGCCCGCGGCGAACGCCTATCGCGCCGCCGCCCGGATGCCGACGGTGACGGTGCAGCCGGACGGCTCCGCGAGCGCAACGACCCGCCTTTTTGCCGGAGCGAAGGAATGGGAAACGATTCGCGACTACGAGGCCGGTCGCAGGATCGCGGGCTTCGGCGACTCGCTTGCCTATTTCATGGGCTTCGGCGGCGAAGCGCGGATCGAGGGCTTCATCGACTCGATCGACTGGGGCTGGTTCTATTTCCTGACCAAGCCCATCTTCTTCGCCCTGCACGAACTCAATGTCGTGATCGGCAACATGGGCTGGGCAATCATCTGCCTGACGCTGCTGATCAAGGCGCTGCTCTTCCCGCTGGCGCGAAAGTCATACGTCTCGATGGCGCGAATGAAGGAGCTCCAGCCCGAAATGCAGAAGCTGAAGGAGCGCGCAGGCGACGACCGCCAGAAGCTGCAGCAGGAGATGATGGCGCTCTACAAGAAGGAAAAGGTCAACCCCGCCGCCGGATGCCTGCCCATCCTGCTGCAGATCCCGATCTTCTTCTCGCTCTACAAGGTGATCTTCGTCACGATCGAGCTCCGCCATGCCCCGTGGTTCGGACCGTTCCAGGACCTGTCCGCCCCCGATCCCACGTCCATCATGAACCTGTTCGGCATCCTGCCGTTCGCGGCACCCGGACCCGACACCATTCTGAGCCTGGTCTTCATCGGCATCCTGCCGATCTTTCTCGGCGTCTCCATGTGGATGCAGCAGAAGCTGAACCCGGCGCCGACGGATCCGACACAGCAGATGATCTTTGCCTGGATGCCCTGGATCTTCATGTTCATGCTTGGCAGCTTCGCGAGCGGTCTCGTGATCTACTGGATCGCAAACAACGTGATCACCTTTGCCCAGCAATACGTCATCATGCGAGGACACGGTTACAGGCCCGACATCTGGGGCAACATTCGCGGAAAGACACGGCCCGACGGGCCTTCCGAGACAGGGAGTGACGATGCGCCGGAAGCCGGGACGAATGCAGGCGACCCGGAGGACGAGCCGTCGGCGAAGCCTGCACACAAGCCGGCCCGGAAGCGCTCCCGCAGGAAAAAGCCCCGCAGGAAGCGATGAAGGCGACGCTTGACCGCATTGTCCGGCACCCGCTCAAGGCGATCGGGAGAGAGGAACTGAACCGGGCCCTCCTGGCGCGCGGCCAGTGGCTCCCGGCGGACCGGGTCTGGGCCGTGGCCCACGAACGCTCGAAGCTGAACGGCGGCTGGGCTCCGAAGGCGAACTTCCTGCGCGGCGTGACCGAGCCGAAGCTGATGGCCGCCACCTGCCACTGGGATGAATCGCGGAACCGCCTGACGCTCGCGCACCCTGACGCGGGCGAGATCTCCATCTCGCCCGACTCGAAGGCCGACACCTCGCCCCTCATTGGCTGGCTTTCGCGTCTCTGGCCCGAAGGGCTGCCCCGGCCGATCGGCATCCATCGCGCCAGGGACGCGAATCTCACGGACGTGCCCGACCCATGGATCTCGGTCAACTCGCTGGCGTCCAACCAGGCCTTGTCGCGAAGAGCGGGCGCGAACCTCTCGATCCACCGCTGGCGCGGCAACCTCTGGATCAAGGGCCTGGCCCCCTGGGAGGAGAAGGGCTGGATCGGCAAGGAGATCCGGGTCGGCGCAGCCGTGCTGCGTGTGCAGCGCGAGATCACGCGATGCAAGGCGACGATGGCCAACCCCGACACCGGGCGCCGCGACGCAGACACGCTCGGCGCGCTCCAGGCGCTTGGCCATCAGGAGTTCGGGGTCTACGCCGAAGTCGTTCAGGGGGGCGAAATCGTCACGGGCGACACGGTCGAGGTCGTGCCGTGAGCGTGCTTGCGTTTCCGCTGGCCACCGCCAATGCCGCCGGGCTGGAGGCAGGCCGCGCGCTCTTTGCGAAGGGCACGGACTTCCTGAAGGGCGTCGTGACGCCGGAAGGGCTGCCGCCCCCCGACAGGATCGAGTTCTGCTTCGCGGGCCGCTCGAATGTGGGCAAGTCCACCCTCGTCAACGCGGTGACAGGCAGAAAGGCCCTTGCCCGCACCTCGAACACGCCTGGCAGGACGCAGGAGATCAACTACTTCACGCTTGCCGACAGCCACTACCTCGTGGACCTGCCGGGCTATGGGTTCGCCAAGGCGCCCCTGGGGGTCGTCGAGAGCTGGCAAAGGCTGCTCAAGTCCTATCTCGCCGGACGCGCCACGCTTCGGCGCGCGTTCGTGCTGGTCGACGCGCGCCATGGGATCAAGCCGGCTGACGAGAGCATCCTTGCATTGCTGGACATCTCGGCCGTTGCCTTCCAGATCGTGTTGACAAAGGCCGACAAGGCGAAGGAGCGGGACAGCCTGCTTCGGAGGGTGCGGGCCGCGCTGCAGACGCACCCGGCCGCATGTCCGGAAATCGTGATGACCTCCTCGGAGACGGGTGAAGGCGTCGATGTGCTGCGCGCGGTCATTTCCGGTTCGGCTTGAGCCCGGCGCCACGGGAGCTTAGTGAGGCGCCGCAGAGGGCAGGCCGATGAGACGCAGAGACATGAACCGCGACTGGATCGCCTCGGCCCGCACGCTGAACGAAGCCCTGCCGTACCTGCAGCGCTACGACGGCGCGACCGTTGTCATCAAGTTTGGCGGGAACGCGATGGGCGACGCCGACGCCATGGCCAGCTTCGCGCGCGACATCGTCCTGATGCGGCAGGTCGGCGTCAACCCGGTCATCGTCCACGGGGGCGGTCCGATGATCGGGGCAATGCTTGACAGGCTCGGCATCAAGACCGAATTCGTCCGCGGAAAGCGGATCACGGATCAGGCAACGGCGGAAGTCGTTGAAATGGTGCTTTCCGGGCTCGTGAACAAGCGCATCGTGCAGGCCATCAACGCCGAAGGCGGGCGGGCGCTCGGTCTCTCCGGGAAGGACGCCCGCCTGATGACCTGCGACCAGGCCGGAACGGATCTCGGTCTCGTGGGCGAGCCGGCCGACCTGGATCCGGGCATCCTGCACACGTTGATGAAGGCAGAGGTGATTCCGGTCATCGCGCCGCTTGGAGCGGGGAGGGGCGGCGAGACTCTCAACGTCAACGGCGACACGGCCGCGGGCGCCATTGCAGCAAGCCTGGAGGCCGACCGGCTCCTTCTCCTCACCGACGTGCCGGGCGTGATGAATTCCGAAGGCGAGGTCGTGACCGAAATCACGCCCGGGCAAGTCCGCAGGCTGATGGCGGACGGCGTCATCGCCGAGGGCATGTTGCCGAAGGCCGAAACCGCGCTCGCGGCCATTGCCGGAGGCGTGCGCGCCGTGGTCATCCTTGACGGGCGCGCGCCGAACGCCTGCCTCCTTGAGCTGTTCACCGAGCACGGCGCCGGCAGCCTGATCCGCGCGGCACGGTAGCGGCGGCCCCTCCGGTCCGCACGACGCGACGGCGTTCCGCCGTTGAGGCGATGCGGCGCCCGCACTGCCCGCCTGCCCTTCTTTTCTGCCGCGCCAATTGCAGCAGCGATGTCGCCCAGCAGCAGTTGAACGCGCGACCGGCCGCCGGTACCCCTTGATGCGAAGGGCGAGAGCGTCGAACCGCTCGCCAGGCAATGAGCGCGCAATGTCGATCCTGAACGAGAGCCCTTGGGACCGGGCCCGGGGAGCAAGCCCGCATTCCGCCTCCGCGGCTCACGCGCCGGGAACGCCGCTCAACGGGCTGTCCCGTGTCATGGGCGAGACGGCAGCCGGCCTGGAGAACGTCACGATCCCCCGGCTGTTCCGGAGAGCCGTGCCGCGCCACGGGCCGAAAGACGCGCTGGTGTTTCGCTCGGCCGGCGAGCGGAAAGGCCACCATGATGTCGATGGAGAGATCGGCGACCATGCATCCGGGCTTCTCGCCGTCGGGCTGTGGAAAGGCGACCGCGTCGGGATCTGGTCGCCCAACAGGCACGAGTGGATCCTGACCCGGTTCGCGACAGCCCGGATCGGAGCGATCCTCGTGAACGTCAGCCCGGCATGCCGGATCGCGGAGATCGAATACGCGCTCAACAAGGTCGGCTGCAAGGCGCTGGTCCTGGCGCGGTCGTTCAAGTCGTCCGACTGTCTCTCGATGATCCGGAAGCCCGCCGCGGAACCGGAAGCCCACGCCCCGGGCCGGCTGCGGGCGGCGAGACTCCCGGCGCTCGAGAGCGTGATCGTGACCGACCGCATCAGGCTGACGGCCGCCGACAGGCTGTGCATTCCGATGCCGCTCTATCACTGCTTCGGCATGGTCATGGGTGTCCTGGGCGCGGTCGGCAAGGGCGCTGCGATGGTCTTCCCGGGAGAGGCGTTCGAGCCGCGCGCAACGCTCCATGCCCTGTCCGAAGAGCGCTGCACGGCGGTCTATGGCGTGCCGACGATGTTCGTCGCCATGCTGCAGGAGCTCGAGAGCGAGAGCGTCGACCTCGGGCGCCTGCGCACCGGCATAATGGCAGGCGCACCCTGTCCGACCGAAGTCATGGAGCGGGTCACGGCACGCATGAACCTGCGCGAGGTGACGATCTGCTACGGCATGACAGAGACGTCGCCGGTTTCCTTCCAGAGCCTCGTCGACGAGCGGCTGGACAAGCGTTGCGCCACGGTGGGCCGCGCGCACCCGCATCTCCAAGCGAAGGCGTTCCATTCATGACGCTCGCCCTGATGCTTACGCGGCATGCGAAGTCGTCATGGGACGATCCCGGACTGGACGACTTCGACCGCAGGCTGAACGGGCGGGGCCGCAGGTCGGCGTCGCTGATCGGCAGCTGGCTGGCCAGGCGAGGGCACGTGCCGGAAGCCGTCGTCGTCTCCGGTGCAAGGCGCACGGTGGAAACATGGGAAGGCATGGCGCGGGCCATGCCCGAAGCGGTGCTGAATCGAGACAAGGCGCTCTATCACGCAAGCGCCGGCACCATTCTGGGTGTCTTGCGCGCGCAGGCCGCCGCGAGAATCATGCTGATCGGGCACAATCCCGGGTTCGCGGACTTCGCGCACCGAATCGTCGCGCAGCCTCCTGCACATGACAGGTTCAGCGACTATCCGACGGCCGCAACAACCGTGATCGGGTTCGAGGGCGAAAGCTGGGCGCACGTGCGCTGGGGCAGCGGCAGGGTGCTTGCGTTCGTCGTGCCGCGCGACCTGGCCTGACGCCGGCCGGAAAGCCTGGCATCCGCGACCTGCCGCGCCGGCGGAGCCGACGGAAAGGACGCCTCTCGCCTCAGTGGCCGAGAATCTGGCTCAGGAACAGCTTCGTGCGATCCGACTTCGGATTGCTGAAGAACCCTTCCGGCTCGTTCTGCTCCACGATCTGGCCGTCGTCCATGAAGATGACCCTGTTCGCGACCTGCCGGGCAAAGCCCATCTCGTGCGTCACGCAGAGCATGGTCATGCCCTCCTCGGCAAGCTCGATCATGGTGTCCAGCACCTCCTTGATCATTTCGGGATCAAGCGCGGACGTCGGTTCGTCGAAGAGCATGATACGCGGCCTCATGCACAGGCTCCGCGCGATCGCGACCCGCTGCTGCTGGCCGCCGGAGAGCTGGCCGGGATACTTCGCGGCCTGCTCCGGGATCTTGACCTTCTCGAGGAAGTGCATCGCCGTCTCCTCGGCCTCCCGCTTCGGGATCTTGCGCACCCAGATCGGGGCCAGCGTGCAGTTCTCCAGGATCGTGAGATGCGGGAAAAGGTTGAAGTGCTGGAAGCACATCCCCACCTCGGACCGGATCTTGTCGATGTTCTTGAGATCGCTTGTCAGTTCCGTGCCTTCGACGACGATCTGTCCCGTCTGGTGCTCTTCCAGTCGGTTGATGCAGCGAATGAGCGTGGACTTGCCGGACCCGGACGGGCCGCAGATCACGATGCGTTCGCCCTTGTTCACGGTCAGGTCTATATCCCGCAGCACGTGAAACATGCCGAACCACTTGTTCATGCCGGTGATCTGGACCGCGACCTCGTCGGAGATCCGCATCCTTTTTCGGTCGATCTCGCGTTCGACCACGGTGTCGTGAATGCTCTCGGCCATGGCAGGCCTCCTTCAGTCGTTTTCCGTCTTGAGCTTGCGCTCAAGGTACGTGGCGTATCGGGACATGCCGAAGCAGACGATGAAGAACATCAGCGCAATGAACGCGAACAGCTCCCAGTAGATGCCGTTCCAGTCGGTGTCCGCGCGGATCGAGTTCGAAAGCCCCACCGGATCGAGCAGCGCGATGATCGAGACAAGCGTGGTGTCCTTGAAGACGCCGATGAACGTCGAGACAATGCCGGGGATCGATATCTTGAGCGCCTGCGGCATGATGATCAGCCGCTGCGCCTGCCAGTAGTCCAGCCCAAGCGAGTCCGCGCCTTCGTGCTGGCCTTTCGGAAGGCCGGCGAGCCCCCCCCTGATCACCTCGGCCATGTAGGCCGCGGCAAACAGGGTGACCATGATCATCACGCGCAGGATGATGTCGAAATCCGTGCCCGGCGGCAGGAAGATGTTCAGGAGCGTGGACGCCACGAAGAGCAGCGTGATCAGCGGCACGCCCCGGATGAATTCAATGAAGCCGACGCAGATCGCCTTGACGATGAGCATGTCCGACTGGCGCCCCAAGGCAAGGAGGATTCCCAGAGGCAGCGAGCAGCCGATGGCCACGACGCCGATCAGCACCGAGAGCATGAAACCGCCGAACTTCCGGGATTCAACGGTCTCGAGCCAGAACGGGGCGGCGTCCGGCGAGATCGATGCCAGGCCTTCGCCCAGCCCGGCGGCGAGGATGCCGCCCAGCCCCTCTCCGGACGCCGCCGCCTGGAAGGGCAGTCCCAGCCACAGCATCCACCAGAGGACGGCGCAGAGAGATCCCAGGAAGAGGCCTTGCACCTTCCCGCCCAGATTGCGGCCGACGAGATAGGCCAGGACGAAGCCCGCGGCGACGCCGGCCGGCATCCAGACGGACCCGCCCCACATCAGCCAGGGCATCAGGAACGGATATGCCGCCGTGACGGCCAGAAGCCCGCGCCACACCTTGTCGGCGAAGAGGACCGGCGCGAGCGCCACGAACAGCAGCACCAGCGCCAGGATCGGCCGATGATACAGTTCAGGCGGATAGAACCCGAACAGGAGCTGCAGCCAGCGATCGTTGATCACGCCCCAGCACGCATGGCCATGCGTTCCGCCCCAGGTCGAGATCATCATCTCGCGGCACTCGTTCAGGGAGTCGGCGCTCCAGACTGACAGGAAGGTCCAGCCCAGAAGGCCCGCAAGGACGTACCAGATCGCGGCGAGGCAAAGCGCCGTCAGGATGGCGTTCCACCAGTTCGAGAACAGGTTGGCGCGCAGCCATCCGACAGCTCCGACCGACGTCGACGGAGGATTCCGCTCCGCGAGCATTTCCGTGCGGACAAAGGACGCGTCGCTCATGTCACCGCTCCACCAGCGCCACGCTCTTGTTGTAGACGTTCATGGCCGCGGATATCGAGAGCGAGATGAACAGGTAGACCAGCATGAGCAGAAGGATGCATTCCAGCTCCCGCCCGGTCTGGTTCAGGGTGATGCCGCCGAGCGTGCCCGTGATGTCCAGGTAGCCGACCGCGATCGCCAGCGACGAGTTCTTGGTCAGGTTCAGGTAGTTCGAGATCAGGGGCGGCACGATCACGCGCAGCGCCTGCGGAAGGATGACGAGGCTCATGATCCGCCCCGGCCTGAGTCCGAGCGAGCCGGCCGCCTCGGTCTGGCCTTTCGAAATCGCGAGGATCCCGCCCCTCACGATCTCGGCGATGAACGCCGCGGTGTAGAGCGACAGGGCGATCCAGAGCGCAATGAGCGAATTCCTGAGATGGGTTCCGCCCGCGAAGTTGAAGCCCTTGAGTTCGGGCTTGCCGAGATGGAACCCGAGCGCCGCAAGCAGGATGGCCGTCGGGATGGCGAGAACGGCGATCTGGAAATGCCAGGTCGCCGGCCTGTCGCCGGTCTCGTTCTGGACGCGCTCGGCCCGGGCTCGGATCCGGCGAAAGGCGATGATCGAGACGGCGAGAACGGCCATGATCGCCATCAGGTCAAGCGAAACGTCGAAGCGCAGGGAGCTTTCGCCGAAAACGCGCACGTCGCCAAGGCTCCGGGAAAACAGCGCCTCGGGCACGTAGACTCCGCGATTCGTGATCGCGACGCTGTCATTGAGGATCAGGGACTGCGTCGCGTTCTCCCCCCTGAAGTCGCGGGGAGACGGCAGGCTCTCGATCAGGATCGCCATCGCGAACACGATCCAGAGCAGCACGGGCACGTTGCGGAACATCTCGACATAGACGGTCATGATGCGGGCGATCAGCCAGTTCCTGGACAGGCGCGCGACACCGACGAGGACGCCGACGACCGTTGCCGTGATGCAGCCCAGTACCGCGACGACCAGCGTGTTCAGCAGTCCCAGGAAGGACGCGCGGAGATGCGTGTCGCGGCTCGTGTAGTCCAGGAGCCTCTGGTTTATGTCGTAGCTTGCCGGCTCGCCGAAGAAGCCGAACTCGACCTCCTTGCCGAGGCTCGCGAGGTTCTGGGCGGTGTTGGAGATTATCCATGCGGCAAGAAGCATGAAGGCGGACAGCGCGATCACCTGGATCGTGAGCGAGCGGTACCGGGTGTCGTAGACGAGCATCGAGAGCCGGAAGCTCTCGCGCGGCGGGTCCGTCATCGTCGCCATTGCGAACCTCTCACCCCAGCCCTTCCGTCATCGCGACGCCGCGGACGCCCGACGCATCGTCCGGTCCTGGATCCTGCACGCCAGCCCGGGCGAAGGCAAGGGGCGCGGCGTCCGGCCGCGCCCCTGCCGTCCTCTTACCGGAACGGCGGCGAATAGATCAGGCCGCCCTCGGCGTATTGCGCGTTCAGTCCGCGCGCGAGGCCGATCGGGGTGTTCTCGCCGATGTTCTTCTCGAATATCTCCCCGTAGTTGCCTTCCGCCATGATGGCGCGCATGGCCCAGTCCGCGTCGAGGCCGATCATGTCGCCGAGGTTGCCCTCGGAACCGAGAAGCCGGTTGATCTCGGGGTTGTTGGTGCCGCTCGCGAGCTCGCCGACATTCGCCGAGGTGACGCCCAGCTCCTCGGCCGCGATCAGGGCGTTCAGCGTCCATCGGACGATGTCGCCCCATTCGTTGTCGCCGTGACGGACGACCGGGCCGAGAGGCTCCTTCGAGATGATCTCGGGCAGGATCACGTGATCGTCCGGGGACTCGAATGCGGCGCGCGTCGCGGCGAGGCCGGACGCGTCGGTCGTGTAGACATCGCAGGCTTCGGCAAGGTACTGCTGCTGCGACTCGGCGTTGGTCTCGACCGGAACCGGCTCGTAGCTGATGTTGTTCACGCGGAAGAAGTCCGCGAGATTCAGCTCGGTCGTGGTGCCGGTCTGGATGCAGACCGTGGCACCGTCCAGGTCCTTTGCCGACGTCACGCCAAGCGCCTTCGGCACCATGAAGCCCTGCCCGTCGTAGTAGTTGACGCCGAGGAAGTCGAGCTTGAGGTCGGTGTCGCGCGAGAAGGTCCAGGTCGTGTTCCGGGACAGCATGTCGACCTCGCCTGCAGACAGCGCCGTGAAGCGCGTCTTCGTGGTGAGCGGGGTGAAGTCAACCGCCTGGGGGTCGCCCAGGACGGCGGCGGCAACCGCACGGCATACGGCCACGTCGAAGCCTTCCCAGTTGCCGGCGGCATCCGGAGAGGCGAAGCCGACAAGGCCGGTGGACACGCCACAGTTGAGCTTCCCGCGCGCCTTGACATCGTCCAGCGTCGCTGCGCCGGCCGCGCCGCCGAAGACGGCGGCGGCAAGCGCGCCATAGAATACGGATTTCCTCATGTCTTTCCCTTTCATGCTTCCCACTTCCTGAGTTCGCGCCATGTCTGGCATCCGTCTCGAAACCGGCCCATGGATCCGGTTCCGTCGGCGGGCGCCCCGCCTGACGTGCGGGTTCTACGGACATTCCGCTTCTAAGGTCAAGGGCGCAAGGCCCGGGGTGCACGGCTGATTTTTTCTCCGCGAGCCTTGACGAGGGCGTTTGGCGATCCGGCAATTCGTCCTGCAGCTGATTCGGCAGTTTCGGTGGCAATTCCGTGACCTGGCCCCCGCTTTCCCGCCCTGTGCGTGATTGCGAGCATGCCGACTGGCCCGCCTGACGCTGCCAGGCAGGCTCTTTCGACCTGATCCGGAGCTGCCGGTTGCGGAGCTGCGCGGCGGACCGGCGTGGCTGCGTGTTCCGGCCGGGCCTGAGCCAGTCGAGCACGAGGTCGCCGGATCGCCGTGCTGCCAGCGGAGGACTAAAAAATCGCCCTGCTGTCCTTGACCACGGGATGGATCTCTGCTACACGGCTTCCGTCTAGACACGAGAAACTTTGGGAGCGCGACCATGATGTCACGATCACGGGGACTGCCTGCCATGGTTGCGGCTGCAATGGTGGTGCTGGCCTCAACACCTGCCGGTGCATGGGTTGTCGGATCATGCCGCTCATACCACGAAGGCGTGACCACATTGCAGGCCACTGAAATCTACAAACGCTGCTTTCCGGACTGCCTCATCAGTCTCTTCCCGACCCACAATTCCGCGAGATCCTCCGTCATTGACTGGTACCACCCGGGGTACGTGGGGCCTGTCCACGTGGCGGTCATCAGCAACGATTCCCGCCTGGGGCCAGGGACGATTGGTACGCCGCAGAGGCTGGGCACCCTTCCGCATCCCGAAGGATTGACCAACTGGCGTCTCTCGTTCGGCGGCCTTCAGCCGGAACACCACTACGCCATGGTGATCTATGGTTCTGATCCCGCCAAGCACTTCTACCGCGCGTGCTTCCTGAGTGACGACGCCCCCGATTCGCAATGACGCCCACCACCTGATGTAGGTGTAGGTGATTTCTGGTCTCGGCGACGCAGAATCCAGGAATGATGTGCGTGACTGAAGGCCCGGACGATTGGCCGCATGGCGTTGTGCGCCCTGTCCCGCCTCAGCCATCCCGATTGACGGGGGCTCCGCAGGCATGGCCGTATGGAGGCCGCTGGCCAGGCCACAGGGATCACGCGGGCCGTGCGCCCGGGCCGGGCCGGCGGGTGGTCGCCGGGCAATGGCATTCGGACAGTCCTGCCGTTCCGGGAGCGATTGTTTTGCCGTCCGCAACGCACTGACATCGAGCGGCTTTCCGCGTCCCGGAATTTTTTGGCACGCCCCCTTGTCAAGCCGTCCGCGATTCGCAGTCTGTCCTCGGATTTCCGGGAGCGGCCAATGGACCAGCGAATCACGGACCTCAGGTCGACCGCATTCCCGGGCCGCCGCCTGACCCGGCGGCAGATCGCGGACGTCCAGGAGACCGTGGCGCTCTTTCCCAACGACAGCCGCAACGAGCTGGCGAAGACCATCCGCGGGCACCTGGGCTGGAGGACGGCGAGGGGCGCCTGACGGGTCGGGGCGTGCCCGGGCATGCCGGGGATCCGAAGCCGCCGACGCGGGCCGGGCGGGGACGTTCCGCCGCCTCCGACCGCCGGTTCGGCCGGCGCTTCGAGACGCCGGGCGCGGCCGCCACGGCCGTCGCGGCGCGCGGGGACGCCCGCTGGCGGAAGCGCCGTCGCGTCTTCGACAGCCTGCCCGTCATGCCGGTCGTCCTCCGCCTCGTCGCCGCGCCACGCTCTGCGAGCTCCGGGAGCAGTTCGCGGCCGCCGGCGTCGAGCTGCCCCGGGACGAGCCGCCCGCGGCGTCGACGGCCTGCGCGGCGCGCGAGAAGCTGGACGAGGCCGCGTTCAGGCGGCTGCCACCGGGAGATCCGCGCCAGCGCCCCCGAGGCCACGCCCTGGAAGGGCCGCAGGGTCCTCGCCGTCGGCGGGTGGAGGATCGCCCTGCCGCGGGAACTCGCGGACCACGGCTTCCGCGTGGCCGACGGCGCCCACTGCCCCCAGGGCATGGCCGCGCCCTGCAGGCTGCGCGACCGCATCCCCGTCGACTTCGACCTGTTCGCCCACGGGAACGGGCGGCTGGCCAGTTGGCGACATCATGTGTCGTCGAACGCCTCGCAACGCTGCATCAGGTGTTGCACTTCGGAGTGGAACAGGGGTGTCATGAAGTAACCTCCGGGCGGGGTGAATGGACCGGAGGATGCTCTCGCGCGAGGGCGGACAAAATCAAGGCGCGGGCAAAACGTCGTGCTTTGACCGCTTACCGTCGCCCGGCATCGCGGCGAAATCCGGGAACGCGCCGCAGGCTCTGGATCCGCCGCGTCAGGCAAGGCGAAGGAGGGCATCGGCATGAAGGAACGCCTGCATCTTGCGTTCGGCCTCCCCGGCCGCCTCGAAGTCTTCGCCCCATTGCTCGGACTGCCAGATCTCGTCGAGACGGGAGGCGGACCAGAGGTCCGACGCCGGGAACGCGCCGTCGGAAACGGCCAGCGCGATCACGAACGACCCCGAAAGGGTCACGAGATCATGGAATCCCGCCAGATGGAAGCTCGACATCGGCTCCATGCAGCGCGCAAGCCTCGAGACGCAAGCCGCGTCCTGCGGGACGGGCATCACGCCCTGCGTCACTTCGAGACGCACGCCATGGCGGAACGCGAGCCAGTCCAGCAACGGATCCCACGCCTTCCGCTGCCGCAGGACCAGCTCGGCCGGCGCCGCGGCCCTGTAGCTCAGCAGGTCGGTGACGGCGTAGCCTGCAAGATGGTCCATGACCTCGCGCCGCCGCTTCGCGACCCTGTCGATGGCAGCGTTTGCCGATCGGGTCCAGGGCATCGTCTCGGGATCGACCTGCTCCTCCTGCGCTTCCCATTCGGCGGCCACGCGCCCGGCAAAGGCTCTCGTCGGCAGGACGAGCGCGCGCTTCGCCGGCGTCCGGGCCGGACGGCCGTCCAGCCGGATCGAGAAGCCCTCCGCCACCGCTTCGACGGACACGGCGTTCCAGAAGCGCCTCCGTTTCCATTCGCTCACGGGCGCCCCGCCTCCCGGAACGGATCTTCAGGGGCCCCGGACGGATCCCATTCCAGCATCCTCCAGGTCCGCCGCATGTGGGGCGGCAGCGGGGCGACGAGATCGAGGCGATCGCCCGTGACGGGATGGTCGAGCGTGAGGGAGCGCGCGTGCAGGTGGAGCTTGCGGCCGATCTCCCCGCCCAGCCGCGACCCCCAGCCGTCGCCCGGGTTCTCCTGCCCCGAGCCGCCGTACTTTCCGTCCCCGACGACGGGATGGCCGATTCCCGACATGTGGGCGCGCAGCTGATGGGTGCGGCCGGTCACCGGGACGAGCGCAACCCAGCTTGCGCGGGTTCCGAGCGCGGCGAGGACCGCGTAGTCCGTGACGGCGTGCCTGGCGCCCGGCACCCGATCGACATGCTCCTGCGGGACGACATGCGCCTTCTCGCCCGCGACGGCCCTGCCGTGCCCGCGCGCCTTCGCGATTCCATGGCGGATCACGCCAGTCCGCGGATCCGGAACGCCCGCGACGGCGGCCCAGTAGACCTTTCTGACGAGGCGGGCGCGAAAGGCGCGCGCCAGCTCGCCTGCCACGGCGCGGGTCCGCGCAAGCAGAAGGACGCCCGACGTGTCCTTGTCCAGCCTGTGAACGAGTCGCGGGCTGTCCTCGCGCCCGAACCTCAGCGCCTCGGCCAGCCCGTCCACATGCCGGCGCTGCCTCGATCCCCCCTGAACCGGCAGGCCGGGCGGCTTGTCGAGCGCGATCACGTGCTCGTCGCGATGGATGACGGTCCTGCGGATCATCTCCGCATCGGCCGGACTCACCGGCACTCCGGGCCTGCCCGCGCGCCTCTCCGCTGCGGGCAGGGGCGGAACGCGCACGGTCTGGCCGGCCTCCACCCGCACGCCCGGCCTTGTCCGCCGCCCGTCAAGCCGGATCTCCCCCTTGCGGCACATCCTCTCGATCCGCCCCTGAGGGACGTGCGGGAAGCGCCGCCGGAGCCACCGGTCGAGCCGCTGGCCGCCTTCGTCCGGGCCGACGCCGATCCGCTGGACGTCCGTCATCGTGATTGCACGACGATGGCCGTGCGCGCGACGTCGGCGAAGGCCGCGCCAGGAGGCGACGACCCCTCGGATCGGAACGTCCGCTTCATGAAGCCAGCGTGCGCGCAAGGGCAAGCCCGGCGAGAAGGCCGAGAACGGACAGCAAGACGGAAGCCGCGACATAGACCGCCGACGCCACGGCGTCTCCGCGCTGGTAGAGCAGGACGGCCTCGAGCGAGAAGGTCGAGAAGGTGGTGAACGCGCCCAGGAAGCCGACCGCGAAAAAGGGCGAGAGATGGGTCAGGCCGCGCTGCGCGTCCAGGATGACGAAGAAGCCGATCAGGAAGGACCCCAGGACGTTGACCGTGATGGTGCCGAGAGGAAAGGCGGTCGGGCCCAGAAGCCGCAAGACGCCGAGGCCGGCCAGGTGGCGGGCCAAGGCCCCCAGCGCGCCGCCGCCTGCAATGGCCAGAAGGGTGCCCAGCATGCGCCCGGTCCTTTCCTGACGCCTCCCGCTTGTCAACTCTGCCGCTTCGCGCGCAGGTTCGCGAAATGGTCGAGGCGGCGCCTGAGCTCCCGCTCGAATCCCCGCGCCACCGGCCGGAAGTAGGAGGCGCGCGCCATGCCGTCCGGGAAATGGTCCTGGCCGGAGAACCCGTCCTCGGCGTCGTGGTCGTAGGCATAGCCTCTGCCGTATCCCTGGTCCTTCATCAGCCGCGTCGGCGCGTTCAGCGCGTGCTTGGGCGGAGGCGCCGAGCCCGTCGACCTGGCCGCTCCCCGGGCGGCCTTGAACGCCACGTAGCCGCTGTTCGACTTGGGGGCCAGCGCAAGGTAGATCACCGCCTGGGCCAGCGCGAGCTCCCCTTCCGGGCTGCCCAGGCGCTCGTACGCGTTCCATGCGTCGATGCACAGCGACTGTGCCTGCGGGTCGGCAAGCCCCACGTCCTCGACGCTCATGCGGGTGATCCGGCGCGCCAGGAACCGCGGATCCTCTCCGCCCTCCAGCATCCTGGCGAGCCAGTAGAGCGCGGCGTCGGGATCAGATCCGCGCACGGACTTATGCAGCGCGGAGATCAGGTTGTAGTGGGCGTCGCCGGACCTGTCGTACTGCGCCGCGCGCCGCGCGAGCCGCCGCGACAGCTCCTTCCGGCCGAGCCTGCCTGCCGCCGTCCAGCCGGACACCTGCTCGATCAGGTTCAGGAGGGCGCGCCCGTCCCCGTCGGCCAGTTCCAGGAGCGCCTCCCGCGCCTCTGCATCGAGCGGCAGGGCCCGTCCCAGCGCCGCCTCGGCACTCCGTGCGAGACGCCCGAGGTCGGCAAGCCCGAGGCGGTCCAGCACCATGACCTGCGCGCGGGACAGCAGCGCGGCGTTCAGCTCGAACGAGGGGTTCTCCGTGGTCGCCCCGACCAGAAGGATCGTCCCGTCCTCCATGTGCGGCAGGAACCCGTCCTGCTGGGCCTTGTTGAAACGGTGGATCTCGTCGACGAACAGGAGCGTGCCGCCGCCGTTGCCCCGACGGATCCTGGCGGCCTCGAAGACCTTCTTGAGATCCGCAACGCCCGTGAAGATCGCGCTGACCTGGACGAAGGCGAGATCGGTGGCATCGGCCAGGAGGCGCGCAACGGTGGTCTTTCCGACGCCGGGCGGTCCCCAGAGAACCAGGGAGCCCAGGGTGCCGGCGCGCAGCATCGTTCCGAGCGGGCCCTCGGGGCCGAGCAGCGCCTCCTGGCCCACCACCTCCTCCAGCGTGCGCGGGCGCAGCCGGTCGGCCAGCGGACGGCGGGCGCGTTCGGGCTCCGGCCCGGGAGTCTCGAACAGGTCAGCCATGTGACGTGCAGGCCAAGCCCCGAAATCGCGGACCGGAAGAGCGCGCCGCCCTCGACCCGGACGCCGCCGGCGCCGTGCGCGCCTGCCGGACGTCCGGGAACCGCGCAGGCCGCCGCCCCGCCGGAGACCTCCATGGGTCGCCTGAGGGGCGGCCGTCCGCCGGCGGGCTATTCCCCGGTCGCCTCCTCTTCTGCAAGACGCCTGCGGTCGGCGGCGCCCTTCGCGTCGGCATCCCGGTCCACCAGCTCGATGATGGCCATCGGCGCCATGTCGCCGTAGCGGAATCCGGCCTTGAGCACGCGGGTATAGCCGCCCGCGCGCTCCTTGTAGCGCGGCCCGAGCACCTCGAACAGCTTGGAGACGTGCATGTCCTGCTTCAGCCGGGCCGCCGCCTGGCGCCGGGCATGCAGGTCGCCGCGCTTGGCGAGCGTGATCAGCCTGTCCACCACGCGCCGGAGCTCCTTGGCCTTGGGCAGGGTGGTCTTGATCTGCTCGTGCTCGATCAGCGATCCGGCCATGTTGGCGAAGAGCGCCTTGCGGTGCTCCTGAGTGCGGTTCAGGCGACGATGGCCCTTGGCGTGACGCATTTTCCCGTTCCCCGTTGTTGCCCCGTCCGGTCGGGGACGCGCTTCCCTCGTCCGTCCCCGGGCCTCCGCCCGCGCCGGTCCGGACGGCCCGGCGCCGCGTCCCTCAGAACTGGTCCTCGAACCTCTTGGCGAGATCCTCGATGTTCTCGGGCGGCCATTCCTCGATGTCCATGCCGAGATGCAGGCCCATGCCGGACAGCACCTCCTTGATCTCGTTGAGCGACTTCCGGCCGAAGTTCGGAGTCCTCAGCATTTCGGCCTCGGTCTTCTGGATCAGGTCGCCGATGTAGACGATGTTGTCGTTCTTCAGGCAGTTCGCGGACCGGACGCTGAGCTCCAGCTCGTCGACCTTCTTCAGCAGGAGCGGGTTGAACTCGAGGCCGTCTTCCTCGTCGCCGCGCTGCGCCGATTCCGGCTCGTCGAAGTTGATGAACGTCGCGAGCTGGTCCTGCAGGATTCTCGCCGCCAGCGCGACGGCATCCTCCGGCGCCACCGAACCGTCCGTCTCGAGCTTGAGCGTCAGCTTGTCATAGTCGAGCACCTGGCCTTCCCGGGTCGGCTGGACGTCATAGCTGACTCTCCGGACGGGCGAGTAGATCGCGTCGACCGGCATCATGCCGATCGGGGCGTCCTCGGGGCGGTTCCTGTCCGCCGCCACGTAGCCCTTGCCCGTCTCGACGGTCAGCTCCATGTAGAGGCTTGCGCCCTCGTCGAGGTGGCAAAGCACGTGATCCTTGTTGAGGATCTCGATGCCGGCGGTCTCCGAGATGTCCCCGGCGGTCACGACCTGCGGCCCCTTGGCGCTGACGGACAGGCGCCTCGGCCCCTCGACCTCCATGCTGATGGCGACGCCCTTCAGGTTCAGGACGATGTCCGTCACGTCTTCGCGCACCCCTGCCACCGACGAGAACTCGTGGAGGACGTTGTCGATCTGGACGGACGTGATGGCAGCCCCCTGAAGCGAGGACATCAGGACGCGGCGCAGCGCGTTCCCCAATGTCAGCCCGAAGCCGCGCTCCAGCGGCTCCGCAACGACGGTCGCCTGCCGGAGGGGATCGTTGCCCGGCCTCACCTCCAACTGGGTCGGCCTTATGAGCTCCTGCCAGTTCTTGTGGATCATGTGGATCTCCTCAATGCCTGCGCCCGGTCCATGTCCGAGACCGCGCGCTCCCGAGGTCTTGCGGGCCGCGGCGCGGCCCGCCGCGGATTTCAGACACGGCGCCGCTTCGGCGGACGGCAGCCATTGTGCGCAATGGGCGTCACGTCGCGGATCGACGTGATGGTGAAGCCGACGGCGGCCAGGGCGCGCAGGGCGCTCTCCCGGCCCGAGCCCGGACCCTGCACCTCGACTTCAAGAGTGCGGACGCCATGCTCCCTTGCCTTCATGCCCGCGTCCTCCGCAGCCATCTGCGCGGCGTAGGGCGTCGACTTGCGGGAGCCCTTGAATCCCATCGTTCCGGCGGAAGACCAGGCAATGGCGTTGCCCTGGACGTCCGAGATCAGGATCTTGGTATTGTTGAAGGAGGAATGCACATGCGCCACGCCAGCGGCGATGTTCTTCGAAACCTTCCTCTTGACGCGGCGGTCGCGTGCCATGCCCTCTTGCCTCCCCTACTTCTTCTTGCCGGCGATCGGCCTCGCCGGACCCTTGCGGGTGCGGGCGTTGGTGTGCGTGCGCTGGCCGCGCACGGGGAGGTTCCGGCGATGCCGCAGGCCGCGGTAGCATCCCAGGTCCATGAGGCGCTTGACGTTCATCTGCATCTCGCGCCGCAGGTCGCCCTCGACGCTGTAGTTCGCGTCGATGTGCTCGCGAATCGCGAGCACCTCGGCGTCGCTGAGCTCGTTGATCCGGCGCGAGACGTCCACGTTCGTCGCCTCGCAGATGGCGTTCGCCGAGGACCGGCCTATGCCGGCGATGTAGGTGAGCGCGACCGGCACCCGCTTTGCCGTCGGGATGTTCACGCCAGCTATTCGTGCCACGGATCTCTTCCTTTCGTTGCGAGCCCTTGATTCCAGGCCCTTTTTTCACAACGGACGCCCCGGCCCGTGATTCCCGTCCGGGACGGCGGTAGCTACGCCTTCGCCTGCGGTGGGTCAAGGGGCGAAACCGCCCCCAACCGCCTCCGCCTCGGCGATTTGCGTTCCGGCAGGGGCAGGCAGCCCTCACGCGCCCAGCGACGCCGCGATCTCGCCCTTCACGACGTCAATTTCGCCGAGCCCGTTGACCGGCTTCAGGAGGCCCGCGTGGAAGTAGTACCCGATCAGCGGCGCCGTCTTCTTGTAATACTCCATGAGGCGGGTCCTGAGGCTTTCCTCGTTGTCGTCCGCACGACGCCTGAAGTCCGAGGCGCCGCAGGCGGCGCACTTGCCGTCGTCCGGAATGGGCCGGGTGACGTCGTTGTAGACGTCTCCGCAGCTGGCGCAGGTCGAGCGGGCCGTGATGCGCGCGACGAGCGCGTCGTCGTCCACCTGCATCTCGACGACGGCGTCCAGCCCCTTGCCGTTCGCCTCCAGCAGGCCGTCAAGCGCTGCGGCCTGCGCCAGCGTGCGGGGAAACCCGTCGAAAACGAACCCGTTCCCGCCGGACGACCGAAGCCTCTCCGCGATCAGGCCGACGACGATCTCGTCGGTCACGAGGCCGCCCGAGTCCATTATGTCCGCCACCTTCCGGCCCGTCTCGGTCCCGGACGTCCGCGCTTCGCGAAGCATGTCGCCCGTCGAGAGCTGAACCACGCCGCGCTCCTCCTCGAGGATGCGCGCCTGCGTCCCCTTTCCGGCCCCGGGCGGGCCGATGAGAATGATGTTCAACGCCTCGCCGTCCCTCTCTGCTTGCCTCCGCGCCTTCTTCCGCGCAGCTGGGACCGTTCAATCAATCCCTCGTACTGGTGGGCAAGCAGGTGGGACTGGACCTGCTGGATGAAGTCCATGCCGACGGACACGATGATCAGTATCGACGTGCCGCCGAAATAGGCGGTGATGGCCAGGCTGTCCCGGACCATCTCCGGAATCAGGCAGACCAGCGCCAGGTAGGCCGAGCCGAGGACGAGGACGCGGACGACCACGTATTCCAGGTATTCCTCCGTCTTCTTGCCGGGACGGATGCCGGGCACGAACCCGTTCTGGTTCTTCAGGTTCTCCGCGACGTCCTCCGGCTTGAAGGAGACGTTCAGCGTGTAGAAGTAGGTGAAGAAGATGATCATGCCCGCGAAGAACAGCAGGTAGAGCGGCTGCCCGGGCCCGAAATAGGCAAGGATCCAGCCCATCACCGGGCCGACCGAGCTTCCGGAGAACGTCGAAACCGTCGTCGGCAGGAGCAGGAGCGACGAGGCGAAGATCGCCGGGATCACGCCTGCGGGATTCACCTTGACGGGCAGATGCGAGGAGCCGCCGTCATAGACCTTCATGCCGACCTGGCGGCGCGGGTACTGGATGTGTATCTTGCGCAGGCTCCGCTCCATGAAGACGACGAAGACAAGCGTCGCGAACAGCATGACGAGGACTCCGAGGATCACGCCCGTCGACAGCGCGCCGACGCGGCCCTGCTCGAAGAACTGCGCGAAGACGCCCGGAAGCTCCGCCACGATCCCGACATAGATGATGAGCGAGATCCCGTTGCCGACGCCGCGCGCCGTGATCTGCTCGCCCAGCCACATCAGGAACATGGTGCCGCCCACGAGCGTGATCACCGTCGAAACGCGGAAGAACCACCCGGGGTCCGTCACGAGGCCGCCGGCCTCCATCGAAACCGCAAGGCCGTAGGCCTGAAGAGTCGCCAGCCCCACGGTCCCGTACCTCGTGTACTGGGTGATCTTGCGGCGGCCCTGCTCGCCCTCCTTCTTCAGCTGCTGCAGGGGGCCCCATGTCGCCGCCAGGAGCTGGACGATGATCGAGGCCGAGATGTACGGCATGATTCCCAGCGCGAATATGCCCATGCGGCTGAGCGCGCCGCCCGTGAACATGCCAAGCACCCCGGCGATGCCGCCGGCGGCCTGTTCCATGAACTCGCGCAAGGCGACGCCGTCGATCCCCGGAACCGGGATGTACGTCCCGATGCGATAGACGATCAGCAGCCCGATCGTGAACAGAAGCCGGTTGCGGAGCTCGGTTGCCTTGCCCAGCATGCCCCAGCTGACGTTGGAGGCCATTTGCTCTGCTGCAGATGCCATGCCGAGCCCTTCCTGTATGCCGCCGCCGCCCGCCCGCGGTCAGCGGACCCGGGCGTCCGCGGCCATGCTAGGCGGCGGCGCCGCCGCCTGCAAGCCGTCAGCCGGTCACGGCCGCCGACGCGGACGTGATCGTCAGCGAGCCGCCGGCCTGCGCGACCGCGGCGACGGCCGACCTGGACGCGCCGGTCACCTCGATCCTTGCCTTGGCCGAGAACGCGCCCTTTGCCAGAACGCGGATCCCGTCCTTCCTGCGGCGCACGAGCCCGCTCTCGACCAGCACGTCTTCGCTTATGTCCTTGCCGGCGTCGATCTTGCCCGCGTCGATGAACTTCTGGATCAGGCCCAGGTTCACGACGGAATAGGACTTGCGGTTCGGCTTCCTGAAACCGCGCTTGGGAAGGCGCTGGTAGAGCGGCATCTGGCCGCCCTCGAAGCCGTTGAGGGCGACGCCTGAGCGGGACTTCTGCCCTTTCGTCCCGCGCCCGGCGGTCTTGCCCTTGCCGGATCCGGGCCCCCGGCCGACGCGCTTCGCCCGCCTTGCAGCGCCGGGATTGTCCCGAAGTTCATTGAGTTTCATCTCGCTTCTCCTGACTGGACGCGCGCCCGGAAGCGAACCGGCGCGGCCACGGCTCCCGTTCCGGGACCGGCATCGGCCACCGGAGGCGCATGGACGAACGCATGCCTCGCCCGGGCTTCCCCGCCCCTAGCCGCGCTCCTCGACGATCTCGACCAGATGCGGGATCCTGGCGATCATGCCGCGCACGGACGGCGTGTCTTCCAGCTCCCGGGTCTTGTGCATCCTGCCAAGGCCGAGCCCGATCAGCGTCCGGCGCTGGACGGCCGGACGGCGGATCGGCGATCCTGTCTGCCTCACGACGATCGTCTTCGCCATGGTCGTCACGCCTCCTCGACTTCGGCCGGCTCCGCCTTCGCGGACTCCTCGCGCCTGGGAAAGATGTCGGCCGCCTTCTTGCCGCGGCGCTGGGCCACCAGGCGCGGCGACGCCTCCTTGCGGAGGCCGTCCATCGTGGCGCGGATCATGTTGTAGGGATTCTGCGTGCCGATCGACTTGGCGACAACGTCCTGCACGCCAAGCATCTCGAAGACGGCCCGCATCGGCCCGCCGGCAATGATGCCGGTCCCGGTCGGCGCGGTCCGCATCACGACGCGGCCCGCGCCATGGCGCCCCTCGATGTCGTGATGAAGCGTCCGGCCCTCGCGCAGCGGCACACGGACCATCTGGCGCTTGGCCTGCTCCGTGGCCTTGCGAATGGCTTCGGGCACCTCCTTGGCCTTGCCCTTGCCGAACCCCACGCGTCCCTTCTGGTCGCCGACGACGACGAGCGCGGCAAAGCCGAAGCGCTTGCCGCCCTTGACGGTCTTCGAAACGCGGTTGATCGCGACCAGGCGGTCGCCGAATTCAGGCGCTTCGTCGCGGTCGCGGCGCCCCCCGTCCCTTGGTCCCCTGGCCATGAGGCCGTCTCCCCTCGTTCGTGCGCTCCAAGCGCCGTTTTCCGGCCCCGGCGCCGCCTGCGGCGGCGCCCCCGGTTCAGATCTTCAGCCCGGCCTCCCGGGCCGCGTCGGCCAGGGCCTTGACCCTGCCGTGAAACAGGAAGCCGCCCCGGTCGAAATACGCCTCCCGGACGCCCGCTTCCCGTGCGCGCTCGGCAACCGTCCGGCCGACGGCGGCAGCGGTCTCGATGCCGTTCCCGCCCCCTGCGTTGACGTCCTTCTCGAGGGACGAGGCGGAAGCAAGGGTCCTGCCCAGCCTGTCGTCGATCACCTGGGCGCTGATGTTCCTGTTCGAGCGGTGCACCGACAGCCGCGCACGCCCGGCGTTCGCCTTGCGAAGCCTGTTTCGCACCCGCATCCGGCGCTTCTCGAACAGTTCTCTCCTGGAAAGTGCCATCTGGACGGCTCCTATTTCTTCTTGCCTTCCTTGCTGAAGACGTATTCGCCCTTGTACCTGATGCCCTTGCCCTTGTACGGCTCGGGCTTGCGCCACTTCCGGATGTTTGCCGCGACCTGGCCGACGAGCTGCTGGTCGATGCCTTCGACGACGATCTCGGTGTTCCTCGGCGTGGTGACGGTGACGCCGTCCGGCACGTCGAAGACCACGTCGTGCGAAAGGCCGAGATTCAGCGTCAGCCTGCCGCCCTGCGCCTGCGCCCGATAGCCGACGCCGCTTATCTCGAGCTCCTTCCTGAACCCGCCCGTGACGCCGGTGACGAGATTCTGCACCTGTGTGCGGCTCATGCCCCATTGCTGCCGCGCCCGCTTCGACGGCCCGCGCGGCGCGACGCGCACCGCGCCGTCCCCGACGGTGATCGTCACGTCGCCGGTCGCCGTGAACGCGCGCTGGCCCCTGGGGCCCTTCACGGTCACGGTCTGGCCGGAAAGCGTGGCTTCCACGCCTGACGGCAGCTCCACCGGCTTCTTACCAATTCGAGACATGCGTCCTGCTCCCTAGAAGACCGTGCAAAGCACTTCGCCGCCGACGTTCGCGGAGCGGGCCGCCGCGTCGGACATCACGCCTCTCGACGTCGAGACGACGGACACGCCGAGGCCGCGACGGACCTGCGGAATGTCGTCCGCCCCGAGATACACGCGACGTCCGGGCTTCGAGATCCGCCTCAGCTCGCGGATCACGGGCGCCCCGTCGTGGTATTTCAGGCTGATCTCGATCGCCGGATGGCCGCGGCCGTCGGCGATCTCCCGGTAGCCGCGAATGTAGCCTTCCTCGGCAAGGACATCCAGGACCCACCTGCGCAGCTTCGACGCCGGAGTGGTTGCCGTCGACTTGCCCCGCATCTGCGCGTTGCGGATGCGGGTGATCATGTCGCCCAAGGGATCGTTCATCTCTCCGCTCCTCACCAGCTGGACTTCACGAGGCCCGGGATCTGGCCCTGGCCGCCAAGCTCCCGGAGCGCGATCCGCGACATCTTGAGCTTCCGGTAGTAGCCGTGCGGCCGCCCGGTAAGCCGGCAACGGTTGTGAAGCCGCGTGGCCGAACTGTTCCGCGGCAGCTTCGCAAGCTTCAGGCGCGCCTTGAAGCGCTCCTCCATGGGCCTGTCCCGGTCATTCGCGATCTCCTTCAGCGCCGCGCGCCTGGCGGCATGCTTCCGAACCAGCGCCTGACGCTTCCTCTCGCGCTCGACCATCGCTTTCTTGGCCATGTGCCCTCTCCCGAACCTAGCTGTTGAACGGCATGTTGAAGTGCTTCAACAGCGCCCTGGCTTCCGCGTCCGTCCCGGCCGTGGTGCAGATGATGATGTCGACGCCCCAGATCTCGTCGACGTTGTCGAAGTCGATTTCCGGGAACACGATGTGCTCCCTCAGTCCCATCGCGAAATTGCCGCGGCCGTCGAACGAGCTGCCCTTCACCCCCCGGAAGTCGCGGACCCGGGGCAGCGCGACGGTGACGAGGCGGTCGAGGAAGTCGTACATCCTGTCGCCGCGAAGCGTCACCTTGGCGCCGAGCGGCATGCTCTCGCGGACCCTGAACCCGGCTATCGACTTCCTGGCCCGCGTGATCACCGCCTTCTGGCCGGCGATCAGCGTCAGGTCGTCCTGCGCCGACCGGGCCTTCTTGGAATCCTTCACCGCTTCGGCTCCTGCGCCGATGTTCAGGACGATCTTGTCCAGGCGCGGGATCTGCATGTCGTTCCCGTAGGAGAACTCCTCCTTGAGGGCGGCCCGCACCGCCTCCCCGTAGCGCGCCTTCAGGCGCGGCGTGTAGCCGGCCGCGTCAAGCATCAGACCGTCTCCCCGGTTGTCTTGGCAAATCGGACCTTCCTTCCGTCCTCGAACCGGAACCCGACCCGGGTGGCCTTGCCGTTGCCGTCAAGCAGCGCCAGGTTCGAAAGATCGATAGGCATCGCCCTGGGCAGGCGTCCGCCCTGATCGCTCTGGGTCTGCCGCTGGTGCCGGACGGCGATGTTCAGGCCGCTGACCACGGCCTTGCCCCGCCCGGGCAGGACCTGGGATATTTCGCCCTCCCTGCCCTTGTCCTTGCCCGCGAGCACCACGACCCGGTCGCCCTTCTTGAGTTTCGCAGCCATGTCAGAGCACCTCCGGAGCCAGCGAGATGATCTTCATGAAGTTCTTCGCCCGAAGCTCCCGCACGACCGGCCCGAAGATCCGGGTGCCGATCGGCTCGTTGTTGCTGTTGATGATCACGGCGGCATTCCTGTCAAAGCGGATGGCCGTGCCGTCGTCGCGGCGCACCTCCTTGGCGGTGCGCACGACGACCGCCCTGCGGACGTCGCCCTTCTTGACCCGTCCGCGCGGAATCGCCTCCTTGACCGAAACGACAATGACGTCGCCCACGGACGCGTACTTGCGCCTGGAGCCGCCGAGAACCTTGATGCACTGGACGCGGCGCGCGCCGCTGTTGTCGGCGACGTCCAGGTTGGTCTGCATCTGGATCATGCGGTTCCTCCCGACCTTTGGGGACGCGGCCCCGGGGTTTCGGTCACGACGAGCATGGCGGGCGCTACGTCCCGATCACTTCCCATCGCTTCGTCTTCGAGCGCGGCGCGCATTCCCGGATGCGCACGACGTCGCCGACCTTGAACGCGTCCGCCGCGTCATGGGCGCGGTACTTCTTCGACCGGCGCACCGTCTTCTGCAGGAGCGGATGCTTGAAGCGGCGCTCGACGTTGACCGTGACCGTCTGCGCGTTCGCGTCGGAGACCACGACGCCTTGAAGGACTCTCCTGGGCATCTATCCGGCCTCCGCCGGCGCCGCGGCCTTCTCTCTAAGCACCGTCCTGACGCGCGCCACGTCCCGGCGGACCTGCCGCATGCGGGCCGTGTTCTCCAGCTGGCTGGTGGCCTGCTGGAACCGGAGGTTGAACGCCTCCTTCTTGAGGCCTGCCAGCTCGTCACGAAGCTGGTCGGGAGACTTCTCCCGCAGTTCACTGGCATCCATTGCCGGTCATCCTTTCAACATCACCGGGAGGCCGCTTTCGCGTCACCCCTCGCGTCCGGTGGAGATCAACAGGCGAAGGCCGCGGCTTAGGGGGGTTCCCTGCGCGTTGCAAGCCCCTTTTTCGTCCGGGGAGTGACTTCCCCATGGCGCGGTTTTTCGCGGACCGGGGTTGAGAGGGCGAATCACGCGGCAAAAGCCGGGGGCTGTGGCTGTCGTTGGCGGCTTCCGCTGCCTCCAGTTCCGGGCGAGCGCGGCAGGCGATGCCCCGTCACCGGACGCCACGGCGACGGCCTCGCCTGCCGGCCTCCAGTTCCGGGGGGGGGGGCGAGCGCGGCAGGCGATGTCCCCCTTTACCCTGCGCGGAAGATGGCGGAGCGCGCCGGCATCGTCCGCCATCCCGCGGACGGCGCCCCGGCCCGCGGCAAAGGGCGGCCCGGAAGCCGCCCTTCGTTCAGTCCGCGACGTGCCGGCCCGGGGATCAGGGCCCTTGACGCCTACTTCCAGCCCTCGGCCCGGCATGAGCTTCCGTCCGTGGGTGGGGAGCCCGTTTTGAGCGCCTGGCCGGGGACCCTGTGCTTCGGGGTGTCCATTTCCAGCCGCACCCAGTTGACGCCGTAATGGGAGGAGGGCTTCCAGAGCTTCACCTGCCCGTCATCCGATACGAGATGGATCCCTCCAAGATGGTCATATCCGGCCTTGTTCCCTCTGAACTGGCCTGCCGGGTAGTCCGTCATGTTGAGTGCCAGGGCCCACAGGCCCTCACTCCCGTCCGCCCCGACAAGAGTGTCGGCTTCGTCGCCCAGGGTGTAGTAGAACTGCACTGACCCTAATGCCAACGAGTCCGAGACTTCGGTCACTGTTGCGGAAAAACAGACTCTGGCGCCCCAGAGCTGCTCGTCGCTCTGGCTCTTGGCCACGGCGTTTGATTCCCTGGGCGCGAAGTATTCCGTCGCCGTTTGCGCCCCTGCGGGCAGGGCGACCGCCGCCAGCAGCAGGAACGCCGCCAGCCTATTGAGGGGGGGGGGGGGTGACGTGTCTCATGCCGGTTTCCTCCAGGATTTGATGTGAGAAGGCGTCACCATCCCTTACCAAGTCCGCCCGGGAAGGGAAAGGCCTGTCTCCGGGTGTCGTCCGGGGCGCGATTCTCCCATGGCTGCAACTGTTCAGCACCACAGTTCGTCCTCAATGCATGTCGCAAGGCTGAATGTTGTGGTTATCGGGATGCAAATCCGTCGCCGGCAACCGTCAGGCCCGTCAGTCTTGAATGCGGCCCCCGTACATGATGCCAGATGTCCGCAAAGTCCGGGCATCAGGACAACATCTCGTGCCTGAATGGTTCCGGTAGAGCCTGAACGGTTGCCCATGGTTCACTTTCCGGACCGCTGACGTTCCGCCTGCGAATCACGCGGCGGTCGCGACCCGGGCCACTGGACGGCTGTCGTTGGCGCCTTCGGCCACCGCCAGCCAGGCCGCCGGTCCCGGCGGCTTTCTCGACCAAGGCGGCGGCGCCTGAATCGAGCGAAGGCCCCGACCTGGCCGCAGCGGCGCGTTCATGCGACTGTGACGGACCCCCCGCGGCACGGTCTGCGCAGTCCGCGGCTACGCGTCCCAGCGGTAGTTGAAGCTGACGCTGATCCTGTCGCCTTCCGCGAGGTTCATCGGCACTTCGTGCCTGAGCCAGCTTTCCCAGAGAAGCACGTCGCCGGCGGCCGGCCTGATGTGCACGAACTGCTGCAGGTCCTCGGCCGCCCGCTTCCTGCGGGGCGGCGACGCCATCATCATCGCCAGCCTCGGATCCTCGAGCCTGAGGGCCGGGACGCCTTCCGGCATCGCAACGTAGGCCGTTCCGCTGATCACGCTGAGAGGGTGGATGTGGGACGTGTGGATCCCGCCTTCCGGAAGGACGTTGATCCACATGTCCTCCAGCGCAAGCGGCCTGCCCTCGAGATCGAGCGCCAGCTCCTCGGCGAAGGCCGCCACGTGCCGGTCAAGCGCCTCGCGAACCCGCGCGAAGACCGGAAAGCGCCAGGGAAGGTCCTGGAGGCTGGCGTAGCTCGTGTAGCCGGGAAACCCGTTCCCTGCGCACCAGCGCCGTCCGGCCGCGTCGTCCTCGGCGACGGAACGGCACGACGCCTCCAGCTCGCGAATGTCAACCGCGTCCGGAAGCCGGCCTTGATACACGCGGGTGGCGAACAGCGCGCGGGAGGTCACGGGCGGACGACGGCGCCGGGGCAAGGCCCCGCCTCCGGGATCCGCAGCCCCGGCTGCGAGGGCTCCGCCAAGGCGTTCCGCTGCGCGCGGCGAACGCCGGTTCCGGCCGTGCGGCCGGCGGCGGCCTGCCGGCGCGGAAGCGGCCCTGTCGTCCGCGGACTACCAGTCCTCACGGACGACGGTGCGGGTCTTGACCGGAAGCTTCATCGCGGCGAGCCGCAGGGCCTCCCTGGCGACGGCGTCGTTGACGCCGTCGATCTCGAACATTATGCGGCCCGGCTTCACCTTGGCCGCCCACCGGTCGACCGAACCCTTGCCCTTGCCCATCCGGACCTCGATCGGCTTCGCCGAGACCGGCGTGTCGGGAAAGACGCGGATCCAGACGCGGCCCTGGCGCTTCATGTGACGTGTCATCGCCCGTCGCGCCGCCTCGATCTGCCGTGCCGTGACGCGCTCGGGCTCGACCGCCTTGAGGCCGTACGAGCCGAAGTTCAGGCCGGAGCCGCCCTTGGCAGTGCCGTGAATGCGGCCCTTGTGCATCTTGCGGAATTTCGTGCGCTTTGGCTGAAGCATCCTTCCGGCTCCCTAGCTGCGGCCGCGAGCGGTGCCGCGAGGCGCCGGACCGTCCTGCAGCTCCTGGTGACGCCTGTCGCGCGCCTGCGGGTCATGCTCCATGATCTCGCCCTTGAAGATCCACACCTTGACCCCGATGATGCCGTAAGGGGTCGGCGCGTCCGCCCGCGCGTAGTCCACGTCCGCGCGAAGGGTGTGCAGCGGGACCCGGCCCTCCCGGTACCATTCCGTGCGCGCGATTTCCGCGCCGCCCAGGCGGCCGGCGACGTTCACGCGAATGCCCAGTGCGCCCATGCGCATCGCGTTCTGCACGCCCCGCTTCATGGCGCGGCGGAACGACACCCGGCGCTCAAGCTGCTGGGCGATCGACTCGGCCACGAGCTGCGCGTCAAGTTCGGGCTTGCGCACCTCGACGACGTTCAGGTGCAGTTCGCTTTCCGTCATGTCCGCGAGCTTGCGGCGCAGCGCTTCGATGTCAGCCCCCTTCTTGCCGATGATGACGCCCGGCCGCGCCGTGTGGACGGTCACGCGGCACTTCCTGTGCGGTCGCTCTATGACGACCCGCGACACGCCCGCCTGCCTGCACTCCTCCTTGATGACCGCACGCATCCTGACATCCTCGAGCAGCAGGTCCCCGTACTCCTTGGTGTTCGCGTACCAGCGACTGTCCCAGGTCCGGTTGACCTGCAGGCGCATTCCGATCGGATTGACTTTCTGGCCCATCAGGCTTGCTCCTCGACCTGGCGGACCTTGATGGTCAGCTCGGAGAACGGCTTCTTGATCCGGCCGTAGCGCCCCCGCGCGCGCGGGCGGCCGCGCTTCATCACGAGGTTCTTTCCGACATACGCCTCGGCAACGACCAGCTCGTCCACGTCGAGGCCGTGGTTGTTTTCGGCATTGGCGATCGCGGACTGGAGGCACTTCCTGACATCGATCGCGATTCGCCGTCTCGAGAAGGCGAGATCGGACATGGCCCTCTCGACTCCCTTGCCGCGGATCATCGCCGCGACCAGGTTCAGCTTCTGGGGCGACGTGCGAAGCATCCGTGTCCTTGCCATCGCCTCGTTGTCAGCGACGCGGCGCAGGTTCCTGCCCTTGCCCATGGCCTAGTTCCTCTTCGCCTTCCTGTCGGCCGCGTGCCCGTAATAGGTTCGCGTCGGGGCGTACTCGCCGAATTTCTGGCCGATCATCTCTTCGGTCACGAGAACCGGCACGTGCTTGCGGCCGTTGTGCACGCCGAAGGTCAGCCCGACGAACTGCGGCAGTATCGTCGAACGGCGCGACCAGATCTTGATGACCTCGTTTCGTCCCGACGCCCGCGACCTCTCGGCCTTCTTGAGGACGTGGCTGTCGACGAAAGGCCCCTTCCAGACTGAACGACTCATGTTCTAGCGCCTCTTCTTGCGGGCATGTCGCGAGCGCAGGATCAGCTTCGACGACGCCTTGTTCCTGTTGCGGGTGCGCGCGCCCTTGGTGGGCTTGCCCCACGGGCTGACCGGATGGCGTCCGCCCGAGGTCCGGCCCTCTCCGCCGCCATGCGGGTGATCGACGGGGTTCATGACGACGCCGCGCACGCTCGGCCGCTTGCCCAGGTTCCGGTTGCGGCCGGCCTTGCCAAGGTTCGTGTTGGAGTTGTCAGGGTTGGAGACGGCGCCGACCGTCGCCATGCATTCCTGACGCACCATGCGGAGCTCGCCCGACGAGAGCCTGATCTGGGCATGGCCGCCGTCACGGCCCACGAACTGCGCGTACGAGCCGGCCGCCCGCGCAACCTGCCCGCCCTTGCCCGGCTTGAGCTCGATGTTGTGGACGATGGTGCCGATGGGCATGCCCGTGAACGGCATCGCGTTGCCGGGCTTCACGTCGACCTTGTCGCCGGAAACGACCTTGTCTCCGACGCCGAGCCTCTGCGGCGCGATGATGTAGGCCTGCTCGCCGTCGGCGTAGGCGATCAGCGCGACGAATGCCGTCCGGTTGGGATCGTATTCGATCCGGACCACGGATGCCTCCATGTCGCGCTTGGTCCGCTTGAAGTCAATGACGCGATAGAGGCGCTTCGCGCCCCCGCCGCGGCGGCGCATCGTGATCCGCCCGGCATTGTTCCGGCCGGCCTTGCCGGCACGGCCCTCGGTCAGGGCCTTGACCGGCCGGCCGCTCCAAAGCTCCGAACGGTCGACCAGGACCAGCCCTCTCTGACCCGGCGTCGTCGGCTTGTACGACTTGAGTGCCATGCTTCCCGTCTTCCGTCTGCCCTGGGTCGGCGACCCGGTTTCAAGCAAGCCCGGCCCTTCACGGGGCCGGACGTTCGCGGCCTTCTATCAAAGCCCGGTGGTCACGTCTATCGCGTTGCCTTCCTCGAGCGTCACGTAGGCCTTCTTCACGTCCTTGCGGCGACCTCTGGCGCCGCGGAACCGCTTGGACTTTCCCTTCGTGACGGTCGTGTTCACGGCCTTCACCTTCACGCCGAAAAGGCTTTCGACCGCCTCCTTGATCCGGGGCTTGGTGCTGTCCATCGCCACCTCGAACACGACGGCGCCGCTCTCGGACGCCATGGTCGACTTCTCGGTGATGACAGGCTTTCGGATCACGTCATACTGTTCCGGGGTCGCGCTCATCCCAGTCTGGCCTCCAGGGCTTCGACGCCCGCTTTCGTGATCACAAGCGTGCCGCTTCTCAGGATGTCATAGACGTTTGCGCCCATGGACGGCAGCACGTCGACGTCGGGCAGGTTCGCGGCGGCCAGCGCGAAGTTCCGGTCCACCTCGACGCCGTCGATGACCAGGGCGCGCCGCCATCCGAGATCCCGGACCTTCCTGGCAAGAGCCCCTGCCCTGGGCGCCTCCACGATCGCCGCGTCCAGGATGACGAGAGCTCCCGCCGCGGCCTTCGATGACAGCGCGTGGCGCAGGCCCAGCCTCCGGAACTTCCTGGGAAGCTTGTGGGCGTGGCTGCGCGGCACAGGGCCCTTGTAGACGCCGCCCTTGCGGAAGACGGGCGCGTTGCGGTCGCCGTGACGCGCCCCTCCCGAGCCTTTCTGGCGATGGATCTTCTTTCTGGCGTAGCTGGTCTCGGATCGGGTCTTGGCCTTGTGGGTGCCGGCCTGGGCCTTGTTCCTTTGCCAGCGGACGACACGATGCAGGATGTCGGCGCGGGGCTCCAGGCCGAATATGCCGTCCCCGAGGTCGACCGACCCCGCCCCGGCGCCGTCGAGCGTGATCACGTCGAGCCTCATTCCTGACCGTCCTTCCGTTCGGCGTCGCCGGAACCGGCGGCCCGGGCCTCCGCGGCTTCGGCCTCCGCCACCCTGTCCACCTTCGTCTCCCTGGCCTCCGCTGCGTCGAGGGCCGCCTGTTCGGCCTTCGCGGCATCCGCCGCAGCGGCTTCCGCCTCGGCCGCGACGGCTTCGGCGGCCTCCACTGCGGCCCTTGCCGCGGCCGCCGCGTCCGACCTGAGCGCGGCCGGCAGGATCACGTTGTCCGGCGCCGGCTTCTTGACGGCATCGTTGATGGTGACCCATCCGCCCCTGGATCCCGGAACCGCGCCCTTGACCATGATCAGGCCGCGGTCCGCGTCCGTGCGCACGACCTGGAGATTCTGCGCGGTCACGCGGACGGCTCCCATGTGGCCGGCCATCTTCTTGCCCTTGAACACGCGGCCCGGATCCTGGCACTGGCCGGTCGAGCCGTGAGACCGGTGGCTGATCGAGACGCCGTGCGAGGCGCGCAATCCGCGGAAGTTGTGGCGCTTCATGGCTCCCGCGAAGCCCTTGCCGATCGACGTGCCGCTCACGTCGACGAACTGGCCCTCGAAGTAATGGTTCGCCGTGATCTCCTCGCCCACCCCGATCAGGTTTTCCGGATCGACGCGGAATTCCGCCATCTTCCGCTTGGGCTCGACCTTCGCGACGGCGAAGTGGCCGCGCATGGCCTGCGAGGTTCGCTTGGCCTTGGCCGTGCCCGCCCCGAGCTGGACGGCCGCATAGCCGTCCCGTTCGGGCGTGCGCTGCGCAACCACCCGGAGTCCGTCCAGCTGGAGGACGGTCACGGGAACCTGCCTCCCGTCGTCCATGAACAGCCGGGTCATGCCGATCTTCTTCGCGATTACACCGGAGCGCAACATCTGACCGCTCTCCCTATACGGAAATCTGGACGTCGACGCCCGCGGCGAGGTCGAGCTTCATGAGCGCGTCCACCGTCTGGGGCGTCGGATCGACAATGTCGAGAAGGCGCTTGTGCGTCCTGATCTCGAACTGGTCCCGTGATTTCTTGTCAACGTGCGGCCCGCGAAGCACCGTGAACTTCTCGATCTCGTTCGGCATGGGAATCGGGCCGCGCACGGTCGCGCCGGTGCGCCGGGCCGTGCTCACGATCTCCTGCGTAGAGACGTCGAGCACGCGGTAGTCGAACGCCTTGAGGCGGATCCGGATGTTCTGGCTGGCAATTGCCATCGTCTGTCCTTTCGTCGGCGCCGCTTCGAGCCCGTTGCATGCGCGGCGGTCGCCGCGGGCGCGTGCGGGGTTGCTCAGTCGAGGATTTCGGTGACGACGCCGGAGCCGACGGTGCGGCCGCCCTCGCGGACGGCGAAGCGCAGGCCGCGCTCCATCGCCACCGGCGCGATCAGCTCCGCCTCCAGCCGCAGGCTGTCGCCCGGCATCACCATCTCCGTCCCCGCGGGCAGCGCCACCGTCCCCGTCACGTCCGTCGTCCGGAAGTAGAACTGCGGGCGGTAGTTGGCGAAGAACGGCGTGTGCCGGCCCCCCTCCTCCTTCGTCAGCACGTACACCTCGCAGGCGAACCGCGCGTGCGGCGTCACCGAGCCCGGCGCGCACAGGACCTGCCCGCGCTCCACCCCGTCCCGGTCCACGCCCCGCAGAAGCGCCCCGATGTTGTCGCCCGCCTCGCCCCGGTCCAGGAGCTTGCGGAACATCTCGACCCCCGTGCACGTCGTCCGCCGCGTCTCCCGAAGACCCACGACCTCGATCTCGTCGCCCACGCACACCGCGCCGCGCTCCACGCGGCCCGTCACGACCGTGCCCCGGCCCGAGATCGAGAACACGTCCTCGATCGGCATCAGGAACGGCTGGTCCACCGCACGCTCCGGCTGCGGCACGCAGGCGTCAACCGCCGCCATCAGCTCCCGGACCTTCGCCGCGCCAACCGCCTCGTCGCGCCCCTCCAGCGCCGCCAGCGCCGAGCCCGCCACCACCGGAACCTCGTCGCCCGGGAAGTCGTACGCCGACAGAAGCTCCCGCACCTCCATCTCCACAAGCTCCAGAAGCTCCGGGTCGTCCACCTGGTCCACCTTGTTCAGGAACACCGCAAGCGCCGGGACCCCGACCTGGCGCGCCAGAAGGATGTGCTCCCGCGTCTGCGGCATCGGCCCGTCCGACGCGCTCACAACCAGAATCGCCCCGTCCATCTGCGCCGCGCCCGTGATCATGTTCTTCACGTAGTCCGCATGCCCCGGACAGTCCACGTGCGCGTAGTGGCGCGCCGCCGTCTCATACTCCACATGCGCCGTCGCGATCGTGATCCCCCGCGCCTTCTCCTCCGGCGCCGCGTCAATCTGGTCATACGCCCGGAACTCCCCGAACTCCCGCGTGATCGCCGCCGTCAGCGTCGTCTTCCCGTGGTCAACGTGACCGATCGTCCCGACGTTCACGTGCGGCTTCGAACGGTCAAACCTCTCCTTGGACATGAAGGCCTCCTTCTGATGTGGCGGCGGCGCACGCCGCCCTCGGGTTATGCGTATTTCGCCTGGATCTCTTCCGAGATGTTCTGCGGCACCGCCTCGTAGCGGTCGAACTGCATCGTGAACTGGGCGCGCCCGGACGACATCGACCGCAGGTTGTTGATGTAGCCGAACATGTTCGCCAAGGGCACGAACGCGTCGATCACGATGGCATTGCCGCGAGACTCCTGCCCCGAGACCTGCCCGCGACGGCTTGTCAGGTCGCCGATGATGCCGCCGGTGTACTCCTCCGGCGTGACCACCTCGACCTTCATGATCGGCTCAAGGAGCTTCGCGCCCGCCTTCCTGAGACCTTCCCGCATTCCCATCCTGGCGGCGATTTCGAAGGCCAGGACGGACGAGTCGACGTCGTGGTACTTGCCGTCCACCAGCGCCACCTTGAAGTCGATGACCGGGAACCCGGCCAGGGGCCCGGAATCCATGACCGAGCGGATGCCCTTCTCGACCCCCGGCACGTATTCCTTCGGCACGGCGCCGCCGACGATGCGGCTTTCGAACGAATACCCTTCGCCCGGCTCCGTCGGCGCCAGGAGGAGCTTGATCTCGGCGAACTGCCCGGCTCCGCCCGACTGCTTCTTGTGCGTGTAGGTGTGCACGACCTCCTGCGAGATCGTCTCGCGATAGGCCACCTGCGGCGCGCCGATGTTCGCCTCGACCTTGAACTCGCGCTTCAGGCGGTCGATCAGGATGTCGAGATGCAGCTCCCCCATGCCCTTCATGATCGTCTGGCCCGACTCGATGTCGGTCTCGACGCGGAAGGACGGATCCTCTGCCGCCAGGCGCGCCAGGCCCTGGCTCATCCTTTCCTGGTCGTTCTTCGTCTTCGGCTCGACCGCGATCTCGATCACCGGGTCGGGGAACATCATGGTTTCCAGGACGACCTGCCTGTCCGCGTCGCAAAGCGTGTCGCCCGTCGTGGTTTCCTTGAGTCCCGCCAGGGCGATGATGTCGCCCGCGAACGCTTCGTCTATCTCCTCCCGGTCGTTCGAGTGCATCATCATCATCCGGCCGATGCGCTCCTTCCTGCCCTTGGTCGAGTTGGCGACGCTGTCGCCCTTCCTGATCGCGCCCGAGTAGACGCGCGTGAAGGTGAGCGATCCGACGAAGGCGTCATTCATGATCTTGAACGCAAGTCCGGAGAAGGGCTGCGAGTCGTCCGCCGTGCGCTCGATGTTCCGCGTCTCGGACCCGTCGCCGGGCGCAAAGCCCGTGTATGCCGGCACGTCCAGCGGACCCGGCAGGTAGTCGATCACGGCGTTCAGAAGCGGCTGAACGCCCTTGTTCTTGAACGCCGAGCCGGCAAGCACCGGGACGAAGCCAAGCGACAGCGTGCCCTTCCGGATCAGCCTCCGCAGGGTGCCGACATCCGGCTCCTCGCCTTCGAGATAGGCCATCATCGCGTCGTCATCCTGCTCGACGGCGAGCTCGACCATCTTCGAGCGCCATTCGTCCGCGGCCGCCTGAAGCTCGCCGCGCACCGGCTGGCGGGTCCAGGTCGCGCCCAGGTCCTCGCCTTTCCAGGTCCACTCCTCCATCGTGACGAGGTCGACGACGCCCTCAAGCCTGTCCTCCGCGCCGATCGGCAGCTGGATGGGCATCGGCTGCGCTCCGGTGCGATCCCCTATCATGCGGACGCAGGCAAGGAAGTCGGCGCCGATCTTGTCCATCTTGTTGACGAAGACGATCCTCGGCACGCTGTAGCGGTCGGCCTGGCGCCACACGGTCTCGGTCTGCGGCTCCACGCCGGCATTTGCGTCCAGGACGCAGACGGCGCCGTCCAGGACGGCAAGCGAGCGCTCGACCTCGATCGTGAAGTCCACGTGCCCCGGCGTGTCGATGATGTTGAAGCGGTGCCTCTCGGTCTGCGCGTCGGCTCCGGTCTCCGTGCGCTCCCAGAACGTGGTCGTGGCGGCCGAGGTGATCGTGATTCCGCGCTCCTGCTCCTGCTCCATCCAGTCCATCGTCGCGGCGCCGTCATGGACCTCGCCGATCTTGTGGGACTTGCCGGTGTAGTAGAGTATGCGCTCCGTGCACGTGGTCTTGCCGGCGTCGATGTGGGCCATGATGCCGAAATTCCGGTAGCGCTCTAGAGGATATTCGCGGGCCATCTGCCTGCTCCCTGAAATGGTTCACCAGCGGTAATGGCTGAACGCCTTGTTGGCATCGGCCATCTTGTGGGTGTCCTCGCGCCTCTTGACTGCGGCGCCGCGGCCGTTGACGGCGTCCGACAGCTCGCCGGCCAGGCGCTCTTCCATCGTGTTCTCGTTGCGGCCGCGGGCGGCCGCGATGAGCCACCGTATCGCCAGGGCCTCGCGACGCTCGGCACGGACCTCGACGGGCACCTGGTAGGTCGCGCCGCCGACACGGCGGGAGCGAACCTCTACCGACGGCTTGATGTTGTCGATGGCCTCGTGGAACACGTCGACAGGCGCCCTGCGCAGGCGCTCCTCGACCCTGTCGAACGCGTTGTAGACGATCCGCTCCGCAACGGATTTCTTGCCGTCGACCATCAGGCTGTTCATGAACCTGGTCAGGACGGCGTCGCCGAACTTGGCGTCGGGCAGGACTGCGCGCTTCTCTGCTGCGTGTCGGCGGGACATGTGGCCTTCCTTCCGTCTATCTGCGTGCATCCGGCGACGGCACGGGTCCGCAGCCACGCGTCTGCGACGCGCGTGCCGAAGGGGCATGTGTCGCCAGGCAGGTCATTTCGGGCGCTTGGCCCCGTACTTGGAGCGGCGCTGCCTGCGGTCCTTGACGCCCTGGGTGTCCAGGACGCCGCGAAGGACGTGGTACCGGACGCCGGGCAGGTCCTTCACGCGGCCGCCGCGGATCAGGACGACGCTGTGCTCCTGGAGGTTGTGGGATTCGCCGGGGATGTAGCTGATCACCTCGTAGCCGTTGGTCAGGCGCACCTTGGCGACCTTCCGCATGGCCGAGTTCGGCTTCTTCGGAGTCGTCGTGTAGACGCGCGTGCAAACGCCCCGCTTCTGGGGGCACTGCTCGAGATGCAGCGATTTCGAGCGCTTGACCTTCGGCTGCCGAGGCTTCCGGATCAGCTGCTGGATCGTGGGCATTGCGTCGTGTCCCCGTCTGTTTCGTTCCCATCCGGCGCCTGGCGCGCCGGCCTGTCTTCTCGTCAGCGCCTCTTGAGGCCATGAAAAGCCCGGAGCCGCGAAGCTCCCGGCCTTTCGAGAGCCTGCGGCGGGCTTCCAGAGGATCGGGGCAGGCGCGCCCGGATCGTGACCGCTTCAGTGTTTCGCGCCGACTGCCACTGATCAGCACTCACTGGCACCAGCAGGGCTAGGAATTCGCATCACTGCGCGTCAGGAAGCATTTCCGGCAAAAAGATCGGAAGGGCCGCCAGATACGCTCGGCGGGAGAGGCCATCGCCATCGCCAGTGCGGCCGCCGCCATGCGGCAAGGGGCAATTTCGCCGTTCGCTTCATTTCTTGCTTCTCCAATCCGCTGAAGCCGGCGCGCCAGATGGCCGCGCCGGCCGATTGGCGCGGCGTATAGAGCGACTCACTTTGCCTGTCAAGGAGCGACGGACGGAAATTTCGGCCCCGCAGCCAGACGCCGCGCGCACGGATGCCGCGCCGCCCGCCCGGGCCGGATCAGCCTGCGCCCTCCGGCGCGTCCACGAGATCGGGTTCGGGCGACTCGCCGAGAAAGTCCTCCGGCGCTGCGAGCGCGGCCGCCGCCTGCGCCCGGGCTTGCGCCTCCTGGATGAGCTTGAGGTCACGATCCGACGCGATCCGCCTGGCGCGCTGAGTCGCGCCGCCGGTCCCGGCCGGTATCAGCCTGCCGACAATCACGTTCTCCTTCAGGCCGACGAGCCTGTCGCGCTTGCCTTGCACCGACGCCTCGGTCAGGACCCGCGTCGTCTCCTGGAACGAGGCCGCTGAGATGAACGACCGGGTCTGGAGGGACGCCTTCGTGATGCCGAGCAGGATCGGCTCGCCGCTGGCGGGGCGCCGGCCCTCCGCGACCGCCTTCTCGTTCGCCGCGTCCAGCTCCGACCTGTCGACATGCTCGCCCTTCAGGAGGGTCGTCTCGCCGGAGTCCTGGATCTCCCATTTCTGGAGCATCTGGCGCACGATGACCTCGATGTGCTTGTCGTTGATCCTGACCCCCTGAAGCCGGTAGACGTCCTGTACCTCGCTGATCATGTAGTCCGCCAGCGCCTCGACCCCCATGATGGACAGGATGTCATGGGGCGCCGGATTGCCGTCCATGATGTAGTCGCCCTTCTGGACGAAGTCGCCCTCCGCCACCGGAATGTGCTTGCCCTTCGGCAGCATGTACTCGACCGGCTCAAGGCCGTCGTCGGCGGGCTCGATCGAGACCCGGCGCTTGTTCTTGTAGTCGCGGCCGAACTTCACGCAGCCGTCGACCTCGGCGATGATCGCATGATCCTTCGGGCGCCGCGCCTCGAAGAGCTCGGCCACCCTCGGCAGGCCGCCGGTGATGTCCTTCGTCTTGGCTCCCTCGCGGGGAATGCGCGCCACGACGTCGCCAGCCCGTATCTCCGACCCGTCCTCGACCAGGAGAACGGCGTCCACCGACATCGGATAGGCGATCTCGTTGCCCTGGCCGTTCTTCACCGGCTCGCCGTTCCCGTCGACGATCCGGATTTCCGGCTTGAGGTCGCCGCCCTTGGGAACGGTGCGCCAGTCGGTCACGATCTTCTGCGTCATGCCGGTCGCGTCGTCGGTCTCCTCGCGCACGGACACGCCCGTGACGAGATCCACCAGCCTCGCCGTGCCCCCCTCCTCGGCGATGATCGGCAGGTTGTACGGATCCCACTCGAGCAGCCTGTCGCCGCGCTTGACGCTTTCTCCCTCTGCGGGAAACACCTTCGTGCCGTAGCCCAGCTTGTGCTTCAGGCGCTCGTTCCCGTTCAGGTCGCGAACGGCCAGCTCCATGCTGCGTCCGACGACGATCTGCTCGCCGGCGGAATTCCTGATGATGCTGGCGTTCCGGAACGCGACCGTGCCGTCAGCGGAAGACTCCGTGAACGACTGCTGTCCGCCCTGGGCGATCCCGCCGATGTGGAACGTCCGCATCGTGAGCTGCGTGCCGGGCTCGCCGATCGACTGCGCGGCGATGATGCCGACGGCCTCGCCGATGTTCACGAGCGTGCCGCGCGCCAGGTCGCGGCCGTAGCACATGGCGCAGACGCCGTCCTCCGCCTCGCAGGTCAGCGGCGAGCGGATGCGCACCGACTGGATCCCCCTGGCCTCGATGGCGTCCGCGACCCTCTCGTCGATCAGCTCCCCCTTCCTTGCAAGCGTCTCGCCGGTCCCGGGCACGACGACGTCCTCGGCCGCGACGCGACCGAGGACGCGCTCGGAGATCGACGCCACGATCTCGCCCTCTCTGACCGCCGCCTCGGCGGTGATCGCCGCCTCGGTGCCGCAGTCCTGCATCCGGACGATGCAGTCCTGCGCCACGTCCACGAGACGCCGCGTGAGGTAGCCGGAATTCGCCGTCTTCAGAGCGGTGTCGGCAAGCCCCTTCCGCGCCCCGTGGGTCGAGTTGAAGTACTCGAGCACCGTCAGGCCTTCCTTGAAGTTCGAGATGATGGGCGTCTCGATGATCTCGCCGGAAGGCTTTGCCATGAGGCCGCGCATGCCGCCAAGCTGCTTCATCTGGGCCGGAGAGCCCCGCGCGCCCGAATGCGACATCATGTAGACGGAGTTGGGCTCCATCTCGGCGCCCGCGTCGTCCTTCCGCATCGCGGAAATGTCGTCCATCATCGCGTTCGCGACGTCGTCCGAACATTTCGACCATGCGTCGACGACCTTGTTGTACTTTTCGCCCTGGGTGATCAGGCCGTCCATGTACTGCTGCTCGAACTCCTTGACCTGGTCGCGGACGGCGTCGACGATGTTCCACTTGGCGTCCGGAATGGCCATGTCGTCCTTGCCGAAGGATATGCCCGCCCTGAACGCCTCGCGGAAGCCCATCGTCATGATCTGGTCGCAGAAGATGACGCTCTCCTTCTGGCCGCAGTGCCGGTAGACGGTGTCGATGACATGCTGCACCTCCTTCTTGCGCAGCAGCTGGTTCACCAGGTCGAACGGCGCCTTCGCGTTCAGCGGCAGGAGCGCGCCCAGCTTGACCCGGCCGGGCGTGGTCTCGTAGCGCCTTGACACCTCGAGGCCGTCATCGTCGATCTGCCTGATCCGTGCCGTGATCTTCGCATGAAGATGCACTTCGCCGGCATCGAGGGCATGCTGCACCTCGTCCGCATCGGCAAAGACCATGCCCTCGCCCCGCATCCCTTCGCGCTCCATCGAGACGTAATAGAGGCCGAGAACCATGTCCTGGGACGGCACGATGATCGGGGCGCCGTTGGCGGGCGACAGCACGTTGTTGGTCGACATCATCAGGACGCGCGCCTCCAGCTGCGCCTCGAGCGACAGGGGCACGTGAACGGCCATCTGGTCGCCGTCGAAGTCGGCGTTGAAGGCCGAACAGACGAGCGGGTGGAGCTGGATCGCCTTGCCTTCGATCAGGACCGGCTCGAAGGCCTGGATTCCAAGCCGGTGGAGGGTCGGCGCCCGGTTCAGGAGCACCGGGTGCTCGCGAATGACCTCGTCGAGGATGTCCCAGACCTCGGGCCGCTCCTTCTCGACGAGCTTCTTCGCCTGCTTGACGGTCGAGGAAAGGCCCTTGGCCTCGAGCCGGGAGTAGATGAACGGCTTGAAGAGCTCGAGCGCCATCTTCTTCGGCAGCCCGCATTGATGCAGCTTCAGCTCGGGGCCGGTCACGATGACCGAGCGGCCCGAGAAGTCGACGCGCTTGCCGAGCAGGTTCTGGCGGAAACGGCCCTGCTTTCCCTTGAGCATGTCGGACAGCGACTTCAGGGGCCGCCTGTTGGCGCCGGTGATCACCCGGCCCCGGCGGCCGTTGTCGAACAGGGCGTCGACCGATTCCTGCAGCATCCGCTTTTCGTTGCGCACGATGATGTCCGGCGCGCGCAGCTCGATCAGCCGCTTCAGGCGGTTGTTCCGGTTGATGACGCGGCGATAGAGGTCGTTGAGATCCGACGTGGCGAACCGGCCGCCGTCGAGAGGGACGAGCGGGCGGAGTTCGGGCGGAATGACAGGCACGACGGTCAGGACCATCCACTCCGGCCGGTTGCCCGACTCGACGAAGCTCTCGATGATCTTCAGCCGCTTGATGATCTTCTTTGGCTTCAGTTCTCCCGTGGCCTCCGCAAGCTCCGCGCGAAGGTTGTCGGCCTCGGATTCAAGGTCGATCGCCGCCAGCATCTCGCGGATGGCCTCGGCGCCGATGTTCGCGGTGAAGGCGTCGGTCCCGTTCAGGTCCTGGGCGTCGAGATACTCCTCTTCGGACAGCAGCTGGCCGTACCGCAGGTCGGTCAGTCCGGGCTCGGTCACGACGTAGTTCTCGAAGTAGAGGATGCGCTCGAGGTCGCGGAGCGTCATGTCGAGCATGAGCCCGATGCGGGACGGCAGCGACTTGAGGAACCAGATGTGGGCCACGGGGGCCGCCAGCTCGATGTGGCCCATCCGCTCGCGCCTGACCTTCTGCAGCGTCACCTCGACGCCGCACTTCTCGCAGACCACGCCGCGATACTTCATCCGCTTGTACTTTCCGCACAGGCACTCGTAGTCCTTGACCGGCCCGAAGATGCGGGCGCAGAACAGGCCGTCGCGCTCGGGCTTGAAGGTCCGGTAGTTGATGGTCTCCGGCTTCCTGATCTCGCCGTAGGACCAGGAGAGGATCCGTTCGGGCGACGCCAGCGATATGCGGATCTCGTCGAACGTCCGGGGCGCGGCGAGCGCGCCGAACGGGTTGGTCGTCAGTTCCTGGTTCATGTCTTGTCCCTAATGCCTGGCCCTGGGGTCCGGAACGCCGCCGACGGGCGCGCGTCCGCTGCGATGTCCGTTGCGGGGAGCCCTCACCCCTCCTCCTCCACGGTCTCCCTGAGCTCCATGTTCAGTCCGAGACCGCGGACCTCCTTCACGAGCACGTTGAAGCTCTCGGGCACGCCGGCCTCGAAGTTGTCGTCGCCCTTCACGATCGACTCGTAGACCTTGGTCCGGCCCGCCACGTCGTCCGACTTGACCGTGAGCATCTCCTGAAGGGTGTAGGCGGCGCCGAACGCCTCCAGCGCCCACACCTCCATCTCGCCGAAGCGCTGCCCGCCGAACTGCGCCTTGCCGCCCAGCGGCTGCTGCGTGACGAGGCTGTACGGCCCCGTGGACCGTGCGTGGATCTTCTCGTCCACGAGGTGGTGCAGCTTCAGGAGGTACTTGACGCCGACGGTCACGGGCCGCGCGAACCTCTCGCCGGTCCGGCCATCGTAGAGATCCGACTGGCCGCTTTCGGAGAATCCGGCACGCACCAGCGCGTCGTTGACATCCGCCTCCTTCGCGCCGTCGAACACCGGCGTCGCGATGGGCACGCCGCGGGCCGCGCTCTGGGCGACCTGGACCAGGTCCTCGTCGCCAAGGCCCTTGATGCCTTCGCCGAAGACATCGTCGCCATAGGCGAATCTCATCGCGTCCCGAACCGGCTTCATGTCGCCCTTGCTGCGGTATTCCCGAAGCGCGGCGTCGATCCGGATCCCGAGGCCGCGGGAGGCCCATCCCATGTGGGTCTCGAGGATCTGGCCGACGTTCATCCGCGACGGCACGCCAAGCGGGTTGAGCACGAAGTCGACCGGCGTGCCGTCCGCAAGGAACGGCATGTCCTCCGTCGGCACCACCTTCGAGATCACGCCCTTGTTGCCATGGCGTCCGGCGACCTTGTCGCCGGGCTGGAGCTTGCGCTTGACGGCGACGAAGACCTTGACCATCTTCATCACGCCCGGCGGCAGGTCGTCCCCGCGCCGGACCTTCTCGACCTTGTCCTCGAAGCGATGCTCGATGGCGCCCTTCTGCGAGTCGAACTGCGCGTTCAGCGCCTCGACCGCCTTCGCGACCTTCTCGTTGCGGATGGCAAGCTGCCACCACTGGCCGCGCGACAGCCCGGCAAGCAGGCCTTCGGAGATCTTCGACCCGGACTTCACGCCCTTCGGGCCCTTGGCCGCAACCTTCCCGAGGATCATCTGCCTGAGGCGTGCGTAGGTGTTGCGCTCGAGAATCGCGAGCTCGTCGTCCCGGTCGCGCGCGAGCCGCTCGATCTCCTCGCGCTCGATTTGCAGCGCCCGCTCGTCCTTTTCGACACCATGGCGGTTGAAGACCCGCACCTCGACGACCGTTCCGAAATCGCCCGGGGGCAGCCGCAGCGACGTGTCGCGCACGTCGGAGGCCTTCTCCCCGAAGATGGCGCGCAAGAGCTTCTCTTCCGGCGTCATCGGGCTCTCGCCCTTGGGCGTGATCTTGCCGACCAGGATGTCTCCGGATCCGACTTCCGCGCCGATGTAGACGATGCCGGCCTCGTCGAGGTTGCGAAGCGCCTCCTCCCCGACGTTCGGGATGTCGCGGGTGATCTCCTCCGGCCCGAGCTTGGTGTCCCGGGCGGACACCTCGAACTCCTCGATGTGCACCGAGGTGAAGACGTCGTCGCGGACGATCCTCTCGGAAATCAGGATCGAGTCCTCGTAGTTGTATCCGTTCCAGGGCATGAAGGCGACGACCACGTTCTTGCCGAGCGCGAGCTCGCCGAGCTCGGTCGAGGGGCCGTCGGCAATCACCTCGCCCTTGGCGACGCCGTCCCCGACCTTCACCAGCGGGCGCTGGTTGATGCAGGTGTTCTGGTTGGACCGCTGGAACTTCCGCAGGCGGTAGATGTCAACGCCGGGGTCGCCGGGCTCCAGATCGTCGGTGGCGCGGACGACGATCCTCTGCGCGTCGACCTGGTCTATGACGCCCGCGCGCCTTGCCATGATCGCGGCGCCCGAATCCCGCGCCACGACCTCCTCTATGCCGGTGCCGACGAGGGGCGCCTCCGCCTGGAGGAGCGGCACGGCCTGCCGCTGCATGTTCGACCCCATGAGCGCCCGGTTCGCGTCGTCGTTCTCGAGGAACGGGATCAGCGAGGCGGCGACCGACACGAGCTGCTTCGGCGAAACGTCGATCTGGTCCACCTGCCCGGTCGGGGTGAGGCTGTACTCGCCGGCGCGCCGCGTGTTCACCATCTCGTTCTCGAACCTGCCCCTGCCGTCCAGCCGGGCATTGGCCTGCGCCACGACGTGCCGCATTTCCTCGGTTGCCGACATGTAGGTGACCTCGTCGGTCACCTGGCCGCCCCTGACCTTGCGGTACGGCGTCTCGATGAACCCGTACTTGTTCACGCGCGCGAACGTGGCAAGCGAGTTTATCAGGCCGATGTTCGGGCCTTCCGGGGTCTCGATCGGGCACATCCGGCCGTAGTGCGTCGGATGGACGTCGCGCACCTCGAAGCCTGCACGCTCGCGGGTCAGGCCTCCCGGCCCGAGCGCCGACAGGCGCCGCTTGTGCGTGACCTCGGAGAGCGGATTCGTCTGGTCCATGAACTGCGAGAGCTGCGACGACCCGAAGAACTCGCGCACGGCCGCGGCGGCGGGCTTCGCGTTGATCAGGTCCTGCGGCATGACGGTGTCGATCTCGACGCTGCTCATGCGCTCCCGGACCGCGCGCTCCATCCTCAGCAGGCCCACGCGGTACTGGTTTTCCATCAACTCGCCCACTGAGCGGACCCGGCGGTTGCCGAGGTGGTCGATGTCGTCGATCTCGCCCTTCCCGTCCCTCAGCCCGACGAGGGCCTTGACGCAGGCCACGATGTCTTCCCTGCGCAGCGTGCGCACCGTGTCCTCCGCATCGAGGTCAAGGCGCATGTTCATCTTCACGCGGCCGACGGCCGACAGGTCGTAGCGCTCCTTGTCGATGAAGAGGGTGTCGAAGAGCGCGCCGGCGGCGTCGACGGTCGGCGGCTCGCCCGGACGCATCACGCGATAGATGTCCATGAGCGCGTCTTCCCGGTTCCAGTTCCTGTCCGCCGCCATGGTGTTGAGAATGTAGGGGCCCACCGTGACGTTGTCGATGTCCAGAACCGGGATCTCGGTGATTCCGGCCTCCATCAGCTCCGTCACCGAAGCTTCCCTGGCCGGGCCGGCCGGGCGCTTGCCGTCCTTCCGCTCCTCCAGCTCCCGGACCAGCCTGTCGCCGGCGTTGGCGTAGATCGCGCCGGTTTCCTCGTTGATGATGTCCTTGGCGACGAAGCGGCCGACGATCTGGTCCTCCGGCAGGAGGATTTCCTTGATCTTGCCGTCGTCGATGATCTTCTTGACGGCCCGTGGCGTGACCTTTTCGCCGGCATCCGCGAATTTCCGGCCGGTGCCGGCATCGACGAGGTCGAACGCCGGCCGCGTGCCGCGCACGCGCTCGGGAAAGAACCTGGTCGCCCAGCCCTTGCCCTTTCGGTGCCTGAACCAGACGGTGTCGTAGTAGGCGTCCATGATGCCTTCCTCGTCCATGCCCAGCGCATAGAGAAGGGTCGTCACCGGAAGCTTCCGGCGGCGGTCGATGCGGACATGGACGATGTCCTTGGCGTCGAACTCGAAATCGAGCCAGGACCCCCGGTAGGGAATGATCCGGCAGGCGAAGAGAAGCTTGCCGCTTGCGTGGGTCTTGCCCTTGTCGTGGTCGAAGAAGACGCCCGGCGAGCGGTGCATCTGGGAAACGACCACGCGCTCGGTGCCGTTCACGACAAACGTCCCGTTCGCGGTCATCAGCGGCATGTCGCCCATGTAGACGACCTGCTCCTTGATGTCCTTGACCGACTTGGCGCCGGTATCCTCGTCGGCGTCGAACACGATGAGGCGAAGCGTGACCTTGAGCTGCGCCGAGTAGGTCATGTCACGCTGCTGGCACTCCTCGACATCGTACTTCGGCTCTTCCAGCTCGTAGTCCACGAACTGGAGCTCGGCGGTCTCGCCGAAGTCCTTGATCGGGAAGACCGACTGGAAGACGCCCATTATGCCTTCGCCGTCCGTCGGCTCGGGTCGGTCGCCCGAGTTCAGGAACAGGTCGTAGGAGGATTTCTGCACCTCGATGAGGTTCGGCATCTCCAGCACTTCGCGGATCTTGCCGAAATACTTGCGAAAACGCTTCTGGCCAATGAACGTGGTTGCCATGGATGACGGATCTCCGGTTCGGTCACGGTGGCGAAGCCGGTTGGGCGCCGCTTCGCACCTGATCTGGACAGTTCCGTTTCCATGCCTGCGGAGCCCCCCACGGCCCCGCGCCCGAGACGGAAGACTACCCCGTCAAAGCAGGGTGGATCCTGCTTTGAGAGAGCGGCCAATGATGAATCTTGTTGACGTTGCGCCCGACCATCGAATCACGTCGGCGACCTGCTACCAGCGGGGGGGCGGGCCTTCAACCGGATTCGCGTCAACAAGGCGTCATTCCGGCCTGGCGCCGGAATCCGCTCGACGCGATCCTGCGTGACGCGCGGGCCCGGACCGTCCCGACGGCGCCGCCGGCGGCCCTTCCGGCGCAGGGCGCTGTCAGCGGCGCGCCCGGGGGTCGAAGGCCCTCTCCAGCGTGCCGTCCCGCAAGCGTCACCTGATCTCGGCTTCGGCCCCCGCCGCTTCGAGCTTGCCCTTGATCTCTTCCGCCTCGTCCTTGGCAACGCCTTCCTTGACGGCCTTGCCGCCGGCCTCGACGAGATCCTTGGCCTCCTTCAGCCCGAGGCCGGTGATCGCGCGCACTTCCTTGATCACGTTGATCTTCTGCGAACCGAAGGACTTGAGAATGACGTCGAATTCGCTCTTCTCCTCCGCCTCGGCGCCGCCGGCGTCGCCGCCAGCGGCCGGCCCGGCCATCATCACGGCGCCTCCGGCCGCGGGCTCGATTCCATACTCGTCCTTCAGGATGGTTTTCAGTTCCTGCGCCTCGAGGAGCGTGAGACCCACGATCTCCTCCGCAAGTTTCTTCAGATCAGCCATTTCTCAGTTCCGTTCCTGGTTTGCTGCGACGTGCGGACATGGTCCGCACGCAAGTCTCAAGCGGCTTCCCCGCGCTCTTCCACGGTCGAGAGGATGCCCGCCACGTTCGCGGCCGGGGACCCGACCGCGCCGGCAAGGCTCGAAGCCGCCGCGCCTATGCCGCCGACGATCATGGCAAGCAGCTCCTCCCGAGAAGGCATGTCCGCGACGGCCTTCACGCCTGCCGCGTCCAGCGCCGTTTCGCCCATTGCGCCGCCGAGAATGACCAGCTTTTCGTTTGCCTTGGCGTATTTCTGGAAGACGCGTGCAGCGGCGGCCACGTCCTCCGAGTAGGCAAACGCCGTCATCCCTGCAAGCAGGTCGGCCAGATGTCCGTTCGGCTTTCCTGCCAGGGCGATCCGGGCAAGCTTGTTCTTGGCGACTCGCACCGATCCGCCGGCCGCGCGCATCTGTCCGCGGAGATCCTGCATCTCGGCGACCGTGAGACCTGCGTAGCGGGCCACGACGACCACGCCGGCGCTTTCGAAGATCCGGCCGAGCTCCTCGACCACTTTCTCTTTCCGGGCCCTGTTCACGGTTCCACTCCAAATCTGGAGGGTGACCCCTCCGGCTCGTCAAGAGGCCGAAGCCCCGGAAGTCCGTACGGGTCCGTCGCGAACAGGGCCTGAAGCCGGAACTGTTCCGTTCCCGTCTCGGGCAGGAATTAACGGCTGTCGCCAACCCACCGTCTCGGACGACGCCGGAAGAGCCTGCCAGGCACGCTCCCCGGGCAGACGGCCTATACGGCCCCGGCCGAAACCGCGCAAGCGAAAAGTCGCAGCCGTGTCGCCCGATGCGCGAGACGGACCCGTGACCCGGCCTCGACGCACGGCATTCGCCTCGCGCGCCCGGATTGCCCGGGAGGCGCTTGCGGCGTGCGCCGGCCTGCAGGCGGATTCTGCAGGGCCGCGCGGCGAGGACGGCCATGTCCGCCGCTGGCCCGTCATCCGCCGGACGCCGCTGTCCCGAAGCCCGCGAACGGCCTCAAGGGCGTGTCCGGCCGCCGGCTGGCACGGCGGCGCGGAAGGAAGGCCGCCATGCAAAGGGCCGTGACGTCTCGACGCCAGATCGAAGGCCGGGCTGCCCGGTGCGCTGGATCGCACCCGTCGGCCTGCCGTTCATCCCTCCTCTCGCGGGGCTCGGGACGAAACACGCCCTGTCATGATCGCTCCCGCGCGCAATCCCTGCAACGGCACCACGCCCTGTCATGATCGCTCCCGCGCGCAATCCCTGCAACGGCACCACGCCCGTCACCTGAAGCTGCCGTAGGGGATGAAGCGCACCGGGTCGCCGCGCCGGATTTCCCGGGCGCCATCGCCGATCTCGACCAGGCCATCGGCCCAGGCCAGCCCCGAAACCCTGCCGGAGCCTTCGGACCTGAACGCCTCTGCCGCTCCGTCCGCATCCATGCGTGCGCGGAGGTACTCGCGCCGTCCGGCCCTCTTGGACTTCTCGAACGCCGCGGGCACGTTGAATCCCAGGGGTTCACGCCATCCTTCGCCTCCCAGGAGGCCGATGGCCGGACGGGCAAAGATCAAGGCGCAGACCAGCGCCGCAACCGGGTTCCCGGGCAGGCCGAAGACCGGAACGCCTTGCCAGACGCCAAGCGCAAGCGGCCGGCCCGGCTTGAGGGCGATGCGCCAGTCGCCAAGCGATCCCGCCTCGGCCAGCAGCGCCGACACGTGATCCTCGTCCCCGGCCGAAGCCCCTCCGGAGCTGAGAATGACGTCGGCCCGGTCCGCGCCCGCGTCCAGCCGCGCGCGCAGCGCGTCGCGGTCATCCGGCGCCAGTCCCAGATCCACCGGCTCCAGCCGCCAGTCCCGCATCAGGGACATGAGCATCGGCCGGTTGGCGTCATATGTCCGCGCAGGGCCGGGATCAGCGCCGGCCTCGACAATCTCGCTTCCGGTCGAGAGCACCGCGACCCTCAGCTTGCGGCGGACCCGGACTTCCGTGACTCCCGTCGCCGCCAGAAGCGCAAGCCCGGGCGGCCCGAGCCGCGCGCCGGCGGGCAGGGCCACATCGCCTTCGCTCACGTCCTCGCCCTTCAGCCGGGTGTTCGCGCCCTTCTTCACGGATCCCTCGAACGCGACGCTCGCGCCATCCGTCGCGCAGTCCTCCTCCAGCACGACGGTGTCGACGCCCGGCGGCAGGAGCGCGCCGGTGAGGATGCGGACGGCATGTCCTTTCGGCACATGCCCGGGAAAGGGCGCCCCGGCGGCCGCGCGCCCCGCGACAAGCGGCAAGCGCCTGTCGCCGGCGCCTGCGGCGCCGTGCGAGAACCCGTAGCCGTCCACTGCAGAATTGGCGCCCGGCGGGTTCGCCCTCCAGGCCCGCACCGGCTCAGCCAGCAGCCGCCCGTCCGCCTCCGCGACAGGCACGGTCTCGCTGCCCACCGACGGGCGCAGGGCCTTGCGCAGCCTCAGGAGCGCATCATCGACCGGTGTCCAGTCGACTCCGGGCGGCAAGGCGAAACAGTCGTCTTTCATGCGCGGCGGCTTCAGCATCCGGCACTCCTCCGCGCCCTTCCGGATCCGCCGCCCGGAACCCGGAATGCGGCCGTGCCGCCAAGACAGGAGACTTCAAGCATCTGCCAGCCCGAGCTCCTTGGAGATGAAGCCGGCGATTCCCGGCGTGTCGTCGATGTGAAAGGCCGGCCGGCCGGGCGCCGCGGCGCCGCAATCCGATGCGACGGCCTTGACCGTCCGGTCACGGGAGGCGATCAGCTCGTTGCCGGTCTCCGCCCGGTGCACCTCGATTTTCGGATGCAGGTCGCGCTTGTAGCCCTCCACGAGGACGATGTCGACGGGCGCAAGCGTTGCAAGCAGGGCGGCAAGCCGCGGCTCGGCCTCGTCGCGCAGTTCATGCATCAGGGCCCAGCGCCGGCGGCTTGCAAGCAAGACCTCGGTCGCGCCGGCCACGCGGTGCCTGTGGCTGTCCCTGCCTTCCTGGTCCACGTCGAACGCATGGTGCGCGTGCTTCAGGGTCGAGACCTTGAGTCCCCGGGCAACGAACTCGGCAACGAGCCGCTCCACAAGGCCTGTCTTGCCGGAGTTCTTCCATCCGACGATTCCCCAGACCTTCATGCCGACTCCAGATGGTCGCGGGCGCGCCCGAGATCCTCGGGCGTGTTCACGTTGAAGAACGGGTCGAGCTTCCCGACCGGAAACTCCGCCCTGGCCGCGCCATGGCGGTCGGTCCAGTCGACGACCCTGCGGACGCCTTGCGACAAGGCCTCTCTCAGGTCGTCCCGAAGCGCGACGGGCCAAAGGCCGAAGGTCGGATGAGGCCCGGCCGCGGTGCAGGCGAGGGCGATCTGCAGGCCCTGCTTCGCGGAAGCGTCCAGAAGGCGGTTCACGAGATCCAGGGGAAGGAAGGGGGTGTCGGCGGCCGCCGTCACGACCTTGGCGACCTTCCGGCCCGCCGCCCAGTCAAGCCCCGCCAAGACGCCGGCCAGGGGGCCCGCGCGCCCGGCGACGGGATCGGCGAGCACAGGAAGGCCGAACTTTGCGAAACGCGCTTCGTCGCCGTTCGCGTTCAGTGCCAGTGCGTCCACCTGGGGCGCAAGCCTGTCGATCACGTGGTCCAGCATCGTCCTGTCACCGACGGTCAGGAGGCCCTTGTCGCCCCCGCCCATGCGACGGGCCCGACCGCCGGCCAGCACGATGCCGGAGGGCAGGCTCATTCAGGCCGCCATGCGGCGGCCGGGCCGGGAGGATCCGGGAGCCCGGGCCCGCCGGCGATCCCGCCATCGGGGCGACCCGCCCGAATTCCTCGCCCGACGGCTCGTGCATGGGGCGTCATTCGCGACCTCCCGTCGGCTGATGGCTGCGCTCTTGCGGCATCGCGTGCGCCGGGCCGGCGTCCCGAACAAGGCGCTGTTCGCCTGACAGGCAGACAAAGCGGCGTCCGCGCATGCGGCCGATCAGCGTCAGGCCGACGTCACGGGCGATCTCCACGCCCCATGCCGTGAATCCGGACCGGGAGACAAGCGCCGGGATTCCCATGAGGGCGCACTTGATCACCATTTCCGAGGTCAGGCGCCCGGTCGTGTAGAGGATCTTGTCCCGCCCCGACACGTCGTTGCCGAGCATCCAGCCCGCGATCTTGTCGACCGCGTTGTGGCGACCGACGTCCTCCATGTAGACCAGCGCCCGGTCCGCCTCGCAAAGGACGGTTCCGTGTATCGCGCCCGCCGCAAGATAGAGGGACGGCGTCCGGTTGATGGCCTTCGCGAGGGAATGCAGCCAGGACGTGCGCAGTTCGGCCTGCGGCAACGTCAGGTCCGCGAGGCCCTCCATGACGTCTCCGAAGACGGTGCCCACGGCGCATCCGCTCGTTCGGGTCTTCTTCCTGAGCTTTTCCTCGTAGCTGGTCCTGCCGTCGGTGCGCAGCACGACGGTCTCGAGTTCGCCGTCGAAGTCCACGCCGGCGATTCTTTCGCCGGGCTGCAGCATTCCCTGATTGCGCAGGAACCCAAGCGCCAGGTACTCGGGATAGTCGCCGATGGTCATGACGGTCACGATTTCCTGTCCGTTCAGGAAAATCGTCAGCGGACGCTCCTCGACCACGGAGATTTCCGTGCAGGCCCCGGCCTCGTCGATTCCCGCGACGGCGCGCGTCAGCCGCGTGTTCCCCGGATCGGGAGCGATCAGGTACCCCCCGCCGGAGACCTCGACACCCATTGAGCGCCCTCCTGCCTCGCCGCGCGGCGTCCGCGCCCGGACGACGCTACAGGCGGGCCAGGCCGCTGGCCACCGCAAAATCCGCTCCCCGCGCGGGATTCGTCACTGGATCCGCCCTGGAAAGACGACGGAGCGCGCGGCATCCGGAAGCCGGCCCCGCGGGAGGGCGCAGCCTCCGCCCGCACGGGCGCGCCGGACACGGGCGTCCGTCATGAACGTGCGCCGACGCGGATCAGGAATTGAAGACCGCGAGGAAGACCAGGACCAGGAAGCAGGCGATCGTGACGTTCCTCACCCACGTCATGAAGCCCGCGAAAACGGCTTCCTGATCCGCGATGTCCATTTCGCCGTGCTTGCGGTCGGTCATGGCTGCTGTCTCCGGCAAACTCTCCGGCCCCCGATAGCGCACTGCCCGGGCCCTGTCACCAGCCGAGTTCGCGCAAATGGACGCATCTCCGCACCGGATTCACGGACAGGCGCAACCGCCATCGCGCTACGCGGCCTTCCGGCCCGGCCCGAAACGCTCGTAGAACCCTTCGCCGCACTTCGCCAGCTCGGCCAGGAGAGAAGGCCGCGCGAAGCGCGCGCCGAAACGGGCCTCGAGGCCGGCGCAGACCTCCGCCGCCCGTCGGGCGCCGGTCATGTCGAGCCAGGAAAACGGGCCGCCGGACCATGGCGCGAACCCCCAGCCGAGGACCGCGCCGACGTCGCCTTCGCGAATGTCGCTCAGGACGCCGTCCTCCAATGCACGCACGGCTTCCAGCGCCTGCACCATCATCAGCCTGTCCTGCACCTCCTCCAGCGGCGGGATGCGTTCGCCTCCGAACCTTTCCCGCAACCCTTCCCAGAGGCCCGTTCTCTTGCCGGTCGCGTCATACGCATGGAAGCCCGCGCCGGCCTTGCGGCCCAGCCGGCCCTGTCCGGCCATCCAGAACAGCACCGCGTCAACGGCTTCATCGGGATAGGCGCTTCCCATGGCCGCGCGGGTCGCCTTGGCGATCCTCACGCCCAGATCGATCGAGGTCTCGTCGAGGAGCTGCAGCGGACCGACGGGGAACCCGAGCAGCTTCGCGGCGTTCTCGACCAGCGCCGGCGCCACCCCTTCGCCGATCATGCGCAGGCCTTCGTTGACGTACGGAATGACGCAGCGATTCGCGTAGAAGAAACGCGCGTCGTTCACGACAATCGGCGTCTTCCGAAGCTGGCGCACGTAGTCCAGCGCCTTGGCGACGGCCCGATCACCCGTCTCGGCGCCCTTGATGATCTCGACCAGGGGCATCCGGTCGACCGGGCTGAAAAAGTGAATGCCTATGAACTGCCCCGGCCGAGCGCTTGCCTGCGCCAGCCCGGTGATCGGCAGGGTCGAGGTGTTCGTGGCAAGGATGCAGTCATCGCCCGCGATCTTCCCGACGCGCTTCGTGACGTCCGCCTTCACGGCCGGATCCTCGAACACGGCCTCCACGATCAGGTCGCAGCCGTCCAGGGCGTCGAGATCGGCCGTGGCCAGGATCCTTCCCAGGACCTCCGCCTTGTCTTCTTCGGCCACGCGCCCGCGAGCGATGCCCTTGTCCAGGACTTCCTTCGAGCGTGCCTTGCCGCTCTCTGCCGCGGCAAGATCGCGATCCACGAGGACCACGTCGATTCCCGCCATGGCGCTGACACGGGCGATGCCCGCCCCCATCATGCCGGCTCCCAGGACGCCGACCTTCCTGACCTTCTGGTCACCGGCGTCCGGCCTGCGTGCGCCTTTCTCCAGGGCTTCCTTGCTGATGAACAGGGAGCGTATCATCGCGCTTGACGTCGGGTTCATCAGCATGCTCGTGAAATGCCGCGCCTCGATCCTGAGGGCCGTGTCGAAAGGCACCAGCGCACCCTCGTAGACGGCGGACAGCAGGGCCCTCGCCGCGGGATAGACGCCCCTGGTCCTTCCGTTGACGATGGCGTTCGCGCCGACGAAGGCCATGAAGCCTTGCGGGTCGTAGGGGTCCCCGCCGGGCAGGCTGCATCCCTTCCGGTCCCAGGGCTTGACCAGGTCCGCGCCCTCCGCGCGCAGTACCCATTCCCTGGCGCGCGCCAGAAGCTCGTCCGGCGCCACGACCTCGTCGACCAGCCGGGCGGCCCTCGCCTTGCCCGGATCGAGCAGCCTGCCCTCGAGAAGCACCGGCGCCGCCGCCGTCACGCCAACCATGCGGGAATACCGCGTCGTGCCGCCCGCGCCGGGGAAAAGGCCCACCCGCACCTCCGGCAGCCCGATGCAGCCGTCCGGCGTGTCCGCCATGAACCGGCGGTGGCACGCCAGGGCGATCTCCGTGCCGATGCCCGCGCACGGTCCGGGAATCGCGCAGGCGACGGGCTTGCCGCCCCTGTTCGTCCCGGGGCCCATTCCCGCGCGCTCGATGCTCCGCAGGATGCGGTGGCCTTCCATGATGAACGCGAACAGCTTCGGCGCTGCGTCGGCGCCCGCCGTGTCGCGGATCGACGCCAGCACGTTCAGGTCCATCCCGCCGGCGAAGCTCTCCTTGCCGGACGTGATGACGATTCCCTTCACGGCATCGTCGGCCAGCGCCTGACGGACGCATGCGTCCAGCGCCTTGAACCCCTCGACGTCCAGGACGTTCATCGACCTTCCGCGCACGTCCCAGGTGATGACGGCGACTCCGTCGCCGCGGATCTCAAGAGCGAAGTCTGTCATCGTCGGCTCCCCGCCCGGGCCTTCCGTTCACGGGCGCATGCGGTTTCCGCTCCTACACGCGCTCCAGGATCGTGGCCGCGCCCATGCCGCTTGCCACGCAGATCGCGGCAAGGCCGGTCTCCTTGTCCTGGCGTTCCATTTCGTCGAGAAGCGTCCCGATGATGATGGCGCCGGACGCGCCGAGAGGATGACCCATCGCGATCGCGCCGCCGTTGACGTTGACGACGCCGTGGTCGACGTCAAACGCCTGCATGAACCTCAGGACGACAGAGGAGAAGGCCTCGTTGACCTCGAAGAGGTCTATGTCGCCGACTTTCATTCCGCCGTCGGCCAGAACCCGTTCCGTGGCCGGCACCGGCCCCGTCAGCATGACTGTCGGATCGGTGCCGATCTTCGCGGTGGCCCTGATCCGCGCCCTGGGCGTCAGGCCGCATGCCTCGCCGAACGCCTTCGAGCCGACCAGCAGCGCCGCGGCGCCGTCGACGATGCCGCCGGAATTCCCTGCATGGTGGACATGGTCGATCCTCTCGAGATGCGGGTACTTCATCAGCGCGACGGCATCGAAGCCGGGCATGGTCTCGCCCTGGTCCCTGAAGGCGGGATCAAGCGCGCTCAGCGCCTGCATGTCGGTATCGGGGCGCATGTGCTCGTCGCGGGCGAGGATCGGCAGCCCGTTCCGGTCGCTGACGGGGACAACCGAGTCGGCGAACCGGCCCTCGTCCCAGGCCCGTGCCGCGCGCTTCTGGCTTTCGACGGCGTAGGCGTCCGCGTCGTCACGGCTGAATCCGTGCTCGGTCGCGATGATGTCCGCGGAAACGCCCTGCGGCACGAAACGGATCTTCATCGCAACGCTGGGGTCGACGGCCACGGCCGCGCCGTCGCTGCCCATGGGCACGCGGCTCATGCATTCGACGCCGCCGGCGATGTACGCCTCGCCCGCGCCGCCCTTCACCTGGTTCGCGGCGAGGTTGACGGCCTCCATGCCGCTCGCGCAGAAACGGTTGACCGAGAGGCCCGGGATCCGCTCGTCAAGGCCGGAAGCCAGGACGGCAGTCCGCGCGAGACACCCGCCCTGCTCCCTGACCTGGGTCGCGTTGCCCCAGATCACGTCCTCGACGACATGGCCTTCAAGGCCGTTCCTTCGCTTCATGGCGTCGAGCATGTCGGCCGACAGCCGGACCGGCGTGACCTCGTGCAGGCCGCCGTCGCTCCGGCCCCTGCCGCGGGGCGAGCGAATCGCGTCGAAGATCCAGGCGTCGCCCATGGCCGCGCCCTGTCTCACGCCGCCCTTGCCGGGAAGGCCCGCTGCATGAGGTCGTACGGGTGCTTCCAGCCTTCCAGGCCCTCGATCCGCTCCAGCCAGCCGTCTATGGCGGGCCAGTCCTTGCGCTCGAATCCGAACGGCTCCTCGTAGAACAGGTAGCCGCAGCAGGTCAGGTCCGCGTTCGTGACGTCGTGCCCGACGATCCAGTCGCGTGACGCGAGATGGTCCTCGAGAACCCGCAGCGCCGCCCTGAGCCGTCCCTGGAGCCAGGCGATCACGGGCTCGGGACGCTTGTCCGGCGGCACGAAGTTCATCAGGAACCGGGTCGCGCCGGCCTGGCTCGACAGCTTGTGATTGTCCCAGAGCACCCAGCGGAGCAGCTCGCGACCGCCCTCGGGAGTCCGGGCGCCAAAGAGCCCGGTCCTTTCCGAAAGATAGTCCTGTATCACGCCGGACTGGGTCAGTCGCACGTCGCCGTCGACCAGGACGGGCGCCTCGCCCATCACGTTCAGGTCACGGCGATAGCCCTCGCTGCGCGACGCTCCGCTGAAGAAGTCCACGAAGACCGGCTCCCAGTCGAGCGGCCCGAGTTCCAGCGCCAGCGCCGCCTTGTACGAGTGGCCGCTTTCGCCGAAGCAGTGCAGCTTCATCGTCATTCGCCCTCCAGTCCGAAACATCCGGCGCCGGGATCGGTCACGGCCTCCGCCGCTCCGTTCGTGACCCGCGCCAGGTGCAGGCCCGTCGCCGGCAGCTGCCGAGACATGCAGCAGCGTCCGGCCAGGATTTTCGCGCTGCAGTATCCGGCGTCCCCGGCCCCGAGCGCAAGGGCTTCCGTCGACGCGTCGCATGAAGCAGAGGCACGCATGGCCGAACAGGTGCATGAAGTCGTACGATCCCGCCAGCGCGTGCGGCAGGTTCCCGGCGCCATCCCGCAGCAAGTGCGTCCCGGCCGCCCGCAAGTCCCTTGCGGCCGCTTTCGGCGGGTCGAGGAAATCCGTCGCGAGCGACTCGCTGCCTTCGCTATCCTTGATGAAGCCTGTCACCAGGCCGAGGAACGACATGAACGTCTCGCCGCAGTTGGCGGGAAGCTTCCGGCTCACGAGATCGGGTGTAGCCCAGCTTTGTTGATAGGGCGGCAACGGCCTGACTCGCCAGCCAGTCGAGGAAGTCGGGCAGCCTTTACTGCATAGCGCTGCGAGGCCATCGTGCGCATCTGCGGCTCTCTTCCGCCACGCTTGCCTTGCGGCGCTCCCGGCACGGGTCCGTTGCCCGCGGGCCGGACGTCCGGGAAGGAAGGGGCGGGCACGGCACAGGTTCACGAATTGTTGCAAAAGCGCGGCGCCCGGGCTTGCAAGGACGGCATCGTCGGCGCCTTCTCCGGTCAGCCCGTGCGCCGTGGCCGTCGCTCCCCGAACGACGGGCATGCGTCAGGGCGGCAGGCGCGGCTTCCGGGAACGCCGGACCTCCGCCCGGCCCGGACCCCTGGACCGCGCCCGCCCCCGGCGGGCGCACACCGACAGACAAGGAGACCGTCATGAACCACCGGACCCCCCCCCCCCTGCTGGCCGCCCTCCTTCTGGCACTCAGCGCCGCCCCCGCCCTCGCCCAGACACCACCGTGCAGCGTCACGGTCGCGAATGTCTGGTCGGATGACCAAGGCCGGACCTTTGACAGCAACACCAACACCCTGACCGTCGAGGAGGGGGCGTACTGGGAGTTCGACCTGCAGTACAGCTGCGGCGCCCTCCAGGCCGGCGAGAGCCCGGCCGTCTCCATCACCAAGCCCTCCGCAATCCGGTTCGACACGCCTGACTTCCGGGGCGGCATCTCGGAAGTGGACGGGGTGGCCGACGGGGATGCCCTGACCGGGGCCTGTCTGATGGAGGCCGGCTGCCGGATCGAGATCTTCGGCACCTCCAAGGACAACAACTGCCGCAATCAGGGGGCCACGGTGCAACGGATGCAGGCGCAGACCCGGGTCACCAACACCCTGTCGGGGGGCGCCATCCATCTCTCCGATCTGCTGACCGTCACCATCGTGGCGACCGATGACGACACCGTCAGCCAGAAATACCTCGACATGGGCTACACGCAATGGAAGCCGACCTGCTAGCCTGAGTTCCCGACGGCGCCGGCTGTCATGATCCGGCCCCGCGGCAGTCCGCGCGGATCCGCTGCCCGGGCCCGGTTCCGCGGCGGCCCGGGCCGGCGACGGCGGCGGCTTCCCGCACCGGCCGCCCGCCTTCCGGCGTTCCGAAAGGTTTCATGCGGCGTCTTTCATGATGCTGCTGGCGTTCAGATGCGGGCCTGTCCGGGCCGGTTTCGCCACGAAGCCCCGCAGCGTCCGGACCGCGGGGACGGCAGCCGCGAGCGGCGCTGAGGCTCTCAAGGACATTGAAATTGCCTTTTCTGCCCGGCTCTTGCCCGTCTGGCCGCAGCAAGGCCGATCCGGCGGGAAAAGCCTGCGAAAGAGAATTCGTGGCTGCCGTGCGACCGACTGACAATGAGAACAAAGAAATCCTGTCGGGAATTGCTGCATCGCCGCGGCCTCCTCGTCCCCCGCCCTGAGCGACCGGTCGCTCGTCTCGGCACACCAGAACGCCAGGGCGCGAGCGCCTTCGATGAAGGACTCCTGATCGAGCAGGTTGCGGCGCACGTCCGGGTGGACAATCACAGCCCATCTTTAACATCTTGTGAAAAAAAGCTTTATGTTCAATACGTTAAAAAACGTAGTGGCACTACAGACTTGGATTTACGGGATTTTTGCGCGACGGCTTGTCGGCGGTTTCAGACGATGGTCTTGCGCAGGTTCGGGGCCGGGGATGCGATCTGCATCGCCTGATAGATTGCGGCCTGGTCGGCATTCGGGAGCGCGGTGTTGCGCACATGCACCCGGCGGCCGTCGGGGCGGGCGAAGGCGGTGGTGATGCGGGGCAAGGTCCGCAGGGCGTTGCGGATCGTCGTCCAACTTGCGGTCAGTCCGGTCTGGGCCATGCGCGTCCGGAGGACCTGGATCGCCTGGTAGGCGATCACCGAGATGAAGAGATGCCCATCCGCGCGGCGTTCCTTATGGTGGTAGATGGGGCGGAGACCGAGCTCGGACTTGAGGGACCGGAAGACGGATTCGACATCCGTGAGCATCGCGTAGGCTTTCCACATCGCCTCCGCGTCCCAATCGAGACAATTCGACCGCAGGCTGTAGACGCCGGGTTTCTGCAGCATGGAGCCGTCCGACGGGTTCAGCTCCCACGTGATTGCCACCGCCCGTTTATTCTCCGGATCGGGCGTGACGGTGATGGTGTAATGCTGCGCGACCACGGCGTTCGCCTTCTGGAGCTGTCCGATCTTGCGCTGGACATAGGGCAAGGTCTTCCGTGTTCGGGGCTTTGCGAGATTTGCGTGCAGATCCTGGAGACCCTGTTCGAACCGATCCTGGAAGTGCGTGATCAGACCGGTCTCCTTCTTCTCCCGTGCTTGCGAGTGGCACCGCAGGAGAACCTCCGTGTACGGGGTCGCGTCTTCCTCCTGATCTTCCACACGATCGAGACAGACAGCGATCTCCTCCTGCCCGGCGGTTGTGACGGTCGTGGTTGCAGCGTCGGGGTCGAACACCCGAGCGGGGCTGCGGGAGACGACGAGGTAGATATACCCTTCAGACCGCATCCAGGCGAGGTTCTCCTCGGTGGCAATGCCCCGGTCCATGACGATGATGCCACCCTTGGGTACGCCGAGGGTGGTCAACATCGTCGCCAGCGTGCGCGCCTCGACGACGTTACCGGGGAAGATCTCGGTCCGGCGCAGAAAGCCGCTGCTGTCGAGAACGGCGCCCAGCGTGAGGAGGGGCGCATCCGAGCGCCGCTCCTTCGAATGCCCGTGCCTCGCCTTGGGCTGGCCTGAAGCCTCACCCTCGAAACAGGTGTTTGTCAGATCATACAGCGTGACGACTGGCTGCAGGTTGAACAACGTCTCGACCGCGCCGAACATGTGGTCCTCAAGTGCCTTTTTGTGTTCCCCCGTTCCACTCTGAAGTGCAACACCTGATGCACGATTCGCAACATCATGTGTCGCCGAACGACCAGGAACACTGCATCAGGTGTTGCACTTCAGAGTGGAACGGGGGACATGATAAATTCCACCCGATCAAGAAAATCCTCGAATGTGGCCTTTTGCCGCGAAATTTTGTTAAAGATGGGACAGGATCGGCGGGGCCGTCCGGATTCCTCGCCCCGGCCACGTCCCGGCCCTGAAGCCGTGCGCGGGCGAAAGCGATGGCGTTCCGGCAGGCGACTTCGGCCTGCGCGCAGCCCTGGAGCGCCACCAGGAGCCTTGCGTCGTTCATCATCGTGAACATGGCCCGCATGCTCTTGCCGGCCTCTCCGACAAGCCAGCGCGCCGCAGGAGAGCCGGTTACGCTTTCCGGGCATGCCGTCCGCGTCGGGAAGGAACTTCGGCACAACGAACAGGGAAACGCCCCTGGTTCCCTCCGGGGCGCAGGGAATGCGCGCAAGCACGAGGTGAACGATGTTCTCGGTCAGATCGTGCTCGCCGCCGGAAATCCAGATCTTCTGGCCCGAGATCCCGCAGCTGCCGTCATCCGCCGGTTCGGCCCTCGTGCGAACGAGCCCCAGACCGGTGCCGCAATGCGGCTCCGTCAGGTCCATCGTTCCCGACCAGCGCCCCTCGTGCATCGGCGGAACGTAGGTGGCCCTCCGCCGATCCGTGCGCCGTCAACGTCAGCGCCGCGCAGTTCACGAACCCTGCATACATCTGGAAAGCCATGTTCGCGGACGAGAAGATCTCGCCGACCGCCGTGTTCAGGAGATTCGGCATGCCCTGCCCGCCATGGTCCGGGTCGGCAGCGAGACCCATCCAGCCACCCGCCGCCATCTCGTCCCGGGCCGCCTTGAAACCTTCCAGCGTGCGCACGAACCCGTTCGCGAGCCTGCAGCCTTGCGTGTCCCCGACGGCGTTCAGCGGCTGCAGCACGCTGACGGCGATCCTGCCGGCCTCCTACAGAACCGCCGCCGTGACGCCGCGGTCAAGGTCCCCGTAGCCCGGAACGTCGCTCTCGCTCAACTTGAACAGGTCATGAAGCAGGAACTGCTGATCCTTCACGGGAGGGGTGTAGGCAGGCATAGGCAGGCATCCTGATCTCGCCCCCGGCGCGCCGTTCGGGTCGCCCCTTCCGTAGCGGCAAAGTCCGTGCAGCGCCGCAATCCCCTCTGCATGCGGGCGGGCACGGCATGGCCGCATGGCAGGCGCCCTTGATGTCATGCGGCCGCGCGGCTTGCCGAAGCCGGTCAAAAGGACGAAAACCCGCAAAGGATGCCACGCATGCCCGACAGGTCCGGAACCCGCGCAAAGCGGGCGCGTCGACTCATCGACGAGCTGCCCTTCTGCCGGGCCATGAACATGGCTCTCGAGGAAACGGGCGAAGGCACCGCGGTCGTCTCCATGCCCTGGAGCGACCGCCTGGTGGGCGACCCCGTCACGGGAGTCGCGCACGGCGGCGCCGTTTCCTCCTTGCTGGACACCTGCGGCGGCATTGCCGTCCTCTCGCATCCTGCCGGGCCGCCGGGCACCGCAACGCTGAATTTCCGGATCGACTACATGCGGCCCGCGACGCCCGGACAGACGATAACGGCTCACGCGACCTGCTACCACATGACCCGGAGCGTCGCCTTCGTCCGGACCGTGGCGACCGACGAGGACAGCGAAAGCCCCGTGGCGACGGCAACGAGCGCGTTCGTGGTGCAGGCATGACGCGGACGCGGCCCGAGCCGGTCCAGGTCGTGAAGCAGCGGCGCGACGCGGCGCTCCGCGCGCTCGTGGCCGGCATCCCGTTCGTCCGGTTCCTCGGAATCGCGTTCGAGCGTCACGGAGACGAGCTGACGGCCGTGCTCCGGTTCGAAGGAATGCAGGTCGGCAACCCCGACCTGCCGGCACTGCATGGCGGGGTGACGGCAGCGTTCCTGGAGACCGCGGCACTGGTCGAGCTTGGCTGGCAGAGCCTGTGGCAAGAGATCGAGAGCGGCAGGCTGGACGCCGAATCGCTGACCCCCGGCACGTTGCCGCGCATGCCGAAGACGATCGGCATGACCGTGGACTACCTTCGTTCGGGCCTGCCGCGGGACACCTATGCACGGGCCCGCGTCAACCGTTCCGGCCGCCGATACGCGAGCGTCAGCGCCGAGGCCTGGCAGGACAATCGCATGCGGCCGATTGCGCAGGCGACGGGACACTTCCTGATGCCGTCGCCCGCCTCCGGATGACGGTCGCGCCGGCGCACGGGATCACGCATCGCCGCGTCCTGGGGATCGCGCTGCCGATCCTGGTCGCCAATGCCACCGTGCCGGTTCTCGGACTCGTGGACATCGGCGTCGTCGGCCAGCTGGGGGATCCCGTGCCGATCGGGGCCGTCGCGATCGGGGCCGGGATCCTGACCGCGGTCTACTGGATCTTCGGCTTTCTCCGCATGGGAACCACCGGCATGACAAGCCAGGCGCTCGGGGCGGACGACAGGCAAGAGGCGGACGCGCTCCTGTCGCGCGCGATGATCGTGGGGCTGGGCGGCGGCCTGTTGCTGATCATCCTGCAATGGCCCGTCTTCCATGGAGGATTCCTGGTCTCGCCCGCGTCGTCGGCGGTGGAGGACGGCGCGAAGGCGTACATGTCCGTGCGCATCTGGTCGGCCCCGGCCGCGATCGCGCTTTTCGGCATCAACGGCTGGCTCATCGCGGCCGAGAGGACCCGTGCCGTCCTGGCTCTTCAAGTCTGGATGAACGGCCTGAACGCCGTGCTCGACGTGACCTTCGTCCTGGGCTTCGGCTGGGGCGTGGGCGGCGTCGCCCTGGCGACATTCCTTGCCGAATGGGGCGGGCTGGCCCTGGGACTCTGGCTTTGCAGGGACGCGATCCGGCGGACGTCCCTGGACGACTGGCCCCGGATCCTCTCCCGTGCGCGTCTGTTCAGGATGGCCGCGATCCATCGCGACATCCTGCTCAGGTCCCTGTTCATCGAGTCGATCTTCGTCTCCTTCCTCTTCTTCGGGGCCAGGTTCGGGGACGTCACGCTCGCCGCCAACCAGATGCTGCTGCAGTTCGTGCACGTGACGGCCTACGCGCTTGACGGATTCGCGATCGCGGCCGAGACGCTTGTGGGCAACGCGACGGGCGCGCGAGACCGGACGCGCCTTCGCAAGGGCGCTCTCCTGACGAGCGCCTGGGGCGCCGGCGTCATGGCCGTCTTTTCGGCGGCGGCCTGGGCCTTCGGACCCTGGGTCATCGACCTGATGACCACTGCGGACGAGGTTCGCCGGGCGGCCAAGGCGCTCCTGCCGTGGATGATCGCGGCGCCGGTCCTCGGGATCGCGGCCTGGATGCTCGACGGGATATTCATTGGCGCCACGCGAACGGCCGACATGCGGAACATGACGGCCGTCTCGGCCGCGATCTATTTCGCGTCCGTATGGATCCTTTCCGGCCACGGGAACGACGGAATCTGGATGGCGCTCCTGATCTCGCTCGTCGCAAGGGGAGTCACGCTCGGCGTCAGGTACCCTGCCCTCGAACGCGCCGGAGGCTGATCACGGCCCCGGCGCGATCATGCCGGGCCGTTCGTCAAGCCAGTCCGCGGCACAGACGCCCCGGGCCTCGGCAACGGACGCGATCCCGTCGTGCGCCAGCATCTCGTCAATGCCCCGCGCGACGCGGGACGCCAAGGATATCCCGGAATACGTCATCGCCGTGTAGATCTGCAACGCAACCGCCCCGGCCTTGATCTTCGCGTAGGCATCTGCGGCCGAGGCCACCCCCCCGACGCCGACAAGCGGCATCTCGCCGCCGGTTTCGTGGAACAGCCGCGCCAGCACGCGTGTCGAGCGCGGAAAGAGCGGACGGCCCGACAGGCCGCCTTGTCGTGCGCGCAGGCCGTCCGCCAGCCCGTCGCGCGACACGGTGGTGTTGGTCGCGACGATCGCGGCGACTCCGCCATCCATGGCCGTCCGCGCGATGGCGCCGATGCGCCGGTCCGAAAGGTCCGGCGCGATCTTGAGAAACACCGGCAGGTCGCCGCTCTCCTCCATCACCGCTCCGAGAAGCGCCGCCAGGGCCCGTTCGCCCTGGAGGTCCCGAAGGCTGTCGGTGTTGGGCGAGGACACGTTGACGGTCACGAAGTCGGCGCATCCCCGCGCGGCACGCGTCGCGCGCGCATAGTCGACGACACGATCCTCGCTGTCCCTGTTGGCGCCAACGTTGATCCCGACAGGAATGCCGGCAGGGCGCGCCGCCAGCCGGCCGGCGACCGCCTCGATGCCGTCGTTGTTGAACCCGAGGCGGTTGATCGCCGCGAGGTCCCGGCGAAGCCGGAACAGCCTCGGGCGCCGATTGCCCGATTGCGGCCGCGGCGTCGCGGTCCCGATTTCCAGAAACCCGAAACCTGCGCGCATGAGAGGGCCAACCGCGCGCGCGTTCTTGTCGAACCCGGCCGCCAGGCCGACGGGATTCGGCAGGCGGAGACCGGCGAGGTTCACATCCAGGCGGGGCGACTTTACTGGCCCAGGCAGCGGCGCGAATGGCGTGTGCAGCGCCCGAAGCGCAAGGCCGTGGGCAAGCTCGGGATCGATTCGGTTCAGGACCGCCAGTGCCGCGCGCTCGATCACGCCAGAAGGCCCTCGAAGACGTGGCGGCCGCCGGCGAGGGGAACCGCCCGAACGGACTTCACGTCTCCGATCAGAAGATCGCGGCAGAGATGGGGGAAGAGCGCGCCGCCCCGCGAGGGCTCCCACTTCAGGGAGTCCGCCAGAGGGCCGGCATCCACGCACAGGAGCACCAGCCCGGCCTCGCCGCGAAAGTGCCGCGAGGCTGTCTCCGCGACCTGTTCGCCGGTCGAGAAATGGATGAAGCCGTCCCTGACGTCGTCCGGCGATCCCCTCGTGCGCCCCGCCGCCTCGAACGCCTTGAACTCCTCGGCGCGAAATATCTTGTAGATGAGCGTCATCCCGGACCTCTCGCGGCCTGCCGGAGTGGCGGCAGTCCCTGATCGCGCGCCTGGGACGAGTCCGGGCCGGTCGCCGTTTGCCGGCCGCTCTCGCGATGATGCAGTCGCTGCATGTCCGGCGGCGGGGGCATGGATCGGCCGGCGCGCGGGCGAGCCGGACCGGCGCGCCCGAACCGCCGGATCCGCCGATCATCGGCGCGGCGCCGTCCCCGGTCCCCGCCACGGCCTGCGCAGGAAGGGCAGGCCTGTCCGCGAGGACCGCTGTCCTGCCGATCAGAAGGGCAGCCCGACATAGTTCTCGGCCAGGTCGCGTCGCGCGGTCTCGGACGCCGCGAGATGGCCGAGCGTCGCCCGGCGCATCTCGGCGGCGAATTCGTCCTCGTCCTCGAACCGGTGCAGCATCATCGTCATCTGCCAGCTGAAACGCATGGCCTTCCATACCCGCTGCAGCGCGCGCCCCGAATAGCCGTCAATTCCCGAGCGATCGCCGGAACGCATGGCCTCGATCAGCGCCTCGCAGAGATAGCGCACGTCCGACACCGCGAGATTGAGGCCCTTTGCGCCGGTCGGCGGCACGATGTGCGCCGCATCTCCCACGAGGAACAGGTTGCCCCAGCGAAGCGGCTCGCACACGAAGCTGCGCAGGGGCGCCACGGACTTCTCGATGGACGGCCCGGTTCGCATCGCGGCAGCGGCGTCCGACGGAAGGCGCCGCTTCAGTTCGGCCCAGAACGCATCGTCGCTCCATTGCTCCGCCCGATCGCTCATGGGCACCTGGAGGTAGTAGCGCGACAGGCTTTCGCTCCGCATCGACGCCAAGGCGAAGCCGCGCGCGGAATTCGCGTATACGAGCTCCTCCATGCAAGGAGGGACGCGGGACAGGACTCCAAGCCAGCCGAACGGATAGGTCCGTTCGAGTTCCCGCCGCCGGCCGTCCGGGATGGACTTTCGGCTGACTCCGTGGAACCCGTCGCATCCCGCCACGAAAAGGCATTCAAGCCGCCTCCGGTTGCCTTCATGCGTGAACTCCACAACGGACCTTGACTGCTCCAGGTCGGACAGCGTCACGTCCTCGACGCCGTGAAGGATCTGCGTGCCGAGTCCATCCTGAGCCATGTAGAGATCCGCAGTGACCTCGGTCTGGCCATAGATCGTGACATGCCTGCCGGTCAGGGCGCGAAAGTCGATTCGGACCATCAGGTCGCTGTCGGTCAGGTAGCATCCGTAGTGCGGGATTCCCGCACGGTCCAGCCGGCCCGAAACGCCCGCCTCTCGAAGCGTGTCAACCGTGCCTGCCTCCAGAACGCCGGCCCTGATCCGCTTGAGCACCTGATCCCGCGAGGCACGCTCGACAACCACCGTCTCGATGCCCGCGCGGTTCAGGAGCTGGGACAGAAGAAGCCCCGACGGCCCGCCTCCGATGACCGCGACTTCCGTCCGCATGCATCGATCCTCCCGGTGGCGAACTTCGTCCGCACCGGTCGATGATGTCAACCAGGCCGGAAGGCGGGGGTGCAGCCCAATTTTCTTGACAAAGTGATGGTGCGGTAGCGCCAGCGAACCATGGCGGTCAAAAAATTGAGATGCACCCGGAAGGCGGCGCCGCATGATCCCCCCGGTCCCGCCGCTTTCCATCCGACGGGCATGCCGCTAGTCTGCGCATGCCAACTGGACGGGATCAGGCCGCATGCGCGATTTCCATCTTCCGGGCCGGTCTCCCGTCCTCGCCGCGAACGGAATGGTGGCGACCTCGCATCCGCTGGCGGCGTCCGAGGCGCTGGCCGTGATGAAGGATGGCGGGAACGCGGTGGACGCCGCGATTGCCGGTGCGATCCTTCTCGGGGTCTGCGAGCCGCACATGGCAGGGATCGGCGGCGACTGCTTTGCGCTTGTCAAGCCTGCAGGCACCGACGATGTCACCACGATCAACGGCTCGGGCCGGGCGCCCGCCGGCCTTGATCCGAACGACCTGAGAGAGGCGGGACTCACGAGAATCGAGCCGGGCCATCCTGCCTCCATCACAGTGCCGGGCGCCGTGGACGCGGTCTGCCGACTGTCGGAGCGCTTCGGGCGGATTGGCCTCGACCGCTGCCTCGCGCCCGCGATCCGGTATTTTGAGGAGGGCGTGCCCGTCGCCCCGCGAACCGCATCCGACATCGCCTCGGCAGGCCCCGGCATGACGGATGCCGCAAGGGCGCATTTCCTGAACCGCGGCCGTCCCTATCGCCTCGGCGAGCGCCTGCGCCTGCCCGGCCAGGTCGAGGTCTTGCAGCGCATCGCCGCAGGCGGGCGCGGCGCATTCTACGAGGGCGAGGTGATGGACGACATGCTGTCGGCGCTTGCAGCGACGGGAGGAACACATGCCGCCGAAGACTTCGCGGCAACCGAGGCCCTTTGGGGCACGCCGCTCTCGGGGCGGCATGGAGAATTCGACGTGCTTGAGCATGCGCCCAACGGACAGGGCGCCACCGCCCTGCTGCTCCTGAACATTCTCTCCCGATTCGACCTCTCCTCCATGGACCCTGTCGGCTTCGAGCGGCTTCACCTCGAAGCCGAGGCGTCGAAACTCGCCTACGACGCGCGAAACCGCTTTCTGGCCGATCCGGGGCACGTGACCCGGCTTGAACACATGCTGGCGGCAGAGACGGCCGAGCGGCTTGCCGGGCTCATTGACCCGGAGAAGGCGACGGCCGCACCCGCAGCCCTTGCGGAAGACGTGCACAAGGACACGATCCTGATCGTCGCCGTCGACGGGGACGGAATGGCTGTCAGCCTCATCTACTCCCTCTTCTCGGCATTCGGCTCCGGGGTGGCGAGCCCGAAATTCGGCATACTCTTCCAGAACCGCGGTTCAGGATTCAACCTGGTCCCCGGACATCCAAACGAGGCCGGCCCGGGAAAGCGGCCCATGCACACGATCATTCCGGCAATGCGGAAGGCCGGCGGAAAGGTCGACATGGCGTTTGGCGTCATGGGCGGGCAGTATCAGGCGACGGGCCACGCGCATTTCCTGACGAATGTCGCCGATTACGGCATGGACCTGCAGGAAGCCGTTGACGGGCCGCGATCCTTTGCCGACCCGGTCGACGGAACGCTCCAGGTCGAAGACGGCGTGCCGGACTCCACGAGGCGGCGGCTCGCGAAGGCCGGGCACAGTCTTTCCCGGCCTGACATTCCCATCGGCGGAGCACAGGCCATATTGATCGACCACGCCAGCGGCACGCTGATCGGCGCATCGGATCCCAGGAAGGACGGAGCGGCCGTCGGCCACTGAGGCCCGTCGACAGTCATGTCGCGACGACCACGCCGGCAACGAGATGAATCCCCCCCGCGAAGCGCCCGTCGGTCCTCGCATCGCGTCGCCATCTCCCGGACCCCCCCCCCCCGATCTTCGCGAGAAGGCTCTCCGCCAGCATTGCATGTCCCGGTCATGCGCCCCGGATTCCGTCCGGTTCGGTTTCGACGGGACCGCCGCGGCCCGCCGGTCCCCAGGCCAGTCCGGGTCGAACGCCCTGTCCCCAGCCAGCGCCCCGGACGCAAGGCCGTCGCGCAGGTCCTGACCCCCATCTGGCCTTGCGCCTGGCCGGGAAGGATCATGAAGCCGACCGGACATCCCGGCGCGGCCGCGGCCCTGCGCGTCAGGCCGCCCTCGAGCGTCCGATCTCCTGGCTTGAGGCCCCCCTTGCGCCGGACTTCCCGGACAAGGCGTCGGAAACGCGCTCGAAGACCCCCGGAAGCGGCCGGCGCGGAACCGCCTGGAGACGCCGCCCCGCTTGCCGAAACGCTACGGAAGCATGTCCTCGATCCGCGCCCGCATGGCGTCGGCCGTCACCGCCCTGTCTGGATTGATCGTTCTGCTCGCTCATGCCGTTGTCGCCTCGTGCCGCCTTTCCGGCGGTCGTCGGGGAAGGACATGGCATGGGGCCGGACGATTCGCAAGACAACTGTCAACGGGCCCTAACTACAGGCAGGAAGCATCTGATATCCCCTCATGGAAGGGCTCGGACTGCGGCAGCAATTAAGGGTGCCAATTTTTCAAGCCCGGCCAGCGTAAGATTGCCCTCCTGGTACAGCGCATACCATCCCTCACGTTGGCGCAAAACCCGTTCATCATCACGCAAATGCAATCGTTCCAAGACAAACTCGGCACGCTCGCGAACCTCTGGTGGAATGGTGTCCGCAACCCGCAACTGCAGTGACGGCAAATCGATCTCGAACCATCCGGTCTCGACCACGAACGGGTCCAGCATTTTATCGGCAGGAGTGTTGCCCTTGCTTGCGTTGATCCAGCCCGCACAGTAGCGATAGTTCTCCCAGTCGTAGGCTTTCGACCGGTCTTCGTGGCAGCTGACGAAGTGATCCACTGTGCCTTCCGGTATGTACATCACCGAATAGGCACAGAGATTGTGGAAACAATCTGCAAGTGCTGGCCTGAAGTCACTCCAATAATCTCTCGGGCGCTTGGGCGGCGGGTTGGCGGCAAGCCAGGCCTTGCCCGGTTGTCGGGCCTTACTGTCAAAGTCCGGAGGTTCCGAAACGGGGTCGAAATAGATCATGATCCATTCTCGTTGTGATGAACCTCGACGATCCACCGCGGCCAGAATGGGTCCTGGCCCGGTACCACACGGCAGAGTTCCGCATGGATCCGATCCTTGTCTCTGAGTCCTTCAGGGTTCTGCTCTGCCTCACCGCGCATGTAGGCCTGCGCAGCGTCAATGGCACGCTCGGCTTCGATGGACCGGGCCTGGCGCAGCCCGAACGCATCCGACACCAACCAGCTCATCGCATCACCTTGAAGCGACCAAGGGATGGGGTCGAGCTGCACCTGGCCGCTATGGAGATCTAGGTGAAACAGCCGATCCCGATCCTCATCGAAATGAGGCTCGACCGAAGCCAGCACAAGTGGCGAATGGGTTGCTGCGACAATCTGAACGTCTGTCTTCGCACAGGCCAAGTGATCCATCACCTTGAGGAGTGCCGGCACGATAGTGCGCTGCCAGCGGGGGTGAAGGTGGGCCTCGATTTCGTCGAACAGCAAGATCACCTGCCCGGCCACAGTGACGTTGATCTGGGCAGCCGCGCGCACATGCTCACTCCAGGCCCAGACCAGCATGTAGGCCAGTCCGGTGATCCGGCGGATGGCAGACGAGGCGTGGACAATGGGAACGGCATCGGCATAGTCGGTTTTGATGGATGGAATGTCCTGGGCATCATCAACGGACAGGCGCAGGAGCGGGCCGGTCTCGCAGGGCTGGCCACCAACCGACAACGCACCCACGACCTCGGTCATGAGACGGGCATGGTCGCCGTTCTCTCGAATCCAGATCGACCAGTCATCAAGAAGCCCCTTGCAGACTGTGGTCGGGCGACCCTCGATCGGAACATTCAGGCCGTCCCAGACATCCTGCGGTGCGAAGGCATAGCCAGGAAGCCGGTCTTGGACATCCACGCTCCCCCTCGTCTTCCAGTAGTTCCGGGCTGGATCCCAGACTGAGAACCCACCATCGGCGTGGGCATGGATAACAAGACCGGGACTCCAGGGCCGTCCGGGCTGCCCGGTCCAGCTCTCATCCTTGGCAGAATATATACTCTCGAAGGCCTTGCTGTTGCCGGCATCGGTCGTCAGGGCAAGGCGCAATGTTGCCGGTGCTGTCCTGTCAGTCGGTCGGGCCGGATAGCCCGAAGTCAGGCGGGGATTCAGGTCCCGGGGCCATTTTCGTGTCAGGGCCCACCATGCGATGTCCAGCAGGAAGCTCTTGCCGAGGCCATTGTCACCGACGATAAGATTTATCCGGGGCTGCAGGTCCATTGCCATTGCTGGCGCCGGTCCGACATTTGTCATTTCAAGGCGTTCAAGCATGCGACCTCAGGGAAAGCCGTGGGTTGTTGGCAGGAGTCTCTTCATAGTGTTCTAAGGATGCACATGCAACGGGGAGCCATTGGCCCTCAGCAATTCCCGCCAGCCTGACCGTCGGTGAGCGAAGGCGCGGTCATGGCGGACGGCAGTTCCGCGTGCGCACGACCGGCGGCCGGGCGGCGGCCCGGGATCGTGGCGGTGCCGGCGAAGGGCGGGGTTCGGGGCCGTCCGGGCGTGGCCGGGGCGGTCACGGCCCGGCACGGACGGGCCGGCATGGCCCTCCTTGCCAGGCGCCCCCGCGAGCGCGCGGCAGGGGTCTTCCAGTCCCGGAAGGCGAAAGCCCGGCCGGTTCCCGCATCCGGTTCCAGAGATGCAGGATGCGTCCCCGGCGTTCCCGCGCCCGTCCGGACGGCGGGCAGCAGTGCCGCCGCGACCCGCATCGACCGGGAAGGCGCGCGTCGCGAAGACGCCCCGAGGGCGGTTCCCGCCATGGCCGGAGCCGTGCCCGAAGCTGCAGCCCTCCCGCGCCCCGGTGTCCGGAACGTCCCGTTCCCGGCCGCCCGTCCCGCACGCGGCCGCACCGCATCACGGACACGCCGCGTCCCGGTCGGGCGGAAGGCCGGCGGCCCGCGAGACCCCCTGGATCCTCTCTCCCCGCATCCGGGCATGTCGGTCTTCAGGCCGGGGTTCGCGTCGTCGGCCGGCAGGCCGCGGTCCCGCCCGGAGCGGTGCGCCGTCCCTGCCGCGCCTCTCCCGTGCCTCCCTCCTCCCGCCGGCCCGTCCCCGGCGCCGGCCGCCCTCCCGTGTGCGGACGCGCCCGGCGAGCCGCTTCAAGGCGTTCCGCCCGCGGCCGTTCCTCCTCCTGCCGTCCCCGTTCCGGACCGGCTCCGGGGCCGGCGGGAACGCCCCGGCGTGGCCGGGGCGGACGGTCGCCGCGCCCGGGGCCTGGCGGCAGCGGGCCTTCGACCCGTCGCGGCGGGTCCTGGCGCGGGCGGCGCCTGCAGCCGGCCTTGCGCGAGGAACGGCGCCCGGTCCCGTCCGCCGGGACCGGGAGACGCCCGCCGGACGCCGTCCGGCCCGGAGCAGGGACGGGATCCCGGGCGGGAACGCCGCCGGCCCCGGCATCAGATGCCATGAGACGCGCCGGGGTTTGCCTCTGGAGGTGATTCGGTGCAGGTGAATGTGGTGACTTCAACATCTGGTGGCAAGGGGGCCGAAAGGCGGCACCCCTTGCCGATTGAAAGGAGAGAGAGAGATGATCGACTCAAGCACCCCCTTCGGCGTGAAGGCTGCCACGGTGCATGCGGCGCTGGAAGCGGGCGGCACGAGCTGGATCCTCGCGGCGGGCGATCCGGCGGACGCGTCGCGGACGGGCCTGCACAGGCTGGCACCACATGACGTCGCGGGCCTGCTCGCGAAGCTGGGGCAGGCACGGACGCGGGCCGCCGCCGTCTCCGGCGACGACGTCCGCGTGATGCCGGTCTGCGAGGCAGGGTACGAGGGGTTCCGGCTGGCGCGCCGGCTCGAGGGCGAGGACCTGGAGGTCGTGGTCTGCGACCCGGCGAGCCTGGAGGTCGTGCGCAGGAAGAGACGTGCGAAGACGGACAGGATCGACGCGCGGAAGACGGTGCGGGCGCCCGTGGCCCGGGACGGCGGCGACCGGGACGCGATGTCGCCGGTGCGGGTGCCGACGGTCGCGGAGGAGGACGCGAAGCGGCTGCCGGGGCGCCGGGAGCGGCTCGTGAAGGAGCGGCTGCGGCTGGCGAGCGCGGTCGCGGGGCTTTTGCGGCTGCACGGCGTGCCGCCCGGGGATCCGGCGAAGGCCGGGTTCCGGGAGCGGCTCGGGGGCATGAGGACGGGCCATGGCGCGGCGCTGCCGCCGGGGCTCCTGGCGGAGACCGCGGGCATCCCCGGCCGCCTGGAGCCGGGCGTCGCGGAGACGGAGGCGGTGGAGGCGGAGAAGGCGGCGACGCTGAAGTCGGCACGGGAGGCGGCCAGGGCGGCGAAGGCTGCCACGCCCGCCGGGCCGGCACGGGAGGCGGACACGCCGCCCGGAGCCGCGCCGGCGGAGGTCCCGGGGCACGCCCGCCACGCGGCGACGCTGGTCAGGCTGCGGGGCATCGGCCCGAACGACGCCCTGCTGCCGGGCGCGGAGCTCCTCTGCCGCGACTTCCGCAACCGGCGCGAGCTGGCGGGCATGGCCGGGCTGGCGCCGGTGCCGTGGGCGAGCGGCGCCGTCGACCATGACCAGGGCACCGGCAAGGCCGGCAGCCCGATGCTGCGAAAGCACCTCGTGCAGATGGCCTGGCGCTGGCTGCGGCACCAGCCGCGGAGCGCGCTGTCGAAGTGGTCCGGGCGCTGCGCCGTCGCCCGCGACGGGCGGCCGGGGAAGCGCGGGATCGTGGCGCTGGCCAGGAAGCTGCTGGTGGCGCCGGGCGGTTCGCCACGACCGGGCTGGTGCCCGAGGGCGCCGTCCTGTCGAAGGCCTGAGGGGGGAGACCGGAACACCGAGACACCGAGACACCCGGGCGGCCCGACGGGGCCTCCGGGGAACCCGGGCAAGGCGTGTGACCGGCGGGAGGCATGGTTCGCCGCATCCCGCGGCACCGTCCGTCCGGACGGGTCCCGCCTCCCGGAACGTCGCACCGCCCGAACGGGGCACCGTGGTCACGGGGCCGGCACAGGCCGGCAGACCGAACCGGACAAGAGTCTGGACGCGCCGTTGAGTGTTGGGCGCGCCGAGGAACCGCGACGTTCTGCCTGGAGAATCCCCGAGCGGCGCCGAGCCGCCCTCGCAAGGAGACGGATCGATGTGACACGTCATGAAGAAAGCGCTTGACAGCACCGGGGCTCATAAGAGGCCTCCCGGAGAGGCTGAAGTCACGCGTGCCGGTCGGGTCGGGGATGCGGCCGAAGCATGCACGCACTGCGCGAAGCACGGCCCTGGCATCGACGGATGCCTGCGAAAGGGGTTCCGGACATATGCTGCCCGGCTCCTGCCTGGCCGCGGCAAGGCCGGTCCGGCGGGAAAGGCCTGCGACAGGAAGATTCGCGGCTGCCGCGCAACCGACTGACAATGAACGAAAGGAAATCTGGCGGGAAGGCTTATCCCTTTGACCAAGGCATGTCCACATTTTGTGTCCGACGGGGGCTGACGATCCGTTTTGTTCGCTTTATGTTCCTCCCATGGCATCGCGATGGAAACACGACCGGCCCATGTCCCGCCAGGAGTTCGAGGAGCGCTTCCCGGACGACGACGCCTGCGCCGGGCACCTGGCCAGGCTGCGCCGGGGCGGTGGCTTCGCGTGCCCGGCCTGCGGCTGCACGAAAGGCTGGCAGCCGAGGGGGAGCGCCGCCTCCACGAGTGCGCGGGGTGCGGACGCCAGACGTCGGTGACGGCGGGCACGGTGATGCACCGCAGCCACCTGCCGCTCAGGACATGGTTCCTCGCGGCCCACATCGTGGCGACGCATTCCAACGGCATCTCCGCGCTGCAGCTCCAGGCGCAGCCTGGCATCGGGAGCTGCAAAAGCGCCTGGCTGCTGCTGCACAGGCTGCGCCGTGCCATGGTCGACCCCGACCGGAGCCTCCTGCAGGGGATCGCGGAGGTGGACGAGACATCCGTGCCCTGCCGCGACGGCGGCGGCGCGGAGGCCGGCGGCGGCGCGGAAACGGACGGGGCGAAGGGCGTCGCCGGCAGGGGCCGCAGCGCCGATGGCAGGATCCTTCTGGCCGGTGCCGTGGAGCTGTCGGAGGACGGGGCGCCGCGCCGCATCCGGCTGGAGGCCATCGGGGACTATGGATCCGGCGCGCTCCGCGGCTTCATCTCCGGGGCCGTCGCGCCGGGCGCGTGGGTGGTCACCGACGGATGGAGCGGCTACGCCGGCCTGCCCGGCAACCCGCGGGAGCGCAGGGTGGTCGGCGGCCGAAGGGCCCACGAGGTCCTGGCCTGGGTCCACCGGGTCTTCTCGAACCTGAAGCGCTGGGCCATGGGCGTGCATCACGGCCTGCGGAGGAAGCATTTCCAGCGCTGCCTCGACGAGTTCGTGTTCCGCTGGAACCGCCGGCGCCACCGACGGGCCTCCTTCGACAGCCTGCTCGGCATCGGGCTGGGACTTCCGCCCGCCACCTGCCGCGACCTCATCGACGGACACGCCTGACGCGGACGGATCCCGCCACGGGACCGGCGGGCGCACCCGCGCACCACCCGAATCACCACATTCCCGCACCGTCCGGGCCGCCGCGCGGTGCCGCCGGCGTGGATTCCGTCGGGGATCCGGGGATCCCGCGACCGGCCGCAGGCACAACATCTTGCGGCGCCGGAGTCAAAGGGATAAGCCTTCTGGCGGGAATTGCTGGTCACGGATTGGAAGTGGGCGGGCCACCAAATGGCATCAATTCGATGACGACGGGCCCGAGCGGTCCGGGAACCGGGACGGCGTCTCCAGGCGGTTCCGGCGCCGGGCGCTTCCGGGGGTCTTCGCGCGCGTTTCCGACGCCTTGTCCGAGGAGTCCGGCCTCGAGGCGCGTGTCCGGCGGCGCGCCACGGCGACCCCGTGCGGAACCGCCACGGCACCGCCTCCATGAAGAGGCGGCTGTCCGCCGCCGTGCCGCCGGGGTCGGACGCCCTGCCCGGCAGCATGTCCCCGGTCCGCGCCCGCATGGCGTCGGTCAATACCGTCCTGTCTGCATCGTCATCTCTCTGCTCGCTCATGCCGTTGTTGCCTCGTGCCGTCGTTCCGGCGGTTGTCGGGGCCGAAAATGGCATCAAGCCGGACGATTCGCAAGACGACTGTCAACGGGCCCTAGTGTATGACAACAAACAAAGGATTCTATTCCTGCCCCGCATCATGGTATCATCCTGCCGCCGCGAGCCCGCGGCCAACACCAAGGCAGGAGACAGACCCATGGGCAGGACATCGACACGGCCGGAGATCCGGCTGCCGGACACCGATCGCACACGCCTCGAGCACATCGTCAGCCACCCCCGGAGCCCCCGGAAGCATGTCTGGCGGGCCCGCATCATCCTCGCCCTCGGGGACGGCTGTGGCCTCGTCGAGACCATGCGGCGGACAGGCCTCTCGAAACCCGCCGTCTGGCGCTGGCGGGACCGCTTCCTTTCCGAGGGTGTGGAGGGTCTCCTGCGGGATGCCACCCGGCCGCCGGGCAAACAGCCCATCCCCGCGGCCACGGTGCAGGCCGTCATCAACCTCGCCATGTCACCGCCACCCCCCAACCGGCGCCACTGGACCCTCAAGGCCCTGACCACAGCGGTCGGGGGCCTGACGGCCACCACCGTGCACCGGATCCTGCAGCGCCATGGCCTGCGGCCCCATCAGGTCAGGACCTTCAAGGTCTCGAACGACCCCCGGTTCGGCATCAAGGCCCACGATGTCATCGGACTCTACATGAACCCGCCGGATCACGCCGTCGTCCTCTCGGTCGACGAGAAGACCCGGATCCAGGCCCTCGGCCGCACCCGGACGCCCCTGCCGCCGGCCCCAGGTCATGCCGCCACCCGCACCCATGACTACAGGCGCAATGGCACCACCACGTTGCTGGCCGCCCTCGATGTCGCGACCGGCAAAGTGGTGGGACAGATGACGGAGCGTCACCGGTCCGAGGATTTCTGTGCCTTCCTCGATCATGTGGCGGTCGGCATCGATCCAGAGGCGGAGGTGCATGTCATCCTCGACAACCTGTCCGCCCACAAGTCGGCCCTCGTGCACGCCTGGCTTGCGGACCATCCCGACTGGCACTTCCACTTCACCCCTCGACGGCGTCCTGGACGGACGCCGTCGAGGGGTTCTTCTCGAAACTCGCACGCCAGCGGCTCAAGAATGCCATCTTCAACTCCCTTGACGAGTGCATCGCCGCGGTGGAAGGGTACATCGCGCACCACAACGCCCATGAGGCTCGCCCCTTCCGCTGGCGCCGGGATCCCGGGGACCTCGTGGCCTCCTGGAAGCGCGGGCACCGGCGGTTGCAAGATAGGGAACTGTCTGTATGATACAAAACACTAGTGACGCTCTGGGAGTGTCACTAACCTGATTGAACGAGGCTGCGTGGGCCATTTGGGTCCTATGGGGAAAGTGGCGCGGCGCGTGGTCCTGCGGAGGTCACGAGGCCTGGATTCTGGGCCGGTGACGAAGCGCTGACGGCGGCTGCGACGGTCGAACGGCGGGCTGGACCGGGATCTTCGGGGTCGGAGTCTCTGGAATGCGGAACCGGAGGCGTGCCGAGGCGCGAGCGGGCGCCTCGGCCGGCGGGACCGGTCGTCTTGCGAACGCCTGGGTCATGGACCGGGCGCCATCGGCGAGGCCTTCGGGGGCGGATCCCGACCGGGCCCCGGTCCAGGCCGCCCGGCCGGGATTTCGCGGAGATGCCGCAAGGGGGCGCCGCAATGCGGGCACGCGAGCGGTTCTGCGGCGTTCTCCTCGTCGCGGGCTTCGTCCGGCGCGCCGCTGTCGGCCGGGTCGTGCGGTTCCGGCTCGGGTTCGGTGACGCCGAGCGCCGCGCGGGCGGCGTCGAGGGTCTCCCTGCGGCAACCGTTGGCCAGGATTCCGAAGTGGCGGATCCTGTGGAAGCCGTCGGGCAGGACATGTGTCATGAACCGGGTGACGAACGTGTCGGCCGTGACGGTCTCGACGCCGTGCCGGGGCTTCCGCTGCCCGGGCGGCTTCGGGCGCCGGCAGCGGAACCGCACGGTCTCGCCGTCGAAGCCGAGGATGCGGCTGTCGCCGGTCGCGATCCGATGCGTGCATCTCGACAGGCACGCGAAGATCTGCCGGGGTCCGCGGAACGGCCGCCTGGCGAAGACGACCCGGTCCCTGGCGCGCGCCCGTGCCAGGACCCTGCCGAAGGCGTCGGGATCGCCGCCGTCGCTCCGGAACACGATCTCGCCCCGGCCATGGGCGCTGGCGAGCGCCTCCGGGAAGCGGCGCCGGAACAGGCTGGCCAGGACCTTGACGGGGGCGAGGAACCGGCCGCTGCCGGTCTTCCAGTCCCCGGTCCCGGCGTCGAAGCCGCCGCTGGGGACCACGCAGTGGAGGCGGGGATGCCAGAGGAGCCTCTGGTTCCAGGTGTGCAGGACGGCGGTGCCGCCGATGCGGACGCCGCCCCGGCGGGGATCGGCGGCGATGGCGAGGAGCGTCTCGGCCGCGGTCCGGAACAGGATGCCGAGCACGGTCCTGCGGTTCGCGAAGGCGATGTCGGCGATCTCGTTCGGGAGGGTGAAGACGACATGGAATGCGGGGACCGGCAGGATGTCCCGGGCCCGGGCCTCCATCCACCGGCGGGCGGCGGCGCCCTGGCGCGCGGGACAGTGCCGGTTCCGGCAGGAGTTGTACCGGGGATGCTCGCGGCCGCACGCCTCGCACTGGTGGAGACGGCCGCCGAGGACGGCGGTGCGGCAGGCCTCGATGGCGCCCATGACCTTCAGGCGGGCGGCGTCGAGCAGCCCGGACCGGGCCTGCCGCCATGCGGGGCCGGCGCGGCGGAAGATCTCCGCCACGCCGGCATGGTCCTGCGCCACGGTTCAGGCGTTCAGGAGGCGGAAGCCGGTGACCGGATGGTCGAGGGCCTCGAACGTCTTTCCCGTGGCGCGGGCGCAGGCGCGTGTCGTGTCCGCGTTCCGATGGCCGGGAGCGTCCTGGATGACGTCGATGCTGCCGCCGCGCTCATGCCAGTGCGTGGCCGCGCTGTGCCCCAGCGCATGGAAGCTGGCGCTCCGGTCGGTTCCGGCCCGGTCCCGGGCGGCCTTGAAGGCCACGCGCAGGGTTCCGGCCTTGACCGGCACCTCCGGCGACCTGCCGTGGAACAGCCATGTTGCCGGTCGTGGCCAGAGTGTCTGCCAACAGCTGCGCAGGTGTCCGGTCACCGGCGCGGGGAGCGGCGCCATGCGTTCGACGTCCCCCTTGCCGGAACGGACGTGGAAAGGCTCAGCAGGCAGTCAAACCTGCTGCGAAGCAGCTTCGTTCAATTACTTTTCTTGAACGCCGCTTCCACTCCGAAGTGCAACATCAGCCAGCGAGGGGCGAAGCCCGAGCGGCGGCGGTCCCTTCACCGGGAGGCGTAGCCAGTCTTCCGGGGCGGTGCAAGCCCTGCCGGGCGCTGTCCGCGGCCCGCCGGACGCAGGGAGGGCGGAGCCCGACCGGAGGACGGCGGGCCGCGGACAGCGCGCATCTCCCCTCGGAGCCGCCCCCGGCGGCCCCGGAAGGCCCCCTCAGGGCGGCTGCGCCCGGGTAGGAAGGCCTCGGACGGGGTGAGGTAGCCCAGCGCCTTCCTCGGACGTGCGTCCGTCCGGTCCTGGACGGCCTTCACGGCCTCGTCCGTCACCTTGCGGAAGTCCGTGCCCTTCGGGAACCACTCCCGCACCAGCCCGTTCACGTGCTCGTTCAGGCCGCGCTCCCAGGAGTGGCAATGCCGCGCGAAGAAGAACCCCGCGCCCAGCGCCTCGGCCACCCTGGCATGGCCCGCGAACTCCTTGCCGTTGTCCGCGGTGACCGTGTGCACGGGGAGAGGGCCCAGCATGCCGGTCATGGCCGAGCCGACCGCGTCCGCCGTCTTCCTCCCGACCCTTTCGAGCAGCGTGTGCCTGGACGCCCTGTCCACCAGCGACACCAGCGCGCCGCTGTGGCCCTTGCCAACGATGGTGTCTGCCTCCCAGTCGCCGACCCGTTCCTTCGCCTCCACGACGTCCGGGCGCTCGGAGATGTCCACCCGGCCCGGGATGCGGCCGCGGCCCGCGTGGGCCCCGCCCTTCCGGTCCGGCTTCCTGCCGCGGCGGCGGAGATGCCGCCAGAGACCGCCGCCGGCCTTCCGGTCGGCGTGGATGCGCTCGTAGATCCACTGACGCCCCGCCATCGGCTCGCCCTCCTTGCGGAGGCGCCCGCTGACCTGCTCGGGGCTCCAGCCCTCGGCCAGCCGCTCCTCCGCCATGCGCCACAGCTCCGGCGTCATCTTGCGCGCCACCGACGAGGCCGCGCTGCGGCGCCTGTCCGACTTGCGCTGGGCCTGCTTGTGGCGGTAGCCGCGCCTGCCGGAGTTGCGCCGCACCTCGCGCCAGACCGTCGTGCGGTCGCGGCCGAGCTGGCGGGCGATCGCCGGGCCGGAAAGCCCGCTTTTCCTCAGGGCGTGGATCTGGCAGCGTTCCGCATGAGGCCGGTGGCGATGGCCCTCGGGCATGACGGTCTCCTTCTCGCAACGAAGGAACTGTCGCCGCCGCCTGGCCGATTCGCAACATCATGTGTCGCCGAACGACCAGGAACACTGCATCAGGTGTTGCACTTCAGAGTGGAACGGGGGGAATGATGGTGCAGCAGCGCCAGCGAATTATGGCGGTCAACAAGTTTGGGATGCACCCCAGCCGCCCTGAGGGGCGTTCCGGGGCCGTCAGGGGGCGGCTCCGAGGGGAGATGCGCGCCGTTCGCGGCCCGCCGTCCTCCGCCCTGCGTCCGGCGGGGCTTGCACCGTCCCGGAAGCCCGGCTACGCCTCCCGGTGAAGGGACCGCCGCCGCCCGGGCTTCGCCCTCGCTGGCTGCTGTCGCACTTCGTAGTGGAAGCGGCGTAACGAAAAAGACGGATCCAAGAGCATGAGCAGAATCCTTCTGTCCGTGGCGCTGCTTGCCCTTCTTGCAGCCTGCGGCCAGCGTGAACCGCCCCGGAACCTGGACAATGCGTGTTCGATCGCCAAGCAACGGCCGGGCTATCTGTCGGCCATGAAGCGAACCCAAAAACGATGGGGCGTTCCGGTGGCGGTGCAGATGGCCACCATCTACCAGGAGAGCAAGTTCGACGCAAACGCCCGCACGCCTCGCAAGTACGTTCTCTGGGTCATCCCGGCGGGCCGACAGAGCTCGGCCTATGGCTACAGCCAGGCTCTGGACGGAACGTGGAAGGATTACCAGCGCGAACAACGCGCCTACCTCGCGCGCCGAAACAACATCCGGCACGCGACCGACTTCATGGGCTGGTACTTCGAGGGGTCGCGAAGGGCCCTAGGCATTCCGCTTCATGACGCGCGCAACCAATACCTAGCCTATCACGAAGGCCGTGCGGGCTACCGACGCGGCAGCCACCGCAGCAAGGCGTGGCTTCTGCGCGTCGCCGACAGGGTGGCCGACCGCGCCTTGCGGTACGACGCGCAATTGAGAGCCTGCAGGCTGCTGTAGTCGGAACTTCGCTGACCAGGAAGACGGTTTCGCCCAAGCGTGACTGGGGTTGCGGCCGGAGTCGGGCCGCCGGCAAAAGGCCTTTGCGTTTCAGCGCGTTGCGCAAGAAAAGAGCGGATTTGGGAGGGGCTGGGGGTTCCGTCTAGGGCCCGTTGACAGTTGCCTTGCGAATCGCCCGCTTCCATGCCATTTCCTTCCCCGATGACCGCCGGAACGGCGGCACGGGCAGGAAACAGGTGACATCATGAATGCAGACAGGACGGTTCTGACCGACGCCATGTGGGCGCGGATCGAGGACATGCTGCCGGGCAAGAAGTCCGATCCCGGCGGCACGGCGGCGGACAACCGCCTCTTCATGGAGGCGGTGCTCTGGCGGTTCCGCACGGGGTCGCCGTGGCGCGACCTCCCCGCGCGGTTCGGGAACTGGAACAGCGTCTTCAAGCGGTTCCGGCGCTGGGCGCTTTCGGGGGTATTCGAGCGTGTTTCCGACGCCTTGTCGGAGGAGTTCGACCTCGAGTGGGTGTTCGTCGACGGCACGGTCGTCCAGGCGCACCGGAAGGCGTCCGGCGCAAAAGGGGGACCTCGAGCCAGGGGATCGGTCGTTCCAGAGGCGGCCTGACGAGCAAGGTCGTGGCCGTCGTGGACGCGCTCGGCTATCTGGTCCGCTTCAGGATCCTTCCCGGCCAGGCGCACGACCTCAAGGGGGTGCCGGGGCTTCCCGGCGGCCTGGCGTTCGGGGCCTTCGTCGGCGACAAGGCGTTCGACGCGGACTGGCTGCTGGAGGACCTGGCGGAACGCGGGGCGGAGGCGGCGGTCCCGTCGAAGCGGAGCCGGACGGTGCCGCGGGCGCATGACCGGGAGGTCTACGGCTGGCGGCACCTGGTGGAGAGCCTCTTCGCGAAGACCAGGGAGTTCCGTGCGATCGCGACCCGGTACGACAAGACCGACGCGAGCTTTGCCGCCGGGATCCACCTCGTCGCCGGCGTGGTCGCGGCGACATGAGTGTCAACGGGCCCTAGTTGCCGCGCCGTCGGGCTTCCTCGAGTTCAATGCTGAACAACGAGCCCGGCAATTCGCCGGGTGACTCGAGCTGCCCCAGAACGACCGTTGTCTTCGCCCCCTGCCCGTCGAGGATCACCCATTGGCGGAGCTCAACGGGACTGTCCGTGAACTTGAGCTGCAGACTGCCGAATTCGGGATGCCTGGGATCCTGCGCCGTCACGATGGTGGCAGTGCCGTCAAAGTCGTGGCCTGTCACCATGTTGCGGCTCCGGAAGTCGACGTCCCTTTCCAGGATCAGGTTCAGAGGCGTCCGCCTCAGCGGATACCGCTCCGCACCGGAAATGTTCGACTTGCCGTCGAAGATGGCGACCTGGCCTCCTCCGGCCATGACAAGGAGGTCTTCAGGCACGTCGTACTCGAAGCGCATCCTGCCCGGGCGCCAGATGTAGAGGGTGCCGGTCGAAAGGGTGCCGTCGTCGTTGACCTGCACGAAATCGCACTTCGCGCGCGTGATCTCCATGATGTAGCGAGAAATTGCGTCCAGGGCCAGCTTTTGCGCGGCAAGCGCGGGCGCCGCCGCCAGGGCGACCCCGCTGGCCAGGAAAGTTCGGCGAAGCATCGTTTCTCCCTTCCGGATCACGGCATGGACCATCCCGTCCGAGAACAAGCACATATCCGCTGCGCGACCAAGCGGCCGACGGCTGACAACTCCGTCATGCGGCGCACGGCCCGCGCCGGCAGGATGAGTTCCGGGCGCCGGCAGGCATGGCGGATGCCCGCAGCGGGCGGGCCGCATGCGCCCCGCGCCGCATCAGCCCTGCTCGGGAACCAGGATCTCGCGCTTGCCGACATGGTTGGCCGTGCCGACCAGGCCGTTCTCCTCCATCTGCTCAACCAGCCGCGCGGCCTTGTTGTAGCCGATCGCAAGCTTGCGCTGGATGTATGACGTCGAGCACTTGCGATCGCTGACGACGATCTGGACAGCCTGGTCGTAGAGCGCGTCGTCGCCGTCCGTGTTTCCGCCAAGGCCAAGCACGAGGTCGAGATCCGAGCTCGCCTCCTCGTCCGGCCCCGCCACGACGCCCGCAACATATTCCGGAGCCCCGAAGCTCTTCAGGTGAGTGACCACCTCCTCGACCTCTTCATCGGAAACGAACGGCCCGTGAACGCGAATGATCTTGCCGCCACCGGCCATGTAGAGCATGTCGCCCTGCCCGAGCAGCTGCTCTGCGCCCATTTCACCGAGAATCGTCCGGCTGTCGACCTTCGACGTGACCTGGAACGAGACCCTGGTGGGGAAGTTCGCCTTGATGGTCCCGGTGATGACGTCAACGGACGGCCGCTGCGTCGCCATGATCAGGTGGATCCCGGACGCCCGGGCCATCTGGGCGAGGCGCTGGATGCACGCCTCGATCTCCTTGCCGGCGACCATCATCAGGTCGGCCATCTCGTCCACGATCACCACGATGTACGGAAAGGTCTCCGGCTCGAACTCCTCCGTCTCGAAAACGGGTTCGCCCGTCTCGTCGTCGAAACCCGTCTGAACGGTGCGCGAGAACGTCTCTCCCTTGGAAAGCGCCAGCCTGACCCGGCCGTTGTAGCCCTCGATGTTGCGGACGCCCATCTTCGACATCCTTCGATAGCGCTCCTCCATCTCGCCGACGACCCACTTCAGCGCGACCACGGCCTTCTTAGGATCGGTCACGACCGGCGAAAGAAGGTGAGGGATGCCGTCATAGACCGAGAGCTCCAGCATCTTTGGATCGATCATGATCAGGCGGCACTCATCGGGAGCCAGCTTGTAGAGAAGACTCAGGATCATCGTGTTGATGGCGACCGACTTGCCGGACCCCGTGGTCCCGGCGATCAGGAGGTGAGGCATCCTGGCAAGATCCGCGACCACGGGATCGCCGCCGATGTTCTTGCCGAGCGCAAGCGGCAGGCGCTGCTTGCTGTCGCCGTAGCCGCGGGCGGACAGCATCTCTCGAAGGACCACCATCTCGCGACTGTCGTTTGGCAGCTCAATGCCGATGACGGAACGCCCCGGAACCGTGGAGACGCGCGCCGCAAGCGCCGACATCGAGCGCGCGATGTCGTCTGCAAGCCCGATCACGCGGCTCGCCTTCAGGCCCGGGGCGGGCTCAAGCTCGTACATCGTGACGACCGGCCCGGGCCGCACGCTGCCGATCTCGCCCTTGACGCCGTAGTCGTCGAGAACGTTCTCGAGCATCCGCGCGTTTTCCTTCAGCGCATCGTCCGAGAGATGGTGGCGCCTGATCGTAACAGGGTCGGTCAGAAGGCCCAGTGGCGGCACCTCGAATTCGGCCTTCCGGTCGGAGAAAGGCAGGGAAGGCTCCGCCTCGGCGCGCGCCTGACGCGACCGCCCCGGCCGCCTCGGCGCGTGCCGGACCTCCGCCCTTGCCTCAGTCGTCGCGATGCGGCCGGAGCGCGCCGCCGTGCCGGCCGCATCGTCCGGACCTTCCGGCCGCGCAATCGGGGGCTCCTCGCGCACGACGGAATCGGCTTCCTGCGCCCTTCTCCCGACGACGTCCGCGATCCGTGTCCCGATCCGGGCGATTCCCCCCGAAAGCGGCGGCTCGTCCGGGATCCCGGACTGCGGATCGTCCGGGATCCCGGACTCGCGCACCGGCCGCAAGCCTCGCCCGGCAGGCTCCGTGCCCCCCGGGGAATCGCCGCCTTGCGCGCCCCCGACGAAGCCGGCCCCAGACGCTTTCCGGCGGAACGGCCGCAGGGCTGAACGGCAGCCGCCCGCGACGCCCCGGGCGAGGAGGACGGTGGCAGAGCGCGCGGCAAAGGCGAGGCCCCGCAGCAGGAACCGCGCGAACAGCCGGATTTCGCCGCGCGTCACGCCCAGCACGTAGGCGAGCAGCGCGACGCCCCCGACGAAGAGCGTTGCCGAGAGCATCTTCAGCCCCATGTCAAGCTCCAGGGGCAGCAAGCCCAGGACGGCACGCAAGACGACGTCGCCGAAATGGCCGCCCAGTCCGGACGCGTATTTCCAGTCCGTGCCCGTGACATGGGTCGCGAAATAGAGCGACGCCAGGGCCACCGCGGCAGGCGCGAAGGCCAGGCGCCGCAGCGCGGCTTTCTCGCCAAGCTTCAGGATGAACCGCAAGCCCCATGCGACGGGAACAAGGGCCATCGTCCATGCCCCGTAACCGACGATCACGTAGACAAGCAGCGCGAAGGTCGCGCCTGCCGGTCCCAGGAGGTTTTCGCCCGACATTCCCGCCGTCGACCGCCATTCCGTCTCGTCCGGGGAATAGGAGCCGAGCGCCAGGGCCACCGCGGCGCCAAGGCCCAGCAGCAGGAGGCCCAGGAGCTCCTTGCCCCGGCGCGCGATTGTCTCCTCGGTGTCGCTGTCAAAGAGCGGATCGCGGGATCTCGTCTGGAATGCCATGTCCTCACCTCACATGAAAAGGCGGTCGCGGAGTGCCTTCAGCCCGCGCTCGAGCTCGGGCTCGTCTGCGACCATCGCCACCCGAATGTATCCGGCCCCGGGGTTTGCGCCATTCCGGCCCGAGGCCAGGTAGGCGCCGGGCAGCACGCGGACACCGGCCTCGCGCCAGAGCAGCAGCGCTGCGTCCTCGCCGTCCGGCACCGGCAGCCAGAGGAAGAGGCCGGCGGGCGGGGAGGCGAAGCCCTCGACGCCGCCGAGGATGCGGTCGGCCATCTCGAACTTCCGGGCGTACCGCTGCCGGCTGGCCTCGACATGCTCCTCGTCGCCCCAGATCCGGGCGGACGCCTGCTGGATCGGTCCGGGCAACGGCGCGCCCGCGTAGGAGCGCAGCCGCCTGACTTCGGCGATCCCCCTTGCGCCGCCGGCCACGAAGCCCGAGCGCAGCCCGGGCAGGTTCGACCGCTTGGACAGCGAGTGAAAGACAAGCAGCCTCTCGGGATCCGAGCCTGTTTCGGCGGCGACCTCAAGCGCGCCGACCGGCCTCTCGAAGCGCCAGATCTCGGAATAGCACTCGTCCGCAAAGATCCGGAAGCCGTGCTTCTCGGCCAGCGCGAGGGCCGCCTTCCAGTAGCCTCGGGACGCGACCGCACCCTGGGGATTCGCCGGCGAGCAGACATGGAGGATCGCCGTGCGCTCCAGAACGTCGCGGCCGATCGCGTCAAGGTCCGGAAGGAACCCGGTCTCCCGGGTTGCGGGAAGGAAGACCGGCTCCGCTCCGGCCGCCAGCGCGCCCGCCGTGCCGGCCTGGTAGAACGGGTCCGGGATCAGAACGAGCGGGCGCCGGCCGGCGACGGCTTCGGGGCAGAGCGCGACGGAGGCGGAGAACAGGCCCTCGCGCGCTCCGTTGAGGGCCATCAGCCGGTCCTCGCCCAGAACGACGCCGAAGCGTCGTCCGATCCAGGCCGAGATCGCGGAAAGAAGCTCGGACGAGCCATGGTTCGGGGGATACCGGCCAAGATCCCCCGCATGCGCTGAAATCGTCCCGGTCACGAATCCGGGAAAGGCGTGCCGCGGCTCGCCAATGGCCAGGTTGACGGCCTCGCCTCCCGGCGCGTGAGAATCCAGAAGGGCCCGCAGGCGCGGCCATGCATGGTCCGGAAGGTTCGCAAACCGCTCGGGAACTTCCATCTCTGCCTCGATGCCGGGATCGTTTCGCCCCGTTTGCGTGGATCATAGCCGAGGAAACCGCGCCAGTCCATGCCAAACGCCGATCTTCGCAGCGCTCCCCGGCAGCTTGGCGTCAAGCCGGTCGGCGGCCGGGCGGCCGGAACGCATCCCGGCATGCCCGGGACTTCCTCGTTTCCCCGACATGGCGAGACGCATGCGCCGCCAGCCCGGGATCCCGGACCGTGCCGCGGCACGCGCCTTGCGGCCGGCCGGCAGGTCCGTGGCCCCTTGGACGAAGAAGTCAGCGCAAGGCCGCCTCTGCCGCGAGGCCCGCCCTGAGGACGTCTTCCTCGCGGAAACCCTGGAGCATCAGGCCGCAGGACGCCGCGCCGACGGGCAGCGTCAGCGCCGCGAGCCCCATCAGGTTGCCGATGCGGGTGTTCCGGAGCGCAAGAAGGTTCGCCTGCGTGAACGCCGCCTCATCCGACAGCAACGCCCGGGCCTCCGGCGGGCGAATCGGCACGCTTGGCAGGATGACGGCGTCAAGTCCCTGCGCGGCATCCCGATAGGCCGCTCGCAACACGCCCAGCCTCTTCCACGCGGTTCGCCAGGTTTCCGCGCTAATCGACCTTCCCTGCAGGAAGCGCTTCCTGACCGGAGGATACATGAGATCGCCATCGGCCTCGATCCTTTCCTTCCAGGTGTCGTACGCTTCCGCAGGGTAGAGAACCGGGGCCAGCGCCATGGCTTCGTCAACCGCGGGAACCAGGATGTCATCGATCTTTGCGCCGGCGGCGCGAAGGCGCCCGGCCGCGTCCTCGAACGCGTCGCGCGGCCCGTCCTCGATTCCCTCGAACGCCACCGTGCGGAGCGCCGCGAGCCTGACGCCGGCAAGGGACGGCTCGCCAAGATCCGCAGGCTGGCCGCCCTCGAGGGCGGCCAGGAGAAGCGCCGAATCCTCCACCGAGCGGCAGAGGGGCCCGACCGTGTCGAATCGAGGGCAAAGGGGCACGACGCCCTCGAGCGGAAGGCGTCCCCAGACGGTCTTGAGGCCGACAAGGTCGTTCCAGGCGGACGGCACGCGCACGGAGCCGCCGGTATCCGAGCCGACGCCCGCTGCCGCGAGCCCGAACGCCACCGAAGCGGCCGCGCCTGAGGACGAGCCGCCGGAGACGGCATCGGGATCATGAACGCACGGCGGGGATTCCGTGACCGGATTCAGCCCGAGCCCCGAAAACGCCAGTTCCGTCTGATGCGTCTTGCCGAGAGAGACCAGGCCCGCCCGGGTCGCGTTCCGAAGGACCGCGGCATCCCGGGCGGGAATGCGGCCCTTCAGGAGATCGCTTCCCGACCGGGTCGCAACGCCCGACATGTCGCAAAGATCCTTCCAGGAAACCGGCACCCCGTCCAAGGGTGAAAGGCGCGTGCCCGCCCGCGCCCTGTCGCGCGACGCCTGCGCCTCGCGGCGCGCGCGTCCGGCCGTCACGCGAAAGTACATGCGGGACGCGGCGGGATGCGCATCAATTGCGGCAAGGAAGGAATCGGCAAGCTCTGCCGGATCGATCGCGCCGGACTCGATCCCGCGCCCGAGATCCGCCGCGGTCATGGTCAGCCATTCCTGCACGGGGCCCCTCCTGTCGCTGCACGGACTCCTAGCCGCAGCGTGCCGCATGGACAATGACGCGCGCGCCCGTGCATATGGCGGCATGGAGCTTGACGCCGACATCCTGGTCGCGGGCGGCGGCCCCAACGGCACGGCGGCGGCACTCGCCATGGCGTCGGCGGGGCTTCGCGCGATCCTGGTCGAACCCCTGTCCCGCGCCGAACGGACGGCGGACGGCTTCGACAGCCGGAGCTACGCGTTCGCGATTTCCTCGATGCGCGTTCTTCAGGCCCTCGATGTCTGGCCCCTTCTGCGGGACGTCCAGCCGATCCTGCGCGTCAAGGTCACCGACGGCCGTGCCGGCGAAGGCCCTTCGCCGCTCATGCTGGCCTTCGATCACGGCGAGATCGAGGAAGGCCCGATGGGCTACATGGTCGAGGACCGCCGCCTGCGGCCTGAACTCCTCGGCGCCGCCCGGGATCCGGACGTCACGCAGCTCGGCGATCGCCTCATCGGGCACAGTGCCGACGGCGTCGGCGTCCTGGCGACCCTGGGTTCCGGCGAGACGCTCCGGGTCCGGCTTGTCGTCGGCTGCGACGGCCGGAACAGCCCGACCGCGGCGCGAGCGGGAATACGGCGCACGGGCTGGAGCTACGGCCAGACGGCCCTGGCCTGCACGATCGCCCATGACGAACCGCATCATGGCATCGCCCACCAGTTCTTCATGCCTGCCGGCCCGCTCGCGATCCTGCCGCTGTCGGGCAACCGCTCCTCGATCGTCTGGACCGAAAGGACGGCACGCGCCGAAGCGCTTCAAGCAATGAGCGAACGCGACTGTCTCGACAGGCTTCGCCCATGCATCGGAAGCTTCCTCGGAGACGTTTCCCTCGCCGGGCGCCGCATCGCCTATCCTCTACGCCTCTCGATCGCCGAGCGCTTCGTCGGGGATCGGGTGGCTCTTGTCGGGGACGCCGCGCATGTCGTCCATCCGCTTGCGGGACAAGGCCTGAACGCCGGGCTGAAGGACGTCGCGGCCCTTGCCGAGGTCGTCGCGGAAGCGTCGCGTCGCGGCGAGGACATCGGAAGGCCCGAGGTCCTCGAACGGTACGAACGGTGGCGCCGCTTCGACGCGGTGGCGCTGGCGGCAGCGACGGACGGACTCAATCGGCTGTTCTCGAACGACATCGCGCCGCTGCGCGGGCTTCGCGACATCGGCCTTGGTCTGGCGAACGCGATTCCCGGCGTCCGGCGCGCATTGATCCGGGAAGCGGCCGGGCTGACGGGGGACTTGCCGAGGCTGTCGCGGGGAAAGCGGCCTTGATCCGGCGAACCGCGGTCAATCGAGCTTGCGCGCCTCGTCCACGAGCATGATCGGAATGCCGTCACGAATGGGATAGGCCAGATGCGCGGCACGCGACACAAGTTCCTGGGCATCGGCATCATAGCTCAAGGGCGCGCGGGTCTCTGGACAGACAAGGGCCTCGATCATGCGCCGGTCAAATCCGCGTTCATCCCTCATTGCACCGTCTCCTCGCCGCCGCCCCTCATCGCGAACTCTATCAGGGTCACCAGCGTCTCGCGCCTGGTCTCCAGCGAAGGGGCCTCCAGGAGCGCCTGCTTGTCCTCGGGCTGAAACGGGCAAAGCATCGACAGCGCGTTGATCAGGAGCTCGTCCTCCGCATTCTCGAGCGACTCCCAGTCTGTGCGCAGCTCCTCCGCCTCGAAGAACTGCCGCAGCAGCGGAAAGAGGATCTCCCGATCCAGTCCCGCATCGTCCTCGACCCCTCCGAGGTCGCGTTCGAACCCTGACCAGGACACCCGGCACCGCCGGTAGGGCGAGAATCCTTCCACCTCCTCCCGGATCCGGAACCGGGAAATTCCGGTCAGCGTGATCATGTACCGCCCGTCGCCGGTCTCCGAGAACGCCGTGACGCGGCCGGCGCACCCGATGGCTTGAAGCGTCGCGGCGCCCTTCGCCCTGCCGCCCCGTGGCTGGATCATGCCGATCAGGCGTTCGGCGGTCTTCATGGAGTCGTCAAGCATCGCGAGGTAGCGCGGCTCGAAGATCTGAAGGGGCAGGCGCGCCCTGGGCAGGAGCAGCGCGCCGGGCAGGGGAAAGACGGGGACGGCATCCGGCAGGTCGGACGCCGAGAACCTGCGAGGCGAGCGTCCCATCCCCGGCTCAGGCAAAGATCATGGAAGACAGCCTGCGGCGCCCGCTGAGCACGAGAGGGTCATCGGGCTTGAGCGCGTCGAATATCGTGAAGAGCTGCGCCTTCGCCGCGCCGTCGTTCCATTCGGCGTCACGACGATGCAGCTCCAGCAACGTCTCGATCGCCCCCTCGGCGTTGCCCGACGCGTAGAGGGCCTTCGCCAGGTCAAGCCGCGCCCGATGATCGTCCGGGCTGGCTTCGACCGCCGCTCTCAGCTCGCCGACGGGCCCTGCATCGGCCGCCTGGCGCGCCAGCCGGAACTGGGCCTTCGCGGCATGGATCTCGGATGCCTCGGCCAGCTCCTCAGGCACGTTCGAGAGCAGCTGCCCGGCCTGCTCGACCTGGCCGAGAGCCAGGTAGCTCCTGACGAGCCCGGCATAGGCTGCGGCATTCGAGGCGTCTTCCTTTAGGACCGCGGCGAACATCTGCGCGGCATCGGCGACCGCGCCCTCCTGCAGCATCCCTTCGGCCGTCTCCACGGCCTCCGACAGGCCGCCGCCGCTCTCCCCGCCCGCGGCCTTGAGCACGCGATCGATGAAGGCCTTCACCTGCGAGGCCGGAAGCGCTCCCTGAAAGGCGTCGATCGGCTGGCCCTTCCAGAACGCGTAGACCATGGGTATCGACTGCACGCGCAGCTGCGCCGCCACCGCCTGGTTCTCGTCGAGATTGACCTTCGCCAGCCTCACGGCCCCGCGCGCGTTCCTGACCGCGCCTTCCAGCTCGGGCGTCAGCTGCCTGCAGGGCCCGCACCAAGGCGCCCAGAAATCCACGATCACAGGCACTTTCTGGCTGGCCTCGACCACGTCCGCCATGAACGTGGCTTCGGCAACGTCCTTGATCATGTCCGCGGGCGGCTCGGCGGCCGCCCTGTTGAGTTCTAGCATGTTCTTCCCCGGATAGTGCTGAGACGTGTTATATGCGATCATGCGACGGATGACCAAGGGGTGCCGAGATCCGCGGCGGCAGGGCCCGACGGACGCGTCCGGGCCCCAAGGCGGGAAGGTCCCGCACGTGCCGGACCGAATCAGTCACAGGTCGAACGTCGCGAAGACCGGCGCATGGTCGCTCGGCCTGTCCCAGCCGCGGGCCGCGCGCAATATCCTGCTTGAATGGCCCGCATCGACGATGTCCGGCGTCGCCCAGACGTGATCGAGCCGGCGCCCCCTGTCGGCGGCGTCCCAGTCCCGCGCGCGGTAGGACCACCAGCTGAACAGCCGCCCTTCCGGGATGTCCCGCCTGGTCACGTCCACCCATCCGCCCGCATCCCGCGTCTCCGCGAGCCGCTCCACCTCGACGGGCGTGTGGCTGACGACCTTCAGGAGCTGCCTGTGACTCCAGACGTCGTCCTCGCGGGGCGCAATGTTGAGGTCGCCGACGAGAATCGACCTCGCCGGCCGTTCCGCGCGGAACGCGTCCCTCATTTCGGCCAGGAAATCGAGCTTCTGGCCGAACTTCGCGTTCGCTTCCCGGTCGGGCACGTCGCCGCCGGCCGGAACGTAGAAGTTGTGGATGGTGACGCCGTTCGCCAGCCGCCCGATGACATGGCGCGCATCGCCCAGCCCGGCCCAGTCGCGGCCGCCCGCGTCCTCCATGGGAACCTTCGAGAGAATCGCGACGCCGTTGTATCCCTTCTGGCCCCTTGCCGCCGCGTACGTGTAGCCAAGACGCCTGAAGGTGTCGAAAGGCATCTTGCCGACGGGCGACTTGCATTCCTGGAGACACAGGATGTCCGGCCGTTCGTCCTTCATGAGCCTGCAGACAAGCCCCTCCCGAAGCCGCACGGAATTGACGTTCCAGGTCGCGATCTTGAAGGCCATCCGAATGCTCCCTTCCGGCACGCGCCGGGCCGCGTGCGCGGCACGCGCCTGCTACGCCGCCGCAACCCTGATCACGGGCTCCATCGTGTCCAGCCTGTCCTCGGACAGGTGGCACTTGATCTCGTGGCCGTCCGCCAGGGTCCGCATCGGCGGCACCTCGCGGTCGCAGAGCCCGTCCTTGACCTCGCGCTTCCATCGGCATCGCGTCTGGAAGGGGCACCCCGGCGGCGGGCTCAGCGCCGACGGAATGTCGCCTTCCAGGACGATGTGCCGCTTCTCGACCCGCATGTCCGCGACCGGGACTGCCGAGAGCAGGGCTTCGGTATAGGGATGGTAGGGCGGCGAGAAGACCTGGTCCGTGTCGCCGATCTCGACGACGTGGCCCAGGTACATGACCATGACCCTGTCCGCGAGGTACCGGACAATGGAGAGATCGTGGCTTATGAAGAGCAGCGTCGTCCTCTCCTTGCGCTGGATCTCCATCAAGAGATCCGTTACGGCCGCCTGGACGCTGACGTCGAGCGCCGAGACCGGCTCGTCCGCGATGACGATCCGGGCGCCGCCGGCGAATGCGCGCGCGATGCCGACACGCTGCTTCTGTCCTCCGGAAAGCTGGCGCGGCATGCGCGCGGCGAACTCCCTCGGCAGCTTCACCAGGTCGAGAAGCTCCAGCATGCGCTCGTGCCGTTCCTCCGCCCGCGCGCCGACGCCGAAGACCTCGAGCGCGCGGATGACCTGGCGGCCGACCGTCATCGAGGGGTTGAGCGTGTCGAAGGGATTCTGGAAGACCATCTGGACGCTCGCCACCGTCTCCGGATCCCGCTCCTCGACCGGCATGTCCTGGATCTCCTCGTTGCCGAGAAGGATGCGTCCCGAGCTGGCCGTCTCCAGCCCCGTCAGCACCTTGGCGAAAGTGGACTTGCCGCAGCCCGACTCCCCGACGATGGCCAGCGTCTCGGCTTCGCGGGCGGCGAATGTCAGGGCCTCGTTCGCCTTGACCGTCTTCCTGTCCCCGCCGCCGAACAGCGCGTTCGCGGCCACTTCGTAGAACTTCCCGAGCTGCCGGATCTCGAGCACGGCCGGTCCCGGCTCCCGCCTCTCGAAGGTCCGGCGCGATGCCGCGGGCGCATTCCAGTCGATCTCGCGGAACTTCAGGCAGCGCGACTCGTGGCGGTCGCCGCCGGCGACCTCGTCCATCCCGACCTGGCCCGAGTCGCACCTGCCTGCCTCGAAGTGGTCGCAGCGGGGGCCGAAGCTGCATCCGGGCGGGCGTTCATGAGGCAGCGGGAGGTTGCCCGGGATGGCGACCAGCGGCCGCATGTCCTTGTCGGCGCCGGGCAGAGGAATGGACCTGAACAGAGCCCGCGTGTAGGGATGGCGCATCCTGCCGAAGACGTCCCTGACCGCGCCGGTCTCGACCGCCTCCCCCGAGTACATCACGCAGATCCGGTCGCATGTCTCCAGAACCAGCCCGAGATTGTGGCTGATGAACAGCATCGACGTGCCGCGCTTCTTGCCGAGATCCTTCACGAGCGCGACCACGGCGGCCTCGACCGTCACGTCAAGCGCGGTCGTCGGCTCGTCCAGGATCAGGAGGGACGGCTTCGACATCAGCGCCATGGCGATCACGATGCGCTGCTGCTGGCCGCCCGACAGCTGGTGAGGGAAGGACTCGAGCATCCGGTCGGGATCCGGCAGCCGGACATCCTCCACCGCCTCGAGGGCGCGCCGGCGGGCTTCCGGCCCGCTGACGCCGTCATGTATCATCGGCACTTCCATGAGCTGCCTGCCGATCTTCATCGCCGGGTTCAGGGACGCCATGGGTTCCTGATAGATCATCGCGATCTCGGAGCCGCGAATGTCGCGAAGCTCGTCCTGGCCCATGCGGTTCAGGTTCCGGCCCCTGAACCTGATCGCGCCGCCGACGACGCGTCCGCTGGCGCCCAGATCCTGCATGATTCCGAGCGCGACCGTGGACTTTCCGCAACCCGATTCCCCCACGAGCCCCATCGCCTCGCCCGGCTCCACCGTGCAGGAAAAGTCCGTCACCGCAGGAATCTCGCGACGCCGCGCGAAAAAGCTTATCGAGAGGCTCTCGATTTCGAGGATCGGGCCTTCGTGATCCGGCTCGGTCATTCTGCCCTCCATGCCGCCCGGCGCGCCCGGGATGCCGCGGTTCGCCGCAGGATCGGCCACGGGGGCCGCCATCAGTCCCTCAGGCTCTCTTCGCGGAGCCCGTCCGCCAGCAGGTTCAGGCCCAGGACGAGGCTCATCAGCGAGAAGGCCGGCGCCAGGGCGGGATGCGGAAAGACCGCCAGCAGCTTCCGTCCGTCATTGATCGTCGATCCCCAGTCCGGGCTTTCCGGGCTGAGGCCAAGGCCGAAGAAGCCCAGCGTTCCGAGAAGAATCGTCGTGTAGCCGATCCTCAGGCAGAAATCGACGATGAGCGGGCCGCGCGCGTTGGGCAGTATCTCCCAGAGCATGATGTACCAGGGGCCCTCGCCGCGCGTCTGGCCGGCCGCAACGTAGTCGCGCGTCTTGATGTCGAGCGCGATCCCCCTGACGATCCGGAAGACCGCGGGCGCGTTGACGAAGACGACGCTGACGAAGACCATCAGGAGATTGGGCGGGAACTCGACCAGGCCCAGCGGGTCCGCGTTCCACGCGATCCCAGAATAAAGCCAGAGGCCCAGCGCCAGCGTGATCGCGATGTACACGCTCCGCTTCACCGGCTGCACATGGAAACGCGCGTTGACCAGGATCACCATGAACGCGATCGGGAAGACGAAGAGCACGGCCGCCATGTAGACGGGAATCCCGGTCTGCACGATTTCGGGGGTGACGAGAAGGTAGAAGAGAAGGATCACCGGAAAGGCCAGGATCAGGTTGGAGACGAAGCTCAGGACGGTGTCGAGCCACCCTCCGAAATAGGCGGCCGGGAGACCGAGGGTGATCCCGACCATGAAGGCGAAAAGCGTCGCGAACGGCGCGACCTTCACGACCTCCCAGGCCCCCTTGACCACACGGCTGAAGACGTCGCGGGCCAGGTTGTCGCCGCCGAGGAGATAGTAGGGAAACGCCCCTTCCGCGTCCGGAAGCGCCGTCCCGGGCACCTTGTTCTTCATGCCCGAGACCTGGGCGAGCGGATCATGCGTCACGATGAGGTCCATGGCCCCGAAGACGGCCGTGAAGACCCAGAACATGACGATGGCGAAGCCGGCCATGCCCACCGTGCTGTCGAACAGCCTGCCGTAGAGCCCGAGACGCCGCTTGAGGGCGATCGACGCAGCGAAGGTCGCCAGGAGGGCGATCCATACCGGCAGGAGGCGGGTCGAGACGGCGCCGACGATGCCCTTGGCCTCCATGGTGGGCACCAGGATGCCGCCGATCACGTAGGCGAGGGCCAGGGCCAGGACAAGTCCGGCGACGGCCCTGGCGCCGAGAGCCGCGCGTTCCGCCAGCTTCCGGACGGAAGCGCCGGCCCCGTGCCCGCCGCCCGCGGCGAGCGAGGCCGCCGCGACCTGCGCAACGACGGCGATTCCGAGCGCGATCCACGCAAGCAGGAACATCGGGTCGAGGACGGAGAGGACGCCGGTCCATGTCAGGGGCTCCATGACTCCCCGTCCTCCTACGAGATCTCGATGCGGGGATTCAGGAGCACGTATCCGATGTCGGAAACCAGCTGCGTGGCCAGCACGACAACGGCCGCCACCACCGAGCAGGCAAGCAGCAGCTGGATGTCGTTGTTGCCCGCCGCCTGCACCAGCACCCAGCCGAAACCCTTGTAGTTGAAAAGCGTCTCGACAATCACGACCCCGTTCAGGAGCCAGGGGAACTGGAGCATGATGACGGTGAAGGGCGCGATCAGCGCGTTCCTGAGCGCGTGCCTGAGGACGACGTCGCGAAAGCTGAGGCCCTTGAGCCGTGCAGTGCGGATGTACTGGGCGGTCATGACCTCGGCCATGGAGGCCCGGGTCATCCTGGCGATGTACCCCACGCCGTAGAGCGAGATGGTCAGCACGGGGAGGAGGAAGTTCTCGAGCGTCGCGTTTTCGGCCGCGCTGGTGGCGGTGCCCTTGAAGACCTTCCAGCCGGCCGAGGATGCGAGCAGCGTGATGAGAACGACGCCCGAGACGTATTCGGGCGTGGCCGCCGACGCGATGGAGAAGGTCGAGAGCGACCTGTCCAGCCGGGAGCCCTCGCGCATTCCGGCCAGGACGCCGATGACCAGCGCCGCGGGCACCATGACCGCCAGCACCCAGAACATCAGCTTTCCGGTCAGGCCGAGCCGGACGGCGACGATGCTGCCGACATCGTCCTTGAAGACCGTCGAGAACCCCCAGTCGCCCTGCAGCAGCCCGCAGAAGCGCGGCGCCTCCGACGGATCCATGCCCCCTCTCGCGCATCGGGCCGTGACGGCGCCGGTCTCCGGGCTCTCGTGCACGTGTCCGGGGACGAGCCCGAGCCACTGCCCGTACTTGACGGGCAGGGGCTGCAAGTGGCCGTTCCTCTCGAGATACGAGGCCACGGCGTCGTCGGACATCCGCTGGTTGCCCTGGGTCCTGGCAAGCTTTTCGAGAGCGGGGTGGAGGTTCGTCAGGAAGAACACGACGAACGTGAGGCAGAGCGCCGTCAGGATCATGACGCCGACGCGACGCAGGATGAAGACTCCCATGAGGACTACCTGTCTTCTGCCGCGGGACCGCGGCGCCAGGCCGGGAGCGGGGCCGCCGCCCGGAACGATGCCGTCAGGCCGCGAAGCCCAGCTTGTAGGGATGGATCTCGAAGGTGACGTGGATGCCGGCGCCCACGAGCCCGGGCTTCGCGTGACGGTAGAGCGACCGCCAGTACGGCTGCACGGTCACGCCTTCGTCCTGGACGAGCTTCTGGATCCTGGCCATGACCGCGCGCCGCCTGTCGACGTCCGCCAAGGCCTGGGCCTCGGCCAGAAGCGCGTCGAAATCGGGATTCGCCCAGCCGAACTCGTTCCAGGCCTCGCCCGAGCGATACGCAAGGGCGAGGATCTGCACGCCCAGCGGACGGTGGTTCCAGTTGGTCGAGCTGAACGGATACTTGGCCCAGTCGTTCCAGAAGGTCGAACCCGGCAGGATCGTGCGCCTGACGTTGAAGCCCGCATCGCGAAGCTGGGCGGCGACGGCGTCGGTCGTGTTCTTCCGCCAGTCGTCGTCGATCGACACGAGCTCGTGCTCGTAGTCCGCCATGCCCGCGTCCTCCATCAGGGCACGGGCCCGTTCGACGTCGCGCACGACCGGCGGCAGTTCGGCATATTCCGGATGCACCGGCCCGACGTGATGGTTTTCGGCAGGGACGCCGCGGTCGCCGTATCCGAGCTCCAGGCACACGGCGTTGTCCACGGCAAGCTGCAGGGCCCTGCGGACGCGCACGTCGGCATAGGGCCTCTTGCCGTCGACCTCGGCCAGCTGGTTCGGGCGGATGACGATCGTCGCCGCGGTGACGACTTCGGACTTCTCGAAGCCGAGGCCGTCCATCACGTCGATGAATTCGCCGACCGACTCGTAGAGGAAGTCCACCTCGTCGGCCTCGAGGGCGGCCAGCCAGGCGGCCGGGTCGGTGCCGAAGTCGATGAACTCGATCCGGTCCAGGGCCGGCCTGCCGAACACGGCCTCGCCCCACCACTGGTGATTCTCGTTGCGTTCGATCGCGCTCTTCACCCCGACCTCGAGCTCCGTCATGAGGTACGGCCCCGTGCCGACGGCATTCATGACGTCTTCGGCGTTGAACGACGCGTGGACGACGGCGGCCGGGTAGTCCGCCATGCCCGGTATGACCGTGATGTCGGGCCGCGGCAGGTTCAGGCGGACGGTGAGGCCGTCCACGACCTCGACCCCGCCCTCGATGGCCTTGCCGGTCTCCGGATCGACCAGGACGCCGAAGCGCCCGGCCATCGAGTTGCCTTCGACCGACTTGTCCGCCCAGCCGGTGATGTTGCGGGCCACGTCTTCCGCCGTGAAGTCGTCGCCGTTGTTCCACTTGACGCCCGGGCGGACACGCAGGGTGAACATGGTCGCGTCGTCGTTCACGTCCCAGCCTTCAAGCAGCATCGGCTTGAACGATCCGTCGTTGTTGTACTCGACCAGGTACTCAAGGGTGCCGCGGGTGTAGTTCGCGATCTGGCTCCAGTCGAAGACGCGGGGGGCCTTCAGCGCGCGCACCTCCATCTGGACGCGCATCGTTCCGCCCATCCTTGCGCGCGGGCCGGCCCGGACGGGAGCGCTTGCCCCGATCAGGCCGTATGCCGCGGAGGTGGCGACGCCCAGGGCCGTCGCGCGGGTCAGGAACTCGCGGCGGCTGATCTTGCCTTCGCGACATTCCTCCGCGTGCATGAGGGCGGCAGGGTGGATTCTCCTCGTCGTCATGGCGTCGTTTCTCCCCGTGTCATGTTTCGGCCGTTGCCCGTTCGGTTCATTGCAGCCGCATCGCGTGCGGCTCCCGACATCCCGTCACCCATAGACCCAAAGGCTGTCTCCAGCAACCGGGACAACGCGTTTCCGACATGATTTTCGGCAAAAAACGACATTTCGCCGGCCGACGTGCGGGGTCATGGCCGATCCTGGCGACGTCCCCCGGACGCGGCCGTCGCGAAAGCGGCCTGCCACGGCCGGCGGCGCGCCGCCGGCCGTGGCAGGTCCGGTCACTGCAGGCAGCCGGCCAGAGTCGCGGCCATGTTGCGGATCACCTGCCTGTACAGTGCCGGCCCCGGCTCGAGATCCGCCCCCAGCGGATCGATCACGCCGGTGTTCGCCTCGGTTCCGTCGAGAACGGCGGCGACCAGGCCCGGGTTGAACTGCGGCTCGGCAAGGACGCAGCCGACGCCCTCCTCCCGGATCCGGGCCTGGATCTCCGCGACCCGCGCCGGGCTTGGATCAGACGCGTCCCCGAGCGCGATCGCGCCCGAGGCCGGGAAGTCGAACGCGACCTCGAAATACTGGTAGGCATCGTGGAAGACGACGAACTTGCCGCCACGCACCGGACCCAGGGTCTTGCGCACCTCGGCGGACAGGGCCTCGATCTCCGCCACCCCTGCGGCGGCGTTGGCGAAGTAGGAGCCCGCATTGTCCGGGTCCGCCGCAGAAAGCTGCGCCGCGATCAGGTTGAGCCACGTGCCGGCGTTCTCAGGCGACAGCCAGGCATGCGGATCGTGGTCGCCATGAGCGTGACCGTGATCGTCATGGGCGTGCGATTCATGCCCGTGTTCGTCTTCGTGTGCGTGCTCATGCTCGTCCTTGTGGGCGTGTTCGTCATGATTCCCGTCATGCCCTTCATGTCCATGAGCATGCTCCTCGTCGTGCGCATGCTCCTCATGCCCGTCCTCTTCATGCGCGTGAGCCTCGAAGAGCGCCCCTTCCCGGAAATCGAGCAGGATCGTGCCATCGGCCTCCAGCAGCGTCGTCACCTCCGCATTCACGGCCAGGTTCGTCACCGCGTCGGCCATCCGCGGCGCCAGATCCTCGCCCATCCAGAACACGAGATCGGCGCCTTGAAGCGCGGCAGCGTCGGAGGGGCGCAGGACGTACCCATGGGGCGAGGCGCCCGGCGGCACGACGAGACCGGGCGTGCCGACCCCCTCCATCACGCGTGCCACGAGCGAGTGCACCGGCGCGATGTCGACTGCAACGCTCGGCGTGTCCGCCACGGCTGCGCCACCCGCCAGGGCGACCGCGACCGAGAGAGGAAGTGGCTTTCTGGGCATCGGAATCTCCGTGTGATACTATAACATCCCGAATCGGATACTTGATGCGGAATGGCATGACAAGCGACGCGCGACCCGCGCCTGACCGGAGTCCGCCCTTGGCCGGATTCCGGGAGCAGGGCCACGACGCCCGCGCCGGCCGGGCGATGGCCGCAGCCGAAGCGCGCTGCGCAGAGGAAGGCCTGCGCCTCACGCCGGTGCGGCGCAAGGTGCTGGAGATCCTGCTTCAGGAGCGCCGGGCGCTTGGCGCCTACGCAATCCTGGACATGCTGCGCGATGCGGGGTTCGGACCGCAGCCGCCGGTGGCCTATCGCGCGCTCGACTTCCTCAGGGAGCATGGATTCGTGCACAGGATCGAGCGCCTGAACGCGTTCGTCGCCTGCGTGCATCCGGAAGAGGCCCATTCGCCCGCCTTCATGATATGCCGCCTTTGCGAGGCCGTGGCCGAGACGCTTTCGGCCCCGGCAAAAGGCGCGCTGGGAGATGCGGCGCGCGTGGCCGGATTCCGGATCGAGAGGACCGTCGTCGAGGCCGAGGGGGTCTGCCAGGCCTGCATGGACCAGGCAACGCCATGAAACTGGTGGACGTCGAAGGCCTGAGCGTCCGCTATGGCGCCCGCACGGTGCTGCGCGATGTCGGCCTGACCGTGGAGCCGGGCGAGATCGTCACCATTGTCGGCCCGAACGGTTCGGGCAAGACAAGCCTGTTCCGGGCCATCATCGGCGCGGCCGAACCGGCCGCGGGACGGATCAGGCGCAAGCCCGGGCTCAGGATCGGCTACGTGCCGCAACGCCTGCACGTCGACCCGACGCTCCCGATCACCGTGGAGCGATTCATGCGCCTTGCAGGTCGCGTGCGCCGCCAGGACTGCGCGGCGGCGCTGGGCGCGGCCGGCGTTCCCGACCTGGCGGATCGCCAGATGTCGCAACTGTCGGGCGGCCAGTTTCAGCGCGTCCTGCTGGCGCGCGCCCTCGTGGCCCGGCCCGAGATCCTGCTTCTGGACGAGGCGGCCCAAGGCCTCGACCATGCCGGCTCCGCCGCCTTCTACCGGAAGATCGAGACGCTGCGCGCCGAGACCGGCTGCGCCGTGCTGATGATCAGCCACGAACTGCACGTCGTCATGAGCGCCTCGGACCGCGTGATCTGCCTGAACGGCCGCGTCTGCTGCGAAGGCGCGCCGTCGGCCGTCGCCTCCGCCCCGGAGTACCGGGCGCTGTTCGGGACCGGCACCGAAGGGGCGCTGGCGCTCTACCGGCACGACCACGATCATCGCCACGAGGCGGCGGGGTGACGCTCGACGACTTCATGGTGCGGGCGACGCTCGCCGGCGTCGGGGTGGCCCTGGCGGCTGCCCCGCTCGGCTGCTTCGTGGTCTGGCGGCGCATGGCGTATTTCGGCGATGCCACGGCCCACGCAGCGATGCTCGGCGTCGCGCTCTCCCTGGCGATGCAGATGCCCATCTTTCTTGGCGCGGCGGCCGTTGCGCTGGCCATGGCCGCGACGGTGAGCCTGCTCAGCGGACACGGCTACGCGATGGACACGCTTCTCGGCGTGATGGCCCATTCCGCGCTCGCCTTCGGGCTCGTCGCGGTCTCGCTCCTGTCCGGCATCCGAATCGACCTCTCGGCCTATCTCTTCGGGGACATCCTCGCCGTGTCGCGAAGCGACCTGCTGGTGATCTGGGGCGGGGCGGGGCTCGTGGTCGCCCTGATCGCCTGGCGCTGGGCGGCGCTGCTGACAGCAACCCTGAACGAAGAGATCGCCTTCGCCGGCGGGATCGATCCACGGCGGGAACAGATTGTCCTTACGCTTTCCCTGGCGATCGCCGTGGCGGTCGCCATCAAGGTTGTGGGCGTGCTGCTGATCGCCGCCATGCTGATCATCCCGGCGGCCACCGCCCGCAGCCTTGCCCGGACGCCTGAAGCCATGGCGATGGTCGCTGCCGCCATCGGGGGGATCTCGGCGGTGGCGGGCCTGCGCGCCGCCTACGTGCTTGACACCCCGGCAGGCCCGTCCATCGTCTGCTTTGCCGCCTTGCTGTTTGCCGGCTTCGGCCTCGCGGGCCTGTTGAGCCGGCGCGGCGCGTAGGCGCCGGACGCCTGCGGCCCGGGCGCGCCGCGGACCTCTCCGGCAGGAACGCCTGCTTCGAGCGCCTGAAGGACTCCATGCCTGTGCACGCCTGGCCCCCGACGGCCATGCAGGGAAGGGCGATCATGAGCGTTTCGCGGCAAGGCGTCAGGGCTCCATCGCCTCGAGATCGTCGATGAAGCCCGAGATCATGCCGAGACCCTTGTCCCAGAATGCCGGATCGCCGGCATCAAGGCCGAAAGGCGCAAGGATCTCCTTGTGATGCCGTGAGCCTCCTGCCTTCAGCATCTCGAAATACTTTTCCTGAAACGCCGGATCGCCTTCCTCGTAGACCGCGTACAGCGCGCTCACGAGCCCGTCCCCGAACGCGTAGGCATAGACGTAGAAGGGCGTATGCACGAAATGGGGAACATAGGCCCAGAACGTCTCGTAGCCTTCCATGAAACTGAACGCGGGCCCGAGACTCTCTTCCTGCACGCTCATCCAGATCTCGCCTATGTCACGGGGCGTCAGTTCGCCCTCGCGACGCGCAACGTGCAGCCTGCACTCGAAGTCGTAGAACGCGATCTGCCGGACGACGGTGTTGATCATGTCCTCGACCTTGCCTGCCAGGAGCGCTTTCCTTTCGTCGGCCGAAGGCGCGTCGGCGAGGAGCTTCCGGAAAGCGAGCATCTCGCCGAAGACGCTCGCCGTCTCTGCAAGCGTCAGCGGCGTCTCGGACAGGAGCTGTCCCTGTCCGGCCGCCAGGCGCTGGTGCACGCCATGGCCCAGTTCGTGGGCCAGCGTCATGACGTCGTGCGGCTTGCCGAGGTAGTTCAGCATCACGTAAGGGTGCGCGTCAGCAACCGTCGGATGGGCGAAGGCGCCGTGCGCCTTGCCAGCCCTGACGGGGGCGTCGATCCAGCCGCTCCCGAAGAAAGGCTCCGCAAGCCGCGCCATCTCGGGATCGAAGCCGTGATAGGCCGCCATCACCGTGTCACGCGCCTCCTCCCACGTAAAGGTTCGGTCCGACTCCATGGGCAGGGGCGCATTCCGGTCCCAGATCTCGAGCGGGTCGATCCCCATCCAGCGCGACTTGAGCCTGTAGTACCGGTGGCTGATCTTCGGATATGCCGCCACGACGGCGTCCCGCAGCGCGCCGACGACTTCCGGCTCCACGTCGTTGGACAGGTGCCGGCCCGTCTGCGGCGTCGGCATCCCGCGCCAGCGGTCCTCGATCTCCTTTTCCTTGGCAAGCGTGTTGTGAACCCTGGCAAAGAGCTTGACGTTCTCGCTGAAGACACGCACGAGCTCCCGCGCCGCCGCTTCGCGAAGGTCGCGGTCCCTGTCCGTCAGATGGTCCAGGGTCGCTGCCAGGTTCGTTTCCTCGCCGTTCACGCAAAACGACAGCCCCGCCACGGTCTCGTCGAAAAGCCTGTTCCATGCGGTTGCGCCGACCGGCGACCGGTCATGCAGAAACCTCTCCATCTCGTCAGAGAGCTGGTACGGACGCATGGCGCGCATCCGGTCGAACACGGGCTTGTAACGGGCCAGATCCCCGTCTTCGGCAAACCAGCCTTCGAGGATGCCGTCTTCGATCCGGTTGACCTCGAGAGAGAGGAAAACGAGCGAAGCCCTGGCGGCCGTGATCCTGTCGTGCGCGTCCGACAGGAACTTGGCGCGGCCGGCGTCGGTGGTGTCCTGATGGTATCTCAATCCGGCGAAGGACATGATCCGGCCCGCCGTCAGGTCGATCTCCTCGTAGCGCCGCACGCAGATGCGCATGGCTGCGGCGTCCAGATCCCTGAGCTTGCCTTCGTACTCGGCGGCGAAGCTGGCGCAGCTCTTCTCCAGGCGCTCGAGGTCCCTCGCGAACTCGGGCGCATCAGGCCCTGAATACAGATCCGACAGATCCCATTCCGGCAGGTCGCCAAGGGAGGCGGGCGCGGCGGAACCCGGTACGGGCGAAGGCTTGGAAGTCATGTCCATGGAATTACGGTCCTTCCCGGCTCGCCAACAACCTAACCGGAACTTCACGGGCATGAAAGACAGTTTCGCCCAAGCGTGACAGGGGCTTTGGCCGGAATCAGGCTGTCACGCTCATGCAGTCGCCCTGGTCCGGGTCCATTCCGAGCAGCTCGAACGCCTTCGCCTGCAGCCCGGTCGGCTCCGAGGCCGGCCGGAACCGGCTGTCGGGCCGTCCGGGCAGGAAGACGTCGTTCAGCGTCAGGGTGCCGAGGTCGGCGAGCAGGGTGCGCAGGCTGTGGACGGGGAGCCCGCCGGGGTCCGCTTCGTGTCGGCATTCGCCTTCGCGCGCGCCGAGACCCTCGTATGCTTCGAGAATCGGAAAGGAACCGGGAGGTGGCCGTGGATAAGTTGGGCGCGGTTTCCTGTGGGAAAACAGGCTCTTGCCTTGCGCCTCCTCCCCGGTTCATTCCTGTGACGGGACCGCCGCCGCCAGGCCTGGCGGCGGCGGAGCGGGGCTTGCCCCGCAGGACGGGTCGGACCGGACGACCCTTGGATCGCATTCGCGGATCCGACCGCAAGCGTGGTCGGCCCGTCCTCCCTTCGCCTCCCGCGTGCCTCCCATGGATGCCGGGTTCGAGAACCGGACCGTCGCGAGGACAGGAGCGGGAGACATGACCACGACATGCGCCGGAATCGACGTGAGCAAGAGGTCGCTCAACATTCACGTCAACGGGCGGGACGACACCGCCACCAACGACACGGCCGGCTTCCGCAAGGTCGCCCGCATCCTGAAGGAGGGGGGGGGGCGGAGAGGGTCGTCATGGAGGCCGCCGGACGGATGCACCGGGCGCTCCCGCAGTCGCGCTTCACGACCGCGGCTTCCAGGTCTGCGTGGTCAATCCCCGCCAGTCCCGGGACTTCGCAAAGGCGGGCGGCGAGCTGGCGAAGACCGGCAGGGTTGACGCCAGGATCCTGGCCGCCTTCGGGGCCGCGTTCCCGGCCATGCCGGCCACGGCGCCGGCCGACGTCACGATCGACCGCCTCCGCGACATGCTGGTGCTGCGGGAGGTGCTCGTCGACCAGCGCGTGCAGCTGAGGGCGGTGGTGGCGGAGGTCGGCGACCCGCTGTCGGACGGGAGCGCCGGGAGGGTCCTCCCGGAGATCGGCGCCGGCATCGGCGCGCACGAGCGAGGGATCGAGGAGCTGGTCGCGGGCGCGGAGGATCTCGCCGAGAGCTGCGGGATCCTGACCTCCGTGCCGGGCATCGGCCCCGTCACGGCGGCGGCCCCGGTCGCCTGGATGGGCGAGCTCGGCGCCATCGGCCAACCGCCAGGCCGCGGCCCTGGTCGGCGTCGCCCGAACCCCTATGCTCGCCCCATGGCAGCACGGACGCCTCCATGGTCGCCACGGTCGCGTCCCTGAGCTCGGCGGCGGTGACGACCCGCCACTTCGAGCGGGACGGCTACTACGCGAAGGCGGACCCCGGGCACCGGCGGGCGAGCCGCTGGCACGGTCGCGGCGCGGCCGCGCTCGGCCTCGGGCGCCAAGTCGCGCCCTCGCGCTTCGAGGCGGTCCTCGCCGGCGCGGTGCCGGGGACGGACACCGTGCTGGGGCGCATCCGGGACGGCCGGCGCGAGCACCGTCCGGGCGTCGACGTCCCGGGAACGCTGCCCGTCAGCCGCGGCCGGCCTTCAGGAACCGCGCGATCCTTGCGCCGACAGGTTCCGGCGACACCGGAAGGCCAAGCCCCTTGCGCGCCCCTTCAATGCGGTCTTCCGGAACCACGCCCGGAGCGCGGGAGTCCAGGAGCATGCGAACCGCTTCGCTGTCGAATTCCGGATGAGGCTGGACGGTCAGGGCCCAGCTTCCGTACACAAGGCCGGCATGTTCGCAGCCCTCCGCCGTTGCCATGGTGCGCGCCATGTCCGGTTTCCGGACCACCTGGTCCTGATGCCATGCGTTCAAGGCAACGGCCTCGCCCTCGAAATCGTATTCGACGCGGCCGACCGTCCATCCGCCGGAGAACCTCTCTACCCGGCCCCCCAGCGCCTGCGCGATGACCTGGTGCCCGAAGCATGTCCCCGCCATCGGCACGCCGTCCATGCGGGCGTTTCGGATGAAGTTCTCCAGGGGCGGAATGAACGGCCGGTCTTCGTAGGCGCCGTGAACGGATCCCGTCAGCAGCCAGCCCTCGGCGGCGCTGACGGTGTCCGGGAACTCCATGTCGACCACGCTCCAGGTCCGGAAGGCCAGGCCATGGCCGGCAAGCAGGCTTGAGTGGAGATCCGTGTAGGTGCGGTCTGCGTAGCCGTCCGCGGTCGGGAAGTGCCCGCATTGCAGGACGCCGATCAGCATGAAGCGCCCGTGCGGCCGCTGGATCCGGCGTCTTGCGGCGGCAAGCGTCTTGCGCCGCGCCGCGCACGGGCGCGCATTCGCCGCGGCCTCGCCGGCCGCCGTGCCGCGCCGGGAGGACTCCCGCTCCGATCAGGCAACGAGGCGGTACCCGCCGGACTCGGTCACCAGCAGGCGCGCGTTCGAGGGTTCCGGCTCGATCTTCTGCCGCAGGCGGTAGATGTGCGTCTCGAGCGTGTGCGTCGTGACGCCGGCGTTGTAACCCCAGACCTCGTGGAGAAGCACGTCGCGCGCCACGACCCCTTCAGAGGCCCGGTAGAGGAATTTCAGGATGTTGGTCTCCTTCTCGGTCAGGCGGATCTTCCTCTCGTCCTCCGTGAGCAGCATCTTCTGGGCGGGCTGGAACGTGTAGGGCCCAAGCTGGAACACCGCGTCTTCGGACTGTTCGTGCTGCCTGAGCTGCGCACGGATCCGCGCGAGCAGGACCGGGAACCTGAACGGCTTTGTGACGTAGTCGTTGGCGCCGGCGTCAAGGCCGAGGATCGTGTCGGCGTCGGTGTCGTGGCCGGTGAGCATGACAACCGGGCACTTGACGCCCTGCTTTCTCAGCACGCGGCAAAGCTCCCGGCCGTCCGTGTCAGGCAGCCCGACGTCCAGCAGCACAAGATCGTAAATCGCTTCCTTCACCCTCTGCGTCGCCTCGGCGCCGTTCGCGGCCTCGAAGACGTCGAAGTCCTCGGTCAGGACCAGCTGCTCCCCGAGCGCCTCGCGCAGGTCGTCATCGTCATCAACCAGCAGGATCTTCTTCAGGTTCTGGACCATTTCGCCCTCCGCTTTTCCGGCAGAGAGATGCGAAGGTGACGGGCATCTTGCAAGAAATGCTGCAAGTCTTCACCGGGACGTGTCGCTGGTGGTGGAATTGTTTCAAGAAATCGCCGAAACATGTCCTGTGAGAGACCCGAACGATTCCCGGCGCAGATGTCGCTGAAGCCGAGCGTCCAGGAGCGCGTCGCGCGCGCGCGCACCGACCTGCGGCTGGGGCTGCCGGTCGTCCTCGCGCGCGGCGCGTCGAACGCGCTGGTTCTCGCCGCGGACGGGATCGATCCTGCCAGGCTCGCGGACGTCATGAAGCATGGCGCCTCCGTCCTGGCGATCACTGCCCGGCGCGCGGAAACGCTGAGCGCACGAGCCTATGACGGCGACCTTGCACGGCTCAGGCTGCCGGCCGGCGCGACCGCGGACTGGGTGGCCGCGGTCGCCGACCCGCAGGACGATCTCTCGAGGCCGATGAAGGGACCGTTCGTGTCGGAACGGGGCGGGGCGGCCCGCGTTCACGGGACCGCGCTCCGACTGGTCAAGTCCGCGCGGCTTCTTCCCGCGGCAATAGTGGCGGAGCTCGAAGGCGCGCCGCCCGAGGGCCTCACGGTGCTGGACGCGAACGGCCTTGACGAACTCCTGGCGGCGCCGGCGGCCCATGAGGAGGTCGTCGCGGGCCGGGTGCCGATGGCCCTCGCTGCGCAGGGCCGCGTGCGCGTGTTCCGGCCCCATGACGGGGGAGAGGACCACGTGGCCGTCGAGATCGGCCGGCCGGAAAGGGGCGCGCCGGCGCTGACGCGGCTGCATTCGGCCTGCTTCACCGGAGATGTCCTTGGATCCCTCAAGTGCGACTGCGGTGCACAGCTGCAAGCCGCCCTCGGGCAGATGGGGGAAGCGGGCGCGGGCGTCCTGCTCTATCTCCAGCAGGAGGGCCGCGGCATAGGCCTGGCCAACAAGATGAGGGCCTACAGGCTGCAGGACCAGGGATTCGACACGGTCGAGGCCAATCACCGCCTTGGATTCGAGGACGACGAGCGCGATTTTCGCACCGGAGCCGACCTCCTGAAGCGGCTCGGGTTCTCGTCCGTGCGCCTCATGACCAACAATCCGGCCAAGGTCGCAATGATGGAAGCGCAGGGAATGGAGGTCGTCGAGCGGGTTCCCCTGCAGGTCTGCAGGACGGCCGAAAACGCAGCCTACCTCGACGTCAAGGCCCGAAAGTCGGGACATCTCCTGTGAGCGGGGCGTCCGAGGCCACGGGAACCGTTCGGGGATGGCGCGGTTCGGGGCGCGTGATTCCCCGAGCGCCTCGTGGCGCGGCCGACCTGGTTCTCTCCCGGTCGGGGATCTGGTTCCGGAGGCGGCGCTTTCCCTGCACCGTCGGCCGGGGCGGCGTGGTCGAGGAAAAGCTCGAAGGGGACGGCGGCACGCCTTCGGGCGTCCACAGAATCGTCGGCATGCTCTATCGTGCCGACCGGATGGCAAGGCCCGCGCCCTGGGCCAGGCGGATCCGCCCCGCAGACTGCTGGTGCGACGATACGGGGCATCCGGCCTACAATCACATGGTGCGCGCGCCCTTCGGCGCATCCCATGAGCGGCTCTGGCGCGCGGACCGGCTGTACGACCTGATGTTGCTGACGGACTGGAACTGGCCGGACGCCAGACCGGGACAGGGCTCGGCAATCTTTGCGCATCGCTGGCGACGAACGGGCTGCCCGACGCAAGGCTGCATTGCGCTTCGACCCGATCACCTGACGTGGATCGCCCGCCGGCTCCCGATCGGCGCGAGGCTGATCGTTCCGCCCCGGGCGCAGTCGCCCTCCCGCACGCAGCGGCGAGGCGCCTGCAGGAAACGAGGCGGCGCCGCACGCATCCTGGCTGACCCCTCCCCGGCCTGAAAGGGCCGCCAGGCGCCGTACATTGATCTCAAGAGCCCAAGGAGGAAGGCCAGGACGCGGCATACGGTGCCGATCTGCCGGCCCCGGCCTTTGGATCAGGCCCCGCGGACCGTCACCGCACCTCAGGCGCGGTCCCGCGTCCCGAAGACCGCGGATCCCACGCGGACATGCGTGGCGCCCTGCGCGACCGCCTCCTCGAAATCGCCGCTCATCCCCATCGAGAGGCCGGACAGGCCGTTGCGGTCCGCGATCTTCTTCAGGAGCGCGAAGTGCAGGCTCGGAGGTTCGCCGGCAGGCGGCAGGCACATGAGCCCCTTGAGCGGCAGGTCAAGCGCCCTGCATTCCGCGACAAGCCCGTCCGCAGCGTCCACGGCAACGCCCGCCTTCTGGGGCTCGTTTCCCGTGTTCACCTGGACGAACAGGTCAGGGCAGGATCCCGTTTCCCCCGCAATGCGGGCGATCGTCATGGCAAGCTTAAGGCGATCAACCACGTGAATGGCGTCAAACAGCGTCATGGCCGCCCGCGCCTTGTTCGTCTGCAGCGCGCCAACGAGATGCAGTTCAACGCCGGGGAAGCGTTCGCGGAAGGCCGGCCACTTTTCCCGGGCCTCCTGGATCCGGTTCTCGCCGAAGACGCGATGCCCTTGCCCGAGCGCCGCCTCGACGCGGTCAAGCGGCTGAAGCTTCGAAACGGCGATCAGCGAAATTTCGGCGGCGTGGCGTCCGTGGGCATCAGCGGCACGGGCGATGCGCGCGCCGGTTTCACTCAGAGACATGGGCGTCCTTTCCCGACACCTTGGCCGCCGGCTTCGATTCCGCCGCGCCCCGGCTGTCACGGGACCGTTCCTCCCGCGACGCCCGACGGATCCCGGCCTCGCGGCCCACGCCTGCCGCTCCATGGCACGGGGCCGCGCCGTCAGGAAACCGCATCGCAGATCGCCTGGCAACCGGAATCAGCCGAAGCCCCGCACGAATCCCGATCGCGCCCGCGCCGCCCGAAATCCCTTGAGCCGCCACGGCCCCTCGGCTACTCATGCCCGGAATCCGGTCGGCGGCACGCCCCCTTACCTGCATGGATGGCAAGAGTATGAGACCCAGTCGATTCGCCTTCTTGCTGACGATCGCGGCCTTCCTCGTGCCGGGCTGCGGCCAGGACCGGGGCGAGGGCGGCGGCGCTTCACCGGGATCCGCCGCCGAGGAAGAGCGCCGGGAGACCATCTGGGACCTGTTCGTCGACACCGACGACCCGAACACGGCGATCGCGGTCAACAAGTACGTCTGGAACGCCTCCCTCGACATCCTGAACTTCCTGCCGATCGAATCCGCCGACCCCTTCTCCGGCGTGATAGTGACCGGCTACGGCACGCCTCCGGGCGGGAGCCGCGCCTACCGCGCGACCGTCATCGTCCGCGATCCGGCGCTTGACGCCCGGTCGCTGAAGGTCGCGCTCCTGACCCGTGCCGGCCCGGCCAAGGCGGAAGACGTGCGCGCCGTCGAGGACGCCATCCTCACCCGCGCCCGCCAGCTCCGGGTCCAGGACCGGGGCCTCTGACGGCCCCGCGGGAGCGGCGGATCACGACGCGCCCGCAGGCATTGCTGCCTAGACCTTTGGCGCAGCCCGGACTATAGGCAGGCGCTGCACGATGCCCGAGGATGGCGCATGTCCGGCTACGACACCAGCATCATCGAACCCAGATGGCAGGCCCGCTGGCGGGAAGCGAACACCTTCCGCGCCGTTCGTGACGGGAGCAGGCCCAAGTACTACGTGCTGGAGATGTTCCCCTATCCCTCGGGCCGCATCCACATCGGGCATGTGCGGAACTACACGATGGGCGACGTCGTCGCGCGCTACAAGCGGGCGACCGGCCACAACGTCCTGCACCCCATGGGCTGGGACGCCTTCGGCATGCCGGCCGAGAACGCGGCCATGGCATCGGGGGGCCATCCCAAGGACTGGACCTACGGCAACATCGACGCCATGCGGGACCAGCTCAGGCCTCTCGGGCTCTCGATCGACTGGTCCCGCGAATTCGCCACCTGCGACCCCGAGTACTACGGCCAGCAGCAGTCCATGTTCATCGACTTCATGGAACGGGGCCTCGCCTACCGCAAGAGCGCAGCGGTGAACTGGGACCCGGTCGACATGACCGTCCTGGCCAACGAGCAGGTCATAGACGGCAAGGGCTGGCGCTCGGGGGCGGACGTGGAGCGGCGCGAACTGACGCAATGGTTCTTCCGGATCAGCGACTTCTCGGAGGAGCTCCTGAACGCCATCGACGGGCTGGACGCCTGGCCGGCGAAGGTCAGGCTGATGCAGCGGAACTGGATCGGCAAGTCGCGCGGCCTTCGCATCCCGTTCGAACGCACCGACGGCGGCGAGCCCGTCGAGGTGTACACGACACGCCCCGACACCCTCATGGGAGCCGCTTTCGTCGGCATCGCCCCGGACCATCCGCTGGCACGGGAACTGGCGAAGGGCGGTTCCGAAGCCAAGGCCTTCTGCGCGGCCTGCCGGCGGGGCGCCACGACCGAAGAGGCGCTGGAAAGGACGGAGAAGCTCGGCCTGGACACGGGACTCGCCGTGAAACACCCGCTGGACCCCGCACTGGAGCTCCCGGTCTGGATCGCCAACTTCATCCTCATGGACTACGGGACAGGCGCGATCTTCGGCTGTCCGGCCCACGACCAGCGCGACCTCGACTTCTGCCGCAAGTACGGCCTGCCGGTCGTCGACGCGTTCCTGTCACTCGACAGCCCGCGACCGGCCGAAAGCGAAGCCTTCGTCCCGCCCAAGGACGAACGCGTCAGATGGATCGACCACTTCACGGGAATCGACGTCGCGACGGGGCAGGAGGCGATCGACGCCACGATCGATTTCGCCGAAGCGCATGGATGGGGCGAGGAGGTCGTTCAATACCGCCTTCGCGACTGGGGCCTGTCCCGGCAGCGCTACTGGGGCTGCCCGATCCCGGTCGTCCATTGCGACGACTGCGGCGCGGTGCCCGAAAGGAAGGAGAACCTGCCGGTTCTCCTTCCCGACGACGTGAGCTTCGACGGACCGGGCAACCCGCTCGCACGCCATCCGACCTGGCGCGACGTCCCGTGCCCCGCCTGCGGAAGGCCGGCCAGGCGCGAGACCGACACAATGGACACCTTCGTCGATTCGTCCTGGTATTTCGTTCGCTTCACGGCGCCCCGGTCAGAGACTCCGGTGGACATGGGCGAAGCGTCCTACTGGATGAACGTCGACCGGTACATCGGCGGCGTCGAGCACGCGATTCTCCATCTCCTGTATTCCCGCTTCTTCGCCCGGGCCATGCATCTCTGCGGCCACTTGCCGAAATCGGCCATCGAGCCTTTCGACGCGCTCTTCACGCAAGGCATGGTGACCCACGCCATCTACCAGACCAGGGACGAGGACGGCCGCAGGACCTATCACCTCCCCGAAGACGTGGAGCTGAGGGACGGCAAGTGCTACCTCGGGGACGGCAGCGAGGTCGAAGTCATTCCTTCGGCGAAGATGTCCAAGTCCAAGAGGAACGTGGTCGACCCGGTCAGCATCATCGACCGCTACGGCGCCGACACCGCACGCTGGTTCGTCCTGAGCGATTCGCCGCCCGAGCGGGACGTGGAATGGACCGCCGGCGGCGCCGAGGCGGTGCACAGGCACCTTGCCCGGGTTCATCGAATCTCCGCGGAAATCGCCGAGCGCAAGGACACCGGACCGGACGACGACGCCTTGCAGCGCGAGCTTCACAGAACGATCCGAGACGTGACGGCGGGGGTCGAGAGCTTCGGGTTCAACACCTCGATCGCGAGGCTCCACGCATTCACGAACGTCCTTGCAAGATCCAGGGCATCGCATTCCGCAAGACGCGAAGCGATCATGGTCATGGCGCAGCTCATGTCGCCGATGACGCCCCATCTCGCGGAAGAGATCTGGGCAATGCAGGGTGGCAAGGGACTGGTGGCCGACGCGCCCTGGCCCGAGGCGGACGACGCGTGCCTGGCCGAGAGTTCGGTGACGCTGCCGATCCAGGTCAACGGAAGGAGGCGATCCGAGATCGTTGCCGCCAGGGACGTTGACAGAGCCGAGCTTGAAAGGCTCGTGCTTGCCGATCAGGCGGTCGTCAAGGCGCTGGCGGGCGGGCGGCCGAAGAAGCTGATCGTGGTGCCCGGGCGCATCGTCAATGTCGTCGTCTAGCAGAACGCCCCGCGCGCCCGGCGCCCGGCACACACGCAGAGCCGCGCTTGTGTCGCTCGCCGCGCTGGCCGGCTGCGGCTTCGCGCCGCTTCACGGTCCCGGCGGCTCCGCACGCAGCCTGAGGGGCCGGGTCGCGGTCACGGCGCCGGCCGACGAAGAGGGCTGGACGCTCGTCCGCCGGCTTGAGGACCGGCTTGGAGTCCCGCGGGAGGCGGACCTGCTCCTCTCCGCCCGGATCCGGATCGGCGAGACGGCGGTCGGTTTCCTCTCCGACGGCGAAATCAGCCGCTTCAATGTCGAAGGCCAGGCCGACTGGACGCTGACCGACAGCTCAGGCGACGCCGTCGCGACCGGCCGCGAACGCGGCTTCACGAGCTATGCCGCGACGTCGACGACCGTCGCGACCACGTCCGCCCGCCGTGACGCCCGTCGGCGCCTCATGGTCATCCTCGCCGACCACATCGCCGCCGACATCCTGGCACCCGACCCATGAAGCTCTCGACACGGAACGCTCCGGCCTACTTCGCCAGGCCCGACCGGACGTCCACGGGCCTGCTGATCTACGGCGCGGACGCCATGCGGGTCGCGCTGCGCCGGCAGGAGGTCATCGGCGCCCTCATCGGGCCCGGCGGCGAGGACGAAATGCGCCTGACCCGCATTCCTGCCGCCGAACTCCGCAAGGACGCGGCCCTGCTCGGGGATGCCGTGAAGGCCCGCAGCTTCTTTCCCGGCCTTCACGTCGCGTTCGTCGAGGACGCCGGCGACGGCCTGGCCGACACGATCGCCGCCGCCCTGGCCGACTGGTCCGAAGGCGATGCCCAGATCATCGTCACGGCAGGCGGCCTGCCGTCGCGATCGAGGCTCCGCGGGATCTTCGAGAAACACGAAAACGCCTACGCAACGGGCATCTACGACGATCCGCCGTCCCGCGCCGAGACAGCGGCCGCCTTGAAGGCCGCGGGGCTCGGGAACGTCGCACCGGACGCCATGGCGTCACTCACCGAACTGTCGCGCGTCCTGGATCCCGGCGAGTTTCGCCAGACGCTCGAAAAGGTCGCGCTCTACAAGTCGGGGGACGAAACGCCGCTCACGCCGGACGAGGTTGCCCTCTCCGGCCCGAGTTCCGTGGAGGCCGGAACCGACGACGTCCTCGACGTCGCGGCAGACGGCAAGACCGGCGAGGTCGGGCCCATCCTGCGGCGCCTCGAAGCCCAGGGCGCGACCCCCGTCAACCTTTGCATCGGCGCCATCAGGCACTTTCGGATGCTGCACCGGGTCGCGGCGGACCCCGAAGGCCCGGGCGCCGGCGTCTCCAGGCTCAGGCCGCCGGTCTTCGGCCCGCGCCGCAACCGCGTGCAGCGGCAGGCGGCCCGATGGGGCATGCGGAACCTGGAACGCGCGCTCGCCATCCTGCTCGACACCGACCTCAAGCTCAGGTCCGGCGCGCAGGCCCCTGCAATGCCCCTGATGGAACGTGCGCTCCTCCGGATCGCCTTTCTCGGGAGGCGGTGATTCACGCCCTGCCCGCCACGCCGGCCGGGGCGAAGCGCCGGTCCGGCCGACGGCGCATCGAACGACCGAATCGCAGTCCCGCCATTGCCGGAGCCCCGCCATGATCCTGACACGGACCCTCGTCGCCGCCTTCCTCCTCGCCCTTGCCGCACGGCCGGCCCTTGCCGAACTGACGGCGGAGCAGGTTCTCGAGAATCAGCTGTCCCTGCACCCGACGCCCGGCATCACCGTGCGGGCCGCAGGCACGCGCAGATCGGGAAGCGTGCTCACCGTTGACCGGTTCCTGGCGGAGGCGCCGCTGCCCGACGGGGAAGGAACGCTCCTGATCGGCGCCGGCGGCGCAAGCTTCGCCGAGCGCGACGACGGAACCGTCCTCGTGACCTTTCCGCCGGAATCCACCCTGACCGTCCAGGCACTCGCCGCCGGGGGCGAGGCGCTCGCGCTCGAGGCGACGATCAGGCAGTCCGGCGCGCGCACCGTCGTCTCCGGGACGCCGGGCCGGATCCGCTACGAGTCCGCAATCCCGTCGGCCGTCATTGACGGATTCCGCATGACCGCGCCGGGAATGCCCGAGACCCTGGCCATCGTCGCGTCGATCGAGATTGCGGGATACGAAGGCCGTTCGGACGTCGCTGGCAGCGAGGCAAGGGGGTTCCGGGACGAGGGCACCGTGGACAGCATCCAGGTGCACGCGGAAATCGGCGAGCGCGACGGCGCCGGATCGATCGGGCTGCGGTTCGGGGTCGCCGACGTGTCGATACGGTCATCCGGAAGGGCGGCCCCGCATGGCCCGGACGATTCCCTTGTCACGCCGGTCCCGGATGGAGGCACGTTCGAGATGGCCGCAAGCGCCGGGCCGGGGCGCCACTCGGCGCGCGTGTCCCGGCCGGACCGGGATCCCGTCGAGATTTCCGCCGGGAGCGCCTCGAGCGACGCGTTCCTCAGGATCGGCGGCGGTGCCATCGCCTACGGCGGCACGGCACGCGGCGGGACCCTGACCGCGCTCGTTCCGGAGCTTCTGGGCGTCCCGGCGAATTCCAGGCTGCAGGAGCTGAGCGCCAGGTTCCTGCTTCCGGCGCGGTCGGGTCGCGAGCCCCGGCGCTTCGCGTCCCGGATCGGGATCTCCGGGCTCGAGATCGGCCAGGGGATCTGGTCGATCCTCGACCCCGGGGGCGTGCTTGACCGCGCGCCCGCGACGCTCGTCCTTGACGTGGAAGGCGAGGCGGTCATGCCGCCCGACGGCCCTGACGGCGACCTTCCCGGAATCCCGGGAATGGCGCAGGCGCCGGCCGACATCCGTTCCCTTGACCTCAACGAGCTGCGGATCAAGGCGGCCGGTGCAGAGGTCGCCGGCGACGGCGCCTTCGCGTTCGTCGCCCGGCCCGAGGGGCCGTGGCCCGTCGGCAGGGCGGACCTGACGGTCACGGGCGACGGCACGCTTCTCGACGGGCTGGCGGAGCTTGGATTCGTCCAGGACCTCCAGGCGCTGGCGATCCGCGGCATGCTTCAGGCGCTTGCACGCCCCGCGGACGGGCCGGACGACTTCGGCCTGACCATCCGGGCCCGGGAGGACGGGTCGGTTCTCGTGAACGGCCAGCGCATCCGGTAGATCCCCCCGAGGCGGACCGGCGGGGGCTCGCCGCCCTTGCGCTTGCCGCTGACGAGGGAAGGCCCCGCGGGTTCCGGGCTCAGTTCGCGGCCCGTTCCACGACCGCTTCCTCGAACCTTGAAAAGAACCTGTCGGCAAGCTTCTTGGCGAAGGAATCGATGAGCCTGCCGCCGAGCTGGGCCAGCTTGCCCCCGACCTTCGCCTCGACCTCGTAGCTGAGCCTGGTCCCGTCGCCTTCCTGCTCCAGCCGGACCGAGGCGCTGCCCTTCGCAAATCCGGCCGCGCCGCCCTTTCCCTCGCCTTCCAGGCGGCACGCCTTCCCGGGATCGACGTCCCTGAGAAGCACCGCGCCCCTGAACGTCGCCTTCACCGGGCCGACCTTCTGCACCACGACGGCCTCGAAGCCGTCTTCGGGAGTGCCGGTCAGCTCCTTGCATCCGGGAATGCACTCCTTCAGGACCTCCGCATCGAGAATGCCCCCCCAGACGACGTCCGGCGGCGCCGCGATGACGCGCTCTTCGACCATTTTCATCCCGGATCCCCGCCAGCCGACCTCGTCGCGTGGATCATCCATGCCGCGCAGGATGTCAACAGCCCCGTCGCCGGCCGCTTGAAGCCTGGCGCCTGCCGCACTAGGTCCGGTCCATGACGTCCCTGCCCAGACTGACGGATGCCCTCCTCCACGCGGCGACAAGGGCCGGCGCGGAGGCGGCGGACGCCGTCGCGGTCGAAAGCCGCTCCGTTGCGGTCGAAGTGCGCGGCAGGGCGCTTGAGCATGCGGACAGTGCCGAAAGCCTCGAGATCGGCCTTCGCGTGCTGCTCGGCCGGCGCCAGGCCTGCGTGGCCTCCTCGGACACGGGAGCCGACGCGATCGCCGAGATGGCGGAACGCGCGGTCGACATGGCAAGGGTGGCGCCGGAAGACGCCCATGCCGGGCTGGCCGACCCGGACCAGCTTGCGCGCGACTGGGACCTGGACACGCTGGACATGGTCGACGGCGCGGATGCGGCCTCTCCGGCGGAAATGGAGGGCACCGCGCTGCAAGCCGAGGCGGCGGCACTCTCGCATAAGGGAGTCTCGCAGGTCGACGTCGCCGCGGCATCCTTCGCGCGAAGCGCCTTTCACCTTGCCGCGACCAACGGGTTTTCGGGCGGATGGGAACGCACGGCGCACGGCGTCTGGTGCGTCGCGATTGCCGGCGAGGGGCTGGAGATGGAGCGCGACCACTGCAGCGAGAGCCGGGTCCATCGTTCCGACCTGCCGGCGGCCGAGGACATCGGGCATCGCGCCGCCGAACGCGCGCTTTCGCGCGCCGGCGCGCGAAAGCCCGGAACCGGCGCCTTCGCCGTCCTCTATGACGAACGCGTCGCAGGCAGCCTGATCGGCCATCTGCTGCAGGCCGCGAACGGCGCGGCCGTGGCTCGCGGCGGCTCCTGGCTCCGCGACAGGCTGGGCAGGAAGGTCCTGCCGGACGGGCTTTCCGTCACCGAGAACCCGCACCGTCCCAGGACTTCCGGTTCCCGCCCCTTCGACGCCGAGGGCCTGCCGACACGCGCCCGCACGATCGTCGAGGACGGACTGCTGAAAGGCTGGACGCTTGATCTCGCGACGGCGCGCAGGCTCGGCATGGAAAGCACGTCCAGCGCGTCCCGGGGCGCGTCGTCGCCGCCGTCGCCGTCGATCACGAACATCGCGCTGACCGAAGGCGGCGCCTCCCGCGACGACCTGCTCCGCGACATGGGGAACGGCCTGGTGGTCACCTCGCTGATGGGGACGTCGATCAACCCGACGACCGGGGACTATTCGCGCGGCGCCGGCGGGTTCTGGGTGGAGGGCGGCGAAATCGCCTACCCGGTGAACGAGTGCACCATCGCGGGCAACCTGCATGACATGCTCCGGACCGTCCGTCCGGCGAATGACGCGCGCCGCCACCTTCGGCAGGTCGTTCCGTCGCTCCTGGTCGAGGGCATGACGGTTGCCGGCGGCTGACCTCGACCTCCTCGAGGAAACGGCCCGCGAGGCCGGCGAGATCGCGAGCCGCTTCTGGCGCGCGGACCAGCAGGTCTGGGACAAGGGCGGCGAGGGACCGGTCAGCGAAGCCGACCTCGCGGTCGACCGGCACCTGAAGGAACGGCTTCTGGGCATGCGCCCCGACTACGGCTGGGTCAGCGAGGAGACCGAGGACGATCCCGCGCGCCTCGCGGCCGAGCGCGTCTTCATCATAGATCCCATAGACGGGACGCGCGCCTTCGTTGCGGGCGAGCGCACCTGGGCCCATTCGCTTGCGCTTGCGGAAGATGGCCGGGTGGTCGCGGCCTGCGTCTTCCTTCCGGCGCGCGACAAGATCTACCTTGCGGCGGCCGGGGAAGGCGCGACGCTGAACGGCGCGCCCATAGCGGCGGTGCAGCGCGATGCGCTGGAAGGGGCTTCCCTGCTGAGCGCGCGCAGCGGGCTGGATGCAAGGCACTGGTCCGGCGGTCCGCCGGACGTGAAGCGTCACTTCCGCGCGTCCTTCGCGTACCGGCTGACGCTGGTGGCCGAGGGCAGATTCGACGCGCTGCTGACGCTGCGGCCGACATGGGAGTGGGACGTCGCGGCAGGCGCCCTCATTGCCATGGAAAGCGGGGCGCGCGTCAGCGACCGGAACGGCCGCGACCCGGCATTCAACAGCGGCACGCGCCAGATGGACGGGCTGGTCGCCGGCGGCCGCACGGTGCACGGGGAGCTGCTGAAGCGCCTCGCGTGACCGCCGCCCGCACGGGGGACGCGCGGCGCTTCGGTCAGCCCGCCCCGCCCGGCATGCCGCTGGCTGCAACGTCCATCGCCTTGCGCATGACCGAAGGCAGATCCTCCCTGTCCAGTCCGGCGACAAAGCGCCCGCGGTCAGGCTGCGCGTCGTTCCGCAGCTCCGCCACGCGCAGCGCGAGACGCAGCTGGAAATGCGTGAACGCGTGCCGCACCTCGACCCCCGGATCCCGCCACGCGCCCGCAACCGGCGGCGCTTCCTCCGGCGGCTCCGCGGTCCATTCGGTGCCCGGCCAGCCGAGCATGCCGCCGAGAAGGCCGCCTTCCGGCCGCGTCTGCACAAGCCACGCGCCGTCGGCGCGGCGCGCCAGATAGGCAATGCCGTAGCGCACGGGCCTTGGCGGCCTGCCCCGTCTCACGGGCAGCTCCGACTGCCGGCCTGCGGCCCTCGCCCGGCAACGGCGGGACCACGGGCAGGCGCCGCAGGCCGGGGATCTCGGCGTGCAGGTCGTGGCCCCCAGGTCCATGACGGCCTGCGCGTAGTCGCCAGGGCGCTGCGCAGGGGTCAGCCGCGCCGCCAGGGCGGCAAGCTCGCGCCTTGCCCCGGGAAGCGGGGTCTCGACGGCGAACAGCCTTGACATGACCCGTTCCACGTTTCCGTCAACCACCGTCTCCGCCCGGCCGAAGGCGATCGCGGAAACGGCGGCGGCCGTGTAGGGGCCGACTCCCGGCAGGCGCAGCAGTTCCTCGCGCGCTTCGGGAAACCGGCCGTCGCGGTCCCGGACGACCGCCCGGGCGCACTTCAGGAGGTTCCGCGCCCGCGCGTAGTAGCCAAGGCCGGCCCACTCGGCCATGACATGCGCGTCTTCGGCCGCGGCAAGCGACCCGACATCTGGCCACCTGCCGACGAACCGCAGGAAACGGGACCGAACGGCGGCCACCGTCGTCTGCTGGAGCATGATCTCGCTCAGCCAGACCCGATACGGGTCGGGAACGGCGCCCTCCCTCCCTGCTGCCGGGCCGACGCGCCAGGGCAGGTCGCGGGCGTGGACATCGTACCACTTCAAGAGAGCCGCGGCGGACGGGTCACGCATAGTTTACGCCCCGCTCCGGGGCTCTGGACTGACAAAGCCGCACATGGCCCCTAGGATAGGGCGAGGCCGACGTTTCGGAAAGCGGGCAATGACAACGCAGGGCAGCATGCAGCAGCAAAGGCGCCGCCAGCGCGGTTTCGAGCGCGCCTCCAGCCTCGTCGCAGGCCGCGTCCGCGCCGCGGGCGAGCATCGCGGCTTCGCGGTTTCGCGTCTCCTCACGCATTGGGCCGAGGTTGCGGGCCCGGACATCGCCCGCGTCTCGCGACCGGTCGAGGTCACCTACGGCCGCGGGCTCGGGGCCACGCTGACCCTCCTGACGACCGGCCCCGAAGCGCCGGTCCTGGAAATGCAGAAGGGCCGGATCCGCGAACGCGTGAACGCGTGCTACGGGTTCGGCGCGATCGAAAGGATCCGCATCACGCAGACCGCCGCAACCGGGTTCGGCGCTCCGGATGCGGACCCCCGGCGCCAGGCCGGCGCCGCCGTGCCTGAAGGGCCGCCGTCGGCCAGGGCGAGGAAGGCCGCGAGCGGGGTCCGGAACGAGGGCCTCCGCAAGGCGCTTGAACGCCTCGGGTCAGGCGTCCTGCGCGACGGGAAGGGCGAGTGAGGGGCCTGCCATGATCCGGAGACTGGCGGCGCTGGCCGCTGCCGCCCTCGCCGCGGCCCATGTCCTCTCCGCGGGCGCCTCGCTGCCCGGCCCCCTCGGGCCGGCAATGGCGCAGGACGCCAGGGACGTCGACACGTCGACGATCAAGGAAATGTCGCTCGGCAACCCGGACGCGGCGGTGACCGTGATCGAGTACGCCTCCTTCACCTGCCCCCACTGCGCGACCTTCCACGCCGGGCCGTACAGGCAGCTCAAGGCCGAATACATCGATCCGGGGCTGATCAGCTTCATCTACCGCGAGGTCTATTTCGACCGTCCGGGCCTCTGGGCCGGCATCACCGCCCGCTGCGGGCAGAACGCCGAGAACCGGTACTTCGGCATCGTGGACATGCTCTACGAGCAGCAGCGGGAATGGGCCGGCAGCGGCGGCGACCCCCAAGAGACCGTCGGAAGGCTCCGCAAGATCGGAAAGACGGCCGGGCTGACGGATGCGGACCTGGACAGGTGCTTCACGGACGGCGAGCGTGCGCAGGCGCTGTACGCCCTGTACCTGCAGAACGCGGAGGCGGACGGCGTCAGGTCCACGCCAAGTTTCGTCATTGACGGCAAGCTGCACGGCAGCATGTCCTATGCCGAGCTGAAGGCCCTGATCGATGAGGCGCTCGGCGTGCGATGACGCCCCTGCCCGCGGCGCCGGCGGCACGCTTTCGCAGTCATGCGCCTTCGGACCAGACCCGGCCCTGCCACTCTGGAAGGCCTGCCAGCCCGTCAAACCCGGGATCCTTCGATATCAGGGGACATGCCATCTGGATTGCGGTCGCTGCGATCATCCTGTCAAAGGGATCCGGGTGATCCCACTCCATGGAACCGGCCAGGATTGCCATCCGCCCCGTGTAGTGGGCGACACGGAATCCCTGGGCAAGGCACAGGCCGTCAAGAGTGCCGGCGCAGGGTGCCATCTCGGGCCACTTGCCCTTGCGAACCTTCAGCGCGATCTCATGGAGGGCGCAGGGCGGCACGTGGACCGTTGCGCCCCCTTCGAGCTTGCGCCGCGCCTCTGACGTCAATTGCGGCGGCGAAACCAGGGACCAGGCCAGCACGTGCGTGTCGATCAGGACATTGCTCAAGCACCCCACTCCGCAAGCTCGTCCCTGGTCATTGGCTCGGAGAAGTCGGGGACGCTGTCCGGGCTCACGACCCCCTCCAGAAGGCCAAGACGCACGCCTGCAGCCGCCATGGGCACAAGCCGCGCGGCCGGAACCCCGTCGCGCGCGATGATGACTTCCGCGCCGGCGTCGACAGCGGCGAGAATCTGCGAAAGCTTCGCCTTCGCCTCGGCAACGTTCATTTGCATTGCGACATCTCCCTGCATGGCATGGACCAAGCTTGGACCAATAGCACCCCGACGCAAGGACGGCCTTGGGTCGTGCCAGTTTCACGGGAATGGCGTGCCTGCGCGCCAATGCCTCGGCCGGCAACCACCTTTCCTGCCTGATGGAGCCAGCCGGGCATTGGGCGGCCAAGCTCCCGGAGCATCCTCATGGGGCGCTCCGACTTGCGGCTTCGGCAACGGGCCCGGGCAGTGGCAGGGAGGGTTTCGCCCCGGCCATACCCGTTTGCGCTCACGGACGAACAGGATGGCATTCGTGTCCCGGGCCGGCTGTCCAGCGTAGCGGCGGCCGGCTTGCTTGCCGGGCGATCCCGATGTCCGGGCGCAGCCTGCGGACTGCGAGCCGGAGGCCTGACAAGGTTCGCGCGACCGCAGTCCCAGGGCTGAAGCTGCGGATCGCGAAGCTCCCCGGCGTACTGCTGCGGGACCTGCGGGACTGCGGGACTTTTGGCATTACATCCGGCTGGCCCTCCGGTATGCTGGGCCGCTCTCCATGGCGGGGGAATGGCATGGCCTTCGATCAGGACGCGCTTCGGGCATTCGTTGACGGCGGCGACAAGTCGCCGCCGCCAGTCTTCGTCGGGCGGGCGGACATCCTCGAGGACATCGAGCGCAAGGCAAGCCTGGCCTGGAAGGGCGCGGGCGCGGCGGCGCACGGCATCCCCGGCGTGACACGCATCGTCCAGGGGGCTCCGGGCGCCGGCAAGAGTTCGATCCTGGCCGAGCTGAGGTCCCGGTCCCTCGTGAGGCGGGGCGGGGAAAGGGCCGGCGGGGAGCCCCGGGTCCTGTTCCTGACCAGCGAGATGCTTGAGGAGAGCGTTCCCCGAATCCTCGATCTCCTGCGCGAGGCCGGACGGCTCGCGCAGCATGAATGGCTGGAGCGCGGCCGGCATCTTCTCGGCAGGGCGTCGCGGCACGTGGAGTCGGTCTCCGCCGCCGGGGCAGGGATCGGTCTCACGCGGCCGGAGATTGGCGGCCTGCTCGCCCTGAGGGAGGCCCTGCCGCCCCAGAGGTGGGCGCGGCCGGTCATCGTTGCCATCGACGAGGCGCAGAAGCTGCGGCGCGACAGGCACGCGCCGCCGGCCCTGTTCCTGCAAGGCGTCCACAACGGCGAGACCGGCCTTCCGCTGACGCTGGTGCTGGCCGGGCTCGGCGACACCGCCGGCCGGGTCGCCGACATGGACCTGACCCGGGGCACGGTGATCCACGAGATCGGCTCGCTTGGAGCGGGCGAGGTCTCGTCTTTCATGTCGGGATCCTGCCGGAAGTTCGGCATTGACCCGGGGGATCACGGGAAGAGGCTCGACGCGCTCGCCCGTCCCTGCGACGGCTGGCCCAGGCATCTCCACTTCGCGCTGCAGGCGCTCGGACGGGAGGCGCTTGCGGTCGGCGGCGATCTCGCCGGCGTCGACTGGCGGAAGGTCGGGCAGGAAGCGGCGGAAAGCCGCGTTCGCTACTATCTCAGCCAGAAAAGTCCCGAGATGTCGCAAAGCAAGCATCTGGTCGCGTCCGTCATGCGGCAGGTTCCGGGACCGGACGAACCCGGCAGGGGCTTCGATGCCGTCGACCTGCTCGAAGCCATCGAGGGCGGAATTGCGGACCGTCCCGGCCATCGTCTTCCGGAAGGCATGAGCGTCAACGGCCTTTTCCGGCATCTCTTGCACAGGGGCGCCCTGCACGAGCGTGCGAACAAGACGGTTCATTGCCCCATTCCGTCCTTCCGGGCACATCTTGTCGAGGCCGGGGGACCGGAGCCGGGTGGCCGGGACGATGCCTTGGCCGGACGCGGCGGCCGGGCGGGAACGCAATGAGCACCCGGGAGTCCGCAGATGTTTCCTGAAGTGACGGAAGCGCCCTGCAGGCTGACGGAACGCGACCTGGACCTGATCCTCCTGGAGGAGCTTTCCGGCGACACCGGATTTCCTGATAGTGCCTCAGTTCGCCGCCGTCCTGCTGAGTGCGGCCCTCGCCCTGCCGGCATCGGCACAGTTGGAGCGGGCGGCCAGAGTTTCACAGGTTTCGTCTCCCGGTTACTCATACGTCACCCGTCTGAACCAGGACCTGGTCTGGCCGGCACAGAGGGTTAACAACCGGACCTTGAGCGGCGCGGTCAACAACCTGACGATCGAGCCTCTGGACCGTCCGGACAGGATGACTCACGGCAAAACGACCTTCGGCGGGGGACCCGGCGTCCATTGCGCCCACAGTGCGGGAAGAAGCGGCAGGGTCGAATTCCACAACCCGACCGGCACCTATTCCCTTGGCGGGGCCATCGCCATCGCCTGCCCGACCTGGACCACCCGCAAGTGCTCGCGGTCCGTGACGTTCATGAACCGGACGTTCACCGCCAATAGTAGGGTACCAGGCGTGCAGTGACGCCGACGAAGACACGGACGCCCTGACTGGCCCGTACACCGGGCGCACACCGAAGCAGCAAGACAGCACATTCACCCGGACCCGGAGCCCGAGCAACGGCATCTTCCGGGTGCGGGTCTGGGGCAAGGTGTGTCATGCAGGAACTGGCAATGTGCAGCGCTGCTGGAACCTGAAAAACCTCACCCCGCCCCCGGCCTTTGCTGCTCTTGCCAATGCGGCTGGCTACGGGGCCACCTTCCGGCCCGCAGGCCATTGCGGCCCGCGCAGCTGGCCGACGCCGGAGCTGGAGGCGGCCGGTGCGCCGGCCTATGCCAAATGGTGCGACGTCACGGTCGATGAGCGCTTCCCCCCCCCCCCCCCCCCCTGACCGCAGGCAGATCAGAGGTACAGGAGGGCGGCCTGCGGGCCGCCCTTTTCCCATGCAAACATGATTTCAAACCGAGCCACTACCCGATTTCCTGCTTGGCTTGCCGACCGGATCGGCTTGGGCAAGTGCACGCTCCTTGCCGCCGGGAATTCCGCAAGCGCCAAGGCCGGCGCGAAACGGGGCGAGACGGATGTCCCGGCATTCGTGGAGCCGGACGGCGCCGGGACCGCCGTCCTGGCAGAGGACAGGATCACGGCCGAATTCGCCGGCCGCCAGGCGGAGCGACATCAGGAACGCGCGGCGGGCCTTGTCAAAGGCGGCGACGCGGGCAGGAGCCTTGCCGTCCTGTGCGCGCCGCTGGGCTGCCTGGGCGGAGTTCCGGAGGACGGTCCCCGGGATCGGAGGATTTCGCCCGAGGCCGTCCCGAGGTGGTGGTGCGAGTCCGTTCCGGTCGGACCGGAGGGCCGGGGCGCTGCGGGCCCGCCTGGAGAGCCTTTCAGCCTCACGTTCGGCGAACCGCGAGAAAATCACGGGGCTTTCGTCCGAACTGCGCGACTGCTTGATCTCGTTGGGGGAGGGCTTCGACCACAAGGCGACGGATGACGGAGGGGCTTCATCATCAGGCCGGATCGGACGCCTGCCCATGTCAAGGTCGCCTGGAAAACGGCCAGAGGCGCGTCGATCCGGCTTATTCCGGCTGCCGCACCGACGAGGCCGGCAAGGCGCCGGACGTTGCGGTGCCGCAGGGCGTCGCGTTCAGCGCTGCCGACGGCAGTCGACAGGAATCGCGCATCTTCAAGGTGGAGGTTTCCTCCGCGGACGTGACAGGGCCCCTGTGTGAGCAGAAGGATGTCGTCGGCGAAGTCATGGCCGCAATTCGCATGCTGCTGCCATTGGTCGATGCGGTCATTGACCCTGACCCGGCATCGGCGTGGCCCGGATGGCGGTAGCCCTTCGCCGGCGCTGCCGCGGGCGCCACGCTTGGCCATTTCCGGAGGCATCTGGCACAGCCCGCTCGTGGCCTTTGATCTCAAACAGCCCATCGTCGGTCCCCGCAGGCAGCCACGACCTCCCGGAACCGGGCCTGTCTGCGATGTCAACCCCGGCGGACCATCGGACGGAAACGACCATGGCGCCGGACATATGCAAGATGCACAATCCTGCCTGCCATTGATTCCGGCACGAAAGGCGATCGCAGGGAACGACGGCACCGCCCGGTCCAGGAAGAGGGGCGGTCATCCTGACATCAAGCCGGATTCAGGGGGGGGGGGATCGGCTACCCGATAACATTCTTGCGAAGCCCATCAATCGGCCGCGCGGCCAAGAACTTCCTCAGCCCATTGGTTCAGGCTCTTTCCAGCCAGTTCAGCTGACAGGGCCGCGCGCCGGTGAACCTCCGGATCAATCCGGAACATGACACGGCCCGAGTAGGGCTTCTGCGGCTGCTTGCCAAGTTTCGCGCAGACCTCGATGTAGTCATCCACCGCCTCGTGAAAAGCCGCCCTTAGATCCTCGATGTTGCATGCATGGAAGCCCACACCGTCCCGGATGCCCGCAAGCCTCCCGAACAGGATACCGTCCCTGTCGTCATATTCGACACGCGCGAGATAACCTTTGTACGACATCGTGTTGTTCATGGCTTCACTCCGGTTCTTGTCAAGAACGCACGCGCCGCGACGACCTGATATCGCTTCGCTTCCTTGCCGGGATGCGGTCGATGGAATGTTTCGATCTCACCATCCCTCTCAAAACGCACGCGTGATCCCCGTCCCTCGATCGCGTTCGCTCCCGCCGCCAGAAGAAGACGTTCAATCGCTGACCATTTTATTTTTGCCGACACGGGTTCAGCGAAGATTGCCTCGAGGGTCTTGCGATGTTTGCTGTTCATTGCGCTGTATACGATATGCTTGCGTATTTTGCAAGCTGTCCGGTGCCTGGGGGGGTGTAGCCCAGCTTTGTTGGTGACGGCGGCGGCGATGTCGTCGAAGGTCTCCAGCCACCGCTCCGTCCTGCGGCGCTCCTCCGCCTCCTCCGGGAGCTTCGCCTGCGGGCCTGCCGCTCGGTGCGGGCACGCCGGGCGGCAGGCCCGTCTCCGTCACCGCCAGCCTCTGCGCCCAGCCCCACGCCATATGAGCGACTGATCTGGGACACACCCCCGGGGCGCGGTGGCGAGTCCGCCCGGAAACAAGCCGCTTGAGTGCATCCCAATTTTTGACTTCCATGATTCGCTGGCGCTACTGCATCATCACTCGATCGTAACTGTTCAGGTTCTGTCTTGATGGCTCCCGCCCGGCCAGGCGGCCCGGCCCGCCTGTGCCTGCTGCCGCGCGGCGAGCCGCGCGGCCAGCTCGTCCGGCGAGGTCCGCAGGGTCTCCAGCAGGCTCCGGCCCTGTTTCCGGGCCGTGTCCGGCACGGTCCGCAGCGCCGCGCGGTCCCGGGCGCCCGCCTCGCTGCGGAAGCTCCCGGAGATCCTCTGCCGCACCTTGAGGGGCCGCAGCGCCCGCTCGGCCTCGCTGCCGGGCGCGGGAACCGCGGGGTCGCGGGCGAGCCGCAGCACGCCGTCCCCGGTGTGCAGGCCGCCGTGGCGACGGAACAGCCACGCCTTGGCATGAAGCCGGGTCCGCGCGACATCGTAGGAGACCTTCACCTGCGCGCCGAGATCGACAAGCGCGTCCAGCGCACGGCGCTCGGTCGACCCGGTATAGACGCTCGCGATCACGCGCACCCGGGCGCCCTTTCGCACGCGTTCCTCAAGCTCGGAACGGAACAGCCTCAGCCCCGAGTGCCGCACGAATGCGCACAGAAGGTCGATCCGGTCGGAGCTCGGGATCTCCCGTGCAATCTCGCTCGCGATCCGGGCGTCACGCCGCCCGTTGACGAGCAGGCCGGTTCGGCGAAGCGAGAGCGTCGGGCGCGGGACTGCCGAGTCCGTGCCGCCCAGCGCCCGGCGTTCGACAGCCTCCATGAGCAGGCGCGCAGCGTCCGCGATCCGGTCGTCGGCCAGCGCGCCGTGTTCGACGAGCACGTCCACCAGTCGATTCGCCAGGGCGACCCGGCTGGCCGGCTGCGCGCCGTCTCCTTCGGGAATCCCTTCGAGCACGCGTCGAAGGAGACGGCAGACATGGCGTGCCAGGAGTTCGGGGCGAACGGTCGGGTCCGCCGTGACGACGCCGACCCGCCAGCCCTCCGCCGTCCGGGCGTTGACTTCCGCCTCCAGGGCGGAGGTCAGCAGGTCCTCGTAGATCCCCGAACGAAGCCGGCGCGTCATGGCCGGTCGGAGCGGAAAGGCATGGCTGGCCGCACGCGTGTCACCATGAGATCTCGAAACGCCCCTTCATGGCCTGCGCCCTCCCCCGGGACTCGCAGGGCAGCTGGTCCGCGATGACGGGGAGCGCCCGGCGAAATGCATCCGAGACGGTCTCTTCCGTGACGGCTTCCGCCGGGGAAGCCTGCAGGAGGGGACGCAGGTCAGTCACAGGGCGCCGGCCGGCCTGGCGAACGTCCGCCCCGGTCTCGCGCCCGGGAAACCGGCTGGCCGGAAAGATCGGGGCGCAGCCCGGACATCTCGAACATTCCGGCGATGCCGAGACCTTCGGAGATCCCCGGCGCGTGCGCGAGATCGCGGAGGTCGCGCCCTTGATCACGCTGCAGCATGGCGCGCACCCTGGTCGCCGGCATCCCTTCGCGAGAATGCGCCGTGACGACCGCCTTGTCCGGGAACCAGGGACCGACGGTCCCGGACGGCGGCATTGCCCGGCCGTCGCGGGCTTGGGTCGCACGGGGGTCGATCCCGACCTTCAGCCGGGCAGGCACGCCGGTCATGAAACATGTCTGTCCTTCCCCTTTGTGTGCGGACGTGTCAACGCCGGTTCCGATCCGGATCGTCAGCATGGCGTGCAGCGCCCGTCGTGCCGGATCTTCAGCTGGAGACATGCCCGGACCCCGCTGGCGGAGCCGCCTGCAGGCCGGCAAGCGCCGCTTCCAGGGCCGAGGCGTCGTCCATCGCCAGCCGCACCGGCAAGGTCAGGACGCCCGGGCGGAAGGCGGACGGCAGGCGCACCGCGTCCTTTTCCGTCGTCACGAGCTGTGCGGACAGGGAACGCGCATCCCGTTCCAGGCGCGCGACCAGGGCATCGCCCAGCGGCTGGTGGTCGTCCAGGGCCTCGGCACGCACGACCACCGCCCCGAGGCCCCTGAGCGTCGCGAAGAACCTTTCCGGGCGCCCGATGCCGGCAAAGGCGAGAACCCGCAGCCCCTTCCAGTCCATGCCGGTCGGCAAGACCTCGAGACTTCCCCTTGCATGGGGCCCCGGAATTGCGTCGCCCCACGTCCTCCGGAAACGCTCCTGCGCGTCGGGGCCGCCGACCGAGAGCGTCAGGTCAGCCCGCGCCAGGCCTGCCGCGACTGGCTCGCGCAGGGGGCCGGCCGGCATGACGCGTCCGTTGCCGAAGCCCGTTTCCGCGTCGACCACGACAATGCTGAGATCCTTGGCAACGCCGGGATTCTGGAGCCCGTCATCCATGACGATCACGCGTGCCCCTGCAGCCTCGGCCGCCCGCACGGCCGCGGCGCGGTCACGCGCCACCCAGGTGGGCGCGAAGGCGGAAACCAGCAGGGGCTCGTCCCCGACATCGCCGGCGCGGTGACGTCGCACGTCGACCCGCACGGGACCCCCTTCCGTTCCCCCGTAGCCCCGGGCGACCACGTGCGTGCCCGCTCCCAGCCGCTCGGTCAGCGCGATGACGGTCGGGGTCTTGCCGGTGCCGCCAACGTTGACGTTGCCGACGCAGATCACGGGGACGCGAGCCCGGTGGCCCGTCCCGCGAGCGATGCGGCGCGCCGCGGCAAGCGCCCAGAGCGCCGCCGGCGGCGCCAGGAGCCGGGCCTGCCATCCCGGCCGGCCGGGCGGATTGGTCCAGAACGACGGCGGCCGCATCACGCCCTTTCCGGCCCCGGGCGGGCCGAACGGGCAATCCCGGTGGCCCGTCCCGCGGTCACGGCCGCATCTCCCGAGTGGCCGGCGCGCGCGTGCCGGCACGGCCATGCGTCATGCGCGACGGGACATCCCCGTCCGGCACGCCGGGCGCGTGCCGCGTGGGGCCGCTCCGGCGCGCCGCGGCTGCCAGGGGGCGCAGGCGCAGGCGCGCAACGGAATGCCGCATGCGCGCGTTGCCCGCCGTGCGCTGCGCCGCGGCGTTCCGCGCGCTGCGCGCGGTCCGGCGGTCCGGGAAGGTTCTCGCGACATGGACGCCGCCGGCATTCCGCAGCGCGCCCCTTGCCGGACCGGCCAGTCCGCCGCCGAAGACGAGATGCAGCCGCTGCGCCATTCCCTTCCCCGTTCACGTGTCCCGCCATGGCCGGTCGGCCTCGGCCAGCCGTCAAGCGCCGCGCGCCACGAGCCTCTCGCGGCCGCGCGCGCCCAGCAAATGGCATTCGCCGCCCTCGAACGCGACGGGCACGAGCGGCCGGCCCATGCCGGCGCCCGCGTCGAGGTTGACCCGGTTGCCGTAATGCGTCGGCGAAGGCACCGGCGTGTGCCCGTGCACGATCAGCGCCTCGTGGTCGTCGTGATGCGCGTGGAACTCCTCGCGGATCCAGACCAGGTCGTCCTCGTCCTGCTCGTCCATCGGGATCCCGGGGCGAATGCCCGCATGGACGAAGATCATCCCGTCCTCGCGATGCCAGAGCGGCAGCGCCGCAAGGAACTCGCGATGCGAATCGGGCACGAGGGACCGCGCCTGCGCAAGAAGCGACGCGGCGTCTGCGGGGAGGCCGTCGCCCAGCCCGTAGGAGGCAAGCGTCGCGCGGCCTCCCATGCCGTCCCCCAGCCACGACCGGACATCCGCCGCGAAATCCGTGGAGGAACCGGGGCCGCCCGACAGGAACTCTCCGAAGCACCGGTCGTGGTTGCCGCGGAGCACGATCCAGTCCGCGCCGCGCGAAATGCCGTCGATCAGGAACTGGATGACGCCTCGCGAATCCGGCCCCCTGTCCACGAGGTCGCCGAGATGCACGATTCTTCCGGGAACGCCTCCCTGCCGGTCGCGGTCCGCGGCGATCACGGCATGCGCCGCCTTCAGCTGGCCGAGATGTCCGTGAATGTCCCCGATCGCGTATATCGTCATCGCGTGCGCTCAGCTCCGTGCCGGTTCGCCGTCCCCCCGAAAAGCCAGCGCGCGAACAGGGCGGCGGCGGCGGCCCCGGACAGCTCCGCCGCAACGAATCCCGGAACGTCCGCGGGGCGGATGCCCGAGAAGCTGTCCGTGAACCCGCGCGCCAGCGCGACGGCGGGATTGGCGAACGAGGTCGAGGACGTGAACCAGTAGGCCGCCACGATGAAGAGGCCGACAAGCCACGGAACCGCCTCCGGCCTCTGGCGAACGCCCGCAAGGACGACCAGCACCAGCCCGAACGCCGCCACCGCCTCCGCGAGCCAGGCCGCGCCGCCCGTTCTCGCCGTCATCGAGGCCTGGAACGCCGGCAGCCCGAACATCAGGTGCGCGAGGAACGTGCCCGACAGGCCGCCCGCGACCTGGCAGGCCGCAAAGGCAAGGGCCCGGAAACCGGAAATCTCGCGCCCGATCAGGAAGGCGAGCGTGACGGCCGGATTGAAATGCGCGCCGGAGACGGGACCGAACGTCGCGACGAGGACGACCAGGATCGCCCCGGTCGGAAGGGCGTTGCAGAGAAGCTGGAGCGCGACGTCATCCGTCAGCCGCTCGGCCATGATGCCCGAACCGACGACCGTCGCGACCAGGAGCCCCGTGCCCAGCGCCTCGGACGCAAGCTGGCGGATCGGATCCCCTCCCATCAGGCCACGTCGAACCGCAGCCGGCGAACCTGGGGGAAGAGGCCGGTGTCGCGCAGCTGGTCCAGCGCCGCCTGCGGCACGGGCTCGTCGACGGACAGGAGCGCGATCGCGTCTCCGTTCCTCGCGGACCGGCCCAGCGTGAAGTTCGCGATGTTGACGCCGTTCGAGCCGAGGGTCGCGCCCAGGGCCCCGATGATCCCGGGAACGTCCCTGTTGGTCGCGTAGACCATGTGCGCGCCGATCTCCGCATCGATGTTGATGCCCTTTATCTGGATGAACCTGGGCTTGCCGTCGCTGAACACCGTGCCCGCGACCGACCGTTCGCGGTCATCGGTCACGACCGTCAGCTTGACGTAGGCGTCGAAGACGCCTGACTTGGCCTGCGTCGTGGTCGAGCGCCTGATGCCGCGGTCCGTCGCGATGACCGGCGCCGAAACCATGTTCACGTCCGCGTTGGAGGCCTTCAGGATCCCCGCCATGGCCGCCGCATTCAGGGCGTCCGTGTTCATGCCGGCCACTTCCCCGTCGAACAGCAGGTTCACGGCCCGGACCGGCTCGTCCGTGAGCTGGCCGGCAAAGGTGCCGAGATGGTCCGCGAGCTTCACCCACGGACCCAGTACCCTGGCCTCCTCGCCGGTGATCGAGGGCATGTTGATCGCGTTGGTCACGGCGCCCGTCAGCAGGAAGTCCGCCATCTGCTCGGCGACCTGGACGGCGACGTTTTCCTGCGCCTCCGCCGTCGAGGCGCCGAGATGCGGCGTCACGACGACGTTCGGCATGTTGAAGAGGGGGGACTCGGTCGCGGGCTCCTCGGCGAACACGTCAAGCGCGGCACCCGCCACGTGCCCTGACCCGAGCGCCTCGGCCAGCGCGGCCTCGTCAACCAGCCCGCCGCGCGCGCAGTTGACGACGCGCGCCCCGGGCTTCATGCGCCTGATCGCGTCCGCGGAAAGGATGTTTCGCGTCCTGTCGGTCAGCGGCACGTGAAGCGTGACGAAGTCGGACCTGGCCAGCAGCTCGTCAAGATCGACCTTCTCGACCCCCAGCTTCGCGGCGCGCTCCCCGGAAAGGAACGGGTCATGCGCGATCACCTTCATGCGCAGCCCCGCCGCGCGCGCGATGACGATCGAGCCGATGTTGCCGGCGCCGATCACGCCGAGGGTCTTGGCCGTCAGCTCGACGCCGAGAAAGCGCGACTTCTCCCACTTGCCGGCATGGGTCGAGGCGCTGGCCGCGGGGATCTGGCGGGCGACCGCGAACATCAGCGCGATCGTGTGCTCGGCGGTCGTGATCGAGTTGCCGAACGGCGTGTTCATCACGATCACGCCGTTGCGTGACGCGGCGGGGACATCCACGTTGTCGACGCCTGTTCCCGCCCGGCCCACGACCTTGAGCCTCGGCGCCGCGTCGAGGAGCTCCGCGGTCACCCGGGTCGCCGACCGTATGGCCAGCCCGTCGCAGCCGCCCACGGCTTCGAGCAGGCGGTCCCTGTCCTTCCCCAGCCCGGGATCGAACGCCACGTCGACGCCCCTGTCCCTGAACGTCCGGACCGCCGCCTCGGAAAGGCTGTCGCTTACCAGCACTCTTGGCGCCATTGCCGCTTGTCCCTCTCCCGCATGGACATTCGATGCGTATGCCGGCCCGGTCCGTCGCCGCGTCCCGCAACGTCCGCTAAAACCCGGTCTCAGGCCTGACCGGTGCGCATGCCGGACTCCCGGATCTCGGTTTCGAAGGCCCAGTCCAGCCACGGGCACAGCGCCTTCAGGTCGTCCTGCTCGACGGTCGCGCCGCACCAGATCCTGAGGCCGGGGGGGGCGTCGCGATGGGAGCCTATGTCGTACGCAACGTTCTGCGTCTCCAGCCTCCTCGCGACCGCCGCGGCAAAGGCCGGACCGTCACTGATCCTGTCGTCGTCGAATCCGAGGCACACGCTCGTGTTCGACCATGTCTCCGGATCCGCAGCCAGGTTGCGGAGCCAGTCCCGGGCGGCGCAGAACCCGTGAATCACGGCCGCATTCGCATCCGCCCTTCGGATCAGGCCCTTCAGGCCGCCCACGCTCGCCGCCCAGTCGAGCGCCTTGAGGTAGTCCTCGACGGCCAGCATCGACGGGGTGTTGATGGTGGCGCCCTCGAAGATGCCGCCGATCAGCCTGCCGCCCCCGGTCAGCCGGAACACCTTGGGGAGCGGCCATGGCGGCGTCCATGCCTCCAGGCGCTCCACGGCACGCGGCCCGAGCGCGAGCATTCCGTGCGCCGCCTCTCCCCCCAGCGCCTTCTGCCAGGAAAAGGTGGCCACGTCCAGCCGGTCCCACGGCAGGTCCTGCGCGAAGGCCGCGCTCGTCGCGTCGCAGACCGTCAGCCCTTCGCGCCCGGCGGGGATCTCGAAGCTGTCCGGCACGCGCACGCCGGACGTGGTCCCGTTCCACGTGAAGACGACGTCAGCGTTCCAGTCGACGCGTTCGAGATCGACGATCCTGCCGTATTCCGCGGTCGTCACCTTCGCGTCCAGCCTCAGCTGGCCGACCACGTCCGACGCCCATCCCGCGCCGAAGCTCTCCCAGGCCAGGACCTCGACGGGACGGGCGCCCAGGAGGTTCCACATCGCCATTTCCATCGCGCCGGTGTCGGAGGCCGGAACGATGCCCAGGAGGTGGCCCTCGGGAATTCCGAGGATGTCCCTGGTCCGCGTGATCGCGTCTCCAAGCTTGGCCCTGCCGATCGCCGCCCTGTGCGACCTGCCCAGGGCCGCGCCGGCAAGCTGTCCGAGGGAGAACGTGGGCGGCTTGGCGCAGGGGCCGGACGAAAAGCGCGGGTTTCGCGGCCGGCCGGCCGGCTTGTCAGGATCCATCCCCGATACCCTTCCAGATATGCGCCCCTCGTTGGGGAGGGGTGTCCCGGGCCTGCGGATAAGGGCGCGCGGACCCTTTCGCAAGGCGCGAATTGCCGTTACGGAGCCCGGCGCGGGAAACAACGCTGCAAGGCTGCGCGCCCATGCCTGTCATTTCGCTCATCGCGCCTCGCGGACGGCTGGACCCGGCCCTGGTCTCGTCCCTTCAGGGCGCGTTCGGCGCGACGGGAGACGCAGCCTGGCTTGCGCCGGACGAAGCCGCGGAGTTTCCGGTCGCTGTCCGGCCCGGCGATCTCGACGAAGTCCGTGCGGGCGTCGCGGACCGGGCGGTCGACCTGAACGTGATCGACGGCGCCGGCCGCCGGAAGTCCCTGCTGGTCGCCGACATGGACATGACCATGATCGGGCAGGAATGCGTCGACGAGCTCGCCCGCGAGGCCGGGGTCGGCGAGGAGGTCGCAAGGATCACCGTCCGGGCCATGAACGGCGAGATCGACTTCGCCGAAGCCGTTGCCGAACGGGTCGGCTTGATGAGGGGCCTGCCGGCGCGTGCGATCGGGCGCGTCCTCGAGACCCGCATCACCCTCGCCCCGGGCGGCAGGACGCTGGTGCGGACGATGAAGGCGCACGGCGCACGCACGGCCCTGGTTTCCGGCGGATTCGTCCAGTTCGCCGCGCGCGTCGGCGAGTGGCTCGGGTTCGACGACGTCCATGCGAACGCGCTTCTCGTCGAGAACGGACGCCTCACCGGGGACGTGGCGCGCCCCGTTCTCGGACGGAACGCCAAGGCGGAGCTTCTGGCGCGGCTTTCGCCCGATGCGTCCCGTGCGATCGCGATCGGAGACGGGGCGAACGACCTGGGCATGATCGCCCGTGCGGGCATGGGGGTCGCCATGCATGCCAGGCCGGCCGTCGCGTCCGCCGCGCCCCTGCGGATCGATCACGCGGACCTGACCGCGGGCCTCTTCCTCCAGGGCTACTCGATCAGGGAATTCTCCTGACCCTTCCGGGCAGGCGGCCGTCAGACGGTCTTCGTGACCTTCTTCAGCCCCGGCGGCGCATCGGGGTCTTCCCCGAGATCCCGGGCCAGCCGTTCCACGAACCTGTAGAAGGCGACCGACTGAACCAGCGGGTCGAAGGTTTCGTGCCTTGGACGAGGCGCCGGGAGAGAGGCTCCCTGCCCGTCGGGATGGACCAGCAGCACGCATGCGCCCCGCCTCCTCAGGCCCTTCACGGCCTCGTCAAGCGAGCTTTCCGCGCGCCCGCGCACGCCGAAGAACAGGGCGGCGAAGCGCTCGTCCACGATGGCCACGGGTCCGTGAAACAGTTCGGCGGACGAAAACGCCTCGGCGTGGAGCCGGCAGGTTTCCTTGAGCTTCAAGGCGGCTTCGGCGGCAACGGCGAGACCGGCCCCCCGGCTCACGCAAAACAGCGAGCCCGACCGGGCCAGGGGAAGCGCCGCGGAAGACCAGTCCAGATCCAGCGCCTGCAGCGCAAGGCCCGGCAGGTCCCCGAGCGCGGCCTTCATGTCCCTGTCCTGCCTGTACCCTGCGAGGATCGCCAGGGAGGCGAAGAGCATGCCGGCGAAGGACTTGGTCGCGGCCACGGCGCGCTCCGGGCCTGCCAGGACGGGCAGCACCATGTCCGCGCCTTCGCCGAGGGGGCTTTCGGCGACATTCAGGATCGCGATCGCCTGCGCCCCGCCGGCCCTGGCGGCACCCTGCAGGCGTGCAAGGTCCGGGCTTGCGCCCGATTGCGAGAAGGAGACGCAGGCAAATCCGCCCAGTCGCAGTTTCGAGCCGTAGACGGAGGCGACCGACGGGCCCATCGAGGCGACGGGCAGGCCCGCATGGGTCTCCATCAGGTACTTGAAGAAGGTTGCCGCATGATCGGACGTCCCCCGCGCGCAGGTCACGATGCCGCGAATGCCGTCCTCCTGCAGGCGACGGCCCGCATTCCAGTAGGTTTCGACGGTGTCGAGCTGCCGTGCGAGCATGTCGGGGATCTCGGAGATCTCGGACTCCATGAACGTGCCCCGGCGCGCGCTCATCCGTGCACGCCAGTGATCATGGACACGATTTCGTTCCTGTCCGTTTCAGCCGTTTTCCGGATGCCGATCTGCGCGCCGCACCTCAGCACGCAGATCCGGTCGGAGAGGCGGAAAACCTGGTCGAGGCTGTGGCTGATGAGCAGGATCGCGAGATTGCGCGCTCTCAGCGAAGCCACCAGTTCCTCCACCTTGGCGGTCTCCGCGACGCCGAGCGCCGCCGTCGGTTCGTCCAGCAGGATCAGCTTGCTTGCCCAATGGGTCGCACGCGCGATCGCGATCCCCTGGCGCTGGCCGCCGCTGAGATCGCGGATCCTGGCGCTGGCGGACGGAATGCGAACGTCGAGCTCGTCCAAGAGCGTCTGGCTTTCCTGCCGCATCCGCGCCTTGTCGAGCAGGCCGAAGGGCTTCCTCGTCAGTTCGCGGCCGAGAAACATGTTCATGTACACCGTCTGTTCATGGGCCAGCGCAAGGTCCTGGTAGACAACCTCGATGCCGAGACTGCGCGCCGAGCTGGCATCGACGAGGGCGACGGCTTCGCCATCCATCCTGATGTCGCCCGAGGTCGGGCGATGAACGCCGGAGATCACCTTGACGAGCGTCGACTTGCCCGCGCCGTTGTCGCCGACGAGGGCGACGATTTCGCCGGCATGGAGGTCAAGCGAGAAGTCCTGGACGGCGATGACGCCGCCGAAGGCCTTGCGGATGCCTGCCAGTGACAGGACGGGCGATGCGGCGCTCATGGCGCGATGCTCCCGGGCCAGGCAACGGGATCGCCGAAGCCGTTCTCAATGGTGGTGACGTGCGGGCTCCCGGCCGAAACCCCGCGCACGCCGACGACCAGTGCGCGCGTCGTGAACGCCTGGCCGCGGAAGCCGAACACGACAGTGTCGCCGGACGCGGGCTTTCGGGAGCCGGTGGCGTCGATCATGGCATAGTAGTCAATTGCAGAGGGGTCCGGGATCTCCACGTCGAACAGCGCCGCCGGATCCGATGTCGGCTCGGAAGAGACCAGCGCGCGGACCTGGTATTCCGGAAAGACCGGATCGACGTAGAGCCCGCCGCCGAAGCAGTAGGCCTTTCCGGCATGGCTGTGCGAGACTTCCGAGAGGTAGAGGACCGCCGGGTCCTCGGGCAGGTCCTCGACCGCGTGCAGCGGCGTCGTGCCGTGAAGGCCGTTGCCCGGCTCGACCTGCGTGGCCCCGGCATCGGCCAGGGCGGACAGGACCGTCGACGAGGTCGTCCCGGGCGCGTTGATCTCGACGCCGGCCCGGCCGGCGGCGGCCAGCGCCTCGGCGGCGCGGCTCAATGTCTCCAGGTTCGGGGTCGGCGCCACCGCGCGGCTCCCCTGATCGAACAGGAGGGCGGGGAACGTGGTGATCCCGGCGAATCGCGCGCCGTCCAGCCCGTCCAGGCGATCGGCGACACCGGCGATCTCGCCGGCCTCGAAGCCCCCTTCGTGCCCGCGGTAGAAGGTGTCGCCTTCGGCCTGGATCCGGGCCATGAGCCCCTGCTCGCGGCCGGCCCGCGACGCCGCGGCCGCGGCCTCCCGCGCCTTGGCGTCCGAAAAGACGGTCCAGAAGTCCGGCCTGAGACTCGCGGCGGCGAACGGGGCCTCGCGCACCGGCACCTGCACCAGGTGGCCGAGGTGCCCCGTCTTCAGCCCCGCCCGGTCGCATGCGACCGCGCAGGCCATGTCCACGGCAACCGCGCGGTCGATTCCGCCCTTCATGACCGCTTCGCAGAAGCCCGAATTGCGGCCGACCTGCTTGGTCATGGCAAAGGTCTTCAACCCGTGCCTGGCGGCCTCGGCCTGGAAGGCTCGGGCGTTCCGCTCCACGGCGTCGAGATCGAGCACGTAGGCGTTCGCGGGAATCGCGCCCGCCCGGTGCAGCGCCATGGCCGCCTCCACGAAGTTCGGATTGCGTCGGATGAGAGGATCGAGGAACATGTCCCTCCCCTTTTTCAGCGTTTGGTGTCGCGCAGCGAAACCGCGACTGCGACGAGGATGATCAGCCCGCGGACGATCATCTGGTCGGAGACCTTGAGGCCCATGAGGATGAGGCCGTTGTTCAGCATGCCCATGAGCAGCGATCCCACAAGGGCGCCGATGATCGAGCCCTTGCCGCCGTTCAGCGCCGTGCCGCCGACGATCACGGCGGCGATCACCGTCATCAGGTCGCTTTCGCCAAGCGTGTATTTGGCGGCCTGCAGGCGACCGGCATAGAGGAGTCCGGCGAGGCCCGCCGTGGCGCCGCAGATCGTCAGGACGCAAAGGCGCACGCGCGCCACCTTGATTCCCGAAACCCGGGCTGCCTGCGGGTTGTCCCCGACCGCCAGAACGTGGGCGCCGAAGCGGGTGTTGCGATAGACGATGTGGCCGACAATTGCCGCCGCGACCGTCCAGATGACAAGGGAGGGAACGGAAAGGAGCTTGCCTGACCCGAAGAAGCCCGTGAACGCGTCGTTCAACACCGGGATCGACCGCAGGTCGGTCATCGACCGGGCAATGCCTGCGAACAGCCCCATCGTCGCGAGCGTCACCAGGAACGACGGCAGGCGCAGATAGGCCACGAGCACGCCGTTGATTGCGCCGATTGCAATGCCGGCGCCAAGGCCGGTCAGGATCCCGACGAGCATTGGATGGCTCTGCATCGCGACCGCCGCCGAAAGCGCCGAAACCGCGACGGTCGAGCCGAAGCTCAGGTCGATTTCGCCTGCCGACAAGGCGAAGACAAGACCGATGGCCATGATCGTCGCCGGCGCGGTCTGCAGGACGATGTTCGTGAGGTTGCGGGTTGTCAGGAAGCCGTCATCGTGGAGCGTGACGGAAAAGAAGAGCAGGATCGCGAGAAAGCCGAAATGGATGACGCCTCTCTGCAGGTCGAGGGATCTGATCCTGTCCAGGACTCTGTTCATCGCCTGATCCGTCCAGAAGGAACCCGGGCGCGCCGCCGGAGCGGCCCGCCCGGGAAGAAAGCCTATCTTGCCGCTTCGACCACGGTCGCGGGCGGATCCTTGCTCAGCGACCGGTTCCAGCCTTGAACGACGTTGTCGGGGCCGATGGCCAGCGCGTCGACGACCAGGAACGGGTCAACGGAGCGCCCGAGCAGGCTCGAAGCTGCCGAACGGGCGGCATAGACGCCGATGTTGTAGGCCTCGTCGGCTATGATCGCCGCCACGTTGCCGCCGCCAAGCATGTCCAGCGCGACGGGCTCGTTCAGGTCGATTGTCACGACCTTGGCCCTGTCGTTGCCCTGCTGGCGGAGAACGGAAAGAACGCCGAGAGCGGGTTCGGCCCATGGCGTGTAGATGCCGCCGAGATCAGGGTTGCGCGAGAGCATCGCCCGCGCAATGTCCTCGGCGTTCGCCGGATCGGCCATGCCGGACTCGATCACGATCTCCATGTTCGGATACTCGTTCTCGATCGTCCACTTGAACGCGTTGTCCCGCTGGTTCGTGACCGGGAAGTCGGCGTCGTGGAAGATGTAGCCGACCGTCCCCTCCTCGCCCATGGCCGCAGCCAGCGCATTCGCCGCCTTGTTGCCGATCTGGAAAAGGTCCGCGGAGACCACGGTCACGTAGTCCTCGCCATGGACGAAGCCGTTCACCGCGTTGTCGATGAAGACGAGCTTCACGCCAGCATCCCGGGCGATCCCGTAGACGCCGGAAGCGGTTGGAGGGTCGATGGGGAGCGAAACGATGATGGCGGGGTTTCTGGCCATGACAGTCTCGACGTCCGACTTCTGGCGCGCCGTGTCGAACCCGGCGTTGGTCTCGGCAACGACCTTGATCCCCATGCGGGCGAATTCATCCCTGGCGCCCTGCGCGACCGCATTCGACCAGTCGTAGAGCTCGTGCCAGACGAGTGCGGCGGTGTAGCCTCCTTCAGCCACCTTCGAGATGTCCGCGTCGGACAGTTCGAGCCCGGCGACCGGCGTCGGCGCTTCGCCGTTCGGTCCCCTGGTCTCGGGGTGGTTGTCCGCAAGAGCGGCGCCCGGCATTGCAAGGACCGACGAGAACGCCAGCGACTTCAGTGCATGCAGCATGTCTTTACTCCTTATTGTCATGGTGACTCCATTGAACCGGCTCATCGCGCGGATCGAGGCGCTCCCGTTGCCCGGCGCGATTCGCCCCTTCTCCCCTGCCTGCGCCCGAAAGACGGCTGGCACCGGCCAGCCGTCGGCGTGCGAGGCGTCAATTGCCGACAACGCTTGGCGGCGGGTCCGTGTTGAGCGACCGCTTCCAGCCCCCGACGACGTTGTCGGCCTTGACCGTGATGGCGGGCGCGACGACGAACGGCGGCACGTCCTCGCCCAGCAGGTCGAGAACGGCGGATGCGGCCATGGCGCGGCCGAGCTCGTATGCCTCGTCGGCAACGATCGCGACGACGTTGCCGCCCCGGACCATGTCGAGCGCGATCGGCTCGGACAGGTCGAGCGTGACGATCTTGGTCGTGGAATTGCCGTTGGCGCGAAGCGCGGCCAGGACTCCCTCGGCGGGACCGGCCCACGTCACGTAGATCCCGCCGAGGCCGGGGTTCTTCAGAAGCATCGCGTTGGCGATCTCCTCGGCCCGCGCGGGATCGCTGATCCCCTGCTCGGCGACGATCGAGATGTTCGGATGATCGCGCTCGATCGTGGCCTTGAACGCGTTGTCGCGCTGGTTGGTCACGTAGTAGGTCGCGTCGTGGAATATCCAGCCGACGGTGCCCTCGTTGCCCATGGCTTCGGCAAGCGCGTCAGCCGCCTGCCTGCCCATCTCGAACAGGTCGTCGGTCACGATCGCCGCATAGTCTGCGGGATGCTCGTAGCCCGACGGCAGGTTGGACAGGAACGTCAGCGCGACCCCGGCTTCCCTCGCCTCCTCGAACGCCGCGGCGGACGTTACCGGGTCGAGCGGCAGCGAAAGTATGATGCTGGGTTCCTTGGCGAGGGCGGTCTCGATGTCGCTGCGCTGCCTGGCGGCGTCGAAGCCGGCGCTGGTCACGGCGACGACCTCGATCCCGAGGCGCGCGAATTCGTCGCTCGCACCGGCGGTGACGGCATTCACGAAGTCGGACTGATCGTGCCACAGCAGGGCGGCCGTGTGGCTGGCGGCCTTCACTGCCGCAACCTGATCGTCGCTCACGAACACCGAGGCGGACGGCGTGGCGGACTCGCCGCCCGGACCGACCGTCTGGGCGGAAGCGGCGGCTGCGGCCAGGCAGAGCGTCAGGGACGCTGCAAGGCGTTTCGAGAGATCCTTCATGGTTTCCTCCTCATGTTGGCGAAAGGCGTCTTTCCGTGAGGCCGCAGAAGCGGGCGGCAAAGAGAGCGTAGGCCCGGACGGCGGCGAGGTATTCGTCGATCCGCATGCGCTCCTCGAAGGTGTGGGCCACGGCGATGTCGCCCGGTGCGCAATAGACGGCGGGGCAGCCTATCTCGTTGACCAGGAACGGCAGCTCCGACCAGTAGGGCGCGCCGCCGATCCTGCCGGCATCCGGGCGCGCCTGCCTGACGCAGGTCTGCAGCAGGAGGGCGGCGGGCGTGTCCCGGGCTATTTCCACGGGCGTCCCGCCCTTGTCGTGGTCCCGCCCTGCCGGATATCCGATGGATACGGAAATTCCGTCGGCCAGCCCGGCGGCCGCCACCGCTGCCTCGAAGGCGGACACGGCTTCGTCCATGTCCTCGCCAGGGCGAAGCTTGCGGATCAGCGACAGCCTGCATGCGCCCGGAACGGCGATGAGGCCTCCGCCCTCGATGCCTGTCACGAGGATGGACGAAGGTCCCAGCAGGTCATGCGACGGCCCGTCGGCCAGCTCGGCCTCATGCGCCCAGATCCGCGACAGAAGCTCATGGGTCGCCTTCAGCGCGTCGACGCCGCGCCGAGGCGTTCCGAAATAGGCCGACTTCCCGGCAACGGTCACGTCGGCGATGAAGAATCCGATCTGGGCCGCGTAGACGTCCAGGCCGGTCGGCTCGACATAGACGGCGAAGTCGGGCCTGGCGACCTGACCGGCTGCGACGCGCCGGACGAGATCCTTCATGCCGGCGCTGACGCCGGTGCCCGGCTCGCCGCTCTCCTCGTCTCCGACGAAGGCAAGCGTGATCCCTCCTGCCAGCTCATGGCCGGCTTTCCGCAGCAGCCGGAGGCCCGCGATGGCGGCGCAGATCCCGCCCTTCAGGTCGCTGGCCCCGCGTGCCCAGATCTGGCCGTCCCTCTCCACGCCCGCGAAAGGGTCGGCGCGCGGATCGTCCTGCCAATGCTCCTTCCAGCCCCGCGCATGGACCACGTCAGAATGACCCACGATCATCAGGTTCGAGCCGGATTCGCCGCCGGAAGGGCGGGCGCCCCAGACATTCTCCCGGCCGCCGAGGAATTCGCCGCGCCCCGTGTCGAGGCCGAGATCCTGGAGCCGCGCCTCGAGAAACCGCGCGAACGGCGTCTCGTTTCCCGTCACGCTTTCAAACGCGAGGGAGTCGCGCAGAAGCCCGATGTCGGCCTTCGCGTCCTGCGCCCGGGCGAGATCGAGGCCGAGCCCGGCGGCGCTCATGTCGCCAGCGCCCTGAAATTCTCGATGGCGGGAGGCGGGACGGCGATCGCGGCACCCTTCTGGCCCTCCGCGAAGACCGAGAGGTGCAGGCGCGACAGCGCGACGGACGCGCCGCCTGCGAGCGTGGCATGATCGCCAAGCCGCGACTTCCCGATCTCCACCGCGCGCGGATAGCACTCGGACACGAACCCGACGATCCGGTCCAGGATCTCGTCGCGCGATCCGATCGAGCCGCCGATGACGACCACGGAAGGATCGGCGACCGCCAGGATGGCCGTCACCGCCCGCGCAATCTGCCGCGCGACCCTGTCGAGCGTCTCCTTGGCGGCGGCGTCCCCCCGGCCTGCGGCGTCGAACACGCCGGGCACGTCCGCCACGCGATTCGAAAGCGACCGGTAGAGATCGACGATCGCGCCACCCGCCGCCGCCCGTTCCAGCGCGCCGGCCTTCAGGCTTTCGGCCTCGAACGGATCCGCGCCGAAGGGAAGGAATCCGATCTCCCCGGCCGCGCCGAAGCTTCCGCGCAGCAGGTTCCCGGCGACGACGATTCCTGCGCCGATGCCTGTGCCGATCGAGATGAAGGCCAGGCTGTCGTCTTCGCCACGGTTTCCCAGCCAGTGCTCTCCCAGCGCCGCCAGGTTGACGTCGTTCTCGACAAGCACCTCGAAGCCCAGGCGCTCCCCGAGCGCGCCGGCGAGATCGATCCGGTCGATTCCCGCAATGTTCGGCGCCAGCAGAATCCCGCCGCTCCCGGGATCGGGAACGCCGGGCACGCCGACCACCGCGATGTGCAGATCCCCGATGGAGCCCGCATGGCCCGCAACCGTCCGGTGCACCATGCGGGCAATCTGCTCCACGACGTTCATGCCGCCGGCGCGCTCGGTGGGCTCGACACGCTCCGCCAGAACGATTCCGGTCAGGTCGCAAAGGGCGACCCGGACCTTGGTGCCGCCAAGGTCGACGCTGGCGACCGTCGCGGCCGAGGGAGAGATCTCGTAGACGACCGCTCGCCGGCCCACGTGTCCCTCGGTCCGTCCGACGGCGCGCACCCAGCCTTCGGATTCGAGATCCGCGACGATTTCGGAGACCGTCTGCTTCGAAAGCCCGGCGATCTTCGCGACGCTTGCCCGGGAGACGGGCCCAAAGCTGGCGATCGCCTGGATCACGGCGCTCTGGGACATTCGCCTGGAAATCACGGACTGGCCGGCCACGATCTTCTCATTAGTTCGTTCTATTGACGAACAAACAGGGCCCCGTGCCGGGAGTCAACCGGTCCCTTCCAGGGCAGGGCGATTTTATTGTCCGTCCAGTGACCGGCGCGCCGTGATTCCGGGGCCGGCGATTCCGTTCCTGACGTGGCAGCGTGCCGGCCATGGCGGCTCTTCCGACGCCGGAGTCGTCCGTCGACCTGCGCGCGGTCACGGTGCGCCCGACCCGCGGCGGGCACCGGCTCCGGGACCGCCTGGCCGCGGAGCGCCGCTGCCTGCGGTTCCACGGCATCGTCGGCAAGGGCCTGCTGCCCGGGCCGCGCTGCACCGGGGGGACCCGGCCGGCAGCCGGGCGCGTCCAGGCCGGCCGCGCGGGACCGCTGGACCGGGTGGTCGCCGGACCGGCGGTCCCGGCGCCTGCACCCGGCCTCAGCAACGCCCGCTTCGTCATCCCGCGCCCCGGCGGGTGCCGGGCCCGGCGTCCCGCGTGCCGGGCCCGGCCTGCGCCGGCTGTCCGCCGACGTCGAGGCCGCGCACGGCTGCCCCGGCCCTGCTTGCGGAGACGTTCGTCGACGTCCCGCGGTTCACGGGCGCCGGCTGACGCGCGTCGAACCGGCGCTCGCCGGGGCTGACGCGCGGCTTCGCGCGCGGGTCCGGCGGCGCCGCGCGCTTCCGCCGTCACGGCCGGCCCGGGGAGATCTTCATGCACGGACTCGCCGACGACGCCCGCGAGGCGACGGGCCGGGATCCCGGACGCGTGGAACGCGCGGCGGCACGGCGACGCGGCGCCCCGCTGTTCGAAGGCCTGGGCGAGGCGCCCGGGTGCCGCAAGGCCCGGGGCAGGCGCCATCCGCCCGGGACCGTGCCGGCGGTCGCCGTCGCGGCCCGGCTCGCCGGCTGCCGCGGCGTCACCGCCTTCGCCCGGTTCGCCGCCCCGCTCCCGCAGGAGCGGCCCGAGGCGGCGGGAGCGTTCTTCGGCCCGGGCAGGCAGCGCCACGCCGCCCCCGCGACCGCCACCTTCCACGACATCCTCGCCGGCCTGCCGCCCGACGCGCCGGACGAGGCCGTCGGCCGCCGGACCGCCCGGGACGGGCCGGCGCCGGCACGCCGCCCGCCATGGACGGCAAGGACGTCCGCGGCGCCTCGCGGCAGACCGGGGACGGGCGGCGGATGACGGTCGCGGCGGCCGGGGACAGGAGCAACGGGATCCCCGCGGTCCGGGAACTCTCCGGCGGCCTCGACGTCACGGGCCGCGCCGTCGCCATGGACGCGATGCACGCCCGGCACGCGGCCGCGCGCCGCCTCCCCGGACGCCGTGCCGGCCATGTCGTCGCCGCGGCCAGGGACAGCCGGGCGACCGTCCGCGACGGTCCCGGGGCGACCGGCTTCACCGGCGCGCCCTGGCACGAGACCGCCGCCAGGGGCCACGGACGCCCCGGGCGCCGCCGCTGCGCGGCGGTCGATCTGTCCGGGGCTCAACGGGACGGCCGGTCCGCCCTTCACGGGCGCCGCCAGGCCATCCGCGCCGGGCGCGGGCGCGAGGTCCCCAGGACCGGCGGGCGCAGCCGCGAGGCGGCCTGGCGCCCGCCTCGCCCGGCCCGGGACGCGCCGGGCCGGAGGCGCCTCCCGGGCCGGTGCGCAGCCGCCGGACCATGGAGGGCCGCGTGCACTGCGTGCGCGACCTCACCTGCGACGGGGACCGCTGCCGGGCGCACGTCCGCAACCTGCCGCGCAGCCTCGCCTGCCTGACCGGCGCCGCCATCGCCGTCGTGCGATGCGACGGCCGCTTCGGCTGCATGCCCGAGGCCGGCCGGCACCGGCCCGCCCGCGCCCGGGAGGCCCTCGACCTGGTCCCGGGCCCGCCCGGCACATGATCCTCCGGTCCCGGCCGCGTGAAGGGCGCGCGGAACGCGCCGCCAGACGGCGCGGGGGCACAGGCGTGCCCGAAACCCCGAAAACCGCCCCGGCAGACCCCGGCACCGCCAGGGCCGGCCACGCCCGCCTGCCGTCACGTCAGGCGCCGGACCCGAAAATGAAATGGTCCTGCGGTCCCTTCGGCAGGCCAGGCGCTCATGACCGGACCGCTCACCCGGCATCGGCATGCAAGTCCCCGAAGCCGCCATCGGCTGCTTGGCAGGAAGGAGGCTTGCGCCGCAGACAGACAGCCAAAGTGGCCCGCGCCGCCTTCCCCTGAAGCGGAAGAGCGGGTAATGGGCCTGAAGCACGGAACCGCGCCATGAGCTTCAACACCTACGGACATCTCTTCCGGGTCGCGACCTGGGGCGAAAGCCACGGGCCCGCTCTCGGCGCGACGGTCGACGGCTGCCCGCCCGGCATCCCGCTCGCGCCTGCGGGGATCCAGACCTGGCTCGACAGGCGCAGGCCGGGCCAGAGCCGCCACACCTCGCAGCGGCGCGAGGCGGACAAGGTCGAGATCCTGTCCGGCACCTTCGAGGGCAGGACCACGGGCACGCCGATCCAGCTCATGATCCGGAACGCCGACCAGCGGCCGAAGGACTACGGGGACATTGCCGAAAGGTTCCGCCCTGGCCACGCCGACATCACCTACTGGCAGAAATACGGCATCCGGGACCACAGGGGCGGCGGACGCTCTTCCGCCCGCGAGACGGCCGCGCGCGTCGCTGCGGGCGGCGTCGCGCGCGCCGCGCTCGCACGGCTCGTTCCCGACCTCCGGGTCACCGGCTACATGGTCGCGATGGGCGGGAGGGACATCGACCGCGGCCGCTTCGACTGGGCGGAGATCGACCGCAACCCGTTCTGGACGCCCGACGCGAAGTCCGCCGAGGACTGGGCGCCCTATCTCGACGGCATCCGCAAGTCCGGCTCCTCGGTCGGCGCGGTCATCGAGGTGACGGTGCGGGGATGCCCGCCGGGGCTCGGCGCACCCCTCTACGGGAAGCTCGACACGGACCTTGCAGCGGCGATGATGAGCATAAACGCCGTGAAGGGCGTGGAAATCGGCGCGGGCATGGCGGCCGCACGGCTTGCCGGCGAGGACAACGCCGACGAGATGTCCATGGGACAGGACGGTCCCGTGTACGGCTCGAACCATGCCGGCGGCATCCTCGGCGGGATCTCCACCGGCCAGGACATCGTGGTCCGGTTCGCGGTCAAGCCGACCTCGTCGATCCTGAAGCCTCGAAGGACCGTGACCAGGGACGGGGTCGCGACCGAGATCGTGACCAAGGGCCGGCACGACCCCTGCGTCGGCATCCGCGCGGTGCCCGTGGCCGAGGCCATGGCGGCAAGCGTCGTCCTCGACCACTTCCTCCTGGACCGCGCGCAGACCGGTGGCGCACGCGGACGGATCGGCTGACGGCGGGAAGGCCGCGGCTCGCGTCCCGGCGCCTTCGCGGGAGCGCCCGGCACGTGCCGTGGCCTCTCGGCATGCGCCAGGGCCGGCCTGCCGTCAGAGCAGTTCCCGGACGGTCCTGAACGATCTCCTGTGATGCCGGGTGACCCCGAGGTCCGCGAGCGCCTTGCGATGGGCCTTCGTGGGGTATCCGGCGTTTCGTGCCCAGCCGTAGCCGGGAAACTCCCGCGCCAGGCCCTCCATGATCCGGTCGCGGGTCACCTTGGCGATGACTGACGCCGCCGCAACGGACAGGCTCCGGGCATCTCCCTTCACCAGCGCCGTCGCATCGCAGCCAAGGGAACCGGGCACCACGTTGCCGTCGACCAAGACGTGGCACGGCTTGCCATGCAAGCCTGCCACGGCACGCTCCATGGCGAGAAGCGACGCGTGAAGGATGTTCAGCCTGTCGATTTCCTCGACCGAGGCGTGCGCCACCGAAACCCTGGCGCCGGCCATGATCTCCGCAAGAAGCCGTTCGCGCGCGTTCCGCCCAAGCCTCTTCGAGTCGTTGACCCCGGCAGGAAGGGCGCTGGCGTCAAGCACGACCGCCGCGGCGGTCACGGGGCCCGCCAGGGGGCCCCGTCCCGCCTCGTCGACTCCGGCAACCACCCGGGCGCCACGCGCACGAAGCATCCTTTCCACGGAGTAGTCCGGCGCCGGCGGCGGGCCTTCGGGAACGGGCGGGACGGCCGGCGCCGGGAGGGCGCGCCCGTCAGGACCTTCAGTCCTCGTTGATGTCGTGGTCGAAATGCTTCACCTGCCCAGCACGGATTCCCATGAGGCGGCGCACGAGCATCCACGCCAGGAGCGACGCGACGGCGAAGGTCAGCAAGAGAGCCGGCAGGGATCCGGCGAGGCCGGGGATGCCGGCCAGCAGGGCGATCCCGACCGCCGCCGCGCCGACGGCGAAGCCGAGCAGCACCTGGACCGGCACAAGGACCTCAAGGATCGCCAGGACCAGCGCGCCGGCCATCCAGGCCCACCAAAGCGACCAGAACGTCACGGCGCCTTCCCTTTCAGCATCCTGAAGGCGTCGCCGAAGGCCTCGATCGCGCTGGCCGGCACGATGATCGTGCTCGTTCCCTCGCCGCCGCCGAGAGCGTTCAGCGCTTCGACCTGCTTGAGGGCGACCTGGTACCGCGCGGCCTCCAGCCCGTTGTCCTGGATCGCCCGCGCGACGACGGCGGTCGCGTAGGCTTCCGCGTCCGCCTGGACGCGACGCGCCTTGGCCGCCTGCTCGGCCGCATAGAGATCCGCATCGGCCGCAAGCTCCACCGCACGTCTCTCGCCTTCCGCGAGCGTCACCTGGGCGCGGCGCTCCCGTTCGGCGTTCAGCTGCTGGAGCATGGCGTCACGGGTGGCCTGGTCAAGGTCGACATCCAGGATCTCGGCGCGGGTCACCTCGATTCCCCAGTTCACCACGGCCTCTTCCACGCCGTCCTTTATGGTCGCGATCAGGGCCGCGCGGTTTGCCTGCACCTCGTCCAGCTCCATCTTTCCGCCGCTTCCACTCCGAAGTGCAACATCAGCCAGCGAGGGGCGAAGCCCGAGCGGCGGCGGTCCCTTCACCGGGAGGCGTAGCCAGTCTTCCGGGGCGGTGCAAGCCCTGCCGGGCGCTGTCCGCGGCCCGCCGGACGCAGGGAGGGCGGAGCCCGACCGGAGGACGGCGGGCCGCGGACAGCGCGCATCTCCCCTCGGAGCCGCCCCCGGCGGCCCCGGAAGGCCCCCTCAGGGCGGCTGCGCCCGGGTAGGAAGGCCTCGGACGGGGTGAGGTAGCCCAGCGCCTTCCTCGGACGTGCGTCCGTCCGGTCCTGGACGGCCTTCACGGCCTCGTCCGTCACCTTGCGGAAGTCCGTGCCCTTCGGGAACCACTCCCGCACCAGCCCGTTCACGTGCTCGTTCAGGCCGCGCTCCCAGGAGTGGCAATGCCGCGCGAAGAAGAACCCCGCGCCCAGCGCCTCGGCCACCCTGGCATGGCCCGCGAACTCCTTGCCGTTGTCCGCGGTGACCGTGTGCACGGGGAGGGACCCCAGCATGCCGGTCATGGCCGAGCCGACCGCGTCCGCCGTCTTCCTCTCGACCCTTTCGAGCAGCGTGTGCCTGGACGCCCTGTCCACCAGGGAGACAAGCGCGCCGCCGGTGCCCTTGCCGTTGATTCGTGTCCGCCTCCCGGTCGCCGACCCGTTCCTTCGCCTCCACGACGTCCGGGCGCTCGGAGATGTCCACCCGGCCCGGGATGCGGCCGCGGCCCGCGTGGGCCCCGCCCTTCCGGTTCGGCTTCCTGCCGCGGCGGCGGAGATGCCGCCAGAGACCGCCGCCGGCCTTCCGGTCGGCGTGGATGCGCTCGTAGATCCACTGACGCCCCGCCATCGGCTCGCCCTCCTTGCGGAGGCGCCCGCTGACCTGCTCGGGGCTCCAGCCCTCGGCCAGCCGCTCCTCCGCCATGCGCCACAGCTCCGGCGTCATCTTGCGCGCCACCGACGAGGCCGCGCTGCGGCGCCTGTCCGCCTTGCGCTGGGCTTGCTTGTGGCGGTAGCCGCGCCTGCCGGAGTTGCGCCGCACCTCGCGCCATACCGTCGTGCGGTCGCGGCCGAGCTGGCGGGCGATCGCCGGGCCGGAAAGCCCGCTTTTCCTCAGGGCGTGGATCTGGCAGCGTTCCGCATGAGGCCGGTGGCGATGGCCCTCGGGCATGACGGTCTCCTTCTCGCAACGAAGGAACTGTCGCCGCCGCCTGGCCGATTCGCAACATCATGTGTCGCCGAACGACCAGGAACACTGCATCAGGTGTTGCACTTCAGAGTGGAACGGGGGTTCCTATTTCGGCGCGAACGATGCCCGCAACGGTCGTGGATATCGCGCCGTCCACGTCACGTATGCGGTACACCGTCCGCTCGGGCGCGACGATCCGGTAAAAGACGCTGGTCTCGACCTGCACCAGCACGTTGTCCGCCGTGATCGCGTCCTGGCTGGCATTGGGGAGCTGCCGCTCGAGGACCGAGATCCTGTGGCGGACCTTGTCGAGAAACGGCACGATCAGGTTGATGCCCGGGCCGAGGACCGTGCGCAGGCGCCCAAAGCGCTCGACCACATGCTTCTCGGACTGAGGCACGATCCGGATGCCGAGAAAGACGCACAGCAGCACGAATGCCGCCAGCAGAAGCGCCGTGAGCGCGCCTCCGGACAAGGAGACGGTTCCTGGAATGTCCATTTTCATGCCTGTCGCTTCGCTGCGTCGCCCCGAGGATACGCGGTTTGCGCGCTGACGTCCAATGACCAAAAGTGGCCCGGATTCCGTGTTCGGAAGCGAGGAATGACTGCTCCGCCTTTCATGTGCCCTCCGGCACGTTTGTCCCCATCGTGCCTCAGCCATCCGGCGGGCATGTTCCGAGCGTTGGGCCGGCATCATGGAAATGGCCCTTGCCTTGGCGTTCGCTTCGCCCCTGCGCATGTTGGCGGGGTTCTTCGCCCCTGGCTCGTCCTCAGCCTGTCCCGTTGCAAGATCGACGATGTGCTTGGCAAGCTGGTTGGTGTCGCGGAGGCTGCGTGCTCTCTTCACGGGCGCGACACAGGAAAGGAGCCTGTCATGGTCAAGACGAACATCGCGGCGGCCTGCCTCATGGCAACCGCCCCGGATTCGTGCCGGTCTGGAAGGAGTGCAGGACCATGAGAAGCAGGGACACTGACCGGCTGCTTTGGAATGGCATTGGGCTGGTCGTTGGTGAAATTAGGGCCCGTTGACAGTTGCCTTGCGAATCGCCCGCTTCCATGCCATTTCCTTCCCCGATGACCGCCGGAACGGCGGCACGGGCAGGAAACAGGTGACATCATGAATGCAGACAGGACGGTTCTGACCGACGCCATGTGGGCGCGGATCGAGGACATGCTGCCGGGCAAGAAGTCCGATCCCGGCGGCACGGCGGCGGACAACCGCCTTTTCATGGAGGCGGTGCTCTGGCGGTTCCGCACGGGGTCGCCGTGGCGCGACCTCCCCGCGCGGTTCGGGAACTGGAACAGCGTCTTCAAGCGGTTCCGGCGCTGGGCGCTTTCGGGGGTATTCGAACGCGTTTTCAACGCCTTGTCGGAGGAGTTCGACCTCGAGTGGGTGTTCGTCGACGGCACGGTCGTCCAGGCGCATCAGAAGGCGTCCGGCGCAAAAGGGGGACCTCGAGCCAGGGGATCGGTCGTTCCAGAGGCGGCCTGACGAGCAAGGTCGTGGCCGTCGTGGACGCGCTCGGCTATCTGGTCCGCTTCAGGATCCTTCCCGGCCAGGCGCACGACCTCAAGGGGGTGCCGGGGCTTCCCGGCGGCCTGGCGTTCGGGGCCTTCGTCGGCGACAAGGCGTTCGACGCGGACTGGCTGCTGGAGGACCTGGCGGAACGCGGGGCGGAGGCGGCGGTCCCGTCGAAGCGGAGCCGGACGGTGCCGCGGGCGCATGACCGGGAGGTCTACGGCTGGCGGCACCTGGTGGAGAGCCTCTTCGCGAAGACCAGGGAGTTCCGTGCGATCGCGACCCGGTACGACAAGACCGACGCGAGCTTTGCCGCCGGGATCGCCTCGTCGCCGGCGTGGTCGCGGCGACATGAGTGTCAACGGGCCCTAGGCACCCGGGCGTCGCGAACGCGATTTCAAAATGACCCATTGCCGAAGATCTGGCTGAAACAGGCCTTGCGCCTGTCAGGGGCGATTCAGGCCATTCCGGACCCCCGTTCCACTCTGAAGTGCAACACCTGATGCAGTGTTCCTGGTCGTTCGGCGACACATGATGTTGCGAATCGGCCAGGCGGCGACGACAGTCCCTGTGATGAAGCAAGGAGACTGTCATGCCCGAGGGCCATCGCCACCTGACCTATGCGGAACGCTGCCAGATCCACGCCCTGAGGAAAAGCGGGCTTTCCGGCCCGGCGATCGCCCGCCAGCTCGGCCGCGACCGCACGACGGTATGGCGCGAGGTGCGGCGCAACTCCGGCAGGCGCGGCTACCGCCACAAGCAGGCCCAGCGCAAGGCGGACAGGCGCCGCAGCGCGGCCTCGTCGGTGGCGCGCAAGATGACGCCGGAGCTGTGGCGCATGGCGGAGGAGCGGCTGGCCGAGGGCTGGAGCCCCGAGCAGGTCAGCGGGCGCCTCCGCAAGGAGGGCGAGCCGATGGCGGGGCGTCAGTGGATCTACGAGCGCATCCACGCCGACCGGAAGGCCGGCGGCGGTCTCTGGCGGCATCTCCGCCGCCGCGGCAGGAAGCCGAACCGGAAGGGCGGGGCCCACGCGGGCCGCGGCCACATCCCGGGCCGGGTGGACATCTCCGAGCGCCCGGACGTCGTGGAGGCGAAGGAACGGGTCGGCGACCGGGAGGCGGACACGAATCAACGGCAAGGGCACCGGCGGCGCGCTTGTCTCCCTGGTGGACAGGGCGTCCAGGCACACGCTGCTCGAAAGGGTCGAGAGGAAGACGGCGGACGCGGTCGGCTCGGCCATGACCGGCATGCTGGGCCCTCTCCCCGTGCACACGGTCACCGCGGACAACGGCAAGGAGTTCGCGGGCCATGCCAGGGTGGCCGAGGCGCTGGGCGCGGGGTTCTTCTTCGCGCGGCATTGCCACTCCTGGGAGCGCGGCCTGAACGAGCACGTGAACGGGCTGGTGCGGGAGTGGTTCCCGAAGGGCACGGACTTCCGCAAGGTGACGGACGCAGAGGTGCAGGCCGTCCAGGACCGCCTCAACGCGCGGCCGCGCAAGGCGCTGGGCTACCTCACCCCGTCCGAGGCCTTCCACCAGGCGCAGCCGCCCTGAGGTGGCCTTCCGGGGCCGCCGGGGGCGGCTCCGAGGGGAGATGCGCGCTGTCCGCGGCCCGCCGTCCTCCGGTCGGGCTCCGCCCTCCCTGCGTCCGGCGGGCCGCGGACAGCGCCCGGCAGGGCTTGCACCGCCCCGGAAGACTGGCTACGCCTCCCGGTGAAGGGACCGCCGCCGCTCGGGCTTCGCCCCTCGCTGGCTGATGTTGCACTTCAGAGTGGAAGCGGCGGGACTTTCGCAGGCCTCCTTGCCCCAGGATCACCGATTCGCCCGCCCCCGTTCCGGAGCCTGCCGTGTCAGGGCGGCATTCGTCGCGGAACGGTCCTGTCGCCGGCGACCGCGATTCGGTATCCTCCGCACATGCCCGCGCTCTGCCGCGATTGCCTGACGAGATTCGGATCCGGTTCCCGCTGCCCGGAATGCGGCCGGCCGCGGATCATCGAGCATCCCGAGCTCTTCGACCTTTCGATAGCGCACGTGGATTGCGACGCTTTCTATGCCAGCGTGGAGAAGCGGGAAAACCCGGGGCTGAACGACAAGCCGGTCATCATCGGCGGCGGCAGGCGCGGCGTGGTGTCGACGGCCTGCTACATCGCCCGCATCAAGGGTGTCCGTTCAGCCATGCCGATGTTCCAGGCGCTGAAGCTTTGCCCGGACGCCGTGGTGCTGAAGGGGCGAATGGCAGCCTATGTCGATGCCAGCCGCCGGATACGCGCGATGATGGAAGCCCTGACCCCGGCGGTCGAGCCCCTGTCCCTGGACGAGGCGTTCATCGACCTGACCGGGACGGAGCGGCTGCACGGCGAACCTCCGGCGATCCTGCTCGCCGGCCTTGCGAAGCGCATGGAGAGGGAGCTCGGACTGTCCGGCTCGATCGGCCTCAGCCACAACAAGTTCCTCGCCAAGGTGGCATCCGACCAGGACAAGCCAAGGGGGTTTTCCGTGATCGGCCGCGCGGAGACGGCCAGCTTTCTGGGCGCGCAGCGCATAGGCCTCGCCCAGGGAGTCGGCCGCAAGGCGCAGGCGTCCCTGGAAGAGGCGGGAATACGCACGTTCTCGGACCTGCGTCGCTGGGACCGGCAGGACCTGGCCGCGCGCTTCGGAAGCTTCGGCGAACGCCTTTACCGCCTTGCCCGCGGGGAGGACCACAGGCCCGTCCTGCCGATGGCGCAGGTCAAGTCGATCTCGAACGAAATAACTTTCGCGGAAGACACCGGGGATCCCGGCATCCTTGACGGCCACATTTGGCGTCTCGCCGGGAAGGTGTCGGACCGGGCGAAGGCCGGGAACCTGGCGGGACGCACGGTCACGCTGAAGCTGAAGCGCGCCGATCACCGCTTGCTGACGCGCCAGTCCGGCCTTCCGGAACCCACGCAGGTCGCGGACCGGATCTACGGCACCGCACGGACGCTCTTCGACCAGGTCGGCGACGGGGGCCCGTACCGGCTGCTTGGCATCGGCATCTCCCGTCTCGGGGCCGCGCCGGAAACGGATGCCGGAGGCGGTCTCCTGGACCCGGGGGCGCGCATCCGGGCTGCGGCCGAGCGCGCGTCGGACAGGATACGCGAGAGGTTCGGACCGGACGCGATCATCAAGGGACGGTCGCTGCGCTGAATGCCTGCAAGGGGACGCCGGGCCTGCCATGCATCCGGGACCGGCGCCACGAGGCATCGCGCGGATCCGGACGAGCGTCTCAGTCGGTCAGGGACGCCGGCCGAAGCCGCGGCCGAACCGCCGCCCGTCCGGAACCGCCGCTCCGGACCGCCCGTTCATGCCCCGGCCAGCGCGCGATCTCCCGGCTCAGGGTCACGGGACCGAACCTTCCGTGAAGCCTGGCCCGGTAGACCAGCATTCCCTCGGCAACGCGCATCACGTAGTTGCGCGTCTCGTTGAAGGGAATGCGCTCGATCCAGTCGACCATGTCGCTGCGCCTGGGATCGCCCAGCGAGGCGGTCCAGCGGTCCGCGCGCCCCGGCCCGGCGTTGTACGCCGCCGCAGCCAGCACGATGTTGCCGTCATACCTTTCGAGCAGCTCGTCCAGGTAGGCGGTTCCCAGCCGCGTGTTGTACTGCGGATCCGACAGCATCCGGCCGCCGCTGTAGGGCATGCCCAGAGATGCGGCGACCTCCCGCGCGGTGTCAGGCATCAGCTGCATGATGCCCAGCGCGCCCACCCGGCTCCGGACGGCGGGGTCGAATTCGCTTTCCTGCCTCGTGATGGCAAGCACGAGCTCCCTCGGCACGGGGAAATCGGAGATGCCCGTCCGCACGACGGGAAAGTAGATCCCTGGCAGCACGATTCCCCGCCTGGCGGCCTGCTTGGCAATGGCCACCGAGAGATGCGGCTCGTTCGCCGCCAGCACGTATGCCCCGAGGCTTCCGATCTCGTCCCGTGACAGGGTCTCGGCCATGTGCTTGACGAACTGCTCAGCCCTGTCACGTTCACCCGACGCGATGAAGAACCGCGCTGCCGCGAAAACCGAACTCCGCGCCAGCGCGGTGCGGGTCCATGCCGGAAACGCCTCCTCGCCTCCCAGCGCCGGATCAAGGGGGATGCCCGCCCTTTCGGCCGCCAGCAGGCCGTAGAAGCTCGTCTGATGCCTAGCTCCCGCGGCATAGGCGCGCCTCGCGCCCTCCAGGTCTCCCAGCGATTCGCGGGCCCGTCCTTCCCAATAGCCCGCCCTGCCGAGGGAGATGGGCGTGTTCACGGCATTCCGGAAGCGCCTGAAGTGACGCAGCGCGGCCTGCCCGTCGTTCATGCGGGTCAGCACCAGGTAGCCGGACAGCCACTCCAGGTCGGCATAGCTCGATCCCTCTTGCAGCCCGTGCCGAGAGGCAACCCCATAAGCCTGTTCGGCCTTGCCCTCGCGCATCAGGCGACGTGCCAGCGACCTTCTCCACCCCGCCCAGCGGGCAGGCCGTCCAAGGCCGTCCTCTCCCGCCCGCAGAAGCAGGGCGGCGGCTTCCAGGGTGTCGCCGCGCCGCGCCCGCCACTGCATGGTCTCGAAAGCCAGGCCAGGATGATCGCGAAGGCTTCGGGGCACCTTTCCGATCAGGGCGTCTGCGCCGTCCCGGTCCTCGCGCCGGGCCACGCGCGCCCTTCCGAGAGCCGCCCAGCCCTCGCTGACCAGCGGGTACATTCGCTCGGCGTCCCGCGCGGCGCCGCGCCAAAGCAGCATGTCGAGCCGGGTCTCGTGATGCGCCCTTAGCGCATTCCCGTAGTCCCGGAGGAGCGCTTCCTCATCCTCCCGCTCAACGAGCATCGTCTGCCAGACCCGCACCGCCTCGGCCGCGGCCCTGGAATGAAGGCCCCTTGCACGGTAGGCTGCGATCAGGGCGCGCGCGCCCGCGCCCGTCTGGGGCGGATGCCCGGAGAAGAAGTCGATGACCTCGAGAGGGCGGCTTCCGACGGGAACGCTGGTCTCGGACCTGCGACGCAGAAGCTTCAGGCCGGGCCAGTCCGCGCGGCGGGCAAGGAACTTCCGGACCGAAGCGAAATCGCCTTCGCTCGCACGGAACCGCCGCCATTCTATGATGTCTCTGGCGACCGGGCCCGCACGCCGCGCTTCGGCGCGGGCCGCGTCCCAGTCGCCCGCCTTGACGGCGCCGGCCGCGCGCTTGTAGCTTGCGATCTCGGCGCTTGTCTGGGCAAGGCCGGACGTCGCCCACGCGCTCAGGAGGATTGCCGCAACCAGGGCCTTTAACATAGACTCGATCCGCTCTCTCGTGGCCCACGGCATCCGCATGAAAGCACTTCGGGGCCGCCTTGGCAATTCACCGGGCCAACTGTAGATTGCGCGGGTCGCGCGGATTTCGCATCACGGCGCAGCGGAGACGAGCCATGATCCAGGGATCGATCCCGGCACTTGTGACCCCGTTCAGGGACGGGACGCTGGACATCGAGGCGCTCAGGTCGCTGGTGGAATGGCAGATCGAGAGCGGCTCGGCAGGCCTGGTCGCCGTCGGCACGACGGGCGAAAGCCCGACGCTTTCGCATTCAGAGCATGAAGCGGTGGTCGAGGAGGTCGTGAAGTCCGCCCACGGCCGGGTGCCGGTGATCGCCGGGACGGGATCGAACAGCACGGAAGAGGGCATCCGCCTCATGCGGCATGCCGCGCTGGTCGGCGCCGATGCGGCGCTTGTCGTCACGCCCTATTACAACAAGCCGTCGCAGGAAGGCCTCTACCGGCATTTCAGGGAGATGCACGATTCGGCCGAGCTGCCGATCCTGATCTACAACATCCCCGGCCGCTCGGCGGTCGACATGTCCGTGGAGACCATGGCGAGGCTGTCGAAGCTGCCGCGCGTGGTCGGCGTGAAGGACGCCACCGGCGACCTGTCGCGCGTGCCGAAGCAGCGGATGGCCTGCGGCAAGGATTTCGTCCAGGTTTCAGGCGAGGATGCGACCGCACTTGGATTCAACGCCCACGGCGGAACGGGATGCATAAGCGTGACCGCGAACGTTGCGCCCGAGCTCTGCGCGCGCATGCAGGCCGCCACCCTGGAGGGCGACTACAGGACGGCGCTCGAGATCACCGACCTGCTGATGCCGCTGCATGTCTCGATCTTCATGGATCCCGGGCTGGCGGGCGCAAAGTACGGGCTTTCGCTGCTGGGCCGATGCAGCGAGGAGGTTCGCCTGCCAATCATGGCCCCGAGCGAACCGGCCAGAAACGCGATTCGCGAAGCCATGGACGGAGCCGGCGTCCTGAAATAGGCTGCTTCTTTCCTGCAGCTTCCCGAAACCCGGGCACCTGCGTGCGATGTCGCGGAGCCGTCAGCGTCCGCGGCTGTGCCGCGCGCACAAGCGACGGCACTGTCACGCAGGCCGTGCGCATTGGCGCCTGGATTCCTGCTGCCGCGGCCCGCACAGCCGGCAGGCTTCGGCCAGCCGCGCCAAGGAGCCTGCCTGAGCCGAACCAAGCCGATTCCGCATCGATCTTCGCGTCACAGTCCGGCCATTTCCGCCACCTCGATTTCCTGAGACGGCCTTTCGGCCAAGCCTCGCGGGCACCGAGCTTGATGCATGACGGAACAAGACCCCCTTGCGATGTCAGCACATGCGGGTCAAATGCGGGAAACGGCTGCCCGGCGACCCTCAGGTGCGTGGTGCGTCCGGCAAAGTGTCATGGTTCTGTGCTCATGGTCTTGCATCAGGGGGAGTGAGTCGTGTTTCACTCTGGCTGGACTGTCTCGATGATCAGGACGCGCGACGCCTTTGCAAAAAGGAAATCTCGGTTGGCAGCCTCTCTTCACGCCCATCGCCGGAAGCGCAGGCCGTCTGCGGCAGGCTCAGGCGCTCGCATGCAATGGCTGGCGGGAGCCCCGAACCCGGCGCGGCGCCACGCAAGCCTTCTGTCAGGATCTCTGGCCCGCGCAAGGCCGCCGCCACCCGGCGCGCAGCGGCCGAGGCGGTTGACGCCATCTCGGGAGAGATGGCCTGATGATGGCTTGCAGCCGCAAGGACAGGCGTGATGGCCGCGGCCTCCAAGGACTGCAGTGATGCGCGCGGCCCGAAGACCGGAATCCTGCCTGGCCGCGCGCCAGAGCTGGCCTGCACGCCTCGCATGAACTGACTCGACACTGCTGCGCCCATCGGGCGTGGCTCAATTCCAATGGAGACGCACATGCTCAGAACACTCCCGATCATTGCCGCGGCAGCGGCATTCGCCACCTCGGCATTCGCAGTCGAAGGCCGGCTCGTCCTCTACACGTCGCAGCCCAATGCCGACGCGCAGCAGACGGTTGACGCGTTCGCCGCGAAGCATCCGGACGTCGAGATCGAATGGATCCGGGACGGCACCACAAAGGTCATGGCGAAGCTTCGTGCCGAGTTCGAAGCCGGCGCGCCCCAGCCTGACGTCCTGCTGATCGCAGACATGGTGACGATGGAGGCGCTGGAAGCCGAGGGACGGCTGATGGGGTATCCAGAGGCAGACGTTTCGGCATATGACCCGGCGCTCATGGACGACGAAGGCCATTACTTTTCGACCAAGCTCATCACCACCGGCATCGTCTACAACACCGGCGCATCGATGGTCCCCACGTCCTACAGGGATCTCCTCGCGGAAGAGGCCAAGGGCAAGCTGGCCATGCCTTCGCCGCTGACGTCTGGCGCGGCCACGATCCACATGGCCTCGATCACGTCGCATCCCGACCTGGGCTGGGCCTACTACGAAGGCCTTGCCGACCAAGGCGCCAACCCGCAAGGCGGCAACGGCGGCACCTACAAGGCGGTCGCGGGCGGTGAGAAGCTCTACGGATTCGTCGTCGACTTCCTGCCGATCCGCAACAAGCTCAACGGCGCACCGGTCGAGTTCGTGTTTCCCGAAGAAGGCGTCTCGGCCGTGACGGAGCCAGTGGCAATCCTCTCGACCGCGCGGAACCCGGAGGCCGCGAAGGCCTTCGTCGACTTCCTGATCTCGCCTGCCGGCCAGCAGCTGGCCGCGGACATGGGCTATCTGCCCGCGCATCCGGACATCGCCCCTCCGAAAGGCTTCCCGCCGCTGTCCGAGATCAAGCTCCTGGAATTCGACCCCGCCAGGGCCTTGGCCGAGGACGAGGCGAACAAGGCGCGGTTCGCGGAGATATTCGGCGGCTAGTCGATGCCGCGGCTTGCCAGAAGCGGCGAGGGAGCGACCCTCGCCGCATTCATCTGCCTCGGGCTTTTCCTGTTCGTCTTTCCGCTTGCACTCCTGCTGGAGGTCGCCGTCGGCGACGGCCCCGGCCCGATCCTGGACGCCCTTGACAGCCGTTCGGTGCCCCGGGCGCTCTGGAACTCTCTCGAAAGCGGCCTGATCTCCGCCGCGCTGGCGTTGGCCGGGGGCACTGCGGCGGCACTCGTCATCGGCCTGACCGATCTCCCGCGCAAAGGCATCTACACCTTCCTGCTGCTCGTTCCGATGATGATCCCGCCGCACGTCACCGCCATTGCCTGGATACAGGCGCTGGGGCCTTCCTCGACATTGCTGCAAACCCTCGGCATCGCACCCGAAATTGGCTCGACCCATCCGCTCTATTCGCGCGAGGGCGTCATTCTGCTTCTCGGCGTGCAGCACGCCCCGCTGGTCTTTCTCGTGATTCTCGCCGCACTTCGGAGCCTGCCGCGCGAACTGTCCGATGCCGCCCGCGTTTCAGGTGCAAGACCCGGCCGGATGCTCCGTCGCATTGTCTTGCCGCTTCTCGCGCCAAGCGTGATCGCTGCCTATGCACTGGCCTTCGTCTCGGCGCTGGGCAATTTCGGCATACCGGCGCTGCTGGGCATTCCCGCGCGCTACACCACGCTGCCGGTCTTGATATGGCAACGCCTGGCGAGCTTCGGGCCATCGGTGCTGGCGGACATGGCAGCCATCGCGGCGCTGATCGCGGTCGTCGCCGTTGCTGCGGTGCTGCTGCAGATCTGGATGTCGCAGCGACAGCGAAACGCGCTCATCGGTCCGCCGCAACCGCCGCTCAACATCGCGCTCGGTCATGCGGGCGTTCTTGTCGAGGCCGGCATGGCCCTTTCCATTCTCGCCACGCTGGCGCTGCCATTGTCAGCGCTAATTGCCACCTCACTGATCCCGACCTACGGAGTCCCGCTGAGCCCCGACACGTTCACGGTCCAGAACTTCGCGGAGATCCTGTTCCGCCAGTCCGTGACGGTGCGCGCTTTCCTGAACTCAACCATCGTTGCCGCCGCCGCCGCCGTGATCATCGCCTTCCTTGCGGTTTTCGTGGCGCGGTTCTCCGCCTCCGGGACCCGGGGCATCCGACGGGCCGCAACCGGGATGTCAGTATTGACCGAGATGACCTACGCCATTCCCGGGCTGGTGATTTCAGTCGCGTTCATCCTCGCCTTCATCAAGCCGATTCCGGGGCTTGGCATCTCCATCTACAACACCCTGACCATCATTCTGCTGGCCTACCTCTGCGCGTTCTTCTCCATTGCGTTGAAGCCGGTCAGCGCCGCGTCCCTGCAGGTCGACCCGGCGCTCGACGAAGCGGCGCGCATTGCCGGTGCCGGCTATTTCCGTCGCATGCTTCGGATCTCGGCCCCCTTGCTCCTGCCTGCGGCGACTTCGGGCGCCATCCTGGTTTTTCTGACAGCGTACAACGAGGTGACGGTATCGACGCTGCTTTGGTCGAGCGGCAACGAAACAATCGGGACGACGATCTTCAATTACGAGGATGGCGGATACACGACCCTTGCCTCCGCCATGTCGGCCGTCACGGTGCTTGTGACTGTCCTGTTGATGATCGCGCTGGACCGTCTCGGCCGTCGCGCACCGCCCGGCGTCGTGCCCTGGCGGCTTTAGGCCGGCAAGACCCATCCGCCCGCAATCCGGAGCCGCACGGTCTCGCCCATGCGAACGGGGCGGTCGAAGTCCAGCTTGAGCGGTTCCAGGACGCCGGATCCCTCGACAGACGCCTCCCAGCAGCCGCCGCGGTACTGTACGGAGGCGATTGCCCCGGGCCAGCCCTCATCGGCAACGGTGAAATCCCCCGGCCGCAGGAGGATCCGGCGCCGGCCTTGCCCGGATCCGGCGACAGGAACGTCCTGGCCGAGTATGCTGGCGCGCGTTCCGTCAAGGTCAGCCTCGACAACGGTCCCGCGGCCGATGAAGCGCGCCACCATCTCATTCGCAGGGCGCGCGTAGATGTCCTGAGGCGCGCCCATTTGCTGAAGCTGCCCGTCTGACATGACCGCCATGACGTCGGCAAGGGCCATCGCCTCGCGCTGGTCATGGGTAATGTAGAGAGTGGTGACGCCCGAACGGTCGTGAAAGGCCCGCAATTCGGTCTCCATCGCGCTCCTGAGGTGCGGATCCAGATTGGCCAGCGGCTCGTCCATCAGGATCGTCCTGGCCGAACCGGCAAGACAGCGCGCCAAGGCGACGCGCTGGCGCTGGCCCCCGGAAAGCGCCTCGGGACGGCGCTCGGCAAGGTCGAGAAGCGCGACTGCCTTGAGATGATCCGCCGCGCGGCGCAACGCTTCGGCGCGCGGCGTGCTCTGGGCCTCATAGGGAAAGGCCACGTTTTCGGTGACCGTCATGTGCGGCCAAAGCGCATAGGACTGAAAGACAACGCCGACCTGCCGCTCTTCCGGTGGAACGAACTGATCCTCGGACGCCACAACGGCCTGCCCGAGCAGAATGCGGCCATGGTCAGGCACTTCGAGTCCGGCGACGAGACGCAGCAACGTGGTCTTGCCGCAGCCGGACGGACCAACGACGCAGAACAGCGCATTGCTCGGAACTTCGAAAGAAACTGCGTTCACCGCTGCTTGGGGGCCATAGGACTTTGAAACCCCCTGTACGCTGATGCTCATGCCCGGTATCCTGACACCATGGGAATGACGGCCTTTCCGCTGCGACCTAGCTGATTTTCCTTTCCAGCCTCGCACCTGCATGCCGTTCACGCAAGCAAGACAACAACGATCTGCACAGCCCCGTTCCCTGAAGGCCGGCGTCCCGAAGAGCCCGTCGGCGCGCCTGTCGAGGAAATGCCCGGGATCGTTGGCGAAACGGCCAAGTTCGACAAACCCAAAAGACGTGACCATGGAGGCCGTCATGGGCATGGCTGTTCAAATCGGCGACAGGATGGGCGCTTCCTTCGACGAGGTCGCCGGCGAAGACACACAAAGCCGGGCGGCATGGAAGTCCTCGCATGGCATCTGCACCGGACAATCCCCAATGCGATCGGCGGCCTCCGGGATCGGAGCGACGTGAAGTCCGCGACGTTCATGTCAAGAGGCGCCGGGTGTCCGAGGGCAGGGTCCTCCCGGGTTCCAGGCGGCAGGGCAATCGCCATGTCAGGAGAATCTGCAGGCAAATGCCTTTGTCTTCGGGTGAGCCGGGAGCGCATCCAGACCGAGCCTGCCCGGGGGTGTAGTTCAATTTCGCCGCTTCCACTCTGAAGTGCAACATCAGCCAGCGAGGGGCGAAGCCCGAGCGGCGGCGGTCCCTTCACCGGGAGGCGTAGCCAGTCTTCCGGGGCGGTGCAAGCCCTGCCGGGCGCTGTCCGCGGCCCGCCGGACGCAGGGAGGGCGGAGCCCGACCGGAGGACGGCGGGCCGCGGACAGCGCGCATCTCCCCTCGGAGCCGCCCCCGGCGGCCCCGGAACGGCCCCCTCAGGGCGGCTGCGCCTGGTGGAAGGCCTCGGACGGGGTGAGGTAGCCCAGCGCCTTGCGCGGCCGCGCGTTGAGGCGGTCCTGGACGGCCTGCACCTCTGCGTCCGTCACCTTGCGGAAGTCCGTGCCCTTCGGGAACCACTCCCGCACCAGCCCGTTCACGTGCTCGTTCAGGCCGCGCTCCCAGGAGTGGCAATGCCGCGCGAAGAAGAACCCCGCGCCCAGCGCCTCGGCCACCCTGGCATGGCCCGCGAACTCCTTGCCGTTGTCCGCGGTGACCGTGTGCACGGGGAGAGGGCCCAGCATGCCGGTCATGGCCGAGCCGACCGCGTCCGCCGTCTTCCTCTCGACCCTTTCGAGCAGCGTGTGCCTGGACGCCCTGTCCACCAGGGAGACAAACGCGCCGCCGGTGCCCTTGCCGTTGATTCGTGTCCGCCTCCCGGTCGCCGACCCGTTCCTTCGCCTCCACGACGTCCGGGCGCTCGGAGATGTCCACCCGGCCCGGGATGCGGCCGCGGCCCGCGTGGGCCCCGCCCTTCCGGTTCGGCTTCTTCCCGCGGCGGCGGAGATGCCGCCAGAGACCGCCGCCGGCCTTCCGGTCGGCGTGGATGCGCTCGTAGATCCACTGCCGCCCCGCCATCGGCGCGCCCTCCTTGCGGAGGCGCCCGCTGACCTGCTCGGGGCTCCAGCCCTCGGCCAGCCGCTCCTCCGCCATGCGCCACAGCTCCGGCGTCATCTTGCGCGCCACCGACGAGGCCGCGCTGCGGCGCCTGTCCGCCTTGCGCTGGGCTTGCTTGTGGCGGTAGCCGCGCCTGCCGGAGTTGCGCCGCACCTCGCGCCAGACCGTCGTGCGGTCGCGGCCGAGCTGGCGGGCGATCGCCGGGCCGGAAAGCCCGCTTTTCCTCAGGGCGTGGATCTGGCAGCGTTCCGCATAGGTCAGGTGGCGATGGCCCTCGGGCATGACAGTCTCCTTGCTTCATCACAGGGACTGTCGTCGCCGCCTGGCCGATTCGCAACATCATGTGTCGCCGAACGACCAGGAACACTGCATCAGGTGTTGCACTTCAGAGTGGAACGGGGGTTTTTTTGACCCGGCGGTTCCGATCCGTTATTTTCGTGTTGCGTCGTGCAGGAGCCGGGTGAACCGGCCGGCGGCGCGCTTTCACGGGCAGGCAAAGGGAGCGGGAGCCATGGCAGGTGACGGGGACGGGCGGTTTCACAGGCATCCGGACGCGGTTGCGTATCTTGAGGGACTGACGGAGGACGAGGCGAGGGTGCATCCGCCGCTGGTGCGCGCGCATGACGGCGGGTTCACCCGACACTGGATCGAGGGCGGCGAGGTGCGGAGCCGCGACGTCGCGGGCGACGGTCCGGAGCATGACATCGCCGGGGCGGTCCCGGCGGAGTTCGGTCCCCTGCTTCCGCGGCTGGCGGCGGACCCGGGCAGTCGGGCGCCCCCGACCTGGACGCCGTGGAGCGGGCGCTCCGGGACGCCTCGCCGGGCGGCGGCGCGGCGGTCCTGAAGACGCTGCCGGAGCGGCTGGAGGCGATGCTGCCGGCGCCGGAGTGCGAGAGCTGCGGCAGGCCGACGGCCCGGCATTCGGTGACGTCGAAGTCCTTGCCTCGACCAGGCTCGGCCGGGTCGATGTGGAGCGGTCGCACTTCCGCTGCGGCTCCTGCGGCGGGGGACGCTTCGCGCTGGACCGGGCGATGGGGCTGGAGGGCGGGACGGTCACGCCGGGGATGGAGAGCGTCATGGCGGAGACCGTTCAGCTGATGGGCTTCGAGGCCGCGGGCCGCCACGTCGCGAACCTCGCCGGGCTGGACGCCTCCCCAAGCTCCCTGCGGCGCCGGGCCCTGAAGCTCGGCGAGGCGGCGGCGCGCTTCGAGCGCGAGGAGGTGGCCGAGGGCAAGCCGCTGGAATCGCGCATGTGTCCCTCCATCGACGGCACCGGCATCCCGATGCGGAAAGAAGAGACGGAGGGGTTCGGGGAAAGCAGGCTGACGGGACCTCGAAAACCAGGGAAGCGAAGCTGGCCGTCGTGTACACGGCCGAGGGCCGGGACCCGGAGACCGGCGCGGCGCTGAAGGACCGGGGCAGCGAGTCCGTCTCCTGCCTGATCGACAGCGCGGCCGCGGCCTCCGGAAGCCGGGAGCCCTCCGCGTTCGCCGCGCGCCTGGACCGCGAGGCCAGGCGTCGCGGGCTCCACGATGCCGGGGAGCTCGTCGTCATCTCCGACGGGGCGGAATGGATACGCGGCACGTGCGGGGAGATCTTCGGCGGCCGGAAGGTCACCTTCGTGCTGGATCTCTTCCACTGCCTGGAGCAATCCGCCGCCGCCGTGGGGGCGATCGTGCCGACCGGGGCGGAGCGCGACCGGCGGTTCGCGGAGGTCAGGGCCGACATCGAGGCCGGCCGGGCAGGCAAGGTCGTGCGGGAGCTTGAGCCGTTCAGCGCCCGGTACGGGGAGGTCGCCGCGTGCTGCCGCTGTTTCCGGAAAAACATCGGGCGAATGCGCCACGACGAATGCCGGGCGCGGGGCATCCAGGTCGGAAGCGGCGTCGTGGAGGCCGGATGCCGCACGTTCGGTCTGCGGCTGAAACGCCCCGGCACCCGCTGGTCAGGGAGGGGCGCCAACGCCATGCTCGCGCTGAAGGGCTGCGTCATGAACCTCAGGCTGCCCGACCTCCTCGACTGGAAGGCGAATCAGGCCGTCGCCGCCTGACCAAAAAATCTGGAGTGCACCCGCCTGCCCGGCGGCATCTTGACAGGGCCGACGCTGCTTGACACGCTGCCGGGACACAGGCCGGCGGAAAGCGTCGCCTTGTTCTGCCGGACTTTCCGAGGGCACTTGTTGCGGTCCCCGTGGCCCGGGACGCCTGTCGCTGATTCTGGACAGGGCAGGCCGGATCCGCTATCCCGGCCCGGCCATGGCAAGGCCAAAGGACAATCCGAACTACAAGGTGATTGCGGAGAACCGTCGCGCGCGCCACGACTATGCGATCGAGAGCGACATCGAATGCGGCATCATGCTCATGGGATCCGAGGTCAAGTCGCTTCGCACCGGACAGTCGAACATCGCTGAAAGCTACGCTGCGGTCGAGAACGGGGAGCTCTGGCTGGTCAATGCCTATGTCGCGCCGTACGAGCAGGCGATGTTCGGCCACGAGGATCGCCGCAGGCGAAAGCTCCTTGTCTCAAGAAAGGAGCTGTCCGATCTCTGGAACGCGACCCAACGCAAGGGCATGACGCTCGTTCCCCTGATCATGTACTTCAATCACAAGGGCATCGCGAAGATGAGGCTCGGCCTGGCCCGGGGCAGGAAGCAGCACGACAAGCGCGAATCCGAAGCCAGGCGCGACTGGAACCGCCAGAGGCAGAGGCTGCTCAAGGAGCATGGCTGACGTGCGCGGGCCCTGAAGCTTGACCAAAAGCCATGTTCAAACACTATATGTTGTCTAAATTACCTGAAATAGGCCTATATTAATCAATATATGGTATCTTAAGGTCAAGATCTTAGTCGAAAAGGCCCGCGGCCTTGCCCAGGAGCCTGAATGCCCGGGCCGTTCTCGTGTCCGCCAGCGCGGCGATTTCCTGGTCCGAGAGACGGCCGGACATCTCGGAGAAAGTCTTGTCGAAGTTGCGCAGAAAGTGCTCCGCAGCATCGCGAAAGACGGAATCCTGTTTCATTCGCTCGCCGACAAGCTTCAGGCGCCCGCCATCAAGGCCCTCGCCAAGCTCGGCGATCACGTGTCCGCGTCCGCCTTCGGCGTACATGCGCCAGGTCCCCGGCAGCGTGCGGCCCGCAGCCAGGTCATCCATGTACAGGGCATCGCGGCTGAACAGCGTCAGGATGTCCTCGCTGGCACGGATCAGGCCTCCGACCGTCCGGTCCTTGAGGCCTCGCCTGTATGCGGCCATCCCCTTCGCGTCCTCGGCGGTTTCAGGAAAGTGCATGGCCTCGATCAGCTCGGCGACCGTCAGGGGCCTGCCCCCTTCCTGTCCGGGCGTGGCAGGTTCCGGTTCCTGCCGCCGAAAGACTGCCGGCTTTCCGTCCTCCGAGACCGTCATGCCGTCTGCATCGAGGATCCGCGCCAATGCCACCTCGAGGCGCTCCTGGCCGTCGGCGAGCTCGCCGATCATTCGCCGGGTTGCAGGATCCGCCACCTCGCCTCCCGTGGCCGTGCCGGCCTGGGCCTCGCGCATGGATCGCACGGCATGAAGAAGCCGCTCGTTCTGCCCGCGCATGACGCGCGCGCTCCTCACCGTGAACGCGACGACCCAGATCAGCGCCGCCGGCAGCGCTGCCGTCACGGCAAGAACGACATGAAGGAGCGGAGCCTGCAGGACGTCTGCAAGGGGATAGGCCCACCACGCCAGAACCGCACACAGCAGGAGCCAGAGAACCGTGGCCATGATCGCGGCAATGCTCTCGATGCCGCTCCATGGTTCCGGCCACATGCCTGGACGGCTGCCGGGAACGCTAGCGGGCTGAACTGGCGAGTCAGGCATCGGTCTCAAGCAAACTCGATCCTGAGAATTTCGTAGCTCTTCTCGCCGCCCGGCGTGCTCACCTCGACGCTGTCGCCCTCGTTCTTGCCTATGAGGGCGCGCGCAAGCGGCGACCTGAGGTTGAGGCGGCCGCTCTCAATGTCCGCCTCAGGCTCACCAACGATCTGGTAGGACCTTTCCTCTTCCGTGTCCACGTCGACCAGCATCACGGTCGCCCCGAACTTCACTGAACCGGAGAGCGAGGCCGGATCGATCACGTCCGCCCGCGACAACACGGCCTCGATCTCCTTCACCCGGCCCTCGATGAAACTCTGCCGCTCGCGGGCCGCCTGGTATTCCGCATTCTCGCTGAGGTCGCCATGTTCGCGCGCTTCGGCAATCGCCCGGATGACATCCGGGCGGTCGGCGCTCTTCAGCCGCCTCAACTCGTCACTCAGCGCAGTGTGTCCCGCGCGGGTCAGCGGTATCTTTTCCATGGCTCCCACATTAGCACGTTTCGCCATAGCGTTCTAGGGCCCGTTGACAGTCATGTCGCGGCGACCACGCCGGCGACGAGGCGATACCCGCCGCAACGTGCCGGCGCCAAGCCAGGCAAGCAGCCACCCCGACAGGACGTAGACGCCGCTGAACAGGATCCCGTGCAGGGGCGCTCTCCGGAAGTCGCGGATGCCGGCCCTGACAGACGCGGACAGGTCGGCAAGCGCGACGTCCGCGATTTCCGGAACCGGGCTCGCGGCCGGCCCGCCCGGGACATCCTCACCCATTGCCTCGCGCCCCGGCCCCGCTCCTGCGAAACCCAGTCTGGCGCGCGCCGCCAACGGGAGAACGCTGCGGCGCAAATGCCTCATCCGGGCGCGTGATTGACCGCGAGACGCCGGACCACTAGGCATGGCCGCGCCAAGTCGACGGGAAGAGGCCACGTCCATGATCGAGCGCGAAAGCATGCAGTACGATGTCGTGATCGTGGGCGCAGGCCCGGCCGGCCTTTCCGCCGCCATCCATCTCAAGCAGCTGGACGCGGGCCTCAACGTCGTCGTCCTTGAAAAGGGCTCCGAGGTCGGCGCCCACATCCTCTCCGGCGCCGTCCTGGATCCGGGCGCGCTGACCCGGCTGCTTCCCGACTGGAAGGAGACGGGCGCGCCGGTCAGCGTCGAGGTGAAGAAGGACCGGTTCTGGCTGCTCGGCGAGGCCGGGAGGATCCGGGTGCCCAGTTTCATGATGCCGCCGCTGATGAGCAACCACGGCAACTACATCGTGTCGATGGGGAACGTGTGTCGCTGGATGGCCGGCAGGGCCGAGGCCCTCGGGGTCGAGATCTTTCCGGGCATGGCGTGTTCCGAACTGGTGATCGGCGAGGCCGGCGAGGTCAGGGGCGTCGTGGCCGGTGAATTCGGCAGGAGCCCCGACGGCACGCCGTCCGAAAGCCATGAGCCCGGCATGGAGCTGCTCGGCAAGTACGTCTTCCTGTCGGAAGGCGTCCGCGGGTCGCTCTCCAAGCAGGTGATCGCACGATACGCGCTCGACGCGGACTCGGACGTTCCCAAGTTCGGGATCGGCATGAAGGAAATCTGGGAGGTGCCCCCCGGGGCGCATGACGAAGGCCTGGTGCTGCACACGCTCGGATGGCCGCTCGGATTCCGGCAGTCAGGCGGATCCTTCATGTACCATCTCGACAACAGCCAGGTCTACGTCGGCTACATCGTCGACCTGGACTACCGGAACCCGCGCATGTCTCCCTACATGGAGTTCCAGCGGTTCAAGCACCACCCCGAAATCGCGAAGGTGCTGGAGGGCGGGAAGCGCGTCGCCTACGGCGCCCGCGCCGTGACCAAGGGCGGCTTCCAGTCCATCCCGCAATCGGCCTTTCCCGGCGGCGCCCTTCTGGGCTGCGCCAGCGGACTCGTGAACCTGCCCCGCATCAAGGGCAACCACAACGCCATGCAGTCCGGCATTGCCGCAGCCAGGGCCGCCCATGCCGCGATCGCGTCGGGCCGCAGCGGAGACCTGCTGGAATCGTATGACGCGGAGCTCCGCGCAGGGCCGGTCGGCCAGGACCTGCGGAAAGTGCGCAACGTTGCGCCCCTGAACGCAAGGTACGGCCCGCTCGGCGGCCTTGTCCTCGGCGGCTTCGACATGTGGTTTCAGACAATGTCCGGCGGCTTCAGCCTGTTCGGGACCCTGAAGCACGGCAAGACGGATGCGGATTCGACCGAGGAAGCCTCGCGGCATGCACCCGTCGAGTACCCAAGGCCGGACGGCGTTCTCAGCTTCGACCGGCTTACCAACGTGAGCTACTCCTTCACCAACCATGAGGAAGGACAGCCGGCGCACCTCGTCCTGGCCGACCCGGACGTCCCGGTGAAGGTGAACTGGCCAAGATATGCCGGGCCTTCGGCCAGATACTGTCCGGCCGGGGTCTACGAATTCGTGGGCGAGGGCGAGGATCGACGGTTCCGTATCAACTTCCAGAACTGCGTCCATTGCAAGACCTGCGACATCAAGGACCCGAGCCAGAACATCACCTGGACAACGCCTCAGGGCGGTGACGGCCCGAACTATCCGAACATGTAGCGGGAAAGCCAGCGAAGCGCCGTGTCGGGCGCGGCATGCATGACCATGCGCCGGACGCCCGCCTTCGCCGCGTCGAGCCGGTGGCCGGGCCGTCGCGCCAGGCCGCGCGGACTGGATCCGGGACGGAAGACGAGCGCCCTTCGCGAAATCCGCACATGAGGCCGGCACCGGGAAGCGTGACGGTCGCTCGGGTAGTGTCTCAGAGCTTGACCTAAAATGTGGATGGCCTCCCCCCAGACGTGGTATTTCCCTGTCAGAGGCAAACCAGACAAGGAGGACACAATGGCCTGGGACGAGACCACCCGCGAAGAGCATGACCGCAAGTCGGAGCGATATGAAACCGACCTGACCGACGAGGAATGGCTTCTGGTCGAGCCGCTGCTTCCGGCCCCGGCGAAGCTTGGCCGCCGCCGGACGACCGACCTGCGCGAGACGTTCAATGCGATCCAGTACATGCTGGCCACGGGATGCCAGTGGCGGGCGATTCCCAAGTGCTTTCCGCCCTTTACGACGGTACAGAACCACTTCTACGCGTGGCGCGACAACGGCGTCCTGGAACGGATGCTGGACGTGCTGCGCACGCTGGGCCGTGCGCAGGCGGGGCGCGAGGCGCAGCCGACGGCGGCCGCGATCGACAGCCAGTCGGTGAAGACGACGGAGGCGGGCGGGCCGGCGGGTTGCGACGCGGGCAAGAAGGTCAAGGGGCGCAAGCGGCGCCTGACGGTGGACGTCGAGGGGTTCCCGATCGCGCTCCGGGTGCACGAGGCGGACGTGCAGGACCGGGACGGGGCGCCGGCCGTCATCCTGGCGATGCTGGAGAAGGCGCCGCAGGTGACGAAGCTGTGGGCGGACGGCGGCTACGCGGGTCCGAAGCTCGAGGCCGCGCTGGCGGCGCACGGCCTGGGGTCGATCGTCGAGATCGTCCAGCGGCCCAGGGAAACAAGGGGCTTCACGGTCCTGTACCGCCGCTGGGTGGTGGAGCGGACCTTCGCGTGGATGTCGCGGTGCCGGCGTCTGGCGAAGGACTTCGAGCGGACGCTGGAGAGTTCGCTGGCCTGGGCGCAGCTCGCGGCGTGCCGGTTCCTGATGCGGCGGGTGGCGCGGGGCCAGGCGGCTGGAATCTCTTAACATATTGATATTATTGAATTATGATTCAAGCTCTCAGAGCTTGACCTAAAATGTGGATGGCCTCCCCCAGATGTGGCATTTCCCTGTCAGAGGCAAACCAGACAAGGAGGACACAATGGCCTGGGACGAGACCACCCGCGAAGAGCATGACCGCAAGTCGGAGCGATATGAAACCGACCTGACCGACGAGGAATGGCTTCTGGTCTAGCCGCTGCTTCCGGCCCCGGCGAAGCCTGGCCGCCGCCGGACGACCGACCTGCGCGAGACGTCCGACGCGATCCAGTACATGCTGGCCACGGGATGCCAGTGGCGGGCGATTCCCAAGTGCTTTCCGCCCTCTGCGACCGTCCAGAACCACTCCTGCGCGTGGCGCGACAACGGCGTCCTGGAACGGATGCTGGACGCGCTGCGCACGCTGGGCCGCGCGCAGGCGGGGCGTTCCCCCGAGCCGACGGCGGCCGCGATCGACAGCCAGTCGGTGAAGACGACGGAGGCGGGCGGGCCGGCGGGTTGCGACGCGGGCAGGAAGGCCAGGGGGCAGGAAGCGGCACCTGACGGTGGACGTCGAGGGGTTTCCGATCGCGCTCCGGGTGCACGAGGCGGACGTGCAGGACCGGGACGGGGCGCCGGCCGTCATCCTGGCGATGCTGGAGAAGGCGCCGCAGGTGACGAAGCTGTGGGCGGACGGCGGCTACGCGGGTCCGAAGCTCGAGGCCGCGCTGGCGGAGCACGGCCTGGGGTCGATCGTCGAGATCGTCCAGCGGCCCAGGGAAACAAGGGGTTTCACGGTCCTGTACCGCCGCTGGGTGGTGGAGCGGACCTTCGCGTGGATGTCGCGGTGCCGGCGTCTGGCGAAGGACTTCGAGCGGACGCTGGAGAGTTCGCTGGCCTGGGCGCAGCTCGCGGCGTGCCGGTTCCTGATGCGGCGGGTGGCGCGGGGCCAGGCGGCTGGAATCTCTTAACATATTGATATTATTGAATTATGATTCAAGCTCTCAGTTGAGATTTATCCTTTCCCTGCGACAGCAAAGACTGTAGGGTAGGAGGAGCAACATAACTGTAGGAATTCTCCATGCTTCATCACCCCCCCCCCCCACCCCCAATAGCATTCGAGCACGGCTTGCCGTCGCAGCACTGATCGCCGCGCTGGCGGCCCTGACGCTGGCCCTGCCCGCGACGGCGCAGGTGGATTACACACCCATTCGAGGCAAGACGGGAGGCAGTGCCTGCCCATCGGGCGTGTCGGAAAAGCAACCGGCAAGACTTAGCGTCACACGACCGGAACCCGGCGCAACCTCGGTCACCCTGAACACGAATCAATTGCTTCTGTCTTGGCTCCAAAAAGCCACATCAAGACCGTTGAACGCAAGTTTCTCCGTTGTCATTCGAATCTATGACGATGAGGGTAATATCAGCAGAACTGAGAGTCTTGGAACTGCTACCGCCGACAGTCCCATCGCGAGGCGAGCCACCACCATTACCAACCTGAATCCGGGAGAATCCTATAACGGGGACATTGTGGTAGCCTTGGAAGGCGGCCAATCTTCAACCATAGCAACCTCCTGCTTCCGGATGGGTCCCAGCCTGAACTACGGTCAGCAGGAAGGCTTTGACCTCGGGACGGACCCGCTCGGGGCGACCGGCTGCTTTGCCATTGGTGGCGCGCGCCTGGGCGGTGGCATGGGGGCGGTCCGGGCCTGCCAGTGCGGGGCGCGGAACTCTTCCGGCCAGTGGGCCCGGACGGACAGCGCGGACGGCTACGAATACATGCTCCCCGCCGATCGCCGGGCCGCGCTGGGCTGCACCACGAACTGACGGGGCCGCGAGGCGGCTGCCGCCTCGCGGCTGCTGGACCCGTCCGGCAAGCCCGGAACAGGGGCAGTCCGGCGGGCCGCCCTTCTCCCGGTCGGGTCCTGCAATGTTCAAACTGAGACACTGCCGTCGCTCGAACCGCCTTGCGGAACATGTCGCCATGGGCGATCATGCACACGTGCCCACCTCAGATGGCCTCGACGCACGGGATTGCGAAGGCTTCTGCCGCGCCTTAGGCTTCGGGACGCGAATCCAGGAATCACCGATGCGTCTCGCCTTGTTGACCCCGTTGCTGTTGCTTCTCATGTCGGCCGGCACCCCGCCTGCAACGGCCGGCGTGACGGCCGATGCAGGAAGCTACCTTGCCGGCCGGTCGGCCTTCAAGGCGAACGACTACGGCGCGGCGGCCGAGCATTTCGCCGAAGCGCTGGCCAGCGATCCGGCCAATCTTGCGCTGCTCGAAAGCGCAGGCGCCGCATTCCTCAGCCTTGGCGATCTCGAGGGCGCCGCGAGGGTGATGGAGCGCATCCGCGCGTCAGGCGACAGCAGCCAGGCCGCAAGCCTGGTCCTTCTGGGAAAAGCCGCGCAAGACAACGACTGGACGGGCCTTCTCGATGCACTGGCCGGCGGTCTCTCTGTCGGGCCGCTGTTTGACTCCCTGGCCAGGCCTTGGGCCAAGTTCGGAGCTGGGCGCATGACGGAAGCGCTCGCAGCCTTTGACGAGGTGGCGGAGTCCGGCAACGAGTCCACCCGCATCTTCGGGCTCTACCACAAGGCGCTCGCCCTCGCTTCGGCCGGCGACTTCGAAGGGGCGGCGCACATCCTGTCAGGCGACGCCGGCCTGGTGCTGCGCCTCCCCCGGCGCGGGATCGTGGCCTATGCGGAGGTTCTCAGCCAGCTTCAACGCAACGGCGATGCCCTGGACCTTGTCGCGCAAGGCCGGGATTCCCTGTTGGGCGATCCGTATCTCGAGGACCTGCGCGCCCGTCTTGAAGCGGGCTTGACGATACCGTTCAGCATCGCGCGCAACGCGGAAGACGGGCTGGCGGAAGTCTACTATTCCATCGCCAGCGTGCTGCGCCAGGAACCCCAAAGGGGCTACACGCTCCTCTACGCCAGAATGGCCGCGGCATTGCGCCCCGGCCACATCGACGCGCTGCTGCTGGCGGCGGCACTGCTGGAGCAGCTGGGGCAGCACGGCCTTGCCATCGAAATCTATGACCAGGTCCCGCGAGACCATCCGGAGTTCCACGCGGCCGCGCTTGGACGGGCCGAGGCGCTCCGCCAGACAGGCGAGGAGGATGCGGCCATCGAGGTGCTGCAGCGGCTGGCCGAAAGCAGCGCCCACCTGCTTCAGGCTCATGTCGCGCTCGGCGACCTGCTTCGCGAGCTTGACCGGTTCGAGGAATCGAAGGCGCCCTACGACAGGGCCATTTCCATGATCGACGAGCCGGCGGAGCGGCACTGGATCATCTACTTCACCCGAGGCGTCGCGCACGAGCGCACCGGCGAGTGGGACCAGGCCGAGGCGGACTTCAGGAAGGCGCTCGAGCTCAGGCCGGACCAGCCGACGGTCCTGAACTATCTGGGCTATTCGCTGCTCGAACGGCAGACGCACCTCGAGGAGGCGCTTGCCCTGATCCGGCGCGCGATCGAGCAGCGCCCGGACGCCGGGCACATCATCGACTCGCTCGGATGGGGCCTCTATCGCCTCGGCCGGCACGAGGAGGCGGTCAAGCACATGGAACGTGCGGCCGAACGCTTGCCGACCGACCCGATCGTGAATGACCATCTCGGCGACGTCTACTGGGCCGTCGGCCGTCATCGCGAGGCGGAGTTCCAGTGGCATCGCGCCCTTTCGTTCATAACCGACGAAACGGACCCGAGCGACGTCGACCCGGAACGCATCCGCCGCAAGCTTGAGATCGGCCTCGACGCCGTCCTCGCCGAAGAGGGCGCGCCTCCGCTGGACGTGGCGAATGACGGCGGTTGAGGTCGCCGCCCCGGCCAAGGTCAACCTGACGCTCCACGTTACCGGACAGCGTGAGGACGGCTATCACCTGATCGACTCGCTCGTCGCGTTCGCCCCGGTTCACGACCGCGTTGTCATCACGAGCGGACCCGCCCTGGAACTGGCGGTGACCGGGCCCGAGGCGGCACTGGTCCCGGCCGGCATGCAGAACCTTGCATTGAAGGCGGCCGCTCTCGTGCAGCGCGGCGCAGGCACATCCCTGCTTCTTGACAAGCGCCTGCCGGTTGCGGCGGGCGTCGGGGGAGGTTCCGCGGACGCGGCGGCGGTGCTCAGGGGGCTGACGGCACGTCAAGATGGCCCGCCCGCCGACGCGCGCAACGCCCTCGCCCTGGGCGCGGACCTCCCGATGTGTCTTGAATGCAGGCCCTGCCGAGCGGGCGGGGTCGGCGAGGAGATCACCTTCGTCGACCTGCCGTCGCTTCCGGTCTTGCTGGTCAACCCGCGAATCCCCTTGTCGACGGCCCAGGTCTTCGCCGGACTGGGAGAAGGGAGCGGCGAGCCAATGCCCGGCAACCTGCCGCCGGCCCGGGACGTGCCTGGCGTCATCGAATGGCTGTCGGCGCAGCGCAACGACCTGGAGCCGGCCGCGATGGACGCAGCGCCGGTGATCGCGGACGTGCTCGCGCTGCTGCGCGCGAGCCCGGGCTGCGGCCTGGCGCGCGTGTCAGGATCGGGCGCGACATGCTTCGGGCTCTTCGACGACGAGCGGCTTGCGCGCGACGCGCAAGCCAGGATCGCGGCACGCAATCCCGACTGGTGGCTCGCGTCCGGGGCGCTGGGGGACCAGTCCGAACTGGCCGCGCCGCGCGTCTCTCAGGGCTGACGTCGCGGCGCTTCAGACAAGGCGCACGACGACATATTCCGCCAGGTCATGCAGCATGTCGCGCAGCTCGTGGTCGGGCAGGCGCTCCAGGGCCTTCTTCGCCCTTTCCGACCAGCCCAGCGCCTCGTCCCGCGCCGCGACCGCCGCGCCGTGCCGGGCGATCAGCTCCCGCGCCTGTTCGAGGTCGCCGTCCCCCTGTTCGCCTCTCTCCATCGTGCGCCGCCAGAACGCGAGCTCCTCCGCGTCCGCATTGGCGACGGCCTTGATCACCGGCAGTGTCAGCTTGCGCTCCCGGAAGTCGTTGCCCGGCTGCTTTCCGGTGGCCTCCGCATCCCCAAGGTAGTCAAGAAGGTCGTCAGCGATCTGGAACGCAATGCCGAAGGCGTTTCCGAACTCCCGAAGTGCGCCTGCCTGCCGCCCCGTTGCGCCTGCAACGATGCCGCCGACCTCCGCCGCCGCCGAAAAGAGCGCCGCCGTCTTCCCGCGAAGGATCCTCATGTGCATCTCCTCGGAAGTCGACAGGCTGGCCACCGCCGACAGCTGGAGAACCTCGCTTTCGGAAAGCATCGCGGCAGTGTCTGACAGGACGCCAAGCACCTGCAGGCTGCCGGTCTCGACCATCAGCTGGAACGATCTCGCAAACAGGTAGTCACCGACCAGGACCGACGACTTGCTGTCCCAGAGGAGGTTTGCGGACGGGCGGCCGCGCCGCTGCCGGCTTTCGTCCACGACATCGTCGTGGAGGAGGGTTGCCGTATGGATGCACTCGACCGTCGCGGCCAGACGGTGATGGTCCTCTCCCCGGTAGCCGAAGATCCGCGCGACCGCGAGTGTCAGCATCGGACGCACGCGCTTGCCGCCTGCACCCACAAGATGCGCGGCAATCGCCGGGATGAGCGGCGCATTTCCTGAATGCATCCGCTCCCTGATCAGCTGGTCCATTGCTGCAAGATCGTCTTGCAGCGCTTCCGCCAGAAGTTCGTACGGCCTTTCCGGGATGTGCGCATCGAGGCTCATCACACACTCGTCAGACGGGTCGACAAGCGGCCGGGTCTGCCATTACTTCGTTTCATGAGAGAGCTCATGCGCACAAACGACCCGACCTTGATCGCCTTCGCGACGGCTCTCCTCGAGGGCGAGGATATAGACTGCTTCCAGATGGACGTCCATATGAGTGTTCTCGAAGGATCGATCGGAATCCTGCCGCGTCGGCTGATGGTGCATGACAGGGACTACTTCGCGGCCAGCAGGGTCCTGAAAGACAACGACCTGCCCGTCACGCCATGAGTGAAATCGTCGCGGACGCATTTCTGGGGGGCCGCCTGAGAATCCGCCAGACCGCGAGAGGATACCGCGCCGGCTCCGACACGGTGTTCCTGGCGGCGGCGGTGCCCGCCTCGCCCGGCAATTCGGTCCTCGACCTCGGCACGGGCGCCGGAGCCGCCCTTCTTTGCCTGATGGCGCGGGTGCCGGCCCTGGTCGTGACAGGCATTGACCGCGACCCGGGCCACGTCGGCCTGGCCCGCGAAAATCTCGGCCTCAACCGCCTTGAAGGCACGGTTCTCGAGGCCGACATCGCGTGCATGCCCAAGAGCGTCACCTCTCGGCGGTTCGACCACGTGATGTTCAATCCGCCCTATTTTGACCGACGTGCCGGAAGCGCCTGCCGGGAGCCGGAGCGCGAGGCCGGCCGAAGCGGAGCGGGATCGACGGGCGACTGGATTGACGCGGGGCTGCGCCGCACGAGGCCTGGCGGCACACTGACGTTCATCCAGCGAATCGAGCATCTTCCACGCATGCTCGCGGCGGCCGGGACGCGGCTGGGAAACGTCCGCGTCCTTCCGATGCAGCCCAGGCGCTCCCGTCCGGCGAAACTGTTCATCCTGCAGGGCCGGAAGGGGTCGAAAGGCGCGTTTCGCCTGCTTCCGCCGATCATCCTGCATGAAGGCGACCGCCATCTCGCGGACGGCAGCGGCTACACCGAGGCGGCAAACGCGGTCCTTCGTGACGCGGCGGGCCTCGTCCTCGGCGGGTGATCGCATCACCAGGACACGACCCTGTGCAAACATCGCAAGGGCGGCGAAGGCAATGCGGCCCGGGTGCCCGGACCGCGTCCGGGCGCGACTGCGGCCCGGTTCGGCTCCCGGACGACATTTTCCGGCCATCAGTGCGTGACATGAATCGCATTTCGTGCTCGACTGGCGTCATCCCGAGACGAGGAGAGGCAAATGAGCTTGAGTTCGCATCTTCAGGAACTCCGCAAAAGGCATCAGGATCTTTCAACCGCGGTCGAGACGGCACAGCGCAGCCCTGCATGCGACGACCTGGCGATCACGGCACTCAAGAAGCAGAAGCTCAAGATCAAGGAGGAGATCGAGCGGCTCAGTCACCAGGCGTAGACGACGCGCCTCGCGGCAGGAAGCGGCCGGCAAGAGGCTGGCACGTTGACCTCCCGCATGAACGCGACAGCGCCGTGCACGGATTCCACGGCCTCCGCGGGCTTGCCGCGACCATCGCCGGGGAGCGGCTCGAAGATCCCCCGAAGGCCGGCGACCTGCCGTCGGTCCATGCGAGGATCCGGGAAGACGGACGCCCCTGAGGTCGCCGATTTCCGGTCCATGAGCGATGACCGCATTTGCCTGACGACGGCACGCGAACCGCAGGCCTCCTGACGAGGGCTGCGCGGGAATCCGCATGACCGGGCGGCGGGCCAGGCCATGTCAACGGCTTTCCGGCTGCCCCCGGCGGGCTTCAGCCCGCCTTACACGAAGAACTGCGCGCCGTTCGCGGAAATGGTCGAGCCGTTGATGAAGCCGGACCCCTCCGACGCCAGGAACGTCACGCAACGCGCGATCTCGTCCGGCTCGCCGAGGCGTCCGGCGGGAATCCCCGAGATGATCCTCTCGCGAACGCCTTCGTCGATCGCCATCACCATCTCGGTCGCGATGTAGCCGGGGCAGACGGCATTCGCGGTGATCCCCGCGCGCGCGCCTTCCTGTGCCAGGGACTTGACAATGCCGAGATCGCCCGCCTTGGTCGCGGCATAGTTCACCTGCCCGAACTGCCCCTTCTGCCCGTTGATCGAGCTGATGACGATCACGCGGCCGAACTTCCGCGCCCGCATGCCGGGCCAGACGGGATGCACCGTGTTGAACACTCCGGTCAGGTTGGTGGCCACGACCTCGTTCCATTGCGCGGGCGTCATTCTGTGGAAAGGCGCGTCCCGGGTGATGCCGGCGTTGGCCACGACCGTGTCGATCGGCCCGATGTCGCTTTCCACGCCCGCGATTCCGGCAACGGACGACTCGTAGTCCGCAACGTTCCACTTATACGTCCTGATGCCGGTCTCGGACGTGAACGCCGCGGCCTTCTCGTCGTTGCCGGCGTAGGTTGCCGCAACCTCGTACCCATCCGCCTTCAACGCTTTCGAAATCGCTTCGCCGATTCCCCGGCTCCCGCCGGTAACAAGTGCTGCGCGTGCCATCTCCACCTCCAACATGTCTTGCAATGCCATGGCGCATTCCGGCGCCTTGCAGTCAGAACCCAGGACGTTCCGCGGCCGCTGGCCGGCCCCGGGTCACGCCCTCACGGCCGCTCCACGCACAGCGCGACACCCATTCCGCCGCCGATGCACAGCGTCGCGAGCCCCTTTCGCGCGCCCCGGCGCTTCATCTCGAAGAGAAGCGTGTTCAGGACCCGTGCGCCTGAAGCGCCGATCGGATGGCCAATGGCGATCGCGCCGCCATTGACGTTCACGATCCCGGGATCCCAGCCCATGTCCTTGTTGACGGCGCATGCCTGCGCGGCGAAGGCCTCGTTCGCCTCGATCAGCTCCAGGTCGCCAACCTTCCAGCCGGCCTTCTCGAGGGCCTTGCGGCTTGCATGGATCGGCCCGACGCCCATGATCGCGGGATCGAGGCCGGCCGTTGCGTAGGACACGATGCGGGCCAGCGGCTCGACGCCGCGCCTTTCGGCCTCGTCGGCGCCCATGAGAAGGACGCCGGCGGCGCCGTCATTGATGCCCGACGCGTTGCCGGCCGTCACCGACCCTTCCTTGCTGAATGCCGGCCTGAGCTTCTGCATGCTCTCCATCGTCGTGCCGTGACGGACATATTCGTCCTTGTCGACCACGATGTCCCCCTTCCGGGTGCTGACCGTGAACGGGACGATTTCGTCGTCAAACCTGCCCGCCTTCTGCGCCGCTTCGGCCTTGTTCTGGCTTGCAACCGCGAATTCGTCCTGCTGCTCCCGGCTGATCTGCCACCTTTCCGCGACGTTCTCGGCTGTCTGTCCCATGTGGTAGCCTTGAAACGCGTCGAGGAGTCCGTCGCTCAGCATCGTGTCGACAAGCTTCAGGTCGCCCATTTTCCGGCCCGCACGAATGGACTGCGCATGAGGGCTGATCGACATGTTCTCCTGCCCGCCCGCGGCCACGATCGCGGCATCGCCAAGCCGGATGTGCTGCGCACCGATGGCCACGGCGCGCAGGCCGGATCCGCAGAGCTGGTTGATGCCCCATGCCGCGCTCTCGACCGGAAGCCCGGCATTCACATGCGCCTGCCGGGCCGGGTTCTGGCCCTGCCCCGCGTTCAGCACCTGGCCCAGGATGGTCTCGGACACTTCGCCCTTCTCGATCGCGGCACGCGACACGAGCGCTTCAAGAACTGCGGCTCCCAGGTCATGGGCCGGCGTGTCGGCGAAACTGCCGTTGAAGCTCCCGACCGGGGTGCGGGCCGCAGATGCGATGACGACACTGGTCATTCGTGAATTCCTCCTGAGCTTGCCTGCGAGCGGCTGCTTCACCCGCGGTTTCGCGCGCACGTCGTGCAGGTGCAGATATGCAGGTGCAGAAAAGATTCAACCTGCGAATCGTCATGCCCTGCGCCTGCCCGCCGTTTCCCAGCGGCCGTAGTAGTGGCTGACCACGTGACGCGCCTCCGCAAAGAACAGCCATCTCTGGATCAAGGCGCCCAGAAAATGGCTCGCAGCCGCGGATGCCGCAAGAAGGTGCGTGAAAGGCAGGAGCAGCAGGGCGGCCGGAACGGCCGCAAAGAGCAGCACCGACACGACCTTCAGGACCGTCGCGTGCTTGCGCCCGACGCGGAACACCATTTCCCGGGTAAGGTAGCTCTCTCCCGTATGGGGCGGCTCGAGCGAACGAACCCTTCCGGCATGGCCAAGGCCCGTCGCCGTGCCCAGGCCGGTCTCTGCGGCATTCTCACGCCGTTCCTGACCGATCCAGGCGAGGGCCTGGACAACGGCCAGCAGTGGCAAGGCCCATTGCGCCACGGACACGCGACCCGTCATGAGGGCCCCTCCCGCAAACGCGAATCCGAGGAACAGCGCCGGCGTCGACCAATGGTTCCAGCGGGGCACCGTCCGCATCTGGAGGTAGATCATGGACGTCGCGAAGACGGCTGCGAGGGAAAGAGCGCCGCCAACGGCCCCCGGCACGCGCCATGCCTGGTCCAGGAACACCAGTCCCGCTCCATGAGCGGCCATCGCGGCCAGGGCGAACAGCGACAGCCATGCCTCGCGGCTCAGCCATGATGACCGCCATTGCGTGAACGCCTTGAGCGCACGTTCAGGATGGCCCAGGTGAAACGCCGACGCAACAAGGCCGCCGACAGCGAGAGAGAAGGCGACGGCAAGGAACGCAAGCGCGGACATGCCCGTCGGCGGCCTGGCGTCCAGGCCGAGGAACGCCAGCATGCCGAAGCCAAGCCCGGAGAGCGTCGTGAACAGGACGATGGACGGCGCGGGATGCATCAGGACAGCTTCGACAGCGCGCGGTCCAGCCAGCCGGCAAACCCCTCGGAGTCCTCCGCAACCGGATCGAGGAACGGCGCCAGAACGTCCAGTTCGGGCAGCGCGTCCCTGGGACGGGGCGGCAGGTAGCGGTTGACGGGCGCCGTTCCCTGCTCGGGCATGAGCTCGATTCCTCCGCGTTCGGAGACAAGTGCGGAAACGGCGCTCCCGGGATCCGAAAGGTCCCCGAAATGCCGCGCGCCTGCCGGGCATGTGCGGACGCAGGCCGGCTGGCGGTCCTCCTCGGGCAGGTTCTCGTTGTAGATGCGGTCCACGCAAAGAGTGCACTTCTTCATGACCTGCTCCTCCGGATCCATTTCCCGGGCTCCGTAAGGGCAGGCCCATGCGCAAAGGCCGCAGCCGATGCAGTCGCTCTCGTTGACAAGCACGATCCCGTCCTCGGCGCGCTTGTAGCTCGCGCCGGTCGGGCAGACGGTCACGCAGGGCGCGTCGGCGCAGTGAAGGCAGCTCTTGGGAAAGTGGACCACCTGCGCCGGACCCGACCCCGGCTGGATCTCGTAGGAATGGACACGGTTGAGAAAGCTGCCCACGGGCTTCGGGCCATAGGCGTCGGCATCCGCGAGCGGGGCGCCGTAGTTCTCGGTGTTCCATCCCTTGCAGGCCGTGACGCAGGCATGGCACCCGACACAGGTGTCCAGGTCGATGACGAGCCCAAGCGACCTCTCGGTATGGCCGGGCAGCGACGTCACGGGCCGCCCATGCAAGAGATGCAGTCCGGCGCGGCGCAAGCATCCGCGGCCAGGCGGGGCTGCGGCGGCCTTCCGCTGCGAGGCGCGGCAGGCGCCCGGCTCATGCGCCGGTTCTCCTTGCGACGAGTTCGGGGGCCTTCCCGACCGGGCTGCCCTGGGCCGGATGGCTCGGCTGCGATTCCCCGGGCGCCGCGACCTTTTCGATCCTGACCCGCAGGTCGAACCAGGCCGCCTGGCCGGTGACGGGATCCGAATTGGACCAGCGCAGCCCGTCGCCCCTTGGCGGCAGCAGTTCATGGACGAGGTGGTTGAGCAGGAACCCTTCCGTGGCCTCCGGCGCACTCTCATGCAACGACCAGGCGCCCTTCCGCTTTCCGATCGCGTTCCAGGTCCAGACCGTGCTCTCGTTCAAGGCCGCCATGTGCGCGACGGGCACGACGATCTCCCCGTGCGGCGAGCTGACACGCGCCCAGTCGCCGTCCCGAAACCCCTTGGACTCCCAGATCCTCGTCGGCACGTAAAGCGGGTTGCGGCCGTGAATCTGTCTCAGCCACGCGTTCTGGGAACCCCAAGAATGGTACATGGCCATCGGACGCTGCGTGACGGCGTGGAGGTCGTAGCCGCTCACGCCGGACGAATGCGGCGGATACCATACGGGAAGGGGATCCATCACCTCGGCGTAGAGGGCCTTCAGGCGCTCCGGCGGAGACAGGCGATGACGGCCCTCGGCGGCCAGCTGGAAACGGCGCAGCGGCTCGCACCAGAGGCTGAAGACATAGGGGCGGACCCTGTCGGCGAGGCCCAGGGAGACCGCCCACTCCTGATAGTCCATGTTCCAAGGCTTGTAGAATGCGGCCCGCTCGGGAACATCCGTGGTCCAGAATCCGCCGTTCTCGACGTATTTCGAGATCTGGCGCGGATTCGGGGCGCCGCGCCCGTGTTCGTCGCCCTTGCCGCGCCAGCCGGCAAGCGGGCCGACCCCGGGCGTCCTTTCGTGGTTCTGGATGTAGTCGGCGTAGTCGCTGTACCTTGGCGATCCGTCAGCATTCACGAAACCGGGCAGGCCCAGACGCGCGCCGAGGTCGCAGAGCACCGACTGGAAGCCGCGCACGTCGCGATCCGGCTCGACCACCGGCCAGCGGATGGCGTCGGCGGCCGCCCCGGCCTCGGAGATCGGGCGATCGAGAAGGGAGATGCAGTCATGCCGCTCAAGATACGTGGTGTCGGGCAGGATCAGGTCCGCAAAGGCCACCATCTCGGACGAGTAGGCATCCGAATAGATTATCCGGGGAATCACGTATTCGCCGCTGCCATCCCTGTCCGTCAGCATCTGCATGACGCCTGACGTGTTCATCGACGAGTTCCATGCCATGTTCGCCATGTAGAGCAGCATGGTGTCGATCCTGTAGGGACTGCCGGCATGCGCGTTCGAGATCAGCATGTGCATGAGGCCATGGACGCTCATCGGATTCTCCCAGGAGAACGCCTTGTCGACGCGCTTGGGATTTCCGTCTTCGTCGACCAGCAGGTCGTCGGGCCCATGCACGAAGCCGAGCGGCGGGCCGTCGAGCGCCTGGCCCGGCGTCACGCCTGCATGGGGCTTCGGGTGAAGCGCCGCAGGCTTGGGATAGGGCGGCTTGAACCGGAAGCCGCCGGGCACCTCGACGCTTCCGAGAATGATCTGCAGAAGGTGCAGCGCCCGGCAGGTCTGGAAGCCGTTTGCGTGCGCGCTGATCCCGCGCATGGCATGGAAGCTGACCGGACGGCCTGTCATCCGTGAATGGACCTCGCCCCGGAAGTCGGTCCACTCCCGCTCGAGCTCGATGGCTTCGTCAAAGGCGACGCGGGCAAGTTCGGCCGCCACGGCGCGGATGCGGCCGGCCTCGATCCCGACCCGCGACGCCACGGCTTCCGGCGCGAACTCGTCGCTCAGGTACTTGTCGGCGATGTGCCGCAGCACGGTGCGGTGCGAGACTCCCCCGGAGCGGTGGACCGCCGAGAGATCGGGCCGGGTCCCGGGCGCGTCGAAGGCCGTGACCGTCCCGGTCCGGCGGTCGATCACGAGCTTCTTCCCGGACTCGTCGGCCAGAAGCAGCCCGGACTCGTCGGACGTCCTGTCGCCGTTGACGAGGCAAGGCGCGTCCGTGAAGCGCGCGAGGTATTCAAGATCGATCCGGCCGGCCTTCATCAGGCAGTGGACCAGCGACAGCACGAACAGCCCGTCCGTGCCCGGCGTTATGCCCAGCCATTCGTCGGCGACCGCATTGTACCCGGTACGCACCGGATTGACACCGATGATCCGCGCGCCCCGCGCCTTCAGCCTGCCGATGCCCATCTTGATGGGGTTGGAATCGTGATCCTCGGCAACGCCGAAGATCATCAGGAGCTTCGTGCGGTCCCAGTCAGGCTGGCCGAATTCCCAGAAGGACCCGCCCATCGTGTAGATTCCGGCCGCCGCCATGCTGACGGAGCAGAAGCCGCCGTGAGCGGCGTAGTTCGGGGTCCCGAACGCCTGCGCCCAATGGGACGTGAAGCTTTGCGACTGGTCCCGGCCGGTGAAGAACGCGAACCGCGACTGGTCGGTCTCGCGCAGGGGCTTGAGCCACGACACGGCGGTTTCGAGGGCCTCGTCCCAGGTGATCTCCTCGAACCGGCCCGAGCCTCTCGGCCCGGCACGCTTCATCGGCGCGCGCAGCCGGGCGGGCGAGAGATGCTGCATGATGCCCGAGGAGCCCTTTGCGCAGAGGACTCCCCTGTTGACGGGATGATCCGCGTTTCCCTCGATATAGGCGACCTGGCCGCCTTTCATGTGAACGTCTATGCCGCAGCGGCAGGCGCACATGTAGCACGTGGTCTTGCGGATCTCGTCGGACACCCTCGGCGAAGTATCGACTTCCGGCGCGTTCATTCCGTCTCGCAGCCCCTTCAGTCCTGCCAGGCGTTGCCAGGAGCCAGACGGCGCAGGGACCTGATCATTGCTTTCCCGGCCCCGGCCACTGCTTGCCATTTGTCCGCGGCGCTGCAAGAGTTGCGCCAGAAAGCGGGGGATCGCAATCGAAATGCGTCACGCCGGACGTCTTCTCGTCGAATGCCTCGAAGCGCTTGGCGTGACGCACGTGTTCGGGGTGCCCGGCGAGTCGTACCTTTCCGTGCTTGACGGGCTGTTCCAGTCGCCGGTCACGTTCGTGAACTCGCGCCATGAAGGCGGTGCGGGCTTCATGGCGGCCGCCTACGGAAAGCTGACAGGCCGGCCCGGGATCTGCCTCGTCACAAGGGGACCGGGCGCCACGAACGCCTCGATCGGCGTTCACAGCGCGATGCAGGACAGCTCGCCAATGATCCTCTTTGTCGGGCAGATCGAGACCACGGCCCGCGACCGCGAAGCGTTCCAGGAGATCGACTGCCGCGCCCTCTTCGGGAACCTGGCAAAATGGGCGACCGAGATCGAGCATGCCGAGCGCATTCCGGAAGTCCTCTCGCGCGCGTGGTCCACGGCACTCTCGGCCCGGCCCGGCCCGGTCGTCGTGGGGCTGCCCGAGAACGTCCTTGCCGCCGAAACCGACATCGCCCCGATCGCACGGGCTCCCGCCCTGCCTGCGCCATCGCCGTCCGGCAGCACCGTTGGCGAGATCAGGACAGCCCTCGGGAGAGCCGCGCGGCCGGTCCTCCTCGTCGGCGGCGGCGGCTGGACGCCGTCCGGAAAGGACGCCCTCGAGCGCTTTGCCGAGGGCGCGGGCATCCCGGTGGTGGCGGCATTCAGGTACCAGGATCTCTACGACAACGCGCTTGACACGTATGCAGGCGAAGCCGGGGTCGGCATCCTGCCCGAGGTGCGCGAAACGCTTGCGAGCGCCGACCTCGTCCTCGCGCTGAACGTGCGCTTCGGAGAGATGACGACGGACAGCTACGCGCTGTTCGATCTCCCTGACATGCGCCAGACGTTGATCCATGCACATCCCTCCTCGGCAGAGATCGGGAAGATCTACCAGCCTGACATCGCGGTGCAGTCATGCCCGAACGCGCTCGCCCAGGCGCTTGCGGAAGACCCCGTCAGCGGAGACTGGCCCGACTGGCGCCGGGCCGCGCGCAAGAGGTACGAGGCGACGTTCGACCTGCCGGACATGCCCGGCCCGGTGAACATGGCCAAGGTGGTGCGACACTTGCAGGATCGGCTCGACGACGACGCGATTCTCGCCAATGGCGCGGGAAACTTCTCCATCTGGAACGGCAAGTATTTCCGCTACGGCGCCGGCCAGCGCCTTCTGGCGCCGCAGTCCGGGGCGATGGGATACGGCCTGCCTGCCGCGATCATGGCCAGGATCGTCCACCCCGACAGGCAGGTGGTCTGCCTTGCCGGCGACGGCGACTTCCAGATGAACTGCCCCGAACTCGGCACCGCGATGCAGATGGGCGCGGCGCCGGTGGTCCTGGTCCTGAACAACCGGAGCTACGGCACCATACGGATGCATCAGGAGCGGCGCTTTCCGTCACGCGTGTCGGGCACCGAACTCGCCAATCCGGATTTCGCATCCCTTGCGCAGGCTTACGGGATGCTCGGAGAGAAGGTCTTGAAGACGTCGGAATTCGCGCCGGCCTTCGAACGCGCACTCGCCAGTCCCACGGGGGCCTTGCTTGAAATCACGATCGCGGCCGAAGCGCTGACGCCGCGCCTCACGGTCGCCGACATTCACGGATCTCCGGCCCGGGGCACCGCGGCAGGCGCTGCCGCGACCGCCATGCGCGACGCCGGCCGAGCGCCCTGAGACGCGACCTTTCAGCCCGCGCGCCTGCGCCTGAGCGTATCGCCGAACTGGACCTGCGGCGTCAGTCCCACCCGGCACGGCCCGGTGGCGCCGCTCCTCTTGTTCCGCTCCAGAACGATTTCCGCGGCCGTGCGCCCGGTTTTCCTGCGTGCTGAATCCATGGTCGCCAGCTTGATGCCAATCCCGTCCAGGAACTCAGAGCCGTTGAAGCCCGCAAGGCCGATCTGCCCGGGAACGTCCACTCTCTTGTCCAGCAGGTGCAGCAGACCGCCTGCACCGATCATGTCGTTGGAATAGTAGATGAAATCGAGATCAGGACAGCGGGCCAGGATGGGTTCGGTCAGCTCGCGCCCCTTCGAGAGCGACGAGCCGCCCTCACAGAACTCCTGGACCGCGACCTCGATGCCCTGCTTCGCCAAGGCCTCCGTGAACCCCTCGAACCTCTTTCGCGCACGGTGGTCCATCGGCATCTTGGTGCCGAGGAAGCCGATCCTCCCGTATCCATGGCGCACGATCTGCGCGGCCATTTCGCGCCCGGCCGGCCTGTGGCTGATTCCGACGACCGAATCGAGGCATTCGCCGTCGGTATCCATGATCTCGACCACCGGCATTCCCGACGCTGCCAGATGGCCCGCGAGGCGTCAGAATGCTCGAGCCCGGCAATGATGACTCCGGCCGCCCGCCAGGACAGCATCTGGAACAGCACCCGTTCCTCCTTCTCCGGAAGGTAGTCGGTCACGCCCACGACCGGCTGGAGCGGCGTGCCTTCGAGGGCCTCGGAGATTCCGGTCACGACGTCCGGAAAGACCATGTTCGAGAGGCTCAGGATGACGACCGCCACCAGGCTGGCCTGGCTCAACGCAAGGGCGCCGGCGATCCTGTTCGGCACGTAGCCAAGCTCCTTGGCCGCCCGCAGGACCTTTTCCCGGGTGGCGTCCGAAACATCCCCGCGGTTCCTCAAGGCCCTGCTGACCGTCATTTCGGAAACGTCCAAAGCCGAGGAAACGTCCTTCAGCGTCAATGGTCGCGACCGCGCGCGTGCGGCCTTCGCCGACGGAATGATGCTGTCGTCGCTCATCTGGGTGCCTCGCTGCAATGGCGCGCAGGCTGCTGCCTTCGAGGGCGCAAGCCGCTCGATCAAGGAAACTGCACTGGAACGGCGCCGCCGGCCATGCAGCCAATGGCGGAAGGACGGGCCTCCGGCCTTGTCCCTGATCGGCCTCGTGCGTTGCCGGCAAACGGCAAGAGGCGTCCGGCACCTGCGCGGCGCCTCCGGGTCGCCGGCGTGCGCGCGCCGTTACGTCGGCCGAAGCCGCGGCGCATCGCGCCTTGATCAGCTGGGGTGACAATTTCCCTTGATCACGTCGCCAGAACAAGGGAATAGCGGCAGCGCGGCCTCGTAGCTCAGAGGATAGAGCAACCGCCTCCTAAGCGGTAGGTCATAGGTTCGACTCCTATCGGGGCCGCCATTGCCTCGCCGGTCCGCTTGCGGCGAATCCCGGGCGAAAGCGATGCCAGCCCGGACAGGACGGCTGTCCGGATGTGGACAGGCTGCGGAAAACCCTGTTCAGGATCCCCGGAAACCGCCGAAGAGCCCGTATCCGGGCTTGCCCCGGAACATGGATGCCGTCGCGTTGAACCAGCTTGCGCGAATGCGGCAGCAGCGGGCATGGCCGGCCCGCAGCGACCAGCGGGCGCGGCGGCATCAACTGGCCTCTCCGGCCACGCACAAGCGCAGCCTTGCGGGAGCGGCGGCATTCCACCGCGCGCCACCGCCCGGACAAAAGACACTGGGCCGGCCCGGATCCCGCCGTAGCCAGGGCCCGTTGACAGTCATGTCGCGGCGACCACGCCGGCGACGAGGCGATCCCCGCCGCGAAGCTCTCGCCGGTCCTGGCGCAGCGCGTCGCGATCGCCCGGAGCTCCCCGGTCTTCGCGAAGAGGCTCTCCGCCAGGTGCCGCCACCCGTACACCTCCCGGTCATGCGCCCGCGGCGCCGTACGGCTCCGCCTCGACGGGACCGCCGCCTCCGCCCCGCGTTCCGCAAGGTCCTCGAGCAGCCGGCCCGCGCCGGACGCCCTGTCGCCGGCGAAGGCCCCGAACGCCAGGCCGCCGGGGAAGCCCCGGCACCCCATAGGGCCGTGCGCCTGGCCGGGCAGGACCGTGAAGCGGACAGGGCATCCCGGCGCGTCCGCGACGGCCACGGCCCTGCCCGTCAGGCCGCCCCTGGAACGTCCGGTCCCCCTCTTGCGCCGGACGCCTTCCGGATCGCCCGGACCGCCGTGCCGCCGCCGGACACGAACTCAAGGCCGGACTCCTCCGACAAGGCGTCGGAAACGCGCTCGAAGACCCCCGGAAGCGGCCGGCGCCGGAACCGCCTGGAGACGCCGTCCCGGTTCCCGGACCGCGCGGGGAGGCCGCGCCACGGCGACCCCGTGCGGAACCGCCACGGCACCGCCTCCATGAAGCGGCGGCTGTCCGCCGCCGTGCCGCCGGGGTCGGATTTCTTGCCCGGCAGCATGTCCCCGGTCCGCGCCCGCATGGCGTCGGTCAATACCGTCCTGTCTGCATCGTCATCTCTCTGCTCGCTCATGCCGTTGTTGCCTCGTGCCCGTCGTTCCGGCGGTCATCGGGGCAGGACATGGCATGGAACCGGACGATTCGCAAGACAACTGTCAACGGGCCCTAGAAAAGAGCACGTTCGATCCGTTCGATCGCGCAAAGCAGCGTCGGCCGCGGCAAGGCCAGATTGAACCTCATGTGACCTGAGCCGCCGGCGCCGAACTGGACTCCCGGGCTCGGCGCCACCTTCGCGGCGAGCAGGCGTTCCAGCAGCGCTTCGTCCGACATGCCGAGAGCGGTGAAGTCCGCCCATGCCAGGTACGTTGAGTCCATCTCCATGACGCTGACGCCCGGAACGGGGGCGAGCCGTCGGGCGAAGACGCGGAAATTTTCGGCCAGGTAAGCCCGCACAGCGTCGGACCAGTCCCCGCTTTGCGCGAAGGCGGCGGTGAGCATCGCCATACCGAACCTGTTGGGCGAGGATTCGCGGTCGCCCAGCACCTCGTCGACGCGCGCCCGGACGTCCGGATCCGGCGCAATGAGCAGCCCCGTCTCGCCACCGGCAATGTTGAAGCCCTTGGACGCGGCGGTCAGCACCACCAGCCGGTCGCGGTGCTCCGGCGCCGCCAAGGCCGTCGGCACGAACCTCGTGCCCGGAAAGGCCAGGTCCATGTGGATCTCGTCCGAGACGAGCATCAGGCCGTTTGCATCGCAGATCCTTGCCAGGTCCCTGATTTCCCCGGTCGACCAAAGCCGTCCGCCCGGATTGTGCGGCGTGCAGAAGGTCACGATTCTCTCGCGGCCAGTCAGCGATGACTGCAGGGCGTCAAGGTCCATGCGGAACCGGCCGTTCTCGACCTTCAGCCGGCTTTCCAGGACTTCCCGGCCCATGTTCCGCACCTGGCGATAGAACGCGTGGTACACGGGGGAGAAGACGACGATGGAGTCCCCCGGCTCGCTGAACGCCGCTATCGCATCTCCAAAGCCGCTGACGACGCCATGGGTGAAGCGAACCCAGCCCGGGTCAAGGTCGACCCATCCGTGACGGGACCGGTACCATTCAGCAACGGCCCGGCAGGCAGCGTCGGCGTCCCCGAAGTATCCGCAGTATCCCAGATCCACCTCGGCCTGCAGGGCGGCAAGGATGGCCGGCGCCGCAGGGAAATCCATGTCCGCAACCCACATGGGAATGATCTCCGGATCATCCACGCCGTAGGTCCGCCGAAGGCCGTCATACTTGGCGGCATGGAAGCCGCGGAGCACGAGCTGCCTGTCGAAATCATGGGTCATGCCCCGCACTAGCCAGTCCGCCGCGGGCCCGCAAGCAGGGTCTGCTTGCCGCCGGCCCCGCCTTCCCATAGACGAAGCCATGGCCGTCAGAGACATCCTGATCCACCCCGACCCGCGCCTGAAGACGGTCGCCGATCCCGTCACCGATCTCGATGACAGGCTTCGCGCGCTTGCCGACGACATGCTCGAGACGATGTACGCCGCCCCCGGAATCGGGCTTGCCGCGCCTCAGGTTGGCGTCCTTAAGCGGATCCTGGTGATGGACTGCGTCAAGGAAGAGCGCGCCCCGCCGCGACCGATGGTCCTGATCAACCCGGCGGTGACCTGGGCGTCGGGGGATCACGCCGCGCATGAGGAAGGATGTCTCTCGATTCCCGAACAGTTCGCCGTTGTCGAACGGCCCGCCGAGGTCGACGTGGCCTGGATCGACCTCGAGGGAAGGCAGGAGACCGAGCGCTTCAAGGGCATTTGGGCGACCTGCGTCCAGCACGAAATCGACCATCTCGACGGCCGGCTATTCATCGACTACCTGAAGCCGCTGCGACGCCACATGATCACCCGCCGGATGAAGAAGCTGAAGCGCGAACAGGCGCGGACGTAGGGCGAAACGGGCGCTTGGATGAGGCTCGTTTTCATGGGCACGCCGAGGTTCTCGGTCCCTGCACTCGACGCGGTGCTCACGGCCGGGCACGACGTCGTGGCGGTCTACACCAGGGCTCCCCGTCCGGCGGGGCGCGGCAGGAAGAGCCAGCCCTGCCCGGTCCAGGTCCGCGCGGAATCTCTTGGGCTGCCGGTTCACATGCCTCATGGCTTCGGCTCTTCCGACACGTGCGAAGGCCTTCTCGCTCACCGCGCGGATGCCGCTGTTGTCGTGGCCTACGGCTTGATGCTGCCTGAAACCGTCCTGGAAGCCCCGCGCCTCGGCTGCATCAACATCCACGCATCTCTCCTGCCGCGCTGGCGCGGCGCGGCTCCGATTCACCGGGCGGTCATGTCCGGAGACAGCGAGACCGGAATATCGATAATGGCAATGGATGCGGGACTTGACACAGGGTCCGTGCTGCTTCGCGAGGCCATGCCGATCAGGCCCGACGACACGACCGGGCGGCTTCATGACAGGCTGGCGGAGCTTGGCGCGCGCCTCGTCGTCGACGCACTCGAGGGCGCCGACGACCTCGATCCGACTCCGCAGGCGCCGGAAGGCGCGTCCTATGCGCAAAAGGTTGAAAAGTCGGAAACCCGGATCGACTGGTCAAGGCCAGCTGTCGAGATCGACCGTCACATACGCGGCCTCTCCCCGTTTCCGGGAGCATGGTGCGAAGTCCGCGGCGCGCGGACGAAGCTCCTCGACTCGCGCCTAGCCGAAGGAAGCGGAACGCCGGGGACTCATCTTGGCGGATGCCGCATTGCCTGCGGAACGGGCGCGATCGAGATGAAGGAAGTCCAGCGCGAGGGCAGAAGGCCCGTATCCGGCGACGCGTTCCTCCGCGGCATCCAGGCGCCGTGGAAGTTCGAATGACTTCGCTCAGACCAGCTTCGCTCGCGTTTGCGCACCATGCCGCGGGGACGGGCCGCCGTGACTGCGGGCGACCGCAAGTTCGCAGTCCTTGCCATCTGCAGCGCCGCATTCCCTGCAGGCCAGGCAAGGCAGGTCGGGCCGAGCTCGGTCCGGTCGGCGTCATTCGGCGTGTCGTCTCCGAGACGCGCGCCGGATCGATCTTTCGTGCATCGCGGCAGCGGCTGTCCATGGCGCAGCCATCGGCACAGCACCGTTCGCGTGCCTGCGCGAATGCGACGCTTCGGGACCGCGGCAGCGACATGCCAGACCTCGGCCTGGCAAGGGGCAGGCTTCCTGACCGCCGGACTTCCGAAGACAGCGTCCCGCGGCCGCCTGGGCTCACGACGCCTCTGTTCTAGGCTGTGTACTTAAATATTGACAGGTCTGTCTGGAGCTGCGAGAGGAGCCCAAAAACCATCAGGCAGGAGCAGACCCATGAGCGGACACCGCCACGACATGACCGATGCGGAGTGGGCGATCCTCCGCTCGGTGCTTCCCCAGACACATCAGGGCCCGCGTCGGTTGCAGGACCGAAGGGTCATGGATGGTATCTTCTTCGTGTTGCGCACCGGCATCCCCTGGCGGGATCTCCCAGAGCGCTACGGTCCCTACTCGACCTGCTTCAATCGCTGCAACCGCTGGAGCCAGAACGGCACCTGGGCCCGAATCATGCAGGCGCTGGCCGAGCGAGCGGACGATGATGACGATGCAAACGGTGGTGCGGTCGGACCCGTGCGCCTGCGTATGCTGGACTCCTCCGTCGTGCGGGCCCACAAGCACGCCGCCGGGGCCCGTCGCGACGGGCCGCCGCCGCAGATCGGCCTGAGCCGTGGCGGCCGGACGACCAAGGTCCATCTCGCCCTGAGCGGGACGGACACGGTGCAGGCCCTGGTCCTGACCCCGGGTCAGGCCTCGGACTGTGCCCAGGCCAAGGCACTGCTTGCCGATCTCGTCCCCGGTGAGATGGTCCTCGGCGACAAGGCCCATGATGCCAATGCTGTCGTCCGGTGCATCGAACAGGCGGGGGCCCAGGCGAACATCCCCTCTCGGTCCTGCCGCAAGATCCCCCGGCCCTTTGACCGCACCCTGTACAAGGGTCGCAATCGGATCGAGCGGTTCTTCGGCAGGATCAAGGAATTCCGTCGCGTCGCCTCGCGCTACGACAAGACCGCCCGCAACTTTCTGTCGGCCGTGCAGCTCGCTGCCAGTCGCTTCCTGCTGCGGGATCTGGCGAAGCAATTAAATGGGTACACAGCCTAGGGCCCGTTGACAGTTGCCTTGCGAATCGCCCGCTTCCATGCCATTTCCTTCCCCGATGACCGCCGGAACGGCGGCACGGGCAGGAAACAGGTGACATCATGAATGCAGACAGGACGGTTCTGACCGACGCCATGTGGGCGCGGATCGAGGACATGCTGCCGGGCAAGAAGTCCGATCCCGGCGGCACGGCGGCGGACAACCGCCTTTTCATGGAGGCGGTGCTCTGGCGGTTCCGCACGGGGTCGCCGTGGCGCGACCTCCCCGCGCGGTTCGGGAACTGGAACAGCGTCTTCAAGCGGTTCCGGCGCTGGGCGCTTTCGGGGGTATTCGAACGCGTTTTCAACGCCTTGTCGGAGGAGTTCGACCTCGAGTGGGTGTTCGTCGACGGCACGGTCGTCCAGGCGCATCAGAAGGCGTCCGGCGCAAAAGGGGGACCTCGAGCCAGGGGATCGGTCGTTCCAGAGGCGGCCTGACGAGCAAGGTCGTGGCCGTCGTGGACGCGCTCGGCTATCTGGTCCGCTTCAGGATCCTTCCCGGCCAGGCGCACGACCTCAAGGGGGTGCCGGGGCTTCTCGACGGCCTGGCGTTCGGGGCCTTCGTCGGCGACAGGGCGTTCGACGCGGACTGGCTGCTGGAGGACCTGGCGGAACGCGGGGCGGAGGCGGTGATTCCGTCGAAGCGGAGCCGGACGGTGTCGCGGGCGCATGACCGGGAGGTCTACGGCTGGCGGCACCTGGTGGAGAACTTCTTCGCGAAGATCAAGGAGTTCCGTGCGATCGCGACCCGGTACGACAAGACCGACGCGAGCTTTGCCGCCGGGATCCACCTCGTCGCCGGCGTGGTCGCGGCGACATGAGTGTCAACGGGCCCTAGCCCCAAACCGCTCTCCTGACGAGGTTCAGCCCAGAAATCACGAGAACCGCCAGAACAAGTGTCCGAAACCTCTCCTGATCCAGTCGGTCAAACACGGCAAAGCCAATGGCCGTTCCGGCCAGCGCCGGAAAGACAAGGACGATTGACAGTTCCAGACCCGCGCCGGACAGCACGCCGGACTGCAGATGCGCCAGCGTCAGCATGACTGCGCCGGCTCCATAGACAGTCCCCTGGATGCGGACATGCTCCATCCTCGGCACGCCCAGGGCGGTCAGGTACAGCACGGTGGGCGGACCCCAGGTTCCCGTCAGCCCGCCAAGTGCGCCGGCCACGGCCCCGATGCCGACCTCGGCCGGGCCCCGATGCCGCGCCAGCACCTCCGGTCGCCAGCCAACCAGCTGCAGCGACGCAAACAGCGTGATCGTCGTCCCGAGGACCAGGAACAGGAGCCCTGCTGGAATGCTCAGGACGACCTGGCTGCCGAGCGCCAGGAATGCCAGCATCGTCGCAATATAGCGCCAGTGCGCCCGCGCGGAACGAAAGGCGGCGCTGCTACCCTGCCGGAACGCCTGAAGAAGGTTGATCACAAGCGCTGGAAGGATCACGCTCGCCAGCGTCAGTTCCGGAGAAAGAAAGGAGCCGAGCCCGGAAACCAGGATCATCGGCAAGGCAAATCCCGTCATGCCCTTCACGAAGCCCGCCAGAAGGGCGAGGGCGAGGGCCGCGCCCAACGCGACGGTTCCGATCTCCGCCAGTTCTGCAGTCATTGCCGTCCCGTATCGGCTTGGCCGCTCGCGAGAAAGCGGAATCGCGAGCGACGCTTTCATGGCCTCGCGATCCATTGAAATCTTCTTGCGCCGCGCCTGCGACAGCCCTACCTTCGCTTCCGCAGAAACGCGGGACGCGAAACAAGATCCGCAGATCCGGCAAGAACATGACCGAACCGACTGTCCTCGCGGGCCTTCTCAGACAGACAGGAGCGGCCATGGACTCGGTCGACGCGCTGCTGTCGCGGGCGATCGAACGCGTGCGGGACCTGGCAAGCGACGGCGGCACAGTCAGTCCGGCTCTGCTCGACAGCGAGCAGACGGCCGCGCATGGGCTTGCGTGGTTCGCGACCTGTGCAGAGGCCTTGCGGCAGATGCAGGGCTGGGCTGAACGACTCGAGGACAAGGGACGTTTCAGCGAAGTCGAGCAGCTGACCCACCAGATCGCCTTCGGGGAGTACCTGTCCCAGATCATTGGCGGAATTCCGATGAGCCAGCATGAAATCGTGCGGCCATGGGACATGGGCCTGTCGCAGGAGGATCTGCACGACGCGCTCTCGCCCGACCTGCTTTCCCTGGCCCGCAACGGAAACGCCCAGTCCGCAAGAATGCGCCTTGTGGAGCTTGTTCGGACCGTGGACGGCGACATCGTCCACGGCGCCACGGGACTCGATGACGAGCTGGGGATGATCCGCGCGCAGTTTCGCCGCTTCGCCCAAGAACGCATCGAGCCGTTTGCCCATGACTGGCACCTCAAGGACGAGCTGATCCCGATGGACGTCATCAAGGAGCTTGCGGGAATGGGCGTCTTTGGGCTGACGATTCCCGAGGAGTGGGGCGGGGTCGGCCTTTCCCGCACGGCCATGGCCGTTGTCTCCGAAGAGCTGTCGCGGGGGTACATCGGCACTGGCTCCCTGAGCACGCGTTCGGAAATCGCCGCCGAGCTCATCCTCACCGGCGGCACCGAGGAACAGAAGGCACGCTGGCTGCCGGGGCTTGCCTCCGGGGAGATCCTGCCGACAGCGGCCTTCACCGAGCCGGACACGGGGTCCGACCTTGGATCCCTCAGGACGCGGGCGGAACGCTCCGGTGCGGACTGGGTTGTTACCGGCAGCAAGACCTGGATCACGCATGCGGCGCGCAGCAACCTGATGGCGGTGCTGGCGCGCACCGATCCCGAGACGTCGGACTATCGTGGATTGTCGATGTTCCTGGCCGCGAAGACCGCGGGCGCCGACGGGAAACCCTTTGTGGATGACGGCCTTTCAGGCGGAGAGATCAAGGTCCTCGGCTATCGTGGCATGAAGGAGTACACGGTCAATTTCGACGGATTCCGGATCAAGGACGAGAACCTTCTTGGCGGCGTGGAAGGCCGTGGCTTCAAGCAGCTGATGCAGACATTCGAAAGCGCGCGCATCCAGACAGCGGCGAGGGCGATCGGCGTTGCCCAGTCCGCCCTCGATGCAGGCCTTCGATACGCCGAGGACCGACAGCAGTTCGGCCGCTCCCTCGTCGCGTTTCCACGCGTTGCCTCGAAGCTCGCCGTCATGGCCGTCGAAATCACCATCGCACGTCAGCTTGCATATCATGCCGCGCGGCAAAAGGATGCGGACAGGCGCTGCGATCTCGAGGCCGGCATGGCCAAGCTTCTCTGTGCGCGTGTCGCCTGGGCTGCGGCGGACAACGCGCTGCAGATCCATGGCGGCAACGGATTTGCCCTCGAATACGGCATCAGCCGGATCCTGTGCGATTCGCGGATCCTGAACATCTTCGAGGGCGCTGCCGAAATACAGGCGCAGGTGATTGCACGACGGCTTCTGGACTGAACGCCGCCGGTTACCTGCTCCGCGAGCCCCGTGCGAAGAAACCGGCTGACGCCGGGCGCATGGCGTCTCGGCCAACCGCCCGATTCCGAAGCTGGTCCGAACGAGGATCGAGGGGCGCCAAGGCCGCGAGGCGGCTTTGGCCGGACCGGCGTGCGGGCCTGTCCCGCGGAGCAAGCCCGCCCCCGAACGCATGGAACGGAAGGCCGAAGCCAGCGGCAAGGCCAGCCTGTGGCGTCCGGTCGCCCTGATCGCCAGCGTGCTTGGCGTGTCCGCGGCCGCAAGACGGGCGTCACGACCTGCGGAGACTGCCGGGACGGCGCGGACGGTGGCCGCGCTCTCTGGAGCGTGTCTTTCGGACCATCCAGACGCGAGAGATTGCGTGCGTGAATCTGCGCGAGGCAGGGCGCGTCAGGGCCCGAAAGCGGGATGCGGAGCGTCGGAAGGCGGAGACTTTGCGGGACCCGATCAATCAAGCGCGCACCTAGACCAAGTTCCGGCCCTGCCATCCGACGAAGTCTTGGCCGCGTCACGCAGCCAGCACGAGGCGTTGCGGTCCCCAGCCCGGGTGCTTGATGCGACAGGCGGGAGTCGCTTCGTGCCGGTCCGTCGCCGGATTCAGTTCAGGGCGGACAGAAGATCGCGCAGGAGCGGCACGGCCAGAAGCGCAACGATCACGCCACCGATCCGCTTGATCCAGACGAGATCGACCTCAACCCGGGCAAGGCGCCCGTTCACGTCGCCACGCATGTCCGTCAACTCGCCGCGCAGCCGCGATTCCGTCTCAGACAGGTCGGCCCTGGTCGCAACGCCGCCCGTCACGCCGGATCGCACGGCTTCCGTGATCGCCTCCGCCTGGTCGGAATCAAAGCCCTTGGCCTTCAGCTGGCGCGTGACCGCCAGAGTGTCGAACGCGACATCCATGCCCGGAAAGTAGCATCGCCTGCCTGACGATTCAACCGCGCCACCATCGGTGGCGCCCAGATTAGTTGCTCATGCGGCAACGGCCTGATTCGCCCGCCATTCCAGGAAGTCGGGCAGCCAGAGGTTCATGACCAGGGCCTTCAGCGCGAGCATGGCGTTGGCGCCCCTATCCGCCCGGCACGTTCCCGATCGCTCCGTCCGCAACCCGAACTGCCGGCATCCGCCCTCCACGACGCCGCTTCCGGCCCGGACGCCCCGCTCGCGGAACCCGTCGTGCCGCACCCGGCCGAGCCCGCTCTCGAAATGCCGGCAGCAGGCCTCCACGTCCTCGTGCCGGTCCCCGGACGGCGCGAGATCCCGGCCCCCGAAGAGCCCCTCGCAGGCGTTCGGGAGCCGTTCCGCTCCGTCGGAGACGACCACGGGCCCGCCCGCGTCGTGCAGCCCCCGCCGCCGGGCCTCCCGGTCGGGCCGCGCCGCGAAGTCCGAGGGCTCCCGGCCTCCGGACGGCGCCGCCGCGCCGCCGGTCAGGCAGGTGACGGATTCGCCGCCCCGGTCCCTGACCGCCGCGCCGGTCCCGGGGTCCCGGCCCCCGACGGTGCAGATGACCGCAAGCCTGGCCTCGCGCGTCTTCGAGGTGCCGTCGGCCTGCCTGCCCGCGACGCCCTCGGTCCCCTCCTTCCGCATCGGGACGCCGGTGCCGTCGACGGAGAGCTGCATGCGCGGTTCCGGCGGCCTGCCGTCCAGCACCTCCTCGCGCTCGAAGCGGGCCGCCGCCTCGCCCAGCCCGGCGGGAAGCATCCCCCGCCGCACGACCGGCAGCGGAAACGCGACCGCTCCGCCTCGACCCGCCCCAGCCGGGTCGAGGCAAGGACTTCGGCGCCGACGAATGCCGGGCCGTCGGCGTCCCGCAGGCCGCGCACTCCGGCGCCGGCCGCGTCGCGTCCAGCCGCTCGAAGAGCGGCTTCAGCACCGCCGCGCCGCCGCCCGGCGAGGCGTCCCGGAGCGCCCGCCCGCCCCCGTCCGGGTCCGGAACCCCCGGGCCCGGGTCCGCCGCCAGCCGCGGCGGCAGCGGACCGAACTCCGCCGGGACCGCCCCGTCAGCGCCTCCGGCGTGCCGTCCCCCGCGACGTCGCGGCTGCGCACCTCGCCCCCCTCGATCCAGCATCGCGTGAACCCGCCCGCGTGCCTGCGGACCGGCGGCGGATGCGCCGCCGCCTCGTCCTCGGGAAGGCCCTCCGGACAATCCGCCGCGTCCGGATGGCGGTGCACCCGGCTCCCTTCGCTCTCGTCAGTCATGACACGCACTCCTGCGTCTGCCTCATGCAGCGCGCCGCCGGCCGGCTTGCCCGGCACGCCGCATGGATGGCGTAAAAGAACCGACGGAGTCAAAAATCTGAACTACACCCGGCTACACCCACCATCGCCGAGCGCGACGGGAGGCCATCCTCGAGCAACGGCCGCGGCTGCGAACAGGCGACAGTTCTGAGTCCCCGGCCGCTCGTCGCGCGCCCGATGACCCGCTCATGCATCACGTCATCCAGCTTGACGCCTCCAATGTCATCGCCGGACGGGCCGCGCGGCTGATCAGAAAGATCGCCGGTGACGGTCGGCCCCGGCGGCCTCGCGACCGCCTTCCCTGCATCGCCGGAAAGGTTCGGGCGAACGATCAGGGATCGGCTGCCAGAATGTCCGCCAGCCGGTCACGGGCTTCGGGCAAGCGGCGGTTCCCGAGCGCGGGAGCCATCCACGACTTCAAGAAGTGGCAAGTCGTTCTGAGGCCGTCACGGATTTCCGCAGCGCTGCCGTCGCCTTGCCCGAGAAGAGAAGGCGACAGTGGCAGCATGCTCGGTTTCCATTTTCCTGCCCCGGCGCCGGAAACCGCACGCCCGGACTTGGGCGAAACATAGACAAGGCCTTCGGTCGCCCCCGTCACCGCGCATCTTGACAGGTCAAGGCCGAAGCCAAGCTCTTCGAGCAGCGCGATCTCCCACCGCACATAGGCCAGCGGCCAGAAGGGACCGTCGCACATCATTTCAAGAACTGCCAGCGTCACGTCATAAAGCGCCGGATGCGGTTCTCGCTCGGGCAGCGCGTAGGAAAGCAGGGTCGTGATCGCGTTCAGGCCGGCAAGCGTCCTGCGCTCTCCCATGAGCGACGCGGCGCGGGCCAGAACCGGCTCGACTGCGAAGCTGCCCAGATGTTCGGCAAGGCGCGCGCGCCACGTGACCAGAACCTGGTTTCCCGGCTCCAGAACAGGCGCCAGCCGCCGCGGCCCGCCGGATCGGACAATCCCTGCATGCCGGCCATGGCCGCGCGTGAACACCTCGATGATCAACGCGCTTTCTCCGTGACGGCGACGTGCAAGGACGACGCCCTCTTCGCACCACTCCATCAGATCGCCTTCGCTGCCGCGCTGCCGTTCGCGCGGGAACCGTTGCCGCTCGCGCAACAATGCCGACGCTGCGCGTGAAGCAAATCTGCAACGCATCCGCGCGGCGTGCCGATGTCTCGGACAGGTTCGGCAAGAGCGCCGCGCTCTTCCTCTCGCACCGGATCTCTCCCGCTTCTGCACGAAGGCAAGAATGCCCAAGCGTGAAGATGACATCAAGCGGGCCGCTCCCGGCCGGGAGCGGCGACGTGTGCTGGACGGGAAGGGCCCCGTCCCCGCGGCGCCAACGCCGCAGATGCCTGCGATCCATCCCCAGCAACGGTCCTGACGGAGGGGGCGTCCGCCGGCGCTGCTGCAGCATCCAGAGGGGCCGCTTCGCGTCCTCCGGCCGCCCAATGGCATTCGGTTAAGGCGGTTCGCCACCTGATGAGCGTGAATTGGCATTTCGCCAATTATATATTATGGTTGATTATTAAAAACTATCTGTATATTGTATGCAATCTTGTCACGCATCTACTTTGGCGGCATGGGAAACCGTTAACCGAATGCCATTGTCCGGCCGCCGGAACCGAGCACGCGCCTTTCCATGGCCCTGGCCCGTGACAGATGGCCAAAGCGATCACGGGCGGCACCCCTGGTTCCGCCGCCGTGTGATCCCCGGCAAGAAACGCTTTCGCACTTCGCTGCACGCGCGGCCTGCCCATTGATCATTCAAGCGCCGGACAATTGCATCTTCCGGCGCTGGTTCCGCTTGTTGCCGGGGCTGGATTTCGCGACATCTTGGGCTTCGTCGTGTCGCTCGGCGGCGGTCCGGGGGCCGGACGGTCTCGATTCTCGCGTGCCGGTCCGGGCGCTTCAGCCCCTTTGGGCGAGACAGGGATGCAATGCGCTCGCCGCGCCGTTCTCTGCGATCCGCTCGATGGCCTGCGCGCCGGTGACGAGCCTCGCGCAGCCCTCCCAGACCGTCTGGCGGCCCGGCGGGCCGTCGTTGCTGCGGTCCGGGTGGCCGCCGGGCCGGGCGACGAGCAGCAGGGCCTGTCCGAGCGACACCGCCCCGAGGTCCGGCGGATCCTCCGGCCGCTCCCGGCCGGGGACCGGGAGGCCGCGGGCGATGGCGAAGTCGGGCGGCATCGCGGTCTCGGAGGCCGACAGCATCCTGTGCGCGGGCAGTTCCGGCGTGTCCCGCCCCATGAGCGTCAGCGCCGCCAGGCGCCAGGCGATCACCGCGTTGACCGTGACCGCGGCCTTCATCCGCGCGGCGGTGCGGAAGCCGGACTTCTCGATCTCGCAGCCGGTCTTGAGGATCCTGTGCCAGTCCTCGATGCGCCACCTCAGCGCGTACAGGTCGAGGATCCGGCGCGCCCCTCGGCACGGGGACGTCGAGCTCCAGCCAGCGCAGCTCGACGGCGGCGCGCCGCGCCTCGCGCCCGGCGAAGGCCTTCCGGCCGCGCGCGGCGCGCCGCGCCGAGGCGCGGTCGACGCGGACCTCGTGGCGCGCGCGCGGGACGGAGGCCCGCACCCTGGCGAACAGCCTGTCCCCGTCCGCCAGAACGCGATCGGCCCGCGCCCGGACGAGAAGGTCGGCGCCGCCACCGTCGGGACGGTCGAACTCGATGCGCGGAACCCCGAGGGGGATGCCCTGCTCGCTGACGGCGAGCGTGCCGTGCATGTGGATGCCGAGGGTGCCCGAACCCTTCCCGCCGTTCCGCGAGATCACCCCTGGTCCCGCGCAGCCGTGATGCGTCGCGAAGTCGAGGTCCGTGCCGTCCTGGACGAGCGGCACCGCGCCGTCCGCTCCCTGTGGCCCGCCAGGACGCCCTCCGGCGTCAGGCCGGCATGCTCGTGGTCCGCTTTCCCGATCATCCGGCAGTGCCCCGTCACCAGCGCCCGGTTGCCGCAGGCCGCCGTGAAGGACGTCTTCGACGCCGCCGCCGCCTGGACCGCGGCGCTCGCCACGAGCCGGTCGCGCAGCCTGCCGTGCAGCGCGGCCCCGCCGGACTCGTTCACGGCCCGCCGGTCCCTGTCAAGGCCGTCGCCGGGGCCGAGCACGGCCCGCGGGCGCGGCGGCGGGCGCAGGCTGCCGCCGGCGCATCCGGGGCCGACGAACGTCTCCGCCAGCAGCGGCCGGACGCCGCAGCGCTCCAGGAAGTCGTCCCCGAGGCGGCGCAGGACCGGCGCAAGCGCCTTCGGGGCCAGGTTCCGGCAGGAGAGGCCGGTCCGGACCAGGAACCGCGACATCCCGACCACCCGGCCGAGCCCCGCGGCGCGGGCGGAAGCGTCCCAGCCGATCCAGGCGTCCCGCGCCGACAGCCGCGGCGCCGGGCTGGCGAACAGGAGCCCGCCGAGCCAGCCGTGGCCCGAGCCGATCAGGTGCCGCATCTGGCGCCCCGCGTGCTGCGCCGCGCCCGGCGGATGCTCGTCGGCGAGCATCCGCGACAGAAGGCGCCGCTCCGCGCCCCCGTCGACGGGCCGCACCTCCAGCCCGCGGACGCCGTCCGCCCGCGACGGCAGGCCGACGGGCGCCGCCACGGGCGCGGCCTGCAGCCGCGGCGCCCTCGGCACGCCCCTGCCCGGACCTCCGGGCGGCAGCCGGAACGCGCCCTCCGCCTCAAGCGCGGCCAGCGCGGCGATGCAGCTCGATGTCCGCAGGCGTCCCCGCGTGTCGACGAGACCGAGACCCTCGCAGACCGCCTGGGCGACAGCCATCCGTCCCGGAAACCGGGCGGGCGGAGGAAGGCCGGCCAGGAAGGCCCGCCCGGCCTCCGACTTCAGAACGGACGGAATGGAAGGCGATCCGGTCATGGCCGCCTCACGACAGGCGCACGGACCTCGATTGTCCGGGGGCTATGTGATCAATGGGCAGCGCGCGGCCGCCACGGAGCCGGCCCGGGCGGCGATCGCCCGCGCCTTCTGCCGCCGCACCGGCTGGCGCAAGCCCGACGGCGGGCTCAAGAGCATGATGGCGAAGGTCGTCATGCTGAAGATGCACCGCGACGGGATCATCGCGCCGCCGCCGCCGCTCCCCGCCCCGAAGGCCGTCGACGAGGTCCGCCCGCTGGAATTCCGGATCGTGAGGGGCGGCGCCCGGAAGGGCCGGCTCTGGAACGGGTTCGTCGCCCGATGGCACTGCCCCGGATGCACGCGCCTGGTCGGCGCGCAGATGCGCCACGACGGCGGCGCCTGCCGCGCCTCCGGCTGGATCCGCGTCGGAACCACAAAGGTCCGCGGCCGCTACGACCGGAGCAACAGGGCCGGCAAGCCGAAGAAGGGCATCTGGCTCTGCCCGCTCCGGAAGGACTGGAAGCGGACCCCCAACCGTTGAACGTCACCTCACGGCCGAACGCTTGCCGCGCATGAAGCCGGAAGCGTCGTGCACGGCACGCACGTCATGCAGGGTGACAAGCGCCGGTCGACTCGATAAGAGTGCGCCGAAACCAGAAGTGCGCGCACGCCATGACCCATAAGATATTCGGCCACAAATCGCCTGACACCGACTCCACCGGCTCCCCCATCATCTGGGCCTGGTACCTGAACGAATGCCGCAACACGCCGGCCGAGCCACGGCTTCTTGGCGAACCCAACGCCGAGGCGCTCTTCGTGCTCGGGCGCTGGAACCTCGACAAGCCGGAAATCCTGGAAAGCGTGGGCGCGGGCGACAGCTGCATCATCGTTGACACGAACAACGTCGCGGAACTGCCCGAGGGCATCAACGATGCGGAGGTCATCGAGGTCATTGATCACCACATGCTGCAAGGCGGGCTCAAGACCAGGTTGCCGATCACCATCACCGTCCGCCCGCTGGCCTGCACGGCGACGATAATGCACGACCTCATGGGCGCGGACGCCTCCAGGATGCCGCATGCCATCAAGGGAGCGATGCTTTCCTGCATCCTGAGCGACACGCTTGAGTTTCGTTCGCCAACAACGACCGATGCCGACAGGGAACTGGCGGAGCGCCTTGCAGAGGAACTGGGGATGGATATCGCGGAATACGCGCAGGAGATGTTCGCGGCCAAGTCCGACGTCTCGCGCTACACGGATGCGGAATTGCTGCGCCTGGATGCCAAGGCCTACGAGGTGGACGGCACGAGCCTCCGGATCTCAGTCCTTGAAACGACGTCTCCGTCGCGCGTTCTGGAGCGGAAAGCGGGCCTGATGAAGGAGCTGGAAACCGTCGCAAAGGAGGACGGCGTGGACCAGGTCCTGTTCTTCGTCGTGGACATCCTGTCCGAGGAGGCCACTCTCTTCGTCACGAGCGAAGCCGTGCGACGCATCGCCGCCAAGAGCTTCGGGGTCGAGGCCAGCGGCGACCTGGCCACCCTGCCCGGCGTGGTCAGCCGGAAGAAGCAGATCATTCCGGCGTTGAAGATCTGAGGCATGGTTCCGTTGGTCGACAGCCTGTCGGAGATCGCGGAACGATACGATGCGCTCTTCTGCGACCTGTGGGGATGCGTGCATGACGGGGTGCGGGCCTATCCGGAGGCCATCGATGCGCTCCGCGCCTTTCGCGCCAGGGGCGGCAAGGTCGTTCTGCTGACAAACGCGCCGCGCCCGCGCGCGGGCGTGGAGCGGCAGCTCGAGATCCTTGGGGTTCCGCCGGATTGCTGGGACACGATTTCCACTAGCGGAGACAGCGCCCGGGTTGCCATGTTTCGCGGCGTCATCGGCGACCGCGTCTGGTTCATGGGACAGGATCAAGACCTGCCGTTCTTCGATCCGCCGACAATCGTCTCCGATCCAATTGACGTGCACCTTGCCGGACTCGAGGACGCGACCGGAATTGCGTGCCTCGGCCCCTTTGACGCACATGCGGACCCATCCGTGAACCGCCCAGAATTCCTTCATGCCAGGCAGAAAGGACTGAAGCTTCTCTGCGCGAACCCTGACATCGTGGTCGACCGGGGCGAGAGCCGCGAGTGGTGTGCCGGCGCGCTTGCCCGGCTCTATGCGGAAATGGGCGGCGAGAGCCTTTACTTCGGCAAGCCGCACCCGCCGGTCTACGCCCTGGCGCGGGAACGGATGGCGCAGATCGGTGCACAGGTGCCTGACGAGCGGATCCTTTGCATCGGAGACGGCATTCAGACTGACATCTTGGGCGCATTGGGAGAGGATCTCGACTCCCTTTTCGTGACGGGAGGGCTGGCGCGCGAGCAAACGGCAACCGACCGCCAGCCGGAGCGGGTCGCCCTCGACGCGTTCATAGCCGAAACCCGCCTGACTCCCACATATGCCATGGGCTATCTCAGATAGGTCCGACGTCCCTGCAGCCCTTGGCAGAGCCGGCTTTCCATCATCCGGCATCCGCATCCGCTTCAGCTGCTGCCGCCGTCACCGACGCGCTGCTGCAGAGTGTTTCGGCGACCAGGTGCCGGCCGGGAGCGTCATCGCCCTGGCGCTTGCCTGCATCCCGGGGCAGACGCCCGCCTTCCCCGGCCGCCGCGTGACCCGGCGCCAGATCGCGGACATCCAGAAGACGGGAAAAGACGGGTCAGTTTTCAACGCCTGTTGGCAAGCCGGAGAGCCGAAGCCGCCGACGCGGGCCGAGCGGGGCCGCGTCGCGGCCTCCGACCGCCGGTTCTCGAAGGGCTGGAAAGCTATCGTCGCGGCCACCACGGCCGTGAACGGATCGAAGATCGCCCTGTCGAGGGATCCCGCGGGCCGCCTTCGTCCTGCTCGCCCTCGCACGCCGGTTCTCCAGCCGCTGCGACGGCGACGTCATCGGCGGCGGCGGCGAGGACGGCCTGCCGGCCATGCGCAACGACTTCCGGAACGGCCTGCGCCTCGTTGGCAGGGAGACCGGGCCCTCTTCCTGCGGCGGGCCGATACGGTCAGGCACGCCGTCGCGCGGATCATGAACGGGCTCTCGCGCTGCCTCCAGCGCGAGCGGCCGGGGACGCAGCCACCCGCGAAGGTCCATGCAGCCAGGGAGCAAGCGGCAGGCCGCCTGACATCAGGGAAGGCCACGGAAACAGGCCCCCGGCTTCCGGCGCACGCCCGAAGCGCGGGGGCTTTCCTGTCCGAACGCAGGGAAAATTATCCCGAATGCCATTGCCCGAAGCCGGCACGCTTCCTGCCTCTCCGGACGCGCCGCGAAGTCAATGACGGCGAGTGCCGCCGAACAGCAGCAGGCGGTCCTCGAACCATGCAAGGATCAGGGAAGTTCTCGCAGGCGTCCATACGCCCTGTTCGGCATCAAGCGCCTACAGGGCGCTGGCGCGCCACGTCTTCAGAGACTCCGCTTTCGGCAATCAGCCGTTCACGCTGTCCTTGAGTGCCTTGGCTATGGTCATCTTCACGACCTTGTCGGCGTCCTTGTGGATCTTCTGGCCGGTTGCAGGGTTGCGAACCATGCGCGCAGGGCGTTCGCGGCAGTAGATCTTGCCGACACCGGGCAACGCCACGGCCCCGCCGGAAGACACTTCCTTCCTGATGACCGAAACGATCGCGTCAAGTGCGGCTGCTGCCGACCTCTTGTCGCTGCCCAGTTCGTCTGCGAGCGTCGCGACAAGCTGCGTCTTGGTCAATGCCTTTGTCATGCTGAATCTCCTCTTCCGGCTCCAGTTGTAGCGCTTCAGCCCTACCTTACTGAATATTGAGGCAATACGCAAGCAATTGCGACAACAATCCGCATCTGCGTCACATTTTGAGAGATTGCGCCGTCATTTCAAAGAAATGCCGTCTCCTCGAAGCTGCGCAGCTTGCGGGAATGTATGCGTTCGAGCGGCATTTCGCGGAGCCTTTCCATGGCGCGTATTCCCGCGAGAAGATGCTTCGCGACCTGGGTCTTGTAAAAATCGGACGCCATTCCAGGCAGCTTCAGCTCGCCGTGCAGCGGCTTGTCGGAGACGCAGAGCAGCGTCCCGTAGGGCACGCGGAACCTGAATCCGTTGGCAGCGATCGTCGCGGATTCCATGTCGAGCGCGATCGCGCGGCTTTGGCTCAGCCGCTGGACAGGCCCGGACTGGTCCCGCAGCTCCCAGTTGCGGTTGTCGATCGTGGCGACCGTGCCCGTTCGCATGACCTGCTTCAGGTCGTAGCCTTCGTGCCTGGTCACGTCCGCGACCGCGCCTTCCAGGGCCACCTGGATCTCCGCAAGCGCCGGAATGGGCATCCAGACCGGCAGGTCATCGTCGAGGACATGGTCCTCACGCAGATACGCGTGCGCCAGGACGAAATCCCCGAGCTGCTGCGAATTCCGCAGCCCCGCGCAATGTCCGAGCATCAGCCAGGCATGGGGCCGGAGCACCGCGATATGGTCGGTCGCCGTCTTCGCGTTCGACGGGCCGACGCCGATGTTGACAAGGGTTATGCCCGCGCCGCCCTCCCGCTTGAGGTGAAATGCGGGCATCTGCGGCAGGCTGGCCGGGCGGTCCAGCGGCGCGTCTGGGGACGCGATCTCGGCATTGCCGGGGCCGACGAAAGACGTGTACCCGCTGGCCGGGTCGGCGAGCACCCTGCGTGCGAACGTCTCGAATTCGTCCACGTAGAACTGATAGTTCGTGAAAAGCACGTGGTTCTGGAAGTGGCCGGCATCCGTCGCCATGTAGTGAGACAGCCGCGCCAGGGAGTAGTCGATCCTCTGCGCCGTGAACGGCGCCAAGGGATGGGACCCGTCCTCATGGATGAATCCGTGGCGATTGACGATATCGTCGTTGATCGTCGCAAGTTCCGGCACGTCGAAGACGTCGCGCAGCGACTGTTCCAGGATGCCGCCCTTCGGAATCCGGCGCGCCCCCCCGCCGGCGACCGCGAAGTGAACGGGAATCGGGGTCTTCGAGACCCCGACCTGCACGGGTACCTTGTGCTGCTCGATCAGGAGCCCGATCTGTTCGGTCAGGTAGTTCCTGAACAGGTCCGGACGCGTGATGGTCGTGGAATAGCGTCCCGGCTCGATGACGTGGCCAAAGCTCGCCCGCGTGTCCCTTGTCGCGTAGACCGCGGTCGTCAGCCGAATCTCCGGGTAGCATGCGCGCACGCGGCGGGAGGGCATTCCGTTGGCGACGGCGTCGTCGAAGCGGCTGCGCAGGAACCCTGCGGACGCCTGGTACAAGAGGAGCAGCCGCTCGACGGCGCACGCGCCATCGGCAAAGTCCTCGTGTTCCGGAGTTTCCGGCGCCTGGACATGGCGCCTCTCCCCGGTCACGCCATGTCCTCCAGTGGCCCGGTCAGCTCGAACCGGCCGACATCGACCAGGCCAAGGTCCGAGATGCGCAGGGCGGGAATCACCGCCAAGGCCAGAAGGGAGTGCTGCATGAAGGCGTTGTTCAAGGCGCAGCCGCATTCCGCCATCGCGGCCACCATCCGATCCGCCTGAGCCGCGACCTCGCGGGCCGGGCTGTCGGACATGAGCCCGGCGATCGGCAGCTCGACGAGAGCGACCTCCGCGCCGCGCTTCCAGACCGTCACGCCGCCGCCCACCTCGCCAAGCCGGTTGGCCGCCGCCGCCATGTCCGCGCGATCCGTGCCGACGACAATCATGTGGTGGCTGTCATGAGCCACCGTCGACGCCACCGCCATGCGCGCCGTGTAGCCGAACCCGGAGACGAAGCCGTTCACGACCCGTCCGGTGGCCCGATGCCGCTCAACGAGCGCGACGTGCGCAACTTCGCCCCTCGCTTCCACCACGCCGTCGACGACCGGCAGCCGGACGGTCAGCGCCTCGGTCGGCGCCTGGTTCTCGACCACGCCGATCACTCTCGCGACCACGCCGCCCGCTGCCTGCGGCGCCGTCACCGCGAAGTCCTCGGTCGCGAGCGTCTTGCCCAGATGGACGGTCGCCCGTGTTTCCGGGGGCCAGTCAAGATGCGGGCATTCGGCTTTCAGCTCTCCCGCCTCGGCCACGGTCACGCCGCGCGCGATCACGTGCTCGATGGGCAGCGCTTCCAGATCCGAAGTCAGGATCACGTCCGCCCGCCGGCCTGGCGCGATGGATCCGAGCTCGCGTTCAAGACCGAAATGCGTCGCCGTGTTCACGGTCGCCATCTGGAGCGCGACCAGGGGATCGGCGCCGCACCCGATAGCGTGACGGACAACACGGTCCATGTGGCCGTCGTTCACGAGCGTCCCCGAATGGCAGTCGTCAGTGCAGAGAATGAAGTTCCTCGGATCAAGGCCGCGTTCGGCAACGGCCGCGATCTGGCTCTCGACGTCATGCCAGGCGCTGCCAAGGCGCAGCATTGCCCGCATGCCCTGTCTCGCCCGCGCGATCGCGTCAGCCTCCGCCGTTCCCTCATGGTCGTCCGCTGCGCCGCTCGCGGCATATGCGTGGAAAGGCACTCCAAGATCGGGGCTGGCATAGTGCCCTCCGACGGTCCGCCCCGCCGCCTGCGTCGCGGCGATGGCGTCAAGCGGCTTGCGATCGCCGGCAATGACGCCCGGAAAGTTCATCATCTCGCCCAAGCCCGCGATTCCGGGCCAGCCCATGGCCTCCTTAACGTCATCAGCCGTGATTTCGCAGCCCGTGGTTTCCAGTCCTGGCGCCGACGGCACGCAGGACGGCATCTGAGTGAAGATGTTGATCGGCTGAAGCAGCGACTCGTCATGCATGAGGCGGACGCCCCTGAGGCCCAGAACGTTGGCGATCTCGTGCGGGTCATGGAAAATGGTCGTCGTGCCATGGGGGATCACGGCGGCGGCGAACTCGGCCGGCGTCAGCATGCCGCTCTCGATGTGCATGTGCCCGTCGCACAGGCCGGGAACCAGGTAGCGGCCCCCTGCGTCGACGAGTGCCGTGTCGTCGCCAACCGTGTGTGACGCATCCGGGCCGAGATAGGCGAACCGGCCGTCGGCAATGGCCACCTCCCATCCGTCATGCACCTCGCGTGACTGGACATTGACGATCCTGCCGCACCGGATCACGAGATCGGCGCGCTCGCGCCCTGCGGCCACCGCCACCAGACGGGCACCGGACGTCGCCCTTGATTCCGAGAAGCTGGTCATGCCCGCAGCCTACACGCTTCCCCGAGGAACGGCGACCCCCGGACCGCAGGACCGGTCCGGACGCCTGCGCACGCCCCGCCGGTCCGCGCTACGGTTTCGAGAGGCGCCATGCCAGCCAAACGGAACTGCCGTCCGCCATGACCGGGCGTTCGCGCACCGACGGTCAGGCTGGCGGGAATTGCTGGCGAATGCGCGCAAGGGCTTGATCCCGGCCGAAATAGACTCATCCTGACCGGATGACGAATACGCTTCTGTCGATCGGGCACGGATTCTCGGCCCGGGCCCTGGCGCGTCTGCTGCTTGACGAAGGATGGCGCGTCATCGGCACCACGCGCAGCGCGGAAAAGGCGGATGCGCTTCGCGCCGAGGGCGTGGAAGCGATCACATGGCCAGGCGAGTCGCTCCCTCTTGCGGAAGCGACGCATCTCCTTGTTTCGGTTGCGCCGGTCGGATCCGGCGATCCGGTACTCGAGCTGGCCGGAGACCAGGTCGGCGCGGCGCGGCATTTGCAGTGGGCGGGATACCTGTCCACGACCGCCGTGTACGGCGATCACAAGGGAGGCTGGGTCGACGAGACCACGCCGCTCGCGCCGGCAACCGACCGCGGCAGGGCGCGCGCGGCGGCGGAATCGGCCTGGGCGGCGCGCGGACTGCCGCTGCACATCTTCCGGCTTGCGGGAATCTACGGGCCCGGGCGCGGGCCGCTCGAGAAGGTCCGGCGCGGCACCGCGCGCAGGATCGTCAAGGACGGCCAGGTTTTCAGCCGCATCCATGTCGAGGACATCGCGGCGGTTCTCGCCGCATCGATCAGGAGACCCGATCCGGGCGCGATCTACAATGTCTGTGATGACGTCCCGTCGCCGCCGGACGAGGTTGTCGAACACGCGGCGCGGCTGCTGGGACGTCCCTTGCCGCCGGCCGTCGATCTGGACTCCCCCGGGATCTCGCCCATGGCGAGGAGCTTCTACGCCGAGTCGAAACGGGTGCGAAACGACCGGATCAAGAACGATCTCGGCGTGACCCTCCGCCATCCGGACTACAGGTCCGGTCTCGCGGCCCTGCTGGACGCGGAGGCAGACGAAGGCGCTCCGATCGCGCGCCGGGACCCGGAAGCGTGATGAAGGCTGTCGGCGGCCATGCACGCGTCCACTGGCGTCAGCCAGGTCAAGGACCATCTGGACGTCTTCACCCGAGGCCTCGGGCAGGGGACCGCGCCGCACGGCCGAACGCGGCGATCGGGATGCGCGCCAGCCGGCCTCGCAGTCGAGCACCCTTTTCATGCGGCCTGACTCGCCTCCCGCTGCCGCACATGGAGACGGACGCTCCTCAAGCCCGTCGAAGGCGAGGCATCGGCGCTGCGCCGCGGATTGCGCGTCCCTTGAACGAACCGGCCGATGCGGCCGCGGGACGCCACCTGCGCACAGCGGCCTCGCGGCGTTCCGGCCTTCGACGTCGCGCGGGCTTGCCCGATGACGAGGCGGCATGGCACTGGTGCCGGAGACTCAGGCCGGCCTCTCCAGAACGACAGCCTCCAGCATCTCAAGAACCTTGGCCTCGATATGCCCTGCATTCAGCGCCGCTGCCTCGTACATTTCGCGTGGCGCCGCCTGATCGATGAAGGCGTCCGGCAGGACCATGGAGCGGAATCTCAGGCCCGAATCGAACACGCCTTCGTCGGCAAGAAGCTGTGCCACGTGGCTGCCAAACCCGCCGACCGAACCTTCCTCAACCGTCAGGAGCGCATCGTGGCCTCTGGCAAGGTCGAGAACCAGGTCGCGGTCCAGCGGCTTGGCAAAGCGGGCGTCGGCAACCGTCGGGCTGATGCCCCGGTGGGTCGCCAGGACTTCCGCCGCGCCTTCCGCCTCGGAAAGCCTTGTCCCAAGGGAAAGGATCGCGACGCCGCTTCCTTCCCGGACGACACGGCCCTTGCCGATGTCAAGAATCTCGCCCCGTTCCGGCAGATCGACGCCCGTGCCCTCGCCCCTGGGGTAACGGAAGGCTATCGGCCCCGCGTCGTGGGCCACGGCCGTCGCCACCATGTGCACCAGTTCGGCCTCGTCCGCGGCAGCCATCACGGTCATGTTCGGCAAGCAGGACAGGTAGGCGACGTCAAACGCGCCCGCATGCGTCGCCCCGTCGGCGCCCACGAGTCCTGCGCGGTCGATGGCGAACCGCACGGGCAGGTTCTGGAGCGCGACGTCGTGCACGACCTGGTCGTACCCGCGCTGAAGGAAGGTCGAGTAAATCGCGCAGAACGGCTTCAGGCCGCCGGCCGCCATTCCGGCAGAAAACGTGACGCCATGCTGCTCGGCGATCCCGACGTCGAAGCAGCGCCTGGGAAAGCGATCGGCAAACAGGTTCAGGCCGGTCCCGTCAGGCATTGCCGCCGTGACGGCGACGATCCTGTCATCGCGGGTCGCCTCGTCCGTGAGCGCCCTGGCGAACACGCTCGTATAGGACGGCGCGTTTGGCCGCGACTTGCTCTGCTCGCCGGTTTGCACGTTGAACTTGGCGACGCCATGTCCCTTGTCGCGGGCATCTTCCGCAGGAGCGTATCCCTTGCCCTTCCGCGTGATCGCGTGGACCAGGACAGGGCCTGTCGCGCGCGTCCGGACGGCGCGCAGAACCGGAAGCAGCTGGTCCAGATCGTGGCCGTCAACGGGGCCGATGTAGGAGAATCCGAGCTCCTCGAAGAGGGTTCCGCCGACCACGCTGTGCTTGAGGACGTCCTTGGCCCGCTTCGCGCCTTCGCGGAAAGGCTGCGGCAAGAGGCTGACGGCGCTCGTGGCGGCAGACTTCAGTTCCTGGAAGGGGGCGCCCGCGTAGAGCCGCGTGAGGTAGGCGGACATTGCGCCGACAGGCGGCGCAATGGACATCTCGTTGTCGTTCAGGATGACGATCAGGCGCTTGCCGAGGTCGCCCGCGTTGTTCAGGGCCTCATACGCCATGCCGGCGCTGATCGCGCCGTCGCCGATGACAGCAACGGCATCGCCGAGACCGCCTTCGCAGTTTCCGCCCAGTTCGCGGGCAACCGTGAATCCCAGGGCCGCGGAGATCGATGTCGAGCTGTGGGCCGCGCCGAACGGGTCGTACGGGCTTTCGGTCCGCTTGGTGAAGCCCGACAGTCCGTCCTTCTGCCTGAGCGTCCTGATCCGTTCGCGCCGTTCGGTAAGGATCTTGTGCGGATAGCACTGGTGCGACACGTCCCAGATGAGCTTGTCCCTCGGCGCGTCGAAGACCGCATGAAGCGCAACGGTCAGCTCGACGACGCCCAGCCCGGCGCCAAGATGCCCGCCGGTTTCGCTGACCGCGCTTATCGTCTCCTCACGCAGCTCGCCCGCAAGCATCCCGAGCTCGCGGTCCGAGAGCCGCTTCAGGTCCGAGGGCAGGGCAATGGTGTCCAGAAGCGGAGTATGCGGTTTGTCGCTCATGGTGCCTCCATGCCTTCAAAACTCCCGTTCCATAACAAATCTTGCCGCCTCGCGCAAGGGTTCCGCCCTTTCGCCGTATGCGGCAAGCGCGGCCATCGCCTCGTCGACCAGATGCCGCGCCCTCTCCCGCGCGCCGGACAGGCCCAGATGGGACACGAAAGTCGCCTTTCCCATGCCCTCGTCCTTCCTGAGACGCTTTCCGGTCCTTGATTCGTCCCCCGCGACGTCGAGAATGTCGTCGGCGATCTGGAAGGCGCGGCCGAGGCATCTTGCATAGCGCACCATTCCTGACGGATCCTCGCCCGCCAAAACAGGGCCCGCGGCACAGCTCCAGACGATGAGCGCTCCGGTCTTGCCGTCCTGCAGGCTTTCGATCTCGGACAGGCGCAGCGGCGTGTCGGCGGCTTCGGCCGCGATGTCCATCGCCTGGCCGCGGACAAGTTCCCGTCCGCCGGCCGTCCGCGCCAGCGAAAGCGAGAGCGCCAGCTTCGCCTCGGCCGGCGGCGGGCCCAGTGCGACGAGCTCGAAGGCAAGCGCCTGCAAGGCGTCCCCGACAAGGATTGCGGTGGCTTCGTCCCATTTGACGTGCACGGTCGGACGGCCGCGCCGCATGTCGTCGTCGTCCATCGCCGGCAGGTCGTCATGCACGAGCGAGTAGGCGTGGACCGCCTCAGCCGCGGCCGCCGCCCAGATCGCCGACCCGCCGGGGACGCCGTGAAGCGCGGCGCTCTCCAGGACCAGGAACCCCCGCAACCGCTTGCCGCCGTCAAGGGCATGCGCCATGCCATCGCGGATCCTGTCTGCCGGAAGCCCGGAAACCGCATCCTTCAGGCAGGCGTCGATCTCGCCTGCCCGCTCGTTCATGCGCTTCACGAACATCAGGCGGCCTCGATGCCTTCAGTCCCGGCCGCCCGGCCGTCCGCGTCCAGCGTGATCCGCGCGACCTTCTCCTCCGCTTCCGCCAGCTTGTTCTGGCAATGCGCCTTCAGGGCTGCTCCGCGCTCGTACAGCCTGACCGAATCCTCCAGCGGAACCTCGCCTGCCTCCAGCATGCCGACAACCGATTCGAGCTCCTTCATCGCGTCCTCGAAGCTCATCCTCTCCACGGGCGTGTCGCTCATCCTCAGTGCTCCCTCAATGCGGTGACATGGGCCGCAACGCCGACGGCAAGCGCCTCAAGATCATAGCCGCCTTCCAGTGTCGAGACCACGCGGCCGCCGGCATGCGCCTCGGCGACCTCGCAGATGGCGGCGGTCACCCAGCCGAAATCCTCCTCCGTCCAGTTGAGGCTTGCCAGCGGGTCCGATGCGTGCGCGTCAAATCCCGCCGAAACGACCACGAGTTCCGGCGCGAAGTCGTCGAGAGCGGGAAGAATGACGTCGCCCCAGGCGCGCCGCATCTCGGCGCCCCCGGTCATGGGGGCGAGCGGCGCGTTCAGCACGTTGCCATGGGCGCCGGTCTCATGCGCTGCGCCCGTCCCGGGATAGAGCGGCATCTGGTGCGAGGACGCGAACAGGGCGCGCGACTCGTCCCAGAGGAGATCCTGCGTGCCGTTGCCGTGATGAACGTCGAAGTCAAGGACCGCGACCCGGCTGAGCCCGTGCTCGTCAAGCGCGCGTTTCGCCGCGATGGCGGCCGTGCCGAAGAGGCAGAATCCCATGGGCGCCTCCGTCTCGGCGTGATGGCCTGGAGGGCGCATGGCGACAAAGGCGGTCCGCGCCGCGCCCGCAATCAGGGCGTCCACCGCCGCGCAGCACCCCCCGACGGCGCGAAGCGCGGCATCGAGCGAGCCGGACGAGACGTGCGTGTCCGCATCCAGCGACACGAAGGACGATTCCGGAATCGCGGCCGCGATCCGGTCGAAATGGGTGGCAGGGTGGCACCGCTCGACCTCGGCGCGCGCGGCGCGCGGCGCATCGTGCCATTCCAGGCCATCCAGCTCCGACAGCGCCGCGTGCACGGCTTCGGCTCTCGCCGCGCGCTCGGGATGGCCCGGCGGCGTCACGTGCGTGAGCGCGGATTCGTGCCAGTAGATGCCAGTCATGTCCGGAAGGTCGCAGCTCGGGGGCGAATGCGCAACGGCATCTTCGTCGGCCCGGGCGGATGCCTGCATCGCCGGGGACGGGTCGTTCACGGCTTTCCGCGCTGCCAGGCGAGCGCCTGGGCGCGCCGGCCAGGCTGACGCGGCACGCGATCCCGCCCATGTCCGGCCCTTCGCGCTGCGGATCGCTCAGTCCGGGGCCAGCATGTATCCGTACCCTCGCACCGTCTGCAGGTAGCGCGGCTGCCTGGGGTCGGCCTCGATCTTGCGGCGAAGCCGCGTGATCTGGACGTCGACTGCGCGCTCCTGGGCCTGGCCCCCGTCGCGGCCGAGGTCGTCGACAAGCTTGCCGCGGCTCAACGGCTGCCGCAGGCTGGACACGAATATCCTCATGAGGCGCGATTCGGTTGCCGTCAGCCGGACCCGCCGGTCGCCCTTCCACATCGTCCCCTTCTCGACGTCGTATCGCAGTTCGCCAAGTGACAGGAACTTCGGGGCAAGCTGCGCGGGTTCGGCGGGCGGCGCGCGCCTGAGTATCGAGTTGATGCGGAGAAGAAGCTCCCTTGGCTCGAAAGGCTTGGCAAGATAGTCGTCCGCTCCCGCCTCCAGGCCGTCCAGCCGGTCCGCGATCTCGTTCCTCGCAGTAAGCAGGAGGACCGGAACGTCGCGGCTTTCCCTGATTCGCCGGCAAAGGCTCACGCCGTCTTCTCCCGGCATCATCACGTCCAGCACGATCAGGTCGAACTGGAGGCCGCGCAGAACGTGCTCGGCATGGGCGGCGTCGCGCGCGCAGGAGACGAGGAACCCGTGCCGGATGAGGTACTTTTGCAGCAGCCCCCGAATGCGCTCGTCGTCATCGACGATGAGAAGATGTGCGTCCGGATCGGTCATCGCCCAAGCCCTCCGCCCCTGACGCGCCCTGTCGCCCCAGTCCGGCCGGGGAGATTGCCCGGCTCGCGCGCGGCGCGGCGCACGCATGCGCCGGCAGCCGGCATCGAGGGGCCGTGGAAGCGGCTCGGGCGCGATCCTGCGGCCCGGGAACCGCAAGGGTTTCGCACGACGGCCCGGCGGACCCGCGGCAGGAGGCCTTCCGCCGGGCCGCCGCTTCCGCGGGACGAGCCGGCCTTCCCGGGCGCGGCGCGGATCTCGCTCCGGGGCGCCGCGGCCACGCGGGCGCCGGCACGAACGGCGGCCTCCCCTATGGCCGGGCCGGTCATGGCTCGGCCTTCCTGAACCGCATGCAATGCCGCTGCATGTCGCCGTCCATCATCGCTTCCAGCACCCTGCGGAACCCGGCCACGGCCTCCGGCCCGGCCTCACGAAAGGCCGCCCTCATGCGGTCGCGCTGGGCCGTCGACAGTTCGCGCTCCAGCGCCGCTCCGGCCTCCGTCAGGTAGAGATTGCGCTCGCGCCTGTCGCGCGCACCCACCTCGCTGCGGACCAGGCCATGCCCGACAAGCGTCCTCAGCACCCTGTTCAGCGACTGCTTGGTCACGCCAAGGATCGCCAGAAGATTGTTGACGGTGGTTCCCGGGGAACGGTTGATGAAGTGGATCGCGCGGTGGTGAGCCCTTCCGTAGCCCCGAGCGGCCAGGATGCGATCCGGATCCGCCGTGAAGCCCCGATAGGCGAAGAACATTGCCTCGATCCCCTTCCTGATCTGGTCATCGGTCAGAAAAAGCAGGGCCTCGTTGCCCGCTGGTCCGACGGTCTCTGCCATGAGCGCCCTCCGTGCCTGGAACACGATTTATGTCAGTCTTGTTGACATTCCAAGAGCCGACTGGTATCGATTCTCGGATTTTTCGCAATTTTATGTCCAGTTCGGGAAAATTTGCGCAATTTCTGAAAATGGAGGCGTTCGATGGCTGGGTACGACGATCGTGACGGGATGATCTGGATGGACGGCAGGATGCAGCCGTGGCGGGACGCGAACGTGCATGTCCTGACCCACGCGCTGCACTATGCATCCAGCGTGTTCGAAGGCGAGCGGGCGTATGGCGGCAGGATCTTCGAGAGCCGCAGGCATTCAGAACGCCTTCGCTTCTCGGCCGCGCAGCTCGACTTCGAGATCCCCTACAGCGTGGACGAGATCGAAGCCGCGAAGCTCGATGTCCTGAAGGTCAACGGCCTCGGCGACGCCTACGTCCGCGCCGTCGCCTGGCGCGGCGTCGGCGACGACATGGGCGTGGCGTCCGCGCGGAATCCGGTGCGGCTGGCCATCGCGGCCTGGGAATGGGGAAGCTATTACGGCGCCGCCAAGCTCAGGGGCGCCAGGCTCGACATCTCGGACTGGAAGCGGCCCTCGCCCGAAACGGCCCCCTTCCGCGCGAAGGCCGCGGGTCTCTACATGATCTGCACGATCTCGAAGCACAGGGCGGAGGCGAAGGGATGCTCCGATGCCGTCATGCTCGACCATCGCGGCTACGTGGCGGAAGCGACCGGGGCGAACATCTTCTTTGCCAAGGACGGCGAGGTGCACACGCCGATGCCCGACTGCTTCCTGAACGGCATCACCCGGCAGACGGTCATCGGCATGCTGCAAGAGCGCCAGGTGAGGGTTCACGAACGCCACATCCTGCCGGAGGAGCTCGAAGGCTTCGAGCAGTGCTGGCTGACAGGAACGGCGGCGGAGGTCACGCCGGTCGGCCAGATCGGCGAATACGGCTTCGAGGTCGGCGCCCTGACGCGCGAGATCGCGGAAGGCTACGAGGCCCTCGTGCGCCAATTACGGCCCCGAACCGTGCCGCCGACGGCGCCGGCAGCATGACGGCACGATCGCCGGAGGGTTCCGCGGCTGTCCTGCAGGGCTCTTGCCCCGGCTCGGCGGGAGGGCCGCCGCGCGACGCCCCGGAGCGCATCGTCCCGCCCGGCTCAGGGCGCGCGATGCGCCAGCCTTCCCGCGGCCCAGCGCGCCGCGTCCGCGACGGCCGGATCAGCGTCACCGGCAAGGCTCCTGGCGTCAGGCAGCAGCGAGGCGGCTCCGGAGTTGCCGATGGCGTAGAGAACGTTGCGAACGAGCCTGTTCCGCCCGATGCGCTTGATCGGCGATCCTGAAAACTTCCTGCGGAACGCCCGGTCGTCCAGGTGCGCGAGCTTGCCGAGCAACGGCGCGTCAAGGTCGTCCCTCGCGGCGTAGCGGGCTTCACGGGCCGCGTGCGCGAACTTGTTCCAGGGACAGACGGCCAGGCAGTCGTCGCACCCGTAGATGCGGTTGCCGAGCTTGGGACGAAGGGCCTCCGCAACGGGACCGTCATGCTCGATCGTGAGATAGGAGATGCAAAGCCGCGCATCCAGCTGGTACGGTGCCGGGAAGGCGCCGGTCGGGCAGATGTCGAGACAGCGGCGGCAGCTCCCGCAATGATCGGTCTCCGGAGCGTCGGGCGAGATTTCCGCGGTCGTGCAGATCACGCCCAGGAAGAACCAGTTGCCGAGGCCGCGCCCGAGAAGGTTCGTGTGCTTCCCCTGCCAGCCGAGTCCGGCCGCCTGCCCGAGCGCCTTTTCCGGAACCGGCGCGGTGTCCACGAACACCTTGACCCCGCAGTCGGCCTCGGCAGCCAGCCATCGCGCCACCCTCTTCAGGCGCTTCTTGACGAGATCGTGGTAGTCGCGGCCCCGTGCATGCACCGAAACGAAGCCCCGCTCGCGCCGGTCCAGGTCGTCGAGCGGGTCGTGATCCGGGGTGTACGCCTCGGCCAGGACGACGACCGAACGCCCTTCGGGCCACAGCTCGGCCGGATTCCCGCGCCATTCGACGCGCCGCTCCATCCAGCGCATCTGGCCGTGGCGGCCCCTCGAAAGAAACTCTGCCAGCCGGGCGGGAACCTCGGGCACGGCGTCAGGGCGGCAGATCCGCGCCGCCGCAAACCCTTCGGACAGCGCCTTCCCGACCAGTCGCCGCTTGAGGGACTCCTGCGCGCTCATCCCGTGCCGCTCCCGGCGGTCGCACCGGCCGGATCAGAAATCAAGATCGGCATAGTGGGCCGAGGGAGGGAACCCGGGAACCGTGTCCGCCAGCAGGCTCCGGAAGGCCGGGCGGGACTTGATCCTGGCGTACCAGTCACGCACCGCCTGGCTCTGGCTCCAGTCCACCGTCGATATGTAGTCGAGCGCGGAGAGGTGCGCGGCGGCCGCGAAATCGGCGAGCGAGGGCTGGGAGCCCGCAAGCCAGCGACGCTCCTCGAGAAGCGATCCCATGTAGGCGAGATGCGCCTTCATCGCCTTCGCGCCCGACGTGATGCGCGCGCTGTCCGGATGCCCCAGCTGGGCGATCTTCTTCGTGACCCGTTCATGGAGCAGCCTGGAGGTCACTTCGGAATGAAACTTGTCATCGAACCAGCCGACGAGGCGGCGGACCTCATGCCGGGCGGCCGGGCTCCCCGGCAGCAGCGGCGGCTCGGGGTTGCGGTCCTCCAGGTACTCGCAGATCGCGGCGCTCTCGGCCAGAAGCAGCCCGTCAGCCCTGAGAACGGGAACCTTGCCCGCCGGATTCCGGCGCAAGAACTCCGCACTGCGCTCCCAGTAGCGCTCCTCGACCAGCTCGACTTCAAGCCGCTTCTCGGCGAGAGACAGGCGCACCTTGCGGCAAAACGGGGAAAGGGGGACGTGATACAGTCTGATCATTGGCCGTGAGGGTCTCGATGCGCGCGCAAGATGCCGTGCGCCTCGCCGAGATTCAAGAAGGCCGCGAGGTGAACGGCACGGGCCGCAGCTCGGGACCGGAACGGCTGTCTCAGGAAGCGCGATCCGCCGCGCGCCGGGCCTCTTCCGCCCGCCGGCTCTTCCTGCCCGGCCGGTCCCCGACGGGTTGATCCGCATCCCGGGCCGGGAAGGCCGGCGAGCGGAAGCCGGACCGTTTCCGGGCCCTACTCGGCAGGCGCGCCGGCCCTCCTGGCCAGCGCGCGCCGGCGCCTCTTCGCGAAACGTCTCTTCAGGCGTCTCACGCGCGCCTTCTGATATGCGGCGATCAGCGGCGACGACAAGAGGTAGGACGCCATGCCCGCCGCAATGCCCAGCGTCAGGCCGCCGACGAGATAGGGAAGGAATATCCGTTTCCAGAACAGGGCCAGGCCCTGCCAGTTCGCGGTCTCGGGCGTGAAGATCGCGAGGAAGTTGCGCCAGAAGTCCAGCGACGCGTCGGCAAAGGCCAAGACGATCCGGGACAGCGGCACCCCTTCCTCGCCGATCATCCAGAAGCCGAGACCCGTCGACAAGGACGCAATCATCGGGAACGTGAACGGGTTGCCGAAGAACGTCGCGAGCAGGGCCGCGAGAACGTTGCCGCGGATCATCACCGCCAGAATCGCCGCCAGGAGGAAATGCAGGCCGAAGAGCGGCGTGAAGGACATGAAGACCCCGGCCGCGATCCCCCGGCTGATCTTGCGCGCCGGGTCGGGCAGCCGCCGCAGGCGAAGCGCAGCGTAGCGCAGCGCGCGCTGCCAGCCACCCCTGGGATAGACGCTCTCGCTGACGATCTCGGCATAGGACCGTGGGCTTCTCCGCTTGAAGATCACGCGCGCTCCCCCGTCAGGGCTTTCGTTCCGGATCGCGGTGCCTGTGCAGCGAGGCCACGTCGCTGTCGGCCTCGATCGCAAGCATCACCGCGTGCAGGTGTGCGGCATCGCGAAGCTCGACGTCAACTATGAGACGGTAGAAGTCCGGCTTCCTGTCGATGAACACCAGGTCGGCGATATTCGCGCGCCGTTCCCCGATCAAGGTGCAGATCCGGCCCAGGACACCGCTGTCGTTGACGATCGTCATGTCGAGGCTGACATTGTGAACCGGAGGGTGCCGGCCCTCCTGCCAGTGAAGGTCGACCCACCTGCCGGACTCCTCCTCCAGTTCGGCCAGCGTTTCGCAGTCGATGGCGTGGATCAGCACGCCCTTTCCGCGATAGGCGATGCCGACAATCCTTTCGCCCGGAACCGGCTGGCAGCAGGCAGCGCGGCGAAACGTCTGGCTGGGCTTGAGGCCGACGACCGCCCGGGCCGCATCGATCTCGTCGCCGGACCTGCTTGCCAGGCCGGGGTACAATGTCCTGATGACGTCGCGGGCGGCGATCTCGGCCGCGCCGACCCGCGCAAGAAGCTCCATTCCGCTCTCGAGCCCAAGCTGTTTCGCCGCGGTCCGGAAGGCCTTTTCCGTCGGGCGCTTGCCGACCCGGTCGAAAGCCACGCGCACGAGCTCGCGCCCGAGCTTCTGGAAGCGCTCGCGGTTCTCCTCGCGCAGGGAGCGGCGGATGGCGGCCTTGGCGCGCCCGGTCGCGACGATGTCGATCCACGTGCCGGGGGGGCGCTGGCCCCGGGCCGTCATGATGTCCACGGACTGCCCGTTGCGCAGGCGCGTCCAGAGCGGCGCGCGAACCCCGTCCACCTTCGCGCCGACGCAGCTGTCGCCGATCCGCGTGTGTATCGCGTACGCGAAATCCAGCGGCGTCGCGCCGCGCGGCAGCTTCACGACCTCGCCTCTCGGCGTGAAGCAGAAGACCTTGTCCGCATACATCTCCATCTTGACGTGCTCCAGGAACTCGTCGTGGTCGTCGGCGGATTCGAACCGCTCCGAGAGGCCGGCGATCCACTTGGCCGGATCGACCGCGAAGGGATTCTCCGAACGCTCCCCGTCGCGGTACGACCAGTGGGCCGCCACGCCGGACTCGGCAACCTCGTGCATCTCCCGGGTGCGGATCTGGATCTCGACCCGCTTGGCGTCGCGTCCGGAGACCGTTGTGTGCAGCGAGCGGTATCCGTTGGACTTCGGCTGGCTGATGTAGTCCTTGAAGCGCCCGGGCACCGCACGCCATCTCCTGTGCACGGCGCCAAGCGCGGCGTAGCAGTCGGCGTCGCTGCCGACGATGATCCGGAATCCGTGGATGTCGGAAAGCCGCGAGAACCCGATCTTCTTCGTTTCCATCTTGCGCCAGATGGAGTGCGGCTTCTTCGCGCGCCCGAACACCCTGGCCTCGATCCCGGCCCTTTCAAGCTCCCTTTCCATGTCGGACGTAATCCTGCGGATCACGTCTCCCGACTTGCGCTGAAGCGTTATGAAGCGGCGCATGATCGAGTTGCGCGCCTTGGGATTCAGGACCCGGAACGCGAGATCCTCGAGCTCCTCGCGCATCCACTGCATGCCCATCCGGCCCGCGAGCGGCGCGTAGATGTCCATGGTCTCGCGCGCCTTCTGCTGCCGCTTCGCCGGCGTCATGGCCCGGATCGTGCGCATGTTGTGGAGCCGGTCGGCGAGCTTGACGAGAATGACGCGCAGGTCCTTCGACATCGCGATGAACAGCTTGCGGAAGTTCTCCGCCTGCCTGGTCTCGGAGGACGAGAGCTGGAGGTTCGTGAGCTTCGTGACGCCGTCGACCAGCCCGGCGATCTCGGCGCCGAACTCGCGTTCCACGTCCTCGCGGGTGGACCGCGTGTCCTCGATCGTGTCGTGAAGCAGCGCCGTGACGATGGTGGCGTCGTCCAGCTGCTGCTCGGTCAGGATCGCGGCGACCGCCACCGGATGCGTGAAGTAAGGCTCGCCCGACTGGCGACTCTTGCCCTCGTGCATGCGACGGCCGTATTCATAGGCCCGGCCGATCAGTTCGGCGTCGGTCTTCGGGTTGTAGTTCTGGACAAGCGCGGCCAGGTCTTCTGCGGTGAGCATCCGGGCCCCCTCCCTGAGGGCAGCGCCAACCCCTACTCCCGCGCCCGGGCCTCTTCCATCAGCGCCCGCAGGAGCCTCTCCTCGCTGATGTCGTCGTCCGCCGGCGCGTCGCCGTCCGCCCCCATCAGCAACGCCATGGAGTCCTCTTCCGGCTCGTCCACCTCGATCTGGGTCTGGTGCGATTCGATCATGCGCTCGTGCAGCTCGTCGGCGGACTGGGTCTCCTCGGCGATCTCGCGCAGAGAAACGACAGGGTTCTTGTCCTTGTCCCGGATCACGGTAAGGGGCGCGCCCGCCGAGATCTCGCGCGCGCGGTGCGACGCGATCATCACGAGATCGAACCGGTTCGGAACCTTGTCAACGCAATCCTCTACCGTCACGCGGGCCATCAGGATCTCCGTACGAGATGAAGTCGGCGGCCCGGGTATGGCTTCCGGACGCGAAAGACAAGCGGAAACTGCATCTGCGCGGGCGGTTACGGAAATTTGACCGCACGGGCTGTTGCACTTGCCTCGCGCCGGCCGGAAAGCTGCGGCGGGCGGAAAGCCGGAACCAGCCGGACCGCTCTGCATTTCGTGACGCAGGCGATTTTCCGGGCCCGAACTCTCTGGAGAGGAACAGCCAGATGTTCTACAAGGACGAGCGGCTCGCCCTGCTGATCGACGGAGCGAACCTGTATGCCGCGACGAAGGCGCTGGGATTCGACATCGACTACAAGCTGCTGCGGCAGGAGTTCATGCGACGCGGCAAGCTGCTGCGGGCGTTCTACTACACGGCGCTTCTCGAGAACGAGGAATACTCCCCGATCCGGCCCCTCGTGGACTGGCTTCACTACAACGGGTTCGCCATGGTCACGAAGCCGGCGAAGGAGTTCACCGACAGCCAGGGCCGCCGCAGGGTGAGGGGGAACATGGACATCGAGCTCACGGTCGACGCCATGGAGATCGCGCCGCATGTCGACCACATCGTGCTGTTTTCCGGGGACGGCGACTTCCGGCCGCTGGTGGAAAGCCTGCAGCGCCGGGGCGTGCGGGTCTCCGTTGTCTCGACGATCCGTTCGCAGCCGCCGATGATCGCCGACGAGCTGCGCCGCCAGACCGACAACTTCATCGAGCTTGACGAGCTGAAGGACGTCATCGGGCGTCCGCCGCGCCATCTGCAAGGTGATTCCGGTGAGTGACGCCTCTGGATCCGCGGCATTCGGCCGTCATCAGGTCCCCAATCCTTTGCAGGCCATGCCGCGGAACCCGCAGGCCTCGGGCCGAAGCCGTCTTCCCCGGCCGGCACCTCCATCCTCTCTCGGGACCGCGCGCTCGCGGGATCGGCCGGAGCGTGTCGAAGAGTGACGGCCGCCCCGTCGGGACCGGGCCGCTGCACGCCGCCGCACCCCGTATGCGCTGCTGACGTCCCGGGCCGCGCTTCCGGCGCGGCCCGGGACGTCCGCCGGCGCTTGCACGCCGCATGGGTGTAGGCCAGATTGAACGAAGCTGCTTCGCAGCAGGTTTGGCTGCCTGCTGAGCCTTTCACGGAATTCCTGATGTTTCGCATGGCGGTGCCGGCTGCGAAGCGCTCCCTGCGCGCGCAGCCTGTGCCATTTTCCCGGCCGCCTTCGTCCGCCATTGTCTCGACCGGCGGCCCCGTCTCCGGGAGGTCCGGCGACGCACCGTCCGGTTTCAAGGAGACAGACCATGACGAAGACCCAACCGAAGGCGCAGTCGTCCCTGCGCACCCGGATGATCGAGCAGATGCACCTCGGCAACCTGTCGCTGTCGACGCGGGAGCAGTGCCTGCGGGCGATCAGCAACCTGGCCCGTGACACCGGGACGGCTCCAGACCGGCTCGGCGCGGAACAGGTTCGCGCCTGGGTCCCGGGCCTGATCGACCGAGGGCTGGCACCCGCCTCCACCAACGTGATTCTCGCCGCGCTGCGGTTCTTCTGCCGGGAGGCGCTCGACCGCCCCGACGTCATCCGCGGCCTGCGCAACCGGAAGCGCCCGCGTCCTCTGCCTCGCCACATGACGGAGGTGGAGGTCGAGCGCCTTTTGCTGGCAACGCCCGACCTCCGCTACCGAAGCGCGACCCTTCTCACATACGCTGCCGGCCTCCGGATCCCGGAGACCGTCGCCGTGCAGGTCGCCGACATCAAGGCGGACAGGAAGCTCCTGCACGTCCGTTCCGGCAAGGGGGACGTCGAACGCATGGCGCCGCTCCCCGCGCCGGTGACCGGACACCTGCGCAGCTGTTGGCAGACACTCTGGCCACGACCGGCAACATGGCTGTTCCACGGCAGGTCGCCGGAGGTGCCGGTCAAGGCCGGAACCCTGCGCGTGGCCTTCAAGGCCGCCCGGGACCGGGCCGGAACCGACCGGAGCGCCAGCTTCCATGCGCTGGGGCACAGCGCGGCCACGCACTGGCATGAGCGCGGCGGCAGCATCGACGTCATCCAGGACGCTCCCGGCCATCGGAACGCGGACACGACACGCGCCTGCGCCCGCGCCACGGGAAAGACGTTCGAGGCCCTCGACCATCCGGTCACCGGCTTCCGCCTCCTGAACGCCTGAACCGTGGCGCAGGACCATGCCGGCGTGGCGGAGATCTTCCGCCGCGCCGGCCCCGCATGGCGGCAGGCCCGGTCCGGGCTGCTCGACGCCGCCCGCCTGAAGGTCATGGGCGCCATCGAGGCCTGCCGCACCGCCGTCCTCGGCGGCCGTCTCCACCAGTGCGAGGCGTGCGGCCGCGAGCATCCCCGGTACAACTCCTGCCGGAACCGGCACTGTCCCGCGCGCCAGGGCGCCGCCGCCCGCCGGTGGATGGAGGCCCGGGCCCGGGACATCCTGCCGGTCCCCGCATTCCATGTCGTCTTCACCCTCCCGAACGAGATCGCCGACATCGCCTTCGCGAACCGCAGGACCGTGCTCGGCATCCTGTTCCGGACCGCGGCCGAGACGCTCCTCGCCATCGCCGCCGATCCCCGCCGGGGCGGCGTCCGCATCGGCGGCACCGCCGTCCTGCACACCTGGAACCAGAGGCTCCTCTGGCATCCCCGCCTCCACTGCGTGGTCCCCAGCGGCGGCTTCGACGCCGGGACCGGGGACTGGAAGACCGGCAGCGGCCGGTTCCTCGCCCCCGTCAAGGTCCTGGCCAGCCTGTTCCGGCGCCGCTTCCCGGAGGCGCTCGCCAGCGCCCATGGCCGGGGCGAGATCGTGTTCCGGAGCGACGGCGGCGATCCCGACGCCTTCGGCAGGGTCCTGGCACGGGCGCGCGCCAGGGACCGGGTCGTCTTCGCCAGGCGGCCGTTCCGCGGACCCCGGCAGATCTTCGCGTGCCTGTCGAGATGCACGCATCGGATCGCGACCGGCGACAGCCGCATCCTCGGCTTCGACGGCGAGACCGTGCGGTTCCGCTGCCGGCGCCCGAAGCCGCCCGGGCAGCGGAAGCCCCGGCACGGCGTCGAGACCGTCACGGCCGACACGTTCGTCACCCGGTTCATGACACATGTCCTGCCCGACGGCTTCCACAGGATCCGCCACTTCGGAATCCTGGCCAACGGTTGCCGCAGGGAGACCCTCGACGCCGCCCGCGCGGCGCTCGGCGTCACCGAACCCGAGCCGGAACCGCACGACCCGGCCGACAGCGGCGCGCCGGACGAAGCCCGCGACGAGGAGAACGCCGCAGAACCGCTCGCGTGCCCGCATTGCGGCGCCCCCTTGCGGCATCTCCGCGAAATCCCGGCCGGGCGGCCTGGACCGGGGCCCGGTCGGGATCCGCCCCCGAAGGCCTCGCCGATGGCGCCCGGTCCATGACCCAGGCGTTCGCAAGACGACCGGTCCCGCCGGCCGAGGCGCCCGCTCGCGCCTCGGCACGCCTCCGGTTCCGCATTCCAGAGACTCCGACCCCGAAGATCCCGGTCCAGCCCGCCGTTCGACCGTCGCAGCCGCCGTCAGCGCTTCGTCACCGGCCCAGAATCCAGGCCTCGTGACCTCCGCAGGACCACGCGCCGCGCCACTTTCCCCATAGGACCCAAATGGCCCACGCAGCCTCGTTCAATCAGCGTTAGTGACACTCCCAGAGCGTCACTAACCTTAAGATTGGTTGATCGAGCCCCAATGGTCCAGCTTGCCCGCTGTTCGAGAATGTCTGACAGCCTTGTTTTCTTGATGGAACGATGGTGCGGCAGCGCCAGCGAATCATGGCGGTCAACAAATTTGGGATGCACCCCCCACGCCGCATGGGTGTAGTTCAATTTTTTTGACCCGGCGGTTCCGATCCGTTATTTTCGTGTTGCGTCGTGCAGGAGCCGGGTGAACCGGCCGGCGGCGCGCTTTCACGGGCAGGCAAAGGGAGCGGGAGCCATGGCAGGTGACGGGGACGGGCGGTTTCACAGGCATCCGGACGCGGTTGCGTATCTTGAGGGACTGACGGAGGACGAGGCGAGGGTGCATCCGCCGCTGGTGCGCGCGCATGACGGCGGGTTCACCCGACACTGGATCGAGGGCGGCGAGGTGCGGAGCCGCGACGTCGCGGGCGACGGTCTGGAGCATGACATCGCCGGGGCGGTCCCGGCGGAGTTCGGTCCCCTGCTTCCGCGGCTGGCGGCGGACCCGGGCAGTCGGGCGCCCCCGACCTGGACGCCGTGGAGCGGGCGCTCCGGGACGCCTCGCCGGGCGGCGGCGCGGCGGTCCTGAAGACGCTGCCGGAGCGGCTGGAGGCGATGCTGCCGGCGCCGGAGTGCGAGAGCTGCGGCAGGCCGACGGCCCGGCATTCGGTGACGTCGAAGTCCTTGCCTCGACCAGGCTCGGCCGGGTCGATGTGGAGCGGTCGCACTTCCGCTGCGGCTCCTGCGGCGGGGGACGCTTCGCGCTGGACCGGGCGATGGGGCTGGAGGGCGGGACGGTCACGCCGGGGATGGAGAGCGTCATGGCGGAGACCGTTCAGCTGATGGGCTTCGAGGCCGCGGGCCGCCACGTCGCGAACCTCGCCGGGCTGGACGCCTCCCCAAGCTCCCTGCGGCGCCGGGCCCTGAAGCTCGGCGAGGCGGCGGCGCGCTTCGAGCGCGAGGAGGTGGCCGAGGGCAAGCCGCTGGAATCGCGCATGCAACTCTCCATCGACGGCACCGGCATCCCGATGCGGAAAGAAGAGACGGAGGGGTTCGGGGAAAGCAGGCTGACGGGACCTCGAAAACCAGGGAAGCGAAGCTGGCCGTCGTGTACACGGCCGAGGGCCGGGACCCGGAGACCGGCGCGGCGCTGAAGGACCGGGGCAGCGAGTCCGTCTCCTGCCTGATCGACAGCGCGGCCGCGGGCTCCGGAAGCCGGGAGCCCTCCGCGTTCGCCGCGCGCCTGGACCGCGAGGCCAGGCGTCGCGGGCTCCACGATGCCGGGGAGCTCGTCGTCATCTCCGACGGGGCGGAATGGATACGCGGCACGTGCGGGGAGATCTTCGGCGGCCGGAAGGTCACCTTCGTGCTGGATCTCTTCCACTGCCTGGAGCAATCCGCCGCCGCCGTGGGGGCGATCGTGCCGGCCGGGGCGGAGCGCGACCGGCGGTTCGCGGAGGTCAGGGCCGACATCGAGGCCGGCCGGGCAGGCAAGGTCGTGCGGGAGCTTGAGCCGTTCAGCGCCCGGTACGGGGAGGTCGCCGCGTGCTGCCGCCATTTCCGGAAAAACATCGGGCGAATGCGCTACGACGAATGCCGGGCGCGGGGCATCCAGGTCGGAAGCGGCGTCGTGGAGGCCGGATGCCGCACGTTCGGTCTGCGGCTGAAACGCCCCGGCACCCGCTGGTCAGGGAGGGGCGCCAACGCCATGCTCGCGCTGAAGGGCTGCGTCATGAACCTCAGGCTGCCCGACCTCCTCGACTGGAAGGCGAATCAGGCCGTCGCCGCCTGACCAAAAAATCTGGAGTGCACCCCACGCCGCATTCCGAACTGGACTGCGGTCGCCAAAGCAGGTATGCTGCGGTCAAGGGAGAGGAAAAGATGGCCCAAACAGACGTCACCATCCACCTTGCCGCGCCGAGAGGATTCTGCGCCGGGGTCGATCGTGCAATCAAGATCGTCGACATGGCTCTGGAGAAGTGGGGTCCGCCCGTCTACGTGCGGCACGACATCGTGCACAATCGCTACGTCGTGGACGAACTCCGGTCCAAGGGGGCCGTCTTCGTCGAGGAGCTGGACGAATGCCCGGACGACCGGCCCGTGATCTTCTCGGCGCACGGCGTGCCCAAATCCGTTCCCGCCGAGGCGAACCGCCGCAACCTGGTCTACGTGGACGCCACCTGCCCGCTTGTCAGCAAAGTGCACATCGAGGCGGCCAGGCATCACGGCAACGGCCTGCAAATGATCATGATTGGCCATGCAGGCCATCCCGAGACGCTGGGCACCATGGGACAGCTTCCCGAAGGCGAAGTCCTTCTGGTCGAGAAGGTCGAGGACGTAGCGCGTGTCGAGCCCCGCGACCCGGACAAGCTGGCCTACATCACCCAGACCACTCTTTCGGTCGACGACACGGCAGAGATCGTCGACGCCTTGAAGGCACGTTTCCCGTCAATTGCCGGCCCGCACAAGGAGGACATCTGCTACGCCGCGACAAACCGCCAGGCCGCCGTGAAGGCGATTGCGCCCAAGATCGACGCCCTTCTGGTGCTGGGCGCGCCGAATTCATCGAACTCGAGCCGCCTCGTGGAGGTCGGGCGGACGGCAGGCTGCAAGCATGCCCAGCTCCTGCAACGCGCCGGCGACATCGACTGGCGCGCGATCGAGGGTGCGTGCAACATCGGGATCACGGCCGGCGCGTCAGCGCCCGAAGTCCTGGTGGACGAGGTGCTGGACGCCTTCCGGGAGAGGTTCAGCGTGGCCGTCGAAGTTGTCGAGACGGTCGTCGAGGACGTCGAGTTCAAGGTCCCGAGAATCCTTCGTGAGCCTGCCTGACGGCCTGCAGGATCCCTGTGGGCTCATGACTGCGGAGCGCGAGACGATGGACGTCTACGGCCGGATGGCCGCCGACTACGCGGCAATGACGGACCGACACCGCAACGACCGTCACCTGAACGCATTCATCCGGTCCCTGCCCGCACGGGCGCGCGTTCTCGACCTCGGCTGCGGGCCGGGCCGTGCGGCGGCACGCATGGTCCGCGCCGGCCTGCAGGTTGACGCATGGGACGCCGCACCCGAAATGGCCGAGATCGCGCGCAAGCGGTTCGGGCAGAAAATCCTGGTGGCCTCGTTCGACGCGCTCGACGCCGACGCCGTCTACGACGGCATATATGCGAATTTCTCGCTGCTCCACGCGCCGAGATCGGAAATGCCCGGACATCTGAACAGGATTGCGAAAGCGCTGGCCACGCGTGGCCTTTCCATGTCGGCCTCAAGACCGGTGCCGGCGAGAAGCGCGATTCCCTTGGCCGCTTCTATGCATACTACGAGGAACACGAGATCGCCGGGCTCCTCGATGCGGCCGGCTTCGAGATCCCTTCGCGTGCCGTCGGCACGGAAACGGGGCTGGACGGCGTCGAGGCCTGGTGGATCGTGATGAGGGCCAGGAAGGCTGCCTGAACTCGGGTTCCGCCACATGCCGCCTTCGGGCGGCAGATGCAGGGCGCGTCTCCCGCTTTCCCTGCCGCAGCGCGGCTGCGCGGACGTGGCAGCGCCCGGCCGGACGGCCAGTCCCCGGGCCGCAGACATGGAGTCCCCGGCGTCATGAAGGACCGGCCTCGGAGCGCGGCGTGGCTGCTAGGCTGTGTACTTGAATATTGACAGGTCTGTCTGGAGCTGCGAGAGGAGCCCAAAAACCATCAGGCAGGAGCAGACCCATGAGCGGACACCGCCACGACATGACCGATGCGGAGTGGGCGATCCTCCGCTCGGTGCTTCCCCAGACACATCAGGGCCCGCGTCGGTTGCAGGACCGAAGGGTCATGGATGGTATCTTCTTCGTGTTGCGCACCGGCATCCCCTGGCGGGATCTCCCAGAGCGCTACGGTCCCTACTCGACCTGCTTCAATCGCTGCAACCGCTGGAGCCAGAATGGCACCTGGGCCCGAATCATGCAGGCGCTGGCCGAGCGAGCGGACGATGATGACGATGCAAACGGTGGTGCGGTCGGACCCGTGCGCCTGCGTATGCTGGACTCCTCCGTCGTGCGGGCCCACAAGCACGCCGCCGGGGCCCGTCGCGACGGGCCGCCGCCGCAGATCGGCCTGAGCCGTGGCGGCCGGACGACCAAGGTCCATCTCGCCCTGAGCGGGACGGACACGGTGCAGGCCCTGGTCCTGACCCCGGGTCAGGCCTCGGACTGTGCCCAGGCCAAGGCACTGCTTGCCGATCTCGTCCCCGGTGAGATGGTCCTCGGCGACAAGGCCCATGATGCCAATGCTGTCGTCCGGTGCATCGAACAGGCGGGGGCCCAGGCGAACATCCCCTCTCGGTCCTGCCGCAAGATCCCCCGGCCCTTTGACCGCACCCTGTACAAGGGTCGCAATCGGATCGAGCGGTTCTTCGGCAGGATCAAGGAATTCCGTCGCGTCGCCTCGCGCTACGACAAGACCGCCCGCAACTTTCTGTCGGCCGTGCAGCTCGCTGCCAGTCGCTTCCTGCTGCGGGATCTGGCGAAGCAATTAAATGGGTACACAGCCTAGGGAATGCCGGAGCGTCGTCCCGGTCGCGCCAGACTCGGTCAGCTGCCCGAGTGACCGAAGTCTTCGCCTATACCGACGGCGCCTGTTCGGGCAACCCGGGTCCGGGCGGATGGGGCGCGCTCCTGGTCGCCAAGGAAGGCGGCCGCGCCGTGCGCGAGCGGGAGCTTGCGGGCGGCGAGGCCCTGACCACGAACAACCGGATGGAGCTCCTGGCGGCGATTCATGCGCTTGAAGCGCTGAGACGCTCGTCCCGGCTCACGCTTGTCACCGACTCGGCCTACATGAAGAACGGCGTCACGGCCTGGATGCCCGGCTGGAAGGCCAAGGGCTGGCGGACGTCGACCGGGACGCCGGTGAAGAACATGGACCTGTGGCAACGGCTCGACGCGGCACGGAGCGTGCATGACGTTCAATGGACGTGGGTGAAGGGCCACGCGGGCCATCCCGAGAACGAACGCGCCGACAAGCTCGCGCGCCAAGGCATGGCCCCGTTCATGAAACGGCATTCCGGCCCGGAAACGCCGTCACGGGAAGGTCGCGAAGCAGGCCGTTGCGAGGCGGCGGCCCGTCTGGAACGTGGCAAGGCGAAGACGCGGCGAAGAAGGCGCGGCGCCAGCTGACCGACGGGCCTCAGGCCTGGCCGCCGGTCGCGCTGTCAATGCTGACCGAAACGCCGGGGCCCATGGTCGAGCTGAGCGCGATCCTCTTCATGTAGGCGCCTTTCGCGCCCGAAGGCCTGGCTCTGGACACGGCGTCCACGAACGCCCGGACGTTCTCGGCAAGCTTCTCCTGCTTGAACGAGGCCTTGCCGATTCCCGCATGGACGATGCCGGCCTTCTCGACCTTGAACTGGACCTCTCCGCCCTTGGCGGCCTCGACGGCCTCCCTGACGTCCACGGTCACCGTTCCGACCTTCGGGTTCGGCATCAGGTTCCGCGGCCCCAGGACCTTGCCGAGACGGCCGACGACCGGCATCATGTCCGGGGTCGCAATGCAACGGTCGAACGCGATCGTGCCGCCCTGAACCGTCTCCATCAGGTCCTCCGCGCCAACAATGTCGGCGCCGGCTTCCCTTGCCTCGTCGGCCTTGGCCCCGCGCGCAAACACGGCCACGCGAAGGGACTTGCCGGTTCCGTTCGGCAGCGTCACCGAGCCGCGGACCATCTGGTCCGCGTGGCGCGGGTCGACACCGAGGTTCATCGCGATCTCCACGGTCTCGTCGAACCTGGCCTTGGCGCCGGTCTTGACGAAAGCGACCGCCTCTTCGACCGTCATGCTCTCCTTGCCGGGGAATGATTCACGCGCCGCCCTGATGCGCTTTCCAAGCCTTGCCATGACTTACCCCTTCACCTCGATGCCCATCGACCTTGCCGAGCCGAGAATGATCTTCATTGCCTGATCGACGTCATGCGCCGAAAGATCCTTCATCTTGGCCTCCGCGATCTCGCGAAGCTGCGCGCTGGTGACCGAACCGACCATCTCGCGCGAAGGGGCGCTGGCACCGGACTTCAGCCGTGCCGCCTTCTTGAGATAGTAGGACGCCGGCGGCGTCCTGACGTCCATCGTGAAGGACTTGTCCTGATAGTAGGTGACGACGGTCGGACACGGCGCGCCCTGCTCCATGTCCTGCGTCCTGGCATTGAACGCCTTGCAGAACTCCATGATGTTGATGCCTCTCTGGCCCAGCGCCGGGCCCACCGGCGGCGACGGGTTCGCCTGCCCCGCCGGCACCTGAAGCTTCATCGTGCCCGCAATTTTCTTGGCCATTTCGGGCCCCCTTTCTCAACACTCCCCGGACGCGTCCTGGAAGATCACGGTTGATGTGGTCCGGCTGGGCGGTCGCGACCGCCTCGCCTCCCACAAGCCTTTGCCGCACGGGCGGCATCCCGGCCCGATCCGGCGGCAACGCGCAAGCCTTGCGGCCAGCGTCGCCGCCGGGCCGTAAGCGTGATGCAACCGCCGGGCCGGCGCTGCAAGGGGCAATGGGCCCTCTCGGCTTAACGGCGGAACCGGCCGTGCGGCAACGGAAGATCCGGGTTCCCGCCGGACTCAGTTCTGTTTCGCCACCTGCGTGAACTCGAGCTCCACTGGCGTGGCGCGTCCAAAAATCGAGACGGAGACTTTCAGCCGCTGGTTGTCCTCGTCGACTTCCTCGACAGTGCCGTCAAAGTCCTCGAACGGACCATCGTGGACCTTGACCTTTTCGCCGACATCGAACGAGATCATGAGCTTCGGCGCCGTTTCGCCCTCTTCGACGCGATTCAGAATCGCGTTGACCTCGGCGTCCGGCATCGGCATCGGACGGCCACGGGATCCGAGGAAGCCGGTGACGCGGTTGATGGAGTTTATCAGGTGATAGCCTTCGTCCGACATGTCCATCCTGACCAGAACGTAGCCCGGCATAAAGCGCCGTTCGGCTGTGACCTTCTTGCCGCGCCGAATCTCGAGGACCTCTTCGGTCGGAACGAGGACCTCCTCGATCTCGCCCTGAAGGCCGGCATCGTCCACGGCATGTCGGATCTGCTCGGCAACCTTCTTCTCGAAGTTCGACAAGACGCTCACAGAGTACCAGCGCTTGGCCATGGCCCTTCCTTCTCTTCTTGGGGGATCGCGCCCCGGGGATTTTCCGGACACGGTTCGCTTGCCGTTGGAACGCGTTCAACCGTGTCGGGAAGTGATGTGCGGAATATACATGACGAGATCGCACTTCAAGCCCCGAAGGGGCGCGAGGACACAAACGCGACGGCCCTCCGACGCCTGAATGCGGCGGAGGGGAACGAACGGCCTTCGGCATGGACCGGAAAGGATCTGAACGGCAAGGCCGATCCGGACCGAGAAGTTCGCGCGTTCCTTGAACCTGACGCTGCCAGAGACCCGGACGAACGCAGGGTGTGTGTCCGGATTTATCCCGCTCAGGCAGCGCGCCGCCAGTCAAAGAGATCGGTCATCCGGTTGTTTGGCGAGCAGCACCTCAGCGCCATGATGCTGTTGGCCCCCTTCATCGGCCATCGGGCGCCGCCTTTCTTCATGCGCCCGCAGGTCACCGACCTGCATCCTCCCTCGATGACCCCGGATCCAACGGGCATGCCTTTCACGCGACAGTCGCCGTAGCGCGTCCTGTGAAGGTTTTTGCGGAAGTGCCCGACGCATTTCGCGACCTCCCCGTGCCGTTCCGCGTGCCGCGACAGCTCCCGGATCACCGGGCCCGGCCCTGCCCGCCCTGATCAGGGACTTCAGCCGCTCGCAGCGCCGTTCCTCCTCCGCCGGGTCCGGCTCCATGGCCCGGACCGCAGCCCTCAGGGTCTCCAGGACATGGAACCGGTCGAGGATGCAATTCACGTTGCCGGTGCCGAAGACCCTGTCCGCGGCGTTCCCGATCCACGGCGCGCCGTCCGAGACGATCACGATCTCCCGCGCGCCATGCGCCCCGCGCCTCCGGGCCTCGCGCCGGAGACGCGCCTCGAAGGCGGACGTGCCGTGTCCGGGAGCGGCCGCGCTGTCGATCGCCGCCGACTGCGTGACGCTCCCCCGGCACCGTCTTCGCCTTGCCGGTCCTCGGGTCCGGCGCCATCTCGCAGAGGCGCAGGAGCTTCGCCTCGCGCGCGCCCGCACGGCCGGCGTGCTGGTGCTGGTCTTCCTGCGCTGGACGGCTTCGCCTCGCGCGTGCCGGCCCGGCCGTCCTCCCCCTTGCCCGCACGGCCCCCGGGCGCGTCCCCGCGCATCGGGACGCCGGTGCCGTCGACCGGGGCGTAGATCCGTTCGGGACGTTCCCCGCCCGTCGGCGCGACCTCTTCCCGCTCGAAGCGCACGGCATCCCCGCCAGGCCCGACGGCCTTCTCCCAAAGGCGCGAACGGCCTGCCGACAGGCCCGAAAGCTCCTTGAGGAGGCCCTGCGCCCTGCGGACCGGCACTTCTGCCGCAGGCTCCGCGACCGTCCGCTCCGCCCCCGGGACATCGACGTCCCCTCCAGCCCCAGGAAGCCGGCGGGCGGGACCTTGCCCTCGCCGCAGCGGCGGCAATGACAGTGGCTCCGCCTGACGGCGACCTCGCCCAGGCGGGTCAGGAAGGTCTTCGGGACCTTCCGCCGGCGCCGCTCGTCACCCGCCCGCGGTTCGGGCACTCGGGGGCGGGAAGCTCCGCGTCCCTGGCCCCGGGAACCGCCCGGTACGCGGCGGCGGACCCGGACAGCGCGTTGGCCCGAAGCTGCAGCTCCATCGCGTCGAGATCGGGGCGCGCACCGTCCAGCTCCCCAAGCACGCGGCCGAAGTCCTGGCCGAAGGCCCTTGCGGCATCGGCCAGTGCCGCGGCCTTCAGCGCGTCCCCGCTTTCCGCGTCTCCGGAAGCCCGGGCGAGGGCAGGCAACGGCTCCATGCGGTCCCGGAAGTCCCGGATGCGGACCTGAAGCGCCTCAGGCTCCGCCCCGGAGACCTCCCGGACCTCGACCGTCCCGCCGTCGCAAACGTGACGGACCCATGTGCCGCCGCATCGCGTCAGCACCCCCGGATGCGCCGCCGCCGCTTCCGGGCCCAGCCGTAGCAACGCCTCCGCGATTCCCGTGTCCCGGAAGCGGAAAGGATCCGCGCCTTCGTCCTGAATGTCTGTCATCTGCTTCAACCCTGCCGCGATTGTCCCTGTTGCCGGCAGGTCCGCAGCATCGTTGCCACAGCCGCGCCGTTGAGGACATCAAGACAGACCGCGAATCACCAATCAAGGTTCAAGCTGGAAATCAGTGCAAAATTCCGGACACACCCCCTGAGCCGGGCTGCGTTGCCTTTCGGGGCCCCCGTTCCACTCTGAAGTGCAACACCTGATGCAGTGTTCCTGGTCGTTCGACGACACATGATGTTGCGAATCGGCCAGGCGGCGGCGACAGTTCCTTCGTTGCGAGAAGGAGACCGTCATGCCCGAGGGCCATCGCCACCTGACCTATGCGGAACGCTGCCAGATCCACGCCCTGAGGAAAAGCGGGCTTTCCGGCCCGGCGATCGCCCGCCAGCTCGGCCGCGACCGCACGACGGTCTGGCGCGAGGTGCGGCGCAACTCCGGCAGGCGCGGCTACCGCCACAAGCAGGCCCAGCGCAAGGCGGACAGGCGCCGCAGCGCGGCCTCGTCGGTGGCGCGCAAGATGACGCCGGAGCTGTGGCGCATGGCGGAGGAGCGGCTGGCCGAGGGCTGGAGCCCCGAGCAGGTCAGCGGGCGCCTCCGCAAGGAGGGCGAGCCGATGGCGGGGCGTCAGTGGATCTACGAGCGCATCCACGCCGACCGGAAGGCCGGCGGCGGTCTCTGGCGGCATCTCCGCCGCCGCGGCAGGAAGCCGAACTGGAAGGGCGGGGCCCACGCGGGCCGCGGCCGCATCCCGGGCCGGGTGGACATCTCCGAGCGCCCGGACGTCGTGGAGGCGAAGGAACGGGTCGGCGACTGGGAGGCGGACACGAATCAACGGCAAGGGCCACAGCGGCGCGCTTGTCTCCCTGGTGGACAGGGCGTCCAAGTACACCCTGCTCGAAAGGGTCGAAAGGAAGACGGCGGACGCGGTCGGCTCGGCCATGACCGGCATGCTGGGCCCTCTCCCCGTGCACACGGTCACCGCGGACAACGGCAAGGAGTTCGCGGGCCACGCCCGCGTGTCGGAGGCGCTCGGCGCGGGGTTCTTCTTCGCGCGCCCGTACCACTCCTGGGAGCGCGGCCTGAACGAGCACGTGAACGGGCTGGTGCGGGAGTGGTTCCCGAAGGGCACGGACTTCCGCAAGGTGACGGACGCAGAGGTGCAGGCCGTCCAGGACCGCCTCAACGCGCGGCCGCGCAAGGCGCTGGGCTACCTCACCCCGTCCGAGGCCTTCCACCAGGCGCAGCCGCCCTGAGGGGGCCGTTCCGGGGCCGCCGGGGGCGGCTCCGAGGGGAGATGCGCGCTGTCCGCGGCCCGCCGTCCTCCGGTCGGGCTCCGCCCTCCCTGCGTCCGGCGGGCCGCGGACAGCGCCCGGCGGGGCTTGCACCGCCCCGGAAGACTGGCTACGCCTCCCGGTGAAGGGACCGCCGCCGCTCGGGCTTCGCCCCTCGCTGGCTGATGTTGCACTTCGGAGTGGAAGCGGCGGGGGCAAATCCCATAGACTGACAGAATCAGCCCCATTACAGGTGGAGATGTCTCCCATGATCAGTTTCACCCCCCCCCCCCCCACCGCTAGACTGACGGCCCTCGCTGCCGCCGCGATGCTGGGCTTCCTGCTGCTTGCAGGACCGGCGCAGGCGCAGATGCCGACAGCAGAACAATGCAATGACAGACGCCTGTTCACCCTGGAAAAGTTTATATTTCAGGGTGATGGCGCCATGAATGAAGATAATTCAGACTTCGGCCAAAACGGGATTCAAGTCCATAGGATGGCCGGTTGCACTGGTCTAGGTGCCAATGTGCTAGAAGAAGTGGGTTTCTGCATGAATGTCTGGGACACGACCCCATGCAGTGGCAACGAATGCAAAAACACTGCGGCCAAAGTTGTAGGAGCACAGGTTCGCCCGCAATGGGGTTCCGAAAGCCTTGGACTTAGCTGCGGTGTCATGTTAGCGAGCGAAGTATCTGGAGGTTTTATTGTTGCGTCGCCACATGATAACGGGATCAAGGACAATCCCACCAACCGGTTGATAATCGCTTTGGCCGACAATCCCCGCGAACATGTGTATTTCGACATCCTGGACGACGACTGACGTGATCGGGGATGCTGCAATGCCACGCCTGAACTTCCACGAACTACGCCAGGAACTCATTCACGCGGCGCCGCTTTCGACATTCTCAAACAAGGCGTAGACAGGGGTTCGCGCGTCAGTGCACGCACAAGTATCAAGGGCCTTGGCGCGGGGGCATCGGCAGCGGCATGATGGCCTTCCGGGTTTCTGAAATTACGGCCAACCCCAAGCCGTTTGCAGTCAGGAAAACCCGCACCATCGCCTTCTTCTCAAGTGGCGGGGGCTGCGGCCGCAGCCTGCCCTCCGGCTGTAACGATCCGGACGGCCATGTCCATGAGGACGGGGTGCGCATCCGCTGACCAAGGGGCGCCGGTCCCACAGGCCAGGGGCGGCCTGTGGGACCGGCGCCCTTTGTTTATAAATCCCTTTTTTTTAGGGGATTATATACTTGATTTGCAGAGCGGCTGCACTATATTGATTCCCATAGGCATTGGGAGACGCACAATGACCCAAGCCGCCCCTGGCAAGGCTTTCCGCAGGGGCCTCACGATCTTCGACCTGATGGAGATGTTCCCGACCGAGGACGCGGCGCGCAAATGGTTCGAGGCCCGCGTCTGGCCTGAGGGTCGCGCCTGCCCGTACTGCGGCAGCGCGCGCACCATCGAGTGCCGCAAGGAGGCCTCCCATCCGCTCCCGTACCGTTGCCATGACTGTCAGCGGTATTTCAGCGTCAAGACCGGCACCCTCATGGAACGTTCACCCCTGCCACTGCGCAAGTGGGTGCTGGCCATCTATCTGCACATGACCAGCCTCAAGGGTGTCAGTTCCATGAAACTGCATCGGGACATTGGCGTGACCCAAAAGACGGCGTGGTTCATGCTCCGGCGCATCCGCGAGGTGTTCAGGCGGGACGATGATGAGCCACCGATGGGTGGACCGGATGAGGTTGACGAGACCTATGTGGGCGGCATCCGAGCCAACAGGTCCAATGCCGAGCGCAAGGCCGCCACCGGGCGCGGGACGGTTGACATGACCGCCGTTGTCGGTATGAAGGACCGGGACAGCAGGCAAGTGCGGGCGCAGGTTGTGCAGTCCACCGGTGCCATTGACCTGATCCCGTTTGTCGCGGGCCATGCCGCACGGGGATCCACCGTCTACACGGACGATCACGGGGCCTATGGGCGGCTGCCGAACGTGATCAATGCCTTCCGGCACGAGACCGTCAATCACTCCGCTGATGAGTCCGTCCGTGAGGGCGACATCCATACCAACGGCATCGAGAGTTTCTGGTCAATGCTGAAGAGGGCGCACAGGGGCGTCCACCACAAGTTCCCGGAGAAGCGCCTGCACCGCTACATCAACGGGTTCGCCGGTCGGCACAACATGCGGGAGGGCGATACGATGGAGCAGCTGGAGCGGGTGGTCGCCCTGACGGTCGGCAAGCGCCTCACCTACAAGGCCCTGATTGCCGACACCGGGATGTGGAGCGGGGCCAATGGAGGAGTGCGGTCATGACGACTGATCAAGCGCTTTCCGAATCTTTTGAGCAGTTTGCTGTGGATCATGCCGAAAAACAATCAGGGTCCACCAGCGCTTCTTTACAGACTCCTACCCATCAGCCTTCGCCACCTGAAGGTTCAACGATAGGTGATTGCCGTCGCCTGATGCGTCATAAGTGTCAACCGGTACGTCTAACAAATCGCCAACGGGAGGATATTCGGAGGGCTTTTGAGGAACACCGTTTGTCATGGGACGTCTCCTTTCAGGTTGTTGTTGGCGACAATCTCCCGCAGTCGCTCAAGGGTCACGGGCGGGTCCTCAAGGTGCACGACAGCGTGGCGGTTCGGGCAAAGCGGGATCAGATCATCGATCTGGGGTGACTGGTCTCGGCCCTTGCCCAATGGCTTCACATGATGAATGTGGATGAAGCCTTCGGCGATCACGCCGTACATTTCGGCCATTTCGAGTTCACAGCCGAAACACCGCACGCCATGCCTGCGGATCGCCTTCATGCGGTTCTTCGGGCTGCGTTCCGGTTGGGTCAGGGTGACGGTTCGCTCAAAACCTTCTTTGCCAGGCCTGTCCTGGTCTCTGCCTGATTGTTGTGCAGCCGGATGGCTGGATGACGATATTGCAGGGTTCCGGTTGCGGATGACAATGCGGGCGTATTTGGGTTTCCCGTCAATCGTTCCGTCTTTATCCTTGATCAGCCCATGGGGCTTGACCGGAACCTGACTGTGACGGCGAATGTCGTTGGCACTGATTGTTTCAAACCGGTCTGGGTTGTGCTGGTCAAGAGAACTGATGGGAACTCCCATTGCCCCCCCAGTCCATTGGGATATCTTTGGCCCTGCCGACAAAGATAGCGTCATAATCGTCGTAGGAAGGATAGTTTTCAGGACTGTAACGACTTACCGGATCCAACTTCGTCCTGGTTTTGTTATGATCAATATCGGTAAACCACATGCTTGGAGACCGGCCTTTGACAACGCCGTCGACAATCTTGTACTTGCTGCCCCCTTTCGCGCTTCTCAGCAGTGCCCTGGCTCGATCCGGCGGAACATCGAACAGCGGATCCTTTCTCGTTGATGTGGCACCAGCGCGAATCCTGCTGTCTTTGATAGGCGGAAAAAGTCCTTGCAGGTAATGGCGTTCTTGTCACCGAGAACAACAAGAACCTTCTCGTGCGCCACCAGCTGGGCCACGTACTCCCGGAACAGCGAGAAGGGCGGGTTGGTCACCACGATGTCGGCACGCTGGAGGATCCTGATCGATTCCTCTTTCCGAAAATCCCCGTCATCATCCAGTTCCGTGATGCCGATGTCATCCACGCCGGGCGGGTGATCGCCTTCCCGGAACCCATCGTATTCAGGCATGATGGCCTTCCCGGCATCATGCGCTGACCATATCTCCGCGTCTTGGTTCCGGTAGCAAGTGGTGATCAGGCGTTTCAGGCCGAGGTGGTGGAAGTTGTCGCGGAGGTACACGAAGAAGTTGCTGATCTTGGGACCATCGCAATTGCAGTAGACGACCTTGCCTTTGAAGTGGTGTTCGTAGTGCTGGAGTTCATTCCTGATGTCGGCAGGCTGGGTGTAGAATTCATCATACCCGCCGCCCTGTCGGGCCTTGTGCAGGCTTGTGTTTTCGGCAGTGGCTCAGTTTGAACGTTCAAGGCCTGCGTGGGGAAAGGGCGGCCAGGAGGCCGCCCCGTGTTCGGGATGTTCCGCGATCCTCCGGCGATATCCGGTTCCGGACTGACGCCCTCGCGTGGCCCGCACTCCCGAGAACCGGATGGATCAGCTGTCGAGGTCCGGACAATTGAGATACTGCCTTTGCGCCTGGCTCGCCACAGTCTGGCCGGCGAGGATGTGTGTTCCGTTGCGCCTGCCGTTGCAATAGCAGTCCCGAATGTCCTGCCGCGTGCGGGCCACCGCATAGCACCCGGTCTGGTTATATTGGGCTAGGTTGGGTACCCAAGTGCCTCCAGACAAAACCAGGTTCTGCTCGGCAGTCGTGAACTCGCCGCGGGTCTTGAAGCAGAAGCGGTCAATCGGATTTGCATATGGTGCTGTGCCACCGTACACAACGACTGTGTAGCGCGTATTCTTCTTCAGGCTGGTGAAGTTGACGGTCTGTACCGACAGTGGTTGGGATGAACCGAGATCTTTAACCTGCTGTGGAGTCCCCGTCCCGCCTTCTTGAACCCCCGCATATACTGTGAATGGATCGCCAAACTGGATGATCCTCGAAATGTTGAATGTCAGACTGTTTTGTGTGGGAGTCCCGATAGAAAAAAGGTGCGTATCGGACTCTGGCGAGCCACCTTCCGTGCAGGCATCCGCCCCGGTGGTCGCCGGGATGACCAGCTGCTGGGCCTGCGCCGGCCATGCGATGGCCGCAAGCAGCAGGAGGGTCGCTAGTTTAGCGGGGGGGGGGGGGGGGGGGGCGAATTAAGGTTTTTCTGGATCATGACTGTGTTCCTCATGGTTAACATTTTCCTGCATCCCCGGCGCCACTCCGAAGCGCAACGCCCGGCCCTTTCCGGAGCGAGGGACTGGCCCGAGCGGAGGGAAGGGCCGGGCGTTGCGCTTTCCGCGCCCTCCGGCCCCCCGATTCCGCACGGGAACGGCTCGGTCCCTTCGAATCGGAGCGTAGCACCGCCCGCCAGGCGGCGCAAGGCATGCCGGCAGGGCGCGCCGGGGGCGTCGCCCGGGGTGACCCCGGTGCGCCCGGAAAGTCCTGTCCGTGCCCCCCCGAGACGGGGCGGCGCCGGTCAGGGAGGCCGCGCCCTCAGGAACGCTCCGTCGGCGTCAGGTAACCCAGGACCCTGCGCGGACGCGCGTCCGTGCGGTCCTGCACGGCCCTGACCTCGGCGTCCGTCACCTTGCGCAGGTCCGTGCCCTTGGGCAGGTACCCCCGCACCAGCCCGTTGGTGTGCCCGGTCGGGCCCCGTTCCCAGGAGTGACAGGGCCGCGCGCACGGGAACCCCGCGCCCAGCGCCGCCGACACCCGCGCGTGGTCCGCGAACTCCTTTCCGTTGTCGGCGGTGATCGTGTGCACCGCGCCGCGGTGCGGCCCCGGAAGGCCGGTCATGGCGGCCCCGACCGCCGCCGCCGTCTTCCTGCCGACGCGCCGCAGGAGCGTGTATCTCAACGCCCGGTCCACCAGCGACACCACGGCCCCGCCGGTGCCCGCGCCGTTGATTCGTGTCCGCCTCCCGGTCGCCGGTCCGCTCCCTCCCCTCCCCCGGCGCCGGGCGCCCGGGGATGTCCACCCGGCCCGGGATGTGGCCCCGGCCCGCGTGGGCCCCGCCCCTGCGGTTCGGCCTCCCTGACCGGCGGCGCAGGTGCCGCCAAAGCTCAGGCGCACCACCGGGTGGGGCACCGACCAGTCCCAGTGGCCATGGATGGCCAGGCCCCGGAACAGGGCCTCCCGCCCCTCGAAGAGGGCCTTGATGGTGTCAAGGAGCAGGCTCTTGCCGAACCGCCGCGGGCGCGAGAGGAACCAGTGATCGCCACGCTCGACCAGGTCCCGGATCAGCGGGGTCTTGTCGACGTAGTAGCTGCCGGTCTCCCGCAGGCGGGCAAAGGACTGGATGCCGATGGGCAGGCGTTGGCGGGTCATCAATTGTATCCTTCATGGAAAGTCGACATTCTCCCGGCGGTTGCCGTGACCTTGGGCGTTCCTGACAACACCCTTGCCCGCGGCCGGAAAGCTGCAGTGCCGACATGCTCCCGTAGCGGTTCCAGACCTCGCCTAGAAGTTTCTCAGCTCTGGAGTCAAGATTCACTTGATTTATTCCGCAACGAGCGCAACACTGTCGCCCGCCGCCCGAAAACGGCCCAGGTTGCCGTAGAGCGCGCGAAGGCGAAGCATGAAGAGTGGAAGCGCCACTTCCAGAACCGCATCGACAGACTGTTCATCCGCGTCCGGAACCTGGTCGACGACCTGCACCGGCAGGTGGCCTACGATCCCGTGCAGTCGTTCGACGTGATCATCCTTCCGTCCTTCAGGACGAAAGGGATGGTGGCGAGGGACGACGGCCGGAAGATCAGGACGGGGACGGTTCGGTCCATGCCCGGGCTTGCGCACCACCGTTTCCGGCAGAAGCTGGAGTGGATGTGCCGCAGGTACGGCAAGCGCCGGGTGATCTGCAACGAAGCTTACACGAGCAGGACACGCTCATGGGACGGCTTCGTGAACGGGAACCTGGGCGGCGCGAAGACGGTTTCGGACGGCCGCATCGTCGTCGACCGGGACATCAACGGCGCACGGGGCATCATGCTGCGCGCGCTCTACGGCAACCTGGGCCGTTTTCGGGCGGCGGGCGACGATGTCGCGCTCGTTGCGGAATAAATCAAGTGAAACCGCTCACAACCAACCATACTCCATTGTCCGTGGCCAACGCAGCGCCTTGCATGAAATCCCGTCCCGTGCAAGGTTCGGCGCATGAACAACCAGCTTGCCATTCCCTCTCCGGTCAGGGGCCGGACCGGATCGCGCATCTGGACCCTTAGGGCCGCTCCGGACCTCGTCGTCCGCCTGGCGAGTCTGGACTGGAACCAGATGGGACGCCGCGTGTCCATTGACGCGCTCTCCGGCATCGTATCCTGGATGAGCCCTTCGGTATCCCATGAAGGAATGAGCCGCGGGGCGGACGATGTGGTCGTTCTTGCCGGACGGATCCTTGGGTCGGACCCGCAGAAGCTCGGCGGCACGCGCTGGAAGCGCCCCGAAGATCCTTCGGGCACCGGGCATGAGCCGGACGCCTCGTTCTATATTGGCGAAAAGGCGACCGCGTTCCGGAAGGCATGGGGGGAAGATCCCGGACTGGGCAGGGCGTTCGCCGAGGCAACGCCGCCGGATCTCGTCGTGGAGATCGACGACACGCACGCCGATCCCGACAAGCCGGCCAAATACGCGCGGCTCGGCATTCCGGAAATGTGGCGTGGGGTGATTGACCGCAACGGACGCATTTCCTCCGTGGATATCCTTGACCTGCAGGTTTCCTCCGGCCCGACTTCGGTTCCGGCGTCGCGCGTTCTTCCGGGACTGACGGCATCGTCGCTTCCGGAGGTCTGCAGGCTGGCCTTCCTGGATCGGCGGGACGATCTCGAAAGCGCGCTGCGGGCGGAGCTCTGTTCATCTACCGAGCCTGCGCCCGACTTTTCCACAGCCACCTCCCCTGATCAGTGCTGATTCGCTGAGCATACGAGGCCGGACGGATGCCGCAATGGCGTCGCGAATCGTGCCGCTCCGTCCGGAGCATTGACGCGGAACGTCCGCCCGCCCGCTCACATCCCGATCTCGGCGCCCAGTCCCCGCCCCCGCTCCACGTCCGGCCCGGCCGCCCGCGCCACGGCGTCGTGACGCCCCCGCCAGGGCGACGGCTCGGGATACGCGGTGTCCCGGTGCAGGCGCACGGGCGTCTCCCGGACCCTTGCCCGCGCCGCGTCGTCCGGCAGGCGCTCCAGGAGCGGCCCCCGCCCCTCCGAGATTCCCCTGATCTCCGCGTCCGTGAAGTTCGCGTAGACCCGCCGCAGGAACGTCCGCTCCGCGTAGGGGCCCATCCCCTCCGTCCCCTCGCCCAGCCGTGCGACCACGGCCTTCCGCTCCTTCCTGATGTCGTCGGCCGCCGGCACCGTCCCGCGCTCCAGGGCCTCCGCCATGGCCAGCGCCAGGCCCCGCCATTCCGTATCACCGACAGCACGGGCACGGACCGGTCACGCCGCAACCGGCACCGCGCGCAGCGACGCGAACCACCGCACGACGCCCGCCCGCGTGCGGCGTGGCCAGAGATCCGGGAGAGACGGGCCACGGGGCAAAACGCCGCGGGCCGGAACGGGTGGCCTGGAACGGGCCACAGGTCCGGAGGATCCGATGCCCGGCCGGGCGACACCGGGCAGCCGGGGCGGTCGCCGGAAACGACGGAAGTCCGGTCAGCCGTCGCCGACCGCCGGGTGACCGGATATGGTAGGGCAACGGTTCCGTCTTTCCGTCACGGCGGACTGAAAGCCCTGTACGGGGGAGGACGGTGCACCGCGTGGCCCCGGCGCATGTCGTGAAGCTGCGGGACATCCTGGCGGCGGGCCGGGTATCGGGAAACCGGCGCATGACATTTCCGTCCGGGACGGCGCCGCGGTCGACGTGAACTGCCTGGACCATCGCCGGGGAGCATCCATGTTTCGGTTCAAGCCCGGATCCGGGCTTTTCCTTCGGTCTGCGGGCCTCCGGATCCGGGTTCCGCGCACCGCTTTCCACCGGCGGGCGCCGCGCGGGCAGGCGCGGGCGGTCCGCCCGGCGCCGTGGCGCGACACGCGCCCGAAACCGGATTCCGCGCTAAAGACATGCAGCGCCTCAGCCGCCGGACCGGGGTGTATCAGGGCCGCCGGGAACTCAGTGTCCTGGAGGATACGGACCTCGATGATCTGATGGCGGAGGTTGTCAGAAATTCGTTCTCCAGGACATGATCACAGGAACCGGGAGATGCGACCAGCATGGATGAAGGGTTGTTTGATTACAAGGATCGCTCCGCCGGGGAGTGGCTAAGGAAAAGGGCCGGAGAGCAGGCCGGACCGCGGTGGCGCCCTCAAACATCCCTACCGCCGTTGACCCCGCGGAATCCGGGGTTTAGGATTAGGAGGATGGATGAACAGCAAAACGCGATCGTGATCGCCGAGTTCAAAGGCAATGTGACCGCGATGCGCGCGGAGATGGACGCGATGGAATCACGGATCGATGCCAGCCTTGCCAAGAACGAAAGCGCGATGGACCGATTGCGCGCCGATAGGGAACGGCGCGACAAGGAGGCCGCGCATCGCGAGACGCGATTGATCCTGGCCATGGCTGGCATGATCGGCCTTGCCGTTGCCATCCTCGGTCTGTGGCTCGGCTGAAAAAACCAATCCCCGAACCACCGCGTCCGGATCCGGTCCGTTTCCGCAAAATTTCCCGAATTTCCGGAAAAATCGCCTCAAAGACCCAATTATATGGGAGGGAGGGACTTATATACGATGCCGGAATACCGACACCTGCTATCCTTTGACGTTTCACAGGCCGACCTGTCGCCGGCCGACCCGTGCGCAGCCCCTGCCGCCCATGAACAGGGAGCAGGCGCTGCCTGAGCCGGGGTGTGTCCGGATTTATCCCGCTCAGGCGGCCCGGCGCCAGTCGAACAGGTCGGTCATCCGGTTGTCGGGCGAGCGGCGCCCCAGCGCCATGATGCTGTTGGCCCCCTTCATTGACCATCGGGCGCCGCCTTTCCCCATGCGCCCGCGGACCACCGGCCTGCAGCCTCCCTCGATGACCCCGGATCCCACCGGCATGCCTTTCGCGCGACAGTCGCCGTAGCGCATCCTGTGAAGGTTTCCGCGGAAGTGCCCGACGCATTTCGCGACCTCTTCGTGCCGTTCCGCGTGCCGCGACAGCTCCCGGATCACCGGCCCGGTCCTGCCCGCCCTGATCAGGGATTCCAGCCGCCCGTGGCGCCGTTCCCCCTCCGCCGGGTCCGGCTCCATGGCCCGGACCGCGGTCCGCAGGGTCTCCAGGACATGGAACCGGTCGAGGATGCAATTCACGTTGCCGGTGCCGAAGACCCTGTCCGCGGCGTTCCCGGTCCACGGCGCGCCGTCCGGGACGATCACGATCCCGCGCGCGCCATGCGCCCCGCGCCCCGCGCCTCTGAGCCTCGCGCCTGAGACGGGCCTCGAAGGCGGACATGCCGTGCCCGGGAGCGGCCGCGCTGCCGGTCGCCGCCGACTGCGTGACGCTCCCCGGCACCGTCTTCGCCTTGCCGGTCCCCGGGTCCGGCGCCATCTCGCAGAGGCGCAGGAGATTCGCCTCGCGCGTGCCGGCCCGGCCGTCCTCCCCCTTGCCCGCACGGCCCCCGGGCGCGTCCCCGCGCATCGGGACGCCGGTGCCGTCGACCGGGGCGCAGATCCGTTCGGGACGTTCCCCGGCCACCGGCGCGACCTCTTCCCGCTCGAAGCGTACGGCATCCCCGCCAGGCCCGACGGCCTTCTCCCAAAGGCGCGAACGGCCTGCCGACAGGCCCGAAAGCTCCTTGAGGAGGCCCTGCGCCCTGCGGACCGGCACTTCTGCCGCAGGCTCCGCGACCGTCCGCTCCGCCCCCGGGACATCGACGTCCCCTCCAGCCCCGGGAGGTCGTCGAGCGGAACCTTGCCCTCGCCGCAGCGGCGGCAATGACAGTGGCTCCGCCTCACCGCGACCTCGCCCAGGCGCGTCAGGAAGGTCTTCGGGACCTTCCGCCGTCGCCGCTCGTCGCCCGCCCGCATCTCGGGCACTCGGGGGCGGGAAGCTCCGCGTCCCTGGCCTCGAGAACCGCCCGGCACGCGGCGGCGGACCCCGACAGCGCGCTGTCCCGAAGCTGCAGCTCCATCGCGTCGAGATCGGGGCGCGCACCGTCCAGCTCCCCAAGCACGCGGCCGAAGTCCTGGCCGAAGGCCCTTGCGGCATCGGCCAGCGCCGCGCCCTTCAGCGCGTCCCCGCTTTCCGCGTCTCCGGAAGCCCGGGCGAGGGCAGGCAACGGCTCCATGCGGTCCCGGAAGTCCCGGATGCGGGCCTGAAGCGCCTCAGGCTCCGCCCCGGAGACCTCCCGGACCTCGACCGTCCCGCCGTCGCAGACGTGACGGACCCATGTGCCGCCGCATCGCGTCAGCACCCCCGGATGCGCCGCCGCCTCAGGGCCCAGCCGTAGAAACGCCTCCGCGATTCCCGCGTCCCGGAAGCGGGAAGGATCCCCGCCTTCGTCCTGAATGTCCGTCATCTGCTTCAGCCCTGCCTGGATCGTTCCTGTTGCCGGCAGGTCCGCGGCATCGTTGCCGCAGCCACGCCGTTGAGGACATCAGGACAGAAGACGAATCACCGATCAAGCCTCGATCCGGGATTCCGTGAAAAATCCGGACACACCCACGAACGCAACGCCTCTTGCCAATCTCCGGACAGCCTGTTGTGACTTCCGAACACGCTCCGGCGGAGGGCCAAGCCATGCCAGAAGAGGCCTACCTGGTCACGGGAGCCTTGGGCTGCATCGGCGCCTGGGTCCTGAGACATCTTGTCGAGCGCAACGCAAGAGTCATATCGGCTGACCTTGGCACGGATCCGGTACGGCCGCGGCTGGTGATGAGCGACGGTCAGGTCGCGCAGGTTGACTGGAAGGTGCTGGACGTCACCGACATGGAAGCGGTCAAGGCTCTCGTGGCCGAGGCGGGCGTGACCAGGATCATCCATCTGGCCGGCCTGCAGATCCCGTTCTGCAAGGCCAATCCGCCATTGGGCGCTGCGGTGAATGTCGTCGGAACGGTCAACATGTTCGAAGCCGCCCTGGCGTCGGGCGTGTCCGGCCTGGCCTACGCGAGCTCCCTTGCCGTGCTGGGGCCTGCGTCCAGCTACGACTCCTGGCCGTTGGGCGACGACGCCGCACCCGACCCGCGCACGCTCTACGGCGTCTACAAGGTGGCCAACGAGCAAGCCGCCAGAGTCTATGCCGCCGAATCGGGCCTGGGAAGCGTCGGCCTGCGACCCTGCGTAGTCTATGGCGTCGGACGCGACCAAGGCGTGACGGCCGACTTCGCCAAGGCGATTCTCGCGGCGGTTGCCGGCCTGCCGTTCCACATAAGATCCGGCGGAACCGTCCCAATGCAGCATGCAAGCGATGTCGCCAGGATGTTCATCGGCTGCGCCGATGCCGGCGTGAACCAGGCAAGGGTCTGCAACATGCGGAACGACGTGATCGCCGTCTCCGACTTCGTCGACCGTCTGACGGCGATCTTTCCCGGCGCCAGGATCACGTACAACACGGATGACGAGTTCCCGTTCCCCGCCGACCTCAGCGACGACGGCCTGCGCGAAATCCTCGCACACATCCCACACACGCCGCTGGAAGACGCCATGCATCAGGACGCGGCAATGTACCGCGATCTCCTGGAACGCGGCCTGATCGACCTTGGACAGCTGAAGCGATAGCGGATTCCGGCTCGCATGATCCTTCACCGCTCCGGCTGGCGCGCGGCAAGACGCATTCCGCCGAGGCGCGGGTGGCCGTCGTGCAGACCGGCGATTTCGGTCACTGGATTCTCGATCGCCGCACGGCAGCGGTTGCGGAGGACTTCTCCGGGAGCATGCCAGCGCCTGCAGCTTCATCCGTCACAACCACGACGGCCCGGAAGGCTCTGCCGCATGATTCCGGGCGGTCACGGAATTGAACAGGCTCCTTGACCGCTTGTCGCGGCGCGGCCCCGGATCATGGTGGCGCATGATGCGTCGTCAGCGGCGATCGGGGCGGTGTTTCCGCAAGTCAGGCTGTTCCGCCCGCTGTCGCGGACGATGCAAGCCCTTCGACGCAATGTTCGAGGCACACCGCCCGGACGCCTGGAGCTTCGGCCATTGGCAACGCTCGGCGTCTGTCGTCGTGGACGGCACACGGTTCCAGTGCCTGGGTGAGATCAGGAGCTGCACGCTGTCCTGCTGCCCGGGGGAACGGTTCGCCTGAGCGGCGGTTCGGAGCATGTCCGCTTCGCGAGAAATTCGCCGAAGCAGGCATGGCGAAGGACGGCTCACGGATCGGGCGCGTTTCTGGTATGGGTTAGGGCCCGTTGACAGTCATGTCGCGGCGACCACGCCGGCGACGAGGCGATCCCGGCGGCGAAGCTCGCGTCGGTCTTGTCGTACCGGGTCGCGATCGCACGGAGCTCCCCGGTCTTCGCGAAGAGGCTCTCCACCAGGTGCCGCCACCCGTACACCTCCCGGTCATGCGCCCGCGGCACCGTCCGGCTCCGCCTCGACGGGACCGCCGCCTCCGCCCCGCGTTCCGCCAGGTCCTCCAGGAGCCGGTCGGCGTCGAACGCCTTGTCACCGACGAAGGCCCCGAACGTCAGGCCGCCGGGAAGCCCCGGCACCCCCTCGGGCCGTGCGCCTGGCCGGGAAGGATCGTGAAGCGGACAGGGCATCCCGGCGCGTCCGCGACGGCCACGGCCCTGCTCGTCAGGCCGCCTCTGGAACGGCCGATCCCCTGGCTCGAGGTCCCCCTTTTGCGCCGGACGCCTTCCGGTGCGCCTGGACCACCGTGCCGACGCCGGACACGAACTCGAGGCCGGACTCCTCGGACAGGGCGTCGGAAACGCGCTCGAAAACCCCGGAAAGCGCCCAGCGCCGGAACCGCCTGGAGGCGCCGTCCCGGTTCCCGAACCGCGCGGGGAGGTCGCGCCACGGCGACCCCGTGCGGAACCGCCACGGCACCGCCTCCATGAAGCGGCGGCTGTCCGCCGCCGTGCCGCCGGGGTCGGACGCCCTGCCCGGCAGCATGTCCCCGGTCCGCGCCCGCATGGCGTCGGTCAGAACCGTTCTGTCTGGATCGTCGTTCTGCTCGCTCATGCCGTTGTTGCCTCGTGCCGCCGTTCCGGCGGTCATCGGGGAAGGACATGGCATGGGTCCGGACGATTCGCAAGACGACTGTCAACGGGCCCTTAGTATACCAACATCATTGCATTGATGGATAGAGCGACCTGAGCCTGATCCGGGCGTCGTCGGCCCTGGACCGCCAGTCGGCCGGCGTCCCGTCAGCGTTGCGCCGCTTCTGCCAGGCCGCCACCTCGCTGACCAGCGTCTCACGGTCGGGGATCCGGCGATCGGGGCACTGCCGGGAGAGGACGTTGATCCCGGTTTCCGCCATGTCGGCCAGGATCCGTGCTTCGGCGTGTGACGGATCCCGGACCGCTCCGCCAGGCGCCGGGCCTCGGCCGGCGGGAAGGTGTCGCAGGGCGTCGACGGTTTGTGGACGTTGAGGCTGTCCATGACGAGGATGATGCGCCTGTCCGGGAAACGGACGTCGGCGAGGTCCCTGAGCACCCGGGCGAAGTCCTGCCGGGTTCTCCGGTCGGTGACCTTCACATGCCGCCAGCCGTCCAGGGGCGCCGTCAGCATGAAGAGGTTCGCCGTTCCGTTGCGCTCATGCTCGAAGTCGCAGGCGGCGGGCCGGCCGGGCTGCGTGGGCAGGGGCGTGCGCGTCTCCTTCGTCTGCTGCCGCGATGTCTCGTCAAGGCAGACGAGGACCTCGTCGTCGGCAAGGTCCCGGCTGTACGTGTTGAGCACGTCCTCCATCGCGCAGACGAAGTCGGCGTTCTCTTTCGGCGGCATGCACCGGCACTGGCCCGTCCAGGGCTTGATGTCGTTCTTTCCGGCGTCCGCCGCACGGTCTCCGTCGAGACGGTCTCCACGACCTCGGGCGCCGCCAGCCGGTCGGCCGGAAGCTGCAGGGTCCGCTGCGCCTGGCCCTCGGGCGGCTGCGAGCAGGCCGGCATCGTCGGTGTCGCCTCGCCCGCCCCGTCGAGGAGGCGTTGCTTGCGATTGACCTGCACCTTGCGTTCAAGGGCGGCGTCCAGCCCGTCCAGGACGCACTGCCTGCGGACGCGCTCCACCGTCGCGGTGCCCACGCTCAGGACGTCGGCGATGTCGGCGTCCCGCCGCCGGGGCGGTCCGTGTCGGCGAGCAGGAGGATGTGCGCCCGCCTGCGCCGCTCCTTCGAGCCCTTGCCGCTGTCGATGATGGTCTGGAGCCGGGTGTGCTCCCTGGTCTCCAGTGTCACCCTGTAGATCTTGCGGCCCGCCGTGACGGGTGTCGCCGCTTGGGTCTTGCTGCCTTGTGTCAGTGTTGTCATTGCTTCCCTGCCCTTGCCTGTCTGCCCGCCCCGACGGGCGGCCATCGGGGCAGGGTGTGCTTTGTTGGAGCAGGGGTTGGACGAGATCGTCACGGACTGGAAGCGTGCGGGCCAGAAAATGGCATCAATTCAGTGATGTCGGGATACTAGGGCCCGTTGACAGTCATGTCGCGGCGACCACGCCGGCGACGAGGCGATGCCCGCCGCGAAGCTCTCGCCGGTCCTGGCGCAGCGCGGCGCCGCGACCGCCCGGAACTCCCCGGCCTTCGCGAAAAGGCTCTCCGCCAGGCGCCGCCAGCCGCAGACCTCCCGGCCGTGCGCCCGCGGCGCCGTCCGGCTCCGCCTCGACGGGACCGCCGCCTCCGCCCCGCGTTCCGCAAGGTCCTCCAGGAGCCAGTCGGCGTCGAACGCCTTGTCACCGACCAGCGCCCCGAACGCCAGGCCGCCGGGAAGCCCCGGCACCCCCTCGGGCCGTGCGCCTGGCCGGGAAGGACCGTGAAGCGGACAGGGCATCCCGGCGCGTCCGCGACGGCCCTGCCCGTCAGGCCGCCTCTCGAACGGCCGGTCCCCTGGCCCGAGGTCCCCCTCTTGCGCCGGACGCCTTCCGGGTCGCCCGGACCGCCGTGCCGCCGCCGGACACGAACTCAAGGCCGGACTCCTCGGACAAGGCGTCGGAAACGCGCGCGAAGGCCCCCGGAAGCGGCCGGCGCCGGAACCGCCTGGAGGCGCCGTCCCGGTTCCCGGACCGCGCGGGGAGGCCGCGCCACGGCGACCCCGTGCGGAACCGCCACGGCACCGCCTCCGTGAAGCGGCGGCTGTCCGCGCCGTGCCGCCGGGGTCGGACGCCCTGCCCGGCAGCATGTCCCCGGTCCGCGCCCGCATGGCGTCGGCCGTCACCGTCCCGTCTGCATTCATGATGCCGCCTGCTTCCTGCCCGTGCCGCCTTTCCGGCGGTCGTCGGGGCAGGACATGGCATGGGGCCGGACGATTCGCAAGACAACTGTCAACGGGCCCTAGCCGAAGATTGAAAGAATGCCCTGAAGCCCCTGCCGGATCAGGAAATCAACCACGAAAAAAAACGCGGCCGTCGCAACGGTAAGCATGAAGACCATGGCGGCGGTGAGCACGACTTCACGACGTGCCGGCCAGACGACCTTGGCGACTTCCCCCCGGACCTGCTGAATGAATTGGAGCGGGTTTGTCGTCGCCATGGTTTCACCCTCTTGCGTTTCACAACCAGTTATGCGCTTCGCGACTTGGATTCAACACTTGGTGACAACAGGCCTCACCTGTCTTGATCTCCTGGAGTCCCGCTTCTGCCGCCGCCACCATGACCCGTGGGCCCCGGATCGGCATTCCCAAGCCTCAAGGCATGCTCTTGCTGGAGCGCTTCACCATCTGCAACGGTCTCACGCCGCGGCACGGCCAAGATGCAGATTCCTGCGAGATCTTGCGGTTGCGAACATGGCAGGGGCGGAGGGACTCGAACCCCCGACTCTCGGTTTTGGAGACCGATGCTCTACCAACTGAGCTACACCCCTGTGACGCACTTTCTGATCTAACTTTTTGACATAACGTCTTTTTCTTCCTCAAGTCGCAGCCGCGGACTGGTTTCGAGTCCAGTTCGTCCGCACCTGCAACCGGTTGCAGGAGGAAGGCATGCTGTCAATACGATTCACCGAATCGAGAATCAAGGCGCCAACCGCAGCAATTCCCGCCAGCCTGACCGTCGGTGCGCGACCGCCCGGCCATGGGGCGGACGGCGGTTCCGTGTGCGCACGACTGACGGCCGGGCGGCGGCCCGGGATCGTGGCGTTGCCGGCGAAGGGCGGGGTTCGGGGTCGTCCGGGCGTGGCCGGGACGGCTGCGGGCCGTCGGGGAGCGTCCCGGCAAGTTCGGGCTTCTTCATGTTCCCGGCATGGCGAGACAGAAGGTCCGCCAGTCCGGGATGCCGATGCCTGGAACAGGCTGCGCACCCTGCTCGACGACCTCGGCACCCTGACGCTGAACCAGCTGCGCTTGCCGGGCCATGGCGAAAGCCTGCTGACCGTCGTCACCACGCCCACCCGGGTCCAGAAACGGGCCTTTGAGCTCCTCGGAGTGAAGCCGGACCAGAACGTTCCCATAAGGATGACAGGATGGCTGGCCGCCCTCGGGCCCGAAACCCGTTGAAAATCAGATGGATGGTTGCAGAAAACCGCTTTCGCCTCCCCTGAAGTTGCGTCTAGCCGAAGGCAACGATCGCGGTCAGGACGATGCCGAACCCGGCAAGCATGATCGCGGTCTGCCACCAGCGCGCGGTCGCCTCCCGCTCCGTCCTCAGCGCATCGCGCTTGGCGGCTTCCGCATCGCGCTTGGCCATATCCTCGGCGAGCCGGGCGATGTCCGTGCGGTATTCGGCCTGCACCGTGTTCATGCGCTCCTCCAGGACCGCAAGGCGCTCGGACAGCTGGCTGGACGGCGCCTCGCTCATGTCCCGAGCATATCCGTCTCCGGCGTGCCGGGCAAGGCCCGCGGCGCCCCGATCCAGGGGGGGGGGGGGGTGTAGCCCAACTTTGTTGATGAGGCGGGGACGGCCTGACTCGCCAGCCAGTCGAGGAAATCTGCAGCCGTAACTGCTCACCCCCCTGATGTCGATGCGATGCCACAGTGACGATCGCTGACCGGCGTGCAGGGCCTTGTGCGTCTGCCTGTGACATTGACGGTGAACAGCCCGGCTGCGCTGGAGTGTTGACAGCGCAGCCGGATCGGCCTGTCGGTGCCCATCGTTGGCGACGGGGGCTGCCGGTGGGCTATTTTGGATCCAAGGCGACGGGCGGGCTGTGCCAGACGCTTCCGGGGCTCCAGCCCCCGCACGATCCCTGCATTGAGAGTCATCTCGGCGGCGGCGCGCTGATGCGGCGCAAGGCGCCGGCGCTGCGTCCGGTCGGCGTCGACCTGGACCGGCGCGCGCCCGGCGGGTTCGCGTGCGCCTGCCCGGCGGAGCCGGTCCACGGCTGCGCCCGCGCGTTCCTGGCCGGCTTCCCGTTCCGGGGCACGGAGCTGGCCTGCAGCGACCCGCCGCACCTGCGGGCGACCCGCCTGTCGGACCGGCGCTGCCGCCACGACCACACCGAGGCCGGCCACGCGGCCCTCCTCGAGCTGCCCGGGGGCTGCCCTGCCAGGTGATGGTGTCGGGCCATCCCTCGGCGCTCTGCGACGGGATGCCTGGGGCTGGCGCCGCGTCGCCTGGCAGGTGACGACCCGGGCCCGGGCGCGCGCCGAGGTGGCGTGGCCCGACTTCACGCCCGGCAAGGCGCACGGGGTCGGCCACGCCGGGCGAAACGCGACCGACCGCCAGCGCATCGGGCGCAAGGCCGCCCGCCAGGCCGAGGGCTGCCGGAGGATGCCGCCGGCCGGGCGCCAGGCGGCGGTCTCGGCGATCATGGCCGTGGAGGCGGAGTGATGGCGACGGTGAACGCCGCCTCGCTGCGCGACGAGTTCGAGGCCGCGAAGGCCGGCATCGCGGCACTGCGCAGGGACGGCGGGGCGTCGGCGGAAGCCGGTGCGCCGTTCCGCCCCCCGATCCGTCCCCCGACGGTCGCGAAAGGCTCCGGTCAGGCGCCGTTCCCGCGGATTCCGGGCCCGTGGGCCGCGATGTGTGCGCCGTCCGTGGTTCCGGGCGGACGGAACCGCCTTCCGGCACCGTCGGCGGCGCGCTTTGCGGAGCGGGACTGAAGCCGCGTCGTCACGCATTGCCCCGCTCCCGGTCCGGAACCACTCCATCGAAGAGCGGAAGCCCGTCCGCCTCCAGCCGGACGTAGAGGCCGCGGACGACCCCGCGCTTCACGTGGCAGGATTCCAGCTTCCCGGACGCGGCCCTCTGCCAGACCGTCTGGCGCGAGACGCCAAGGCGCCGCATCGCCTCCCGGAGCGGAACGAACCCCCTCCGGCGGGTCGAGACGGAACCTGCCGCGGAAGTCGGCGCCCATCCGGACGCGAAGGGGCGCTCCGGGCACGTCCGGGCGGACGCCGGGCAGGATGTCGACGCTGATCCAGCGATGGAGCGTGGAATCAGAGACCCCGAGCTCCCGTGCCGCCGCCGCCACGCTCAGGATCTCGCCCTCTTCCCCGTCCGCGGCGTCCGCCCTGAATCCGGGAACGCCGTGTCGATGGCGGAGCGCCTGCACGAGCGATGTCGAGAACGGCAGCCCCCGCGACCGGGCCTTGCCCCCTCACGTGAACCGATTGTCCTGCGGGAAGCCGCGGGGCGCCATCCGTCCGGCCGACGCCCGCGATCCCTGCCAGTCACCCAGCTCCGCAACCGTCCGGGTGCGACCCGCCGGGTCAAGCCACGCGAGGCCCTTGGAAAGATGGAACGTCCTAGCGTCCGACAGTCCGCCATCCCTGTATTTCTGGAGACGCACGCCCTTGCCGCGCGCCATTTGCGGAAGATCGGCAACTGGGAACAGGAGCAGCTTCCGGTTCTGACCCACGACGGCGACATGATCGCCGTCAACGGGACGGCAGACAACGGCGGCTTCGTCGCCCTTGACGTTGAGAACCTGCTTTCCTGCACGGGTCTGGGCAACGACCTCGTCTTCCGGGACCAAGAAGCCGAAGCCGGCGGACGACGCGACCAGGAGCCTCTGCCCGGGTCGATGAACGGCAAGGGCGACGATCTCGCACTCGTTCGGCAGGTCGACCATCAGGCGCACGGGCTCCCCCATGCCCCTACCGCCCGGAAGGTTCGCCGCAAGCAACGTGTAGAAGCGGCCGTTCGTGCCTAGGAGAAGCAGCCGGTCGGTCGTCTCGGCATGGAAGACGTAGCGTGGGCCGTCGCCGTCCTTGAACTTGAACTCGCGGGAAAGGTCGACATGACCGCTCATTGCCCGGATCCAGCCCATCCTCGAACAGACGACGGTGACCGGCTCCCGGTCGATCATCGCTTCCAGAGGCACGTCCTCGAACTCGACCGCCGTGCCGAAACGGGTGCGGCGCTCGTCGCCGAATTCCTTCCTCACGTCGCGCAACTGGTCCGTGATCGCCTTCCATTGCCGGCCTTCGCTCTCCAGAAGATCCTCGAGATCCGCCCGCTCCTTCGTCAGCTGCTCGAACTCCCTCCGAAGCTCCAGCTCCTCGAGGCGGCGCAACGCGCGCAAACGCATGTTCAGTATCGCGTCGACCTGAATCTCCGACAGCTCGCCGTCGCCCGGAGGCGGCGATTCGTAATCCCTCTCGGACGTCGCGCGCACATGGTCCCTGGACCAGTCCTCGCGCATCAGGGCCGGCTTCGGACTCTCGTCGTAGCGGATGATGTCGATGACGCGATCGAGATTCAGGAATGCAGCCATGAAGCCGTCGAGCACCTCAAGGCGGCGATCGATCCTGTCCAGCCGGAACCTCGAGCGCCTATTCAGCACCTCGCGACGGTGATCAAGGAACGCGCGAAGCACGTCCTTGAGGGAAGTGACCTTGGGGGTCACGCCGTCGACAAGCACGTTCATGTTCATGCTGAAGCGGACTTCCAGATCCGTGCTCCGGAAGGCCATGCTCATCAGGATCTCGGGATCCACGCTGCGTGACCGCGGCTCGAGAACGATCCGGATGTCGTCCGCGCTTTCGTCCCGCACATCCGCGAGAGCCGGGATCTTCCTCGTCTGGATGGCTTCCGCAAGGCGCTCGATCAGGCGGCCCTTCTGCACCTGATAGGGGAGTTCGGTGACCACGATCTGCCACTGTCCCCTGCCCAGATCCTCGACATCCCATCGTGCACGCGTGCGAAAGCCGCCGCGCCCGGACCTGTAGGCTTCCGCAATCGCCTCGCGCGGCTCGACGATGACGCCGCCCGTAGGAAAGTCGGGGCCTTCCACGCAGTCGATAAGGGTGTCATCCCGCACGCGATCGGAGTTCTTCGCCTTCGCCAGATGAATGCAGGCGTCGCAGAGCTGGCCAACGTTGTGCGGCGGAACGTTGGTCGCCATCCCCACGGCGATCCCGCTGGAGCCGTTGGCCAGGAGGTTGGGAAAGGCCGCCGGAAGCACCGCCGGCTCCGACAGCGTTCCATCGTAATTGGGACGGAAGTCGACCGCGTCCTCGTCAAGCCCTTCGAGCAGCGCCTCTGCGACGGCCGTCATCCGCGCCTCGGTGTAGCGTGACGCGGCCGGGTTGTCGCCGTCGATGTTTCCGAAGTTCCCCTGCCCGTCGACCAGCGGATACCGAACGTTGAAGTCCTGCGCGAGCCTTGCCATCGCGTCATAGATCGCCCCGTCGCCATGGGGGTGATAGTTGCCCATCACGTCGCCCGAAATCTTGGCCGACTTGCGATACCCGCCAGACGAATCCAGCCGCAGTTCACGCATCGCGTACAGGATGCGCCGATGCACCGGCTTCAGGCCGTCCCGCACGTCGGGCAAGGCCCGGTGCATGATCGTCGAAAGCGCATAGGTCAGGTATCGCTCGCCAAGGGCGCGGCGGAGCGGCTCCGCGAGATTCCGGATCTCGGTGCGGGGGTCGTCTGTTGTGCCGCTCATGGAAGAAGCATTATCTCCCGAATCCCGGCAGGTAAAGCGATCAGGCCGCACAGCAAAAGGAAGCGCCCGAGACCGGACGGCGTTCGCGCTCGCTGGGGGGAGGGGCGCAGCCAGCAATTCCCCGCCGCTAAATAGTTTTTCTTTTATTTTCAGTATTTTAAATGTCTCGCAAAATAATTTTTCGCAGATTTTCAGTGCCGAATCCTCACGTTTCCACCCCGGTGCAAAGTCCCGTTCAAGCATGTTTTCAATGACTTCACCCGTCAAAGGCCACTTGTTGCCATGCGGTCGCGTTAGCGGGAATTGCTGCGCCGCAGCCATCCGGCATTGACAAGCGGAGAAACGGGCTGCCATGGGAGCTGTCGATTCACACGGGAAAGTCGCTCTACGTGGCCGACGGCCGAAAATCCCTGCTGATCACCGGCTGCTCCTCGGGCATCGGCTACGATGCGGCGCACGGCATGGCCGCGCGCGGCTGGCGGGTTCTTGCCACATGCCGCAGGAAGGCGGACTGCGAGCGCCTTGAGGACGAGGGACTCGAAAGCCTTGTGCTGGACTACGAGGACCAGCCGGGGATCCGGGAGGCCGCCCGCGAGGCGCTTGCGCGAACGGATGGCGGGCTCGACGCCGTCTTCAACAACGGCGCCTACGCGGTCCCGGGCCTGCTTGAGGATCTTCCGACCGACGCATTGCGGGCCAGCTTCGAGGCAAACTTCTTCGGACATCACGAGTTGACGAGGTGTCTTCTGCCTGCCTTCCGGAAGCAGGGTCATGGCAGGATACTCATGAACTCGTCGGTGCTCGGCTTCTTCGCGCTTCCCTGGCGCGGGGCCTACAACACGACCAAGTTCGCGGTCGAGGGCTGGGCCGACACGCTGCGCAGGGAGATGAGAGGCGCCGGCATCCACGTGATCCTGATCGAGCCCGGGCCGATAACAAGCAACATCCGCCAGAACTCGATCGCCCATTACGAGCGGTGGATAGACGTGCCGTCCTCCGCCAGGGCGGAGGACTACCGGAAAGCGCTGGAGCCGCGGCTATACGGCAACCCGAAGAGACCCGACCCGTTCGAGCTGCCCGCCAGTGCCGTCACACGTTGCGTCGCGCATGCCTTGACGCACCCGAATCCCCGTCCCAGATACCGGATAACGGTCCCGACGAAGTTCATCGGCCTCGCAAGGAGGTTCATGAGCACACGCATGCAGGACCGGTTCATGCCGCGCGGCTGAACGGGGGCGCCGTCCGTGCCGGACCGCGCCCCTGCCTCAAGGGAGAGACCATGCCATCTGACAACCCGCTCTTCATTCCGGTTGTGATAGCCGTGGTCCTCGTCCTGCTCATTCTCATGACCGGAATCGGCGGCTTTGCCCGTGGAGGCGATTTCAACCGCAAGCACGCCAACCGGATCATGAGATACCGAATCTACGCCCAGGCCTTTGCCGTCATGCTTGTCCTGGCATTTGTCTTTCTTGCCCGAGGAGGCTGACATGGTCGTGCTGAACAAGATATACACGAGGACCGGCGACGGCGGCGACACCGCGCTTGGCAACAACGCCCGCGTGCCCAAGCATTCGGCGCGGGTCGCGGCCTACGGAGCGGTGGACGAGCTCAACGCAGCCCTGGGCGTTGCAAGACTGCATTCCGGGAGCGAAGACATCGACCGCGCCCTGTCCCGCATTCAGAACGACCTGTTCGATCTTGGAGCGGACCTTTGCCGCCCGGACATGGGAAGGGACGGCGAGGCCGAATATCCGCCGCTCAGGATGTCGGACAGCCAGACAAGGCGTCTCGAGACGGAGATCGACGCGATGATCAGGCGGCTCGAGCCGCTGAAGTCGTTCGTGCTCCCGGCAGGGTCCGCGCTCGCCGCACACCTGCATCTTGCGCGGACTGTTGCCCGACGGGCGGAACGGGCGGGCACCGAACTCGCAAGCGCGGAAGATGTCAACGGGGCGGCGCTGACCTATCTCAACCGCCTGTCAGACTGGCTGTTCTGCGCGGCCCGCGTCGCGAATGACGAAGGCCGGGCCGACGTCCTCTGGACCCCCGGCGCAAACCTCTAGGCGCGGCGCGCCCCGGATCATTTCATCGCCTTGATGCGCGCGGCAAGGCGCGACATTTTCCGTGCGGCCGTATTCCTGTGGTAGATGCCCTTCGTCACGCCGCGCATCAGTTCGGGCTGCGCCTCTCGAAGCCGCTCTCGCGCGGCCTTTCCGTCGCCCGAGGCGATTGCGGCCTCGACCTTCCGGAGATGGGTGCGAATGCGCGAGCGGCGCACCTTGTTGACGGCCAGGCGACGGACGTTCTGCCTGACGCGTTTTCTGGATTGCGGCGTGTTTGCCATGTTCGTGGTCCCTGTTCCGGGTCTGGTTCGGATTGCGGCGAAGCCACGGCCGGCCATCCTGCCGGCATGTACATAGCCTGAGCGGGCTCCACGCGCATGCAGTCGGGGCGGATAACGCAAGGCCGGGCCTTTGAAAAGACCTATCTGTCACGAAAGCGAGGCTCGCGCTTCTCCAGGAAGGCGGCCATGCCTTCGGCCCGGTCGTCGGACGCGAAAAGTGCATGGAACATCCGCCGCTCGAACAGGATGCCCTCGCGGAGAGTGGTTTCGTAGCTGCGGTCAACGGCTTCCTTGACGACCATGCTCGTCAGCATCGACTTCTCGGCGATGCGCCGCGCGGCGGATGTCGCCTCCTCCATCAGCCTCTTCGCCGGCACGACGCGACTCACGAGGCCTGCACGCTCCGCTTCCTCGGCATCCATGAAGCGCCCGGTCAGGTGCATGTCCATGGACTTGGACTTGCCGACGAAGCGTGTCAGGCGCTGCGTGCCGCCGATGCCTGCGACGATCCCGAGGTTGATCTCCGGCTGGCCGAACCTGGCCGTCTCCGCCGCGATGATGAAGTCGCACGTCATCGCCAGCTCGCATCCTCCGCCAAGCGCGTAGCCCGCGACGGCGGCGATGATGGGCTTGCGGCACCTCAGGATCGCTTGCGTCTCCGACGCGTAGAGATCCTCCGTCAGGGCCTGCACGAAGGTCTTGTTCGCCATTTCCTTGATGTCGGCGCCGGCGGCGAACGCCTTTTCGGAACCTGTCAGGATGATGCAGCGCACGGTGTCGTCCGCGACGGCCTCGTCGAGGGCGCGCGAAAGCTCTCCAAGCAGCTCGATGCTTAGCGCGTTCATCACGTCAGGGCGGTTCAGGCGAATGGTCGTGACGTGGTCTTCCGTCTCGACGACGATCGTTTCAAAAGCCATGTGGTCGGTTCCGGCAGTTTCTGGTCACGGGAAGCCTTAACAGTCATGGACACCAGTTCAAGCCGTCTCTGGGCCGCGTGCCGGCCCGACAGCTCCGGATCGATCCTTGCGCGGGCATGCACGCCGCGCCGGGGATCGCGGCGCCGCTGAGGCCTTCTGCCCGATGCGCGGGCTATCTCTGGCATCTCGGGCAGTGAAAGGTGGACCTCCCGGACTGCACGATGCGCACGACACGCCCGCCGCAGCCAGGCCTCAGGCATGGATCGCCGTCGCGGCCGTAGACGCGGAAGGCGTGCTGGAAGTATCCCAGTTCGCCATTCGCCTGCCGGTAGTCCCTGAGGCTTGAGCCGCCTGCGGCTATCGCCTCGGACAGGACGTCCCGGATGTGCGGCACAAGGCCCGCGATCCTGCGAGCCGCAAGGCGTGACACGCGCCTGGTCGGCGAAACCCCCGCGCGGTGCAACGCCTCGCAGACGTAGATGTTGCCCATGCCGGCCACCACGCGCTGGTTCATGAGCGCGGCCTTGACGGGCATGCGGCGGCCCTTCAGGGCGCTGGTCAGGTAGGCTTCGTCAAACGCGTTCCCGAGCGGCTCCGGCCCGATTCCGGCCAGGCGCGGATGCTGCGCGGCGGTCTCCGTCGCCACGAGGTCGATCGCGCCGAAGCGGCGCGGATCGTTGAAGGCCACGCGAGTGCCGCCTGCCATGCGAAACACCACATGATCGTGCCTCTCGCGAGTCTCGTGCCGGGTCCGGAATGCGCCCGGCACGCTTCCTGAAATCAGGATCCGGCCGGACATGCCGAGATGAAGGAGCAGCGTTTCCCCGCTCGACAGGTCCGCAAGCAGGTACTTCGAGCGACGGCGCAAAGCCATGACCCGCGTTCCCGAGACCCGCTCCGCCATGCGCTTCGGCAACGGCCAGCGAAGGTCCGGACGATTGACGTCGACCTGCAGGATCCGCGTGCCTTCCATCACCGGCAGCAGGCCGCGGCGGACGGTCTCGACCTCCGGAAGCTCAGGCATTCCCGTTCCGGGCAAGGCGCGCCGAGACGCTTGGGCGCCTGCCGGATTCCGCTGCCGACACTGCACAGGCCCTTCTTCCCTCGCGGCTCGCGGCACCGCCCCGGCGGCCGCCCCGGCGTATCTCGGGAGGACGGCGCACCCTCACCATAACCGAAACGGACGCCGCCTTCCAAAGGGAAGTCGTCCGCCCTGCCCGCAGGCCGGATCCGGCGGCGGAACGGGTTGATTCCTTCGGCTCCCCGAACATACAAGGACGAGCCATTGCGGCGCGTTGCGAAAGGGCATGATGACCAACGGTAGCGGAAGGACGGCCCATTTCGGCGACCGCGTCGTGAGCGAAGACGAGAAGGCCGGCCTTGTCCGGGACGTCTTTTCCAGCGTCGCCTCACGATACGACTTGATGAACGACCTCATGTCCGGCGGCATTCACCGGCTCTGGAAGGATGCCATGATGGACTGGCTGGCGCCGCATGGCCGCCAGCGCCTCCTGGACGTCGCCGGCGGCACGGGGGACATCGCGATCCGGTTCCTGAAGCGCGCGCCCGGCGCTTCCGCGGTCGTCGTGGACATGACGGAGCCGATGCTGGAGGCGGGGCGGAGGCGGGCCGGAGGATCCGGTCTTTCGGATCGCGTTGAATGGGTCGCAGGCGACGCGATGTCCCTTCCCTTCCCGGATTCCGGCTTTGACGCGTGCGCGATCTCCTTCGGCATCCGTAACGTCACGAGGGTCGGCGATGCGCTGGCCGAGGCCTTTCGCGTGCTCAGGCCGGGGGGGCGGCTCATGGTGCTGGAGTTCTCCCGCGTGACCGTCCCGATCCTGCAGGGCGCCTATGACCTGTACTCCTTCAGCGTGATCCCCCGAATGGGCCAGGCGGTCACGGGGGACGGGGACAGCTATCGATACCTGGTCGAGTCGATCCGTCGATTTCCGGACCAGGAATCGTTTGCCGCGATGCTCCGCGATGCGGGATTCGAACAGGTCAGGTACCGCAACCTCTCCATGGGAATCGCGGCGCTGCACTCGGGATGGAGGATCTAGATGCGCGGGCCGCACAACATCTTCCGGCTCGTTCGCACCGGGGCCACCTTCGAACGCACGGGAGCGATGCGGACGTTGCTGGCGGCCCTGAATGCGCCGCCGTCCGTGCGCATTGCCGCGCGGCTTGTTGGCTGGCCGTTCAAGTGGCTTGGACACAGGGGCGACGCGACGCTTCCGACGGTGACGCGCGCGCTCACGGCCATGGGGCCGGCCTTCATCAAGCTCGGGCAGACCCTTTCGACGCGGCCGGACGTCGTCGGCCAGGAACTGGCGGAGCAGATGCGCCTCCTGCAGGACAACCTGCCGCCCTTCCCGACCGCTGACGCAAAGCGCACGATCGAGGCCGAGCTGGGCGCCCCGGTAGAGAAGCTCTTCTCGGAATTCTCCGACTCCGTGGCGGCGGCCTCCATTGCACAGGTTCACAAGGCGCGGATCGCGGGATCGGGCGAGATGGTGGCCGTAAAGGTCCTCCGCCCTGGGATCATGCGGAACATGCGGCGCGACATCGACGCATTCTACTTCGGGGCGCATATGATCGAGGCGCTTGCGCCCGTGTCGAGGCGGTTGAGGCCCGTTGATGTCGTCGCGCATTTCGAGAGCGTGATCATGTCCGAACTGGATCTGCGGCTCGAATCGGCGAACGCGTCGGAATTCGCGGCGAATTCGGCGAATGACGCCGGAATCCGCGTTCCCTCGACGAAGTGGGACCTTTCGTCACGGCGCGTGCTGACCCTTGACTGGCTTGACGGCATCCCGCTCGGCGACATCGACGCGCTTGACCGGGCGGGGCACGACCGGGTCCGGCTTGCCGAGACGCTGATGACGACCTTCCTCAGCCACGTCCTGCGCGACGGATACTTTCACGGCGACATGCACCAGGGGAACCTTCGGGTGGCCGAGAATGGCGACCTCGTGGCCCTGGACTTCGGCATCATGGGGCGAATCGACACCTACACCCGCCGTGTCTACGCCGAAATCCTCATCGGCTTCATCCGCAGGGACTACCGGCGCGTCGCGGAGGTCCACTTCGAGGCCGGCTACGTCTCGACCAACCGTGACGTCGGGGCGTTCGCGCAAGCGCTTCGCGCCGTCGGGGAGCCGATCTTCGGCATGGACGCGGACCGGATCTCCATGGCAAGGCTTCTGAGCCATCTCTTCGAGGTCACGGAACGGTTCGGGATGGAAACCCGCACCGAACTGCTGCTGCTGCAGAAGTCCATGGTCGTGGTCGAGGGCGTGGCGCGATCCCTCGACCCGCACGTGAACATCTGGAAGGTCGCGCGGCCGACCGTCGAACGCTACATCGCCGCGAACGTCGGCCCGAAGGCGATCCTCCGCGAAGCCCTCCGGACAGTCCAGGTGCTCAGCCGGTTCGGGCCTCAGCTGCCGGAGATCGCCGAGGACATCCTGAACCGAAGGGCGCGGGCCGCCCCCAAGCCGGACCGGCCGCCGTGGCTGGGCCGGGCGCTTCTTCTCGTCGCCGCTTCCGTCATCGGATTTGGCATCGGCTTCCTGCTCTAGTGGTTCATTTCATACAGATGCATGTTCTTCTTGCAGCCTCCGGTGGCCGCGTTTCCACGATGCGACAATGTCATCCGGGTCCCGGCTCCAGTGGAAGGGCCGGGCATTGTGGGCGTCATGGTGCGCGACATGATCCTCGATGGCCGTGATGCACGCGTCGAGGGAGTTGAAGACGGCGTTCTTCAGCCGTTGCCGGGCGAGTTTCGAGAAGAACCCCTCCACCGCGTTCATCCAGGACGCCGAGGTTGGCGTGAAGTGGAAGGTCCAGTCGGGATGGTCCCTGAGCCAGTCGTTGACACGGGCGGATCCGTGGGCGGAGAGGTTGTCAAGGATGACGTGGACCTCGGCCGCGGGGTCCAGGCCTGCAGCCACATGATCGAGGAAGGCGCAGAAGTCCTCCGACCGATGCGTTTCGGTCATCTGTCCCGCCACCTTCCCGGTTGCGACATCCAGCGCCGCCAGCAGGGTGGCGGTGCCGTTCCGTTTGCAGTCATGGGTGCGGGTGGCGGGTTGTCCCGGTGCCGGGGGCAGTGGCGTCTGCGTCCGGCCCAGAGCCTGGATCTGTGTCTTTTCGTCCACCGAGAGGACAACGGCATGGTCGGGCGGGTTCAGGTACAGCCCGATGACGTCATGGGCCTTGATGCCGAAGCGGGGATCGTTGGAGACCTTGAAGATCCTGACCCGGTGCGGCTTGAGACCATGGCGGGCGAGAATCCGGTGGACGGTGGAGATCGAGAGGTCCTGTGTGGCGGCCAGCTCCTTGAGGGTCCAGTGGCTCCGGTTGGCCGGCGGCGGCGACATCGCGCGGGCGATCAGGGCCTGCACCGTGTCTTCAGGGACCGGGGCCTTGCCCGGCGGACGGGTGGCGTCGGACAGCAGCCCGTCCACCCCCGCGGCGAGGAAGCGGTCCCGCCAGCGCCAGACGGTGGATTGGCAGGCGTTGGCGCGCCGCCGGGTTTCGGTGGGCCCGCAGCCCGCATCCAGACACAGGATGATCCGGGCCCGACGGGCATGTTTCTGCCGCGTCCGGGGATGGGCGGCAAGGGACGTCAAGCGCGTGCGCTCGGCGTCCGTGAGCGTGATGGGAGGACGTACAATGCGACTCATGGGGACTGCCTCGACATGTTGTTGTCATGGATCGCTCTCCGGCGACCCCCGCCACTTCGCATGTACGAGACAAAAAGGCAAGCTTATGTTTGAGAATGACCACTAGCCCTCGCACAGGGGGCCTCGTCGCGTCAGGGACGCCTTCGAACACGCATTCGGCCAGGAAGCCCCGATCCGTTCGACCGCCCCGAAGAAAGGAGAGAGGACATGCCCGAAGAGCCGAAGCCAACGCTCAGAAGCCGGAAATGGTTCAGCAATCCGGAAAATCACGAGATGACCGCGCTGTATCTCGAACGATACCTCAACTACGGGCTTACGGCAGAAGAGCTCCAGTCCGGCAAGCCGATCATCGGAATCGCCCAAACGGGCAGCGACCTGTCGCCCTGCAACCGCCATCACCTCGAACTGGCCAAGCGCGTGCGCGACGGCGTGAACGCCGCTGGCGGGACTGCGATGGAGTTCCCTGTGCATCCGATCCAGGAGACCGGCAAGCGTCCGACGGCGTCGCTTGACCGCAACCTCGCCTACCTGTCGCTGACCGAGTCGCTCTACGGGTATCCCATCGACGCCGTCGTGCTGCTGATCGGCTGCGACAAGACCACGCCGGCGCTCCTGATGGCCGCCTCCACGGTCAACGTCCCAGCGATCGCCCTCTCCGTCGGGCCTATGCTGAACGGCTGGTTTCGGGGCCGGCGGACAGGCTCGGGAACGATCGTCTGGAAGGCGCGCGAGCTCCATGCCGCGGGAGAAATCGACGATGCCGGATTCATGGAGCTTGTGGCCTCGTCCGCGCCGTCCACCGGCTACTGCAACACGATGGGAACCGCCACGACCATGAACAGCCTGGCGGAAGCGCTCGGAATGCAGTTGCCGGGATCAGCGGCGATCCCGGCGCCCTATCGGGAACGCGGCCAGATGGCCTACGAAACCGGCCGCCGGATCGTCGAGATGGTGCGCGCCGACCGGAGGCCGTCCGACATCATGACGCGTGAGGCGTTCGAGAACGCCATCGTCGTCAACTCGGCGATCGGCGGATCAACGAATGCGCCGATACATCTGGCGGCCATCGCCCGGCATCTCGGCGTTCCCCTCTGCAATGACGACTGGCAGACCATCGGACACAGGATACCTCTCATAGTGAACCTCCAGCCCGCCGGCGACTACCTGGGCGAGGACTATCACCGTGCCGGCGGGGTTCCGGCGGTCGTCGGCGAACTCATGGAGGCCGGCCTGCTGCCGCATCCGGGCGCGCTGACGGCAAATGGCAAGGCCATCGGAGAAAACTGCGGCGGACGGAAAAGCGAGAGCCCAGATGTCATCATGACGGTCGCGGCGCCGATGATGCAGGACGCCGGCTTCGTCAATCTGAAGGGCAACCTCTTTGACAGCGCGATCATGAAGACCAGCGTGATCTCCAGGGAGTTCCGGGACCGCTATCTTTCGAATCCGGACGATCCTGACGCGTTCGAATGCCGCGCGGTCGTCTTCGATTCGATCGAGGACTATCATGAGCGCATCGACGACCCTTCCCTGGAGATCGACGAGGACTGCATCCTCGTCATGCGGGGCGCGGGACCGATCGGCTATCCGGGAGGGGCCGAGGTGGTGAACATGCGTCCGCCGGCCTACCTGCTCAAAAGAGGCGTGCATTCGCTGCCCTGTCTCGGCGACGGAAGGCAGTCCGGGACTTCCGGCTCGCCTTCCATCCTCAATGCGGCGCCAGAGGCGGCGGCGGGCGGGGGCCTGGCAATCGTCCGGACCGGGGACCGGATCCGGATCGATCTCAAGGCGTGCAGCGCCAACATGCTCGTCGACGACGCCGAGATCGAGAGGCGCGGCGCGGCCCTGCCCGAAAGGCCGTTCTCCCCGGAAAGCCAGTCGCCCTGGCAGGAGATCTTTCGCGAAAGGACGGCTCAGTTCCCGGAGGGCATGGTCCTCAAGGGCGCTCCGGGCTACCGCGACATCGCGCGCTCCAAGGGCGTGCCAAGAGACAACCACTAGGCGCGTTGACAGTCATGTCGCGGCGACCACGCCGGCGACGAGGTGAATCCCCGCCGCGAAGATCTCGTCGGTTCTGGCGCATCGCGCCGCGATCGCCCGGACCCCCCCCCCCTGGTCTTGGCGAAGAGGAGGCTCTCAGCCAGAGGCCGCCAGCATTGCACGTCCCGGTCATGCGCCCCGGGTTCCGTCCGGTTCCGTTTCGACCGGACCGCCGCGTCCCGCCAGGTCCCCTGGCCAGCGCCGCGCGCACGGTGCCGGCGGCAGTCCGGCCAGCCACCGGATCGCGGCCGCGGGGCTGCACACGCGGGCGTGGACCGCCAGGTCGATGGCCCCGCCGCCGCCGCCGGAGGTGGTCGAAGTGCCGGACGCCCGTCACGCTGAGGACCGAGCCGTCCCGGCGACAGCGGGAGCGGTCCGCCGGATCCCGGGCATGGCCAGGCAGCGGCGCAACCTCGTCCAGGGGCCGCAGACGAAGCCTGTCCGCAAGATCCCGGAGCTTCCGTCGACCCTCCCTCGCCATCACGCGCCCTCCCGCCGATCCCTGGCGGGAAAACGCTGCCGGGAAAGGAAGACGGGAAAAGACGGGTCCCTTTCGGACGCCGGTGGCGGGCCAGTCTTGGACGCCTGTTGACAGGTTCCTCAAGTCCAATGCCATTGGGCCGTGCGCCAGTCGCCCGTTGGCGACGGACCGGCCAGGGCCGCGAATCGTCCGGCATTCCGGGCAAGGTCACCGCGCCTTCCGCGCGTTCGGAAAGAACAGCTGCTGGCCGTCCTTCCTGTGCGACGCGATCGCTTCCTGACCCTCTTCGGATATCAGCCAGTCGACGAGCGCCTGCCCTTTCTCCGCCCGCACGTTTTCGCATCTCGCGGGATTTATGAGCATCACGCCGTACTGGTTGAAGAGCGCCAGATCCCCTTCGACATGGATCCTGTGGTCCTGCGCGTTGCCGAAGGTGATCCAGGTGGCCCGGTCGGTCATGACGTAGCCGCCCATGCCTATTCCCGCGTTCAGCGTGGCGCCCATGCCCGACCCGGTTTCGCGGTACCAGAGGCCGGAGGCCGGCTCCGGATCAATCCCGGCCATTGCCCAGAGCTCGAGCTCCTTGCGGTGGGTTCCGGAATCGTCGCCCCTTGACGTGAAGACGGCTTCGGCCTCCGCGATCCGCTTCAGCGCCGTCCCGGCGTCGCCAAGACCCGCGATTCCGGCAGGATCGTGCTGCGGACCGACGATGACGAAGTCGTTGTACATGACATCGAACCGTTCGACGCCTCCACCATCGGCGACGAATCTCTCCTCGGCAGGCTTTGCATGCACGAGCAGGACGTCTCCGTCGCAATTGGCCGCGTTGCGGATCGCCTGGCCCGTGCCTGCCGAAACGACGCTGACGCTGATGCCCGACACCTCCTCGAACGCGTGCAGCAGGCGGTCGTAGAGGCCCGAATTCACGGTGGAGGTTGTGGACTGCAGGATGATGTCCCCGGCGGCCGCCATGCCGCCGGAACCTGCCAGAAGGAGAATCGTCAGCCAGCGCAACTCACGCCTCCACCAGCCCGTCGATATGACCGGACAGATAGGCGCGCGCGACATCGCTTTCCGGACCACTGAAAAAGGCGTCAGCCGTTGCTTCCTCGGCGACGCGGCCGTTGCTCAGGAACACGACATCGTCCGCCAGGCGGCGGGCTTGCTGGACGTCGTGGGTCACGAAGACGACGCGGACGCCGTCCCGTGCCGCCGCTGAGACAATTCCTTCGATGGCCTGGACGGATTCCGGATCAAGGCTGGCGGTCGGCTCGTCGAGAAACAGCGTGTCCGGCTCTGTCGCGAGCGCGCGCGCGATCGCCAGCCTCTGCTGCTCGCCGCCGGACAGGCGGCGGGCCGGACGATCGACCAGCGAAGCAAGGTCCACGCGGTCCAGCAAGTCGCGGCAGCGGCTTCGGTCCTTGCCGCGGGCCTTGAGGACGAAGTCGATGTTCGCGGCCACCGAACGCCGAAGCAGCACGGGCTTCTGAAACACCATGGCCTGCGCCCTGCAATGTGCCGGCGAGAGCGGATCCCCCCCGACCAGGATCTCTCCGGCGGAGGGGCGGATCAGCCCATGCATCAGGCGCAGGAGGAGGCTTTTGCCGGCGCCGTTCGGGCCCATCATGACCGTCGTCCCGGCCGGCCCCAGCGTGAGCGCCGGAACGTCGATCAGCCTGGTCTTCGCCAGGTCGTAAGCCAGGGACCTGATCTCGATTCGGCCTGCCTGCGTTCCGGCCGCACGTTCAGGCATCGGCCTGTCCGACGCCTGAACGCAGCCCGTGCACCGCCGCCGTCACGGCCATGGCAAGCGCAAGCAGCACGATGCCCAGGGCCAGCGCGAGCGGCAGGTTGCCCCTTGATATCTCAAGCGTGATCGCGGTGGTCATGACTCGCGTCAGATGATCTATGTTGCCGCCGACGATCATGACAGCGCCAACCTCGGCAACGGCGCGCCCAAAGCCGGCGAGGGCGACGGTGAAAAGCGCAAAGCGGCCGTCCCAGAGCAGCGCCTGGATGACATGGCGCGCCGAAAGGGCAAGGGAGCGGAACTGCTCCGCATATTCGAGATGAAGGTCTTCGAGGACCTGGCGCGACAGCGCCACCACGATGGGCGCGATCAGGATCGTCTGGGCAATGATCATCGCAGTCGGCGTGTACAGCAGCCCGAGGAAGCCCATCGGCCCTGACCGCGAAAGATGGAGATAGACAACCAGGCCGACCACGACTGGCGGCAACCCCATCAGCGCGTTCATGAGGACGAGGACCGGGCCACGGCCTGGAAACCGGGCCACCGCAAGGACCGCGCCAAGGGGCAGGCCCGCAAGGCACGCGATCAGGGTCGCGGAAAGGCTGACGTAGAGCGAGAGAGTCACGATCTCCAGAAGATCCGGGTCTGCCGAAAGCAGCAGCCCGAGGGCCAGTCCCATGGCTTCGCCAATTTGCTGCAAAACTGCCCGATTCTCGCAAAATTCGGGGAGACACTACGGACGTTCGGACTTTTGGCAAGAACTGTCTGGCTGCGCATCGAAAACGCGCCCCTTGCTCCGTTCGCAGTGATGCGGGTGCAGTTCAACTTTGTTGGTGATTGCGGTTCTCGTATGCCATGCTGCGCCATCAGCGTGCCCGCGAACGACCGGGGAGACCGGCGGGCGGCGCGCCGCACGAGGCGGATGCAGGAGATGTGAGCCATGACGCGGGACGAAGGGAATCGGGCGCACCGCCATCCGGACGCGGTTGCTTGTCTTGAGGGACTGACGGAGAGCGAGGCGGCCGTTCATCCGCCGCTGGTCCGCAGGCACGGAGAGGGGCTCACCCGGCACTGGCCTGGAGGGCGGCGAGGTGCGCAGCCGCGACATCGGGCGGGACGGGCTGCAGACGGCGGGCCTCCGCCCGGACGGGTCGCCCGGAGCGCTGCCTGGGGCGGTCCCGGCGGAGTTCGGTCCGCTGCCGCCGCGGCTGGCGGCGGGCCCGGGCAGTCGGGCGCCCCCGACCTCGACGCCGTGGAGCGGGCGCTCCGGGACGCCTCAGCAGCCGCTTCGCGTCCTCCTCCGCGACCGTCGGCACCCGCACCGGCGACATCGCGTCCCGGTCGCCGCCGTCCCGGGCCACGGGCGCCCGCACCGTCTTCCGCGCGTCGATCCTGTCCGTCTTCGCACGTCTCTTCCTGCGCACGACCTCCAGGCTCGCCGGGTCGCAGACCACGACCTCCAGGTCCTCGCCCTCGAGCCGGCGCGCCAGCCGGAACCCCTCGTACCCTGCCTCGCAGACCGGCATCACGCGGACGTCGTCGCCGGAGACGGCGGCGGCCCGCCCTGCGGGGCCAGGCCCCGCACCGCCGCCGCCAGGCCCTGGCGGCGGGGTCCCGGCACCAGCATCGACCGGGAAGGCGCCGGGAGGCAAGGGACGGCCTTTCCACAGGAAATCGCCTCCAGCCTGTCCACAGCCACCTCCCCTGGTCATTGCCGGTTCGCTGAACATGCGAGGGCGGATGCCGGCGGTTCGGGCTGCGGACGGAGCGCTCCGGAACGCGCCGGGCGAGGAGGGGCACCAACGCCATGCTGGCGCTGAAGGCCCTGGTCATGAACCTCCGGCTGCCCGACTTCCTCGAATGGCGGGCGAATCAGGCCGTCGCCGCATGACCAACAAAGTTGAACTACACCCGCAGTGATGCCGCCACCTTGCACGATCCGCCGGCCGGCGGATCGTGGGCGGAAAGGCGACGGCGCTGAAAGGGGACCCGGACGGGCACCGCTCCCGTGCCGCGCGAACCCGCGAGCGCCGTCGCCCCACCCAAGGGCCTCGTTCCGAGTTCGGGCTTGACATCAGTTGCAGCGGCACGCCTCGGCAGGTACGTGGGATCCGAAGGAATCCCGGCGCAACGGCCCTTGACGCGCGCGAGAAAGGCCATTTGAGCGCGCCGCGCGGCGAAAAAGGCGCGGCCTCCCGATGGATGCATGAGCCACGAGGATCCAGACGCCATGGCCGCAAAGACCGTCAGCCGATACCCCGTTCCCAACATCGACGACATGCCGGACGACGTGAGGGGCGCCGTCCTGGCCGTGCAGGCGAAGGTCGGGTTCGTTCCGAACGTCTTTCTCGTCCTGGCGCGCCGGCCGGACGAGTTCAGGGCATTCATGGCCTATCACCATGCCCTCATGGAGCGGAAGGGCGGCCTGACCCAGGCAGAGCGCGAAATGATCGTCGTTGCCACGTCCAGCGACAACGGCTGCCAGTATTGCGTGATCGCCCATGGCGCCATTCTCCGGATCCGCGCAAGAAGCCCGACGATCGCGGACCAGGTCGCGGTCAACCATCGCGAGGCCGACATCACGCTCCGCCAGAAGAAGATGCTTGATTTCGCCCTCAAGGTTTCAAAGGAGTCCCGCGCAATCTGCGATTCGGACTTCGAAGCGCTGCACGAGCATGGCTTCAGCGACGAGGACATCTGGGACATCGCCGGGATTTCCGCGTTCTTCGCGCTGAGCAACAGGATGGCGAACTTCACGTCCATGCGCCCGAACGACGAGTTCTACGCCTTGGGGCGCTAACGCAGGCCTGTCCATCGTCGCGCGAGTCAGGTCATGCTGATCCCCCGCCGCGTTCGGGCGGCGGCGCAGCGACGGGCGCGCCGTGCTCCTGAAGGCAGACATGCTCGTGTTCCGGCCCGGAAGGCGGAGACCGTCCTGGAGCCGACGCACGATCCGCGCAGGACACTCGACGACCTGACGTCCCCGGGGGACGCGTTTCCGGAAGCCGCCTGGAAGGGCCCCGTGGCTATCAATCCAACACACTTGACTCTGCGTCCTCTTCCTCCGTTTCGCTCCCATCCCGGCCCCGCATCGCCCGGATGGCGGTGACGGCGCCGGACAGGACCCTGACCCCTTCCCGGAGCTTCTGCGTGCCGGGCAGGGGCTGGCGCTTCGAGGGGTGGAAGCCGGCCAGCCCGCCCGTCAGCGTGACGAAGCGCGCGACGGTCATGTCCGGCGGTCCCCGGGGGACCCTGAAGCCGTGGCGTGCGGCCAGGGCGCGGAGCGCCGTGACGTCCTGCCGGATCACATGAAGGGTGGCCGGGTCGTCCGGCCTCTCGCGGGCCAGCAGGGAGAGGTCCCAGACCCGGAACGCGGTGATGGCGTTGGCGTCGAAGGCGAGGCACTTCCTCAGGTCGTCGGCGCGGTCGAGGCGGCGGGGCGGGTCCTCCTCGAGGGCGGAGACGGCGGTCATGCGGACCGGCGGATCGCCGGGCCGGTCCTTCGGGGGAAGCAGGTCCACCTCCACGCAGCGCAGCGTCAGCTTCGCGGTGCGCCCCTTCCTGCGGTGCGGGCCGCCGCGGGCGGGAACCTCGACCCTGCGGCGCCCGACCGGGTCCGTCCCGAGAACGCGCTCCCAGAGGTCCTCCCCGTGGCCCGTCGCCACCCGGCGCCTCGAACCCCGGCTCGCCCGGACCAGCAGCGCCGCCCCGGTCTCCCGCGCGCGCGACCGTCTCCCGGAAGTCGCCCTCGCGGTCACAGACGCTCACCACGCGGGTGTCCGGGCAGGCCGCCGCGAGATCCCGCGCCCGGTCCAGACCGCCCGTCCGGCGGACGCTGTCACTGCCCTCAGCCTGGCGGAAGTCCGCGTCCGCGTCGAACATCCCGAGAGGCCGCCCGGCCCCGTTCACCGCGACGCCGGCATGCGCCAGGATGCCCGAGGTCCCCTTGCCGCCGCCGCCGAGGGCGTCGAGGCCCGAGGTCCCCGAAAGCCCGTCGTGGCTGAGCTTCGCCGTGTCCTGGACAGCGAGCACGAGCCGCCGGGTCCAGGCCGCGCCCATCGCGGCGGTCCGCCGCCTGACCCGTCCGTCGGGGTGCGGGCTCCTGCCGCATTCCCGTTCGGCCCGTCCGCCCCCGTCATGCATCGATCCGGACCAGCCGGGACCCCGTTCCGGCCCGCGCCGCAGGACCTCCCGCCAGCCCTGCGCGAGGGGCCTGAGCCAGACCGCGCGGCGCACGCCCGAGCGCCGCCCCGAGGCCGGCTCCGGGCAGCACCTCCATCCCGCGGCCCGGCAGCCCGTCCCGGACGTCCCCGGCCCCGTGAAGGTCTGCGCCAGGACCGGGCGGACACCGTACCTCGCCTCCCAGTCGTCCGCCACCCGCGCCGCCGCCAGGCGCAGGGCACGGGAGGCGAGGCCCTTCACCCGGACGCCGGGAAGCAGGACGGACCTGTTGTCGTGCACGACCCTGCCGACGTTGGCCACCCGGGCGTCGGCCGACCAGCCGACGCCGCGGTCGCGCGGCCCCGGCTGCATCCCGGCCGCCGCGAAGCCGACGCCGCCGAGGATCCCGTGCCGCTCCGAGCGGATCCAGTGCCGGACCTGCCCGCCCGGCGGGCGCCGCCAGCCCTCGGGATGGCGGGTCCCGGCCATCGCCTCCCGGCGGCGGCGGTCCCCCGCGTCCGCCACCGGGTCGAGCGACACCAGGCCGAGATCCCGGAGCCAGACCGGTACGTGTCAGTTCACCGCCCCTGCAAGCCGCGTCGAACCACTCGACCGTCCCCGAAGGCATCTGTCGCATGCCGATCTGCATGGCCACGTGATTCGCATGGAACTGGCCGACGAGCCAAGTGTGTGTTGTTGATAGGCCCGGCGTGGGCCCGGTCCGCATCCGGTCCAGCAACTTGAAATGTCAGGAAATTCAGGCGAAGGCCTCAGCCGGCAGCCGAAACTGCTGCGAAGCAGCTTCGTTCAATGGGGTTGCGTTGGGGGGGGGGAGGGGGGTAGCGTCGGGGCACTGGCGACAGAGGCTTGCAACCAATGGAACACTGTCTTGGCCGAAGGGAGGCGCTGCTTGCGGCCGCGGGCGCGCTTCCGCTGCTTCAGGGCTGCGTGGCCAACGGTGATGCTGGCGGCGTCACCGGCAGAGGCCGGGCGGCCTTGCCGCAGGACGGCGTTGCGCTGCCCGCCGACCTTTCGCCGAACTCGGTGGGGTTCATGCCGCAGTTCTTCATGGCGGAGTCCAACAGGAGGGCAAGGAAGCAGGAGCTTGTGGAGGTCGCGTTCTCGCTTCATTGCGGGGAATCAAGGGACTGGTTCCGAAAGAACGGGCGGACGCTCGCCAGGGACATCGCCTCGGGCCGGACGGTGGCGTTCCTGTCGCATCTGGTCCGCTCGGAGAACGAGCTTCCGGCCGGCGTCGAGATGATGGCCGCAGGACAGCAGAGATACCGGGAGATGGCCCTTTCGGCCGTCGCGCTTTCCTTGAAGCTGGATCGGCCGCTGGGGGCGGCGGACATCCGGGCGCTCCGGGAGGCGCTGGGAATCCCAGCCGCCCAGCCCATGCTCGATGCGCAGGACGCGGAGGCGCGCCTGCTGATGGTGGCGATGGCGTATCACGAGGGGCTGGGCGTCACCGGAACTCCTTACGTGAGCAGGTCAAGGTTCCCGAGAGCCTGAAAGGAGGCGGAGACCATGAACAGACGAACGGTCCTGATGGCCTCGACGATGCTGGTGGCGCCCGCGTTCGCGCAGGCGGCGCCCTGCCCGTCGGAACTTGCCGGAACGGTCCGCGACAGGCTGGCCGGGTTCGGGTTCAACCTCTCGTCAAGGTCGATCAGGCGCGGCGTCGTCATGGCAGGCCTGTCGGCGGCCGTGCTGCCTGTCGCGGTCGCTGCCGGAACCGGGGCGACGGTGGTCGCGGTCGCGGGAATCGCGGTAGTTACGGCCGCGCCCGTGATCATACAGACCAAGGACAACGCGCTCGAAGTTCTCAGGGCTGCGCTGGACGATTCAATCTGAGTCATCACCCAGGGAGGGACACATGCGGGTTTCAAGAACGGCTCTGGCCGCGGCTGCGGCCCTTGCGATGGGGTGCGGCCCGGCACTCGCGGCATGGGACCGGTGCGAGTCGCCGGGCGCCGAGCGGCTGGCGGAAGCCGCCGCGTCGGCCTCTGACGCGATCAGGGGCTTCGCGGCCCGGGCAAGGTCGAAGGCGGCGCCCCTGATCGCCGCGGCGACCGAGCGCGACCGGGAAAGGGAGCGCGAGCTTCAGGCGGAAAGGGACAGGCTTGCGGCGGAAGCGGAGGCGCGCAGGCTCGCCATATGGGAAGCGGAAAGGCCGGAGCGCGAGGCCAGGCAGGCCCTGGAGCGGGAAAGGCGGAAGGCCGAAAGGCGCGAACGGGAAAGGGAGAGGGCCGAGGAAAGGGAATGGGCGCGCCGGGAGGCCGCGCAGCGGCAGGAGAACTGGGCTGCCGCAACGGCATTGATCATGGACTCGCTGAACGCTTATTCAAGGGCCCAGAGTCAGGCGTATGCCAACGATCCCTGCAATGACCCCAATTTTGACGGCATTGATAACGACGGCAATGGCGATTGCCAGACAGGCGAGCTTCGAGATTATTGAGGTTCGCGACGGTCTCGTAAACGCAGGACTGCAGGTCGCTGCACGCAGCGCCCGTTCCTGCATTCTCATCGGTCCAGCTTTCGGCGACACTCTGGATCACCGCACTTGAGGACGAAACGGTTGCGCTTCGCCCGCTGCCGCGCGGACAGCGACGTGTTGCAGCCTTTCGCGACCTGACAGACATCCTGCCCGTCCGTGTGCGGACGGTCCCAGACTGCTGCAGCTGCTGACACCAATCCGGGCCGGGCGGCATGAAGAAGGGTTGCTTCTGGCCGATGCTCGGCGACCGGAGCGAGGTGGTGTTCCCCTTCGCCGGCTCCCGTCAGCACCGGCATGCGAAGGAGTTCCTCGGCGAGCATGCTGAAACCCATGTGAGCGACGGCTCCGGCGCCTGCGAGGCTTATGTCGAGGCGCGCAAGGGCGCGGTCCGGCATCAGGGCTGCTGGATCCACACCCGCCGCAACTTCTGGGAGCAGAAGGACAACCTCCCGCTGATAGCCGGCGAGGCGCTGGCGCTGATCGGCGCGACATACAGAATCGAGGAGGAGATCGACGGCAAGCCGACGGACGAGCGGCGGACCCGGTCGTGCGCGGCCGTCAAGGCGTTCTGGGGCTATCAATAACACACACTTGGCTCCGAGTCGCGTTCCATGCGAATCAGGTCGCCATGCAGATCGGCATGCGTCAGGTCTCGGCGGAGACGGTTGAATGGTTCGGCACGGCCTGCGGGGGCGGTGAACTGACGCGTGCCGCCCTGGCCCGCGGGCTGTGCGAGCGGGAGGACTGGCGGGGCCCCGCCGGACGGCCGCGCTCCGGGATCTCGGCCTGGTGTCGCTCGACCCGGTGGCGGACGCGGGGGACCGCCGCCGCCGGGAGGCGATGGCCGGGACCCGCCATCCCGAGGGCTGGCGGCGCCCGCCGGGCGGGCAGGTCCGGCACTGGATCCGCTCGGAGCGGCACGGGATCCTCGGCGGCGTCGGCTTCGCGGCGGCCGGGATGCAGCCGGGGCCGCGCGACCGCGGCGTCGGCTGGTCGGCCGACGCCCGGGTGGCCAACGTCGGCAGGGTCGTGCACGACAACAGGTCCGTCCTGCTTCCCGGCGTCCGGGTGAAGGGCCTCGCCTCCCGTGCCCTGCGCCTGGCGGCGGCGCGGGTGGCGGACGACTGGGAGGCGAGGTACGGTGTCCGCCCGGTCCTGGCGCAGACCTTCACGGGGCCGGGGACGTCCGGGACGGGCTGCCGGGCCGCGGGATGGAGGTGCTGCCCGGAGCCGGCCTCGGGGCGGCGCTCGGGCGTGCGCCGCGCGGTCTGGCTCAGGCCCCTCGCGCAGGGCTGGCGGGAGGTCCTGCGGCGCGGGCCGGAACGGGGTCCCGGCTGGTCCGGATCGATGCATGACGGGGGCGGACGGGCCGAACGGGAATGCGGCAGGAGCCCGCACCCCGACGGACGGGTCAGGCGGCGGACCGCCGCGATGGGCGCGGCCTGGACCCGGCGGCTCGTGCTCGCTGTCCAGGACACGGCGAAGCTCAGCCACGACGGGCTTTCGGGGACCTCGGGCCTCGACGCCCTCGGCGGCGGCGGCAAGGGGACCTCGGGCATCCTGGCGCATGCCGGCGTCGCGGTGAACGGGGCCGGGCGGCCTCTCGGGATGTTCGACGCGGACGCGGACTTCCGCCAGGCTGAGGGCAGTGACAGCGTCCGCCGGACGGGCGGTCTGGACCGGGCGCGGGATCTCGCGGCGGCCTGCCCGGACACCCGCGTGGTGAGCGTCTGTGACCGCGAGGGCGACTTCCGGGAGACGGTCGCGCGCGCGGGAGACCGGGGCGGCGCTGCTGGTCCGGGCGAGCCGGGGTTCGAGGCGCCGGGTGGCGACGGGCCACGGGGAGGACCTCTGGGAGCGCGTTCTCGGGACGGACCCGGTCGGGCGCCGCAGGGTCGAGGTTCCCGCCCGCGGCGGCCCGCACCGCAGGAAGGGGCGCACCGCGAAGCTGACGCTGCGCTGCGTGGAGGTGGACCTGCTTCCCCCGAAGGACCGGCCCGGCGATCCGCCGGTCCGCATGACCGCCGTCTCCGCCCTCGAGGAGGACCCGCCCCGCCGCCTCGACCGCGCCGACGACCTGAGGAAGTGCCTCGCCTTCGACGCCAACGCCATCACCGCGTTCCGGGTCTGGGACCTCTCCCTGCTGGCCCGCGAGAGGCCGGACGACCCGGCCACCCTTCATGTGATCCGGCAGGACGTCACGGCGCTCCGCGCCCTGGCCGCACGCCACGGCTTCAGGGTCCCCCGGGGACCGCCGGACATGACCGTCGCGCGCTTCGTCACGCTGACGGGCGGGCTGGCCGGCTTCCACCCCTCGAAGCGCCAGCCCCTGCCCGGCACGCAGAAGCTCCGGGAAGGGGTCAGGGTCCTGTCCGGCGCCGTCACCGCCATCCGGGCGATGCGGGGCCGGGATGGGAGCGAAACGGAGGAAGAGGACGCAGAGTCAAGTGTGTTGGATTGATAGGCCCCGTGGTCGCCTGCATCGACGAGGCATCGGGGGGATCCATCGCGGCATGACCGGCCTGTCGCTTGTCCCGGGCGGACCGGGCGACACCCGTGACGTCGCCGAGGGAATCGACCTGAAGCGCATCGAGCGCATCCATGACATTGGTTGCCTTTCCGAACCTGAATCAGAGCCCCCCCCGGCGCCCTTTCCTGCGACAGGTTTCGGATCCCGGCATGGGGATTCGGGGCGCTGACGGCAAGACTGCGCCGGGCCCCCATGGTTCCAGACGAAGCTCGGACATGAAGGAAAGTCCGGTTCCGAAGGCTCATTTCATGAACAGCATCAAGAGAGGCCCGGGGCCGCATGACGTTCCGGAAACGATTCGTGGAGAAGGCTTATCCCTTGACTACGGCGCCGCAAGATGTTGTGCCGGCGGCCGGTCGCGGGATCCCCGGATCCCGGCGGAATCCACGCCTTCGCCGCGGCGCGGCGGCCCGGACGGTGCCGGAATGCGGGAATTCGGGTGGGGTGCGGGCGCGTGCGCCGGCCCGCCGGCGGAGTCCGGGCGGGGTTTCCGGCGCCTCAGGCGCGTCCCCCGGCGAAGTCGCGGCAGGTGGCGGGCGGAAGTCCCGGCCCGATGCCGAGCAGGCTGTCGAAGGAGGCCCGTCGGTGGCGCCGGCGGTTCCAGCGGAACACGGACCCGTCCTTGCACAAGATGCATCCGGCAGGCGAAATCACGTGCCCGATCGCGGGTAGTGGCTCCGTTTGGAAATCACTGAAATTTTTGGAAACGGGCGACCCGAAGGCCGCCCCCGCCGTGTCGGTCCGTGGGTCCGGGGTCAGTTGGTGTCGCAGCCCAGCCGGGTCCGGTCCGCGGCGGGAAGGGTGTATTTGCAGCCGCTGGCGTCTCCATCATCGGTATGATTCTCCGTCCGGTTCCACTGGCCCGAGAACACATGCCGCGCCCCGCACAGGCAGGCCCGGATCGCCGCCTGCGAGATCTGAAGCCACGGGTTGACGAAGGCGAAGCATCCGCTCGAACTATTATCAGGACGGAAGCCAAGGGGGATGTTCAGGTCGGGGCCGGTCTGGAAGCAAGATCGTGCGATCAATCGTGGCGCAGCGCCAGTAACGCCCGTCTTCCGGACCCGCCTCATCCGCAAGAGCGGGCTGGAGCCGGAGGCCCCGAACCCGCGCGCCAGGACGCGTCGCGGTTCGCCGCAAAGCCCGGCACAGACGGCAGCGGCTGTTCGGGAGGGTCGATGAGCGACGGCCCGTCCCGGGGCAGGGCGGGGGACAGCGTCCCGGCCATGTCGCCGCCGATCCGCTTCGGGTCGTGTCTTCGCGGTGGACTTCCGGCGCATGACGCTCCAAGCCTGAGGCATGGGAATTCACCTGACGGAGCCCGGGACGGCGCATTCGTCCCGGATTCATGGCCAAGGCGCCGCAACGGTTTCCGGCCCGCCTGCGGGCCGTTGCGCGTCCGAGAACGGCGGCGGTGCCAGACGCGCTCACGCCGTCTCGGCGCCTGCAGGCGGACAGGTCGCGGCGTGACCGGCGGCGCTGACGTTTCCCCGACGGCGAGTCCCGATGCGCCGCGGCCGGACCTGCGAAGCGACACCGTCACGCGTCCGGACGAAGGCATGCGTCGCGCGATGTACGATGCCGAGGTCGGCGACGACGTCTACGGCGAGGATCCATGCGTCAACCGCCTCGAGGAGACGGTCGCGGAACGGCTGGGCAAGGAGGCCGCCCTGTTCGTCGCCAGCGGAACGATGGGCAACCTGACGGCGCTTCTTGCCCATTGCGGGCGCGGCGAGGAAGTGATTGCCGGGCGCGGGTATCATGTCTCTGCCTACGAGGCGGCCGGAGCTTCGGTTCTGGGCGGCATCTCCATCTGCACAGTCCCTGTCGAGGCTGACGGCGGCCTGTCGCCTGACCGGATCTCCGCGGAAGTGAGGCCGAACGACAACCACCTCCCGGTCAGCCGCCTGGTCAGCCTCGAGAACACGCATGACGGAAAGGCCGTGCCCCTGGCACGATTCTCCGTCGCCGCCGGCGCCGCCCAGGCCGCAGGCCTTTCGGTCCACCTGGACGGCGCGCGTTTCTTCAACGCGGTCACGGCCCTCGGCTGCGCAGAACGGGACCTGTCCGATCCTGTCGACACCGTTTCGCTCTGCCTGTCCAAGGGCCTCGGAACGCCGGCGGGATCCGTGCTGGCCGGATCGTCGAGCCTCATCGAACGCGCGCGCAGGTATCGCAAGATGCTGGGAGGCGGCATGCGCCAGTCAGGAATCCTTGCGGCAGCGGGCCTCCACGCGCTCGAGCACAATGTTGAACGGCTCGCCGACGATCACGTCAGGGCGAAACGGCTTGCCGCCGTTCTGGAAGAGGCCAGTGCCGGGACGGTCGTGCAGTCGACCAACATGGTCTTCCTCACGCCACGGGACCGGCAGAACGACGCATTCCGGGCGCACATGGCCGCGCGCGGCGTCCTCGTGGGCGGCGGCGCGACCGGCGCGATCCGGATGGTGCTTCACAAGGACATCGACGATCAGGCGCTTGACGTCGTTCTTGCGGGAATGCACAGCTTTCTGGGAGACTGCCCTGGTCGTCGGACGGCCTCGCGGGAAGAGGCCGAACCATGCGCCCGAGAAGCGCTCACGAGCGGTTGAAGCGGCAGGCGGGCGGCGGCGGCCGGCTCCCGCGGGACCGGGGATGCGCGGCCAGCGAAGCCGTGCCGGTCGCTTGCGCCCGACAGGCCGGCAGTCTAAATGCGGGATCTCATTGCCGCATTAGCTCAGCTGGTAGAGCAATCGCTTCGTAAGCGATGGGTCGGGGGTTCGAGTCCCTCATGCGGCACCAGGCCTCCCCCCTGCCGGGATCCCGGCATTTCCCCCTGCATCACCGCGCGCCGCTGCCGGCGACGCCTTCATGGCCCGCGTCTTCGCCGGCATGGTCCGCAGGCGGTCCAGCCGGCGCATCGGCGGCCGCTCCTGGATCCGGCGGCCCCGATGCACGCCCCGAACCGGTCTGGCCGTGGCCCTCGTCCTGCCCGTACTCGGCTTCGCCCGGCGCGTCGGTCGCGCCGACGACAAGCGGCAGCATCTCCGCGCCTGCGGAAAGCGGGGCGGCGCCGTCGTCCGGCCTCTTCCAGGCCAGGGTGTCGAAACCCTTGCAACGTTCGCAAACGGGATCCCAGCGCGGATGCGCGCAATGGCAGCTTTCGCACACCCATTGCGAATCACGCGGCGCTGCAAGCGCGCGTGTCAGCCACCCCTTGACAACGGCATCGCCAGATCCGAGCCCGCGCTCTGTCGCCGCCATGATGGTCAGGACCCGTGCGGTGGGATCGGTCTCGGCCAGGTCCCCGACCGCTTCGCGCGCAGCCGGAAAGTTTTCTGCCGCAATCTGCAGTTCCGCCGCAAGCATCCGGGTTTCGGGATGGTCCCTTTCCACGTCCGTCAGCGCGGCAAACCGGCTGACGCGGGCCTCGGGGGATTCCTCGGGATCGAGACGGGCGAAAGCCGCCGCAAGGTCCGGATGCGGTTGCGCCGCCCACGCCTTCTTCAGGATGCGCGACGCATTCCTCGGCTTGTTGATGGCCATGTATCCGTCGGCAGCCATGACCGCCGCCGGAACAAGATCCGGCGAGAGCCGGTTTGCCTCGATCGCCCTTTCGCGCGACTTGGCGGATCTGCCCTCTCGCAGGATGTCCCGGGCCTCGCCAAGCGCAAGCACCGCGTCGCGGCGCCGATGAACGTCGCGGGGAAGCGCGCCCTGCCTGAGCTTGGCGCCGAGCGTCCTGCGGGCGCCGGTCCAGTCGTGCGCGCCGGCCTGGAGCCTGAGGAGCACGTCCTGGATCTCGAGATGCGCCGGCCTCAGCGCAAACGCCCTTTCGGCAAGCTTCAGCGCCATGTCGGCGTTGCCGGCAGCCAGCTGCTGCTTCATCAGCCCCCTGATTCCGGCGAATCGCGTCCGGTCGTCCTCGAGGAGACGCTTGTAGGCGGCTTCGGCCTGAACCGCATCGCCGGCCTGCGCGGCGGCCTGCGCGGTCAGAAGCGACGTGAGCTCGCGATGCCAGAGAAGCTTCTCGGCCCGCGACGCCCTTGAGAGGGCCGTCCCGGACTCGCCCGATGCGAGCGCGATCATCCCCTCGGACAGCGCGGCAAGGCCCTTGCGTTCGCGCCGACGGTCGAAGAATCGGTCGATCGATGTCGTGTCGCCGGCGGCAAAGCGAAGGAACGCGGCGACAAGCCCCATGCCCTTCAAAGCGGCCCAGAACGCAAGCGCGAAAGCCAGGAGGGCGGCGACGGTCTCGAACGGGCCGAAAGAGTACTCCGTGCCCGAAACCGAGAGGCGAATGCCGCCGTCCGTCTCGATCAGGAGCTCCGCGCCCCAGGCAGCGGCTGCGATCGCGCAGACGAAGAGAACGGCTTTGAGCAGCGACCAGAGCATGTCGCCTCAGTTCATCCCGTACGCAAGCGCGTCGATCGCTCCCAGAACCGCAAGCCGCAGCTCCGCCCTCGCGATCCAGTCCGCCATTGCGGGCCGCGACGCGTCCGGCAGGGCGCCGAGCTCGGCAAGCGCGCCGGCCAGGTCGCCCTCCGAAAGGCGCGCCTCGGCCCTGGACAGGATCGCGTCGGCACCGTCGCCCTCCTGCGGCGTCAAGGACCGCGCATTTGTCGCCTTTCGCAGGAAAGCGACAATCCTGTCCTTGACCGTTCCGTCGCCCGAAACGCTGCGCGACGCCGCCAGCGACGTCCTGGCAGCGTCGGGAAATTCCTGCTTGAGCGCAAGGAGCGTGGGCGTCCCGGCACTCGCATGGTCGGCCAGTTCGGCGGGAACCTCCTCCATGGTCGAGATGACGTCGAGATACGGGGCGCCGGTTTCTACCGCCGCACGCAGCCTTGCGACCGCGAAACGGTCTCCCGCGTCCGATGCGGACGCCCCTGCCTTGAGCGCCCTCGCCTCAACATCGGCAATCCTGGCCTCCGCGTCCGCAACGAACTGATCCAGCCGGGCCCTGAAGCGGGCCAGCCGCTCCTCGGTTTCGGCGGCCTGGGACAGGGACGCGTCTCCACCGGACTTCTCCAGCGCCTCCACGCGCCGGCTCAGGGCGGCAAGCCTGGCTCCCGTGTCCGAAGCCCCGTCCGCCGTCGCCGTCCGCAACGCGCCGATTTCCGCACCCAGGGCGCCCACCCTGCCTTCAAGCGCAGCAATGCCGCCCTCCAGCCCCGACGGCTGCTGCATGAGCCCCCAAATTTCGGCAAGCTGCCCTCGCAGCCCCGCCACGTTCGCCGCGACTGCCTCGGCGCCCGAAAGGGCCTGCGCCGCCTTGCTCGCCTGGCCGGTCAGGTGCGGCAGCGAGATCGCTGCAAGGAAGCCGACGGCGCCTGCCGTCAGGCCGCCGGCAAGTCCTGACACAAGGGAGAGTCGCCTGAAGGCGGTGCCGAAGAAGGTCCCCGCGCTTCCGCCGGACGTCGAGAGCCCGTCCGTCTGCGCTGCGTCCGGGCCTGCGTCGGCGCCCTCGCCGGCGGCGGCCGCCGTCGCTTCCGGCTGTTCCTGCGACGCGATGTCCGGCCCCGGCTTCGGGGAAGGCCCCGGGTTGCCGGAGGCCTCTGCGGATCTTGCGGGGTCAGTCACTCCGTCACCTTTCCGTAGCGATCCCGTGCGCGACAGCGTGCCTGAACCTAGTGCCGTGCGCGTCCTGCGGCAAGCTCGGGACTTACAGCGCCCCGACAACCAGTTCGCACATGGAATCAGCGGTCGGCCGTCTGGCCACCCTGAATTCCGCGTCTCCCCTCCAGGACGCTCTGGCGGCCTCGCTTATGGCAAGGACGGTCACGGGCGCCGCGGCGGGGTGACGGGAGAGAAGCTCCGCGCTTCTCGGCGAGAACACCGGCGCGACCACCGGCGCGCTGCCGTCAAGCAGCGTGCGCGCTGCGCGCGAGAGGGGGCGCGGCGTCTGGTCATAAAGCACCATGTCGACCGTGGCGGCGCCTTGCGCGGACAGCCAGGCGGCAAGATTGCGCCGGGCATGCCTTCCCCGGCAGGCAACGGCGGGAGGAGCCACTTCGTCGATCCCTTCAAGAAAGGCTTCGGCCGTCTCTCCGAGCGCCTTCGCCCGCGCACCGAAGCCGCGTGCGAGCGCTGCCGTGGATTCGCCGACCGTCAGGACGCGACGGCCCTCCAGAGCGCCGCCAAGCCGGCGGACGGCGTTGCCGGACGTCACGATGATCGTCGAGAACCCGTCAAGGTCCGGCGGATCCCCGACGGGAACGATGTCCATGACCGGGGAGATCACGGCCGGAATGCGCTTCCCGAGCCGCTGCTCGCAACCCGCAAGAAAATCCGCTGACTGCGCCTCAGGCCGCGTGAGAAGAAGCGTGGGCCCCGGATCGTCCATTTCGGCGCCTTCTTGTGTGAGGCATGGCCCGGTGATACCCGGGGCCCGGAAGCCACGCAAGCCGGACAGCCATGGCACGTCTCTTCCTCGGAATCGAATCCAGCTGCGACGACACCGCCGCCGCCGTCGTGTCCGAGGAAGGGAGGATCCTGTCGTCGATCGTTGCGGACCAGGCGTTCCTGCACGCCTCCTTCGGGGGGATCGTTCCAGAGATCGCCGCCCGGGCGCATGCCGAGAAGCTCGACATCGCCATCGAGGCCGCTCTGAGCGAAGCGGCCGTCGGCGCGGCGGATGTCGACGCGGTCGCCGTCACTGCAGGCCCGGGCCTGATCGGCGGCGTCCTGTCCGGCGTGATGTGCGCGAGAGGGATCGCGGCGGGTCTCGGCAGGCCGCTTCTCGGGGTCAACCATCTCGCCGGCCATGCGCTGACTCCTCGGCTGACGGACAATGTCGCGTTTCCCTATCTCCTGCTTCTGGTGTCGGGCGGGCACTGCCAGCTGCTGATCGTCTCGGGCCCGGACAGCTTCCGGCGCATCGGCGGGACGCTGGACGACTCGCCCGGCGAGGCCTTCGACAAGACGGCACGCGCCCTTGGCCTTCCCGGACCTGGCGGCCCGGCTGTCGAGCGCGAGGCCGCGAAAGGGAATCCGGAGCGATTTCGCCTTCCAAGACCGTTGCTTGGCCGCTCCGGCTGCGACATGAGCTTCTCGGGACTCAAGACCGCGCTGGTGCGCGAACGCGATCTCCTCGTCTCTGAATCAGGCGGGCTGTCCGCAATGGACCGCGCGGATCTTTGCGCCGGCTTCCAGGCTGCAGTAAGCGAAGTCCTGGCCGAGAAGACGGCGCGCGCCACGGAGGCCTACCTCTCCCTGGGTCCGCGCATGCCGGTCATCGCCGTCGCGGGCGGCGTCGCGGCGAACGCGGGGGTCCGCGCCGGGATCGATGCCGTCGCGAAGCGGCACGGCCTCGGATTCGTCGCGCCGCCCGCCGCGCTGTGCACGGACAACGCCGCGATGATCGCCTGGGCCGGCATAGAGCTTGACCGGATCGGGAATCCCGGTCTTGTTCCCCTGGTCGCGCGCCCGCGCTGGCCGCTGGACGCGAGCCGGCCGGCCCTTCTGGGATCCGGCGCGAAGGGCGCGAAGGCATGAGCCTCTCCGTCCTCGGGGCCGGCGCTTTCGGAACCGCGCTCGCGATCGCCCTTTCGCGGGACGGGACACGGGTCGCTCTCTGGTCACGGGACGCCGACGAAGCCGCACGCATGCAGAAGGCCAGGCGGTCAGGCGCCCGCCTGCCGGGCCGCCTCCTGCCCGTCAGCCTGACCGTGACGGCCGACAGGGCCGCCTTCAATGCCGCGACCTGCCTTGTCGCCGTGCCCGCACAGAGCCTTGCGTCCTTCCTGCGAGATCATGACTTCGGAAGCGGCGGCGCGCTGGTCGCCTGCTGCAAGGGCATTGATCGCGCCACCGGCCTCGGGCCGGCCGCGACGATTCAGGCGGCCCTGCCCTCGCACAGGCCTGCGATAATGACCGGCCCGAGCTTCGCCGCCGACGTCGCGGACGGGCTGCCCACCGCAATCGTCGTCGCGGCGGAAGGCGCGAAGGAGTCCAGAAGGCTGCAGTCGCTGCTCACGCGCCCGGCCCTGCGCCTCTATCGATCCACGGACGTTCGCGGTGCCGAACTGGGCGGGGCCCTCAAGAACGTTGTCGCGCTTGCCGCCGGAGTCGCCGTCGGCGCCGGACTCGGCGACAGCGCACGCGCCTCCGTGGTCGCCCGCGGATTCGGCGAGCTCGCGCGATACGCCGCATTGCATGGCGCCAGGAAAGGAACGCTCCACGGGCTATCGGGCCTCGGGGACCTCGTCCTGACCTGCACCTCGGGGAAATCCCGCAACTTCAGCGCAGGCGTCGCGCTGGGGCGAGGCCGGGACATCGACCGGGAGGCAACCGTCGAGGGGCTTGCCACCGCGCCGGTCGTCGCGGAGGGTGCGGCCGCTGCGGGCATGAGCCTTCCGCTCATGCAGGCCACGGCGGACGTCATCGAGGGACGCCTTGACATTTCGCGGGCCGTCGAGGCCCTCTTGTCGCGACCCGTGGGAAAGGAGTAGGCGCATGGCGTTCTGGCTTTTCAAGTCCGAGCCCTCCACCTGGAGCTGGGACGAGCAGGTCGCGAAGGGCGACGCGGGAGAGGAGTGGGACGGGGTCCGGAACTACCAGGCGAGGAACTTCATGCGCCAGATGAAGGTCGGGGACAGGGGTTTCTTCTATCACTCGCAGAAGGACCGGGAGATCGTCGGAACCGTGGAAGTGATCGCCGAAGCCCATCCTGACAGCACGACCGACGACGCGCGATGGGAATGCGTGGACATCAAGGCCCTCATGCCGCTCGAGACTCCGGTGTCGCTTGAGCGCATCAAGCAGGAGCCCCTCCTTGCCGAAATGACGCTTGTCAGGAATTCGCGCCTGTCGGTGCAGCCGGTGCGGGACGGGGAGTGGGAGCTCGTGTGCAGGATGGGCGGGATCGGCCCCTGACAGGCTCTGGCCAGACGGCCGCGTTGAGCGTAGGCTGCCGCCACGGTCGAAAGGAATGGAACGATGGAAGTCATCAGCGTAATCGTGGCCGCGATCGGCGGCTTCGCCCTTGGCGCCGCCTGGTACGCGGCGCTGTCCGGGCCATGGGCCGCCGCCTCGGGCATCAAGCTGGACGACGGCCGCCGCCGCCCTGCCCGCCGGGGCAAGGCGCCCCTGATCCTGGCAGGCGTCGCAATGATCCTCGTGGCAGGCATGATGCGGCACGTGTTTGCCACGTCCGGGATAGACACGCTCGCGGGCGGCCTTGTCAGCGGACTGGGCGTCGGGCTGTTCTTCATATCGCCCTGGATAATGATCAACAACGCATACGGCGACAGGCCGTTCAGCCTGACGCTGATAGACGGCGGATACGCCACGTGCGGCTGTGCCGTCATCGGGGCGATACTGGGGATCCTCTGATCCAGGGGGCCGGCGTCGCGCCGACCGGAGCGGGTCGCTCGGCGGCAGGGGCCTGCCGGGCGCCGGCCTTCGGCGGGCCCGCGTTCCGGCGCGAGCCGCGTTCCGGCGGTTCCGCCTGCCGCGGCCACGCCCGAAGCGGCGTCACGCCCGCATGACCGCTCCTGACCGGAAGGCGTTCCTTGCCGGCCTGTTCGAGGCGGCCGTCGCCGCGGCCGACCCCCGCAGGATCCTGCCCGGGCACCTGCCGCGCAAGCCGGGCGGCCGGACCGTGGTCGTCGGCGCCGGAAAGGGCGCGGCGCAGATGGCGGCGGCCTTCGAGGACCTGTGGGACGCGCCGCTCGAGGGCGTGGTGGTGACCCGGCACGGCCATGCGGTCCCGACCCGCAGCGTCCGCGTCCTGACCGCCTCCCATCCGGTTCCCGACCAGGCGGGCGTCGCGGCCGCCAGGGCGCTGGCGAACGCCGTGTCGGGACTGGCTGAAGAGGACCTGGTCGTCGCGCTCATCTGCGGCGGCGGGTCGGCGCTGCTGCCGGCGCCTCCGGAGGGGCTGACGCTCCGGGACGAGCAGGCGCTCAACCGCGCCCTGCTTGGTTCGGGCGCGCCCATCTCGGCCATGAACGCCGTCCGCACGCATGTCAGCACCATAAAGGGCGGCCGGCTGGCGCTTGCGGCGCATCCCGCGCGCGTCGCCAGCCTGATCGTGTCCGACGTGCCGGGGGACGACCCGGCCCAGGTCGCGTCGGGGCCGACCGTGCCCGGCCGGACCGGCGCGCGCGCGGCCCTGGGGCTCGCCGACGCCCACCGGATCAGGCTGCCCGGCCGGGTCCGCGGCCACCTCGCCTCGGCGGAGGACGCCCCGTCGCCGGACGACGCGCGGTTCGCGCGCAACACGGTCTCGGTCATCGCGTCGCCGTCGATCTCCCTGGAGGCCGCAGCGGCCCTTGCGCAGAGGCGCGGCATCCGCGCGTTCATCCTGTCCGACGCCGTGGAGGGGGAGGCGCGCGATGTCGGGCTCGTCCACGCCGCCATCGCGCGGGAGGTCGGGCTTCGCGACCGCCCGTTCGCGAAGCCCGCGCTGATCCTGTCCGGCGGGGAGACCACGGTGACCGTCGAAGACGGCGGAGGGCGCGGAGGGCGAAACGGCGAGTTCCTGCTCGCGTTCGCCGGCGGCGCGGAAGGTCTGGACGTGGCCGCCCTCGCCGCGGACACGGACGGGATCGATGGCAGCGAAGGCAACGCCGGCGCGTTCGCGGACGGCCAGACATGGGCACGGCTGCGCAAGGCGGGAATGGATCCGGGATCCCTGCTTGCCCGGCACGACAGCTGGACAGGGTTCGACGCGCTGGGAGACCTATTCACGACAGGCCCGACCGGCACCAACGTCAACGACTTCAGGGCCGTCATGGTCGGCTGACCGCAAGTTCGGGCCGACGCGGCCAGGACGTGCCTGCCGCGGAGGAGCGCAGGAACAGGCGCGCAATGCCGCGCCCGGGATCCCTTCCACGGCGAAGGATTGCGCGGCGAAGAGGCGAAATCCCGCAAAAATCACTTGCAACGCACGCCACGCTCTGCAACCTGCCTTGCAGCGGGGCTTGCGCCGCTTCCGGACCGCATGACCGGCCCGAAGGCGGGACCCGCTCTTCCTCGCCGCACTTTCCGTCAGGCATTGCCCTGGCGGCGGGAAAGAGACAGGCTGCGCGGGCTCCGGGCGGGCTGGGGATGTGATGATGGAGAAACGGCTGTTCCATGCCTGTGCCTCACTGCTGGCGCTTCTTTCCCTCATGCCGAAGCCGGCGCTTGCCGAATCCCCGCTTTCCGACCGGGTGGACGTGTTCGGGAAGGTCGCAGTGGAAACGCGGTTCTTCCCGGAGACCGCGGCCCATCCCGGACAGCGGCGACATGCGAGAGGCGTCGCCCTGGAGACGACCGCCTACATCGAGAGAGACGACGGCAGCAGCATAACGATAACGCCCTTCCTGCGCCTTGACGCCGACGATCCGGAGCGCACGCATGCCGACCTGCGGGAAGCCTACTTCCTCACCTACGGAGACGCCGGGAACGGGGAATGGGAGATGCGGCTCGGCGTCGACCGCGTGTTCTGGGGCGTTGCCGAATCCCGCTCCCTTGTGGACATCGTCAACCAGACGGACCTGGTGGAAAATCCGGACGGCGACAGCAAGCTCGGCCAGCCGATGGCGCATCTCACCCTGTCCGGGGACCTCGGCGTGCTTGAGCTGTTCGGGGTGACAGGACACCGGAAGCGGACCTTTCCGGGGCGGCGCGGGCGGCTTCGCGGACCTCTGGTCGTCGACAACGGCCAGGCCACTTACGAGTCCTCGGCCGAGGAATGGCACGTCGACCTCGCGGGCCGCTACAGCAACAGCTTCGGGCCGCTCGACATCGGGCTGAGCGTGTTCGACGGCACCAGCCGCGAGCCGTCACTTAAAGAATGCCCTGCGGAGGAGGAGGAGGAGGAAGGAGGCTGCTACCTGGCGCCGCACTACGAGCAGATCCGGCAGCTCGGGCTGGACGGCCAGATCACGACAGGGCCGCTGCTGCTCAAGCTGGAGGCGATCCGCCGGACCGGCGGACAGAAACGAGACAGTCAAAAGGACGACGACTACACGGCTTCGGTGGTCGGCGGCGAGTACGTCATCAACGGCCCGCTGGGCACCGGTTCAGACCTTAGCCTGTTCGCCGAGCGGCTCCATGACGACCGGGGACGCATGGCGACCGAGGCGCTCGCGAATTCCGTCTTCCTCGGCGCGCGCCTCGCCCTGAACGACGAAAGGGACACCGACTTCTTTCTCGGCGTGCTCGATTCCCGCGAAACCGACAGCCGCGTCGTGAGCGCCGAGTTCAACCGCCGGCTCACGGACAGCCTGTCGCTGAACCTGGAATCGATCACCAACGTGGGGTTCGAGAAGGATCCGCTCCTCGCCGGCACGCGGCGCGACAGCTTCGTCGGGTTCAGCCTGGAGTACAATTTCTGACTTCGCTGCGACGGCATGCCGCGCTGCCGGTCGCTCAGTACCGGTAGTGCTCGGGCTTGAACGGACCGTCCCGCTTCACGCCGATGTAGCCTGCCTGTTCGCCGCTCAGCACCGTGAGCTTCGCGCCGATCCGGTCCAGGTGAAGCCTTGCGACCCTTTCGTCGAGGTGCTTGGGGAGGATGTGCACCTCGTTGCCGTATTCGCCGCCCTTCGTGAACAGCTCGATCTGCGCCAGGACCTGGTTCGTGAAGCTCGCTGACATGACGAAGCTCGGATGCCCCGTGGCGTTGCCAAGGTTCAGAAGCCGGCCCTCGGAAAGCAGGATGATCCGGTTGCCCGAGGGCATCTCGATCATGTCCACCTGTTCCTTGACGCTGGTCCACTTGTGGTTCTTCAGGCTGGCCACCTGGATCTCGTTGTCGAAATGCCCGATGTTGCCGACGATCACCATGTCCTTCATCTCGCGCATGTGCTCGATGCGAATGACGTCCCTGTTGCCGGTCGTCGTGACGAAGATGTCCGCGTCAAGGCATTCTTCCAGCAGGACCACCTCGTAGCCGTCCATCGCCGCCTGCAGCGCGCAGATCGGGTCAATCTCGGTCACCTTGACCCTGGCGCCCGCGCCGCGAAGCGACGCCGCGGATCCCTTGCCGACGTCGCCGTAGCCGCAGACCACGGCAACCTTTCCCGCGATCATCGTGTCGGTCGCGCGCCGGATGCCGTCAACGAGGCTTTCCCGGCAGCCGTACTTGTTGTCGAACTTGGACTTCGTCACGCTGTCGTTGACGTTGATCGCGGGAAACGGCAGCTGGCCGTCCTCCACCATCTTGTACAGGCGGTTCACGCCGGTCGTGGTCTCCTCCGTGACTCCCCGGATCATGTCGCGCTGGCGCACGAACCAGCCCGGGCTCTCCGCCAGGCGCTTCCTGACCTGGGCGCAGAAAGCCTCTTCCTCTTCGCTTGCGGGGGCCGCGATGATGTTGCTGTCGCCTCCCTCGACGCGCGCGCCGGTAAGGATGTACTGCGTTGCGTCGCCGCCATCGTCCAGGATCATGTTCGCGCCGCCTTCCGGGAACCGGAAGATCCTGTCCGTGTAGGACCAGTACTCCTCGATCGTTTCGCCCTTCACGGCAAATACCGGGGTTCCCCCCGCGGCGATCACGGCCGCTGCGTGGTCCTGCGTCGAGAAGATGTTGCATGACGCCCAGCGAACGTCCGCCCCAAGCGCCTGGAGCGTCTCGATCAGGACGGCCGTCTGGATCGTCATGTGCAGGGATCCGGCGATTCTCGCGCCCGAAAGGGGCTTGCGGCTTCCGTACTCCGCGCGGACCGCCATCAGGCCGGGCATTTCGGTCTCGGCGACTTCCATCTCCCTGCGCCCGAAGTCAGCCAGCGAAATGTCCTTTACGACGTAATCGTCGGGCATGCCTTATCGCTCCAGACCAGCCACGTTTCGCGATCGTCTAGCACCGGCATGTCCCCCCGACAACCGCGGCTGGCGCAGACGGAGGCGGTTCGGAGCTGTGCGCCCAGGCGGCCTCCGGCAGGAACGGAGACGCCTGCGGACCGGACGGGAAGGGCCGCCCGGCTGGCGCGCGAATCAGGCCGGCCACGAGGAAAGCCGCCAGGGCGCTGGAAAGACCGCTCGGACGCGGAGCTTGCAAGGGGTCGCGGGACAGGCAATGAATCCGCCGTGCCGGCGCATGGCGCGCGTCTTGCGCAGGGGCCGGCAAGCGGCTTACGATGCGGCCTCTGGAACGGATGCGGCCTTGAACGACAACTGTCACGATTCGCCGGTGGAGACCCCATCGGGCAAGAACGCGGAATACGAGAACTTTCCGGTCGGCTCGATACTGCTTCCGGCCAGGTTGCGGCCTCATGTCGCCACGTTCTACGCGTTTGCCCGCACGATCGACGACATCGCGGACTCGCCCGATCTCACGGCAGAGGAAAAGACGGCGCGACTGGAGGGATTCGAGCGCGAGATCCGGCGCCCGGACGGGCGACCCGGCTACGAAAAGGCCACGCGAATGGCCGCAAGCCTTGCAGAGACGGGCGTCAGCAACATCCATTGCCGCAATCTCGTTCGCTACTGCCTGCAAGACGCGACAAAGAGCCGCTACGCGTCGTGGCAGGACGTGGTCGACTACTGCATGCTGTCCGCGGCGCCGGTCGGGCGATACCTGATCGACCTCCACGGCGGCTCAAGCGCAGGCTACGGAAGCTCGGACGCATTGTGCATCGCGCTCCAGGTCGTGAACCACCTTCAGGATCTCGGTGACGACTACAGGACGCTGGACCGCGTCTACCTGCCTGAAGAGTGGATGGCGGAATCGGGCGCCGACGTCGCGGAGCTCGGCGGCAGCCGCACTTCCAGTCCGCTTCGCGCCGTCATCGACAGGTGCCTGGACGAAATTGACGCGCTCCTGCGAAATGCGCGGCGCCTGCCCGGACATATCAACCACCCCCGCCTGAAGCTCGAGGCCGCAGTGATCGTGCGGCTGGCCGACCGGCTGGCCTGGCAGCTTTCCCGAAAGGATCCCCTGGCGGCCCGGATCGAGCTGACAAGGCCGGAGGCCGCCATGTGCGCAATGCGAGGCCTGGCCGGAAGCCTCCTGCCGTCACGGTGACGATTCCTGCGCCGCCGCCCACGACCCCCGGACCGGCACGCCGGCTCGCCATGCCTCCACCGCCCGCCGGAGGGAGGTCAGGACGCCGCGCGCTGCCGGCCTGATCCGGCCCCGCCAGCCTTGCCCATGCGCCCGGCGGCCAGTTCCGCGGCCAGCGTGCCCGAGCGCACCGCGCCCTCGATGGTCGCCGGCAGACCGGTGTCCGTCCAGTCTCCGGCAAGGAGGACGCCCCGCGGCCCTGCGTCGGATCCCGGTCGCCGCGCCACCTGTTCGGGCGTCTGGGCAATGGTCGCCATCCGCTCGACGATGACGCGGTGCGGCGGCATTCCGGCCCCGCTGCCTTCCAGGCACAGGGACCGCCTGACGTCGTCCCAGATCGCGCCCGCCATGCTTCGGCCGTCCGTGTCGGCCCGGCAGGCGCTGACCGTCGCCGAGACGATGCCGCCGCGCCAGAACAGCCATTCCGCCGTTCCCCCGAGGATCCCGAGGAAAGACGGATCCCCCGGTCCCGGCAAGGCGTCTTCGGGAACCCGGAAATGCACGTTGACGATTCCGCGATGCTCGTCCGGGACGCGCAGGTCCGGAAGCAGGTGGCCGGCAACCCGCGCCGGAACGGCAAGGATCACCTGATCAGCCGGCCCAACCGGTATCTCGTCGTCCCTGAAACGCAAGGCCGAGACGCGGCCCGCATCGTCCAGCGCGATCGCGCGAAGGCGCGCGCGAAAGCGCGTTTCGGCGCCATGCCGGGCCAGGAAGGCCACGGCGGGGTCCGCGAAGGCGCTGCTCAAGCCCCGCCTCGCCGTCAGCGGGCGGCAGGCACGTCCCCCCATGCCGACGGTTTCGCGCAGGACCGGCTTCATGAGCGCGGCGGCGGCGCGCTCGGGTTCCGTGTTGAGAACCGCAATGGACACCGGCTTCAGGAATCGCTCATGCAACTGTCCGCAGGGCGAAAGGGCCTCGTCGACCGACGACTCCGGGCCCGCGCTCAACAGGCGGAGGGCGCGTGCATAGTCGGCCAGTCTCGCCCCCGGCACCCGGCCGTCGCGCGAAAACGGCCTTCCGGGCATCCGGCCGTTGCCCAGATCGACCGTCCAGCGCTCGCCCGTGGCGAGATCAAGGAACGGGAAGCGGGCGCTGGCCGGACCGGACAGACTGTCCCGGGATCCGACCAGCTTCAGGAACCGCTGTATCGAGGTGTTGCCGGAAAGCGTCAGATGGCTTCCGTTGTCGATGTGCGCCCCGAGGCTGTCGTCCCGGAACGAGCGGCAGCGCCCGCCGGCATGCGCGGCCGCTTCGTGAACGGCCACGCGAACGCCGCGTGACGACAGTTCGCACGCCGCGCTGAGGCCGGCAACGCCCGCGCCAACAACGTGCGCGGTTCCGGGCACCTAGAGCAGGCCGTGGCGCAAGGCGACGCACGCCTTTCGGAACGAGCCGATGGAAATCCGCTCGGACGGAAACGGCGAGAACCCCGCCCCGACAATCCGTTCCAGGAGCTTTCCGTATACCGCGCGCATCATCCATGCGGGCCGGATGTCCTGGCGCCGGCAAGCGCCCATGATCCTGTCCGCAGCCGCGAAGTGGTTCCGGGCGCTCGCCGACAGCCTCTGGCAGACAACGCCCACGGCGCCCTGGTCGGCAAGCGTGTCGGTGCGCGGGCACTCAAGGCCCGCCTCGCGAAGCGCTGATGCAGGAAGGTAGATCCGGTCGCGGGCGGCGTCCTCGCGAACGTCCCGGAGGATGTTGGTCAGCTGGAGCGCCGAGCCGAGAGAGGCCGCCAGATGCCTGCCGGTCTCGGGATCGAGCCCGAAGACCCGGCAGGACATCCGCCCGACCGAACAGGCCACGCGGTCGACATATGTCGCGAGGGCCGCGTCGTCGGCAATGCGCACGGAGGGCTCGGCATCCGTCATCATCCCGTCAATCATGCAGTTGAGGTCGGATTCCGCGATTCCGTAGTCGGATACGGGCCTGGCAAGGGCCTTCAGGGTCGTCCGCGCCGGCTCCTCGCCCCGATAGATCCGCTCCACGTCGCGCCGGTACCCGTCGAGCGCCTTGTGCTTGCGAACCGTCTCTCCGGGCGCGTCGGCGATGTCGTCGACCTCCCGGCAAAATGCGTAGATCGCGTACATCGCGTCGCGCTTTCCGGGCAACATGCGCCGCATCGCCCAGAAAAACGCGGATCCCGAATTCGCGACCAGCGTTTCCGCATAACGCTTCGCCGCGAGCTCTCCTGACCTGTCGACGTTCGCAAACAGCATTGGTTACGGATACATTGCCACGAACGCACGGTCAACCGGATGGCGGCCGGGGGGGGGGGTGTAGTTCAGATTCCCTGTCAGGCTGCCGCGGCCTGATTCGCCCGCCATTCCAGGGAGTCGGGCAGCCGGAGGTTCATGACCAGGGCCTTCAGCGCCAGAGCATGGCGTTGGCGCCCCTCTTCGACCAGCGCGTTCCCGATCGCTTGAGCCGCAGCCCGAACTGCCGGCATCCGCCCCACGACGCCGCTCCCGGCCCGGACGCCCCGCTCCCGGAACCCGTCGTACCGCATCCGGCCGAGGTTCCTCTCGAAATGCCTGCAGCACGCCCCGACGTCCTCATGCCGGTCCCTGAATGGCGCGATCTCCCGGACCACCTTCGCCGCCCAATGGCATTCGGATAGACTTGCGGCTTGGCGGGTGACATTTTTCCGTCGCGCAACCCGTTGACGGAGAGCGGCTTTTCCGCGTCCGGCAAATTCTTCCCGCACCCCCTTGACGCGCCGTCCGTGATTCGCATGCTGACCTCGAATTTCCGGGAGTCGTGCCATGGACCGGCGCATCATCGACCTGAAGCCGACCACCTTCTCGGGACGCCGCGTGAACCGCCGGCAGATCGCCGACATCCAGGAGACCGTCGGGCTGTTCCCCAACGACAGCCGCAACGAGCTGGCGAAGACGATCTGCGAGCACCTCGGCTGGACCAAGGCGAGGGGCGCCTGACGGGTCGGGGCGTGCCTCGGGATGCTCGAGACGCTGGAGAGCCACGGGATCCTGACCCTTCCTCTGAGGCGGGGGGACAGCGTCCGCGACGCGAGGGCCGCCGACAGGCCGGCCCGGACCTCCGCCTCGGACCCGCGCTGCCGAGTATACATAAGTCTGCATGGCAACGTGCTGCTGCGGTTCGCGCAGCGCGTGCCTCCGGCCGGCCTGGAAGCCGATCTCGTGGCCCAGCGAGGCGCTGGTCAGGCGCGTCTGGCCGGCCCGCCCGGCGCGCCAATGGCATTCGGATAAGGATTCCCAGCGTTCGGATAACAGAAGGCCCCGCGCTTCGGGCGTGGGCCGGAAGCCGGGCCTGTTTTCGTGGCCGGTCTGGTGTCAGGCGGCGGCGCGCCGGATCCACCTGCTCTCTGGCAGTTTCGATTCCCTCGGGCAGCTGCGTCCGGGCCGCTCGCGCTGGAGGCAGCGCGACAGCCCGGCCATGATCCTGGCGGCGGAGTCCCTGACCGCGCCTGCCTGGGGAACAGGGCCTCGATCTCCTTTCCTGCGAGGCGCAGGCCGTTCCGGAAGTTGCTGCGCATGGCCGGCCGGTCGCCGCCGTTGACGTCGCCATCGCACCGGTTGGAGAACCGGCGCGCGAGCGTGAGCAGGACAAACGCGGCGTGGAGTTCCTGCCGCACGCCGCGCACGGACTTCGAGCGGAACCATCCGGTCACGGATTTTCCGCTTTTGTACATCTCCTCGATGCCCCGGCGGCCGTGGCAGAGGTCGGAGAGGGGCTGGTTCCGTAGCGCCGGCTGTCCAGGAGCGATGTCGCCAGGCGGCATTCGGTGTCCCCCGCCGTGTACCTGGCGAGGCGGACGGGGAGGCTCCGGCCCCGGGGCGCGTCGAGGGTCACGGCGCGCCCGGTCTCCCCCGAGGCGATGAAGGCGTCGAACGCGGGGCTGGCGTTCTCCTTGACGCGGAAGACGAAGTCCAGCCCGCGCTCCGCGTGGGCCAGCGCCATCGCGAAGGACCGGCAGCCCCGGTCGCAGACGATGACGTCGCCCTCGGCGGCGCGCTCGAGGTGCGTGCGGGCGGCCAACCGCTCGTTCTCGTGGGCGGACAGGTCGAAGTCGACGGAGATGCGGTCGCTCAGCCTGCAGGGCGCGGCCATGCCCTGGGGATGGCGGGCGCCGTCGGCCACGCGGAATCCGTGGTCCGCGAGTTCCCGCGGCAGGGCTGGCTTGGAGCCGTCCACGGCCAGGACCCTGCGGCCCTTCCAGGAAGGGCATTCCGGGCTTCGGGCGCGGATCTCCCGGTGCAGCCGCCGGAACGCGCCCTCGTCGGGCTTCTCCCGCGCCGCGCAGGCCGTCGACGCCGCGGGAGGCTCGTCCTGGGGCCGGTCGACACCCGCCGCCGCGCACTGCTCCCGGAGCTCGCACGGCGTGATCCGGCAACCCTGCCCGCGCGGCGACGAGGCGGATGACGAACGGAATGTCAGGAGGCTGTCGAACACCCTCCGGCGCTTCTGCCAGCGGGCGTCCTCGCGCACCGCGACGGCGGTGGCGGCCGGCGCCTCGAAGCGCCGGCCGAACCGGCGGTCGGAGGCTTCGGCTCCCCGGCCTCCCTTTCGCCGCGCAGGATCTCCCGCGCTCCCTCGCGGAGCGGCAGGACGTGGACGCCCTTGACCGACTTTCCCCTGCCGGCGGCGGTCTCGCCGATCCGCTCCCGGCTGGCCGCGCGGAAGCACGAGGCCCTGAACCGGTCCCGTCCTTGCGGAGCCGGACGGCGCCGCGGGCGCATGACCGGGACGTCTGCGGCTGGCGGCACCTGGCGGAGAGCCTCTTCGCGAAGGCCAGGGAGCTCCGGGCGGTCGCGACGCGCTGCGCCAGGACCGGCGAGAGCTTCGCGGCGGGGATCGCCTCGTCGCCGGCTTGGTCGCCGCGACATGACTGTCAACGGGCCTTGGCGTGGGACACCCCTGGCGCAAGCGCCGCCGTCTTGCGGAAGGCCGGAGACGGGCATAGGCTGGGCCGCAGGGAGAAGGAGGACAGGCATTGGCCGAGGCGACGGAACGGACGCGGCACGGCTTCACGCGCGAGCAGCTCGACTTCCTGCAGGAGACCTTCTCGCGACGGTCCGCGCAGGGCTTCGACCGGCCGACGCAGATGTGGCCGGTCGGCGGCCTGGCAGCCGCGGGCCTCGCCGTGTCCGGCATCCTGTGGGCCGAGATCGGGTCGTTACGGGACGGGCTTCGCGCCGAGATCGGCTCCGTCCGCTCGGATCTCCGCGCCGAGATCGGCTCCGTCCGCGAGGAGGTTCGCGAGAACCGGTCCGCGATCGCGGACCTGGCGAAGGGCCAGGCCCGCATCGAGGCGCTCCTCGAGGAGCGTCTGCCCCGGGACAGGTGACGGCCCAATGGCATTCGGGATAAGGATTCCCGGCGTTCGGACAGGAAAGGCCCCGCGCTTCGGGCGTGATCCGGAAGCCGGGGCCAATGCCTGTCCTCGATCTCCCTGCCGACCAGGCGCAGGCCGTTCCTGAAGTTGCTGCGCATTTCGGGCAGGCCGTCCTCCCCGCCGCCGGCGTTGAGGTCGCCGTCGCAGCGGATGGAGAACCGGCGCGCGAGGGTCATCAGGACGAAGGCGGCGCAGGGGTCCTGGCGGACGCCGCGCTCCGACCTGGCGTGGAACCGTTCGATCACGGCCTTCCCGCTCTTGCACGTCTCCTCCACGCCCCGGCGGCCGTGGCAGATGTCGGACAGCGCCCGGACGCCGAAGCGTCCGGCCGCGCAGCGCGGTCCCGTCCCTCGGCGCGTCGAGGGTCGCGGTCCGGTCGGTCTCGGACGAGGCGATGAAGGCGTCGAACGCGGGACCGGCGGCCTGTCTGAGGCGGAACACGAAGTCGGTCCCGCGCTCCAGGCGGACGATGGCCATCGCGAACGACCGCAGCCCCTGTCGCGGACGACGACGTCTCCCTCCGCGGCGCGGTCGAGGTGCGCAAGCGCGGCCGTGCGCTCGTTCTCGTGGCAGAACAGGTCGAAGTCGACGGGGATGCGGTCGCGCAGTCCGCCGGGAGCATCCGCACATGAGAGGGCGGTCGTCGTCGAGGACTGGCTGGCGTCCAGCGGCCCGCACGTCGCCGACACTTCATCGTCCGGACAGCCGTCCGGCCATAAGTCCTGCGCACCGCGGCCAGCCAGCCCTTGCCGTGCCCAAGGAACGGCCGTCGATCAGCCGGAAGTCAAGTTGTCGGGAATTGCTGCGCCAGGCACGAATGCCATTGACGGCGCCGTCGACATTGATGCACGACTGCGCGTCATGGCCCCGAGAAAAGCGGAACCGCGCGCATGGCAGCGAATGCTGTCCGGACGAAGGCTGGATCTCCTTGACCCCACGCCCGTGGACATCGAGATCGAGGACATCGCCCACGGCCTGGCCTTCGTTGCCCGCTGGAACGGCCAGACACGGGGGGAGCATCCCTATTCCGTCGCCGAACACTCGCTTCTGGTCGAATCCCTGTTCACGCGACTCGCGCCCAAGGCCCCTGCAAAATGGCGGCTCGCTGCCCTCCTGCATGACGCGCCGGAATACGTGATCGGCGACATGATCGCCCCGGTGAAATCGTCGGTCGGTCCCGGATACTCCGCGCTTGACGACCGCCTTGCGGCCGCGATTCATCTCCGTTTCGGCTTGCCGGCCGCAGCGCCAGGGGCGGTCAAGTCGAAGATCAAGAGGGCGGACAGGATGTCCGCCTGGCTTGAGGCGACGCAAATCGCGGGATTCGCCGAATCCGAGGCAAGCAGGATCTTCGGGCGCCCTGACATGTCCCTGACGGCCGGCCTGTCGATCCTGCTCCGTCCGCCCGTCGAGTCGCGCGTGGCGTTCGTGGAGCGGCACAACGCGCTTCTGGCCGAAATGGGATAGCTCAGCGCGGGGACCGCTTGGCCAGGATCCGCTGAAGCGTTCGCCGATGCATGTTCAGGCGTCGCGCCGTCTCGCTGACGTTGCGGCCGCACAGCTCGTAGACCCTCTGGATGTGTTCCCAGCGGACCCGGTCAGCGCTCATCGGATCGATCGGCGGCGGCGGCAACTCGCCCTCAGGCGCCAGGAGCGCCATGGTGACGTCATTTGCATCGGCCGGCTTTGACAGGTAGTCCGTCGCTCCCGTCTTGACCGCCGCCACCGCCGTGGCGATCGCGCCGTAGCCCGTCAGGACGACAATGCGGCTGTCCTTCCTGCGTTCGCGAATGCATTCGACCACGTCCAGGCCGTTCCCGTCGTCAAGCCGCAGGTCAACGATCGCGTATGCCGGCGGCGATGCGGCGGCGGCCTTCCTCCCGGCGGCAACCGAGCCCGCCATCGTGACCTGGAATCCCCGCTTCTCCATTGCCCGGGACAGGCGCCTCAGGAACGGTTCGTCGTCGTCGACGATCAGCAGTGACGGGTCTGGTCCGATCTCTTCGTGCATTTCCGCTGTCGCGCTCGATCCGGGCAAGACTAGCCCCTGGCGCGGACGCCGTCAAACCCTCAGGACCTGGCGATCAGGCATGCCACGGCCTCCGCGATCGCCTCCGCCGTGTGCTCCCTGCGAAAATACGTGCCGAGCTCGTTGCCGGGAAACATCAGGTAGGTGAAGGTGGAATGGTCGACAAGATAGAACTCGCCGCTTCCCTCGCCTCTTGCATAATACGCGCGATACGCGTCGGCCGCGGCCCGGACCTGTTCCGCGCTGCCCGTAAGGGCGATCATTTCCGGAAACATGTCGTCGGCGTACTGGCCCAGCACCTCCGGCGTGTCCCTCTCGGGGTCGACCGAGATGAACACGAGGGCGACGTCGTGCCCCTGTTCCGCCAGGAGGTCGGCGGCGAGCGCGTTGCGCGACATGTCGAACGGACAGACATCGGGACAGAAGGTGTAGCCGAAATAGACCAGCGCGGGACGGTCCAGCACGTCGGCGTCGGTCACCGGCTCTCCCGCCCTGCCGACAAGCTCGAAGGGGCCTCCAACCGCCGCGCCAAGAGCGGGGGGGGCGTCACACTCCGACCGCGCCCCAAGCAACGCGAGGAGCGCGGCCCCGCTCACGAGGGCCAGCAGGCCCAGGCCTGCCAGCAAGATTGCGACTCTGTTCATGCGGTCGTCCGGCCTTGCGCCAGCAGGCTCGTTGATCAATGGCGGCACGTGGGAATACAATTCAATCCGTCGTGAAAGGAAAGCCATGACCGAGACGTCTATTCAGCCGTACGGGCCGCGGACGAACCGGGTGCGGCTGCAGACGCTTGTGGTCCTGAGATGGATTGCCGTTCTCGGCCAGATCTCGGCGATCATCGTGGCGCAGCGCCTGTTCGGGCTGGACCTGCATATCGGCCTCTGCCTGCTGACGATCAGCGCATCGGCGGCCATCAACCTTTTCGCCATTGCCTTCTACCCGAGGGCGACGCACCTGTCCGAGGGGGAGGTCGCGGGAATGCTGGTCCTCGACATGCTCCAGCTGGCGCTTCTGATCTTCCTGACGGGAGGGCTGAACAACCCCTTTGCGCTACTCGTCATCGCGCCGGCCGCCATCGCGGCCATGACGCTCGAGGCACGCATGGCGGCGGGCATTGCCCTTCTGGGAGTGGCCTTGGCGACATGCCTGCTGTTCTGGCACATTCCGCTCCGCACCGTCGAAGGGGCCGTCATGCGGATGCCCCAGGCCTTCACCTCCGGATTCCTGGCCGCCATCGTGATCGGGGTCCTGTTCCTGTCGGCCTATGCAAGCAGGGTGACCGGCGAGATGCAGGCCTTGTCCAAGGCGCTTGCGGCAACGCAGCTGGCGCTCTCGCGCGAACAGAAGCTGACGGACCTCGGGGGCGTCGTCGCCGCGGCGGCGCATGAGCTTGGAACCCCGCTCGCGACGATCAAGCTTGCCAGCAGCGAGCTTCTGGAGGAACTGGACGGCAACCCGGCCCTGCAGGGTGACGCAAGGCTCATCCGCGATCAGGCGGACCGATGCCGGGACATACTGAGATCGATGGGCCGGGCAGGAAAGGACGATCTTCATGTCCGCCACGCGCCCGTCAGCGCCGTCATTCGCGAGTCGGCGGAGCCGCACGCCGACCGGGGCAAGAAGCTCCACTACGAATTCGGCGGCCAGGACTCCGTGGCGGCACGCCAGCCCATGATCGACAGGAGGCCGGAAATCATCCACGGACTGCGCAACCTGATCCAGAATGCCGTCGACTTCGCCCGTGCGAACGTCTGGATCGACGTGTTCTGGAACGACGACCAGATCGTCGTGAGAATCGTGGATGACGGTCCGGGATACGCATCCGCGACGGTCGACCAGATCGGCGAGCCGTACATGGTCCGCCGGAGCCGCGAGCCGCGGCTGCGCTATGAAGGCATGGGCCTCGGCCTGTTCATCGCCAAGACGCTGCTTGAGCGAACGGGCGCCGAGCTGGGCTTTTCCAATGGCCGCAGGCGCGGCGCGCCGGAGAAGGGGTCGGGCGAGCGCACCGGCGCGATCGCGGCTGTCCGCTGGAGCCGCAAGGCGTTTGCCGACGCTGAAGGCGCCGAGAGAGCGCCGCTGGGGCAAAACCGGCCAATCAGGGCATGAGGTGAGGCTCTCGCCTGCCAGATCACGGGGACGCGGGGGGGCGCCGCCTTCCGGGGGCGGTCCCGCCGGCGCCGTCATGGCGTGCATCGGGTCGGCCTTCCTTTCCGACGCGGCCGCGACGGACCGCCTTGGCAGGGCGCTCGCGCGATCGCTCGGGCCCGGCGACACGATCCTGCTGGCAGGGCAGGTCGGGGCCGGGAAGACCTGCCTGGCACGCGCCGCGATCTCGGCCCTGCACGTCGCGGCAGGCCGGCCGGCGCCGGAAGTGCCCTCGCCGACATTCACGCTTGTCCAGGTCTACGACCTTCCCGGGGTCCGGGTCTGGCACGCCGATCTCTACCGTCTTTGCGACGACTCGGAAGCGGCCGAGCTCGGACTCGACGAGGCGTTTGGAACCGACATCGTCCTGGTCGAGTGGCCCGACCGGCTCGGGGTCGCGCCCGGCGACGCGCTGTCGCTGGACTTCGAGATCCAGGGCGGCGGGCGGCGGGTGACCCTTCGCTCCCCTTCGGATCGCTGGCATGGCTGCCTCTCGACGGTCGGAGTCATCGATGCATGACGCGGTGACGTCATTCCTGGATTCGCAGGGCTGGGGCGACGCCGCGCTACAGCCGGTCGCGGGCGATCTGTCGCAAAGATCCTACTTCCGCCTGTCAGCGCATGGCAGGACCGCCATGCTGATGGATGCCCGCGATGACCGCGCGTCCGTTCCGCCCTTCCTGAAGATGACGGCCTGGCTGAGGCAGGCGGGCATTTCCGCGCCGGAGATCCTCGGCGCCGACGCGGGCAACGCGCTCCTCTTGCTGGAGGACCTCGGCCCGGCTCCGGCAAGCGGGCTGATGCCGGACCGGGCAGCGCAGGAGGCGTTTCTCGATGCCTGCGTCGATGTCCTGCTCACGATCCGGAACACCGCGCCCCCGCCGCTTCGCCGTCCCGGGGCGGGGACGCTGTGCGACTGGACGCGCATTGCGGACGAGCACTATCCGGGCGCGGATCCGGGCGCGCTTGACGAGTTCCGGGGCGCCCTCAAGGACATCCTCGCACGCGTCCTGGCAGACGGCCGGTCGGTGGCGCTCAGGGACTTTCACGCCGACAACCTCATGCCCCTGCCGCGGCGAAAGGGCGTCGCGCGCCTCGGCGTGCTGGACTACCAGGACGCCTTCCTCACGCATCCCGTCTATGACCTTGTCTCCCTCCTGACCGATGCGCGCAACGAGCTGCCGCCCGCGGCCCGCGCCCGGTGCGTCGAAAGATACGCAGCCGCGTCCGGAGACGGGCCGGCCCGGCTGCGCGCGGCCTTTGCCGCGTTCTCGGTGCAGCGAAACCTGAGGATCCTCGGGATCTTCCACCGCGCGGCAAGGGATCTCGGCAAGGCGCGCCATCTGCCGAGGGTGCCGCGCGTCTATCGCCACATCATGGAGGCGGCGGAACACGAGAGCTTCCGCGATTCGCGCGCGATCCTCCTGGCCGGCCTCCCTCCCCCGGACGTTGCGGCATGAGGCGCCCGGCCCCCGCCATGATCTTCGCCGCGGGATTCGGGACGCGGATGGGGAAGCTGTCCCGGACCCTGCCCAAGCCCATGGTGCCGTTCGCGGGACGTCCGATGATCTCCCATTGCATAGGACTCCTGCGGGAGGCCGGCATCACGACCATCGTCGCAAACACGCACCACCTGCCGCAGGAAATCGAGCCCTTCCTGCGATCCGAGGGAATCGCGGTTTCGCGCGAACATCCCGACATCCTGGAAACGGGAGGCGGGCTGAAGGCCGCGGCGGCGCTCCTGGGAAGCTCCCCCGTCATCACGATCAATCCCGACGCCGCCTGGCTGGGACGCAATCCCGTCAGGGCGATGATCGCCGCGTGGCGGCCCGGGATGCAGGCGCTGCTGGCGCTTGTGCCGAAGTCCCTGGCTCACGGCACGTCGGGTGCCGGCGACTTCCGCATCGAGGCCGGCCGGATCCTGCGCGGCGGGCCCCTGATCTACGGCGGAGCGCAAATCATCGTGACCGGCCGGCTCGACAGAATCCCCGGGAAGGCGTTTTCCCTGAACGTGTACTGGGACCTTCTGTCGGAATCGGGGGGGCTTCATGGCCTGGTCTACGACGGCCGGTGGTGCGACATTGGCCACCCGGCCGGGCTGCGGACCGCCGAAGGCCTGGCGCGCCATGTTTGAGCCGTCGGAATGCCCGCGCGTGTTCGGAGTCCCGCCCGGGGCCGACTTTCCGAAGGTCGTGGCCGAGCGAATCCTGGATGCCCATGCCGGACGGCCGCCGGAAGATCTCGCCCGGGTTCGTCTCCTGGTCAATTCCCGACGCATGAAATCGCGGCTTGCCTCCCTTTTCAGGGCCTCCGGCCCGCGACTCCTGCCCAGGATCCTGCTTGTGACAGAGATCGAGAAGATCCTCCCCGGACTCAGCCTGCCGCGTCCCGTGTCCCGGCTGCGACGGCAGCTCGACCTGATGCGGCTGACCGCGAGCCTTGTCGAGAACGAGCCCGACCTTGCGCACCCGGCGGCGGCGGTCAGCCTTGCGGACAGCCTGGCCGCGCTCATAGACGAGATCGAGGGCGAAAGGGTCACGCCGGAACAGCTTCGCGCGATCGAGACCGGCGACGATTCCCTGCACTGGCAGCGAAGCGTGAAGTTTCTCGACATAGTCGGCGCCTATGTCGCGCGCGTTGCGGAAGAGGGCTCCGGATTCGAGGCCCGGCGAAGGCTCGGGGTCGAAAGCGTCTCCGCCGCATGGAGATCCGACCCGCCCGGCACTCCCGTGATCGTTGCCGGCTCGACGGGCTCGCGCACGACCACCCGCATGCTGATGTGCGCGGTTGCACGGCTTCCGCAAGGCGCGCTCATGCTTCCCGGCTTTGACGCCGACCTTCCCGGGCAGATCTGGGAGTCGCTTGGCTCAAGCCGCGATTTCGAGGACCATCCCCAGTACCGGTTCGCGGCGCTGCTCTCGGACCTCGGCATGGCCCGCGACCAAGTGGCCGTCCTCGGCGAGCCTCCGGACAAGGCCCGCAACAGGCTCGTCTCCCTTTCCCTGCGTCCGGCACAGGTCACCGATCAGTGGCGCTCCGAAGGCCCCGGACTCGGCGACCTCCGCGCGGCGACCGCGTCAATGGCGCTGATCGAGGCCGCGGACCCCAGGGACGAGGCGCTGGCTATCGCCGTGTCGATCCGGGAAGCCGTCTATGGCGGCGAGCGTTCGGCGCTCGTCACCCGCGACCAGGCGCTGGTGCGGCGTGTCTCCGCCGCCCTCGCACGCTGGAACGTCGTTCCCGACAACAGCTTCGGCATGCCGCTTTCCCTGACGCCGCCGGGGACGTTCCTTCTTCAGATCGGGCGGCTGGTCGGCGCGCCCGCGCGTTCGGAAGACCTGATCTCCCTGCTGAAACATCCGCTCACGCGCGCCGGCACGAACCGGGGCAAGCATCTTGCGCACGCGCGGCAGCTGGAACTGTTCCTCCGCAGGCACGCGGTCCACGCAGTCACGGCACTGCAGGTCGAGGCGTTTGCGGAGGCGTCGCCGGACGGGCGCCGCGAATGGACCGGCTGGCTCGCATCCTGTCTCGAATCTCTCGGGCAGCTGCCGGCGCCGACGCTGCGGGACGCCCTGACCCGCCATCTCGATCTCGCCAGGGCGGTTTCGGGCGGCGGAGACGAAGATTGCGAACGCCTCTGGTCGCGGTCCGCAGGAAAGCTCGTCCGGTCCGCGGTCGACGGCTTCCTGGACGAATCGGATTTCAGCGGGCCGGTGCCTTTCGCCGACTACCTTCGTCTCCTCGAAGGCGCGCTGCTTGCGGAACGCGACCGGGACCCTTCCGGGGCACGTCCTGACGTGATGGCCTGGGGCGCCAGGGAAGCCCGGGTCCAGGGCCCGGATCTCGTCATCCTCGGCGGGCTGAACGAAGGGCGCTGGCCCGAGCAGCCGTATCCGGACCCTTGGCTCAACAGGAAGATGAGACGCGGCCTCGGACTGCCGATTCCCGAAGGCCGGACAGGGCTTGCCGCGCACGACTACCAGCAGGCGGTCGCGGCCCGGCGGGTCATCCTGTCCCGCTCGTTCCGGGACGGCGAAGGCGATGCGGTTCCTTCGCGCTGGGTCAACCGGCTCACGAACCTTCTGGAAGGGCTGCCCGGCCAGTTCGGCCCCGACGCGCTGGACGGGATGCGGCGAAGGGGCGGCAGGCTGCTTTCGCTGGCGGGCATGCTCGACCGTCCCGCGAAAGCCGTCAGGCCGGAGCCGCGACCGGCCCCGTCTCCGCCCGCGGCGATGCGCCCGAAGAGACTGTCGGTCACTGAAATCCAGCGGCTCATCAGGGACCCTTACGCAATCTACGCGCGGCACGTGCTCAGGCTGCGGCCGCTTCCGCCGCTTGTCCCGGAGCCCGACGCCCGCCTCAAGGGCACCGTCTTTCACGCCATCCTTGCGGCGTTCACCGAATCCGCCGCCCTCGCGGACGCGGCGGCCATGCGCCGGCGGCTTCTCGAGATCGCCGAGGAAGAGTTCCGCAAGGCCGTTCCCTGGCCGGCAGTCCGCTCTCACTGGCGCGGACACCTCGAACGGATATCGGACTGGCTGGTCTCCGAAGAGATCGCCCGGCGTGCCGGAGCCGTGCGCGGCAGGACCGAGGTCTCCGGAGAGATGAGGCTGGGTGCGGCCGGCCTGGAGATTTCCGGCAAGGCGGACCGGATCGACCTTCTTCCGGGCGGGGGGCTGGTCATCTACGACTACAAGACCGGGAGCATCCCGAGCGCGCCGCAGATCCTCCACTTCGACCGTCAGCTGCTGATCGAGGCGGTCATGGCGGAGAGGGACGCGTTCGAGGGGATCCCCGGCGCGCCTGTTCGCGCGGTCGTCCACGTCAGCATCGGCCGCTCCCCCGGGCGCAGGGCCGTTGAACCGGAAGGCGACTTCGCGACCGACCGGGTTCACGCCGAGCTGACGGCGCTGCTGGAAAGGTTCCAGAGGCCGGAAACCGGCTACATCTCCCGTCGCGCCGTGGAAAGAATGCGCTTCCGGGGCGACTACGACCATCTCGCCCGGTTCGGCGAATGGGACGCCTCGGCCACGACCCGGCCGCGGCCGGTGGAATGACGGACGCCGCGACGGCGGCTCAGGTGGACGCAGCCGACCCGCTGCAGTCCACGTGGCTTTCCGCGAATGCCGGGTCGGGAAAGACGCGCGTGCTCACGAACCGGGTCGCCCGCCTTCTGCTGAAAGGGACGAATCCGCGCAACATCCTTTGCCTGACCTACACGAAAGCCGCCGCCAGCGAGATGCAGAACCGGCTCTTCGCCACCCTTGGCAACTGGGCGATGCTGGAAGACGGCGCTCTGCGACGGGAGCTGCGCAGCCTGGGAGAGACGCCTCCGGACAGCCTGTCGGAGGCCCGCACGCTGTTTGCGCGGGCCATAGAGACGCCCGGCGGCCTGCGGATCCAGACGATTCACTCGCTTTGCGCGGCCATCCTGCGACAGTTTCCCCTCGAGGGGAAAGTGTCGCCGCAGTTCCGCGAGATGGATGGCGTCCGGCAGATTCGCCTGACAGGCGATGTCCTGGACGGGATGGCGGAAGCGGACCCGTCGGCGCTCGTGGACGTTGCCCGGTTTCATCCCGACGACAGTCTCGTGCCGCTTGCGCGGGACGTCAGCGGCGCGGAGGACGCATTCAGCGCGGCGAAGGGCCGGGGCAGGATATTCGAGAGCCTTGGCGTGCCCCCGGACCTCACCTGCGACCAGGTCCTGCAGGACGCGCTCGGAGACGGGGGCATTGCATTCCTGAAAGCGTTCCGGGCCGCGCTTCCGGACTCGCTGGGGCAAACGGATCTCAGGCTGTCCAGAATGCTTGCAGGGTTGCCAGACGAGCCGTCCAGGGCGGCGCTGGAGGCACTTTGCGGAGTGCTGCTCCACGGAAAGTCGGCGAAGTCGCCCCATTCGGCCAAGACGGGATCCCTGCCCACAAGGGCCGTCAGGGAATCGGGCTGCATCGCGCCCCTGATGCCGAGATTCAACGACGTCATGCAACGGGTCGAAACGGCGCGCGCGCGCCTGCTGTCGCTTGACGCCGCCGCAAAGACCGTCGCGCTGCATCGCTTCGCGCAGAAGTTCCTGCCCGCCTACCGGCGCGCCAAGCAGGCCAGTGGCGTTCTGGATTTCGACGACCTGATCCGGCGGACGCGTGACGTCCTGTCGTCCGCGGCGCTGTCCTGGGTTCTCTTTCGGCTCGACGGCCAGATCGATCACGTCCTGGTCGACGAGGCGCAGGACACGAGTCCCGAGCAATGGCGGATCGTGCGGGCCCTTGCGGAAGCCATGGCGGACGACCCTGAACGGTGCCGCACGCTGTTTGTCGTCGGGGACAAGAAGCAGTCGATCTACAGTTTCCAGGGAGCGGATGCCGCGGGCTTCGATCGCAAGGAGGCGGAATTCGGACGCCTGCTTCACGGCCGGTTGCGGTCCAGGGAGTTGCTGAGCTCCTTTCGCTCCTCTCCTGCAATCCTCCAGGTCGTGGACCGGGTCTGCGAAAGGCTTGACGGTCTCGGCGAGACCGTCGCTCGCCACCATGCCTTCCACGAGGATCTGCCGGGCCGCGTGGATCTCATGCCGCGCGTCCCCAGGCCGGCAGCCGTTGAAGAGCCGCCCTGGCATCATCCGGTCGACCGCCCGGTCGACAACGCGCCCGAAACCGTGCTCGGCGCGCGGGTCGCGAGACTCGTCCGCGGGCTGCTCGACGGCGAGTCCGTTCACGGCGACGACGGCGCGTTCAGGCGGGTCGGCCCCGGAGACGTCATGATCCTCGTGCAGCGGCGCGGCCGCCTGTTCGAGCACATAATCCATGCCTGCAAGGCCGAAGGCGTGCCGATCGCCGGTGCAGACCGGCTCAAGATCGGGGCGGAGCTCGCCGTGCGGGATCTTGTCGCGCTTCTGACGTTTCTGGCCCTTCCGGAAGACGGCCTTTCGCTGGCTGTGGCCTTGCGCTCTCCCTTGCTCGGGCTGAGCGAGCGATGCCTCTACCGGCTGGCGTCCTCGCGTCCGTCCGGAACGTCGCTCTGGGCGGCGCTGCGCGACCGGCGCGACGAATTCCCCGACGCGGTCGCGGCGCTGGAAGGCTTGCGCGGCATCGTGGACTTCATGCCGCCATACGAACTGCTTGAGCACATCCTGGGCAGGCAGGGAGGCCGGCAAAGGCTTCTGGCACGGCTCGGCGCCGAAGCCGAGGACGGCATTGACGAACTGCTGAACCAGGCGCTGGCCTTCGAGCAGGACGGCGTGCCAAGCGTCACCGGCTTCCTCACGCGGTTGCAGTCCGGGGACATCGAGGTGAAACGCAGGCTCGAAAGGGCCGAGAGCCTGGTCAGGGTGATGACCGTGCACGGCGCGAAGGGTCTCGAGAGCCCCATTGTCGTCCTGCCCGACACGAAGGCGTCCGTTCACGCGCGGTCCGGGGGCATCGTTTCCGGTCCCGGCGGCCTTCCCCTGGCATCCCTGCCAGATGACGAAAGTCCCGAACCGCTGCGCGAGGCGCGGGCGCGGGAGAGGGCGGCGGATCTCGAGGAGCGAAATCGCCTGCTCTACGTCGCAATGACCCGGGCCAGGCAGTGGCTGATTGCAGGCGGCATTGAACAGGCGAAGGGGAGCGACACGCCTCTTGACTGGTACAGGTCGATCGAGGATGCGCTGCGGTCCCTCGGGGCGACCGCTCTTGAGGGCCCGTCGGGCGCATTGAGGATCCAGCACGGCGACTGGCCCGAGCCAGGACCGGCTGCCGGCGTGCCGCGTCCGGCCGGCGACAGGAAGCTGCCCGGGTTTCTCGGCGAGGACGCGCCGGACGCGGCGCGGCCGGCCGCCCCGGCATCACCGTCCGACCTTGGCGGCGCAAAGGTCCTTGACGGCGGCGCGGCCGACCTGGAGCAGGCGCTCCGGCGCGGCCGGCAGATCCACCTTCTGCTCGAGCATCTGCCTGGACGGCCCGATCCTGAGGCGACGGGCGCGCGCCTGCTTGCGAACGGGCCGGACAGGGCCGCGGCGGGCGAGGTCGGTGGCCTCGTCAGGCAGGCGCTTGCCAACCTGGAACGCCATCCCGGGATCTTCGGCGAGGACGCCTTGGCCGAGGTGGATGTCTCGGCGCACCTGCCTGCGCTCGGGAACGCGATCTCAGGCACGATCGACAGGCTGATCGTGCGTCCGGAGCGCGTTCTGGCGGTGGATTTCAAGACCAACGCCGTCGTGCCGGAACGTCCGGAGGACACCCCGGAAGGGCTGCTCCGCCAGATGGGCGCCTATCTCGAGGCGCTGGAGCTCGTTTACCCGGACCGCGAGATCGAGGTCGCCATTCTCTGGACCGAAGCCTGCAGGCTGGTCCAGCTTCCGCGCACGACCGTGCGCGAAGCGCTTGCGCGCGCCGCCATGTCTTGACCTTCCGGCCAGGCGTTTCTAGGTTCCCCGCGTGGCCGGACGAGGATGGATTCCATGGGAACAGTCGCCGTTACAGATGACACCTTCGATGCCGAGGTCCGGAAGTCCGGCGTTCCGGTTGTCGTGGATTTCTGGGCTGAATGGTGCGGTCCCTGCAAGGCCATCGGTCCCGCCCTGGAAGAGCTGTCCGACGAGTACGGCACGTCCGTCAAGATCGCCAAGGTGGACGTGGACCGGAACCCGAACGCGGCAGCGGAACTCGGGGTCCGGAACATCCCGTCGCTTTTCCTGTTCAGGGACGGCGAGGTCGTCTCCAGCAAGACAGGCGCCGCGACAAAGGCGGTCCTGAAGGGCTGGATCGAGGAATCGATCTGAATCGGGGCGCCGTCGTCCCGCGCGTGTCCCGGACCGAACGGGCCGGCAGCGCGCGAAGGCTCCTGGACGGGCCGGCGGGCGTTCGGCGAGGCGGCTGCGACGTTCGCGCTTTTCCTGGCATGGGAGGAGGACGCACATGAACCCTGGCTGGCACGGCACCACGATCATCGGGGTCCGAAAGGGCGGCAGGGTTGTCGTCGCGGGCGACGGGCAGGTGAGCCTGGGCGATACCGTGATCAAGGGATCGGCGACGAAGGTGCGCCGGCTGAGGCCCGGCGGCCACGAGGTGGTCGCCGGGTTCGCCGGCTCGACGGCGGATTCATTCACGCTCCTGGAACGGCTGGAGGCGAAGCTCGAGGCGTCGCCGGGCAAGCTGCAGCGCGCCTGCGTCGATCTCGCCAAGGACTGGCGCACGGACAAGTTCCTGCAGAAGCTTGAAGCGATGCTGATCGTCACTGACGGATCGGCGCTCTACGTGGTCACGGGAGCCGGCGACGTCCTTGAGCCCGAGCACGACGTCGCGGCCATCGGCTCGGGCGGAAACTACGCGGCGGCGGCGGCCCGGGCGCTGATGGACGGTGAAGGCGGCGCCGAGGACATTGCGCGCAAGGCGATGGCGATCGCGGCAGACATATGCGTCTACACCAACGGCAACCTGACGGTCGAGGTCATATAGCGGGCGGTAAGCAGGCCGCTATCTGGCGCTTCCGCGCCGGAGGCGGCGCAACCGGCCTCAGTTCAGCGGCGCGATTCCAAGGGGCACGTCCGCCGCACGGCACCAGATGTACGCTTCGTTGTAGTCCGCCGCATCGATTCCGGCCGGCAAGGCGTATTCCTGCCGTCCGCGCTTGCGCACGAGACCGCCCATGTAGGTGTTCGGATCCCATCTTCCGTCGCGCCCGAGGCCGACGACGGGATCGGGCGCACGGTCGAGGGCGAAGTCGTCGCCAAGCGTGAGCGTACTGCCTTCCAGGATCGCCGCGCCGGTGGTGACGTGCCCAGAGCGCCCTGAGAACGTGCCGGTCCGGACGCTCTGCGCCCATGCAAGCCGAGAGCTCAGGCCGACGGCCGCAAGCGAGGCCAGGAGTGTGCGGCGCGCGATCATGGTCTCTGTCTCCCTGTCTCAGGAACCGGTCAACGACCCTGATCGCACGACGGGGCGTCCCTGTCATCATGAACAACGTCAACGTCATGTTCCGTGATCCGCTTGCGTTTGCCTGCAACGATCCTAGATAGGCGGGGCTTGCAAGGAACGCCCAATGACTGACCTCACGCCCAGGGAAATCGTATCGGAACTCGATCGCTTCATCGTAGGACAGAGGGACGCAAAGCGCGCGGTTGCCGTTGCGCTGAGGAACCGGTGGCGGCGAAGGCGGCTGCCCGACGACATTCGCGACGAGGTGTATCCGAAGAACATCCTGATGATCGGGCCGACGGGCGTGGGAAAGACCGAGATCTCCCGCCGCCTTGCGCGCCTCGCGAAAGCGCCGTTCCTGAAGGTGGAGGCCACGAAGTTCACCGAAGTCGGCTACGTGGGCCGGGACGTGGAGCAGATTGTCCGGGATCTGGTCGAGGCGTCGATGAACATGACGCGGGAGCGCATGCGCGAGGAGGTCGAGGACAAGGCGCGTCGCGCGGCCGAGGATCGCGTTCTCGACGCGATCGCAGGTGAGGGCGCCCGCGCGCAGACCCGGGAAATGTTTCGCAGGAAGCTGATGAGCGGCGAGCTGGACGACACCGTGATCGAGCTGGAGGTCCAGGATCAGTCGAGCCCGTTCGCAGGCATGGAGATCCCCGGACTGCCGCCCGGACAGGGCGGTCTTGCGATCGATCTCGGCAGCATTTTCGGCAAGGGCCTTTCAGACCGCAAGGTGAAGAAGTCGATGACCGTGGCGCAGTCCTATGACGTTCTGGTCGGCGAGGAGGGGGACAGGCTGCTTGACGACGAAGCGATCGCCAGGCAGGCGCTCCGTGCCGTCGAGGAAGACGGAATCGTCTTCCTCGACGAGATCGACAAGGTCACGGCGCGTTCGGAAACGCGGGGGGCGGACATTTCCCGTGAAGGCGTGCAGAGGGATCTCCTGCCTCTCATCGAGGGCACGACGGTCTCCACCAAGCACGGCGCGGTCAAGACGGACCATATCCTGTTCATTGCGTCCGGCGCCTTCCACGTCGCGAAACCGTCCGACCTCTTGCCCGAGCTTCAGGGGCGCCTTCCCATCCGCGTCAGCCTGCGCGCGCTCACCGAACAGGATTTCGTGCGCATCCTGACCGAAACAGACAACGCCCTCACGCGACAGTATTCCGCGCTGATGGCGACGGAGGACGTGGACGTGTCGTTCAGCGAAGACGGCATCGCCGCCCTCGCCAGAATCGCGGCGGAGGTGAACCGGTCTGTCGAGGACATCGGGGCGCGGCGTCTCCACACGGTTCTCGAACGCGTCTTCGAGGACCTGTCCTTCTCGGCACCGGACCAGCCCTCGATCTCTGTGACGGCGGATGCGGCGTTCGTGGAAGAGCATCTCGGCGAGCTCGCGAAAAGCGCCGACATGAGCCGCTACATTCTGTGAATCCCGCGCAGCCGGCGCGCCCGCCAGCCGCCTTTCGCGCGAAGCCCTTTCGTGATCACAGATTTGCGCGCGCGCCTACCTGCATCGCGCAAGACAGACATAGAACGCGCCGGAGCCGCCGTGCCGCGGGTGCGCTTCGACGCACTGCAGAACCACCTGGTCGAGAGGCGGGATCGAAGTCCATTGCGGGAGAAGCTGGCGGAGGATTCCGCGCCTTTCCGGAACCGGTCCGGCACCGTCCTTCTCGCGGCCCTTTCCTGTGATCACAAGAACCGTCCGATGGCCTTCCATATGCGCATTCAGCAGAAACGAGGCAAGTGCCGCCCTTCCTTCGGCAGCGGTCTTGCCGTGAAGGTCGATTCGCGCGTCCGGCACGACCTTCCCTCGCCTCATGCGCGCGAGCTTCTTCCGGTCGACGCGAATCACGGAGCGGGCGGGAACAGGATTCTCGGCAGGGGCGGTCGCCGCCTTCTCGCCGATGCGGAACTCCGGGACCGCGAACGCCTTCCCGGTCCGGGGCCGCCCCTTGCGAATGTCCTGCGGAACCTTTCCTGCCGGCTTCTTGCCAAGCCGCATGGCGCTGCCCGCAACGCGCTGCCAGAGACGCTCCTCGTCAGGGCTCAGGGCGCGAGGCTTCCGGGTCATTCCATCGTGGCGACCAGCTGCCAGTTCGGATCGTTCTCGCCCATGTTCCGGGCAAAGGTCCAGACATGCTTCTGGCGCTTTATCTCGTTGGGATCGCCTTCCACGACCTTGCCCGCGTGGTCCTTGACCGCGGAGGTCAGCTCGCAGACGAAGCCAACCGTCAGCTCGGCCAGGCCGGAATCCCGGTCGAAGGCGGCCTCCTTCAGGGTGACGTCGCGAATCGCGACGAGACTCGCCTCGACCGTGACCCGGCGTTCTTGGCGGGCAAGGAAAACGGGCGCGAAGGACTTCTCGATCTCTTCGGAAATCAGGCCTTCGACCTCCGAGATGTCCCCGTTCTCGAACGCCATGAGAATCAGCTCGAAAGCCTCTCGCGCGCCTTCCAGAAAGGACGCGACCATGAAGTCCGGCTCGGCCTCCTTCATTGCCGAGAGCGCCTTGGCACTGGGAGATCCGGCCGCCACGAAGTCGGTGACGTCCGCATCCGGCCCGCCCTCGATGACATCGAACTCCGGCCGGGTTCCGGCGCGATCCCGGACAAACGGCGGCTTCTCGAAGCCCCCCCTCGTCCCCAGAACGCTTCGCAGCTTGAAGATCAGGAACAGGGCGACGCCAGCAAGAACCAGAAGCTGGAATACTGAAGAGCTCATTCTGCCTCACAACGACAAGGAACTGGATTTCCGTCGACAGGCACATATCTAGGGCGAGTTGGTGCCCGAGTCCACCTGATGCCTTCAACGGAGGACATGCAAGTGCGCCTGTTCTTGCTGTTTCTGGCGGTGCCGCTGTGCGAAATCGCGCTTTTCGTGCAGGTGGGCGGAGCCATCGGCCTGGGCCTGACGCTCGTCGCCGTGATCGTGACTGCCGCTCTCGGAGCCGCGCTGATGCGCGGCCAGGGCCTTCTTGTGCTGTCAGATCTGCGTGACAGCCTTCAGGACCTGAAGGATCCGACCGAACCTCTTGCCCATGGGGCCATGGTTCTCCTTTCCGGGGCCCTTCTCCTGACGCCCGGCTTCCTCACGGACGCGATCGGGCTGGCAATGATGGTCCCGGCGGTCAGGCGTGCAGCGTTCCGCTTCGCCACGGACCGGCTGGCCGTGCGGCGGTTCGCGGCCCGGTCTTCCGCGCGGTCACGGGACGCCGACGTCGTTGAGGGAGCGTTCGATAGGCTCGACGACGCTTTCGACGGCGGGAAGCGGCATTGAGCGGCCCGGAACGTTCTGATAGAAGCCCGCACGCGTCAAGGCAGCCATCGGAGTCCGGCAATGGCCAAGAAAGACAACGGTTCGGCGCCACCAGAACCGCAGGTCCCGCAAATGAAGGTTCTCGGGCAGTTCATTCGCGACCTTTCGTTCGAGAACATCGTCACGCGGAACCCCGTCAGCACGGAGGTCCGGCCGGACTTCCAGGTCCAGGTCGCGCTCGATTCGCGGAAGATGGACGATGACGGCATGTTCCAGGTTGCATCCAAGTACGGCATTTCCTCGAAAGACAGGGACAGCGACAATGTCCTGTTCCTCCTGGAGCTCGAATACGTGGGGATCTTTCAGGTCAAGAACGTCGCCAGCCAGGGGTTGCATCCATTCCTGATGATCGAGTGCCCGCGGATGATGTTTCCTTTCGTGCGCCGGATCGTCAGCGACATCACGCGAGACGGCGGCTTCCCGCCGCTGAACCTGGACGCCATAGACTTCGTCACGCTCTACAGGGAGCGGGTCAAGCAGCAGCGGAAGGGGAAAACGGACGCGGAAACGCGGGCCAGGGCCCGTTGACAGTTGTCTTGCGAATCGTCCGGCCCCATGCCGCGTCCTGTCCCGACGACCGCCGGAAAGGCGGCCCGGGCAGGAAGGCAGTCGGCGTCATGAATGCAGACTGGACGGTGACGGCCGGCGCCATGCGGGCGCGGACCGGGGACATGCTGCCGGGCAGGGCGTCCGACCCCGGCGGCACGGCGGCGGACAGCCGCCGCTTCATGGAGGCGGTGCCGTGGCGGTTCCGCACGGGGTCGCCGTGGCGCGGCCTCCCCGAGCGGTCCGGGAACCGGGACGGCGTCTCCAGGCGGTTCCGGCGCCGGCCGCTTCCGGGGGTCTTCGCGCGCGTTTCCGACGCCTTGTCCGAGGAGTCCGGCCTTGAGTTCGTGTCCGGCGGCGGCACGGTGGTCCGGGCGCACCGGAAGGCGGCGGGCGCAAGAGGGGGACCTCGGGCCAGGGGACCGGCCGCTCCCGGGGCGGCCTGACGGGCAGGGCCGTGGCCGTCGCGGACGCGCCGGGATGCCCTGTCCGCTTCACGGTCCTTCCCGGCCAGGCGCACGGCCCGAGGGGGTGCCGGGGCTTCCCGGCGGCCTCGCGTTCGGGGCGCTGGTCGGCGACAGGGCGTCCGGCGCGGACCGGCTGCTCGAGGACCTGGCGGAACGCGGGGCGGAGGCGGCGGTCCCGTCGAGGCGGAGCCGGACGGCGCCGCGGGCGCACGGCCGGGAGGTGTACGGGTGGCGGCACCTGGTGGAGAACTTCTTCTCGAAGATCAAGGGGTTCCGGGCGGTCGCGACGCGGTACGAGGCGGGGATCTACCTCGTCGCCGGCGTGGTGGCGGCGACATGACTGTCAACGGGCCCTAGCTGAAGCGGTGCCAGAGCGAGCCCTCGCCCAGCCCGGAGACGAATTCCGCGTGGGCCTTCTCTTCCTCACGCGTCATGCGCGGCTCAAGCCGGGACGGGCGCGGACCCGGTCGCCACTGTTCGCCCGTCTCGGGCGCCGCCGTCTCCTCGTCCTTGCCGGAAAGCAGCAGGTCCGGCTGCCTGCCCCCGATCAGTTCGAGATACAGTTCCGCCAGGATCCTGCTGTCGAGCAGCGCCCCGTGCAGGGCGCGCCTGGAGTTGTCGATGCCGAAGCGCCGGCACAGCGCGTCAAGCGATGCGGGCGATCCGGGGAACTTCCTTCGGGCGATCTCGAGGGTGTCGATCGTTCGTCCGTCATCGATCTGGGGCAAAGAGAGCCAGCGGAGCTCCGCGTTCAGGAACTTCATGTCGAAAGCCGCGTTGTGGATGACCAGCGTCGCGTCGCCGATGAACGTCAGGAAATCCTGCGCAATTTCGCCGAATGACGGCTTTCCGCTCAGAAAGTCGCTGGTGAGGCCATGAACATCGACCGCCTCCTTGGGCACCTCACGCTCCGGATTGACGTATTGGTGATAGGTCTCTCCCGTCGGAACGTGGCCGAGCAGCTCGACGGCGCCGATCTCGACGATGCGGTCGCCTGAACCCGGATCAAGGCCCGTTGTCTCCGTGTCGAGGACAATTTCTCTCATGAGCCCGCCCGGCCTTGATCCGCTCAACCACATCATGAACGGACCTGCGGGCGGCTTCAAGAGTCGTCGTCTCGATGACGTAGTCGGCGCGACGGCGCTTTTCGGCGTCCGGCATCTGCCTGGACGCGATCCGCGCGAATTTCTCCTCCGTCCATCCCGGCCGCGCCAGGACGCGGTTGCGCTGCACGCCTTCCGACGCTGACGCGACGACGACGACGTCCACGCTCCCTTCCGCGCCGGTCTCGAAGAGAAGGGGAATGTCGACCAGAACGACCGGCGCAGTCGCGGCGTCAACGAATCTCCCGCGATCGGCACGCACCAGAGGGTGGACGGCGCGCTCGATCCTGTCCAGGGCGGCGCCGTCCCGCGCAATCCAGTCTGAAAGCGCTCCCCGGTCTACCGCGTCGTCGCGGATCGCTGCGGGATTGAGCGACCCGACCGGCCCGACGGCCGCGCCGCCCTTGCCGTAAAGGCGACGCACGGCGGCGTCAGCGTCCCAGACCGGGATCCCGGCGTCCCGGAACATGCCCGCCGTGGTCGTCTTTCCCATGCCGACGGACCCGGTGAGCCCGATGACGACCGGACGGGTCACGAGAGAACGGCCAGCCGCAGACGCTCGTCAACATGCGGCGCGATCCCGAACCAGCTTTCGAAGCCGGGCGCGGCCTGGAAAAGAAGCATTCCGAGACCGTCGGCCGTCCTGCATCCGATGCGGCGTGCCTGCGCAAGGAGCTCGGTCTCGAGAGGCACGTAGACCAGATCCGTAACCACGGCGTCGCGGGACAGCCCGCCAAGCGGCACTTTCAGCCTGTCGTGGCCGACCATGCCAAGCGAAGTCGCGTTGACGACCGTCCTTGCGCCCTTGAGCATGTCGCCGGCCTCACTCCAGTCGTGAACCCGAACCCTCGCGCCGAATTCCCGCCTCAGACTGTCGCTGCGCGCGCGCGTTCGGTTTGACAGGCGGACCTCCCCGGCCCCTGCGTCCAAGAGAGATGCGACAACCGCGCGCGCGGCCCCTCCCGCGCCAAGAACCGCAGCCGGCCCCTGATCGGGGCTCCAGCCGGGAACGTTGCTGCGCAGGTTCTCCATGAAGCCGTAGCCGTCCGTGCTGTCCGCATGGACCGTGCCATCGTCACGAAACGACAGCGTGTTCGCGGAACCGGCCGCGTCGGCCGCGTCGGACACCAGATCCGCAACCTCCAGAACACGCTCCTTGTGCGGAATCGTGACGTTGGCACCGACGAATCCGAGTCTTGGAAGAGCGCGGATGGCGGTCTTCAGGTCATCTTCGGAGACATCCATCGGGATGTAGTGACCCGGGACGCCCGAGCGGGTCAGCCAGTGACTGAATATCCGCGGCGACCTTGAATGAGCGACGGGCGAGCCGATCACGCCGGCAAGGGGAATTCGACCGGGGGCCGTCATGACGTCAGCGTGCCCCGCTGCGCCAGATAGGACAAGACTTCCAGCAAAGGCAGGCCGAGAACGACGAAATGGTCGCCGTCGATGCGGTCAAAGAGGCGAATGCCTTCGTCCTCGATCCTGTAAGCGGCTGCGGAGCTCCGGACGCGCTCCCAGTTCCGGTCGACGTAGCCTTCTATCCACGCGTCCGACCGCGTTCCCGCTTTCAGCCTTGCCCGGCCAGCGTGCCGCCAGATCGGGCGCGCGCCTTGATAGATGACCGCGGCGGAATGAAGCTCGTGCTCGACGCCGCGCATTGACATGAGCCGACGGACCGCGTCTTCCCGGGTCTCCGGCTTGGAGAGGACGCGCCCTTCGAATTCGAGGACCTGGTCGGCGCCGAGAACAAGCCCTTCCGGGTGCCTTGACGCCACCTTGCGCGCCTTCGCTTCCGCAAGCGCGTCCGCGATGTCACGAGGGCGGGCGCCGCAGTTCTGAAGACCGTCCCGGATCGCGTCTTCGTCGACCCGCGCCGGCCTGGTGACGAAGCGGACGCCTGCCCGACGCAGCAATTCAGCGCGCGCAGCCGAGCCCGAGGCGAGAATCAAGCTTTCCGGCATGTGGATAACCCTGTGCGGTTCTCGATGCATGCCCTGTTTGAATCATGGCAGGAACCGGCCTGGACGCCTCTCCGCGTCTCGGGACGACTCTTTCGGCCTGTTCCGCTCAAGACTTGTCCACCGTGGAAAAACGGTTCGCGCGACATGTGGACAACCCTTTTTTCCAAGGGTTTTCCAGAGAAGATCCACAGTTCAACGATCCGCGCAAACACGATAAAATGTTCATATCAATGGAGGAAACGAGATGTCCCGGCGATTCGCTGCAACCGCGCGCGCTGACGTTGACACGTGTGCATAAGTCAGGTCATATGACATGAATTCCACTTGTTCCCATGTCTTACTTCCATCACAACCTTTCGAATCCTTGAATCTTGTCGGAGAAGGTAGCACAGGCTTGGGGAATGATTGAAGTCATGACATCCGCATATCCCTGGCTGAAGTCTCTTCATGTCATTTCGGTCATTTCATGGATGGCGGGCCTCTTGTACCTTCCTCGCCTCTTCGTCCATCACGTGGAGCAGGCAGGCCGCAGTGCCGGAAGCAATGACATCTTCGTGATGATGGAGAGGCGGCTTATGCGCGTCATCATGAACCCTGCGATGATGGCGACATGGATCTTCGGGGTTGCGCTGGTTCTTGTTCCGGGAACCGTTGACTGGTCGCAGGCATGGCCTTGGCCGAAGCTCGCGGCGGTGCTCGCGATGACCTGGTTCCATCATTGGCTGTCCCGGAGACGGAAGGCCTTGGAGGCCGGAACGAATGCGCTCAGCGGCCGGCAGTACCGGCTGATGAACGAGGTGCCGACGGTCCTGATGATCGTTATTGTCGTTTCGGTCGTGGTGAAGTTCTGACGGTTGTTGACTTGCCGTCCGACGTTGACTAGACGCGTTCATCAGGTGTCGTCCTGGCATCGAGAGCCGTTCTGCAATCCCGTTCACCTTCCGCGCGTGCCGCGGACGCCCGAAAGGCTTCGTCATGGCTGATCGCCTCAATCTCTCTGAACTTAAGTCCAAGTCGCCGAAGGAACTCCTGGATCTCGCAGAGGATCTCGAGATCGAGAACGCCTCGACCATGCGCAAGGGCGAGATGATGTTCTCGATACTCAAGGAACGCGCGGACGAGGACTGGACGATCGGGGGCGATGGCGTTCTGGAGGTCCTTCAGGACGGATTCGGATTCCTGCGCTCGCCGGAAGCGAACTACCTGCCCGGCCCGGACGACATCTACGTTTCGCCCGACATGATCCGGCAGTTCGCTCTGCGCACCGGCGACACGGTCGAGGGCGTCATCCGCGAACCGAACGACAGCGAACGGTACTTCGCGATGACGAACGTGGAGAAGATCAACTTCGAGGATCCGAACAGGGCGCGTCACAAGGTGAGCTTCGACAATCTCACGCCTTTGTATCCGGACGAACGGCTGACGATGGAGATAGAGGATCCGACTATCAAGGACAGGTCAGCCCGGGTCATCGACCTTGTTGCGCCGGTCGGAAAGGGCCAGAGGTCTCTGATCGTCGCCCCGCCCAGGACGGGAAAGACGGTGATTCTCCAGAACATCGCGCACTCGATCGAGACCAATCATCCGGAATGCTACCTGATCGTGCTCCTGATCGACGAGCGTCCCGAGGAGGTCACCGACATGCAAAGGTCGGTGAAGGGCGAAGTGATCTCCTCGACCTTCGACGAGCCTGCCAGCCGTCACGTCGCGGTGAGCGACATGGTGATCGAGAAGGCCAAGCGCCTTGTGGAGCACAAGCGGGATGTTGTGATCCTGCTTGACTCGATCACCCGCCTGGGGCGCGCGTTCAACACGGTCGTGCCATCGTCCGGAAAGGTCCTGACCGGCGGCGTGGACGCAAACGCGCTGCAGCGCCCGAAGCGCTTTTTCGGCGCGGCAAGAAACATAGAGGAGGGCGGATCCCTGACCATCATCGCGACGGCGCTCGTAGAGACCGGCAGCAGGATGGACGAGGTGATCTTCGAGGAGTTCAAGGGGACGGGCAACAGCGAGATCGTTCTGGACCGGAAAGTCGCGGACAAGCGCGTCTATCCCGCGATGGACATCCTAAAGTCCGGAACGCGGAAGGAGGATCTGCTTGTCGACAAGAACGACCTGCAGAAGACTTTCGTGCTGAGACGGATCCTGAACCCGATGGGAACGACCGACGCCATTGAGTTCCTGTTGTCGAAGTTGAAGCAGACAAAGACAAACGCTCAATTCTTCGATTCGATGAATGCCTGATTTCATTTTTTTTTCACCCCCGTTCCACTCTGAAGTGCAACACCTGATGCAGTGTTCCTGGTCGTTCGGCGACACATGATGTTGCGAATCGGCCAGGCGGCGACGACAGTCCCTGTGATGAAGCAAGGAGACTGTCATGCCCGAGGGCCATCGCCACCTGACCTATGCGGAACGCTGCCAGATCCACGCCCTGAGGAAAAGCGGGCTTTCCGGCCCGGCGATCGCCCGCCAGCTCGGCCGCGACCGCACGACGGTCTGGCGCGAGGTGCGGCGCAACTCCGGCAGGCGCGGCTACCGCCACAAGCAAGCCCAGCGCAAGTCGGACAGGCGCCGCAGCGCGGCCTCGTCGGTGGCGCGCAAGATGACGCCGGAGCTGTGGCGCATGGCGGAGGAGCGGCTGGCCGAGGGCCGGGCCCCGAGCAGGTCAGCGGGCGCCTCCGCAAGGAGGGCGAGCCGATGGCGGGGCGGCAGTGGATCTACGAGCGCATCCACGCCGACCGGAAGGCCGGCGGCGGTCTCTGGCGGCATCTCCGCCGCCGCGGCAGGAAGCCGAACCGGAAGGGCGGCGCCCACGCGGGCCGCGGCCGCATCCCGGGCCGGGTGGACATCTCCGAGCGCCCGGACGTCGTGGAGGCGAAGGAACGGGTCGGCGACTGGGAGGCCGACACCATCGTTGGCAAGGGCCACAGCGGCGCGCTTGTCTCCCTGGTGGACAGGGCGTCCAAGTACACGCTGCTCGAAAGGGTCGAGAGGAAGACGGCGGACGCGGTCGGCTCGGCCATGACCGGCATGCTGGGCCCTCTCCCCGTGCACACGGTCACCGCGGACAACGGCAAGGAGTTCGCGGGCCATGCCAGGGTGGCCGAGGCGCTGGGCGCGGGGTTCTTCTTCGCGCGCCCGTACCACTCCTGGGAGCGCGGCACGGACGAGCACGTGAACGGGCTGGTGCGGGAGTGGTTCCCGAAGGGCACGGACTTCCGCAAGGTGACGGACGAGGCCGTGAAGGCCGTCCAGGACCGGCTGAACGCACGTCCGAGGAAGGCGCTGGGCTACCTCACCCCGTCCGAGGCCTTCCACCAGGCGCAGCCGCCCTGAGGGGGCCGTTCCGGGGCCGCCGGGGGCGGCTCCGAGGGGAGATGCGCGCTGTCCGCGGCCCGCCGTCCTCCGGTCGGGCTCCGCCCTCCCTGCGTCCGGCGGGCCGCGGACAGCGCCCGGCAGGGCTTGCACCGCCCCGGAAGACTGGCTACGCCTCCCGGTGAAGGGACCGCCGCCGCTCGGGCTTCGCCCCTCGCTGGCTGATGTTGCACTTCAGAGTGGAAGCGGCGTCATATGTTTAGTCATTATGACACAATATTCGCCCTCAGCAGCGCCCGGGGGAAGTCCGGCATAGCCGTCATACGGCTCTCGGGGCCGGAAGCGGGAGCCGCGCTGGACTGGCTGACAGGCAGCCGGCCAGAGCCGAGGCGCGCGTCTTTCCGGGTCCTTTCGAACGGCGACTCCATTCTGGACGAAGGGCTCGTCCTCTGGTGTCCAGGGCCGCACAGCGCCACGGGCGAGGACGTTGCCGAACTTCACCTGCACGGCTCCCTGGCGACCGTCGATGCGGTACTGCGGGTTCTCGGCGGGCTGTCCGGCCACAGGCTCGCGGAGCCCGGAGAGTTCACGCGGCGGGCCCTGGAGAACCAGCGGCTCGATCTTTCCCAGGTCGAAGGCCTCTCGGATCTCATCGAGGCGGAAACCGAGGCGCAAAGGCGGCAAGCGCTGCGGGTTCTCTCGGGCGCTCTGGGAGCGCGGGCGGCAGGCTGGCGGTCGGGACTGGTCAGGGCGGCGGCCCTGCTTGAGGCGACCATCGACTTTGCAGACGAGGACTTGCCATCGGACGTCGGGACGGACGTCGGGGAACTGGTCGCGCATGTCATTTCCGACCTTCACGCGGAGAGTGCGGGCACCGGAATTGCAGAGCGGATCCGTGACGGTTTCGAAGTGGCGATCATCGGGCCTCCGAACGTGGGGAAGTCGACGCTTCTGAACGCGCTCGCCGGTCGGGATGCCGCGATCACCTCGGACGTCGCCGGCACGACGCGCGACGTCATCGAAGTTCGAATGGAGCTGCGGGGACTGCCTGTCACGGTGCTGGACACCGCAGGGCTTCGGGCAGGGCGTGACGAAATCGAGGTCCTTGGAGTCGCCAAGGCCCGCGAGCGGGCGGAACAGGCGGATCTTCGGGTGGTTCTCGTGGAGGCCCGTTCAGAGGCTCCGGCAATCGAGCTCCGTGAAGACGACATACTCGCCGTTCCAAAGTCGGACATTCGCGAAGGAGACTTTTCCGCGGAGACCGGCGCAGGCCTGGACTGGCTGGTTGACGAGATCGGCGGCCGGCTGGAATCGCGGGCAAGCGCGGCGGGGCTTGCCATCAGGGCGCGCCATCGGACCGCGATGAAGAGAGCGGTCGAGTCCCTGCAGCGAGCGACGGTGCAACTGGAAAGCGGCGTGGATCAGGCGGAAATCGCCGCCGAGGAGATCCGGTCGGCGATCCGCGCGCTTGATTCCCTTGTCGGCCGCGTGGATGTTGAGCATGTGCTCGACGACGTCTTCGCCAACTTTTGCATTGGCAAGTAGCAAGCGGTGTTTCACGTGAAACAGTCTCGGCCAGTCGTGGTTGTGGTCGGCGGCGGCCATGCAGGCGCAGAGGCCGCCCATGCAGCTGCGCGCCGGGGCGCGCGCGTCGTCCTTGTCACGCTGTCGCGGGACGGCATAGGCGTCATGTCTTGCAATCCGGCGATCGGCGGCCTTGGCAAGGGGCACCTCGTACGGGAAATAGATGCGCTCGACGGAGTCATGGGTCGTGTGGCGGATCGGGCAGGAATTCAGTTCCGGCTTCTGAACCGGCGCAAGGGACCGGCGGTGCAGGGACCGCGCGCCCAGGCTGATCGGAAGCTCTATCGTGCCGCAATGCTCGCAGAACTGGCGGACCGTCCGGGAATCAGGATCCTTGAAGGCGAAGTGACGGACTTCATCATGGAAGGGTCACGTGTCGTCGGGGTCGTTCTTGCGGACGGATCGAGGATCAGGGCTGCGGCAACCGTGCTGACCACGGGAACTTTCCTGCGCGGAACGATCCATGTCGGCACCGTGTCGCGTCCGGGGGGGCGCATGGGCGATGCGCCATCGGTGGCCCTGGCAGAGCGGATCGACGGATTCGGTCTGCCCCTTGGGCGGCTGAAGACGGGAACGCCTCCACGGTTGCGCATGTCCTCCATTGACTGGGACGTGCTGGAGATGCAGCCAAGCGACGCTGATCCCGTGTTCTTCTCCTTCCTGACGCGACGTGCGGAAACCCGGCAGATCTCCTGCGGGATCACGCGCACGAACGCGCGGACGCATCGCATCGTTCTGGACAACCTTGGCCGGTCCGCGATGTACGGGGGCGGCATCAAGGGCGTCGGGCCGAGATACTGCCCGTCCATAGAGGACAAGGTGGTGCGTTTCCCGGACAAGGCCTCGCACCAGGTGTTCCTGGAGCCCGAAGGCCTGGACAGCGACCTGGTTTATCCCAACGGGCTTTCGACCTCGTTGCCGGAAGACGCGCAGAACGACTACGTTCGTTCGATGGCGGGACTGGAACGGGCGGAGATCGTCCAGCCAGGCTACGCCATCGAGTACGACTATGTCGATCCGAGGGCACTGGCGTCGACATTGAGGCTTCGGGATGTCGAAGGCCTCTATTTTGCCGGCCAGATCAACGGAACAACGGGATACGAGGAGGCCGCCGCGCAGGGACTCGTCGCCGGTCTCAACGCGGCTGCCGATGCGCAGGGATTCGAGCCGGCCAGGTTCTCGCGCGAGTCCTCTTATGTCGGCGTCATGATCGACGATCTCGTGACCCGAGGCGTGACCGAGCCCTACAGGATGTTCACGTCCCGCGCGGAATTCAGGCTTTCCCTGCGGGCGGACAACGCGGACCAGCGCCTGACCCCTTTCGGAATCAGGCTCGGATGCGTTGGCGGGGCGCGGCAATGCAGATTCGCCGAAAAGATGGATGCGCTGGCATCCGGAAGGGAGCGCCTCGAAAAGGTGCGCGTTTCCGCGGCCGAGGCCGCGAATGCCGGAATCCGGATTTCCAGGGGCGGTCCTGTGCGAACGGGGCCCGACCTGCTGGCCTTTGCGGACGTCGACTTTGAATCTCTCCGGATCCTGCGGCCGGAGCTTTCGGATATCGATGCGGACATCCAGGTGCAGCTCAAGCGCGATGCGCTTTACGCGAAATACGTGACGCGCCAGGCCAGGGACGTGAGGAGCCTCCGGCGCGATGAGGCGCACGCGATTCCGGCGGACTTCGATTACGGGATCCTGAGCGGGCTCTCCAACGAGCTGCGGCAGAGGCTGACGGCGGTGCGTCCGGAAACGCTGGGGCAGGCCGGGCGTGTCGAAGGCATGACCCCCGCCGCGCTGACGCTGATTCTGGCAAGGCTTCGCAAGGGCCAAAGCATTGCATCATGACCGGAAAGGCGGAGTTTTGCGCCCGGATGAATGTTTCACGTGAAACATTGGCGATGCTCGAGACTCACGCCGAGCTGCTGAGAAAGTGGAATCCGCGCATGAACCTCGTCTCTTCGGGGACGATCGACTCGCTGTGGACGCGGCACTTTCTTGATTCGGCCCAGCTGATCCGACTGGCGCCCCCGGCCAGCCGCTGGGTCGACCTCGGGAGCGGCGGCGGCTTTCCCGGAGCTGTTGTCGCCGTCATGACAAGGGACGTGACCGAGACCGTCCTGATCGAGGCCGATCAGAGAAAGGCCGAATTTCTCGGCATGCTGTCGCGGCGAACAGCCGGTTTCAAGGTCGTTTCCGAGCGGCTTGAAGACGTGCAGCCGCAATGCGGCGACGTGGTGTCTGCACGAGCCCTGGCGCCTCTCGGGCGGCTTCTCGGTCACGTGCGTCGCCACCTGAAGCCCGGTGGCCGCGCGATCCTGCCGAAAGGGAAGAACGCGCGGCAAGAGATAAGGCAGGCGCTTGAACGCTGGCGCTTTGATTGCGAAACATGCCGGAGCCAGACGGACGAGGAAGCCGTCATCCTGAGAATCGGGGGAATAAGGCGTGCCTGAGCGGAAACCACGGCCGCACATCATCGCGATCGCCAACCAGAAAGGCGGCGTCGGGAAGACGACAACCGCGATAAACCTCGGGGCCGCGCTCGCTGAATCGGGACACGGGACTCTCCTGGTCGACCTCGACCCCCAGGGCAACGCCTCGACCGGGCTGGGAATCGGGTACGAGCGCCGGAAGCGCACGACATACGACCTGATTCTCGAAGGCGTGGAGCTGCGGCACGTGGTGCAGGATTGCGGCGTCGAGAAGCTTCATGTGGCCCCCGGCACGACGGACCTGAGCTCCGCAGACATCGAGATGGTCTCGATGAAGCAGCGCAGCTTCCTGCTGCGCAACGCGCTGAGACGGCCTGAGGCGGACGCGCTGGGCCTGGACTTCGTCCTGATCGACTGCCCGCCGGCGCTCAATCTCCTGACAGTGAACGCCATGGTGGCCGCAGATTCGCTCCTGGTTCCGCTGCAGACCGAGTTCCTGGCGCTGGAAGGGCTGTCGCAGCTGATGCTGACCCTTCGGCGCGTGCGCGAAACGGCCAATCCGGACCTGCGCATCGAGGGAATACTGCTGACCATGCATGACGGACGAAACAAGCTCAGCCAGCAGGTGGCAAGCGATGCACGGGAGACCCTGGGAGACCTTGTCTACGATACGGTCGTGCCGCGGAACGTGCGCATCTCCGAGGCCCCGGGATACGCGATGCCGGTGATCAGCTACGAACCGGCATCAAAGGGAGCCTTGGCCTATCGCGCTCTGGCGGAGGAAATGCTATCGAAGCGGGCGCAGCCCATGCACGGAGAGGAGCGGGACCATGGCCAAGGGAAAGGCTGATCCGCGGCGCGGGCTGGCGCCGAGGCGAGGGATTTCAGCTCTCATGTCCGACCTTGAGGCGGCGCCGTCGGGGGTTTCGGGCGCCGCGGGTGCGGGGGATGGCCTGGTTCCGGTGGACCTGATCTCGCCGAGCCCGGTGCAGCCGCGCCGGGCGTTCGCGGAGGCGGCGCTGGCGGAGCTGGCGGCCTCGATCCGGGAGCGGGGGGTCGTTCAGCCCCTCGTGCTCCGGCCGCACCCGCGCGCGGCGGGCCGGTACGAGATCGTGGCCGGCGAGCGGCGCTGGCGGGCGGCGCAGCGGGCGCGGGTGCACGCGGTGCCCGCCGTGGTGCGCGACCTCGGCGACGCGGAGGCGCTGGAGGTGGCGCTCGTGGAGAACGTGCAGCGGGCCGACCTGAACGCGGTCGAGGAGGCGGCGGGCCTTCGGGAGCTGACGGAGCGCTTCGGGCACACGCAGGAGGCGCTGGCGCGGGCGCTGGGCAAGAGCCGCAGCCACGTGGCGAACCTGCTGCGGCTCCTGTCGCTTCCGGAGGCGGTGCAGGGGCTGGTGCGGTCCGGGGCGCTGTCGGCGGGGCACGCGCGGGCGCTGGCCGGGGCGGCGGACCCCGAGGCGCTGGCGCGGCGGGTGGCCGCGGAGGGGCTGTCGGTGCGCCAGGCGGAGGCGCTGGCCCGGGACGCGCGGGCGCCGCGGAAGCGCCGCGCGCGCGCGCAGAAGGACGCCGACACGCGGGCGGCGGAGCGGGACCTGGCGGCGGCGCTCGGCATGAGGGTCCGCGTCGACCCCGCGCCGGACGGCGGGGGGTCCGTGACGGTCCGCTACGCGGGCCCCGGGCAGTTCGACGAGATCCGGCGCCGGCTCGCCGTCACGCACGGGACGGGCTGAAGCCGCCGGGCGCCGGCACCGGCGCTGGCTCAGCGGGGCTGGACGACTCCCCGCAAAGCCGGGAGGACCTCGCCAAGAGCGTGGCCACGCATTGAATATGGCGATGGTGCCCGCGGCGTTAGGCGGGCGGGGCGGTCAGGAAGCCGAAGATGGTCAGGCCGACACCGACGATGACGGCCACCGCCAGGATCAGCCGGGCTTCCCGGTTGGCGGCGTCCGCCCGGTGTTTTGCCATGTCGGCCCGCATTCCGGACAGGGTCGCGGTGAGGTCCGCCTTCAGCGTCTCGTTCTCCGACTGCAGGGACTGCAGCCGCCTGGCCGTTTCGCAACATCGTGTGGTGCGAAACCGCTCGGAATGCTACATAAGGTGTAACTGTTCAGTTTCTATCGGAACCATTCAGATGCAAGATGTTGTTCTGATGCGCTGTCTTTGCGGACATCTGGCATCATGTACGGGGAGGGCATTCAAACCTGATGGACCTGACAGTTGCCGGCGACGGATCTGCATCCAACCACAACACTTAGGGCCCGTTGACAGTCATGTCGCGGCGACCACGCCGGCGACGAGGTGGATCCCGGCGGCGAAGCTCGCGTCGGTCTTGTCGTACCGGGTCGCGATCGCACGGAACTCCCTGGTCTTCGCGAAGAGGCTCTCCACCAGGTGCCGCCACCCGTACACCTCCCGGTCATGCGCCCGCGGCACCGTCCGGCTCCGCTTCGACGGGACCGCCGCCTCCGCCCCGCGTTCCGCCAGGTCCTCCAGGAGCCAGTCGGCGTCGAACGCCTTGTCACCGACGAAGGCCCCGAACGCCAGGCCGTCGAGAAGCCCCGGCACCCCCTCGGGCCGTGCGCCTGGCCGGGAAGGATCGTGAACCGCACGAGATGTCCCAGGGCGTCCACGACGGCCACGGCCCTGCTCGTCAGGCCGCCTCTGGAACGGCCGATCCCCTGGCTCGAGGTCCCCCTTTTGCGCCGGACGCCTTCCGGTGCGCCTGGACCACCGTGCCGTCGACGAACACCCACTCGAGGCCGGACTCCTCGGACAGGGCGTCGGAAACACGCTCGAATACCCCCGAAAGCGCCCGGCGCCGGAACCGCTTGAAGACGCTGTTCCAGTTCCCGAACCGCGCGGGGATGTCGCGCCACGGCGATCCCGTCCGGAACCGCCACGGCACCGCCTCCATGAAGAGGCGGTTGTCCGCCGCCGTGCCGCCGGGGTCGGACTTCTTGCCCGGCAGCATGTCCTCGATCCGCGCCCACATGGCGTCGGTCAATACCGTCCTGTCTGCATCGTCATCTCTCTGCTCGCTCATGCCGTTGTTGCCTCGTGCCGTCGTTCCGGCGGTTGTCGGGGCCGAAAATGGCATCAAGCCGGACGATTCGCAAGACGACTGTCAACGGGCCCTAGCCTTACGATATGCATTGAGGACGAATTGTGCTGAACGGTTACCATCAGGTCTTGCACTTCACAGTGGAACGGTGGCTTGTCAACCGACCATCAGGCAAGGATCTCCCGCAGGATCGCGTCGAGAAGCGGGCGGCCCTTGCGGGTCGTTCGAACAGATCCCGAAATGCACTCCAAATAACCGGAATCAAGCAAATAATTGACGTTTTTGCATTCTTCGAGCAAGCATGCCGCGACACCATCTGCAAGTCGCAGGCCTGCCATGATGGCCTCAAGGCGGACGTCTTCCTCCGGAACGACCTCGCGCCGGCTGTATCCGCTGCCGGCCGTTTCCACGGCATCGAGCCAGAGGGCCGGCTGAGCGTGGCATTCGGTCGCGACGCGAAGGCCGTCGATCGTCAAGCGGCCGTGCGCGCCTGGCCCGATGCCGGCCCAGCTGCCGGAGCGCCAGTAAAGGAGGTTGTGCCGGCTTTCGCTGCCTGTCCGCGCGTGGCTTGACACTTCGTAGGCAGGAACTCCCGCCGCCTCGGTCATGTCCTGCGTGACGTTGAACATTTCCAGTGAGCGGTCTTCGTCGGGAAGACCTCGCAGGCGACCGGCAGCGCGTCTCTCGCCGAACGCCGTGCCCGGCTCTATCGTAAGCTGGTAGAGCGACAGGTGACCTGCAGCCAGCTCGAGGGCCTCCGAAAGCTCCTTCTCCCATTCCGCCGCCGTCTGGTTCTGGCGGGCGTAGATCAGGTCTATGGAAACGTGCGGAAACGCGGATCGCGCGGTGTCATAGGCAGAGAGGGCTTCGGCGCTCGTGTGAAGGCGGCCGAGCGTCTTCAGGCCGGAATCCCGGAGCGACTGCACGCCAAGGGAGAGCCGGTTGACGCCGGCCTGAGCGTAGGTGCGCAGGCGGGCGGCCTCCACCGAGGTCGGGTTGGCCTCAAGGGTGATCTCCATGTTGGCAGCGGGGCGCCACGCGGCCTTCGCCGCCTCGATGACGCGGGCGACGGTTTCCGCGGACATTAGGCTTGGCGTGCCGCCGCCAAAGAAGATCGAGCCCAGATCGCGAGGACCGGTTTGCTCCCGTATTCTCGAGATTTCCTTCAGGAAGGATTCCTGCCAGCGTGGCCGGTCGACAGACGCGGCGACATGGCTGTTGAAGTCGCAATAGGGGCATTTCGCCTGGCAGAACGGCCAATGGACATAGACCCCAAAGCCACTATTCATTCCCGAAGACCGCCTTCAGCTTCCGAAACGCATCTGCACGGTGACTGATGCGGTTCTTTTCCAGGCGGCTCATCTCGCCGAACGTGACGCGATGGCCGTCGGGCTGGAAAATCGGGTCATATCCATGCCCTCGGTCGCCACGCATGGGCCACGTTATCCGCCCGTTCATGCGCCCTTCGAACGCCTCGCTGTGCCCGTCGGGCCACGCCAGCACGAAGGTGCAGCGGAACCGGGCGGTCCAGGGCTGTGCAGCGCCGGAACCGACGAGCGCCTTGTGGGCGCGGGTCATGGCAAGAACGAAGTCGCGACCGCCGGGCGTCTCGGCCCAGTCTGCGCTGTGCACGCCCGGTGCGCCGCCAAGGGCATCGATCTCGATCCCGGAATCGTCGGCAAGCGCGGGAAGCCCGGTCGCGCGGGAGGCGGCATGCGCCTTGATCCTGGCGTTTGCGATGAAGTCCGGGCCGGTCTCTTCCGGCGCATCGAGGCCAAGGTCGGCCGCGCCGACAACGTGGATGGCGCTGTCACTGAGCAGATCGGCGATCTCTTCGAACTTCCCGGAATTGTGCGTCGCGACCAGAAGGCGGTCGCCGTCAAAGCGGCGCATCAGGCGATGGCGTCCTTTTGTGCGGCAACAAGGGCTTGGGCGCCGAGTCCGGCAAGGTCGAGCAACGCGGACATCTCGTCACGCGAGAACGTCTCCCCCTCCGCCGATGTCTGGACTTCGACGAGACGGCCAGCCCCTGTCATGACGAAGTTTCCGTCGACGCTTGCCTCGCTGTCTTCAGGATAGTCAAGGTCGAGGACCGGCTGGCCACCGTAGATGCCGCAGGAGACGGCTGCAACGTGATCCCTGACAGGATCGCTCGGGAGATGACCGGACCTCAGGAGCTCGCTGGCCGCGAGGCGCAGCGCAACCCATCCGCCGGTGATGGACGCGCAGCGCGTGCCTCCATCGGCCTGGATGACATCGCAGTCGATGACGATCTGGCGTTCGCCAAGCGCGGAGCGGTCGACGCAGGCGCGAAGGGCCCGGCCGATGAGGCGCTGGATTTCCTGCGTGCGTCCGGACTGGCCCGTCTTCGCCTCGCGACGGCCCCGCGAATGCGTTGCGCGAGGCAGCATGCCGTATTCCGCGGTTACCCAGCCAAGCCCGGAGTTCCTAATCCAGAAAGGTACGCGGCCGTCGACCGACGCGGTGCACACCACCTGCGTGTCGCCGCACTTGATCAGGCACGACCCTTCGGCATGACGGGTGACGCCCGTCTCGATGGACACGCCGCGCATCTCGCCGTTCTTCCGTCCCGAGGGCCGCATGGAATCTCTCCGGTCTGAACGGGGCGCTTGATAGTTGCGGCATCCGGCTGCATCAACCCCGATTGACCTTGTGCGCCGCCATCCCTTAACCTCGGCTACCTGAAATCCCGGCCGATCCATGACTGACGCAGCACGACTTCTGGAAGAGATGAACGAACGCTCGCGCGAAGTGTTCCGTCGGGTCGTGGAAGGGTATCTGGACACGGGGGAGCCTGTGGGCTCGCGGCGGCTCGCGCGGGTGCTGGACGAGAAGATCAGCGCGGCGACGGTCAGGAACGTCATGCAGGACCTGGAGCATCTCGGGCTTCTCGCGTCGCCGCATTCGTCTGCGGGCCGGTTTCCGACCGAGTCAGGATTGCGGCTGTTCGTCGACGGGATGCTGGAAGTCAGGGATCCGTCAAGCGAAGATCGGGAGGCAATCGAATCGGAACTGCAGTCGGCCGACGAAAGCGTCGCGAACCTTCTTGACCGGGTTGGTTCGGCGCTGTCGGGGGTGACGCAGGGCGCATCGCTGGTCTTGGCGCCGAAGCACGATGCGGCGGTGCGGCATATCGAGTTCGTGAGCCTCGCGGCTGATTGCGCGATGGTTGTGCTGGTCTTCGAGGACGGACATGTCGAGAACAGGCTGTTCGCGCCGCCGCCGGGACAGACGGCGAGCAGCTTCCGGGAGGCCGCAAACTTCCTGAACGCCTCCTTGGCCGGTCACACGGTGTCGGAGCTGGGCGAGGTCTTTCAAAAGGAGATCCGGAAGAATCGACGCAAGCTCAACGAGCTTGCGCGGGAACTTGTCGAAAGCGGAACGGTGATCTGGGAGCATGAGGGAACCGACCACGAACGCCTGATCGTGCGGGGGCGCTCAAACTTGCTGGCGGGGAGCGCCGAGGGGGATGATCTTGAACGGATCCGGAGCCTTTTCGACGACCTGGAGCGCAAGCGGGACATTGCCGAGTTTCTCGAGCTGACGGACGCGGGCGAGGGCGTTCGCATCTTCATCGGTTCGGAAAACAAGCTTTTCTCGCTTACCGGTTCCTCTTTGGTCGTTTCTCCCTATATAAACTCCGACCAAAGAATCATCGGCGCGATTGGGGTGATCGGGCCGACCCGTCTCAATTATGGAAGGATCGTTCCGATAGTGGATTACACCGCCCAGATGGTGGGCAGGCTGTTTGCGGACCGGGGGCAGAAATGAACGACGCAGAGACGAAAGAATCCAAGGAATCCATGGCCGGGGAAGGAGACTTCCGCACAGTGGACGGGTGTTCTGCTGCCGACGAGGAACTGATCGACATCACTTCGCCCGAGGCACTGGAAGATCCCTCTGACGACGAGAGGATGGCGGCGCTGGAGGCGGAGCGGGATGCCTTCAAGGACAAGTTCATGCGCGCGCTGGCGGACGCCGAGAACGCGCGGAAGAGATCGGACCGGGACCGGCGCGAGGCAGAGCGGTACGGAGGATCCAGGCTGGCGCGGGACATGCTTCCCGTCTTTGACAACATGAAGCGCGCCCTGGCGGCCGTTCCCGAAGACGCCCGGGAGACAAACGGCCCGTTGATCGAAGGCGTTGAACTGACGATGCAAGAGCTCCTCAACGTGCTGGGAAAGCACGGCGTGCGGGTGATATCGCCCGAAGCCGGAGACCGTTTCGACCCGCAGCTTCACGAAGCGATGTTCGAGGTCCCGATGTCTGGCATCGCGGCTGGCGAGATCATCAAGGTGGAGGCTGACGGCTTCATACAGCACGATCGCCTGCTGCGGCCCGCCAAGGTCGGCGTGAGCTCGACGCCCGCGTCCTGAACTGCCGGTTCTTGCCGACGGGCAAAGCCGCAGAGTCTCCGTTCCGATGCGGCACGCACGATGCGGCTACGTCTTCAGCGACTTGAGGCGGTAGAGCGCATCCAGCGCGTCGCGCGGGGTCATTTCGTCCGGATGGATCGCCGCCAGGGCCTCTTCCAGATCCGGCGCCGCCCGTGTTCCGGGTGACGGCGAAGGGCTGTCGGAGAAGAGCGGCAATTCGTCGATCAGGGCCGTTCGGCAGGCGCCGCCTTCGCGCTTCCCCGTTTCGAGGGCCTCCAGAAGGGTGCGCGCGCGTTCCACGACCGAGCGGGGAAGTCCGGCGAGGCGGGCAACCTGCACGCCGTAGCTGCGATCGGCCGCGCCCTTTCGGACTTCATGGAGGAAGACGACCTCTCCTTCCCACTCCTTGACGACCACGGTTGCGTTTCGCGCGCCTTCCAGCCTGTTCGCGATCTCTGTGAGCTCGTGGTAATGCGTCGCGAAGATCGCGCGGCAGCGGTTCGTTTCGTGCAGGTGCTCAAGCGTTGCCCAGGCGATCGAAAGGCCGTCATAGGTGGCGGTGCCGCGCCCGATCTCGTCAAGGATGACAAGCGCCCTGTCGTCGGCCTGGTTCAGGATCGCGGCCGTCTCGACCATTTCAACCATGAAGGTCGACCGGCCGCGCGCAAGGTCATCGGATGCTCCGACGCGGCTGAATATCTGGCTTACAAGGCCGATATGCGCGCTGTCGGCAGGAACGAAACTGCCCGCCTGGGCGAGAATGGCGATGATTGCGTTCTGGCGCAGGAAGGTGGACTTTCCGGCCATGTTGGGTCCGGTCAGCAGCCATATCCGCCCGTCTTTGTCATCGGAAAGGTCGCAGTCATTGGCGATGAACGGTGCGCCTGCGGCGTTGCGAGACTGCTCCACCACGGGGTGCCGGCCTCCGGACACGGAAAAGACCCGGCTGTCATCAATCCGCGGCGCGCACCAGTTCAGCTCGATGGCCAGGCTGGCGAAAGCGCAGGCGACGTCGATCTCGGCCAGCGCGTCGGCCGCTAGGCCGAGACGATCCCTGTTCGAAAGAACGCGGCAAACCAGTTTCGCATGGAGTGCGGTCTCGAGATCGATCGCCCTTGTCCCGGCGTTCAGGATCCTGGATTCGAGATCCGAGAGCTCGACAGTGGTGAAACGGACGGCGCTTGCCGTGGTCTGCCGGTGTATGAAGCGTTCGGAATTCGGCGGCGACATCATCCTTTCGGCATGTTTGGCGCGTGTCTCGACGAAATACCCAAGGACGTTGTTATGCCTGATCTTGAGCGAAACGATGCCTGCGGCCTCGGCGTAGTCCGCCTGCAGCCTGGCAATGACCTCGCGGCCCTCGTCACGCAGCTTGCGGGCCTCGTCGATCCCGGCGTCATGGCCATCGGCAATGAATCCGCCCTCCCGGACGAGAAGCGGGGGCTCGGCGACAAGCGCGTCAGAGAGGGACTGGGCCAGGTCGCCAAGTCCGCCGAGGCCGGACAGCCACGCGCCAACCGGCTCGGGCCGTTCGCCCGTGAGGGCTTCGGCGACTTCCGGCAGCAGGGCGAGAGCGTTCCGGATCGCCGCGAGGTCGCGCGGTCCGCCCCTGTCCAGGGCCAGTCTGGACATCGACCTCTGGATGTCCGGACAGCGCTTGAGAATGTCCCGGATCCTGTCCCGTCTCTCGGTGTCCGAGGCGAACCATCCCACGACTTCGATCCTGCCCCGAACGTCATCGAGATCGCGAGAGGGAGACGAAATGCGATGCTCGACCAGGCGCCCGCCGGCAGCGGTTGCGGTCCGGTCGACCGCGTGAAGGAGCGAGCCCTGCCGGTCTCCGGAAAGGGAGCGCGAAAGCTCGAGACTTCGTCGCGTCGCGGCGTCGATCCGGACCGTGCGGGATTCGGCGTCACGCACCGGTGCACGCAGCAGGGGCAGCTGCCCCTTCTGGGTAAGCTCAAGGTAGTCGACGAGCGCGCCGATGGCCGAGACTTCCGCTCGCGTAAAGCTGCCGAAGCCGTCAAGGCTCTCGACCTCCCAAAGCCTCTCAAGGCGTTTCCGCGCCGACTGGCTGTCGAAGCTTGCCGGCGAAAGAGGGGTCAGGCAGGCGCCGGATTCGGCAACCAGGCCGGAATAGTCCGGGCACCTGCTTTCGGACACGATGACTTCGCTCGGCGAGAGGCGCGAAAGCTCCAGCCCGAAACGTGCGGGAGACGTGGGAAGGACGCGAAGCTCTCCGGTCGAGACATCGACGCAGGCAACGGCGGCGGCATCGCGAACCTCCGCCAGCGCCGCGAGATAGTTGTGTCGGCGGGCATCGAGAAGGGATTCCTCCGTCAGCGTCCCCGGCGTGAGAAGCCGAACGACCTCACGCTTGATGACCGCCTTGGAGCCTCGCCTTCTGGCTTCGGAAGGATCCTCGAGCTGCTCGCAGACCGCGACGCGGAATCCCTTGCGGATGAGCGTAAGGAGGTGGCCTTCCGCGGCGCGGACCGGAACCCCGCACATCGGAATGTCTTCGCTGCGCATTCTGCCGCGTTTCGTGAGCGCGATGTCAAGCGCCTCCGAGGCCGAAACGGCGTCTTCGAAAAACAGCTCGTAGAAATCCCCCATGCGGTAGAACAGGAGAGCATCGGGATGTTCGCCCTTGATCTTCAGGTACTGCGCCATCATTGGCGTGGCGTCGGCGGTCGCGACGGGCACTGCTAGCATCCCCGGCAATCTGGCCGAAAAGCCTACCCTCTCGGCTCATGCGTCACAAGAAGCTGTGGCGACGCCCGAGCCGAACGGCCCCTGGATCCCGCGCAGCCTGCCCTTGCGGCACGGCCTGCGGGCCTGCCCGTGCCAAGGGAAAGGCCCTCTGGCCGGTCCCGTCGATCTGGCCCGAGTGGCGAAAGATCGAGGTCAGCCGGCGAACGGCGCGTCGTCGCTCCAGAGGCGCCGGACCCTGTCGTCGCGCCCGCATGCCTTGCGATAGAACTTGTAGGCATTCGCCTTTGTTTTGGGTCCCCGGCGAGTCAGGACAAGATCGTCGCTCTTGTAGTAGTCCTGGTGATAGTCCTCGGCCACGTAGAACCTGGACGCATCCAGAATGGGCGTGACGATCTTGCGTCCCAGCTCCCCTTGCGCCTCGGCCCTTGCCTCCTCCGCTGCGGCGCGCTCCGAGGAATTCGAGACGAATACCGCCGTGCGGTAGCTGTCGCCCCGGTCGCAGAACTGTCCGCCGGCATCGGTCGGGTCGATGGAACGGAAGAAATAGTGAAGCAGCTGACCGTAGCTGACCACGCTGTCGTCATACAGGATCTCGACCGCTTCGTAGTGCCCGGTGCCGCCCTTGGTGACCGCCTTGTAGGTCGGATCGGCCGTCTTTCCGCCGGTGTAGCCGGAGACGACCTCCTTGACGCCGTCGACCGATTCGAAGTCGGACTCGACGCACCAGAAGCAGCCTCCTGCAAAATAGGCCCTGTTCTCCGCCGCCTCTGTCTGCGTGCCGTTGAGGGCAAGCCCGAGGAAGGCCAGCGCGAACCAGGGAAATGTCCAGGGATAGAGCTTTCTCATCTTTTGACTCCTTCCGGTTGGCGTGAGGATTGCGCAGCGCTTTCCGACAGTCCACTCACCGGAGCGTGAAGTCGCGCGGGCGTGATGGCTGTTTCGGAAGGCCCCGACCTGACGGTCGCGACGGATCGCGACGCTTGCGGCGCCGGCGCATGCCCAGCTGGTCATTCCGGCGACCACCGGGACGGAAGCCTGCACGCAAGATGGCTGGCAAGAGATCCGCCCGAGCGTATTTCGTATCGGAGCTCCCATACAAAACACTGTTGTAACTGTTCAGGTTCCATCCTGGCGGCTTCTCGCCCGGCCAGGCGGCTCAGCCCGCCTGGGCCGGCTGGCGCGTGGCAAGCCGCGCGACCAGCTCGTCCGGCGGGGTCCGCAGGGTCTCCGGCAGATGCCATGAGACGCGCCGGGGGTTGCCTCTGGGGGTGATTCGGTCCAAAGGGACGTCCGGACGTCAACATATGGTGGTAAGGGGGCAGGACCATTTTATTTTCGGGTTCCGGTGCCTGACGTGACGGCAGGCGGGCGTGTCTGGGGCGGTTCGAGCGACCGTCGCCCCGGTTGCGACGATGCCCGCTTGCCGTCCCGGGCTTTCCGGACACGGTTTTCGGCGTGTCCGGGCACGGCTGTCCCGCCTCATCGTCCCCGGCACGGCCGCCACGTGGCCGTGGGGCAGCGCGCGGCGGATGGCGACGGCGTCCCCGGGACGGGCGACGGCAACGCCGCCCCGAAGCGGCCAATGCGTGAGATGGACCACGCTGAGAAGAACCCTGAAGTGCCAGTAACGCGTCACCGCCACCTTCCGCCCTGCGGAGCAGGAACGATACCCAGGCGCCTGTTCCGCGCGGCGAGCAGTTTCAGGCGCAGCGCGTTCAGCTGAATGAATCCCTGCGCGTCCTTCTGGTCGTAGGCGCCCGCGTCCTCCTCGAACGTGACATGGGCCTCGGAATAGAGCGAGTGATCTGACCAGCGCGCAACGGTCCGTGCAGATCCCTTGTAGAGCTTGATCCGCACAGTGCCCGTGACGTGCTCCTGGCTCTTGTCGATCAGCGCCTGCAGCATTTCCCGCTCCGGCGAGAACCAGAACCCGTTGTAGATCAGGCTCGCGTAGCGGGGCATGATCGAATCCTTGAGATGCCCGGAGCCCGAGTCCAGCGTGATCTGTTCGATGCCGCGATGGGCTTCGAGCAGAATCGTGCCGCCCGGCGTTTCGTAGATTCCGCGGGACTTCATTCCGACGAAACGGTTTTCCACGAGGTCGAGAATGCCCACGCCGTGACGGCCGCCGAGGTCGTTCAGGCGGGCAAGGATCCGGGCCGGAGTCATGGGCGTCCCGTCGACCGCGACTGCGTCGCCCCGCTCGAACGCGATCTCCACGGTTTCGGCCTCGTCCGGCGCGTCCTCGGGCATGGTGATGCGCTGAAGGACGTGGGCGGGCGCCTCCTCGGCCGGATCCTCAAGCATCTTCCCCTCGGAGGAGGTGTGGAGAAGGTTGGCATCGACGGAAAACGGCGCCTCGCCTCGCCTGTCTCCGGAAATCGGAATCTGGTGCCGCTCGGCAAACTCGATCAGCTTCGACCTCGAGGTCAGGTCCCAGATGCGCCAGGGCGCGATCACCCTGATGTCTGGATTGAGGGCGTAGGCGGACAGCTCGAAGCGCACCTGGTCGTTGCCCTTGCCCGTCGCGCCGTGGGCAACGGCATCAGCGCCCGCTTCTTCCGCGATCTCGACGAGGCGCTTGGATATGAGCGGGCGGGCGATGGAGGTTCCCAGAAGGTACAGGCCCTCGTAGACCGCGTTGGCACGAAACATGGGAAAGACGAAGTCACGGGCGAATTCCTCCCGAAGGTCCTCGACATGGACTTCCGCGACGCCAAGGATCTCCGCCTTCCTGCGGGCGGGACCCAGCTCCTCTCCTTGGCCGAGGTCGGCGGTGAACGTCACCACCTCGCATCCGAACTCGGCCTGAAGCCACTTGAGGATGATCGAGGTGTCAAGGCCTCCGGAATAGGCGAGAACGACTTTCTTGGGCGCGGACATGATGTCTCCAGCGGTCTTCATCGGTCCGGTCGTGACTACGGTCTATTGGCGAGGGGAACAAGCATCACGCCTTTCGGCGTCCCTTCGCGAACGACCGGAGCCGGGCGCGGCCTGGAATCTTCCTGGCCGCCGCCGGTCGCCAGGCGCGTCGGCCATGCAGTCGGCGCAGCCCGTGAACAGTCGGATCAGGTCCGGAACGGCACGCGCCATCCGCTTCGGCCCTGCCGCCGCGCGGGGCCGAAGCGGATGCCGTCCCGCAGCCCGCATTGGCCCGGGACGGGCGTACCGGGGGCCGATGGCGGCGCATCCGGCCGAGGCGGCCTTGCTCACGGCGTTGACTGGGACGGCCGAAGATGGTTCGCTGGCAAGGATCGGGGCCCATGCGACATCAGGGAGCTTCTCGGTCATGATCGATCAGGGCGCAGGGAGCGGCATTGCGCGATCCGCGAGAGTGCCGGCTCGGCACCTTTCGGGACGCTGCCGCCCTGCCTGTCTGCGGGGCCCCTTCGCGTCGGCGGGCCCGTGGCGGAACGCTTGTCGCCGAAGGGATTTCGGATGCGCGCGCGAAGAGGCGCCCAAGCGAAACCCTTTTGCCTCGCCAGGCCAGGATCGCGGGGCTTGCGCGACGCATTGCGGCATCACGCCGGCCATGCCTGGCGGCGAGACCTGGAATGGCTGAGCTCGCCGAAAGGTTCCGGTCTGCCCTCGCGGCGCCCGGAGGGCCATCTTCCGACCATGACCTGAATCCCGACATGCAGCCGCCTCCCGAAAGGGTCTTGCGCGATGCCGCCGTTCTGGTCCCGGTCGTCGACCGGCCCGGAAACGCCGGCGTCATCCTGACCAAGCGGTCTTCCGCACTGAGGCACCACCCGGGCCAGATCGCGCTTCCCGGCGGCAAGACCGACGAAGCCGACGGCGGCGCCGTGGACGCGGCGCTGCGGGAGGCCCGCGAGGAAATCGGGCTGGAGCGGCGGCATGCCGAGGTTCTCGGGCCGCTTCCGCCGCATGAAACGCTGACCGGGTTCCGGGTGACGCCGGTGCTTGCGCTGGTGATGCCGGAATTCAAGGCCAGCCCCGGGTCCGGTGAGGTGGCGGAAGCGTTCGAGGTGCCCTTGGAGCATGTCATGAATCCGGCGCGGTACATGATCGAATCACGAAGGTGGCGCGGCAGGCGGCGGCATTACCTCGTCGTGCCTTGGGGTCCCTACTACATATGGGGCGCAACGGCCCGGATTCTCCGGGCCCTGGCGGACCGAATGCCGAATGCCGAAGCTTGAGGCGGACTGGCTGGCCGCAGCGCCGACACGGAGGGTATTTTCGCTGCTCGCCGATGCCGGCCACGCGGTGTACGCCGTAGGCGGTTGCGTCAGGAACGCCCTTCTGGGAGAGCAGGCACGCGATGTCGACTTTGCGACCGACGCAAAGCCCGATCGCGTGATCGAGCTTGCAGGGCTTGCCGGGATCAGGCCGGTCCCGACGGGGATCGCGCACGGAACGGTTGGCGTCATTGTCGGCGGCATCCTGCACGAGGTGACGACATTCCGCAGGGACGTGGCGACCGACGGGCGGCGCGCGGTCGTGGAGTTCTCGGACCGGATCGAGGATGACGCCCGCCGTCGGGACTTCACCATGAACGCGCTTTATGTCGATGTCGGCGGCGTCTTGCATGACCCGCTGGGCGGCCAGGCAGATCTCCGTGCCCGGCGCGTGCGCTTCATCGGCGATCCCTCAGCCCGCATTCGCGAGGACTTCCTTCGGAGCCTGCGCTATTTCAGGCTTCACGCTTGGTGCTGCCGCCCGGGGGAGGGCTTCGACCCGGACGCGATCGCCGCGATCTCGGCGAATCTCGACGGGCTGAAGGGCCTTTCGGGGGAACGCGTCGGGGCGGAGATGAGGCGGCTGCTGAGCGCTCGGGATCCTGCGCCAGCGGCTGCGGCGATGCGGTCGTCAGGCGCGCTGGAAGCGGTCTTGCCCGGCGCCAGCGACGCCGCGCTGGGTCCGCTGGTTTCGCTTGAGCGAGGATTGGGCGTTGCGGCGGATCCGATTCGTCGCCTGGCGGTGATGGGGGGTGACGGGGTTGCGGACCGGCTGAAGCTTTCGCGCCGGGAGGCGAAGCGGATGAGCGACGTGCAGGAGAACGGCGGGAGGGATCCCGGCGAGGCAGGATATCGCCTCGGCGCGGACGTCGCCCGGGACGCGATGCTCGCGGCCAGCGCCGTCTCGGGGCGGCCGCTCGCGGCTGCGGCGCTGGACCTGGCCGAACATGGCGCGGCGCAGGCATTTCCGGTCAGGGCCGCGGATCTGACGCCCGCATTCGCCGGACCGGCGCTTGGCAGGGCCCTGGACGGGCTGGAGCGAAAGTGGATCGCGTCCGGATTCGCGCTGGGCCGCGAGGAATTGCTGGCGCTGACGGAGGGGTGACTCCGCCGGCCGGACAGGTTAGGTCGGCGAAAGCGGACGCCCAAGTGGCGCAGGACGGTCGGCGGGTACAGCCACGCGCCGTCTGGGCAGGCCCCGCCGGGACCGGAGCCCCCGCCAGTTTCGCCGGTTCGCGTTCTGCCCGCCAGACCCGAGGTGCAAGCGACATGTTTCGCTTTCTTGAAAGTCTCGTCGATCCCTACTGCGACCATCCGCAACAGGACTGCCCGCCGAGAAGGCTCTGGCCGTTCATGAACGAGTGCGCACGTCCCTTTCGGAAGGTGTTCGCGGCCACGGCGGCGGCGGTTGCCGTCGCCGCTGCGGAAATCTGGCTGATTTCCTGTGTCGGGCGGCTGGTCGACCTCCTGGCGGTCGCCAGGCCCGGAACGTTCTGGCAGGAGCACGGAGCCGAAATGGCTCTGGTCGGGCTGTTCCTGCTGACCGTCAGGCCGCTGCTTCAGCTTCTCGACGTCGGCCTGCTGAACAACGCGATCCTTCCCAATTTCGGAACGCTCATACGGTGGCGGTCGCATGGCCATGTCCTGCGGCAGTCCGTCGGCTGGTTCGAGAACGATTTCGCGGGCCGGATCGCGAACCGGATCATGCAGACGCCGCCGGCCGCGGGAGAGGCGGTCTTCCAGGTCTTTGACGCGCTGACCTTCGCCACGGCCTATGTGGCAGGGGCCCTGATTCTCCTCGGCGAGGCGGACGGGCGGCTGGCGCTCCCGCTGCTTGCCTGGCTGATTCTCTACGGGATCCTGGTCCGCTGGACCGTGCTCCGGGTCGGGCCGGCCAGCAAGGCCGCGGCCGACGCGCGCAGCGCGGTCACAGGCAGGGTCGTGGACAGCTACACGAACATCCACAGCGTCAAGATGTTTGCGCAGGCCTCGACGGAGCGAGAGCATGCGCGCGAGGCGATCGAGCATGCGCGCCGCGCCTTCCGGGACGAAATGCGCATATACACGCGAATGGATGTCGGCCTGACGCTGATCAACGGATGCTTGATCGTGTCGGTTGTCGGGTGGGCGATCTGGCTTTGGTCGGCGGGCGCGGCAAGCATCGGGCCGGTGGCCATCGCCGCGTCACTGGTCCTGCGGCTGCACGCCATGACAGCATGGATCATGTGGGCGCTGACAAGCTTCTACCGAAATCTCGGCATCGTGGCGGAGGGGATGGAGACGATCGCCCAGCCGATCGCCTTGGCTGACCATCCGGAGCCAGGCCTCTCGATCCGGGCCCCGGACGGATCGAGTTTGATTCCGTTGCCCACCGCTACGGGCGCAGGGCGGGCGGCCTGGACCGGATCGACCATGTGATCGAGCCCGGAGAGAAGGTCGGGCTGGTGGGGCGGTCGGGATCGGGCAAGTCGACTTTCGTCAAGTTGCTCCTTCGCTTCTACGACGCCGAAGGCGGAACCATTCGCGTCGACGGGCAGGACATCTCCCTCGTGACCCCGCCGCTTCCACTCCGAAGTGCAACATCAGCCAGCGAGGGGCGAAGCCCGAGCGGCGGCGGTCCCTTCACCGGGAGGCGTAGCCAGTCTTCCGGGGCGGTGCAAGCCCTGCCGGGCGCTGTCCGCGGCCCGCCGGACGCAGGGAGGGCGGAGCCCGACCGGAGGACGGCGGGCCGCGGACAGCGCGCATCTCCCCTCGGAGCCGCCCCCGGCGGCCCCGGAAGGCCCCCTCAGGGCGGCTGCGCCTGGTGGAAGGCCTCGGACGGGGTGAGGTAGCCCAGCGCCTTCCTCGGACGTGCGTTCAGCCGGTCCTGGACGGCCTTCACGGCCTCGTCCGTCACCTTGCGGAAGTCCGTGCCCTTCGGGAACCACTCCCGCACCAGCCCGTTCACGTGCTCGTTCAGGCCGCGCTCCCAGGAGTGGCAATGCCGCGCGAAGAAGAACCCCGCGCCCAGCGCCTCGGCCACCCTGGCATGGCCCGCGAACTCCTTGCCGTTGTCCGCGGTGACCGTGTGCACGGGGAGAGGGCCCAGCATGCCGGTCATGGCCGAGCCGACCGCGTCCGCCGTCTTCCTCTCGACCCTTTCGAGCAGCGTGTACTTGGACGCCCTGTCCACCAGGGAGACAAGCGCGCCGCTGTGGCCCTTGCCCACAATGGTGTCGGCCTCCCAGTCGCCGACCCGTTCCTTCGCCTCCACGACGTCCGGGCGCTCGGAGATGTCCACCCGGCCCGGGATGTGGCCGCGGCCCGCGTGGGCCCCGCCCTTCCGGTTCGGCTTCCTGCCGCGGCGGCGGAGATGCCGCCAGAGACCGCCGCCGGCCTTCCGGTCGGCGTGGATGCGCTCGTAGATCCACTGACGCCCCGCCATCGGCTCGCCCTCCTTGCGGAGGCGCCCGCTGACCTGCTCGGGGCTCCAGCCCTCGGCCAGCCGCTCCTCCGCCATGCGCCACAGCTCCGGCGTCATCTTGCGCGCCACCGACGAGGCCGCGCTGCGGCGCCTGTCCGACTTGCGCTGGGCCTGCTTGTGGCGGTAGCCGCGCCTGCCGGAGTTGCGCCGCACCTCGCGCCAGACCGTCGTGCGGTCGCGGCCGAGCTGGCGGGCGATCGCCGGGCCGGAAAGCCCGCTTTTCCTCAGGGCGTGGATCTGGCAGCGTTCCGCATAGGTCAGGTGGCGATGGCCCTCGGGCATGACGGTCTCCTTCTCGCAACGAAGGAACTGTCGCCGCCGCCTGGCCGGTTCGCAACATCATGTGTCGCCGAACGACCAGGAACACTGCATCAGGTGTTGCACTTCAGAGTGGAACGGGGGCCCAGAAAAGCCTTCGCGCGCGCATCGGAATGGTCCAGCAGGAGAACGCGCTGCTGCACCGCTCGGTGCGGGACAACATCCGTTACGGCAGGCCGGCCGAGGCGCGCGACTTCATCCTGGACCTCGAGGACCGCGAAGGCCGGACCGGGTTCGATGCGCATGTCGGCGAGCGGGGCGTCAAGCTCTCGGGAGGCCAGCGCCAGCGGATCGCGCTGGCAAGGGTGATCCTGAAGGATGCGCCCATTCTCGTGCTCGACGAGGCGACGAGCGCGCTTGACAGCGAGGTCGAGGCGGCGATTCAGGACACGCTTCATGGCATGATGGACGGCAAGACGGTGATCGCCATCGCGCACCGGCTCTCGACGATCGCGCGGATGGACCGGATCGTGGTTCTGGATGGCGGCAGGATTGTCGAAGAAGGCACCCATGCCGCGCTTCTGGCGGAGGGCGGGCTGTATGCCGGCTTCTGGAGGCGGCAGTCCGGCGGGTTCATGGCGACGGGCCTGGAGGCGGCCGAATGATTCGCCGTGCGGGCAGCCTGATCGACGCCTTTCGCGCAGCCGGCAGGCCGCCGCCCGGGTCGCTGGGCGCCTTCATGGTCTGGGGCCTGAGGGGCGCGTTCCCGGCGCTCGCCGTTGCGGCCGCGATTTCGGTGGCCGCCGGCACGCTCGAGGTCGTGACGGCACTGATGCTTGGTCAGGTGATCGACGCTGCGCTTGCCTCCGGCCCCGACGCGTTTCTCTCCGCGAACTGGCCCCTGGTCGCCGGCCTGGCGGCGTTCTTTCTCGTCGCGCGGCCGGTCGCCTTCGGGCTGGCCTCGGTCGCGAACGCTGTCGTTGTCGTGCCCAACCTCAATCCGCTCGTCCTCGCCAGGCTTCACCGCTGGACATTGGGCCAGCCGGTGGCGTTCTTCGACAACGACTTCGCCGGACGGATCGCCCAGAAGCAGATGCAGACGGCGCGGGCGCTCACGGACGTGGCAAGCGAAGTGATCAACGTCCTTTTCTTTGCGCTGGCCTCTCTGGTCGCCTCCGCGCTGCTGCTGACCGCGATCAACGGGTGGATGGCGGCCGCCCTGTCCGTCTGGCTCTGTGGGTATCTCTGCATGGTGCGCTGGTTCATGCCGCGCATCCGCAGGCTTTCCCGATCCCGTGCGGGCGCGCGCGCGATGGTCAGCGGGCAGGTGGTCGACACGATTACCAACATAAGGACCGTGAAGCTCTTCGCCCACGCCGAACACTAGGAGCGCGCGGCCATGGAGGCGATGGGGGAGTTCCGCGAGCGCGCGCTCGACTACGGCGCGCTGGCGGCGGCTTTCCGGATTTGCCTCATCACGGTCGCGGGCATGGTTCCGGTCCTGCTCATTGGCGGCACGCTCTGGTTCTGGAGCCGTGGCGCCGCAAGCCCGGGCGACGTCGTGGCAGCAGGCGCGATCTCGATCCGGATCGCGCAGATGACCGGCTGGGTCAGCCACGTGCTGATGGCGATCTACGGGAACGTCGGCGAGGTGGAGGACGGGATGAACACCCTGACCCCTCCGCACGGCCTGACGGACGGATCCGGCGCGGAAGCGCTTGATCTCCGCACGCCGACCGTGGAGTTCAGGAACGTGAGCTTTGCCTACGGACGCGCGGCGGGCGGAGTGGACGGGATCAACCTGAACGTCGCGCCGGGCGAAAAGCTGGGGATCGTCGGCGCGAGCGGCGCCGGCAAGTCGACCTTGGTTTCGCTTCTCCTGAGGCTCTACGATCCCGAGGCGGGCGCCGTCCTTGTGTCAGGGCGCGACGTCCGGTCGGTGACCCAGGAAAGCCTTCGCCGCCAGATCGGCATGGTCACGCAGGAAACGGCCATGTTCAATCGCTCGGCGCGCGAGAACATCCTCTGCGGCAGGCCCGATGCGACTGAGGCGGAAATGGTCGCCGCCGCCCGACGCGCCGAGGCGCACGATTTCATCCTGGATCTCGAGGACCATGTCGGACGGACGGGCTATGACGCCCATCTCGGCGAGCGCGGCGTCAAGCTTTCCGGCGGGCAAGGACAGCGCATCGCGCTTGCGCGCGCCATCCTGAAGGACGCGCCCATCCTGGTGCTGGACGAGGCGACAAGCGCGCTGGATTCGGAGGCCGAGGCCTTGATCCAGATGGCGCTTGAGGCCGTCATTGCCGGCAAGACCGTGCTTGCCATCGCGCATCGACTGTCGACGATCGCGCAGATGAACCGGATCGTCGTGATGCACGAGGGACGCGTCGCGGAGACCGGAACCCATGACGAGCTGCTGGCCGGAAAGGGACTCTACGCCCGGCTCTGGCAACGCCAGTCCGGCGGATTCATCGGGATCCGGGAGGCCGCCGAATAGGCAGTCGCGGGCGACCCGGGTCCATCTGGCGCCCGAAATCAGTGCGGAATAGATGACGCCGAGCGGTCTCGTCGGACTGGAACGGGGGCTCCAAGATGTTGTCACGCAGGGCGATTTTTTAGTCCGCCGCTGGCAGCACGGCGATCCGGCGATCCAGGCTCTGACCATTTGATTGGATGTGGCAATGTCGGGCCATGGCGGTTCTTCCGGCACCGGAGTCGTCCATCGACCTGCGCGCGGTCACGGTGCGCCCGACCCGCGGCGGGCGCGGGCACCGGCTCCGGGACCGCCTGGCCGAGGAGCGCCGCTGCCTGCGGTTCCACGGCATCGTCGGCAAGGGCCTGCTGCCCGGGTCGCGCTGCACGGCGGGACCCGGCCGGCACCGGCCCGCCCGCGCCCGGGAGGCCCTCGACCTGATCCCGGGCCCGCCCGGCACATGATCCTCCGGTCCCGGCCGCGTGAAGGGCGCGCGGAACGCGCCGCAGGACGGCGCGGCGGGACGGGCCGTGCTCGGAAAGCCCGGGACGGCAAGCGGACATCATCGCAGCCGGTGCGACGGTGGCTCGAGCCGTCTCAGACACGCCCGCCTGCCGTCACGTCAGGCGCCGGACCCGAAAATGAAATGGTCCTGGGGCAACCCGGCTTTCGGTCCGTGTCTGCTCACAGGTCGGCTGAGAGCGCAGGACGGCCGGAGGCGGACAGCGCCGCCGGAATGCGCCCTTGGCGCGTTCTTCCGCGCTCTCCGGTGGCCGCTGCGCATGTGACGCGTTCCTGCGCCCTCGGTCTGCGGGATCCTGTGGATTCTGGAACGTTGCCTTCAGGCGTCTGGCGCCGTTCCGCGCCAGTCCGGATCCTCGATCCCGAGGGCCTGCAGCGGGCGCTGGCCCGCCTTGCAGCGGACCGGGCCGGGCGGCGCTGGGGCCGGACGTCCCCGTACGCGTCTGGCAGCCCGGCCAGGTCCGGGCTGCCAGCAGGTCCGACAGTATCGCGGCGCTGCCGGGCTCTCCGGCGTCGTGGGCATGATGGTGACGGCCGACGCGATGCGCGTGCAAAGGGCGATGGCGGGCGCGTGAAGTCCACGTGCGGGAAGCCGAAGAAGGCCGGCTGGGACGACGGCTTCGCCGGTGCCGCGGCATGCCTCCGGAAGGATGCGGAGGCCGAGGAAATCCAGATGCGACGGCGCCAGGCCAAGTGCGTCCGGATCTCGCAGGACGCACCGGCAATCCCGAATCAGATCGAGCCGGCGGCCCAGTTTGTCATGTTTCCGAAGAGCACGTCGTAACCCGGCCAGTCCAGGAATGGCGTTGGCAACCAGTGCTCGCTCATGTCGGAGGCCCAGGCCACCGTTCGCCCCTTGCCATGAGTGCCGGCCACAAGGAGCGGCAGAGCGCCCTGCTCCTCTGGAAGTGACAGGATGACCTCAACGTCTCCGGATTTCGGAATGAGCTCATTCACCCCCAGCAGGTAGGGCCAGTCCGAGGGCACGCCAGCAAGCATGGGATGTTCCGGGTCAGAGACCACCGGCTTCGCGCCTTCAGGAATTTCGACACGGTCATCGCAAGCCAGGCAATCCACCGGAAGCGCTCGTTCGACCGGCGTTCTGTGCCAGCGCCCGCGCCCGTCGATGCCTTGGAAGGTCATGTATCCACCGATCATTATCAGCCCGCCGCCCTCTGCCACCCAAGATTCGATCACCTTAAGGCGGTTCGGCACCCGCTGACCCCGAAGCCAGACATCCTGTGGCAGAAGAAGCGTGTTGGCACCGATATCCGACAGCATCAGCACGTCATAGGCGTCGAGGTTCTCTTGATGGTAAGGGAAGCTCTCGGCTGCCTCGTGCGCCCTCAAATAGGTCACGTCGATCCCGGAGCGCGTCATGCCCTCAATGAACCGATTTGCGCCGGTATGAAAAGTCACGCTTCCAAACTGGTCGAAGCCCTTGAAGTGGCTTGCCGAGCTGATCCAGCTTTCACCGACGAGCAGGAGTCTGGTCATTGCTTTGTCTCCGGTGTCGAGTAGGCGCAGAGGGCCGCGGCGGGGTTGGAAACCATAAGACGTTCCACATCGTCTTTCGTCAGGCCATTCCGCAGCAGTCGCGGCAGAAAGTGACGCTGCACATGGGCGTAACCGTTTCCGCCAAAGGGCGTCAGCATCATCTTCAGAAACACGTCCTGTGACAGAAGAAGTCGGTCCAGGTAGCCGTCGCGGACGAGCGCGGCGATGGCCCGCGCGCTGTCCTCGTCCGAGGGACACTGAACCTGCTGGTCATCGTACCAATAGTCCATCCCGATCATGTCGTATTCCAGAAAGGCGCCACGGTCGGCGAGCGATCTCTGGTAGTCGCCATCGTCCCAGGATGGATTCATGTGGCACAGGATCACCCGGTCCAGCGGCTGACACTCTGAAGCGACGATGTCGAGAACCTCATGGGCAAGACGCTCCCACCCGGGCAGGTGGATCATCATCGGAAGGCCGGTTTCTAACGCCGCCATTGCCGCCCCGCGCAGGCTTTTCCGTTCGGCCTTCGTGAAATCGGCACTGACACCGACCTCCCCGATCAGGCCGATCGGCACGCCGTTCTCGCCAACTCCCCTGCAATGCTCTCCGATCAGCTCCCGGGCGATCTCTTCGACGCCCATGCAGGAAAGCCTGGCTGGATGCGAAGACTGGAGATAGTAGCCAGAGCCCATCAAGATGTTGAGCCCGCTTGCCTCAGAGACGCGCACCAACGCCTCGGGTGCCCGTCCGATGCCCCGGCAGGTCGGGTCGACGACGGTCGCGCCGCCCTCTTCGGCGAACTGGGCCAGTTCCGCGATGGCCATGTCCTCGTCATCGAGCGCACAGTTGTTGAGGCATGCGAAGGGGTCGTTCTTGATCTGCGACAGGATCGAAGCGCTGACCGGCACGTCGCGTATGGGCGATGCAAAGCCAGGATCCCTTCCACGCCACCAGCACGTGCAGTCATTCAGGATGTGCTCGTGCATCAGCGTGACGCCCAGCCTTTCGCGCGGAACCGGCCCGGTCACGGTGGCGACGGTGGGGCTGGGCGTTCTATGCAACAGTCTTTTCCGGGCCTGCTGTCAGCGGCGCGTGGTGGAACGCGATTTCCAGTTCCATGACACGACCGAAGACGGCGCTCAACCGGCTGTGGTCCTCCGGTGCCGCGTGAAGATCGACGGCTTCCTTCAGCCAGCGCGCCTGTGCCGCGAAATCCTCATCTGCATGCAGTTCGACCCATCTGCGAATGCATGGGTCCGCGATGTCGCAAGCTGCTGCTCGGCTGCACCACGTCCAGTACATCCATTCCGCTGCGAACATCGCGGTCACGATTTCGACGAAATCACCTGTCTGCGCGATCTCGACCATGCCCTGACCAAAGGCATGGACAGGCTCGGGAATTGCGGTTCCCGGCTCAATGCCGAGATCGGCGAATCTCTCTTCGAAATAGGGCATCTGGTCTTGTGCGAGCGCGTCCTGAATCCCGATGAGCCACCGCTTTGCCGCAAGGTCCGGCGCCTTGGCCGTCGCGTAGGCATAGATTGAAATGGCTGTTTCCACAAAGGCGCCCTCGTAGATCAGGTAGCGACGGTAGGCGTCGGCGGGCAGGCTGCCGTCGAGTACTGCATTGACGAAAGGATGGTTGAGCATCTTGCCGAGGATGTCGATGTTCCCTTCGAGAATCAGGTCCGAAACCTTCCTCATGACATCTCCAGCCCTGGCCGAGCGGCCTCAACCAGCGCCCTTACCCGAGCGGCTTCAACCGGGTTCGACCAGACACCGCCTTCCTTGAGCGACGTGGCGACAATCACCGCGTCCACCCGTTCAAGCATTGACATGACGTTGTCCGGTGCCACGCCCGAGCCTGCCAGAACCGGCAGGCGGGTGGCGTCACGCACGATGTCGATCTCGTCAAGCGCGGCGCTGTCGCCAGTTCTCCGGCCCGTGGCGATGACTGCGTCGGCGTCGAAGAAGGCCAGGTCGCGAGTGAGTTCGGCAAGGGTGCGGTCGGCGACGATCGCATGGCTGCCGTGCTTGACATGACTGTCGGCAAAGACCCGGATGCCTTCTGCCTTCAGTCTCGAACGGTATCGCAGGGCCTCTGCCGCACGCCCCTCGATGAAGCCTTCGTTGGCGACATAGGCGTTTGCCCATTGATTCACGCGGATGAATGACGCACCCGAAGCCGCAGCGACCGCAAAGGCCGGGATTGGGGCGTTGGCCAGCACGTTGACGCCAAACGGCATGTCGAACTCTCTTGAGATCCGGTCCGCGACAACAGCCATGAAGGCCGCCGTTTCGTGTCCTATGTCCTCGGGCTTCGAAAACGGGACGTCGCCATGATTTTCGATGATAAGCCCGTGCATCCCGCCAGAGGCCAGCCGATCGGCATCGCGCAGGCAGAAGGAGAGTATCTCTTCGCGCGTTGCGCCCTGGTAGCGGGGGGCGCCGGGAAGTGGCGGGCAATGAACCATGCCGATCAAGGCTTTCCTCCGGCCGAAGATATCCCTGATTGCATTCTGCTGTTTGCTGGATGCATGCGCCATCGTCAGTCTTTCACTCGCCCTCTGCCAAAGCGGAAATTCGCGGTGAAAATGCGCGTATTGAGCCAGATCGCGACGAGGATGATCACCCCGGTAACGATCTGGGTGAAGAATGGCGATATATGCATCAAGATCAGCCCGTTCCCGATCAAGGCAATGGTCATGGTGCCAAGAATCGTCCCGAGGATGGATCCACGCCCGCCGAAGAGAGACGTTCCGCCGAGAACCACGGCCGCGATCACCTGAAGCTCAAGGCCCACGGCCGCGTTGGATGATCCGGAGCCGAGGCGCGCCGCGATGAGAAGCCCGGCAACGGCACTTGCAACACCGGTCAGCATGTAGACTGAGGCGATGGTGCCACGCGCGGGCATCCCTGCGCGGCGCGCAGCCTCAGGATTGGAGCCGACGGCGACCACGCGACGGCCATAGACTGTTCGCGCGAGGACCACTGTACCGAGAGCGGCGATGCTGACAGCTATGACCGCAGGCACGGGAACGCTTGCCACCTGCCCGCGTCCAAGCGCAAGAAAGTTCGGCAGATCGTTGATCGGGATCGAGTAGCCTTGTGTCAGGTAGAGCGCAAGGCCACGAAAGATCGAGAGCCCGGCAAGCGTCACTATGAAGGCCGGAATGCCCTGATACGCCACAAACCAGCCCTGCGCGAGGCCGATGAGCGCTCCGAGCGCCAGCATGCCTAAAACGACGAATGGCCATGGCAGCCATCCGCTCGACAGAAGGATGGCGGCCAAAGCGTTGATCAGCGCAACCTGCGAGCCTACCGAAAGGTCGATGCCTGCGGTGATGATGACGTAGGTCATGGCGACCGCCACCACAAGGATCGGCGCGGCCTGACGCAGGATGTTGAAAAGGTTGGCTGAGGTCAGAAAGGCGTCTGCGGAGGCCGAGAAGAAGACCACGCACAGAAGGAAAAAGCCCGTGATGGACAGGACCTGCGCATGTTCGGCCAGAAAATCTGCCAGGGCCGATCCCGGACCGCGTTCGGTGTACCGAACGCTCATATCGCGTCTCCCCTGCCGACGATCAGCTTCACGAGATCCTCAAGGCTGGTGTCGCCGATGCCGCGTTCGGCCACCTTGGTGCCTTCGTACATCACGGCGATGCGATCGCAGACCTCGAACAGGTCCTGAAGGCGGTGAGTGACCAGGATCACCGCAACGCCGCGGGACTTGACCTCATTGACAAGACGAAGAACCGCCTCGACTTCGGCCACGGCGAGTGCGGAGGTGGGCTCGTCCAGAATGAGGACGCGCGGTTCGAAGGAGGTGGCACGCGCGATGGCGATGGCCTGCCTCTGACCACCAGACAACTGCTCGACCTTTGCATTCAGTCGCGGGATGCGGATGCCGAGGTCGTCGAGCATGTCGCGGGCCTGCTTGCGCATCGTGCGGTGGTCGAGAAAGGACCAGCTCGACACCTCGCGTCCGAGAAACAGGTTGCCCATGACATCTATATGGTCGCAAAGGCTGAGATCCTGAAAAACCATCTCTATGTTGCGGGCGCGAGCGTCTGAGGGATTGAAAAAGCTGACTTTCTCGCTGTCGACCTCGATGGTGCCCGTGTCCGGCAGATAGGTGCCGGAGATGATCTTGGTCAGCGTGGACTTGCCGGCAGCGTTGTCGCCGATCAGGCCGACGCACTCGCCGGGATAAACGTCGAGGTCGACCCCACGCAGCGCCTCGATCGATCCGAAGGTCTTTCGAATCCCGCGCAGCGAGATGCGGGGAGCGCCTGCGGCCATCGAGGCGGAACCGGAGGGCGTGTCACCCTCCGGACCGTCAACCGTGATGCCCCGCGATTGCGCAGGCATCATTCGAAGATGCTTCGGAAATCATCCACGTTCTCGGCGGTCACGATTGTCACCGGGACGGAAACAACCGAATCGGTGCTTCCGCCACTTGTGAGATCGCCGAGGATGCGCACGGCCGTCGCGCCCATTTCGGCCGGATCCTGCTGAATCACCGCTTCGACATAACCCTGATCGATGCCACGGATTGCCTGAGCCGTCAGATCCCAGCCGAAGACGCGGATGTCATCCTGACGTCCCTGGCTTTCCACGGCAGCGATGGCGCCAAGAAGCGCGGGCTCGCCTGTAGCGTAGATGGCGTCGAGACCGGGGTTGGCCGTGATAAGGTTCTCGCCAGCGGCAAGCGCGATGTCCTGAACGTTCTGCCCGTCGACCACGCCGGCAACGGTGATCCCGCCCATTCCCTCGATGCTGGCCTCGAATCCATCCTGGCGGATGTTCTGAATCGCCGAGTTCAAGGCGCCCACGATGCCGAGCGTGGCGGAACCGCCCATCTCGGACTGCACGTAGTCAACGAAGTAGTCGCCGATCATGCCCCCGGCCTCCAGGTTGTCCACGCCAACCTGCGCGGCCTGCGGACCCTCGGGCAGAACGGCGTCCACGGCCACGACCGGGATGCGCGCTTCGGCCGCCTGCTCGACAGCAGGCATGATGCCGTTGACGTCGATCGCAACGACGATTATGCCGTCAACGCCCTGCGCGATGTAGGTCTCGACCGCGCTGTTCTGTGCCGCGGGGTCGTTGTTGGCGTTGAATATGACGAGATCGTCGCCCTGCTCGGCCGCGGCCGCCGCGGCGCCTTCGTTCATCTGGTTGAAGAACAGCGCCTGCTGGTTGATCTGGACGAGAGCGAAGGTTTCCGCACCCGCCGCGCTGGCGGCTGTCCCTATCGTGGCGGCTGCCAGAAGCGCATGCTTCAGTTGAGTGGTCATGTCGTCAAACTCCTCTGGTGGATTGAAAGGCTTGATCTGCTCCTGATCCTCTTGCGATTCGGCGCCCCGACGGACGCTCTTTCAATCAGCCCCACCGGCAGGCATTCAACCAGGTCCGGCAAAGACTGATCATCCCAGTCGCCGTCGAGCAAGAGCTCGACCGCGCGCTCGCCGAGCCTCTTGACGGGCTGGCGGATGGCCGTGATCGGCGGATCGTAAAGGTGAAGCGCCCGTGCGCCGTCAAAGCTCACGAGCGAAATGTCCTGCGGGATCCGAACGTCCCGCTCACGCAGGGTCTCGATGACGCCAATGGCCAGCTCGTCCGAACCGACGAATACGGCGGTTTCGTCGCCGTCGGCGTTAAGCAGCTCGGCCGCGAGCGCCCGTCCCGAGGACATGTCGTGGCGACCCGACAGGATGCGCACGCTGACTCCGGCATCCCCGCTTCCCTCCCTCAGGCCGCGATCGAGGCCTTCGGCCCGCAAACGGGTCGACATCAGCATCGGATCGCCCCCGAGATATGCGACCCTGCGATGGTTCCAGCTTGCCAGATGGCGCCCCGCGAGATAGCCGCCCTGAGCATTGTCAGCGAACACCTTTGGCGCACGGACGCCGGGAACCGTCTCGTCCAGGATGACCGCCTTGGGCAGCGCCGAGACGGCCCTCGCGACATTGGCGGCAGGACTTCGATTCGTGCAGAAAACCACTCCGTCAGAGCGGTTGTCGGCGGCCAGCTCGAGGACGGCGATTTCCCGTTCCTCGATGTTTGAAGTGGCATGCAGCTGGACGATCATCCCCCGTGCGGAAGCCGACCGTTCGACAGCGGCAGCAAGCATGGCGAAGAACGGGTTGGCGATGTCGGGCACAATCAGCGTGATCGTTTCCGACCGGCCCAGACTCAGCCGACGGGCATGGAGGTTGGGCCGGTACCCCAGACGGCGCACGGCCCTTTCTATTCGTTTGCGAGTCTCTTCGGGAAGTTCGAGCGTGCCGTTCAGATGGCGCGACACGGCTGCGGGAGACAGGCCTGCTTCTCTTGCGACATCTTTCAATATTGCTGGCATTCGCCCCTTCCCAGATGAAGCCGATCTTGATAAACGCATTTACTAAACCGTAATACAAGGATGTTCAAGAGCGGCGCAGCAGTTCTCGGCGTCCTCGCCGCCGCCTTGTCCGTGGGTCTTTTCGGGTGAGCGGCATGCGCCCCGGCACCCGGCGGGTCAGGAGCCGGCAGGCCGCGCGCTTGCCAGCATCCGCTCGAAGTCCTTCGCCGGGCGCCGGCATCGCGGCATCCACGCGAAGGTCCGCTCCACCGCCCGGCGGCGGCACGGCACCGTGAAGCCCCTTGTTTCCTTGGGCCCCTGCACGATCCCGATGACGGATCAGAGGCCGAGTTCCGCGAGCGCGGCCTCGAGCTTCGGCCCTGCGCAGCCGCCGTCCGCCCTCGGATTCCGCACCTGCGGCGCCTTCCCGGCATCGCCAGGATCACGGCCGGAGCCCCGTCCCCGTCCTGCACGCCCCGCCTGCGTGCGGGCCAGGGCCCGCAGCCTTTCAAAGAACCATACTTGTACAGGCAACCGTTTTCCTGCATGCTGCGGGCATGCAGGTCGGTCTCCGCCATTTTGATTCGCGCACGCCTGACCGGCTCGCCGGGCGCCTGCGCTCGGGCGGGGCCGCCCGTCACGCCCTGGCCCGCGAGCCGTGCGAGCGGACCGGCTGGCTGAACGCCCGCGGCCGGCCGTGCATTCCGGCGGCCGCCAGGGCGCTGTCCGTCCTGGCGGGACGGCCGGGGCCTGCGCTTCCGCCGCCGCGCGCCGCGCCGGAGGCGGCCGGGTGCGGCGCCGGATGCGCTCGGAGCGCCACGGCACGCTCGGCGGGATCGGCTTCGGCGCGGCCGTCTGGCGGCCGCGCGCGCGACGCATGGATCGGGCGGTCCGCCGACGCGCCTGCCGCCGGCATCGGGCGCGTGACCTGCAGCCACCGCTTCCTTCCCGTGCCCGGCGTGCGCGTCCGCGGGCCGGCCTCCGAGGCCCTGCGCATGGCCGCGGCGCGGGTGGCCGACGACCGGGAGGCCCGCTGCGCGTCGCGGCCCGCGCGCCCGTCGCGGTGCCGGAGCTCGCGATCCCGGCCGCCGGCGGCCCGCGCGCCCGCAGGGAGCGCGTCGCCCGCCTCGGGATCCGCACGGCGGAGGTCGCGATCGTGCCGCCGCGCCGGGACCGGCCCGCCGGCCCGCTGCCCGCGTTCGCCGTCCCGGCCGCCGGGACGGCGCCTCCCGACGGCGGCGAGCCGCTGCACTGGCTGCTGCCGACCGCCGAGCGCCCGGCGGAGGGCGAGGCCGATGCCGTGCACGCCGCGACCGTGCCGGGCCGGCATCGGACGGGGCTGGGCATCGGGACCTGGTTCCGCACCCTCAGGACCGGGACCCGGCTGAAGGGCCGCCGGCCGGACAGCGCCGACGACCTGCGCAGGTGCCTCGCCTTCGACGCCGTCACCGCCCGGCCCGCGTCGCCGGCCTGACGGCCCTCGCCCGCGAGCGCCCCGGGACGCCCGCTGCCGAGGCCTTCCCGGAGGAGGGCGTCGACCTGCTTCACGCGCTGCCGGAGAGCCAGGGCCGCCGGAACGTCGAGAGGATGCCCGGCGGCAGGCCGCCCGGCATCCGGGCCGTCGTCATCGACCTCGGGCGCCTCGTCGGGGCGCATCCCTCCAGCCGCCGGCCGCTGCCGGGAACGAAGAGGGTCTGGCAGGGCCTCGAGAGGCTCAGCCGGGCCGTCCAGGTGCGCGACGCCCTGGGCGAGAGAAGGCGGGAATGGAATCACCTGCACAAGCATGGGCCGTTGAAAGGCCCGCAGCGCGTCCGGCATGCGCTCGAAGACGCCGCTGTCGCGGCCCGGGCGCAGGAGTGGTTCCGGACGGTCGCAGACGGCGGAATGCGCTTGGGAATCGCCCGCCGCCGGCATCCCGTCGCGCGCATGTGCCGGACCGCGTTGAACGCCTCGCGGAGACCGGTCGTCCGGCGGCGGCCGGGCTTCGATGGCGGCGGAAGCGACGGCTTAGCCGGAACTTCATTTGGGGGTCAAACAGGAATTTCCAGTGATGTAAGGGCTGAGAGCCGGTTTTCGGCGTTTTGAACCGGTCACTTACATGGCAACACTCCCGGTCGGGTCGATGTCCAGCAATGCGAAGGCCCGGGCCTGCAGCCTGGTTGGTGTCGCCTGCAGTGGGAAGGCGCGGTCCGGAGCGCCCGGCAGCGTGACCTCGTTCAGCGTCAGGGTGCCGAGGTCGGCGAGCAGGGTCGTCAGGCTGTGGACGGGTTCCCCGTCGGGGGTTTTCTTCTCCGCCGCCTTGGCCTTCGCGCGCGCCGAGACCTCGGCCCTCTCCACGGGTGAGCGGCGCTGTGCCCGGGCGGCTGCCCGATCGTCGTCTTCAAAGAGGATCGGGGCGAGGCGGCGGCGCATGTGCCATTCCACGTAACACGCCAGCATGCAGAGGAACACGTGGGCACGGACATGGTCGGCGGAGTAGAGATGCACCGGTCGGACCCGCAGGCGCGCGGTCTTCATCGTGAGGAAGGCCCGCTCCACCTGCGCCAGGGATTTATACGCCTCCACCGCGGCGTCCGCCCGCAGGGAGGCGGCGTCCAGGCTGGTCCGGATTACATGGACGCCGTCGAGCCGGGCCTCCGCCGCGATCCGGTCGGCGTTGCGCGCCCAGTCCAGGCCGGCGTCGTGCACATGGACATCGAAGTGCTTCCCGACCTTGCGCCGGTTCACCTCCCGTCCCAGTATCCTGAGGGTCCGGTCGCGGTTCGCCGGCCCGGGCCTGCGTCGAGCGGCCGCCGCGGCAATGGCCTCCAGCGCCGTCTCCGTGGCCGTCAGCAGATCCTCCCGCTTGCGCACCCGCTCCTCCCGCAGCCGGGGGTTCAGGCAGACCACCAGCCGCTCGCCGGGAAAGTCCGGGCCCGTGACCTCCGCCACCGCGTCGGGAACGAGCGCCTCGGGAACCAACGGCGCCGGGCTGCCCTCTGCGCCGTCCTTCAGCAGCTTGCGGATGTCGCTCGTCTTCAGGGCCGAGATCCAGTCCAGTCCCGCCGGCGCCAGGTCGTTGCGGAGGCGCGCCGTGGTCAGCATTCCCCGGTCGCCGACGAGCGCCACGCGGCCAATCCTGAAGCGCCGCCGAAGCGTGTCCACCTGAGCGGCCACCGTCGCGGGGTCCGCCGTGTTGCCGGCGAAGACCTCCACGGCCACCGGGCATCCGTCGGACGCGCAGAGCAAACCATATGTGACCTGCATCTTCCCCTTCTTGCCATCCCGGTTGTGTCCAAAGGCCGCGAGCGGGCAACAGCGTCCCTCAAGATACGAGCTGCTCACGTCGTACAGAATGAGCGTATTCCCGCCTTTCAGGTGCCGGTTGGCCAGGCTCCGCTCGATCCAGGGCTGCCGTGCCCGCAGCCAGTCCAGCATGGCCAGCATCTCGTTGCCCGTCACCTCCCCAAGGCCAAGCACCGTCCCGAGGCTGGTGGATGCGGTCTCTGGGGACAGCGCCCGCGCCGTGGCCAGCTTGGACGCCGGATCAAGGATCCGCGCCACGACCGCGGCCACCGCGAGGTCGCGCATGCGACCGGCCTGGCGGCCCAGGATCCGCACCAGTCCGAGCGCCCGCAGCGTGCCCAGCACCGCCGCCACGTCCCATCTTTAACATCTTGTGAAAAAAAGCTTTATGTTCAATACGTTAAAAAACGTAGTGGCACTACAGACTTGGATTTACGGGATTTTTGCGCGACGGCTTGTCGGCGGTTTCAGACGATGGTCTTGCGCAGGTTCGGGGCCGGGGATGCGATCTGCATCGCCTGATAGATTGCGGCCTGGTCGGCATTCGGGAGCGCGGTGTTGCGCACATGCACCCGGCGGCCGTCGGGGCGGGCGAAGGCGGTGGTGATGCGGGGCAAGGTCCGCAGGGCGTTGCGGATCGTCGTCCAACTTGCGGTCAGTCCGGTCTGGGCCATGCGCGTCCGGAGGACCTGGATCGCCTGGTAGGCGATCACCGAGATGAAGAGATGCCCATCCGCGCGGCGTTCCTTATGGTGGTAGATGGGGCGGAGACCGAGCTCGGACTTGAGGGACCGGAAGACGGATTCGACATCCGTGAGCATCGCGTAGGCTTTCCACATCGCCTCCGCGTCCCAATCGAGACAATTCGACCGCAGGCTGTAGACGCCGGGTTTCTGCAGCATGGAGCCGTCCGACGGGTTCAGCTCCCACGTGATTGCCACCGCCCGTTTATTCTCCGGATCGGGCGTGACGGTGATGGTGTAATGCTGCGCGACCACGGCGTTCGCCTTCTGGAGCTGTCCGATCTTGCGCTGGACATAGGGCAAGGTCTTCCGTGTTCGGGGCTTTGCGAGATTTGCGTGCAGATCCTGGAGACCCTGTTCGAACCGATCCTGGAAGTGCGTGATCAGACCGGTCTCCTTCTTCTCCCGTGCTTGCGAGTGGCACCGCAGGAGAACCTCCGTGTACGGGGTCGCGTCTTCCTCCTGATCTTCCACACGATCGAGACAGACAGCGATCTCCTCCTGCCCGGCGGTTGTGACGGTCGTGGTTGCAGCGTCGGGGTCGAACACCCGAGCGGGGCTGCGGGAGACGACGAGGTAGATATACCCTTCAGACCGCATCCAGGCGAGGTTCTCCTCGGTGGCAATGCCCCGGTCCATGACGATGATGCCACCCTTGGGTACGCCGAGGGTGGTCAACATCGTCGCCAGCGTGCGCGCCTCGACGACGTTACCGCGCCGCTTCCACTCCGAAGTGCAACATCAGCCAGCGAGGGGCGAAGCCCGAGCGGCGGCGGTCCCTTCACCGGGAGGCGTAGCCAGTCTTCCGGGGCGGTGCAAGCCCTGCCGGGCGCTGTCCGCGGCCCGCCGGACGCAGGGAGGGCGGAGCCCGACCGGAGGACGGCGGGCCGCGGACAGCGCGCATCTCCCCTCGGAGCCGCCCCCGGCGGCCCCGGAAGGCCACCTCAGGGCGGCTGCGCCTGGTGGAAGGCCTCGGACGGGGTGAGGTAGCCCAGCGCCTTCCTCGGACGTGCGTCCGTCCGGTCCTGGACGGCCTTCACGGCCTCGTCCGTCACCTTGCGGAAGTCCGTGCCCTTCGGGAACCACTCCCGCACCAGCCCGTTCACGTGCTCGTTCAGGCCGCGCTCCCAGGAGTGGTACGGGCGCGCGAAGAAGAACCCCGCGCCCAGCGCCTCGGCCACCCTGGCATGGCCCGCGAACTCCTTGCCGTTGTCCGCGGTGACCGTGTGCACGGGGAGAGGGCCCAGCATGCCGGTCATGGCCGAGCCGACCGCGTCCGCCGTCTTCCTCCCGACCCTTTCGAGCAGCGTGTACTTGGACGCCCTGTCCACCAGGGAGACAAGCGCGCCGCTGTGGCCCTTGCCAACGATGGTGTCGGCCTCCCAGTCGCCGACCCGTTCCTTCGCCTCCACGACGTCCGGGCGCTCGGAGATGTCCACCCGGCCCGGGATGCGGCCGCGGCCCGCGTGGGCCCCGCCCTTCCGGTTCGGCTTCTTCCCGCGGCGGCGGAGATGCCGCCAGAGACCGCCGCCGGCCTTCCGGTCGGCGTGGATGCGCTCGTAGATCCACTGCCGCCCCGCCATCGGCTCGCCCTCCTTGCGGAGGCGCCCGCTGACCTGCTCGGGGCTCCAGCCCTCGGCCAGCCGCTCCTCCGCCATGCGCCACAGCTCCGGCGTCATCTTGCGCGCCACCGACGAGGCCGCGCTGCGGCGCCTGTCCGCCTTGCGCTGGGCTTGCTTGTGGCGGTAGCCGCGCCTGCCGGAGTTGCGCCGCACCTCGCGCCAGACCGTCGTGCGGTCGCGGCCGAGCTGGCGGGCGATCGCCGGGCCGGAAAGCCCGCTTTTCCTCAGGGCGTGGATCTGGCAGCGTTCCGCATAGGTCAGGTGGCGATGGCCCTCGGGCATGACAGTCTCCTTCTCGCAACGAAGGAACTGTCGCCGCCGCCTGGCCGATTCGCAACATCATGTGTCGCCGAACGACCAGGAACACTGCATCAGGTGTTGCACTTCAGAGTGGAACGGGGGTCTAATTTCATCTCATGTTCAGAACAACAAGAGAAACCAAACATGCCTCTACGCATCGCGTTTTGAAATTGCCTGTCGTTTCCCTTCGGGCAGCGTGCCATAAACTTCCTGAATCCGCATCGGGTAAGTCCTTCAACATCATGGGTCCGACAGGCGGCTTGGAAATGCGTGTTCAGCTTCAAGCGCTTCATTCCGACGAGCGAGAGTTTCATGCCACTCCTGCGCTTCCCGGTCCTTGATAAAAGAAGTCTCCGGAGCCAACCTGCGGACCGCCTCTTCAACCTGATCAAGGGAGACTCGAAAGAATTCTTTGCGGAGGTTTGCCATATTGACCCGCATCTGTCCAAATTCCTTGTGGAGGGCGGCCTCAAGAGCCGGGGCTTCGTCAGAATAGATCATTGCATGGATGTCAAAGCTGAACGGAACCGAAGCATCGCTCAGTTCCTTGACGCGATCTTCGGGGTCCAGACGCCGTGTCATACCAATTTTGACGATGTCATCACCAAACGCCCCAACATTGGAAATGACATACACATAGCCAGACTTCGTTCTCTCCGCCAGAGAACGAGACCGTTCGGCTTCGGCATGAGCCGATTCGAGTGCCTGTTCCAGTTCGGCGATCCGTTGCCGGAGTTCATCAGTCAGCACCCCGTCTTGTGCCTCGGCTTGTGCTTGATCCAGTTCCTGACGGCGACGCATCTCCTCTTTTTCAGCCTGTTCGGCCGCCTGTTGCAAAGCCTTTTCCTCGCGCTCCTGGCGAACCTGTTCGGCACGTTCCTCTTTTTCCACTTTCTGCTGTTCACGGTATTCGTGTGTCAGATAAAGTTCGTGTAATTTAAGTGCGACATAGGCATCCGTGATTTCCATCTGCAGGGATTTGTTGGCGGCGTTGATCTGCTTGGCTGAGTTCAGGATACGTTTCTCCATGGCGTTGACATTGTTCCAACGTGTGTTGGCAATGGCCGCCTCGCACTCGTTGTTGAAAGCCCGCATGGTCAGTCGCAGCTGGCGGTTCATCATCGACTTACCCTTTGACAGACTGCCATCCATTGTGATGTTGTCGGGATAGGTGCAGCTGTTTTTCGTAGCGACACTGTCCTTCTGCTGGGCGCGGCACGCCGCAATCTCAGCCTTGAAGCGCTCGGAATCCCCAAAGTCGAAGTGTGGTTCGTAAACACCAAGCTCAATAAATGACAATTTTTCGTCGTAGACAGCGATTTCCTGACACAACTTCTCATAAATGGCGAGTTTCTTCTGGTAGTTCGCATCCAGGTTTGCGGGTGAAATCACTGGCTCTGTGACCATGTTCGTCAATACCGAAGAGGCTTGACTCTTAGTGGCGATCAGTTTTTGTTTGGCTTGGATTACTTGGCGAGGCTTGAACAAGCGCCTGTATACGATCACCGCCATCAGGACCCAAAGAATTAGGGTTACCGTATACACCCAAACCACGTCCCCACTCTCTTGTGGTGATCCCATCCCAAGGCCGATCAAGCTCAAAAATCCGATTCCTACAACACCCGCAACCACAAACAGGATAGGTAAGATCAGAACAATAAACACGACAAGAAGAAAGAATCGCTTCATTTTGGAGAGTACCGCAAAACATCCATGTCTGGATTCAAGTGAATTTTGTGCGGGGCGGTGCCAAGTCTAACGCGTCCGAGGATTGTGTTCAACCTCTCCCCGCGCCGGGAGTCCAATATCTCACCCCGTATCCACACATTGAGCTTCCGTGTGGGCCTGACCCAATCGTCGGCCATGACCACGATCATATCAGGCCGGCCACATCATCGCGGTTCATGGGGTGTCTCCTTGGGCGTGTGTGGCCACCCGGCGGCACACAACAACCACCGGGTGGATCATCATGAGGGGGCGACGATAGCACGACCGGGGACGGATGTCCAATCCCCAGACACGCCCGCGGGCGGCCTCAGTCCCAGGGGGCGTGTCCCGGTCGCGTTACTGGTTGCCGCCGAGCAAGTCGCCGCCCGGACCGACCCTTGCACAGCCCTGGCCGCCCATGAACAGGAAGTCGGGGCGACCTGCGGCTGCGTAGGCCGATCCTGAGGGCAAATTAAAGACCTGCACCACCAGCTCGCCGGGGCCCGCGATGGGGTTGTCGCGCTGGCGGTTGCTCCAGATGCGGGCGCCGGCCTTGGGGCGCACCTCGATGATGTTGTCGCCGAGCCCGCCGCCGGCATAGCCGATTTGATTGGCAGCGGAGTCCGCCCCCCGGATCAGTCATCGTCCTGGATGGGAATGTGCAGATGACGGGTCGGGTGGCGCATGATGGCGAAAATGGCATTCTGCCGGACATCCACGAAGTTGTTGTTGTACGGAAATACAATAAGGCTCTGACGACTATCGGTCTCGGCAATGTAGGCGCACACCTTGAACTCGCCGACGCGCTCAATACCAGTCACCACCAAAACACCACGGGCACCGGCAACATTGTTGGCCAGGCAGTCGCGCGCGTTGGCATTGCACGGGGTGCTGTCGAAAATTTCGGCGCAGAAGGGAATCGGGTAGTCCCGGGGCGTGACAGTGCTGCCGGGATTGTCGCACCCTTCGAGTCCGAACTGGATGATTGCGCCACCGGCTTGATTTTCATTCACTGGTCCTGAGGGGAAGGTTTTGGTCATCACGATATGGGAGGCATCGCACCGCTCGGCCATCACCGCCGCGGGCAGGGCGAGGGTCAGGGCCACCAGTCCCAGCATCAGGGTGGCCACCCCCGCGGCGCGGCGTGTCATCGGTCTCAGTGTTCGCATGGTGTCTCTCCCGGTTGCATCAGTCATGGCTTTACCCCCCCCCCCCCCCCCCCCCCATGGGTTTGTCAAGGGGCTGAGGGGCCCGCCCTCTCCCTGTTGTCCTGTCTCGGCCCCGTGGGGGTGATCTCAAACCTGAGCCGCACCTCCTCACCCCGTTCCCGGGCTTCTCAACCTCCCCAGGCGCTGAAACAGAAGCTCATGTCGGAGGTTGGCCCCGAAAGGCCCCGGCGCTGGGGTCAGGTCTGGCGGTGTGGAGATCGGGATCATCCCGGTGGCCCGGCCGGGTTTTGGGGTTTCATCTGCTTGGGCCCTGACCTTGCGGTCCCTCGGGTCTGTCGGAAAGGGGATCCACCTGGGGTCCAGCCCGTCCGCGCAGCGGACACACGAACAGAGTGCACCGTCAGGTGCTCCGCTTGTCAGGCCCGGCGTGCGGGCTGGGGGTGGGCGGCAGGTCCGGTACCGCCGGTTCTGCCGGGCAGCGCCGCCGGGCCCTCTCACGGGGCTTTGCCCCGCCTGTACGTTAATAAGACGTTAGCAATTTACGTTACGCCAAATCCAATGAGGTGATTCGTTGCTGATTCGTGACGATGAATCAATATGTTACAGATCAGAGATGTGGCGCCGCTTCCACTCTGAAGTGCAACATCAGCCAGCGAGGGGCGAAGCCCGAGCGGCGGCGGTCCCTTCACCGGGAGGCGTAGCCAGTCTTCCGGGGCGGTGCAAGCCCTGCCGGGCGCTGTCCGCGGCCCGCCGGACGCAGGGAGGGCGGAGCCCGACCGGAGGACGGCGGGCCGCGGACAGCGCGCATCTCCCCTCGGAGCCGCCCCCGGCGGCCCCGGAAGGCCCCCTCAGGGCGGCTGCGCCCGGGTAGGAAGGCCTCGGACGGGGTGAGGTAGCCCAGCGCCTTCCTCGGACGTGCGTCCGTCCGGTCCTGGACGGCCTTCACGGCCTCGTCCGTCACCTTGCGGAAGTCCGTGCCCTTCGGGAACCACTCCCGCACCAGCCCGTTCACGTGCTCGTTCAGGCCGCGCTCCCAGGAGTGGTACGGGCGCGCGAAGAAGAACCCCGCGCCCAGCGCCTCCGACACGCGGGCGTGGCCCGCGAACTCCTTGCCGTTGTCCGCGGTGACCGTGTGCACGGGGAGAGGGCCCAGCATGCCGGTCATGGCCGAGCCGACCGCGTCCGCCGTCTTCCTCTCGACCCTTTCGAGCAGCGTGTACTTGGACGCCCTGTCCACCAGGGAGACAAGCGCGCCGCTGTGGCCCTTGCCCACAATGGTGTCGGCCTCCCAGTCGCCGACCCGTTCCTTCGCCTCCACGACGTCCGGGCGCTCGGAGATGTCCACCCGGCCCGGGATGTGGCCGCGGCCCGCGTGGGCCCCGCCCTTCCGGTTCGGCTTCCTGCCGCGGCGGCGGAGATGCCGCCAGAGACCGCCGCCGGCCTTCCGGTCGGCGTGGATGCGCTCGTAGATCCACTGACGCCCCGCCATCGGCTCGCCCTCCTTGCGGAGGCGCCCGCTGACCTGCTCGGGGCTCCAGCCCTCGGCCAGCCGCTCCTCCGCCATGCGCCACAGCTCCGGCGTCATCTTGCGCGCCACCGACGAGGCCGCGCTGCGGCGCCTGTCCGACTTGCGCCGGGCCTGCTTGTGGCGGTAGCCGCGCCTGCCGGAGTTGCGCCGCACCTCGCGCCAGACCGTCGTGCGGTCGCGGCCGAGCTGGCGGGCGATCGCCGGGCCGGAAAGCCCGCTTTTCCTCAGGGCGTGGATCTGGCAGCGTTCCGCATGAGGCCGGTGGCGATGGCCCTCGGGCATGACAGTCTCCTTCTCGCAACGAAGGAACTGTCGCCGCCGCCTGGCCGATTCGCAACATCATGTGTCGCCGAACGACCAGGAACACTGCATCAGGTGTTGCACTTCAGAGTGGAACGGGGGATCCAGTTCTATCTCTTGTTCCATCTCAGAAATCGGCCCTAAGATCAAGGGCTTGCGCCCATTCAACCCGCTTTACTCCTTGTGAAGTTCCGCTTAGCCGCAGCCCGTTCCTCCTCGGCCGGTCGCTTTCATGTCACTTCGACTTGCGGTTATACTTGCCCCGGGCGGTCCCGTTCCAGACCATGGTGTCCTCCTTGTCTGGGTGATGTCTGACAGGGAAAACCACATCTGGGGGGCCATCCACATTCTTGGTCAAGCTCCCGGGCACAAGACCATGACCCGCCGCTGCCGGGCCTGCGGCAGAAGACGGAATGGCACCTTGCCACCGCCTTCGCGAGACCTCGAGCGACAAGGCTCTCTCGCCTGTCGGCGGTCCGGTGGAAGCGGACAAGACCTGCATGGGGGGGCAAGCGCAGGAACATGCCGGAGTCCGGTGGCGAGAGGATGGCCGGGAAGGCGGCGGCCGGCGACAAGCGCCGCGGCAGCAGCGAGGTCGCGGCAGGGATGGTCAAGGACATGACCGCGAAGACCCTGCAGGGCCCCGTCGAGCGCCAGGCGCAGTGCCGGTCGGCATGGACGCCTCACGAGAGCGTCTGCCACAGTGTGGGCGAATGCGTGCGTGACGACTTGCACGCCAAGAAGACAAAGAAGCGAGGCCATGTTTGGAGTCTGACCACTGGGCCAGGAGGAGTTCGCTCGGAAATGGAGGTGGCTTGACAAGACGGAACGGAGATCTGCGCCAAGCGTTTGTTTTCGGAAACGCCGCGCTCGACGAGGTGTTCCTGGTCCGGGACATGCCCTCGGCCAACGAATCCGTGCTGGGCCGCGCAGGGTACACAGGGCTTGGCGGCAAGGGCGCGAACCAGGCGATCGCACTCGCCCGAACAGGCTTGCAGACAACGCTTGTGGCGGCGATAGGCGCCGACTGGCAAGGGCGCGCGATTCGCGAGTCACTGTCACGCGAACCCCTGGAAGCGGCGCTGATCGAATTTCCCGGCCTGCCGACAGACCGCTCCATCATCTTCGTCCAGGAAAACGGCGGCAATGTCATTGTCACCACGAACGAATGCGCCGGCCGCACCTCCATTGCCGAATGCCTGTCGGTTCTCGACCAGTCCCGCCGTGGCGATGCAATGCTGGTGCAAGGCAACCTCAGGATCGACGTAACCTCCGCGTTGTGTCACGAATGCAGGCGGCGTGGCATGTTCATCGTCCTGAACCCGTCGCCGTTCGACACGGCCTTCAAGGACCTTCTTCCACTGATCGACGCCCTGTTCGTCAACGAGACCGAAGCAAGAAGCCTCACCGGGTTGTCGAGGCGTGACGCCGTGATGGCACTTCTTCGCTCCGGCGCGACGCAAGTGGTGCTCACCATGGGGTCGGAAGGTTCCTTGCTCGCATCGCAGCATCAGGCAGTTCATGTTCCGGCCGTGCCAGCGGATGTTGTCGACGTGACAGGTGCCGGGGACTGCTTTGAAGGGGTCGCGGTCGGATCGGCCCTTCTGCGCGGGTGTCCGATTGATGAGACAGCAATCCGACACGCAAGCTCGGCAGCCGCGTTCGCGGTTGAACGCCTTGGTGCAGCATCTGCGTTTCCAAGCCCGGAACAGATCGCAAGACCGTTAGGGCCTTGACAGTCATGTTGTCACGACCGCGCCGGCGCCCAGGAGGCCCTCGACCTGATGATCCTGGACCCGCCCGGCGCATGGCCCTTCGATCCCGACCGCGTGCAGGGCACGCAGAACGCGCCGCCTCACGGCGCGACGGGACATCCGTGTCCGGACCGGAGAGCTCCGGACGGCAGGTGACGACCGTCGGAACCGGTGCGTCGCCCGCATGGACGGTCTCAGCCACGCCCGCCGTCATTTCAGGCCGTCGGAATCGAAAACGAAGCGGTCCTGCCCGGTCAGCTCTCAGCCGCGGAGCATTGCAAGCGTCTCCATCTCGATTGCGGGGGGGGGGGCGGATCCGCGGATGTTGGAGTGCCTTTGCCGCGCCATCGAATGGGACGACCGACGTCCGCGAATGTCAGGAATGGATGAATGTCGTCGCATCGCAAACAGTCCGGGATGCTTCCATTCGATTCATAACGGCTTACATGCATGGCAGCATCCGTGTATCGTTGGTCGAGGGACGGAGTTCAGGCAGGTCATGCGGGCGGTCTTCAGGTTCTGTGTCTTGGTTGCGCTTGTCGCGTTGCTGGCAGGCTGCGCATCGAAGTTCCGGCGCTATGACGGGCCGAATGTCACCCACGTAACCGTTCACAAGGGCGCGCGGACCATGAATCTCCATCACGGAGACAAGGTCCTGAAGTCCTACAAGGTCGATCTGGGCTTTGCGCCGGAGGGTGACAAGAAGGAGCAGGGTGACGGAAAGACGCCCGAAGGTTCCTACTACGTGAACCGGCGCAACCCGGACAGCAGGTTCCACCTGTCCCTGGGGATCAATTATCCGAACGCGGAAGACGTCGCCGAAGCCAGGGCGCGCGGCGTCAATCCCGGCGGCGACATCTTCATTCATGGCCGGGGCTCCCGGCGGCCCTTTCGTCGGCAGTCTGACTGGACATGGGGCTGCATCGCCGTGACGAATTCGGAAATGGAGGAAGTCTACGCGATGGTCCGCAACGGAACGCCGGTTCGCATCCATCGGTAGCGCGCCGCTCTGTTTCGATCCCGCGCCGCCTTCGCCTCGCGTTCCCTACGCAGGCGCGCCCATGACAAGCGTCCACCATATCTTGCCGGACGGCTCCTGGTGCCAGGCAAAGCCGATGTCGCGGGCGCGCGGATCAAGGATCACCTGCCGGGCCTCCGGCCTTTCCATCCAAGCCGAGAGCGTCTCGATCTCGGTTTCATAGGTTTCGGAGATGTTTTCGCCAGTGAGGCGGCCCGGGTACCCGGTGCGGGCCACGCGATCCAGGGGGCTGGAGCCGTCCGCCCCGAAGTGCCATGGCCGGTTCTGGACCGACATGTCGAGCGCGTGCGTCTTCGCCGCGGCGTTGAGGTGCGCGGACAGCCTGACGGCTGCCAGCCCGCCCGCCTCGCGCAGGACGTTCACGGAATCGAGCATGCGGAACTGGATACGCGCCTGGTCGTGGTCCCCTATCCGGTAGATCTTGGGCACCGGCCTTCCGTCGGGCCCCAGCAACGGCTCGTTCTCCGCGCAGGACGCGAGGGCAAGGACGGCAATCAGCAGGCAGGCACGGAACATCTTCGACCGCCAGGACAGGGATGGTCCGTCCATACCCGCATGTTACGTCCGGATCAAACGCCGGCATGCCCGGGGGTGCATCCCAAATTTGTTGACCGCCATGATTCGCCGGCGCTGCTGCACTGTCATTCCATCGAGAAAACAAGGCTGTCAGACATCCTCGAACAGCAGGCAGGCTGGACCATTGGGACCCGAGTCAACCAGGGCCCGTTGACAGTCATCTTGCGAATCGCGCGGCCCCATGCCACGTCCTGCCCCGACGACCGCCGGAAAGGCGGCCCGGGCAGGAAGCAGGCGGCATCATGAATGCAGACGGGACGGTGACGGCCGGCGCCATGCGGGCGCGGACCGGGGACATGCTGCCGGGCAGGGCGTCCGACCCCGGCGGCACGGCGGCGGACAGCCGCCGCTTCACGGAGGCGGTGCCGTGGCGGTTCCGCACGGGGTCGCCGTGGCGCGGCCTCCCCGAGCGGTCCGGGAACCGGGACGGCGTCTCCAGGCGGTTCCGGCGCCGGCCGCTTCCGGGGGTCTTCGCGCGCGTTTCCGACGCCTTGTCCGAGGAGTCCGGCCTGGAGTGCGTGTCCGGCGCAAGAGGGGGACCTCGGGCCAGGGGACCGGACGTTCCAGAGGCGGCCTGACGAGCAAGGTCGTGGCCGTCGTGGACGCCATGGGACATCTCGTGCGGTTCACGATCCTTCCCGGCCAGGCGCACGACCCGAGGGGGTGCCGGGGCTTCTCGACGGCCTGGCGTTCGGGGCCTTCGTCGGTGACAAGGCGTTCGACGCCGACTGGCTCCTGGAGGACCTTGCGGAACGCGGGGCGGAGGCGGCGGTCCCGTCGAGGCGGAGCCGGACGGTGCCGCGGGCGCATGACCGGGACGTGTACGGGTGGCGGCACCTGACGGAGAGCCTCTTCGCGAAGACCGGCGAGAGCTTCGCGGCGGGGACCGCCTCGTCGCCGGCGTGGTGGCGGCGAGGGTGCAGCCCAATTTTTTGACTCGGGCCCCCAATGGTCCAACTTGCCTGCAGTTCAAGAGAGTCGGGCAGCCTTGTTTTCTTGACAAAGTGATGGTGCGGCAGCGCCAGCGAATCATGGCGGTCAAAAAAATGGGATGCACCCGTGGCGGCGACATGACTGTCAACGGGCCCTAATCTGGGCTACACCCCATGCCCGGCAAGCGGGCTGACGCCACTGTGAATTGAGTCTGCCGGTCCCATTCTCTATGCTTGCCCGCGAGCGCGAACCTTGAAACCGGGAGGCAGCATTTGGCGCGCAATCTTTTCACGCGCCGCGTGTTTCTCGCGGCCTCGGCCGCGGCGACGGCCGCGCCGTCAGCCGCCCAGCAGGGCACGACAGAATTCCGGGATCCGGTTGCGGGGAAGGTGCGCCGCAACGCGTCGGGCTTTCGGGCCCTGGACTGGCGGCACTATTTTGACAACACCCGCAACGGCGCGATCCTCGCGGACATCTCTGCGCGCGCGCTTCACTACTGGAACGAAGACCAGTCGATCTACAAGCTCTACCCGACCAGCGTGCCGATGTCCGAGGACCTCACCCGTCGGGGACACACGAAGGTGGTTGGCAAGGTCGAGGGGCCTGACTGGCGGCCGACGCCGGCAATGAAGGAGCGCAATCCGGAATGGCCGGACTACGTCCCGCCCGGGCCGGACAACCCGCTCGGAACGCATGCGATATACCTTAGCTGGACGTATTATCGCATCCACGGCACCCATGACACGCGCAAGATCGGCCGCAGGTCCTCGAACGGCTGCATCGGCCTTTACAACGAGCACATCTCGGAACTCTACGCCCTTGCGAAAGTCGGGACGAAGGTCCTGGTGATCTGAAGGCGGCCGCGCCGTGCCGAAGGTCAGCCGCCCCAGCCGTCCACGTGCTCTCCGATAATGTCCGAGAGCGCGTCTATGTGGGCATCGTCGTCGTTGAGGCAGGGAATGTAGCTGAAGCTCTCGCCTCCGGCGTTCTCGAAGCTCTCGCGGATCTCGCCCTTGATCTCCTCAAGCGTCTCGACGCAGTCGGCCGCAAACGCCGGCGCGACCACGGCAATGCGCTTCCGTCCGGTCTTCGCGAGATCCGCCACCTCGTCGACCGTGTAGGGCTTGAGCCATTCCTCGGGGCCGAACCGGGACTGGAACGTCGTCACGATGCTGCCGTCCTGCCACTTCAGCCGCTCCTTCAGGAGCCGGGTCGTCTTCTGGCACTGGCAGTGATACGGGTCGCCTTCCGTCAGGTAGCGCTCCGGCATGCCGTGATACGAGCAGACGAGGATGTCGGGCGCGGCGCTCGACCCGGCGAGGCCGCGCTCGACGGAGCGCGCCAGCGCCTCGATGTAGGACGGATGATCGAAATACGCCGGAACGGTGCGGACTGCCGGCTGCCACTTTTCGGCCATGAGCGAGCGGAAGAACCGGTCGTTCGCCGTGGCGGTCGTTGCGCCGGCGTACTGGGGGTACAGCGGAAAGAAGAGGATCCGGCGACACCCGGCGTCGATGAGCGACCGGACCTTCGATTGCGTGGAGGGATTGCCGTAGCGCATGCAGAAATCGACGAGGACGCGCTCGCCGTGGCGCCGGGCGAGCGCGGACCGCACCTTCGCGACCTGCGCCTTGGTGATCGTCATGAGCGGGCTCTCGCCGCCCTCCTCGTTCCATATCGACCTGTAGGCCGCCCCGGAGGTGAAGGGCCGGCGGGACAGGATCACGGCCTGAAGCAGCGGCTGCCATTTCCAGGGCGCGTAGTCGATGACACGGCGGTCGGAAAGAAACTCGTTCAGGTAGCGCCGCATCGACCAGTAGTCGTATCCGTCCGGCGTGCCGAGATTCGCCAGAAGCACGCCGGTCCTGTCCGGTGGAAGGTCCGGGTGTCCGGGCGGCAGCTGGGCGTCTTCGTCCATCATCGCCATGCCATCCATCACAGCCGGCCCTTCTTGTCCAGCGGAGCGGCCGCCGAGGCCGGCTGCCGCTTCATGCCGGATTCAGTCACGCCGAGGGCGTCGGCGAGACGGATGCCGGCGCTGCCGGGCCGGAGCGGCTTCTGCTGGCTTTCCGAGGGGGCCCAGCCCGTCAGGAAGACCAGCTCGAAGGTCGCGACCAGATGGCCGTCATCGGAAAAGCCCCGTCGGTACGCTCTCTCGGCCTCGCGAAAGATCTCCCGGCGGGCAAAGGACCTGCTCCGGGACGCAAGGGCGCTGGTCTCGCCCATCGCCCGCAGGTCCGCGGCCAGCCTGGCGATGCCGGGGTAGCGGACCGTCGTGCTGACGCTGTCGGCGACGGGAAGCGCGAGGCCGGCGCGTTCAAGAAGCCCGCCAAGGCTGGCGATGTCCGCCATGGGAAGGACACGCGGGGAAAGGCCCCCCGAAAGGCGGGCCTCTGCCTCGGCAAGCGACGCGCGGAGCTCATGCAGCGTGAGGCCGCCGAACGTCACGCCAAGGAACAGTCCGTCGGGGACGAGAGCGAGGCGGGACTGGACGATCTGGCCAACCGGGTCGTCGGCCCAATGCAGGCCAAAGCAGTGGAGGACCAGGTCGTGGGCTTCGCGGGAGAGCGCAAGCGCGGGCGTGTCGTCGATGCGCCGCGCGTCCGGAAACAGCCTCGCCAAGGGCGGCGTCACGTGCCCGATCAGGACGACGGCGTCAAAGTCCCTTTTCAGGTCGGCGAGCCGCTCCCGGATCTCGAACGCCGCCTCTTCGTGAAGAAAGCTCTCCGGCGAACGGCCCGCGCGGGCGCGATGCAGCGCAAGTGCCTTGCGGTCGGTGAATTCCGGCGGGCCGGTCATGTCGGCGTGAAGGTAAGGCGGGGCGCCGCGAATGCAACGCGCATTCCGGCCCGCATGCCGCCGTCGGCCCCGCGTCACGCAGCCACTGGCGTGAGCGGCGCCAAGCCGCTATCTGGGTCCGCGCCTGTCCGGGGTCGGCTGAATGAAGACCGTCGAGATCTATACATCGCCCCTTTGCGGATATTGTCATGCGGCAAAGCGCCTTCTGGCAGGAAAGGGCGTGCCGTTTGCCGAGATCGACGTGGCGGACGCCCCGGAGGCGCGGCTGGAAATGATGCGGCGCGCCAACGGGCGCCGGACGGTTCCGCAGATATTCGTCGGGGACCGTCACGTTGGCGGATACGACGACCTTTCGGCGCTGGAGCGGCGCGGCGAGCTGGATCCGTTGCTGGAAGCGCAATGAAGGCCGCCCTTCTCCAGCTGAACGCGTCCGATGATCCGCGGCAGAACCTGCGTACGGCATCATGCCTTGTGGCGGAAGCCGCGGAAGCCGGCGCGAGGTTCGTCCTGACGCCGGAGGTGACAAACTGCGTCTCCGCGAGCAGGGCGCGTCAGGACGAGGTGCTGGCCGTGGAGGAGCGGGACAGGACGCTCGCCGCGCTGCGTCGAATGGCCGCGCGGCTCGACATCTGGCTTCTGCTCGGGTCGCTGGCACTGAAGTCGGGCGACGGGCAACGGTTCCTGAACCGGTCCTTCCTGATCTCGCCGCATGGCGAAGTCACCGCGCGGTACGACAAGATCCACATGTTTGACGTCACGATCAGCGAGACCGAGCGCTACCGCGAGAGCGACGCGTACCGTGCCGGAGACAGGGCGGTGCTGGGGAGGGTGGACGACGTGCCGGTCGGGCTCACGATATGCTACGACCTGCGGTTCCCGTACCTTTTCCGGGGCCTTGCGAAGGCCGGCGCCAGGATTCTCGCGGTGCCATCGGCGTTTTCGCCGGAAACCGGAAAGGCTCACTGGGAGGCGCTGCTTCGCGCGCGCGCCATCGAGACCGGCTGCTTCGTTCTTGCGCCGGCGCAATGCGGCGTCCACCGGACGCGCGAGGGCCGGCAGAGAGCGACTCACGGACATTCCCTCGCGGTCGACCCGTGGGGCCGGGTCCTGTGCGACGGCGGGGAGTCGCCCGGCGTCAGCCTGGTTGACCTGGACATGGGCGAGGTCGATGAGGCGCGGCGCCGGATCCCGTCGCTGACCGGTGAACAGCCCTACCTCAAGGCCTGATGCCCGCCTCCCGGGACATCGTTGACCAGCTGGCCATCGCGCTGTTCAGCGAGATGTTCATGGCGGACCACCTGGTTCGAAACCGGATTTCCAGGGCCTTGCCCAAGGGAATGAAGCTCAGCCAGTTCTCGATACTGCATCACCTGGCCCGCTTCGGAGGGGAGCGGACCCCGGCGGACCTGGCGCGCGCCTTTCACGTCTCGCGCGGCGCGATGACGAACACGATCGGCAGGCTGCAGGCTGCAGGGTTCGTTCACGTCCGGCCCGACTGGAGCGACGCGCGGAAGAAGCTGGTCGCCATCAGCCCCGCGGGCCGCAAGGCGTGGAACGCGGCCCTGGCATCGGTCGCTCCCGTCCTGGCGCAGGCGGTCGGCGCGATCGATGGGGAGCGGTTGCGGGCGGCATTGCCCGTGATGCGTGAATTGCGCCAGCGACTTGACGAGACGGTCAGGGACGAAGAGACGTCGTGACGTAGTTCACTGAAAGGTCGCGGTCCGAAAGCCGCCAGCGCCATCCGAAAGGGTCGAAGACGAAGCCGCTTCGATCCACCGGGGAAAGCCCTGCCCGGCGAAGCAGGGCGAAGATCTCGTCAGGGGTCAGGAACCTCGACCACTGGTGCGTGCCCGCAGGCAGCCACCGCATGACGTATTCCGCACCGACGATCGCGAGGGCGAAGCTCCTCGCGGTCCGGTTTATGGTCGAGCAGGCCATCAGCCCGCCCGGCTTCAGCAGGTCGTGGCAGGCCGCGAGGAAGGCGCCCGGATCGGACACGTGCTCCACCACCTCCATGTTCAGGACCGCGTCGAATGATTCGCCCTCGTCGACGAGATCCTCGGCCGTGGCGTGGCGGTAGTCGACGGACAGCCCGTGCTCTTCCGCGTGCAGCCGGGCCACCGCGACATTGCGTTCCGCCGCATCGACTCCCACCACCTCCGCGCCGAGACGGGCCATGGGTTCCGACAGGAGCCCCCCGCCGCAGCCGATGTCGAGGATGCGCAGGTCGGAGAAAGGCGCGCGCCGGGAAAGGTCGCGGCCGAACTCGGCGGCGACCTGCGACGTGATGTAGTCCAGACGGCAGGGATTCAGCATGTGGAGAGGCTTGAACTTCCCGGACGGATCCCACCACTCGGCGGCCATGGCCTGGAACTTCTCGATTTCCCGAGGGTCGATCGTCGATGCCCTGGACATGTCGTCTTTCACCGGCTCCTGTCGAAAATGTTCCGTGAATCGGCCTGCGCTCCGTTATATAGCGCCTTCATGGACAAACCGTCAGACCAAAAAACGGCTTCGCAGCATCTCTACCCGCGGACCGACCCTTATGACCAGGCGATGCTCGACGTCGGCGACGGCCACCGGATCCATGTCGAGCAGTGCGGCAACCCGAACGGAGCGCCGGTCGTCATCCTGCACGGCGGGCCGGGCGGCGGATGCAATCCGGCCATGCGGCGGTATTGCGATCCGGATTTCTACCGGATCATCCTCTTCGACCAGCGCGGCTGCGGGCGGTCCCGTCCGCATGCCAGCGTCTGTTGCAACACGACCTGGCACCTTGTGCGCGACATGGAGGCGATCCGGGAGACCCTCGACCTTGACAGATGGAGCGTCTTCGGCGGAAGCTGGGGCGCCGCGCTTGCCCTGATCTACGGGATCACCCATCCCGAACGGGTGGCGAACTTCATTCTCCGCAGCGTCTTCCTGATGACCCAGGCGGAGCTCGACTGGTTCTACGGCGGAGGTGCGGGCGCGTTCTGGCCGGATGTCTGGTCGCGCTTCGCCGGCATGGTTCCCGAGCCTGAGCGGCATGACCTGATTGCCGCTTATGCGCGACGGCTCTTTTCCGGCGACGTGAAGACCGAGGCCCGCTTCGCCCGGGCATGGGCCGGCTGGGAGAACGCCCTGGCCTCCATGCGGAACGACGGTTCGGGAAGCTCGAGCCCGGCCGAGTTCGCCCGGGCCTTTGCCCGGCTCGAGAACCACTATTTCACGAACAAGGGCTTTCTCGACCACGACGGCTGGATCGAGGCCAATCTCGATCGCGTTTCAGGCATCCCCGGCTTCATCGTGCACGGCAGGTACGACATGATATGCCCGCCGTCGGGCGCGTTTCGGCTGCATGCGCTCTGGCCGGGATCGAGCCTGAGAATCGTTCCTCGCGCGGGCCACGCACTCAGCGAGCCGGGAATAAGCGCGGAACTCGTGCGCGTGACCGACGGGCTGCGAACGCGTGGCCGCGCCCGGGACTGACACGCCGCACGCGCCTGCGACAGGCGCGCTCGAGCCGCGCCCTTCGCCCCGGAGGGAATCAGGCCGGCGACGGGCGATCAGGCTTCGGCAGGCGTCATCAGGGGGATCGATGTTTGTGCCGGGGGTGTAGCCCAGATTGGTTGATCGAGCCCCAATGGTCCAGCTTGCCCGCCGTTCGAGAATGTCTGACAGCCTTGTTTTCTTGATGGAACGATGGTGCAGCAGCGCCAGCGAATCATGGCGGTCAACAAATTTGGGATGCACCCTTGTGCCGGTTCCCGCTTGCGGCCGTTCCCGGACTGGCCTATACGTCCCTTGAAAGCGGCGCTCCGGTTTCCACCCCCGGCGCTCCAACGGAACTGACCGACGGGCCGCCGGCCCGTTTTTTTGTATGAACGCATGAACGATCTTGTTGCCAGAACGAGCGTGGACCGGCGCCTGGCCGGCGTGATCGCCCCGGTCGTCGAAGGCATGGGCTTCGAGCTCGTGCGCGTGCGGCTGATGTCCGGAAAGGCGAGGACATTGCAGATCATGGCGGAGCGGCCGGACGGCCGCATGGAGGTCGCTGACTGCGCGGCGATATCGACGGCAGTCGGCGCGACGCTGGACGTCGAGGACCCGATCGCGGATCCCTACACGCTGGAAGTCAGCTCGCCCGGCATTGATCGCCCCTTGACGCGAAAGAAGGACTTTTCGGCATGGAGCGGCTGCGCGGCACGGCTCGAGACGTCCGAGCCGGTCGGCGGCCGCAGGCGCTTCAGGGGCACGCTCCGCGGCGTTGAGGAAGACGAGGTGCTCGTCGAGGTCGACGAAGGGATTGTCGGACTCAAGATCGACTGGCTGAACGATGCGCGGCTCGTGCTGGACGATGACCTGGTGCGCGCCTCCCTGAGCGCGCGCGGAAGGCCGGGCCGAGTCCCCGCGACGGGCATTGACGACAACGACACGAACCTGGATGCCGACAAGGAGGCCTGAGAATGGCGATCACATCCGCGAACCAGCTTGAGCTCCTGCAGACCGCCGAAGCGGTGGCGCGCGAAAAGATGATCGACCCGGCGCTGGTGGTCGAGGCGATGGAGGAAAGCCTCGCCCGAGCGGCGAAGAGCCGGTACGGAACCGAAATGGACATCCGCGTGTCGATCGACCGGAAGACCGGGAAGGCGACGTTCACGCGCGTGCGCACCGTGGTGGATCCGGAGACGGAGGAGATCGAGAACTACCAGGCGCAGCTGACCCCGGAACAGGCCCGCCAGCACCTCGACGATCCGAAGCCGGGCGACACGATCGTGGACGAGGTGCCGCCGGTGGACATGAACCGGATCGCGGCCCAGTCCGCGAAGCAGGTGATCCTGCAAAGGGTCCGCGAGGCCGAGCGGGAAAGGCAGTTCGAGGAGTTCAAGGATCGCGCCGGCACCATCATCAACGGTGTCGTCAAGCGCGAGGAATACGGCAACGTGATCGTCGACGTGGGCCGCGGCGAGGGCGTCCTGCGCCGGAACGAGAAGATCGGGCGGGAGTCCTACCGCCCGGGCGACCGCATCCGCTGCTACATCAAGGACGTTCGGAGCGAGACCCGGGGGCCGCAGATATTCCTGAGCAGGACGGCGCCGGAATTCATGGCGGAACTCTTCAAGATGGAAGTGCCCGAGATCTACGACGGCATCATCGAGATCAAGGCCGTGGCACGCGACCCGGGCAGCCGGGCGAAGATCGCCGTCATCTCGTACGAGTCCTCGATCGACCCGGTCGGCGCGTGCGTCGGAATGCGCGGATCCCGCGTGCAGGCCGTCGTCAACGAGCTGCAGGGCGAGAAGATCGACATCATTCCCTGGAACGAGGACGCGCCCACGTTTCTCGTCAACGCGCTTCAGCCGGCCGAGGTCTCCAAGGTCGTTCTTGACGAGGATGCCGAGCGCATCGAGGTCGTCGTTCCGGAAGAGCAGCTGAGCCTCGCCATCGGCCGGCGCGGACAGAATGTCCGGCTGGCGTCGCACCTCACCGGGCTCGACATAGACATCATGACCGAGGATGAGGAGAGCCAGCGTCGCCAGGCGGAGTTCGAGGAGCGCACCAAGCTCTTCATGGGCACGCTCGATCTCGACGAGTTCTTCGCCCAGCTGCTCGTGTCGGAAGGGTTCACGAGCCTCGAGGAGGTCGCATACGTCGAGATCGACGAACTGCTGATCATCGACGGCGTTGACGAGGACACGGCGAACGAGCTTCAGGCCCGGGCGCGCGACCATATCGACGAGCAGAACAGGCAGGCGGAGGAGCGTGCCCGCGGTCTCGGGGCCGAGGACAGCCTTTTCGCCTTCGACGGGCTGACGCCGCAGATGATCGAGGCCCTCGCGGGCGACGGCGTGAAGACGATCGAGGAGTTCGCGAGATGCGCTGACTGGGAGCTTGCCGGAGGATGGACGACGGTCAACGGCGAGAGGACCAAGGACGACGGCCTTCTCGAAGGCTTCAACGTCTCCTTGGAGGAGGCGCAGAACATGGTGATGACCGCGCGGATCCAGCTGGGCTGGGTGGACCCCGAACAGCTCGAGGCCGAGGCTTCCGAAACGGCCGGGACGGAAGAGGAGGTCGAGGCCTGATGGCCTCGGACGGCCTTGGCCAGAGGTGGCAGGACACGAGCCCGCGGCGCGCCCGAACGTCGCTGCATCGCGACCGGTGAGATCCGGCCGAAACGCCGTCTCATCCGCTTTGCGGTCAGCCCGGAGGGGGAGGTCGTGCCGGATGTTCTGGAGAGGCTCCCGGGGCGCGGGATTTGGGTTTCCGCGGACAGGGGCGCCCTGGATGCCGCCATGCGCCAGGGCCTGTTCGGCCATGCCGCAAGGCGGCGGGTGTCCGTGCCGGACACGCTGCCATCCGACGTCGAAAGGTCGCTTGCGCGTCGCTTGACGGACCGGATCTCGATGGCGCGGAAGGCCGGACAGGCGGTGGCCGGGTTCGAAAGGGTGAAGGAGTGGCTCGGCCGTGGCGAGGCGCGGATCCTGTTTCAGGCTGCGGACGGCTCGGACCGGGGCAAGTCGCGGATCCGTCCGCCGGGTGGCCGAGGCAGTCATTTCGAGATCTTGACGGCGACAGAATTGGGTTTGTCCTTTGGCCGGGAACGTGTGATACATGCCGCGCTTGGGCGCGGCGGGCTGACTGATCTGGTCAGGGAGGACGCAATCCGGCTTTCTGGCGTTCGCGAACTGGACGGCGGCATGTTCGCCGAAGAGGTGAAGAAGATCCCATGAGCGAAAGTGACGGCAAGAAGATTCTCGGCTTGCGCGGCCGCGGTCCCGGCCAGGTGAAGCAGAGCTTTTCACACGGCAGGACCAAGAACGTCGTTGTCGAGACGAAGCGCAAGCGGGTCGTCGTTCCGAGGCCGGGCGCCGCCAAGCCGCAGTCCCGGCAGGAGACGGCAACGGTCCGGGCCACGGACCCGTCCGACCGCCCGGCCGGAATATCGGACGCCGAGCTCGAGCGCCGGATGAAGGCGCTCGCCGCCGCCAAGGCGGCCGAGGCCGCCGATGCCGAAAGGCGCGCTGCCGAGGAGAAGGCGCGCGCCGAGGAGCGCGAAAGGCGCAGGGCGGAAGCCGTTGCCAAGGAGCGCGAGGAGCTTGAACGCGCGGAGAAGGCGCGCACGCAGGCGGAGGAGGACGAGCGGCAGAAGGCCGCGGCCGCGCGGGCGCGCGCCGCCGCAGAGCGCCCGCCCGCGGCAGGCCCCGCTCCGGCACGCGGGGGAAAGCCCGCACCGAAGCGCGAGCAGCGGGAGGACCGCGAGCCGCGCCGCGACAACCGGGCCGGCCGGTCTCGCGGCGCTGGCGGACGGCGCGAGGGAAAGCTGACGCTGAACCAGGCGCTGTCCGGCGGCGAAGGCGGCCGGCAGCGCTCGCTTGCCGCGATGAGGCGAAAGCAGGAACGGGCGCGCCAGAAGGCCACGGGCCGCACGCAGGAGCGCGAAAAGGTTATGCGCACCGTGCAGCTCCCCGAAGCGATCATGGTCAGCGAACTCGCGAACCGCATGTCGGAGCGCGTTGCCGATGTCGTCAAGGCGCTCATGACGAACGGCATCATGGCGACCCAGAACCAGACGATCGACGCGGACACCGCGGAGCTGGTCATCCAGTCCTTCGGACACAGCGTTCAGCGGGTGTCCGATTCGGATGTCGAGGACGTCATCGACACGCTTGAGGACAAGGACGAAGAGCTCGGCCCCCGCCCGCCCGTCATCACGGTCATGGGCCACGTCGATCACGGAAAGACGTCGCTGCTCGACGCGATCCGCGAGACCGAGGTCACCGCCGGCGAGGCCGGCGGCATCACGCAGCACATAGGCGCCTACCAGGTCACGGCGCGGGACAAGGCGGTTCTGACGTTCCTGGACACGCCCGGCCATGCGGCGTTCACGTCCATGCGGGCGCGTGGCGCGCAGGTCACGGACATCGTGGTGCTTGTCGTGGCGGCCGACGATTCCGTCATGCCGCAGACGATCGAGGCGATCAATCATGCCAAGGCCGCCGAAGTGCCGATCATCGTCGCGATCAACAAGACGGACCTGCCGGCGGCAAATCCCGACAACGTGCGCACCGAGCTTCTGCAGCAGGAAGTGATCGTGGAGAAGATGTCCGGCGAGGTGCAGGACGTCGAGGTCTCGGCCACCGCCGGGACCGGGCTTGACGACCTGCTTGAGGCAATTGCGCTTCAGGCGGAAATCCTCGAACTCAGGGCAAATCCTGATCGGGCGGCGCAGGGAGCGGTCATCGAGGCCAGGCTTGATGTCGGGCGCGGCCCGGTTGCGACGGTCCTTGTCCAGAACGGGACGCTTCGGCAGGGCGACATCTTCGTCGTCGGCGAGCAGTGGGGCAAGGTCCGCGCGATGGAGAACGACAGGGGGGAGCGGATCAAGGAGGCCGGACCCTCCGTGCCGGTCGAGGTTCTGGGCCTGAACGGCACGCCGGAGGCCGGTGATGTCCTGAACGTTGTCGACACTGAGGCGCAGGCGCGCGAGATATCGGACTACAGGGCGGGCCAGGCCAAGGAGAAGCGGGCCGCCGCCGGGGCCGCGACGACCATCGAGCAAATGCTTCAGAAGGCGAAGGATGGCGAAAGCGTCGTCGAAATGCCCCTTGTCGTGAAGGCGGACGTGCAGGGAAGCGCGGAAGCCATCGTCCAGGCGATGGAAAGGATAGGCAACGAGGAGGTGCGAATACGCGTCCTGCACTCGGGCGTAGGGGCGATCACCGAGTCGGATGTCGGCCTTGCCGAGGCAAGCGGCGCCCCGGTCTTCGGCTTCAACGTGCGCGCCAACGCGCCCGCGCGAAACGCCGCGAACCAGAAAGGCGTGGACGTTCGCTACTTCAGCGTGATCTACGATCTCGTCGACGACGCCAAGGCGGCTGCAAGCGGGCTCCTGTCATCCGAGCTGCGCGAGAGGTTCATAGGCTATGCACAGGTCAAGGAGGCGTTCATCGTGTCGGGCGTGGGCCGCGTCGCAGGCTGCCTCGTGACCGAGGGGACGGCACGGCGTTCGGCCGGCGTGCGCCTGCTGCGCGATGACGTCGTGATTCACGAAGGAACGCTGAAGACGCTGAAGCGTTTCAAGGACGAGGTGGCAGAGGTTCCTTCCGGCCAGGAGTGCGGCATGGCCTTCGAAAGCCATGACGACATCAAGGCGGGAGATGTCATCGAGATCTTCGAACGCGAGGAAGTCGAGCGCACGCTTGCCTGAACGGCAACTGTTCAGGTTCCATCCCGGCGGCTTCCCGTCCGACAGGCTGCCGGCGTGGACGGCGCGCCGCAGCAGGCGGGCCGTCCACGCCGCCCGGTCCCGGAGCGCGCGCGAGGGCACGGTCCCGGGAATGTCGGAACACGGCCGCCAGGGGTCGCGGTGCAGGCCACGTGCAGCCAGGCAAGGCGGCCGCGCACGCGCACGCCGGTCCCGGCCATGTGCCTGCCAGGCGCCGCTGCCGCCGCGTCCCGGACGTGGCGCGCGGGACCGGCGAACCGTTCGGCGGCCCTTGCGACCGGTCCCGCGACGGTGCCTTGCGACAGATGCACGCCGAACAGGTCGGCCAGCGTCTGCCTCAGCCGCCGCAGCGGGACCAGCCGGGCAACGCTCATACAGACGACCAGGGCGGCCAGCCGCGGGCCGTGCTGCACCGGCGCCGTCACGCCCTCGGGAAAGGCCGCGCGGGTCTCCGCCCATGCGAGGCGGGGCGGACGCACCGGTGCGCCCGGTGCCCGGCCGCCTCGAGCGGGGGTGGTGGCGGAAGGTCGTGGACCCGGCCCGGGCCGCGAACCCGACGGACGTCCCCGGACCCGGCGCGCCGCCGCATGCGGCGCAGGCCGCGGGACGGTGGTCCGCGACGCGGCCGGGGGTCGCGCAGCGCGCCCGCGTGCCGCCCGCGTGGCCCCTCTGCCCGCCCGGCTGCCGGCCGCTCTCCTGCCGGCGGGACCGCTGGCGCTCCCCCGTCGCCGCCGCCGTCGGCTTGCCGCTGCTGGAGTGCAGCGGGTCATGGTCGCACGTGCTCCGGCTTCCGGAAGCTTCGGCGCGATGTCCAGTTCAAGACATTGCATTGCAGCCCCCCCCCCCCGCCAGGGACGCGACGCCTGTCTTCCCGGCCGCCGCCATGGCAGCCGCGCGTGTTCCGCCTTGTGGCGGGTTGCCGGGGCGCCTGTGCCGCATGATGCGTGACGATCGCGGCCTCGTCCCCGGTGCGACGGACGCACGAATTCCTCGATGCCGGCGCAAGAAGCGCGCTCAAGGCGATGCCGACGGGTGCCTGCGTGCGCCTCGCCAGCCCGCAGAAGGCCGCCGCCGGATCCTGTCGCAGCGCGACACCCTTGCCCCCTTTCCGGATGTAAGCGCCGTGCCGGCCGGGACCACGTCACAGCCAGTCCCTGAGAACCGGGATCAGGGGAAGGTCGGCCGGTGGCATGGGGTAGCTGCGCAGTGCCGCAGGCCTGACCCACTTCAGGTTCTGCCCTTCCCTTGAGACCGGCGTGCCTTGCCATTTCCGGCAGGCGAAGAGCGGCATCAGGAGATGAAAGCCGTCATAGGCATGGCTGGCAAAGGTCAGAGGCGCGAGACAGCTCTTCCACGTCTCGATGCCGAGCTCCTCCCGCAGCTCGCGCATGAGCGCGGCTTCCGGGGACTCGCCGCCCTCGACCTTTCCGCCGGGGAGCTCCCAGAGGCCTGCCATCGGCTTGTCATCCGGTCTTTGGGCAAGGAGGATCCGGCCGTCGGGGTCGACGAGTGCCGCGGCGGACACGAGGACGATCTTCATGAACGATAGTCCGCGTTGATGGCAATGTAGCGGTTCGTGAGATCGCAGGTATGGACGGTTGCGGCGCCGGTCCCGATGCCGAGATCCACCGCGACCGAGACGTCTTCGCCTTTCATGTGCCGGGCGACATCCGGTTCCATGTAGCCGGAAGCAACGCATCCGTTCTCGGCGACCAGGACGTCTCCGAGCCGGATCGAGAGCCGGTCACTGTCAGCGTCGGCGCCGGACTTGCCGATCGCCATGACAATCCGCCCCCAGTTCGGATCCTCGCCGGCGATCGCCGTCTTGACCAAAGGCGAGTTCGCGATCGCGAAGGCGACCTTGCGGGCATCGCTTTCGCTCGCGGCGCCCGTGACGCTGACGGTGACGAACTTGCTGGCCCCTTCCCCGTCACGCACGACCTGCTTCGCGAGGTCGCCCATGATGTCCTTTAGCGCTGCCGCGAAGGCGTCGCTGCCTTCCGCGTCGACGTCCGAAGCGCCCGTCGCGGCGACCAGAAGCGTGTCGGAGGTGGACGTGTCGCTGTCGACGGTGATGCAGTTGAAAGTCTTGTCGCAGGCATCGGCCACGAGCGGCCGCAGCCCGTCCTGCGAGATCCTTGCGTCGGTGAAGACGCAGGCGAGCGTCGTTGCCATGTCGGGTGCGATCATGCCGGAGCCCTTCGCTATTCCGGCGATGCAGACCCTGCCCCCGTCGACATGGACGGCTCGGCCGGCGCCTTTCGGGAAGGTGTCGGTGGTCATGATCGCGCGCGCGGCGTCGGCAATGCCGCGCTCGTCCAGCTCGTCGGCCAGGGTCGCCAGCTTCGCGGTGATGCGGCCGTGGGGAAGCGGCTCGCCAATGACGCCGGTCGAGGCCGTGAAGACCCGCGCCTCGGGGATGCCGGTTGCGTCTGAAGCCGCCTTCGTGACGGCCCTCACTGACGCGATGCCGGACGCGCCGGTGAACGCGTTCGCGTTTCCGGAGTTGATGACAATTGCGGCCCCGGCCTTCGAAGGCTTTCCAATCTTGCGCTGACAGTCCAGCACGGGCGCGGCGCGGGTTCCCGACCTGGTGAACGCGCCGGCAATGGCCGTTCCGGGCGCGAGCGTGGCCAGCATCAGGTCCCTGCGGCCCCCGTGCTTGATGCCTGTCGCTGCAGTGGCGAACCGGACGCCGGCAATGACGGGCAGATCCGGAAATCCGCCCCTGGGAGCAAGCGGGGAGACAGGCAGGGCGCCGACCAAGGTCAGCCGTCCACGAGCGAAAGGTCGTCCAGCACGGCCGGATCGATGTCCTCGGCCGTCTTGCGCGTTATGTCCGCCCCGGCCTTCAGCTCTTCAAGGCGGCTTTCGATGGCGGAACGCTGGATGCCGTCAAGAAGCTCTCCCTGAGCCTCGGCAATGGTCGGCACGTCTTTCGTCCGCGTCTCGTTGAGCCTAATGACGTGCCAGCCAAACTGCGTCTGGACGGGATCCGAGACCGCGCCTTTCTCAAGCGCAGCGACCGCGGCATCGAACGGGGGCACCATTGCGCCCCTTGCGAACCAGCCCAGATCCCCGCCGCCTGGTCCGGACGGCCCGGAAGAACGTTCCCGTGCAAGGGCGGCGAAGTCGGCCCCGCCATCCAGGTCCGCCACGAGCGCCAGGGCCTCCTCTTCCGTCGCCACGAGAATGTGCGACGCGTTGTATTCGGTCTCGGGCTCGGCCGAACCGTAGGCCTGGTCATACGCTTCCTGCAGCGCCTCCGCCGTCATGGCGGCGGTCGCCACGCGCTGCATCTCCTCGGTGGCGCGAAGCGCGCGCTCCTCGTTTTCCAGCGCCAGGCGCGCGCCGGGCGGCAGGGTCTCGACCGCGCCGCCAAGCAATGCATGCTGAACGAGCTGTTCGAGGATTCCCTCGAAAAGGACGTCGCCCGGAAGCTGCCGGTGCCGTTCAGGGAGGCGCTGCTTGAGCAGGATCATGTGTCCCAAGGTGATCTCCGTGCCGTTCACCGTGGCCACGACAGTGTCCGCGCGGAGCTGTTCGCTCCCGACGGCCTTCGTTGAAAGCGCCAGCGCGGCCATCGTCGCGAAGGCGGCGAGCCTTGTCATTGATTTCATGTCCTGTCCTCGAACGGGGTCTGGAGTCCGGGTGAAGTTGACAGCGCGATGCCCGCCCCTTAAATCGCTGTACGTTGGCGAGACGACCGTCTCCTTGCTCTTCTATGGCGGGCCAGAGGCACGGGCAAGCTCTGCGCCTCGCACGATCTCGTCAGCCCTGATGCCAAGAGGCGCTGCGAATGCTTGAACTTGGAACGATCGCAAGGAAGGTCTTCGGGACCGCGAACGACCGCCGCGTCAGGGCGACCCGTCCGCTGATCGAGCGGATCAACGCGATGGAGCCGGAATTCGAGACGCTGTCGGACGAGGAAATCGTCGCGAGGACGCGGGAGCTCAGGAGCCGCGTTGCCGCGGGCGAATCCCTGGACGCGATCCTGCCCGAGGCGTTTGCCAATTGCCGGGAGGCCGGCAGGCGCGCGCTCGGGCTTCGCGCCTTTGACGTCCAGCTGATCGGCGGCGTGTTCCTGCACCGGGGCAGCATCGCGGAAATGAAGACCGGAGAGGGCAAGACGCTTGTCGCGACGTTTCCAGCCTACCTCAACGCCCTCACCGGCCGGAACGTCCGCATCGTCACCGTGAACGACTATCTCGCGAGACGTGACGCCGACTGGATGGGCAAGGTCTATTCCGCACTGGGCATGACGACCGGCGTCGTGCATCCCGGACAGGACGAAAGCGAAAAGAAGGCGGCCTACCGTTCCGACATCACCTATGCCACGAACAACGAGCTCGGCTTCGACTACCTGCGCGACAACATGAAGTCGGCCCTGGCAGACATGACGCAGAGGGATCACTACTTCGCGATCGTTGACGAGGTGGATTCGATCCTGATCGACGAGGCGCGGACGCCGCTGATCATTTCCGGGCCGAGCGAGGACAGGTCGGAACTCTACGTGACGGTCGACAAGCTGATTCCCGAAGTGCAGGACGATCATTACACGCTCGATGAAAAGACCCGCAACGTCACCTACACCGACGACGGCAACGAGTTCCTGGAGACGCGCCTCCGGGAGGCGGGGCTCCTGCCCGAGGGGCAGTCGCTCTACAATCCCGAGTCCACGACGCTGGTGCATCACGTCAACCAGGGGCTGCGGGCGCACAAGCTGTTCACGAAGGACAAGGACTATATCGTCCGGGACGGAGAGGTCGTCCTGATCGACGAGTTCACCGGCAGGATGATGGCCGGGCGCAGGCTGTCGGACGGGCTGCACCAGGCGATCGAGGCCAAGGAAGGCGTGCCGATCCAGCCGGAGAACGTCACGCTCGCAAGCGTGACGTTCCAGAACTACTTCCGCCTCTACGAGAAGCTGGCGGGCATGACCGGCACGGCCGCCACAGAGGCCGAGGAGTTCCAGGAGATCTACAAGCTCGGGGTCATGGAGATCCCGACGAACGTCGCGGTCGCCCGCGCGGACGAGGACGACCAGATCTACCGCACGGCGGAAGAGAAGTTCGACGGCATCGTCAGCGAAATCAGGCAGGCGCACGAGAAGGGGCAGCCGGTTCTCGTCGGCACGACCTCGATAGAGCGCTCGGAGTCCCTGTCCGCGCTTCTGAAGAAGGAAAGGGTCGCCCACAACGTCCTGAACGCCAGGCATCACGAAAGGGAAGCGCAGATCGTGGCCGATGCGGGCAAGCCCGGCGCCGTCACGATCGCCACCAACATGGCCGGGCGCGGAACGGACATCCAGCTCGGCGGCAACGTCGAGATGCGGGTGATGCAGGCGCTTGCCGAGCAGCCGGAAGCAGATCCCGAAGCCGTCCGCTCCCGGATCGAGGCCGAGCACGCCGATGACAGGGAAAGGGTCCTGGCCGCCGGCGGCCTGTTCGTCCTCGGCACCGAGCGGCATGAAAGCCGGCGCATAGACAACCAGCTTCGCGGGCGTTCGGGACGCCAGGGAGATCCGGGCCGCTCGACATTCTTCCTTTCGCTTGAGGACGACCTCATGCGCATCTTCGGATCTGAGCGGCTGGACAAGGTCCTCTCGACGCTCGGGATGCAGGAGGGCGAGGCCATTCAGCACCCGTGGGTGAACAAGTCGCTCGAACGCGCCCAGGCCAAGGTCGAGGGACGGAACTTCGACATCCGAAAGCAGCTTCTCAAGCTCGACGACGTCATGAACGACCAGAGAAAGGTCATCTTCAGCCAGAGACGCGAGATCATGGAGGCGGAAGAGGTCGGGGAAATCGTGCAGGACATGAGGCACGAGGCCATCGACGACCTCGTCGAGCGGCACATTCCGCCAAAGTCCTACGCGGATCAATGGGAAACGGAGACGCTGGCCGAAGAGATCAGGAAGAGAGCCGGCATCGCGGTGCCGGTCGTCGCGTGGGCCGACGAGGAAGGGGTCGACGACGAGATGATCCGCGAACGGCTCTACGAGGAGTCGGACCGGTTCATGAAGGCAAAGGCCGAGCAGTTCGGCCCGGAGAACATGCGGTCCGTCGAGAAGCAGATCCTGCTGCAGACGATGGACGCTAAGTGGCGGGAGCACATCCTGAAGCTCGAGCATCTGCGATCGGTCGTCGGCTTCCGGGCATATGCCCAGCGTGATCCCGTGAACGAGTACAAGACCGAAGCGTTCCAGCTTTTCGAGGGCTTGCTGAACGCGCTGCGGGTCGAAGTGACCGAGAAGCTCGCCCACATCCGGCCCCTGAGCGCGGAAGAGCAGCAGGCGATGATCCGGCAGATGCTGGCGCAGCAGCAGGCCGCCTCGGCGGCCGCCGGGAAGCCGCCGGGCTCCGCGGCGAGGGCGGCAACGGGGTTTGACGAGAGCGATCCGTCGACCTGGGGCAAGCCGGGCCGGAACGCCCCCTGCCCCTGCGGATCGGGCAGGAAGTTCAAGCACTGCCACGGCAGGCTGTAGGCCTTCCGGAATTCGGTGGTGCGCGCGACCGCTGGATCGGGTGGTCGCCGGCGCAGCAGTTCTCCCGGCTGCACCTGATCTGCAACAACGCCCGCTTCGGCATCCGCACGCCCGGACGGGTGCCGAACCTGGCGTCCTGCGTGCCGGAGACGGGCCTGCGCCGGCTGTCCGCCGGCATCGAGGCGGCGCACGGCTGCCCCGGCCCTGCTTGCGGAGACCTTCGTCGACGTCTCGCGGGCGCCTTCTGCGGCGCGTCCGGCTGGCGCTCGCCGGGTCTGACGCGCGGCTTCGCCCGCGCGCCCGGCGGCGCAGCCTGTTCGACTGCCAGGGCGAGGCGCCCGAGTGCCGCAAGGCGCGCGGCAGGCGCCATCCGCTGATAACCGTTCTGACGATCGCCGTCGCGGCCCGGTCCGCCGCCCTGCTCCCGCAGGAGCGGCTCGAGACGGTCGGGGCGTTCTTCAGCCCGAGCGGGGAGCGCTGCACCGCGCCGTCGACCGCCACCTTCCACGACATCCTCGCCGACCTGCCGCCCGAGACGCTGGACGACGCCATCGGCCGCTGGACCGCCCGAGCCGGGCCGGGCCCGACACGCCGCTCGCCATGGACGGCAAGGACGTCCGCGGCGCCTCGCGGCAGGCCGGGGACGCGCAGGCGCATGATGGTGGCGGCGGCCGGGCACGCAACCGTCCTGATGGCCCCATCGGAAGGTTTCTTCGTAGAGCCGCGGCGGCTTTCTCCATGTAGATCGTGTTCCAGAACGTGATGGCGGCAATGACGCGGCAAGAGGCCATGTCTTCAGCGGCAGCTGGCTGCCGTGCATCACCGCTCCGGCCGTCGCTGAGGTCCGGCGGCCACAGCCAGCGCACTCATGGCATCTCCTTGACGCATTTCTGGCGCGAACGACAATCGCGCTCGCGGCCGTGCATTCCGGCATCCGCCGGAACGCTCGGCGGGTCACGCCGTCATGCCGTCCCAGAAGGACCTGACCTTCTCGAAGAATCCCGTGCTGTTGGGATTGTTTTCCGCCGAAAGATCCTCGAACTCGCGAAGCAGCTCCTTCTGCCTGACGGTCAGGTTGACCGGGGTCTCCACCGCAAGCTCGACCATCATGTCGCCGTGGCCTCCCCCCCTCAGCGACGGCATTCCCTTCCCCCGAAGCCTCATCTGGCGGCCTGCCTGGCTGCCGGTCGGGATCTTCACGCGGCTGCGCCCGCCATCAATGGTGGGGACCTCGATGTCGCCTCCGAGCGCGGCCGTCGCCATCGAGACCGGCACCCGGCAGTACAGGCTCGTTCCGTCGCGCAGGAACAGCGCGTGCTCGCTGACAGTTATGAAGATGTAGAGATCGCCAGGCGGTCCGCCCCGCAGGCCGGCCTCCCCCTCCCCGGCGAGCCGGATCCGCGTTCCGGTCTCCACGCCGACGGGAATGTTGACGGAAAGCGAACGCTCCTTCGCGGCCCGCCCGGATCCGCCGCAGGATCCGCAGGGATTCCTGATGACATGGCCGGCGCCCGAGCAGGTGGGGCAGGTCCGTTCCACGGTGAAGTAGCCTTGGCTCGCACGCACCTTTCCCATGCCCGAGCATGTCGGGCAGGACTCCGGATCCGCGCCGCCCTCGGCTCCCGTGCCGCTGCAGGTGTCGCACGCGACGACCGTGGGCACCAGGATGGACTTCCGGATGCCCGAATGCGACTCTTCCAGGGTCACCTGGAGGTCGTAGCGCAGGTCCGCGCCGCGCATCGCGCGCTGGCGCCTGCTCCCTCGGCGGGATCCGGTGATGTCGCCGAAGAGGTCGTCGAAAACGTCCGAGAACGCGCTGGCGAAGTCGCCCCCTTCATGCGCGCGGCCAGGACGCGCCCCTCCGCCCATGCCTCCCTCGAACGCGGCATGGCCGAAGCGGTCATAGGCCGCCTTGCTCTCCGGATCCTTCAGGATCTCGTACGCTTCGTTGACTTCCTTGAACTGGGATTCGGCGTCGGGGTTGTCCGCGTTCCGGTCCGGGTGAAGATCCTTTGCCTTGCGCCGGTACGCCTTCTTCAGCTCTTCGGAGGATGCGCTTCTGGAGACTCCGAGAACCTCGTAGAAATCGCGCTTGGACATGGCTCATTCCCTTGGAAGCGCTGCGACCGGCCCGATAAGGCGCTGGCCGGTCGAATGTCACGTTCCGCGGCGTCAAGCGCGCTTGTCGTCCTCGAGATCCTCGAAGTCGGCATCGACAATGTCGTCATCCACGCCGCGCGGCTCGTCCTCCTGGCCGGACTCGGCGTCATCCGCGGACTCGGCCTGCGCCTTGTAGATCGCCTCGCCCAGCTTCATCGACGCCTCCTCGAGGTTGCGAATGCCGGATTGCAGCCTCTCCGCCGTGACGTCGTCCTTCTGCAGGTCGTCCTTGAGTGCGGACATGGCCAGCTCGATCGCCTCAACGGTGGACGGGTCGACCTTGTCGCCATGCTCCTTGACCTGCTTTTCGTAGTAGTCGATCTTGCCTTCGGCGCTGTTCTTCGCCTCGACCAGCTCCCGGCGCTCCTTGTCGGCCTCGGCGTTCTCCTCGGCATCCTTGACCATCCGTTCGATTTCCTCGTCCGAAAGGCCTCCCGATGCCTGGATCGTGATCTTCTGCTCCTTGCCGGTGCCCTTGTCCTTGGCCGACACGCTCACGATTCCGTTGGCGTCGATGTCGAAGGTGACCTCGATCTGGGGCATGCCCCGCGGCGCCGGCGGGATCTCCTCCAGGTTGAACTGGCCCAGGATCTTGTTGTCCGCGGCCATTTCGCGCTCGCCCTGGAAGACGCGGATGGTGACCGCGCCCTGGTTGTCCTCGGCGGTCGAGAAGATCTGCGACTTTTTCGTCGGAATCGTCGTGTTGCGGTCGATCAGCCGGGTGAAGACCCCTCCCAGGGTCTCGATGCCCAGGGAAAGCGGGGTCACGTCGAGAAGGACGACGTCCTTGACGTCGCCCTGAAGAACGCCCGCCTGAATGGCGGCGCCCATGGCGACGACCTCGTCGGGATTCACGCCCTTGTGCGGTTCCTTTCCGAAGAACTTCGTGACTTCCTCGATGACCTTCGGCATCCGCGTCATGCCGCCCACAAGAACGACTTCGTCAATGCCGTCCGTCGAGATCCCGGCATCCTTCAGGGCTGCACGGCACGGCTTGATCGACTTCTTGATCAGGTCGCCGACAAGGCTCTCCAGCTTTGCCCGGGTCAGCTTGATGACCATGTGGAGCGGCGTTCCAGAGCCCGGATCCATCGAGATGAACGGCTGGTTGATCTCGGTCTGGGCGGAGCTCGAGAGCTCGATCTTCGCCTTTTCGGCCGCCTCCTTCAGGCGCTGAAGCGCCATCTTGTCAGCAGTCAGGTCAACCCCGTGCTCCTTCTTGAACTCCTCGGCCAGGTAGCTGACGATCCGCATGTCGAAGTCCTCGCCGCCGAGGAAGGTGTCGCCGTTCGTGGACTTCACCTCGAAGAGGCCGTCATCGATCTCGAGGATCGTGATGTCGAAGGTGCCGCCGCCGAGGTCGTAGACGGCGATGGTCTTCGTCTCCTTCTTGTCGAGACCGTAAGCCAGCGCCGCGGCGGTCGGCTCGTTGATGATCCGCAGCACGTCGAGTCCCGCGATCTTTCCGGCGTCCTTCGTTGCCTGGCGTTGCGCATCGTTGAAGTACGCCGGCACGGTGATGACGGCCTGCGTCACGTCCTCGCCAAGGTAGCCCTCGGCGGTTTCCTTCATCTTCTGGAGGATGAAGGCCGAGATCTGGGACGGCGAGTACTTTTCACCTCCCGCCTCGACCCAGGCATCCCCATTGCCTCCGTCAACGATTGCATATGGAACGATGTTCTTGTCCTTCGTCACCTCGGCGTCGTCGACACGGCGCCCGATCAGGCGCTTGACCGCGAAGACGGTGTTCTCCGGATTCGTGACTGCCTGGCGCTTGGCCGGCTGCCCTGCGAGCCGTTCCTTTTCAGTGAACGCGACGATCGAAGGCGTGGTTCGGGAGCCTTCGGCGTTCTCGATCACCCGGGGCTGGGAGCCATCCATGATGGCGACGCAGCTGTTCGTGGTGCCGAGGTCAATACCGATAACTTTGCCCATTCCTGTGTCCTCTTTCTTTCGGCGATCTCCGGGAAGCCGGCCCGGTCCAGCGCCGGCCTCCCATCCCGCAAGCCGTGACGCATCGAGGGGCGATCACGGGTTCGCGGGGGGTATATAGGCAGGGGCCGTGGCTCCTGCAAGCATGTGAGGGCGGCGAATTCGCCTCGGGCGCGAGCCGGAGGAGGACGTGGCCCGCGGGGCCCGGCGTGGCTGCCGACCGTTCATCAGGAACGGCACTTGGCGAAGGGCCTGCGCCCGGCCAGGGCCGCGTTCGCGGCCCTGGCGCGCCCGGTGGAATGTCGCGGCCGTTCGGGCTATGGTCGCGCGCATGCCGGGCAACCCGCTGGACTTGAATGGCGTCAGGATATGGAAGGGGTTTCTTTGCCCGGCCCGGCAGCGCGAAATGGTGAGCGACCTGCGCGGCGTTGCCGCAAGGGCGCCGTTTCGCCGATATGAAACGCCCGGCGGCAGGAAGATGTCGGTGAGGATGAGTGCCGCCGGAAAGGTCGGCTGGGTCACTGACCGGGCCGGCTACAGGTATGATTCCGTCCAGCCGGACGGCGAGGCCTGGCCGGTGATTCCGGACTCGGCGCTTGATGTCTGGTCGGCGGTTTCGGGGTCTGGGCGGGCGCCGGATTCATGCCTTGTGAACTTCTACGGCAGGGGGGCAAGGATGGGAATGCACCAGGATCGGGACGAGGCGGACCCTGGCTGGCCTGTCGTTTCTGTTTCTCTCGGAGACGACGCGCTGTTCAGGATCGGGCAGGTGACCCGAGGCGGCCCGACACGATCCACCTGGCTGAACTCCGGCGACGTGGCCGTGCTCGCGGGCGCGGCGCGGCTGGCATATCACGGCATCGACCGGATCCGGTTCGGCTCGTCGCCCCTTCTGCCCCATGGTGGCCGCATCAACGTCACCATGAGGGTGGCCGAGTAGGCCATGACGGCGCCCGGCGAGCCGGCGGCAGGCGAAGGGATCCGGCTGCGGAACGCCTCGAAGGGGGGCGCGGTGAAATCCTTGGCGGACGCTGATCGGGATGTCCTGGCGTGGTCCATGCGCCGCCTCGCGATCCGGGGCGGCGAGGCCGTCATGGAGTTCTACCGACGCGACGGCTTCGCGATCAGGAGGAAGCGGGATTCGTCCCCGGTGACCGAAGCGGACGAAGCTGCCGACAGGCTGATCGCGGCAGGGCTGGGGGCCGGGTTCCCCGGCCTGCCTCTCGTGACCGAGGAGCAGTCCGCGACCCACGGCCTGTCGGTCAGGACGTTCCTGATCGTCGACCCGCTGGACGGCACCAGGGAATTTGTCCGGCGCGGGGAGGACTTCACGGTGAACATCGCCTTGGTCGAGGACGGGCGCCCGACGCTGGGCGTCGTCTACGCACCGGCGAAGGAGCGGCTGTTCCTGACCTTGCCGGAACGCGGGGCGGTCGAGGAAGCCGGGGACCTGGACGCTGACAGGCCCGGCGAGATGTCCCCGATCAGCGTCGCGGAACCGGACAATGCGGCGTTGCGCGTGGTGGCGTCGAAATCGCGCAGGGATCAGTCAACGGACGACTACGTCGCGAAACACGAGGTGGCCGGCCTGGCAAGCGTCGGCTCGTCGCTCAAGTTCTGCCTGGTCGCGACGGGGGAGGCGGACCTCTATCCGCGCCTTGGCCCCACGATGGAGTGGGACACGGCCGCCGGCCACGCCGTCCTGGCCGCTGCCGGGGGGCACGTGGTCGGCATGGAGACGCGCGAGCCCCTCTCCTATGGCAAGGCGTCCTTCCGGAACCCGTCCTTTCTGGCGCATTCCCCCGGCGTGATCCTCGCCGTCGAATGACAGGGCGGTCCGTGCGGCGCAAGGCATGCCCGGGAAGCGCGGCAGCCTTCCGGAAGTCGCGCATGCCCTTCGGCCAGGGCCCATGACCGGGCGCGGCGGACACGCCCCTGCGGGCGGCCCCGGCGTGACCGAAGCGCGTCGCCGCTCAGGCCGCCTTCCTGCGCGGCTGCTCGGCAAGAAGGGTGTGCAGCGTGGCCGGATCCGCGTTGGCGCGAAGCTTGGCGCAAAGGCCGGCGCTGCGCATGGCGCGCGAAACGACCGCCAGCGCCTTCAGGTGGTCGACGCCCGCATCCTCGGGGGCGAGGAGCGCGAAGACGAGATCGACCGGCTGCCTGTCGACGGACTCGAACTCGAGAGGGCGCTCGATCTGGATGAAGAGGCCGCGAACGGCCGCAAGCCCGGCAAGCCGCGCGTGCGGCAGGGCGACCCCCTGCCCGACCCCGGTCGGGCCCAGCGCCTCCCGCTCCTGCAGCGCTGACGCCACGTCGGCGGGATCAAGGCCGTAGGCGATGGCGGCAAGGTCTCCGATCTCGTGAAACAGGCGCTTCTTGCTGCTGACCGCCGCAACGTGCCGTACCGCTTGCGGGCAGAGAATCTTTGCTACGTTCATTCGGTTCCGGTCCTTTCGGCAGCGGTGCTGCGCGCCGCCTTGCTCGGGTCGATCCAGCCAATGTTCCCGTCGTCACGGCGATACACGACATTGACTCCGGTTTCCTGCCGCTCGTTCCGAAAGACCAGGACGGGCGCGCCGGCGAGCTCCATCTGCATCACCGCCTCCCCGACGGACAGCGAGGGAATCTTCGTTTCCATCTCCGCGATGATGATCGGCTGAAGGGTGTCAGGTTCCGATTCGCCGTCTCCGCCGGACGACGCGAGGATATAGGCGGAGGCATCCTGAAGTTCAACAGGCCGTTCGCGCCGATGATCCTTCAGGCGCCGCTTGTATCTCCGGAGCTGCTTTTCCGCCCTGTCGCAGCTCCGTCCGAACGCGGCGTATATCTCGTGGTCGTGGCCACGGGCCTGGACGGTGAGTCCCGTCGAAAGATGAATCAGGATTTCACAGACGAATTCGTGGCCGTTCCTCGAGAACACGACGTTCGAACCGGTCGGACGCCCCGCGTACTTGCCGGCGACCTCGTCGAGGGAGGCCTTGACGTGCGCTTGAAGCGCTTCCCCGACGTCGATCTTCCTGCCTGTGACCTGATGATTCATGGACCCCTCCCGAAATGATGCCGCCTGCCGCCCGCATGGCGGCCGGCGCCCCGGGCAGTTTCCGTCACGCGGCGCGCCCCGACGGCATTGAGGGCCCCGGGGCTCCTGCGGACGCAGGCATGCGCGACAGGCTGGATTCGCCGCTGGCCGCATCCGGCTCCGAAGGCGCCGCCGCTGTCAGCCGCACTTCCCGTCATGCCATCCGAAACTCCTGGCCGAGGAAGATGCGGCGGACCTTCTCGTCGATGACGACCTCGTCCGCGCTTCCGCTCATCAGCACCTTGCCATCGTGGAGTATGTAGGCCCGGTCGACGATTCGAAGCGTTTCGCGCACGTTGTGGTCGGTGATCAGGACGCCGATTCCCCTGTCCTTGAGCGCGATCACGAGATCGCGGATGTCGCCGACGGCGATCGGGTCGATGCCCGGGAAGGGTTCGTCCAGCAGGAGGTATCTCGGGTTGGCGGCAAGGCTGCGGGCGATTTCGCAGCGTCTGCGCTCTCCGCCTGACAGGGCGACCGACGGCGTGCGGCGCAGGTGCGCGATCGAGAACTCGTCAAGAAGCTCGTCGAGCCTTTCGCGGCGCCTGGTCCTGTCCCTTTCGACGATTTCGAGAATCGCGAGGATGTTGTCCTCGACGTTGAGGCCCTGGAAGATCGAGCGCTCCTGCGGAAGGTAGCCGATGCCGAGCCTTGCGCGGCGGTACATCGGGTAGCCGGTGATGTCGCGCCCGTCCACCTTCACCTGTCCGCCGTCCGGCATGACCAGTCCCGCAATCGCGTAGAAGCACGTGGTCTTGCCGGACCCGTTGGGCCCGAGAAGCGCGACGACCTCGCCCCGCTCCAGGTCGAGGTCGACGTCCCGGATGATCGGTCGCCTGCGATAGGACTTCCGCAGGTTCCGGACCTTGAGGCCCTGCTCGGTTTCCGAGGCGACCGAGAGGGCCGTCATCGGCTTCCGCCCTGCGGGTCGAGGAAGGTGCGGACGCGCCCCTCGATCCGGCCCGATCCGGTCTCGAGATCGATCGTCAGCCTGTCTCCGGAAATCGAGTTCGGGCCCTGGGTCAGGAGCACGTCCCCGGCGAACCTCACCTCGGCGTCCGCGACGGAATAGGCGGCTTCCCCGGCCTCGACCGCCTCTCCGCCCGTGACGAACGTCACGCCTCCCGATGCGAGAAGCCGCGCGATGCCGTCCGCGCCGTCGCCGTACTCGACCAGCACGCGGCCCGCCGAGAGCCGAAGGGTGTCCTGGACGACCAGGACATTGCCGTCAAACACCGCCGCCCCGCTTCCCTGGTCGAGGGACAGCGTGTCGGCCGTGACCTCGACGGGCCGGGTCCTGTCGAACTCGGCGAGGCCGAGCCTGATGCCGGCGGTCTGCGACGCGGCGGCATGCGCAAGAACGGTCAGCACGGAGACAAGCGCGATGCGCAGGGTCACGGACACCCCATCCTTCCTTGTGTTCAGGGCCAGTATACCAGCCTGACGCCGTCTTGGAAGACAAGTTGATGCCCGTCGGCGGATTCGGGCTGGACAAGCGCCATGGACCCGGCGGAGATCTCCCCGGCGGGCCCGGTGGCCATGACCCTGCCTTCGGATGCCGCGCTGGCGTCGCGCAGCGACGTCACCAGCCGGTCTGTCGTGACGACGTATCCGTTCGTGCTCTCGATCCGCACGCCGCCTTGGAGCGTGACTTCCCGGGTTCCGGTGTCGACGGTGCCGGAGGGACTCACGATGTCTATGCGGCTGCCGTCCGGCATGTCCAGGGCTGCGGTCAGCGCCTCCGCCGAGAGCGTGGCCCGGGACGGGTCTGTCCGGATCCTCCGCGCGGCAAGCGAAACGGCCACCCCGTTCGCCGTTACGCTGCCCAGCGAGGGGTTCGTGATTCCCTGCTCCTCGAGGATGCGCGCCACGTCGACATCGGCGTACGGGATGGCGGCGTCGGGATCGAGGGTCTCGGTCACGAAGAAGAGCGTCGAAAGCAGCGCCAGCGCCGCAAGCGGAAGGGCGAGCTTCAGCCGAAGCAGCAGGCGCGAATATCCGTCTCCCGCGGTCATGTCGGCAATTCGGGACATTCGGGCTAGTGGGCGAAGATGTCGACTTCGGGCCAGCCGGCAAGGTCCAGGCGGGCCCGGGCCGGCAGGAAGTCGAACGCCGCCTGCGCCAGATCCGCCCGACCTTCCCGCGCAAGGCGCTCGTCCAGCGCCTCCTTCAGGCGATGCAGGTGGAGGACGTCGGAGGCGGCGTACTCGAGCTGCGCCTCCGTCAGCGTTCCGGCGCCCCAGTCGCTCGTCTGCTGGAGCTTCGGGACGTCGACGCCCAGAAGCTCTTCGGCCAGATGCTTCAAGCCATGCCGAGCCGTGTAGGTGCGGACGAGCCTTGAGGCGATCTTGGTGCAATAGGCCGGCGCCGCGAGAGCGCCGAAGCGGTTGTGGAGCGCCGCGATGTCGAAGCGCCCGAAGTGGAAGATCTTGAGCACGTTCGGGTCCGTGAGCAGGCGCTCGAGGTTGGGCGCCGAATCCTGCGCCATGCCGACCTGGACGAGATGCGCGTCCCCGTCGCCGGAAGACGTCTGGACCAGGCAGAGCCGGTCGCGGTGCGGATTGAGGCCCATGGTCTCGCAGTCGATGGCCACGGATCGGCCGAGGTCGAGGCCGTCGGGCAGGTCGCGCTGGTGGAGATGGTTGGCCAAGGGCGCCTCCTGTTGCCGGCTGCCGCCTTGATGCACCCGGAAGGCACGCGGTTCAACCCGGCGCGCTCACCGGGCCGTGTCCACGAGATATCTCTCTGACAGCGGCAGGCTTGCCGCTCCGAGGGCCCGTGCGTCCGCGCCGACCGTTCCGGGCATGACGGCCGGATGCGGCAGCCCGGACAGGTCCATGCGGTCCAGTTCGGCCCGAACGCGGGCGACCAGGCCTTCCCGGACCCTTTCCGGCAGCCATCCGTCGATCAGCACGTGCTCGAAATCCATGACCGAGACCGACGCGACTATTGCGTGCGCGATGGCGGGCGCGGCCGTTCCCGCCCAGGCATCGATCAGCCGGGGGTCCACGCGCCAGGCCGCCGCGCTCTTCCAGAGCGCGTTCGCATCGCCGCCGGCGTCGGCCACCATCCGCTCCAGGCCGGCAAGAGAGGCGACGTCGATGAGCTGGCGCGTTCCCTCTCCCGCGTGCGGAACCGGCAGCGGCCCGAGGGCGCCCGCGTTGCCCGTCGACCCGGTGAACAGCCGGTCATTCAGGACGACTCCGCCTCCGACGAAGTAGCCCATGTAGACATAGAGGAAATCGGGCGGCGTGTCCCGGTCTCCGAAAACCAGTTCCGCGCCGCAGGCGCAGGTGGCGTCGTTCTGGAGGAAGACCGGAAAGTCGAACAGCGCGCCGACTTCGGCGCGCAGGTCGAGGTTGCGCCACGCCTCCATGTCCTCGGCGGACGTGCCGAGAAGCGCGCCCCACTCCCAGATGAAGAAGGGGATCGCGATGCCGAGGCCGGCGATGCGCGTCCTTTGCCGGGCGTCGAGCCTTCCGGCAAGGCGTTCCGCCGCATCCACGACGAACCGGAGCGTGCCGTCCGGCGCGGGAAACCGGTAGGTGACGCGTTCGCGCGACAGGATGCGGCCGAGAAAGTCGACGAGCACGAGATCGGCGCTTCGCCGCCCGACCTTCAGGCCGAAGAAGAGCGCGCCGTCCGGGCTCAGCGCCATCGGCACGGACGGCTGGCCGACCTTTCCGCGGACAGGCTTCTCGCGGAGCAGCAGCCCGTCGCCCTCGAGCGCCCGGGTGATCACGGACACGGTCTGGGCGGACAGGCCGGTCACCCGCGCGATCTCGGCTCTCGCAAGCGCGCCGCGGCGGCGCAGGATGGAGAGGACCAGCCTTTCGTTCCTGTCCCGCATGCCGCTCTGGTTCGTTCCGAGAATTCCGCGAACGTCCGTTTCCGCGGCGGGGCCGTCTGCGATCGCGTTCGCCAAGCCGCACCTCCCGCCCCAAGGCTGCGCAAGCGGACGGGCCGAGTCAAACAAAAAATAAATCACTGTGATTTACTTATTGACAGGGCGCCCGAATCCTGTGACTCCTCCCGGAGGTGCCGCGCTTTCGCGCGGCCTCGACCATTCGTTCAAGGGAGGAACCGGACATGAAACTCACTCATCTCATCGGTGCATCGGCGATCGCCGCGACGGCCATGGCGACAGGCGCCATGGCAAGCACCACCGTCTGCCTGATCACCAAGACGGACACCAACCCCTTCTTCGTCAAGATGAAGGAAGGCGCGACCGCGAAGGCGGAAGAGCTGGGCATGACCCTGAAAGCGTTCGCCGGAAAGATCGACGGCGACCACGAAACCCAGGTCCAGGCCATCGAGACCTGCATTGCCGACGGCGCGAAGGGCATTCTCCTGACCGCCTCCGACACGGCGTCGATCGTGCCTTCGGTCAGGCAGGCGCGCGATGCCGGGCTCCTGGTCATAGCCCTCGACACCCCGCTGGAACCGATCGACGCCGCCGACGCCACGTTCGCCACCGACAACTTCCTGGCCGGCGAGCTCATCGGCAAGTGGGCGGCCGCCACGCTCGGGGCCGATGCGGCCAGCGCGAGGATCGCCATGCTTGACCTTGCCATCAGCCAGCCGACGGTCGGCGTGCTGCGAGACCAGGGCTTCATGCAGGGATTCGGCATCGACCTTGGCGACCCGAACAGGTGGGGCGACGAGACGGACCCGCGCATCGTCGGGCACGACGTCACGGCGGGCAACGAGGAGGGCGGCCGCCGGGCGATGGAAAACCTTCTGGCGAAGGATCCGGGCATAAACGTCGTCTACACGATCAACGAGCCGGCCGCGGCCGGCGCCTACGAGGCCCTGAAGGCCATAGGCCGCGAGGGCGATGTCCTGATCGTCTCGGTCGACGGCGGCTGCCCGGGCGTCCAGAACGTCAGGGACGGCGTGATCGGCGCCACGTCGCAGCAGTATCCGCTGCTGATGGCGTCGCTTGGCGTGGAGGCCGTGAAGAAGTGGGCGGACAGCGGCGAGAAGCCCGAGAACACGGCCGGCAAGGACTTCTTCGACACCGGCGTGGCGCTGGTGACGGACAGGCCCGCCGCCGGCGTGGAGTCGATCGACACCGCCGAAGGCACCGCACGCTGCTGGGGCTGACGCCGCCCTGGCGGAACGCGAGGGGGCGGGCGCGCTCCGCCCCTTCTTCCGTCTGGACGGGCGCCGCGGTTCCCGTCTAGGCTGGCGCTCGCGGCGCGGGCCGTCGCCCGCCATTCCAAGGGGAGCGAAATAGCGAAATGTCCGGATCCATGTCGGAGGGGCAGGACTTCGAGTCGGCGGCGGAGCGGGCAAGCCGGGGCGTGGCGGAATTCGAAGGCCATCGCTCGGGGTTCATCCCGTGGCTTCAGCATGTCCTGCACGCCAATCCGTCCGTGGTGCCGCTGATCGTCCTGGTCCTGTCCACGCTGGGCCTGGGCATCTACATCGACTGGGGCGCGATCGCGTCGGGCCTCGGCATCGCCTCGCCCGAGGACGCCCCGGGCGGCTCGTTCAGGTTCTTCAAGGCGTTCACGCTGACGCTGATCCTGCAGCAGGTCCAGATCGTGGGCGTCCTGGCCGCCGCGCAGACGCTGATCATCCTGACGGCGGGAATCGACCTCAGCGTCGGCGCGATCGCGGTGCTCTGCTCGGTCATCATGGGGCAGTTCACCTTCCGCTACGGAATTCCGCCGGCCGTCTCGGTCGCCATCGGCCTCGCGTTCGGCACCGCGATCGGCGCCGTCTCGGGCTGGCTTGTCAGCCGGGTCAGGCTGCCGCCCTTCATCGTCACGCTGGGAATGTGGCAGATCGTGCTTGCCGCGAACTACCTGTATTCGGCGAACGAGACGATCCGCAGCCAGGACATCGAGGCCCGTGCGCCGTTCCTTCAGCTGCTCGGCGCCAAGTACACGATCTACGGAGCGACCTTCACGCTCGGCGTGATCTCCATGCTGGTCATCGCGTTCGCGCTGGCATACGCGCTCAGGTCCACCCCCTGGGGGCGGCACGTCTACGCCGTCGGCGACGATCCCGAGGCGGCGGAGCTCGCCGGCGTGAACAGGCACCGCACGCTGATGTCGGTCTACATGCTTGCGGGCCTTGTCTGCGCGTTCGCGGGCTGGGTCATGATCGGGCGCTTCGGCTCGGTCTCGCCATCGGCCACCACCGGCGTCATCGGCAACATTCAGGCGATCACCGCCGTGGTCATCGGCGGCATATCGCTTTTCGGCGGCCGCGGCTCCATTCTCGGCGCCCTCTTCGGAGCGCTCATCGTCGGCGTGTTCGAGCTTGGCCTTCGCATGGCCGGCGCCGACCCGCAATGGACGTTCCTCCTGATCGGCGTGCTCATAATCGCCGCCGTCGCGGTCGACCAGTGGATCAGGAAGGTGTCGGTGTGACGGAGGCGCGCGAGCCGATCCTGAGCGCAAGAGGCCTGGTCAAGAGGTTCGGCAAGGTCACGGCGCTGGACCATTGCGATTTCGAGCTCTATCCCGGCGAGGTCCTGGGCGTGATCGGCGACAACGGCGCCGGCAAGTCCACGCTCATCAAGGCGGTGTCGGGCGCCGTGACGCCGGACGAGGGCGAGGTGCGCCTCGACGGGCGGCAGGTCCGCTTCACGTCGCCCGTCCATGCCCGCCAGCATGGCATCGAGACCGTGTACCAGACGCTCGCGATGTCGCCCGCCCTTTCGATCGCGGACAACATGTTCATGGGCCGCGAGATGCGCCGGCCCGGAATCCTGGGCGCGGCCCTTCGGATGCTTGACCGTCCGGCGATGGAGAGATTCGCCCGCGAGAAGCTGAGCGATCTCGGGCTGATGACGATCCAGAACATCCGGCAGGCCGTCGAGACGCTGTCGGGCGGGCAGCGGCAGGGCGTTGCGGTTGCGCGCGCTGTGGCGTTCGGCTCCAGGGTGATCATTCTCGACGAACCGACGGCCGCGCTCGGCGTCAAGGAAAGCCGCAGGGTGCTCGACCTGATCAACGACGTCCGGTCGCGAGGCATCCCGATCATCCTGATCAGCCACAACATGCCGCACGTGTTCGAGGTCTCGGACCGGATCCATGTCCACCGGCTCGGAAGGCGGCTCTGCGTGATCGATCCCAAGGAGCATTCGATGTCCGACGCCGTGGCTCTCATGACGGGAGCCAGGGAGCCTCCGGGAGCAGACGCCGCGTGACGGTCCCGCCCGTGGCCCGCATGCAGGCCGTCGCCGAACGGGTGCGCGCCTTGCCGGAGGCCCGGCGCTCCCTCGTCGCGATCGCCGGGCCTCCGGGCGCGGGGAAGTCCACCCTGGCCGCCGCCCTGGTGCGGGAGCTGGGGCCGGCAGCGGCGCTCGTGCCCATGGACGGGTTTCACCTCGACAACGAGATCCTGGAGGCGCGCGGCCTGCGGGAGCGAAAGGGTGCGCCGGAGACCTTCGATCTCGAGGGCTTCTCGGATCTGCTGAAGCGGCTCGTCCGGGTGGGCGAGGTCCCGGTGCCCGCCTTTGACAGGGTCCTGGACAGGGTGGTCGGATCCGGCGCGACCGTTCGGGGGGGACACCGCTGGGTGATCGTCGAGGGAAACTACCTGCTTCTGGACGAAGCAGGCTGGCGCGACCTGGCGCGCCACTGGGACCTGTCCCTGTACATCGACACGCCGCACGCCGTTCTCGAGGAGCGGCTGGTCCGCCGCTGGCTGAAGCACGGCCTCGCCGCGGACGGCGCGCGGGCGCGGGTCCTTGGCAACGACATCCCCAACGCCCGGCGCGTGGCCGGAGCGCGCCTTCCGGCGGATCTCGTTCTCTCGTAGGGTCGCGCGCAGGTCGCGCCGCCTCGTCCCGTCCGCCTCCCCCGTCGGTTCCTTGCCGGGCCGCATGGCCTCCCGCGCCCTGCCCGTCGGCGGTCTCCCAATGCGGCATTCGGATAGGCTTGCGGTCTGGCGGGTGATTTTTTCCGTCGCGCAACCCGCTGGCAGGGCGCGGCTTTTCCGCGCCCGGCGAATTCTCTTCGAAAACCGCTTGACACGCCGTCCGTGATTCGCATGCTGCCCTCGAATTTCCGGGAGCGCGCCATGGATCCGCGAATCACCGACCTGAAGTCGACCACCTTCTCGGGACGCCGGGTGAACCGCCGGCAGATCGCCGACATCCAGGAGACGGTCGCGCTTTTCCCCAACGACAGCCGCAACGAGCTCGCGAAGACGATCTGCGAGCACCTCGGCTGGAGGACGGCGAAGGGATCGTACAGGGTCGGGGCGTGCCTGGGCATGCTGGAGACGCTGGAAAGCCACGGCATCCTGACCCTTCCGCCGAGGCGGGAGGAGAGCGTCCGCGACGCGAGGGCCGCCGACAGGCCGGCCTGGACCTCCGCCTCGGACCCGCGGCCGGAGATCGCCGCGCCGCTCGCGGCGCTGCGGCCGCTGCGCGTCGAGCCCGTGACCGACACGGAGGGCAGGCAGCTCTGGAACGCGTTCGTCGACCGCCACCACTACCTCGGCTACCGCCGCCCCTTCGGGGCGCACGTCCGGTACTTCGTGACGGACCGGGACGGCCGCAGGCTGGGGTGCCTGCTGTTCGAGGCGGCGACGAAGGCGCTTCCGTGCCGTGACCGCTGGACAGGCTGGAGCGACCGGACCCGCGACCGCCGCCGCCACCTGGTGGTCGTGAACTCCCGCTATCTCGTGTTCCCGTGGGTGAGATCCAGACATCTCGCCTCCTCGGTCCTGGCCATGGCGGCGCGGCGGCTGGCCGACGACTGGGAGCGCCTCCACGGCTGGCGCCCGGCGCTCTGCGAGACCTTCGTGGACGAGAGCCGGTTCAGGGCCACATGCTACCGCGCGGCCAACTGGGAGCGCGTCGGGGAGACCGCCGCGGGCAGGGGAAAGTCGGTGAAGGGCGTCTACGTGATGCCGCTGGACCCGGCCTGCCGGGAGATCCTGCGCGGCGAGAGCGGCGCGGCGGGTCCGAAGCCGCCGACGCGTGCCCAAAAGGGCAGCTCCGCGGCCTCCGACCGCCGGCTCTCGAAGGGCTGGGAGGCTCTCGTCAGGGCCGCCACCGCCGTCGCGGCGCGCGAGGACGCCCGCTGGCGGAAGAGGAAGCGCGTCTTCGACAGCCTGCTCATCATGCTGTTCGTCGTCCGCCTCGTCGCCGCGCCTCGGGGGCAGGGATACCGGACCACGCTCTGCGAGCTCTGGGAACAGTGCGCGGCGGCCGGCGTCGAGCTGCCCCAGGACGAGCCGCCCGCGGCGTCGACGGCCTGCGCGGCGCGCGAGAAGCTGGACGAGGGCGCGTTCCGGCGGCTGCACGCCGAGATCCTCGCCCGAAGCCCCGACTGTCCCCCCTGGAAGGGCCACGGGGTCCTCGCCGTCGACGGCTCGAAGATCGCCCTGCCGAGGGAGCTCGCCGGGAGCGGCTTCCGCGTCGCCGAGGGCACCCGCCATCCCCAGGGCATGGTCAGCGTCCTCTGCCGGCTGCGCGACCGGATCCCGGTCGACTTCGACCTGTCCGCCCACGAGAACGAGCGCGAGGCCGCGCTCGCGCACCTCGAGCGCGCCGCGGAGGGCGACGTGATCGTCTACGACAGGGGCTACTGGTCCTTCGCGATGGCCGTCGCCCACCTGGAGCGCGGGCTGCACTTCGTCTTCCGCGTCAAGAAAAACGCCAATCCCGTGTTCGACGACTTCATCGCCTCGGGCGAGACCGAACGGACGGTGACCCTCGACGCGCCCAGGGACGGGACCGCGCTGCGCGGCCGGAGCCTCCGCGTCCGCCTGGTCAGGTACACGGCGGGGGACACCGAACACCGCCTGGCGACATCGCTCCTGGACAGCCGGCGCTACGGAATCCAGCCGCTCAGCGACCTGTACCGCGGCCGCTGGGGCATCGAGGAGATGTACAAGACCGGAAAATCCGTGATCGAACGGTTCCACGCCAGGTCGGAGCGCGGCGTGCGGCAGGAACTCTACGCCGCCTTCGTCCTGCTCACCCTGACGCGCCGGTTCTCCAGCCGCTGCGACGGCGACCTCAACGCCGGCGGCGGCGACCAGCCCGCCATGCGCGCCAGCTTCCGGAACGGGCCGCGGCCCGTCGGAAAGGAGATCGAGGCCATGTTCCTCGCGCAGAGCGCGATGGTCGCGCAGTCCGTCCGGCGGATCATGACGGGGCTGTCACGCTGCCTCCAGCGGGAGAGGCCGGGACGCAGCTGCCCGCGCCGGTCCATGCGGCCAGGGAGCAGGTGGCTCCGGCGCGCCGCCGCCTGACACGCCGAACCGACCCCGAAACCAGGCCCCGGCTTCCGGCTCACGCCCGAAGCGCGGGGCCTTTCCTGTCCGAACGCCGGGAATCCTTGTCCGAATGCCATTGGGCGGTCTCCGGGACCTGACCGTCGCGTCCGCGCGGCCGGGAACGGGGGTCCCGGCGGCCTTCGGCCCGGAAGCGGCCGCGGCGCCTACAGCCCGTTGACCGGCACCTTCAGCATCGGCCTTCCGTCCGCGTCGGCCGGCACCTCCCCCGCCCGCATGTTGACCTGCAGCGACGGGATGATCAGCCGGGGCATGGCCAGCCTTGCGTCCCGCTCCGTCCGCATCCTGACGAACGCCTCCCTCGTCGTTCCGCCCCCGACGTGGATGTTGTGCTCCCGCTCGTCCTTCACGGTCGTCTCCCAGCGGATTTCGCGCCCGTTCGGCCCGTAGTCATGGCACATGAAGAGTCGCGTCTCGTCCGGCAGCGACAGGATCCGCATTATGCTGTCGTAGAGATCGTGCGCATCCCCGCCGGGAAAGTCAGCGCGTGCCGAGCCGCTGTCGGGCATGAAAAGCGTGTCGCCGACGAACGCGGCGTCGCCGATGACATGCGTCATGCAGGCCGGCGTGTGCCCCGGCGTGGACAGGGCCACCGCCCTAATGCCGCCCACCATGTAGGCGTCGCCGTCCTCGAAGAGCCGGTCGAACTGGCTTCCGTCCCGCTGGAACCGCGTTCCCTCGTTGAAGATCTTGCCGAACGTTTCCTGAACCGCGAGGATCCCAGAACCGATTCCGATCTTCCCGCCAAGCCTCTCCTGGATGTAGGGCGCGGCGGACAGGTGGTCCGCGTGGACATGGGTCTCGATGATCCAGTCGAGGACAAGGTTGCGGCCGACCACCTCCGCGATCAACGCGTCGGCGCTGTCGTGAGCGATGCGCCCGGCTGCGTAGTCGATGTCCATGACGCTGTCGAACACGGCGCAGCGGTCGCTGCCCGGATCCCTGACGATGTAGCTGATCGTGTTCGATGCCTCGTCAAAGTGGCCCGACACGTCCGGACGCATGTCCCGGCCCGGACTTTCCATGGAGTGTCCTCCCGTCATTGGATCGACGCGCGCCATTCCGCGCGCGCCAGGCCGGAAGCGGCATGCAGGGAAGGCCGGCCCTCTCCGCTCCGGCCGGGGCCCCGGCCCTCAAACCCCACGCCAGGCTCCGCCGGCCGCGTTCGAGTGAACGGCCGCATGAATGAAACGGACGCCGAGAGCCCCGTCCTCGACCGACGGCAGGGAGAGCCATCCGTCGGGCACCGAAAGGCGGTCCCTGCGTGCCGCCACGGCCATCGCGAATTCGGTGTAGAGGTTGGCCCAGGCCTCGACAATGCCCTCCGGAAAGCCGCGCGCGGTGCGGACCAGGCGCTCGGTGTCCTGCGAAACCCCGTGGCCGTGGCCACGGCTGACGATCCGGTCCGGCTCGCCGTAGCGGCTGAGCTTCAGCCGCTCGCACTTCTCCATGTCCCATTCGATGCCCGCCTCGGAGCCGAAGACGCGGAGCCGCAGCCCGCCCCGGTTCCCGGTCGCCAGGCGCGTTGCCAGCAGCGTGCCCGGCACCGAGCCCGCGTGGCGGGTGGCCATGAACGCGGTGTCCTCCAGCCGCTTGGGCGCGCCGCAGACATGGAGGTCCGCGCGCAGATGGGTCAGTTCAAGCCCGGAAACGAAGCCTGCCAGGTGCGCGGCGTGCGTGCCGATGTCGCCCACGCAGCTCGTCGGCCCGGAGACCGCCGGGTCGAGTCGCCACCTTGCATGGGGCGCGTCATGCGAGCCGTCCGGGATCATCCAGTCCTGCATGAATTCGACATGGACCTGGTTGATGCGCCCCAGGGCGCCGCTTGCCACGATCGATCGCGCCTCGCGGACCATGGGATAGCAGGACATGACGTAGGACACGCCGAAAACGCAGCCCGTTTCCCGCGTGCGCGCGACCAGGGCCTCGGCCTCCCCGACCTCGTTGGTCATCGGCTTGTCGCAGAGAACGTCGATGCCGGCCTTCAGGAAGCTCGTCGCCGCGGGGCAGTGGAGGTTGTTCGGGGTGGTGATCATCACGGCCTCGACCCCGTCGGGGCGGGCCGCCTCGCGAGCTGCCATTTCGGCGAAGGACGGGTACGAGCGATCCCTGGCGACGTGCCATTCCGTCGCGCCGGCCCCCGCCTTTGCAGGGTCGGAGGAGAACGCGCCGGCAACGACGTCCCAGAGGCCGCTCATTCGCGCGGCCATTGCCTGGATCCGGGCAATGCGCCCTCCGCCCACCACGCCGAGCCGCAAGCGCCGCGAAAGGCCGGGATGCGGGGCGCTGAAGTCGATGTCCCGGGGAAGGAGCCTTTCGGTCATGACGTCCTCATTTCGGCGGCGTCGCGCCATCGGGCAGCATTTCAACGGCCATGAAGATCGATGGCGTGATGGTTTCGTACTGATGCCAGGGATAGTTTCCGTCCGCGTCGTACATGGGCCGATGCGTGGCCCCGGGCGCCATCGGCTCCTCGAGATAGAGCGTCGATGGATCGTTCCCGCGGAATTGCTGCATCTTGCCGAATCCGACGATCTGGGTGTGGACCTCCCGAAACCCCGGCACCGGGCAGAACGCGTGATCCCGGTGGAGCCCGACATTCAGGGGCACGGAACCCGCGTGATACATCGTGAAGCCGTGCCGCCCGACCCAGGCCTTGGGCGACATGTAGTGGCTGACGCCGCGCAGCCGCTCCTCCCGGCGGACGTCGAATGCGGACGCCCAGCTGCGCCTGACATCGGCAAGAAGCCGTCCTTCGTCGTCATGGTCCGCGAAACGCTCCACGATGACGGCGTGCGCCGCGTCCCGCAGCTCGACATCCCTGACCACGACCGAACGGAGATGCCCGAGGCGCTGCCGGCGGATTCCCACCGGACGCTCCGAGAGGTTCAGCAGGATGGCCTTGCCCGCAACCCGATGGGCCGGACGGTCCGTGACGATGCGCACCGTGAAGAACGGCTCGGCAAGGTCAAGGGCCCGTTCCGGCATCAGGGACCTCCTTCCGGGAAGGACTCCGGCAGGGGCTCAGGCCGCGCGCAGCGGCTCTGCAGGTCGACGAACCGGCCGAGGCCCGGAGAGTCGAGCATGCCCTGCATCGCCTCGCAGACGTGAAAGGCCATTTCCCCGCTGGCGCGCGGCTTGCGCCCTTCGCGAACCGCATGCGCGAGATCCAGGAGGCCGAGGCCCCTGGCGTCGTGGTTGAAGCCGTGCGCGTTCTCGGCGACCTGCCATGCGTCCCGACCCGCCGGACGAGGCCGGTGGGTCCAGCGGGCGGTCTTGCGCGTTCGCACCCAGACGTCGCCGCCAAAGACGTTGGCGCCATGGACCGGATCAGGGTCGGGGATGCAGATCGTGCCCTCCTCCCCGTAGATCTCGAAGCGGGGCGTTTCGCTGTCCCAGACGTCGAAGCTGGTCATCATCTGCCCTACGACCCCGCTCTCGAACTCGACGAGGCCAAGGCAGTGCGTGTCGACCTCGACCGGCATCATGGCGCCGTGCCGGCGCCCGTTCTCGATCATTCGCTCGTCGAACGTCCGCCGCGAAAGTCCGGCGACCCGCGCAATCGGGCCGAGGCAGGACACCATCGCCGTCAGGTAGTAGGGCCCGAGGTCGAGAAGCGGCCCGCCGCCCGCCGCGTAGTAGAAGTCGGGGTTCGGGTTGTGCCGCTCGGTGCCATGCGTCGGCGCAAAGGCCGAGACCCCGGTCGGCGCGCCGATCACGCCGGCGTCGAGAAGCCTGCGCACCGTCTGCCATCGCCCGCCGAGAAAGGTGTCGGGCGCGCATGCGATGACCAGCCCCTGCTCCGCGGATCTCGCCAGGAGAGCATGGCCGTCCGCGACCTCGGTCACGAGCGGCTTTTCCGAGTAGACGTGCTTGCCCGCCATGACGGCGCCGCGGCTGACCTCGAAATGCGCTGCCGGGACGGTCAGGTTGAGCACGCCCTCGATCGACGGGTCGGCGAGAATGTCTTCGGGAGCGCAGGCTTTCGGGATCCCGTGGTCCGCGGCCTTTGCGCGGCTTTCCCCGATGTCGAGGCTTGCGCAGGCCGCCACCTCCAGGCCGTCGAATCGGGCGCAGTTCTCGAGATAGACGTCGCTGATGCGCCCGCACCCGACAAGACCGACCCGGAAGGGCTCCATCATCATCTCCCCGTTGAGGCGACAGGCCCCCCCGAGCGTCCGGCCGTCGCCATTTGCGCCAGCCCTTCGAGCATGCAGGGCTTGCGAAGTCCACCCCGGCGAACAGGCGAGGATCCCGGGAATCGCCCCCCTGCGCGTCTGCGCATTCACGATGCATGTCCCGGACTACTCGGTCAGCGGGGCCGAGCCCGGGAAGAGCCCGCGAAAGAACGGAATGCTCGCCGCACCGACCGGGCCGCAAAGGTCGCCCAGGCCCGTCGGGCGCAAGGGGGCGGCCGCCAGTCCGCGCGAAGGCCCTTCGACCCCTTCGCGCGCGATTTCCGCAGCGATGACGTCACTCAGGAACGACGGGAGCATTCCGCCCATCACGATCACCTCGGGATCGAACATTCCGCTTACCAGCCGAACCGCCGTCTTGATCTGCTCCTTGGCCCGGTTCTTCCACGCCGCGAGCTCCGGCGAGAGAGCCGAGGCGCCTCGTTCGGCGGCAAGCACGGAGGACGGTTCGAGCGAAAGGCCCCGGAGATGCTCCTCCAGGTCCTGAAGGGTCGGGCGAGGCCGTCCGTACGGGAAGAGGGCGCCTGGCAGGCACGCGTTCCCGTTGTGCCCGCGATAGGGGCGCCCGTTCAGAACCGCGCCGCCGCCGAGTCCGACGCCGATGTGGAGCATGAAGAGGGTGTCGGCGTCGTGGCCGCCGAACAGGTACTCCCCGAGAGCCGCGGACGTGCCGTCGTTTTCCAGGAAGACCGGCCACTCCCCATAGTTCAGGAGCGCGTTCTGGATCGCCGTTCCGTCCAGGCCCAGGAACGCCTCATGGGCCTCTACGGACTTCCCGAAGGACCCGAAGTTGCCCGGGAGGCTGAGACCCGCCCCCAGGAAGACGCGCTGGCTGCCACGGACCGTCGGCAGCATTCCCTCCGTGAGCGCCTGCATGGCCTCCACGACGTTTTCGGCGGATCCCTTTCCCAACGGCCTGCTGTCCTGCGCGATCATCGTGCCGCCAAGGTCGATGAGCGCTGCCTGGATCCTGTCGGTGAACAGGTAGAAGCCCTGTGAGCAGAACCGTTGCCGCCGGATCTCGAGCAGCTTCTTGGGCTGGCCGCGAGCGCCGTCCTTGAGGGCCGTTTCCGAGAACAGGCCGAGCCTCATCAGGCCCGCCGCCAGCCTTGTCACGCTGGCCGGGGCCAGGTCTGCGGCTGCCGCCAGGTCGACCCTGGCCATCCGGTCTTGACGGAACACCAGCTCGACCAGGCGGCGTTCGTTCAGCGACAGTTCCCTGGGCATCAGCTTCATGGGCCTTCTCCTCGAATCCCCGGGGCATACAGTGCCACGAAATTATTACTTTACACAACGTAATTTATCATGCAGGCTGATCTCACTTGGAGAGCACCACGCAAAGGGTGCGTGGGAGAACATGCAAAGCACAAGGAGGAACCTCAAATGACAAGGCATCACTTGCTGGCCGGCGCGATGGCACTGCTGTCCCTTCTGGGCCCCCCGGCGGCGACCGCGGAACCGCTCGTCATATACTCACCGCAAGGCGAGGAGCGTGCCGTGTGGATCGCTGGGCAGGCCAACGCGGCCGGACACGACGTAACGATCCTGACGGCCGGCGGCGGGGAGCTTTTCGACCGCATCCTCACCGAACGGGCGAACCCGCAGGCGGACGTCGTTCTTGGCCTGATAGACGCGGCAATGGCCACGCTGAAGGCGGAGGGACTGTTCCAGCCGCATGTCCCGAGCTGGGCCGAGGGCCTGCCGGAAACCTACCGCGACGACGCCGACCGGATGGTCTACAAGTTCTGGCAGACTCCGGTGGTGATCGCGTACAACTCGGACATGCTGGCGGAGGAAGACGCCCCCACAAGCTGGCTGGAGCTTGTCGAGGACCGCTATGCGGGAAAGTACGTCATCGGCCCCACGACCTGGCAGACGACGAAGACCTACCTGATCGGGATGCTGCTTCGCTTCGCCGATGACAGCGGCGAGATCTCGGACGAAGGCTGGGACTTCATGCAAAGGCTCTACGACAACGCCATCCTCGTCGACAGCGCCGATGCCAAGACCGCAGCTTTCGTCAACAAGGAGGCCGTGATAGATCTCAACTGGTTCGGCGGTGTCGGGCGCCTGGCCGACGACGTCGGCTACAAGGCCGCCATGGTGGACACGGAGGGCGGAACGCCCTTCATCGCCGAGGGAATCGCCATCATGAAGGGGACGGACCGGCTTGACGACGCCAAGGCATTCGTGGACTGGTTCGGATCCGCGGAGTTCATGTCCGCCTATGCCGCACGGTTCGGCCAGGTTCCGGCGCACCCCGACGCGATCGCGGCAGCACCGGACACGGTCAGGAGAAACGCGACCCTGCTCCGGCCGCAGCCGATCGACTGGGACGCCGCGGCGCCCAGGGTCGATGGCTGGATCCAGCGCATCGAGCTCGACATCAGGTGAATCCGCTGCCACCCCGGATGACCTGGCGCCGTCCCTCCCGCGGTGCCTTGCCGTCAACTGGCGCAAGGCAGGGCTCGCCCATGATTGAGCTCGACGAGGTCAGCGTTCGGTACGGGTCGCACGAAGCCGTGAGGCCGATGAATCTCAAGATCGAGACCGGAGAGTTCTTCACCCTGCTCGGCCCCTCCGGATGCGGCAAGACCACCATCCTGCGCGCCATAGCGGGATTCGTGCCGGTCGCGTCCGGAAGGATCACGATAGACGGCAGGGACGTGACCGCAATTCCCGCGGAAAGGCGCGGCGTGGGCATGGTCTTCCAGAACTACGCATTGTTCCCGCACATGACGGTTGTCGAAAACGTCGCCTTCGGCCTGAGGGTGGCGCGCAAGTCCGGAAAGGAGATCTCTCGTGCCGTTGATGCCGTTCTGGAAGCCACCGGCATCGAACGGCACGGCCGGAAGAAGCCCGCCGAACTCTCAGGCGGACAGCAGCAGCGGGTGGCCATCGCACGGTCCCTGGTCATGGGCACCCGCGTCCTGCTGTTCGACGAGCCGCTCTCGAACCTTGACGCGAAAGTCCGGGAAGACATGCGTCACGAGATCAAGCGGCTTCAGAGGGACGTGGGGTTCACGTCCGTGTTCGTCACGCACGACCAGGAAGAGGCGCTCTCGATGTCGGACAGGCTGCTGGTGATCAACGCAGGGCGCGCCGAGCAGTCCGGGACCGCACGGGAACTCTACCATTCACCGGCGACACCGTTCGTCTGCCAGTTCGTGGGAGCCGCGAACGAGATAGGACGGAACGTCGCGCAGGCCCTGGGCCTCGACACGGCAAGACGGCATTTCGTGCGACCGGAACACGTCGCGTTGGCGAGGGAAGGCGATCCGCACGGCGTGGACGCGACGGTCGCGGCCGTGGACTATCTCGGGTCGATGACGCGAGTGTTCCTGGAGGCGCTCGGCGAGCCGCTGCAATGCCAGGTCCTGAGCGATCCCTCCGTCGACCGCCTGACGCCAGGGACGGGCGTGAAGGCGAACCTGTCCTGCGAACGGATCCTCAGCTTCGACGGGCCGTCATGACACCGTCCGGCATCAGCCGCTTTCCGCCGGTCCGTCCGGCCCTGATCGCTGTCGTGATCTGGTGCGCGGCCAGCTTCATCTACGCACCCATTTTCTCGGTCCTCCGGTTCGCGTTCGCGCCCGAAGGAGACATCGGCCTCGGAGCGATCGGCGAACTGGCCGGTTCGCGCCGTGTCCGAACCGCCATCGTCAACACGCTTGCCGTTACCGGCCTGTCGATCATCACGGTGAACGTGATCGGGATCTTCCAGGTCGCGGCGCTCGAATACCTCAGGGTCGGCGGCAGGGGGTTCCTCCGGCTTGCCTATTCGACGCCGCTGATTTTCGTGTCCGTGGCCGCGGCAACCGGCTACGGCTTTGTCTACGGCCAGACCGGCGCGCTCACCAGGTTGCTGCAGTCCGTCTGGCCTGCATTGCCAAACGACTGGTTCACGGGCACCCTCGCGGTCGTCTTCGCGCACACCTTCCTCCTTACGAGCTTTCACTTCCTGTTCCTGAGGGCGGCGATTCGCCGCGTCGACTACGCGACCGTGGAGGCGGCGAGAGGCCTCGGCGCCTCCAGCATGGAAGCCTTCGTCAGGGTCGTGCTGCCCGTCCTGCTGCCGACGATCTTCGCGACGACCCTGCTTGTCACCTACAAGTCTCTGGGCTCGTTCGCGATTCCGTCGGTCCTGGGCGGGCGCCGGTTCGACATGGTCACGGAGCTGATCCTGACGCTGAACTCGCTCAGGCGGCCGGACATGGCCGCCATGCTGTCGATCGGGCTCGGGCTTGCCGTGATTCTCTGCATCGCCGCAATGCAGTACGTGGAGCGGCGGGGCAGCTACGTCGGGGGATCGAAGACGCCCGTTCCCATCGAACGCATCCGCATTGCCAGTCCCGTCGTGAACCTGGCGGTTCACGCGGCTGCCTATGCCATCGCGGCCATCCAGCTGGCCCCGGTCGCGCTGGTCGTTCTCTTCTCGTTTGCGCCCGCCAGGTCCATCGCGACGGAGGTGCTGCCCAGCAGCTTCACCTTGCAGAACTATGTCACCGTGTTCTCGCAGAGCACGGCGTTCGTCCCGCTCAAGAACAGCCTGCTCATGGGAGCCAGCGCAACGATGGCCGGGCTCATGATCAGCCTGTTCGTGGTCAGCCTTGCGCACAGGCGCACGAACGTCTGCACGACCTCGCTTGATCTCTCCTTCATGGCGCCGTGGATCCTGCCCGTGCCCTTCATCGCGATCGGGCTGATCCTGACCTACGACGAGCCGAACCTGCTTGTCGCAAACCGCGTTCTCCTGGGAGGCTTCTGGATCCTGCCGATCGGCTATGCCGTCGTGAGCATTCCCGTCATGATGCGTTTCCTGCGGGCCGCGTTCTTCTCCCTCGACCCCGCCCTTGACGAGGCCGCGCAGTCACTGGGCGCGCCCGCGTTCCACAGGTTCCTGCGGGTGACCGTTCCACTGGTGCTGCCGGTCATGATCCTCATCACGGGAATGACGCTGAACGGAATCCTGAGCGAGTACTCCATGTCGGCGTTCCTGTTCAACGTGAACAACAAGCCGCTGTCCGTCGCGCTGTTCGAAGGGACCCGGTCGTCGAACCCGGAGCAGGCCGCGATCAACCTGGTCTACATCTCGCTCATCATGGCGTTCTCGCTCGGCATAATCACGCTTGCCGACAGGTACGGACTGGGCGGCGGGAAATGAACGGGGAGAGAGCCTTGCAGGTTCCGGCAACCGGCCTGGCGGAACGCTTCCGCAACCCGAACGGCAACCCCGGCGAAGTGTTCGTCATGGCGCACCGCGGCGCGTTCCTTGACGATGGCCGCGTCGTCCTTCCCGAGAACTCGGTGCCGGCGATCGAGCGTGCCCGCCGGATCGGCTGCGACCTCGTCGAGATCGACGTGCAGTTCACTTCCGACGGCACCGCCATTCTCATGCACGACACGACCCTGGATCGCACGACGGCGGCCCGGGGCGAAGTCGCGTCATGCAGCCATTCGGATCTCAGGGAGGTTCCGCTCGTCCATCCAAAGACCCGGCAGGAATTCGCTGCAAGGGTTCCAACCCTCGAGGAGGCGTTCCTGGCCCTGGGCGACGACATGCTCGTCAACGTCGAGCTGAAGGCCGGAATCGAGGCGATCCCGGAAATCGCGCGAATCGCCGCCGCCGCCGGCGTTTCCGGCCAGCTCACGGTCAAGTCGAACCTGGGGGACGCAACCCGGCTGGAGCGCGTTGCCGAGATCGTTTCGCGGACCCCGCATCCGGTCGATTTCATTCCCGTTCTGATCGACAGCCGGGACTGCCTTGAAGGCATGAGGGCCGCCTGCGAAATCCTGTCTCCGAATTGCGTCGAGTGCATCGTGGACTACGGGTTCGGCAAGGACGCCGGCTACAACCTCCTGGCCCGCAGGGGCATGACGATCGATGGCGGCCGCCTGTTCTCGCTTGAGGCGCGCAGGATCGCGGCCGACAGGAACCTGCGCCTCCTCGTGAACACGCTCTTCGTCAATCCGCACATTCCCGGGCACCATCAATGGAACGGGGGGCGAAGCTGCGAGCTCGGGAGGATCGCCCCGGACAGCGTCTACGGCTTCTGGATCGCGCACGGCGCCACCGTGATCCAGACGGACGACGCGCCGTTCGTCCTCGGCTGGCTGAAGGCGTCCGGGTTCCGCGGATGCTGACCGATCCGCAAAGGGCCGCCGGGCGGAAGGACATCGATACGGCCCTGGCCATCCTGGATGCCGCGGGAAAGCAGGCGCTCGGCATGTTCCGCCAGATCGACAGGCGACGCATCCGGGAAAAGTCGCCCGGGGACTTCGTCTCGGATGCCGACCGGGCGCTGGAGACCGCGCTGTGCGGGCGGCTGCGCCAGGCGTTCCCCGGTGACGGCCTCTGCGGGGAGGAGTTCGGCGGAAGGCCGGTCGGGACACACTGGATGATCGACCCCATCGACGGGACGTCAAACTTCCTTTCCGGGCTGCCGCTCTGGTGCATTTCCATTGCCCGGATGACGAACGGCGTGCCGCACCTGGGCGCCGTTCATGCCCCGGCCCTCGGACTGTCCGCGGCCGGCGGACCCGGAATCGGGTTCGAGGTCCGCGGAACGACCGTCTTGCCGTGCGGGCGGCCGCGCCCCTGCTTTGGCGTCGGGCGCAACGCGAACTGGAGCGGCGCTGAGCGGGCGTTGCTGGAAAGCAGGATCGAATCCCGGGGATTCAGCGTCGTGTCGCTGGGGTCCTGCGCGACTTCCCTTCTCTTCGTCGCGCTCGGGCGGCTGTCTGGATACCTCGAGATCGGCTGCGACGGCATCTGGGACTCCGCCGGCGGCGTCGCGCTTTGCCGCGCGAACGGGATCCGGGCCGATTTCAGGATCGCACGGGATTCGACCGTCGACGTGAAGGCGGGGCCGTCAGCTGAATTTCCAGACGATGTCCGAACCCCTCCCGTCCAGGTGTCCTGCCATCCACGTGACCCGTAGGCTCGCGGCACGAGCCTACCGGATGCCGGAGCGGACGCCCGGCACCCGGGGCCACGACATCGCGGCTTTCGCCCGCCGAGGCCGGAAGAGCCAGCCATGGCCGGCCCTGCGACGTCGAGAGCCAGATGAAATGCCTGAACCCATGAAAGGATGTCGAGACGTTCGAGACGGTTGCGGGGGCAGGATCTGAAACTGCGACCCTCAGGTCACGAGAACGGCCGGGCAGCTTCCTGACCCCGCGGATCCCGGCGACCGGCGGCTATCCGTCGAGCGCCTGGCGCATGTCCCTGATGGCGTCGCCGATGCGTTCGCCGTGACGCAGCAGGCTTCCGCCAAGGAGGCAGACGCAGTCCTCGCCGTACAGCGCGATCATGTCGGGCAGGCGGTCGGCGGACATGCCGCCCCCGGGGCTCGGCAGGATCGGCCTTCCGACACCGTCCGCGTCGCGGCACGCGCGAGCGATGTCCTCGCATTCCTGCAAGGTGAACCCGAAACGCCCGCCATGGTGCGGAAAGACCGAGATGTCGGCGCCCGCCAGGCGCATCATCTGGCCAAAGAGCATGCCGTGGCCATAGCCCTGGCCTGACGAAAGCACATAGGGCCCCAGATGGCTGGGATGCGCCATGATCGGCAGGCCGAAGTCCGGATCCTGCGCCAGCCTGTTGATGGCGTCGAACCCGAAGAGTCCCGGCATCAGCAGCATGCCATCCGCACCGGCCTCCTTGGCATGGAACGCCAGGCTGCGGACCTCGTCCCCGTGCCCGCCGATGTTCGGCAGGTAGAGCGCGCGCGCCGCGTCGCCTTCGGCGGCGCGTTCCTCGTTTGCGCGGGCCACCGCCGCCGCGCACGCCGTCACCCGTTCGCGGAACGGGGCGGCGTCCTGGTTGGCAAGCCCGTGGTCCTCCTTGACGATGTCGGCGCCTGCGCGCGCCGTCAGGTAGCACAGCCTTGCCAGCGTGTCCGTGTCCGAACCCTGCGGCTTGATCACCGGGCAGAGATAGCCGCCCGAACTGCGCCCGGTGAGCCTGCGGAGGCCCTCGGCCCCGAACCGCGCGCCGGGGAACCGCTCGCGCAGGTCGTCGTTGGCCTGCAGGCCGGTCGCCTTCACGCCGCTCAGGATCGAGGCGTTGCCAAGGATCACGTTCATGAGCTGCGGCAGTTCCCGTCCGGCGGCATCGATGTGGTAGCTGATGCGCGCGGCCCAGACGGACTCGCCCGTCCGCTCGACGGCCTCGACCCTGCCAAGCACCACGTCCTCGACATAGCCCCGTGGAACCACGTCACGCGGGATTTCCAGCGTGTTTTCCAGCGCGACGGCCTCGGCGAGCGACGTTGCCCCGGCCTCGTCGGGAGCGACGAGGCGGTAGGTGACTCCAAAGCGCTCCATCAGGCGGCCCCGGCCCTGACGGGGGAGGGGCCGCCGCAGGTCCGGCCCGTCAGGCCTTCGAGGCCGCGGACGGCCGCCGGCGCGCCAGGACCCCGGCGGCGCGTCGGACAGGGGCGTGGGCCGCCACGGGCGCACGCGTGAACGTCCGTGCACGACGCCGAAGGCGCGCCCCCGGGAGGCCTGCCCGCCGCGCGGCGGCCGGGAATCCGGTGCCGCGGGCGTGCGGCTGCCAGCCGGGAGCGCTCGTTGCGGCTGCGGGTCCCGCGCCTTGGTGCGGCGGCGCCTCCGTCCGTGCCGGGCAGGGATCCCGTGCCGGACATCAGCGCGGCGGCAGCGGCATCCAGTCGGCCATCGCAACGTCAGCGTGCTGGAACTGGGGCATCTTCGCGCCGAGGTCATCCATGTTCCTGATGTCCTCGTCGTTGAGGAAGGCCTGGGTGATCAGGGTCGGCGGCACGATGACCGAAGCGCCGGGGTCCTCGCCCGCAAGCATCAGGGCCAGGGCGCGGACCGACGCCTCGCCAACCACGGCCGGGTTCGTCGCGACCGTCGCGACCCAGGCCGAGCCGGGTTCCCGCATGGCCGAGATGTCGGCCGTGGAAACGTCTGCCGAGTAGATGTCGATGTCATCGGTCAGCCCCGCTTCGTCGACCGCTATCTTGACGCCCTTGGCAAACTCGTCATAGGGCGCAAAGACAACGTCGATGCCAGGATTGGCCTGCAGGACGGCGCGCGCCTGGTTGGCGATGGAATTCGCGATCGGGTTGTCAAGCGTGCCGAACCGCGCCGCCTCCGTGATTCCGGGGTTTGCGGCCTTGGTCTCCTCCCAGGCCACGTGGCGGCGGTCCAGCGGCGCGATGCCGGGGACGTAGACATAGCCGGCGGTCCAGCTGGTGCCGTGGTCCTCGACGGCCTGGTCGAGCGCGAGCCGGCCCAGCAGGTAGTCCGACTGCTCGATCTGCGGGATGGCGGCGTTTTCGACGTTCACGTCGAAGGCGACGACCTCGATGCCGGCATCGACGGCGCGCTGGGCCGCGTCCTTCATCGATTCCGTCAGCCCGTGCTGGATGATGATGCCATCGACGCCAAGCGCGATGGCCTGATCCACCATGTCCGCCTGGAGCGCCGCGTCCTGGCGGCTGTCAAAGACGCGAAGCGCGACGCCAAGCGCGGCGGCCTGGCCTTCGACTCCGGACAGATAGGCCTGGAAGAAGTCTCCGGTCGAGATGTAGCGAACAAGCGCGATTGTCACGTCGCCCGCATTGTCAAAGGGCGCGGGCATGTCCGCCGCCCCTGCCTGGCCGGCTCCGGTCGCCATGGCGGCGGCGGCCGTCAGCGCGAAAACGTTGCGTCTCAGCATGATATGGATCCTCCCTTGCTGCTGATGCTCAATGTCCGGCGCCCGAACGGCGCGAGGACAGGTAGAACGTGAAGACAAGCGCCGCGACAAGCACCGCGCCCTTCACGAAATCCTGAGTGTAGTAGGGCGCGTTCATCATGGTCATGCCTTGCAGGAGGATGCCCACGAACAGCGCGCCGACGGCGGTGCCGAAGGCGTTGGGACGGGCGGCGCCGAGGACGGCGAAGCCGATGAGCGCGGCGGCGACGCTGTCGAGAAGCAGGTTGTTGCCGCTGGCGATGTCGCCACGGCCGAGACGCGCGGCCAGGAGGATGCCCCCGATGGAAGCGGTGACGCCAGAGATCATGTAGGCGACGACCTTGTAGGCGCTCACCGGCGCCCCGACGAGTCCGGCCGCACGCGCGTTCGAGCCGATGGCGTACATCAGCCGTCCATGCCGGGTGAAGCCGAGGAAGAGCCAGACCAGCACGGCGATCAGGAGGAAGACCACCACCGGCATGGGCACGAGCCGCTCGATCACCAGGTCAAGGCGGTGCCGCCCGATCCACAGGAAGGCCTGGCTGAACGTCCCCTCGGCGATCTCGCCGTCGCCCAGGGACATGCCGGTGGCAATCGAGTTTCCCTGTGTCGGGATGCGCTGGAGGCCGACCAGGAGGAACATCATGCCGAGGGTCGCCAGCAGGTCCGGCACGCGGAACTTCACGATGAGCAGCCCGTTGGCCAGCCCGACGAATGCGCCCATCAGGAGGCACAGCAGGACGGCGACGAGCGCGGACTGCTCCAGGATGACCATGGAATAGGCCGAGAGCATCAGTGCCGAGGTGGCGACCGCCCCGATCGACAGGTCGAAGCCGTCGACCACCAGGGTGCAGGTCACGCCCAGCGCCAGGATGCCGGTGATCGCCACGGACTGCAGGACGAAGACGGCCGAGCGCGGGCCGGAGAATCCCGGGGCCGCGACGCTGAAGTAGGTCACCAGCCCGGCCAGCAGGACCAGGAAGCCGTACCTGGTGGCAAGGTCGAGGAGGCGCTCGCTCACGCGCCCGTCCCGGCCTGCACCGCTTCCGCGCCCGACATGTCCGACACCAGCGCCGCAAGGTCGACGCTCTCGTTGACATGCTCGCCCGCGACGGCGCCCTCGCTCATGACGACGATGCGGTCGGCGATCTCCAGCGCTTCGTCGATCTCGGCCATGAACACCAGGGTCGCGCGGCCTTCGGCCGAGGCGCGGACATGCCTGCCGATGTCGCGCCGCGCGCCGATGTCGACGCCCTGGAACGGCTCGTCGAGCAGGAGGACGCGGCAAGGCTCCATCAGCCACCGCGCGACCATGACCTTCTGCTGGTTCCCCCCCGAAAGCGTTCCGATCAAGTCGCCTTCGCTTTGACAGGCCACGCCAAGCCGGCTGCCCATTTCCCGCGCCCGGGACTTCAGGCGCCCGCCCCGCAGGAAGGAACCGACGCTGAACGCCGACAGGAACGGCAGCGTCATGTTGCCGGCGATGTCAAAGGCCGGGATGACGGCGTTCGAGCCTCGGTCCTTCGGCGACATGAAGACCCCGCGCGAGATGGCGTCGGCCACCGACCCCGGCCGGTAGGGCGCGCCGTCAATCCGCATCGTTCCCGCTTCCGGCGCCGAGATGCCGAAGACCGCCTCGCAGAGACGGCTCTTGCCGCAGCCCAGGAGGCCCACCACCGCCACGACCTCGCCGTCGCGCGCCGTCAGGCCGATCTTCGCGCCGCCGGGAAGGACCTGCAGCCCGTCGATCTCGAGAACCGGCCGCGAGCCTGCCTCGACCCTGATGCCGACATCCGTCATGCGGTGGCCAAGCATCGCGGTGACCGCCGCTTCATGGTCGAGCGGTTCCGCCTCGAACACGCCGGAGATCGCCCCGTCACGCATGCAGATGATGCGGTCGGCAACCCGGCGGATGTCGGACATGCGGTGCGAAATGTAGAGAATCGCGACGCCCTGTTCCCGAAGGCGGTCGACGAGCGCGAAGAGGCGGTTCGCCTCGGTCGCCGAAAGCGACGAGGTCGGCTCGTCCAGGATCAGGACCTTGGGCGCGCGGGCCATGGCGCGGGCGATCGCGATCATCTGACGGTCGGCGACCGGGAGATCGGCCACGCGCGCTTTCATGTCCACGTCGATGCCCATCGAGGCGGCCACCTTGCGCGCCTCCTCCCGCAGCTTGCTCTCGCGCACGAAGAAGCCGGAGCCCGCATCGACCAGGCGGTCGAGCATCAGGTTGCTGGCGACGTCCAGCCCGGGCACCACGCCGTCGCCGACCGACTGATGCACGGTCACGACGCCCCTCGAGACCGCGTCGGAGGCGTCCGCTGGCGAGAAGGCGGTTCCGGCAAGCTCCATCTCGCCGCCATCGGCGGCATGGTGGCCGCAGATCACCTTGACGAGCGTGGACTTGCCGGCGCCATTCGCGCCCATGAGGGCCGTGACGGTCCCGGCTTCCAGCGATACGTCAACGCCGCGCAAGACATGATTCGTGCCGAACGACTTGTTCAAGCCCCTTGCTTCAAGAACTCCTGACGGCACGCATCGCCACTCCGCATCACGGCTGGACACAGCTATTCCAGCCAACCGGCGCAACAGTCAACCAGTTTGCCAATCGAGCGCCCTGATGATAGTCTCTCCCGGATCCCGGGCGCGCAAGACGGAAATTCACGATGGCCGAAAGCCGGCACTACGAGGCCTTGAGCGTCGAGACCCTGGCCGGCCGCCTGGGAGGGGTGGCGGGCATTGCGTCCGGGGTCGGCGGCAGCGCGTCTTCCTGGAAGGTGCGGGAAGTCGGAGACGGCAATCTCAACCTCGTGTTCATCGTCGAGGGGGCGTCCGGGAAGGTCATCGTCAAGCAGGCGCTGCCCTACGTCCGGCTGATCGGCGAGAGCTGGCCGCTGCCGCTCTACCGCGCGTTCCACGAACACAACGCGCTGGTCCGCCAGGCCAGGCGCGCGCCCGGTTCGGTGCCTGAAGTCCTCCACTACGACGAGCCGCAGGCAATGATCGTGATGGAGTTCCTGGAACGCCACGTGGTCCTGAGGCGGAAGCTGATCGACGGCGAGCGCGTTGCAGGGCTTGCCTCCTTCGTGGGCAGGTTCTGTGCGCGAACCGCGTTTCGCGGCTCCGAGCTGTCGATGAAGAGCGCCGACAAGAAGGCCGACGTCGGCCTGTTCTCGGGCAACGTGGAGATTCCGGCCATCACCGAGGCGCTGGTGTTCACGGACCCGTACCATGACGCCGGAATGAACAGTCACACCGCGGGCCTTGACCCGGTCGTCGCCAGGCTGCGCGGCGACTCCGAGCTGAAGGCCAAGGCCCAGCGGATGCTGCAAAGGTTCGCCTCGAATGCGGAGACCATGGTGCATGGCGACCTGCATTCGGGCTCGATCATGTCGACGGAGACACGGTCGCGCGTCATCGATCCGGAATTCGCGCAGTACGGGCCGATGGGCTTCGACATCGGGATGCTGATCGCGAACTTCCTGATGGCCTACTTCAGCCAGCCCGCGCATCGCGGCGGCGACGCGGCTTCGTACCAGGAGTGGATACTGGACGTCGTCGCGGAAAGCTGTGCGGTGTTCGAGAACGAGTTCCGGCGGCTGTGGGCAACCGAGCGCAGCGGCATGCTTTACCCCAGGGCCCTCTTCGAGGATCAGGGGCACGACAGCATGCCCGCCTGCGAGGCGGTTCTGGCCGACATCTGGCGGGACGCCTGGTCGACATGCGGCATCGAGATGCACCGGCGCTGCCTGACGCTCGCCCACAACGCCGACTTCGAGGAAATCGGGGACGTCGCGCTTCGCGCCCGGCTGGAGGCGCGCAACCTCATGATGGGCGCGGCCCTGGTCCATGCCGCCGGCGGCCTGGCCGGCGGCGCCGGCGTCTGCGACATGGCCCGATCGTTCAGTGAAAGGGACTTCCTGTGAAAATCGACGGCAAGCACTACCGCTCGCTCTGGTGGAACGAGGGCGCGGGCGTCCTGGAGATCATCGACCAGCGCTGGCTGCCGCATGAATTGCGCATCCAGCGCGTCGCAACGATGCAGGGCTTCGCGGACGCCATCCAAGAGATGCGGGTGCGCGGCGCGCCGCTGATCGGCGCAACGGCCGCCTACGGCATGGCGCTGGCGATGGCCGACGATCCGTCGGACGACAGCCTGGAGGCCGCGTGGACGCTGCTCGAGAGGACGCGGCCGACCGCGGTCAATCTCCGATGGGCGCTGGATCGCTCTCGCGCGGCGCTCCGCCCGCTTCCCGAAGCCGGCCGCGCGGCCGCGGCGCTGGCGCTGGCCCACGAGATCGCCGACGAAGACGTCGAGATCAACCGGCGGATCGGCGAGAACGGCCTGGCGCTGATCCGCGAGATCGCGGCCGGGAAACCGGCAGGCGAGCCCGTGCGCCTGCTGACCCACTGCAACGCGGGATGGATCGCCACGGTCGACTGGGGCACCGCCACGAGCCCGATGTACCAGGCGCATGACGCGGGCATACCGATCCATGTCTGGGTCGACGAGACGCGCCCGCGCAACCAGGGCGCGCTGACATCGTGGGAGCTTGGCGGCCACGGCATACCGCACACCTACATCACCGACAACGCGGGCGGGCACCTGATGCAGCGAGGCCAGGTCGACATGCTGATCACGGGCACCGACCGGACGACCCGGCGCGGCGACGTCTGCAACAAGGTCGGAACCTACCTCAAGGCGCTCGCGGCGCGCGACAACGGCGTGCCGTTCTACGTCGCCCTGCCGTCGCCCACCATCGACTGGACCGTCGATGACGGCGTGGCCGAAATCCCGATCGAGGAGCGCGACGCGCGCGAGACGACGCACGTCAGCGGCAGGACCGGCGCCGGCGAGATCGGCGCCGTCCAGGTCTGCCCGGACGGCACCCCCGGCGGCAACCCGGCATTCGACGTCACGCCCGGCCGCCTGGTCACCGGGCTGATCACCGAACGCGGCATATGTCCGGCGACGCCCGGGGGACTGGCCGGCCTGTTCCCGGAGATGTCGCAGCCGGCGGAATGAACGCGTTGGCGGACAGCCCGTGCAGCCGGGGACGCGACGCCAGGGCCATCGAGCCAGCAGCGTCCCGTTGAAGGCCCGCGAGGTCCATAGCCCATGCCGCCGGACGGAAGGCCGGCAAGGACCGAGGCGACGGGCGGCGCTGCCGACGGCCGGAACGAGTCCCTTGTCATTGCACGGCCGTTCTGACACCTGACGCCATGGCCGCGCTGATCTTCCGGAACGCCCGATTGATCGATCCGGGAAAGGGGACCGACAGGAGCGGAACCCTGGGCGTCCGCGACGGCGTCATCGTCGGCCCGCAGGGCATGGACGACGCCGAGGAGGTCGACTGCGGCGGAAAGTGCCTGGCGCCCGGCATCATCGATGTAGGGGTCAAGGTCAGCGAACCCGGCGAGCGCCACAAGGAGAGCTTCCGCACCGCCGGCATGGCCGCCGCCGCGGGCGGCGTCACGACGATGGTCACGCGGCCGGACACCCTGCCGGCCATCGACACGCCCGAAGTCCTGGAATTCGTTCGCCGGCGCGCGAACGAGGCCGCGCCCGTCAACGTCCTGCCCATGGCGGCATTGACCCGCGGCCGCGAGGGCCGGGAGATGGCCGAGATCGGGTTCCTGCTCGATGCGGGCGCCGTGGCGTTTTCCGACTGCGACCGCGTGGTCCGGAGCGTCCGGGTGTTCGCGCGCTGCATGACCTACGCGGCGTCGCTCGGCGCCCTCGTGATCGGGCATCCGCAGGAGCCGGAACTCTCCGCCGGGGCGTCCGCAACGAGCGGAAAGTTCGCGGCCCTCAGGGGGCTGCCGTCGGTCTCGCCGCTGGCCGAGCGGATGGGTCTTGACCGGGACATTGCCGTCGCCGAGATGTCGGGCGCGAGGTACCACGCCGACCAGGTGACCACGTCACATGCGCTCCGCCGCCTCGAAGGCGCCAAGCAGGCGGGGCTGGACGTCACCGCCGGGATCTCGATCCACCACCTGACCCTCAACGAGTTCGACGTCGGCGACTACCGGACCTTCTTCAAGGTCAAGCCGCCGCTGCGCTCCGAGGATGACCGGCTGGCCGCCGTGGACGCCGTGGCGAGCGGCCTGATAGACATCTTGAGCTCGATGCACACGCCGCAGGACGAGGAATCGAAGCGCCTGCCCTTCGAGGAGGCGGCATCGGGAGCCACAGGCCTCGAGACGCTTCTCCCCGCGGCGCTGCGCCTCGTTCACGGGGGGCATCTGGACATGCCGACGCTCTGGCGCGCCCTGTCGCTTTCGCCGGCGTCGCGGCTGGGACTGGCCGCAGGCCGCCTGAGCGCCGGCGCCCCGGCCGACCTGGTTCTCTTCGACCCCGACGCGCCGTTCGTGCTTGACCGGTTCAAGCTGCGCTCGAAGTCCAAGAACACGCCCTTCGACGAGGCCCGGATGCAGGGAAGGGTTCTCGGCACCTGGGTCGCGGGCCGGCGAACCGAGGCCCCGAACGGCCCGTCGGACTGAAACGCTTGCCGCCGGCACGCCCGTGCCGGCCCCAGCAGGAGCCGGACGATGCCGGAATTCGACGGCCCCATGCCAGGACTCCTGATCACGGCCGTCCTGGCCTACCTGGCGGGATCGGTGCCCTTCGGCCTGCTCGTGTCGCGCGCGTTCGGCCTGCCCGACCCGCGCGGCATCGGATCGGGCAACATCGGCGCCACCAACGTCCTGCGCACCGGATCCGGGACCGCCGCCTTGACGACGCTGCTCCTTGACGCGGCAAAGGGCCTTGCCGCGGTCGTCGCCGCGAGAGCCCTTGTCGGCGAGGGCGCCGCGCAGGTTGCCGGGCTCGCGGCGTTTCTCGGGCATGTCTTTTCCGTCTGGCTCGGATTCAGGGGCGGGAAGGGCGTCGCGTCCCTGCTTGGCGTGCTGACGGGATTCAGCGTCACGGTCGGGCTCGCCGCGACGGCCGCCTGGCTCGTCGCCTTTCTCGTCTCGCGAATCTCCTCCCTGTCGGCGCTCGTGGCCGCGGCCTGCGCGCCGGCCGCGACGCTCCTGCTCGGGCAAGGCCGGCTGGTCGCGGCGACATCGTTCATGGCGGTCGTGGTCGCCTGGTCGCACCGCGCCAACATCCGGCGGCTGCTCGACGGCAACGAACCTCGCGTGACGCGGAAGGGCCCGTAGGCGCAGGCCCCTCCTCATGCCGCCGGACGCCCATGGGGCATTGTTCTCGGTCCCATGCCCGCGTAGCTTCTCCCTCATGGAGTTCCAGGCAATGAAGGCGGCCCTAGAATGGCAGATCGCGTGCGGCGCGGACGAGGCGGTGCTGGACTCGCCGGTCGACCGGACCGCGCCGCAGAAGGCCGCGAAGCCGCCCGGGCAGGCGACGGGCCGGGCGGCGGCGCCCGCGATCGATGCCGTCGCCGCGGCAAGAAGCGCGGCGGCGGCGGCGGCAGACCGCGCGACGCTCCGCGCGGCCATGGAAGCCTACGAGCACTGCGACCTCAAGCGCGGTGCAAGGCAGCTCGTGTTCTCCGACGGCAACGCCGATGCGCGGGTGATGATCGTCGGCGAGGCCCCGGGGCGGGACGAGGACATCCAGGGCCGGCCTTTCGTGGGGCGTGCGGGGCGGCTGCTTGACCTGATGTTCGGCCATATCGGCCTGTCGCGCGACTCGTCCGACAGGGAGAGCGCGCTCTACATCGCCAACGTGCTGCCCTGGAGGCCGCCGCAGAACCGCGACCCGAAGCCGGACGAAATGGCGATGATGCTGCCCTTTCTCGAGCGGCACGTCGAACTGGTCGATCCAGACCTGATCGTCGCCATGGGCAATCACGCGTGCCTGGCGCTTCTCGGGCAGCGCGGAATCACAAGGCTGCGTGGAACGTTCAGGACGGCTCTCGGCAAGCCGGCGCTTCCGATGTTCCACCCTGCCTACCTCCTGCGCACGCCGGAAGCCAAGCGCGGGACATGGGCCGATCTCCTCAGCCTCAAGGACAGGCTCCGGACATGAAAGCGCCTTCCCTCGCGAGCCTGCGCCAGTCCCGGGCGAGGGCGGCCCCGAGGCGGGAGACGGATCCGGCGATCGGGGCGGGCGCATCCGGCGCCATGCGCGCCGCGGCGCGCCCGCGCGGCCGCGGCGCGCCGGCCACGCCTTCCGGTCTCCGTCCCGGCGGCATCGACGGGGCCGCCGGGACGGAAAGGCGGCGTGCGTGAGCGGCATCGACGAGACGCGGCAGTTCGTGCCGGTCCGCATCGCCGTGCTGACCGTCAGCGACACGCGAAGCCGCGCGGAAGACCGTTCGGGAGACGTGCTCGCCGAGCGGGTCGGGGATTCGGGCCACGTCCTCGCGGCGCGCGGCATCGTGACCGATGACCGCGCCCGCATCGCGGCGCGGCTGCGGGAATGGAGCGAGCGGGACGACATCGACGCGATCATCTCGACAGGAGGCACCGGCCTGACCGGGCGCGACGTCACCGTCGAGGCGCACAGGGACGTCTACGAAAAGGAGATCGACGCGTTCGGCACGGTCTTCACGCAGGTCTCGATGAAGAAGATCGGCACCTCGGCCGTCCAGAGCCGCGCCTGCGGCGGCGTCGCGAACGGCACGTACCTGTTCGCGCTGCCCGGCAGCCCCGGCGCCTGCAGGGACGCCTGGGACGGGATTCTCGCCTTCCAGCTGGACCACCGCCACCGGCCCTGCAACTTCGTGGAGATCATGCCACGACTCGAGGAAAGGACGCGGCGCGAATAGCGCGTTCGGGCGCGCTCCGCCCTTCGTGTTTTGCCAAACGCGCAGTTCGGCGGCATAATGCCGGACGGATGCACTGAAACGGATGATGTCTTGCGATTCCTGAGACGCGCCCTTGCCGGCCTGTTCCTCCTGTCCGTGACGCTCGGGCTCTTGGCCTATGCCGGGAGCATGGTGCGGGGGGCGCTCGAGGCGCGCCTTTCGGAGGAGCCGCGCCAGCGCCCGCAGCGGGAAAGGGTCTTCGCGGCAAACGTCGTCGCCGTCCAGCCGGAAACCGTACGTCCGGTGCTGTCGACTTTCGGCGAGGTCCGCGCACGGCGCACCCTCGCCCTGCGCGCATCGGCGGCGGGCGAGGTCATCTGGACATCCGACAGGCTCGAGGAAGGCGGAGAGGTCGAGGAGGGCGATCTCCTGATACTCATCGACCCGGTCGAGGCACAGTCGGCGCTCGACGCCGCGCGGGCCGACCTTTCCGAAGCCGAGGCCGACCTGCGTGACGCCCGGCGGCAGCGCGCGCTCGCCGAGGACGAAATCCTTGCCGCGCAGGACCAGGCGCGGCTGCGCGCGAACGGCCTCGAGCGCCAGAGGGACCTGCTGCAGCGCGGCGTCGGCTCCACCGCGGCCGTCGAGACCGCCGAGCTCGCGCTGTCCGCGGCGAACCAGGCCGTCCTGTCGCGCCGCCAGGCGGCGGCCAATGCCGAGGCCGGAATCGACCAGGCGAGAACGGCGCTTGAGCGTCGGCGGATCGCCCTTGCAGAGGCCGGGCGCAAGCTGGCGAACACCAGGATCGAGGCCGAGTTCGCGGGCGTCCTCAGCGACGTCGCGGTGGCCGAAGGCGGGCTGGTTTCCGCCGGCGAGACCCTCGCCCGGATCATCGACCCTGCCAGGCTGGAGATCGCGTTCCGCGTCTCGACGCCCCAGCACGCGCGCCTGCTCAACGAAGGCGGGCGCCTGATCGGCGCGGACGTCACCGCCTCGATCGACATGTTCGGCGCGGATCTCGAAGCGTCCGGCAGGATCAGCCGCGAAGGCGCGGCCGTGGGGGCCGGCCAGACCGGACGGCTGCTGTTTGCGCACCTGGACGACGCATCCGGGTTCCGGCCGGGGGACTTCGTGGGCGTCCGCGTCACGGAGCCGCCCCTCGAGCGTGCGGTCCGGCTTCCCGCGAGCGCGGTCGACGCGGCTGGAACCGTGCTCGTCGTCGGGGAGGAGGACAGGCTCGAAGTCGCGGCGGTGCAGGTCCTGCGCACCCAGGACGACGACGTCCTTGTCCGCGCCCCGGGCCTTGCCGGACGCGAGGTCGTTGCGGAGCGGACACCGCTGCTCGGGGCCGGGATCCGCGTCCGGCCCGTGCGTCGGGACGGAGAACGGCCGGATGCAGGCGCGCCGGATCTCCTCGCGCTGGACCCCGAACGGCGCGCAAGGCTCGTCGCGTTCGTGGAGAGCAGCCCTTTCATGCCGGACGAAGCGAGAAAGCGCGTCCTGGCGGCGCTCAGGAAGGACAAGGTCCCTGCCAGGATGGTCGAACGCATCGAGAGCAGGATGGGAGGCTGAGGTGCCGAACCGCCCGCCAGGGGAGCGCCGCCGGGAAGGCTGCGGGATCCGCGCCGCGCGGCCCCGCGGCCCGGAATCCCTGCGGCGCGTCCGCGCCTCGGCACCGGGCCTGCGCGCTTCATGCGACGCCGGGCCCGGGCCCGCCCTTGCGGGGAGGCCGCGCGATGGCGCGTGACCTGGGCCGGGCCGCCGGCGACCTGATCTCCTACTTCACGCGGCACCGGACGGCGGCCAACCTCCTTCTCGTGGCCCTGGTGGTCTCGGGACTCCATGCCGCGACGCAGATGCGCGCGCAGTTCTTTCCCGATGTCATCGTGGACGACATCACCATCGAGGTGGGCTGGGACGGCGCCGGAGCGGAAGACGTGGACGCCGCCATCGTCGAGGTCCTGCAGCCCGCGCTTCAGGCCGTTGACGGCGTGACGGAGACGTCCTCCCGGTCACGGGAAGGCCGGGCCACGGTCAGCCTGGAGTTCGAGCCCGGCTGGGACATGCGGCGTGCGGAAGAGGATGTCGGCACGGCCATCGACTCGGTGACCGATCTTCCGGCCGATGCCGACGACCCGAAGACGGTCCGCAGCCGCTGGTCGGACAGGGTCACCGATGTGGTCATCAAGGGGCCCGTCGGCGTCGGCCAGCTCGCCAACTTCGCCGACGAGTTCGTCGCCCGCCTGTTTGCCGCCGGGATCACCCGCACCACGATACGCGGCATCGCAGCCCCGGAGACGGTGATCGAGGTCACGTCGCTCGACCTCGTCCGCCACGACGTCACAATGCGCCAGATCGCCGATGCCGTTGCGGAGGAGGCGGAGACGGATCCGGCCGGGGAGGTTTCGGGCGCCGCCCGCCTGCGCGCCGGCGCGGCCAAGCGCTCCGCCGGCCAGATTGCGGAAATCGTCCTGCGCACCGCCGAGGACGGCACGCCGCTCTTCGTCGGCGACGTGGCGCGCGTCAGGGTCGAGGGCGTGGACCGGGATCGCGCCTATTTTGTCGGCCCGCATCCCGCGATCTCGATCCGTGTCGACCGCTCGGCCAACGGCGACGCGATCCGCATGCAGCATCGGGTCGAGCAGATCGCCGCCGACATGCAGGCAACCCTTCCGGCCGGGATCGAGATCAGCCTGATCCGGACGCTGGCGGAATCGATCACGGGGCGGCTGAACATCCTTCTGGACAACGGGCTCACCGGCCTGGCCCTCGTCGTGTCGCTGCTGTTCCTGTTCCTGAACGCCCGCACGGCGTTCTGGGTCGCCGCCGGCATTCCGGTCGTCATGACCGCAGCCATCGCGATCATGTTCGCGGCCGGACTGACGATCAACATGATCTCGCTCTTCGCGCTCATCATCACGCTTGGCATCGTGGTCGACGACGCCATCGTCGTCGGCGAGCATGCGGACTTTCGCGCCCGCCGCCTCGGCGAGAGTCCGGCGGTGGCCGCGGAGAGCGCGGCGCGCCGGATGTTCACGCCGGTCTTCGCGGCTTCCGCGACGACGATCATCGCGTTCTTCGGCCTCGTCGCCGTGGGCGGACGTTTCGGCGACCTGATCCGGGACATCCCGATCACGGTGATCCTGGTGCTGGCCGCCTCCCTCGTGGAGTGCTTTCTCATCCTGCCCAGCCACATGCGGCATGCCCTGGCCCATGCCGCGCGGCAGCACTGGTACGACTGGCCGTCACTTCAGGTCAACAAGGGCTTCCGCCTCTTTCGGGAACGCCTGTTCCGCCCGTTCGTCGCTGCCGTCATCCGGGCCAGGTATCCCGTCATTGCGCTCGCGGTCCTGGCGCTGGCCAGCCAGGCCGCGCTGTTCCTGTCGGGCGACGTGCCATGGCGCTTCTTCAACGCTCCCGAGCGGAGCTCCGTCACCGGCAACTTCGCCATGGCGCCCGGCGCCACGCGAAGCGACACGCTCGAGATGATGCGGACGCTGCAGGCCACGGTCGAGGAGGTCGGCGCCAGGTACGAGTCCGAGCATGGGCTGAATCCCGTCAGGTTCGCCCTGGCGGAAGTCGGCGGCAACTCCGGGCGCGGGCTTTCGGGAACCGAGACCAAGGAGAGCTATCAGCTGGGGTCGATAGCGATCGAGCTCATCGAGGCCGACCTTCGCCCCTACTCCAGCTTCGCCTTCGTGGCCGAGCTTCAGGACGCCGTCCCGCGCCACCCGCTCCTGGAGACCGTCAGCTTTCGCGGCTGGCGGCGCGGCCCGGGCGGCGACGCGATCGACATCGAGCTGTCGGGCGCGTCCAGCGAGGTTCTCAAGGAGGCGGCGGAGGCGCTCAAGTCCCGGCTCGCCCGCTACGGCGAGATCTCCGCCCTTGAGGACAACCTCGGCTACGACAAGGAGGAGCTGCTTCTCGAGATCACGCCGCAAGGGCAGGCGCTCGGCCTGACCATCGACGCCCTGGGGGCGACGCTGCGTGCCCGGCTGAACGGCATCGAGGCGGCGACCTATCCGGACGGGCTGCGCTCCGCGGCCATCCGGGTGGAGCTTCCGGCCGACGAGCTGACGGCCGACTTTCTCGAGCGCCTCCAGGTGCGGACCGGCCCGCCGGCCGTCGGAGAAGGCGTCTACGTGCCGCTCGCGGACGTCGTGTCGGTGGCGCGCCGGACCGGGTTCTCGACCATTCGTCGCGAGAACGGCATACCCGTCGTTTCCGTCACGGGGGACCTCTCCGAAGACGACGCCGACCGCGCCCGGGAGATCTCCGAGGAGATCCAGGACGCGGTCCTGCCGCAGGTCGAGCAGGATTTCGGCGTCTCGACGCACTGGTCGGGACTGGCCGAGGACGAGCGCAGCTTCCTTTCGGACGCCGGGACCGGCCTGGCCCTGTGCCTGACGGGAATCTACCTTGTGCTTGCCTGGGTCTTTGCGTCCTGGTCCCGGCCCCTGGTCGTCATGGCCGTCATCCCCTTCGGTCTCGTCGGCGCAATCTGGGGCCACCACGTCTGGGACGTGCCGCTCTCGATGTTTTCCGTCGTGGGCCTCATCGGCATGATCGGGATCATCATCAACGACTCCATCGTCCTCGTGACGACCGTCGACGAGTACGCCGGCGAACGGGCGCTTGTCCCGGCAATCGTCGACGGCGCGTGCGACCGCCTGCGGCCGGTGTTCCTCACCACGGCAACGACCGTCCTGGGACTGGCCCCGCTGCTCTACGAGACGTCAAAGGACGCCCAGTTCCTCAAGCCCACGGTCATCACGCTCGCCTACGGGCTCGGGTTCGGACTCGTGCTCGTCCTGCTGATCGTGCCTGCCCTGCTTGCCGTCGGGCATGACATGGGGCGCCGCTTCCGCTCGCTCCGCCGCGGCTGGGCCGCGGGGCGCCGCGCGCCGGGCCTTGCCGCTTCCATCGCGATCGGCGCGGCGGCCGTCGTGGCCTGTTTTGCCGCCACGGTCGGAAGCTTCCTCGCGTCGGGCGGCCTGCCGTTCGGACTTGGCGGCGCCGTTTCGCTCGGGCAGGCGCTTCTGCTCCATCTGGCGGGGTCCGCAGCGATCTGCGTGGCCATCGGGATCCTGGCCCCATGGATCATTCGCGGGCCTTGGCGCCGTGCGGCGCCGCGCAGCCCGCATCCGCCCGGCAAGCCCGGCCTCGCCTTCGGGCGGGAGGCGGCCGGCGGCCGGCGGTGAACGCCGGGGCCCGTGTCAGCGACAGCCTGCCATCTCGATCGCGCGTCCCGCGGACAGCACGGTCATGCGCACGTCCGTCCGCTCAAGCGCGAAGGGCCGTCCCGAAGGCGGCACGATCTCGACCTCGGCCTGCAACCGCGCGCCTTCGCGACGAAGGACCGGCGACGAAACCCAGACCTGCGGGTCGCCTGTCTCGATCACGGCGATCTCCTCGCCGCCCGGGTCCGGCAATGTCGTCGTCGCGACCAGGCGCAGGCCGTCCGTGGCCGGGAGGAAGTCGCAGCCCATGCGGCCGCCGCTCTCCGGCCCGTCTTCAAGCGATGCCGCAAGCGCGTGGTCAAACGACCCCCGGACGGGAAGGTCCGCGCGCACCTGCAGCGTGACAGGCACGCACACTTCCGCGCACACCCCGATGTCGACTTCGCCCCTCAGGCGCGCGGGGGCCGCGGCGTCACGTGTCCGCACCTTCAGCGGAAAGGTCGCCTGGCCGACGTATCCGATGCTGCGCATTCCGCTTTGCTCGAAGACCTCCGGGACGGGAAAATGCACGTTCACGGCCGCCACGTTCGAAGATCCGGACCAGTTGAAGGCGGGCGGGATCCCGGCTTCGCCGGGCACGCGCCAATAGGTCTTCCAGCCCGGGGCCAGCCGGATCGTCAGGCCGGCCATATGCGTGTGCCCGTCTCTCCAGCCGGCGTTCAGGTCCGCGTGCGCCAGCTCGTCCGGCACCTGGGCGAGGCCGGGTGCGGCAAGGACGAGCAGCGCGGCGATGAAAGATCGAGGCATGGGGACGTTCCTAAAGCATCGCGCCCTTTGCATAAAAGTCACATTCCGGTCAAGCCGCGTGACCGTTGCGGCATTGCGCTTGATGCTCCACCCGGCCTGTCTCATGCTTGGCTGCATGAGCGAGGGCAGTCGATCCAGCCTCGACGGAAAGTTCCTGGTCGCGATGCCGGGCATGGGCGACCCGCGGTTCGAGCACGCCGTCATCCTCCTCTGCGCGCATTCGGAGGACGGCGCGATGGGATTCATCGTGAACAAGCCGTCACCGAACCTCCGGTTCGCGTCGCTTCTGGAAACGCTCGGAATCGCGCCCGCCCCGCCCCGCCGGGACATCCGGATCCATTTCGGCGGACCGGTGGAGAACGGGCGCGGCTTCGTGCTGCATTCGGGCGACTACCTGTCCGGGAACGCGACTCTCAAGGTCAGCGACGCCTTCGGCATGACCCCGACGCGGGACATCCTGGAGGACATCGCCAAGGGAAGCGGACCCGGCTCGGCGCTCCTGGCGCTCGGGTACTCGGGCTGGGGGCCGGGGCAGCTTGAATCCGAGATCCTGTCCAACGGCTGGCTGACCTGCGACGCCTCGCCGCCGATCGTGTTCGGCGAAGACAACGATTCCAAGTGGGACGCCGCGCTGAAATCGATCGGCGTGGACGCGATGCTGCTGTCGCCGGAGGCTGGCCGCGCATGACGCCGGAGCGCGCCGGCCTGCCCGGCGCCGGGCTCCCGAGGGCGCCTTGCTCCGGGGTTGCCATCGGCCGCGCAACGTGCGGGGATTGACCGACTCATCCGGTGCGGCGATGCCGCACGCCAGAACGGGAGACTCCCTTGCGACAGGACGACGAGGCGATCCTGGTGATCGACGTCCAGAAGGACTTCTGCCGCGGCGGCGCGCTCGCCGTCCCGGGCGGCGACGAGATCGTCGTGCCGATCAGCGCGCTCGTGCCCGAATTCAAGGTGCGCGCGTTCACCCAGGACTGGCACCCGGCGAACCACCTGAGCTTCGCCAGCCAGCACCGGGGCCTCGATCCCTTCGGCGTCACGGAAATGCCGTACGGATCCCAGGTCCTGTGGCCCGATCACTGCGTCATCGGCTCCAGGGGGGCGGCGTTTCACGGCAGGCTCGACACGCGCGCCGCCGACATCGTCATCCGCAAGGGGTTCCGCCGCGAGATCGACAGCTATTCCGCGTTCTTCGAGAACGACCGGTCGACGCCCACGGGCCTCGACGGCTATCTCCGGAGCCGCGGCGTCGAGAGGGTCACGCTGGTCGGGCTGGCAACGGACTTCTGCGTGAGCCACTCCGCGCTCGACGCGGCGCGGCTGGGCTACGGCGTCACCGTGATCGAGGGTCTCTGCCGCGCGATCGACCTTGACGGCTCCCTCGCCGCGGCCAGGAAGGGCATGGCGGACGCGGGCGTCTCCCTTGCCTGAACGCGCCGCCGGCCGCGCAGCGGGCCTGCCGGGAGCCTTCGGCCTTTCACCCGGGGCCGTGTTCGGCTATGCCGCGGGCCACTGGCCATGCCCCGCGAGGACAGAGTCATGACAAGGATAAGGGTCGAGAACCCGATCGTCGAGATGGACGGCGACGAAATGACCCGGATCATCTGGGACGTCATCAAGAGGAAGCTGATCCTTCCCTACCTGGACGTCGACCTGCTGTACCACGATCTCGGCGTCGAGGAGCGCGACCGGACCGACGACCGGATCACCGTCGAGGCGGCCGAGAGGACGAAGGAGGTGGGCGTCGCCGTCAAGTGCGCCACCATCACCCCGGACGAGGCCAGGGTCGAGGAGTTCGGGCTGCGGCGCATGTACCGCTCTCCCAACGGAACGATCCGGAACATCCTGGGCGGCGTGATCTTCCGCCAGCCGATCATCTGCAGGAACGTTCCCCGCCTCGTGCCCGGGTGGACGAAGCCGATCGTCGTCGGCCGCCATGCGTTCGGGGACCAGTACCGGGCCACGGACTTCACGTTTCCCGGCGCGGGAAGGCTGACGCTGAGGTTCGAGGGCGCGGACGGCAGGGTCATCGAGAGGGAGGTCTTCGACGCGCCGGGTTCCGGCGTGACGATGGCGATGTACAACCTGGACCGGTCCATCCACGACTTCGCGCGGGCCTCCATGAACTACGCCCTGGACCTGGGCTGGCCATGCTACCTGTCGACGAAGAACACGATCCTGAAGGCCTATGACGGCCGTTTCAAGGACATCTTCCAGGAGGTCTACGACAGCGAGTTCAGGGCCGCCTTCGAGGAGAAGGAGATCTGGTACGAGCATCGCCTGATCGACGACATGGTCGCCGCGGCGCTCAAGTGGCCGGGCGGGTATGTCTGGGCGTGCAAGAACTACGACGGCGACGTGCAGTCCGACACCGTCGCCCAGGGCTTCGGTTCGCTCGGCCTCATGACGTCCCGGCTCATGACGCCGGACGGCAGGATCGTCGAGGCGGAGGCCGCCCACGGAACCGTCACCCGCCACTACCGCCAGCACCAGAAGGGCGAGGAGACGTCGACGAACTCGATCGCCTCGATCTTCGCCTGGACGGGCGGACTGAGGCACAGGGCCGGCCTGGACGGCAACGACCGGCTTCGCGGCTTTGCCGAAACGATGGAGAAGGTCGTCGTCGACACGGTCGAATCCGGCCACATGACCAAGGATCTCGCGCTGCTGGTCGGCCCGGACCAGGAATGGCTCACGACCATGGGCTTCCTCGACAAGGTGGACGAGAACCTTCAGGAGGCGCTGGGGTAGGCCCAGGGCGATTTTTCAGTCCGCCGCTGGCAGCACGGCGTTCCGGCGATCCAGGCTCGGGTGTAGCCCAGATTAGGGCCCGTTGACAGTCGCCTTGCGAATCGTCCGGTTCCATGCCATTTCCTGCCCCGATGACCGCCGGAACGGCGGCACGAGGCAACAACGGCATGAGCGAGCAGTACGACGATCCAGACAGAACGGTTCTGACCGACGCCATGCGGGCGCGGATCGAGGACATGCTGCCGGGCAAGAAGTCCGACCCCGGCGGCACGGCGGCGGACAGCCGCCTCTTCATGGAGGCGGTGCCGTGGCGGTTCCGCACGGGGTCGCCGTGGCGCGGCCTCCCCGCGCGGTTCGGGAACCGGGACGGCGTCTCCAGGCGGTTCCGGCGCCGGGCGCTTTCGGGGGTTTTCGAGCGCGTTTCCGACGCCTTGTCGGAGGAGTCCGGCCTTGAGTTCGTGTCCGGCGGCGGCACGGTGGTTCAGGCGCACCGGAAGGCGTCCGGCGCAAAAGGGGGACCTCGAGCCAGGGGATCGGCCGTTCGAGAGGCGGCCTGACAAGCAAGGTCGTGGCCGTCGTGGACGCCCTGGGACATCTCGTGCGGTTCACGATCCTTCCCGGCCAGGCGCACGGCCCGAGGGGGTGCCGGGGCTTCCCGGCGGCCTGGCGTTCGGGGCGCTGGTCGGGGACAAGGCGTCCGGCGCCGACTGGCTGCCCGGGGACCTTGCGGAACGCGGGGCGGAGGCGGCGGTCCCGTCGAGGCGGAGCCGGACGGTGCCGCGGGCGCATGACCGGGAGGTGTACGGCTGGCGGCACCTGGTGGAGAGCCTCTTCGCGAAGATCAGGGAGTTCCGTGCGATCGCGACGCGGCACGACAAGACCGACGCGAGCTTCGCCGCCGGGATCCGCCTCGTCGCCGGCGTGGTCGCCGCGACATGACTGTCAACGGGCCCTAGGCTGTGTACCCATTTAATTGCTTCGCCAGATCCCGCAGCAGGAAGCGACTGGCAGCGAGCTGCACGGCCGACAGAAAGTTGCGGGCGGTCTTGTCGTAGCGCGAGGCGACGCGACGGAATTCCTTGATCCTGCCGAAGAACCGCTCGATCCGATTGCGACCCTTGTACAGGGTGCGGTCAAAGGGCCGGGGGATCTTGCGGCAGGACCGAGAGGGGATGTTCGCCTGGGCCCCCGCCTGTTCGATGCACCGGACGACAGCATTGGCATCATGGGCCTTGTCGCCGAGGACCATCTCACCGGGGACGAGATCGGCAAGCAGTGCCTTGGCCTGGGCACAGTCCGAGGCCTGACCCGGGGTCAGGACCAGGGCCTGCACCGTGTCCGTCCCGCTCAGGGCGAGATGGACCTTGGTCGTCCGGCCGCCACGGCTCAGGCCGATCTGCGGCGGCGGCCCGTCGCGACGGGCCCCGGCGGCGTGCTTGTGGGCCCGCACGACGGAGGAGTCCAGCATACGCAGGCGCACGGGTCCGACCGCACCACCGTTTGCATCGTCATCATCGTCCGCTCGCTCGGCCAGCGCCTGCATGATTCGGGCCCAGGTGCCGTTCCGGCTCCAGCGGTTGCAGCGATTGAAGCAGGTCGAGTAGGGACCGTAGCGCTCTGGGAGATCCCGCCAGGGGATGCCGGTGCGCAACACGAAGAAGATACCATCCATGACCCTTCGGTCCTGCAACCGACGCGGGCCCTGATGTGTCTGGGGAAGCACCGAGCGGAGGATCGCCCACTCCGCATCGGTCATGTCGTGGCGGTGTCCGCTCATGGGTCTGCTCCTGCCTGATGGTTTTTGGGCTCCTCTCGCAGCTCCAGACAGACCTGTCAATATTTAAGTACACAGCCTAGGTCGACCGCCGCCTTCCAAGTGACTCCGGTGTCGGTCTCGCCGGTGGCGGTGAACGTGACGTCGATGTCCTGGAAGAACTGCGCGTCCTTCTTGACGCCCTTGTCGTCCTTCCCGCCTTCGACGCCCATCTCGGCGTAGCCCGACAGCGTCACGCCCTGCGCGAGCGCCGCGCCGGGCAGCATCAGGGCGGTGGAGGCCAGCAGCGCCGCCGCTCCATGCCTGATTTCCATTTAGGGTATCGAGGGGCCCGGCCGCCCCGGAGGGGCCAGAATAACGGCTTGAAATCAGCACCTTGGGGAAAGCCCCCGACAGGACGGGCAAGCGGAAGCCCGCCCGCCGGCAGGCCAGGATGCCCGGAGGGATGGACGGGACAGCCGCTGCGTTCTCCGGTTCCATCATGTCGCGGCACTTCCCTGCAATCCGGTGACCCCGACAGCCGATCATCCTCTGCGAGGCGTGAGGCCGTTCGGCAGGGTGTTCCGAACCCCGTCCGTTCCCGCATTTCGTGAAACTTTCGATGCCAAAGAACTTGCCCTGAATGTCACTCAAGGCAGCCACCTGCCTCCATGCGGACGATTAGGCGGACCGCTGCTTTCAGGCGGGATTGCCGCCGCGTGCGCAAGGGCCGCCTTGCCGGAACCGTCGATGGCGAACCCGCCCGCGTCGCGGCCGGACTGGCTGCGGACCGGGCGCTGGCGCCGCGCCATCGCGACCACGCGTCTGGCGGGCAATGGAAGGACCACCGGGACTGCCATGTCCGCCCTGGCCTCGTCCTCGTCTGCCGAAAGCACGACGCCGAACATCTCGATCTGGCGCGCCTCGGCTCCCGCAGCCTGCCCGACCCCTGGCCGCCCGGATCCGGGGACCAGACCGGTGGAATTCCCTGCGACGCGCGAAGGCCTCGTTCCCGCCGTCGTCGATCACATCCGGCACGACCAGCTTGAGCCCCACCTCGCCCGCCACGTTCACGGCCCGGCCAGGAGCGTCGGCCGCAAGGTCGGACCCGAGACCCTTGCCCTGCCAGCCCTGGTCCGCGGCAATCATGGAGAGATGCAGCGCCGGGATGCTGCCCGGGCCGGGCGCGCCCTCGGCGACCGCCACGAACACGTGCGCGAAGCCGTCCTCCTGCCGCTTCCTCGCGCTGAAGCGCGGGAAGTCAAGGCGCTCCGTTCCACAGGAAAAGACCGACCGGTCATGCCGGGCGGGATCGGACGGCTCGACGACGATCCAGTTGCCGGCAACGCGGTCCCCGTCACCCTGCATTGGCGATCCGGGAGCGGCATGCGCGAACCGAATCCCAGGCCGCCGCCGGGCGGCGGCGGATTGTCGAGCGCCTTCGGCAACGTGCGCCGGTCGCGCTCCGAAAGCGACATGGCCTGATGCCCGCGCAGGACCCGTTCCGCCGTCCTGCGCGGCCGAAGACTTGGCGAACGTCGCGAGCTGACCCCGGTCAGTTCGGCGGCGTGCGACATTCGCTCCTTGTCGCCCGGCTTCACGCGCATCTCGATGTTATCGGTCACCCTTTCGTCCGCACGCGCTTCGGCATCGGTGGACGTGATTCCACGGCAGAACGGGGAGCACGTATATGTGGCCGAATCATGAGTTTGCCCGCCTCATGGGCCTCCGCAAGTCGTATGTGCAGAGGACGCGGTCACGAAAGGCGGCTTCGATCAGAAACCCGAGACTGTTCCTGTTGATCCTTTTCCACGGAACGACCGAGATCTTGGTCTTCGGTGCCACCAGGTTGTCGATGATCCGATCCGGCATGAACGGATACCGGCTTTCGTACTCCGCCCGTTCCCTGACATTCACCCAAGAAGTTATCTCGGGGTACAAAAGCTTTTTCTCTTCCTCTCCATGGGGCGCTGTGAATTGATTGTCGGAGATCCCGGGAAGGTTGACTGCCACTATTCCGGATCTCTTGTTCACCGAGCCGTCGTACATGCTTGAGTGGATCTCCCAGTCGATGTGTTTTCGGCGCCTGGTCTCGCTGCCGATCAAGACAATGGTCACAGTCGAGTCGCTGAGATACTGATCCCTGATGGTCCGGCGGATCTGTTCGTCAGTCCAGTCGTCCGGAATGTCGCCGGTGTCGACGGAACGGTCCACGAATATGGAGTTCCCCTCACCGAAATCCGCCAGTGCGTGCTTGTACCGTTGGTCGTTGGCGTGATGATGGCTAATGAACACTTTGTGCACCGCCACCTCCCTTTTGACAACTTTCGCCGAGAGTCCGGCGTAGACCTCGTGAGACCAGGGTGATCGCCTCCCCAATGTAAGGTGTGCGGGCCAACCTGGCGTTCTCGTCACGCGAAAGGCCGTTGTGCAGGTCGGACGATGAATACCCGAGGAAGCGCTCCCGGCCAGCCCAAGCCTCACGCGAACCCGCCCAACGCCCCGCAAGACCGAGCGTCTCCGCGATGTCGCGCGCGCACCCCCCGAACCCGCCTACAAGGAATAGGGGCTGGCCGGCTTCCAGGGAAAGCGACGCCTCCTCGGCGATGCCGGGCATCACTCCTCGATAGCCTTCGACCCGCCCGCCGAGAACGATCCGCGCCCGGATGTCCTCAAGCATGGCGGTTCGCATCGCGGTCAGCCCCTCCGTCCATTCCCCTTGGTCCGGCTCATGCGCCCGCAGTTTCAGCCTCTGCTCTAGCGCGAGACGCGTACCGTCCAGGGCAAGGAAGACGAGGCGGACGCCGGACTCGTGCTCGGCGGAGAACGCGGCGATTTCCTCCGAAGACATCCGAATGTGCACCGGCCAGGCCAGATAGTCGGTCACGGCGATGGTTTCGCCGTGCCGTGGATGGTTCCGGTACCGTCCCACCAGTTCGGCCAGAAGCTCGGTGAATCCGTTTCGCCGCAGATCCCCGCCATATGCGGTGCTGTTACCTGAAGCGAGGAGATGGACGGCGACCTCCGCCATCGCGTCCCGCAGATGCCCTTCGCTCAAGCCCAGAGCCCACAGGTCCGGGCTCTCCGAAACGGAAACACCGACGGCGGCCGATGTCTCGATGTCGGGTGCGGTCATCGGCGTTCCTCCAGCCAGTCTGTGAGGGTCTGGATACGGACCCCCGGCGCGATTTCCCTGAACAGCCGCTCGTCGTCGGCGCTCAGCAACGGTTCAGGATAGACAATTGCCGGCGCCGCTTTCCCATCATGGCAAGACAGTGCAGACAGCGTGATCAGTTCGGGGGGCCGTGCCGTGAACACTACGCCCGGCGATTCCGTCAGATGACGTCCCACCCGGCAGAGCCACAGCCATGTTCGAAAGACTTCGTCCAGAAGACGGCCTGTGACAGCGGCGATCCTGTCCGCGCAATCGGGCCCCATGCGGACGACGGGCGCATTGCCGAGATAGGCCATCCCGCGAGGGTCGAAGTCGCGCACGCAATCGACGACAACCATCGGCACCAGACGACGTTTCGCCTCGATGACCTCACGGCGGCACCACTCGCGCGAAGAGTAGGAATCCGTGTGCACCGCCAAGACGGCGCCTGCGCCAATCTGGTGCAGGAGGACATCCTCGAACGGCAACCCGGGCGGGATGTCGTCGACATCAAAGAAACTGTCAAGGGGACTGTGCGAGTGGATCCAGTCGCGAATGCCGCGGGCCACCAGCTCGCCATCACTGTCATGCTTTGAGTGGCTGATGAAAACGCGGATTCTCTCCAGGCAGCGTCCGAACGTTGCTTCCCGGTCGCCATCGCCCTGGAGCATGTCGATGCGGTGCCGCAGCATGCGGCAGAACTCATGCGTGAGATCTGAGGTAAGACGCTGCAGCCGGTCGCAGTCTGATCCATGCCACCTGTCCCAGCGCAGAGCTTGTGTTTCGAACGCTCCTTCAAGCCCACGACCATCCATTGCCATCCATTGACACCGGAAGGAAACCGGCGGGATTCCCTCTCTCGATCGCTGCTTTGGCAATGTCACGCACATATTCGACCCAGGCACTGTCTTCAACAAGCTTCGATTCTGTCAGCACCACGACGGCTGTGAACTCGGCATCGTCCCAGCTGACCGGCAAGGGAGTACGCTCCCCCGGAACAGGAGTGCTGCGTTCGAGTACGCCGACCCCGCGCATCTCGCCGATGGCCCGCTGGTTGCCCCGGACGAAGTGCTCGCGAAGCCGGTCCGCAACAATGCGGCCACCAGGATGGGAGGGATGCCAGATCACGTACAATGCGAGGAGCGGACGCGTCACCCTGGCCACAGCACCGCCGCGTCAGCGTCTGGGCGGCGCTCCCTGGGATAGGAGTGTTTGGGCATCGGAACTGGCAAATCCACCCTCGCGCCCACGACATCGATCCAGTGCACGTTGTTCATTTGGCTTCATGTCTTCTTCCGCCCCAATCCGGCAAAAGAAACAATCGGCATTCGTGACAGTCAACTATACCGACTGTGCGCGACCGGCAACCCAACCATGCCCATCTCGCAGGGCTAATCGGTTCTTGAGCCCGCTGACGCCTGGATCCGCGCGGGCGCCGGGCATTCGGCACCGTCCGTCCTGACGGCGGATTCCCCGCGTTTCAGGCCTTTGATGGGCCGTCCGGTCGGCCGGTCGCCGTCATCTTGCGTCCGGCGACACCGGCTGCCACCGCGCCGGGACTGCGCGTGTTCGCCCTCTTGGTCGTGCCCGCCGCGCTGTTGGTGGCGCGCACTGACGCCTCAGCGGCCCCGGGCAGCGGACGGGCGTTGCCGACCGTCTTCGGGCTGTCGAGGACGCGCCGCGGCAGGGTCGCGCTCTCCGGGCCGGATGCAACTCCGGCCCTCGTCGAAGCCCCAGTCAGGGACGTGGCGATTCGCCTCCATGCGCTAGTGACCGCGGTTCAGCGCCAGCACGCGTTTCGGGGCGGCCGCCCCGGGATCCGGGCCCGTGGCCTATCAATGACACACACTTGGCTCCGGGTCGCGTTCCGTGCGAATCAGGCTGCCATGCAGATTGGCATGCGTCAGGTCTCGGCGGAGACGGTGGAATGGTTCGGGAACGCCTGCAAGGGCGGCGGGCTGACGCGGACGGCGCTCGCGCGCGGGCTCTGCGAGCGGGAGGACTGGCGGGGCTCGCCGGCGCGCTGGGCGCGCGGCTGCCGGACGCGGCGACGGCGCCCGGCCCGCACGTGCGCCCTCCCCCGGACTTTCCCGACACGTCCGTCGCCTGCGCGCTCGGGGACCTCGGCCCGGTGTCGCTCGCCCCGGTGACGGACGCGGGGGACCGCCGCCGCCGGGAGGCGATGGTCGGGACCCGCCATCCGGAAGGGTGGCGGCGCCCGCCGGGCGGGCAGGTCCGGCACTGGATCCGCTCGGAGCGGCCCGGGATCCTCGGCGGCGTCGGCTTCGCGGCGGCCGGGATGCAGCCGGGGCCGCGCGACCGCGGCGTCGGCTGGTCCGCCGACGCGCGGGTGGCCAACGTCGGCAGGGTCGTGCACGACAACCGGTTCCTGCTGCTTCCCGGTGTCCGGGTTTGCGGCCTGGCCTCCGCGGCCCTGCGCAGGGCCGCGGCGCGGGTGGCGGACGACCGGGAGACCGGGCACGGCGTCCGCCCGGTCCTGGCGCAGACCTTCACGGGGCCGGGGACGTCCGGGACGGGCTGCCGGGCCGCGGGATGGAGGTGCTGCCCGGAGCCGACGTCGGGGCGGCGCTCCGGCGTGCGGCGCGCGGTCTGGCTCAGGCCCCTGTCGGAGGGCTGGCGGGAGGTCCTGCGGCGCGGGCCGGAACGGGGTCCCGGATGGTCCGGATCGATGCATGACGGGGGCGGACGGGCCGAGCGGGAGTGCGGCAGGAGCCCGCATCCCGACGGACGGGTCAGGCGCCGGATCGCCGCGATGGGCGCGGCCTGGACCCGCCGCCCCGGCGAGAGCCTGCCGGCGATCTTCCCGGGCCGGGCGGAGCGGGCGGCGGCCTGCCGGCTGCCGTCGAACGGGGCGGTGACGATGGAGCACGTGCCGGAGTCGCACTTCGAGCGGACGGTGGAGCGGTGCCGGGCCGAGCGGCTCGTGCTCGCCGTCCAGGACACGACGACGCCCGACCACGACGGGCTTTCGGCGACCCGCGGCCTGGACGCCCTCGGCGGCGGCGGCAAGGGGACCTCGGGCATCCTGGCGCATTTCGGCGTGGCGGCGGACGGGGCCGGACGTCCCCTGGGGTCGTTCCTGGCCGACGCGGACTTCCGGCAGGACCCGGAGAGGGACAGCGTCCGCCGGACGGACGGGCTGGACCGGGCGCGGGAGCGCGCGCGCGCCTGCCCGGACGCCCGCGTGGCCACCGTCTGCGGCCGCGAGGGCGACTCCCGGGAGCTGCTCGACCGGGCGCGGGAGACCGGGGCGGCGCTGCCGGTGCGGGCGCGCCGGGGCGCGCGGCGGCGCGTTGCCCTGCCAGACGGCGGCGGCGCGGATCTCCGGGACCACGTGCTCGGGACGGACCCGGTCGGGGCGCGGAAGGTCGAGGTTCCCGCCCGCGGCGGGCCGAACCGGCGCAGGGGCCGGACGGCGAAGCTGACCCTGCGCTGCGTGGAGGCGGACCTGCTTCCCCCGAAGGACCGGCCCGGCGATCCGCCCGTCCGCATGACCGCCGTCTCCGCCCTCGAGGAGGACCCGCCCCGCCGCCTCGCGGGCCGGAAGGCGGGCGCGGACGGCGGCCCGCTGCACCGGATGCTGCTGACGACCGAGGGCGGGGCCGGCGTCGGGACCGCCCGCACGGTCCTGCGCTGGCACGCGCTGCGCTGGCGGATCGAACGGTTCTTCCACGCGCTCAGGCAGGGAACGCGGATCGAGGACCGCCGCCTCGACGCGGCCTGCGACCTGAGGAAGTGCCTCGCCTTCGACGCCGTCACCGCGTTCCGGGTCCGGGACCTGTCCCTGCCGGCCCGCGAGAGGCCGGACGACCCGGCCACATGGCACGTGACCCGGCAGGACGTCACGGCGCTCCGCGCCCTCGCCGCCCGCCACGGCTCGGCGTCGCCAGGGGACCGCCGGACATGACCGTCGCGCGCTTCGTCGTGACCGCCGCGGGACTGGCCGGCTTCCACCCTTTGAGGCGCCAGCCCCTGCCCGGCACGCAGAAGCTCCGGGAAGGGGTCAGGCTCCTGTCCGGCGCCGTCATCGCCATCCAGGCCATGCGGGACCGGGAAGGAAACGGAAGGGAGGGAGAGGACACGGAGTCAAGTGTGTTGGATTGATAGGCCCGAGCGGGTGCCGGGGCTTCCCGGCGGCCTCTTATGAGCCCCCTCCCGTCAAGCGCTTTCTTCATGACGTGTCACATCGGTCCGTCTCCTTTCGGGGGCGGCTCGGCGCCGGCCCGGGGAACGCTCCGGGCGGAACGTCGCGGTTGAGGGGAGCGCCTGACGGCGCGTCCAGGCTCCTCGCATGTCCAACGAACCGGCAATGACCAGGGGAGGTGGCCGTGGACAGGCTGGAGGCGATTTCCTGTGGAAAGGCCGTCCCTTGCCTCCCGGCGCCTTCCCGGTCGATGCCGGGTCCGGGACCGCCGCCGCCAGGCCGGGCGGCGGCGGTGCGGGGCCTGGCCCCGCAGGGCTGGCCGGACCGACAGCTCCCTGGATCGCGCAAGCGGATCCGTCGGACAGCGTGGTCGGCCCGTCCTCCCGCCGTCCTCCCGCGTCCCGATGGACGCCGGGTCCGGGAACCGGACCGTCGCGAGGACAGGAGCGGGAGACCATGGCCGCCGCAGCCGCGGGAATCGACGTGAGCAGGAAGACGCCGGACATCCGCCCGGGCGGGCGGGACGGGACCGCGACCAGCGACACGGACGGCTTCCGCAAGGTCGCCCGCCTCCCGGGGAGGGGAAGGCGGCGCGGGCCGTCCCGGAGGCCACGGGGCGGATGCACCGGGCCCTCCTGCAGTCCCTGCACGACCGGGGCCTCAAGGTCGTCGTGGCGACCCCGCGCCAGTCCCGGGACCTCCCCAGGGCCGGCGGCGAGCTGGCGAAGGCCGACAGGGCCGGCGCGCGCGTGCCGGCCGCCCTGCGCGCCGCGTTCCCGGACATGGCGGCCACGGCGCCGGCGGACGGGACCGTCGACAGGCTCCGCGACATGCCGGTCCTGCGCGAGGCGCCCGTCGACAGGCGCGCCGGGCCGAGGCGGTCCCGGGCCAGGCCGGCGGTCCGGACGCGGACGGGCCCGTCCAGGGGGTCCTCGCCGGGACCGGCGCCGGCGTCGCCGCGTCCGGCCGGCGGACCGCGGCGCTCGTCGAGGGGTCGGAGGGCCTGGCGGAGAGCTGCGGCATCCGGCCCCGGTGCCGGGCATCGGCCCGGTCACGGCCGCGTCCCCGGTCGCCCGGGCGGGCCGGGCGCCGTCGGCAGCCGCCGGGCCGCCGCCCTGGCCGGCGTCGCCCCCTTCGCCCGCGACGGCGGCACCCTCAGGGGCGGGCGCCACGTCGCCGGCGGGCGGCGGCGTCCGGGGGACGTCCCCTGCATGGCGGCGACGGCGGCCTGCATGTCCGATCCCGACACGAAGGAGATGCAAGGCCGGCCAGGGCCAAGGGGGCAGGGCCCGCAAGGTCGCCGTGACCGCGGTCATGCGGAAGCTCGTCGTGACCGCGAACGTCCTTCTCCGCGACCGGCGCAGACGGGAGGACAGGTCGGCGCCCGCCGCCTGACGCCCGGACGGGCCGCGCCCTGCGGGCGGCCCGTCCGGGCCCGAAGGAAGCCAGCCGTCCGGCCGCGCCCTTGCGGCCGGGCCGCTTCCGCCTGCCCGGACGGCCGCCGGGATGTGGACAGGCTGTGGAAAGCCCCGCTCCCGGCCCCCCGGAAAAGGCCGGATCCGGGCTTGACCCAAGACATGGATGCTGTCCGGTTCGGCCGCCCGGCGGTCGCCGGCCCCGTGACCACGGTGCCCCGTTCGGGCGGTGCGACGTTCCGGAAGGCGGGACCCGTCTGAAAGAACGGTGCCGCAGCCTGCGGCGAAACAGGCGTCCCGCCGGTCGCACGCCTTGCCCGGGATCCCCGGAGGCCCCGTCGGGCCGCCCGGGTGTTCCGGTCTTCCTTCCTCCCGTGCCTTCGACAGGACGGCGCCCTCGGGCACCGGCCCTGTCGTGGCGAACCGCCCGGCGCCACCAGCGGCTTCCTGGCCAGCGCCACGATCCCGCGCTTCCCCGGCCGCCCGTCGCGGGCGACGGCGCAGCGCTCGAACCACTTCGACAGCGCGCTCTGCGGCTGGTGCCGCAGCCAGCGCCAGGCCATCTGCACGAGGTGCTTTCGCAGCATCGGGCTGCCGGCCTTGCCGGTGCCCTGGTCATGGTCGACGGCGCCGCTCGCCCACGGCACCGGCGCCAGCCCGGCCATGCCCGCCAGCTCGCGCCGGTTGCGGAAGTCGCGGCAGAGGAGCTCCGCGCCCGGCAGCAGGGCGTCGTTCGGGCCGATGCCCCGCAGCCTGACCAGCGTCGCCGCGTGGCGGGCGTGCCCCGGGACCTCCGCCGGCGCGGCTCCGGGCGGCGTGTCCGCCTCCCGTGCCGGCCCGGCGGGCGTGGCAGCCTTCGCCGCCCTGGCCGCCTCCCGTGCCGACTTCAGCGTCGCCGCCTTCTCCGCCTCCACCGCCTCCGTCTCCGCGACGCCCGGCTCCAGGCGGCCGGGGATGCCCGCGGTCTCCGCCAGGAGCCCCGGCGGCAGCGCCGCGCCATGGCCCGTCCTCATGCCCCCGAGCCGCTCCCGGAACCCGGCCTTCGCCGGATCCCCGGGCGGCACGCCGTGCAGCCGCAAAAGCCCCGCGACCGCGCTCGCCAGCCGCAGCCGCTCCTTCACGAGCCGCTCCCGGCGCCCCGGCAGCCGCTTCGCGTCCTCCTCCGCGACCGTCGGCACCCGCACCGGCGACATCGCGTCCCGGTCGCCGCCGTCCCGGGCCACGGGCGCCCGCACCGTCTTCCGCGCGTCGATCCTGTCCGTCTTCGCACGTCTCTTCCTGCGCACGACCTCCAGGCTCGCCGGGTCGCAGACCACGACCTCCAGGTCCTCGCCCTCGAGCCGGCGCGCCAGCCGGAACCCCTCGTGCCCTGCCTCGCAGACCGGCATCACGCGGACGTCGTCGCCGGAGACGGCGGCGGCCCGCGTCCGTGCCTGCCCCAGCTTCGCGAGCAGGCCCGCGACGTCATGTGGTGCCAGCCTGTGCAGGCCCGTCCGCGACGCGTCCGCCGGATCGCCCGCCGCGAGGATCCAGCTCGTGCCGCCCGCTTCCAGCGCCGCATGCACCGTGGTAGCGTTACCCCCGGAGGGTGTGGTCGGATAGGTCATCGCATTCTCCTTTCGATCGGCAAGGGGTGCCGCCTGTCGGCCCCCTTGCCACCAGATGTTGAAGTCACCACATTCACCTGCACCGAATCACCTCCAGAGGCAAACCCCGGCGCGTCTCATGGCATCTGGACGCGACGCTGCCGGCGCCGGAGTGCGCGGCCTGCGGCAGGCCGACGGCCCGGCATTCGTCGTCGTCGAAGTCCTTGCCTCGAGCCGGCTCGGCCGGGTCGAGGTGGAGCGGTCGCACTTCCGCTGCCGGTCGTGCGGCAAGGGGCGCTTCCCGCCGGACCGGGCGCTTGGCCTGGAGGGCGGGACGGTGACGCCGGGGATGGCGAGCGTCATCGCCGGGACGGTGCCGCTGACGGGCTTCGAGGCGGCGAGCCGGCACGTCGACAGCCTCGCCGGTGTGGACGCGTCGTCGAGCGCGCTGCAGCGCCGGGCGCTGGATCTCGGCGAGGCGGCGGCCCGCTTCGAGCGCGAGGAGGTCGTCGACGGCAGGCCGCCGGAACCGCGCATGCAGCTCTCCGTCGACGGGACCGGCGTCCCGATGCGGAGGGAGGAGACCGAGGGCGTTCGCGGCAGGCAGGCCGACGGCACCTCGAAGACCAGGGAAGCCAGGCTGGCGGTGGCGTGCACGGCCGAGGGGCGGGACCCCGGGACCGGCGCGGCTCTCAAGGACCGGGGCAGCGAGTCGTCCGGCTGCCTGACCGGCGGCGCGGCGGCGCCGTCCGGAGGCCGGGAGGCCTCGGACTTCGCGGCGCGGCGCGACCGGGAGGCCCGGCGGCGGGGGCTGCACGACGCGGGCGGGCCCGTGGTCGTCTCCGACGGGGCGGACTGGATCCCCAACGCCTGCGAGGAGCCCTTCGGGGGCCGGAAGGTCACGTTCGTGCCCGGCCTCTTCCACTGCCTGGAACGCGCCTCCGACGCCGCGAGGCGATCCTGCCGGCCGGGGGCGGAGCGGGACCGGCGGTTCGCGGAGGCGAGGCCGACGTCAGGGCGGGCCGGGCGGCGAAGGTCGTCCGGGAGCCGGCGCCGTCCGGGGACCGGCACGAGGAAGTCGAGGCCTGCTGCCGGCGTTTCGAGAGGAACCTCGGCCGGATGCGGCACGACCGGTACCGCGATCAGGGCATCCGGGCCGGGAGCGGCGTCGTCGAGGGCGGATGCCGGCGGTTCGGGCTGCGGCCCAGGCGATCGGGAACGCGCCGGGCGGAGAGGGGCGCCAACGCCATGCTGGCGCTGAAGGGCTGCGCCATGAACCTCAGGCTGCCCGACTTCCTGGAATGGCAGGCGAATCAGGCCATCGCCGCATGATGTCAAAAAATTGGGCTACACCCATCCAGAAGTTCTTGCCTTTCTTGCGCTTCAAAACTCTTCCGTCCCGCCATGTCTTTGCCTCCCCCGTGCGTGTTGAAGAAAAGGGGGCGGCCCGAAAGCCGCCCACTGCGTCCCTTCCGGCCGGTCAGAACGCCATCTTGAGGCCGAAGGACCAGGTGTCCTTGTCCTGGCCTCGACCTGTCGGCGGATCTTTTTTGTCGGTGGTGAGATCAATATCATCGACTGCGTAGTCGGTCTTGCCGTATCCGAACTGGAGCGACGCGCCGCCGCCCAGGTCGTAGGTCGCCGCAAGGCCGTAGCCGTCAACGTCATAGGCCGTTGAGCCGCTCACCGTGGCATTGCCTGTCGCAGGCTTCAACTCCACCGGTTCCCCGTCCACGTCCTTCTTGGCGTAGTTGGCATGGAACGCGAGCGGCCCGACGCTGTAGGTCGCGCCGATGCCGGAATGCTTGGCTTCCGTGTCGTCGAATGTGGCCAATCGCTTATTCGCGGCAATTATCTCGGTAGCGTTAGCCAGAACATCCGCGGCAGCGGGCGCGTTGATGGTGGTGCCGTTGTCGTTGTCGAACTGGGCGTAGTTGGCCACCAGCTTCAGGCTGCCGGTCCCGACCGGGAACGCGGCCGAGAAGCTGCCGCCCACGATGTCGGACCAGTCGTCCTTCTGGTAGCCTATGCCTCCCGCAAGGGTCGCGCCGCCCACGGCGAAGCTCCCCTTGCCGCCGACGCCGAGGATGTCGCCACGGTCTTTCTGGAATGCTTTGTCCGCATCAGCAGGGTTATCAGTGTTATCGCCCCTTTGAGCCGTGCCGGGGAGCGTCCCAACCGTCCTGTCCCCTATCCCGTCAAACGCGGTGTCCTGCTCGAACGACAGTCCGAGCGCGAAGTCGCCCAGGAGGTCGCCGGTGTCGTAGCGGAGTATCTGGCCGTCATGCGTGCCGTCCAGGCCGGAGTTGCCGTCGAAGCCGCCGTGCTCGTGGTCGTCCCTTATCGAGCCCGCGCCGACGATCTCCTCCATCGCCCAGTCATAGCCGCCGTCGGTGTCGCCCATCTCGACGTTGCCGAAGAACCCTCGGACGTAGAAGGTCGCGCCGCCGTCGTCGGCGTCGTTGTTCGTCGCGGCATTCTTGCCACCGCCGTCCTGCAGCTCGTCGATGTCGACGTTCGCCCCGAAGGTGATCCCGGTGTCGGTCACGCCCTCCATCTTGATCGTCGCGTCGATGTCGGTGTGGAACTGCGCGCCGGTCTTCGTTCCGTCGTCCTTCTTCGAGTCGTCGTCGAACACGCCCATCTCCGCCGACCCCGACAGCGTCACGCCCTGCGCGAGCGCCGCCCCGGGCAGCATCAGGGCGGTGGAGGCCAGCAGCGCCGCCGCTCCATGCCTGATTTCCATTCTGGTTCCTTTCATCTCTCTATCTCCTTAGAACCGCTTTTTCGGCGCACACCCTTAGAATCAGGAGCGCGCAGGGGTCAAACTGACGTTTCGGGTGGGGTTCGGCAAGCTCGGGCACACAAGATCGTGGGGGAATGTGATCAAAGTACCACGGGCAACGCCGGGTTTGTCGAATGCCGGTCCCGTGATCCCCTTCGGGCCATGTGGGGGAACGTGTGGCGCAGGGCCATGGCCCGACAGGCCTGGGCCATGGATCTCCAGTGAGAGGCAGACTCCTGCCCTTGCCTTGAGGGGGACGTTCGGCAGGGACGGGCCAGGGCTTGGCAGAGCATGGGATGCACATAAGGTGATCGCGCATACATGCAAGCTGAGTGGGTGACATGAAGGCCAGAGGCGCGTACGATCCGGTCATGCGAGGCTTTCTGCAGCGGCGCGGATCACGGTCCCGCCTGCAGGATCCTCGCCAGGACATGGAGCGGGCCGATCCCGACAGTGCGGAACTGCCGCTCCGCCCGGGCCTCGCCAGTCCGGCTGGCGTTCCTGCAAGAGACGTCTCCGGCGAGAGGTGCCAGATATGCAAGGGATAGGGGATCATCCACTGCGCTACAGGCTGGCGAACGAGCTGCATGCGCGCCCCTTTCCGACGATGCGCGTGCCCTGCACCGTGACCTATGTCGCAATCGAACTCGCACGCGATCCCGCCGAACGGGGCGAAGGCCATGCCTGCGCGCACCTCAAGGCCCTGCTCGACCGCCATGGCGCGACGCACCCCCGGCCCGACGCGACCCATTACTCCGGCAGGATCGGCCGCCATCGCCTGAAGTGGGAACGGCACACCGAGTTCGTCACGTTCATGGCCTCTGCAGACGGCCTGTCCGAACGCCCCTTCGATCCGGCCGAATTCGCGGTCTTCCCCGACGACTGGCTGGCGCAGGCGCCGGGCCAGCGCATCACCTCGGCGACGATCCAGGTCATGCCCCGCCCCGACGGACCGGCCACCGCAAGGGCGCTTGGCGAATGGTTCGTGCCCGAGAGCCTCGCATTTTCGTCCGTTGCCGAAGGCGCGGCGGAAATCGCCGGCGACTTCCGGATCGATCCTGCGGGCCATCTGCGTTTCGCCGTGTTCGCCGACCCGGAAATCGGGCGGCGGCGCATGGGGCGCGTCGTCCAGCGCCTCTGCGAGATCGAGACCTACAAGTCCATGTCGATGCTCGGATTCGCGTGGGCGCGCGAGGCGACCTCGCGCGTTGACGACCTCGACGCGCGCCTCACCCGGCTGATGGACGACGTGAAGGAGGGCGCCAGGCCGGCCGAGGAAACCTTGCCGGAACTTCTCAAGGTCGCCACCGAGCTGGAAGCCGTCGCCGCAAGGAGCGCCTTCAGGCTGGGCGCCACGAACGCCTACAGGGCGATCGTCAGCGACCGGGTCGCGATGCTGCGCGAGAAAAAGGTTGCCGGCCGCCAGACGTTCGGGGAATTCATGGCGCGCCGCTACGAGCCTGCGATGCGGACCGTGACGTCTGCGAGCCGGCGTCTTTCCGCGCTCGCGGACCGTGCCATGCGTGCAGGGCAGCTGCTTCGCACCAAGGTCGAGGTCGAGCGCGGCGCCCAGAACCAGCAGCTACTCGAAGGCATGAACCGGCGCATCGAGCTGCAGCTGCGTCTCCAGCGCACCGTGGAGGGGCTTTCCGTGGTCGCGATCAGCTACTATGCGGTCTCGCTGGCGGGTCATCTCCTCTACCCGCTCGCCCATCCTGCCGGACCGAGCGAAGGCATGCTGAAAGCGATGATAACGCTTCCCGTGGTGGCCGTTGTGTGGCTGTTCGTCCGGCGCGTGCGCCGAAAGATCGGCGAACGAAGCACAAGGCGCTAGACGAGGCGCGAACTGCAGACAGGCCCCGGCGCTTCGAGGGCAGGGGCGTTCGGGTACGGAACGCTGGCGCGAGACAGACAGGGCGGAAGCTCGTCAAGCACCGTTAACGCCGGGGTCTCCGGCCCATCGGGAGCGCGCCAGATGGCACTGCCCACGACCCCTTCATTCCGCCTGGACGGCAAGCGCGCGCTGGTCACTGGAGCGTCCTCCGGCATCGGCCAGGCGTGCGCAGCAGCGCTCGGGGATGCTGGCGCACACGTCGTGGCGGCGGCACGCCGTATCGACAGGCTGGAGGAAACCGCCCGTGGAATCGCCGAACGCGGCGGCAGCGCCGAGGCTCTCGAACTCGACCAGGCCGATCTCTGCGGCATGGCCGGCGCGCTCGCCGCGCAGGCCCCTTTCGACATCGTGCTGAACTCGGCCGGGATCGCGCGGCATGGCCCGGCCGCGGAAACCCTGCCAGAGGACTACGACGCAGTCATGTAACGTCAACCTGCGTGCGGCCTACTTCCTCTCGGTCGGCGCTGCAAAGGGCATGATACGGTCAGGGCGGGGCGGCTCGATCATCCACGTTTCCTCCCAGATGGGACATGTCGGGGGGCCGGAACGCGCCGTCTATTGCGCGACGAAGTTCGGCGTCGAGGGAATGGTAAAGGCAATGGCCATCGAATGGGCGCCTCACCGGGTCCGGATCAACACGATCTGTCCGACATTCGTCTTGACGGACCTTACCCGCAAGGCATTCGGCGATCCCGAACAGCATGCATGGATCATGGGCAAGATCAAGCTGGGCCGCCCGGCCGGGTGTAGTTCAACTTCGTTGGTGAGGCGGTGACGGCCTGACTTGCCGGCTTGGTCGAGGGCGTGGAACAGCCTTTGCTGCATGGCGCTGCAACGCCATCAAGGGAATCTGCGAATCGCAATCACCAACAAATTTGAACTGCACCCCGCCCGGCCGAGCTGGAGGACATGATGGGCGCGGCAGTCTACCTTGCCTCTGACGCCTCGGCAATGGTAACCGGCACGTCGCTTCTGGTCGACGGCGGGTGGACCGCAGGCTAGGCGGGGCAAGGGCATCCGATGACGAGGCGATACCTCAAGAAGGCCGCGCTGATCGCGAAATCCGATGCGGCTGGCGTTCGGGACACCGTACAGGGCATGCTCGACGCCATAAGGGCCGGCGGAGACGCGGCCGCGATGGAACATGCCGCCAGGCTCGACAGGTGCGACGGCAACGTCATCGTCACGCCCGACGAGATCGAGGCGGCATGCGCCGCGGTGCCCGGCCGTCTCAAGGACGACATCCGGTTCGCCCATGACAGCGTGCGCCGCTTTGCGGAGGCTCAGAGGGGCACGCTTCGGGACATGGAGATCGAGGTCGTCCCGGGGCTGGTGGCGGGACAGAAGGCGATTCCGGCGGGTGCGGCGGGTTGCTACGTGCCGGGAGGACGCTACAGCCACGTCGCGAGCGCGCTCATGACCGTCACGACGGCCAGGGTCGCAGGATGCGGGCATGTCGTCGCAGCCTCCCCGCCCCGGCCCGGTCTGGGGATCCCGCCCGCAATGATCTATGCCGCGCACCTCGCCGGCACCGACGCCATTCTCGCAATTGGCGGCGTGCAGGCGGTCGCATCCATGGCGTTCGGGCTGTTCGGGCTGCCCAAGGCGGACGTCCTCGCCGGCCCGGGCAACCAGTTCGTGGCCGAAGCGAAGAGAATCCTCTTCGGGAGGTCGGAATAGACATGTTCGCCGGCCCGACGGACTCGCTCGTCCTCGCGGACGCCAGCGCGGATCCCGGCATCGTGGCCGCCGACCTCGTCGGCCAGGCCGAGCACGGCTGCAACTCGCCCGTCTGGCTGGTAACGGATGACCGCGCGCTCGCGGAAGAGGTCATGGCCATCGTTCCGGGCCTGATCGCGGACCTGCCCGAGACCAATCGCGAGAGCGCCGAAGCCGCCTGGCGCGACTATGCCGAAATCATTCTCTGCCAGGACCGCGAAGGGATGGCGGAAACGGCGGACGAATACGCGCCGGAACACCTTAGCGTGCAGACCGGGGACACGGACTGGTGGCTCTCGCGCCTGACCTGCTACGGGTCGCTGTTCCTCGGGGAGGAAACGACGGTTGCATTCGGCGACAAGGCGTCGGGACCCAAGCATGTCCTTCCGACGTCCGGCGCCGCCTCCTACACCGGCGGCCTTTCGGTCCACAAGTTCCTCAAGATCGTGACCTTGCAAAGGGCGACGCGCGAAGGGTCAAGGCCGATAGCCGAGGCGACGGCGCGCATCTCCCGTCTCGAGGGCATGGAAGGGCATGCCCGGACAGCTGACATCCGGCTCGCCAAGTACTTTCCCGGCGTGAAGTTCGGTCTGGGCGTCGATGAATAGCGGGCGACAAGCTTCTGGGGCGCCGCGACGTCCCGGGCTCGGCGTCGGACCGTGAAGGCGCTCGTCTACACCGGCCCCGAGACGCTCGAGCTCGGAGACGTGCCTGACCCCGTTCCCGGATCCGAGGACGCAACCGTCCGCATCGCCCGCGTCGGGATCTGCGGCAGCGACATGCACGCCTATCTCGGCCATGACGACCGCAGGCCCGCGCCGCTGGTTCTCGGGCGCGAGGCCGCCGGCGTCGTCGAAGGCTGGCCGGATGACGGGCGGCGCGTGACGATAAATCCGCTGGTCACGTGCGGCGCCTGCAAGGCCTGCAGGTCCGGACGCGACAATGTCTGCGCCGACAGGCAGATCATCTCGATGCCGCCGCGCGAGGGCGCCTTCGCCGAACGCGTCGCGATCCCGAGGGGCAACCTCGGCGAGGTGCCTGCGGACGTTCCGATGGAAAAGGCGGCCCTCGCGGAACCGCTGGCATGCGGTGCGCCTCGGCCTGGCCGCCCTCGGCGAGGTCCCGCAGAGCGCCCTGGTGCTCGGCGGCGGCGCCATCGGCCTGGGCGCCGCGCTCGCGGCGAGGGCGCAGGGCGTCGCCGACATCAGGATCGTCGAGCCACATGCCGGACGGCGCGCCACGCTGGAGCGTTTCGGAATGGATGCCGTCCCGCCGGAAGCCCTTGGCCCGGCGGACTTCTCGGAACTCGTGACTGACGGCGTGGGCCATGCAGGCACCGGCAGGGACGGCATCGGCGCACGTCCTGCCCGGCGGCGTGATCGCTCATGTCGGCCTTGGCGAGGCGGAGGGCGGCCTGGACGTCCGTCGGCTGACGCTGCAGGAAATCGCGTTCATCGGCACCTACGCCTACGCGGCCCGGGACTTTCGCGATGCGGCGACGGCCATTTTCGACGGCCGTCTCGGACCCCTTGACTGGACCGACATGCGGCCGCTCGCGGAGGGCATCGGCGCGTTTCGGGACATCCGGGCAGACCGCGTGGATGCGCCCAAGGTCATTCTCTGTCCGGAAGGAGGTGCCGCGTGAGCGTCCATGAACGGATAGCATCCGATCTCGTCGCCGCAGGAATCGGGTTCGTGACAACCGTCCCCTGCAAGCAGCTCGCCGGCGTGATCGCGGAAATCGACAGGCATCCAGGGATCATCCACGTCCCGTCCAACAGGGAGGACGAGGGCATGGGCCTTTGCGCCGGGGCCTGGATGGGCGGCCGGCGCGCCGCGATAGTCATGCAGAACACGGCGCTCGGCGTGACGGTCAACGCCCTTGCAACGCTGGTCCAGTTCTACCGCATGCCGCTGCCGATGCTGGTTTCCTATCGCGGAGAGCCCGGCGAACCCGTCGCATGCCAGGTGGAGATGGCCGTGCATACCAAGGCGCTGCTCGCGCAACTCCACGTTCCGGCCTACCATTTCCATCGGCCGGGGGATGTCGAGGAGCTTCCCGGGATTCTCGACTACGCCTTCATGTGCTCCAAGCCGGTAGCGATCCTGACCGACGCGTCATTCTGGGGAGGGTACTGAATTGATCCGATCCGAAATCCTGCAGGAAATCGCCCCGATCCTGCGCGACCGGCTTGTCATCTGCAACATCGGCATCCCGAGCCAGGAGCTTCACGCCATCGATGACCGGCCGGCGAACTTCTACATGCTGGGCACGATGGGCCTGGCTTCGTCCATAGGCCTGGGCCTTGCCTTGGTGCAGCAGAAGCCCGTGATCGTGATCGACGGCGACGGCTCGATCCTGACCAACCTCGGAACGCTGCCCACGATCGCGAACAATCCCGCGCCCAACTACGTCCTCCTCGTGATCGACAACGGCTCCTACGGCTCCACCGGCGACCAGCCGACCTACGCAGGCCGGAAGACGTCGCTCGCCGGCATGGCGCGAGAGGCCGGCTGCGAGCGCGTCGTCGAATGCCGCGCCGAAGAGGCTGGCGACGCGCTCCGGGACGCGCTGAATGCAGGCAAGGCTACCGTCATCATCTGCAAGTGCCAGAGCGGCAACGCGAAGATGCCGGTCATCACAATGGACCCGGTAAGCATCCGCGACCGTTTCATGCGGGCCGTGGTTGCCGACTGAAGCCGCCTTCCGACACTTCCGCTTGCTGCCGGAAAGACTGACCTGGCGCTGCCGCAGCTTCCTGCGTCTCGGCCGCCAGCGCGCGGTCCAGCCGGGCGGTCGGAACGGCGCGGAGTCCCGGCGGGGATCACGACGGCTGCAGCCGTCCCAGCTCCGCCATGCGCAGGATCATCATCAGCGGCTCGTGCTCGGAGAACGCGCGGTAGCCGAACCGGACGTAGAACGCCTTCGCCCTTTCGTCGACGGCCTGCACGATGACCGCACGGGCGCCGATCGTGCGCGACGCCGCGAGCGCCCGGCATCGACCAGCAGGTCGGTTTCGAGCCGCCTGCCTCTGAAGTCTTCGTCCACGGCGAGCTGGCCAAGAAGAATGACCGGAACCGGATCGGGCATGTTGCGGCCCGCCCGCGACGACACCCGGCGCCGCTCCACGGAACTGGCGGCGAGGCTGTAGAAGCCGGCCACCCGGTCGCCGTCGCAGGCGACATTAGGTGCGCGCGCCGCCCCGGGCCTCGTTCAGCCTTGCCTTGCTCCGGAGCCAGGCATCCAGGACCGGGACCCCGGAGGAGAACCGCGAAAGGTCGTGGCGGGGCGCGAGCGGTTCTGGCGGGCCTGCCGGCCCCACCGGGGCGTGCGCGCGTAACGCGCCTTCACGGCAGGGCCCGGCTCCACGGGCGCGTCGAGCGCGGCGACGAAATCGTCCCAGGCCTCGCCGTCGAGGGCGATGACGGGGCGCTCGTTGAGGATCGCGATCGCCGCCGCCTCGCTGGAGCGCAGCACGAACTCGGTGCGGCTGACGCCCCTGATCGCCGCCGCGCGGTCGATGACGGCGAGGCGCTCTCCGGACGTGTGCAGGTTCAGCTGGGGCATGGCGGGCTCCTTCAGGCGGGTCGCATGGCGACGATTTCCGGTATAGCGATCGTGCAGAGGAACGGCAATCCACGACGGGTGCGCCGCTGGCGACAGGCAGGCAGGTTGCGGCGGGCATGGACCCAGTGCGCAAAGCCGCCGGCAGGCAAGGAGGCAGGCGACAGCGGTCCGGCGGTGCGGGGCCGCGGCGGTGACACGGGAGGTGGGCCGCCGGATCGGGCGGTTCAGGCGGCTTCCGTCAGACGGGCAGGCCGATCAGGATGCCGAGGAATGCGAAGCCGGCCGCGAGTACGGCGACAGTCAGGACGATCTGCGCAATGCCGAACCCGACGGTCCAGCGCTGGTTGTCCTTGTCGCGCTTCGCCGCGTCCTCCCGGTGCGCGGCCATGTCGGCCCGCAGCCGGTCAAGCGCACTTTCGTATTCGGCATGCCTGGTCTCCATGCGTTCCTCCAGAACGGCGATGCGCTCCGAGAGCGGTTGGTTGTCCGGCGCGTCGCCCATGCCCCGAACTAGTATCCCAGCCTCATTGAATTGCCGGGTATAGGGACTTCAGCCTGATCCGGGCGTCCTCGGTCCTGAACCGCCAGTCGACGGGTTGCGCCGAGCCGTTGCGGTGCCGCTGCCATGCGGCGACCTCGCGCACCATCGTCCCCCGGTCCGGGATCCGGCGGTCGAGGCACTGCCGGGAGAGGACGTTGATCTCGATCTCGGCCATGTTGAGCCAGGAGCCGTGCTTCGGCGTATGGTGGACCTCGAAACGGTCGGCAAGGCGCGACGCCTCCGCCGGCTCGAAGGCCTCGTAGAGCGTCGACAGCCTGTGGGTGTTGAGGTTGTCCATCACGAGCACGATCCTCCTGCCGGGGAAGTGGACGTCGGCGAGGTCCTTCAGCACCCCGGCGAAGTCCCGCTTCGTGCGGCGGTCGGTGACCTCCACATGGCGCCAGGCGTCCAGTGGGGCGTAGACCATGAACAGGTTGGCCGTTCCGTTGCGCTCGTACTCGAAGTCGTATGCCGCCGGCCGCCCGGGGCGGGTCGGCAGCGGCGTCCGCGTCTCCTTCGTCTGCTGCTTCGACGTCTCGTCGAGGCATACCAGGACGGTGTCGTCGTCGAAGTCGCGGGCGTAGGTCTTCAGCACGTCCTCCATGGCGGCGACGAATTCGGCGTTCGCCTTCGGCGGGATGCACCAGCATTCCTTAAGCCAGGGCTTGATGCCGTTTTTTCTGGCGCCTGCCGGACCGTCTCCCGGCCGATGCCGTCGACGACCTCCAGCTCCACCAGCCGGTCGGCCAGCAGCTTCAGGGTCCATCGCGCCTGCCCCTCGGGAGGCTCCGAGCAGGCCAGCATCGCCAGCGTCGCCTGGCCCTCCCCGTCGAGCCGGGGCCTCCTGCGGTTCTCCTGGACCTTGCGGTCAAGGGCCGCGTCAAGGCCCTCCATGACGCACTGCCTGCGCGTCCGCTCCGCCGTCGCCACGCTGACCTCAAGCGCGTCCGCGATCCGCGCGTCGGTCCAGCCGCCGTTCGGACGGCCCTCGTCGGCCAGCAGCAGGACATGCGCCCGCCTGCGCCGTTCCTTCGAACCCCCGCCGCCGTCGACGATGTCCTTCAGCCGCGTGCGCTCGTGCGCCTCGAGCCGCACCCTGTAGATCTTCCTGCCTGCCTGTTCCATCCCTGTTCCGCCCCTGATATGCCCCCTGACGCCACCCAGGGTGGCCGGAAGGTCTGTTGTCCAATGTTGCGGTCGGGAGCGTAACCCGTCCCGGGCAGGGATGGAACCGGCAATTCAATGAGGCTGGGATACTAGGCTCCTGTCCGCGTCCCGTCAAGCCCCGTCAGCAATTCCGGCCAGCGCGACCGCATGGCAACAAGTGGCTTTCCACGGGGGAAGTCATTGAAAACATGATGAAAGGCGCGCGCAAGGCTGTCACGCAGGGGGCCGTGAACATTGCCCGCCAGCATGAGCTTCGTCGCTTCGTCGACCAGAAGGTGAAAGAGGGCGTAGCAGGACGCCGAAACCGAGCGGCGGAGGCTGGCCTGGGTCGGTTTCTTGGGTTCCTTGCGGGCGAAGAAACGGGCCTGCTTCAGCAGCTCCGCGTGCAGGCTCATGCCGAATGCTCGGCCTCGGAGGCACCGCGAAAGCGAACGTAGACGAGTGTCGCGGAATCGGCCTTCTCCGTGACAAGACGGTGATTCCGTCGAAGCGGAGCCGTACGGTGCCGCGGGCGCATGACCGGGAGATGCCGTAACGGGGCGGCGAACCGGCCGACGTCGGTCGGGTCTGGCAGGTTGCCGGTCTGGTGTCGTTGTCCCTGCCAGGCAGGACATGTGCCGTCCTGCCTGGCGGAGGCGTTCCGGAGAGGAGGGCCGCAACCTGCAACGAAGGAAAGGACGACGACAATGCGGATCCTTGTCGGAACGGACGTGTCGGCGGCAGGATCGTCGACGAGGCGAAGGTGCCGTCCGATCCCGGGTCGCCCGGCGGGCGCCCGGGCGGGCTGCCCGGCAGCGTCGCCGCGGCCGGTCCGGGACCGGACCCCTGTCGCAACGGCTCGCAAGGGGCCGGGCGAGGCCGGCTGCGAGACCGTGCTGACGGGACGAGGCGCGTGAAGGCTTCGCCGAGGCGGCCCCGGTCAGGACGGACCGGCGGGACGCCGAGGGCATCGCGCAGCCGCTGCAGACGGGCCGGTTCCAGCCCGTTCACGAGCCGGGTCGGTCGCGTCCCGGGAGAGGCGGGCCCTGCCGGCCTCGCGCAGCGCGCCGGTGGAAGGCCTGGCGCGGCTCGAGCTCTCCGTGCGCGGCATCCTCCGCGACTTCGGCCTGAAGCCCGGCCGTGTCTCGAAGGGCCGCCGGGAGGAGCGGGTGCGGGAACCGGCCGCGGACAACGCGATGCTGTCGGACGTCGTCGCGCCGATCCTGCGGCTGCGCGCGGAGATGCGCAACGAGCCGGCCGCGACGACGAAGAGGGTCCGGACGCTCGCGCGGGCGGACGACGCCTGCCGGCTGCTGACGGCGATGCCCGGCGCGGGGCCGGTCACGGCCTTCGTCGCCGCGGCCGCCGGCCCGTCCCGGTTCCGGAGGGCGCGGGACGTCGGCGCCCGGGCGGTCACGGCGCCGACGCGGAGCCGGTCGGGGGAGCGGGACGTCTCCGGCGGGATCACGAGGGCCGGCGACGCCGCGCCGCGCACGGCGCCCTTCCAGGCCGCCACGGCGATGCCGCGCCACGGCGGGAAAGGGAACCGGCCGGGTCCCGGGCGCTGCGCGCCGCGGGGAGGCGTGGCAGGAAGTGCGCCACGACCGCGCCGGCCCGGCGCATGGGCGTGGCGCTTCTCCGGACGTGGCGTGACGGAACGGAGTTCCGCTTCGCCCGCGCGCCGGCGGCGGCGCCCGGCCCGGCATGGGCATGGCCGCACCGGAACTGCAGCCCGTGACCCCCCGTTCCACTCTGAAGTGCAACACCTGATGTAGCGTTCCTGGTCGTTCGAAGACGCACGATGTTGCGAATCGGTCAGGCGGCGACGACAGTCCCTTTCGTTGCCCCCGTTCCACTCTGAAGTGCAACACCTGATGCAGTGTTCCTGGTCGTTCGATGACACATGATGTTGCGAACCGGCCAGGCGGCGATGACAGTCCCTGTGATGAAGCAAGGAGACCGTCATGCCCGAGGGCCATCGCCACCGGCCTCATGCGGAACGCCGCCGGATCCACGCCCCGGGAAAGCGGGCTTTCCGGCCCGGCGATCGCCCGCCGGGCCGGCCGCGACCGCACGACGGTCTGGCGGGAGGTGCGGCGCAACGCCGGCAGGCGCGGCTGCCGCCACAAGCAGGCCCGGCGCAAGTCGGACAGGCGCCGCAGCGCGGCCTCGCATGTTCAGCGAACCGGCAATGACCAAGGAGGTGGCTGTGGAAAAGTCGGGGGCGGATTCCTGTGGAAAGGCCGTTCCTTGCCTCCCGGCGCCCTCCCGGTCGATGCCGGGTCCGGGACCCCCTCCGCCCGGCCGGGCGGAGGGGGTGCGGGGCCTGGCCCCGCAGGACGGGCCGGACCGGAGCGGCCCTGGATCGCGCGAGCGGATCCGTCGACGAGCGTGGTCGGCCCGCCCTCCCGTTGGCCTCCCGGGTCCCGATGGACGCCGGGTCCAGGAACCGGACCGTCGCGAGGACAGGAGCGGGAGACATGACCACCGCAGCTGCGGGAATCGACGTGAGCAGGAAGTCGCCGGACATCCGCCCGGGCGGGCGGGATCACGCCGCCACCAACGACACGGACGGGTTCCGCAAGGTCGCCCGCCTCCCGGGGAAGGGAATGCGGAGCGGGTCGTCCCGGAGGCCACGGGACGGATGCACCGGGCCCTCCTGCAGTCGCTGCATGACAGGGGCTTCAAGGTCGTCGTGGCGACCCGCGCCAGTCCCGGGACCTCCCCAGGGCCGGCGGCGAGCTGGCGAAGACCGACAGGGCCGGCGCGCGCGTGCCGGCCGCCCTGCGCGCCGCGTTCCCGGACATGGCGCCCACCGCGCCGGCCGACGTCACCGTCGACAGGCTCCGCGACATGCTCGTGCTGCGGGAGGCCCTCGTCGACCGGCGCGCGGAACTGAAGGCGGTCCCGGGCGAGGTCGGAGAGCCGGACGCGGACGGCCCCGTCCGGAGGGTGCTGGAGGAACCGGACGGCGCCGTCGCCGCGTCCGGCCGGCGGATCGAGGAACTTGTCAAGGGCTCGGAGGGCCTGGCGGAGAGCTGCGGCATCCGGCCCCGGTGCCGGGCATCGGCCCGGTCACGGCCGCGTCCCCGGTCGCCCGGGCGGGCGGGCCGGGCGCGATCGGCAACCGCCGGGCCGCCGCCCCGGTCGGCGTCGCCCCCTTCGCCCGCGACGGCGGCACCCTCAGGGGCGGGCGCCACATGACCGGCGGGCGGCGGCGTCCGGGGGACGTCCTGTACATGGCGGCGATGGCGGCCTGCATGTCCGGTCCCGACATGATGGAGATGCACGGCCGGCTCCGGGAAAGGGGCAGGCACCACAAGGTCGCGGTGACCGCGGTCATGCGGAAGCTCGTCGCCGCCGCGAATGCGCTGCTCCGCGACCGGCGCACCTGGGAGGACAGGTCGGCGGCCGCCGCCTGACGCCCGGACGGGCCGCGCCCCCCGGCGGCCCGCCGGGGCCCGAAGGGAACCAGCCGTCCGGCCGCGCCCTTGCGGCCGGGCCGCCTGCCCCTGCCCGGACGGCCGCCGGAATGTGGACAGGCTGTGGAAATCCCCGGTCCCGGCCCCCGGAAAAGGCCGGATCCGGGCTTGACCCAGGACATGGATGCTCGTCGGTGGCGCGCAAGATGACGCCGGAGCCGTGGCGCATGGCGGAGGAGCGGCTGGCCGAGGGCCGGGCCCGGAGCAGGTCGCCGGGCGCCTCCGCAAGGAGGGCGCGCCGATGGCGGGCCGGCAGTGGACCTGCGAGCGCATCCGCGCCGACCGGAAGGCCGGCGGCGGTCTCTGGCGGCATCTCCGCCGCCGCGGCAGGAAGCCGAACCGGAAGGGCGGCCGCCATTCCGGCCGCGGCCGCATCCCGGGCCGGGCGGACATCTCCGAGCGCCCGGACGTCGTGGAGGCGAAGGAACGGGTCGGCGACCGGGAGGCCGACACGAATCAACGGCAAGGGCACCGGCGGCGCGCTTGTCTCCCTGGTGGACAGGGCGTCCAGGCACACGCTGCTCGAAAGGGTCGGGAGGAAGACGGCGGACGCGGTCGGCTCGGCCATGACCGGCATGCCGGGCTCCCTCCCCGTGCACACGGTCACCTCGGACAACGGCAAGGAGTTCGCGGGCCACGCCAGGGTGGCCGAGGCGCTGGGCGCGGGGTTCTTCTTCGCGCGGCATTGCCACTCCCGGGAGCGCGGCACGGACGAGCACGTGAACGGGCAGGTCGCGGGAACGGTTCCCGAAGGGCGCGGACTTCCGCAAGGCGCAGCCGCCCTGAGGGGGCTTCCGGGGCCGCCGGGGGGGGGGCTCCGAGGGGAGATGCGCGCCGTCCGCGGCCCGCCGTCCTCCGGTCGGGCCAATCCCTCCCTGCGTCCGGCGGGCCGCGGACGGCGCCCGGCGGGGCTTGCACCGCCCCGGAAGACTGGCTACGCCTCCGGTGAAGGGACCGCCGCCGCTCGGGCTTCGCCCCTCGCTGGCTGATGTTGCACTTCAGAGTGGAAACGGCGTTTAGTAAAGGATTGAGGGTAACATGAAGAACGACGAGCACTTTGAGCCGGCACATTCGCGACCGGCTTGCGGAACATGGGTTTGGGGACATCGGCGACATGAGAGACCTTGGCAAAGGTTGCAAGCGAACAGCGCTTGAACTACGCCAGTGACATGAGAGCCATGGCGCGAAGATTCCCGGGTCCCCGATGACCGAGGAAAAAAGCGAGGCCGCGGCCTTCGGCATCTACAAGATTCATGCTGAACTCGCGGAACAAGCAGCTGCCGCGAGAGAGGGCTTGAACAAGCTCTACTCGGGAATGGTCACGGCGATCATAGCGGGTTCCGTGCTAATTCATCGTGTAGTCCCGGAGTCGGACACAGTGTGGGTGCTGCCCGTTCTTGGAGTTGCTATATCCCTGTCATGGATGATGTCTCTGCATTCCGCGACGGGACGGATGGCTGCCAAGCACGCGGTTCTGCTGGAATTGGAATCTAATCTACCGTTTGACTTCTTGAAGCGAGAAAACGATGAGTTCAATAAGCTTCGTGTCATTAGGAGGAAGTGGTCTGGATTGTGGATGCCAGGGACGTTTCTAGCTATATCCGTCGCATGGCTTATCACGATTATGATTGGTACCGTATGCTGATGCTCTCAGTGTATATGGGGAGTGACATGCGAGCGTTAACACCAACGCCGACATGACCAGATGAGGCGCTCAAGATGATAAAGAACGTGTTCGTCAGCCACATACATCTGGATGACGCTGGTCTTCCCGATTTGATGAATCTTCTCAGAAAGCACGGAATGGAATCTCGAAACTACTCGATTACTTCCGACAAGGAGAACAATGCAAAATCTCCTGACTACATCAAGAACAAAATCCTCGCTCCACGCATCGACGCATGTAGTACACTTGTCGTCTACATTACCCAAGATACGAAGGACAGCGATTGGGTGAACTGGGAGATTGAGTATGCTTACAAGCATGGCAAGACAATCGTCGGAGTGTGGGAGCTAGGTTACAAGGGATGTGAAGTGCCTGAGGCCCTGGAGGAGTTTCACAATGCTATTGTAGGATGGAATGGCGAGAATATTGTGGACGCGATCAACGGAGACATCGAAGGTCCATATGGCCCCGATGGTGCACCGGTGGTCAATCCGATCCCCATAACGCGACATCCGTGCAACTGACCAGATGCCACGCAGCCTGTTTTCTTATGTGGTTTTCTATGACAGCGGGTTCGCTCCGAATCCGTTTCACGGCTATTGTACGCTCGCTACTTGTAAACCGAGAATCCGCAAGCATGCCCAAGTCGGAGATTGGGTGGCTGGGACCGGAAGCAACGCGAGGGGCGTTCGGCGCGGAAGGCACTTGGTCTATGCCATGAGGGTCATCGAGATAATTTCTACAGCGGAGTACTGGAACGACCCCCGATTCGAAAAAAAGAAAGCAAATCTGTTCTACAACTGGGTTGCGGCATCGGGAGACAACATCTACGAGCCGCTTGGTCAAGGCTGCTGGCGTCAACTCAGTTCCTATCACAGTCACGAGGACGGCTCCCGCCGGGACGATCATGTTGGGCGAGACACTGGCGTGCAACGGATTCTCGTGAGTGACGAATTTGTCTATTTTGGAGCGGAAGGTCCGCAACTACCAACCCGGTTTCATGATGGAGGCAATGCGCAGATGCTCTGCTCGGGCAGAAACTATAGGCGAGTGCGAAGCGAGCCCGAAATTGCAGCGTTTGAGAACTGGATCACGTCTCTGGCCAAAACAGGTTTCCAAGGGAAGCCGTGGGATTGGGTAAAGAGACGGGGATGAACTCTGCGATGCTTTTATAGCCTTGACTGTGCCTTCACCAAGTCCTGCTGACCGGCGGACAGAGCAGATGGCCGTCCCGGAGGCTTTTTGGCCGCATTGGTTCTTGCGAGGCAGGACTGGGTGCGTTCCAGAACAGGGTCGCGTCCGAACCGGGCGACGGCGTTGAAGACGTTCAGGGTCTTCTTGCGTGCGGATCTGGGCAGGTCCACGGCTCGCAGGGCAAGGAATTTGACGGCTGCGAACACGCCCGCCTGGCACACGCTGGCCGTGTCGCCCCGCACTTCAGGGACTTGTCTCTGCGTCATGGGGAATTCTTCCAAAACGGGCGGCGGGAGTTTTTGCCGACTCTCAACCCGTTGAGGGGATCTGGCACCAAGACTATCCCACGCTCCGGGTGTAGCCCAGATTAGTTGCTCATGCGGCGATGGCATGATTCGTCCGCCATTCGAGGAAGTCCGGCAGCCGGAGGTTCATGGCACAGCCCTTCAGCGCCAGCATGGCGTTGGCGCCCCTCTTCGACCAGCGCGTTCCCGATCGCTTCATCCGCAGCCCGAACTGCCGGCATCCGCCCTCGACGACGCCGCTCCCGACCTGGACGCCCCGTTCCCGGAACCCGTCGTACCGCACCCGGCCGAGGTTCCTCTCGAAGTACCGGCAGCAGGCCTCGACTTCCTCGTGCCGGTCCCTGAAGGGTGCCAGCTCGCCGCATGAGCAACTAATCTGGGCTACACCCTCAGCCACTTCCGCGTGGGCGCGGGCCGCGGCGACGTGATGGCGGACGCGACCGGGGTCGCGGTGCACGACCACTGGCGGCCGTGTTCCGACATCCCCGGGACGGTGCCCTCGCCCTGCGCCGCGCACGTCCCTCGCGCGAGCTCCGGGACCGGGTGGACTTCGACGGAGAGGACCGGGCGGAGAGGACGGCCCGCCTTCTGCGCCGCGCCGTCCACGCCGTCAACCTGTCGGAGGGAAAGCCCCTTCCGGAACGTCTGGCGGACCTGATCGGCAGCCGCTGCGACAGCATCGTGGCCGAGGGCGTCGCCATGCACGCGGCCCTGCCGCCGCCGGCGCCGCCGGGAAGGCGGGGACGGCGGAAGCGACGGCGGGGCCACAACCGGGACGGCGTGCTGCGGTTCACCCGCGACCCCGCGGTTCCCGCGCCCGACAACGAGGCCGAGCGGGCGCTGCGCCCCCTCAAGGTGCGGCAGAAGATCCCCGGGAGCTTCCGGAGCGAGACGGGCGCCAGGAACCACGCGGCGCTGCGGACCGTGCTCGACACGGCCCGGAAACAGGGACGGAACCTGCTGGAGACCCTGCGGACCTCGCCGGAAGAGCTGGTCGCGCGGCTCGCCACGCGACATCCGGCCCAGGCGGGCTGAGCCGCCCGGCCGGGCGGGAAGCCGCCAGGATGGAACCTGAACAGTTACCCAAGGAGGAGGTATCCGTTCCAGACAATGCAATCGCCTTCATCTCGGTCAAGGCGCGGATGAAGTTCGGCGGGCTGGTGAACATCTCGGGGTTTCACGTCGATCCTGGCTACACGGGCGCGTTGATATTCTCCGTTCTCAATGCCGGACCGAAACCACTCCATCTGACGCAGGGCCAGGAGTTGTTCTTGATCTGGTACGCAGATCTCGATCGCAAAACCGAATCCAGGAAGATGCACGGAGCCGGCCTCAAGGGCATCGATTCCAGGTTGGTCAAAGGGATCAGCGGTGAAATCCTGTCGCTGCAAAGCCTCTCTGAGAAGCAGCGCAGTCTTGAAGGCGACCTGAACCGGAAACTGGAACGGCAGCGCAGCGAAGTGGTGGTCATACGTTACCTGCTCCTCGCGCTGATTGGCCTCGCGTTCGGTCTGGTGGGCTGGATGCTCAAGGGCCTTCAGTGAGGGCCCTGAATTTCCCTCTTGTCGACATATCAGACACATGCTACATTTGTGTCGGGTAAATCGACATCGAGGCGGCCATGAAGTTTCCAGCAACCCTTGTAGAGGCAGCCATCAGGGACGAGATCGCGGCCGCCGCCAAAGATCGCCCTCCGGCCAGGTCTGGATGGCGCCCTGAAGTCGATTCCCCGGTCGTGATCTGCGTCATTCTGCGAGTCGAGGCAGAAATCGGGATCGAGCCGCCCGTAGGCGCAGTGCCGCCAGGCGGCTTCGACGATGTCGAAGCCTGCGTTCAAGGCATCCTTGCGCAGAGCCGTCGCGTCTGGCGCGAGGTGCAACAGCAGAAGGGAGAGACTGTCTCATGAACACTCAACCAAAGATGGGCCTTGCGAGACCGGAGGATGAAGGCCAGATCCTCGGATCGAAACTGAAGGAAGCCCGCGAATACATCGGCCTTAGGCAAGAGCAGGTTGCGCAACACCTCGGCATTCCGCGTACCGGCGTGTCGGAATTCGAGACAGGCAAACGCAACGTGAGTGCACTCGAACTGAAGAAGCTTGCCCATCTCTATCAACGTTCGGTGCAATACTTCACCGGTGACGAACCCGCTGTCCCGGCAGATGTCGCGTTTCTCGCGCGCACGGCGTCGGCCCTGTCCAATGCGGACCGGCAGGAATTGCAGCGTTTCGCGGAGTTCCTGCAGGCGAAGGCGAAAGGCTGACCGATGACACGTGAAGCGGATCGGCTATCCATCCTGCGAGGCATGAAGGGCGCCATGCGCCTTCTTCAGGACCTTGGCTACGATCGTGGCGCGAAGCGCGCTCAGCGCGTGGACGTGTTCGACAGCATCGACCGCCGTGGCGCCGCCTTGATGTTCCAGCCGTTCGACAAGCTGCTCGGGGCTTTCATGATTGAGAACGGTGCCGCCGGGATAATTCTGAACACGGAGCGCCCGCTTGGCATGCAACGGTTCACTGCAGCGCATGAGTTGGGTCATCTGACCTTGGGCCACGATCCTCATGCTGACGATGAAGAGATCCTGCGACGAGGCCCGATCGCTGATGGCAGGACATGCAAGCAGGTTGCCCCGGAAGAGCGCGAGGCAGACGCGTTCGCCTCCTGGTTCCTGTTGCCCTCACATTTGATCACGGCCCAGATGGAGGTGCAGGGTTGGGACGTGCATCGCTTTTCCAGCCCCGCAACGGTCTATCAGGCGTCACTGCGGTTTGGGACCAGCTATGCCGGGGCGATCTACGGGCTGGAGCGTGAGAAAGTCATTACCCGAGGCATGCGGCGCGAACTGCTGAAAGCCAAACCCAAGGAACTGAAGCTTGAACTGCTGGATGGTCACGCGTTTCCAAATCCACGGCGCAGCGATGTCTGGCTCCTTACCGAGCGGGACGAGGGCGCAGTCATCGAGGCAGGCAGGGACGACCTGTTCCTGCTTCGTCTCAACGAAGCAACCGGTGCCGGCTATGTCTGGACCTTCGAAGAGATGGAAGCCGCCGGATTCGCGATTCTGAGAGATGGCCGCGAGCCGGTGCCGGAGGGACAGATCGGTTCGCCGACCGTGCGTCGCATTGTTGCCCGGGCAAAGTACCGGACAGCGAACACGCTTCGCCTGAAGGAGTGTCGACCTTGGGATCCCGGGGATGATCCGCACACGCTGACACTCCACTATCGCACGGCGACCAGCGACAAGGCCGGACTGTTCGAGCGTCAACGATTGGAGCGGCTCGCGCTCCAATGACGTTGACGGTTTCCAAGGACTTCCGCCCAGAACTTCACGACGTGCGCGATCAGGGGCGACGACCGACTTGCCTGTCATTCGCGGCTTCAGATGTCCATCGGCACGCGCGCAAGCATCCGGAATGCCTCTCCGTCGAGTGGCTCTTCTTCCACGTCTGCAAGCAGGCAGGGACCGATCCTCAAGCCGGAACGACAATTCCTGACACTCGTGCGGTCCTAAAGGCGATTGGTCAGCCGGAAGAGCCGATCTGGCCCTATTGCAGCCAGCCACCTGACCTGGCCGCCTGGAATCCGCCATCGAAGGTCGGCACACTCTTCCGGTGTGGCTCCAGTGATTGCGCCGGAGGCCTGCAAGGCTTGCGGCAACGTGTCGACCAAGGTGTGCCGGTGGTGATTGGCATGTTCGTTTCTGACACGTTCATCTTCCCGCAAACCTGGGAACGCGTGGGCAGCGAAGTGATCCTTGGCGCTGACATTGGACGGCCCGTTGACGGCCTTGGAGTTCACGCAGTGGTCGTGGTCGGACACGGCGAATACGGCGGCGACCCGGTCATGCTGATTCGAAACTCCTGGGGGTCCGACTGGGGCAAAGACGGGCACGCCTGGGTCCGTGAGAGCTATCTGGCGCCCCGCCTTGCAGGCGCATTTGTCATTTCGAAAGGAGGCGGCAATGTACTTCAATCCGATGAAGACTTCGCTGACGCGCACCGCAGTGCGCGCCTGGGTTGAGACGGCCAAGGCACTTCGCGACGCGCACGAATTTCACTTGGGTGGCGTGATAGTCCACATCCAGAGCCCGCACGTGATGAGTGACGGAGAGATCGCGGTCATACGGCACGTTGACCGGTTTCTGCGAGCCCACGGACAGTATCCCGTATCAACTGTCGCAAACACGATATTCCCTCAGAGCCTCGACCAAGGCGACGGCGCCGAGGCATTGGCCGAGCGCTACATGAAGACATTCAAGCGATCGATGAATTCCGGTTGGGGTCGATACTTCGAACGGTTCGTGGCTTGGCCAAACCCGGAAGGCGGCAAGCCGATCAACCAGTTGGCCATCGTGATCGAGATGCTAAGCGAAGCCCGGACAGGCGTTTTCCACACAGAAAAGTACGAGTTGGTCGTGAGCGACCCCGCGCGTCTCATGCGCAACGTGCGCAATCGACCGTGTCTGTGCCTGGTGGAGCTTAAGCCGGAACAAGACACGAACCTGCTGCACATCTACGCAACCTACCGCAACCACTACTACGTCCAGAAGACCCTCGGGAACATTCTGGGTCTTGTCGACTTGCAGGCGTTCATCGCGCGCGAAGCGGGATTCGAGGTTGGAACGCTGACGCTGAATTCCACAAGCGCAAACCTCGAGACCAGTCCCGGCAAGAATGGTGTCGGGAAATGGGGCAAGAACGACGTGCGAAAGCTTGTCACGGAGTGCGATGACCTCCTGGCCAGGCGGCGAGCTGCCTGAACAAGTCCGGTGCAACGTCCTCCTCCAGGTCGTAGGCCTCCTCGATCTGGCGGATGAACACGTTCTGGCCGCCATAGCTCGGGTGCCGCACGTGGATGCTATCGATTCCCATGCTTTCGACCGCCCTGTGCGCATCGCCGCCGATCGCGACCATCTTCTCGGGGCCAAGCAGATCGATCAATGCATGCAAGACCCAGCTGGACGCACTCCGCTCCTTGGCGGTATGACATCGGTTGGTCATCGGGTCGTCGGGCTCATGAGGATGAAGCGGGAAGACGTTCCAAAGGAAGACGGGCTCGCCTATCCTCGCCAACATCCGCCAGATCGTGTTGGCGGTTCGCTCGCCAACGGGGGGTCCCTTTGTCGCTCGCTCGACCGGCAAGCCACAGAAAAGGGTGCTGTAGGCATCAAGGTGCATTTCGTCCGTCAGGGCCAAGCCGGTACGGCGCCCGCCGCGGTAGCCGAGGTCGCGCGCAATCCAGATTGTCCTGACCTCAAGTTCGACAGCAGTCTTGAGGCTGAGCTCGAGGTTCTGCCGCCGACGGGCGGCGGCGTCTCTGCGATCAAAATGCGGGCAGTGATCTGCATAGGGGTTGAAAACGTGCTCGAGTTGAATGGCACTGAGCGCGTCGACAAGATCTGTCGCCGGTTGCGTCATGGTGCATCGAACCAGATCTTGCGCTCATTCAGGTCTATGCCAACGCTGCCGCCGCGGTGCACACGGACCCTTCGAAAGATCTCGTATCCTTTCAAGATCGCCTCCTCCCAAAGCCAGAGCGGGCAACTTTCCGCCTCGTAGCCGGACACGAACCGCCGAACCGACTTGAGCAGGCCGTAGTCCAAAGTCTCTATGCCTTCAAACAGCGCCAGGCGCTGCGCGTGATTGAAGATCCAGGTTGCGATGCCCTCCTCAATGAGGATCGCGCGCGCGCCATCTTGCACCTCATCAACGAGCGGATCGCTCTTTCGCTTGACATTCAGCAGGCGGCGCAAGGTCGGCGACCAGCCAAGATGCGCGGCGTAGGAGAGGTGGAAGACGTCATGGAACCGATAGTCGTCATCTTCAGCACGGTTGTCGGTCAACGGGTCTCCGACTGGCGTGCGATCTCGGGTCAGTATGGAGACCGTCCTGCCGTCCTGCTCTACCTCCGCGATGCCAATGACCAGTCTTCGAGGAAGCTGCTCGACTGCAGGGAACTCGTCATCGAAGAGTGGCGGCGCGGTCCTTGCACGCGGCCAGCGATCATCGATCTTTGCGAGGTTGAATTTCGCCGCTCGGCCGAGGGGCACGCCCGCCTCATGCGCGGCGTTTCGCAAGGCGCGGAGAACGCCAGTCAGACGCCCTTTGAGTGCTGACCGGTTCCGTTGCAAGCGCCCTGCGCTGTGGTCGGTCATTAGAAGGCCAATCTCTGCCGACAATCGCAACAGGGCGCTTTCAAACTGTGGCGAGGGCGCGTCGGCAATCGGCTGCGTGGCGTGTTCAACATCGGCGAACGTCAAGTTCACGCTGCCTTCGGGTTGCCAGTCCGCAAGATCGCGGTCAAGGTTGATCGCAAGATCCGCCAGGGCCAGATGCGCTCGGTCCGCAACGGCGGCGAGATACCAAAGGACGTCGCCGAGCTCCTCCAGGACGCTCTCCTCGTAGCCCAGGTACGCAACCGGGTCCCGCTGCTTCTTCTTGACTTCGCTGAGAAGGCTGCCGGTTTCGCCGAACAGTCCCAGCAACGGGAAGCCCATGCTGTCATCGACCCCACGTCGCTGATCGGTGCGCTGCGCCGAGGATTGGTAGGATGAGAAGGTCAGTGCATCGGTCATTGGGGCTTGCGACGGTCTGTGATCGCCTCCTTCGGAACCGGGAAACCGTAAGCGGCGAGCGCCCTCAACACCAAAACGCGCATGGGATCTCCCGTCTCGGCGGATCGGATGTGAATAGCCTGCTTTGTCGATGCAGGCACCTGCACTTGCAGTGTGCGGTCCTGCTCCGGCACTGGTATCAGGCGGTTTCCAGCTTTCATGAAACCTACTTATCACGAAATCTAAGAATTGGCGATTTCAGCGGATCCGGCCCCCCCCCCCCGCGGGAGACACCACATGTGCAAGGCGGCGTCTTCGATCTCCCGCAGCTGCCAGAGCCACTCGCCGCCCCTTTGGTTGTCCGCCCGTCCCTGACCGAAGCGCGCCAGTTCACGGACGCGATTCCGGAGCTCAACTGTCTTTCCAAGGTAGAGAATGTCCGTGGGTCCGCCCTCAGGTATTCTGTCCCGCTTGCCGCGCAGACACGCCGGATCCGCAGGCTGGGCATGGCGCGCGGCAGGCGGGACGGTGGAGAAAGGACGGTCATTCCAGTCGGGCGGGCATGCGGCGTAGACGCCCGGCATGGCCGGAAGATCCAGCCATGAAGCCCGGCCCGGCTCATTCGCACGCCCCATCAGGTCGCCCATGGAAACGACGGACGCGGCGGTGCCGACGATCCGGTCGATGTCAGCCGCTTTCATGGACGGTCTCCTTGGCATCGCTGCGCGCGTTGACGGCTTCCGTGACCGCCTCCGGTCCCGGCGCGCCTGTCGCGGATCGTCTTACGCACGCGGCCGCGCGCGTGCGGTTGATTTCCTTGTCATCGGCATCGCGCGCCCTCCCTTCCGGGCGCACACGGTAACGCAGCCGCAAGGGGGGGGGGCATGAACGCGCTTTGCCAGACCCTCACCGGGCTTGCCGCGCGGGGGAATCATGCCGGCTGCCGCCGGCCCGGTCGAAGTGGGCCGCGATCGCGTGATCGAGCTCCCTGCGGAGGTCGTCCCCGCGCCGGCTTGCCCAGATCAGGGCCTGAAGCCGCAGGTCCTGGTTCGAGAAGTCGATCGTCCCGGTCCTGAGCAGGTAGGTCGCGATGTCCGCATGCCCGTTCTTGATCGCCTCGACGAGGGCGCTGTTCCTTCCGGTCTTGTCCGTAACGTTCACGTCCGCGCCGTGACTGACAAGGCACCTTGCAATGTGGGCGTGGCCCTTGACGGCGGTCTCGATCAGCGCGGTGCGCCCGTAGTACTCGGCCTGGAGGTCCACGAGCGTCATGGGGTGGCGCAGCAGGCATTCCACCATGGCGAGGTTTCCGCCGCCGGCGGCGAGCATCAGCGGCGTGCTTCCCCACCTGTTCGCGGAATTGACGTCAATGTCCGGATGCTCGAGCAGCAGTCCGGCCAGGTCGCGGCGCTGCCCGTGAACGGCAATGTGAAGCGGCGTCCAGCCGTCGTCGTCGCAAGCGTTGACGTCCGCTGTCGCTAGGGCCGAGCGGGCCGCCTGGACGTCGCCCGCAATTGCCGCCCGGATCAGCTCGGCATCCCCGCTGGACTGTTGACGCTCAACCATGGGCTTCATGACCTTTCCTTCGCGGATGTCCCGGATCCGGCGGCCTGCGCGCATCGGCCCCTCGGAACGCGCGGCGCCCGTTCCGCGCCGGCGTGCCGGGCCCGGCAGGGTCTTCGCCGCAGGATCATTTTCGGCTCAAGCCGCCAATGTCGTCAATGTGGCCCAGGATCTCGTCCACGCCGCGGCCGGACCTGAGCTGGCAGAACACGTAGGGCCTGCCGGCGCGCATCCGGTCGGTGTCACGCTGCATCAGGTCAATGTCGGCCCCCACGTGAGAAGCCAGGTCCGTCTTGTTGACGACCAGGATGTCGGAACGGGTGATCGCCGGGCCGCCCTTGCGCGGGATCTCCTCTCCGGCCGCGACGTCAATGACGTAGATCGTCAGGTCCGCGAGCTCGGGCGAGAACGTGGCCGACAGGTTGTCCCCGCCGGATTCGATCAGGACGAGGTCAAGGTCGGGATGCGCGTCACGAAGCTCGGCGATCGCGGCAAGGTTGATCGAGGCGTCCTCGCGGATCGCGGTGTGCGGGCACCCGCCGGTCTCGACGCCCTTGATCCGGGCGGAAGGAAGCGCCTGAAGGCGCAGCAGCGCGTCGGCGTCCTCCCGCGTGTAGATGTCGTTCGTCACGACGGCCATCGACAGCTTGCCGCGATACGCCTCGCAGAGCGCCGCCGCCAGGGTCGTCTTGCCGGCGCCGACCGGGCCGCCGATGCCGATGCGAAGAGGGCCGTTCGGACTGTTCATGTGCGGAAGATCCTCGAGTCCTGGTCTTCGTGCCGCATCGAGGCTATATCGGTCAGGAAGGCTGCGGAGGCAAGCTTCGACAGGTCGCCGTCGCGCGTGCCCTCCGCGACCTCCGGGCAGAGCAGGGTCAGCCTGCGAAGGATGGCCTGCCCCTGCCCCTGGCCGACGGCAAGCAGTCTCTGGCCGGCGGCGACGAGGTTGGACAGGAAGGCGTGGAGGTAGAGTTGCTGGGTCAGCGCAAGGGGAAGCGCCTCCTGCGCGGCCGCGGCGCCAAGCGCGACGGGATAGGCCAGGTCCCGCGCCGCGACGCCCCAGGCGTCGAGGGCCCGGCCAAGGGCCCGGCCCTGCGCCGCCGTCTCCAGCCGCCGTTCGGCCGAGGCGGCGAGGGCGCGCGCCGTCCGGTCGATCTCGCCGAGACGCCGGGCGGTTCCGGCATTGAACGCGGCGGCGAGAAGCAGGCAGTCCGCCCGTCCGGCGCCGTGCAGCAAGGCGTCCTCGAGCCAGGCCTCGAGGCCGGCGCCGTCCTTCACCCACCCCATGCCCACGGCGCCCTCCAGCCCGTGGCTGTAGGCGAAGGACCCGACCGGAAACGCCGGGGAAAGCCACTGCGCCAGCGTCAGGACCTGCGTGTCAGTGGGCATGTGCATGGGTGCGGCCATGGCCGTAGGCGCCGCCCTCCGGGGAGAACGGCTCGTTCACCGCCGTGACGTCGGCGCCGAGCCTTTCCAGCATGTCGCGCATCACGTGATCCCTCTGGATCAGGAGCCGGCCGGGCTCGACCTGGCAGGGCATGTGGCGGTTGCCGACATGCCAGGCGAGCCGGACAAGGTCGCCCTTCACCTCGAGAAGCGCCTCGTCGGCGGGCACGACCCCGACGGAGCGGCCGTCCTCCAGGACGAACGCGCCGTGCCCGTCCACCGATGTCGTCCTGGGCAGGTCCACGAGAAACCGCATGCCGCTCGCGGCGGTCAGCACCCTGCGCCGCAGGAACCGCGCCTCGTGATCCAGGACCACGCTGTCGTCCGCGCGGCGCGCACCGCGCGCGACCTTTCGGCTGACGGGAAGGGTCATCGCGGTCTCCTCAGAACATGAAGTATCGCTGCGCCATCGGCAGGATCGCGGCAGGCTGGCAGGTCAGCAGCTCGCCGTCGGCGCGCACCTCGTAGGTCTCCGGGTCCACCTCCATCTCCGGCGTGGCGTCGTTCAGGGCCAGGTCCTTCTTGCCGATCCCGCGCGTGCCGGCGACCGCAAGCGTGTCCTTGGCCAGGCCGAGCGCGGCGCCGATCCCGGCGTCCTGCGCCGCGGCGCTCACGAACGTCACGGAAGAGCGTTCGACGCTCCGGCCGCAGGCGCCGAACATCGGGCGCGAATGGACCGGCTGCGGCGTCGGGATCGAGGCGTTGGGATCGCCCATCTGCGCCATGGCGATCGTCCCGCCGATCAGCACCATCTCCGGCTTGACGCCGAAGAATGCGGGGTTCCACAGGACCAGGTCGGCGCGCTTCCCGCGCTCTATCGACCCGATCTCGTGCGCGATCCCGTGCGCGACGGCCGGGTTGATCGTGTATTTCGCGATGTACCGGCGCACGCGGTAGTTGTCGTTGCAGCCGGTTTCCTCCGCCAGGCGTCCCCGCTGCCGCTTCATCTTGTCGGCGGTCTGCCACGTGCGGATCAGGACCTCCCCCACGCGCCCCATGGCCTGGCTGTCGGAGGCGATGATCGAGAACGCGCCCATGTCGTGGAGGATGTCCTCGGCCGCGATGGTCTCGCGCCGGATGCGGCTTTCCGCGAAGGCCACGTCTTCGGGAATCGACTTGTCGAGGTGGTGGCAGACCATGAGCATGTCGAGATGCTCCTCCACCGTGTTGACGGTGAAGGGCCGCGTCGGGTTCGTGGAGGACGGCAGGACGTGATCCTCGCCGCAGATCCTTATGATGTCCGGCGCGTGCCCGCCCCCTGCGCCTTCCGTGTGGAAGGCGTGGATCGTGCGGCCATTCACGGCATTCATGGTGTTCTCCACGAAGCCGCTTTCGTTCAGCGTGTCGGTGTGGATCATCACCTGCACGTCCATCGCGTCCGCCACCGAAAGGCAGCAGTCCACGGCGCCGGGCGTCGTGCCCCAGTCCTCGTGCAGCTTCAGGGCGCAGGCCCCCGCCCGCACCTGCTCTTCAAGGGCCGCAGGGAGCGAGGCGTTGCCCTTGCCCGCGAAGGCAAGGTTCATCGGGAAGGCGTCCGCCGCCTGCAGCATGCGCCCCAGATGCCAGGGCCCGGGCGTGCAGGTGGTGGCGAGCGTGCCGTGCGCCGGCCCGGTGCCGCCGCCGAGCATGGCCGTCAGCCCGGAATGCAGCGCGTCCTCGACCTGCTGCGGGCAGATGAAATGGATGTGGCTGTCAAAGCCGCCGGGCGTGAGGATCCTGCCTTCGCCGGCGATCGCCTCGGTGCCGGGCCCGACGACGATGCCGACACCGGGCTGCGTGTCGGGGTTCCCGGCCTTGCCGATCCCGGCGATCCGGCCGTCCTTCAGCCCGACGTCCGCCTTGCGGACGCCGGCATGATCGACGATCAGCGCGTTGGTTATGACGGTGTCCACGGCGCCTTCGGCGCGCGTGGCCTGCGACTGGCCCATGCCGTCGCGGATGACCTTGCCGCCGCCGAACTTGATCTCTTCGCCGTACGTCGTGTGGTCGCGCTCGACCTCGATGACGAGCTCGGTGTCGGCAAGGCGGACCCTGTCCCCGGTGGTGGGGCCGAACATGGCCGCGTAGTCAGCGCGCGAGACGGTCGCCGGCATGAAGCGTTCCCTACCCTGTCCGGTCCGGATCGCGCGGGCGGGACGGGCGAACGCCCTTCGCCGCACGTCCCGGCCAGGGCCGGCAGCGGCGCGGCGTGCCGGCCGGCCGGCCTTCGCCGTTCACGCCGTGCTGCGCGATCAGGCCGCGGACTGGCGGCAGGACAGGCATCACAGCGCTCCCATGACCTGTTGATTGAACCCGAACACCTTCCTTGCCCCGCCGATGGGAATGAGCTGCACCTCCCGGCGCTGGCCCGGCTCGAAGCGCACCGCGGTCCCGGCGGCGATGTCGAGCCGCATCCCCCGCGCCGCGTCGCGGTCGAACGCCAGCGCGCCGTTCGCCTCCCCGAAATGGTAGTGCGATCCCACCTGCACCGGCCTGTCGCCGGCATTGGCGACCATCAGCGTGATCGCCTCCCTGTCGCCGTTCAGGGTGATGTCGCCCGTCGCGACCATGACCTCTCCCGGAATCATGCGCGCGTCCTCGCGCGTTCCGGACCTGAAGGCTCCCCGGGGGCGGAGCGGCAGGGAACGACGGGCGCGACGGCGGGAAGGGCAGATGCCGCCCCACCGGCAGGTGCGGACGGCGCCGGCAGGGCAGTCAGCGGAAGAACGCGCACGGCCAGCCTCCTCACCGGATCGGGTTGTGGACGGTGACAAGCTTCGTGCCGTCGGGAAAGGTCGCCTCCACCTGCACGTCACGGATCATCTCGGCCACGCCCTCCATGCATTGGTCCCTCGTCACGACCTCCGCGCCGGCCTCCATCATGTCGGCGACCGAACGGCCGTCGCGGGCGCCCTCGGTCACCGCGTCGGCGATAAGGGCGACGGCCTCCGGGTGGTTCAGCTTCACGCCGCGCGCGAGCCGCCTGCGGGCGACCTCCGCCGCCATGGAAACGAGGAGCTTGTCCTTCTCGCGTGGCGTCAGGTTCATGTCAGATGCTCCAGCATCGGGGCAGCCCGTCATGGCTCAGGCGATCCAGGATCGGGACGATCCTCGATCGCATCCCGTTCCCGTCAAGGGCAAGAATGCGCATGACCATCACGTCCTCGTCAAGCAGGCTGGCTCCGGCGTCACGGGGCAGGAGACGGCGAACCGTCGCCAGCCGCGCCTCGGCATCGGGCGCGACGTAGACCAGCGAGGCCATGGCGCGCGCCCCGCCCGCGACGCCCGGACGGTCGAGCTGCGCCTGCACGTCGCCTTCCAGGCGAATGCTGTCCAGGCAGACCGGCACTCCCGCGCGCCGGACCTCCACCCGGTCCAGGAAGCGCGCCGAGGTCACGGTCTCCCCCGCTTCGAGGCGGCCGAAGACGAGCGGCTCCGCCAGAAGCAGGGCGGCCCCTTCCTGCATGTCGACGCGCAGCGACCGTTCCAGCGCGCATCCGTCGAAGAGGATCGTCTCCTGCGGCAGCCAGTCGACGCGCGCCCCTGCAGCCACGTCCAGCCGCGTCTCGATCCGCCCCGTCTCCCCCGGCAAGGCCCGGTAGATCCGTTCGGCGGCCTGCGTCGTGAGCGTCAGCGCCGCATTCGCCTCGGCACGGGCGGACAGCGAAAGGCGGTCGCCGCCGGTGACGCCTCCGGCGGAGTTCAGCAGGACTGCCTGCAGCGCGCGTCCGGCGGTTCGCGGGAACAGGCACTTGAGCGATCCTGACTGGCGCAGTCCCGTCAATGAGACGCCGCCTTCCCTGGACCTGACGGCAAGCGAGACCTCGCCGCGCGCGCGCGCCATGACCGGCGCCGCGAGCCGGGGAGATATCGACAGCATCTGGTTGATGGTGCCCTCCGGGGCGCGACAATCGACTCCGCTTTCTGTTCCGCACGGGTTCGAATCGCCACGAATTTGCAGGCCGGCAGGGCCGTCGGCCTGCCGTCCGCCCTGTTTTTGTGCAGACAGCGCGCTCGCGGATGAAACTTTGGGCAACATGGTCGGAGGATTCGAGCCCCGGCTGCCGGACCGCGCCATTCATGCCGCCGCGCAGAGACGGATGGCCGCAGGGGCGGCTTGTCCGAGGAGCGCCCGCACGGGGCCCGGCGATTCGCAAGATGACTGTCAACGGGCCCTGCATCACGGCGATCGTTGATGCTCGCCAGCAGCTACATTAAGCGGCTAATTTCCGAACGGCGTTGCGGCCGCACTTGGGACATCGTGCCGCGCCGGTGGGCCAGCTGCCGCGACCGGCTTCTCGCTGCTCGTCTTCATCGAGCACTTCGGCTTCAATGCGATGGCCGCCGCTGTCGCAGCAGAAGCGGACGCGCTCAGGCACGGGCGATCCCCGCCCGTTCGATGAACTGGTTCCACAGGTATTCAGCCGCCTGCTCGGGGCTCAGCCGGTCGGGGGCGTCCCCATACGGATCCATGCTTGCGACAAGGAACTGCTCGTACTCGTCCGAAGAGACGTTGAAAATGCCGCTTGCGATGTTGCTCTCGGCGTTTTCGTCGAAGGTAATGATAGATGTCGCCCAGCGCGGATCCGGCGTTTCCGCAGTGCACCGTGATATGCGCGGTTCCGTCCCGGCGACTGCGATTGACAACCGTGGCGCCGAATGAGTTCGCGCCACGGTCGACAAATCGGCCCCGCAGGCCATTGGTCGTATCAATTTCGCCAACAGCCTGCCGGAAGTAGTCCTTAATTGCGGCGAACGCCGTGGCGCGATAGTCGCCGAGGTCGATCTCATCGAAGTCGCGTTGAACCCTGTAGCGCGGGACACCTTGCTGTGGTGCGGCCTGGGCGGATTGATCCGTTACAGACTCGGGAACATCCGGCCTGCCCGCCTCGATGATCCGGCCAATCTCCTGCGCAACATCAAGATAGGCACTGTTTGCGTTCGTCCATTCGGAGATCGGCACACCGTCCTTCGGAAGTGCCTTCAGCCGCCGAAGTTCAGGTATCGCGGCCCAATCGCACGGTTCGACGATGATCGGCACAACCCGCGCCATGCCCGCGTCATGTCGCTGCAATGCATGCTGCATCTACTGTTCGACGCAATAACCGGACGCAATGGAATCGGGGCTGACCATCAGCAGGAAAAGGTCGGCCGCTTCAGGTTTCTGGCGAATCTCATCATCCAGGATGCCACCCGGCAAGATTTTCCGGTCGTGCCAGGTTTCGATCAGCCGTTTCCGTCGAAGATTGGCAAGATGGACATGCAGGCGGTCCAGTGCGCCCGCATCCTGGTGGGAGCAGGATATGAATGCCCGCATGCTTCTGCTCCAAGCGTTTTCGGGCCTGTCTCGCCCTGGCCAGGGCGGCACAACCGGAAATGATCCGGAAGCCGATTGAGGCCTTTTGGCAGCGAGTGCAGAGCCACGCTGCCAGTCTCTCAACCTGCGAGCCGTCCGTCTCGAAGACCGATTTGCGGATGTCGGGTCCGTGGACGGGAAAGGCCCTGAGATCCGTCATGGGTTTCGCCAGATGGGTCGTCCTCTCTCCGAAGTTGTCTCGCTCATGGTCTCTCTGGTTTCCGCCTGCAGAAATGGGACGGGCCGCGGGAGCTCCGTGGCACCCTTCCCTGTTCGATCTCCGCTCCGCGTCCACGCCCGCGATGGCGCCCCCGTTCCCGGCCTCCGCCGCGCCCCGCGCCGGACGAGCGCACGATCGTCTCGTGGCGCAGGCGCCAAGGCGACGGCTCGGTGGACCAGGACTTCCGGTGCAGCCGATGCACGGCCTTCACCGCCTGCTCCCGTGCCTTGTCGTCGGGCAGATGCCCCTCCAGGAAGGGGCTGCTGCCCTGGGACAGTTCGCGAACCTCCGCGCCGGCGAAGTTCCGGTAGGTCCGTCGCAGGAGCGAGCGCTCGCGGAAGGACTCCATGGACTTCGGCCCCTCCTGCAGTTCCGCAAGCACCGCCTGCCGACCCTTCCGGATCTCCCCGTCCGTGGCAGGCGTTCCGAGTTCCATCGCCGCGGACATGGCAAGCGCCAAACCATGGCGCTTCGACCCGACACGCGTCGCGACGACGGCCCGCGCCACGCGGCGCTCGATCTCGGTCGGTGCCGGCGTTTCGCGCTGCAGGCCCTTCATCCCTTCGGTCAAGTTGGCCTCGTACGCGTCGATGTCCGTCTGCGACGGGTAGTCCGGGTTGCCGTAGAAACGGGCCCGAACCTCGAAAATCTCGCCCGCGGCGACCTTCCGGGCCACATCGACGCGAATGTCGGTCTCAGCCCGCTTCCGGGCGATGCCGGAAGCGGCTTTGTCGATTTCCTCGTCCGGGACATGCACGGCAAGGGCGGTCGAAAGGAGAAGGTCCTGGATGTCGATTGGCAGCGAATCGCGATGCACGGGATCGGCGGCGGAAACGCGCTCGGAGACGGCGCAGGTTAGCTCGAGCACCTCGTCGGCGAGAACCTGACCGGGCACCGGGAGATCACGGTCCAGTTTCGGCGAGCGCCGACCGGACGGCGCCATGGTGTCCCGGAAGGTGATCGACGGCCGTTTCCCACACTCTCTCGGACTCGATGGTGTCGTATCCGTGGGCGATGCGCTTGCGGAGACCGACAGCTTCCGCCAGATCCGGAAGCAGTGCGGCCACGTCGGGGGCGTCCCTCTCAAGCTGGTTCAGGGCCTCGCCAATGATCTCGAGGTCACGCTCGACCGCACGCTGCATCATGGGGTTTCACAGAAAGTCTTCGCGATCCGCCCCAGCCAGGAAACCCGCGATCTCCGCGGCTGCCTGATCGATGTCTCGCAGGCGGGACCTTGGGTCATGCCTCATAAACGATCTCGCGACACTCGTTGATGCTCGCCCGGAGGTGCTCGTTCTTCGGCAGACGCTCGAGCAGGTCCACTCCGCGGCCCAAGGCAGCGGCGAGTGCGTCCTCGAATTCGAAGAGGTGCCCGAGGCCGCCGGGATCCAGCGACGGATCGAGCTCCACCAGGAAGTCGGCGTCGCTCCTGGCCTGATCGAAGTCCGTCCCGCGCGCGGCCGAGCCGAAGATCTCGAGCCGCGACACGCCATGGCTGCGGCAGACTTCGGCGATCTCCTCCTTCCGCTTGGCGGCCTCCGCGTGCACTGTCCTCTCCCTCCGGATTGCCGGCATGCGCCCCGCAATGACAATAGCAGCATGGCGACGCGAAATCCATTGCATTGGCAACTCGGCAACGCTCGCAGGCGCATCCCCGGAATCAGGGTGTAGCCCAGGGCCATTCCATTGTCCGCCGGTGACCCGCGGACGCTGATTTCCGGACCGAAACAAAACGGTCCTGACCGAGGTCCGCGATCGCCTGACGGCGCAGGCGGATCCGTCAGGTCCGCGCCGGGCCGAACAGGGCCGCAACCGCAAGGATCGCGCCGGCCACCGCTCCGATCATGCCGGCCGCGCTCACCGCGTTCTCCGATCCAAGCAGGGCCGGACCGCTGCCCGCGAGCGTGAACCCGAGCGTCGCCGAGACGAGCGCGAAGGCGACGGACCAGGCCACCTGGGCGCCCAGGCGGTTCGTCACCAGCCGCGCGGCGGCGGGCGGGCAGACGAACATGGCGATGACGATGATGGAGCCGACGGCGTCAAACGCCGCAACGGCCGCGAGCGCCGACACGATCACGATGCCAAGCGCGATCGCCCGCACCGGCAGGCCAAGCGTCTGCGCGAATCCCTCGTCGAATGTTGAAATCGCGAGAGGACGCCAGAACGCGCCGAGGCACAGCACGATGGCGGCGGTCACCAGGCCGATCCTGGCCAGCTCTGGCGGAAGCGTCGCAAGCGCAGCGGGATCCGCGAGCGAGGCCCAGCCGGCCGCGTCCAGCCAGATCAGGCTCTCGAGGCTGCCGAACAGGGCATGCTCCACGTCAAGATGGACCCCGGACGTGTCGGACCGCTCCAGGGCCAGCACGCCGGCCGCGAACATCGCCGTGAAGGTCACGCCCATGGCCGCGCCGGGATCGATCCTGCCGAACCGGCGAATGGCCTCGATCAGCGCGACGGCGAAGACGGCGGCGGCGGCCGAGCCGAGCAGCATCGGCCAGGTGGAGGTGGTGCCGGTGACCAGGAACGCCAGCACGATGCCCGGCAGCACGACGTGGCTGATCGCGTCGCCGATGAGCGCCTGCCGCCGCAGGACGAGGAAGTTGCCGGGCAGTGCGCAGGCCACCGCCGCCAGGCTCCCGACCAGCAGGGGAATCAGGGAAAAGGTGACGAAGTCGCCGCCCTTCATCGCACGGCCTCCGGCGGGCCGATCCTGCGGTCGATCTCGGCGATCTGGTCGGCCGTCAGGACGCTCTCGATCCGGGTCAGGCCGTCGTAACGGGCGGCTGCAAGCTCGAGCGCGGGCGTGGCGCGCGCGAGGTCCCAGCGCTTCTCGTCCCGCAGCGCCTGGGCGGCCCGTGCGGCGCCCTCCCGCGTCGGCATGCCGTCGGCCCTGGCAAGGCCCCGGGCCCTGAGCAGGCGGATCGTCAGCGGCTCGTAGATCGGCTGGCCCTGGGCCAGGGCCAGCAGGCCTTGCCGGACATGGACGCCGGCCTGGAACCGGCGATGCCGGATGAATGACGACAGAAGGCCGCGGCCCGGCGCGAACGCCATCGAGGCCGCGAACATGCAGAAGCTCACGAGAACGATCAGCGGACCTGTCGGAAGGTCGGGCGCGCTGGCCGAAAGGCCGGCGCCAAGCCAGGCCGCGACTCCTCCGAACGCGCCCGCAAGAGGCACGACCAGCTCGACCCTGTTCGTCCAGAGGCGCGCGGTTGCGGGCGGAATGATGAGGAGCGCGACGATCAGGACGAGGCCGACGACCTTCAGCCCGACGACAGTGACGCCCAGCGCGAGCCCCATCATCGCCATGTCGATCCAGCCAAGCCGCACGCCGCTGGCGGAGGCGAAGCCGGGATCGAAGGACACGAGCGACATGGGACGCCGGAAGAGGACGACGAGGACGACGACGAGCAGGCCGCCCAGCGCGATCAGGATCGCGTCGGAAAGAAGCATGCCGGCGGTGGATCCCAGCAGGAAGCTCTCGAGGCCGGCCTGCCGCCCGGTCGGCATCGCCTGGATGGCGGTGAGCAGCACGATGCCGAGGCTGAAACAGGCCGACAGGACCGCGCCGATGGCCGCGTCTTCGGACAGGCGCGTGCGGGAGGAGAGCCACTGGACCGCGAACAGGCCGGCCATCGCCGTGACCGCGGAGCCGGCAAGCAGGCCCGGCAGGTGCCGCCCGTCATGCCCGGACAGCGTGAGCGCGATGAACGCGAGGCAGATGCCGGGCAGCGTCGCGTGCGCGATCGCGTCGCCGACGAGCGCGCGCTTGCGCAGGAAGAGGAAGGTGCCCGCAACGCCTGCCGCGATTCCGAGCAGGACGGCGGCAACGGTCACGAGCGTGGCGTTGTAGCCGAGCTGGAGCGTCAGCGCGTCACGCAGCATCGGTCTCAGGCAAGCGCCCTCCCGGGCGCCCGCATGCCCGGATCGAGGCGGCCGCCATAGGCCATGTCCAGGGCTTCGGGCGTGAGCGCGGTCGCGACCGGCCCGCCGGCGATCCTGCGGACGTTGAGGACCAGCACCTCGTCGAAATGCGCCTCGACCGTCGACAGGTCGTGATGCACCGCGATCACCGTCCTGCCGTCCGACCGAAGTGCCTTGAGCACCTTGATGACGGCGCTTTCCGTCGCCGCGTCGACGCCCGCCAGGGGTTCGTCGAGAAGGTAGAGCCCCGCGTCCTGCGCGAGCGCGCGCGCCAGGAACACGCGCTGCTGCTGCCCTCCCGAGAGCTGGCCGATCTGACGCTGGGCGAAGCCCTCCATGCCGACGCGCTCCAGGGCGGCAATGACCTTGCCCCGGTGATCGCGGCCGAAGCGGCCGAGAAGGCCAAGGCGCCTGTAGAGGCCCTGCGCCACGACATCGACGACACGCGCCGGGAAGTCCCAGTCGACGCTTGCACGCTGCGGGACATAGGCCACGCGGTCACGGCTCCGGGACAGCGTCGTCCCGAAGAACGCCGCCTGTCCCGCAAGCGGCCTGACGATGCCGAGCGCGGCCTTGAGCAGCGTGGACTTGCCGGCGCCGTTCGGCCCGATGATGCCGGTGATCCTGCCGGACCGGAACGCGGCGTCCACGGAAAACACCGCCGGCTTCCGGTCGTAGGCGACCGTCATGCCGCGGATGACGAGCGGGCTGTCCCGGGCCGCCAGCTCGCGGGCGTCGCGCGCGTTCACGTCTTCGAGCCGCACCCGCATCGCCTCAGCCCCACGCGCCCAGCCGCCCGGACATTCCGCGCAGCGGGACCGTGCCGCCCAGACGCCGCGCAATGACGGTCACGTTGTGATCGATCATGCCGACATAGGTGCCCTCGTAGGTTCCGGCAGGGCCCATTGCGTCCGAGTACAGCTCGCCGCCGACGCGGACGCTCCAGCCCGCCGCCGACGCTCCCTCCGTCAGGGCGCGGACGAGCCGGTCGGACACCGAGCTCTCGACGAAGACCGCGGGGATCCGGCGTCCGACGACAAGGCCGACAAGTTCGGTCATGCGGTTCAGCCCGGCTTCGCTCTCGGTGGAGATGCCCTGGACCCCGGCGACCTCGAACCCGTAGGCGCGGCCGAAGTAGCCGAAGGCGTCATGCGCCGTCACCAGGACCCGTGCCGCCTCGGGCACCGTCGCGAGGACCCGGGCGCTGTAGGCATCCAGCCGTTCAAGCTCGGCAACAAAGGCCTGCGCGTTCGCCGCGAACGATTGAGCGCCGTCAGGCTTCACGGACAGCAGGGCGTCGCGCGCGGCAAGGGCCACGAGACGCCAGAGTCCCGGATCCATCCAGACATGCGGATCATGGCGGCCCGCGTAGTCCTCATGGGCGATCCTGCGTTCGGCCGGGACGGCTTCGGCGAGCGCCACGACCGGAACGCGGCGCGCGAGTTCGGCAAGCATGCCCTCCATCTGGGCCTCGAGGTAGAGACCGTTCCACAGCACGAGGTCCGCGTTCGCCGTTGCCACGATGTCCGTCCGGGTCTGGCGGTAGGAGTGCGGGTCGACGCCCGGGCCCATCAGCGCCCTGACGTCTGCCAGGTCGCCGCCGACCCTGCGCGCCGCGTCGGCAATCATGCCCGTCGTGGTTACGACCTGCAGCCGCCGGCCCCGGGCGATGGCGGCGGGAGCCGGCAGGCAGGCCGCGAGCGCGCCGCTGCCCAGCCCGTTCAGGAATGCCCGTCTCGTGGTCATCGAATCGTGCGGCCTGTCTTGAGAATGAGTCGCAATCGCGCCATATCTGCGGCCCGTTCGCAATGAAGTCAAGCCCCGGGTAGTGTCTCACTTTGAAATTTTCTCTTGCCTTTGCCGAGGCAAAGGCGGCAGAGGGAGCCATCTCCCAACTGGAGGAATTCCCCATGCTACGTTACCCCCCCCCCCCTGACACGGCTCACGGCGGCGCTCCCCGCCTGTCTCGCTGCCCTGCTGGCGGCCGCACTGGTCGCCCTGGTTCTGGCCACGAGTGCGCAGGCGCAGTTGCCGCCACCGCCGCCGCAATGCACCACCAGCACCTGCACGATCCGACTTGCGCCGGTTTCCGGCAACACCGTCGTGGACGGCTGCGGCGACGAGGCCACGCCGGGCCGCTTCAAGGTCATCCTGTCTTCCAGCAACCCCAACGTGACGCCGCAAAGTTTCACGACCGTCAAATTTCTGAGCACACGTAATACAAACCGCGCCGGTGCCGAGTTCACCGACTGGGAGTGGCGCACGCCGGAAGTGAACAGCAATGCCTGGCAGAATGTGCTTGGCGGGAGAGATTCCCTTACCTTCGCCGGCGGCGCCCTGGGCGAGAACATCGTCGAGGGCCGTCCCAAGGCCGGTGCCCACGTCTGGAGCAACCGCAATGCCAACAACCCCATCCAGGGCCCCGGCGAGCTGGTTGTTCAGCTCATCACGCCTGCTTCTGGACGTGGGTATGCGACGGCAGGCAGCGCCTACTTCCTGTTCATGGGCGGCAAGGGCTGCGCGCGGGTCGGTCCGGGTGGCGAATTGCTCGGCGGCAACCAGTGACGCGGCCGGGCCGCACGGTCTATCGCGCGAGACAAGGCCCGTAGAGCGGCCGGTTCGGGGGTGTCTCGTATCCTCTCTGCACCCCCAACACAATCGGGCCCTAGACAGGCCTTTTGCGTCAGCCGCTAGAGACGGTGCCGCCCGCCGCTCGCGACGGAGAATCCGCCGCGGGGCGGCGCGACGGGCAGGCCGGCATCAGACACCATCCACACGGGGCGGCCTGCGGGTCGCCCCGTTTCGTCATTGCGACGATTTCAAACCGAGACACTACCAAGCCCCGCGCCGGGACCGCGGCACCGCGGTCCCGGCCTTGACGCCCGGGCGGCCGGCCACTTTAAGCGTCGGACATGGACGGCTCAGCTCGGTCAATGCGGCGGTTCCGGGTCAAGGGACTCCATTGCGCATCCTGCAAGACGCGCCTGGAAGCCGCCCTCGCCGCCGTTCCCGGAGTCCACGACGCGCGGATCAACCTTGCGGATGCCAGCGCAACCCTTTCCATGGACGGGGACGCGACCGCCCGTGACGTCAAGGCGGCCGCCGCGCGTTCCGGCTACGGGCTGGAGATCGACTCCGAAGGGCGCGCCGGACAGGATGAACGGGAAGAGACGGCCAGGCTCGCCCGCGACACGCTGGTTGCCGCGGCGCTGGTCCTGCCCGTCTTCCTGATCGAGATGGCGGGCCATGCCTACGCGCCCGCGCATCATTTCGTGGCGCGGACAATAGGGATCCAGGCAAGCTGGACGCTTCAGTTCCTGCTCGTCGGCGCGGCTCTTGCGGGGCCGGGCCGCCGGTTCCTGGAAAGCGGCGTGCCGTCGCTTCTGCGCGGCAGTCCCGACATGAACGCCCTCGTGGCTCTGGGCACGTCGGCGGCGTTCGGGTTCTCGGCGGTGGCGACGTTCCTTCCCGGCACGATCCCGGCCGGCGCACGGGCCGTCTACTTCGAGACGGCCGGCGCGATCGTCGTCCTGGTCCTCCTGGGCCGGTTCCTGGAAGCGCGCGCCAAGGGCAAGGCGGGCGCGGCGATCCAGGCCCTGGCAGGACTGCAGCCGCGCACTGCCCGGATCGTGACCGAAGGCGGCGAGGAGGATCGCCCGATCGCGCGCCTGCAGCCCGGCGACCTGGTGCGCGTGCGCCCCGGCGAGCGGGTTCCCGTTGACGGAATCGTCGCGGAGGGCAGTTCGCTGGTCGACGAGAGCATGCTGACCGGAGAGCCCCTGCCCGCACCCAAGGCTGGCGGCGACGCCGTTGCCGGCGCAACCGTGAACGGGGACGGCGCGCTCCTGGTCAGGGCGACGCGAGTCGGCCGCGACACCGTGCTTGCGAGGATCGTGCAGATGGTGCAGGACGCGCAGGGCGCGCGCCTTCCCGTGGAGGACCTGGTCGACAGGGTCGCCGCGCGTTTCGTTCCGGCCGTCATGCTGGTCGCCGCCGTGACCGTCCTGGCCTGGCTTGCCTTCGCGCCGGAACACGCGCTTGTCGCCGGCGTGTCGGTCCTGATCGTCGCATGTCCCTGTGCCATGGGACTCGCCGTGCCGACATCGATCATGACCGGAACCGGACGCGCTGCCGAACTCGGCGTGCTGTTCCGGCAGGGCGACGCGCTGCAGCGCCTGGGCGACGTCGACGCGATCGCCTTCGACAAGACCGGCACGCTGACCGAAGGAGCGCCCCGCCTGGCGCATGTCGAGATTGCCGACGGGTTCGGGCTCCCGGAGGTTCTCGAGGACGCGGCGGCGGTGGAGGCGCTGTCCGGACATCCGGTCGCGCGGGCCGTCACGAAGGCCGTCGAAGGATGGCCGGAGGCCGAGGGCTTCCGGTCGATGCCGGGTCTCGGCGTCATGGCGGCTGTCGGCGGCCGGCGCGTGCGGGTCGGGTCGGCCCGCCTGATGACGGAGGCCGGGATTGACGTCTCCGCACTGGCGGATGTGGCCGCCGAACGCGCCCGGCTCGGCGAGACGGCGTTCTTTGTCGGCATCGGCGACCGGCCGGCGGCCGTCCTGTCGGTCGCGGATCCGGTGAAGGACGCCGCCGTCGACGCGATCAGGGACCTGACCGCCGCCGGCCACCGGGTTGCCATGGTCTCCGGCGACAGGCGCGCCGCGGCGGAGGCGATCGCCCGGCAGCTGGGGATCGGGGCGGTCTTCGCGGACGCGCTGCCGGAAGCCAAGGTTGCCGTCATACGCCGCCTCGCGCGCTCGGGCACGACCGCCTTCGTCGGAGACGGCATCAACGACGCTCCGGCGCTCGCGGCGGCGGACGTGGGCATAGCCATCGGCACCGGCGCCGACGTCGCGACGGAAGCCGCCGACGTGGTCCTCATGTCCGGCGACCCCCGGGGCGTGGTCACGGCCATCGGCGTCAGCCGCGACACGATGCGCAACGTCCGGCAGAACCTTGCCTGGGCTTTCGGCTACAACATCCTGCTGATCCCGGTCGCTGCGGGAGCGCTCCATCCTGCGTTCGGCATCCTGCTGTCGCCGACGCTGGCAGCGGCGGCGATGGCGCTTTCCAGCGTTGCCGTCGTGACGAACGCGCTCCGGCTGCGCCGCTCCGGGGGAAAGGCCATGAAATGGCGGGATCCGGCCCCTGCGGCCGCCGGATGACGGGAAGGGAGGCCTGAACGGGCTCCGTCCGGCGGGGGCGGCGCCTTTCCGGGGTCTCTCCCGAGCGCGATCGCTCCGCCGGGCGGACGCGACGCCATTGGAATCGGCGAAAGGCGGTGCTACAGTCCGGTCACGGAAGCGCGGAGACCGCCGGTTTCGCGCAACGAGCAGGGGAGGACGAGGTCCTGTCGCAAATCAACGACGCGGTCCGTGGCGAGACCGCCGAGATCGCCGGCACGGCTGCAGCCGGCAAGGCCGACACGCTCACGAGCGAATCGCTCGTGGACGTCATCCTGACATCCCTGGGCGACATCAAGGCCGAGGAGGTCGTGAAGATCGACCTCCGAGGCAAGAGCGAGATGGCGGACTGGATGATCATCGCCTCGGGCAGTTCGTCCCGGCAGGTGGCGGCCATTTCCGAGCATCTCGTCGACAGGCTGAAGCGGGAGCATGGCCGCCTCTCGAGGATCGAGGGAAAGGAAGCCGGCGACTGGGTGCTGATCGACCTCGGGGACGCGATCGTCCATGTCTTCAGGCCGGAAGTGCGCGCGTTCTACCAGCTCGAAAGGCTCTGGCTCGCGCCGGGCGAGGCCGCCGCATCCGGCGAGTGAGCGCCCGCGTTCGATGCAGCTGCAGATCGTCGCAATCGGCCGGCTCAGGCCGGGACCCGAGGCCGATCTCGTCCTCCGCTATCTCGCCCGGGCCGACAGGGCCGGCGCGCGGGTGGGGATCGGCCCCGTGAACGTCCGGGAGGTGAGCGCCCGGAAGGGCGGCGCCGAGGAAGAGGCCGGGCCGCTCCTGAAGGCGACGGCCGGCGCCAGGCCGCTGGTCGTGCTTGACGAGCGCGGCGCATCGCTGAACTCGCCGGACCTGGCGGCCGGGCTCGCAGCATGGCGCGACCGGGGCGGCCGTCAGGCCGCCTTCGTGATCGGCGGCGCGGACGGCATCGCATCGACGATTCGGGACCGGGCGGATCTCGTCCTGAGTCTCGGGCCCCTGGTCTGGCCGCACATGCTGGTGCGGGTGATGCTGGCCGAGCAGCTCTATCGCTCGGCATCAATCCTGTCGGGCAGCCCGTATCACCGGGCGTGAGCGCGGGAATCGCTTCGCGGCCGGCCGGGCGCCGCGCGATCCTGCGTCATGCCGCCGTCAAGGCCTTCACGGCGGCGCTCCATCGGGCGCATTTCGCCTCGCGCGTCCCTGCGTCCATTGCGGGCTCGAACCGCCGCTCGAACGCGCGGCCGGCCGCGAACGTCGCCGCGTCCGGGTAGACGCCCGCCTTCATGCCTGCCAGCCAGGCCACCCCAAGCGCGGTCGTCTCCAGCAGTCCGGGCCGGTCCACGGGCATCCCCGTCACGTCCGCGAGGAACTGCATCGTCCAGTCGCTGGCCGCCATGCCTCCGTCGACCCGAAGGGCGCCTCCGGAAAGCGCAGGACAGTCCGCCTTCATCGCGTCGAGAAGGTCCCGGGTCTGGAAGCCGACGCTTTCGAGCGCCGCGCGCGCAAGCTCGTTGGGGCCCGAGTTGCGCACGAGGCCGAAGATCGCCCCCCTGCAGCCGGGCTTCCAGTGCGGCGCGCCGAGGCCGGTGAATGCGGGCACGAAAGTGAGCGGCTGCTCCGGGTCGGAGGCTTCGGCCATGGCCTGGGTCTCGCTGGCGTCGGAGATCAGCTTCAGCCCGTCGCGCAGCCATTGCACGACGGCGCCCGCGATGAAGATCGCGCCCTCGAGCGCATAGGTCGGCTTGCCGTCCAGCTGGCAGCCGATGGTCGTCAGAAGCCTGTTGTCCGAGCGCACCGGCGCACTGCCCGTGTTGAGAAGCGCGAAGCACCCCGTTCCGTACGTGGACTTGACCATGCCGCTCTCGAAACAGGCCTGCCCGACGGCGGCCGCCTGCTGGTCGCCCGCGACGCCGAGAACGGGAACGGGGCCGCCGAGGACGTCCGGGGTCGTGACGCCGAATTCCGCCGCGCAGTCCCGCACCTCGGGCAGCATCCTCTCCGGAATCCCCATGAGCTCGCACATGGCCGGGGACCAGCACCCCTCGTGGATGTCATACAGCATTGTCCGCGCCGCGTTCGTGGCGTCCGTCACGTGGGCGGCGCCCCCTGTCAGCCTCCAGATGAGCCATGTGTCCACGGTCCCGAAAAGCAGCTCGCCCGCGGCCGCGCGGTCTCGCGCGCCGTCAGCCTGATCGAGGATCCACCTGAGCTTCGTGGACGAGAAGTAGGGATCGAGGAGCAGTCCCGTCCTGGCGGCGACGGCCTCCTCATGGCCCGCCCTCGCCATCCGGGCGCAGAAGTCCGCCGTCCGGCGGTCCTGCCAGACGATGGCGTTGTGCACGGCCTTGCCGGTCGCCCTGTCCCAGACAAGCGTCGTCTCGCGCTGGTTCGTGATGCCGATCGCCGCGATGTCGCCGGCGGTCGCCCCGGCGCGTTCCATCGCCTCCCGCGCGGTTTCGAGAACCGTCCGCCAGAGATCCTCCGGGTCGTGCTCCACCCAGCCGCCTGCGGGGAAATGCTGGCGAAACTCCCTGCGGGCGACGGCTGCGATCTTCAGGTCGCCGTCGAACAGGATCGTGCGGCTGGACGTGGTGCCCTGGTCAACGGCCATGACATAGGTCATGCGCGGCTCCTCCCGTGCTCGCAAGAACCTGCGCGCCCAAGGAGGAATACACGAAGGGAAGCGCTTGTGAAACGCGCGCGCCGGGCTAACCTTGCGAACGGGAGGACAGCTTCATGAACAGCTTCATGCGCACCATGCTCGTCGTTTCCTGGGCCTGCGCCGCTGCCGCGGCGCAGGCCCAGGACCGCCGTCCCAGCCATTGCTTCGCGATTGCGGAGCGGGCCCCCGGGACGGCCCATGTCCAGAGGGTCGCCTGGAACACGCCGGTCAAGGACGAGTTCACCGTCCGGCTCAGGTACGTCGACCACTCCATGTACCTGATCCAGACCCACGGGGGCCTCAATGCCGTCACCGACTACGCCGGGTTCATCGGGGACGCCGGGCTCGTGCCCGACGTGGTGACGATGAACATCGCGCACGAGAGCCACTGGACCGCCTTTCCGCATCCCGACATACCCCATGTGCTGCAGGGCTGGAAACGGAACGGCGTTCCCGCCGACCATTACCTCGACCTAGGCGAAATGCTGGTCCGGAACGTGACCACCGACATCCGCGACCGGTTTGGCGGCGGCGCGGCCGTGGAGGACAACAACTCCATATTCGTCTTCGAGGCGGCCGGGCTCTGCATCGGCCACCTCGGCCACCTGCACCACGAGCCGTCGGAAGAGACCTATGCCGCGATCGGGCGCCTGGACGTCGTCATGGCGGCCGTGGACGGCGGCATGACCGTCGACCTGCCCACGATGATCCGGATCGTCAAGCGGCTGCGAAGCTCGGTCGTGCTTCCGATGCACTGGTTTTCCGGGCGGTCGCTGGAGCGTTTCATCGACGGCGTGCGCGACGAATTCGACATCGACCGCCGTCCTGGCGCCGAGATGGAAGTGTCCCTGCGCAGCCTGCCGTCGCGCCCGACGGTCGTCGTGCTCCAGCCGGCCTTCGTCCGCGATTCGGAATGACGCGGATTGACAGGGACGGAACGGCCTTCTACCCGGCAGCCCATGCTGAACGCGGCAGACGACTCCCTTGCCGAAGCCCTCGGCCGGGCGGGCGTCAGGGTCAGGCCGGCGGACCGTTCCTACCTCGAGGAACCCCGGTCCCTGTTCAGCGGAACGTCCCGGCACGTGGCCCTGCCGGCAAGCCTCGAGGAGGTGTCCGCGATCGTGCGGGCCTGTGCCGCGGCCCGGGTGGGAATCGTGCCGTATGGCGGCGGCACGGGCCTTGTGGCGGGCCAGGTGGCGACCGGCTTCCCCGCCCCGCTGGTTCTGTCGCTTGAGAGGATGGCGGCGGTCCGCGGGACCTTTCCGGAGGAGGACGTGATCGTCGCCGAGGCCGGCATGACCATTGCCGGCGTCCAGGCGGCCGCCGCCGAGGCCGGCCGCCTTTTCCCGCTGAGCTATGCCAGCCAGGACGCCGCTCGGCTCGGGGGCGCGCTGTCGGTCAATTCCGGCGGCCTCAACGTGCTTCGCTACGGCATGGCCCGGGATCTCTGTCTCGGCATCGAGGCCGTGCTGCCCGACGGAAGCGTGCTGCACGCGCTGAAGCGGATCCAGAAGGACAACACCGGCTATGACCTGCGACACCTGCTGATCGGCTCCGAAGGCACCCTGGGCGTGATCACCGCGGCCGCGCTCAGGGTGCTGCCCCGGCCGGCCCGGACGGCGACCGCGTTCCTTTCCGTCGCCTCGCCTCGGGCCGCGCTGTCGCTCCTGACGATCTGCCGGGAGCAGGCAGGCGAGACGGTCTCGGCATTCGAGCTGGTCCCCGCGGAGGCCTTCGCGTTCCTCGCCGAGACGCAGCCCGCCCTGCGGCATCCGTTCGACAAGGCTCCCCCGTGGGCGGTGCTGACCGAACTCGGCATGGGTCCGGGCAGCGATCCCGTGGAACGGATGGGCGTGATCTACGAACGCGCTTCCGAGGCCGGCCTCGTGCTGGACGGCCGGATCGCGCAGGGCGATCGGCAGCGGGCGGACTTCTGGGCGCTCCGCGAGGCGGTTCCACACGCGAACAGGAGAATCGGCGCCATCGCCTCGCATGACGTTTCGCTGCCGCTCTCCGAGATTCCGGGATTCATCGAGGAATGCGGCGCACGGATCCGGCAGATCCTGCCTTGCCGGATCAGCGCGTTCGGGCATCTCGGGGACGGCAACCTTCACTACAACGTCTTCCCGCCCGGAGGCGGGAGTCGCGATGCCTGCCTGGACCGGGCGCCGGCCGTCACCCGGGCGGTTCACGACATGGTTGCCTCCCGTGGGGGCAGCTTCAGCGCGGAGCATGGAATCGGTCGCGCCAAGTCCGGCGAGCTGGAGCGCTACGCCGATCCGGCGAAGCTGGCGGCAATGCGCGCGATCAAGTCGGCGCTTGACCCCCTGGGCATCATGAACCCGGGAGCGGTGATCGGCTGATTGCCGCTTCGCGGCGGTCGCTCCGCGCATTTGGCTCCAGAATGCAGCAGTTCGCGACGGACCGCGCGGTGAAATTTGCAGCGCAGCTGGGAAGGGAATCCCTTCCGGGCGGGAATCGACAGGCAAGACAAGGTTCAAGCAGGGCAGCAGGGCAAGGCCGACTGTGCTGGTTGCAGCAATTCCCGACAGCCTGACCGTCGGTGCGCGAAGGCGCGGTCATGGCGGGCGGCGGTTCCGTGTGCGCACGACCGGCGGCCGGGCGGCGGCCCGGGATCGTGGCGGTGCCGGCGAAGGGCGGGATCGGGGCCGTCCGGGCGTGGCCGGGGCGGTCACGGCCCGGCACGGACGGGCCGGCATGGTCCTCCTTGCCAGGCTCCCCCGCGAGCGCGCGGCAGAGGGTCTTCCAGTCCTGGAAGACGAAGGTCCGGCCGGTTCCCGCATCCGGTCCCGGAGGCAGGGGATGCGTTCCTGACGTTCCCGCGCCCGTCCGAACAGCGGGCGGCAGTGCCGCTGCACCGGTCGATCAGGAAGGCGGGCATGGCGAGCGTCATGAAGACGCCCCATGGGCGGTTTCCGCCATGGCCGGAGCCGTGCCCGAAGCTGCAGCCCTCCCGCGTCCCGGTGCCCGGAACGTCTCGTTCCCGGTCGCCCGCCTGCGGCGGCCGCACCGCATGACGGACACGCCGCGTCCCGGACGGGCGGGAGGCCGGCGGCCCGCGAGAACCTCCGGACCCTCCCTTTCGTGCCGGTCTCCCCGCATCCGGGCATGTCGGTCTTCAGGCCGAAGTTCGCGTCGTCGGCCGGCCGGCCGCGGTCCCGTTCGAAGCGGTGCACGATGCCGGTCTTCCCGTCGCGCCTCTCCCAGGCCTGCTTCGTCCCGCTGGCATCGAACCAGCCGGACGGCGGCCCGTGGTCGCCCGGCTTCGCGCCCGGGACGGGCGGAAGCCCTTCTCCGCTCACGCAGCATGACGTGCGGGCCGCCGGCCGCCGGCCCGTCCCCGGCGCCGGCCGCCCTCCCGTGTGCGGACGCTCCCGGCGGAGGTCCTCCGGGAGCCGCCTCAAGGCGTTCGGCTCGCAGTCGTTCCTCCTCCTGCCGTCCTCGTTCCGGACCGGCTCCGGGGCCGGCGGGAACGCCTCGGCGTGATCGGGACGGACGGTCGCCGCGCCCAGGGCCTGACGGCAGGAGGTCCTCGACCCGTCGCGGCGGGTCCTGGCGCGAGCGGCGCCTGCAGCCGGCCTTGTGCGAGGAGTGGTGCCCGGTCCCGTCCGCCGCGACCGGGAGACGCCCGCCGGACGCCGTCCGGCCCTCCAGCGCCTTGCCGCGCTGCAGGGCGGCGTGGACGCCCCCGGACCGCAGCGGCGCAGGCCGCGGGGGCCGGCCCCGTCGCGCCGCTCGCGCATCCGCGTGTCCGACGGCGCCTTCCCCACGCCGAAGAGCGAGCGCAGGTTCCGCGCCCGGACCGGGTCCTCGCCGCCCCGCACCTGCCGGCCGGACTGCAGAAGCGACGGGATCCCGGGCGAGAAGACCGCGAGCCCCGACGTCAGGCCTACCGGAAGGCTGAAGTCGCGCGTGACGGTCGGGTCGGGGATGCGGTCGAAGCATGCACGCACGGCGCGAAGCACGGCCCTGGCATCGACGGATGCCTGCGAAAGGAATCTCCGGACATCTGCTGCCCGGCCTTTGCCTGTCTGGCCGCGGCAAGGCCGATTCGGCGGGAAAGGCCTGTGACAGGAAAATTCGTGACGGCCGTGCAACCTGCTGACAATGAACGAAAAGAAATTCTGTCGGGAATCGCTGGGCGATTTTTTAGTCCTCCGCTGGCAGCACGGCGATCCGGCGATCCAGACTCTGGCCATTTGATATTGGATGTGACAATGTCGGGCCATGGCGGTTCTTCCGACACCGGAGTCGTCCATCGACCTGCGCGCGGTCACGGTGCGCCCGACGCACGGGGCGCGCGAGCACCGGCTCCGGGACCGTCTGGTCGAGGAGCACCACTGCCTGCGGTTCCACGGCATCGTCGGCAAGGGCCTGCTGCCCGGGTCGCGCTGCACGGCGGGACCTGGCTCGCGCCTGGCGGCTGGCAGCCGGGCGCGTCCAGGCCGACGGCGCGGGACCGCTGGATCGGGTGGTCGCCGGCGCAGCAGTTCCGGCGCCTGCACCTGGTCTGCAACGACTCCCGTTTCGTCATCCCGCGCCACGGCGGGTGCCGAACCTGGCGTCCCGGGTGCCGGGCCCGGCCTGCGCCGGCTGTCCGCCGACATCCAGGCCGTGCACGGCTATCCGGCCCTGCTCGCGGAGACGTTCGTCGACGTCTCGAGGTTCACGGGCGCTGGCTGACGCGCGTCGAACCGGCGCTCGCCGGGGCTGACGCGCGGGTCCGGCGGAACGGCGCGCTTCCACCATCACGGCCAGCCCAAGGAGATCTTCATGCACGGACTCGCCGACGACGCCGCCGGGGCGACGGGCCGGGACGGGATCCCGGACGCGTGGAACGCGCGGCGGCACGACGACGCGGCGCCGATGGCCGCGCCCCGGCTGCGCAGCCTGTTCGAATGCCTGGGCGAGGTGCCCGAGTTCCGCAAGGCCCGGGGCAGGCGCCATCCCCTGGAGACCGTGCTGACGATCGCCGTCGCGGCCCGGCTCGCCGGCTGCCGCGGCGTCACCGCCTTCGCCCGGTTCGCCGCCCTGCTCCCGCAGGAGCGGCCCGAGGCGGCGGGAGCGTTCTTCAGCCCGAGCAGGCAGCGCCACACCGCGCCCTCGATCACGACTTTCCACAACATCCTCGCCGACCTGCCGCCCGACACGCTGGACGAGGCCATCGGCCGGTGGACCGCCCAGAGGGCCGGCGCCGGCACGCCGCTCGCCATGGACGGCAAGGACGTCCGCGGCGCCTCGCGGCAGACGGAGGACGGGCGGCGGATGACGGTCGCGGCGGCCGGGCACGGAACCGGCCTGGTGCTGCGGCAGGTCGAGGTGGAGGACAAAAGCAACGAGATCCCCGCGGTCCGGGCGCTCTCCGGCAGCCTCGACGTGACCGGACGCGTCGTCACCGTGGACGCGATGCACGCCCGGCACGTGACCGCGCGCAGCCTTCTCGCACGCCGCGCCGACCATGTCGTCACCGCGGCCAGGGACAGCCAGGAGACCATCCACGACGATCCCGGGGCGATCGACTTCACCGGCGCGCCCTCGCACGAGACCGTCGACAAGGGCCACGGACGCCTCGAGCGCCGCCGCTGCGCCACCGTCGACCCGCCGGCGCCGAACGGGACGGCCAGTCCGCCCTTCACGGGCGCCGCCAGGCCATCCGCGTCGAACGCGAGCGCGAGGTCCCCAGGACCGGCGAGCGCAGCCGCGAGGCGGCCTGGCGCCCGCCTCGCTCGGCCCGGAACGCGCCGGGCCGGAGGCGCTTCTCGAGCCGGTGCGCAACCACTGGACCATGGAGAACCGCGTGCACTGCGTGCGCGACTTCACCTGTGACGAGGACCGGTGCCGGGCGCACGTCCGCAACCTGCCGCGCAACCTCTCCTGCCTGACCAACGCCGCCATCGCCGTCGTGCGATGCGACGGTCGCTTCGGCCACATGCCCGAGGCCAACCGGCACCGGCCCGCCCGCGCCCGGGAGGCCCTTGTCGACCGGCGGAAGCCTGCGGTGGACGGTGCACCGGCCCGCCCGCGCCCGGGAGGCCCTCGACCTGATCCTGGACCCGCCCGGCACATGATCCTCCGGTCCCGGCCGCGTGAAGGGCACGCGGAACGCGCCGCCAGACGGCGCGGCGGGACAGCCGTGCCCGGACACGCCGAAAACCGTGTCCGGAAAGCCCGGGAAGGCAAGCAGGCAACGTCGCAACCGGTGCGGCGGTGGCTCGAACCGCCTCAGCCACGCCCGCCTGCCGTCACGTCAGGCGCCGGAACCCGAAAATAAAATGGTCCTGCCTCAAGGTGCAGCAGAAGATCTCCGGGAGCTTCCGGAGCGCCGAAGGCGCCAGGAACCACGCGGCGCTGCGGACCGTGCTCGACACGGCCCGGAAACAGGGACGGAACCTGCTGGAGACCCTGCGGACCTCGCCGGAAGAGCTGGTCGCGCGGCTCGCCACGCGACATCCGGCCCAGGCGGGACGGGCCGCCCGGCCGGGCGGGAAGCCGCCAGGATGGAACCTGAACAGTTACAGTCGTTCCAGGATTCCGGTCATTCATTGGTCATGGATGCACGTTCTCACCACCGCTGACCTGCTGATCGGCCAGCAGTCCATCGCCAGTCATGACCAGCTCGTCCTCTTGAACGAGTTTCGTCGCTTCCTGGCACATGAGAGCGCGGGCGTACGCGGCTTCGACCGCATGCCAAGGGAATGGACCGAACTGAACAGGCTGGTTTCCGCTGGCGGTGACGTATCGGCGAATTCGCATGAGGCAATCAAGGTGATGGGGATTACATACTGAACTTGACATGGCGGGCAACCCCGATAGCATGACAGCGGCATTTTGAATTGGAGCCTGTCATGGTCAAAACAAACTTCGCGGTGGCGCTGGCGGCGACCTGCCTCTTGGCTGCCTGCTCGGCAGAGAACATGCCAAGCACTGGCAGCGTGCACCCGACGCCTATTGCGCTGGGTGATGGCACCCTTGGTTACGTGTATCAGGGCGCAGCAAACCTGGGCTTCCATCATGAGCAAGCCGGACTTGCTATGAACGCGCATTGCCAAGAACTCGGATATCGGCAGGCTTACATGGTGGATCGCCAGATCGAAACGATAGGGACGGTTGATTTCGGCTACGGCGCGACCATAAGCAAGGCTCAGTGGACAGTGTTCAAGTGTCTTTAGTGATTACAAAACAGGGTATGTGATCACGTACTTCTTTCCGGGTTGCGTGAATGCAGGTTGACGCATAACTAGGGATCAGGGTCAGACCAGAGCCATGCGTCGCATGTTCGTGGGACCAACAATAACCCGGGAGAGAGAGAGCCAATGTCCAAGTCCAGCTTGAACGGAAGCGTCGACCTTTTGGCTGACGCAATGCGCAAGGTGTTCAAGGAAGCAGTTGAGGGAGCGGTGCAGCCGTTGACCGATCAGGTGAAGGCGGTTCGCACGGAAGTTGGCGACCTGCGCACCGAGGTCAACGACCAGATCAAGACGACCAACGAAAACATGGGAGCCCAGTTCGCGGCGCAAGAGGAAAAGATCGGCAAGCTGATCAAGGGGCAGCAAGCGTCCAAGTGATTCGTTGGTGCCCGCGCCGGGACTCGAACCCGGATCCGAGGTTTGGCGGACCCATGCTCTATCCATTGAGCTACGCGGGCATCCAACGATAGCCCAGCAATTCCCGACAGGATTTCCTTTCGTTTGTTGTCAGTCGGTTGCGCGGCAGCCACGAATCTTCCTGTCACAGGCCTTTCCCGCCGGACCGGCCTTGCCGCGGCCAGGCAGGAGCCGGGCAGCAGATGTCCGGAGATTCCTTTCGCAGGCATCCGTCGATGCCAGGGCCGTGCTTCGCGCCGTGCGTGCATGCTTCGACCGCATCCCCGACCCGACCGTCACGCGCGACTTCAGCCTTCCGGTAGGCCTGACGTCGGGGCTCGCGGTCTTCTCGCCCGGGATCCCGTCGCTTCTGCAGTCCGGCCGGCAGGTGCGGGGCGGCGAGGACCCGGTCCGGGCGCGGAACCTGCGCGCGCTCTTCGGCGTGGGGAAGGCGCCGTCGGACACGCGGATGCGCGAGCGGCTCGACGGGGCCGGCCCCCGCGGCCTGCGCCGCTGCGGTCCGGGGGCGTCCACGCCGCCCTGCAGCGCGGGAAGGTCCTCGAGGGCCGGACGGCGTCCGGCGGGCGTCTCCGCTCCCGGCGGACGGGACCGGCCGCCGTTCCTCGCACAGGGCCGTCTGCAGGCGCCGCTCGCGCCAGGACCCGCCGGACGGGTCGAGGACCTCCTGCCGTCAGGCTCCGGGCGCGGCGACCGTCCGTCCCGACCACGCCGGGGCGTTCCCGCCGGCCCCGGAGCCGGTCCGGAACGAGGACGGCAGGAGGAGGAACGACTGCGAGCCGAACGCCTTGAGGCGGCTCGCCGGGGACCTCCGCCGGGAGCGTCCGCACACGGGAGGGCGGCCGGCGCCGGGGACGGGCCGGCGGCCGGCGGGCCGCACGTCAGGCTGCGTGAGCGGAGAAGGGCTTCCGCCCGTCCCGGGCGCGAAGCCGGGCGACCACGGGCCGCCGTCCGGCTGGTTCGATGCCAGCGGGACGAAGGAGACATGGGAGAGGCGCGACGGGAAGACCGGCATCGTGCACCGCTTCGAACGGGACCGCGGCCTGCCGGCCGACGACGCGAACTTCGGCCTGAAGACCGACATGCCCGGATGCGGGGAGACCGGCACGAAAGGGAGGGTCCGGAGGTTCTCGCGGGCCGCCGACCTCCCGCCCGTCCGGGACGCGGCGTGTCCGTCATGCGGTGCGGCCGCCGCAGGCGGGCGACCGGGAACGAGACGTTCCGGGCACCGGGACGCGGGAGGGCTGCAGCTTCGGGCACGGCTCCGGCCATGGCGGGAACCGCCCATGGGGCGTCTTCATGACGCTCGCCATGCCCGCCTTCCTGATCGACCGGTGCAGCGGCACTGCCGCCCGCCGTTCGGGAAGGCGCGGGAACGCCAGAAGCGCATCCCCTGCCTCCGGAACCGGATGCGCAGCCTGTTCCAGACGTCGGCATCCCGGACTGGCGGACCTTCTGTCTCGCCATGTCAGGGAACATGAAGAAGCCCGAACTTGCCGGGACGCTCCCCGACGGCCCGTAGCCGTCCCGGCCACGCCCGGACGGCCCCGATCCCGCCCTTCGCCGGCAACGCCACGATCCCGGGCCGCCGCCCGGCCGCCGGTCGTGCGCACACGGAACCGCCGCCCGCCATGACCGCGCCTTCGCGCACCGACGGTCAGGCTGGCGGGAATTGCTGACGATAGCCACGCTGGTCTTGACAGGCTTGGAAACAAGGGCTATCCGGCCCTTGTTGCCCCGCCGTCGTTGAACCAACGTGGCAACCGAGCCGTCAGCGTTACCGCGCTGACGGCTCAATCACTTGTGGCCTACACGAACGCCCCTGCTACATCAAGACTTTCCGAGGCTGGTCCGTGTCCTGGGCCGGAAGGCGGACCGCATGCGGGATCTCGCCGTGGCGGCCGTCGTCGCGCGGATCATCGACCCCGCCTCCAGGCTGGCGACGGCCCGGGCGCTGGATCCGGAGACCGCGTCGACGAGCCTCGGGACCCTGCTCGGGCTCGGGCCCGTCACCGGCAACGAGATGCTGGACATGCTCGACTGGCTGCTGGCGCGCCAGCCCTGGATCGAGCGGAGCCTTGCCAACCGGCACCTGACGGGCGGGAACACGCTGATTCTCTACGACGTCTCGTCCAGCTACCTGGAGGGACGTTGCTGCCCGCTGGCGGCCTTCGGCCACAACCGCGACGGCAAGAGGGGCAAAATGCAGGTCACCTGCGGCCTGCTCTGCGCCGCGGACGGCTGCCCGGTGGCGGTGGAGGTGTTCGCCGGCAACGCCGGGGACCCGTCCACGGTGGCCTCCCAGGCGGACAAGGTCCGCTCACGCTTCGGGATCGGCCGCGTGGCGCTGGCGGGCGACCGGGGGATGACGGCGACGGCGCGGATCCGGGAGGACCTCGCGCCTTCGGGGCTCGACTGGATCTCGGCGCTGAAGACGGGCGACATCCGCAAGCTGCTCAGGGAGGGCGCGGACGGCGCCCCGGCCCCGCTGAAGCCCGAGGCGCTGGTTCCCGACGCGGTGGCGGAGGTCACGGGGCCGGACTTCCCCGGCGAGCGGCTGATGGTCTGCCTGAACCCGAGGCTGCGGCAGGAGCGTGCCCGCAAGCGGGAGGCGCTGCTGCAGACCGCCGAGGAGGCGCTGGAGGCGATCGCGGCGTCGGTGCGCGCGGGCCGGCTGAAGGGGCGCGAGGCCATCGACCGGCGGGTGGGCCGGGACGCGAACCGCAGGAAGGTCGGGAGTAACTGTTCAGGTTCCATCCTGGCGGCTTCCCGCCCGGCCGGGCGGCCCGTCCCGCCTGGGCCGGATGTCGCGTGGCGAGCCGCGCGACCAGCTCTTCCGGCGAGGTCCGCAGGGTCTCCAGCAGGTTCCGTCCCTGTTTCCGGGCCGTGTCGAGCACGGTCCGCAGCGCCGCGTGGTTCCTGGCGCCCGTCTCGCTCCGGAAGCTCCTGGAGATCTTCTGCCGCACCTTGAGGGGGCGCAGCGCCCGCGCGGCCTCTTTGTCGGGCGCGGGAACCGCGGGGTCGCGGGTGAACCGCAGCACGCCGTCCCGGCTGTCCCGCAGCCGCAGGGCCGGGCTGTGGCCCCGCCGTCGCTTCCGCCGTCCCCGCCTTCCCGGCGGCGCCGGCGGCGGCAGGGCCTCGTGCATGGCGATGCCCTCGGCCACGATGCTGTCGCAGCGGCTGCCGATCAGGTCCGCCAGGCGTTCCGGAAGGGGCTTTCCCTACGACAGGCTGCCGGCGTGGACGGCGCGGCGCAGAAGGCGGGCCGTCCTCTCCGCCCGGTCCTCTCCGTCGAAGTCCGCCCGGTCCCGGAGCTCGCGCGAGGGACGTGCGCGGCGCAGGGCGACATCCCCGGCCGCGTCCGGTGCACGCCACGTGCAGCCAGGCAAGGCGGCCGCGCACGCGGATGCCGGTCCCGGCCATGTGCCTGCCGGGCGCCGAAGCCGCCGCGTCACGGACGTGGCGCGCGGGACCGGCGAACCGTTCTGCGGCCCTTGCGACCGGTCCCGCGACGGTGCCTTGCGACAGATGCACGCCGAACGGGTCGGCCAGCGTCTGCCTCGGCCGCCGCAGCGGGACCGGCCGGGCAACGCTCATACAGACGACCAGGGCGGCCAGCCGCGGGCCGTGGACGGCCGGGGCCGTCACGCCCTCGGGAAAGTCCGCGCGGGTCTCCGCCCATGCGAGGCGGGGCGGACGCACCGGTGCGCCCGGTGCCCGGCCGCCTCGAGCGGGGGCGGTGGCGGAAGGTCGCGGACCCGGCCCGCGCCGCGAACCCGACGGACATCCCGGCATCCGGCGCGCCGCCGCATGCGGCGCAGGCCGCGGGACGGTGGTCCGCGACGCGGTCGGGGACCCTCGCGGCGCGCAAGCGTGCTGCCCGCGTGGCCCCTCTGCCCGCCCGGCTGCCGGCCGCTCTCCTGCCGGCGGGACCGCCGGCGCTCCTCGGCTCCTCCGCCGTCGGCTTCGCCAGCCCGTCGCTCGAGGGCGGCCTGCCGCTGCTGGGACTGTCGAGCCCGAGCCGGCGCTCCGGCTCCGCGATGCGCCCGGCCTGGACGGCGATCGTTGTGCGGAGCTCGGCAATCACGGCATCGCGGTCCGCGAGGGCCGCCGTCAGGTCGGAGACCTGCCTGGCCAATTGTCCAGGATCGTCGATCGTCTCTGGCACGGGAAGCCTGTCTGCCCTGTCTGCTGCTCTCGCCGGCGGCTTCAGCCGTCTTGGCCGGCAAGCCTTTGGGACATGCTGCCCCGATTGCCAGGCAGGATCACGATGGATGCGCCGCCGGCCTGGAGAGAACCTGAACAGTTACGGTCGGGAAGCACTTCGAGATCGACGTCACGGACGGCGGCATCTCCTGGCGCCGCCGCGAGGCCCGGATCGCCGCCGAGGCGCGGCTCGACGGCGTCTGCGTGATCCGCACCAGCCTGGATTCCGCGTCACTCGGGCCGGAAGCGGCCGTGGAGGATTGCAAGAGCCTCGCGCAGGTGGAGCGCGCGTTCCTGACGATGAAGGCCTCGCGGCTGCGGATCCGGCCCGTGCACGTGCATTCCGAGGATCACGTCCGGGCGCATGTGTTCCTTTGCATGCTTGCGTGCCACGTGGAATGGCACCTGCGCCGGCGCCTCGCGCCGATCCTGTTCGAGGACGACGATCGCGAGGGCGCCCGGGCTCAGCGGAGCTCCCCGGTGGAGAAGGCCGAGGTCTCGGAGAGCGCGAAGGCCAAGGCGGCGGACAAGCGCACGCCCGACGGGCTTCCGGTACACAGCCTCACGACGCTGCTCGCCGACCTGGCCACGCTGACGCTGAACGAGGTGACGCTGCAGGGCAGTCCGGACCACGCCTTCCCGCTGCTGGCGACGCCCACGGAACTGCAGCGCCGGGCCTTCGGGCTGCTGGAGATCGACCCCGCCAGGGATGTTGCCATGTAAGTGGCAGGCTGGATCCGCCGGAACCGGCCGCCGGGCCCATGTTTTGCGAAGGATGCCTGACCGGCCCCAAATGAAGATCCGCTTAGCACTCATCTTGTGATAGGTGCCGACGTAACCGCGTTTCATCATGCTCCAGAACGATTCCATCCCGTTGGTATGTGCCATGTCGCGGACATACTCGCCGACCGAATGATTCACGCTCTCATGGTCGCGGGCCATGCCCTTGTAGGCCGGTGCCTCGTCAGTGTAGACCTTCGCATCCGGTTCCGTGACGCCTTCGACAAACCCTTGCAGCGTTAACGCATCGGTGGATTGGACAACCCGCGCCGTCACTTTCTTGGTCTTCCGGTCTTTGGCTCCGACGATTGCGGACTTGCCAGCCGGGCCGCGCCCCATGCCCGCCTGTTTCAGTTCCTTCCGCTTCCCGCCGACATAGGTCTCGTCGATCTCGACTGGCCCGGCAAACTTCTCAAGACCCGAGTTTCCCCACGAATCCCGCAGACGGTGAAGCATGAACCAGGCGGTCTTCTGGGTGATCTTCAAATCCCGATGCAGCTTCATGCTGGAAACGCCTTTCAGGTGCGTCACGAACAGGTAGATGGCGAAGACCCATTTGCGGAGCGGAAGCCTGGACTTTTCGATGTTTGTCCCTGTCCGAACGCTGAAATAGGAACGGCAGTCGGTGCACCAGTAGGGCATCGGCTTGGCGTTAGGAACTTTGCGGGTGGCCGTTGACCCGCAGTGCCCGCAGCACCGCACGCCGTCGGGCCAGCGCACCGCCTCGAACCACTTGACCGCCGACTCCTCGTCGGGAAACATGTCGGTCAGTTCAATGAGGCTGATGCCTTGGCGATAGGATTTTCCGGGTGAGCTGGCCATGTCAAATCTCCGTTTCCGATGATTCGAACATAGGGGGTTTGAGGCCGCTTGTCAAGTTCAGTATGTAATCCCCAAGGTGATCGAGGCATGGCACCAGGAAACACGTGACCTCTCGCTGGCATTGAGCCGCCTGACCGAAACTCAGGTCACGCAACGGTTGCCGAGAAGACATCTGCGCAACCTGGAGCAGCGCCAGAAGGACGAACTCGCGAGCTCGCGGAGCAACAAGCGGCTTTCGGCATTGCTGGAGATCCCCGATGCTTCTGCTCCGCTCGAGGTCGTGGTAGATCTGGCGCGACGCTGCATTGATGTCGGGATGACTCTGGGTGCGCCGGAGGACAGGAAGTCCAGCAAGGCGCGCGTGAACTGGCTCCTCCGCCAGATCAAGCAGGACGACGTGACCGATCTCCACCTGCGGGTTTCCTGGCCAAATCGAAGCGTATCGACCCAGCACTCGATCTCGGACCTGCGCGATGACGCGGGAATCGTTGAAGATGGCTTGGAGCACCTGGCGGCCAAGTCCTTTCACCTGTTCGAATCGAAGCGTCTGGGATCCCGCTTCACCCAGCAGTCGAACTTCATTGCCGATCTGGAACAGGTGGTTCCCGCGTTCTACGGACGGTACGGTGCCGGACTGGTGGCATGGCAAAGGCCGGCTCCCACGATCAAGGGCGACAGGACCGGCTCTTCTGACGTTTCTCCGGAATCGATTTCAGAAGAGGCGGACTCCTTCGTGACGGACTCCTGAGGTCGTCTCATGGGATCAATCATTGAAGTGCAACAGGGCTGGCCGCTTGTTGCACGCGCATTGGACTGTTGCTGGTTGAGCCGGGGCCGGCAAAGCGCGCGATGTCTCCAGTATCGTGCGGCAGCCGCAACGCGCGTTCCGGAGGACCATGACTTTCGGTCTCAGCCGGATTCAGTCCGTTGCACTTCGGGTGCCTGCCATGCGTGAAGTCGTCCGAGCGCCCCGGCCGACATTCTGTGGCTGCCTTGGCGAAGTTCCGCACACTGAGCATGCCCGAGGTCAAGCGCCGTGCCGAACAGCTGCACGTCCCGACCGCGGGGGCTGCTGGCCCGTCAGGAGGATCGGCACTTGAGAATTTCCGCCACACCTGCCAGAGTCACCCAAAACAGGGTCCTTGCCGGCAGCGAGGGCCAGAGAGAGGCGGAGAGATGAGCGAGCGGGTGGCAATTGCCCGGGAAGACGTGCGCACGCACATTCTTGGCGACCCCGGCGTGGTGCTGAAGGATCCCGACGTCATGCGAGCGCTCGTGGCGGCAAGCGAACGCACGAGCGGCAGCAACGTCGTCGACATCAGGGGCATCGCGATGGACCAGCTGGAACAGCGCCTGCAATCCCTGGAGAACACGCATCGTTCCGTGCTGGCGGCCGCCTACGAGAACATCGCCGGAATGCATCAGGTGCACAATGCCGTCACCAAGCTGCTCGAGCCCCTGACGTTCGAGGACTTCCTCAGCCGCCTTGATGCGGAAGTCACCGACATTCTTCGCGTCGGACGGATCCGGCTGGCCCTGGAGGACGGCGGGCGGGGCATGCCCGACATCCGCCATGGCGCGCTCGTCCGCACGCAATCCGGCTTCATGGAGGACTACCTGGGAAAGGGAGCGCCCGTGCGCCGCGTGACACTGCGCCGCTTCCGCGGCGACGCGCAGACACTGTACGGACCGGTGGCAGGCTGGGTCCGGTCCGAAGCCTGCATCGCGCTCGATTTCGGCAAGGCCCGGTCGCGCGGCCTGCTTGCGCTTGCCTCCGAGGAACCGCTCCAGTTCTCGTCCAGCCAGGGCACCGACCTCCTCGACTTCCTGGGCAGCGTCTTCGAGCGCGCTGTTCGCCGCTGGCTCAAGTGATCCAGCCGGACCTAAGCGACGCGCTTGACCGGTGGCTCGCCGAGCTCGCTTCCGTCGCGGGCCGCTCGGAGAGGACCGTTGCAGCCTATCGCCTGGACGTGAGGAGCTTTCTCGAGTTCATCCAGGACTTCGAAGCGGAGGCCCCGGGCTCCGGCGCCGTTGCCCGGCTTGATGCGCTCACGATGCGGGCGTGGATGGCGCATGAACGCGGCCGGGGGCTGAGCGCCCGGTCCCTGGCCCGGGCGCTGTCCGCCGTGAAGGGCTTCGTGACCTGGATGGCCGAACGGGACGGCTTCGACCCGACAGCCGTTCTCTCGAGGCGGGGGCCGCGCTTTGCGGCCAAGCTCCCGCGACCGCTTGACGAGGGCGGTGCAAGGTCGCTGCTGGATGCGGTCGGACGACATGCCAAGACACCCTGGGTCGCTCTAAGGGACCAGGCCGTCGTCCTGCTCATGTACGGTTGCGGGCTTCGGATCTCGGAAGCGCTCGGGCTGCAGGGCAAGGATCTGCCGCTCGGCGAAACCCTGCGCGTCCGGGGCAAGGGCCGGAAGGAGCGTCTCGTGCCGGTCCTTCCGGTCACGCGGCAAGCCGCCGCCGGCTATGTCGAAGCCTGCCCGTTCGAGATCGCCGGGAACGAGCCCGTCTTTCGCGGCGTTCGCGGCGCAGCCCTCGGCCCGCGCCACGTCCAGAAACTCATGGCGGCGGTTCGCGCCCGGCTCGGCCTGCCGCCAAGCGCGACGCCTCATGCCATGCGCCACAGCTTCGCGACGCATCTTCTGAATGCAGGCGGCGACCTTCGCGCGATCCAGGACCTTCTCGGGCACGAGTCGCTTTCGACCACGCAGGCTTACACGGCCGTCGACGCGTCGCGGCTCCTGGAAGTCTACGAGGCGGCGCATCCAAGAGCGATCTAGCGGGCCGGTCGTCCGCCCGCGTTTCGCCGCGCGCCCGGGCCGGAAGGGTTCGACGGTCCGGTCGCCGGCGCCGGTTCAGGCGGCAGCTCCGGAACCAGCGCCGGCGGTCGCATTGCGGTTGCCGGCCATGTTCAGGCACATGGCGAGCGCGTTCCTTGCCGGCAGAAGGTTCGCCTTCGCCTGGCCGGCGATGTCGAACGCCGTGCCGTGGGCAGGTGTCGTGACCGGGACCGGCAGGCCGGCGAGAACGGACACGCCGCGATCGAACCCGAGCAGCTTTATCGCGATCTGGCCCTGGTCATGGTACATCGTCACGACGGCATCGTACTCGCCGTCACGCACCTTGAGCCACAGCGTGTCCGCAGGCAGGGGCCCGACGCAATTGATCCGCCTGCGCCGCGCGCGCTCCACTGCAGGCCGGATCACGCGGATCTCCTCGTCGCCCATCAGGCCGCCGTCCCCGGCGTGCGGGTTGTAGGCCGCCACCACGATGCGCGGACGGCCGTGGCCTGCCATCTTCAAGGTCCTGTCCGTGAGCCCGATGCTTTCCTCGATCCTCTCGATCGTCAGGAGACCGGGCACGTCCCTCATCGCCACGTGGCTCGTGACCCGGCCGTTCCACATGCCATTGGCCACGTTGAACTCGCTCGCCGGCGTCTCGAGGCCGAAGAACGCGCGGGCAAAGCCGAGCTCGTCGGCGAATTCGTTGCCGCCCAGATGCATCGATTCCTTGTTGAAGGGCATGAACACGACACCGTCGACCCTCCCCGCCTGCGACAGCTCGAACGCCCGGCGCAGGCCCTCGATCGAGGATCGCCCGCCCGCGGCCGAGACCTGGGCCACGGGAACGTCCCCGATGCCGTCCACCGGCAGGTCGAGATGCAGGACCTGGCCGTCGACAGGGTCAAGGTCGGCATCAAGCGCTGCGTGCCTCACGTCGGTCCCGGATCCCATCCGCTCCTCGCCCAGCGCGAGCGCCTCGGGCGCGCCGATGACCACGAGGTTCGCGCAGTTGCGCACTTCGTCATCTCCCAGGAGCCCGTGCAGGAGCTCCGGGCCGATGCCCCCGGGGTCGCCTTGGACAAGGGCGATGGTCTTCAAGGTCACGACTCCCTCCCCTTCGCCAGGCTCTCCTGCGTGGCGGCGATGTTGGCGACCGCGGCTTCCAGGTGCCGCCGCATCTGCCCGGCGCAGGCCTGCCCGTCACGGGCCTTGAGCGCGGCCAGGATGTCCGCGTGCTGGCCCAGGGTGCGGTCACGCGCCATCCGGTTCTTGGACGAGATGAAGCGCGCCCGCCAGAGGCGCGCATTGTACGTCCTGTGGGACTCCAGCAGCGGCACGTTGCGTGCCGCACGGACGACGGTCTGGTGAAACTCCATGTCCCAGCCAAAGAACTGCAGCGGCTCCGCGCCCTCGTCGGCCAGGCGCATGCGCTCTTCCAGCCCGGCGGCCTCGGAGATCTCCGCTTCGGTGGCGTGCCTGCAGGCCAGTTCGCCCGCCAGCGCCTCAAGAGATCCCAGGACCGCGAGGCTTTGGGCGAGCTCCTCAAGCGAGGGGTCGGCCACGCTGGGACGGCGCGTCGGCCCGTACACGATCAGGCCTTCGTTCTCGAGCATGCGGAGCGCCTCTTTCAAGGGGGTCCGGCTGATGCTGAACGCGTCCGCAAGCTCGCGTTCGGGCACGGCAATGCCCGGCGGCAGCTTTCCGAGCAGGATGGACTCGCGCAATGCATCGGCGGCGCGTTCGGCCAGGGACCTGCGAGGACCGACGCCTCCGATTTCCCGCAACTCTTCTGCCCATCCCCGTTCTCCCACGTCAGAGCCCCCACCTGAGCGCAAGAGGGTCGAGAGGACGCAGCAGCTCGAGGAGCTGCGCGCGCGCACGGTCCGGCAGGGCGGGGACCGGATGGCGGCAGAAGGCGGACCTGATGACGCCCCCGGCCTTCATCGCCTCCTTGGCGGCACGGAACCCGCACTGGCGGTTCTCGTGGTTGATGGCTGGCAGGACGCGCGCATAGGCCGCGAGCGCCCTGTCGCGGTCCCCGGCCAGGTGGTGACGCACGACAGGCTTGATCTGATCGGTGATCGTGGCCGAAGTCATCGTGCCCGTGGCCCCGGCGTCGAGGTCGGCCATCAGCGTGATGCCCTCTTCGCCGTCAAAGGGTCCTTCTATGTGGTCGCGCGCCTCGGCCAGCAGGGCGCGCAGCTTGGCCGCCGTGCCGGCGCTTTCGATCTTCAGGAGCTTGAGCATCTCGATTTCGCGCGCCATTCTCGCCAGCAGGGGCACGGCCAGCTCGACTCCGGACAGGGGCGCGTCCTGCAGCATGATCGGAATGCCGACCTCGCCGACCCGCGCGAAGTGCTCGAAGGTCTGGTCCGCGGTGCCCTTCAGGGTGGCGCCGTGGTACGGCGCCATCATCATCACGACGTCGGCGCCCATCTCCTTGGCCTGCCGCGCACGCGCCACTGCAATGTCGGTGGCAAAGTGGCTGATCGCGACAATGACCGGGACCCGGCCCGCCACATGGCCCAGGGACATCCGGGCCAGTTCATGGCGCTCCTGGTCGCTGAGCAGGAACTGCTCGGAATAGTTGGCCAGGATGCAGACACCGTCGGAACCCTGGTCGATCATGCAGTCGAGTGCGCGGGCCGAGCCCTCGGTGTCAAGCGTGCCATCGTCGTGGAAGGCGGTCGGCGCGACGGGCCAGATGCCGGAATAGGGTTTCATGGCGACATGCGGCAAGTCTTGGCGGCGGCATGGAGGCCGCCGGCATGCGACCCTTGCGCGCCCGGCCCGCGGCCGGATCCCTCCCGGACGCGAGACGGCACGTGAGGGCCGGCGGGCTTCGGAGAAGCGGCGCGGATGCCGGAGGGCGGCCCGGAGCCGGCGTCGCCGATCAGGTTCCCGGGAACGTCCATGCCTACTCCATGATCTCAAAGTTGCGGACGTGCTCGTCGGTGATCTCGATTCCGAGGCCCGGCAGTTCGTCATCCAGTTGCAGGAAGCCGTCAACGGCATTCGGCTCGCCCTTGAAGATGTAGTAGAACAGTTCGTTGCCGACCTCCACGTCGAAGACCGGGAAATGCTCGCTGATCGGGCAGTTCACGTTCGCCATCGTCAGGTGATAGTTGTGCATCTGGCCGGCATGCGGGACCACCGGGACCTGGAACGCCTCGGCAACCGCGTTGATCTTCTGGGCGGCCGTGATGCCGCCGACCCGGTTCGTGTCGTACTGCAGGACGCTGACCGCGCCCCTGCGCAGGAGGTCCGTGCATCCGATCAGGCCGAATTCGTGCTCGCCGCCCGAGATCGGGATCGGGCCCCGGTTGAGCGCCGCGTACCCGTCGACGTCATCCGCAATGACCGGCTCTTCCAGCCAGCGCGGCTCGTACCTCTCCAGCCTGGGCAGCATCCGGCGCGTGTAGTCGAGGTTCCAGCCCATGTAGGCCTCGAGCATGAGATCGCGGTCGTAGCCGATGACCTCGCGCACGGCCTCGACCCGCTTGAGATTCTCGCGCATGCCCGCCATGCCGTCCTTGGGACCGTAGCCGAACCGGGACTTGAAGGCCTTGCAGCCGTTCTTCACCGCCGTCTCGGCCTCGGCCTGCATCTCCTCGATCGGACCGGCATAGAGCTTAGAGTAATAGACCGGGATCCTCTCCTTGGTCCGCCCGCCGAGGAGCTTGAAGACGGGCTTGCCGGCGAGCTTTCCCATCAGGTCCCAGATCGCGATGTCCACGGCGCTGATCGCCGTCATGCCGACGCCCTTTCGCCCCCAGGCATGGCTGCGACGGTACATCTTTTCCCAGACATGGGCGCAGTCGAACGGGTCTTCGCCGATCACCATCGGCGCATACCAGTCGTCGATCGCCTTCTTGACCACCGTGGGCGCCAGCGCGGCGTTGCCAATGCCGATGACGCCGCTCTCCGCCTCGACCTCGCAGGTCAGCCACTGGTGGAAGCGGAAGGGCGACATCGCGTCGCCGTCGTTCCGCAGCGCGTCCGAGGCGTTGGTGCAGAAGTTGCCCGTCGGCGGGACGGTCGGGCCGGTCCAGTTCCAGACGCGCGTGCGGACAGACTTTATCCTGCTCATGTCACTCTCCTGCGGGGTCGCGCGGCGCGCGGCGCTTCGACGGGCGTCTCCAGATCGCGGGACCGAACAAGGCCAGCGCGGTCAGCACGAGGAACAGCAGGGTCAGGGGACGGGTGAACATCAGCCACCACTTCTCGTCCAGCATCACCATGGACTGGCCCAGGCGCTGCTCGAGCATCCCGCCCAGGATCAGGCCGATGGCCAGCGGCACGACGGAAAAGCCGTAGCGGCGCATGAAGTAGCCGACGACACCAGAGACCAGCGCGACCCAGACGTCGAACATCGACTGGTCCAGGGCGTAGGCGCCGACGATGGAGAACGCGAAGACCGCCGGCCACAGCACCTCGACCGGTATGAGGGTCACGCGGGCGAAGATCCTGGCGCCCCGCAGGCCGACAACGAAGAACAGCAGGTTCACCAGCATCATCGACCAGAAGATCGCGTAGGCGAAATCAGCCTGTTCGGCGAACATGCCGGGCCCGGGCTGGAGCCCGTGCACCATCAGCCCGGCCAGGATCACCGCCGCCGTGGCCGAGCCGGGTATGCCCAGCGCCAGCGTGGGCACCATCGCGCCGCCGGTGGCCGCGTTGTTGGCGGCCTCGGACCCCGCCACGCCTTCGATGGCCCCCTTGCCGAACAGTTCCGGGTTGCGGGACCAGCGCCTTGCCTCGTTGTAGCCGATCATCGAGGCCACGGTCGCGCCTTCAGCGGGAAGGATGCCGATGAAGGTGCCGATGCCCGAGGACCGCACGATCGCGCGCCAGCTGTCCCGGTAGTCCTTGGCTCCGGGCAGTTCGACCGACTTCATGCGGATCGCCTCGCGCCTGAGGCGAAGCCTCTCGGACTGCGCCAGCAGCTCGGAGATGCCAAACACGCCGATCATGACGGGCACGAAGCCCACGCCCTCGTACAGGTGGTAGGATCCGAAGGTGAAGCGCTCGACCGTGGTCAGGTTGTCCACGCCGATCGTTGCGATCAGGATGCCGAACATGCCCGCGATCAGGTTCTTGACGGACGAGCCGTCGCCGATCGAGGCCAGCATGGACAAGCCGAAGAGGGTCAGCGCGAAGTACTCGGGCGGCGAGAAGTGATAGGCCGCGCGCGCCAGCAGGGGCGCCGCCAGCATCAGGCAGATCACGCTGAAAATGCCGCCAAAGGTCGAAGCGACCACGGCCATGCCAAGGGCGCGCCCGGCCTGGCCCTGCTGGGCCAGCGGGTAGCCGTCCAGGCAGGTCGTGGCGCTGGCCGCGGTGCCGGGCGTGTTGATGAGGATCGCGGTGATCGCCCCTGCGAAGGTTGCCGAGCAGTAGATCGCCGTCATCGTGGCGATCGCGGGCACAGGCTCCATGGTCAGCGTGAAGGGCAGCAGCAGCGCCGCACCGGTCGTCGCGTTCAGCCCCGGCAGCGCGCCGATGATCACGCCGCCGACGGTCGCGCAGAGAATCAGCAGCAGCAGATGGAGGTCGAACAGGGATGACAGCCCTTGGAACAGCGCGTCCATGGGCTCACCCGTACCAGAGACTGGTGAGCAACCCGCGCGGGAAGCGGATCTCGAAGACCTGGTCGAAGGCGAAGAATATCGCCGCCGGCACAAGCGCCCCGACAAGGACCAGGACCGGCAACCTCCGCTCGCCCCACAGCAGGGCCAGCGCCGTGGCGAACGCCCCGATGGCAAGGAAGAGGTCAATGCCCGTCAGCGCCGCGAACCCTGCAAGCAGGGCCATCGTGCCAACGGTGCTGCCCGCGAGCCTGTCGCGGACGCGGACCGGATCCCTCCAGGCCATCAGGAGCGTCAGGAAGACCAGCAGCACCACCAGAAGCTGCGGGAAGTCCGAGGGCTGGATGCCGCGTTTCAGGATCGGCGGCATCTCCTTGAAGGTCGTGCTCACCCAGAATGTCGCGCCGCAAAAGGCCAGGATCAGGACCGGGACGAGCCAGCGCTCCAGCCGGCCCGGCGGCTTGGGTTTGTCGGTCGGCAGCGTCATGGACTCCCACCTTGCAGGCGAAGCGGCGGATCCGAACGGAAGGGGCGGAGGGCAGGCGACATGCGATGCGGCAAGCAAGGGCGCCGCACCGCATGCCGGGCGGGCCTATTCGATGAAGCCCAGCTCCTTCAGGGCCGCGGCCATCTCGTTCACCGTGGTCTCGATCTGCGGACCCCAGACATCCGACCCCGCAACCGAGGAGCTGTCCAGGCCGACCGACGTCAGGAAGCCCTGGTAGACCGTGTGGCTCATGGCCTTGAGCAGGGCGGCCTCGATCCTCTCGGCCACTTCCGGAGGCGTGTCTGCATGCACGGCAAAGCCGCGCACGGTCGAGAAGCTGACCGGAATGCCCAGCTCCCTTGCGGTCGGAACGTCGCCGATCTTCTCCATCCGCGCGTCCGCCAGGACGACGGTCGGGCAAATCTCGCCCGCCTCGATCTGCGCGCCGGCTTCGGCCAGGTTCAGGACGCCCGCGTCCACCGCGCCCGCGACCAGCTGGGTGGCGAGCTCCGCGCCACCGTCAAAGGGCAGCATCTTTGGCGTCTTCATCCCGCCCTTCAGCGTGAACATGAAGGCGGACACGTCGTCGATGTTGCCCAGATGCGTCACGCCGTAGGTGATCGGGGCCTCCTTCTGCCTGGCCACGAAGTCCTCGGCGCTCTCGTAGGCGCCGCACTTCGTCATCAGGATCTGCGGGTCGTCCGTGCCGCGCGCAATCGGACGCAATTCGTCGATCGTCATGCCGCCCTGGCCCTTGGCCATCACGGCCGCATGCCCGACCGTGAAGGTCAGGATCGAGTAGCCGTCCGCCGGCACGGTCTTGTAGTACTCGAGCGCCGCGGCGCCGCCACCGCCCCTCTTGTTGACGACGACCATGTCCTGGCCCAGCTCGCGGCGCGCGCGCAGCATCATCATGCGCGTCGTCACGTCGGTCCCGCCGCCGTTGCCGGCGTGGGTCACGACCTCGATCGTCTTGCTCGGATACTCGTCTGCGCTTGCGGCACCTCCAGCCATGATTGCCGCCGATGCGAGGATCGCAGCAGCGCCCAGCCTTGCTCGGAAAGAATTCTTCATTGCGTGCTCCCTAGGATCGTTTTCGAGGATCAGTCAGTGATCCGCTTGCATTCTGTATGCCAAATGCCAAATGCGAGTCAAACCCCGATTGCCGAAGGGGCCCGGAATGCCGCGCTGCGGGCCAGGCAGCTCGCTGCGCCTGCCGTCAACGAGGCCTGCCGGAGGCCGCCCGGCAGCGGCACCGGGCGTCACCGGCGAGCGCCGCACGCGGACCGGGCGCCTGCGAAATGCATGGCGTAACCGTCCGAGATGCGCCATGAAGCCCTCATGACGCCTCGGGTAAACGCCTACCTTGTCCATTTGCTCACGGCATCCGGCGCCGTCTTCGCCATGCTGGCGCTCCTCGCGGCGGTCGAGGGCGACTGGGCCACGATGTTCCTCTGGCTTCTCGTGGCCTTCGCCGTGGACGGGATGGACGGCCCGCTCGCGCGCGCAACCCGGGTCACGGTCAACGCAAGGCGTCTCGACGGCACCATCCTGGACGTGATCGTTGACTTCCTCACATACGTCGTCATTCCCGCGTTCGCCTTGTTTCGCTCGAACCTCCTGCCGGGATGGACCGGCTGGGCGGCCATCATCGTGATCACCTTTCTTTCGGCGATCTACTTTGCCGACACCCGGATGAAGACGTCGGACAACTCGTTCAGCGGATTCCCGGCCTGCTGGAACATGGTGGTTCTCGTCCTCTTCGCGATCAAGCCCGATTTCTGGATCAGCCTGGCGCTGGTCGTCGCGCTGGCGCTGGCCATGCTCCTGCCGATAAAGTTCGTGCACCCCTTCCGCACCGAGAGATGGCGCACCGTATCCCTGCCCATGGCGTTCGCCTGGACGTTCTTCGCGGGGTGGGCCGCATGGGTGGATTTCGACCCCGAAAGCTGGGCGCACTGGGGCCTGATCGTGACGACGGTCTGGCTGCTGCTCGCGGGCGCCGCGCAGCAGGTCCTCTACCGGGAACGGCTCTGAGCCTCATCGCGCCCGCGGGGAGCGCGCGGGCCTACCTGTCTTCCAGCGCGACCCATTCGCGGGGCGCCGGCCCGTCGTAGAGCGTGAGCGGCCGGATCAGGATGTTCCTCCGCTTCTGCTCGAGGCACTGGATCACCCACCCGGGCATCCTTCCAATCGCGAAGATCGGCACGTAGAGGTCCGTCGGGATGCCTTGGAGCTGGTAGGCCACGCCGGAATAGAAGTCGACGTTGACGTTCAGCCCGTGCCGCGCGTAGGGCGTCATCGCCTCGACCACCGCCTGCAGGATTTCGTACCATTCCGGCCGTCCCGTTTCCTCGCTCAGCCTTCTCACGCCTTCGCGCATGTGCCGCGCGCGCGGGTCCTCGGCACGATACACCCTGTGGCCGAAGCCCGTCACCGGCTGCCTGTTCCTGCGCCTCTGCCGCACGTACCCGGCCGCGTTCTCCGGGGCGCCGATCTCCTCGACCATTTTCATGACGTCCTCGGCGGCACCGCCGTGGGCCGGCCCCGCAAGCGTGGCAAGCGCGGTCGTGATGGCGCCGTGCATGTCCGCTTCCGTGCCGACGGTCACCCTCGCGGCGAAAGAGGATGCGTTGGCGCCATGCTCGGCATGGAGGATGAAGTCCACGTCCGAAAGCCGTGTCGCGGCGGCCGAAGGCCTCTCGCCCCTGAGCATCCAGAGCCAGTTCCCGGCGTGCCCGAGCGACGGGTCAGGCTGCGCCGGCTCGCGTCCCGACCGGATGGCATGGTGTGCGGCAATGATCATCGGCACCTGCGCGGCCAGGCGGATCCCGTTCTCGAGCATGCCGTCTTCCGACGCGTCCCGAGACCCGGATTCCAGCGCGGCCAGCGCCGACACGGCCGTGCGCAGCACGTTCATGGGATGGCCGCCGGACGTCGCCCGGACGATGTCGATGATCTCGTCAGGCAGCACGCGGGAGGAGTGCAGCCTGGCGCCGAACGAGGCGAGCTCGCCTGCATCCGGCAGTTCGCCCATGATCAGCAGGTAGGCGACCTCCTCGAAGGTTGCCTTCGCCGCCAGGTCGTCGATCGCGTATCCGCGGTAGTGCAGGCGGCCGGCGGCGCCATCGATGTCCGACACTGCCGAACGGTCGAAATGCACCCCCATGAGGCCGCGGTTGATCTTCGGCGCATCGGTCATGTAGCTGCTCCCGGCAGGACAGGGGGATCGACGGTGAACGCTCTCGGAAAGGCCTTCAACGCGGCAAGGGCGCGGAACGCAAGGGTCGTCATGCCCGAGGCGTCGGAGGACGGCCGCGTGCGCGATGCGGCCGCGCGGCTTGCCGCCGGCGGGCTGGCCGCGCCGGTGCAGCTTGCCGAGCCGTCGGACGACCTGGCGGCGGCGGTTGCGGCGAACCGGGGAATCAGGCCGGCGCTCGCGCGCCGCATCATACGCAGGCCGCTTCCTCGCGCCGCGGCGATGGTCGCGGCCGGCAAGGCGGACGTGCTCGTCGCAGGCGCAGCGGCCCCGACCCGGCGCGTCATCGAGGCCGCATCCCTTGCCATCGGCCTTGCCGACGGGATCGGGCGTCCGTCATCGTTCTTTCTGATGTCGTTCCCCGGAGGGCGCGAAGTCATCTTCGCGGACTGCGCCGTCGCCGTGGATCCGGACGCGGGCGAGCTTGCAGGAATCGCGCGCAGTTCCGCCGCCTCGGCGGAAGCGCTTCTGGGCGAAGCGCGAGTGGCGCTTCTCTCGTACGCGACAGGCGCGAGCGGCGCGGGCCCGTCGGTTGCGAAGGTCGCTGCAGCGACGGAAGCGGCGCGGGCCGCAGGCGTGGCCGCGACAGGTCCCGTGCAGGCCGACGCAGCCCTTAACCCGGAGATCGCCGCGCGCAAGGGATCCGGATCCGGCGACGCCAACGTCCTGGTCTTCCCTTCGCTTGACGCCGGCAACATCGGGTACAAGCTCGCGCGGGAACTGGCGGGAGCGCAGGCCTCGGGCCCCGTCCTGCAGGGGTTCCGGAAGCCAGTCTGCGACTTGAGCAGAGGCGCGAGCGTGGATGACATCGTTGCGGGCACGGTCATCGCGATCGCGCTTGGAGCGGCTCCGGAAGCCGGGGCCGAAGAGACCGGCGCAGGTCCCTGAGCGCGCCGCGGGCGCCGCCACCTCCCGGCCCGTGCGCCGCGACACGACGGCGGCCGCCGCATGCAGCGGCCCCTCTCCCGCCCGCCCGCCGCCATGAAGGCGGGACGCCGCCGTGGCGCGGGCCGGAAGGGGCGCGGCAAGGCACCGCCGCCCGGCCCTGCTATTGCGCCGCCATGTCGGCGGCGTCGACCCCCGCCACCACGACCGGCCTCTTCATGGCGTCCCTGCGGAAGGGCTCCCCGAGCTCCTGATTGACCATTGCCTCGACCAGGGTGGTCTTGCCGCCCTTCATCTGGTCCTCGACCGCCTGGCGCAGCGCGGCAGTGAGCCCGTCCATGCTCCGGGCCACGACGCCGTTGATGCCGCAGGCCCGGGCGATTCCGGCATACGAGACGTCCTCGTCCAGCTCGGTGCCGACGAAATTGTCGTCGTACCACAGGGTCGAGTTCCGCTTTTCCGCGCCCCACTGGTAGTTCCGGAAGACGACCTGCGTGATCGCCGGCCACCCGCCGCGCCCGATGGCCGTGAGCTCGGTCACCGCGATGCCGAAGGCGCCGTCGCCGGCGAAGCCCACGACGGGCACGTCCGGGCAGCCGATCTTGGCGCCGATGACGGCGGGCAGCCCGTAGCCGCAGGGGCCGAAGAGGCCGGGCGCAAGATACTTGCGGCCTTCGTCGAAGTCCGGATACGCGTTGCCGATGGCGCAGTTGTTGCCTATGTCCGAAGAGATGATCGCGTCACGCGGAAGGGCGGCCTGGATGGCTCTCCATGCCATGCGCGGGCTCATCCAGCCGGGCTTGGCCGCGCGCGCCCTCTCGTTCCATGTCGTGCCCGGGTCGTCGTCCTCGTGATCCATCGAGGCCAGCCGCTGCGCCCATGCCGACCTGGTGGTCGCGATCACGCTCCGGCGCTCTTGGCGCCCGCCGTCGCCCGCCCCGTCGGAGAGCCGCGCGAGGATCCCCCTTGCGACCTTGGCGGCGTCGCCGACGATGCCGACGGTGACCTTCCTGGTCAGCCCGATCCGGTCGGGGTTCATGTCCACCTGGATTGTCTTCGCCTGCTTCGGCCAGTAGTCGAGGCCGTAGCCCGGCAGCGTGGAGAACGGGTTGAGCCTGGTGCCCAGCGCGAGCACGACGTCGGCCCGGCTGATCAGCTCCATGCCGGCCCTTGAGCCGTTGTAGCCAAGCGGCCCCGCAAAGAGCGGATGCGAGCCGGGGAATGCGTCGTTGTGCTGGTAGCCGACGCAGACGGGGGCGTCGAGACGTTCGGCCAGGGCCCGGGACGCGGCGATGCCGCCGTCCGACAGCACGACGCCCGCGCCGTTGAGCATCACGGGGAACCGGGCCGAAGACAGCAGGGCGGCGGCTTCGGCCACGGAGCCCTCTCCGCCCGACGGCCGCTCGAACTCGATCGGATCGGGCAGGTCGATGTCGATGACCTGGGTCCACATGTCCCGGGGAACGTTCACCTGGGCGGGCGCGGAGGCGCGCTTCGCCTGCGCGATGACGCGGGCAAGGACCTCGGCCACCCGGGACGGGTCACGCACCTCTTCCTGGTAGGCGACCATGTCCTCGAAGAGCTTCATCTGCTCGACTTCCTGGAATCCGCCCTGGCCGATGGTCCTGTTTGCCGCCTGCGGCGTGACAAGAAGGAGCGGCGAGTGGTTCCAGTAGGCCGTCTTCACGGCGGTCACGAAATTGGTGATCCCGGGCCCGTTCTGCGCGATCATCATCGACATCCTGCCGGACGCGCGCGTGTAGCCGTCCGCCATCATGCCGCCCGACCCTTCGTGCGCGCAGTCCCAGAACGTGATGCCGGCCTTGGGGAAGAGATCCGAGATCGGCATGAAGGCCGACCCTATGATGCCGAAGGCGTGACGGATGCCGTGCCTCTGGAGAACCTTGACGAACGCTTCTTCGGTGGTCATCTTCATTGCGGCCTCCTCCATCCCGGACACGCGAGCCCTGCCGCGGGTCCGGCGGGACCCGGCCCGCCGCGCGGCAACCGGGCAGCGTTTAGGCCGAATCCGACCGCAATGTCACCCCCCTCCCCCGTTCCGCAGCGAAGCGCCCGGTGCAGTGCAGTGCCGCGAGGCGCGAGACTGCGCCGTCGGCCGGCGCGCGCTGCGGCGTCGCGAAGCAGGGAAGCAGGGTACCGTGTTGACGCCCCCTGAATCCTCTCGCAAGTTCCCGCGACCGGCTGCCATCGGTGCAGAGGTTCCAACAGGGAGAAGGAAAATGAAGTTTCAATCGAGAGGCGCGGCGGCAACCGCGCTCTGCTGCACCGTTTCGGCGGTTGCGATGACAGCCACCGCCTTCGCGGCCGACCTCAGCCTCATGATCTCGGACGTGGACGCCAAGGGCCCGGTCGTGACGGAGCTGGTCGAACGCTACCAGGCCGAAAACCCGGGCGTCACCATCACGCTGAACCAGGTCGGATACAACGTGATCCGCGAGCAGCTGCCGACGCAGCTCGAGGCCGGAACCGGACCGGACATGGCCTTCGTCACGAACCTCGGCGGCCTGAATCCGCACTACGTGGACCTGACGCCCTACGTGGACGCGGATGCCTGGGAGGCCGCCTACGGCGCGATCCTGCCCTGGTACCGCGCGGGCAAGCCCGACGGCATCTACGGCTATCACACGGAAATGACGGTGACCGGGCCCTACGTGAACCTGACGATGTTCGAGGAGGCCGGCGTCGACGTCCCACCGCCCGGCGCGACCTGGGACGACTGGGCCGAGGCGACGCAGGCCGTGATGGACGCCACGGGATCCTATGCGGGCATGGTCATGGACCGCTCCGGCCACCGCATGGCCGGTCCGGCGATGTCGTACGGGGCCGCCTACTTCGACGGCGACGGCAAGCTTGTCGTCGACGAGGGATTCAGGACGTTCAGCCAGAAGATGCTGGACTGGCACGAGAGCGGGCTGATGCCCGCCGACATCTGGCCTGCGGTCTCCGGCTCCAAGTACGCCAACGGCAACGAGATGTTCTTCAACGAGGACGTGCCGTTCTACATGTCCGGATCCTGGAACACGCGCAACGTCCAGGAAAACGTCGGCGACAGGTTCGACTGGACGGTCGTGCCCGTTCCCTGCGGCCCCGCGGGATGCGGCATCATGCCGGGCGGCGCCGGCCTCGTGGCCTTCAAGTCGGGCGACGCCTCCAGGGAAGAGGCCGCCGCGAGGTTCATCGACTGGATGGCCGCCGAGCCCCAGGCGCGCGAATGGTACTCCCGCACCTACGCGATTCCGGCGCATGCCGGGCTCCAGGCCGAGGGCCTGGACTACGCAGGCGCCGGCGCCACGCAGGCGGTTGCGGACGGCCTGAACGCCTTCACCGCCATGGCCGCGGCGGCCGCCGAGCAGACCCCGCAGGCCTACAGGCTGCAGGGGTCGAGGTTCGGCTTCGTCATCTACAACGCAACGACCGAGTTTCTCGGCGCGGCAATGAACGGCGGGCTGTCGCTGGACGAGGCCATGGCCAAGATCCAGGAGAAGCTCGACACGGACGCCAACGGCTAGGGCGTCGGCCGGGATTGCCGGGGGCGGGCCCGCCCCCGGCCGCCCCGGCGGAGCGACATGTCTCCGGCGGCCATCCTGATGGCGGTGCTCGGCGCCCTCTGGATCGGGGGCGGCAGCGTCTGGCTGCTGGCGCGGCGCAGGTACAGGCTCGTGCAGGCGCCGTCCTTCCTGATGGACCTGGTCGGGTTCCCGGTCGAGTATGCGCAAAGCGTCTGGGGGCGCGGCGGGGTGCCGTATGCGCTCCTCTTGCCGAACATGCTGATTTTCGGGCTGTTCACGTTCGTCCCGATGATCCTGAACCTCTACGTCTCGTTCACGGGCGGCACGTCGATCCGGCTCTTCGACCGGCCCTGGGTCGGATTCCAGCAATACGCCGACATCTTCAGCTGCGAGACCGTCTTCGAGCCGAGAACCTGCTCCAACGCGGGCTTCAGCTTCTGGACGGGGATGTTCAACACCCTCTGGTTCGTCGTGATCCAGGTCCCCGTGCTATGCGTCGTCGCGCTGGCCACCGCACTGGTCGTGAACAAGAACATCCGCGGACGCGGCTTCTGGAGAGCCATGTTCTTCTACCCCGTGATGCTCTCGCCCGTCGTCATCGCGAACATCTGGAACTGGGTGCTGCATCGAAAGGGCGTGCTGAACGAGATGATCGGCGGCACGCAGGAACGGCTCTCGGCCATGGCGGGCGTGACGGGCTTCGACGTCGTCGCGACGGTTCTCCTGGCCGTCGTCCTGATGGTCGTCAGCGAACGCGCCCTGCGGTCCTCGGACGCGCCGTCCCTGGCCTGGACGGCGGTCTTCGGGGCACTGCTCGCGCTCCTGTGCGGCTGGGCGAACCCCCTCGGCCCGGCAGGCCTGGACGGAGGAAGCTTCTGGCTCGGCTGCGCCCTGGCCCTGGCCCTCGTGCTGGCCGTGTCGGGCGACGCGCGCCATGCCCGCGCCGCGATCATCGGCGCCGGCATCCTGTCAGCGGCGTTCCTCGTCTCGATCCAGTTCGACGCGGTCTTCGACTTCGGCCGCCATCGCCCGGTCAACTGGCTCGTGCAGCCGAACACCGGCTGGCCCTTCTTCTGGCTGGTCTTCGTCTTCACCTGGAGCCACATGGGCTTCTACATGCTCATCCTTCTCGCCGGCCTGCAGGCGATTCCGTCCGACCTCTACGAGGCCGCGAAAATGGACGCGACGCGGCCCGCGCGCGCCTTCTGGCGCATCACGCTGCCGCTGATCATGCCGACCCTGACCGTCGTCCTGGTCCTCGCCCTCATCCGAAGCTTCCAGATCTTCGACGAGGTCTACCTCCTGACCGGCGGAGGCCCCGGCCGCGAGACGTTCATGATCGTGCAGAACATCTACGAGGTCGCCTTCACGAGCCACAACAAGGACTACGGCGAGGGCGCCGCAGGCTCGGTCCTGATGGCCGTGGTCATCGCCGTCTTCACGTTCTTCCAGCTCTGGGTGACGCGGAGGCAGTCGGGACTGTGATGCCGAGCCGCCTGAGCACGTTCCTGACCCGAACCGCCGGCAGCCGGGACGCGGCGGCCCGCGTCGGCATGGCGGACGTCCTCGCCTACGGATACCTGCTGCTCGGCGTGGTGATCGTTCTCGTCCCGGTGCTCTGGACCTTCTTCAGCTCGATCAAGCCGGAACGCGCCGTCGACAGCTTCGACACCAGGCTCCTGCCGATCGCCCAGGTCCGGACGGAGATCGAGGGGCTGGGCGCCAGGCCCGAGTGGATTCACGAGGCCGGGGACGGGAGCGAACGCAAGGTCTTCAAGGCGGGCCCGACCCGGAAGGAAACCGAGGTCGCCCCGGTCGACCGCCCTGACGACGTCTTCAAGGCGCCCCGCGCGCAGCTGCGCCCGTCAGAGGAAATCCGCGTGGCGACCGAAAACTACCTCGACCCGCTGCTCAAGCGGCACGGGCAGGAGAACTTCACCTTCGGCACCTACCTGCTCAACTCGGTCTTCGTCACGGTGATGGCGACCCTGATCACCCTGGTCATCAACGCCATGGCGGCCTTCGCGCTCTCCAAGTACCGCTTCCGGGGACGGCTGACGTTCACCGTCCTGATCGTCGCGACGCTGCTCATCCCCTCCTCCATCATCCTTGTGTCGCTGTTCTTCGTCGTCTGGAGCTTCGGCATCTTCGGGTCGCTCTGGGGCGTGATCATACCGGCGGCCGCAACGCCCACGGGCGTGTTCCTGCTCAGGCAGTACATGCTGACGATCCCGGACGAGCTCCTCGAGGCCGCCCGGATGGACGCCGCGAGCGAATGGCGCATCTTCTGGCGAATCGTCATGCCGCTCTCCCTGCCCGCCCTCTCGGTTCTCGCGATCCTGTCGGTCATATGGCGCTGGAACGACTTCCTCTGGCCCCTGATCGTCCTGATCTCCGATCCGGACAAGCACACGATCCAGCTCGGCCTCACGCAGTACGCCGGCGAATTCGACACGGACTTCCACTACATCCTCGCGATGACCGTCGTGTCGCTCGTTCCGGTCACGCTGGCCTTCGTCTGGCTGCAGCGCTTCATCACCACCGGCATTGCCACGACGGGGCTGAAATGACAGGGACGGCGATGCACGCGCTCGAACTCCGGCAGGTGAGGAAGAGCTTCGGCACGGTCGACGTGATCCATGGCGTCGACCTTGCCATCGACGAAGGCGAGTTCGTCGTGTTCGTCGGACCCTCGGGATGCGGCAAGTCCACCCTGCTCAGGCTGATCGCCGGCCTCGACGATCCCACGAGCGGCGACATCATGCTGCAGGGCAGGCGCGTGAACGGCGTGCCCGCGTCGGAGCGCGGCCTGAGCATGGTCTTCCAGTCCTATGCGCTCTACCCGCATATGAGCGTGCGGCAGAACCTGTCCTTCGGGCTCGAGAACTTCCGCATGGAACGGGCCGAGATCGCCCGGCGGGTCGATTCCGCGGCCCGGCTGCTGCAGATCGACCGCCTCCTGGACCGGCGCCCGGGACAGCTCTCGGGCGGACAGCGCCAGAGAGTCGCCATCGGCCGGGCGATCGTACGGGAGCCGATTGTCTTTCTGTTCGACGAGCCGCTGTCGAACCTCGATGCGGAGCTTCGCCTGCAGATGCGCGTGGAGATATCGAACCTTCATGCCGAGCTCGGCAACACGATGATCTACGTCACCCACGACCAGGTCGAGGCCATGACCATGGCGGACAGGATCGTGGTGCTGCGAGACGGCAGGATCGAGCAGGCCGGACGGCCGCTCGATCTCTACAACAGGCCCGCCAACAGGTTCGTCGCGGGCTTCATCGGCGCCCCGCAGATGAACTTCCTGGAAGGCCGCGTCCGGCAGGGCCGCCTGTCGCTGGACAGCGGCCTGACCCGCCGCCTGCAGCTGGCGTCCGGCCGCGACGGCGGCGTGACGGTGGGCATCCGCCCCGAAGCCGTCGGCGTGTCGATTGAAGCCCCCGGCGACATGCGGGCCAAGGTGCGGAACTTCGAGCAGCTGGGATCGGTCACCTACATCTACGCGGCCTTCGAGAACGGCGAGCGGCTCACCGTGCAGCTCGCCGAGCAGGTGCCGCTGCGGCGCGGCCAGGCCATCGGCGTGAGGCTGCCGACGGACAGCTTCCACGTCTTCGACGGCGAAAGCGGGCGGGCGCTCGCGCTGAAGCGATGAAGGCCGCGCTGATCGGCCTCGGCATGGTCTCGAGGGCCTATGCCGACGCGATCGCCGGATCGGGCGCGGTGACGCTCGGCCCGGTCCTCGCCCGCAGCCCCGGGAGCCAGGCGGACTTCCTGGCCGCGCACCCGGGGCTCGGCGCGCATGCAGCGGACAGCCTGAGGGACATCGCCGGGGATCCGTCGGTGGACTTCGCCATTCTGGCGACCCCGCCCGACGCGAGGGCCGGAATCGTCGAGACGCTCGCGCGGGCCGGCAAGCCGATCCTGATGGAAAAGCCGGTCGAGCGCACGCTTCCCGCGGCGACGGGGATCGTCGAGGCCTGCGAGCGTTCGGGCGTGCCGCTCGGGATCATGCTGCAGCATCGCGCACGGCCCGTGGCCCGGGACCTGGCGGGGCGCATGCAGTCTCTCGGACCGCTCTTCGCCGCCGAGGTCGCCGTGCCCTGGTGGCGCCCGCAGGCCTATTACGACGAGCCGGGCCGCGGAACCCGTGCGAGGGACGGCGGCGGCGTGCTGATCTCCCAGGCGATCCACACGCTCGACCTGATGCTGACGCTCGCCGGGCCGGTCACGGAAGTGACCGCGATGTGCGCCACCACGGCCCGCCACCGGATGGAGGCCGAGGACTTCGTCGCCGCCGGCCTGCGCTTCGCGAACGGCGCCGTGGGCCACCTCCTTGCCACGACGGCAGGCTTCCCGGGAGCGGGCGAGACGATCGTCCTCCATTGCCGGGACGCCTCGGCGCGCCTCGGCGCGGGCAGCCTGAGGATCGACTGGCTTGACGGCCGCTCGGAATCCGCCGGCGAATCCACGGCGAGCGGCGGCGGCGGCGACCCGATGGCCTTTACCAGCGACTGGCATCGCCTTGTCATCGAGGACTTTGCCGGCGCCGTCCGCGCAGGCCGGCCGCCCCTGGCGCCGGGACGGAGCGCGCTGGGCGTGCACGCGCTGATCGAGGCGATCGAGAGAAGCGGGCGGACCGGCATGCGCGTCGGGGTCAAGGGGCTGTGACCGTCCCGCCGCCGGACGGAACGGGAGCGAGACCAGGCTGGCCTTCCGGAACCGGCCGCCACCCGGGACGGAAGCCCGGACCGTCCCGGCAAGGCGGCAGCGGAGACCGCAACGGCATTGCGCCGGGGACAGGCGACGCCAGCGGGGCGGGCCGGTTCCTGCGGATCGAAGCAGCCCGCGTGCATGGCGAGGACGCCGCGCCGCGCCGAGGACGGCCGTCACGCATTCCCCGACGGGCCGGGCACGGCGTGTCGCGAGCCCGGGCGGCCTGCGGCGCTTGCCGAACCGGGGCCGCGCGACCGGCCGCGGCTTCCTGCTTCAGGAACGGGCATCCGATCCCGGAACGGCACGCGCCCGCGGCAGGCCCTTCCCGCTCTCCCGGTCGACGAGCGCCTTGACGATGCCCGCCATCGCAAGCATTCCGGGATCGTCCATGCCGACGCTGCGCGCGCCGAAGATGCGCGCCCTGCCCACGGTGGCAGGCTTGTCGCGGAAGGCGTCGAGAGCCTTGTCGACCGCCATTGCCGCCGCGTCGGCCAGTTCGCCGGGGCCGCTCTTTCCGGTGGTTGCCGCGACCACGGCATCAAGGCTGTCCAGCACCGTCTTGCCGCCGAGGCCGGCCTTTCCGAGGGCCTGCATCGCGTCGCGGGCGGCGGCCGTCAGCGCGGGGACATCGCCCGGCGCGATCTCCGTGCGGCCCTTCACCGCCTTGGCGACGGCCATGACGCCTCTGGCCAGGAGCGTGCCGTAGGAGGATCCCGAGGACTTCGTGAAGGCGCGGGCGCACGCCAGGAGCGCCATCCCGAGATCGTCGGGAAGGGCGTCGGCGTCCTTCGCGATCGCCCGCATCCCCCGCGTCATCGTCACGCCGAGATCGCCGTCCCCGAGCGCGCCGTCGGCGGCGTTGAGCATCTCGAAATCGCGCTCCATCGCCGCCGCGACACGCTCGATGCCGGCCAGAACCGCGGCGCGGTCTATGGTCATCCGACCCTCCAGAACGCGCAGTCGCAGGGCGCCTTGAGGAGGGCCTCGATCTCGTCGTCGAGCCTGCAGAGCGTGAAGGAGACCCCGGACATCTCCATCGAGGTCGCGTAGCGCCCGACGAGCGGCATGACGATGGCGGCGCCGGCGGCTTCGAGGCGGGCCTTGACGACGTTGTACAGGATGTAGAGCTCTTCCGGCGGCGTGGCCCCGAGGCTGTTGACCATCGCCGACACCCTGTCGCCGGAGCCCGGGCGCATGTCGGCGAGGAGCCGGTCCATCATCTCGCCGGCGATCTCGTCGGCGGGCCTGAGCTTGCCGCGCCAGACGCCGGGCTCGCCGTGAATGCCCATGCCCATCTCGATCTCGTCCGCGGCGATCTCGAAGGTGGGCCTGCCCGCCTGGGGCACCGTGCAGGGTCCCAGGGCCACGCCGATGGAACGGCAGGCGTCCGCGGCCTTCCGGGCGACCGCCGTCACCGCGTCGAGGTCGCGGCCCTCCTCCGCAGCGGCGCCCGCGACCTTGAACGCGTAGACCATGCCGGCCACGCCCCGGCGCCTGTCGGCCTCCTCCGGCGGGGCCGAGGCCACGTCGTCGGCGAGAAGGACGGTGGTGCAGGCGATGTCGTCGAACTCGACGAGATCGCCTGCCATGTCGAAGTTCATGACGTCGCCGCCGTAGTTCCCGTAAAGCCTGAGGACGCCCGCGCCGCGGTCGGCGGCGCGGATGGCGTCGGCCATCTGCTCGGCCGAGGGCGAGGCGAAGACGTCGCCGATCGCGCAGGCGTCGAGAAGCCCCGCGCCGACATAGCCCGTGAAGACCGGCAGGTGCCCCGAGCCACCGCCCGTCACGATGCCGACCTTGCCCGCCTTGCCGGGGACGGCGCGCGCGACGACCTTCCCGCTCTCGCCGTGGAGCCGGTAATGTTCGGGATGGGCCGCGACGAGGCCCGCGAGCATCTCGTCGACGTAGTCTTCGGGCGCGTTCAGGATCTTTTTCATGGCTTCCTCCATATCTAGCCGGGCCTGACCGGCCTGCGGCGGCTCCGGAATCCCGCCCACCTGGTCGTGTTGATGACCATCACGAAGATCAAGAGGGCTCCCCAGATGAGCTCGCGGGCGAAGTTCGACACCTGGAGCATGTTGAGCCCGCTTGAGAGAAACTGCATCGACAGGACCGCCAGGACGACGCCGATCACCCTGCCGTAGCCGCCGTAGGGGTTCACGCCGCCGAGCACCGCGATGAGAACGGCGAGGAGGAGATAGCTCGACCCGTAGTCGGCTTTCGCCGAGTTGGCGCGGCTCATGATGATCATTCCCGCAACCGAGGAGAGCATCCCCGCGATCACGTAGACGCGGAGGAGGATCCGGTCGATGTCGATGGCGGCGTAGAGCGCGGCCAGCGGGTTCGCGCCGTACAAGGTGATGCGGAGGCCGAACCCGGTGCGGGTGAGGAGCACGTGGAGGCCGGCGGCGAGGATCGCGAAGAGGATGAGCGGAACCGGAACGAGGAGGAGCCGCGCGTTGCCGATCACGAAGACGATGTCGGGAAATCCCATCACGGCGCTGCCGCCGGTCATCGCCACGGCGAGGCCGGTGAAGACGAGGCCGGAGCCCAGGGTCGCGAGTATCGGCGGCAGGCCGAAGCGGGAGACGAGGATGCCGTTCAGCAGCCCGGCCGTCGCCCCGACCGTGAGGGAGGCAAGCAGGGCGATGGCAAGCCACGCGAGCGCGAGCCCGCCGGCCGCTTCCGGGTCGGCAAGGGCGGTGAGGATGGTCGCGGCGACCACCGCCGAGAGGTTCGCCACGCCGACGACCGAGAGGTCGATGCCCCCGGTCATCATCGTGACGGTCATCGCCAGCGCCAGGATCGCGAACTCGGGGAACTGGAAGGCCATCGAGGTGAGGTTCTGGGGCGACAGGAACCGGTCCGGGGAGAGGGACGCCATGAGGGCGAAGACCAGCACGGCGATGACCGCGAGCCGGAATTCCGGCGCCGCGGTCAGCCCTGCCTCGATGCGCGACCCGCTCATGCCCTTCCCCCTCAGCCCGCCCGCGCCGCGGCGCGCCTGGCCTGGCAGGCGGGCAGGCCGGTGCCCAGGAGGATGAGAAGGCCGACGGTCACCGACTGCCAGGTCGAGGGGATGCCGATCACGATCAGGCTGTTCTGCACGAGAACGATGAGGGCGACGCCGAGCAGCGTGCCGGTGATCGTGCCGTAGCCGCCGACAAGGCGCGCGCCGCCGAGCACCACGGCGGCAATCACCGAGAGTTCGAGGCCCACGAGCGAGAAGGGATCGGCCATCCGCCCCATGGAGCCGTGGAGAATGCCCGCCAGCCCTGCAAGCGCGCCGACGTAGACATAGACGAAGAACTGGGTCCGGCGAACGTTGATGCCGATCCGGCGGGCGCTCTCGACCGATCCGCCGATGGCGAAGATCGACCGGCCAAGCATCGTCCCGTGAAGGATGAAGGCGGTCAGGAGGACGACGGTGGCCAGTGCCGCGAGCGCCCAGGGCAGGGCGTAGAAGTCGCCGCCCCCGGTGGTGCCGCGGGCGATCATCATCCGCGAGAAGTCCCTCATTTCCGGCGGCAGGGCGGAGATGCGCTCCGAACCGACGAAGGTCAGCAGGCATCCCCGGAAGACCGAGAGCGTGCCCAGCGTGACGATGAGGGTCGGAAGGCCGAAGCCCGCGATGAAGATGCCGTTGATCGCGCCAAGCCCCGCGCCGACAAGGACCGACAGGGCGAAGATCAGGTGCCACGGCATGTCGGGCCAGGCGGCGAGCGACACGGTCGTCGTGACATACATCGCCGAGACGGCGACGGCGGTGAAGCTGACGTCGATCCCGCCGGAGATCAGGACGAGCATCGCGCCGATGGCGAGGATGCCGAGGACGATGGAGGCGCGGAGCAGGTCCGAGAGCGTGGTGACGGTGAGAAAGTTCGGGTCCGAGGCCGTCGCCACCATGCAGAAGAGCAGGATGACCACGGCCACCAGGGTCTCGTTGCGCGCGAGGATCCCGGTCATGAGGCGAGCCTGTGCGCGAGATCGTCCTCGGTCACGGCGCCGGCCGCGATCTCCTCGACCGTCCGGCCGCCCTTCATCACGAGGATGCGGTGGCAGGTGGCAAGGAGCTCGGGCAGGTCGTCGGAGATCACGATCACGCCGAGGCCCTTCGCCCCGAGGTCGCGGATGATGTCGTGTATGTCGGCCTTCGACCCCACGTCGACGCCGACGCTCGGGCCGTTGAGGACCAGGACCCGGGGGGCCTGCGCCATCCACCGGGCGAGCACCACCCGCTGCTGGTTGCCGCCCGAGAGCGACTGGACAGGCGCGGCGATCGACGGGGCCTTCACCTTCAGGCGCCCAAGCCAGCCGGACGCTTCGGCGGCAAGCGCGCGATGGTCGAGAAACCCCCGGCGCTCGTGGTGCTTGAGGCGTCCGACGGCGACGTTGCGGAGAATCGACTGGGTGAGGAAGAGCCCCTCGGTCAGGCGGTCTTCGGGGACGTACCCGATGCCGGCCCCGGCCGCCGCGACGGGATCGCCGAGCGGGACGTCGGCGCCGTTCACCGCCATCCGGCCGCCTTCGGGGGCCACGAGGCCGAAGAGGGCCTTGGCGAGCGAGGTCCGTCCGCTGCCCAGAAGCCCCGTGACGCCGAGCACCTCGCCCTCGCGCAGGTCGAAGCTGACGTTCGTGAAGGCGCCGGGCTTGTCCAGCGCCTCGACCCTCAGCAGCGTCTCGCCGTCCTCCGGGAAGGGTCCGGGGGCGGCGTCGCGGACCTCGCGGCCGGTCATGTGCCTGGCAAGCGAGGCGGTGTCGAAGGTCCCGGCCGGACCCTCGGCGACCTTCCTGCCGTTCCGGAGCACCACGACCCTTTCGCTCACCTCGAGCACCTCGGCCAGCTTGTGGCTCACGAACACCACCGCAACGCCCTGTTTCTTGAGGAGCCGGATGACGCCGAGAAGCGCGCGGACCTCCCGCTCCGTGAGCGAGGCGGTGGGTTCGTCCATGATGATGAGCCGCGCCTCGCAGGCGAGCGCGCGGCAGATCGCGACGACCTGCTTGTGGGCGACGGGCAGGGCCTCCACCCTGGCGCGAAGGGGGATGTCCACGCCGACCCGGTCGAGGACGGCCCGCGCGGCGGCGCGCGCCGAACGGGCGTTGAAGAACCGCCGGCGCCTGGAGAGATCCCCCGCGAAGGCGATGTTTTCCGCGACCGTGAGGTTCGGGAAGAGCGAGAAGTCCTGGAAGATGACCATGAGGCCCGCCGCCGTCGCCGTGCGGGGGGAAAACCGCGCCATCGTCTCGCCGCCGATGCGGATCTCGCCGGCGGAGGCCTGCTCGACACCCGACAGGATCTTGATGAGCGTCGATTTCCCGGAGCCGTTCTCGCCTGCGAGACAGACCGCCTCCCCCGCAGCCACCGTCAGGTCCACGCCTTCGAGCGCGGTGACGCCGGCGTAATGCTTGGTGACGCCCTTCATTTCGACAAGTGCGCCGGTCTGGAACTGATCCATGCTCTGGGCCGGGTCCTGTGCGTTGCCGACGCCGTTCGGTCCCTGCGGGGCGGCGGCGCGGCCGTCGCCCCGCAGGGACCGGCTCAGAACGGGTAGTCGTCCATGTTCTCGGCGTTCACGTTCACCCAGGCCTGGCCGTAGATGACCTTTCCGTCGAGGGTGACGTTCTCGTAGCCCGGCAGCCCGAGATCCATGCCGTCCGTGACCTCCTCGCCGTCGATCACCATCCGGGCGACCATGTTCATCGCGTAACCGGCGACCGAGGGATCCCAGAAGCCGATGCCGTCAACGGCGCCGGTCTCGATATACTGGCCGGCGATCGAGGGAAGCGAGGTGCCGAAGACGCAGGTCTCGTCTTCGAGACCCCTTTCCTCGACGGCGAGCCCGATTCCCGCGACGTCGGTCGACGCCGAGCCCTGCATGCCCCTGACGTTCGGGAAGGCGCGGAGCACTTCCTGAGCCCTTTCATAGGCGTTCTGGGCGTCGTCGAAGGTCTCGTTCCGGTCGCCCACGAGCGTCATGTTCGGGTAGTTCGCCTCCTGATGGGCGATGGCGCCGTCCACCCACTGGTTGTGGGTCTGGGAGGTGAGCGAGCCGACGAAGACGGCATATTCGCCCTCGCCGCCCATGCAGGTGGCGAGCTGCTCCATCAGGTTCGCGCCGAAGTCCTCGTTGACGAAGGCCTCGATGTCGTAGGCCGTGTTCTGCTGGCTCGCGGCTTCGTGGGTGACCACGGCGATGCCTTGCTCCATTGCCCGGGCAAGGACCGGCTCGATGGCCTCGGGCGACATCGGCACGACCGCGAGCGCGTCCACGCCCTGGGCGATCATGTCCTCTATGAGAGCCGCCTGCTGCTGGGGGTCGGCCTGGGCCGGACCCACCTGGAACGCGTTCGCCCCCTTGTCGGCGGCATACTGCTTCACGCCCTCTTCCATGCGGTTGAACCACTGGATGCCGGCGATCTTGACCACGGTGGCGATCGACGGCCCGTCCTGCGCATGGACGGGGCCCGCGGCAAGGGTTGCGGCGACGGCGGCCGTCGCCAGGATCGACGCGGCTTTCTTCATCTTGTTCATCTTGTTCCTCCCATATGCCTCCTGCGATTCGAAGGCGACAGCACGTCCGCGCGGTGGCCGGACCAGACGCCCCGCGAAGCCCGGTTCCTGCTACTGCAGCACCTGCCTTCCACGGCAGCGACGGCTTTCATCGCCTGCTCATCGCCTGCGCCGCGCGGGGTGGCGGGCAGCTTACAGTCCCGGCGTTGCCGGTCAAGCCGCTTTGTGGCGCGGGGTGCAGTTCAGCTTTGGTGAGGCGGCGACGGCCTGACTCGCAGGCTTGGTCGAGGACGTGGAGCGGCCTATGCTGCATGGCGCTGCAGCGCCATCACGGGAATCTGCGAATCGCAATCACCGACGAAGTTGAGCCGCGCCCCTCGCGGACCGCCCTGGCCTCCGCGAACCGCCGGCCGCGCTCCGCCCCCGCCGGATGGATCGCCTTCACGGCGTCGGCTGACTGCCCCAGGCAGTGGAAGAGGCCGGGCACGAAGGCGGCCTTCCGGTGGCGCCGGGCCGATGCCGGCGGCCTTGACAACGGCCTTGCGGGACGGCGTTCTCTTGCCGATGTTCGGCCGGAGGGCCCGGGAGCGAAGGCCGCCGCCCTGCCGCGCGCCGGCGGCAGGGCGGCGGGCCGAACGCAACCTGGCATGAGGAGGATGCGTTGAGCCATTTCCTGACGGCCGACGGCGGCACCGAAAGCCTGCGCGCCCGGATCCACGACGTGAACGGCACATGCCTTGCGAGCCAGGCGGCGAGTTACGAGACGACGTTCTCCGCCGGCGCCCGGGCCGAGCAGGATCCCGCCGGCTGGTGGACGAACTTCGTGACCGCGAGCAGGGCGGCGATGGCCGAGGCCGGGATCGCGGGCAGTCAGATCGAGGCCATCGCCTGCGCCACCACAAGCTGCTCCGTGGTCGCCCTGGAGAAGGGCGGAGACGCCCTGCGCCCCGCGCTGATATGGATGGACGTGCGCGCCGGCGAGGAGGCCGAGGCGGTGCTCGCGACGGGTGACGCCGCCCTGCAGGTCAACGGCGGCGGGACCGGGCCGGTCTCGCCCGAATGGATGATTCCCAAGGCGCTCTGGCTGAAGCGCAACGAACCCGAGACCTTCGAGGGGGCTCATCGAATCTGCGAATACCAGGACTTCCTGACCTACAAGCTCACCGGCGAATGGGCCGCAAGCCTCGACAACGCGGGCCTGCGCTGGCATTACCGCGCCGACAAGGGAGGCTGGCCCGAAAGCCTCGTCCGCGCGCTCGGGCTCGAGGCGCTCCTCGAGAAATGGCCGTCACGGGTGGTGGCTCCGGGGGACGTGATCGGCACGCTCACCGCCGCCGCCGCCGAATCGCTCGGGCTGCCCCGGAGCGTCAAGGTCGTCCAGGGCGGCGCCGACGCACCGATCGGGATGATCGGGCTCGGGGTGTCGCGCCCCGGGCAGCTCGCGCTCATCACCGGCTCGTCCCATCTCCAGTTCGGCGTGACCGAGGCGCCGCTCTTCGCGCCGGGCGTCTGGGGCGCCTACGCGGACATCGTGTATCCGGGCCGCTACATCGTCGAGGGAGGGCAGACCTCGACGGGATCCATCGTCAACTGGCTGGGACGGCTCACCGGCGGTCACGACTTCGAGGAGCTGAACGCGAAGGCGGCCGCCCTGCCGCCCGGGGCGGAGGGGCTCGTCGTGCAGGATCACTTCCAGGGCAACCGGACGCCCCACACGGACGCGCGCTCGCGCGGGGCGATCCTCGGGCTGACGCTCGCCCACGAGAAGCACCACCTCTTCCGGGCGATCATGGAAGGGGTCTCCTTCGGGACGAAGGCGATCCTCGATTCCTTCGCCAGCGCCGGCTACGTCGCGACCGAGATGACCGCCGGCGGCGGCGCCTCGGCCTCGGATCTCTGGATGCAGATCCATGCCGACACGTCCGGCCTGCCGATCCGCATCCCCGCCTCCCCCGACGCGCCGTCCATGGGCGCGGCGGTGCTCGCCGCCCACGGGGCCGGGCATTACGGCACGATCGACGAGGGGATCGAGGGCATGGTGCGTCCCGGCCGGCTCGTCGAGCCTGACCCGGCGAACGTCGCGGCCTACGCGGCGCTCTTCGAGAAGCACCTCGCGCTCTACCCGGCCGCGAAAGACGTGCTGAGCCGCTGAGAGCAGGAGGCCGGCCATGCCGCTGAAGCTCGGCGTCATCGGAATCGATCACGGGCACATATTCGGAATGCTCTCGAACATGATCGCCCAGGGCTGCACCTGCGGCGCCTACTGGACGGACGGCACGGCCGTCACGGAACGGAAGTTCGGCGAGGTCTTCCCCGGGGTCGCCAGGGTCGCGGACCGGCGCCGCATCCTCGATGACCCCGAAATCGCCATGATCCTGATCTCGGCCGTGCCCGGGGACCGCGCGGGCCTGGCGGTCGAGGCCATGCAAGCCGGCAAGGACGTCATGGTCGACAAGCCCGGATGCACGACGCTCGGGCAGCTCGAGGGGATTCGCCGCGTGCAGGCGCGCACCGGACGCATCTGGACGGTGAACTTCTCGGAGCGGTTCGAGGTGCCCGCCGTCACGCGCGCGGAGGAGCTCGTCTTCGGAGGGGCCGTCGGGCGCATCGTCCAGACCGTCGGTCTCGGCCCTCACAAGAGGAACCTGCGAACCCGCCCGCCATGGTTCCTTCTTCGCGAGCGCTATGGCGGGATTCTCTGCGACATCGGCTCGCACCAGATCGACCAGTTCCTGCATTTCACCGGATCCGGGTCCGCCGAGATCGCCCATGCCCATGTCGAGAACACGACCGTGCCCGATGCGCCGGGCTTCCAGGACTTCGGGGAAATGGTCCTCCGTTCGGACTCGGGCCACGGCTACGTTCGCGTCGACTGGTTCACGCCCGACGGCCTGCCGACCTGGGGAGACGGCCGGCTGTTCATCCAGGGAACCGACGGGCACATCGAGCTGCGCAAGTACACGGAGATCGGCCGTCCGCACGTGACCGACAGCCTGTACCTGGTCAACGGCGAGCGGAACGAGATGATTCCCTGCAGCGACGCGGGCCTGCCCTACTTTCCGCGCCTTGTCGCGGACGTGGCCGACAGGACCGAGACCGCCGTCCGGCAGGCGCACACGTTCGCGACCATGGAGCTGGCGATCCGGGCGCAGATCAAGGCGGAGACCGCATGAAGCGGAACGTCGCGATCATCGGCGCGGGAATAGGCGCCCGGCACCTCGCCGCATACGCGGCCCTGCCCGAGCGGTTCCGCGTCCGCGCCGTCTGCGACCTTGACGAGGCGCGCGGCCGCAGCCTCGCCGGCAAGTGCGAAGGGGCGGGCTTCACGAACGACGTCGAAGAAGTCCTGTCCGATCCCGGGATCGACGTCGTCGACGTCTGCCTGCCGCCGCGCCTGCACTGCCGGGCATGCCTCGACGGTCTCGACGCGGGCAAGTCCGTTGTCTGCGAAAAGCCGCTCGCATGCTCGCTCTCGGAAGCGGACAGGCTGGTCGACCGGTCCAGGCGGACCGGCGGGACCGTGTTCCCGGTGTTCCAGTACCGCTACGGGCCGGGCATGTCGCAGCTCCGCGCGCTCATCGACTCGGGCATTGCCGGACGCTGCCACGCCGGAACCATCGAGACCCACTGGGACCGGCCCGCGAGCTACTACGACGCCGGCTGGCGCGGAACCTGGGCCGGCGAAGGGGGCGGCGCCGTCCTGGGCCATGCGATCCACATCCACGACCTCCTGACGACCCTGCTCGGCCCGGTCGCGCAGGTCTTCGCGGATGTCGCAACGCGCGTGAACGACATCGAGGTCGAGGACTGCGCGGCGCTTTCCGTACGGATGGGCGACGGCGCGCTCGTGACGTCCTCGATCACGCTCGGGGCGGCCGGCAACACCTCCCGGCTGCGCCTCATGTTCGAGGGCTTCACCGTGGAAAGCGGCCATGCAGCCTACGCTCCCGCGGCAAGGGGCTGGACGTTCACCGCCCGGGATCCGGTGCGGCAGGGCGACATTGACGCGACGCTCGCGGGCGTGCCGGAGAGCGGGACCGGATACGAGGCCCTGTTCGCGGCGATGGCCGACGCGCTCGACGGACGCGCGGGGCGCGAGGTCACGCTGGAAGACGGACGGCGGTCGATCGAGCTTGCCACGGCGATCTATGGTTCCGCCCGCTCCGGCCGGCCGGAGAGCCTGCCGGTCAGGCCGGGCCATCCCCTGTACGACGGCTGGGCGCCTTGAAGCCGGCCATCCCGCTTGGGGACGCGTTCGCGGGACCGTTCCCGCTCGCGTCGCTCGACGGCCCCGGCCCTCTCCGGGAGAGGCAGGAAAGATGGCGGAAGGAGCTGTCCGACTCGATCTACGGGCCGTTGCCTCCCGCCCCTGCGGAGCTGGAGGTCAAGGCCGGCCGCCTGGCGGGATCCGGCGCCGAGCGGATCGAGATCACGATGCGGTCCGCCGACGGCGCGAGAACGCTTGACGTCGATGCCGCGCTCTGGCGGCCGGAGGGCGGTGGCGACGCGCCGTTGATCGCGGGCCTCGGATTCGAGGGGCGCGCGGGCACTCCCTCCGGTCCGGACCGGCCGGCAGGCAAGCGGGCGCAAGGCGGCCGTCGGCCAGGACCTGACGCCGGGGACGGGCGTCTGCAAGACGCGCTGCGCGGCGCGGACTCCCGGCGCTGGCCGGTCGAGATGCTGACGGCGCGAGGATACGCGGTGATGGCGAGCCGCTACGGTTCATGGGCGCCTGACGATCCGGGCGAGATCAGGAAACGCGGGGCGCTCCCGTTCGCATGCCTGGACACCGGCGCGATCTCGCTTTGGGCCTGGGCGATCCAGCGCATCCTGGACGCGGCAGAGCGCCTCGGCGGGCTTGACATGGGGCAGGTTGCCGTCGCGGGGCATTCCCGGCTTGGCAAGGCGGCGCTCTGGGCCGCAGCGAACGACGCGAGGATCGGCGCGGTGCTTGCGAACAATTCGGGCTGTGCCGGCGCGGCGCCTGCCGGACATCCGGTCGGGGAAACGCTTTCCCGGATGGCAGCGGCCTTTCCGCACTGGCTCGGGCCTCGACGCCGCACGACCGCGCCGGACCAGCACCATCTCATGGCGTGCATTGCGCCCCGGAAAGTCTACGTCGCGTCCGCCGAGCAGGATCTCTGGGCCGACCCTGCCGGATCCTACCTGGCGCTTGTCGCCGCGTCCGGAACCTGGCCGGTGGCCTGCCGCTGGCCGGGGGTCGAGGAGATGTGGGCCGGGGAGCGTCAATCCCGCAACGCGGCCCTTGGCCACCATCTTCGTCCCGGCGGCCACGGACTGCTTCCCTGCGACTGGCAACGCTTCCTGGACTTCCTGGACAGCGGGCGGACATGACCCGCCGCGGCCAGGCGCCGCCCCGGCACCGGCAGTCGCGGCATGCATCAGCCTTGGCCTCCCCGGCCGCAATGCAGCCCGGCCGCAGCCGTCGCGCTTCGCCGCCCGCACTGCCGGATGCCGCCTTCGCCGCCGCATGCGCAGGCCCGTGGGCGGCCCTCCCGCGGCAAGGTGTCCGCGCCGCCCCGTCTCGGGTCCGGTGCGTTCGATGCCGCAGCCCGTGGCGGAAGCCTCGGCCCTGCCCGAAGTCCCGAGACCCTGGCATCGGGCGATGCGGCAAGACGGCGCGCAGAGGACCGGCCGGGATCAGAGCGTCGACATGATCATGTCGGCAAGCGCTTCCGGCGCCCCGAACATGGCCTCGTGCGAAGCGTCCAGGTCAAGCAGCGCTGCGGGATTGTCGGGAAACGCCGCGTTCAGGTCGGCCACGACAGCCTCCGGCGTCGAGGCGACAACCACCCGGTCCCGGCTGCACCGGATGTAGCTGCGCCGGAGTGCGCCGAAGCCCTCCGCGAACTCCGGCGCCTTTCCGTACATGGCGGCCGGGGCGTCAGGGGTGAGCATGTGCATGACCTGCGCGAGAAGGCCTTCCGGCACATCGGCGGCAAGCGCCTCCCTGAAGCTTGCCAGATAGCCCGGATCCTCGGAACGCGGATCGATGCGCACGGCGCCGATCACGGCCGGATCAGCCATCAGCAGGGCGTCCATGACCGAATTGCCGGCCTGGTCCTCGCTGGCCAGGTAGGCGCCGGCCGGCTTTCCGGGCACGGGCGCCAGCGCGGCCAGGTAGACAATGGCGTCGAAAAGGTCCGGCCTGTCCGCCGCCGCGAACGTCGCCGGCACGCCTCCCATGGAATGGGCCACCGCAACGATGCGCCCGGCGCCCAGCGCGCGGGCGCGCGCCGCGGCGTTCTGCACCGCCAGCGCATAGTCGGCCGTGGGGATGCCCGCCAGGGGCGAGATCTCTTCAGCGAAGGCGGCGCGGTCGAGCGGCCTCGTGCCGAAGGCGGCGGGATTCCGCGCGTTCAGGCCATGGCCCGGCAGGTCGAGGGCGACGGTCAGGTGACCCGCGGCCTGCAGGAGCGGCTCCACCAGCCCCCAGCACCATCCGCCGTGCCAGGATCCGTGAACCAGGACGAAGGCCGTCCTGCCGTCATGGCGCTCCGCATGCGCAGCGCCTGCAAGGCTGCCGGCCGCCATCGGCGCCAGCGCCATCCTAAGGAGTGTTCTGCGTTCCATGTCCTGTTCCTTCGCCAAGCGATCATGCCGGAGCTGCTGGCGGCGCCGCCGCCATCTGCCCATTTATCAACCAAAACAATGTCCGACGAACTGGTTTGAGAGAGAGCATGAGGAAAAATCTCCGAAGCAAAAACAATGATTCGGTCTCTCATGACTCCCCGCTTTTCGGTTTGTCTGGAGCTAATTTGTTATATGGGCAGCCCGCCATGCCGCGCATCGGGACGGCGAACGCCGTCGCAGGCCGCTGGTCCGTGCGGGCGCTCGCGTACCGACTTTCCGGACAGCGGCAGGCGGCCCGGTTCACGGAGCCCGGATAGCGGATCCGGGCCCCCTGTCAATTCACTTCCGGCTTTGGATCTTGCGTCCCGGGTGACGTGCGCCGCCTGACGCAGCATGGCGAGACGCCCTTCGGCAGGCGACCCGCACGAACCGGGCAGGGTCTCCCGAGACGCGCCCGCCATGCCGCCAGGTCGGAGGGGTCTTGAAGTTCCCGCCCGGCGTCGCTAGGCCGCCGCCGGACGCGCCGCGACGAGCGGCAATCCGCAACAAATTTGAGGAGCAAGACATGAACGCCAAGATCCGCGCGCTTGCACTGGGCGCGACACTGTCGGTTGCGGGATCGGCCGCCTTCGCGGCGACCGAATGCATCGCGCCGGCAAACCCCGGCGGCGGCTGGGACTTCACCTGCCGCCAGATCGGCAAGATCCTGTACGACATCGGCCAGGTGGACTCGCCGGTGCAGGTCACGAACATGGCCGGCGGCGGCGGCGGCCTGGCCTACAGCCACGTGGTCAACGAACGCGGCGAGGACAGCGACCTGATCGTGGCCGCCAGCCAGGCCACGGCAACGCGCCTGGCGCAGAACGCCTATGCCGGCCTGACCGCCGACCAGGTGCGCTTCGTGGGCGCGATCGGCGCCGACCCCGGCGTGATCGTCGTTGCCGCCGAAAGCCCGTTCAGGTCGCTCGGCGACATGGTCGACGCCATCAAGGCCGATCCGGGATCCGTCGCGTTCGGCGGCGGCTCGGCTGCAGGCGGCTTCGACCACCTCAAGGTGCTCATGGTGCTCAAGGAGGCCGGGTTCACTGACATCGCGAAGATCAAGTACATCGGCCTTGACGGCGGCGGCGACGCGATCACCCAGACGATCGGCGGCTTCACCCAGGGCATGACCGGCGACATGTCCGAAATCGTCGGCTTCCTCCAGTCGGGCGAGGTGCGCGCGCTTGCCGTCCTCACCGAGGAGCGGGTGCCGGGCTTCGAGGACATCCCGACGGCCCGGGAGCAGGGCCTTGACGTCGTCGCCGTGAACTGGCGCGGGCTCTACGTGCCGAAGGGCATCTCGGACGCCGACTTCGAGGCATGGGGCGGCAGGCTCCAGGCTGTTGCGGACAGCCAGGCATGGAAGGACGCCATGGCCGCCAACGGCCTCGCCCCCTTCACCAAGGTCGGCGGCGACTTCCAGAGCTGGGTGGACGGAGTCATCGCGGACACCGTCGCACTCTCGAGAGAGATCGGCGTGATCCAGTGAGACTCGCCGACCGCCTCTTCGGAGCGGTCGTGATCCTGGGGGCGCTCGCCTACATGGCGGGCGCCTTCCAGATACAGGCCAGCTTCATGTCGGATCCAGTCGGGTCGAAGACGTTCCCGCTTCTTCTGGCAGGCGTCGCGGCCGCCTGCGGGGCGGTCTTTGTCTTCCGGCCTGACGACGGCCCGGCGTGGCCCGGACGAATGACGCTCGGCAGCATCGCGGTCGCCGCCCTCGTCATGGCGGCGTATGCCCATGCCCTGAAGCCGCTCGGCTTCCTGATTCCCACGGCGGTCTGCGCAGCCATCCTGAGCTTCCAGATCTCGCCGCGCCCGATGCCTGCGGCGATCACCGGCCTCGGCCTGTCGGCAGGCCTGTTCCTGATATTCAAGCACGCGCTCGGCCTCGGGCTCCAGCCCTGGCCCAAGGCGTGGCCGGGCTGATGGAGCTCTTCGCGAACCTCGCCCTCGGCTTCAGCGTCGCGCTCACGCCCTTCACGCTCTTTCTCGCCGTCGCGGGGTGCTTTCTCGGGACCGTCATCGGCGCGCTTCCCGGCCTCGGCCCGTCCAACGGCGTCGCCATCCTGATCCCGCTTGCATTCTCGCTCGGCCTCGACGCGACATCCGCACTCGTCCTGATGACCGCCGTCTACTACGGCGCGATGTACGGCGGACGGATCAGTTCCATCCTTCTCAACATCCCCGGTGACGAGCCTGCGCTGATGACGACGCTTGACGGCTACCCGATGGCCAAGGCGGGCCGTGCCGGCGACGCCCTCGTGCTGTCGGGCTTTGCAAGCTTCTTCGGGGCGCTGTTCGCGACGGTCGGCCTGATGCTGCTCGCGCCGCTCCTGTCCCGCATCGCCTACCAGTTCGGCCCGTCAGAATACTTCGCGCTCTACCTGCTTGCGTTCTCGACCCTGGGCGGCATCGCCTCGAAGAACCAGGCCAAGGCCGCGCTCGCCTCCTGCATCGGGCTCGGCATCGCCATGATCGGGCTGGACAACCAGACCGGGATGCCGCGCTTCACCGGCGGCAACCTTCACCTCATGGACGGGGTGGACTTCCTGGTCGCGATCGTCGGCCTGTTCGCCGTCGCGGAGGTCTTCGTCTTCATCGAGAGCCACGGCAGGGCGTCATCCATCGGGGTCAGGCTCGGAAAGGTGACCCTGCCGGCCCGCGACCTGGCGAAAGGCGCCGGCACCATGCTGCGCTCCAGCGTGATCGGGTTCGTCGCCGGCGTGCTTCCCGGCGCCGGAGCCTCCCTCGGGTCGTTCCTGGCCTACATGGGCGAAAAGAGCCTGCAAGGCGAAAGGGGCGGGTTCGGCACCGGCGTGCCGAAGGGCGTGATGGCGCCGGAGGCGGGAAACAACGCCGCGGCCGGCGGCGCGCTCGTGCCGATGCTGACGCTGGGCGTGCCCGGCTCAGGAACGACCGCTGTCCTCCTGGCGCTGCTGCTGACGCTCAACATCACGCCGGGGCCGACCCTGTTCACCGAGCAGCCGGACGTCGTCTGGGGGCTCATCGCCTCGCTGCTGATCGCGAACTTCGTCCTCCTGGCGATGAACGTCCCGATGGTGAAGATGTTCGTCCACATCCTGAGCGTGCCGGCGTGGGTGCTGCTTCCAGGCGTGATGATGATCTCCTTCGTCGGCATCTACTCGCTCTCCGGCAGCCATTTCGATCTCCTGCTGATGATCCTCTTCGGCATCGTCGGCTGGATCTTCCGCAAGCTGGAGGTGCCGACCGTGCCCGTCATCCTCGGCATCCTCCTCGGCAATCACATGGAGGACGCGCTGCGACGCGCGATGATACTTTCGGACGGCGACTGGCGGTTCCTGCTCGGGTTCCGCTGGCACGCGCCGTCGAACGCCTACGACTTCTACTCCGCGATACCCTCGTCGCTCATCGCGCTTGCCGTTGCAGGGTTCGTGGCGCCGACGTTCCTGCGCCGCGTGATCAAGAAGCCCCGGGCGATCAGTGACTGACCGCGGCCGGGAGGAGGCCGCGCCGGCTTCGGGCGGCGACACGAGGGCGCGCGAGGCCGTGCATGGCCGGGACGACGTCGGCGCCGCGCGAAAGGCGCGAGATCCCGGCGCGCCGACGAGCGGGCGCGCCGGGCCATGACGCGCGTCCTCGTTCCCTCCGGAGCGCTCGGCCTCGGCTACGACAGGACCGCGCTCGAGCGCGGCGTCTCGATGAAGCCCGACCTCATCGCCATCGACGGCGGCTCGACCGACAGCGGACCGTCCTATCTCGGCCGCGGCGTGTCGAAATACGCGCGAAGCGCCACCAAGGCCGAATGGAAGGGGCTGATCGCGGCGGCGCGGTCCGCCGGGTGCCCGCTCGCGACGGGATCCGCGGGCACCTGCGGCACGGACGGGATGGTGGACTGGCTTGTCGAGATCACCCGCGAATGCCTGGACGAGCTCGGCTGGACGGCAAGGATCGCGACGCTCAAGTCCGAGCAGGATCCGCAGTACGTCGGCCGGCGCCTCGCCGAAGGCCTGGTCTCGGCCCTGGACGGCGCGCCGGACCTGGATCGCGGGACCGTCGAGGCCTGCACGCATGTCGTGGCCCTTGCGGGCGCCGAGCAGATGCGGAAGGCCATCGAGACCGGGGCAGGGATCATCATCGCGGGCCGGACGACCGACACGGCCACCATAGCGGCGCTTCCCCTCATGCGGAACGACCATGCAGGCGGCGCATGGCATGGGGCCAAGATCGCGGAGTGCGGCGCCCTCTGCACCACGAATCCCCGGTCAGGCGTCCTGATGGTGGAGTTCGACAAGGCCGGATTCACCGTGCGCCCGCTGGCGGACGGCGCCCGCGCAACCCCGCAGACCGTCCTCGCGCACATGCTCTACGAGAATGCGGATCCCTTCATCCTTCACGAGCCGGGCGGGCATCTTGACGCCACCGGCGCGACCTACGAGGCGCAGGACGAGGTGCGCGTCCGCGTGGAAGGATCCCGCTGGGTGGCCTCGGACCGGTACGCCGTGAAGCTGGAAGGCGCGCGCGCGGCGGGCTGCCAGACACTGCTGATGGTCACCATCCGCGACCCGCGATACGTCGAAAGCGCGCAACCCTGGATCCGGGACATCAGCCGCCTGCACGCCGCGAAGGTCGAGGACCGCATGGGGCTCGCGCCGGATGCGTGGCGATGCGACCTCCGCCTGACGGGCGTCGACGGCACGCTTGGAGAGATGGAGACCAGGAAGGGGTCGCCGACGGAGATCGGCGTCCTCTGCATCGTCACCGCGGCGGATCAGGTAACGGCGAACGAGATCGGCAAGCTCATGAACCCGTACCTCCTGCACCACCCCCTTACGTCCCGCGAGGAGCAGCCGACGTTCTCGTTCCCGTTCTCGCCGGCCGAAATCGACAGAGGGCCGGTCCACGAGTTCTGCCTCCACCACGCGATGACGCTCTCCGACCCGATGGACGCGTTCCGTCTTGACGTGATCGATGCCTGAGGTCGGCGAGATCTGCGACAGGGTCCGGTCAAAGAACGCCGGGCCCTTCTGGCTGACGATCGACATCTTCTGCGGCTCCGGCGACGCGTTTTCCCGCCTGTCCGGCGGCCTCTCGACGAAACGCGTCGCGGACGCCCTCGGCGCTGATCCGAAGGCGATCAGGCGCTTCGACATGAAGGACGTGAACGTGATCAAGATCAGCCTCCCCCGCCCGGTCGTGCAAGGCAGCGCCCGGGACCGGGACATGCACGGCGCGGCATGGGCTTTTGTCATCGCGGAACTCGAGGTCGGCTGAACGATGGCCGCGCCGCTGTCGGACATTGTCGTGCTGGATCTCACCAACGTGCTGGCCGGCCCGTTCTGCTGCCATCAGCTGGCCCATCTCGGCGCGGAGGTGATCAAGGTCGAACGGCCCGGACGCGGGGATCTGGCGCGGCAGCTGGGCGCGGATGCCCGGCTCAACGCGGCGGGGATGGGCGCCGCCTTCCTTGCCCAGAATGCGGGCAAGAAGTCCGTGACGCTGAACCTCAAGCACGCCAAGGGGAAGTCGCTTCTCAAGCGCCTCGTGGCAGAGGCCGACGTCCTGGTGGAGAACTTCCGCCCCGGCGTGATGGAGCGCCTTGGCCTGGGGCATGACACCCTCAGGGAGGTGAATGGCGAACTGACATATTGCGCGATCTCGGGATTCGGCCAGGACGGGCCCTGGGCCGACCGTCCCGCCTACGACCAGATCGTCCAGGGCGCCTCGGGCGTCATGTCGATCACGGGGACGGCGGAGAGCGGCCCCGCCCGCGTGGGCTATCCCGTGGCGGACACCGTTGGCGGCCTTACGGCCGCGTTCGCCATCACGGCGGCGCTGAACAGGCGGCCTCGGGGCGCGTTCATCGACGTCTCGATGCTGGAATCCGTTCTGGCGACCATGGGCTGGGTGGTTTCGGACCACCTTGTGGCCGGCGTCGTCCCGGAGGCGCACGGCAACGAAAACCCGACATCGGCGCCGTCCGGGACCTTCCGCACGGCCACCGGCCCGATCAACGTCGCTGCGAACAGCGACAGCCAGTGGGTCCTGCTGACGGACCGTCTCGGCCTCGCCGACCTGCGAAACCGCAGGGAATACGCCACGCGCGAGGATCGCAAGAGGAACCGGGACAGGCTCCGCGCGGAGATCGAGGCCGTCCTGGCGACAAGGCCCGCCGGGAACTGGATCGACGAGCTGGGCCGGATCGGGGTTCCGGCGGGGGCCGTGCTGACCGTGCCGGAAGCGCTCCGTTCGGAACATGTCGCCGGTCGCGGCTTCCTGGCCAGCTTCCCCGACGCCCCGGGCGTCGGACGCGACATCGAGGTTGCGCGGACGGGCGTGCGGCTTGACGGGGCGGCCCCCGCCGTCGACAGTCCGCCCCCGGAGCTCGGGCGGCACAACCGCGAAGTCTGGGGCCGCGTCGGCATGTGCGGCGCCGAGCTTGAGCGCCTCGAAAGGGCTGGAACGATATGAGCGGCAACGAGGTCACCGACTGGTGGTCAACGGCGATCATCGAGATGGCGCCGGGCCGGATCAGTTTGCGAGGGCATCCGGTCGAGGAGCTGATCGGGAAGCTGACGCTGCCGGAAACGGTCTGGCTGATGACGAGGGGCGACGTGCCGGAGGAAGGCCAGGCGCGGCTTCTCGAAGCGGCGCTGGTCGCCGCGGTGGATCACGGGCCGCAAGCGCCGTCGATCGCGGCTGCACGCATGGCCGTGACGTGCGGACTTCCCCTGAACAACGCCATGGCCTCCGCGGTCAACATGCTCGGCGACGTGCATGGCGGCGCAGGGGAGCAGGCGGTCGAGCTCCTTGAAGGGGTTGCAAGGGCGGCCGGTTCCGGAACGGCCATGGCCCTCGCCGCGTCGGAGGGGATCGACCGCTGGCAGCGGGCCCGCGACTCGTTCGTGCCGGGCTTCGGGCACAGGTTCCACAAGCCGTCGGACCCCAGGGCGCTGCGCCTCCTGTCCCTCGTGAACAAGGCCGCCGACAGCGGCGTCGTGACCGGGCGGTTCGCGCATGCCGGACGCGCGGTCGAGAGCGAGCTGGGCAGGCGGAAGGGCGGACCCGTTCCGATGAACATCGACGGGGCGACCGCCGTCGTCTTCGCCGAGCTGGGCTTCGCGCCGCCGCTGGCACGCGGACTCTTCTGCCTCTCGCGCTCCGTCGGAATCCTGGCGCATGCCTGGGAGCAGATGCAGCAGGGCGGGCGCAACAAGGGCCCGACCCCTCCCGGGTGCCGTTGGCGCTACACGGGCCCGAAAGCGGACGGGCGACCGCGGCGGGGGGCGGGCCGCGGGCCGCCTGACTGACGGCCCCCTGCGCCGCTCAGCACGTGTAGTTCATTCCCAGACGCCCGCCGTCGACATAGACCGTCTCGCCGGTGATGTAGCTTGCCTTGCCGCTGATCAGGAAGGCGACGACATCGGCGATCTCGCCGGGCGTGCCGACGCGCCCGAGCGGCGTTCGCGACATGACCGTCCTCATCGCTTCCGGACCGGCGTTGACCGCGGCCATCATGGCCGTGTCTATCGACCCCGGCCCCACCGCGTTGACGCGGACGTTGTGCGGCGCAAGCGCGAGCGCGGCCGCCTTGGTGAGCTGCATCACGCCGCCCTTGGAGGCGCAGTAGGCGGGAATCGCGGGAACCGCGACCTGGGCGTTGATCGACGACATGTTGACGATCGCGCCCGCGATGCCCGCGTCGACCATCATGCGCGCCGCGCGCTGGAGCGCCACGAAGGCGCCCGTGAGATTGACGCTGATCACCCTCTGGAACGTGGCGACGTCATAGTCGAGGAAGCTCCCCGGCTCCGAGATGCCCGCGTTGTTCACCAGAGCCGAGACCGGGCCGTGATCGGCCGCGATTCGGTCGAACATCCCGGAGACCTGCGCGGGGTCGCCCATGTCGCAGACGAACCAGCCCGCACCGTCGCCGAGCTTCCTCGCCGCGTCCGCCACACTCGCGTCGACGTCGGCCAGGACGATCCTGAACCCGTCGCCGGCCAGCGCCTCCGCGCATGCGTGCCCGATGCCCTGCGCGCCGCCGGTCACGAGCGCGAGCGGTCCTTCCGTCATGGGTCACCCTCCTGCCGTGCCCGGGCCCGGCCGTCATTGCGTTTCCAGCCCTGCGTCGTAGTGTTAGCGCAGGAAACGCCGGGTGGAAACAGGAACGATCCATGCCTGAATCGGACATCGGAGTCGTCGGACTCGGCACAATGGGCGCGATGCTGACGCTCAACATTGCCGAGAACGGATTTCGGGTGTCCGCGCACAACCGCACCCGCGCCCGCGTCGCCCGGCTTATGGACGCCGCAGGAGATCTCGCCGGGCGGATCACGCCGTGCACGTCCGTCGCCGCGCTCGTGCAGTCGCTGAAGCGCCCCCGCCACGTCATCCTGATGGTTGCCGCCGGCGACGCGGTCGACGCCCAGATCGACGCCCTGCAGCCCTTGCTCGACGAAGACGACATGATCATCGACATGGGCAACGCGAACTTTCGCGACACGCGGCGGCGTGCGCATGCGGCGCGCGAGGCCGGGCGGCCCTACCTCGGCGTCGGCGTATCGGGAGGCGCCGAAGGCGCGCGCTTCGGGCCGTCCATAATGGGCGGCGGGCCGCAGGAATGCTGGGAAAGGGCGGCGCATGTCCTCGAAGCGATCGCGGCGGACTGCGAAGGCCGGCCATGCGCCCTGTGGATGGGCGATGACGGCGCGGGGCATTTCGTGAAGACGGTCCACAACGGCATCGAATACGCGGACATGCAGCTGATCGCGGAAGCCTACGGGGTCATGCGCGACGGCATGGGGATGGCCCCGGACGAATGCGCGGACGTGTACACGCGCTGGAATGACGGCATTCTCAGGAGCTATCTCGTCGAGATATCCGGAAAGGTCGCCGCCGCCCGGGACGGCAGCACGGGACGGCCCGTGCTTGACGTGATACTCGATCGTGCCGGCCAGAAGGGAACGGGCCGCTGGACCGTGATCGAAAGCCAGATGCTCGGCGCACCGGTCCCGGTGATCGAGGCGGCGGTGGGCGCCCGCAACATGTCGGCGATGCGGGACCTGCGCCTGCATGGCGCCGGCCTCTACCGGCCGGATGCAGGCCGTCTGGACCGCGGGCTGGCGGTCCGGGACCTGGAACAGGCGCTCGTCGCCGGAAAGATCCTCTGCTACGCGCAGGGCTTCGATCTTCTGGACAAGGCCAGCGCGGAATTCGACTGGTCGCTGCCCATGCCGGGAATCGCCGAGATCTGGCGCGAAGGCTGCATCATCCGATCGGCGATGCTGAACGACATGGCCGCGTCCCTTCGGGAATCGCCCGGCGCCAACCTGGCGCTCGCGGAGCGTTTCCGAACCCTCGTGGAGGAGAACGTCGCGGGCCTGCGAAAGACCGCGCTGGCCGCGCAGGCCGCGCGCCTTCCGGTTCCGGCCCTCGCGGCGGCGCTGGCCTATTTCGACACGCTTACCTGCGAGCGCACGACCGCGGACATGCTGCAGGCGCAACGCGACTACTTCGGCGCGCACGGCTTCGAACGCGTCGACAGCGCAGGCGAGCATCACGGCCCCTGGCACGGCCGCGTTCCGGACGGAGCGGCCCGGGGCTGACGGACGGCGGCCTGGGTCGCGGCCGCACGTCAGCGCGACACCGACGTCCCCCGAAGCCGGCGGGCGCCGCGCACGGGGACAGGCGCCGGACAGCCGGCCATTTGCGTCCAGGCCGATGCGCCGGCCGGCCGAGTCGCCGACATGCCTGCCGGAACCGCCTCCGTGTCGCGGCAAGACGCCGCGCTTCCGGGCTGTCTCCCGCACGCGCGGCGAACCGCGGAGCCTGGCCGGGCCCCATGCCGGCAGCGCCGCCGCCGCCCTCGGGACGGATGGCCGCGGGGCGGTGGCCGACGGGCGGACTCCGCGGCGTCCCGGCGCGCGGGCGGTCCGGGATCATTTCCGGCGCCGATCAAGCAGGCGCGCTGCCAGCGGCGCCCCCATGACGACGGCAATGATGCGCAGGATGTGATGCGCGACGACGAATGCCATGTCGGCTCCGACGACGAGCGCGAGAACGGTGAGCTCCGCCTGGCCGCCCGGCGCGTATGCCAGAAGCGCGGACATGCCGGGCGCAAGCCCGAAGGAATAGATCGCCTCGACGAAGGCAAGGGTCAGGAGGATCAGGAGACCGCAGAATCCCAGGCCTGCCAGAATGTCCTTTCGGATCTCGCTCATAGTTATGCCGTTGTAGTTGCCGCCGATCGTCATCCCGATGAAGAACTGCGCCGCCCAGATGGCTTCCGCGGGCGGGCGCTGATCGAGGAAGCCTGCCAGCGTCACCGCAGCCGCCACGATCATCGGTCCCAGGATCGTGGCCCCGAACAGACCGACCCTGCGCGCGGCCCACCAGCCGAATCCGGCAGAGAGAGCCATCAACGCCAGCTCGGACGACGCGACCGACGTCACCGGAACGCCCGGGGGACGATCGAGATCCGCGTCCCAGATGGCCTTGAGCAGGAATGGCAGCGCGACCACGATCACGAGGACGCGGGTGGCGTGAATCAGCGACAGGGCCCGGACATTGCCTCCTGCCTCCTCTCCGAAGGCGACCATGTCCTGAAGGCCGCCGGGCATCGACGCATAGTATGCGGTCGGGAAATCGTGGCCGCAAAGCCGCCGGAAGTAAGGCACCCCGATCGCCCCGGTCGCGAGGACGAACAGGGGCATCAGGATGAGCGTCGGCCACATGGACGGGAAGGTCGCAAGAACGGCCGGCGTGAGCGTTGCGCCCGCCGCGACGCCCAGAACCGTCCGCATGGCGGCATTGACCGGCTTGATGCCGCCGAGCGGAACGCCGAGAAGGGCGGCGAGGAGGCAGCTCGCGACAGGGCCGAGCAGCCACGGCAGCGGCAGCCCCAGCAGGTGAAACGCCGCGACGCCGGAAAGGCCGGAGGCCAGCGCGTTCAGGACGGGAACTACCTGCATGAAACGTTCGCCCGGGCGGAGAGGCTCCGCGAACGCCGCACCCGACCTTCCCGGGAAGACGGGCCGGTCATGAACGAAATTCAGCGGTCATGCCCGCATCCTCCCCCATGCGGTGCCGGGATGGAAGCGGATTCGCCCGGGCTGCACGGCACGCTCCGGGCAGGCATCGACGCGGAGGCTCGAGCCGTTCTCCGCCACGGCCGCCGCGCGGCATGCCCGGTGCATGGCACGCGCCCGGAGAGGATCCGGACCGCTGTCAGGCGATCAAGGCCCTGACCCGAGGCGCCGCGGCGTCCGGCGCCGCCGGAAGGGAGGTCGCCAGGCATCCGGAACGAATCGCACGGGCCCGGAAACGGCCCTTGCCGGCCCATGGCCGCCGGATCACGCGGAACGAAGGGCGCGGGAAAGTGCCGGGTCGCCGGCCATGCGTTCGTCACGCCGCCTGACCGGTTCGCAGCATCATGCGGCGCCAAGCCTCTGGCACCACCACATCAGGTGCTGCGCTTCAAGTGCACGGGGAACCGAGATTTATACTAGGGCCCGTTGACAGTCATGTCGCGGCGACCACGCCGGCGACGAGGCGGATCCCGGCGGCGAAGCTCGCGTCGGTCTTGTCGTGCCGGGTCGCGACCGCCCGGAACTCCCCGGCCTTCGCGAAGAGGCTCTCCGCCAGGTGCCGCCAGCCGCAGACCTCCCGGCCGTGCGCCCGCGGCGCCGTCCGGCTCCGCCTCGACGGGACCGCCGCCTCCGCCCCGCGTTCCGTCAGGTCCCCGTGCAGCCGGTCCGCGCCGGACGCCCTGTCGCCGGCGAAGGCCCCGAACGCCAGGCCGCCGGGAAGCCCCGGCACCCCCTCGGGCCGTGCGCCTGGCCGGGAAGGACCGTGAAGCGGACAGGGCATCCCGGCGCGTCCGCGACGGCCACGACCCTGCCCGTCAGGCCGCCCCGGGAGCGGCCGGTCCCCTGGCTCGAGGTCCCCCTCTTGCGCCGGACGCCTTCCGGGTCGCCCGGACCGCCGTGCCGCCGCCGGACACGCGCGCGAGGCCGGACTCCTCGGACAAGGCGTCGGAAACGCGCGCGAAGACCCCCGGAAGCGGCCGGCGCCGGAACCGCCTGGAGACGCCGTCCCGGTTCCCGGACCGCTCGGGGAGGCCGCGCCACGGCGACCCCGTGCGGAACCGCCACGGCACCGCCTCCATGAAGAGGCGGCTGTCCGCCGCCGTGCCGCCGGGGTCGGACTTCTTGCCCGGCAGCATGTCCCTGGTCCGCGCCCGCATGGCGTCGGTCAATACCGTCCTGTCTGCATCGTCATCTCTCTGCTCGCTCATGCCGTTGTTGCCTCGTGCCGTCGTTCCGGCGGTTGTCGGGGCCGAAAATGGCATCAAGCCGGACGATTCGCAAGGCAACTGTCAACGGGCCCTAATTTAATCAGGTATTGGTATCCTGCGATCCGGCCACCCGGCCAAATGCCGGAGGCCAATGATCAAGGAGACCCCCCCCCCCCATGACCTGCAAATCCACTGCAAGACGCCTCTTGCCCGTCGTCGCGGCCGGAGCGCTCGCGCTGGCGTCGACAACCGTTGCCTCTGCCGAGACCGTCACCGTGACCGACATCGCCGGCCGCACCGTCACGCTCGAGAAGGACCCCCGGAAAGTCGTTCTGGGCGAAGGGCGGATGATCTACACGCTGGCGCTTCTTGACCGGGGCGACCCGTTCCAGCGGGTCGTGGGCTGGAAGGACGACATGATCAAGTTCGATCCCGATGCATATCGCAAGTACCTGGCGGCGTTCCCGTCCGCCTCCTCCTTGCCGAACTTCGGCAGTCCCTATTCGGGCGAATGGAATCTTGAGGCCGTCATCGCGCTGGGGACCGAACTTGTGGTGATGAATCTCGGCAATCTTCTCAGGGCCCGGGAAAGCGGCATCATCCAAAGGCTTGAAGCGGCGGGAGTGGCGACGGTCTTTGTCGATTTCCGGCAGGATCCGACATCAAACACCGTGCCCAGCATCCAGCTTCTCGGCCGGATCCTCGACAAGAGAGACGAAGCCGACGCTTTCACCGACTTCTGTCAGAGGCAGATGAAGGCGTGTTCTGGGGCATCCTTGATGCGGAAGGATGAAGCGTGCCGTGCCGGTCTTGCGGAGTCGCAGGGCCGGCGCCCGCCTCCGAGGCCCGGACAATGACAGTCGACGCAAATTCCGCTGGCATTCAGCGTGCCTACCTGGGTCAGATTGCCAGGCGCAGGGCCATGATCGTCCCTGACGTCCGGGCTCCTTCTGCTCAGCTTTCTGTTCGATGTGGCGACAGGACCGGCCATTACCCGCTCAGTGCCGTTTTCGAAGTCCTGATCGACCACATGGCCCACGGCGCCCGCTTGAAGGTGATCGTCTGGGACTATCGGCTGCCTGTCGCCGTCACGGCTGCAGTGGTGGGTGCGCTTCTGGCCGTCTCGGGAGCGCAAATGCAGACGATCCTGAACAATCCACTGGCCGAACCCTTTACCTTGGGGGTCTCGGCGGCAGCCAGTTTCGGCGCATCCCTTTCGATCGTGCTGGGCGTCAGCGTCATTCCCGCCGTCGGTCCGTACCTGGTGACCGCGAACGCCTTCGTCTTCGCGCTCGCGACTTGCGGCCTCATACTGTTGGCGACGCGCATCAAGGGCGTCGGCTCCGAAACCATGATTCTCTTCGGCATTGCGATCTTCTTCACGTTTTCGGCGCTGCTGGCCTTGATGCAGTACATGGCATCCGAGGATCAGATCGCCCGCATCGTGTTCTGGATGATGGGGTCGCTCAGCCGTGCGAGCTGGGAGAGAATCGCTCTTTGCGGGATGCTCCTGGCAGTTGCGATCCCGTTCAGCCTGATGCGGACATGGCCGATGACGGGGCTTCGAATGGGCGAGGCGGCGGCCGAAAGCATGGGCGTGGACGTCGCGCGGCTGCGGATCGAGATGCTGGTCTGCATTTCGCTTCTGGCAGCGACGGCCGTGTCCTTTGTCGGCACTGTCGGCTTCGTGGGGCTTGTCGGTCCCCACATCGCGCGCATGCTCGTCGGCGAAGATCAACGGTACCTGGTTCCGCTGGCTGCGATCGTCGGCGCGCTCGTGCTGTCGCTCACGTCTCTCGTCGCGAAGTCAATCACGCCCGGCGTGATCTACCCTATCGGCATCATCACATCGCTTGTCGGCGTGCCGGTGTTCGTCTCGATCATCCTGGGCACGCGGCGGGAGAGACTGTCGTGAGACTCGACGTCACCAGCCTGTCAGCGCGCTACGGCAACCGCATGGTCCTGCATGGCGTGTCGGTTCCCTGCATCGGCCCGGGCGCGTTCGTGGGTGTGATTGGACCGAACGCCTCGGGAAAGTCGACGCTCCTCAAGGCTTTGGCCGGCCTCGTGAAGCCCGCCTCTGGGGCCATCCGCCTCGGCGGCGGCGACATCACCCGTCTGACGCGGCGGGAACGTGCGCGACGTGTGGCATACATGCCGCAAGCCTTCGGCTGCAACGCGTTGCTGACAGTTTTCGAGAGCGTGCTTCTGGCGCTCAAGCAATCCACGGGCTGGCGGGTGCGCTCGGAGAACCTGGATCAGGTTGCGGCGACACTGGCGGCCCTTGGCCTTGGCGACCTGTCAGGCCGGGGAGTCGCGGACCTCAGCGGCGGGCAGGCCCAAATGGTCGCCGTTGCCCAGACACTCGTCCGTGCGCCGGACGTGATTCTTCTCGACGAGCCGACAAGCGCGCTGGATCTGCACCATCAGCTGTCCGTTCTCTCGGTGGTGCGACGGGAAGCGGCGCGTCGCAGGCCGGTGGTGATGGCAGCCCTTCACGACCTGAACCTCGCCGCGAAATTCTGCGACCGGCTGGTCCTCATCGGAGAAGGACGAATCCTGGCCGACGGAAATCCCGAAGATGTCCTCGCCTTGCCCGATACCGGCAGAGCCTATCGTGTCGTGACCGATCTGGAACGAACCGCGAAAGGAGGGATCTATGTGGATGCGCGCCTCCCGGCCTGACGTCCGAGAAGACACCGCGCGGTCGCGTGCCGGGCGTGCATCGCATCAAGGCTGACGACGCGTCCGGATCACATCGAGATCACTGGAAAGCCTGCGCACGGCCGGGATCTCGTTGCTCCTGTCCGCGACCTCGACCTGGCGGCGCGCCAGGCCGGTGCCATGCCCGGCCGCCGCGACCGTCATCCGCCGCCCGGCATCGGTCTGCCGCGAGGCGCCGCGGACGTCCTTGCCGTCCATGGCGGGCGGCGTGCCGGCGCAGGCCCGTCGCCTCGCGGGCGTCGTCGGCGAGTCCGTGCATGAAGATCTCCCCGGGCCGGCCGTGACGGCGGAAGCGCGCGGCGCCGCCGGACCCGCGCGCGAAGCCGCGCGTCAGCCCCGGCGAGCGCCGGTTCGACGCGCGGCAGCCGGCGCCCGTGAACCGCGGGACGTCGACGAACGTCTCCGCAAGCAGGGCCGGGGCAGCCGTGCGCGGCCTCGACGTCGGCGGACAGCCGGCGCAGGCCGGGCCCGGCACGCGGGACGCCGGGGCGCGGGATGACGAAGCGGGCGTTGCTGCAGGCCGGGTGCAGGCGCCGGGACCGCCGGTCCGGCGACCGCCCGGTCCAGCGGTCCCGCGCGGCCGGCCTGGACGCGCCCGCCGCGGGTCGGGCTCACCGTGACCGCGCGCAGGTCGACGGACGGATCCGGCGTCGGAAGAGCCGCCATGGCCGGCACGCTGCCACGTCAGGAACGGAATCGCCGACCCTGAAATCACGGCGTGTAGTCACTGGGCCGACAATAAAATCGTCGTGACTGTTCAGGTTCTAACGGAACTGAAGGCTTATCCCTTTGACTACGGTGCCGCAAGATGCTGTGCCGGCGGCCGGTCGCCGGATCCCCGGCGGAATCCGCGTGGCGGCGCCGCGCGGCGGCCCGGACGGTGCCGGAAGGCGGGGATTCGGGTGGTGCGCGGGTGCGCGTGTGCGCCCGCCGGTGCCGTGGCGGAATCCGGGCGCGGGATCCGACCGGATCAGGCGCGTCCCCCGACGATGTCGTGACACGTTGCGGGCGGCAGCCCCGGGCCGATGCCGAGGAGGCTGTCGAGGGACGTCCGCCTGTGGCGGCGGCGGTTCCATCGGAAGACGAACCCGTCCAGGCATCGCTGGACATGCCTGCGGCGCAGGCCGTGATGCACGCCCATGGCCCGGCGCTTGAGGTTGGAGAACGTCCGGTGGACCCGGGTCAGGACCTCGTGCGCCCTGCGGCCGCCGACCACCCTTTCCTCCCGCGGGTGCCCGGCGCAGGCGTCGTCGTCCGGGAAGATCTCCTCGAACTCCTGGCGGGACATGGGCCGGTCGTGTTTCCATCGCGATGCCATGGGGAGAACACAAGGCGAACGGAACGGATCGTCAACCCCCGCCGGACACAAAATGTGGACATGCCTTGGTCAAAGGGATAAGCCTTCGGAACTGTTCAGGTACAAGATGCTGTCCTGATGCCCGGTCTTTGCGGACATCTGGTATCATGTACGGGGGCCGCATTCAAGACTGATGGACCTGACGGTTGCCGGCGACGGATCTGCATCCCGACAACCACAACACTTAGCCTTACGATACGTATCGAGGACGAATTGTGGTGCTGAACGGTTACAAATCGTAAATCGTCCTGCAATATGCGCGTATGACCTTTCGGTCCCCTCGTTCATACGTTCCGGTACCAGGCATTGGGAACTTCTCGGAGGGGGACCGGATGCCGTCCGACGCTCTCGTGAATCAGCCGCGCGCGCCCGTTGCAACGCAGGTCGAACGCGCAGCCTCCAAAGTAGGCCTCCGGCGCGGCAGGCCAAGTGCCGGCGGAGGAGTCACGGGGCGATGTAGCTGGTCTTGACCGTCGTGTAGAACTCGCGCGCGTAGCTTCCCTGCTCCCGCGGACCGTAGCTGGACCCCTTCCGGCCCCCGAACGGCACATGGGGATCGACACCTGCCGTGGGCAGGTTCACCATGACCATTCCGGCCTGCGCATGACGGCGGAAATGGCTCGCCGCCTTCAGCGAGGTCGTGCATATGCCCGCGGAGAGGCCGAATTCGGTGTCGTTGGCGATCGCGAGCGCTTCATCGTAGTCGGCTGCCTTGATGACGGACGCGCAGGGCCCGAAGATCTCTTCGCGGCTCACGCGCATCGCGTTCGTGGCCGCCCCGAACACGGCCGGGCGCTGGTAAAAGCCCGGCCCGTCGGCGCGTTCGCCGCCCGTGACGTCGCAGCCTTCCTCCTTCGCAAGCGCCACGTAGCCGAGGTTTCGTTCAAGCTGGGACCGGTCAACGACCGGGCCGATCTGCGTCGCCGGATCGAGCGCGTCCCCGACCTTCAGGCCCGAAGCCGCCGCGACCAGCCTTTCCACGAACGCGTCATGGATGCCCGCCGTCACGATCAGCCGCGAGGACGCCGTGCAACGCTGCCCGGTAGAGAAGAAGGCGCCGTTGACCGACGTGTCCACCGCGACCTCCAGGTCGGCGTCGTCCAGAACCACCATCGGGTTCTTGCCGCCCATTTCCATCTGCACCTTCTTGCCGCCCTCCGCGCAGGCCAAGGCAATTCCGCGACCGGTCGGAACCGAACCGGTGAAGCTGATCGCGTCGATGTCCGGATGCCCGACCATGCGCGTGCCGACGGTCGACCCCCGGCCCATGACAAGGTTGAAGACGCCGTCGGGGCAGCCGGCCTCCTTCAGTGACCTGGCGATCTCCCACGCGCAGGCGGGCGTCAGGTCAGCCGGCTTGAGGAGGACGCAATTTCCGCAGGCGAGCGCCGGCGCGATCTTCCAGGCCGGTATTGCGATCGGAAAGTTCCAGGGCGTGATGAGGCCGACAACGCCGACCGGCTCGCGCTCGATCAGGATTTCGACGCCCGGGCGGATGGAAGGGACCGCCTCGCCGCCGACCCGCAATGCCTCGCCCGCATAGAACTTGAATATCTGGGCCGCCCGCGTCGCCTCCCCGATTCCTTCCGCAAGCGTCTTGCCTTCCTCGCGACTCAGAAGCCGCCCCAGCTCCTCGCGGCGCGCCATCAGGTCGACGCCGACCCTTTCCAGAATGTCATGGCGCACTTGCGGGGACGCGCCGGCCCATCCGGAAAGCGCGTGCCGGGCAGCGTCCGCCGCCGCATCGACCGCCGCCGCATCGCCCCGGGCGAATTCCCCGATCACGTCATCGGTGTTTGAGGGATTTATGTTGGGCACCGCCTCGGTGCCGACGACCCATTCGCCGCCAATCAGGTTTTCGTGTACACCCATGATCGCTCCGTTGTCCCAGGACCCTTCAACCGCCTGTCCGTCTCATGCCCGTCACTCGCTCGACTGCCGGCTTGAACGGCGAAGGCCGGCGGAACATCGTCCGCCACGCTTGGGCAACAAACAGCGCCGGCGCCGTGAGAGCAAGAGAGAAAGGCGAAAGTGGCCGCGCGCCAGAATGAGCGTGCGAGGCACAGATCCCCGTCCGCCAAGTCGAGAAAGGGCCCCAGGACGTCATCCGTCATCAGTTTCTGGGAACGGCGTCTGTCACGTGGTCTCTCCCTCGTGCATGCCGCGCCGCGGCGGTCCCGTGCGCCGGCGCTTCCGCCGCGCCATGCGCCCGGGCGCGCGCCTGAAGTGGCAAGGGATTCCGCAATGATCGCGCAAGATCTTGTTATGGCCTCTTCTTTCCGATCTCGTGGCGGAGAGACAGACCGCCGCAGGCCGTTTTCGTCCTGTTTCAAATCAATGAAAAAGTGAAATGATATCAGTGGTTTGGCTGTGCATCCGGTAGCTTGCACGATCAGCCATTATCAACTAGGGCCCGTTGACAGTTGTCTTGCCCATTCTGTTTCTTGTAGAGGTCGGACATATGCTTGCGGATGGGTGTGCTCGGCTTTCATGACATCATGTCAGAAGAGGCTTTGGAGAAACTGGATCGCCCTGGGAGCGGCGGCCAGGATCGCCGTCACGGCCGCGATGACAATGGCTATCTGCCACCAACGCGAGGAAACCATGCGGTCGGTGGCCGTTGCAATGCGGTCCGCCAGCGCCGCGTCACGATCCGCCATCCGGCGCTCGAAACGTTCCAGCGCCTTTTCATATGTCGCCTGATGCGTGTTCATGCGTTCCTCCAAGACGGCGAGCTGCCGCGCGAGTGCGTGAATGTCCGGCGCGCCGCCCATGCCTCAATGTAGGCGACGGGCAGGTGATTCTCAATGCGTTTGTGCTCAACCCCCAAAAGTAACAAACGAAGGCACATGCGGGTGCAGCCAGCAATTCCCGCCAGCCTGACCGTCGGTGCGCGAAGGCGCGGTCATGGCGGGCGGCGGTTCCGTGTGCGCACGACCGGCGGCCGGGCGGCGGCCCGGGATCGTGGCGTTGCCGGCGAAGGGCGGGATCGGGGCCGTCCGGGCGTGGCCGGGGCGGTCACGGCCCGGCACGGACGGGCCGGCATGGTCCTCCTTGCCAGGCTCTCCCGCGAGCGCGCGGCAGGGGTCTTCCAGTCCCGGAAGACGAAGGTCCGGCCGGTTCCCGCATCCGGTCCCGGAGGCAGGGGATGCGTTCCTGACGTTCCCGCGCCCGTCCGAACGGCGGGCAGCAGTGCCGCCGCACCGGTCGATCAGGAAGGCGGGCATGGCGAGCGTCATGAAGACGCCCCATGGGCGGTTTCCGCCATGGCCGGAGCCGTGCCCGAAGCTGCAGCCCTCCCGCGTCCCGGTGCCCGGAACGTCTCGTTCCCGGTCGCCCGCCTGCGGCGGCCGCACCGCATGACGGACACGCCGTGTCCCGGACGGGCGGGAGGTCGGCGGCCCGCGAGAACCTCCGGACCCTCCCTTTCGTGCCGGTCTCCCCGCATCCGGGCATGTCGGTCTTCAGGCCGAAGTTCGCGTCGTCGGCCGGCAGGCCGCGGTCCCGTTCGAAGCGGTGCACGATGCCGGTCTTCCCGTCGCGCCTCTCCCATGTCTCCTTCGTCCCGCTGGCATCGAGCCAGCCGGACGGCGGCCCGTGGTCGCCCGGCTTCGCGCCCGGGACGGGCGGAAGCCCTTCTCCGCTCACGCAGCATGACGTGCGGGCCGTTGGACGCCAGCCCGTCCTCGACGACGACCGCCTTCATGTGCGGATGCTCCCGGCGGAGGTCCCCGGCGAGCCGCCTCAAGGCGTTCGGCTCGCAGTCGTTCCTCCTCCTGCCGTCCTCGTTCCGGACCGGCTCCGGGGCCGGCGGGAACGCCCCGGCGTGGTCGGGACGGACGGTCGCCGCGCCCAGTGCCTGATGGCAGGAGGTCCTCGACCCGTCGCGGCGGGTCCTGACGCGGGCGGCGCCTGCGGACGGCCTTGTGCGAGGAGCGGCGGCCGGTCCCGTCCGCCGCGACCGGGAGACGCCCGCCGAACGCCGTCCGGCCCTCCAGCACCTTCCCGCGCTGCAGGGCGGCGTGGACGCCCCCGGACCGCAGCGGCGGAGGCCGCGGGGGCCGGCCTCGTCGAGCCGCTCGCGCATCCGCGTGTCCGACGGCGCCTTCCCCACGCCGAAGAGCGCGCGCAGGTTGCGCGCCCGGACCGGATCCTCGCCGCCCCGCACCTGCCGGCCGGACTGCAGAAGCGACGGGATCCCGGGCGAGAAGACCGCGAGCCCCGACGTCAGGCCTACCGGAAGGCTGAAGTCGCGCGTGCCGGTCGGGCCGGGGATGCGGTCGAAGCATGCACGCACGGCGCGAAGCACGGCCCTGGCATCGACGGATGCCTGCGAAAGGAATCTCCGGACATCTGCTGCCCGGCCTTTGCCTGTCTGGCCGCGGCAAGGCCGATTCGGCGGGGAAAGTCTGTGACAGGAAAATTCGTGGCTGCCGCGCAACCAGATGACAACAAACGAAAGGAAATCCTGTCGGGAATCGCTGGGGTGCAGCCCAATTTTTTGACTCGGGCCCCCAATGGTCCAACTTGCCTGCAGTTCAAGAGAGTCGGGCAGCCTTATTTTCTTGACAAAGTGATGGTGCGGCAGCGCCAGCGAATCATGGCGGTCAAAAAATTGGGATGCACCCGGCACATGCAAACCCTTTTCAGGGGCATTTTCACATAAATTTCAGTGACATGAGCAATATGCTTGGCGGAGAGACAGGGATTCGAACCCTGGAGACGGTTTCCCGCCTACACGCGTTCCAGGCGTGCGCCTTCGACCACTCGGCCACCTCTCCGGCAAATGCTCCTTAGCCGCTCCGGCGCATGGCAGGCAAGTGCCCGTCAGGGAGCAGAAGCGCAACCGCCGGACAGTTTCCGGCATGACCGGCATCAAGGGGCCTGTCCTGACGCAGGTGCGCCTCACACCGTGAAAGCCTCCACGCATCCATTCAGCGATCGGAGGCGGGATGCGAGCGCGCAAGCATGGCATTCGGCTCTCCGCCTCGTGGCCTCCGGAACCGCCCGGCGGACGGCCGGACCGGAGGAAACCCGCTTCGGGTCAGGCATCGAGGTGCAGGTTGACGCGTCGGTTGCGGACGCCCTTCTTCTCAACCTTGCCAAAGCGGATCCGCCCGATTTCGCCGGTCCTTGCCACATGGGTTCCGCCGCAGGGCTGCAGATCGACCTGATCGTCGCCAATGCCGATCCTCACCAGCCGGATGCGGCCGGAACCGCGTGGCGGTCGCACCGACATCGTCTTGACGAGCTGCGGACTGGCCTCGAGTTCCTGCTCCGTGATCTCGTCCTCGCCGACATCGAGATCGCGCGCGACAAGCGCGTTCAACGCGTCTGCCAACGCCCCCTTGTCCTCCGGCGGGTCAGCCATGTCAAAGTCGAGCCGTCCCCTGTCCGCTGAAATCGACCCGCCGGTCACTGGCAGGGGAATCACGGCGGACAGCAGGTGCAGGGCCGTGTGCACCCGCATGTGCCCGTAGCGCCGGTCCCAGTCGATGACCTGCCGCACCTCCGTGCCCGGCGCCGGCAGGGAAGCGCCCTCTTCCGGCACCAGGATCGGGCGACCCGCATCCCTGGCCGTCGCGGCAATGCGGGCTTCCCCGTCCTCCCAGCGCAGCAATCCGCGGTCGCCGGGCTGGCCGCCGCCGGCGGGATAGAACACGGACGCGTCCAGGACGATGCCGCCGCGTTCGCTGACCGAAGCCACGCGACCGGTGGCCTCGCGAAGGTAGGCATCGCGATAGAGAGCGGCAGTCACGCTGCATCCCCGCCTGGCCCGTGCCCGTGCGATCCGGTGTCGGCCGGCGGCGCGCCCTGCCGTTCCGATGCACCCGGCGATGTCAGCGTCTCGGGGTTTCTCAGCCAGACATCCCGCTGCGCAAACGGGATCTCTATGCCCTCTTCCGCGAAGCGCCGGACGATCTCGTGGTTGATGTCCGACCGCACGCTCAGCCCGTGGTTTATGTCATCGAGCACGGCCCGGATCTCGAAATCCATGCTGTCGGCGCCGAATCCCCTGAAGATCACCGACGGGGCAGGATCCCTGGAGACGGCCGGATGCGCCTCGGCGATCCCGCGCAGGATGCCGTCGACCTTTGCCGAATCCGTGCCGTATGCCACGCCCACGGGCACGATGACACGCCCGTTCACGTTGCCACGGGTCCAGTTCGTGACGGTGCCGGATATCAGGTCTCCGTTCGGCACGATCACGTCCGTCCTGTCGAAGGTCTCGATCCGGGTCGAGCGCACGCTGATCCGCTTCACGATTCCCATCTGCCCGCCGACCTCGACCCAGTCGCCTTCGCTGATCGGACGCTCGATCAGAAGGATGATTCCCGAAACGAAGTTGTTTATGATGTTCTGGAGACCGAAGCCGATGCCCACGCCCAGGGCGCCGATGACGATCGCGAGCGACGACAGGTCAATGCCGGCAGCGCTGACTCCCGCCACGGCGGCAACGGCGATCCCGACATATCCTGCGCCGGAAACGATCGCGTTCCGTCCTCCCTTGTCGATTCGCGTTCGCGGGAGGACGCTGGAACGCAGCGTTCCCTGCACGAGCCTCGTGACCATGAAGACGGCCGCGAAGACGGCCGCGAACGTGAGGAGGTCGGTGGGCGAGATCACCGAATCGCCCAACGCCACTCCGGTCCTGAACCTGATCCACGCATCAGCAAGGTCAGAGGTCCGCGCGCCCCAGATCAGCGCAAGCGCCGGAAGCGTGGCCAGCGCGACGGACAGGCTCGCGATCACGGGAACCAGCGCCTGGCGTGCCGCGGCGGCATCGAGGCCGCGCAGCAGGCCGTAGGCCGACCTCAAGGCATGATGAAGGCCGACCAGCCAGGCCAGGAGCGCGAGGCTAAGCACCGATGGCAGCAGGATCGCGCTTGCCAGGCCCTGCAGGCCGATGGCCGCGGCGACCGGTCCGACAGCTGCCACGGCCTGAAACGCACGCCAGAAAAGCTGTGCGGCGCCGTGGCCGAATGCCGGATCCGCGCCTTCGGCCGTCCGGCCGCCGGCACGTGCAACGCTCCCGAGCCGCCACATCGCGATGCCCGTCAGTACAAGGACCGGAAAAGCGAGGACGCCGGAGACGTCGGCGTCGATCTCCGCGGCCGCCGAAACAAGATCGTGCAGGACGAGAAGCCCGGCGAGAAGGCCCAGCAGCGACGCCAGGCGTCGCGCCAGCGCGCGCGCCTCCTCGCCAAGCGCCAGCCCGGCCGCTTCCGGCTCATGCTTCGGGAAGATCTGGCCGCCCAGCCAATGCCCGGCCACCGCGGCGACGATCACCGCATTCACCCCGGCGGCGAACGCGCGGACGGTCGCGCCGGTCGAGGCAAGCGCAACGTTGAGAAGGGACAGGCCGGCCAACGCCATCAGCACGATGCCGAACGAAAGGAGATAGCCGGACAAGTGCCGCGCGTGACCGGCCGACACGGCGGCTGCGCGTGCCTGCAGCCCTGCGACCACGCGCCCTCCGCGCAAGGCCATGACGGCGGCGGCAATCAGGAAAAGCGCGGCGATGACGACGCGTTGCCAGAACGCCGGATGATCAAGCGTGCCCTGAAGGCCCGCCGCGAGATCCGCTCGCGTCTCTTCCGCCACGCCGGCGACCGCCGCCAGGGCGTCGGGCCAGAGCCTCGGGTCGAGAGGCGTTCGGTAGAGGTCGAACAGCCGGCCGGCCTGCCTGGCGCGAAGCTTCGAGTCGATCTGGCGTATGAGGGCGTCCGCCCGGGCATGGGCTTCATCCGCGCGAAGCCTGGGAGCCAGCGCCTCCTGCAGCGCGGCATCCAGGACGGTTCGGCGTTCGGCCACCGCGGCAGGCTCGCTGCCGCCCTCGGCGGGCGGCGGGCCCAGAGCGTCGATCTGGGCCTGCAGCGCCTTCACCTCGACCGCGTTCGTGTCCCTGGCGCCTGCGAACTCCTCTCTCCAGCCGACGAGGGCGTTCCTGAGACTCTGCAGGCCGCTGTCTGGAAGCCGGTCCTTGCCGAGACCCGTCTCGACAGCGCCCGCAAACCGGTCGAACCGCTTGAATTCCGGCGCGTCCTGCGCGACCGCGAGGGACGCCAGAACTGCCCAGAGGACAGTGGCCATCCAGAACGCGGCGCGGTTCATGCGCGTCCCCGTCCCGAAAAGACCTCCGGCAGCACGCGCTCGTCGCGCCCGATCCACCACGGAACGGGCAATCCCCGTTCACGCAGGAAGGCCGGGTTGAAGAGCTTGGACTGGTACCGGTTGCCGCAATCGCAGAGAATGGTGACGATCACGTGCCCCGGACCCATGTCGCGCGCGAGGCGCATCGCGCCGGCGACGTTGATGCCGGTCGACCCGCCGAGGCAAAGGCCTTCGTGCTGGAGCAGGTCGAAAACGACCGGCAGGGCTTCGCTGTCCGGCACCTTGTACACGAAATCCGGCACGAACCCTTCCAGGTTGGCCGTGATCCGGCCCTGGCCGATCCCCTCGGTGATCGAATCGCCCTCGGGCGGCTCCTCGCCGGTGAAGAGCTTGTAGAGGCCCGAGCCGTCAGGATCGCTGAGGCCCGCCTTCACGCCCTTTGGCTGCAGCGCCCGTGCAACGCCCGCAAGCGTTCCGCCGGAGCCGACCGCGCAGGTGAAGCCGTCGACCCGGCCGCCTGTCTGCTCCCAGATCTCCGGGCCGGTGGTCTCCACATGGGCCTGCCGGTTCGCGACGTTGTCGAACTGGTTTGCCCATATCGCGCCGTTGGGCTCGGTGCGGGCCAGGCGTTCCGCCAGGCGTTCGGAGTATTTCACGTAGTTGTCCGGGTTCTTGTAGGGAACGGCCGGAACCTGCACCAGCTCCGCCCCGCACAGCCGGATCATGTCCTTCTTTTCCCGGCTCTGGGTCTCGGGGATGACGATGACCGTGCGAAACCCCATCGAAGCGCCGACGAGCGCGAGCCCGATGCCCGTGTTGCCGGCGGTGCCCTCCACGATCGTGCCTCCGGCCCTCAAGGCGCCATGCGCCACCGCATCGCGGATGATGTACAGCGCGGCGCGGTCCTTGACCGACTGCCCGGGGTTCAGGAACTCGGCCTTTCCGAGAATCTCGCAGCCCGTGGCATCGGACGGGCCGTTCAGCCGGATCAGCGGCGTGTTTCCGACGGCTTCGGCGAGATCGCCGCGAACGTTCATCAGCATTCCCTCGGGTCCTGCTCCCTCCTAGTGGCGTGGGACGCCGTGTTCAATCGGGCGGCCGCATTTTGGCTGCTGCGGGATCATGGCCGCACCGGCCCTTGCGCCCGGCGCTGGGCGAGCTGCCGGAACACCTTGGGCAGCTCCTCGGGAACGTCTTCGGCCACAAGCCCGGGTCCGAACGAAATCGCACATTCGGTATGCATCCATGCCGCGGCCTCGGCCGCCTCCATGGGCGCAAGCCCGCGGGCGAGAAGGCCGGCGACGAACCCTGCCAGGACGTCGCCCGAGCCGGCGGTGGCAAGCCAGGGCGCGCTCCGCTCCCGCGCGCTCGAATTTATGACGCAGCGACCGCCCGGGTCCGAAATCACGGTGTCCGGGCCCTTGAAAAGGATCGTGCATCCGGCGCGTCGGGCCGCTTCGCGGGCCGCATCGATCCTGGAATAGGCGGGACCGGCGGTCGCGGGAGCCGACAGCCTCTCCGAAATGTCGGGAAACAGCCGCCTGAACTCGCCCGCATGCGGGGTCAGGACGCAGTCCTCATGCAGCGCGTCGAGCAGGATGCCGGGATCCGCCGCGAAGCACGTCAGCGCATCGGCGTCGAGGACGGCCGGCCGGCCGCGCGCGGGCCCGGCCGCGCCGCTGTCCGGGCCTGCGCTTCCGCCGTCCTGCGGGGCTTGCGGACGGGGAACGGCAAGCGCCGCCTCGACGAGGGCGCGCGCGCGCCTTTCGGTCCCGAGGCCCGGACCGAGGCAGAGCGCGGCGATCCTGCCGTCCTGCAGGACCTCGCGAAGCCCGGCCGCGTCATCGACGACCCGGCACATCACGGCGGCGGTCTGGCCTGCCACCTCGGCGAGCGCGGCCTCCGGACAGGCGATCGTGACAAGGCCGGCGCCGATCCTGAGGGCGCCGCGCGCCGCAAGCCGGGCGGCCCCCGTCCGGCCCGGCCCGCCGGACAGGACGAGGGCATGCCCATGGTCGTACTTGTGGCCTCCGGCCTTCCCCAGCCGGCACGGGTCGACGCCCGCGCCCGACAGCCGGACGGCCGTCTCCGGCGCGCGCGCCGCGCGGGCGCCGGCAGCCCGGGAACGCTTGCCCAGGCCAAGTGACGCCACCGCCAGCATGCCGCACAGCTCCGGGCCGCGATCGAGGAAATGGCCCCGCTTGGGCGCATGGAACGTCACCGTCAGGTCGGCCCGGACGCAAGTCTCCAGGACGCGCCCGCTGTCGGCGCAGAGGCCGCTCGGGACGTCCACCGAAACGACCCGGAAGGGTCGCCCCGGCGCTCCCTGAGCGCCCCCCTTCACGGAGAGGCCGTCCCAGCGTTCCAGCGCGTCGCTGAACGGCGGGCCGAGCGGGCGCCGCAGCCCCGTCCCGAAGAGGGCGTCGACCAGCAGGTCGGGGGCGGCCGGCCCCGCCCCGGGGAACGCGTCCGCAGCGCCTGCCCGCAGCCCGGGTTCGGCTTCCGCAAGGCGGCGCCATCGTGCGTGATTCGCCCGCGCGTCGGGCGGCAGGTCGTCGGGAGACCCGAGGATCGAAGCCTCGACCTCCCAGCCCCACCCCTTCAGCAGCCGTGCCACGACGAGCCCGTCGCCGCCGTTGTTTCCCGGGCCGCAAAGCACGTGCGCGCGACGCGGCGCGACGGCGAGATCCGGCCATCTCTCGAAGACGGCGTCCACCACGCCCCCGCCGGCCCGTTCCATGAGTCCGAGTCCCGTGACGTCCCCTCTCGAAACGGCGTCCCGCTCGACGGCCCGCATCTCTCCGGACGCGAGGACGACGGTCATGGACGCGCCTCGGGCAGCGGAGGTCTCTCCGCCGTTGGATGTCCGGGCACAGGCATTGCAACGCTCCGGTGGCCTAATCGTGTGGATACTGGCCGAATCGCGCCGAATTGAACAGCCGGCCTCCGGGCGTCCCCCCGCGAACGCGGCCCGGGAGGGACGCCCGGCGAACCCGCGGTCGCGCGGCCTGCCCCATGCGTTCGAAAACGGGCGGAATTTCAGGCGGGACGCCCAAAAAACGGGCAGACGCCCCGTCGGCCCGTCGCATCCCGGCGCGACTTCCCTCCGCCGCGATTGCGGGCGCGGCCCGCGCATGGTGATTCATGCCGGGTGCTCAAAGGGGTGACGCCATGAAAAAAATCGAGGCGATCATCAAGCCTTTCAAGCTTGATGAGGTCAAGGAAGCGCTGCAGGATGTCGGGGTTCAGGGCATATCCGTGGTTGAGGTCAAGGGATTCGGACGCCAGAAGGGCCACACCGAACTCTACCGGGGCGCCGAGTATGTCGTGGATTTCCTGCCCAAGGTGAAGGTCGAGGTCGTGCTTCCCGCGGACCGGGTCGACGCGGCCGTCGAGGCCATCGTCGGGGCGGCGAAGACGGACAAGATCGGCGACGGGAAGATATTTGTCAGCGACATCAGCGAAGCGATCCGGATCCGGACGGGAGAGTCCGGGCCGGAGGCGCTGTGACCGCCCGGAACGCGCAGAATGGACAGGAGGATCGCGCCATGAGCAACAATGACGTCTTGCAGACGATCAGGGACGAAGAGGTGGAGTACGTGGACATCCGGTTCACGGATCCTCGCGGCAAGCTTCAGCACGTGACGGTGCTCGGCGACCAGGTGGACGAGGACTTCCTCGAGGAAGGGTTCATGTTCGACGGCTCGTCAATCGCGGGCTGGAAGTCGATCGACCAGTCCGACATGAAGCTGATGCCCGACACGTCCAGCGCATACATGGATCCGTTCTACGCGGAGAAGACGCTTGCGGTCCATTGCTCGGTCGTGGAGCCGGACACCGGCGAGCACTACGAGCGCGACCCGCGCGGGACGGCGGAGAAGGCCGAAGCCTATCTCCAGTCCAGCGGGATAGGCGACCAGTCGTTCTGGGGGCCGGAAGCCGAGTTCTTCCTCTTTGACGATGTCCGCCATTCGGTCGAGATGAACAAGGTCAGCTACGAGATCGACGCGGTCGACGGCTCCTGGAACACGGACACGGAATACGAGATGGGCAACATGGGCCACCGCCCCGGCGTGAAGGGCGGCTACTTCCCGGTTCCCCCGATCGACGACGGGCAGGACATACGCTCGGAAATGCTCTCGACGATGAAGCGCATGGGCATGAAGGTCGACAAGCACCACCACGAGGTCGCCTCGTGCCAGCACGAGCTCGGCCTTGTCTTCGGCTCTCTCACGGCACAGGGGGACAACCTCCAGAAGTACAAGTACGTCATCCATCAGGTCGCGCATGCCTACGGCAAGTCGGCCACGTTCATGCCCAAGCCGGTCGCGGGCGACAACGGGACGGGCATGCACGTCAACCAGTCGATATGGAAGGACGGAAAGCCGCTCTTCGCCGGGGACCGGTATGCCGACCTCAGCCAGGAGGCGCTGCACTACATCGGCGGCGTGCTCAAGCACGCAAAGGCGCTGAATGCCTTCACCAACCCCGCGACGAATTCCTACAAGCGCCTGATTCCGGGCTTCGAGGCCCCTGTGCTCAGAGCGTATTCGGCCCGAAACCGCTCCGCGTCGTGCCGGATTCCATGGACCGAGAGCCCAAAGGCCAAGCGCGTGGAAGTTCGCTTTCCCGATCCCGCCGCAAACCCCTACCTGGCCTTTGCGGCCCTGCTGATGGCCGGTCTCGACGGCATCAGGAACAAGATCGACCCCGGCGAGCCGATGGACAAGGATCTCTACGACCTGCCCCCCGAGGAGCTTGAGGGGATCCCGACGGTCTGCGCCAGCCTTCGCGAGGCGATGGCGGAGCTGGAGGCGGACATGGAGTTCCTGCTCCAGGGCGACGTCTTCACCCGCAGCCAGATCGAGGGCTACATGGATCTCAAGTGGGAAGAGATCTACGCCTACGAGCACACGCCTCACCCGGTCGAGTTCAAGATGTACTACGGCTGCTGAAGGGACTCGGGGACAATCCGGAGGAAGCGGGGCGCCTTGCGGGGCGCCCCGCTTCTTTGCCGGGCGCGGATCCGGCGGCGCGCCGCCGGATCCGCGCGCTCTCGCCGGTTTCACGCGGGATTGAAACCGCGCGACCGGGCCTTGGCTTTGATGCGCCGCTCCCTATCTTGCATGCTGACGTCCAGCGTCGTGCCCGGTTCGACGCAGACATGATCGCATGGAGGAAAGCGTGACAAATCTTGTATTCGCCCCACGGCGCATGCCCGGGCTGGCAGCGCTGGCGGCCGGCGTCGCACTGGCTCTGGCACAGGCCGCCACGGCTTCGGCGCAGGCCAGGCCTGACACGTTTGCCGACCTGGCCGAAGAGGTCAGGCCTGCCGTCGTGAACATCACCACATCCGCCATGGTCGCCACCAGGATGGAGCCCGGCCCGATCGTCCCGGAAGGCTCGCCGTTCCAGGAATTCTTCCGCGACTTCATGCAGCGCAACGGCCCTGGCGGAGACCGACCGCGGCGCAGCCAGGCCCTGGGGTCGGGCTTCGTGATCTCGGAGGACGGCCATATCGTGACCAACAAGCATGTCATCCAGTCCGCGGAGAAGATCCTGATCGAGTTCTTCGAGGGATTCGAGCTCGAAGCCGAGATCGTCGGCACCGATGCCAATACCGACCTCGCCCTCCTGAAGGTCGAGAGCGACAGGCCTCTCGATCACGTCAGCTGGGGCGACAGCGAGGCCGCCCGCGTCGGTGACTGGGTCATGGCCATGGGGAACCCCCTTGGACAGGGCTTTTCCGTGTCCGCCGGCATCATTTCGGCCCGGGGGCGGGCGCTTTCGGGAAGCTACGACGACTTCATCCAGACCGATGCCGCCATCAACCGGGGCAACTCGGGCGGGCCCTTGTTCAACATGGACGGGGAGGTGATCGGCGTGAACACCGCGATCCTCTCTCCCACCGGCGGCTCGATCGGCATCGGGTTCGCGATGTCGGCAAGCGTGGCGAAGAACGTGATCGACCAGCTGCGCGACTTCGGCGAGACCCGGCGCGGATGGCTGGGCGTGCGCATCCAGGACGTTACGGACGACCTTGCGGAAGGTCTCGGGCTTGCCGAGGTCCGGGGCGCGCTCGTCACGGACGTTCCTGAAGGCCCCGCGCTGGACGCCGGGATCAAGACCGGCGACGTCATCCTGTCCTTCGATGGCGTCGAGGTCGAGGACACCCGCGGCCTCGTGCGCCGGGTCGGCGAGGCGGACATCGGCAAGGATGTGCCCGTCACGGTCTTCCGCGACGGAGAGCCTCAAACGCTCAATGTCACGCTTGGACGCCGGGAGGATGCGGAGGGCGCCGTGCCCGCTTCGGCGACCGCCCCGGACCCGACGTCCAGCGAGCATCTTGGCCTGACGCTGTCTGACATGACCGACGCGCTTCGCATGCAGTTCGGCCTCCCGCAAACCGCCGGGGGCCTGATCGTCCAGGACGTGGCCGAGGACAGTCCGGCCTACGACAAGGGCCTTCGCGCCGGAGACCTGATCGTCGAGGCCGGGCAGGAGGAAGTCGGCAGCGTCGCCGAGTTCGAGACCAGGATCGAGGAAACCCGCGAAGCAGGGCGGAAGACGATCGTGCTCCTGATACAGAGGGACGGCGAGCCGCGCTTCGTCGCCCTGCCGGTCGAGCGCGCATAGGCTTGTCAAGGCGGGGGCGGCAAGGGCTGCCTGCGGCCGTCTCCCCGGAGCGACCCATCGTCCGCCCCGCGGTCGGCGCAGGCTGGCTTCGGGGCTGGACATCTTGCTCCCGCCCTTGCGGCGCGCCGGCCACGGCGGCCCTCGGGGCCAAGGATTCCATCGCCGGCCTGCGTGCCGCGCCGGCGCGCGGGCGAATGCGGGAGGGCTACTCTGCAGCCACCGGCATGTCCCGGCGGCCGATCCCCGCGATCTCGGAAACCACCCCGTCGATCAGCATGCGGAACGGTCCGTAGTTCCCGTTCGGCCGGATCGTGCGCTCGTTCAGGTAGAGCGAGCGGTCGATCTCGACCTGAACAACGTGGCGGCCTCTCGACGGATGGCCATGGTGCTGGGTCGCGAACGCGCCGGCGAAGGGCGCGTTCCGGGCCACGTTCAGCCCGGCGGCCGCGAAGGCCGCCTCGATGCGGTCCACCACGTCGCATGCCGCAGCCGTGCCAAACCTGTCGCCGAGGACGATGTCGGGCCGCGCGCCCCGTGGATGTCCCATGGCGTCGACCGCCTCGTGCGGCATGGAATGACAGTCGACAAGTATCGCCTCTCCGAAGAGAGCCACGCTCTCGTCCATCAGCACCGAGACCATCTCGTGCCAAGGATGCCAAGCCGCATCGATCCGTGCCTTGGCCTCCTCGAGGGAGATCTTGCCCCGGTAGATCGCCCTTCCATTTGCCACGACTCGCGGAACGACGCCGAGGCCCGAAACCACATGCGGGTTTCGGGCACGCTCCCTGACGCCTTCGATCAGGGCCGCGTCCAGTTCGTCCGCGGACCGGTTCACGTCGATCCAGGCACGCGGCATGACCGCCGCAAGCAGCGGCGCTCCATTGTCCGGGGCGGCCGCAAAGAGCGTGTCGACAAGGGCGTCTTCCGAGGATCTCAGGGTCTGCTCGTCAAGAACGGAACGGTTCACGAAGTCCCTGGCATACGCGCGGCCGGAATGAGGCGACGAGAACACGGCGCTCGTCGTGCGAGCGACAGGCATCTTCAGGTCGTACACCCGCATGTGAGGGCTCCTGCGGCGTTCCGGCCGTCATAGCCGAACTGTCATGCCTTCAAAAGCCTTGAAACATGAAGCGCCAGGCAGTAGGGGAGGCCTGACGGGCGCGGGGCCAGGCCCCGCGTCTTGCCATTGGAAAGGGCGGTTAGCTCAGCGGTAGAGCACTACGTTGACATCGTAGGGGTCACTGGTTCAATCCCAGTACCGCCCACCATTCACCGCCGCGGTCATGCGGCATGAGGGCGCGTCGAGCGCCGCGATCAGGAGAAAGCCGATGAAGGTCAGGAACTCGCTTCGTTCGCTGAAGAGCCGGCATCGCGACTGCCGCGTGGTGCGCCGCAAGGGCCGTGTCTACGTGATCAACAAGACCCAGCGCAGGTTCAAGGCGCGCCAGGGATAGGCTCCGGAAGGCGGATGGCCGGATTCCTTCGAGCGGCATTTCGGCGGGTGGCGCGCATGAATCCGGCCATGAAGGGCGTCGGGTCGGCCGCGCAGCCGCGCCCGTCGCCGGAACGCCCGTCACGGCAAATCGGCATGCGACGCGACGGACTTCCGGCCGGACCCGGGACTTGCGGCTGCGGCCCTGGCGACGGGAGCGTCCCGTGCAGCGACTGAGCTGGGGCATGATCGGCGGCGGCAAGGACAGCCAGATCGGGCCGGCGCACAGGCTGGCAACCGCCGTGGACGGCGAATTCGCCTTTGTGGCCGGCGCCCTCGACCACCGGCCCGAGGCGGCGCGTGCCTACGGCCTGGAGCTCGGTCTCTCGGAGGACCGTTCCTATGGCGGCTGGCAGGAGATGCTGGAGAGCGAGTCCGCGCGCCCGGACCGGATTGACCTGGTCACTGTCGCCACGCCGAACGCAACCCATTTCGAGATCGCGAAGGCGTTCCTTGAGTCAGGATTCGACGTGCTTTGCGAAAAGCCGATGACGAACACCGTGGCGGAGGCGGAGGAGATCGTGCGCCTCTGCCGCCGGGCCGGCCGGATCTGCGCGGTCAACTACGGATATTCCGGGTACCCCCTCGTGCGGCACATGGGCGCGATGGTTGCGCGCGGGGACCTGGGCAGGGTGCGCCTTGTGGTTGCCGATTTCGCCCACGGCCACCACGCCGACGCGGCCGACGCGGACAACCCGCGCGTCCGCTGGCGCTACGACCCGGAGCAGGCCGGGGTCTCGGCGCAGTTCGCGGACTGCGGCATCCACGCGCTCCACATGGCGAGCTTCGTGACCGGACAGCAGGTGCAGCGCCTCTCCGCCGATTGCGTTTCATGCGTCGCGGGCCGCGAGCTGGAAGACGACGCGATGGTCAACTTCCGCATGGATGGCGGCGCCGCGGGACGGCTCTGGACGTCATCGATAGCCGTCGGCAGGCAGCACGGGCTGGAGATACAGGTCTTCGGGGAGGCCGGCGGCCTTCGCTGGTCCCAAGAACATCCGAACCAGCTGCACTGGATGCCACTGGGTGAGCGGCTTCAGGTCATCGAGCGCGGGGAGGCGGGACTGTCTCCCGGCGCGGAGCGGGCGAACAGGATGGCCATCGGCCATGCGGAAGGCCTGCCGCTCGCCTTCGCGAACATCTACCGGGATCTCGCCGAGCACCTTCGCGCAAGGAAGGAAGGCCGCGAGGCGGCCGAGGCGGCCGACTTCCTGCCGGGGGCCGAAGACGGCCTGCGCTCAGTGGCCGCGATCCATGCCGTCGCCGAATCGGGCAGGGCGAACGGCGCCTGGATCGACGCAAGGCCGCCGACGCTCCTCGGCTGACGCACGGCGCCGCATGAATGGGCCCGGGAGGCCCTGGCGCGGCCTTCCTGCAAGGCGCCGCAGGCGAGACGCGCCGCCAAGCCCGACGGCGCTTTCCGGGAAGGCCGCGGGCCGCAGCCGGATCGGAGGCGTCATTCGCGGATGGGGGGGGGGGGGGGCAAGGACCGGCAGGCCGGGAGAGCCGCGGCGCCGGGAGATCCCGTGCTCATCGGCCCGGATGCCTGCGGCCGGCATCGCGACGGGACCCCGAAGGGCCGCGACGCTCCGGCCGGGCCGGGCCACGCTGCGGGATGCGACGGCGAAACCGTTTGGGGCAATCCGCGTGGCGCGACCGGCGCCGCGGCCCGTCCGTTGGTTCGCTGCCGTTCCCCGAAAGCCTCCGCTGGCCTGTCTTCCGGGCCTCGGCGAGGGCCTCGGGGCTCCGGCGGAACGGGACGGCGTCGCGTCGCGCCGCATTCAGGCGATGGCGTCCGAACCGCCGGCTGCTCCAGGCGCGAAGACCCGCCCGATGAGGTTCAGCAGCAGCTGGGCGGCGAGGATCGCGGTGGAGCCTGAGCGGTCATGGTCCGGCGAAACCTCGACGAGGTCGATCCCGACGACGGTGCCGCGGCGGGCGAGACCGTCCAGGAACTCGAGGATCTCGTAGTACAGGAAGCCTCCGTGGCTGGGCGTGCCAGTTCCCGGCGCGATCGACGGGTCGAATCCGTCGATGTCTATCGTGACATAGTACCTTGCGCCGCCCGGAATCCGGTCCAGCATGGCGCCGGCTCCCATGGCGCGGAACTGGCGGACCGAGACGATGTCCGATCCCATCCGGCGCGCGTCGTCATATCCCTCTTTCGCCGTCGAGGAGACGTTCCGCATCCCGATCTGCGACAGGCCGGAGACCCAGGCGCGTTCCGCGGCACGGCGCATGGGGTTGCCATGGCCGAACCGAACGCCGTGCCGTTCGTCGACGAAATCGAGATGCGCGTCGACCTGCACGACGTGAATCGGCTCCTGGTCCGAAAACGCGGCGATGCAGGGAATGTTGACCGAATGGTCGCCGCCAAGGACGACCGGCATCGCTCCCGAGCCCAGGATGGCGCGGACGCCGGCCTCGATGTTGGCGTGGCTGGCGATGGTGTCGGTATGAACGATGTCCGCATCGCCGAGATCGACGATGCGCGTGTCCGCCAGGTAGGTCACGTCGTCTTCGTGGTCGTAGGCGCCGGCATGGCCGAACGAGAACAGGGTCGAGGCCTCGCGGATGCCCCGCGGGCCGAACCGGGCGCCCGCGCGCCACTGGGTGCCGAAGTCAAACGGCGCGCCCAGTATCGCCACGTCGGCGTCCATCCTGGTCCAGTCAGGCTCGTAGGGCGCCTTCGCGAACGTCGGAATGCCGACGAACGGCAGGTCCAGCCGGCCGGTATCGTATGCGTGACTCATCGGGCGCACCTGTCGTGACACGCCGCTTCCTAGCGGCTTGGAGAAGCGGCTGCAAGCGCAGCCGGCGCGCCCGCAGCAATTCCCGACAGCCTGACCGTCGGTGCGCGAAGGCGCGGTCATGGCGGACGGCAGTTCCGTGTGCGCACGACCGGCGGCCGGGCGGCGGCCCGGGATCGTGGCGTTGCCGGCGAAGGGCGAGGGTTCGGGGCCGTTCGAGCGTGGCCGGGGCGGTCACGGCCCGGCACGGACGGGCCGGCATGGTCCTCCTTGCCAGGCTCCCCCGCGAGCGCGCGGCAGAGGGGCCAGCTTCAGCCAGCGTCAAAGCATGGCTGGCGGCTCCCCCGCGAGCGCGCGGCAGAGGGTCTTCCAGTCCCGGAAGACGAAAGTCCGGCCGGTTCCCGCATCCGGTCCCGGAGGCAGGGGATGCGTTCCTGATGTTCCCGCGCCCGTCCGAACGGCGGGCAGCAGTGCCGCCGCACCGGTCGATCAGGAAGGCGGGCATGGCGAGCGTCATGAAGACGCCCCATGGGCGGTTCCCGCCATGGCCGGAGCCGTGCCCGAAGCTGCAGCCCTCCCGCGTCTCGGTGTCTGGAACGTCTCGTTCCCGGTCGCCCGTCCCGCACGCGGCCGCACCGCATGACGGACACGCCGTGTCCCGGACGGGCGGGAGGTCGGCGGCCCGCGAGAACCTCCGGACCCTCCCTTTCGTGCCGGTCTCCCCGCATCCGGGCATGTCGGTCTTCAGGCCGAAGTTCGCGTCGTCGGCCGGCCGGCCGCGGTCCCGTTCGAAGCGGTGCACGATGCCGGTCTTCCCGTCGCGCCTCTCCCATGTCTCCTTCGTCCCGCTGGCATCGAACCAGCCGGACGGCGGCCCGTGGTCGCCCGGCTTCGCGCCCGGGACGAGCGGAAGCCCTTCTCCGCTCACGAAGCATGACGTGCGGGCCGCCGGCCGCCGGCCCGTCCCCGGCGCCGGCCGCCCTCCCGTGTGCGGACGCTCCCGGCGGAGGTCCCCGGCGAGCCGCCTCAAGGCGTTCCGCTCGCAGTCGTTCCTCCTCCTGCCGTCCTCGTTCCGGACCGGCTCCGGGGCCAGCGGGAACGCCTCGGCGTGGTCGGGACGGACGGTCGCCGCGCCCAGTGCCTGACGGCAGGAGGTCTTCGACCCGTCGCGGCGGGTCCTGGCGCAGCGGCGCCTGCAGACGGCCTTGCGCGAGGAACGGCGCCCGGTCCCGTCCGCCGCGACCGGGAGACGCCCGCCGGACGCCGTCCGGCCCTCGAGCGCCTTCCCGCGCTGCAGGGCGGCGTGGACGCCCCCGGACCGCAGCGGCGGAGGCCGCGGGGGCCGGCCTCGTCGAGCCGCTCGCGCATCCGCGTGTCCGACGGCGCCTTCCCCACGCCGAAGAGCGAGCGCAGGTTCCGCGCCCGGACCGGATCCTCGCCGCCCCGCACCTGCCGGCCGGACTGCAGAAGCGACGGGATCCCGGGCGAGAAGACCGCGAGCCCCGACGTCAGGCCTACCGGAAGGCTGAAGTCGCGCGTGACGGTCGGGTCGGGGATGCGGTCGAAGCATGCACGCACGGCGCGAAGCACGGCCCTGGCATCGACGGATGCCTGCGAAAGGAATCTCCGGACATCTGCTGCCCGGCCTTTGCCTGTCTGGCCGCGGCAAGGCCGATTCGGCGGGAAAGGTCTGTGACAGGAAAATTCGTGACGGCCGTGCAACCTGCTGACAATGAACGAAAGGAAATCCTGTCGGGAATCGCTGGCGCGCCCGAGGCATCGCCATGGCGCGCCTTCCGGATCCGCGCGCCCGGCCGGGCGGTTTTCGGACCCGGGCGGCGAGATTTCGCATTCCGTTTACAAATCCTTCACGCAGGCTTTGTCCCGGACATCCATCCGTGGCCCGTGCGCCGCCTCGACGGCGGCACGGATCTTGCCATCAGCGGAGGAAGCCAGAATGGCCATGACGGACACCGAAAGCAGCGAGCCGAGCTGGGACGCGTGGGACGAACTGAACGACCCCCGGCCGGAAGAGACCGAATTCGACGCGATTGTCGAGACCGCGATCGACCGCCGCGGATTCATGGGCGGCGTGCTCGCCTTCGGCTCCGGCGCCATGGCGATGGGCGCGGGCACGCTCCTTTCCCCCACACGCGCCGGCGCGGCGGCCGGACGCTTCGCCTTTGAAGCCGTTCCGATCGCGACGGACTTCACCGTGCACGTTCCGGAGGGCTACCGGTGGGCGCCGCTCGTGCGCTACGGCGACCCCCTGTTTCCGGACGCGCCCGCCTTCAGCCAGACCGCGATGCTTCCGCCCGGAAAGGCCGACAGGGTCTTTGGCGAGAACACCGACGGAATGGAGCTCTTCGAGATCGACGGGCACGAGGTCATCGCGGTCAACCACGAATACGTCAATCCGGGCGTGAACCTGCCCGAGCGTGCCGCCGCGGTCAGGGCCGAGAACGAGAAGGCCAGGGCCGAAGCCCTGGCCAGGGGCGAGGAGGCGCCGAAGCCCGTCCGCGTCAGCCCGGCCAGCGCCGACGAGGTGAACGTCATCCAGAACCTGCAGGGCGTGGCCGTCTTCGAGGTCGCCCGCGGGGACGGCGGCTGGCAGGTCGTGGTCGGTTCCCCTTTCAACCGGCGGATCACCCACCAGACAGGCATAAGGATTTCCGGCCCGGCCGCAGGGCACGATCTCCTGAAGACGGCAGAGGATCCTTCGGGCACGCTCGCCAGGGGCACGCTGAACAACTGCGGCGCGGGCAGGACGCCCTGGGGAACCTACCTCACCTGCGAGGAGAACTTCAACGGCTACTTCGGCTCCACGGACGAGGCCTACGACCGTCCTGACGACTACAGGCGCTACGGGATCAACCTCAAGGGACGCTACGCCTACGAGACGTTCGATTCCCGCTTCGACGTCTCGAAGAACCCCAACGAGCCCCGCCGTCACGGCTACATCGTCGAGATCGATCCCTCGGATCCCTCCTCGACGCCGGTCAAGCGCACGGCGCTCGGACGCTTCAAGCACGAGAACGCGGCCTGCGTGATCGCGCCGTCAGGCCACCTCGTGGTCTACATGGGAGACGACGAGCGCGGCGAGTACATGTACAGGTACGTGTCGAACGGCAAGTACGCGCCAGGCGGAGACACCGACGACCTCATGGACAACGGGCGCCTCTACACGGCGAAGTTCAACTGGGACGGCACCGGCGAATGGATCGAGCTGACCGAGGAATCGACAGGCATGTCCGAGGCCGAGATCCGGGTGTTCACGCGCATGGCGGCCACCAAGGCGGGCGCCACCACCATGGACCGGCCGGAATGGGTGGCGGTCAATCCGGTCGCCGCGGAGGGCTATTGCGCGCTGACCAACAATTCGCGGCGCCATGTCATGAAGGACGGGAAGCTGCGAACGAACGCGGCAGGGCAGCCCATGGAGATCAACGCGCCCAACCCGCGCGCGGAAAACCGGTACGGACAGATCCTGCGCTGGCATCCCTCAAGCGACGATCATGCCACCGACACGTTCCGCTGGGATCTCTACGTCATGGCGGGCAATCCCGCGGTCCACTCGGACGCCTATGCCGGTTCGCCGAACGTTTCCGAGGGCAACATGTTCAACTCGCCAGACGGAATGACGTTCGACAGCGCCGGCATCCTCTGGATCCAGACGGACGGGAACGATTCGAACGAAGGGCACTTCGAAGGCCAGGGCAACAACCAGATGCTGGCGGGCGATCCGGCGACAGGCGAAATCCGCCGCTTCATGACGGGCCCGAACGGCAGCGAGATCACCGGTCTCACCTGGTCCGCGGACCGCCGGACGATGTTCGTCGGCATCCAGCACCCGGATTCGCCGTTCCCGGACGGCGACGGCACCCTGGCGCGCTCGACGGTCATCGCCGTCTGGCGCGAGGACGGCGGCCTCGTCGGCTGAGGCCGCAATGCGGGAAGGGGGCCGCTGGCGCCGGTCCGGCGATCACCCGCGGCGTCATCCCGCTCGCGCGCCGGCTGCCGGCACGGGTCCGGCGCGCCTCGCCGGCACGGCCATCCCCCGGGTCGTGCCGGCGGCCGCATCCGCAGCCGTTCCGAACCCGATCGTGCCATGGCCGGCCGGGACCGCGGCGACGGTTCCGGAGCCGCCGGGACAGGCAGCCCGCCGCCGGTCCCGGAATGGCCTCGGCGGCAAGGTCCGTTGCGTCCCCAGCCCGGGCCGGACGGCCCTATTGCGGCACGGGCTGGAAGGTCAGTGCCGTGACGAGGACGGTGCCGAAGGTGTTCCAGAACATGACGAGGGCGGCGGCGGTGCCGAAGGAGAGCGCCAGCTCCAGGGCGAGCCGGGTCGGGATCAGCGCGACCAGGATGTCCCGCCATTCGAGGCGGCCCGCCGCTCCCGCCCGGGGACCGTAGAGCACGGCACCCCGCCGTTCCCGGCGCCCGCCGGGACGGCCGTCCCTGACGGCGATGCGCTCGACCTGCGCGGCGCGGAACGCGGCCAGGCTTTCGCGAAGCGTGCCGGCGTTCCGGCCGCCGCGGTCCGCGGCCCCATGCGCTTCATGGCGGACATTTTCCGTGAACCCGGCGGCGCGGCGGCCTTCCGCCCCGTCGGAGACTTGTGAGAAGCCCTGCATTTTTCTGCCTCATGCCTGCCCCCCAGGCCGCCTTGATCTTCGAGACAAAGCACGCATCGGCAAGAAAGCCAAGAGGAATCTTGCCCGGGCCGCGCCATGAAGCGCCGCCCATGCGTCCGGATCCGGCACCGACCGGCGTACCGCAAGCCGCCGTCGGGCGCGATCCACGCGGCAGCGCCTGACGGCAGGAAGCCGGAGGCCCGGCCCTTCCCGCCCGGGCGGCGGTTCGCGCGCGCCGCGCCGTCGCTGAATGCAGCTTCACTTTCACCGCGGGATGTGGCAGTGGGAACGTCTGCCTGACGGATCCGTGGCATGACCGAACGCGCGACCTTCGACCTTCCAGAGGACGGCGAGGACAGGGCCCGCCTGCTCGCCCGGCTGCTCGAGACGATCGAGAACGACATCGTGCCGCTGACGAGGCGTGGCGTGGCCGCCGGCAACAAGGTCTTCGGCGCAGCGGTCCTGAGGAAGTCGGACCTGAGCCTGGTCGTGGCTGACACGAACAACGAGACGGCCAGCCCCCTCTGGCACGGCGAAGTCCAGTGCCTGAAGAGCCTCTTCGAGCTGGCCGAGCGTCCCGGGACGGACAGGTTGCTGTTCCTGTCGACGCACGAGCCGTGCTCGATGTGCCTCTCGGCCATCACGTGGGCCGGCTTCGACAACTTCTTCTACCTGTTCAGCCACGCGGACAGCCGCGACGACTTCGCGATACCGCATGACCTCAGGATCCTGGGTGAGGTCTTTGGCGTGGAGGACGGGCGATACAGCCGCAGGAATGCCTACTGGTCGTGCTGGGGCATCATGGACGAGATCGGGCATCTCGACGAGGCCGCGCGCGGGCCCCTGGCCGAGCGGGCGCGCCGGATAGGCAGGCTTTACGGGAACCTGTCCGATGTCTACCAGGCCTCGAAGGAAGGCTCGGCGATCCCGCTCCGGTGACGTCGAGGCCCTTTCCCCGGAAACGCGCGCCAGCGCATGGCGACCCGATGAGCCCGGTTGTCCCCTGGTGCCCGCCATTGCCCTTTCGCCGCACCGTTCCGGCCGGCCCTCCGGGCAGCGAGCCGCATCGAGCGGAAGCCCACGGCTCGGCACGCCGAACCCGGGCCGGGCAGCCGCTCAAGGCAGTCACGCGATCGCGCCCTGTCCGCGCGTCCCAGCCATGGATCCTCTTGAGGGCAGGCCCGGGCGGCACGTCCGTGAAGGAGGGCTGCGTCATGCGGACCAGGGCCTCCTGGACGGCGGGAACGTGCGCAGCCCGCGAAGCGCAGACGCCCTCCCGGATGCCGGTGACAGCCCGTCCGATCGCCGACAGCCCGGGGGCATGTCGGGAAGGCCATGGACGGACGAGGAAAACGACCTGATCGTCGCGGACCGCTTCGCGGTGCTGGAAAGGGACGCTCGGGGACAGGACTGCAACAAGACCGAGCACAGACGGGGATTGAGGCCGGCCCTGCAGGATCGCTCCCACGGCGCGATCGAGTTCAGGCATCGGAACATCAGCGCCGCCCTCAGGGACCTCGGCGAAGACTGGATCCGTGGCTGCAGGCCGGCGAAAAACTGTCAGGCGTCCCTCGCCGAAGCCGTCATGCGGTGGCTCAAGGGGCATCCGGAATGGACCGGCAGGCTCCCTGCAGGCGGCCCGGCGCACGGAACGCCCGCGTCCCTGGAGATCCCGCTGGTCCCGCCGCCCACGCCGTCAGACACCCCCCCCCCGACGATCCCGAAAGGCGGCGTCGAATCGCGAGGAAGTTCGACGTCGCGGGCCGTGACGAACGCAACCGGGCGCTCGGCCAGGCAACGGACCAGTTCGGAATGTCCGGAACTTTCCGGTGGAGATCCGAAGGCCGCGCGGCCTGGCCGGTCGCGGCGCCGCCCGGCCCGACCCGCGCGCAGCCCTTGCCGCCCATGAACAGGAAGTAGGGCGTGCCTGGAGCAGCGTATGGAGTTGTCGATCCAGAGGGCAGATCAAAGACCTGCACCACCAGCTCGCCGGGGCCCTGGATGGGATTGCTGGCATTGCGGTTGCTCCAGACGTGGGCCCCGGCCTTGGGCCGCACCTCGACGATGTTCTCGCCGAGCTCGCCGCTGGCAAAGCCGATTCGATTGAGAGCGGGGTCCTGCCAGCGATTGTTGTTTGAAGCCGTGGAGCGCCACTCCCAGTCGGAGAATGCCGTCGGCCGCCGGTGTTCGCTGGTTGCCTGGATGAAATAACCGGCGACCGGAAAGCTGGCCCGCGTCACGCTGCTGTCGGTGCTCTCGAAGATGACCTTCATCCGCCCCGGCGTGGCGTGCTCGCCGCAGCCGTCCACGACGGTGCGGTCCGAGGCCACCCGGACGGTGCAGATGCTTTTGTTGCAGGCGGTCTGCGCCCGGGCCTCACCCGCGGGCAGAAACAGGGCGGTGATGGCGGCCCCGAGGGCCAGGGCCAGCAGGGCGGCGGCGGGACGTGCCGGGAGGGCCGTCAGCCCGGCAGGGGGGGGGGGGGGGTGAAGTCATGATCAGCTTGCGCATGGTCGATCTCCGGACAGGTGCGGTTTGCGGATGGCGCCACCGCAGGACGGCTTGGGCGGAACGGCAAGGGGCAATGGGGCAATGTCTTCCGCCCGGGCCATTCCCGACCCGGACCGCCCCGAAGGCGTTTCCCGGCGTGCCCGGGCTGCGGGCCGTCACGGCGGGCCGCCTGAAAGCCCTGCCGGCAGCCGGCAGGATGCGGCAATGGCCGGGCCTGCCGGCCATGAACCATCGGAACGGCTTGCCGTCCTGGAGGAGCGGATGAAGACACGGCCGCCCGGCCTTCAGGGAACGCCTGGGCGTTTCCGGGCAGGCATGGCCGGGCGGGACGGCCACCTCGCGTTTTCGGCGCCGGGCGCCATGGTGCCGGCATCACGGTTCCCGGCCGTGCCTGCGGGCCGCCTTTCCGCGCCCCGTGTCTGGCGATTTCCAAACTGAACTATCCTCGGCCAGGCCGGCGAGCGGCACGTGCTGGCGCATGAGCGGGCCGTCCTGCATCGCCTCGGACGGGACGACCTCGCGCGCAGGGTGCGATGGACTTCGAAGGAGGACGGCGGCGGTGCGGACTACGACATATCCGGGCTTCGAGGAGGACGGGCGGTCACGCCTGATCGAGGTGAAGACGACCAACGGATGGGAACGGACGCCCTTCCACATTTCCCGCAAGGAGATCGTCATGCCGGAAGAGCGTCCCTTCGAATGGCGCCTGTTCCGGCTCTGGAACTTCGCGCGCGCGCCGAAGGCCTTCGAGATTCGCCCGCCGCTCGAAGCCCATGTGTCGCTGACGGCCACGGCGTTCCGGGCGGATTTCCGCGCCGCGCGCACGCACCACGCCCGGTGCGCGACGCGAGCTTCGGCCTTGAGGGGAGCGGCACCGGATCACGCCCGCTTCGCCGCCTTCCGTCAAGGTCCGGCTCGCGCGCCGTCCATGGCTGAGGTCGCCGAAGCCTTGCCGGGCGGGCGACGCGGCCCTATTGTCATGATCGCAGCGATGGCGTCGCTGCCCCCGGCGGGCGGGCCGGGTCCGGGAGACGATGGCCCTGCACGCCGGGGCGAGGGCCACAAGGGAGGCCGCCATGGCTGGCACGCGCCCCGACTTCCTCGTTCTCGAAGGCGGCGAAAAGGCGCGGCTGCCCTTCGCGCCTGAAGAGTATGCAGCGCGGCTGGAAAGGCTTCGCGCCGTCATGGAGCGAAGAGACCTCCCGGCCGTGCTGCTCACGTCGATGCACAGCATTGCCTACTACTCGGGCTTTCTCTATTGCGCCTTCGGCCGTCCCTACGGCTGCATCGTGACCCGGGACCGCTGCACGACCGTCTCCGCAAACATCGACGCCGGCCAGCCCTGGCGGCGCTCGGTCGCGGACAACGTCGTCTACACGGACTGGAGGCGCGACAACTACTGGCGCGCGGTGAAGTCCGTCGTCGGCGCCCCCGAACGGCTCGGCATCGAGGCGGACCACCTGACGCTTTCCGCAGAACGGGCGTGCCGTGAAATGCTGGGCGCAGGCAGGCTGGTCGATGTCGCGCCGGACACGATGCGGCTCCGCATGGTCAAGTCGCCTGCGGAAGTCGCGCTCATCAAGGAAGGGGCGCGCATTGCGGATGTCGGCGGGGGGGCGATCAAGGAGGCGATTCGCGAGGGCGTCCGCGAAGTCGATGTCGCGATGGCCGGGCGCGACGCAATGGAGACCGCGATCGCCGACGCCTTCCCTGACGCGGAATACCGCGACACCTGGGTCTGGTTCCAGTCGGGCATGAACACCGACGGCGCGCACAACCCCGTCACCGGCCGGCGGCTGGAAGCCGGCGACCTCCTGAGCCTCAACGCGTTCCCGATGATCAACGGGTACTACACTGCGCTCGAGCGCTCGCTGTTTCTCGGGGATCCCGATGCCGAAACGCTCCGGATCTGGCGCGCCAACGTGGCGGCGCACGAGCTCGGCCTCTCGCTCGTCAGGCCGGGCGCGACATGCTCAGGCATTTGCGCGGAACTCAACAGGTTCTTCGAGGATGCCGGGCTCCTGCAGTTCCGGTCCTTCGGATACGGCCACTCCTTCGGCGTGCTCAGCCACTACTACGGACGCGAGGCCGGGCTGGAGCTCCGCGAGGACATCGACACGGCTCTGGAGCCAGGCATGGTGATTTCCATGGAGCCGATGCTCATGGTCCCCGAAGGCCGGCCAGGGGCCGGCGGATACCGCGAACACGACATCCTTGTCGTCGAGGCGAACGGCGCGACGAACATCACGGGCTTTCCCTACGGACCCGACCGCAACGTCATCGGAACCTGACGCGCCGGCGCCCGCTCCGGCAGTGCCGCGCAAGGGATCCCGCCAGGCACCTGCCGGCGGCTCGCCCCCGCGCCGCCGCGCAGCTCCCGCCTGCCTGCCGCAGGCCGCCTTGCCGTTCATGCCGTTCCCCTTGCCCACTGCCGTTCATCGCCGCGCCCTCCCTTCGCCAGTCCCCTGGGCGGCGGCCAAAGACAGCGCTTGACTTGGGGCGCGCCGGTGCGGAAGTGGGATGGGTCAAGCGCCCGCCGGATCCTGGCGGAACAGGATGGCTCGGGGGGACGCAGGCGCAGCCCGGGCATTCCGCGGATCCCCGTGCACAAGGTGCCGGTGACATGGCCGCGGCGCCGCACGGGAGTACGGACATCGGGACTTGGAGGATCCGGGCCATGACGCGGACAGCCCGGCCACGGAACGAGGCTGGCGGCATCAACGTCATTCGTGGCGACTCCGGCCGCAGGCTGCATCCCATCCGCGGCCCTGACCCGCACGCCGAGGCGTTGGCTGCGCGGGTCGCTGGCCTGCCGGCGGCATCTGGCGCTCCGGGCGTCGCCGCCCGCCATCCGGCGGGCGCGATGATCGCGCCCGGCCCGGCGACCCCGTGCCCTCATCCCGTCAGGGGCGGTGCCGCGCCGGACGCCGTGGCCCGTCACGACACGAAAGCCGCGAAGGCGGCACACGGCGACCCTGCCTGCCGGGAGGAGGGCCTATCCGGAAGCCGGCCGCGCGCGCCGTTCCGCCGACCAGGGCACGGCAGGGCGGCGCGCATGCCGGGAGTGGCTGGCCGGGGCGGCTCCCGAGGCATGCGGAAGGGCCTGCAAGGCCGTTGCAGTGCGGGAAGGGCCTGCCAGCGCGCGCATGGCCGTTCCGCCATCGCCGCGGGGGCGGCGCACGGCATGCAGGCGCGCGCAGTGAACGCCCGGGCGGCAGCCCCGCCCTTGGAGGCGTCCCGATGAATCGGGCCGATCCCCGCACCCTCCGCGACGCCTTCGGCGGGTTCATGACCGGCGTGACCGTCGTGACGACGCGGGCGCCTGGCGGGGCGCCCGTCGGTTTCACCGCCAATTCCTTCTCCTCGGTGTCCCTCGACCCGCCGATGCTTCTGGTCTGCTCCGGCCGCTCGCTGTCGAGCCATGACGCGTTCGCGTCCTGCAGGCATTTCGCCGTGTCGGTCCTGGCCGAGGGGCAGGAGGACGTGTCAAACGTCTTTGCCGGCTTCAAGGGGGACCGTTTCGCGCGGACGGCCCACAGCCCCGACGCCAACGGCATTCCCGTGATCGACGGCGCCGTGGCGCAGTTCTCCTGCCGCAGGGCGCAGTCCATCCCGGCGGGAGACCACACCATACTGCTGGGACGGATCACCGCCTTCACGCACAGCGACGGTCTGGGACTGGGCTACGCGAGGGGGCGGTATTTCAGCCTGGGCCTGGAACGTGCCGCGATGGTTGCCGACAGTGCCCGCCGGATCGTCGCCGGCGTGCTGGTGGAACACGACGGCCATGTCCTGCTGGAAGAGGCGCGGGGCGGGATGCGGCCGCCGCAGTTCGATCTCGAAGAGCCTGGCAATCTTCGCGCTGCAATGGAGGCGCGGCTTGGCGACTCCGTTCGCCTGGGCAGCGCCTACGCCATCATTGACGACCGGAAGGCCGGCGTCCACTACACGTATTTCCTGGCGCAGGCCGTGCAGGGCCATGCATTGGAGGGACGGCTTGTACCGATGGACGGCATCGCCGGGCTGGCGTTCGAGACGCCGGACATTGCCCAGCTCTGCAGGCGTTTCGCCATGGAGCACGGCACCCGGGACTTCACCCGCCACATAGGCGGCGGGGCCTCCGGGGATCTGCCCGGCGCCCTCCGCTAGCCTCGCCAGTGCCGAGCGCCGTCTTCCTCGCGGCCGCCGCGAGGCCGTGGCGCGACGCGCCCCCGCCTTCCCCTGCGCGCGTCCGTGGCGGCGGCAGCGCAGGCCGGCGTTGCGCCGGATCGTCGCGCGAACCCGGCGACGTTCCTCGTGCGGCGCGCTCGCAGCACCTTGTGCCGCCGAACGACCCGTAACACTGCATCAGGTGCTGCACTTCGCAGTGGAACTGGGGGGTTGAAATCGCACGGGCGCTGATGTTAGACGACGGTCTGGATGACCTTGGGGGAAGGCGCATGGGCGCAGCTCGGAACGCCGATGGCTTCGTCGCATTCGAGAAGGTGCAGAAGAGCTACGACGGCGAAACGCTCGTCGTCAAGGACCTGAACCTGTCCATCGCCAGAGGCGAGTTCCTTACCATGCTGGGGCCGTCCGGGTCGGGAAAGACCACCTGCCTGATGATGCTCGCGGGCTTCGAGACCGCGACCCACGGCGAAATACTGCTCGGCGGCAGGCCCATCAACAACATCCCCCCGCACAAGCGCGGCATCGGCATGGTCTTCCAGAACTACGCGCTGTTTCCGCACATGACGGTCGCCGAGAATCTCGCCTTCCCGCTCGAGGTCCGCAAGATGGGCAAGGCCGAACGCGAGAGGAAGGTGGGCCGTGCGCTGGACATGGTGCAGATGGGCGAATTCGGGGGGCGCCGCCCTGCCCAGCTCTCCGGCGGCCAGCAGCAGCGGATCGCGCTCGCCCGCGCGCTCGTCTTCGAGCCGGAGCTCGTGCTGATGGACGAGCCCCTCGGCGCGCTCGACAAGCAGCTCCGCGAGCACATGCAGTTCGAGATCACCAACCTCGCGCACGACCTCGGCATCACCACGGTGTATGTCACCCATGACCAGACGGAAGCGCTGACCATGTCGGATCGCGTTGCCGTGTTCGACGACGGCCGGATCCAGCAGCTTGCTGCGCCGGACATCCTCTACGAGGAGCCGGAGAACAGCTTCGTCGCGCAGTTCATCGGCGAGAACAACACGCTTCTGGGCAAGGTGGAATCGATCAGTGACGGGAATTGCACCGTCAGCCTCGATTCCGGCGAGACGATCGACGCAAAGGCCGTGAACGTGTCCTCGGTCGGCGAACGCACGCGAGTCTCGATCCGCCCGGAGCGGGTCGAGATCAACAAGGATCGCCTGATGGACGGCGCGCACACGCTCAAGGCGGAAGTGCTCGAGTTCATCTACATGGGAGACGTGTTCCGCACCCGGCTTCGGGTCGCGGGCAGGGACGACTTTGTCGTCAAGACCAGAAACGCACCGGACCAGGTTCGCCTGGAGGCCGGAAAGATCATCGAATTGGGGTGGCTGCCGGACGACTGCCGCGCGCTTGACGCCTGAACGGCGCAGGCGCATTGTCGTCCGGCACTCCAAGCGGGGAGCTCCAACGTCATTCCCGAGGCCGGAGCTCCTGCAACGAAGTCGGGAAAACAGGAGAACAGAGATGAAACCCAGTAAGACCGCACTTGCAGCGGCGGCCCTCGCCCTGACGGCCGGCCCGGTCGCCGTGTCCGCCCAGATGGCCGACGAGATGACGCTCGTGTCATGGGGCGGCGCGTACCAGAAGTCGCAGCATCGTGCCTACGTGGAGCCTTACCTCGCGGACAACCCCGAGGTTACGGCAGTGTGGGACGAAAGCTCGAACGAAGCGGTGGCCAAGCTGCGCGCGATGAGCGAGGCCGGCAACATCACGTGGGACCTCGTCGACGTCGTCCCGTCCGACGCCATCCGCCTCTGCGACGAGGGCCTCGCCATGGAGATCGACCATGACGCGCTGCTTGCCCCGGCGCCCGACGGCACGCCGCCGTCAGAGGACTTCGGCGACATGATCGTCTCGGACTGCTTCATTCCGCAGATCGTCTACTCGACCACCTTCGGCTACCGGACCGACATGGTCGGCGACACGCCGCCGACCGACGTCTGCGCGGTGTTCGACACCGCGACATATCCAGGAAAGCGTGCGCTCGAGAAGCGCCCGATCAACAACATGGAATGGGCGCTCCTCTGCGACGGCGTGCCCAAGGACGAGGTCTATGACGTGCTCGAGACGGAGGAAGGCCAGGCACGCGCCTTCGCCAAGCTCGACACGATCAAGGACGACGTGATCTGGTGGAGCGCAGGAGCCGACACGCCGCAGCTCCTCGCCGACGGGGAGGTCGTGATGGGCTCGACCTACAACGGCCGCCTGTTCGAGCTGATCGAGGTGCAGAAACAGCCGGTCGCGATGCTCTGGGACGCGCAGGTCTTCGACCTTGACGGCTGGATCATTCCGGTCGGCCTGTCTGAAGACCGTCTTGCACGTGCCAAGGACTTCGTGACGTTCGCCACGGACACGCAGCGCCTGGCGGACCAGTCGAAGTACATCAGCTACGGCCCGGCGCGCATGTCCTCGGCACCGCTTGTGGGCCAGCACGCCGACCTCGGCATCGACATGGCGCCGCACATGCCGACGGATCCGGACAACGCCAAGAACACCTTCCTCTACAACTTCGAGTGGTGGGCGGACTACCGGGACGACCTGGACGCCAAGTTCCAGGCCTGGCTGGCGCAGTAGCGGGTTCCGGAGGGGCAGGCCGGTCATTCCGCGCCTACCCCCCCCCCCCGGCGGGGCATCATGGCAAAAGGCTACATAATAGCTCACATTACCGTTCACGATCCTGATGCCTACAAGGAATACGTGGAAAGGGACACGCCTGTCCTGGAAGGCATGGGCGGGAGGTTCGTCGTCCGCGGCGGAAGGTCCAGCCAGGTCGAGGGCGAACTGCACGAGCGACATGTCGTGATCGAGTTCCCGTCCTACGAGGCTGCGCTCGCCGCCTACCGCGACCCCGGATACCAGGAGGTCGCCGAGATTCGCCGTCGCGCGGCGGAGAGCAGCATCGTTGTCGTCGAGGGTCACGGCGCATGACCGCCATCGATTCTCCCGTCCTGACCGCGGACGGCACGCCGCTCAAGGCGAGCCTCAGGCGGGCGCTTCGGCGCGAGAAGGCCCGCGCCTTCCTGCTCGTGGCGCCGCTGCTCCTGTTCGTCCTCGTCACCTTTGTCGCCCCGATCGCGGACATGCTGTTCCGCTCGGTCGAGAACGGTATCGTCCAGGACACGATTCCGCGCACGTTGCCGGCGCTTCGAGGCTGGGAACCGGAAGAAGGCGAGGCGCCGGGCGACGACGTGTTCGAGGCGTTCTACACGGACATGGTCTTCGCGGTCGCGCGCAAGAGCCATACACGGCTGGGATCCCGGCTCAACTACGAACGGACGGGACTTGCCTCCCTGTTCCGGAAGTCCGGACGGCGCGTGGGCAGTCTTGGCACCAGAGGCTACGCGGACGCGTTCCGCGCGCTCGATCCGGCCTGGGAGGATCCGGCAACCTGGGCCACGCTGGCAGCGACCGAAGGTGCCGGCCTCCCGCGCACCGCTTCCGCCTACGCGGCCTGGCGGGACGCGGTCCAGGCCGATGGCGACGACCCGCTTGAAGAGGAGCCTTGGGACGTCCTCTACGCCGCGCTCCATTCGGACCTTATGCGGGCCCCCGCGGGAGGATTCGAGAACCCGCTCCTGAAGGATGCACAGTCCGCCGCGGCCGGGTTCGAACAGGTCAGCCTTCGGGAAGAGTTCGGCGCAATTGACGAGGACTGGCTGGATCCCGAGGTTTGGCGGACCATACAGACATATGCGGGCCGCTACACGCCCGGCTATTTCCTCAATTCGGTCGACCTGAAGCTGACCGCCGAAGGGGTGCAGTACCGCGATGAGGGCGACCGCATCTACATCCTGCTTTTCTGGCGCACGCTCTACATGTCGCTGGCGATCACCGTCGCCTGCATCCTTCTCGGCTACCCGGTGGCGTTCCTTCTGGCCAGCCTGCCGCTGCGGACGGCCAACATACTGATGATACTCGTTCTTCTGCCTTTCTGGACCTCGCTGCTGGTGCGGACGAGTTCATGGAAGGTGCTTCTGCAGCAGCAGGGCGTCATCAACGACGTCCTCGTGGCGCTCCGGATCGTGGAGGATGCGGGCCGTCTCGTCCTGATAAACAACCAGACCGGCACGATCATCGCCATGACGCATATCCTGCTTCCGTTCATGATCCTGCCGCTCTACTCGGTCATGAAGACCATCCCGCCATCCTACGTGCGCGCCGCCAAGTCGCTGGGCGCGACGGACTGGACGGCCTTCTGGCGCGTCTACTTCCCGAACTCGGTGCCCGGAATCGGCGCGGGCTCCGTGCTCGTGTTCATCCTGGCGATCGGTTACTACATCACGCCGGAACTGGTCGGCGGCACGCGCGGCGTCTTCATCTCCAACCGGATCGCGTATCACATCTCGTCATCGCTCAACTGGGGGCTGGGGGCTGCACTGGGAACGATCCTGCTGCTGGCCGTCCTGATCCTCTACTGGACCTACGACAGGATCGTCGGCATCGACAACGTGAAGCTCGGAGGCTGAAATGGCTGGCCTCCCACCATACGCCTCGCTCTCCCAGAAGCTCTGGCATTACGCCTTCCGCGTGATTTGCGGCCTCGTCCTCTTCTACCTGATCGCCCCGATCGTCGTGATCGTTCCCCTGAGCTTCAACGCCGAGGACTTCTTCACCTTTACGCCCGAAATGCTCGCGCTCGACCCGGAGGGATATTCGCTCAAGCACTACAGGGACTTCTTCACGAATTCGGACTGGCAGCAGGCAATGTGGAACTCGATCCGTGTCGCGCCGATGGCAACGCTGCTGTCCGTGGGCTTCGGCACGCTGGCCGCAATCGGCCTGAGCCAGCCGCATGTGCCGTTCCGGCGGGCGATCATGGCGGTCCTGATCTCTCCGATGATCGTGCCGCTGATAATCTCCGCCGCCGGCATGTACTTCTTCTACAGCCGTGTCGGGCTGCAAGGCACCTACTGGGGCGTCGTGCTGGCCCATGCGGCACTTGGGATCCCGTTTGTCATCATCACCGTGACCGCAACGCTCGTCGGCTTTGACAGAAGCCTCACCCGCGCCGCGGCCAGCCTGGGCGCGAACCCGTTCACGACGTTCGCCAAGGTCCAGATGCCGCTCATCCTGCCTGGCGTGATATCGGGCGGCCTCTTCGCCTTCATCACGTCCTTTGACGAAGTCGTCGTCGTGCTCTTCGTCGGTTCGGCGGGGCAGAAGACGCTGCCCTGGCAGATGTTCACCGGCCTTCGCGAACAGATCAGCCCCACGATCCTTGCGGTCGCGACAATACTCGTGACGATCTCCGCGGTCCTGCTCGCGACCATAGAGATCCTCCGCCGCCGCTCAGAGCGGCTGCGCGGCATGTCCCCGGGCTGACGGCGGCCTCGCGCCCACGCCGATCCGTGGAGCCGCCGGAAAGGAAAGGGCGGGCCATCATCCAGCCCGCCCGCTCCGGTCGCCAGCCGCAGGGAGGAGAGCGTTGGCGGCCAAGCTCGCTGCGCGCTATTACACGGCCACCTTTTCCGCGGCGGCGCTCATCTCCGCGGCGGCTTTCTTGACGGCCTTCGACGCATCGCTGCCGAGATCCTTGCCGGCGGCGAGCATCAGCTCGACCGTCTCCATCTGGACCTTCTTCGCGACCTCGGCGAAAGCCGCCAGCGACTCGGCGCTCATCTCGGCCTGCGCCGACGCGAATTCGGCCATCGCCTTGCTGTAGTCAGCGGGTTCCTCCTTCGCGTTGGTGACATCGCCGATCTTGCCGATGGTCGCCTTGGCCCAGCTGGCGGAGATCTCGGTCGACTTCTCGGCGGCCTCCAGGACGACCTTCGACATCCTGTCGGCGGCCGAGGCCTGGTTCTTGAACACGTCGTTCAACGCTCCCGCGTCGACCGGGAACGCGGCCATCATGTCCTTCATCATCTTGGTGTATTCGCTTGAGGTCTTCGTCATCTTCTCTCTCCGTGCGTTTCGGAAGCGGGCGAGGCCCGATCCGTTGTCCAGATGCGGAACACCTATATGCTGCATTGCAGCAATTCAAGGTTTCTTTCTGCATTGCAGCAAATTTCTTTCGTTTCCTTTTCAGTGGGATGCGTCACCCCCGGCCGCATCCGGCGGTGGCAGGGGCCGCAACACCGCGAATCAGCAGGGTTCCGGTGATTCCGGCTCCGGCGCGACCGCAAGAGACCCGCCATCCCGCGAGATTCCGAATGCCACGGCGCGCGTCCGGCCGGCATGGCGTCCGTGCAGAAAGCCGGCAGGCCGGACCCGGACGCAAGCCGCGCAAGAAAAAGGCGGGCTCTTGCGGCCCGCCAGTCTTGGATTGCCGGCAGGGAGGAGGCCGGCAAACCCAACCGAACTACCTGTTCGCCGTCGCCTTACCCGCGGTGCCCGGCGTTTCCTTGGCGCCCTGAGACGGCAACCCGGACCGGCGCGGCCTCCTTCTGGCGGGCTTCGAAACGCCCGCGCCCGGGCGCTTCTCCGCCGCAATCATCAGCTTGACCGTCTCAACCTGAGCCGTCGTGGCCACGTCCGCCAGGGCGTGCGCCGACCTGACGCCCAGTTCCGCCTGCGCGGCCGCGAACGCGCCCATTGCCGCGGCACAGCCGGACGGGCCGTTACGCGCATCGGCGACATTGCCGAGACCTCCAAGCGTCGACCTTGTCCACGTGGCGGAAATCCCGGTCAGCCGCTCGGCAGCGGCGAGGACGACCCTGGACATCCTGTCCATGAAGGAAGCATGCAGGCGGAAGACGTCACTGAACGTTCCCGCGTCGGGAGGGAATGCGCCGGGCATCCCCTTTGCCGCCTTCGCGCGCCCCTTTGCGTTCTCGGCCATCTTCCCTCCGGCTTCCTGCGCCCCGGCACGGGACCCTGTGAGCCCCGTAGGCCGTGCCTTCCCTTCAAAGGTACATGCCGCGCTGCAGCATCTCAAGAGAAATTTCCGGGATGCGGCAATTTTCTTTCCGTCGGCGACGGCAGCTCAGGCGACGTCCGCGATTTCCTTGACGTAAGCGCCCGGCGCAGGGGCGAGAATCGGATGGCTTTGCACGGATCCCGGGACCCGCGCCTCCATCTCGCCGCCGGAGCGCGCCGCAAGCCACCGCTCCCAGGAGGGCCACCAGGACCCTTCGTTGAACGTGGCGGCGTCCTTCCATGCCGCCGATTCGGCCGGCAGCCCGGGACTCGTGTAGTGACCGTACTTGTTCCGGGACGGCGGGTTGACGATGCCCGCGATGTGCCCGGATTCGGACAGCAGGAAGGTCTTCGAGTTGCTCCCCATCTGGCGGAAGCCCTCGTAGCAGGACCTCCACGCAGCGATGTGGTCGGTCTCGCAGGCGACGGCGCATGCCGGAACCCTGATGTCCCCGACCCGAACCCTCTCACCCAGGACCTCGTAGCCTTCGCGCACGAACCTGTTCTGCTGGCAGAGGCCGCGAAGGTATTCCGTCACCATGGCCGCCGGCAGGTGGGTCCCGTCGCCGTTCCAGTAGAGAAGGTCGAACGCGGGCGGCGCCTCGCCCATCAGGTAGCTCCGGATGGCCGGTCCGTAGACGAGGTCGTTCGACCGGAGGAAGCTGAAAGTCCGGCTCATGATCCGGTGTTCGAGGACGCCGGCCTGACGGCACCGCTCCTCGATCGCGTCCACGAAGTCATCCGTGAGAAAAGCGGTGAACTCTCCCTGGTCCTCGAAGTCTGTGAGCGTCGTGAAGAACGTCGCGCATTCGACCGGCCTGTCTCCCCGCTTCTCGAGCAGCGCAAGGGCCAGGGAAAGCGCGGTCCCCCCGATGCAGTATCCTGCAACATTGATCCGCCTCTCGCCGGTGACGGCCTGCACCTCGCCGATCGCCGCCAGGAAGCCTCTCTCCACGTAGTCGGACATGCCGAAGTCGCGATAGCTGGCGTCTGGGTTCTTCCAGGAAACGACGAAGAGCGTGTACCCTCGGTCGACGATCCACTTGATCAGGCTGTTTTCCGGCTTCAGGTCAAGAACGTAGTACTTGTTGATCCACGGCGGAAAGACGAGAAGCGGCGTCTCGCGCACGGTCGGCGTCGTCGGAGCGTACTGGATCAGCTCGAAGATCTCGTTGCGAAAGACGACCGAGCCTTCCGTGGCGCCGATGTTGGAGCCGACCTCGAAGGCCTTCCTGTCGGCAAGCGTCACCATCAATTCGCCGTCCGACGCCTCGATGTCGCGGACGAGGTTCTCCAGGCCCTTGACGAGGGACTCGCCGTTGGTTTCCGCCGCCTTCGCAAGAGCCTCCGGATTGGTGCCCAGGAAGTTGGCGGGGCTCATCATGTCGATGATCTGGCGCGTGAAGTAGCGCACGCGCTTGCGGTCGGTCTCGTTCAGGTCGTCCAGGCCCTCGACGGCGTTCGAGACAGCCTCCGCGGACATCAGGTACTGCTGCTTGACGAAGTTGAAATAGGGATGCCGGGCCCAGAGATCCCCGGCGAACCGCGGGTCTGGCGGCGTGTTGTCGGCCGGGGGCTCCAGGCGTCCCTGCACCAGGTTCCTCTGCGCCTCGACAAAGTGCGTCAGGGCCTTGCCCCAGTAGGCGACCTGGGTCTCGAACACCTTTGACGGGCTCGCGAGAAGCTCCGCCACATAGGCCGAAGCCGCCCTGGCGTAGAGTTCACGGCCCGGGCCCTGCAAGCCCGGGTCGGTCGCCTTCTTCCTCGAGATCGCCGCCGCCAGACGCACGGAAAGCTCCTCGACCCTGGCAAGGTTTTCGTGCAACTCCTCCAGCCGGCCCGCGTCTTCGCCGGCGTCTTCGGTTGTCATTGCCCCGGTCCTCGCCTACTTTGCACTTGCAGCATCGGGAGCAATGTAGCGACAAAGGGCCTGATTGGCAAAGCCGCTCTCGCCCGGGCGCAGGGAGTACGCACATGCGATACATGCTGACCTACGACATGATGGAGACGGCCCGCAACACCAGCCAGTGGGTCGGCGCGACCGCGACCGCAATGGCATCCTACCCTGCATGGGGGGCCGTGCCGAATCCCTTGATCGGCCTGATGGCCGCCTGGGGCGAGGTGGCGGAACGCAGCTTTGCCCGAATGGTCGCCCGGCCGGACTGGGGCGTCAATTCCGTTGTCGGCGAGGACGGACGCGATCGTCCTGTCGACGTCGAGACGGAGATCGCCCGCCCCTTCTGCGACCTGATCCGCTTCCGTGTCCAGACGCGTCCGGAGCGGCGGCGGCGCATCCTGCTGGTGGCTCCGATGTCGGGGCACTACGCGACGCTCTTGCGCCCAACCGTGCAAAGCCTGCTGCCAGACGCGGAGATCTGGATCACCGACTGGCACAACACGCGCGACATCCCCGTCAGTGCGGGAAAGTTCGACATCGAGGACTACACGCTCTACCTGTCCGACTTCATCCGCCATCTCGGCCCGTCGATCAACGTGATCGCGGTATGCCAGCCCGCCCCGCTGGCGCTTGCGGCGACGGCGTACCTCGCCGCGGAGGCGCCCGACGCGCAGCCGCGGACCCTGACGCTCTTCGGCGGCCCGATAGACCCTGACGCGGCGCGCACGGAGGTCACGGATTTCGGGCGACGCGTGACCATGGGGCAGCTCGAGCAATTCATGATCCAGCGCGTGGGCTTCAAGCATGCGGGCGTCGGGCGAATGGTCTATCCGGGCCTCCTGCAGCTTGCCTCCTTCATTGCCATGAACTCCGAAACGCATGTCCACGCCTTCACCAGCCAGGTCATGCGGGCGGCAAAGGGAGAGGCGACCGACCATGACAGGCACAATCGCTTCTACGACGAGTATCTCGCGGTCATGGACATGCCGGCCGAGTTCTACCTTTCGACCGTCGAACGCGTCTTCAAGAAACGTGAGATCGCGCGGAACGCGTTCACGGTGGGGGGGCGCCATGTCGATTTCGGCGCGATCACCGACGTCGCGATCAAGACGGTCGAGGGCGAAAGGGACAACATCTCCGCCCCGGGTCAGTGCCGTGCGGCCCTCGATCTTCTTTCGGGACTGCCGGAATCCAGGAAGGCGTCGCATCTCGAGCCCGGCGCAGGCCACTACGGAATCTTCGCCGGCAGGAGCTGGCGCGAGAACATCCGGCCTCTGGTCCTCGACTTCATCGATCAGAACGCGCCGTCCTGACGCGCAGCGGCAACCTCCCGCGACCATCGCGGAAAGCCGCAGCCGGACCCTTGCGGCCGCCCTACGTCCAGTTGACCTGCGCGCCTCCCGGCAACGCGGCACGGGCGCGGAGAGGAAAGTCGCTGGCGCACCCCGCCGCCTCGCAGAACCCCTGCACCCAGGCATCGTCCATCAGCAGGAAGTCCAGAACGGACGCCAGAAACTCGGGATCCGCCGCGCGTTGCCTCAGGTCCGCCTCCGTGGCGCCCGTCGAGCCGAGGAAGACGGGCAGCAGCTCGTCGTTGCCGACCAGCCAGGACAGTGTCCCGATCGCCAGCATCTCTGCGGAATCCCTTGACAGCGGCGTCACGTCAGGCCCCCTGCACGCGCAACCGGGCCCTTACATGAATTCGGCGAAGGCCGAAACGGGAATCCAGCGGCCGGAGAGGCCTCCGGCATGGCGCGCGCTGGCCGGGCCGCAATGCATGCCCTGCGCGCATGTGTGCCTGTTTCAATGACGCCTGTCCGCCGCAGGAAGCGTTCGAGCCGGCCAGCGCAGGCTGAGCGCTCTTCGACGCCCATCGCTTCGAGCGACTCAAGCAGCAAGGCCTCGCGCCCAGAAACTGGCGTTCCCCGGCGACTTGCCCCCCTGTTCCCGAAGGACCCCGCGCCGCAAAGAGCGTCTCAAGCGCAATGTCGTCACGGCTGTCTCCCGTCATCCTCGAACCCCAGCCCTTTCCTCCTGCCGTACAGCGCGCTCTTGAGGGCGCGCCTGCCCCGCGCCGTGAGACTTCCACCGCCTCCACGCCGATGCTTGCCCATCATCTCGGCGATCTCGGGATTCGAGAATCCCTCGACATGCCGCATCACGACGGCCAGCCCTTGCCGGGCGGGGAGGGCGGACAGCGCGGCATCCAGCGTTTCGGATCCATGCCTGCCGGTCATGACGTCGGCCACGCTTGCCATGTCTGCGGTCGGCCCGGCGATCGAATCAAGCGCGGCGTGCGCCCCGGGTCCGCCCCCTTCCGAAGCCTGTCCGTGAGGGCATTCATGGTCTCCTGCACGACATCCTCGGTTTCCGCATGATCCGGCGCCGCCGGTCGTCGCCATGACCTCCGCGCTCCGTCGGCACGTGCCTGCGCGGCAGCCACGAATTCCGCTTCGCCGAGGGTGTAGTTCAGATTCCTTGTCAGGCTGCCGCGGCCTGATTCGCCCGCCATTCCAGGAAGCCGGGCAGCCGGAGGTTCATGACCAGGGCCCTCAGCGCCAGCATGGCGTTGGCGCCCCTCTCCGCCCGGCGCGTTCCGGAGCGCTCCGTCCGCAGCCCGAACCGCCGGCATCCGCCCTCCACGACGCCGCTCCCGGCCCGGACGCCCCGCTCGCGGAACGCGTCGTGCCGCATCCGGTCGAGCCCGCTCTCGAAATGCCTGCAGCAGGCCTCCGCTTCCCTGTGCCGGTCCCCGGACGGCGCGAGCTCCCGGACCGCCTTCGCCGCCCGGCCCGCCCTGACGTCCGCCTCGCCTCCGCGAACCGCCGGTCCCGCTCCGCCCCCGGCGGCAGGACCGCCTCGCGGCGTCGGAGGCGCGTTCCGGGCAGTGGAGGAGGCCGGGCACGAACGTGACCTTCCGGCCCCCGAAGAGCCCCTCGCAGGCGTTCGGGAGCCGTTCCGCTCCGTCGGAGACGACCACGGGCCCGCCCGCGTCGTGCAGCCCCCGCCGCCGGGCCTCCCGGTCGGGCCGCGCCGCGAAGTCCGAGGCCTCCCGGCCTCCGGACGGCGCCGCCGCGCCGCCGGTCAGGCAGGTGACGGATTCGCCGCCCCGGTCCCTGACCGCCGCGCCGGTCCCGGGGTCCCGGCCCCCGACGGTGCAGATGACCGCAAGCCTGGCTTCTCGGGTCCTCGAGGTGCCGTCGGCCTGCCTGCCGCGAACGCCCTCGGTCTCCTCCCTGCGCATCGGGACGCCGGCGCCGTCGACGGAGATCTGCATGCGCGGTTCCGGCGGCCTGCCGTCCAGCACCTCCTCGCGCTCGAAGCGGGCCGCCGCCTCGCCGAGCCCGGCGCCCGGCGCTGCAGCGAGCTCGGCGAGGCGTCCGCCCCGGCGAGGCTGTCGACATGCCGGCTCGCCGCCTCGAAGCCCGTGAGCGGCACCGTCCCGGCGATGACGCTCGCCATCCCCGGCGTCACCGTCTCGCCCTCAAGGCCCGGCGCCCGGTCCGGCGGGAAGCATCCCCCGCCGCAGGACCGGCAGCGGAAACGCGACCGCTCCGCCTCGACCCGCCCCAGCCGGGTCGAGGCAAGGACTTCGGCGTCGCCGAATGCCGGGCCGTCGGCGTCCCGCAGGCCGCGGCCACGGTCGCAGGCGGACCGCTCCTGCCTCGCGGGCGAAGGGCGCCCGAGCGCGTCGGACGTGCGCAGGGGCTCCCCCATGCCCGCCGAAGGCCTCGGAGGGCCGCGACGCTGCTACATGAGGGCGAGGGCCAGGTCAGGCAGCAGGATGTCGCGGAGAATTATGATGATGAGGAAGACCGCGAGCGGCGAAAGGTCCAGTGCGCCCGTGTTGGGCAGAATGCGCCTGATCGGCTCGTACACGGGTTCCAGAAGCCGGCACAGACCTTCCCAGACTGACGCCACCAGCGGCTGGCGCACGTTCAGGACATTGAAATTGATCAGCCAGCTCAGGATGACGTGCACGAGCACGATCAGGAAGGCGACGTCCAGCAACAGGGAGACTATCTGCAAGATCGTGTTCATGGCCGGACCCTGACTTTTCGGGCATTCACCTAAGGCCCCGCGCGTGCCTGCGCAAGCCCCGAACGCAAGGCCCCCTTTCCCGCCGCGGCACTCGCGGCGGGAATCGCCTCGTCGCCGGCGTGGTCGCCGATGCAATGCCCGCGATCCCAATCAGGGCCCCGGCCCGCCTGGTGGTGGTGGACATTGACCCGCCCCGCGCGGCCGGGACAACGCCCGCCGGCGGTGCCTACTTCCTGTTCATGGGCGGCGAGGGCTGCGCGACGGTCAACGAGTGGGGCGAGAAGACCGGGGGGATCCAGTGACGCGACACTTTGACTGACGCGACCTGTTCATGGCGGGTGGGGGCCCTGGTTCGGAGCCCCCGGCTGAGGCCCGCCAAAACCCCCGAGAAACGCACGGGAGGCGTGTTTCCGTCCTGACCCCCCCCCTCCAGAGGCGGGGACTGCGCTCTGCGGGCCGGAATCGGGCGGATTCCGGCGATTCCGGGGCAACTTCAGCCGGGCAAACCGATCAGAATGCCAAGAAACGCGAAACCGGCGGCGAGAATGGCGATGGTGAGAACCATCTGGGCCAAGCCGAATCCCACCACCCAGCGCTGATTGTCCTTGTCGCGTTTGACGGCCTCGATATCCCGCTTGGCCAGATCCGCGGCCATATCCACATCCCGCTTGGCCAGATCCGCCCGCAAACGATCCAAGGCGCTCTCATTCTCCGCCGTCATCGTCTTCATGCGTTCCTCCTGCGCTTCCAGTTGGCCGGCCAGCCGCGCGATCTGTTGGGCCAGATCGTGAATGTTGGGGCCATCGGTCACCTTCGCAAGCTAATCCCTGGGCTGCCCCCGGTCAACCGGGGGGCAGGAGACCCGGCTGCGATCGGCAAAGCGTTCTCGCCGTGCAGCGGCTGGAGGACTCAAGCAGAGGTCATGTCAATCGCCGGATTCTGGAGTCTGTGATGTGCCGGGCCAAGGCCCCGTCCTCGGCGGCCTCGAACCGCCGAATCGCTTCCAGGAGTGCATCGGTCTCAAGGCGGACATGATGAATCTCATAGGAAAAGTCATGCCCGCCCGTGTCTTGCAGTTCGACCAGATATCTCATTGCCGAATCCTCTGATGACGGGTTTCCGTCCCACTCCGCCGTCAATCCCGACTCAAGCGGGGGTGCGGGGTGCGGGGCGGCTCAGCCGGACTCCGTGAGTCCGGAGGCGCTCCGCGATCCATGTGCGGATCAGGGTCTGGCGATCGATACCGCGGTCCTGTGCCTGGCGATCGAGGCCCGCGAGGATCCAGGCGGGCAGGGCCACAGTCACCCGCTGCGTCGCACGGTCGGGACGGCGGGCGGTGGACCAGTCCACATACGGGTCCAGATCCTCCCCGGCGTCAAAGCGCCGGTCAAACTCAGTCGCTTTCATCAGCCGCGATCTCCCGTTGGCGGGCGCGCCGCACCGAAATGATCCGCACGCCGCCCCCGCGGTACGTCACCACCTCCGTCCAGTGTTGTGCCCCGATCATTCCTATGACGAGGAAGCGGGGTCCGTCCTGGGTCCGGGCGGCGATCTCGACAAGCTGCGGATCCGCCCAGAGGGCTTGGGCCGCCACAAAGTCGATTCCGTGTTTATCACGGTTCACGGCACTCTTGGCGGGACCCCCCCGTTCCACAGTGAAGTGCAACACCTGATGTAGCTTTGCGGGCGGTTCGATGACACAGGATGTTGCGAATCGGCCAGGCGGCGGCGACAGTCCCTTTTGACGAAGAAAGGAGACCGTCATGCCCGAGGGCCATCGCCACCGGCCTCATGCGGAACGCCGCCGGATCCACGCCCCGGGAAAGCGGGCTTTCCGGCCCGGCGATCGCCCGCCGGCCCGGCCGCGACCGCACGACGGTCTGGCGCGAGATGCGGCGCAACGCCGGCGGGCGCGGCTGCCGCCACAAGCAGGCGCAGGGGAAGGCGGAGGCGCGGCGCAGCGCGGCCTCGCATGTTCAGCGAACCGGCAATGACCAAGGAGGTGGCTGTGGAAAAGTCGGGGGCGGATTCCTGTGGAAAAGCCGTTCCTTGCCTCCCGGCGCCCTCCCGGTCGATGCCGGGTCCGGGACCCCCTCCGCCCGGCCGGGCGGAGGGGGTGCGGGGCCTGGCCCCGCAGGACGGGCCGGACCGGAGCGGCCCTGGATCGCGCGAGCGGATCCGTCGACGAGCGTGGTCGGCCCGCCCTCCCGTTGGCCTCCCGGGTCCCGATGGACGCCGGGTCCGGGAACCGGACCGTCGCGAGGACAGGAGCGGGAGACATGACCACCGCAGCTGCGGGAATCGACGTGAGCAGGAAGTCGCCGGACATCCGCCCGGGCGGGCGGGATCACGCCGCCACCAACGACACGGACGGGTTCCGCAAGGTCGCCCGCCTCCCGGGGAAGGGAATGCGGAGCGGGTCGTCCCGGAGGCCACGGGACGGATGCACCGGGCCCTCCTGCAGTCGCTGCATGACAGGGGCTTCAAGGTCGTCGTGGCGACCCCCGCCAGTCCCGGGACCTCCCCAGGGCCGGCGGCGAGCTGGCGAAGGCCGACAGGGCCGGCGCGCGCGTGCCGGCCGCCCTGCGCGCCGCGTTCCCGGACATGGCGCCCACCGCGCCGGCCGACGTCACCGTCGACAGGCTCCGCGACATGCTCGTGCTGCGGGAGGCCCTCGTCGACCGGCGCGCGGAACTGAAGGCGGTCCCGGGCGAGGTCGGAGAGCCGGACGCGGACGGCCCCGTCCGGAGGGTGCTGGAGGAACTGGACGGCGCCGTCGCCGCGTCCGGCCGGCGGATCGAGGAACTTGTCAAGGGCTCGGAGGGCCTGGCGGAGAGCTGCGGCATCCGGCCCCGGTGCCGGGCATCGGCCCGGTCACGGCCGCGTCCCCGGTCGCCTGGGCGGGCGGGCCGGGCGCGATCGGCAACCGCCGGGCCGCCGCCCTGGTCGGCGTCGCCCCCTTCGCCCGCGACGGCGGCACCCTCAGAGCTTGACCTAAAATGTGGATGGCCTCCCCCAGATGTGGCAAATCCCTGTCAGAGGCAAACCAGACAAGGAGAACACAATGGCCTGGGACGAGACCACCCGCGAAGAGCATGACCGCAAGTCGGAGCGACATGAAACCGACCTGACCGACGAGGAACGGCTTCTGGTCGAGCCGCTGCTTCCGGCCCCGGCGAAGCTTGGCCGCCGCCGGACGACCGACCTGCGCGAGACGTCCGACGCGATCCAGTACATGCTGGCCACGGGATGCCAGTGGCGGGCGATTCCCAAGTGCTTTCCGCCCTCTGCGACCGTCCAGAACCACTCCTGCGCGTGGCGCGACAACGGCGTCCTGGAACGGATGCTGGACGCGCTGCGCACGCTGGGCCGCGCGCAGGCGGGGCGTTCCCCCGAGCCGACGGCGGCCGCGATCGACAGCCAGTCGGTGAAGACGACGGAGGCGGGCGGGCCGGCGGGTTGCGACGCGGGCAAGAAGGTCAAGGGCAGGAAGCGGCACCTGACGGTGGACGTCGAGGGGTTCCCGATCGCGGTGCGCGTGCTACGGAGGCGGACGTGCAGGACCGGGACGGGGCGCCGGCCGTCATCCTGGCGATGCTGGAGAAGGCGCCGCAGGTGACGAAGCTGTGGGCGGACGGCGGCTACGCGGGTCCGAAGCTCGAGGCCGCGCTGGCGGAGCACGGCCTGGGGTCGATCGTCGAGATCGTCCAGCGGCCCAGGGAAACAAGGGGCTTCACGGTCCTGTACCGCCGCTGGGTGGTGGAGCGGACGTTTGCGTGGATGTCGCGGTGCCGGCGTCTGGCGAAGGACTTCGAGCGGACGCTGGAGAGTTCGCTGGCCTGGGCGCAGCTCGCGGCGTGCCGGTTCCTGATGCGGCGGGTGGCGCGGGGCCAGGCGGCTGGAATCTCTTAACATATTGATATTATTGAATTATGATTCAAGCTCTCAGGGGCGGGCGCCACATGACCGGTGGGCGGCGGCGTCCGAGGGACGTCCTGTACATGGCGGCGATGGCGGCCTGCATGTCCGATCCCGACATGATGGAGATGTACGGCCGGCTCCGGGAAAGGGGCAAGCACCACAAGGTCGCGGTGACCGCGGTCATGCGGAAGCTCGTCGTCACCGCGAATGCGCTGCTCCGCGACCGGCGCACCTGGGAGGACAGGTCGGCGGCCGCCGCCTGACGCCCGGACGGGCCGCGCCCCCCCGGCGGCCCGCCGGGGCCCGAAGGGAACCAGCCGTCCGGCCGCGCCCTTGCGGCCGGGCCGCCTGCCCCTGCCCGGACGGCCGCCGGGATGTGGACAGGCTGTGGAAAGCCCCGGTCCCGGCCCCCGGAAAAGGCCGGATCCGGGCTTGACCCAAGACATGGATGCTCGTCGGTGGCGCGCAAGATGACGCCGGAGCCGTGGCGCATGGCGGAGGAGCGGCTGGCCGAGGGCCGGGCCCCGAGCAGGTCGCCGGGCGCCTCCGCAAGGAGGGCGAGCCGATGGCGGGCCGGCAGTGGACCTGCGAGCGCATCCACGCCGACCGGAAGGCCGGCGGCGGTCTCTGGCGGCATCTCCGCCGCCGCGGGAAGAAGCCGGACCGGAAGGGCGGCCGCCATTCCGGCCGGGGCCGCATCCCGGGCCGGGTGGACATCTCCGAGCGTCCGGCGGCGGTTGAGGCGAAGGAACGGGTCGGCGACCGGGAGGCGGACACCCCTCGGACCGCGCTTGCATGCAGTTCACGGTCCGGCATAAGCCTGCCGGAAACGGGAGCGGTTCGGCGTGCGCACAGCCTTCCTCAGGAAACGGGTTTGGGGATGGTTCTTCTTTGACTGGGCCAGCCAGCCCTACCACACCTTGCTCGTGACCTTTGTCTTCGGGCCGTATTTCGCCGCCGTGGCCGCGCAGCACTTCATGGGAGCGGGACTGCCGGAGGCGGCGGCGGACGCGCGGGCGCAATCGCTCTGGTCAACGGTCCTGGCCGTCTCGGGACTCGTCGTGGGGATCGGCGGGCCGGTCCTGGGCGCGCTTGCGGACGCATCCGGACGACGCATGCCCTGGCTCATCCTTTTTTCGGCACTCTGCGTCGCTGGGGCAGGCTCGCTCTGGTGGGTGACGCCCGACGGGTCGAACATGGCGTTCGGGATCATCGCCTTCGGGATCGGCTTCATCGCGGTCGAGCTTGCGCTCATCTTCACGAACGCGCAGCTTCCCTCTCTTGGACCGGCAAGCGACATCGGGAAGATCTCGGGATCCGGGTTCGCCTTCGGATACCTCGGAGGCCTGGTCTCGCTCGTCATCATGCTCGCGCTGTTTGTCGAGCAGGCGTCCGGGACAACGATCGCCGGCCGTGCGCCGGCATTCGGCCTCGATCCCGAGACCCGGGAGGGCACGCGCTTCGTCGGCCCCTTTGCCGCGACCTGGTTCGCGGCCTTCATGGTCCCGTACTTCCTCTGGGTGCGCGAGGAGCAGGCCCCGCGAACGCGCACGGGCGCCATCGAGACGCTCAGACAATTGCTCGGCACGTTGCGCACCTTGCCCGAACGCCCCAGCCTCGCCTCGTTCCTTGGCGCCTCGATGCTCTACCGCGACGGCTTGAACGGGCTCTACGCCTTTGGCGGCACATATGCGGTGCTCGTCCTGGACTGGGAGACTGCGCGGGTCGGGATCTTCGGGATCGTCGGCGTGATCTCGGCGGCCTCAATGTCCTGGCTCGGCGGAGGCATCGACCGCCGCTTCGGGCCGAAGCGTATCATCGTCTTCTGCGTCGTCGGGCTCGTCGCGGTCTGCGTGGCGATCATGTCGGTGCGCCCGGACAGCGTTTTCGGGCTGCCTGTCACGGCACATTGCGGATCTCATCTCGGCGTCGCCGGCTCCGGCGCCCCTTGCCAGGATCTCCCGCACCTGGCCTTCATGGCGTGCGGCGCCCTGATCGGCGGTCTGGGAGGCGTCCTGCAGGCCGCGAGCCGCACGCTCATGGTGCGCCATGCAGACCATCGCACGGCAACGGAGGCGTTCGGCCTCTACGGGCTTGCAGGGCGAGCGACATCCTTTCTTGCACCTCTCCTGATCGGAATCGTCACGGCCATGAGCGGAAGCGTGGCCATGGGCGTGCTGCCGATAATTGCGCTTTTCGCTTCGGGCGGCCTGCTGCTACGATGGACGGACCCGAACGGGAATCGCGAGGCGCAAAGCCGCAATGGTCCTGCACGTCCTTAGGCTCGCATCCGTCGCATGCATCCTGGCCGCGCCCGCCGCGGCGGAGCCGCTTGCAAGGGACCTGTTCGAGGCAATGAGGACGCCTTCGCCCGAACCGAGCGCACCCGTGGGCCGTCACGCCCTCGGGTGCCTTGCCGGGGCGCGCCAGCTGCCCGAGACAGGGCCGACCTGGCAGGCGATGAGGCTGTCGCGAAACCGGAACTGGGGCCATCCGGAACTGATCGACTTCGTCAAGGGGCTTTCCCGCTTCGCCGCGACGCAGGAGGGATGGGCGGGGCTTTACGTGGGTGACCTCTCGCTGCCCCGGGGCGGCCCGGTGTCCGGACACCGCAGCCACCAGATCGGGCTTGACGCCGACATATGGATGCTGCCGCCCAAGCGGCTCGACCTCTCGCGACAGGAGCGGGAGGACCTTTCATCGATTTCGACCCGGCGCGCCGGTGGCGCCTACGTCAATCACAGCTGGACTTCCCGGCACCACGCGATCCTGCGCGCCGCCGCCATGGACGAACGTGTCGCGAGAATCTTCGTGTTCCCGGGCGCCAAGGTCCAGATGTGCAAGGACGAGTCCGGGGACCGGCACTGGCTTCGGAAGATCCGTCCGTGGTGGGGCCATCATTACCACTTCCACGTCCGGCTGTCCTGCCCCGAAAATGCGAGCGACTGCACGGACCAGGCGCCGCCGCCGCCAGGCGACGGATGCGCCGACGCAGAACGATGGGTAAGGAACATCCTGGACCCGCCGCCGCCGGACCCGGACGCTCCGCCTCCGAAGCCGCGCCGCGAGCACGCGCTCGCCGACTTGCCGGATCGGTGCGCCGCCACGCTGGCCCTGTAGCGGGGAGCCTCGCGGAAGGGCCGCCGCCAGCGCCAATGGGGCGGTTGCCTGCTGCTGTCACTCGCCGTCACGACGCGGGCAGAGGGCCGGGAGCGCGACATGGCCCGGGTGATCGGAATGATGTCGCAGAAAGGGCGGCCCGCAGACCGCCCCTCGAATGCGTCCGTTCGGGCAACGGTCAGTTCGTGGTGCAGCCCACGCTCTGCCTCCAGCCGGCGTCCATGATATAGCTGTAGCCATCCCCAGAGTCCGTCCGGGCCCACTGGCCTGATGAGTTTCTGGCTCCGCACAGGCAGGCCTGGACCTTTCTCCGGTTGCTGGGGCCAGAGAGGTCAGCAAAGGCATAGCACCCGCCCGCCTGTCCGGAGTGGTTGATGTCACCATAATGGCCGAGGGGTCGGGACAGGTCGGGCTCCGTCTTGAAGCAGAACCTTGCGAGGACATTTTCGGAGAAATCCGACCCCAGACTTATAACCGCGGTGTAGCGCGTTCCCGCTTTCAGGTCGGTAAAGCTGGTGTCCTGTTGCGCGATGTTCGATATTGAATTGAAAGCCAGGCGCGCCGGACTGCCGACGCGGGTTTGTCCGTTTTCCACCACGCTGACATAAACGTTCAAAAAGAGATCGTTTCCTGTGAAGCCTGCCGCCGCAATGGCCGCCGGCGCAATACTTGCCGTCGCCACTTGACGGAAGACGCGTCAAAGGGGGACAGATAACAGGGTGGAACGCAGTTCATTCTGTTCCGAGGGGCAGGTGTTCGACCCTGTGGTCCCGTTGAGAATGGACCAGTCCACCTGCGCCGTCGCGGGCGCGGCCGGGCCGCGAGGGTGGCGATCAGCGATGCGGCGGCGAGCCGTGCTCGAATGCTATTGGGGGGGGGGGGGTCATGGGGAATTCCTCCAGTTATGTCGCTCCTCTTGCTCAAACTGAGACACTACCCGCGTTTCCGGCCGCTTGACCGGCGAGCAAGCGAAAGGTATCGGCCCCGTGCCCCGCCCCCGAGGCCAGGCATCCGCAAACCTGCGAAACGGATCCGTCTCATGCCAAGCGTCCTGACCGGCATCCTCTGCATGGCCGCCATTGTCCTGGCATCAAACATCCTGGTGCAGTTCCTGCTTGGCCAATGGCTGACATGGGGCGCATTCACCTATCCGCTGGCATTCCTGGTGACCGACGTGATGAACAGGCTTCACGGGGCGGCCGTCGCCCGCAAGGTCGTGCTGGCAGGGTTCGCGGTCGGCGTCGTCTGCTCCATTGCCGGAACGCAGATCGCGGGAGAGTCCGGGCCGCTCGTGACATGGCGGATCGCGGTCGGATCCGGGCTCGCCTTCCTGACCGCGCAGATGCTGGACGTGGCCGTGTTCGACAGGCTGAGAGACGGGACCTGGTGGCGCGCACCGCTCGTTTCGACCCTGATCGGTTCCGCGGCCGACACGGCAATCTTCTTCATGATCGCGTTCTCGGCATGGCTCGCATTCGTCGAGCCGGGAAACGATACAAGCTGGGCAAGCGGCGCCCGGCCGCTGCTGGGGATCGGGCCCGCCCTGCCGCTCTGGGTGTCGCTTGCGCTTGCCGACTGGGGCGTCAAGCTCGGCATCGCCGTTCTGGCGCTGGTGCCTTTTCGCCTCGTCGTGAGGAAACTGGGCACGCAGGGCGCAAAACAGTTTGACAGCGGATGAATCCGTGCCAGGCTGCTCGCAACCGAAACAGCAGAGAGGAGGTGGTCCAGTGTCCAGAGCGATGTTGGAGAGAGGTGTCGGAAGCGTCGGGAGAGCCGTCCGCTGAAGGGCAGGCCCTTCCCGGGAGCGTTCCTGACCTGGGCGCCGGTCCTGCCGGTCCCCATACGGCCCGTCTCCAAGACACTCGGAAGGGTCGCCGCGTCGGCGGCCCTTCTTCTTTCCCGCAGGCCGCGACCCGGCGGCCGCTCGTTTCGCCGGAACCGCCCGGGCCATCGAGGCGAACGCAAGCGATGTGGATCACGGCTGAGATCGAGCTTGGCGGACGGGAAGTCTCCGAGCGGTTTGTCCGCGCTCCGGGCCCGGGCGGGCAGAACGTGAACAAGGTCGCGACCGCCGTGGAGCTGCGCTTTGACGCGGCACGCTCACCGTCCCTGCCCGAAGCCGCGAAGCTGCGTCTCAGGCGCATTGCGGGCCAGCGCTGGACGAAGGACGGCGCGATCGTCATCCAGGTTTCCGAAACCCGGAGCCAGGCCCGGAACCGCGCGATGGCGCGGGCAAGGCTGGCGGACCTCATCCGGCGATCGCTCGTCAGGCCGAAGCCGCGCGTCAAGACCTCCGTGCCGCAAGGCCAGAAGCGCAGGCGGCTGGAGCAAAAGAGGCGCCGGAGCAAGATCAAGGCGCTCCGGCGACCGGACGAAAGCCGCGGCTAGGCGCGGTCCAGGTCGAAGCGGTCCGCCTCCATGACCTTGGCCCACGCCGCGACGAAGTCGTCCACGAACCTCTTTGCGCTGTCGTCCTGGGCATACGCCTCGGAAAGCGCCCGGAGCTGGGAGTTCGAGCCGAAGACGAGGTCGACCCGCGTCGCCGTCCAGCGAACGCCATCGCCGGAACGCTCGCGTCCCTCGAACACCCCCTCGTCACCGGAAGCCGGCGCCCAGTCGATGCCCATGTCCGTGATCGCCGTGAAGAAGTCGTTGGTCAGGGTGCCGGGCCTGTCCGTCATGACCCCGTGGGGCGATGCGCCATGGTTTGCTCCCAGAGCCCTCATGCCGCCGACAAGAACGGCCATCTCCGGGGCTGTCAGCGTCAGGAGCTGGGCACGGTCGACGAGCAGCTCTTCCGCCGAAACCGCGTATTGCGCCTTCTGGTAGTTCCGGAAGCCGTCTGCCGCAGGCTCGAGCACGGCAAAGCTCTCGGCATCGGTCTGGTCCTGTGTCGCATCCCCCCGTCCCGGAGTGAACGGCACCTCCACGGGGTTGCCGCCGTCAGAGGCCGCCTTCTCGATCGCGGCGGAGCCCGCCAGCACGATGAGATCGGCAAGGGAGACCGGCTTCGCGAAACCGTCCCTGACGCCTTCGAGCGACTCGATGACCGGCATGAGCGGCCTGTTCACCTCCCAGTCCTTCTGAGGGGCCAGCCGGATGCGGGCGCCGTTCGCGCCGCCGCGCCTGTCCGATCCGCGGAAGGTCGATGCCGAAGACCAGGCAAGCGACACGAGCTCGGCAACGGAATGGCCCGAACCGAGGATCCGCGCCTTGAGCTCGGCGATGTCGGCCGCGCCGACAGGCTCATGGTCCGGCCTGGGTACCGGATCCTGCCAGATCAGCTCCTCATGCGGCACCTCGGGGCCAAGATAGCGCGCACGGGGCCCCATGTCCCTGTGCGTCAGCTTGAACCACGCCCGCGCAAAGGCATCCGCGAACTCCTCGGGGCTTGCATGGTACCGACGCGAGATCGTCTCGTATTCGGGGTCCATGCGCATCGCCATGTCCGCCGTGGTCATCATCAGCGTGACCTTCCTGGCGGAACCGTCGGCCTCGGGCGCATGGTCCTCGTCCTTGAGGTCCCTGGCGACCCAGATATGCGCGCCCGCCGGGCTCTTCGAGAGTTCCCACTCGTATCCGAACAGCACGTCGAAATAGCTCATGTCCCAGCTGGTCGGATTCGGCGTCCAGGGACCCTCGATGCCGCTCGTCGTGGCGTCGACGCCCTTCCCGGAGCCGTGGCCGTTCTTCCATCCCAGCCCCATCTGATGGATCGGCGCGCCTTCCGGTTCCGGGCCGACAAGTCCGGGATCGCCGGCGCCGTGGGCCTTCCCGAAGGTGTGCCCTCCGGCGACCAGGGCCACCGTCTCCTCGTCGTTCATCGCCATCCTCGCGAAGGTCTCCCGGATGTCCCGGCCGCTTGCCACGGGATCGGGATTGCCGTTCGGCCCTTCGGGATTCACGTAGATCAGGCCCATCTGGACCGCAGCCAGCGGATCCTCGAGGTCCCGGTCGCCCGAATGGCGATGGTCGCCCAGCCAGGTGTCCTCGGCGCCCCAGTAGATGTCTTCCTCCGGCTCCCAGACATCGACGCGTCCGCCGCCGAAGCCGAACGTCCTGCCACCCATGGACTCGATCGCGCAGTTTCCGGCGAGTATGATCAGGTCGCCCCAGGAAATCGCGTTTCCGTACTTCTTCTTGAGCGGCCAGAGAAGCCGGCGGGCCTTGTCGAGATTGCCGTTGTCCGGCCAGGAGTTGAGCGGCGCGAAACGCTGCGTGCCGGACGAGCCGCCACCCCTGCCGTCACCGGTCCGGTAGGTTCCCGCGCTGTGCCAGGCCATGCGTATGAACAGCGGCCCGTAGTGGCCGTAGTCCGCAGGCCACCAGTGCTGGCTGTCGGTCATCAGGTCATGGAGATCCTGCTTGAGCGCCTTCAGGTCGAGCTTGCCGAACTCCTCCGCGTAGTCGAACGCCGGACCCATCGGGTCGGAAAGGGAAGAGTTCTGATGCAGGATGCGCAGGTTCAGCTGGTTCGGCCACCAGTCGCGGTTCGATCGCGCGCCGAAGGTCGCGTGCATGACCGGGCATTTCCCGGGAGCGTCGTTTCCGTCCATTTTCCTCTCCGATCTCGATTGTTCCCGCAGCCTGACGATGCCGTTCAGGTCCCGCTTCAGGATATCAGGTCCGGCCGAGCGGCAAAAGCGGCAATTCCGGCAGGCTCGCGGATGCGGCGCTGGCGGCAGCGCGAAGGCCCGCGCCCCGGGCTCCGAAACGGGTCGCAAGGCCGGACAGGGCCCGGTCCCAGCCAGGCGCCGCGCGCTGCAGGCACCCTCTCAGCCTTCGCCGCCAGGCCTTCTCGGCACCCGTCATGTCCCCGGGACGGGTCAGACGATGGCGGCCTCCGTGGCCGCCCTGATTTCGTCGTGGCTGACATCAGGCGCGGTCTCGAGTATGCGCAGCCCCTCGCGGGCGACTTCGAGCACGCCAAGATTGGTGATGATCAGGTCCACCACTCCCCTGCCGGTCAGCGGAAGGGTGCATTCCTTGAGCAGCTTCGACGCGCCGTGCCTGTTCGTGTGGTCCATGACGACGATCACGCGGCCGACGCCGGCCACGAGATCCATGGCGCCGCCCATCCCCTTGACGAGCTTGCCGGGGATCATCCAGTTGGCCAGGTCGCCGGCTTCGCTGACCTCCATGGCTCCGAGAATGGCGACGGCAATCTTGCCGCCCCGGATCATCCCGAAGCTCTGGGCGCTGTCGAAATACGCCGTGCGCTTCAGTTCGGTGATCGTCTGCTTGCCCGCGTTGATGAGATCGGGATCCTCCTCGCCCTCGACCGGAAACGGCCCCATCCCGAGCATGCCGTTCTCGGACTGGAGCGTGATGTCCTTGGCGCCGACATGGTTCGCGACAAGCGTCGGAATGCCGATGCCGAGATTCACGTACATGCCGTCTTCAAGCTCCCGGGCGGCGCGCTCCGCCATCTGGCTCCTGTCCCAGGGCATCACGCAGCCTCCTTCCGGCGCACCGTGCGCTGCTCGATCCGCTTCTCGTGCTCTCCCCGGACCAGCCGATGCACGTATATTCCGGGCAGGTGGACATGGTCGGGATCAAGGCTGCCCGTGGGCACGATCTCCTCCACCTCCATCACGCAGATCTTTCCGCACATGGCGGCAGGCGGATTGAAGTTGCGCGCAGTCTTGCGGAAAACCGCGTTTCCGGTCTCGTCGGCCTTCCAGGCCTTCACGACGGAAAGGTCCGCGAAGATGCCCTTCTCCAGGATGTAGGTCTCGCCATCGAAATCCCTGTGCTCCTTGCCCTCGGCAACCTGCGTGCCGACCCCGGTCCTCGTGTAGAAGCCGGGAATGCCGCAGCCGCCCGCACGCATCCGCTCCGCAAGGGTGCCTTGGGGGTTGAACTCGATCTCGAGCTCGCCTGACAGGTACTGCCGCATGAACTCGTCGTTTTCGCCGACATAGGAACTCATCATCTTCCTGACCTGCCCGGTCTGCAGCAGGATTCCGATTCCGAAGTCGTCGACGCCGGCATTGTTCGAGGCGAACGTGAGGCCCGTGACCCCGCTGTCCTGGATGGCCTTCAGCAGGAGCTCGGGTATGCCGCACAGGCCGAACCCCCCTGCGGCAATCAGCATGTCATCGCGCAGGATCCCGTCAAGCGCTTCGGTCGCGTTCGCAAATATCTTCTGCATGCCCGGAACCCCTTCGAAAGAACCGGCGCGGTTCTGCCCCCGCCCACGGACAAAGTCAATTGCCGCGTCGCGGCAACGCCGGATCGCGCATCGCCGCCCGGGACCCTGCATGGAGCGCACGGTATCGTGCGAGATTGTCCGCATGACAGGCCGCCATGCCGGGATCGGGGACGATCATCCCCTCGGTTCCAGCCTGCGCGCAGACTTCCTGCGGATCAGCGCCTTCGGACGCTGCCATGCCCAGGCGCGCGGCGCCGAGCTCGCCCGATGCCGGGACGGAGAGCGGCAGGCCGGAAACGTCGGCAATCATCTGCATCCAGGGACGGGACCGTGCGCCGCCGCCGATCGCATGGACGTGTCCGGGAACGGTGCCGGCCGAACGCAGCGCCTCGACGCAGTCGACGAGTGCATAGGCCACGCCCTCCGTCGCTGCACGCGCGAGGTCGCCGACCTCCGTCGCCTGGCTCATCCCGGCCAGGACGCCGCGCGCGCCGGCGTCGTTGTGCGGCGTTCGCTCGCCGGAAAGGTACGGCAGGAACGTAAGCGGCTCGCGTGCAGGCCGCGCCGGGTCGAGTCCTGCAACCAGGTCCGCGGGATCATGCCCGGTTGCGCGACCCAGCCAGTTGAGCGTGTCCGTCGCCGACAGCACCACGCCCATCTGGTGCCAGGTGCCCGGAACCGCATGACAGAAGGCATGAACGGCGTCGTCCGTGTTCGGGGCGAATCCCTCGGTGGCGACGAACAGCACGCCTGAAGTGCCGAGCGAAACGAATCCCGTTCCCGGCGCAACCGCGCCGACACCGGCGGCCGAAGCCGCATTGTCGCTCCCGCCGCCGGCAATCACGGGCGGCGCCGCCATGCCCCAGCGATCCGCAAGTCCGGGCCTCAGCAGGCCCGCCGGATCCGAGCCTTCGACCAGGCACGGCATGTGGCGCTCCGAGAGACCCGTCGCGTCCAGCAGCTCGCCCGACCAGCGGCGACCGCCCACGTCCATCCAGAGCGTTCCGGCGCCGTCGGACATGTCCGAGAGACGCTCTCGTGCAAGGCACAGTCGCAGGTAGTCCTTGGGCAGGAGCACCTTCGCCACCCGTTCGAAGACGTCCGGCTCGTGAGTCCGCACCCACTCGAGCTTCGGCGCGGTGAAGCCAGGCATGACCAGGTTGCCGCCGATGCCGCGGAAGTCCGCGCGCGCGTCCAGCGCGGCGCACTCCGACTCCGACCTCCCGTCGTTCCAAAGAATGCAGGGACGCAGCACGCGGTCGTCCGCATCGAGAAGAGTGGCGCCGTGCATCTGCCCCGAAAGGCCGATGCCGCGCACCTGCGCCATCTCGTCCCCATGCGCGGCGGCCAGTTCGTCAAGGGTCGCCTTGGTCGCCTCCCACCAGCGGGCGGGATCCTGTTCAGACCAGCCCGCGGCCTGGGGCGGGACACGTCGAGCCCCGCGTGGCACGACGTGACGATTTCCTGCCCGTCACCCATCAGGAGCGCCTTCACGCCGGAGGTCCCGAGATCGATTCCGAGCCAATGGCCAGACACGCTCATTCACCCCTCCCGGCCGGAACGTCGCCGCCGGCTCGCGTTCCGGAGGGCGGCCACGTCCTTTCGCGCATCGCTCCTCGCGAGAAGCGCCTTGCCGGCATGCTGGCCGCCCGGATCACCTGAGGCCGAGCACGTCCAGCATGTCGTAGCCGCCGGGCGCGCGGCCGAGGCCCCAGACGGCCGCCTTGAGCGCTCCCCGGGAATAGATCCGGCGGTCGGTCGCAAGGTGGCGAAGCACGATGCGCTCGCCGTCGGCGGCAAATGTCACGTCGTGTTCGCCAACGACGTCGCCGCCCCGCAATGCCGCGAAGCCGATGCTCCCCCGCTGCCGGGCGCCCGTCATGCCGTCGCGGCCCCGATCGGCGACGCTGTCCAGGGACACGCCGCGGCCTTCCGCAGCAGCCTCGCCCAGCATGAGCGCCGTGCCTGACGGCGCATCCACCTTGTGCCTGTGATGCGCCTCGACAATCTCGATGTCGAAATCCTCGTCGAGCGCCGCCGCCACCTTGCGCGTCAGCTGCACCAGAAGATTGACGCCAAGGCTCATGTTGCCTGCCCGAACGACTGTTGCGTGGCGTGCGGCCGCGTCGATCCGCCTCAGGTCGTCTTCCGAAAGGCCGGTCGTGCCGATCACGTGCACGCACCTGGCCTGCGCCGCCAGTTCGGAATTGGCGACCGTCGCCTCAGGCGTCGTGAAGTCAATCACCGCCCGGGCCTTGACGACCGCCTCGATCGGGTCGTCGGTGACGGTCACGCCGAGCGCGGCCCTTCCCATGACCTTCCCGACATCCGCCCCGATCCAGTCATGGCCGGGCCGTTCGACGGCCCCGGCCAGGCGCACCTCGCCCGAGCCCAGCACCTCTTCCACGAGCATCCGGCCCATCCGGCCCGACGCGCCGGCAATGACAACGCCCGGCAGCTCCGTCATTTTCGACCTCCCGTTCCCGGCTTCCCTACGCTTACGCGCTTGCCCATCGGGTCGCCAGCAATTAGATGCGCGACATGTCGCGTTCGCGCCTTCATGACGGCCCGGGACCCTCCCAGCGTCAGCTTCGCGTCGCGGAACTGATCCGGCGCCGTCTCTCGGACGTGCTGATCCAGGGCGATGTCCATGACCCGGAACTCAATGCCATGTCGATCACCGTCGGCGAGGTCACCTGCTCTTCCGATCTCAGGGTCGCGACCGCCTACATACTGCCCTTGGGCGGAAGCAACCGGGACGAGGCGCTGGACGCCCTTCGCCGCAATCGCTCCGACATCAGGCGCATCGTCGGCGGGGGCCTGCAGCTCAAGTTCTCGCCGGAAATCCGGTTCCGGATCGACGAGACCTTCGACCGCCTCGACGACACCATTGCGATGTTCGCCAATGAAAACGTTCGCCGCGATCTTGACTCTGGCTAGCGCCGCGCTCGGCACAGGCGCCCCGGCCGCCGACTGTCGGAACCTGGCTTTCGAGAGCGTGCCGTTCACAGCCTGCGAGATCGACCTGGCGACAGAGGATGTCCGGCTGTTCCTGAACGACGCCAGCGGCAGGCCCTTCGGCGGCTTCGCGAGCATCGCGGCGCATGTCGGCGCCCAGGGCCGTCAACTGGCCTTCGCCATGAACGGCGGCATGTATCATCCGGACCGGACCCCGGTCGGCCTGTACGTCGAGGACGGGCTGGAAGTGACGCCGATCGTGACAGGCGCCGGACCGGGGAACTTCGGCCTCCTTCCGAACGGCGTTCTCTGCATCCGCGAGGGCGCTGCGGACATCGTGGAGTCGCGCAGATTCGCCGGATCCGGGGCTTCCTGCCGCTTTGCAACCCAGTCCGGCCCCATGCTGGTGATCGACGGTCTGCTTCATCCCCGCTTTCTCGCCGACTCCCCGTCCCGCCTGGTCCGCAACGGAATCGGGGTGACCGAAGACGGGCGCGTCGTGGCCGCGATCTCGGACCGGGCCGTCAACTTCCACCGCTTTGCGCGGCTGTTCCGCGACGTGCTCAAGACCCCTGACGCGCTCTTTCTGGACGGCAGGGTCTCGCGCCTGTACGCGCCGGCGCTCGGGCGCCACGACTTCGGCCTGCCCATGGGGCCGGTCCTCGGAGTCGTGCGATGATCCCATGGCGGGGCGCGAGGCCGGCCGTCCGCGCTGGCATCGGCAGATCGGCATTTCCGCCGCCGCGGAACGCGGGCAGGCCGTCTTCGGCCACAGCAATTCCCGACAGGATTTCCTTTCGTTTGTTGTCAGCTGGTTGCGCGGCAGCCACGAATTTTCCTGTCACAGACCTTTCCCGCCGAATCGGCCTTGCCGCGGCCAGACAGGCAAAGGCCGGGCAGCAGATGTCCGGAGATTCCTTTCGCAGGCATCCGTCGATGCCAGGGCCGTGCTTCGCGCGGTGCGTGCATGCTTCGACCGCATCCCCGACCCGATCGACACGCGCGACTTCAGCCTTCCGGTAGGCCTGACGTCGGGGCTCGCGGTCTTCTCGCCCGGGATCCCGTCGCTTCTGCAGTCCGGCCGGCAGGTGCGGGGCGGCGAGGATCCGGTCCGGGCGCGGAACCTGCGCGCGCCGTTCGGCGTGGGGAAGGCGCCGTCGGACACGCGGATGCGCGAGCGGCTCGACGGGGCCGGCCCCCGCGGCCTCCGCCGCTGCGGTCCGGGGGCGTCCACGCCGCCCTGCAGCGCGGCAAGGCGCTCGAGGGCCGGACGGCGTCCGGCGGGCGTCTCCCGGTCGCGGCGGACGGGACCGGGCGCCGTTCCTCGCGCAAGGCCGTCCGCAGGCGCCGCTCGCGCCAGGACCCGCCGCGACGGGTCGAGGACCTCCTGCCGTCAGGCTCCGGGCGCGGCGACCGTCCGTCCCGACCACGCCGGGGCGTTCCCGCCGGCGCCGGAGCCGGTCCGGAACGAGGACGGCAGGAGGAGGAACGACTGCGAGCGGAACGCCTTGAGGCGGCTCCCGGAGGACCTCCGCCGGGAGCGTCCGCACACGGGAGGGCGGCCGGCGCCGGGGACGGGCCGGCGGCCGGCGGCCCGCACGTCATGCTGCGTGAGCGGAGAAGGGCTTCCGCCCGTCCCGGGCGCGAAGCCGGGCGACCACGGGCCGCCGTCCGGCTGGTTCGATGCCAGCGGGACGAAGGAGACATGGGAGAGGCGCGACGGGAAGACCGGCATCGTGCACCGCTTCGAACGGGACCGCGGCCTGCCGGCCGACGACGCGAACTTCGGCCTGAAGACCGACATGCCCGGATGCGGGGAGACCGGCACGAAAGGGAGGGTCCGGAGGTTCTCGCGGGCCGCCGACCTCCCGCCCGTCCGGGACGCGGCGTGTCCGTCATGCGGTGCGGCCGCCGCAGGCGGGCGACCGGGAACGAGACGTTCCAGGCACCGGGACGCGGGAGGGCTGCAGCTTCGGGCACGGCTCCGGCCATGGCGGGAACCGCCCATGGGGCGTCTTCATGACGCTCGCCATGCCCGCCTTCCTGATCGACGCGGGTCGCGGCGGCACTGCTGCCCGCCGTTCGGACGGGCGCGGGAACGTCAGGAACGCATCCCCTGCCTCCGGGACCGGATGCGGGAACCGGCCGGGCTTTCGTCTTCCGGGACTGGAAGACCCTCTGCCGCGCGCTCGCGGGAGAGCCTGGCAAGGAGGACCATGCCGGCCCGTCCGTGCCGGGCCGTGTCCGCCCCGGCCACGCCCGGACGGCCCCGATCCCGCCCTTCGCCGGCAACGCCACGATCCCGGGCCGCCGCCCGGCCGCCGGTCGTGCGCACACGGAACCGCCGCCCGCCATGACCGCGCCTTCGCGCACCGACGGTCAGGCTGGCGGGAATTGCTGCTTCGGCCATCGCTTCCGTTGACAGCCGCGCCCGGTCGGGGCTAGCACCGCGCCTTCTCGGAAAGGAACCCGGATGGCGAGGCGGAGGAAAGGGCGCGACATCTCCGGATGGCTTCTGGTGGACAAGTCGCCGGGGCCCACGTCGGCGACCGTGGCCAACCGGATCCGGCGGGCGCTTGATGCGAGAAAGGCCGGACACGCCGGCACGCTGGATCCGGCGGCCTCGGGCCTGCTTGCCGTGGCGCTCGGCGAGGCCACGAAGACCGTTTCCCTCGTGACCGACGCGCCCAAGGCCTACGCTTTCACGATACGCCTTGGACAGGCGACCGACACGGATGACGCTGACGGCGAGGTCATCGCCACCTCTGACGTGCGGCCGGAAGACGGCGCCATCCAGGCCGCGCTGGCGACGTTTGAAGGTCACGTGGACCAGGTTCCGCCCGCGTATTCGGCGATCAGGGTTGACGGGATCCGCGCCTATGACCGGGCCAGGGCCGGCGAGGACGTGCAGGTCGCGCCGCGGCCCGTGCATGTCGAGAGCCTCAGCCTCGTCGACCGGCCGGACCCTGACCATGTCACGCTCGAAATGGTTTGCGGCAAGGGAGCCTACGTGCGCTCCGTCGCGCGCGATCTCGGCCGCGCGCTTGGCACCGAGGCTCACGTCGTGCGGCTGCGCCGCACATGGTCCGGACCCTTCCATGCCGACCGCGCCGTCGCGCTCGACAGAATCGAGGCGCTGGCCGGAACCCCGGAGATCGACGGGCTGGTCCTCCCGATCGCGGCCGGCCTTGCCCGTCTCGCGCAAGTTCGGGTCCCGGACGAAGAGCTCAGCCGCATCCGCAACGGCAATCCCGGCATGGTCGTCGCCACGGACGCCGCATTCGGGGAAAGGTGCTGGGCGGAGCACCGGGGAAAGCCGGTTGCCATCGGAACCTACATGTCGGGCGAGTTTCATCCCGACCGGGTGTTCCGGTCGTGAGTCTCGTGACGCGAAGCCACGACGACGGGCAGCGAACCAGCCAGGCGGTCTATTCGGCGTGCGGCAGGTGCCGCTATTCGCTGACGTGCATCTGGGACCGCGACGGTCGCCGGCTCCTCTACATCATGCTGAATCCCTCGAAAGCGACCGAGCTTGCGGACGATCCGACGATCGCGCGCTGTGAACGGCGCGCCCGCACGCTCGGCTACGGCGGGTTCCGGGCCTGCAACCTGTTTGCCCTCCGAGAGAGACCGATCCGTCACGGCTCAAGCGCGCGCCAAGCCCTGAAGGACCGGACAACGGGGGGCAGATTCTTGCAGCCATTGGCTGGGCTGACGACATCCTCTGCGCCTGGGGCGTTCACGGCGCGCATCGCGGCCGGGGGCAATCGGCGCTCGAACTCGCCCTCGCCTCGCCGAAACCCGTCCTCGCCCTTGGCGTGACCGTCTCGGGACATCCGCGACACCCCCTCTATGTCCCCTACCGGACGCGGCCCCGGCCGTGGCGGGCGCACGGCGGCCGAAGGTCCGGACCTCGAGGAACATGGAACCCTCGCAAGACGAAGGGACGGCTGCCATGAGCCTGCGGCGGGTTCGCGACCGTTGCGCGCAGAAGGCCCCTTTTCTTCGGCCATGGCATCGCCTATACGCGCGCATCCGAACTCCGCGGGCCCTGCTGGGCGGCATCCCGGCTCGTGCCATGACCCCAATGGGAGAATCCCGATGTCGATCACTGCCGAGGAAAAGGCCCGTGTCATCAAGGAATACGGCGCGAAGGAGGGCGACACCGGATCGCCCGAGGTTCAGGTCGCCATCATGTCCTCCCGGATCACGACGCTGACCGAGCACTTCAAGACCCACAAGAAGGACAACCATTCGCGTCGCGGCCTCCTGAAGCTCGTCGCCCAGCGCCGAAAGCTTCTCGATTACGTGAAGAACAGGGACGCGCCGCGCTATCAGGACCTCATCCAGCGGCTTGGCCTTCGCCGCTGACGCAGGCTGCAGCCCGGAAGCGGCGACATCGGCAGGCACGCCGCGCCGCCTGTCCGGGCCGGCGAGCCGCCTGCATGCATGTTCATGATCGCCCGGCAGTCCGGAACGACGATCGACCCCGTCAGTGGCGTACAACCCGGACTGACCGGGGATCCTCCATCCCGCCCCATCGGAAATCGCTTCCTCGACGCGCTGGATCTCCACGGACGGCCATGCCCGAACGAAGAGGCCGCCAAGCCCGCTTGAGCATGGAGAGATCGAGGCCGGAGCCGTTCCCGGAGCGGCCCTCATGGGCCGCGACCCGCCTCGCGCCACTCCATCCGCGCCGGCGTGAAGCCCGGCCCTGCGCGTTGCGCGGCGTCGTCCAGGGCCTGCCCTTCCCCGTTTGCCGCCCGTTCATGTGCGCCGGGCGTACGTCCCGCAAGGGCGTCGCGGGGCCGGCGACGGCTGCTTGCCGGCCGCTGCCCGAGCATGCACCCCCCGGACACCGGCCCCGCAGGGAATGCCGCCATGCAGGCGGCGGGCCGGATCCGTCGGACATGGGCGTCAACCCATTGAATCGATGAGGGTTTCGGCCTGACCCCGCCACGAGTTCCGGCCAGGTCCGCTTCCGTTGCAGGCCTCGTGCCCGCGAGGGCCCTGCGCGCCCTTTCCAATCTCCGGCAAGTGCTGTAAGGCGCGCGCATCCGAGACGTGACGCTCTGACCCCGGCGTGATGCGCTAAGGATTGGGGTCGGCGGCAATCGGGCCGCCAGTTCAACGGGACGGGAGGGGGCCTCCCGATCCCACACAGGGTACCGAAATGTTCAACGAAGTGAAGAAATCGATCCAGTGGGGCGACGACACGCTGACGCTGGAAACAGGCAAGATCGCCCGTCAGGCCGACGGCACGGTGGTCGCCACCTACGGCGAAACCACGGTCATGGCGAACGTGACGTTCGCGCGGGAACAGAGGGAAGGGCAGGACTTCTTTCCGCTGACCGTCCACTACAACGAGAAATACTACGCCGCCGGCAAGGTGCCCGGCGGATTCTTCAAGCGCGAGGCGCGGCCGACCGAGAAGGAGACCCTGACCTCGCGCCTGATCGACCGTCCGATCCGGCCGCTTTTCATCGAGGGCTTCAAGAACGAGGTCCTGGTCATCTGCACCGTGCTTTCGCACGACCTCGTCCACGATCCCGACATCGTCGCCATGATCGCGGCCTCGGCCGCGCTGACGCTTTCGGGCGCGCCTTTCATGGGGCCCGTCGCCGGCTGTCGCGTCGGCTTCGAGAACGGCGAATACGTTCTCAATCCCACGGTCGAGAACATGGAGAGCCTGCGCAACAATCCCGTCCAGCGCCTCGACCTGGTGGTGGCGGGGACGCGGGAAGCGGTCATGATGGTGGAGTCCGAGGCCTACGAGCTCTCGGAAGCCGAGATGCTCGGCGCCGTGACCTTCGCGCATGAGCAGATACGGCCCGTCATCGACCTGGTCATCGCCCTGGCGGAGGAAGCCGCCAACGAGCCGTTCGCGTACACGCCGCCGGACGTCTCCGGCCTGCTCGACGCCGTCAAGGCCGTCGGCGAAGGACAGATGCGCGACGCCTACGCCATCCTCGACAAGCAGGAGCGCGTGGCTGCCGTCGGCGCGGCAAGGGCCGCGATAAGGGAGAGCCTGACGGAAGAGCAGCGCCAGGATACGAACCTCGGAACCGCCCTCAAGAAGCTGGAGTCCTCGATACTCCGCGGCGACGTCGTCAGGAGCGGGCGCCGCATCGACGGCCGGAAGACGGACGAAGTGCGCCCGATCGCCTGCGAGACGGGGCTCCTTCCCCGCACGCACGGATCCGCGCTCTTCACCCGAGGGGAGACGCAAGGGCTTGTGGTCACCACGCTGGGCACCGGAGACGACGAGCAGATCGTCGACGCCCTGCACGGAAACTTCCGCTCGAACTTCCTGCTGCACTACAACTTCCCGCCCTACTCGGTCGGCGAAGTGGGTCGCGTCGGACCGCCCGGACGCCGCGAGATCGGCCATGGCAAGCTTGCCTGGCGCGCCCTCCAGGCCGTGCTTCCCAGCGCGACCGACTTCCCCTACACGATCCGTCTCGTGTCGGAAATCACCGAATCCAACGGCTCGTCCTCCATGGCGACGGTCTGCGGCTCGTCCCTGTCAATGATGGACGCTGGGGTGCCGGTGAAGGCCGCCGTCGCCGGCGTGGCCATGGGCCTCGTGCTGGAAGAGGACGGCGCCTACGCCATCCTGACGGACATCCTGGGCGACGAGGACCACCTGGGCGACATGGACTTCAAGGTGGCGGGAACCGAAAACGGAATCACGTCTCTGCAGATGGACATCAAGGTGGCGGGAATCACCCCCGAGATCATGGAAAGGGCGCTCGCGCAAGCCAGGGCGGGCCGAATGCACATCCTCGGGGAGATGAACAAGGCCCTGTCGTCGGCAGGCGACTTCAGCATTCACGCGCCGCGCATCGAGACCATGAGCGTCCCGACCGACAAGATCAGGGAAGTCATCGGGTCCGGCGGCAAGGTGATACGCGAGATCGTCGAGGTCTCGGGCGCCAAGGTCGACGTCAACGACGACGGCGTCATCAAGATCGCGTCGCCCGACGGAGAGGCCATCAGGAAGGCTCGGGAAATGATCCATGCCATCGTGGCCGAGCCGGAGGAGGGCAAGATCTACAAGGGCACGGTCGTGAAGATCGTCGACTTCGGGGCCTTCGTGAACTTCTTCGGCAAGCGTGACGGGCTCGTGCACGTCAGCCAGATCGAGAACCGACGCCTGAACCACCCGTCCGACGTCCTCAAGGAAGGCCAGCCCGTCTACGTGAAGCTTCTGGGCTTCGATGATCGCGGCAAGGTGCGCCTGGCCATGAAGATGGTGAACCAGGAGACCGGGGAGGAACTGGCGCGCCGGCACGCGAACTGAGCCGGCGAACGTCCCGCCGGCGCCGTCCGGAGCCTGGCGCCCCGCTCATGAGGGCGCGCCCCGGGCGCGCTCAGAAGTCCAGGTGCTCCACGCAAAGCGCGTTTTGCTGGATGAACTCCCGGCGGGGTTCGACGACATCGCCCATGAGCTTGGAGAACAGGTCGTCGGCCTCGGCCTGGTCCTCGACCTTGACCTGGAGGAGAGTGCGCGCTTCCGGATCAAGCGTCGTCTCCCAGAGCTGGTCAGGGTTCATCTCGCCCAGGCCCTTGTAGCGTTGCAGGCTCAGGCCCTTCTCGCCCTCTTCCAGGACCGCGGCCAGAAGATCGAGCGGGCCGTTGACGGGCGTGTCGCGATCACGCCGCACGAACCTTGCGGGCTCGCCGTACACGTCCTGCAGCGCCCTGGTGAACCGGCCCAGCCGGCGCGCCTCTCCTGAACGCAGCGCGGCTCCGTCCAGCGCATGGGCCTCCTCGACCCCGCGCAGCATGCGCGCCACCCGGATGCCGCTGTCCTGCGTGATCCGCCCCGTCCAGCCCCGCTGGTATTCGGCCGCCACCAGGTCAAGCCGCCGCGCCACGGCATCCGCCGTCTCCTGGAGGCCGCCATTGGCCCGGTCTTCCAGAAACGCGCCGGCGACGGCGGCCTGTTCGAGAATCGCGTGCGGATGATGGGCCGGAAAGGCGCGAAGGGCGCGACGGACCTGGCGAGCCTCCCCGACGACGCGCATCAGGTCCTGCGCCACGATTTCCTCCCCGCCTGAAAGCCGCAGGACCGCGCCGTCAACGCCCAGCTCCATCAGGTGGTCATCAAGCGCCGCCTGGTCCTTCAGGTAGACCTCGGACTTGCCGCGCGTGACCTTGAACAGCGGCGGCTGGGCTATGTAGAGGTATCCGCCCTCGATGGTCTGGGGCATCTGCCGGAAGAAGAAGGTCAGAAGCAGTGTCCGGATATGGGCGCCGTCCACGTCCGCATCGGTCATGATGATGATCTTGTGATACCTGAGCTTCGAGATGTCGAACTCGTCGCGCCCGATGCCCGTGCCGAGGGCGGTGATCAGCGTCCCGATCTCCTGGCTCGAGAGCATGCGGTCGAACCTGGCGCGCTCCACGTTGAGGATCTTGCCCCGCAGCGGCAGCACCGCCTGGTTGGCGCGGGCGCGCCCCTGCTTTGCCGAGCCCCCCGCGCTGTCGCCCTCGACAAGGAACAGCTCGCGCCTTTCCGGATCCCTTTCCTGGCAGTCGGCCAGCTTGCCCGGCAGCGAGGCAACGTCGAGCGCCGACTTCTTCCGCGTCATCTCGCGCGCTTTCCGCGCCGCCTCCCGGGCGAGCGCGGCCTCGACGATCTTGGTGACGATCAGCTTGGCCGGGCCGGGATTCTCCTCGAGCCATTCGGCAAGGCGCTCGTTCATCAGGCCTTCCACGGCAGGACGCACCTCGGACGAAACCAGCTTGTCCTTGGTCTGGGAAGAGAACTTCGGATCCGGCACCTTGACGCTCAGGACGCAGGTCAGGCCCTCGCGGGCATCGTCGCCGGTGAAGCTGACCCTTTCCTTGCGGGCGAGGCCCGAGGCGCCGGCATAGTGATTGAGCGTGCGCGTCAGCGCGCCGCGAAACCCTGCCAGATGGGTGCCGCCGTCCCGCTGGGGAATGTTGTTCGTGAACGGCAGGACATTCTCGTGATAGCCGTCGTTCCACCAAAGCGCGGCCTCGACGGTCATGCCGCCGCGGCCGCCCGAGATGAAGATCGGGTCGCTGACAAGAGGGGTCTTCGACCGGTCGAGATAGCGCACGAACTCGCGCACGCCGCCTTCGTAGAGGAATTCGCTCTCCAGGGGCTCCGCCGGACGCTCGTCGCGAAGCCCTATGCGAACGCCCGAGTTGAGGAAGGCGAGCTCGCGAAGGCGGCTCTCCAGGGTCTTGAAGCTGTAGTCAAGATCGGAAAACGTCGCGGTCGAGGCCAGGAACCGCACCTCCGTGCCGTGGCGCCCGCCGGCGTCCCCGACGGCTCTCAGGTGCCTGCTGGTCTCGCCCCCTTCGAAGCGGGCGAAGTGCTCCTTGCCGTCCCGCCAGATCCTGAGCTCCAGCCAGTCCGACAGAGCGTTGACCACGCTGACGCCGACGCCGTGAAGCCCGCCGGACACCTTGTAGGAATTCTGGTCGAACTTGCCGCCGGCGTGAAGCTGGGTCATGATGACCTCGGCCGCGGACACGCCCTCCTCTGCATGGATGTCGACCGGAACGCCCCGGCCGTTGTCCGTCACCGACACGCTCGAATCGGCATGCAGGCAGACCGTCACCTCGTCGGCATGCCCGGCAAGCGCCTCGTCGATGCCGTTGTCCACGACCTCGTAGACCATGTGATGCAGGCCCGAGCCGTCATCGGTGTCCCCGATGTACATTCCCGGACGCTTCCTGACCGCCTCCAGCCCCTTGAGAACCTTGATTGATTCCGCGCCGTAGTCTTCGGCTGCCCCTGCGGCCAGTGCCATGCCGTGCATCCTCGCTGCCCCGGGACAAGATATAGGCGTTCCGGGGCCCGCTGTCACCACTTTGGCAATACATTTTGTGGCCTTGCGCATGTCGGCGCCCCGCTTGCGCGGCCCGCGCCGATCGACGGGCGCAGGGCCGCGCGGCCGCCACCCGCCGGGACACGTTCCACTTGCGGGGCGATCCGGCGGCGGCCGCGGCCGTTTCGTGAGCCTGCACCCGTTCAATTGTCCAGGGGCGCGCAGTTGCGCTAGAAGGGCGCATGGGAAAGACGATCCTGATCCTGAACGGCCCGAACCTGAACCTGCTCGGGGAGCGGCAGCCCGGAATCTACGGGCGCGAAACGCTCGAGGACGTCGCCGGCCGCTGCGCCGAGGCAGCGGCGCCGTTCGGCCACAGGACCGAACTGCGCCAGTCGAATCACGAAGGCGAGCTTGTCGAGTGGGTTCATGAGGCCCGCAGCGGTTGCGCCGCCATCGTGATCAATCCCGGCGCCTATTCGCACACGTCCATCGCCATTCTGGACGCGCTCAACGCGTTCGACGGGCCGGTCGCGGAAGTGCATCTCTCGAACATCCATGCCCGCGAGGCGTTCCGGCACAGCTCGTACGTCTCGAGGCGCGCCGATGCGGTCATCGTCGGATGCGGGACGGCGGGCTACGGATTTGCCGTTCAGCGGATCTGCGCATGCCTGTCCGGAACTGCAACCTGATCCGTCCGGGCGCCCGGCCGCCGGAACCGCCTTCGTGCCGCTGCCGTCCCGGCGGGACGTCGCACCGGCAAACGGTCCCGGATTAGCTTGGGGCACGCGCCGCGGCGCCGGCCTCCCGGCTTCGCCGCCCTGGCGGCCCTCAGGGCTGAACGTCCTCCCGCTCGACGAGCGCCCGAAGATCCGCCGCCTCGCGCCGCGAGTCCCTCAGGCCCTCCATGGCCGAGTTCAGCTCGGCCCGCACCTGGTTCATCTCGTTCCCGTGGTCGGCCTCGCGCTTCTCGAGCTCCTCCCGGGCGATGTCCCGTTCCAGCTCGGCCTCGTGCAGCGCCTGCGCCAGCGTCCCTGCCTCATGCGCGTCCGACATCGCCGACAGCGTGAGGCGCGCCACCAGCCAGCGCGTAAACCAGCCCGCCATGAACGCCGCGAACAGCATGATCGCCGCGGCGGCAACGAACCCGCTTCCGCTCATTCCCCGCCTCCCGCTTCCGCTGACTGGCCGCCGCGCCGGCTCCCGTCCTCCTGCCGGGACGGGTCCGTCAGGCCCTCTTCCGGCGCGGCGACCAGGCGAAACTCGATCCGGCGGTTCGCCTCCCTCCCCGCCGCCGTGCCGTTGTCCGCCACCGGCAGGCTTTCGCCATAGCCCCTGGCGACCAGGCCGGCGCCCAGCACGCGCCGCGCCATGATCGCGTTCAGGACCGCGTCGGCGCGCGACTGGCTGAGCCGCTGGTTCATGGCGTCATGGCCCTGGCTGTCGGTGTGGCCGCCGATCTCCAGCCCGATCCCGTCGCATTCGCGGAGAATGTCCGCGATCGCGTCGATGGTTTCCGCGGCATCGTCCTCCAGCACGCTGGACGAGGGGCTGAACGTGATCTTCTTCCTGCCGGCCGCCTCGTTCACGCGCGCCAGGCATTCCGCGGGCGCCGGCGGTTCGGTCCGCGACTCGCCGGCCTCGAGAATCGAGACGTCAATTTCGTAGGACGCGCCGGCCTCCAGCCTGTCCGAAAGGATCCCCGCGATGGCGGACCGCGCGCCCTCCATGGCAGCGTTGCCGGAAACCGTGACGTTGCCGGGAGTCACGCTGACGATTCCGTTGTTCAGAAACCGCATCGCCTCCAGCGCCGCCAGCACGCGCTGCGTCCAGCCGTCCGGCAGGTCCTGCGCCAGGACAGTGGCGGCGTGGACGCGACCGCTCCCCAGGTTGGCGGCGGCAAGGCTCGCGACGGCCGCGCGGACCGAATCGCTTCCAAGCCTTCCGCGAAGCTGGACATGCCCTTCGGGCGACAGGATCGCGATGAATTCCGGCGGACTGCCCTCGCCGTCCTCGCCGGCCCCCTCGAGCAGGATCGCCTTCAGCGAGAAGACCGGCGGAAGCGCGGCCTCAAGCGCGGCCGACGCAAGCTCGAACCGCGGGAGCGGCGTTCCGGCCTCCGCCGCCAGCGTGACGTCAGCATCGGACATCGTGAAGCTGCCGCCGCCGAGCCCGGCCGCGGCGCCGATTCCCGCCACCGCCGCCTCGCCCCATCTGGTCGAGGGCGTTCCGAGGGCCAGGATGCATGTCGCGTCATCGCCGAGCCCCGCGTTTCGCGCGGCCTCCAGGATTGCGGCCCGCGCCGCCTCGCTGTCAGCGGCGCAGGCGTCGAGGCGCGCGCCGTCGCCGTCGACGTGGAACCTGAACGAGAACGGCGCGACGACCGGGCGCGGCGTCGAGATGCCCAGGGCAAGCTCCGTGCCTGCAGGGGCGTCCCGGCGCAGCGCCCTTTCCAGCTCCCGCCTTTCATCGGCGTCCTCGGCCACGGCTTCGATCGCGACCCGCGCAGCCGAAATCGACACCTTGACGCGCGGCAGGAGCCCGAGCGCCTTGATGCCGAAGGTCACCGCACGGTGCCAGCCGTCGGCCGGCTCGAAGTCAGCGGTGCCGAGCGAGTCCGACACCGGCGCGCCATCCACGCGCTCCCGCACCCGCGACACGACGCTTTCGGCCTCTGCCGACGACGGCACGAGGCCGGCAAGCGAGACGCCTCCCTCATGCCGCAGGATCTCGATCAGGAATTCGGGCCGCCGGACCGTCACCGGGTCTGCGACGTCCATGCGGTCCGTGACGCGCGCCGAACTGGCTGCGCGACCTGCCGCCGAGAGCGCGGCAAACCGCGTCGCCTCGTCCGGGGCGACGCCACTCAAGGTGACGTGCAGGCCGTCGACCCGGACGACCGCCCATTCGTGGCCCGACCGGGAGAGCGCGTCGTCCACGCTCCTCAGGGTCCTTGCCTCGACAGCGTTCCTTGCCCAGACCGCCGCCGCCAGGCACAGGGCCGCGCCTGCCGCCAGCGCCAGCGCATGCGGGACGGCGCGCAGACGCGAAACTGTCCGCGGGAAGGTCATGGTCCCTTGTAGTCTTCGGCCCGGCCCCGCGCAATCAGAGGAACGCGGCCACGCCGAGGGAAAGGGCCGGGATCAGCCCCGCTTCGCGGTTCGCCCGAAAGACAGCCAGGCACCGGCCGGGGTCGTCGACGTCCAGCCGCGTGACCTGCCAGGCCAGATGCAGCCCGAACGCGAGAGTCCCGGCCAGCAGGACCCCGAGCCGCAGAATGCCTGCATCGGGGCCGGCAGCGCCGGCAAGTCCGATGCCGAGAACGGCGGTCGACGCGACGAGGAAGCACGCCAGCCAGCGCCTTGCGACCGTCCCGAAGAGGCGCGCCGTGGACCTCACGCCGATGGCTGCGTCATCCCTGCTGTCCTGAAAGGCGTAGATCGTGTCGTAGAACAGCGTCCAGGCGATCCCGGCCGCGTAGATGGCGAAGGCCGGCCAGGCGAGGCTCCCGGCGGCCGCCGCCCAGGCGAGAAGAGCGCCCCAGTTGAACGCAAGTCCCAGGAACGCCTGCGGCCACCACGTGAACCGCTTCGCAAACGGATAGACCAGCACCAGGCCCACGGATGCGAGGCCCAGCAGGATGGCCGCGCTCCCGAACGTCAGGAGGACAAGCAGCGCCGCCAGCGCCTGCGCCGTCATCCATGCCGCCGCCCGGCCGACGGAGACCTGGCCCGACGGAATCGGCCGCGACCGGGTGCGTTCAACCCTGGCATCGAACCTGCGGTCGGCGATGTCGTTCCATGTGCATCCGGCCCCCCGCATCAGCCAGGCCCCGACGGCGCACCCGGTTCCGATCCACGCATGCTGCAGTGTCAGAGCGCCTTCATGCATCGAGGCCGCCCCAAGCCCCCACCAACATGGCAGCAGGAGAAGCCAGGTCCCGATCGGCCTGTCCGCCCTGCTGAGCCGCAGGTAGGGACGCGCCGCCAAGGGCGCCCGGCGATCGACCCAGTTGCCCGGAACCGCGTCTGCCACTTGTCCGTCTGGCGCCCCTTCGGTCATATGGTTCCGGCCATGAATCGCGCTAAGGTCAGGATGTACGTACAGCACCCGCTGGGCGAGGGACAGTCCGTTGCGCTTGCACGAAACCAGGCGCGTTACGCGTTCTCCGTAATGCGCCTTGCCGTCGGGGACCGCCTCGCCGTCTTCAACGGCCATGACGGCGAGTGGGAGGCGGAAGTCGCGAGCGCGGGGAAGCGGGACGGAACCCTCGTGTGCCGGATCCAAAGCGCCGGCCAGCGGCATCCGCCGGACCTCTGGCTGCTCTTTGCGCCGGTCAAGAAGGCCCGGACCGACTTCATCGTGGAAAAGGCGGCGGAAATGGGCGCGGCCCGCATCATGCCGGTCCGAACCGCATTCACCGTCGCCGGCAGGATCCGGAGGGATCGGCTGCAGGCCCACGCGATTGAAGCGGCGGAGCAGTGCGGGGAAACCAGCGTGCCCCGCGTCGAGGAGCTGTCGGCGCTCGCACCAGCCCTGGAGGCATGGCCCGAAGGGCGGCGGCTGATGTTTTGCGACGAAGCGCTCGTGGACGTGGCGGCGACCCTCTCGGGCGACGCCGGCCCCTGGGCCATCCTGGTCGGGCCGGAAGGCGGGTTCTCCGAAGCGGAGCGCCGCATGATCCGCGCGATGCCGCAGACGGTTGCGGTCTCGCTGGGTCCGCGCGTCCTGCGCGCAGACACGGCCGCCGTCGCGGCAATGGCCCTCTGGCAGTCAAGCCTCGGCGACTGGCAGTGACGCAGTCCCGCCCCTCGCGCGCTGACGTCCTGCCCCGGGGCGCCGCCGCCGGGGACGTGCCGCCGGCCTGCGCCGTCCGGGGACCGGGCCCTGCAAACGGATTCCGTGACGCCTGCGGCCCGGCTTGCCGGAGAGGCTGGCTGGCGCGAAGCCGGGGCCGTCCGCCCGCGCGAGGGGACGTCCCGCGGCATGGTCCTGCGGAGGCGCGCGCCCTGCCGCCCGGGTGGCGGGAAGCGGCTCCCTCGGGCATCGCCCCGCCCCGTCGCCTTCGGGCGGCGGCCTCGAGGGCAGGGCCGGTGCGGGACCCGTCCCGCGCCGCGGCACTTGCTTGCGCGACACTTTCGCCGGAGGCGTGCAGGGGGGGCCGCCTGCTGGCAGCGGCACGGGCAGGGTCGATGCGCGCGGAGTCGCCTGCTTCCGCGCGTCCGGACGAGGGCGGGATTCGATCAAGGGCCTCTTGCAGGAGATCGTCGGCCGTGACGGAAGGCGCTTCGCGATTTCGGGGAGCGCGGACAGCGGGGCGACATCACCCGGCGCCTTCGCCGCGCCGGCCTGGGGCGGATGCGCGGGCCACAATCCGGATGCGGACGGAGCGGCTCTCCCGGGACGCCGCCGCAGGCCACGGCTGATTTTTTCTCCGCGAGCCTTGACGAGAGCTTTTGGCGACCTGGCAATTCATCCTGCAGCCGGTTCGGCAGTTTCGGCGGCAATTCCGTGACCTGGCCCCCGCTTTCCCGCCTGTGCGTGATTGCGGGCATGCCGACCGGCCCGCCTGACGCTGCCAGGCAGGCTCTTTCGCCTGATCCGGAGTGGCCGGTTGCGTCGCCGCGCGGCGGACCGGCGTGGCTGCGTGTTCCGGACGGGCCTGAGCCGGTCGGGCACGAGGCGCGGGTTCCGGTCCGGTCCCTGACCGTCGGCGCGACCGGCTTGCCGCGCCCGAGGACGGGACCGGTCGCCAGTCTCCTGAGACAGCCGGGTTTTCCGGGCCATGTCCGGTGCGGACCCTGCACCTGTCCTCGTTCCACGTCGCCTGATCGTCCAGAATCCTGTGGACACGATTCTCGCATGAACAATGCGCGCGGCTGAAGGCAGGAAGGGCCTCGGCGCCGGCGGTCTCGGGCGTGTGGCTCGTGATGCCGTAGACGATCTCGACGCTCCGCCTGCCAGGCTTGGCGGACATTCCGTTCCGGGCGCATCGGCATTCCCTTGCGGTTCGCTTGATCATGAACACCTGCTCGACCCACGGGAAGGCGATCCCGGTCACCGGATCCGTGGAGGTCCGGATCTCGCGCCGCTCGATCCGACCGTGCTCCGGCTGCGGCGAGCGGGTCGCGAAGTCCACCGGTCTCGGGGACTGCGAACCGAAGCGGCCCCTGATCTCCTTGAGCAGGTTTTCCGGCTGCCCTTGGCGACGAACACGAAGCGGGCGCCCCGGCCATGCAGGCAGGCGGAGATCCCGGTCCGGGCGGGAAGCGCGTCGGCGATGTCCGGGACCAGGTCCACGGACGCTGGCTGGCGCGAGGCGTCGTGCGGCGTCGTGGCGCTGGTCGACGCCGAAGGGAACATGCCGGGAGCCGATGCTTCGGGCGCCTCCCGGAGCGGGGCGAGGCGAGCCTGAAGCCGCAGCCGAGGCCGAGGCGCTGCACTGGCTGGAACGCAACCCCGACCTGAGGCCTGCGGCGGTCGCGGACGGCGCGAAGGACAGCTGGCCCTTCCTGGAATCGCTGTGCCCCGATGTCATGCCTGTCGATTTCCGGCACGCGGCCCGGCATCCGGGCGCCGCGGCCGACGCCGCCTTCGGCCCGGACACGGCACAGGGAACGGCGTGGTTCGGGAAGTGGCGGCACGTCCTGCGCCACGGTCCCGGGGGGCGCCGGCAGGGCGGTCGACGCGCTGCGGCACCTGCTGCGGAAGGGGAAGGGAGCCGAGGACATCCAGCGGGAACTCGCCTTCTTCCGCAGCAACCGCCGCCGCATGGAGTGCGCGGACGCCGCCGAAGCCGGCTACGCCATCGGCTCCGGATCCGTGGAGACAAGGGACTCATGATGCGCACCTCTCCATGTCATGGAAATACTTGATGTTCCGATGGCGGGGAACGCTTTCCGCGCCCCCGGCATTGCCGCGTCTGGTGACCGGCCTCATGTCTGGCACCCGCATTCCTGCGCGGGTCCGCCATCCGACCTGGCATCGAACAGGGACGGCTGCGCCGGATTCCGCTCCGGGGAAAGATCATCGATCTTGACAACCCAGGGGGCGCCCCTGCACGCCTGCCAAGCTGGCAGCCTTCCGCTCGCGATCCGGCTGACGACCGTCCGGTCGCGAACGCCAGGGATTCTGGCCGCCTCGCGCACGCCAACCTCGCCGCGCTCCTTTTCCTCGCCTTCGCGGCAGGCCGGAATCTTGCGGTACGCGCGGAAGCTGGCGACATTCGCCTTCCGCCAGCGACGGCCCTTGCCGGTGAGCCGGCCGCTGCGGTTGAGCATCGCGGCGATGGTCTCGTCGGGCGCCTGCCGGGCGAGCGCCGTCATGATCGCCGACGTCTCCTCGCCGGTGACGTGACGGTGCCTGCCCGATGGGGGCTTTTCGACGGAGATCTCGCTGTGATCGCCTCCCTGCCAATGCAAGACAAGCCGGACACGCCGGTCCTCGACATGCGCCAGCGCCTCGACGAGGGCGGCGCGCAGGATCCGCTTGCGGATCTCCGGCGAGACCCGTTCGTGGCACCAAGCCAGTTCAAGGCTGGCGCCGAGATCAAGGCAGGCAACCCGCTTCGCGTCACCCATGCGGAACGCCTGGCCAGCCTCCTGGACCCGTTCCAGCGCCGCCTCCATCTCCGACGCCGCGATCAGGCGTCCGTTCCACCGACGCTCAAGTTCGGCCGCGACCTGCCGGTTCTCGGGGTCGACCTCGTCGAATTTCCGGAACGCCCGGCCGGCCTCGTAGCGGGCCCGTTCCAGGGCCAGTTCCGCCTGCCGGACGGCATCCGACTTCGCCGCGCGATCCTCGTTGATCGCCCGCAGCGCCGCCTCCATGGCGACCGGCTCGACCGCTCGCAGCAGCGCCTCGCCCACGGCCTCGTCCACGCGGCGGCCGCCGAACCCGATGCACTTGTCGTCGCCGCGGTTCACAGCTCCGTTTCCGCAGGTGTAGCGGAACGTGTTCCATCTTCCGGAGCAGGTGACCGTCAGCTTGCGTCCACAGCGGCCGCAACGCAGAAGCCCTGCAAGCAGGGCGGCGCCACCGCGAACCGCGCCGCGCGCGCCTTCACGGCCCGATGCCTGGGCATTGTCCGCAATCACCTGCCGGTTCCGCTCGTACCTTTCCCAGCTGATGCAGCCCTCATGCGCGCGTCCTTGATCAAGATCGCCCGGTCCTACGGGCGCGGGATCTTCCTCTGCACGGCGCGCTTGCGCCCGTCGCGCAACTCCGTCCGCATGACGCTGCGGCCGAATGCGCAGGCGCCGGCGTAGACCGGGTTCTCCACGATGTCGCGGACCCGGCTGCAGGTCGGACGGGTCCAGCTCACCCAATGGCATTCGGTTAAGGCGGTTCGCCACCTGATGAGCGTGAATTGGCATTTCGCCAATACTATATATTGTAGTTGATTATTGAAAATTGTCTGTATATTGTATACAATCTTGTCACGCATCTACTTTGGCGGCATGGGAAACCGTTAACCGAATGCCATTGCCAGCTCACCTCCCGTCCCGTGCCGGCCGTACGGCCGGACCGGCAACTCGATCCCCTCGTGGAGAAGCCAGAGCATCACCTGCCGCAGGCTCTGAAGCTCGTCGAACTTGTGGAACGCCAGTTCCAGGACCGAACGGACCCGCTCGTCCGGATCCTTCTCGATCCGTTCCTCGCCGACGCGCACGCAGCCCGTCGGAACCGACGAGAACAGCGCACCCCGCTCGGCCTTGCGAAGCTTGCCTTCCATCATCCTGCGCCGGATGTTCGACGCCTCGAGCTCGCTCATCGCGCCCTGGACCCCGAGCATGAGACGGTCCGACGGAATCCGTGGGTCGCAGACCGACTGCTCGTCGGCCAGGAGACAGCCGACGATGCCGCAGTGGTCTATCAGACGGTGCCACTCGGTTCCGTTTCGAGCGAGCCTTGTCGCGTCCACCGCCAAGATGATGCCGATCTCGCCCCGGCAGACCGCCGCAAGCATGCGGTCGAAGCCCGGACGTGCGCCGCCGCCGCCCGAACGGCCCAGGTCCTCGTCGATCACGATCGGTTCCGGCCATCCCAGGGCTCCGGCCCGGTCCTGGAGGCCATACTGCCACTCACGGCTGCCGGGATTGGCGAGAACCCGCTTCATGGAGGACTGGCGGACGCAGACGATCGCTTCGCGGGAAAGATGATCAACCGTGATCCTGCTCATCCCGCACCTCCTTCGCGTCGGGCCTCCGGCCGGTCGCTGCCTGCCTGATCATCTCCGCGACCAGCAGCACCAGCCGCTCCCGCCTCTCCCCCTTCAACAGTCCGTCCGGGCTCTCCTCCTCCCGGTCGAACAGCGCTCTCTGGCGAACCTCCAGTCCCGTCGCCCCCTCCTTCTGCTCCGTCAACGGACATGAGAAAGTCAGACACGATGTCATGGACGTGAACCAGCGCCCGGGGCGCGATCCCTGGCCGGAGGACGGTCGGAAACAGTTCCGCTTCAGGTCGCGTCATCCAGTCCTGCAGGGTCAGCGGGGATCCGTCCGGCAAGCGGCAGACAAGCAAGGTCGAACTTGCCGACGTGCCGCGCCGCACGAGCACGACCGACTCGCCGTGACGGGGATGGTGCCGGTGCCGGACGGTTAGCCGGGCACCCTTTCCGTGGGCATTGTCATCAGGTGGTCGAGGCAGCGAACAAGGTCCTGGTGACGGCCCGGATGAAGCGATCGGGGCAGGGCCGGGGCCGCGACGGCGGCCAGGGCGCCCGGCCTTCCGGTCGCTGCCCGGGTCCGGACGCTTCGACCGGGCCTGGGCCGCGCTGGCGCCGCGCACGGGCCGCCACGGCGGCTGGAAGCCACCGGAATGCGCCAACGACGATCGCCCGGTGGCGCAGGTCGCGCGCGCCGCGTGATTCGCAGGCGGAACATCAGTGGTTCAAAAAGTGAACCATACGAGAATCACACCCCACTCCGAAATCCCGCTTCCCTTCCGACAGCAAAGACTGTAGAGTGGGGAGAGCAACACAACCGGAAGGATTCAACATGACCCGCTTCACCCCCCTATTCTCTCTCGCCGCCTGCGGCGCCATTCTCGCGGTGACGCTGACCGCGCCGGCCTTGGCGCAGACGCAGACGGAGTGCAGCATCACCGTTGGTAACGTCTGGTCGGGGGAGGGAACCTACAGTTTTCAGGGAACCACGCTGAGCCCCGAGGAGGGCCACTTCGTTAGTTTCCCGCTGACGTACAAATGCACTAGCGTGGCAACGGGTGCACGACCGGCCATCAGCATCATCAGGCCGAGCCATCACAGCGTTGACACCGTGGATTTTCGGGGCGGGTATTCGGAACGAGACGGTTTCGGTGATGGTGACGAGATGACCGGCAAATGCCTGGAGAGCAGTGGCTGTGAGATCGAATTCAATCTCTCCAGCAAGGACAATAACTGCCGCAATGTGGGTGCCACAGTGCAACGAATGACTATTTCAACGCGGATTGTCAACCTTGGCGCCGGCGATCTGAATCTCACTGACCAACTTGACTTAATCATCGAAGTTACGGATGACGACACCCTCTCCCAAAGATACCTCGACATGGGGTACACGCAATGGAAACCGACCTGCTAGGCTGTGTACCCATTTAATTGCTTCGCCAGATCCCGCAGCAGGAAGCGACTGGCAGCGAGCTGCACGGCCGACAGAAAGTTGCGGGCGGTCTTGTCGTAGCGCGAGGCGACGCGACGGAATTCCTTGATCCTGCCGAAGAACCGCTCGATCCGATTGCGACCCTTGTACAGGGTGCGGTCAAAGGGCCGGGGGATCTTGCGGCAGGACCGAGAGGGGATGTTCGCCTGGGCCCCCGCCTGTTCGATGCACCGGACGACAGCATTGGTATCATGGGCCTTGTCGCCGAGGACCATCTCACCGGGGACGAGATCGGCAAGCAGTGCCTTGGCCTGGGCACAGTCCGAGGCCTGACCCGGGGTCAGGACCAGGGCCTGCACCGTGTCCGTCCCGCTCAGGGCGAGATGGACCTTGGTCGTCCGGCCGCCACGGCTCAGGCCGATCTGCGGCGGCGGCCCGTCGCGACGGGCCCCGGCGGCGTGCTTGTGGGCCCGCACGACGGAGGAGTCCAGCATACGCAGGCGCACGGGTCCGACCGCACCACCGTTTGCATCGTCATCATCGTCCGCTCGCTCGGCCAGCGCCTGCATGATTCGGGCCCAGGTGCCGTTCCGGCTCCAGCGGTTGCAGCGATTGAAGCAGGTCGAGTAGGGACCGTAGCGCTCTGGGAGATCCCGCCAGGGGATGCCGGTGCGCAACACGAAGAAGATACCATCCATGACCCTTCGGTCCTGCAACCGACGCGGGCCCTGATGTGTCTGGGGAAGCACCGAGCGGAGGATCGCCCACTCCGCATCGGTCATGTCGTGGCGGTGTCCGCTCATGGGTCTGCTCCTGCCTGATGGTTTTTGGGCTCCTCTCGCAGCTCCAGACAGACCTGTCAATATTTAAGTACACAGCCTAGGGCCTGTTGACAATTATCTTGATCTGTTCTGACTCTTGCGGTATCCCTGCCGCAACGCACGCCCGGAAAAGGGCGGCATCCACCAGGCAGGAAAGACCCATGAACAGCGACAGAACCCTTCTCACCGACCGCATGTGGCACCGGATTGAACCCCTGTGCCCGGGAAAGGCGACCGACCCCGGTGTCACCGCTGCCGACAACCGCCTCTTCGTCGAGGCCGTCCTCTGGCATGTCCGCACCGGCGCCCCCTGGCGTGACCTGCCCCCACGCTTCGGCAAATGGAACAGCGTCTTCCGGCGCTGGGCCAAGGCCGGAGTCTTCGTGAGGATCTTCAAGGCCTTGTCGGAGGCGTTCGATCTCGAATATGTCTGCATCGACGGCACCATCGTCAAGGCCCATGCCAAGGCCGCCGGCGCAAAAGGGGGGCCTGCGATCAGGGGCTCGGCCTCCCAAGGGGCGGCCTGACCACCAAGATCGTCGCCGTGACGGATGCCCTGGGCTACCTTGTCCACTTTGTCATCCTGCCCGGCCAGGCCCATGACCTCAAGGGGACAGAAGAGGCCCTGGCGGGCCTTGATTGCGATGTCCTCATTGCCGACAAGGCCTTCGATGCCGACAGTCTCCTTGCCGATCTCGAATCACGAGGCATCAAGGCTGTGATCCCGACCAAACGCAACCGCACGGCGATTCGGGCGCATGATCAGGACATGTCTGCCTGGCGGCACCAGATCAAGAACTTCTTTGCGAAGATAAAGGCGTTCCGGGGCATTGCGATGCGTTTTGACAAGACGTTGACAAGCTTCGCGGCCCTCATTTACCTGGTGGCCGGCGTGATTGCGGCTCGATAGTCAACAGGCCTTAATAAAGCGACTGAAAAAATCCGCCCTGCCGCCGCAGGGCGGCCGGATTGACACAAGGGCGGATTGGGGCAAGTCAGGATTCCTGACGTGTCCACGTGAGCAACGCGATGTCCATTCCACAGACCGGCGGCGGACCGATAGAAAGACGCGAACAGCTGGTCGAGCACCTTGCGTCGGGCTGCAAGCCCCCGAGCGAGTGGCGCATCGGAACCGAGCACGAGAAGTTCGGCTACTGCAAGAACACGCTCAAGCCGCTGCCCTATGAGGGGCCTTGCTCGGTCAAGACCGTTCTCGAAGGCCTCCGCGACAGGTATGGCTGGACTGCGCTCGAAGAGGGCGGCAACATCGTCGGCCTTGCCAAGGACGGCGCGAACGTCTCTCTCGAGCCGGGCGGCCAGCTGGAGCTTTCGGGCGCTCCTCTGGAGAGCATTCACCAGACATGCGACGAAGTGAACGAGCACCTGCGCGAGGTGCGCGCGGTGGCCGACGATGCCGGCGCAGGCTTCATCGGCCTCGGCGTCGCCCCTCACTGGACCCACGACGACATGCCGCTCATGCCCAAGGGGCGTTACCGCCTGATGGACGGCTACATGCAGCGTGTCGGATCGCTCGGCACGCAGATGATGCGGCGGACCTGCACCGTGCAGGTCAACCTCGACTTCGAATCGGAAGCGGACATGGTGAAGAAGCTGCGCGTGGCGCTGGCCCTGCAGCCAGTCGCCACCGCGCTGTTCGCGAACTCGCCGTTCCTTCACGGCGGGCTCAACGGCCACAAGAGCTGGAGAAGCCGGATCTGGCGCGACCTGGATCCCGACCGCACTGGCATGCTGCCCTTCGTCTTCGAGGAGGGCTTCGGGTTCGAGGCCTGGGTGGACTATGCGCTCGACGTCCCCATGTACTTCGTCTTCCGGGACGGCGTCTACGTTGACGCTCTCGGACAGTCCTTCCGGGACTTCCTCGCGGGCAGGCTGCCGGCGCTCCCGGGCGAGATCCCGACCTTGTCCGACTGGGCCGATCACCTGACGACGATGTTCCCCGAGGCGCGAATCAAGAAGTTCATCGAGATGCGCGGCGCGGATGGCGGGCCCTGGCGCCGCCTGTGCGCGCTGCCCGCGTTCTGGGTCGGGCTGACCTACGACAAGACCGCCCTTGACGCGGCCTGGGACATCGTCAGGAACTGGACACCGGAGATTCGCGACGCGCTGCGGGTTGCCGCGTCGGCCGACGGCCTCGCCGCAGAGGCCGGCGGCATCGGCATGCACGCGCTCGCGCTTGAAGTCGTCGAGATTGCAGGGGCCGGCCTCAAGGCGCGGGCGCAGGAGGGCGCAGGCGGTCTCCTGCCGGACGAAACCCACTTTCTCAACGCCCTCAGGGAGACCCTCGAAACCGGCGAGACGCTTGCCGACGAAATGATCCGGCTGTTCGAGACCGAATGGGGCCGGGACGCGACACGGGCGTTCGCCGAGTACAGCTACTGACGGCCCGCAGCGTCAGGCATGGCTACGCGATTCCCCGGCCGGGCAGGCACCTGCGCGGAAGCGCTTTTCCGGAAGCTGCGGCCAGACTATACGGCGCCCATGAGCCTTCGCGCCCGCCACCTCCTCGGCATCGAGCATCTCGAGCCGGACGAGATAGCCACGCTTCTCGACCTGGCAGACAGCTATGTCGGCCTGAACCGCAGGAACGTGAAGCACGACACCGCGCTGACGGGGCTTACGCAGATCAACATGTTCTTCGAACACTCGACCCGCACGCAGGCGAGTTTCGAGATCGCGGGCAAGCGGCTCGGCGCGGACGTCATGAACATGCACGTCCAGTCATCTTCGGTCAAGAAGGGCGAGACGCTCATCGACACCGCGCTGACGCTCAACGCCATGCATCCCGACCTGCTCGTTGTCCGCCACCCGAGTTCCGGCGCGGTGAACCTGCTGGCGCAGAAGGTCAACTGCGCGGTGATCAACGCGGGCGACGGACGGCACGAACACCCGACCCAGGCGCTTCTTGACGCGCTGACCATCCGGCGCGCCAGAGGGCGGCTCCGGCGGCTGACGGTCGCGATCTGCGGCGACATCGCGCATTCCCGCGTCGCGCGATCGAACATCCTGCTCCTCGGCAAGATGGAGAACCGGATCAGGCTTGTCGGACCGCCGACATTGATGCCCTCCAGCGCGGGCGAATGGGGCGTCGAGGTGTGCACGAACCTGAAAGACGGACTCAGGGACGCCGACGTCGTCATGATGCTTCGCCTGCAGAAGGAGCGCATGGACGGCGCATTCATCCCCTCCGAGCGCGAATACTACCACCGGTTCGGCCTGGACGGCGACAAGCTTCGACACGCAAGGGACGACGCCATCGTGATGCATCCCGGCCCCATGAACCGTGGCGTCGAGATTGACGGCACCATCGCCGATGACATCAACCGCTCGGTGATCCGGGATCAGGTCGAAATGGGCGTCGCCGTCCGCATGGCTGCGATGAAGCTCCTTGCCGGCAAGCTGCACGCGGCAAGGGCGGAGACGGGAGGGAAGGCGTGATGACTGCGCGCCTGATGGCGCCGGTGGCCCCATCCCGGCGACGGCCAGGCCGGCGCCAGGGCCCCGCCCCGGTCCTATCAATCCAACACACTTGACTCCGTGTCCTCTCCCTCCCTTCCGTTTCCTTCCCGGTCCCGCATGGCCTGGATGGCGGTGACGGCGCCGGACAGGACCCTGACCCCTTCCCGGAGCTTCTGCGTGCCGGGCAGGGGCTGGCGCCTCAAAGGGTGGAACCCGGCCAGTCCCGCGGCGGTCACGACGAAGCGCGCGACGGTCATGTCCGGCGGTCCCCTGGCGACGCCGAGCCGTGGCGGGCGGCGAGGGCGCGGAGCGCCGTGACGTCCTGCCGGGTCACGTGCCATGCGGCCGGGTCGTCCGGCCTCTCGCGGGCCGGCAGGGACAGGTCCCGGACCCGGAACGCGGTGACGGCGTCGAAGGCGAGGCACTTCCTCAGGTCGCAGGCCGCGTCGAGGCGGCGGTCCTCGATCCGCGTTCCCTGCCTGAGCGCGTGGAAGAACCGTTCGATCCGCCAGCGCAGCGCGTGCCAGCGCAGGACCGTGCGGGCGGTCCCGACGCCGGCCCCGCCCTCGGTCGTCAGCAGCATCCGGTGCAGCGGGCCGCCGTCCGCGCCCGCCTTCCGGCCCGCGAGGCGGCGGGGCGGGTCCTCCTCGAGGGCGGAGACGGCGGTCATGCGGACGGGCGGATCGCCGGGCCGGCCCTTCGGGGGAAGCAGGTCCACCTCCACGCAGCGCAGCACCGTCTTCGCGGTGCGCCCCTTCCTGCGGTGCGGGCCGCCGCGGGCCGGGACCTCGACCCTGCGGCGCCCGACCGGCTCCGTCCCGAGCACGCGCTCCCGGAGATCCGCGCCGCCGCCGTCTGGCAGGGCAACGCGCCGCCGCGCGCCCCGGCGCGCCCGCACCGGCAGCGCCGCCCCGGTCCGGCGCGCCCGGTCGAGCAGCTCCCGGGAGTCGCCCTCGCGGCCGCAGACGGTGACCACGCGGGCGTCCGGGCAGGCGCGCGCGCGCTCCCGCGCCCGGTCCAGCCCGTCCGTCCGGCGGACGCTGTCCCTCTCCGGGTCCTGCCGGAAGTCCGCGTCGGCCAGGAACGACCCCAGGGGACGTCCGGCCCCGTCCGCCGCCACGCCGAAATGCGCCAGGATGCCCGAGGTCCCCTTGCCGCCGCCGCCGAGGGCGTCCAGGCCGCGGGTCGCCGAAAGCCCGTCGTGGTCGGGCGTCGTCGTGTCCTGGACGGCGAGCACGAGCCGCTCGGCCCGGCACCGCTCCACCGTCCGCTCGAAGTGCGACTCCGGCACGTGCTCCATCGTCACCGCCCCGTTCGACGGCAGCCGGCAGGCCGCCGCCCGCTCCGCCCGGCCCGGGAAGATCGCCGGCAGGCTCTCGCCGGGGCGGCGGGTCCAGGCCGCGCCCATCGCGGCGATCCGGCGCCTGACCCGTCCGTCGGGATGCGGGCTCCTGCCGCACTCCCGCTCGGCCCGTCCGCCCCCGTCATGCATCGATCCGGACCATCCGGGACCCCGTTCCGGCCCGCGCCGCAGGACCTCCCGCCAGCCCTCCGACAGGGGCCTGAGCCAGACCGCGCGCCGCACGCCGGAGCGCCGCCCCGACGTCGGCTCCGGGCAGCACCTCCATCCCGCGGCCCGGCAGCCCGTCCCGGACGTCCCCGGCCCCGTGAAGGTCTGCGCCAGGACCGGGCGGACCCCGCAGGCCGCCGCCCGGTCCGCGGCGACGCGCGCCGTCGCCAGGCGCAGCGCCCGGGAGGCGAGGCCCTTCACCCGGACGCCGGGAGGCAGCAGGAACCGGTTGTCGTGCACGACCCTGCCGACGTTGGCCACCCGCGCGTCGGCGGACCAGCCGACGGCGCCGTCGCGCGGCCCCGGCTGGATCCCGGCCGCCGCGAAGCCGACGCCGCCGAGGATCCCGGGCCGCTCCGAGCGGATCCAGTGCCGGACCTGCCCGCCCGGCGGGCGCCGCCATCCCTCGGGATGGCGGGTCCCGACCATCGCCTCCCGGCGGCGGCGGTCCGCCGCGTCCGTCACCGGGGCGAGCGACACCGGGCCGAGGTCCCGGAGCGCGCACGCGACGTCGCTGTCGGGGAAGTCCGGCGCGGGAGGGGCGTGCGGGCCGGGCGCCGCCGCCGCATCCGGCGCGCCGACGCCAGGCAGGGCCGGCCGGCGGGGCCCCGCCAGTCCTCCCGCTCGCAGAGCCCGCGCGCGAGCGCCGTCCGCGTCAGCCCGCCGCCCCTGCAGGCCGTTCCGAACCATTCCACCGTCTCCGCCGAGACCTGACGCATGCCAATCTGCATGGCCGGGTGATTCGCACGGAACGCGACCCGGAGCCAGGTGTATGTCATTGATAGGCCCCGGTCCGGGAGGCGGTCGAAACGGCGGGCGCCCGTCACGCTGAGTGCCGAGCCGTCCCGGCGCCAGCGGGAGCGGTCTGCCGGATCCCGGACATGGCCAGGCAGCGCCGCAAACTCGTCCAGGGGCCGCGGCCGAACCCTGTCCGCAGGATCCCGAAGCTTCCGCCGACCCTCCCCCGCCATCACGCGCCCTCCCGCCGATCCCTGGCGGGAAAACGCTGCCGGGAAGGGAAGACGGGAAAGGACGGGTCGGTCTTGGACGCCTTTTGGCAGGTTTGGTGCCCAGGAGAGGACTCGAACCTCCACGTCCAACGGACACTAGCACCTGAAGCTAGCGCGTCTACCAATTCCGCCACCTGGGCCAGTGGGTCGAGGGTCGAGGGTCGGCAATAGGCGCGGGCCGGGACCGTGTCAACGATCAAGTCGCGGCGATTCGCGCCTTGTCGGGCAACGCGTGCAGGTCTACGTCCGTCAGCGGAATCGGCGAAGGTGCAGCACATGCCGCGACTGGTGACCATCTATGGCGGATCCGGATTCATCGGGCGACATGTCGCAGGCCGCATGGCACGGGCCGGCTGGCGCGTGCGCGTGGCGGTCCGGCGACCGGACGAGGCCGTCTTCGTCAGGCCACGCGGAACGCCGGGTCAGGTCGAGCCCGTCCCCTGCAACATCCGGGACGGCGATTCGGTGCGGCAGGCGGCGCGGGGCGCCGAGGCCGTCGTCAATTGCGTCGGCACTTTCGACGCGTCAGGGCCGAACAGCTTCAATGCGGTTCAGCGCGCCGGCGCGGGGCGCATCGCCCGCGTTTCCGCCGAAGAAGGCGTGTCGCGGCTGGTGCATGTGTCGAGCATCGGGGCTGATCCGGCCGCGGAAAGCGGGTATGCCAGAAGCAAGGGTCTCGGAGAGGCGGAGGTGAGGGGCGCCTTCCCGAAGGCCGTGATCCTGCGACCGTCCGTGGTGTTCGGACCCGAAGACCGGTTTTTCAACCGCTTTGCCGCGATTGCCAGGCTGTCGCCGGTCCTGCCGCTCGTCGGGGCCGGCACGAGGTTCCAGCCCGTGTATGTCGACGACGTGGCCGCCGCCGCCGAGAAGGCCGTCCTCGGAAAGGCGCAAGCGGGCGTGTACGAGCTGGGCGGGCCGCACGCGGCGAGCTTCCGCGACCTGATGGAGAGGATGCTCGGGACCGTGCACCGACGCTGCCTGATCGTGGCCCTGCCTTTCTGGGCCGGTCGCGCCATCGCCAGGGCCAGCGGCCTTGCCGCCTTCCTCAGCCTGGGCGTTCTGAAGCAGCCGATCACGCTCGACCAGACGATCGAGCTGAGGCGCGACAACGTCGTGGCGGCGGATGCCCGCACCCTTTCCGACCTCGGAATTCAGCCGACCCCCCTTCATGCGGTCCTGCCGTCCTACCTTTGGCCGTACCGTCCCGACGGGCAGCATTACGACGTCACGCGACGCGCGCGCAACCTACGCGGCTAGGCCGTAGGACCAGGCAAGCAGCGCCAGTCCGAGGACGACCCTGTAGATCGCGAACGGCGCGAAGCCCACCCGCTCCACGAGGCGCATCATCAGATGCAGCGCGACAAGGGCGGCGGCGAAGGCGAGGGCGGCGGCGATGCAGCCGTCACGCGCCTTGGGCAGGTCCAGGGCCGAGGCGACCTCCAGGCCCAGGAGCGTGCCGGAGGCGACCAGCGTCGGGATCGACATGAGCATGGCGAGGCGCGCCGCGTCGATGCGGGCGTAGCCGAGGCGTCGCGCCGCCGTGATCGTGATGCCGGACCGCGACGTTCCGGGAACCAGCGCGACCGCCTGCCAAAGCCCCATGATGACGGCGTCCCTCGGATTCCAGTCGCGTGCGGCCCTGTCCCTGGCGCCCGTGCGGTCCGCCCACCAGAGCGCAACCCCGAAGATCAACGTGGCCCACGCGATGACCGTGACCGAGCGCAGCATGAGGTCGAGGCCGGTCAGCCTGAAGGCCAGGCCGGCGATCATGACGGGAAGGGTCGCAAGCAGGAGCAGCCGGGCAAGCCGGGCGTCAGGCCCGTCGAACCTGCCCTTGGCCATGCGGATCATGCCGGAGAGGATGCGCGCCACGTCGTCACGGAAATAGAGGAGCACGGCGCCGAGCGTGCCCACGTGAACGGCGACGTCGATCACGAGACCCTGGTCCGGAAGGCCTGCGAGGTTCGGCAAGAGGACGAGATGGCCGGACGAGGACACCGGCAGGAACTCGGTGATGCCCTGTATGACGGCCAGGAGGAACAGCTGGAGCATTGCCGCGCGAGGAGACCGCTTGATTCTGTGCCTGCAAGACTAGGAACCCGGGAACTGCAGGCAAGACGGGAAATTGGATCCGTTCCGGTCCCTTTTCCAGGGGCCCGAGGCCCGCCCCCTGCGTCCGCCCGTGAATGTTCGGCCATAAAAGGTCACGCATTATGACGTAATCGCTTTCCCTTTCCGGCGAGACGCCGTATCAATGCGTCGTGGAAGGCGGGAATCGTGATGGCCGGCGCGCAAATGCTCAACTTCGTGACGATCGGGCGGGACATGCCCGAGAAGCGTGCCGCTGGCGAGCGGCGCGCCGACTTCCGGGAGATCTACGCCGAGTATGCCGCCGCAAAGGCCCGGGAGCAGGCCGGGCGGTGCAGCCAGTGCGGCGTGCCCTATTGCCAGACCCATTGTCCGCTGCAAAACAACATTCCCGACTGGCTCAAGCTCACCGCGGAAGGCCGCCTTCGGGAAGCCTACGAGATCAGCCAGGCAACGAACGCCTTCCCGGAGATCTGCGGCCGGATCTGCCCCCAGGACCGGCTGTGCGAGGGCAACTGCGTGATCGAGCAGTCCGGCCACGGCACGGTGACGATCGGCGCGGTCGAGAAGCACATCACCGACACCGCGTGGGACGAAGGCTGGGTCCAGCCGGTCGCCCCGGTCGCGGAGCGTGCGGAATCCGTTGGCGTCATCGGGGCCGGGCCGGGCGGGCTTGCCGCCGCCGAAAGGCTTCGCAGGGCGGGCGTGCAGGTGACGGTCCATGATCGCCATGACCGTCCGGGCGGGCTCCTCACCTACGGGATTCCGGGGTTCAAGCTCGAGAAGGACGTGGTGATGCGGCGGACCGCGCTCCTGGCGGACGGCGGCGTCGAGTTCGTGATGAACTGCAATGTCGGAGAGGACGTCTCGTTCGAGGAGATCCGCTCAAGGCATGACGCGGTTCTCGTCGCGACGGGCGTCTGCAGGAGTCGCGAACTGAAAGGCCCCGGCAGCGGTGCGCGGGGCGTTGTCCGCGCGATCGACTACCTGACGGCCTCGAACCGCAAGGGCTTCGGCGACGACGTGCCGGAATTCGACACCGGCGAAATGGATGCGGCCGGACGCCGCGTCGTGGTCATCGGGGGCGGCGACACGGCAATGGACTGCGTCCGCACGGCGGTCCGGCAGGGCGCGACGAGCGTCAAGTGCCTCTATCGCAGGGACCGGGAGAACATGCCGGGTTCGCGGAGGGAAGTGGCGAACGCCGAGGAGGAGGGCGTCGAGTTCGTCTGGCTGGCGGCGCCCAGAGGGTTCGCGGGCGATCCGGTCACCGGCGTCATCGTGCAGCGGATGCGTCTTTGCGCCCCGGACGCGACCGGCCGGCGGGTGCCGGAGCCGGCCGGCGGGCCGGACCATGTCGAAGGCGCCGACCTCGTCATCGAGGCGCTCGGCTTCGAGCCGGAGAGCCTGCCGGATCTCTGGGGCGCGGACGGGCTTGAAGTGACGCGCTGGGGAACGGTCAAGGCGGGATTCAACACCCACGAGACGTCGATGGACGGCGTCTACGCGGTTGGTGACATCGTGCGGGGCGCCTCGCTCGTGGTCTGGGCGATCCGCGACGGGCGAGAGGCGGCCGACGCCATCCTCGAGCGCTTCGGACGCCATGCCATGGCTGCGGAGTGAACGCGCCGGCCGATGCGCGCCGTGCGCGAACGGAGGGGAAGACGACGATGGACAGCCAGCTGAACGGATCCTGCCTTTGCGGCGCATGTGACGTGATCATTCGACCTGCAGAAGACAAGATGCATGCCTGCCACTGCGACATGTGCCGGGCCTGGACAGGGTCGTCGCTGATCGCGGTCAGGGCGATGCCGGGCGATCTCGAGACCAGGGGGCCGGTCCGGACCCGCGCCACTTCGGCCTGGGCGGAGAGGGGATGGTGCGACGAGTGCGGATCGTCCCTGTCCTGCCGCGTGACCGCGCCCGGACCCTATCAGGGAGTCGCGCATGTCGCGGCCGGGCTGTTCCCGAACGCGGGCGGGCTGACGCTGGCCAGCGAGATCTACGTTGACCGCCGCCCCGACGGCTACGCGTTTGCAGGCGAGCTGCACGGCATGACCGAGGCGGAAGTGATGGCGAAGCTTGCCGAAGGCGCCGAAGCATGAAGCGGCACGACGAGGCCTGGGCGGCCGCGCAGGCCGTGCGCCGCGCGTGGATGGCGGAAAACAGCCTCTATGCCGACGACTTCGAGCGCGCGTCCTGCGGGGTCGGCCTGGTCGTCTCGATCGACGGCCAGCCTTCGCGGAAGGTCGTCGAGAACGGAATCGAGGCCTTGCGGGCGGTCTGGCATCGTGGCGCCGTCGATGCGGACGGCAAGACGGGCGACGGGGCCGGCATTCACGTGCAGATACCGGCGCCGTTCTTCCATGACCAGGTCAGGCGCACCGGTCATGAGCCCCGGCTGGACGAGCTGATGGCCGTGGGCCAGGTCTTCCTGCCGCGAACTGACTTCGGCGCGCAGGAGACATGCCGGACCATCGTCGAGACCGAGATTCTCCGGATGGGATACGCGATCTACGGATGGCGGCATGTGCCGGTCAATGTCGGCATTCTCGGCGAGAAGGCGAACGCGACGCGGCCCGAGATCGAGCAGATCCTGATCTCGAACGCCAGGGGCGTCGACGCGGAAGACTTCGAGCGCGAGCTCTACGTCATTCGCCGCCGCATCGAGAAGGCGGCCGCGGAAGCGCAGGTCGGCCAGCTCTACCTGTGCTCCCTTTCCTGCCGGTCGATCGTCTACAAGGGCATGATGCTCGCCGAGCAGGTCGCCGAATTCTATCCTGACCTGAAGGACGAGCGCTTCGAGAGCGCATTCGCCATCTATCACCAGCGCTACTCCACGAACACCTTTCCGCAATGGTGGCTGGCGCAGCCGTTCCGCATGCTGGCCCACAACGGCGAGATCAACACGCTGAAGGGCAACGTGAACTGGATGAAGTCGCACGAGATCAGGATGGCCTCCGGCGCCTTCGGCGACACGGCCGAGGACGTCAAGCCGATCATCCCGAACGGCGCCTCGGACTCCAGCGCCCTGGACGCGGTGTTCGAGGTCCTCGTGCGCGCGGGCCGGACCGCCCCGATGGCCAAGACCATGCTCGTGCCGGAAAGCTGGTCGCGGCAGGCGGTGGAGCTTCCGGAGGCGTGGCGCGACATGTACTCCTACTGCAATGCCGTCATGGAGCCCTGGGACGGCCCTGCGGCGCTGGCGATGACCGACGGCCGCTGGGTCTGTGCCGGGCTCGACCGGAACGGGCTGCGCCCGCTGCGCTACACCGTGACCGGCGACGGCCTCCTGATCGCGGGATCCGAGACGGGAATGGTGCCCGTTGACGAGGAGACGGTCGTCGAGAAGGGCGCGCTCGGTCCCGGGCAGATGGTCGCGGTCGACATCGCGGAGGGCCGGCTGTTCCATGACGCCGAGATCAAGGACCTTCTGGCGACATCGCAGCCCTTCGGCGAATGGGCCGGCAAGATCGTGGAGCTGGACGGCATGCTCTCGGGGCTGACCGAGGCGCCATTGTTCAAGGGGCCGGAACTGAGACGGCGGCAGGTCGCGGCAGGCTACTCTGTGGAAGAGCTCGAGCATGTGCTCGCGCCCATGGCCGAAGACGGCAAGGAGGCGATCGCGTCCATGGGGGACGACACGCCGAGCGCTGTCCTGTCGGACAGGTACCGGCCGCTCAGCCACTACTTCCGGCAGAACTTCAGCCAGGTGACGAACCCGCCGATCGACAGCCTGCGCGAGTACCGGGTGATGAGCCTCAAGACCAGGTTCGGAAACCTGAAGAACGTGCTCGACCAGGACAGCAGCCAGACCGAGATCCTGACGCTGGATTCCCCCTTTGTCGCGAACGCCCAGTTCGACCGGCTTTGCGTCACGTTCGTGGCGGACATGGTCGAGATCGACTGCACCTTCCCGGCGGGGGAGGGGCGCGGCGCGCTGCTGCGGGCGCTGGAACGGGTGCGTTCCGAGGCGGAAGACGCCGTGCGCTCGGGCGCCGGCCACATCGTCCTGACCGACCACGGCCTCGGCGCGGACAAGGTCGGGATGCCGATGATCCTCGTCACGAGCGCCGTTCACAGCTGGCTTACCCGAAAGGGGCTGAGGACGTTCTGCTCCCTGAACGTGCGCTCCGCGGAATGCATCGACCCGCACTACTTCGCCGTCCTTGTCGGCTGCGGCGCCACGACGGTCAATGCCTATCTCGCCGAGGACTCCATCGCCGACCGGATCGCGCGAGGGCTTGTCGAGGGCTCCCTGTCGGAGGCGATGGCGCGGTATCGCGCCGCGGTCGACACGGGGCTTCTCAAGATCATCTCGAAGATGGGCATAAGCGTGGTCTCCTCGTATCGGGGCGGGCTGAACTTCGAGGCCGTGGGGCTCTCGCGGGCGCTGGTCAACGAGTACTTCCCGGGCATGCACAGCCGGATCAGCGGCATCGGGGTGAGCGGAATCCAGACCAAGGTGGAGCAGATCCATGCCTCCGGGTTCCGGGGCGGGAACGTCCTGCCGATCGGGGGCTTCTACAAGGCGCGGAGCAGCGGCGAGACGCATGCCTGGGAAGCGACATCGATGCACATGCTGCAGGCGGCCTGCCAGCGCGCGTCCTACTCGACGTGGCAGCAGCATTCCGAAAGGATGCGGGCGATGCCGCCCATTCACCTGCGCGACCTCCTGGACTTCAAGCCGCTTGGCCGCCCGGTTCCGCTCGATGAGGTCGAGAGCATCACCGCGATACGGCGGCGTTTCGTCACCCCCGGCATGAGCCTCGGGGCGCTGAGCCCGGAAGCGCACAAGACGCTTAACGTCGCGATGAACCGGATCGGCGCAAAGAGCGACTCCGGCGAGGGCGGCGAGGACCCGGCGCATGCCAGGCCGGATCCCAACGGCGACAACCCTTCAGCCAGGATCAAGCAGGTGGCCAGCGGCCGGTTCGGCGTGACGGCGGAATACCTGAACCAGTGCGACGAGCTTGAAATCAAGGTCGCCCAGGGCGCGAAGCCGGGCGAGGGCGGGCAGCTGCCCGGCGCGAAGGTGACGGAGCTGATCGCGCGGCTCCGGCATTCGACGCCCGGGGTCTCCCTGATCAGCCCGCCGCCGCACCACGACATCTACTCGATCGAGGATCTCGCGCAGCTGATCTACGACCTCAAGCAGATAAATCCGCGCTGCAAGGTGACGGTGAAGCTGGTCGCTTCCTCGGGCGTCGGAACGATCGCGGCAGGCGTCGCCAAGGCGATGGCGGACGTCATCCTGATCTCGGGCCACAACGGGGGCACGGGCGCGTCCCCGGCGACCAGCATCAAGTACGCCGGCCTGCCATGGGAGATGGGGCTGACCGAGGCGCATCAGGTGCTGGCGATGAACAACCTTCGCGACCGCGTGGTCCTGCGCACCGACGGCGGGTTGCGGACGGGCCGCGACATCGTGATGGCGGCCATGATGGGGGCCGAGGAATACGGCATCGGCACGGCGGCGCTCATCGCCATGGGATGCATCATGGTGCGCCAGTGCCAGTCGAACACGTGCCCTGTGGGGGTCTGCACCCAGGACGAGCGCCTTCGGGCGAAGTTCGCGGGTTCGGCGGACAAGGTGGTGAACCTGATCACCTTCTATGCGCAGGAGGTGCGCCACATCCTGGCTTCCATCGGCGCGCGATCGCTGGACGAGGTCATCGGGCGCGCGGACCTGCTGAGCCAGGTAAGCCGGGGGTCGGCGCATCTGGACGACCTGGATCTCAACCCGCTCCTCATCACCGTCGATGGCGCCGAGAGGATCGTCTACGACCGGACGCGCGCGAGGGCCCAGGTGCCGGATTCGCTCGACGGCGAGATCGTGAAGGATGCGGAGAGGTTCCTTGAGGACGGCGAGAAGATGCAGCTCTCCTATGCTGTCCGGAACACGCAGCGGACGATAGGCGCGCGCATCTCGAGCCATATCGTCCGGAAGTTCGGGATGCACAACGAACTGCAGCCAGACCACCTGACGGTGAAGCTCCAGGGATCCGCCGGGCAGTCGCTGGGGGCCTTTGCGGCTCCCGGACTGCGGCTGGAGGTGTCGGGTGACGCCAACGACTATGTCGGCAAGGGCCTGTCGGGCGGCACGATCGTCGTCCGCCCCGCGATGGCCTCGCCGCTCGTGGCGGACAAGAACGTGATCATCGGCAACACCGTGCTCTACGGCGCGACGGGCGGCCATCTCTTCGCCGCCGGCCGTGCCGGCGAACGGTTCGCGGTGCGGAATTCAGGCGCCACGGCCGTGATCGAGGGCTGCGGGAGCAATGGCTGCGAATACATGACCGGCGGCATCGTCGTCGTGCTCGGCAGGGTCGGCGCGAACTTCGCGGCCGGCATGACGGGGGGCATGGCCTATCTCCATGATCCCGCCCGCGCGTCGATGCCCCTCGTCAATGCGGACACGGTCGTCTGCGTTCCGGTCGGCGACGGTCACTACATGGATCAGCTCAGGGGGCTCGTGGCGCGGCACCTGGAGGAGACCGGAAGCCGGAAGGCGGCCGCGATCCTGCAGAGCTGGGAGGACGGGAGAGGCGATTTCCTTCAGGTCGTGCCGAAGGAAATGCTGGACAAGCTGGCCGTGCCGCTCGAAGGGCTGGGCGAGTCCGTCCCTGCGGAGTAGCGGCGCACGCTTCAGGGCCGCTGGCGGCCGCGACGCGCGCGAGCGCCGGGGCGATGACAAGGCGCAGACCGCAGACGTGCCCGCCACCCAGGCGTGCCGGGCGGAGGCCGCCGGCAGCGCGCCAGGCCACATGACCGCGACGCCCAGGCACAGCATGCCAAGCGGCAAGAAGCCGTACCCCGCGTGAAGGATCCACAGAGGGGGTTCGCGGCGAGCGTCCGGCGAGCGCCAGCGCGAGAGCCGCAGGACCTGCGCGAGGCCTGCGGCATGCAGCAGAAGCCCCGTTCCCCCGCCGCCGGGAGCGCGCCGCCAACCAGTTTCGCGTGAACGTGGAAACGATGCGTCCGCCGATCACCGAGATCATCATGATCGCGGCAGAAAGGCCGATGCGCAGTCCGCGTCCCTACGCCGCGCCCGCGCCATGGGCGGCCTCCCGATGGAGCAGGGCGTTGCCGGCGACGAACACCCCGATCATGACCATCACGACGGGTTTGCGCCATTTCATGCACGCGACGATCTCGCGCGCCAGGCAGCCGCAGAGGGCGACAGGGCAGAACAGGTCTGTCAGCGCGACCGCCAGCGGCGCGAGCCACTCCGGCGTCGCGACCGCTGCCCGGCCAAGGAGCCAGAGCTCGAGCGGACCGGCGACCGGCCATCCCGTGAGCCGAGGCCGACCCGTCCAGTTCGGCGCGGCGGTGAGCAGACCCCCCGCAAACACGGCGCCGAGATGGCCGAAAGGCGCTTCGTGGGCATGTCAGGACACGGAACCGAAGGCGCCGGACAGCCGGACCCGTCCGGCGCGCATCGGAAGCCAGGCGGCCATGGCGGGAAAGGCCCGCAGCCCCGCGGCGAGGGAAAGGGGGCCGGAAGCCGCGGGAGAGGAAGCCATGCGGCGGGGCCGCCGTACCGGAACCTTGCGCGACCGTCATTCATTCCGACCTTGGCGCACCGATGCATCCCGGGCACTCCCGGCCGGGCGCCGGCGGATCGAGACCGTGCATCGTGGCATGGCCGTCATCCTGAAGCCGGGGCCGGCAGGGCGATGACGTGGCCAGGCGCGCGCCGACGCCCGCTCTCATGGCAGGGCGCGGGGTGCCGGAGCCGCGTCATTCCAGAGAGACCAGCACCGCCTCCACGCGACGGTTCGCGGTGCGTCCCGTCTCGGTCAGGTTGGACTTGATCGGCGACAGGTATCCGGCGCCGGCCGCCTCAAGCCGGCTGGGGTCGATGTCGAACGCCTCGGCCAGCCGGCCCGCCACGGCCTCCGCCCGCCTGCGCGACAGCGCGGTGTTCGCCTCGAGCGAGCCCTTGGCGTCGGTATGCCCCACCAGCACGATGCGCGCCGACGGATTGTCCAGGAGCCAGGCCGCGAGCTCCGCCAGGACGGGGTGCGGCCCGCTTCGCAGGTCTGCGGAGCCCGAGCCGAACTCAAGAGCGTAAAGCACCGCGTGACCCGTCTGGAGCAGGGACGCGGCCAGGGCGCCGGGCGCGCGGGCGGCGCGGTCCGCATCATCGTCCGCTTCAGGCTCCATGTCCCCGGCGTCCGGCTCCGTCTCGGGAAAGCGTGCGCTGGAAACCTCCGTGACATGAACGTTGCCCGAACTGCTTGTCGGCGACGCGACGATGGCGACGGAATGAGGCTCTCTCGAAGGGTGCCGCATCAGGAGGTAGCGATAGTTCCCGAGGTCGACGTGCATTTCCGGCTCGCCTATCAGGTCAAGCTGGAAGCGGAAATCGAAGCCGCCGCACTCCGCGTCCGCACAGGAGAAGACCTGGAAGTATCCCGCCTTCTCCAGCCTGTCGCGAAACGGCGCGATGAGCTGGAGACTCGTCCATTGCGCGTCGGGCAGCCTCAGAACCGTCTTTCGGATCGCGCCCTCCGTGCCTGCGACCAAGGCGTCCTGTGACCAGGGAGCCTCGGGCAGGCGGACGCTCGCGGCGTCGGTCGTCTCGACGGCAACCGTCACCGTGTCGGGAATCGCGAGATCAAGCGCCGGCGCCGGCGCCCCGACGGCAAGGCACGCGGCGAACGCCGCCGTCAGCAAGCCGCCATGCGCCCATGGTCGCCGGCCGGCACCCAGGCCGCCACCCGTTCCGCGGTCCTGCGGCTGGCTGCATGGCCCGGCCGGCGGTGCATGTTTCCCTGTATGCGCGCCATCGCGACGCGCGCGGACGTCTCGCCCGGATCCGTCCGCGCCGGGACGCGCAGGCTTGCGGCTCCGGCGGACGTCGCGAGGAGTCCGGCCATCTCCGGGGTCTCGCCGACAAGCGAGGGAGACGCCGCCTCCTTCCTGGCGGCACGCCCTTTCGCTGCGGGGCGAGTCGCGGGCGCCCGCCGGCAGTCGCGGCACGCTCTCCGCACTTCCCGGAAAGGCTCCGCTTTCGCGCCCGTCATTCGGACCGCCCGAAGCCGGCGCCGTCATGACGCGTCCTTCCCGAACGCGGCGCGCAACCGCGCTGCCGCCTGGCCGATCTCCCGGGCGTCGGTGCCGCGTATCACGACATTCGCGCCGTGCCGGCCGTCCTTCCGGAAGGGATAGGAGCCAAAGCCCAGGTTCGCGAACCCTTCCGCGACCTGGTTCAGCCGGGCGGCGATGTCGCCTTCGGCGCGTGCTATGCGCACGCTTTCCGAGAGCACGGGCTCGCCGCCGCCGATCCCGGGCAGGACGCTCGCGACCATCGCTTCGAAGATTGCCGGGACTCCTGCCATCACATGGACGTTTCCGATCGAGAATCCGGGTGCGGCGGAGATCGGGTTCCTGATCAGCGTGGCGCCTTCCGGGATCCGCGCCATGCGCAGCCTGGCCGCGTTCATCTCGACGCCCCGGCGATCATAGTGCGCCTGGAGAATGGCGCGCGCGTCCGGGCGGACGTCTATGGCGGCGTCCATGGCCTCGGCCACGCAGTCGGCCGTGATGTCGTCATGCGTCGGCCCGATTCCGCCCGATGTGAACAGGTGGTCGTGTTTCGGCGCAAGCGCCCTGACTCCCGCGACGATCGCCGTGCGGTCATCCGCGACGATGCGCGCCTCCGCGAGATCGATCCCGGTCTCGGCCAGCCTGCAGGCGAGATGGTGCATGTTCGAGTCACGGGTGCGTCCGGAGAGTATCTCGTCGCCGATCACGAGCATGGCGGCGGTCGGGTTGGCCATGGAGTCCGTCCTTGTCCCTATCCCCGTGCCGATATAGGGCCCGAGGCATGCGCTTTCAAACGCCATTGGTGCCGGGTCGCCTGATCCGCCGCTACAAGAGGTTCCTGGCGGACGTGGAGCTGGAGAGGGACGGCCGCACCGTGGTGGCCCATTGCCCCAATCCCGGATCGATGCACGGGCTTGCCGAAGCGGGAATGCGGGTCTGGCTCGAACCCAACGACGACGAGAGGAAGAAGCTGGGATTCGGATGGCGACTTGTCGAGCTGCGGGGCGGCCATCTCGCGGGCATCGACACCTCGCTGCCGAACCGCATCGTCGCCGAGGCCCTGGCAGGCGGGCATGTCAAGGATCTTTCCGGGTATGGCAGCGTCCGGCGAGAGGTGCCTTACGGCACCGGCAGCCGCGTGGACTTCCTCCTCACGGAGCCCGGACTGCCCGACGCCTATCTGGAGGTGAAGAACGTCCATCTGAACCGGACCGGCGACCTGGCGGAATTTCCGGATTGCGTGACCGAACGGGGCGCCAGGCATCTGGCGGAGCTTTCCGCCATGGCGGCGGCGGGGTTCCGGGCGGTGACGCTCTACGTCGTGCAGCGGACGGACTGTGCCGGGCTTGCCCTGGCCCGTGACCTGGACCCGGGCTACGGCGTTGCGTTCGACCGGGCATGCGCGGCTGGCGTGGAGGCGATATGCCACGCCACGGCGATCACGCGCGAAGGCGTGGAGTTCGCCTCCGAGCTGCCGGTTCTCGAACGGGCCGCCGCCGGCAGGTGACTGGCGGTTTCACCCGCAAGACGCTACTTGTCGGGCAAGACGAGGAAGGATGTCCCGTGTACGATCGCAGCGAGGGCCGTCTGACCAAGGACGGCATCCGCATTCATGAGGCCGGGGACTTCGCCGGCATGCACCGTGCGGGCGCGCTTGCCGCGCACATTCTGGACAGGATTGCCCCGCTCGTCGAGCCGGGGGTTGCCACCGCTGAAATCGACAGGGAGATAATGCGGATGATCGACGAGGCCGGCGCCACGTCGGCCACGATCGGCTACAAGGGCTACCGGCACGCCAGCTGCATCAGCGTCAACCATGTCGTCTGTCACGGGATTCCCGGACGGAAGCGACTCAAGGACAGGGACATCCTCAACGTGGACGTGACGGTGATCGTGGACGGCTGGCATGGAGACACGAGCCGGATGTACGTCGCGGGAGAGCTGTCCCGAAAGGCGGAGCGCCTGATCCAGGTGACCCATGACGCGCTCATGAAGGGCATCGATGCGATCAGGCCCGGCAACACGTTCGGCGACGTGGGGCATGCCATCCAGGCCCATGCGGAGGCACACCAGATGAGCGTGGTGCAGGGGTTTTGCGGCCACGGTGTCGGCCGCCTGTTCCACGCCCCGCCGAACGTCCTGCACTTCGGGCGGCCGGGGACAGGCGCGGTGCTGGAGCCGGGCATGTTCTTCACTGTCGAGCCCATGGTGAACCTGGGCAGGCCCGAAACCAAGATTCTCGCGGACGACTGGACGGCCGTCACGAGGGACAAGTCGCTCTCCGCGCAATTCGAGCATTCGGTCGGCGTGACAGGTGACGGCTGCGACGTCTTCACGCTGTCTCCTGCCGGCAGGTTCCACCCGACCTGGCGGTGAGGCCCGGCCGACGCCCTGCTCTGCCTCGCCAAGGGCCGGGAACCGCCATTCCTCCCGCCGGATCCCAGCGCTGCCGACCCACGCTCACCGGAGTCGCGCACGGGCCTGCATGACTGACAGGGTTGCCCTGACAGGCCGGTCATCGCCTTCCACGACGCCCGGAACCTGCGGGCTCTCCGGAAAGCCGTCGCCCGGGAAGAAGCCAGCTCTGAAGGACAGGGTGAGAGTCATCGACCTGGCGGTGCCGTCGCCGCAAGCGACTTCTTGCAAAGGATGCAGACTCTCAGCTACAGCAGTCATACAAGGATGCCATGATCGTCGCCTTGGCAGTCTCGCAACAGGACAGAGAGGACAGAGTGCCGATGCAGATGGTGTGCCTTGCGAACTCTCGAAAGCTGATGGGCCGGTGCATTGCCGGCAAGCAGCGGCAAGCGGGAAAGGCGGCCGGGCGCTGGATTCGACCAGTGAGCCAACGCGAGAACCAGGAGGTTTCGGAGTACGAACGCTAATACCAGGATGGGAGCGACCCGCGGGTTCTCGACATCATGGAAGTTCCGTTGCTTGGAGCCAGGCCTGCGGGACATCAACCCGAGAACTGGCTGCTTGATCCACGCCTCTACTGGAAGAAGATCGGCATTCATTCGCTGCGGGATCTTCCCGCTCTGGTCGATCCGGTTCATCCGCTTTGGCTGGACGGCTTCAGCACCTATCATGGGATCAACGACAGGATCCCTGTTGGAATGGCCAGTGAGGCCGGCGATTCCCTGCGGCTGATTTCAGTCAACAAAATAGAACTGCGTGTGCTTGCGCCAGGCGAAGCCTTCGGAAACTCGAAGAGACGCGTTCAAGGCAGGTTCATTCATGCAGATCAGAGATAGGCGTTTTGGATAACGGATCCGGCTTTTGAGCGCCGCTTCCTGGCAATGCCGGATGGAACCTGCCGTTTCGGGAAATGCTGTCTCACCGTCAGCCTCGGGGAGCCGTTCAAGGACCACTTGTCAAAGCTCATTGCTGCCGTGATCGGATTCGAGGAGCAATGGCGCCGTGGATAAAATTTCAGGAGCCATCCTGACGGTCGGTCACTCCAGTCACGACTTGGAGTTCTTTTCAGGGCTTCTCGCTTTGCACCACGTCACCGCCATCGCGGACGTGCGCTCGATGCCATACAGCCGATACAATCCCCAGTTCAACCGTGAACGGCTTGCTGAAAGGCTCAAGAGCTCCGGAATCAAGTACGTCTATCTTGGACGGGAACTGGGCGGGCGGTCTGACGACCCCTCATTCTACGAGCATGGCCGCATTCGCTACGATCGGCTCGCACGCACTTCTTGCTTTCGCAAGGGTCTGGAAAGAGCCGTGCGTGGTGCCGAAGAGTACCGCATAGCCTTGATGTGCGCGGAAAAGGAGCCGCTTGACTGCCATAGAACGCTTCTCGTCGGGCAGGAGCTTGACAGTCTTGGTCTGGATGTTGCCCACATACTGCCCGACAAGCCACTTGAATCACACGCGGACGCAATGGATCGTCTGCTCGCCAGGTTCGGTCTTGACGACTACGACCTGATCAATCGGGATGTGCCGCGCGAGGAGAGGATCAAGAAGGCAATCGGGCGTCAGGCTGAAGTCGTCGGCCATGCCATTGACCACGTGAGCGAACTGCCTGAGATGGAGGCTCCATGAAACTTTCGACCATAGGCTTTACCAGGAAATCGGCAAAGCAGTTCTTCGAGCTTCTGCGCGAATCAGGCGTTAGGCGGATTGTGGACGTGAGACTCAACAATGCGTCGCAGCTTGCCGGTTTTGCCAAGAAGAATGACCTAGCGAGGTTTGCGCGTGAACTTTGTGGAATCGATTATGTCCATGTGCCCATCCTGGCGCCAACCAAGGAACTTTTGAGTGAATACCTGCAGGGCTGCATCGACTGGGATGTCTACGAAGCCAGGTTCAATGCGCTCATGAAGGAGCGAAGGATCGAGGCCTGTCTGTCACGTGAGGATATAGACGACGGATGTCTCCTTTGCAGCGAGGACAAGCCGCACCAGTGTCATCGGCGGCTGGTTGCAGAGTACCTGAACAGGCATTGGGGTGATTTGGAAATCGATCACCTTGGCGAGGGCAATGGCGGAATCAAGCCGGTGCCATAGGTTCGGCTTGACCAGGTCACGGAACCTGCCGTTGGCGTTGATCGTCCTGCGAACCGGTACCGCTCCCTGAAGCGCCTCGCCGCGGAAGCCTTCAAGCCACGTTCCGTTTCCCGCACTGGCGCCGTAATGTCCCTTTGCGATGGGTTCCGGCCAAGCGGGGAGCGCTCAAGACTGTAGCGCGCTGCTGTCGCATTGTTTCGGTGTCGCCGCCTCTTCGGCATCCTTGGCGCCGCGCTGCATCGGCCCGGCGCTTCCAGCGTGGCCGACTTCGTGCAGCACTCGACTTCCGAGAACATGGTCTGCGACATGCCGAGGGCGGCTCGGCTCGAGAGCAGTCCCAGCGCATGCGCTGGTGACGACCCTGTTGATTTTGCATGTTCCCGGCTCCTTCGTCCCGAGCGGCGAAAGCGCTGGTCCCGGGCGGGAACGTGGAAATGGATCAGCGACGTTTGGCCCCCTCCCTGCCGCAGCCAGGCCCGGACGGGCGCGGCGCGCGGGCACTGCCCGGTCCGAAACGCAGGCGTGAGCAAGGACGCGAAGCCTTCGCAAGGCCTCTGCTCTGGCCCCAGTCCTTCGTCCTTCGCCTGGTTCTGCGCATGCGAGGACCGTCGCGACGCCATCATGGGCGGTGCACGTCTCATGCGGCGGCCGCGCCGCCATTCACAACGATCGGCATGCAGATTCGTGCTTGTGCGGAGGTCACGGGGCTCACACAATGATCTCGTGGCGGATCTCCTACGGAAACCGAACCGGAACTCGGAGTGCGCTGGATCTGGCAGTCGGCGCGGAAGGGCCCCGCCGCATGGGGCAAGACGCGTTCGATCGCGACACGAAGGTCAGGTGCGCGACGGAGCCTGCGCCGGAGCCTGCACCGGAATCCGTCCGGTGACGGGGCGGTCCGCATGAGCGCGCCGCTCCTGGAGGTGCAGGGCCTGAGAAAGGCGTATCCCGGCGTAGTCGCGAACGACGGCGTCGGCTTCTCCGCCCGTCGAGGCGAGGTTCATGCGCTTCTGGGCGAGAACGGCGCGGGAAAGTCGACTCTGGTGAAAGCCATCTACGGTCTTGTGCGCCCCGACGAGGGACGGATGAGGATCGACGGGCGGGACTACGCTCCGGCGTCGCCGCACGATGCCCGGCAGGCCGGGGTCGCGATGGTGTTCCAGCATTTCAGCCTGTTCGAGGCGCTGGACGTCGCCGAGAACGTCGCCCTTGGCATGGAAGTGCCGCCGCCGATGCGGGAGCTTGCCACGCGGATCCGCGACGTGAGCGAGACCTACGGGCTGCCGCTGGACCCGAACCGGCTGGTTGGCACGCTTTCGGCCGGCGAGCGGCAGCGGGTCGAGATCATCCGGTGCCTCCTGCAGGATCCGCATGTCCTGGTCATGGACGAGCCGACAAGCGTGCTGACGCCGCAGGAAGTGGCGATTCTCTTCGAGACCCTGAAGAGGCTGCGCGCGGAGGGCAGGCTCATCCTCTACATCAGCCACAAGCTCGAGGAAATCAGGGCGCTTTGCGACTGGGCCACCATACTTCGGCACGGCAAGGTGACCGGGTCGTGCGACCCTCGCCGGAAGTCGGCGCGGGAGCTCGCCGAGACCATGGTGGGCAGCGAGCTTGCGCGGCCCGCCGCCAGGACCCATGCGCCCGGCGAGGTCGCGCTGTCGGTGGACGGGCTGACCGTGGCGTCGGACGCCGCGTTCGGAACGGCGCTGAAGGACGTGTCCCTCGAGGTGCGGCGCGGCGAGATCCTCGGGATCGGCGGCGTCGCCGGCAACGGGCAGGACGAGCTTCTCGCAGCCATTTCGGGAGAGGCGCGAAGCGCGCCGGAATCGGTCCTGCTCGGGGGCGTGCCGATCGGCGCGCTCGGACCGAACGAACGGCGCGCGCGTGGCGTTCTTGCCGCACCCGAGGAGCGTCTCGGCCACGCGACGGCGCCCGACATGAGCCTGACCGAAAACGCGGCGCTGTCCGGCCGGTGCCGCATGGAAATGGCCAGTCGCGGATTCATCAGCTGGAGCAAGGCGCGCGCCCATGCCGAGCGCGTGATCGCGCGGTTCGACGTCCGGGCTCCGGGAGCCGGGAGCGTGGCGCGGTCCCTGTCCGGCGGGAACCTGCAGAAATTCGTCATCGGCCGGGAGATCCTTCAGCAGCCGGAGGTCCTGGCGGTGAACCAGCCGACCTGGGGTCTTGACGCGGCCGCCGCCGCCGCGATCCGGCAGTCCCTGCTCGATCTGGCTAGCCGCGGCGCCGCAGTCATCGTGATCAGCCAGGACCTGGAGGAACTGATGGAGATCTCGACGCGGTTCTCCGCGCTGAACGAGGGACGGCTGAGCAGGCCCAGGGACGCCGCCGGGCTAACCCTGGACGAGATCGGCCTGATGCTTGGCGGGGCGCACGACCTGGCGGCCGCGCAGGGATCCCCGGGCCCTGAAGGCGCGGTCGCGCCCGGGGACAAGGTTCCATGATACGGCTGGAGCGCCGCCCCGCGCCGTCCCGGGTCTGGGCCTGGGCGACGCCGCCGCTCGCGGTGCTGGCGACGATGGCGGCCGGGGGCCTGCTGTTCGCGTCCCTCGGCAAGGATCCGCTTCTCGTGATCAGGACGATATTCTGGGATCCGGTCTTTGGCGAGTTCGCGTTCTACTACCGGGGCCAGCTGCTGGTGAAGGCCGGGCCCCTGATCCTGATCGCGGTCGGGCTTTCCCTCGGGTTCCGTGCCGGCGTCTGGAACATAGGCGCGGAAGGCCAGTACATCATGGGGGCGATCTGCGGCGCCGCCGTCGGACTGGCCTTCTACCCCCTGGAAGCGCGATGGCTGGTCTTTCCGCTGATGGCGGCGGCGGGCGGCCTTGGGGGGTTCCTGTGGGCGATGGTCCCCGGGATCCTCCGGACACGCTTCGGCACGAACGAGATACTGGTCTCGCTCCTGCTGGTGTACGTGGCCGAGCAGGTGCTGGCCTGGATGGCGCTCGGTCCCCTGAGGAGCCCGGACGGGGCCGGATTCCCCGGCTCGCGCAACCTCAGGCACTACGACGCCGCGGCGAACAACGAGCTGATCGCGGGATCCGGCGTCCACTGGGGCGTCGTGGCCGCCCTTGCCGCAGTCATTCTCGGGCATGTCCTGCTGTCCCGTCACGTGCTTGGGTTCAATGTCCGTCTTGCGGGCGCAAGCCCGCGCGCCGCCAGGTTCGCGGGCGTGAACGCCAAGCGGCTTGTCCTGGCCTGCCTCGGCGTGTCCGGGGCGCTGGCCGGGCTTGCGGGACTCTTCGAGGTTGCCGGCCCAGCCGGGCAGGTCAACATCGACTTCAACGTGGGCTACGGGTTCACGGCGATCATCGTGGCGTTCCTCGGGCGGCTGCATCCGGTCGGCATCCTGCTTGCGGGCCTCCTGATGGCCCTGACCTACATCGGCGGCGAGGCGGCGCAGTCCGCGCTGGGCGTGCCCGCGGCGGCGATCCAGGCGTTTCAGGGCATGCTCCTGTTCTTCCTCCTGGCCCTCGACGTGATGACCGGCTACCGTGTCAGGATCGGTGCGAGGTTGCAGGCGTGACTGGCACCGGGACAGGCCGGCCGGCCTCCCGCCAGGGCCGTTGCAGGCTGGCGTGTCCGGTGCGGCGTGCCTTGCCGAGGACGGGAAGGATGCCGTCATGGAACTAGGGTCGATCAACCCCGCGCTGCTCGTCTCGGCGCTCCTGCTGGCGTCGACGCCCATATTGCTGGCGGCCGTGGGCGAGCTCCTGGCCGAGAAGTCGGGCGTCCTGAACCTGGGCGTCGAGGGCATGATGATCGTTGGCGCGGTCGCCGGCTTCATTGCTGCGGTCGAAAGCGGCTCGCCCGCCCTTGGGTTCCTGGCCTCCGCCTCCGCCTCCGCCGTGCTGGCGCTTCTTTTCGGGGTGCTGACGCAGGTTCTCCTGTCGAATCAGGTGGCCACCGGGCTCGGGCTGACCCTGTTCGGGCTGGGGATCTCCTCGCTGACGGGGCAAGGCTACGTTGGCGTTCGCCCGCCTGCGTCGCCGCGACTGGATCTTCCCGTTCTGTCGGAGCTGCCGGTGGCGGGCCCTGTCCTGTTCAGCCAGCACGCCCTGGTGTACCTGTCGCTCGCCCTGGTGGCAGGGGTCTGGTGGTACCTGCGGTCCACCCGGTCAGGCCTGATCCTGCGTGCCGTGGGAGAGAACCACGACGCGGCGCACGCGCTTGGCTACTCCGTGCTGGGCACCAGGCTTGCGGCGATCGCCTTCGGCGGCGCGCTCGCCGGGCTCGGCGGGGCCTGCCTGAGCCTCGTGATCGTGCCGCAGTGGACGGAAGGCATGACGGCCGGGAGGGGCTGGATTGCGCTGGCGATCGTGGTCTTCGGCTCCTGGCGGCCCTGGCGCGTCCTGCTCGGCGCCTATCTGTTCGGCGGCGTAAGCGTTCTGCAGCTGAATTTTCAGGCCGCCGGGATCGCGGTTCCGGTCGAGCTCTTGTCAATGTCCCCCTACCTGATAACAATCCTTGTGCTTGTCGTCATTTCGTCCGACAGGAGGCGCGCGCAGGCCAATGCGCCGAACGCGCTTGGGCGCACGTTCCACGCTTCGGGCTGAGGAGAGTCCCGACATTCACCAAACGGGGGAAAACATGAATAGAATCGCGTTTCTTGCGGCCATGGCCGCAGCGTCGCTGGGCCTGCCGGCCTTTGGCGACAGCCACGGTGACGGTCCGGTCAAGGCCGGCTTCGTCTATGTCGGGCCGATCGGGGACGGCGGATGGACCTATGAGCATCACCAGGGCCTGCTGGCGGTGGAGGAGCATTTCGGCGACAAGGTCGAGACCGCCTTTCAGGAGAGCGTGCCCGAGGGCGCCGATGCCGAGCGGGCAATGACGCAGATGGCGCTCCAGGGCGCGGACATCATCTTCACGACCTCGTTCGGGTACATGGATCCGACGATCAACGTGGCGGCGAGGTTCCCTGACGTGAAGTTCGAGCACGCGACCGGCTACAAGCGGGCCGACAACGTCAGCACCTATTCCGCGCGGTTCTACGAGGGGCGCGCGGTGCAGGGCCACATTGCAGGCAAGATGACGAAGACCGACAAGATCGGCTACATCGCGTCCTTCCCGATTCCCGAGGTCATCCGCGGCATCAACGCGGCCTACATCCATGCAAGAAAGGTGAACCCGGACGTCGAGATGAGCGTGATCTGGGTCTACACCTGGTTCGATCCGCCGAAAGAGGCGGATGCCGCGAAGGCGCTGATCGACAACGGCGTGGACGTCGTCCTGCAGCACACGGACTCGACCGCCCCGCAGGCGGCCGCTGCCGAGGCGGGCGTGATATCGTTCGGCCAGGCCTCGGACATGTCGGAATACGCGCCGCTGCCGCGCGTCAGCTCGATCATCGACAACTGGGCGCCCTACTACATCGCAAGGGTGCAGGCCGTGATGGACGGCACCTGGGAGAGCGTCGACACCTGGGACGGCATTGGCCCGGGCATGGTCGAGATCGGCGAAATCACCGATGCGGTCCCTGCGGACGTGAAGGCCGAGGCCGAAGCGCTGCGCGACGCGATCGCAAGCGGAGAGTACCATCCGTTCACCGGGCCGCTCAACAGGCAGGACGGATCGCCCTGGCTGGCCGCCGGCGAGACCGCGGACGACGCAACGCTGGTGGGCATGGACTTCTATGTCGAAGGGATCACGGGCGAGATTCCCAACTGAGCGCGCCGTCTCCCCGCAGCCGGCTCAAAGGCCCCGGATTGAATCGACGATGTCGCGCACGGCCCTCACGGGATCCGGCGCATGCCGGATCGGGCGGCCGACGACCACGTGGTCGGCGCCCGCGCGGATGGCGTCGGCCGGTGTCGCGACCCGTTTCTGGTCGCCGGGATCCGTGCCGCTCGGACGGACGCCGGGCGTCGCGATCAGCTTGCCCCGGGCTTCCGGCAGCGCGCGGATCCCGCGGATCTCGCGGGGCGAGGCGATGACGCCGTCGGCGCCGGCCTCGAACGCCCGTGCGGCACGCTCGGCCGCGAGATCGGCGATCTCTCCCGGCCTTATCTGGGCCGCATCGAGGTCGCCTCGGTCAAGCGACGTCAGGATCGTGACCGCCAGGATGCGCATCGGGGATCCGGCCGCGCCCTCGCAGGCGGCGCGCACGACATGCGGATCCCCATGCACGGTCAGGAAATCAACGTCGGAGCGGGCGAGACCGCGCACGGCGGCCTCGATCGTCGCGCCTATGTCGAAGAGCTTCATGTCCAGGAAGACACGCTTTCCATGATCTCGCTTGAGCTCGCTGGCGAGCGCGAAGGCGCCGCCTGTCAGCGTTCCAAGCCCGATCTTGTAGAAGGAGACGCTGTCGCCGAGACGCGCGGCGAGATCGAGGCCGGCGATCGCGTCCGGAACGTCAAGCGCGACAATCAGGCGGTCGTCGGGCTGCATCATGGGTGCCGCCTAGACGCTTGGCGCGACGAGGGCAAGGATCGACGGGTCCGTCCCGGGGCGGGGGCTTCCTTGTCGGAACGCAGGGAATCCTCATCCTGATGCCATTGGGACGCGTTCCGGTCCGGAGATGCCTGGCTGGCCCACTCGAAGCGCCATGCCGACATGAAGCGGGCGCTCGTCCCGATCAAGGCGGCAAGGGCGGCACCGCAACTCGCGGTCCCGTTCGAGCCGGGTCACCGGATCGCCGATCGCAGGCGTCACACGGAGGGCGGGCTGAACAGGCTTGCGCAGGCAGCCAGAGACGGATGTCTCCCGAGCGGCACCATCGAGAAAGAGCTGTGTCTCGAGCGCCTCAGGCCCGACGTGCCGGACGAGGCCAGCGATCTGGTGCTTGATCTCCATAGACGCCTGCCCGAGTGCGGATCACGGACCTTCCCCTGGACCTGGACAGCGCCGCAAGGGTTGCCAGCGCCTTTACCCACCTGCCCACGGACACCTTCGCCTCGTCCACGATCCTGCCGTCGGCGCCGGCCGAGACAGCGGACGTGCTTGCACCGAAACGTCCAGTCCGGCAAGGATCTGCATTGTCGTTGTCCTTTCCTTCATTCCAGGTTCCGGCGCTCCCCGGAAAGGAACGCCTCCGTCAGGCACAACGGCACATGTCATGCTTGGCAGGGACAACGACACCAGACCGCGGCCTTCCGAGTCCGGCCGGCGCCAGCCGGTTCGTGCCCCATTGCGGCATCTGCAAGGCGCTGGCGGAACTGGGACGCGCCATCAGGACGATCTTCCTCAGCCGCTACATTCGTGGTGCCGAGTCCGCCCGCTCGGCGTATGCTTTGTGCCCAAGGCACCGAAGGGCAAAACGGAATGCGAGCGGAAATGAAGGGGCCCGCCGGAAACGAGAGGGGACGCAAACAATGAAGCCTTACATGAAACGATTTTCAGTCGAGGGACGTCGGGCACTTGTTACAGGGGCATCAAAGGGCATTGGTCTCGAGATCTGCAGAGTCCTCGCGGAAGCCGGGGCCGACATCGTAGCGGTGGCTCGCGACCCGGGAGGGCTTGCCGACGCCCGCGCGGCCGTGGAGCGGTCCGGGCGGGAGTGTCTTGCCGTCGAGGCGGAACTCGAGACAGTCGAGGGGCCGAGGGATGCAGCGCGAATGGCGCTTGATCACTTCGGCACGATCGATGTCCTCGTCAACAACGCAGCCACCACGACACCGGCCTCACTACTGGATGCAAAGGTGCAAGACTGGGATCGGATGATGGCGGTGAACCTGCGCGCGCCGTTCCTGCTCGCGCAGGCGCTTGCACCAAGAATGATTGAGCAGGAACGGGGCAAGATCGTGAACGTCTCGTCGCAGACCAGCGTCGTGCTGATCCCCGATCACGGTGCTTACGCTGCTGCCAAGAACGGCCTCAATGCATTGACCAGGTCCATGACCTGCGAGTGGGCGCAATTCAACATCCAGTGCAACGCCATCTGCCCGACGGTAATCTTGACCCCGATGGGCGAGCGTGTCTGGGGCGAACCAGAGAAGGGTGATCCGATGAAGGCAAGGATCCCGGCAGGGCGCTTCGGACTTCCGGTGGAAGTTGCTGACATGGTCCTCTATCTTTCCTCGGCTGCTTCTGACCTGGTCAACGGTGACTTGCTGATGCTGGATGGCGGGTACACTGCGCTCTAGCCCGGATATCCGGCATTCGCTGAGGATCTCCGCAAATGCCTCGCGGGCCTCGGCGGGACCGTGCAGGCCCACGGTCCCCTTCCCGTTCCCGTCGAGCCTTGCCGCACCCGGCTTGATGCCATCCCTCTTTCGTTCGATGGCATCGACCCTGGCTCCCCGCTTCAGATCGACTTCGAGAAAGGCGCCCTGCGGCGGGTCCGCGCGTCGCGCCGCTTCCCGCCATGCTCCTCGCGGCTGCGCGGCGCGCCGGCGCCGATCCGGTTCCGGGCAGCCGACCTGTATTCCGTGACCTGAAGCCGCCGCGACAGGTCAATGTGCGTAAGGTCGTAAGGGGAGGCCAAGAATCAGGTCGAGCCCCGCGCGCCGGAAAAAGCCTCGCGCATCTCCCGACGTTCGTCGAGTGCGCCCACGACGTCGTTGGTCGTGAGCAGGTTCCGCCCCGCATCCACAATCCGCTCCCAGGCAAGATTCGGATGCCGCGTTGGCATGAGATATGCCTTGATGAACCTGCATATCTCGTCGTCGGTCGGCATCTCGAACGGCAGCACCAGATCGAACCGTCGAAGCAGCGCGCGATCGAGAAGATCGGGATGGTTGGTCGCGCCGAAGATAACGCTGTCAGTCGCGTTCGGCTCTTCCATGAACTGCGGGAAGGAGTTCAGGACCCTGCGTATTTCGGCGACGTTGTTGGATGCACTGCGATGACCGCCGACGGCGTTGAATTCGTCGAAGAGGCAGACGCCGCGGCGTTTCGCCGTCTCGTCGAATGCGAGACGCAGCTTGGCCGTCGTCTCTACCATGAAGCGCGTGATCAGCGCCTCCAGGCGGATAACGAACAATGGCAACTTCAGGGTGCCGGCCAGCGCCTCGGCGGCCATCGTCTTCCCCGACCGCGGCGGCCCGACGAACAGGATACGCCGGCTTGGAGTCTTGCCGTGCTCGCGAAACCGGTTCCTGCGCGCCTGTTCACGAACCAGGTCGTCAAGCCCGGCCCGTAGCGGAACGTTCAGCACGACATCATCGAGACGGTGACAGGACCTGCGCAACTCTATCAGGTCAACGAGATCGCCGCGTGGCGTCGCGAACGGAACGGCGACGGTCTGCCCACGACCGGGCGGGGTGCGCGCCTTCTCCACGGCGTTCCGGAGATCCTGCGCCAGGCTGCCGCGTCCCTGGCGCGCCTCAGCCGCCGCCTGGAGCGCGATGGTGAAGAACCGCTCCTCGTCACCCGCGGCCCTGCTGCGCAGCATCGCAAGTATTTGCTTGGCACTGGACACGCTCGACCGAAACCCCCTGCCTTCGCCTTCTCCCCGCGACGAGGTTGCCGTTTGCTGCCTGGGCCGCAATTCGAATTCCGTGCCGTGCGACACCATGGCCTTGGATCATGATCCCTGCCCTTCCCGCGCAGGCGTCGCCCCCGGTTCCGGCGAACGTCTCGCCTTCAGATCCGCAACCGGATCCGGCCGCCGCCTCCAGCGCCGCAATCCGCCCGCTGAACGCGCTCACGCTGGAGATCTCGGCACAGGAACCGGGAATCAGCTCGAGTCATGAGCGGCGTGGCGATCACGGTCGTGGCGCCCTGGCCGCGGTCCAGTCCCCGGGCAGCCGCCTGCGGGCGAGCGAGAGGACGCGGGAGCCGAGGTCCGGGATCGCCGTCCATGGAAGGAACCTCGGGCCGGGGGTCACGAGGGGCAGGTTCCGCTCCCGCCGCCCCGGCGTCCATCCGATGAAGGCGTCGCGGAGCGCGAGCCGCCACGCGGCGGCGGAGAAACCGAGCATGGCCAAGCGGCGGCCGTTGCGGTCATGGACCGACTGGCACATGCCTGAAACTGCCTCGACAGCGCGGCGCACGCCGGTCTTCCCGGTCGTTCGCGGACACGCTTACAGTACGGCAAAACGGAACCGCAATCACGAGCCAAGTTGAACTGCACCCGGGCAATCCAGCGTACAAATCATGCGGTCACGCCTCAAGTCGTCGTCGAAGCGCCGATCCCCGCGATCACGGCAGAAAGCTCGAGAACGCCGCCCCGACCCAACGGGCCGCGCTGCCATCCTTGATCAGGTGTACGGTCTACGGTCTCGCGTCGGAGGTCCTGCGCATGGCGGCGGCGCGGGTGGCGGACGACTGGGAGGCCCAGTATTCGGTCCGTCCCGTGGCGGCCTACACCCACGTCGGCCCGGAGCACAGCGGATACTGCTACCACCGGGCCGGCTGGACCATCGCCGGGCGCGGCAGCGGGCGGCGGGCCGCGGCCGGCACGGTGCGCGTCCTGGCGCTGGAGGAGGGCTGGCGCGAGACGCTGCACGGGATGCGGCGCCGCCCCGTCGGCGCCCCGTCGGCGCGCTGGCGGGCGCCTATGACGGCGCGGACGGCATGGACTGGGCGGAGCGGGAGTACGGGCGCTCCGGCCACACCGACGGGCGGATACGGCGGCGGATCTTTGACATGGGCAGGGCGTGGCTGGAGAACATGGGCGGGGAGCTGCCTGTCATCTTCCCGGTGAAGGCCGCGAAAACGGCCGCGTGCAGGCTGCTGTCGAACCCGGGGGTGACCATGGAGCACATTCTGGGGCCGCACTTCGAGGCGACCGCTGCCGCGGCGAGCCCGTCGTCCTGACCATACAGGCCATACAGGACACCACTCAACCACACCAGCCTGGAGGCGACGGAGTGCCTGGCGGAGCTGGGCGGCGGTGGCAGGGGCAGCGCCGGCCTGCTGGCCCACGCCGGGCTGGCGGTGACGGCGGAGGGCCGGCCGCTGGGCCTGTTCGCCATGGACGCGGCCTTCCGCGACGCCCCGGAGGACGACAGCGCCCGCTGGATCGACGGGCTGGACCGCGCCCGGGAGCTCTCCGCCGCCTGCCCGGACACGCGGGTGGTCTCCGTCTGCGACCGCGAGGGCGACTTCTGGCAGCTCCTCGACAGGGCGGCGACGCGCTGCTGGTGCGCGCCAGCCGGTCGGCGAAGCAGCGGGTGATGGTGGAGGACGGCGGGGAACGGTGCCTGTGGGAGCCCGCGGCGGCCCTGCCCGCCATCGCGGTGTCGGATCTGGCGATCCCGGCCTCCGGAGGCCCGAGGGCCCGAAAGGAGCGCACCGCCCGCCTGGAGATACGGGCGGCGGAGGTCACGGTGATGCCACCCAGGTAGGAGGAGAGGCGCACGGAGCCGCTGGCCATGCGCGCCGTCTCCGCCACCGAGACCGACGCCCCGGACGGCGCGGAGCCGCTGCACTGGCTGCTGCTGACCACCGAGCGGCCGGCCGAAGGGGAGGCCGACGCCGTCCACGCCGCGGAGGTGCTGGACTGGTACAGGAAAAGGTGGACCGTGGACAACTTCCCATTACACTGCCCCTATAGTGTTTGAAGGTCCGCTCCGGCCGCGATCCTGAAGTCCGGCATCGGCCTGCCGTCCTTCTCCGACCGAGGCGCTTCGCGCCATTTGCGGATGGACTCGAACGTGTCGCCGGCCGCGTGAACCAGCCAGATCCTTGATCCGCTTTCGCCCTTGCTCCGGCAGGCCACCTTTCGGGCGCTGATCCTGCCGGCGTGGATCCATCTGTACAGCGTCGGCTTGCGTATGCCGGCCCTTTCGGCCATCTCGTCCATGGTCCACTCGTCGGGGCGGCGTTCGGCGGGCACGGACCGGCCCCGCCTGCCCGTGCGCCGGACTGCTCCCGTCCGGTCCGCGAGACCGGCCACCATGCCCGCGTTGAACCGGCTCTTCCTGGGCGGCTGCAGGCCTTCCCCGTTCAGGATCCCGGCAATCTCGGCATGATTGCGGCCCTCCTCCTTCAGGGCGCGGATCCGCGCGCGGAGTTCCGGCCAGCAGCTCAGCTGGCGGGCCTCCCGCACCGGACGGCGGATCTCCGCCCGGGGCCGCGCGCCGCCGTGCCAGAGGATCCCGACCTCGACCCGCTCGCTGTCACCGACGACGGTCGCGGTCACCCGGTCGACCATCAGTCGGAGGAGCGCCGCCTTCTCCGGCGTCTCCAGGCGGCCGCCCTCCCACAGCCCCGAAATCCCCGCCGCCGCGCGGCGGACCGCGTCCCGCTCCTCCGGCGAGAGCCGGGCGGGGCGCTCCCGCAGGAACCGGCCGTGGGCCTCGCCCAGCCTCCGCCGTCCGGCCAGGGCCGCCTCCCACCTGTCCTCCAGCTCCTGCGCGACCAGCCGGTTGGCGCAGTCCGCCGAACGCCAGGCGCGCTCGCAGGCGGCCACGTCCAGGTCGGCGCGCTCCAGGCGGAGACGCCACCGCTCGCGCGCCGCCGACCGCTCCCCTTCGGCGGCGTCGATCGCCTTCAGCGAGATGCCGGCCGAGGCCTGGGAGAGCGCCTCGAGCGCCGCCCTGGAGACGAAGCTGTCGACGGGGAGGCCGGCCTTCGCGACGACGTCCGCCGCCACAGCTTCTGCTGCGACGACTGCCGTCTCCGGAAGACTCCGCCCTCAGTGCGCTTCTTCGGAAGGAGGTACAGGGTTGCGCCGGTGTTCCTGGCGGCGAGCCTGATGATCCTGAGCGGCAGCGCTCCCGTCGAGACGGCCAGCCGCATCTGGGGGATTCCGGCGGTAACGCTGCGCCGATGGCGCCTGTGGTGGCGGGAGGGCTTCCCGGCGACGGCGGAATGGCGGTGCAAGCGGGGCGAGCTGGCCTGTCTGCCGGACGAGCCGCCGCCCGTCTTCCTGGCGCGCTCGGTCCGGGGCCGGTCTGAGCGCTCCCGGCTGCTGCGGAGCCTTGCCTGGCTCATGCCGTGGACCGGACATTGCGGAATCGGCGATGGCCGGGCCCGGCCCGCAGAGAGTGTTCCTGTCGCGATGGCATAGGGCTCCCTGCACCTGCCTCCCGTGCAAAGGGCAACGGGGAGGAAGCCATCATGGCCATCACGAACGAACCGGGCGACAGGGACGGCTGGGCACGTCTGCGCTTCGCCGTCGTCGGCCCGCTCCTGGCGTCGCCGCCACCGAAGGGGCGGCTGCGGGCCGAGCTCGAACGGCTGTCGCTGCGGGACTGGGAGCATCCCGTCAGGGGCGGCAAGGTGCGGTTCTCGGTCCCGACGATCGAGCGGTGGCACTGCCGGGCGCGGTCGGCCGGGCAGGATCCGGTGCGGGCGCTGCGCCGGCGGGTGCGAAGCGACGTCGGCCGCGCGCGGCGCGTCTCGCCCCCGCTGATGGCGGCGCTGCGCGACCAGCACAGGCGGCTTGACCGTCCCGACGGCCGTACCTATTCTTGCGGCATGGGCGACGCGCCGGACATCCACGAACTCACCAGGCAGGTCGCCGTCCTGAAGGAGCGCATGAAGACGATGCAGGCTGAATATCGTACGGACATCGCGAACCTGGCCAAGCATTTATCCGATCAGGAAACGCGAAGAACCGACAGGGACGCGACCTCGCGCTGGTGGCAGACCGCCATACTGTCGGGCGTGATCGCGGCGGTGGGCGCGATCGTAACGGCCATCATTCTGGCGGCGGGCTGAGATCCCTTAGAGCTTGAATCATAATTCAATAATATCAATATGTTACGTGATTCCAGCCGCCTGGCCCCGCGCCACCCGCCGCATCAGGAACCGGCACGCCGCGAGCTGCGCCCAGGCCAGCGAGCTCTCCAGCGTCCGCTCGAAGTCCTTCGCCAGACGCCGGCACCGCGACATCCACGCAAACGTCCGCTCCACCACCCAGCGGCGGCACAGGACCGTGAAGCCCCTTGTTTCCCTGGGCCGCTGGACGATCTCGACGATCGACCCCAGGCCGTGCGCCGCCAGCGCGGCCTCGAGCTTCGGACCCGCGTAGCCGCCGTCCGCCCACAGCTTCGTCACCTGCGGCGCCTTCTCCAGCATCGCCAGGATGACGGCCGGCGCCCCGTCCCGGTCCTGCACGTCCGCCTCGTGCACCCGGAGCGCGATCGGGAACCCCTCGACGTCCACCGTCAGGTGCCGCTTCCTGCCCTTGACCTTCTTGCCCGCGTCGCAACCCGCCGGCCCGCCCGCCTCCGTCGTCTTCACCGACTGGCTGTCGATCGCGGCCGCCGTCGGCCCGCCCGCCTCCGTCGTCTTCACCGACTGGCTGTCGATCGCGGCCGCCGTCGGCTGCGCGTCGCGCCCCGCCTGCGCGCGGCCCGGCGTGCGCAGCGCGTCCAGCATCCGTTCCAGGACGCCGTTGTCGCGCCACGCGCAGGAGTGGTTCTGGACGGTCGCAGAGGGCGGAAGCACTTGGGAACCGCGCGCCACTGGCATCCCGTGGCCAGCATGTACTGGATCACGTTGAAGGCCTCCCGGAGATCGGTCGTCGTGCGGCGGCCCAGCCTTGACGGCGGCGGAAGCAGCGGCGCGATCACCGCCCGTTCCTCGCGGGCGGTCTCGTCCCAGGCCATCGTGTCCTCCGGATTGTGTCTGACAGGGAAATGCCACATCTGGGGGGAGGCCATCCACATTTTAGGTCGCCGCTTCCACTCCGAAGTGCAACATCAGCCAGCGAGGGGCGAAGCCCGAGCGGCGGCGGTCCCTTCACCGGGAGGCGTAGCCAGTCTTCCGGGGCGGTGCAAGCCCTGCCGGGCGCTGTCCGCGGCCCGCCGGACGCAGGGAGGGCGGAGCCCGACCGGAGGACGGCGGGCCGCGGACAGCGCGCATCTCCCCTCGGAGCCGCCCCCGGCGGCCCCGGAACGGCCCCCTCAGGGCGGCTGCGCCTGGTGGAAGGCCTCGGACGGGGTGAGGTAGCCCAGCGCCTTGCGCGGCCGCGCGTTGAGGCGGTCCTGGACGGCCTGCACCTCTGCGTCCGTCACCTTGCGGAAGTCCGTGCCCTTCGGGAACCACTCCCGCACCAGCCCGTTCACGTGCTCGTTCAGGCCGCGCTCCCAGGAGTGGTACGGGCGCGCGAAGAAGAACCCCGCGCCCAGCGCCTCGGCCACCCTGGCATGGCCCGCGAACTCCTTGCCGTTGTCCGCGGTGACCGTGTGCACGGGGAGAGGGCCCAGCATGCCGGTCATGGCCGAGCCGACCGCGTCCGCCGTCTTCCTTTCGACCCTTTCGAGCAGGGTGTACTTGGACGCCCTGTCCACCAGCGACACCAGCGCGCCGCCGGTGCCCTTGCCGTTGATTCGTGTCGGCCTCCCGGTCGCCGACCCGCTCCTTCGCCTCCACGACGTCCGGGCGCTCGGAGATGTCCACCCGGCCCGGGATGCGGCCGCGGCCCGCGTGGGCCCCGCCCTTCCAGTTCGGCTTCTTCCCGCGGCGGCGGAGATGCCGCCAGAGACCGCCGCCGGCCTTCCGGTCGGCGTGGATGCGCTCGTAGATCCACTGACGCCCCGCCATCGGCTCGCCCTCCTTGCGGAGGCGCCCGCTGACCTGCTCGGGGCTCCAGCCCTCGGCCAGCCGCTCCTCCGCCATGCGCCACAGCTCCGGCGTCATCTTGCGCGCCACCGACGAGGCCGCGCTGCGGCGCCTGTCCGCCTTGCGCTGGGCCTGCTTGTGGCGGTAGCCGCGCCTGCCGGAGTTGCGCCGCACCTCGCGCCAGACCGTCGTGCGGTCGCGGCCGAGCTGGCGGGCGATCGCCGGGCCGGAAAGCCCGCTTTTCCTCAGGGCGTGGATCTGGCAGCGTTCCGCATAGGTCAGGTGGCGATGGCCCTCGGGCATGACAGTCTCCTTGCTTCATCACAGGGACTGTCGTCGCCGCCTGGCCGATTCGCAACATCATGTGTCGCCGAACGACCAGGAACACTGCATCAGGTGTTGCACTTCAGAGTGGAACGGGGGGTCAAGCTCTTATCACGGACGCGATATGAAGGACGGCTTCCCGGCGCTCCGGCCGCTGAAGGGTTTTCTTCCTTTCGCCGTCATGGCCGGGCTGTGCGGCTGCGCCCAGCCCGCCCTCGACATCACGGAGCCTTCGGCACGCCACGAGGCGGCGGTCGCCGGAGTCCTCGAATCGAGTCCCTCTCCGTCCCGGGAACTGGCCCGCGCCGAAATGACGCCAGCGGTCAATCGTGTCCTGCCGCGGGTCCGGCGCTCGGCGCACCGGATATGCGTCGGCCTGGAGCTGCCGGAGGAACGGTGCCGCCTCATGGGCACGGCGCGGGTCAATGTATATACCGACAGCCCACGGATCAACGCCTACGCGGACCACCGCAGCAATTCCCGACAGCCTGACCGTCGGTGCGCGAAGGCGCGGTCATGGCGGACGGCAGTTCCGTGTGCGCACGACCGGCGGCCGGGCGGCGGCCCGGGATCGTGGCGTTGCCGGCGAAGGGCGGGATCGGGGCCGTCCGGGCGTGGCCGGGGCGGTCACGGCCCGGCACGGACGGGCCGGCATGGTCCTCCTTGCCAGGCTCTCCCGCGAGCGCGCGGCAGGGGTCTTCCAGTCCCGGAAGACGAAGGTCCGGCCGGTTCCCGCATCCGGTCCCGGAGGCAGGGGATGCGTTCCTGACGTTCCCGCGCCCGTCCGAACGGCGGGCAGCAGTGCCGCCGCACCGGTCGATCAGGAAGGCGGGCATGGCGAGCGTCATGAAGACGCCCCATGGGCGGTTTCCGCCATGGCCGGAGCCGTGCCCGAAGCTGCAGCCCTCCCGCGTCCCGGTGCCCGGAACGTCTCGTTCCCGGTCGCCCGCCTGCGGCGGCCGCACCGCATGACGGACACGCCGCGTCCCGGACGGGCGGGAGGTCGGCGGCCCGCGAGAACCTCCGGACCCTCCCTTTCGTGCCGGTCTCCCCGCATCCGGGCATGTCGGTCTTCAGGCCGAAGTTCGCGTCGTCGGCCGGCAGGCCGCGGTCCCGTTCGAAGCGGTGCACGATGCCGGTCTTCCCGTCGCGCCTCTCCCATGTCTCCTTCGTCCCGCTGGCATCGAGCCAGCCGGACGGCGGCCCGTGGTCGCCCGGCTTCGCGCCCGGGACGGGCGGAAGCCCTTCTCCGCTCACGAAGCCTGACGTGCGGGCCGCCGGCCGCCGGCCCGTCCCCGGCGCCGGCCGCCCTCCCGTGTGCGGACGCTCCCGGCGGAGGTCCCCGGCGAGCCGCCTCAAGGCGTTCCGCTCGCAGTCGTTCCTCCTCCTGCCGTCCTCGTTCCGGACCGGCTCCGGGGCCGGCGGGAACGCCTCGGCGTGGTCGGGACGGACGGTCGCCGCGCCCGGAGCCTGACGGCAGGAGGTCCTCGACCCGTCGCGGCGGGTCCTGACGCGGGCGGCGCCTGCAGACGGCCCTGTGCGAGGAGCGGCGGCCGGTCCCGTCCGCCGGGACCGGGAGACGCCCGCCGGACGCCGCCCAGCCCTCGAGGACCTTCCCGCGCTGCAGGGCGGCGTGGACGCCCCCGGACCGCAGCGGCGGAGGCCGCGGGGGCCGGCCCCGTCGAGCCGCTCGCGCATCCGCGTGTCCGACGGCGCCTTCCCCACGCCGAAGAGCGAGCGCAGGTTCCGCGCCTGGACCGGATCCTCGCCGCCCCGCACCTGCCGGCCGGACTGCAGAAGCGACGGGATCCCGGGCGAGAAGACCGCGAGCCCCGACGTCAGGCCTACCGGAAGGCTGAAGTCGCGCGTGACGGTCGGGTCGGGGATGCGGTCGAAGCATGCACGCACGGCGCGAAGCACGGCCCTGGCATCGACGGATGCCTGCGAAAGGAATCTCCGGACATCTGCTGTCCGGCCTTTGCCTGTCTGGCCGCGGCAAGGCCGATTCGGCGGGAAAGGTCTGTGACAGGAAAATTCGTGGCTGCCGTGCAACCAGATGACAACAAACGAAAGGAAATCCTGTCGGGAATCGCTGGGACCACCGCGACGAGGTGGGCATGTTCGGGGGGCTTGTCGGGCGCATGGGCACTGACGGGGAGATCGCCGCCGTCCTGGCGCACGAGTTCGCCCATGTCATGTACGGCCATGTACGGAAAAAGACCGGCAACGCGCTTGTCGGCGCGGGGATCGCCGGAGGCATTATGGCGGGCCTCGCGGCCGCCAGCGGCGCGGCGCTGGACCCTGACGGCTACGAGCAATGGATGGAGATCGGCGCCGAGATCGGCAGCCGCGCCTACAGCCCAGCCATGGAGATCGAGGCTGACCGTACCGCCATATACATCCTCAAGGGAGCCGGGTTCCCGCCGGTCGCGATGCGCGACAGCATCGTCAGGATGACCCGGATGGACCTTCGGGCGGAGGCGCACGCGACTGGCGGGACGGGGAAGGTCGGCTGGCTTGAGACCCACCCGAGCGACGACCGCCGGATCGCGCACATCCTCGCAGCCATCGAGGACGCCGGATCTGGGGTGCCGCTCAGGCGGCGATGACACGGCCGTCGGCACCCGGTCAGGAGAAGCAGCCGGACGACGGCGACGGCCAGGGGATGCTCATTCTCGCGGGCATCAAGGCAGAGGCCAAGGGAGCGGATGTCCGTGTCGGACAGGAAGCGTTCCCGGCCCTTCCGGCGGTGCCGGCGTATGCCAAGGCAGGGATTGGACCCCTCCTCCCGCAAGCCCAGACGCTCCGCCTCGCGCATGATCACCGACAGGACCGGCATCGACCGGTCCGCCGCGGCCGGCTTTGCGGCAAGAGAGGCGAACCACCGCACGACGTCCCGGCGGGTGATCTCCGCGATCTGGCGGCCCGCGAACCTGGGCATGATCTGCCCGCGGAGATACCCGCGGTTCACCTCCATCGTCCGCGGTTTCCAGATTCGCCGGTTCCTGCGGAACGCCGCCTCTGCGACGGCCTCGAAGACGGTGTCGTCAGGCGAGGCCGGAACCGAACCGTCCCGCCTGATCGCGGCCGGCATCGCCGCCGCGCGCGAACGGGCCTCGCCCGCGCCGATCTCGTCGGCTCCGCCGACGACACGCCACACGCGCCTGCCCTCGTGCTGGCAGTGCACGAAGAACCGCTTGCGGCCCGACGGCATCATCCGGAGGCCAAAGCCCTTCAGCTTCGCGTCCCGGATGTCATGCGCGGCCTTGCGGGGCTCGAGCGCCCTGATTCGGGCGTCGGTGAGTGTTACGGATTTCATCTTGCTGTTCTCCCTTGCAGTTGCAGCGGGGAACAGAACCCACCATGGATCCTGCATTCTGCAACAAATCTGACAGGAGAAAACAACTTTATATCAAGAACTTGCCTTTCCCTTCAGCACCGCAGGTGCGGATCAGGTGAGCCACCCGGGCTAGGCGGAATCCGGGAGCTCGATCTGCACCTTGACTGCCGAAGCCGGAGCACTTCGGGCAAAGTCGAAAGCCGCGATGCTCTCCCTGAAGCCGTAGAGATCGGTGATCAGCGGATCGACGTTGATCGTGCCGGAGGCCAGCATGTCCACCGTACGCGGATAAACGTGTGCATATCGAAAGACGTGCTCGACGCTTGCCTCCTTGACCTGCGCCTCGAGCACGTCGTACGCAATGGGGGCGCCGGGCATTCCGACAAACACAACCGTGCCGCCCGGACAGACGCACTCGAAGACGCCGGCGGCTGCCGGCCCGTTGCCTGACGCCTCGAAGATGACATCCGCCCCCCAGCCTTCGGTTTCGCGCCGGACGGCCTTGGCAAGGCTTTCGTTCCGAACGTTGACGGGAACCACCGGCCCGAGCGCGGCCGCCATTTCCAGCTTTGGCTCCTGGACGTCGCTTACGATCACCCGGCTGCACCCTGCCGCGAGCGCCGCAAGCACCGTGACCATGCCGATCGTGCCTGCGCCGATCACAACGGCCAAAGCGCCCGGGGATATCCGGGCCTTGGTTGCAGCGTGGACGCCGACCGCGAGCGGCTCGACCATGGCCCCGGCAGCGTACGACACGCTGTCCGGCAATCTGAAGGTGAAGTCCGCAGGGTGTACCACGGTTGGTCGCAGCACGCCATGGACCGGCGGCGTCGCCCAGAATCGCACCGAGGGATCCAGGTTGTACTTGCCCAAGCGTGTGGCGCGGCTGCACGGGTCGGGAATGCCCGGCTCCATGCAGACCCGGTCGCCGACGGAGAGGGACGTGACTGCGGTGCCCGTTTCAACGACCACGCCCGACGCCTCGTGCCCGAGAACCATGGGCTCCTTCACTGTGAAGGGGCCGATTCCGCCGTGAACGTAGTAGTGCACGTCGCTCCCGCAGACACCCACGCGGCGGATGGCGATTCGCACGTCGTGCGGGCCCAGCGGCTCCTCAATGGCGATGTCGCGCAACGCCAGTTCATCCTTGCTTTCAAGCACAAGGGCCTTCATGCATCCTTACCCCATTGCGAAGAAACGCGGCCGGCCGCGCAGGTGTGGCCCCAACGATGCCCCCTTAGCGACCCATCTTCGGCCGGGAATAGCGGTTCGCGTATTCCAGGATCTCGTCGGTGTCGGACCACCGGTCGACCATCACGAAGGAACCGCCCCAGACCAGCGGCACCTCCTCGCCCTTGCTGTGTGCAACGAATGCATCGGCCACGGCAACGCCGCTGTCGTCGATCGGACGAAGTACCGAAGCGGTCAGCCAGCCTTCTTTCATGGCGGTGATTTCGTCTCCCGTGCCGCCGAATCCCATGGTCAGGATGTCCTCCGACTTGCCCATTTGCCGAACGACCTGTGCGGCGCCCAGGCCAATGGTCGTGGACATGCCGTAGATGAGGTTGATGTCCGGATGGGCGGCCAGCATGTTCTGCGCGGCGTCATACGCCTTGGCGCGGTCGAAGTCGGTGTAGGGCCCCATGACGACCTCGATGCCGGGATGCTGCTCGACAACGCTCAGGAACCCGCCGCCGCGCTCGTCGCTGACCACGCCCGGCGCGCCGCGGAGGACCAGGACCTTGCCCTTGCCCCCGAGCTGCTCGACCGCCCACTCGCCTGACTTGACGCCGCCGGGATGGTGGGCAAACGCGATGTAGCTCATCGCCCGTGCAGCTTCGTCCTCGTGGGGCGTCGTGAAATTGTAGACGACGGTCGGGACGCCTGCCTGCTTGAGCTTGCGCAGAGCCGGAATCGCTGCCTCGAACTCCGTTGGGCCAAGGAAGACGTAATCGACACCGCCCGCGATGACCGATTCGACCTGTGCGAGCTGACCTGCATGATCCACATGGCTGGCGACAGCGAGTTGCTGGACTTCAAAGTCGACCCCGAGCTCCTCGAGGCGTCCCTGCATCGACCAGAAGACACGCTCCCAGGCGTCGGAGATGTCGAATGACGGTGAGAGATAGGCTATCCGCATCGTGTCGGCTTTCGCCGCCGGCGGAGAAAGCGCGAGCACCGCGAGCGCGGCTGCCGCGATGAAAAAACGACGTAACATCATGAAAAGGTGCCTCCTTGGTTTTGGGCCGACCCGCGGACCGGCTTGCCTTCGGCGCCGCCGTGTGGCGCGCGCCGCATGAATTGCGCCAGCGCAGGTATGCGCTGTTCACGCAGGTTGCTGATGGCAACCGCGATCAGGACGATCCCGCCCATGACCACCAGCTGCCAGAAGAAATCCACCCCGGCTATGATCAGTGCGTTTGTCATCATGGCGAGCAGCAGCGCTCCCATGACCGAGCCGTAGACGCTTCCGCGACCGCCAAAGAGGCTGGTCCCCCCAATGATGACCGCCGATATGACGTGAATCTCCATGGCGGTCCCGATCGTGGCCTGCGTTGAATCGATGCGGGCCATCATGATGAGTCCGCCCAATGCAGTGAACAGGCCCATGAGCACATACACCATGACCTCCACGCGATTGACCGGGATGCCGGCGAGGCGTGCGGCTTCGCGGTTGCCGCCGATCGCCCGCACGTGGAGGCCGAAGCGCGTGCGGCTGAAGAGCCATGCACCGAAAGCGGCAGCCGCCAGGGAGATGATCACGGGCACCGGCACGCCGCCGAGCACGCCCTGCCCGACATAGGTGACCGATGCCGGCAGCCCGAAATGCATCTCTCCCGCGGAATGGACCAGTGCGAGACCGCGAAGCCCGGCCATCATCCCGAGCGTCGCGATGAACGGCGGGATCTTCACGTACGCAACCAGCGATCCGGTCAAGAAGCCCAGAAAGGCCCCGAGGGCAAACATGAGCGCGACGCCGAGCAGCGGATTCAAGCCGTCCTTGATCAAGCCGAATGCCACGACAGTGATCAACGCAACCGCCGAGCCCACGGAGAGATCTATGCCGGCGCTCGTGATCACGAACGTCATGCCGACTGCCATGACGATGATGAAGGATGCCTGGGTCAGGATGTTGATGAAGTTGGTCATCGTGCCAAAGCGCGGATTGATGAGGATGAAAAGGATGGCAAGCGTCACGATGACCGCCGTGAGTCCGATCCCTTCGAAGAGCCACCGTCGGTCGGCGTGACCGATGCCGGGCTGAGGGTTCGCATTCGAGCTCAAGGCGTGCCTCATCTCTCTACGCTGCCGCTCCGAAGGTGATCAGGCGCACAACCTCGTCACGCGTCGTGGCGGCAGAACTCACCACGTCGACGAGGCGGCCGTTCTTCATGATCGCGATCCGGTCCGCGAGCTGGAATACGTGCTCAAGATTGTGGGTAATGACAATTATGCTGATGCCGCGGTCTCGCATGGTCCTGACAAGATCCAGCACCCGACGACCCTCTTCTACCCCGAGGGCCGCCATGGGCTCGTCCATGATGACGAGGCGAACCTCCTGGAGGAGCAAGCGGCTGATTGCCACGGTCTGGCGCTGGCCGCCGGACAGTCGGATCACGGGATCATTGAGCCGAGGCAGGGAGATGCCGAACCCGGAAAGCAGTTCGATGGTCCGCTCGCGCATTCGCCCGTGGTCAAGTTGCGGAATTGCCAGGAGCAGCCGTTTCAGCAGTTCGCGTCCCAGGAAGACATTTTCCGGCACGTTGAGCGTGTCCACCAGCCCAAGTCCCTGGTGCAGACAGCCGATTCCGGCTTCGCTGGCATCGCGAGGCGAGTTCATCTGGTGCAATTCGCCATCGACTTCGATGCGGCCGCCATCGGGCGGCTGCGCGCCTGCAAGCGCCTTGACGAGGGTGGACTTGCCGGCGCCATTGTCACCCACGAGCGCCAGGATCTCGCCCTCGAAGACCTCGAAGGAAACGTCGTCGACAGCCTTCAGTCCGCCATAGCTCTTCCTGAGACCGACCACGCTCAGGATCTTGGCGGCGCCGGAGGCGCCGGGATTTTCCCGGGTCATTGGGGTGCGCTCTCGTGCGCAGCCAGGGGGAATGCGCGTTCCATTTCAGCAGTTGACCGTACCGATTTTCACGGATGTGGTCAACTGGGCGCTCCAAATTAGGGCCCGTTGACAGTTGCCTTGCGAATCGCCCGCTTCCATGCCATTTCCTTCCCCGATGACCGCCGGAACGGCGGCACGGGCAGGAAACAGGTGACATCATGAATGCAGACAGGACGGTTCTGACCGACGCCATGTGGGCGCGGATCGAGGACATGCTGCCGGGCAAGAAGTCCGATCCCGGCGGCACGGCGGCGGACAACCGCCTTTTCATGGAGGCGGTGCTCTGGCGGTTCCGCACGGGGTCGCCGTGGCGCGACCTCCCCGCGCGGTTCGGGAACTGGAACAGCGTCTTCAAGCGGTTCCGGCGCTGGGCGCTTTCGGGAGTTTTCGAACGCGTTTCCGACGCCTTGTCGGAGGAGTTCGACCTCGAGTGGGTGTTCGTCGACGGCACGGTCGTCCAGGCGCACCGGAAGGCGTCCGGCGCAAAAGGGGGACCTCGAGCCAGGGGATCGGTCGTTCCAGAGGCGGCCTGACGAGCAAGGTCGTGGCCGTCGTGGACGCGCTCGGCTATCTGGTCCGCTTCAGGATCCTTCCCGGCCAGGCGCACGACCTCAAGGGGGTGCCGGGGCTTCTCGACGGCCTGGCGTTCGGGGCCTTCGTCGGCGACAAGGCGTTCGACGCGGACTGGCTGCTGGAGGACCTGGCGGAACGCGGGGCGGAGGCGGCGGTCCCGTCGAAGCGGAGCCGGACGGTGTCGCGGGCGCATGACCGGGAGGTCTACGGCTGGCGGCACCTGGTGGAGAACTTCTTCGCGAAGACCAGGGAGTTCCGTGCGATCGCGACCCGGTACGACAAGACCGACGCGAGCTTTGCCGCCGGGATCCACCTCGTCGCCGGCGTGGTCGCGGCGACATGAGTGTCAACGGGCCCTAATCCTGCCAGGCGGCGAAGGCCTGATTCGCCCGCCGTTCAGGCAGTTCGGCAGCCGGAGGTTCATGACGCAGCGGGCCTGATTCTCGTATGGTTCGCCGTAACTGTTCAGAACCACAGTTCGTCCTCAATGCATATTGCAAGCCTAAATGTTGTGGTTGTCGGGATGCAGATCCGTCGCCGGCAACCGTCAGGTCCGTCAGTCTTGAATGCGGCCCCCGTACATGATGCCAGATGTCCGCAAAGGCCGCGCATCAGGACAACATCTTGTATCTGAATGGTTCCGATAGAACCTGAACAGTTGCGGTTCGCCTCTTGATTCCCTTGCGTTCCGTTCGCGAGTCCGGGCGGACCCCGGACCGCGGGCATCACGAACGCCGTGATTTGTTCGCTGCGTGTCCTTCAAGATGTCCATGCATGAGCAGCTTGGGACCATCCGCGCCCGTGCCTGGGGCCATCGCGGATTTCGGCTCGGACCGCGTGAGACCGCAGCCAGCGTTCCGCTCGAACTGTCTGCGACCGAACTCGGATTGTCCGCGGCCGGCCCAGACGGCTCATGTCCGCCCGGATGCGCGGGTCCCATGGCCTTGCGGTGACTGGATCTCCGCAGCCCGCGCCCTGCCGCGCCCCTTGCGCCCCCGCGGGCCGATTCCCATATACGCCGCGAGGCCTGAGGAAGCATGCCTTGAGAGGGTGCGGAAGGGCGGGCGCCTGAGAGGGAGAAGGCAGACATGGACTTGCAGAGGTTCACGGAGCGGTCGCGCGGCTTCCTGGAGGCCGCGCAGGCCATCGCCGCGAGGGAAGATCACCAGCGACTGGTGCCGGAACACCTCCTGAAGGCGCTGATGGACGACGACGAGGGCCTGGCCTCGAACCTGATCCGTGCCGCCGGCGGCGCGCCGGAGCGGGTCGTGGAGGCCGTCGACCAGGCCCTTGCCGGAAATCCGAAGGTCTCGGGCGACGGCGGCCAGGTCTACGCGGACCAGCAGACCGTCAAGGTGCTTGACGAGGCGCAGAAGATAGCCCGCAAGGCCGGCGACACCTACGTTCCCGTGGAGCGCGTCCTGACCGCCCTCGCGGTCGTGCGCTCAAGGGCGAAGGAGGCGCTGCAGGCGGGGAACGTCACCGCCCAGGCGCTCAATTCGGCGATAGGCGACCTGCGCAAGGGGCGCACCGCCGACACGTCCTCGGCCGAGGACGGCTACGATGCGCTCAGGAAGTACGCGCGCGACCTCACTGAAGCCGCCGCCGGGGGGAAGATCGACCCGATCATCGGGCGCGACGAGGAGATCCGGCGGACGATGCAGGTGCTTTCGCGCAGGACCAAGAACAACCCGGTGCTGATCGGCGACCCGGGCGTCGGGAAGACGGCGATCGCGGAAGGCCTCGCGCTCAGGATCGTCAACGGAGACGTGCCCGAGAGCCTGCGGGGCAAGAGGCTTCTGGCGCTGGACATGGGCGCGCTCATTGCCGGGGCCAAGTATCGCGGCGAGTTCGAGGAGCGCCTGAAAGGCGTGCTGAACGAGGTGACCGCCGCTGCCGGGGACGTGATCCTGTTCATCGACGAGATGCACACGCTCGTCGGCGCGGGCAAGGCGGACGGCGCGATGGACGCCTCGAACCTCCTCAAGCCGGCCCTTGCGAGGGGAGAGCTTCATTGCGTCGGGGCCACGACGCTCGACGAGTACCGGAAATACGTCGAGAAGGACGCCGCGCTCGCGCGGCGGTTCCAGCCCCTGACGGTTGACGAGCCGACGGTGGAGGACACCGTGTCCATCCTCCGGGGGATCAAGGAGAAGTACGAGCTGCACCACGGGATCCGGATCAGCGACGGCGCGCTTGTCGCCGCCGCGACGCTCGGCCACCGGTACATCACCGACCGCTTCCTTCCGGACAAGGCGATCGACCTTGTCGACGAGGCGGCGTCGCGGCTCCGGATGGAGGTGGATTCGAAGCCCGAGGAGCTCGACGCGATCGACAGGCAGGTCCTGCAGCTGCAGATCGAGGCGGAGGCGCTGAAGAAGGAGGACGACAAGGCGTCCGGGGACCGGCTCGAGAAGCTCGAGCGCGAGCTTGCGGAGCTTCAGCAGGCATCCGCGTCCATGACGACGGCGTGGCAGGCCGAGCGGGACCGGCTCGAGCGCGCGCGCGCCGTGAAGGAGCGGCTGGACCGCGCCAGGGCCGAGCTTGACCAGGCGAAGCGCGACGGCAACCTGCAGCGCGCGGGAGAGCTGTCGTACGGCGTCATCCCGGGCCTCGAGAAGCAGGCCGCCGGCTCGGAGGCGGGCGAGGGCCATGTCATGGTCGAGGAGGCGGTCGGGCCGGAGCTGGTTGCCGAGGTGGTCGAGCGCTGGACCGGCATCCCCACCTCGAGGATGCTCGAGGGCGAGCGCGAGAAGCTGCTCCGCATGGAGGAGGGGCTCGGGAGGCGCGTGATAGGCCAGGCATCCGCCGTCCGTGCCGTGTCGAACGCCGTGCGACGGGCGCGTGCCGGGCTGCAGGACGAGAACAGGCCGCTCGGATCGTTCCTCTTTCTCGGGCCCACCGGCGTCGGCAAGACCGAGCTGACCAAGGCGCTGGCCGAGTTCCTGTTCGACGACGATCGCGCGATGGCGCGAATCGACATGAGCGAATTCATGGAGAAGCACTCGGTGGCCAGGCTGATCGGCGCGCCTCCGGGATACGTGGGCCACGAAGAGGGCGGCGTCCTGACCGAGGCGGTCCGGCGGCGCCCCTACCAGGTGATCCTGTTCGACGAGGTCGAGAAGGCGCATCCCGAGGTGTTCAACGTGCTGCTGCAGGTGCTCGACGACGGGGTCCTGACCGACGGCCGGGGCAACAGGGTGGATTTCAAGCAGACGCTCGTCATCCTGACGTCAAACCTCGGGTCCCAGGCCTTGAGCGAGCTGCCCGACGGCGCGGACGCGCACCAGGCGCGGCGGGACGTGATGGAGGCCGTGCGCAACCATTTCCGGCCCGAGTTCCTGAACCGGCTTGACGACATGATCGTGTTCGACCGGCTGACCCGGGAAGACATGGACGGGATCGTCGAGATTCAGCTCGACCTGCTTCGGAAGCGGCTTTCCCGGCAGGGCGTCGGCGTCGATCTTGAGGAGTCGGCCCGGAAATGGCTTGCCGACGAAGGCTACGACCCGGTCTACGGGGCCCGGCCCTTGAAGCGTGTCATCCAGAACGCGCTCCAGAACGCGCTGGCCGAGATGCTGCTCGCCGGAGACATCGGCGACGGGCAGGCCGCGAAGGTGAGTGCAGGGCCGGAGGGCCTGATCATCGGCGAGAGGGTCGCGAAGTCGAACCGGTCAGCGCCCGCGGACGCGGTCCTTCACTGAGAGCTTGACCTGAAAAGGCCATATATAGTTCCATAATGGCGTATTCAAGGGATGTTAGCACAGCATATAGTGTTTGGCATGACTTTTAGGTCAAGCTCTGAGGCATGGCGCGGCCTCGCGCCGCGCGGCGGAATCCGGAACCCGGCCGCCCGCGTCAAAGCGCCTCCGCCTTGGCCAGGGAGTGCACGTCATCCAGGCGGACCGCGTCGAGGTCGTCCTCGGTGATGCCGAACTCCTCGCCCAGCAGGCCTTCGATGCCCTTGACAAGGGCCAGCGCGTCGAGGCCGTAGTGCCGCATCAGGTAGGGGCGCGACCCCCCGTGCGCATAGGTGTCCCTCAGGCCCAGCCGCACGAGCCGCTTGCCCGCGCCGGCGTCCGCCATCACCTCTGCCGCAAGGGAGCCGATGCCGCCTTCGGTCACGTGGTTCTCGAGGGTGACCACGCCGTGCGTCACGCTGGCGACGTGGTCCAGGAGGGCCGCGGCGTCGAAGGGCTTGATGGTGTGCAGGTGAAGGTGCCGGATGGACAGGCCCGCCCTTGCGAGCGCGGCGCGGGCGCGCATGGCCTCCTCCGTGCAGATGCCGGACGTGACGACGAGAACGTCCGCGCCTTCGGACAGGACGCGGAGCTCGCCCACCGTGATCGGCGTGCCGAACAGGCGCGGCACCGAGCCGCGCAGGACGCGGCACCAGACGGGGCCGTCGATGCTGTCGGCCGCCTCGCAGACGGACTCGACCTCCGTCGCGTCGCCGCATTCCAGGACCGTCATGTTCGGGATCGAGCGCATGACGCTGATGTCCTCGATCGCCTGATGCGTCATGCCGCCGGGAGTCGTCACGCCCGGAAGAAAGCCCATGAGCCTGACCTTGCGCCGGGGATAGGCGACGGATGCGACCAGCTGGTCGTAGGGGCGGCGGTACATGAAGACGCCGAAGGTGTGGACGAACGGCCGGTACCCGGCGAGGCCAAGCCCGCCCGCAAAGCTCATCATGTTCTGCTCGGCCATGCCGAGCGAGAGGAACTGCTCCGGGTGGCGGTCGCGGAAGCCGTCGATCTCGCATGACGACGTCAGGTCCGCGGAGAGGCAGAGGACCTCGTCCGGATGGCGTGTCGCGTACGCCTCGAAGGCCCGTGCGTAGGGGCGGCTGACAAGCTCGGCCATCAGTGCGCGCCCGCGCAGGCGACCGGGTCGACGCCGAGGGACCGGGCGATCTCCCTGTTCATCCTGGAGCGCTCCTCCTCGGACCTGAAACGGACGTAGTGCAGGCGCGGGAAGCGCAGCTGGAGACTGGGCATGCCGCGGAAAGGCGACGAGTTGGCGAGGATGACCAGGGGCTTGCCGCGGTGGGGCGTCCGTGCCGCCTCGCGGATCTGGTCGAGCCTGTGGGCGTCGGCCCAGACGGCCACGCCGCCGAAGCGCTCGATCTTGGCCTTGATGTCGCCGACGTCCATGACGCTCGACATGGCACCGTCGCACTGCTGCCGGTTGACGTCCATGATGGCGTGGAGGGTGTCGATCCGGTGGTGGGCCGCGGCCGCGATCGCCTCCCAGGTCTGTCCCTCCTGGACCTCGCCGTCGGACATGAAGACCCAGGTGCGCCCGGGTTCGCCACGGCGCTTGCGGCCCCAGGCGAGGCCCGCCGCCGTCGAGAGGCCGATTCCGAGCGTGCCGTTGTGCACTTCCATGCCGGGGCTGTGCTCCGCCCCGATCATTTCCACGGAAGACCCGTCCCTGTTGAACATCTCGAGGCCTTCGGGCGCCATGCGGCCGACCTCAATCAGCGTGGCGTAGGCGACGAGGGCGTAATGTGCCGGCGCGATGAAGAGCCTGTCGAATTCCGGCCTTGCCGGCCCGTTGTATCCGGCGCCCGTGCGATAGGCGCCATTGCCGGGGGCGGGGACGCCGGCGAAGGGCCCGGGAACCATCGGCAGCGTTGGCGCCCCGAGGTTCAGCTCCTCGTTGTAGAGCCAGGCCATCTGCTCGGCGGCCGAACACGCCTGGCTCAGGTATCCGCCGTTGTTGCGGATCGCATGCCCGAAGACCCTGCGCCTGATGCCGAGCGCGATGTCCTCCGTGGATCTGTGATTGCGCATGAAGCGCTCCCCGCTGGTTTGACAATTGTCATTATGCCGGTCATGTGAGAATGGCAAGCGCGTTGGCACGGGAGGGAATGCGCGATGCGCTACACCGCGGCCCATTGGGGCACCTACGCATTTGACGAAAGGGGCGGCTTCCATCCGATCGCCGACGATCCCGCGCCGTCGCGCATCGGGCGCGGGTGGCTCTCGGCGGCAACGAATGACAGGGGCCGGATCCTCGCGCCTGCCGTCCGGAAGGGCTGGCTCGAAGGCGACCGAGGCGCCGGACGGCCATCGGACGGCTTTGTCCGCGTGCCGTGGGACGAAGCGGTGCGGCTCGTCGCCGACGAGCTGGCCCGGGTGAAGGCCTTGCACGGGAACGGCGCGATATTCGCCGGCTCCTACGGCTGGTCCAGCGCGGGACGGTTTCATCATGCGCAAGGCCAGCTTCACCGGTTTCTCAATTGCTTCGGGGGATATGTCGGGTCGCAAGGGAGCTATTCGCACGCGGCGGCGGAAGTCCTGTTTCCGCACGTGCTTGGCATGAGCCTCGGGCAGGTCCACGACGGCGTGACCAGCATCGAGGAAGTCGCGGAACACTGCCAGCTTCTCCTGGCCTTCGGCGGCATATCCGCTCGCACGGCGCAGGTCGCGTCGTCGGGCACCAGCGGTCACGAGATCCCCGGCTGGCTTGGCCGGCTGGCGGCAGGCGGCGCGCGGCTTGTGTCGGTCTCGCCGCAACGGAGCGACCTTGCAGACGCCGAATGGATTTCGATCCGGCCCGGCACCGACACGGCGCTGATGCTTGCGCTGACCCATGAAATCGTCTCTTCCGGGCGCGAGAACCGGGCGTTCCTCGAGCGATGCACGAGTGGCTGGCCGCAGTATCGGGCGTATCTGTCCGGCGAAACCGACGCGGTGGCGAAGTCGGCCAGCTGGGCCGCCCCGATATGCGACGTTTCCGCAGAAAGGATCCGGGCCCTGGCCCGCGAGCTGTCCGGCAAGCGCAGCATGATCGGGGTCACGTGGGGAATCCAGCGGGCCGATCATGGAGAGCAGCCGGTCTGGGCGGCCCTCGCGCTGGCGTCGGTCCTGGGCCGGATCGGCCAGCCAGGCACGGGATTCTCGTTCGGCTACGGGTCGACGTCGCCGGTGGGGCGTCCCGCGCGGCTCATCCCGTGGCCGTCCTTGCCTCAGGGACGAAACCCTGTCGAGGACTCCGTCCCGGTCGCCCGGCTCGGCGACATGCTGCGCAACGCGGGAAAGCGCTACCGCTACAACGGCGAGACAAGAGCCTATCCGGACATCCGGCTGGTCTACTGGGCCGGCGGCAACCCGTTCCATCACCATCAGGACCTGCGCCGCCTCGACGCGGCATGGACCCGTCCCGACACCGTCGTCGTTCACGACCACGCCTGGACCGCGACAGCGCGCCGGGCCGACATCGTCCTGCCCGCAACGACGCCGCTGGAGCGCGCAGACATCATGATGAACCGCCGCGACCCGCGCCTTGTCTACATGTCCCGGCTCTTGCCGCCGGCGGGGGAGTCGCGGGATGATCACGAGATCTTCCGCCGGATCGGGCAGCGCCTGGGCATCGAGGACAGTTTCACGGAGGGGCGGGACGCCGGCGCCTGGCTGCGCCGGCTGTGGGAGCGCGCCGGCGAGGTCGCCGAGGCGCATGGCTTCGGACTGCCGGAATTCGAGCGGTTCAGGGAGGAGGGCGTGTTCACGGTGCCCGACGCCGAGGATCATCGCCGCCTGATGCGCGACTTCGCCCGGGATCCGGAACGTGCGCCCCTGGCGACGGAGAGCGGGCGGATCACGCTCTTCAACGAAACGATCGCCGGGTTCGGCCTGGCCGACTGCCCGGGCCATCCGGCGTGGCTGCCGCCGGCCGAGTCCCTGCTGGATGCGCCGGCCGGCGCCCTGCACCTGATCTCCTGCCAGCCGGACACCCGGCTTCACGCGCAGAACGACCTTGGCAGCGAATCGCAGGGCGACAAGGTCAGGGGGCGGGAGCCGGCGCTGGTGCATCCGGCGACGGCATCCGCGCTGAGGCTGGCCGAAGGCGGTGTCGTGCGCCTGTACAATGCGCGCGGCGCCTGTCTGGCCGGCCTGCGGCTGAGCGAGGACATCCGGCCGGACTGCATCGCGCTCGCCACGGGCGCCTGGCTCGATCCGCAGGTCGTCAGCGGCGCGTGGCTGGAGGTGCACGGCAACCCGAACGTCCTGACCATCGACAAGGGATGCTCGCAGCTCAGCCAGGGCAACATCGCGCACACCGCGCTCGTGCAGGTCGAGGCGTGGAACGGGCCGCTGCCGGCGCTCTCGGTCGACCGTCCGCCCCGAATCCAGGAGGGACGGGCATGAGGGCGCTCTGGATCGGCCTCGATGTCGGGGCGGCGGCGGTGAAGGCCGCGGCCTGCTCGCCTGAAGGCGCCTGCGGCGCGGAGGCCGGGGTCCCGAGCGAGGTCAGGCAGGGTTCCGGCGGCGAGAGCGGGCAGGACATCGCGGGCGTGCCTGCGGAGCTGTGGGGGAGGATCGACGCGCGCGGCGAGCGGATCCCGGCCGTTCTCGCTCCGATCACCCGTGTCCTCGGGCGTGACGTGCCGTGTTCGCGCTATGCGACGCTCCGGAGAGGTGGACACGGGCGACGCCGTTCTGGAGGCGGCCGATGGCGGGATGGCCGCACTGGTGAAGGCGCATGGAGTCCTCACGATGGAAAGGTCGGCGACCGAGGCGACCTCGGTTGCGATGTACCCGGAGGAAGCGGCGATGACGACGCATCTGGCGATGCTGAGAGGGCCGGTCGAGGAGCTGAGCCGGGAAGGGATCGACAGATGCCATGGCTGGTTTCGGCGGAACTGTGGCCAGGGCGGGCGCGGGAAGGCGGGCGCCTGACGGCATGAACAGGTCCGCATCCCCCTGCCGCGCCGCAGGCGACAAGGAGGCGCAGATCTCGAACGTGGCGCTGCTGTACTACGGAGAGGGGATGACGCAGGGCGAAATCGCCAAGCGGATGAAGGTGAGCCGCGCAACCATCGTGAACATGCTGCGCGAGAGCCGGGCGCTGGGGATCGTCGACATCCGCGTGGACGGCAAGGCTTTTGCAGGGTCAAGCGTTGCGCGGAACCTGCGGGACAGGTTTGGAGTCGAGGACGTCTATGTCTCGCAGACGTCGGCGCTTGACGAAAGCGCTTGCCGCGGCGAAAGCCTCGGGCAGCTTGCGCGAGTGGCGGCGGCCGCAATCCTCGATGTGGCCGAGGCGGGCGACACCATCGGCGTGGCCTGGGGCGAGACGATCATGTCGGTTGCCGACGCGATGCCGCGAAGGCCGGTCGCCGATGTGGAGGTCTGCCAGCTTGTCGGGTCAATGATCTCGGAGCGGGTTCCAGCCTCCGAGAACTGCACGATCCAGATTTCCGGGAGGCTGGAGGCGGCTGCCTGCTACACGCTGCACGCGCCGGGGCTGATCTCGACGGCAGCGCTCGCCGAGACGTTTCGGCGCGAGCCCGCCATCAAGGCGCAGCTCGGGCGGCTCCGGGGCCTGGACCTGACCGTGTCCTCGATCGGCAACGTCGCCGCCGACACCCATCTGGCCGCGGCCGGGATCGCGACCGCCGAAGAGCTGCAGGCGGCCAGGGCGGCCGGCGCGGTTGGCATAATCTGCTGCCGATACATTGCGGCCGACGGGCGGGAGATCGAGATGCCTCCGCACGACAGGCTGATCGCCGCCACGCTCGACGACCTGAGATCGGCGCGCAAGCGGCTCCTGGTGGTGTGCGGGGCGAACCGCAGCGATGCGACGCGCGCGGCATTGAACGCCGGACTGGCGACGCATCTCTGCGTGGATCACGACCTGGCGCGTGCCTTGCTGGATGGCTGAGGCGATGCCGGCCAGACGGGGACGCCGTCCTGCATCCGCTCGACCCGGAGTTGCGACGGCAGGTCACCGCCTGCCCGCCTTGTCTTCGAAGACGCCGCCGGCCGTCGAGATTCCGGGCGACCGGGCGCTGGTCGGAACGCGCGATCCTGTCATTCTGGATGACGCCGAGGGCCCTCTGCGCACCAAGCGCGTCGCGCCGTTCCGCATCGGCGAAACCGCCGTGACGAATGCGCAGTTCGCGGCATTCGTGGACGAGACCGGCCATGTCACCGAAGCGGAGCGATTTGGCTGGTCATTCGTGTTCTGGGCGCAGGCGCCCGAGAGGGCCGGACCCACGCAAGCGGTGCGCAACGTGACGTGGTGGAGGCGCGTGGACGGTGCTGACTGGCGGCACGTTCACGGGCCGGACAGGGACGTTGCACGAGACAGGCCTGACCATCCGGTGGTTCATGTCTCGTGGAACGATGCGCGGGCATACGCGACGTGGATCGGCGGGCGCCTTCCGACCGAGGCCGAGTGGGAGCACGCGGCACGGGGCGGGCTGGGAGACGTGAGGTTTCCCTGGGGCAGCGAGGAGCCCGACGACACCGGCCACTTTCCCTGCAACATCTGGCAGGGACGCTTTCCCGAGACGAACACCTGTGCTGACGGCTATGCCGAGACCGCGCCGGCGAAGAGCTTTTCCGCCAACGGCTACGGGCTCTACAATCTTGTCGGCAATGTCTGGGAGTGGACGGCCGAGCCCTTCGTGATCCGGTCTCAGAGGAGAGCGGCCAAGGCGCGGCGCGCCCAGACGAAGGGATTCAAGCTTGCCAAGGGCGGCTCGTTCTTGTGCCACAGGAGCTATTGCTATCGCTACAGGATTGCCGCACGCACGGGGAATTCGCCCGACAGCACGACGGCGCACACGGGGTTTCGCATCGTCCTGGACTTGTAGCGCGCGCTCAGGCCGCGACGCGCTCGAGCCCCGCGCGCGGGCATGCCAGCGTTGCGCGCGCTGCTTCCCGATGCCGGCGACATTCATTCCGGCGAACCAGGGAAGGCTCGTGCTGCGCAGATCGTTCCGGTTGGCCTTCATGGTGCCAGGCTTCCGGTTCCGCCCGCCGCGGCGGCAGTGCGAACGCGGCCTTTGCGGGCACGCGAACCGGGACGTTGTCAGTTCTCGGTTCGAACGTGATCGAAGTGGGAAATGACGGCCTTGATGGCCCCGCATTCCAAGGCGCTCTTCCGTACATGGATCCCGGCATCGCGCGGCGGCATTCGATGCAGGACCGGTCGGATGACCAGTCCCTCCTTGCCAACGGCGTCCGAAAGCTGAAGGGGCGCCGACATCACGAAACGTCCGGTCCTGACCAGTTGCATGCCTGTCGCCAGGGAGGCTGTGCGGATGTCGATCAGCGACTTCCCCGACCCCTTGGGGACCGTGAATCGTTCGATCCTCCGTTCGGTGACCGGATCGACCGTGAAGCTCACCCATTGATAGCCGGAGAGATCGGCCGGATCGATCTTGCCATTGCGCGAAATCGGATCGTCTTCCCGCAGGACGATCCCGTGCTCGACCTGCGTCACGTGCTTGACGAAGAGCGAGTCGTCCGTTTCGTCGTCAGCGAGTATTCCCAGATACACGTCCAGCGAACCGGACATGAGCAGCTTGCCCATGCTGTCCCTGTGGTCGGTCGTCAGGTCGAGCCTCAGCTTCGGAAACCGGGACTTCAGGTCCGCGAACAGTCCGGCGACCCACTTCAGGTGAAAGACGGGACCGGCCCCGACCTTCAGTTCGGACAGGCCTGCCGACGCGATGACGGCGATCTCTTCCAGCCCGTCGCGGTATTCACGCTCGATCCGCTCCGCGCGCAGGAGGAACGCCTTCCCTGCCTCTGTCAGAGACATGCCGCGACGGTCGCGATCGAAGAGCGGCGTGCCGAGTTCGGCCTCCAGGCCGGCGACGCGCTTTGTGACCGAAGATTGCGCGAGGTTGATGGCGGACGCCGCGGCGGTGATGGACCTGCACCTGGCGACGGCAAGGAACGCTTCCAGGCCTCTTTCCAACCGTATTCCCTTTTCGAAAGGACAATGCACTTAAATTCACTTTACAGAATGCCTTGCGGAGTGGCAACGTGCCTCCGGCGACCGACGGGGGGACGGCCAGCGCGCATGAGAACCATTCTTGCAATGTTCGATTCCCTGAACCGCATGGCGATCGGCGCCTACGGCGGGACGGCTGTCGCGACACCCAACTTCGACCGGTTCGCTGCGCGCTCGGTCACCTTTGACAAGCACTATGTCGGTTCGCTGCCCTGCATGCCCGCACGTCGGGACATGCACACGGGCCGTCTGAACTTCATGCACCGGCACTGGGGGCCGCTTGAGCCATTCGACGAGAGTTTCGCCCGCATCCTGAGCGAGAACAGCGTCTACACCCATCTCGTCTCCGATCACCTGCACTATTTCGAGAATGGCGGCTGGGGCTATGCCAACGCCTTCGACAGCTGGGAGTTCGTGCGCGGGCAGGAGTATGACGCCCTGCGGGCTCTCGTGCGCCCGCCGCTGGAGCGCTATCGGGAGAGGTTCGACGAGCGGCACTACCCCCTGGACAAGCTGCCCGCGGACGGGCCGGTCACGCGCGGCAATTCCGACAGGATGGCGTGGAGGAGGTCGCGGGGTGCCATCACTCATGAGCGTCTGGTCGAAGAGGACGATTTCCCCGCGGCCAGGTGCTTTGCCCGCGCCTTCGACTTCCTCGACGACAACCGCGATGCCGACGGCTGGTTCCTGCAGCTGGAGTGCTTCGACCCGCACGAGCCTTTCGTCGCGCCCGAGCGGTTCAGGGCGGCTTATGACACCGGGTACAACGGCAAGATCCTCGACTGGCCGATGTACGAGAAGAACGCGAACTCTCCCGAGGAGGTCGCCGCCATCCGCGGCAACTACGCAGCGCTGGTCGCCATGTGCGACGAGCATTTCGGGCGGCTGCTGGATTACTTCGACGTCCACGATCTCTGGAAGGACACTGCCCTGGTGCTGGGCACCGACCATGGCTTCCTCCTGTCCGAGCACGACTGGTGGGCCAAGAACCGGATGCCCTACTACGAGGAAATCAGCCACATTCCCCTGATGGTCTGGCACCCTGACCACGCGGCGCAGTCCGGCACGCGCCGGAAAAGCCTGACCCAGACAACGGACCTGATGCCCACATTCCTTGAAATGCATGGGTGCGCGGTTCCGGACTCCGTGACCGGCAAGTCGCTCCTGCCGCTTCTGAACGCTGATGCGCCGCAGCACGACAGCGTCGTCTTCGGGATGTTCGCGGGGCCTGCCGGGGTCACGGACGGCACCTACAGCTACTACCTCTATCCCGAGGACCTCACCGGCGGGAACCTGCACCTCTACACACTGATGCCGTCGCACATGATCGACCTCTTCGGCCTTGAGGAGCTGAAGAGCAGCGAGCTGGTCCCGCCGTTCGATTTCACCAAGGGCGTGCCGACCCTGCGCATGCGGCTCGATCCGAAGAACACCCAGGTCGGCATGGACGGCCAGTCGCTCCAGGACTGCGCGACCGTCCTCTACAATGTCGAAGCCGACCCGCGACAGGAAAGCCCGCTGACAGACCCGGACGTGGCCGCGCGGCTGAAGCGCGAGATCGCGCGTCACTTCCGGAACCACGACGCTCCGGAAGAGCTCTATGCGCATTTCGATCTGTCGCGGGAAGACGTCGCCATGCCCGGAAACTGAACGATACGGACCACAACACGCCAAGGGAGGAAAAACATGTTTGCAAAGCTCGGAACCGGATTGGGAGCCCTCTTCGCGCTGGCCCTGTCTGCGGGGTCCGCTGCGGCCGAATACCCGGAGCGAACCATTGAAGTCATTCACCCATGGGGCCCCGGCAATGCGATGGCCGTGTCCCAGATCATTGCCAGGGCGATGAGCGAGGAGCTGGGCGTTGACATGCCGGTGATCTCGTTGCCCGGCGCCGCCGGCACCAAGGCGCAGATCACCGCGATGAGCAGGCCTGCCGACGGATACACGATCTTCGACGGCTACGTGGCCCCGCTCGTCCTGCAGCCCGTTCTCGGCAATGCGGACTGGAACTACGCCGACTTCAAGCCGCTCCATTCGGCCGTCTCGAACGCCTTTGCGATCGGCGGACGCGTGGAGGAGACGCGCTGGTCGACCTTCGAGGAGATGATGGAGTACGGCAAGGCGAACCCGGGCGAGCTGCGCTATTCCTCGGGCTCCCGGAACAACCTGCCGCACATGGTGATCGCCAAGGTTCTTCAGGAATACGGCGTCGTCGCGCAGAACGTGCCCTATACGCAGGACGGCAACGCCGTGAAGGACCTCAAGTCCGGCGTGCTCGACTTCGCCTTCATCAACGTCGGCAACTACATCCAGGACAAGCCCGCCTTCAACATCATGCTGGTGCTGTCAGAGTTGCAAGGCTCGAAGGATTCCTATGACGGCGCGCCAAGCTTCGTCGACCTGGGGATCGATCTGGGACTGTCCGGACTGGCGCCCATGGGCTGGACATGGTGGATCGTGCACAAGGACACGCCCGACGACGTGGCGGACAAGCTCCGCACGGCGATGGAGGCGGCCTTGCAGCGAGCCGACGTGCGCGAAGCCATTGAGGCCGTCGGCTTCGTTCCGCTTGCATGGGACCACACCGAATACGACGCGGTCGTGGGCCCGGTTTCCGGCCAGCTCTCGGCCATGGGCAACGCGCTGAAATGGGAGGAGGAGGAGCTGAAGAAGCTCCGGTAGACCGGCGCGCGCGGCAATGACGCGAAGAACCGGTCAATGGATCGCGATTGCGTTCTTCGCCGGACTTGTCGCGCTCGTCTTCCAGCAGGTCCATACATCAATGTCGGAGCAGGGCATCGCCAGCGGCGGGCCCTACGACAACGCGGCGACCTTCCCGAAATCGGTGGCGATCTCGATAGCGGGACTGCTCCTCGTCCAGGTCGCCATCGTGCTCCTCGACAGAACGCCGGCGGGCGACCGGGTCGCGTTCGCGGCATTGAGGCGGCCCGTCGCCATGCTCCTGGTCTTCGCCGCCTACCTGGCCGCGCTGACGCCCCTTGGATACCACCTCACAACGGCGCCGATGATCCTTGCCGTGATGGGGATCTGCGGTGTCCGCAGCGTCGGCACGCTGCTTGGAGCGGCACTGGCCGTCGCGTTCGTCGCCGCGTTCGTCTTCGAGAAATTCCTGAGCGTCGTCCTTCCAGGCGGAATGTTCGCGCTGCACATGCCGTGGTGACGAGCGGATGCTGATCGACTCCCTTGCCGCCGGACTTCAGCTCTTTCTGACACCGCTTGCCATCGGCCTGACCATGATCGGCGTCCTTGTCGGCCTTCTCGTCGGAGCGCTGCCAGGCCTTGGACCGCTCATGGGGATCATCCTGCTTCTCCCGGTGGCCATCGGACTGCCGCCCGTTGCGGCCATGGGGTTCCTGATCGCGATCTTCGTGGGCGGATCCTGCGGCGGCTCGATCTCGGCGATCCTTCTTCGCATACCCGGAACGCCACTTGCCGCCGCCACGCTTTTCGACGGCTACCCGATGGCCCGGAAGGGCCGGGCCTCGGCGGCCATCGGGATCGCGATTTCCGCGTCTGCGATCGGAGGCCTGTTCGGCGGCTGCGTCCTGATCCTCGCCTCCCCCACGCTCGCGGCCTTTGCGGCCGACTTCGCGCCGCCCGAATATGCAATGCTGGCGATCGCCGGGCTCTTCGCAATTGCCGTCATTTCCGGCGGGTCCATCGTCAAGGGTCTTCTGTCGGGCTGCTTCGGGCTTCTCCTCGCATCCATAGGCACGGACGAGTTCTCCACCGGCTACCGCTTCACCTTCGGCTCCCATCACATGCTGAACGGGTTCCACATCGTCGCAGTCGTGGTCGGGCTGTTCGCGATCTCCGAGATGGCCTTCCAGGTCGCCGGGCGGAACCTTCTGTCGAAACCGGACGTGAAGGTCGCAAGGCCGGGCTTCTCTTCGGTCCTGCTCGCTCTCAGGCACTGGAAGAACCTGCTGCGCTCGTCCGGAATCGGCGTCTTTTTCGGCGCCCTGCCCGGAGCCGGAGGCGTCATAAGCTCCTTCACCGCGTATGCCGTCGCCAAGGCCTGGTCGAAGCCGGAGGAACGCTACGGCGAGGGCGCTGAGGGCGGCGTCGTCGCCACCGAATCCGCCAACAACGCCACTGTGGGCGGGACTCTCGTGCCTTCCCTCGCGCTTGGCATCCCGGGCGACGCCTCCTCGGCAATGCTTCTGGGCGCGCTCCTGATCCTGGGATTCATTCCGGGCCCGATTCTCTTCGAGCAGCAGCCTCAGATGGTCGGCGGCATCTTCCTTGTCTACATGGCCGCCAACCTGTTCCTGCTGGTCGCGGGCATCCTCCTGACGCCGTTCTTCGTCTATGTCCTGCGTGTCCCCAAGTTCTGCCTGATCCCGATCGTCCTGATCCTGTGCTGCATCGGGACCTTTGCGCTTCAGGCGTCAGTGTTCGATCTCATGGTGATGCTCGGGTTCGGATTGGTCGGCATTCTGTTCCGGGCCGCAAACTACCCGCTTTCACCGGTCGTGATCGGCTTGATCCTGGGTCCCGTTCTCGAGACCAATCTTCGCAGGGCTCTCCTGATTTCCCGCGACGGGCTGTGGATCTTCGTCGAGCGCCCGGTTTCGGCGGCGCTGCTGGCCGTGAATGTCCTGCTCATCCTCGGCGGAACGGCCTACGCCTTCAGGAGGCGCCGCGAAGGCCATGCCGGGAAACCGGAGACCGGCGCGACATCGGCATGAACGGCGCCGCGCCAAGCGCCCGCAGAACCGCCCCCGCCGCATTGGTGCCCGTTGACCGGCCCGTTCCGCATTGCGGCCGGGGGTGCGGCGAATGCCGGCATCTCAACGATGCTGAGCCGGCGCGGTCCGTGCCTTGCGGCTCCGGCCCGTCGCAACCGCCTGCCGCGCCCCGATCGCCACCGCATTCACGGCGGCGTCGATATGGGCCTCGTGCCGCTCGAAGTTCCTCGCGAACATCTCGACCAGCCCTTTCGCCCGCGCATCGTAGGCGGCGGCGTCGTCCCAGGTCCGGCGCGGGTCCAGCAGGATGTCCGGGACGACGCCCGCCTTCACGCTGACGGGCACCTCGAAGCCGAAGTTCGCGTCCTTGCGGAACCGCGAATGCTCCAGAGAGCCGTCCAGCACGGCCGAAAGCAGCGCCCGGGTCGCCTTGATCGGCATGCGCGATCCGGTTCCGAAGGCGCCGCCTGTCCAGCCCGTGTTGACCAGCCAGCAGGTCGCGCCGTGGCGGGCGATCCTTTCGCGCAGCAAGGCGCCGTAGGTTTCGGGCCGCCTCGGCATGAACGGCGCGCCGAAGCATGCCGAAAACGTCGGTTCCGGCTCCGTGACCCCGCGTTCCGTGCCGGCGACCTTTGACGTGAAGCCCGAGAGGAAGTGGTACATTGCCTGTGCGGGGGTCAGGCGCGCGATCGGCGGAATGATCCCGAAGGCGTCGCAGGTCAGCATGATGACGTTCTTGGGATGGCCGCCAAGCGCCGACCCGGATGCATTGGAGACGTAGTCCATCGGATAGGCGCAGCGCATGTTGGCGGTCAGGCTGTCATCGCCGAAATCGAGAGCCTTGGTCTCGGGGTCGAAGACCATGTTCTCGATGACGGCGCCGAACTTGAAGCACGCGTCGTGGATTTCCGGCTCGGCCTCACGGTCCAGGTTCATGGTCTTCGCGTAGCAGCCGCCCTCGAAGTTGAAGATCCCGCGATCCGACCACCCGTGCTCGTCGTCACCGATGAGGATGCGGCCCGGATCGGCCGACAGGGTGGTCTTGCCGGTGCCCGACAGCCCGAAGAACACGGCCGTATCGACCTGGTTTCCCGCGGCATGGTTGGCCGAGCAGTGCATCGGCATCACGCCTCCTTCGGGCAGGATGTAGTTGAGCACGGAGAACACCGACTTCTTGTTCTCGCCCGCATACGCCGTCCCGCCGATGAGAACGGCCTTCCGCTCGAGATCAATGGCGATGACGGTCTCTGTCCGGCAGTCATGCCGCTTCGGCTCGGCCCGGAACGACGGGCAGTTGATGACCGTCAATTCAGGCACGAATCCGTCAAGCTCGTCCCTGTCTGGGCGCCGGAGCAGGTGCCGGATGAAGAGGGAATGCCAGGCAAGCTCGGTGACGACCCTGACGTCCAGCCGGTGCGCGCGGTCGGCGCCGGCATGCAGGTCCTGCACGAAGCAGTCGCGGCCCTTCATGTGAGCCAGCATGTCGGCATGCAGGCGCGCAAAGCCCTCCGGCGACATCGCGCGGACGTTCTCCCACCAGACGTTCGGCTCGACCGACGGCGTCTTCACGACATGCCGGTCTTGCGGCGACCGGCCCGTGTGCCTGCCCGTGCCGACCAGCAGCGTCCCGCCCTGGCCGAGCGTTCCTTCCTTCCGGCACAGCGCGTGCCGGACCAGGTCAGGCTCCGTCAGGTTGTAATGGACGGACCCCGGATCCCTGATTCCGTGCGCTTCCAGCGTCATTCGCGAATTGACGCGCCCGTGGTTCATGATCGTCACGCCTTCCGGCAGCATGCGCGGCCGATCGTGTGACCGACGCGTCCCATGTCCGGCGCATTGGCACGATTCCGGTTGCGTGAACAGGGCGAAATGGCACGGCTGGCGCTACCAAGCGACTGATTTTTCAGGACTGGCGCGAAAGTCACGATCCAGCCGGAGTGCCGGCGTGCGAGCCGCCGCGGGCGAAGCTCGCCGAGGCCGGGATCCGGCCTGCCATTCGCGCCCTGCCCCGGGAGGGTCCATTGCTGTTGAACATGCCGGAGACAGGCGCGAACATGCCGGGCGTGCGGAATGGCGCGATGCGCCATCGCCGCGTGTCCCGCAGACCCAAGGGGGTGCATATGCTCCGTGCAGAGCCGGGCGCACATTGCAGCCGCGACGCGCTGCCGGAACTCGTTGCGCCCCTGGCGTCGCGCCGTGACGCGCCCCCTTCCGTCCTCCGGCCCTCGCCTGCGCGACGGGCTCCCTGAGGCCGGGCCCGGTGCCTGGGGGAGACGGGTCCGCTCTCGTGCACGGCACCGCCGTTGCGTCGGGTCCGGCGGGCCTCCTGATCACGGGGCGGGCTGGCGCCGGGAAGTCGCGGCTTGCGCTGGAGCTGATGGCCTTCGGGGCCACGCTCGTCGCCGATGACCAGGTCGTGCTGGCCCGGAAGCCCGGGGGATTGCTGATGTCGGCTCCCGCGGCCCTCGAAGGCAGGGTCGAGGCGCGGGGAATCGGCATCTTGACGCGCGACGCGGCGCCCGCCTGGCTGCGGGTCGTCGTCGACATGGATCAAGTCGAGACGGGGCGCCTGCCCGAACCGCGGGAAGTGACGGTGTCCGATGAACGCGTGCGCCTCATTCGAAGGGTTGAGACCCCGGCGTTCGCCGCTATGGTGTACGTCCTTCTCAAGGGAGGAGCGGAGTGACGGCCGGATCGGCATCCAGCGCGCGGACGCGAGCCGTCCTGGTGACGGGCGCCTCCGGGGCCGGGCGGACGACGGCGACCCATGCGCTGGAGGACCTGGGCTACGAGATCATCGACAACATGCCGCTTTCGCTCCTGCCGCGCGCGTTCGAGCGGCCGTCCTCGATGCCGCCGCTCGCCCTTGGAATCGATGTGCGCAACCGGGACTTCTCGGCGGACGCGGTTGCCGGAGTCCTTGACCGCATCGCCTCGGACGCCGGCGTGGAGGCCGAGCTGCTGTTCCTGGACTGCCGCTCCGAAGCCCTCGTGCGCCGGTATTCCGAGACGCGAAGGCGGCATCCGCTCGCGCCCTCGGAAACGCCCGAGATCGGCATTGGCCGCGAGATGGAGCTCCTGATCCAGATGCGGGAGCGCGCGGACCACCTGATCGACACGTCCGACATGACGCCGCACGACCTGAGGGCCGAGATCGGGCGACGGTTCGGGCGGGACGGCTCCGGCATCCTTGTCCTTTCCGTCGAGAGCTTTTCCTACAAGCGCGGCGTGCCGCGCGGCGTGGACATCGTTCTCGACACGCGGTTCCTTGCAAACCCGCACTGGCAGGAAGGTCTGCGCGGGACCGACGGGCGCGACGCGCGCGTGGCGGCCTTCGTGGAAGGCGACCCGCGCTTCCCCCGGTTCTTCCGGACGATCGAGGCAATGCTCCTTGACCTGCTTCCCGCATTCAAGGAGGAAGGCAAGACGCACCTGTCGGTCGCGCTCGGCTGCACCGGCGGACGGCACAGGTCGGTGGCCGTCGCCGAAAGGCTCGCAAGCGCCCTCTCGGGGAAGGGATGGCAGGTGTCAACGCGGCACCATGAGCTGGAGCGGCCGGGTCGGGGCTTGCAGTCATCCTTGGAGAGCGAAGGGTGATAGGCATCGTGATCGTGGCGCATGGAGGCCTGGCGCGGGAATACATGGCCGCGGTCGAGCATGTCGTCGGCAAGCAGAACGGCATGTGCGCCATCCCGATCGAGGCCGAGCACGACCGGGAGGCCAAGCAGGACGAGATTTGCGCGGCGGCTGACGAGGTGGACTCCGGTGACGGCGTCATCGTCGTGACGGACATGTTCGGCGGCTCGCCGTCAAATCTCTCTCTCAGGGCCTGCAACTCGTCCAACAGAAAGATCCTCTACGGCGCCAACCTCCCGATGCTGATCAAGCTTGCAAAGCTCAGGCACGAGCCCGTTGATCGCGCGGCCACGGCGGCCCTGTCCGCGGGACGCAAGTACATCGACAGCTTCGAGGGCGGCGGCGCGGCCTGACATGGAAGGGCCCGTGACGCGCACCCTGAAGATCGTGAACGAAAAGGGCCTGCATGCGCGCGCCGCCGCAAGGCTGGCCGAACTCGTCGAGGGGTTTGACGCCGAGGCAACGGTGTCGAAGGACGGCATGAGCGTGACCGGCGACAGCATCATGGGTCTCCTGATGCTCGCGGCGTCCCGGGGGACCGCGATATCGGTCGCGACCAAGGGGGCGGAGGCGACGGCGCTGGCCGAGGCGATCGGCGCGCTCGTGGCCGGCGGCTTCGGGGAGGAGGGGTAGGACCCGCGTCGCCGCGCTATCGCGTGGGTGACGGAGGGTCTTCCCTGTAGTCGTAGAATCCGCGTGCGGTCTTTCTGCCGAGCCAGCCCGCCTCGACGTATCTCGTCAGGAGCGGGCAGGGCCTGTACTTGGTGTCCGCCAGCCCTTCATGGAGCACGTTCATGATCGCAAGGCAGGTGTCCAGGCCGATGAAGTCGGCAAGCTGCAGCGGCCCCATGGGGTGGTTGGTTCCCAGCTTCATCGCGGAATCGATCGAGGAGACCGAGCCCACGCCTTCGTAGAGCGTGTAGACCGCCTCGTTGATCATCGGCATCAGGATCCGGTTCACGATGAAGGCCGGAAAGTCCTCGGCGGTCGCGGAGGTCTTGCCCAGCCTGCCGACCACGCCCTTCAGCGTCTCATACGTGCGGTCGTCCGTGGCGATGCCGCGGATGAGCTCCACGAGCTGCATGACCGGCACGGGGTTCATGAAGTGGAATCCCATGAACCTCTCGGGACGGTCGGTGCGGCTGGCCAGCCGCGTGATCGAGATCGAGGACGTGTTCGACGTGAGAATCGTGTCGGGCCCGAGATGCGGGACGAGATCCTCGAAGATCGCGACCTTCACCGCCTCGCGTTCCGTGGCGGCCTCGATGATCAGGTCGGTCGCGCCAAGGTCCGAAAGCGTCATGGTCGTCGAGATCCGCTTCAGCGCGGCCTTGGCGTCCTTCTCCGCGATCCGGCCGCCGTTGACCTGCCGCGCAAGGTTGGCCTCGACGAGCCTGAGCGCGCTTTCGATCGCGCCGCGGTCGATGTCGTTCAGGATGACATCGAACCCGGCAAGCGCGAAGACATGGGCAATTCCGTTGCCCATCTGTCCTGCGCCGACCACGCCTACGCTGCTGATGCCCATGTGAACCCCGCATGCCTGTCGGCGGGAACATAGGCGCACGAACGAACCGTGCGCAAGCCCGAGACGGGCATGGGTGCATCCCAAATTTGTTGACCGCCATGATTCGCTGGCGCTGCTGCACCATCGTTCCATCAAGAAAACAAGGCTGTCAGACATTCTCGAACAGCGGGCAGGCTGGACCGTTGGGGCTCGATCAACCAATCTGGGCTACACCCGACGGGCATGAAGCCTGCGCCCCGCGGGAGATCCGCCGGCGCGGGGACCGGTGCCACAGGCCGAGGCCGGGCGTCCGCACGCCCCAAGTGGGCGCCCGCTTCCGGCTGCCGGACGCGTGCCTTCTCAGAGCCTTTCGACGAGTTCGGGCACCGCGGCGAACAGGTCCGCGACCAGGCCGTAGTCCGCAACCTGGAAGATGGGGGCCTCCTCGTCCTTGTTGATGGCGACGATGACCTTCGAGTCCTTCATGCCAGCCAGATGCTGGATCGCGCCGGAGATCCCGACGGCGACATAGAGGTCGGGAGCGACCACCTTGCCGGTCTGCCCGACCTGCCAGTCATTCGGGGCGTACCCTGAATCGACGGCCGCCCGCGACGCGCCGACGGCCGCGCCGAGCTTGTCGGCCAGGCGCTCGATCAGCGCGAAGTCCTCTTCCGAGCCAACGCCCCGGCCGCCCGCGACGACAATGCCTGCGCTTGTCAGCTCGGGCCGGTCGCTGGGCGCGCCCCTGTCCTCGACCCATTCCGATATGCCGGGGTTTCCCGCCGCGCCGACGGACTCGACCGGGGCGGGCCCGCCTTCCCCGGCCGCGTCGAAGGCGGAAGTCCGTATCGAGACGACCTTGGTCGCGTCGGACGACCGGACCGTCTGGATCGCGTTGCCCGCGTAGATCGGTCGCTCGAACGTGTCGGCATCGACGACCCCGGAGATGTCCGGGATCACCATGACGTCAAGGAGCGCCGCCACGCGCGGAAGGACGTTCTTCGCGTCGGTCGTGGCCGGAGCCGCGATGTGGCTGTAGTCGCCCGCCAGGGAGGCGATCAGCGCGGCGGTCGGCTCTGCCAGCCTGTGCCCGAGGGCCGGATCCTCTGCGACCAGCACCCTGGAGACGCCGTCAACCCGCGCGGCCGCATCGCCGGCGGGCGAAGCGGCCGCGCCGGCACAGAGGGCGGTGACCTCGCCCATGGCGCGCGCAGCGGTGACGGCCTTGGCAGTCGCGTCCAGGTTGAGTTCGCCGTCGGTGACTTCCGCCAGGAGAAGGACTGCCATCAGATCGCTCCCGCTTCCTTGAGTTTCGTGACAAGTTCGTCGACCGAGCCGACGATCTCGCCGGCCTTCCGCTCCTTGGGCTCCGTGGTCGCGACGACAGAGAGCCTCGGGCCTACATCGACTCCGAAGTCTTCAGGCGTCCGTTCGTCAATGGGCTTCTTCCTTGCCCTCATGATGTTCGGCAGCGAGGCGTAGCGCGGCTCGTTCATGCGCAGGTCAACCGTCACGACGGCTGGAAGGCGGACCTTTATGACCTGCAGGCCGCCGTCCACCTCGCGCGTGACCGTCACGCTGCCGCCGTCGATCTTCAGTTCGGACCCGAAAGTGGCCTGGGGCCACCCGGCCAGTGCGGCCAGCATCTGCCCGGTCGCGTTCATGTCGTTGTCGATGGCCTGCTTGCCGCAGAGGACAAGGCCCGGCTTCTCCTCCTCGATCACGCCGCAAAGGAGCTTCGCGACCGCAAGCGGCTCGATGTCCGTGTGCACGTCCTCGGCCGCGACGACCAGGATCGCCCTGTCCATTCCCATGGCGAGCGCGGTCCGGAGCGTTTCCTGTGCCTGCCGCACGCCGATGGAAACCGCGACGGCTTCTTCAGCCTCGCCCGCCTCCTTGAGCCGGATCGCCTCCTCGACGGCAATCTCGTCGAACGGGTTCATCGACATCTTGACGTTTGCAAGATCGACCCCGCTGCCGTCCGCCTTCACCCGGACCTTCACGTTGTAGTCGATCACGCGCTTGACCGGCACCAGCACCTTCATCTGCGGGGATCCTCCCTGGACTGCTCAGCGGATCCTACCGGAGCGGTCACGCCTTGCACAGCGCAAAAATCGACGTGCCGCGCGGGGAGACGCGTCGCATTCTGCAGGCGCGAACCGGACGGGGCCCGGGCGGCGCGCGGGGCCTGGCCGAGAGGCGGCTGGCGGCGCGCAGGGAATCAGCAGGGCGGGAATCCCGGCGACCGCCGCCGCAGCCGCCGTTCCCGGGGCGGGAGAATCGGGAATTGTCTTCGGTTTTGCCGGAGTCAAGGGCAAAGGACGGTTGAATGCCGCCCGCTCCACCGTCTAACCTGCGGAAAGCGATTCACTTCGTCCTTGGGGGGACAGGTTTGATGGCAGGGGGCAGCTGCGTCGGGGAAGTCGGTCCTGGCGAAGCCTGGCAAATCCTGGAGAGGGAGGGGTCGGCCCGTCTTGTCGATGTCAGGACCCGTGCCGAATGGCATTTCGTCGGCCTGCCTGACACGGGAGAACTGGGAAAGGCGCCGATCCTGGTCGAGTGGTCATCCTATCCCGACATGTCCGTGAACCGGGCATTTGCCGACGAGATCGAGAAAGCTGTCGGATCCGATGCGGTCGGGCCTCTCCTGTTCCTCTGCCGTTCAGGGGCGCGGTCGCTGCAGGCCGCCGCCATGGTCGCCGATCATTATTCCCGGCAAGGCCGGCCGGTCACCTGCCTGAACGTCGCCGAGGGGTTTGAGGGCGACATGGACGCGTCTGGACGCCGGGGGCGCCGGAACGGCTGGAAGGCCCGTGGACTGGCATGGCGACAGTCGTGAGGCCAAGGAAAGCTGCAGGCATGTCATGACCGAGGAATCCTGGGAAAAGACGCGGCAGAAGCTGATGTCGGCCGTCGGCAAGAGCAACTACGCGAACTGGATCGAGCCGCTTGAATTCGTGCGGATCGAAGGCGGCGTCGCCACGTTCCATGTCCCGACCACGTTCATGGGCAACTGGGTGCTCCGGAATTTCGGGGACCGCATCCTGCAGGAGCTGGCCAGGTCCGGGAGCAAGGTGTCGCGGGTCGAGTTCGCGGTCCCGGAGACCCCGCGGCCGGCCCGGAAGCGTCCGGCCGGCCCGGCAGGCGACATGGCCGGCCATGTCGGCGGCGAGGTGCCCGGCGCGCCGCTCGACGCGAGGTTCACGTTCGAGAGCTTCGTCGTCGGCAAGCCGAACGAGCTTGCGCATGCGGCGGCGCAGAGGGTCGCCAAGGGCGGCGGCGTGACGTTCAACCCGCTCTTTCTCTACGGCGGCGTCGGGCTGGGCAAGACGCACCTGATGCACGCGATCGCGTGGGAGCTGCGCAAGCGCCCTTCCGGGATCAGCGTCGTCTACCTGTCGGCCGAGCAGTTCATGTACAGGTTCGTCCAGGCGCTTCGCGACAAGGACATGATCGCCTTCAAGCAGCTCTTCCGTTCGGTCGACGTCCTGATGATCGACGACGTCCAGTTCATCGCGGGAAAGGACGCGACGCAGGAGGAGTTCTTTCACACGTTCAACGCCCTGGTCGACCAGAAGCGGCAGATCATCGTGAGTTCGGACAGCGCGCCGACGGACATTGACGGGATTGACGGCCGGATCGTGAGCCGCCTGCAGTCGGGGCTCGTCGTGGACGTGCATCCGACGAACTACGAGCTCCGGCTCGGCATTCTCCAGCAAAAGGTCGAGCAGTTCTCGGAGCAGTTTCCGAACCTCGGGATCCAGGACGGCATCCTCGAGTTCCTCGCCCATCGAATCTCCAGCAACGTCCGCGTGCTCGAGGGCGCCCTGATGCGCCTCTTCGCGTTCGCGAACCTGGTCGGCCGCGAGATCACGATGGAACTGACGCAGGACTGCCTGTCGGACGTGCTGCGGGCGTCGGACCGCAAGACCACGGTCGAGCAGATCCAGCGCAAGGTCAGCGAGCACTTCAACATCCGCCTCTCGGACCTCATCGGCCCGAAGCGTGTCCGCACCTTCGCCCGGCCGCGCCAGATCGCGATGTATCTCTCGAAGCAGCTCACGTCCCGCTCGCTTCCCGAGATCGGCCGTCAGTTCGGAGGCCGCGACCACACGACGATCATGCACGGGGTCCGGAAGATCGAGGAGCTGGTGCAGAAGGACAGCCAGATCGCCGACCACGTGGAGCTCCTGCGCCGAGCGCTGGAGGCCTGACGGGCGCACGAGATGGCGGAACTCCTGCCGTGGCTCGTCGTCGCGGCGCTGATCATCGGAATCGGCAAGGGCGGCTTTCCCGCCGCCTCCTCGCTCGCGGTCCCGTTCCTGGCGCTCGTCATGAACCCGGTGCAGGCGGCGGCGCTTGTCCTCCCGGCCCTGATCGTGGCGGACTGCGCCGCCTTGTGGCTCTATCGCCGGCACCATTGCCGCCGGAACCTCGCGATACTCCTGCCGACGATGCTCGCCGGCCTCCTGCTCGCCGCCCTGCTCGTGCCGCATGCGTCCGAACCCGCGCTGCTGGCATTCACCGGATGCGCGGGGATCTGGACCGTATGGCGACGGTGGTTCGTCCCTCGCGCTGCCGCGATGCGGGACGCAAGCGTCCCCTCCGGCGCCTTCTGGGGCGTCGTCGCAGGGATCACGTCCTTCCTGACGCATTCAGGCGCGCCGGCAGCCCACGTCTTCCTGCTGCCGCAACGCCTGCCCAAGCTGCGTCTCGCCGGCACGATGGCAGTCGCCTTCGCGGTCGTCAATTTCGCCAAGATCCCGAGCTACGACGCGCTCGGGTTCTTCGACGGGCTCGACTGGCCGCTCGCGGCGGGGCTTGCGGCGGTCGGCGTCATTGGCGCGTTGCTCGGCAGGCTCTTGCTGGCGCGGACGCCTGAGCCGCTCTACATGCGCATTGTCGAAGTGCTGCTGCTCGCTCTCTCGCTGATCCTGATTTTCAAGGCCGCGACGGGCTTCGCGGCCGCCTGACCCGGGGTCCGGGCGCCCGGGCGCCGACGGCACAAATTTTGCCGCGGCCGTTGCGTCCCGCGGGGAAAGCGATAGGCTTGTCGTCCCCGTACCGGATGGAGCGACGGACAATGGACTTCTCGATCGAGCGCAATTCACTTCTCAAGGCCATTGCCCAGGCACAGTCGGTCGTCGAGCGTCGGAACACGATCCCGATCCTGGCCAACGTCCTGGTCGAGGCCGAGGAAAAGCAGGTCAGGTTCCGCGCAACCGACCTCGACATCGAGATCGTGAACGAGGCGAACGCCACGGTCAGGCGGGCCGGGGCGACCACGGTCATCGCGACGACGTTCCACGAGATTGTCCGCAAGCTGCCCGAGGGCGCGCTGGTCACGATCGCCGACGACGGGTCCTCCGGCCGCGTGTCCGTCAATGCCGGGCGCTCGAACTTCTCGCTCGCGACGCTGCCCCGCGAGGACTTCCCGGCCATCGCCTCCTCGGACTACGGCACGAACTTCTCGGCTCCGTCTTCGGTGATCCGCCGCCTCTTCGACAAGTCCAGGTTCGCAATGTCCACCGAGGAGGCCCGGTACTACCTGAACGGCGTCTACATGCATGTCGCGGATTCCGGCGGGACCCGGGTGTTGCGCTGCGTGGCCACGGACGGACACCAGCTGGCCCGGATCGATGCCGCGCTGCCCGAGGGCGCCGACGCCATGCCCGGCGTCATCCTGCCGCGAAAGGCGGTGAACGAGCTGAGGACGGTGCTCGAGGCGGACGACCAGGAAATCGCCGTCAGCGTCGGCGAATCCAAGGTCCGGTTCGCGGCGCCCGGAATCATGCTCACGTCCAAGGTCGTGGAGGGAACCTTCCCGGACTACACGCGGGTCATTCCCGCAGAAAACGACAAGCGGCTGGAGGTCGACGCCAAGGAGTTCGCGAAGGCGGTGGACCGGGTCGCGACCGTCAGTTCGGAGACGTCGAGGGTCGTCAAGCTGTCGTTGCACGAGGACCGGCTGCAGCTGTCGGTCAATGCGCCGGACACCGGGACGGCGGACGAGGATCTCGAGGTCGCCTACCAGCCCGAAAAGGACGCCGAAAAGCTGGTTCTCGGCTTCAACGCGAGGTACCTGCAGGAAATCGCCGGCCAGATGGACCGGGGAAACGCCGTGTTCCTCTTCAACACCAGCAGCGAGCCGGCGCTGATGCGCGAAGGTGACGACGAAACGGCGATCTACGTCGTGATGCCGATGCGTGTGTGAACGGGCTTGTACGGGCTTGCGGTCACCCGGCTGACGATTTCCCACTTCCGGTCGCATCTGCGCACCGAGCTTTCCGTTGACGGGCGCCCGCTGGCGTTCTGCGGGCCGAACGGCGCGGGAAAGACGAACATCCTTGAAGCGGTCTCCCTCCTGTCCCCGGGCCGGGGGCTTCGCGGCGCGGGCACGGAGGAGATGATCCGGCGGCCCGAATCCATCGGCTGGAAGGTCGCGTCGCGGATCACGACGCCGGCGCAGGTCCGCGAGATCGAAACGGCCGCCGAACCGGGCAGGTCCCGCCAGGTGCGGATAGACGGAAAGGCGGCCGCCAAGGCCGCTCTCGGCCGCATTGCCCGGATCATATGGCTGACGCCGCCGATGGATCGCCTCTGGACCGAGGGCGCGGGCGGACGGCGGCGGTTCCTCGACCGGATGACGATGAGCCTCGAGCCCGGGCATGGCGAGGCGGTCCTGGGCTACGAGAAGGCGATGCGGGAGCGGAACCGACTCCTCAAGGACAAGGTGCGGGATTCCCGCTGGTATGACGCCCTGGAGAGGCAGATGGCAGAGACCGGCGCCCGCGTCATCGCAAGCCGCCGTGCGGCCGTGTCCCGGATTTCCGCTGCGCAGGACGGGGCGGAAACGGCCTTTCCCGTCGCCGGCCTTTCGCTCTGCCACCCCGGAGGCGAACTGCCGGAAGCGTGCGGCGGCCTTGCGGACGCCCTGGGCCGGGGCCGTCGCGCCGACCTCGCGGCAGGCCGCACGCTGCGCGGCCCGCACCGGACCGACATGACGGCAAGCTATGCGGAAAGGGGCCTTCCCGCCGCGCAATGCTCGACCGGCGAGCAGAAGGCGCTCCTGATCTCGCTTGTGCTTGCGAATGCGCGCGCCCTGTCCGAGGACGCGGGCGCGCCGCCCCTGATCCTTCTGGACGAGGTGGCGGCACATCTCGACTCCGGCCGCCGCGCCGCCCTCTTTGCCGAAATCCTGAAGCTGGGCGCGCAGGCCTGGATGACCGGCACGGGAGACGGGATCTTCGCGGAACTCGGTGACGAAGCGCAGTTCTTCGACGTTTCCGAGATCGGCGGCGCAAGCGCCGTTGCGTGCGCAAGGCCGGGGCGGTGACCGTCTCGCTGGCGGACGCCGCCCTCTATGCCGGAGCGCTTCTCCTCCTCTTCCTGACGCCGGGCCCGGCCTGGGTGGCCCTTGTCGCGCGCGCGATGTCCGGTGGATTCCGTTCCGCATGGCCGCTGGCGCTCGGCGTTTCCGTGGGCGATGCCGTCTGGCCGCTTGTCGCCATTCTCGGAGTTTCGTGGCTCGTCTCCGCCTTCGCCGATCTCGTCCTGGCGCTGCGCTGGACGGCCTGCCTGGCCTTCCTGGCGATGGGCGGGCTGATCATCTGGAACCGGGAGCGCGCGATCTCCGCCGACGGCAGGCTGACAAGGCCGGGCATGCGGGCCGGGTTCGTCGCCGGGATCGCGGTCATTCTCGGCAATCCGAAGGCCGCCCTGTTCTACATGGGCGTGCTGCCGGGCTTCTTTGGCGTCGACGGCCTCGCCTGGCAGGACATCGCCCTGATCTGCCTTCTCTCCGCGCTCGTGCCGCTGGCAGGCAACGTCGCCGTCGCCTGATCCATGGGGCAGGCCCGGCGTCTTCTCGCCTCGCCCCGGGCGGTCGCGCGCGCGAACCTGGCGGCGGGCGTCCTGCTGGTCGCCGTCGGCCTGGCGATTCTGTTCACGCACGTTGCGTGAGGCCGGGATCGGGCGTAAAGGGAGAAGCATCCGGAGGACATACGATGGACATGCCCGCGCCCTCCCCAGACGTGCTTTGCAGGAAGTCCCGAATCGTCGGCCGCCTGAAGGCCGCGCTTTCCGACAGGCACGTCAAGTCCGATCCTGTCGAAACCCGGGCGTACGAGTGCGATGCGCTGACGGCCTACGCCTGCCCGCCGCTCTGCGTCGCCCTCCCCGGTTCCACGAACGAAGTTGCGGAGGTGCTGCGCATCTGCAGCGAGGAGCGCGTCCCGGTCGTGCCGCGCGGTTCCGGCACGTCCCTTGCCGGAGGGGCGTTGCCGACAAGTGACTGCGTCGTGCTTGGCGTTTCGCGGATGACCCGGATTCTCGAGATCGACCATGAGAGCCGCTGCATCCGGGTCGAGGCCGGGCGCACGAACCTGTCCGTCACCGGCGCGGTCGAAGATGCCGGCTTCTTCTATGCCCCCGACCCTTCCTCCCAGCTTGCCTGCGCGATTTCCGGCAACATCGCGATGAACGCGGGCGGCGCGCATTGCCTGAAATACGGGGTGACGACGAACAACCTGCTCGGGCTGACGATGGTCACGATGGACGGCAGCGTGGCCGAGATCGGCGGCGCGCACATGGATGCGGGCGCATACGACTGGCTGGGCCTTGTCTGCGGGTCGGAAGGACAGCTCGGCGTGGTGACGGAGGCGACCCTTCGCATCCTCCCCAGGCCGGAGGGCGCGAGGCCGATGCTGATCGGCTTCGCGAGTCCCGAGACTGCCGGCGCCTGCGTCAGCGACATAGTCAGGGCGGGCGTGCTGCCCGTCGCCATCGAGTACATGGACCGCAAGGTGATCGAGGTGGTCGAAAGCCACTCGCAGGCCGGCTACCCTGACTGCGAGGCGCTGCTCATCGTCGAAGTGGAGGGCAGCGCCGCGGAAATCGACCACCAGCTCGGCGTCATCGGCGACGTCGCGCGCCGGCACGGCCCGATCGCGGTGCGCGAGGCGCGGGACGCCGACGAGGCGGCGCGCATATGGCTTGGCCGGAAGTCGGCGTTCGGGGCAATGGGAAAGCTCAACGACTACATATGCCTGGACGGGACGATCCCGGTGTCGGAACTGCCGCGCGTCCTCAAGCGGATCGGGGCCCTGTCGCGGGAATACGGTCTCGACGTCGGCAACGTCTTTCATGCGGGAGACGGAAACATGCATCCCCTGATCCTGTTCGACGCCAACGGCCCCGGCCAGCTCGAGGCCGGCGAGGCGCTCGGGGCGGACATACTCAGGCTCTGCGTGGAAGCGGGCGGCTGCCTGACGGGCGAGCACGGCGTGGGAGTCGAGAAGCGCGATCTCATGGATGTCCAGTTCGCTCCGGCCGACCTCGAGGCCCAGATGAACGTCAAGGACGTGCTTGACCCCGCGTGGCTGCTCAACCCGGCGAAGGTGTTTCCGCTGGACGCAACGGCGACCCGGCGGGAGACGGCATGACGGCGGCCGGTCGCGAGGCGAGAGTCGTGCCGCCCGAGGGGCCTGCGCCCTTCTGCGCCTCGTGCTGACTCCCTCGGACGAGCGCGAGCTTGCCGAGGCGGTCGCCGCCGCCGGGCCGCTTGCGGTGCGTGGCGGCGGCACCCGCCCCGTCGGCCATCCCGTCGACGGCGAAGACCTGACCGTGGCCGGCCTGTCGGGAGTCACGCTCTACGAGCCCGGCGCGCTGACCCTGGCCGCGCGCGCCGGAACGCCGCTTGCGGAGATCGAGGCGGCGCTCGCCGCCGAAGGCCAGATGCTGGCCTTCGAGCCGATGGATCACCGTGCGCTGCTCGGCACGTCGGGCACGCCCACGATCGGCGGCACGGTCGCGGCCAACGTTTCGGGACCGCGCCGGGTGCGGGCGGGCGCATGCAGGGACTTCCTGCTCGGCGTGCGTTTCGTCGACGGTCGCGGGAAGGTCATCAAGAACGGCGGCCGCGTGATGAAGAACGTGACCGGCTACGACCTCGTCAGGCTCATGGCCGGATCGCGCGGCACGCTCGGCATATTGAGCGAGATCTGCCTTAAGGTCCTGCCCCGGCCGGAATCGACCGCGGTCCTGCTGCTGGCCGGACTGGACGTCGGCGACGCGGTTCGCGCGATGTCGGCGGCCCTCGGCTCGCCCTACGAGGTCACCGGCGCGGCGCATGTGCCGGTCGGCCTCGACGGCGACCCGGTCACGATGATCAGGCTGGAGGGATTCGAGGCATCCGTCGCCCATCGCGCCGAAAGGCTGAAGGACCGTCTCGCCGAATTCGGTCCCGCCGGAATCGAGCGGCGCATCGAAGGTCCCGAAAGCGCCGCCGCGGGCTGGGCATGGGTTCGCGACGTCGCGGCGCACGGCGGGACCGACGCGGATGTCTGGAGGTTCTCGATTCCCCCTCGCGACGCGCCGGCGCTTGCCGAAAGCCTCGGCGGCGCCCGCCTCGTCCTGGACTGGGGCGGCGGCCTTGTCTGGGCCGCGGTGGAGCCCGGACGCGACGCCAGGCGCGCCATTTCGTCCGGACACGCCACGATCATCCGCGCCGACGGCGAGACCAGGAAGCGGCTCGGCGCCTTCCATCCGGAATCCGAGCCCTTGGCGACGTTCGCAGCGGGCCTTCGCCGCAAGTTCGATCCCAGGGGGATCCTCAACCCGGGGTTGATGGGCTGATGCGGACGGAATTCACCGAGGAGCAGCTTGAGGACCCGACGACCCGGCGTTCCAACGAGATCCTGCGCTCCTGCATCCATTGCGGATTCTGCACCGCGACCTGTCCGACCTATCAGGTTCTCGGCGACGAGCTCGATTCCCCGCGCGGCCGGATCTACCTGATCAAGGACATGCTTGAGAGCGGCAGGCCGGCGGATGAGCGGACGGTCAGGCATATCGACAGATGCCTGTCCTGCCTTGCCTGCATGACGACCTGCCCGTCGGACGTCCACTACATGCATCTCGTCGACCATGCGCGCGCGCACATCGAGAGGACCTACCGGCGACCGCCCCTCGACCGGCTCCTGCGCTGGGCGCTCTCGCGCATCATTCCCCATCCCGGCCGCTTTCGGCTGGCGCTGCTCGGCGCGAGACTTGGCCGCCCGTTCGCCTTCCTCGTGCCTGAGCCGCGCCTGAGGGCGATGCTCGCGATGGCGCCGAAGTCGCTCCCCCCGGCGAGCGGACGCACGCGGCCGCAGACCTTTCCCGCGCAGGGCGAGCGAAGGATGCGGGTCACCCTGATGACCGGGTGCGCACAGCAGGTCCTGAACACGGACATCAACGACGCCACCATCCGGCTCCTGACCCGGCTGGGCTGCGACGTCGTGGTTCCGGAGGGGGCCGGATGCTGCGGCGCGCTTGTCCATCACATGGGCCGGGAGCGCGAGAGCCACGCGCAGGCGGCGCGGAACATCAGCGCCTGGCTTTCCGGGGAAGGGCTTGACGCCGTCGTGATCAACACCAGCGGGTGCGGCACGACCGTCAAGGACTACGGCCACATGTTCCGCAACGCCCCTCTCGCCGAAGACGCCGCCCGTGTCAGCGCGCTGGCCGTGGATGTCAGCGAGATCCTGGAAAGGCTGGACTTTCCGGAAGGTGCGCCACGCGGCATCCGCGTGGCCTATCACGCGGCGTGCTCCCTGCAGCATGGCCAGGGCGTCAGGTCCGCGCCGAAGGATCTGCTGAAGAGGGCCGGATTCGATGTCGTCGAACCGGTTGACAGCCACCTTTGCTGCGGCTCGGCCGGCACGTACAACCTGCTGCAGCCCGCGATTTCCGACGAGCTGAAGACCCGCAAGGTCGCCGCGCTGGAAGCCGTTGCCCCGGACGTCATTGCCGCAGGCAACATTGGCTGCATGGTCCAGATCGGGTCAGGCGCCGAAGCGCCGGTCGTGCACACGGTGGAGCTCCTGGACTGGGCGACGGGCGGGCCGCGTCCCGGGGCGATTCCAGACGTGATCGATTTGCGAAAACCGGCCTCTTGAACGCGGATCGGGGCGTGCCTACCTGACTGCCGCCGGAAGCCGGGTACGGTTCCGGCGCACTGAAGCCAAGGGCCCTCGCCTCTCGGGGAGGCCCAAGTTGTCGCTCAAAGGAGGATGACCAAATGCGCAGGTTGGATTTCGCACCACTGTACCGTGCCACCGTCGGCTTCGACCAGATCGCCGACATGATGGACCGGCTTCTGACTGACAGCCAGTCGGCACCGTCCTACCCGCCTTACAACATCGAGAAGATCGGGGACGAGGCGTGGCGGATCTCAGTCGCTGTCGCCGGGTTCTCGGACGACGAGCTGACGGTCGAGGTTCGCGAGAACGCGCTGATCGTTGCCGCGAAGAAGTCGGACGAGGGGGACGAGCGCACCTATCTGCATCGCGGCATCGCGAATCGTGCCTTCGAGCGCAGGTTCGCGCTCGCCGATCACGTGCGTGTCGCCGGCGCGGCCAGCGTCAACGGCATGCTGCACATCGATCTCGTGCGCGAGGTGCCCGAAGCGCTCAAGCCGCGCCAGATCGAGATCGCGGGCGCCGACACGGTCGAGGCGAAGGCCGTCGAATCCAAGTAACGAGGGACGGCGGTCGGATTTCCGCGAGACGTCCGGGGCCCGCGTGCGCGCCCCGGGCGTCATTCGATTGTGAGCCGGGATGCAGACGTTCGCTTATGGACGGCGTCCGGACGCGTTCGGGTTCAGGAGCGACGGGCCGCCACGACATCCGCTTTTCCCGCTCCTGACCCTTCCGTCCTGCCCGGGCGTCGTCAGGCCGTCGGCTTGGGGGCAAGAACCGTCTCGACCCTGGCGCTGTGCCCGAGCGTCCTGTGAACCGGGCACCTGTCCGCGATTTCAAGGAGACGGGCCCTCTGCCCGTCGGTAAGGTCGCCTTCGAGGCGGACTTCACGGCGGAAGCAGTCGACCTTCAGGCCCGATTCGCTTTCCGCGTCCCTGGCGTGGACCTTGTCATGCGCCACGTCGACGGAGACATGGGTGAGCGGCCACGCCTTCCTCCGTGCGTACGAGCGAACCGTCATGGACGTGCAGGCTCCGAGCCCTGCGGACAGGAACCCGTAGGGCGTCATGCCCCGGTTCGTGCCGCCATAGGCTGTCGGCTCGTCCGCCAGCGCATGATGCTCGGGCCCCGCATTCACGTCCTGGAGGAAACCGGCGGGATCGGTCTCGGAAACGCGCACGATCCCCTCCGGCGCTCCGGGCGGCGGCGGCGGCGGCGCAAGGTCGAGATAGCGGCCGGCCCATGCCGCGATGACCTCGGCGGCATACTCGGCGTCTCCCGCCTTGCTGACGAGGTGGTCGGCGTCGTCGAGCGTCACGAAGCTCTTCGGATGCCTGGCGGCCATGAAGATCCGCGTCGCGTTCTCGATTCCGACCGTTGCGTCGAGCGGCGCGTGAAGCACGAGGAGCGCGCTGCCCAGATTGCCTATCGCCGGGGAAAGCTCGGCCGCTGCCACGTCTTCGACGAAGCCCTTGCCGATCTGGAACTTGCGGCCCGCAAGATCGACCTCGGCCACGCCGTCGCTTGAGATGCGCTCCAGCGCGTCGCCGAAGTTGTGGGTCACGTGACCGGGATCAAACGGCGCCCCGATCGTCGCCACGGCCTTGACGCCCTTGATCTCGCCCGCGGCCTTGAGCACGGCCGCTCCGCCAAGCGAATGGCCGATGAGAAGGCTTGGCGCCAGTCCGCGACCATCGAGGTGGCGCGCCGCCAGGACGAGATCTTCCACGTTCGACGTGAAAGACGTGTTCGCGAACTCGCCGTCCGAATGGCCCAGGCCGGTGAAGTCGAAGCGCAGCACGGCGATTCCCATCGCGGCAAGGCGACCGGCGATGCGCCTGGACGCAGCGATGTCCTTGCCGCAAGTGAAGCAGTGCGCGAAAAGAGCGGTTGCGAGGGGCGGGCCGTCCGGCATGTCCAGCCGCCCCGACAGCTCGTCGCCCGAGTGGCCGGAGAAGGTGAGGCGTTGCGTGGTCATGCACGGATGGTCGCGACGGGCTTGCGCCTGCGCAAGGCCTATCACGCTCTAGTGATGGGCGGTTTCCGAGAACAGGCTCATGGGCAGGATGCCCGCGACGACAATCGCGATGCCGAGCATTGCCGGCAGGCAGGCCGAGCCGCTGGCTGAAGATGGCGCATCCCGTCAGCGCGATGAGGACGATGCCGGCGCCTGGCCGCACGGCGCAGACCATGCCGACCGGCGTGAACTTGAGCGCCAGGCCCAGGAAACGGAACCAAGCGCGGGAAGGCACGGCCCGGCGGCCCCCCTGCGGATTGCGAGACGGGTCCGTGACTGCCGGGCCCGCGATTGCGGGGGTGTACCCAATTTTTTGACATCCGCGTTTTTCGCCTGCACTTTCAGGAGCGGGCGCGTCGGACCAGGACCGGGCGAGCCGGCCGGCGGCGCGCTGCATGAGGCAGATGCAGGAGTGCGTGTCATGACGAAGAGCGAAGGGAGCCGGGTGCACCGCCATCCGGACGCGGCGGACTGTCCGGAGGGCCTTCCTGGGGACGAGGCGGCGGCGCATCCGCCGCCGGTCCGCAGGCACGCGGGCGGCCACACGCGATGCTGGATCGAGGGGGGCGAGGTGCGCAGCCGTGACGTCGCGGGGGACGGCACAGGGAAGCGGAGGCCTGCTGCAGGCATTTCGAGAGCGGGCTCGGCCGGATGCGGCACGACGCGTTCCGGGAGAGGGGCATCCAGGTCGGAAGCGGCGTCGTGGAGGGCGGATGCCGGCAGTTCGGGCTGCGGACGGAGCGCTCCGGAACGCGCCGGGCGGAGAGGGGCGCCAACGCCATGCTCGCGCTGAAGGCCCTGGTCATGAACCTCCGGCTGCCCGACTTCCTGGAATGGCAGGCGAATCAGGCCGTCGCCGCATGATGTCAAAAAATTGGGATACACCCCGATTGCGGCAGCAGCTTGACCCGGGCCCCGTTCCTTCGCCATCATTCCGGACATGGACGAGGACGCCGCACACGCCGAGATCCGCCGCGTCGCGCAAGAGACGCTGAACGCCTGGCCCGAAGCCCGGGCGGCGGTTCTGTTCGGTTCCCGCGCCCGCGGCAGCCATCTTCCCGACAGCGACTGGGACGTCGGCTTCATCGTGAAGGGCGACGGCGAGCGGCTCGGGACGGTTCCGGACGGCTTGCCGTTCAGGCGCCTGGACATCGGGCAATGCGTGAACGGGGTCGCGGTTCCGGAGCGGCTCGTCGAGCGCGAAGCGCTCTGCATCGGGCATGTGTGCCATGGCATCGTGCGCGACGGCGAGGTCCTGGCGGGGAGATGGCACAGACCGTCCATGACAGGGAGACCGTTCATGAAGGCAGAGAGCTACGTCAGGTTCATGGATGCGTCGATCAACATGATTCGCAACGCGACAGGCGAGTCTTCCGAAATCGGTGCGTTTGACGACTGGCGAAGCGCCCCGGCAAAGGTTGACAGTTTCGTGGCGTTGACTGCCGATGCGTCCGAACATCTGGCCAAGGCCATGCTGGGACGGCATGGCATCGACGCGAAGGCAGTTCATGACGTATCGGAGCTTGCGGCCCAGGCCAGGAAAGCGGGCCAGGGCAGCCTGGCGGATGACATGATCCGAATGAACGGCTGGACACGCGGGGATCATGTCGCAAGGTATCAGTCCAGCGACGCGGAGAGGCTTGGCCATGCGATCGCTCGCCTCCCGGTCGTCATCGGCCTCCTGGAACGGGAGCTGGGAGCGACACGGGAGGATTTCATCGACGCGGAGACAAGGAGCGGCCTGGTCCGCACCGCGATCAACGCCTTGTCTCGGGGCTCCTCCGTGCTTCGGGACGCCATCGAGCGCGACGGCACGGATGTAGCGCCGCCCGATCCCCACGGCTGGCTGAAGCCGCTGCTTGACTTGCGCGCAGCGCTCCTGACGAGGATCGAGGAAACGGCGGACAGGCTTGAGAAGCTGACCGAGGGTTCCGCTAAGGATGATCGGGCGCCGCCGGAGCCGTCGCCGTTCGACGACCCTGCGGGCCCGTTCCGGACATAGAGCCTTCAATTGCGCGCACGCCGGCTCGTGCGCGAGAGACGGCTGGCGTTGATTCGGCGTTGCCGGCGCTTCCGCCGGGCCGCCGCCGCGACCGCCTCCAGCGCCTCCTCCGTGGCCTTCCCTGAGGACGGGCCCTCCATGCGCTGACGCGGCTTCGCAACGCCTCGAGGCGTTCGGTCCGGGCGTTTCCTGGCGATCTGGTGACATGGTGGTGACACGGGGAAGCTTCCCGGAACCGTTGTGAACAAGGGCGGCGGCGCGGTCCGGCGGCGCGGGACCGCCCTCGTGGTGACACAGCGGTGACACGGGCGGCGGCCCGCCTGGCCGCCCTGCCGGGGGCCTTGACCCAAGGCGCTGATTTCAAGCCGTTATTCCGGCCCCTCCGGGGCGGCCGGGCCCCTCGATACCCTGAATGGAAATCAGGCATGGAGCGGCGGCCCTGCTGGCCTCCACCGCCCTGATGCTGCCCGGGGCGGCGCTCGCGCAGGGCGTGACGCTGTCGGGCTTCGCGGAGATGGGGGTCGCCGACAACGGCGGGAAGCATCCCGACGGCACGGACGTGGGGGTCGAGTTCCACCAGGACATCGACGTGACGTTCAAGATGACCGGCGAGACGGACCAGGGCGTCATGTTCGGCGCGGCCGTTGACCTTGACGAGGACGCAGGCGCCGTCGGCACGGATGACGCCGGGGTCTCGGCCTATGTCTCGGGCGTCTTCGGACGGATAGAGCTCGGCGACACCGACGGCGGCTTCGACTGGGCGCTTGAGGAGACCGCCGGCCTCGGCTCGCTCGGCGACAACCACGAGCACAAGGCCTGGAGCGGCAACGGCGGTCTCGATGCGGTAAAACCCCGTGACGGCCAGATCCTCAGGTACGACACCGGCAGCCTCCTGGGCGACTTCGCCATCGGCGTGTCGATGGAGCAGGACACGAGCAGCGTCAAGGGGACGACCGCGGCCCCTCTGGGCAGGGTCAACACGTCCGATGACGTCAGCACCCCCAACGGCACGCCCCGCGCCAATGGCGACGCCTTCGGCATCGGCGGCAAGGGCAGCTTCGAGGTGCCGGGCGCCACCCTCGCGGCGGGCGTCGGCTACCAGAGGGACGACCGTGCCGACATCGTGGGCGGCAGCTTCTCGGCCTCCTTCCCCGTGGGAACGGGCAACCTGAAGCTGGTGGGCAACTACTCCGTGATGGACGACGACATGGGGACGACGGTGAATGCCGCGAGCCCGGGTCAGCGCATCGCTGCGGGGCAACCCTTCACCGGAACCGAGAACAACGGCTTTGCCGACAGCGACGACAAGGAGACCGTCTACACCGGCGTCGGCGCGACCTACACGATGGGTCCCATAGGCCTCCATGCCAACTACGGCAACATGGACGTCGACGGCCCGGACGCGCAGGTCATCAACAGTGACGGCGACAACCTCGCCGACGGCACCGTGGGCAACGGCAAGGCCATCCACGACGTGGACGGCTTCGGCGTGGCCGCGACCTACGACCTCGGCGGCGGCGCGCAGATCCAGTTCGGCTACGGCAACGCCGACTTCAACAACACGAAGGCCGAAACGAAAGACGACAAGACCAGCGCCGTCCAGGACGTCGAGACATGGTCCTTCGGCCTGAAGATGGCGTTCTGAGCCGGGCAGTCAACTCAAGGAAAAAAGGAGGTCTTCGATGACCATGTCAAGGAACGTTCTCGCGGCCGGCGCGGCAGGGCTCGCCCTTCTCGCGCTTGGCGCGTGCGGGAGCGACGACACGCCGGCGGCGACGCGGCCGGCTCAGAATGATGACGCAGCCTTCAAAAAGGCGTGCGAGGATCTCGGCGGGACGGTGGAAAACGGCGTCTGCACGAACCTGCCGGAAGACACCCCAGGCGAGTTGAGGGGCGCCGTGGATGAAGCGGCAAAGGCCAACGCGGCGAAGGCAATGGCCGACGGCTTGCTCAAGTCCGCGAACGAGGCCGGGTGGGACGCTCATGACGTGGGCGGCAGCTCGGAGACGGCGCGTCAGAACGTCATGACCGTCCTGAAGGCGCGCGCGGACATCATGGCCGAGCTGGACAAGGCCAAGGCCGCGGTGGACGAGATCGGCAAGCTCCACGAGCAAGCCTCGGCGGGTGACAAGGAGAGGATCGCCGACATCCTCGCACAAGCCCGGGCCAATCACGACGCCATCAAGGCCATCCTGGACGCGGAGGGCGGCGGCAGCCTGATGGCGAAGGAGGATTCGGTCAAGGCAGGCCAACCCGTTGGCGACAGCGATGAAGAGATCGCCCAGGCCAGGGCCGATGAAGTCGCGATGGCCATGGAAACTGCATTGCATGCAAGTGACAGTGCTCCAAGAAGTGTAAGCTTGGCAGAAGATGCAGGCGGTTTCAAAACATCGGAGCCGGAAGATTTCACGCCGGAACGCGCGGGAATGTCGGGAATGACGTTCGAACAGATCTTCGGAGGTGAAAGCGTAGATCTGGATAAGACCGAGGGCCTCAAGGCGGATGATGGTAATGCTTTCACATCATTTACTGCTACATCTCGCGCTGAGGTTCAGCCCGCACGATACAAGGGCATCGACGGTCATCTGTACTGCTTGGCCGCAAAGTGCGCTGTGAGTGGTGGTGAAATCACCGGCGAGGTTGTTTTCCTTCCGAGCGATCCAGATGAACACTGGTTCCGGGAAAACAATGGAGGTGATTACACCAAGGTGACGGATGCCGCCGAATACGGCTACTGGCTGACAGAATCTGACATGATCGGACTGCACGCCGTGACGCTTTCCACCGGTACGGGTAATGTTCCGACATTTGGAGTATTGACGACGGCTAATGCGCCAACAGAGGCGACCTACGAAGGGGGTGCCGAGGGATACTCCTACCGGGAGACGGGCACAGGCGACGACATGAAGCGCTATTCCGGCGAGTTCACGGCAGACGTCAGGCTGAAAGCCAAGTTTGGCAGTAGCAATGCCATGCTGACCGGCTCCATCAGCGGATTTAAGGGAGGCGCCCACGTGAATGAAAGGTGGCATGTCGCTCTTGGAGCAGCAGCAGCAGCAAGCCAGACCATTAGCGGCAATGTTACCCAAGGAACAAGAGACGACGACGCCACTGCAGGAACCTGGACGGCGCGGGCCTACGGCGAGGGGGGAAAGAACCCTTCCGGCATCGTGGGCAGTTTCAGCGCCGGCTTCGAGGACGGCAACGCGGCCGGCGTCTATCACGCCGACTGACAAGTGACCGCATCCGCCAAGGCGGGCGCATCCGGGGCGGCCTTCGGGCCGCCCCTTCCCGTTGCGCCCCGGCCCGCCGCCTTCCAAAGGCCCGCGCTTCCATGCGGAGCAGCCATGCAGGCCGGCCCTTCTTGCCATTCCAGTCCGCGCACGCCTGGCCGTCTCGCCGCCGTCCTGCGTTCCGGCACGGCGCGTGCACTTGCCGCAATCCTCTGCCTCGCCCTCGCGGGCCAGGCGCAGGCCCGGCAGGAACAAGCCCCGACCTCCCTCGCGGAGGCCGAGGCCGCCTACCGCGCGATCCTGGCCGAGCGCCCCGACCTTCCCCTTCCCCGCCTCGAGCTGGCCCGCATCCACTTCCTCAGGGGCGAGGACCGCCTGGCGCGCGAGCACTTCGAGCGCGTCCTGGCCGCGGACCCGCCCCCGCCCGTCGCCGCCAACATCAACGGCTTCCTCGAACGGATGCGGGCAAGGCGGAGGTGGTCGGCCCACTTCGGCTTCGCGCTGGCGCCCGACACCAACGTGGGCGCGGATTCGGAACGCCGCACCATCGCCACCGAGTGCACCGGCGTCTTCGCGCTCGTCTGCGGCCCCGACGGGGTCGCGACCGGCCGCGTGAACGCCCCGCCGCCCACGTCCGGGATCGGGCTCAGGCTCTGGGGCGGATGGGAACGTCAGCACCCCGTGAGCGTGCGCGCCCGCCTGCGCTTCGGCGCGGACCTCTCCCGCACGGAGCACGCGGGCAGCCGCTTCGATTCCATGACGCTCTCCGGCCACGCCGGCCCCCGCGTCCTGGTCTCGCCCCGCAGCGAGGCCTCCCTGCTCGCGGTCGCCCGCCGGCACTGGTCGGGGGGCGAGCCCGAGCACCGCGACCTCGGCGCGCGCATCGAGACGCGGCACCGCCTGGACCCGCGCACGTCCCTCAGCCTGCGCCTGTCGCGCCTGGAGCGCAGGCACGACCGCGCCGTCCACGCCGACGGCCCCGTCGCGGACGCCTCCGTGACGCTCGGCCGCGTCTTCACGCCGACGCTGCGCGGGCACGTCACGCTCGGCGCCTCGCGCGAGAGGCCGGAGAGGGCGCGGGGCAGCAGGGGGCGGAGCGTCAATGCGGGCCTGTCCGCGCTCCTGCCGCGGGGCTTCACGGTGGGCGCGAGCCTGGGCGTCCGCCGGACGGATTACGAAGGAACCGACGCCCGCTGCTTCGGCGGCTGCGCGCGCGAGGACGAGACCCGCACGCTGCGGCTCAGCGTCCACCGCCGGGACCTCACGCTGCGGGGCTTCAGCCCCGAGCTGTCCCTGGGCCGCGAGCGGCGGACCTCCACCGCCCAGACGCTCGACTACGAACGCACCTTCGGCAACCTCGCCTTCGTGCGGCCGTTCTGAACGACAGGACCACCATGAAAAGGGAGACCGGCACCATGCCAAAGATCATCAAGCCACGACACGCGGCGAAGGCCCTGGCCGCCGCGGCCCTCGCCCTCCTGGCGGCCTGCGGAGGCGGCGGAAGCGGGACCGGCGGAGGGGGGCGGGGGCAGCGCCGTGGCGCCCGGGGCCGTGGCGGCGACGGGATCCTCGCCGCCGCAGGAAACTGTGGCCGGCGTCTCGGCCAGGGTCGCCGGGATCGTTTCGCGGACCGACTCCGTCGTTGCCTCGACGGTCTTTGGAGAGACCAGCGATCCGGAGATCCCGCCGTTCAGGCTCAGGCCCTCCTGCTCCGGCACGGCCTGCACGGTCACCGTGGGCACGTTCACCGTGACGACAGGCCTGGAAGACATCGATCTGGCTTCCTCGGGGGCGCGCGCCGTCCTGACCAGGCGCGGGATCACGCTTCTTGAAGGCAGCGGGGACGGGACCCGGAACTACGGGGCATGGATGCGTCACGGCGCGTTCGGGACACTAGGCTGTGTACTTAAATATTGACAGGTCTGTCTGGATCTGCGAGAGGAGCCCAAAAACCATCAGGCAGGAGCAGACCCATGAGCGGACACCGCCACGACATGACCGATGCGGAGTGGGCGATCCTCCGCTCGGTGCTTCCCCAGACACATCAGGGCCCGCGTCGGTTGCAGGACCGAAGGGTCATGGATGGTATCTTCTTCGTGTTGCGCACCGGCATCCCCTGGCGGGATCTCCCAGAGCGCTACGGTCCCTACTCGACCTGCTTCAATCGCTGCAACCGCTGGAGCCGGAACGGCACCTGGGCCCGAATCATGCAGGCGCTGGCCGAGCGAGCGGACGATGATGACGATGCAAACGGTGGTGCGGTCGGACCCGTGCGCCTGCGTATGCTGGACTCCTCCGTCGTGCGGGCCCACAAGCACGCCGCCGGGGCCCGTCGCGACGGGCCGCCGCCGCAGATCGGCCTGAGCCGTGGCGGCCGGACGACCAAGGTCCATCTCGCCCTGAGCGGGACGGACACGGTGCAGGCCCTGGTCCTGACCCCGGGTCAGGCCTCGGACTGTGCCCAGGCCAAGGCACTGCTTGCCGATCTCGTCCCCGGTGAGATGGTCCTCGGCGACAAGGCCCATGATGCCAATGCTGTCGTCCGGTGCATCGAACAGGCGGGGGCCCAGGCGAACATCCCCTCTCGGTCCTGCCGCAAGATCCCCCGGCCCTTTGACCGCACCCTGTACAAGGGTCGCAATCGGATCGAGCGGTTCTTCGGCAGGATCAAGGAATTCCGTCGCGTCGCCTCGCGCTACGACAAGACCGCCCGCAACTTTCTGTCGGCCGTGCAGCTCGCTGCCAGTCGCTTCCTGCTGCGGGATCTGGCGAAGCAATTAAATGGGTACACAGCCTAAGAGGCCGCGAAGTCGTTGAAGGCGTCACGGTGTGGAGCCGCGGCGGCGTCGCAGCCGGCGACCTGACGGGCTCGCGGCCGGGCGGCGGCACGGCGACATGGACCGGCCTGATGACGGGAGCGCCGACCGGCGTGGCGGGACGCAGCGACTTCCTGCAGGGGGACGCCGCCCTGACCTACGACTTCGGCGCGCGGACCCTGGATGCCGCGTTCACCGGCATACGGAACGTCACCAGGAACAGCGCCCATTCCGTCCGGAGCGTCCGGTTCGCCGGCGTTCCCGTGTCCCCGGGCGGGACGTTCCTGTCCGGAGCGACCGGCAACCGGATCCAGGGCGGGTTCCACGGCCCCGCCCATGCGGAGGCCGCCGGCGTGTTCGAGCAGCAGGGGATCGTGGGCGCCTTCGGGGCCAGGCGGCAAGACTGACGAAACCGCCTGGCCTTTGCCAAGGCCGGGCGGCAAGCGACGCCGACGGCCGCGTGACCGGCCGGACGCGGCTCGCCAGCCCGGAACCCGGCTTCGTCAGCCAGGCGGGATCATGGGGCAGCCGCCTGTCCGCGAGGGACGACGGGGACGGCCGCCCGCGGGCTGTCGCAGGCACGCACGGCGGAACGGGCCGGAGCGCCGGCGGCACCGAGGTCGTGTTCGTCGGCGCCCACGCCGGCGCGACGGGGCCGTTCTGAGCGGAACTCGCGCGACGGCCACGGGCGCCGGTTCTGCGGCATTCCGCTCGTGTGCACGGAAATCAGGAAGGCCATGCCATCGGGACTGCCCCCAGGCGCCGCACTGGGGCAGCACGAACGCGGAGCAGCCGGAATCCGGACCATGACGGGACGGCATGTCCGCCACGTCATGCCTCGACGCAGGCTCCACAAGGACATGGACCGATGATGCCGTCGACGTCGAGGAGCGGTTACGAGCGGATTCAAGCCACTCGTACAGCCCGGTGACGCCTCCGCGTTCACGGCCAGATCGCTTCCCCTCCGCCCGCCCATTCCCGGTTCGACGTCGAACCGGGAATGGGCGGGCTGGACCAACGCCTCACGTGATGACGGCAGGTTCGACCCGAACCTCCAACAGGTTGCGGGCGTCGCGGCCGCAGGCGACGGCGACCAGGCTGACATTCTGCCGGCGATACTTGTCGGCATAGCCTCGCTCCCGCATCTGGTTGAACGCGGCCGCCAGCGCGGCCTCTGCGGCGCCTGCGCTTTCCGCCATCTTGACCTCGAAGATGAAGACCTCGCCCCCCAGAGGGACCACCATGTCGGCACGCCCGAAGCTTGATGCCTCCTCAGCACGCACCTCCACCCCGATCGCCCGGAAACACATATGCAGGAGACTGGCATACCAGGCCTCGTAGCGGGCGAGATCCGTGCTGTGCCACTGATAGGGAATGCTCGCCAGCCAGGCGCGGAACTGGTCGGCAAAGCCCGCAAAGTCATGCGCCTCAAGACATGTCCGGAGGTTTTGCGCCTCATCGAGAGGCACCCGCCTGCGTTCATCAAGATGTGCCAGCAACTGATCGTTCAGGCTGAGCTGCACCTCCCGATTGGGATAGTCCAGCCGGTAGAAGGTCCTGTGACCCTCCCTGATCTCGTCCGTGATGGTCAGGTAGCCGGTCTGGAACAGCAGGGCCTCAATGCCGATGTCATCGACATCGAACCTCGAGACCAGCGACCTGTCGGCCGTCATTCCTTCCAGCTCTGTCAGACTGACCGACTTCTTCTTCAATGTCTCAAACAGGAAGGTCGGCGAGCCAGTCTCGAACCAGTAGGGGCTGAACTCCCGGTTGCGCAGCAGCAGCAGCACATCGAAGGGATTGTAGAGTCGCGCCTGCCCGCGCCAGTTGTAGCCGTTGTACCAGGCACGGATGGCGTCGCGGTCGAGGCCATCGAGTTCGGGGGCAAACACCGTGTCGATGTCGGCGTCAGTATAGCCGCAGATCGTGGCGAAGCGCGGATCCAGGCTGATATCCTCGAGATTGTTGAGGCCAGAAAACAAGCTGACCTTGGAGAACATGCTCACGCCGGTAACGAAAACGAAGCGAACATATTCGGCGCTGTCCTTGATGATGCCGTAAAAGCCGCGCAGATAGTCCCGGTTGGCCTTCGCCAGCGCCGGATTGCCAAGCGCGTCAAGGATCGGCTTGTCATACTCGTCGACGAGGATCACCACCTGCTGTCCTGTCTGGTGATGGAGACGGTAGAGAAGGGTTTGCAGGCGTTCGGGTGCGCCGCCCGCGGCACCTGACAGATCAAGTCCGGCAGAATGCTCGACTCGCTCCAGTTGCGAAAGGATGCTGCCTTTGATGTCTTCCGTTCGGTCGTACTTCCCGCCAAAGCTGAGCCGCAGCACCGGATGGGTGGCCGACCAGTCCCAATGGTCATGGATTTCCAGCCGCCTGAACAGGCTCTCCTGCCCCGTGAACAGCGCCTTGATCGTGTCCACCAGCAGACTCTTGCCAAAGCGGCGGGGGCGGGAGAGGAAGTAATGGCGCCCGTCTTCCACAAGTCGCCTGATGAGAGGAGTCTTGTCGACGTAGTAGAAGTCTTCGCGCCGGATCGTCCTGAAGTCCTGAATGCCAATGGGCAGGGGCTTGCGGGTCATGGGCTGTCTCCATGGTGAAACCACGGGAATCGCAGCGGCAGCCATTGCGTCCCTTGCAAATTTCTGGAGCTTTTTTCGCTGGCTGGAAATGCCGGTGTGCGTGGATGTGCGTGGATGTCGATTAAATTGATGTCTCTCTCTCCAATCTCGCTGTCATCAAGGATATGCCCGGACAGTCGCATCTCTCCCTGAAGGCCTATCCCCCAGGCCGAGGTCGCACAAGATGCCGTGGCCCGGCCCGATCCCCGGATCCGTCGTGAAGAACGCGCCAGCGCCGCCGCCTGGCGGCGGGGACGGATCTGACTGCGGGCGCGTGGTTCCGGCGCCCTCGCCCCGTCAGGCGCGCCCTCCGACGATGTCGCGATGCGTGGCGGGCGGCAGTCCCGGGCCGATGCCGAGGAGGCTGTCGGACGGGGACCGGCGGAAGGCGGGCCCGTCCTCACGGGCCCCGCGCGCGACAGTGAGGGACTCGCTCCGGGTCAGCCGCATCCCCGCTTCCGGGGCGTCCAGGCATGGCGGGGACGGCCGGCAGGGCTTGGCAGGCCCGGTGCGCGCGGAAAACCCTGCGGCCGGCCGCGGAACCGAACGAGGCCGAGGCCATGCCGGATCCGGTTGACGAACGGCCACGCCGCTTCGGCGCGGGCCCGGCGCGCCCTGCCCGCCATCATGGCGCGGAACGGGGCGTGCCCGTCCATGACGACCGGACGCTCTTCGAGATGCTGACGCTCGATGCCGCGCATGCGAGACTGTCCCGGAAAACGGTCCCGGGCCGGCGCGAGGGATGCCGCGCGGCCTGTCACGGCTTCGAGGTCGAGAGGGTCGCCGCCATGAGCGACGCAGAGCCGGAGGCCGCGCTCCGGAACCCGGCCATCGTCCGCCGTCGCCGGAAGGCGCCGGGCGCAGGGACGAACGCGCGCGTCTTCCCGGAGATTCAGGACGAGTGCGGCACGTTCGCCGGCTGGGTGTGCACGCGGACGGGACGCCCGCCCGAGGCGGATGGAAGGACTTCGCGGAGGTTCCGGCGACACCGCCGCTGGCCGGGGGCGTCTCGGGATCCCTCAGGCGCCGCGGCACGGTTTTCGCGGGGCCGGGGATCATCTGCGCCCGCCTTCAGGCGGTCGGCGTCGCGAACGACCGCTGCCGGGGCTGCCGGAAGGGCGCCGCTCCCGCCTGAGGCGCTCCAGGACCTCGTGGCTCGCGTAGCCGTCGGGCGGCAGCCCCCGGCTCGCCTGGAACGCGCGGACCGCATCCGCCGTGTTCGGCCCCATGATCCCGTCCGCGCCCTGCGTGTCGAAGCCGCGCGCCGTCAGCAGCCGCTGCAGCTCCGCCTTCGCCGCACGGCCGAGAGCCCTGTCCCGCCGCGGCCATCCGGACCGGAAGGGCCCGCCGCCGTCCAGGCGGTCCGCGAGATGGCCGACCGCGATCGCGTAGGCGTCGGCGGCGTTGTAGCGCTTCATCGCCCGGAAGTTGCCGAAGGCCATGAAGGCGGCGCCGCGCAGGCCGGCCGGCAGCAGGACCGAGGCGGGCCCGTGGTCGGGGATTCGCCGGCCCCTGGCGTCGCGGACGCCCATGGCGGTCCATTCGCCGACGCCCTTCGTGGCGCGCCCGTCCGCAAGCGCGGGATCGAACCGGCGGGGAAGCGCGACCTCGACGCCCCAGGGCTGCCCCTTCCGCCAGCCGCAGTGCCCAAGATAGGACGCCGCCGACGCCAGGGCGTCGGCGGGATCGTCCGACCAGATGTCCCGCCGCCCGTCGCCCCGGAAGTCGACTGCATGGTCGAGATACGTCGTCGGCATGAACTGGGCGTGCCCCATGCCGCCGGCCCAGCTTCCCCTCAGGCGCCCGGGCGGCATGTGCCCGCCCTGGACGATCCTCAGGGCCGCAACCAGCTGGCGCTCGAAGAGCTCCGCCCGGCGCCCGTCGCAGGCCAGCGTCGCCAGCGCCGCGATCAGGGGCGTGTCGCCGCGGCTGGCGCCGAAGTCGCTCTCCGCGCCCCAGACGGCCGTCACGACGGCGGCCTCGACGCCGAAGGCCGCCTCGATCTCCGCGAGCAGCGGCCGGTTCGCCCGCAGCGCCGCGCGCCCGTCCCTCACGCGCGCATCCGAGACCGCCGCGTCCAGGTAGTCCCAGACCTGGCGCTGGAATTCCGGCTGGCTCCTGTCCCTGCGGATCACGTCCGCGCTGTAGCGGACGCCGCGAAACGCGGCGTCAAGGATGCCGTCGCGAATGCCGCAGGCGCGGGCCCTGCCGCGAAAGCGGTCGATCCACCGCCGGAAGCAGATGCCCGTCCGGGTCGCGTCCGGAACGCCCTGCCCGGCACCGTCGGGGACGTTCATTTCCCCTTCCGCCTCCGCCTTGCCGCCCTCTTGGGCGCCTTCGCCGCCTTGCGGCGCGAAGGCACGCGCGTCCTGCGCGCTCCGGGCGGCGCATCGCCGCCGGCCTCGAGAAGGTCCAGCAGGATGCCGCCGGTGACCGGCGAAACCTCGGCCAGCCGGACCCGGACCCGCCGGCCGACCGAAATCACGGTCCCGGTGAGATCGCCTGTCAGGGCCGGCCCGTCGCGGTCGAAGCGGAAGCGCTCGTCGCCGAGCCTGCTGACGGGCACCAGCCCGTCCGCCCCCGTTCCGTCTAGCGCGACGAACGCCCCGAAACGCTCGACGCCGGAAACACGGCCGGAGAGCTCGGTGCCGACCCGGTCTTCCAGGTGCGCCGCAAGGTAGCGGTCGGCGGTGTCGCGCTCCGCCTGGACGGAGCGCCTTTCGGCCCTGGAGACGTGCTCGGCGGTGACGTCGAGCCCTTCCGCCTCGGCGTCGGTGAGGCCGTCCTCGCCCCAGCCATGGGCGCGGATCAGCGCCCGGTGCACCACGAGGTCCGCGTAGCGCCGGATGGGCGACGTGAAATGGGCGTAGGCCTCCAGCGCGAGCCCGAAATGCCCCGAGTTCCGCGAACTGTAATGCGCCTGCGCCATCGCGCGCAGCACCGAGAGGCTGACGAGCCCGCCGTCTTCCGTTCCCGCGGCGGCGGCGAGGAGCCGGTTGAGGCTGCGGGTGCCCGCGCCCGCGGGGAAGGGAAGTCCGGACGCCTTGGCGACCTCCTTCAGGGCGCGGATCCTCTCGGGCGGGGGTTCCTCGTGAACCCGGAACAGGAGCGGCGTCCCGCGGCCGACGAGCGTCCGCGCGGCGGCGACGTTCGCGAGGACCATGAACTCCTCCACCAGCCGGTGCACCTCCATGCGCTCCCTGAAGGCCACCGACCTGACCTTGCCGCCGTCGTCCAGGACGATCTCCCGCTCCGGAAGGTCAAGGGCGAGCGGCTGGCGGCGTTCGCGGGCGCCGCGCAGGGCGGAACAGGCGGCCCGGAGCGGCTTCAGCACGGTCTCCCGCAGGGGCTCCGTCCTCTCGTCGGGCCGGCCGTCGAGGGCGCTCTGCGCCGCCTCGTAGCTCAGCGAGGCCGCCGAGCGCATCAGGGCGCGCCGGAAGCCGTGCGCGATCAGCTCGCCGTCCGCGTCGATCACGAGACGGGCGGCGATGCATGGCCGCTGCGCGCCTTCCAGAAGCGAGCACAGGCCGCCGGACAGGCGCTCGGGAAGCATCGGGACGACCCGGTCGGGGAAGTACGTCGAATTGCCGCGTTCCCTGGCCTCGAGGTCGAGGGCGCTTCCGGGCCTGACGTAGTGCGCGACGTCCGCGATGGCGACCCAGAGCACGTGCCCGCCCGCGTTGCCCGGGTCACGGTCAGGCTCGGCCCAGACCGCGTCGTCACGGTCGCGCGCGTCCGCCGGGTCGATCGTGACGAAAGGCAGCGACGTCAGGTCGGCCCGCGCGCCCGGCGCCACCGGCCGCGCGGCGTCCGCCTCCGCGGCGGCCTCGTCCGGAAAGCCGTCCCGCAGCCCGTGCCGGTGAATCGCGATCAGCGAGACGGATCTCGGCCGCGACGGGTCGCCGAGACGGGAGACGATGCGCACCTGGGGAAGCCCCTGGCGCGTCCGCGAACCGCCCTGCGCGGCCTCGACGAGCTCGCCGTCCCGGGCGCCGCCGTCGGCGCCCGGCGGCACGTGCCATTCGCGCGACGCGCCCTTGTCGACCGGCACGATCCGCCCGCCCGGCCCGAGCCTGCGGAACACGCCCAGGATCCTGGCGGGGCCCGTGCCGATGCGGCGGATGACGCTGGCCCGGCAGGCATGCGGCCCGCCCGCGGCCTCCTCGAGACGCGCGAGAACCCTGTCGCCCGGGGCGAGCGCGGGGTCGCCGGGTCCCTGCACGATCCTGATCACGGGCGGATCTCCCCGACCTTTCCATCCCGGCGGATGCGCGAGCATGTCCCCGTCGGCGCCGGCACTGTCCACGCGCAGGACCGTCACCGGCGGAAGGCGGCCCGGCTCGCGAACGGTCTTCCGGCGCTTCGCGAGCCGGCCGTCGGCCTGCAGCTCCTCCAGCCGGCGCCCGAGGTCGCGCCTGTCCGCGCCCCTGACGCCGAAGGCCCTTGCAATGTCGCGCTTCGACGCCTTCGACGGGTTGTCGGAAACCCAGGCCAGTATGTCTTCGTTGGAGGGAATCCGGGTCATGTCAGCCCGATAGCACGGGACGCGGGCGGGATCACGCCGGTCGGCGGCAAGACGCGCCCGGCCGGCCGGAGTCCGGACGGAGGACGGGCGCGGGCGTCACCCAAGGTCGGAAGCCGCGTCAACGTCGGCAAGGGTGGCGACCGTGGCGGTCGGCCCGGGAAGCGTGGAGAGCGCGTCGGCGAGGGTTTCCGGATGCGACCAGCGCGTGCCCCGGAACAGGCCTGCGGGAAGCAGCTGCGGATGAAGCAGGCCGATCAGCCAGAATCCGCCGTCCTCGGCCGGGCCGACGACGGATCGGGCGCGGCCGAGCGCCGAGAACCCGGCGGCAAGGTGCCGCCTCTCGATTCCGGGAATGTCGGATCCGACAAGGAGAGTGGGCCCCGGCGTCGCCCGGAGCGCGCGCGTCATCCTCCGGCCCAGGCTCCCGGATCCCTGCGGAATGCGCGCAAGGCCGGATGGCCAGGCGCGGCTCCTGAGCCCTTCGCTGTCGGGCGTGACGGCAACGACCGTGCGCCAGCGCGGATCGCGGAGACGGCGCAGGAGGCGCGTGGCCTGATGCCGGTACCACCAGGCCGCCGTCACCATCCCGATCTCCCGCCCCAGCCGCGTCTTGACCCGGCCCGGGCGCGGCTCCTTCAGCATGACGATCACGGTCCGCCGCCTCACAGCAAGAGGGTCATCTCGCGATGCGGAATGCCGGCATCGCGGTATTCCGGGCCGGCGACCTCGAAGCCGAGGGCCTCGTAGAACCGGATCGCGTGCACCTGGGATCCCAGGCTTGCCCGGGCAAGGCCCTGCCTTCTCAGCTCGTCCACGGCCGCGCGCATGATGTCCTTGCCGAGGCCGCGGCCGCGCCTGTCCGCGAGAACCGCCACCCGGCCGATCCTGCCTGCGTCGCCCTCGACCAGGAGGCGCGCGGTGCCGACGGGCACGCCGTTCTCGAAGGCGACCAGATGCATCGCCTCGCCGTCGCGGCCGTCCCGCTCACGCGCTGCCGAAACGCCCTGCTCCTCCATGAAGACGCGGGCGCGTATGTCCAGCACCGCCGGCATGTCGCGCGCATCGGCCAGACGTATCATGCGAAGTACCTGCCGAGGATCCCGCGGTAGACCGCCGCGAGCCGCACGATCTGCGCGGTCTCGACGCGCTCGTCGGCCTCGTGCATCGTCCTGCCGACGAGGCCGAACTCCACCACCGGACAGTGCCGCCTGATGAAACGCGCGTCGGACGAGCCGCCGGCCGTCGACAGGTCGGGCGACAGGCCGGTTTCCGCCCGGATCGCCTCCGCAACGAGTTCCGAAAGCGCGCCGGGCGGCGTGAGAAAGCACTCCCCGGAAACCCTCGCCTCCATAGAGATCTCGATGCCGGACGCCGATGCGGCCAGCCGGGCCTCCTCTTCGAGCCATGCCGTCAGGCTGCCCGGGCTGTGGGCGTCGTTGAACCTGATGTTCAGCGCCGCACGGCACGTGGCGGGAATGACGTTGCCGGCGGCATTCCCGGTGTCGATGGCCGTGACGGCAAGCGTCGACGGCTCGAAGCGTTCCGTGCCGTCGTCGAGCCTGCGGCTGGAAAGCCTGTCCATGAGGCGCGCGATGACGGGAACCGGATTCCGCGCGCGGTCCGGATACGCGGCATGGCCCTGCAGGCCGGCCGCCGTGAAACGCGCCGTCATGGAGCCCCTGCGCCCGATCTTCATCGCGTCCCCCAGCGTCTCGACCGAGGTCGGCTCCCCGACGATGCAGTCCGACATGGCTTCGCCGTTCGCGGCCATCCAGTCGAGAATGGCCGCCGTGCCGTCCGTCGCGTCACCCTCCTCGTCACCGGTGACCGAAATGATGATCGCCCCCCCGGGCGGGCTTTCCTGCACGAAGGAGGCGGCGGCGGACACGAAGGCCGCGACGCCCGACTTCATGTCGACGGCGCCGCGCCCGTAGAGCCAGCCGTCACGCTCCTCGGCCGCGAACGGGTCGGCGGACCACGCCTGGGGGTCGCCGGGGGGCACGACGTCGGCATGCCCGTTGAAGCCGAGGGTCCGCGGCGCGGCCTTCTCGCCCCAGCGGGCGACGAGGTTCGCAACGCCCCCCCTGTCGGCGCGAAAGCAGTCGAAGCCGGCGTCGCGAAGCGTGGATTCCAGCAGCGCGATCGCGCCGCCCTCCTCCGGAGTGACGGTCCTGCAGCGAACGAGCCGCCGCGTGAGTTCGACGGGATCACGGCTCATGAATCATCGCCAGCCTCTGCCGCACGGGGCCGCAATCACGCTTTCCGGGCGGCGGCGTCGCATGCCTGCACGGGCGGGCGACCGGGTCGCGTTGCGGCCCGGGGCCGGCGGGCTCAGTCACGCAGGAGCTCGTTTATGCCCGTCTTCGAGCGGGTTCTCTCGTCGACCTGCTTGACGATGACCGCGCAGTAGAGATTGACGCCGTTCTTCGAGGGCATCGATCCGGCGACAACCACGGAATAGGGCGGGACCTCCCCGTACAGGACCTCGCCGGTGTCCCGCACGACGATCTTCGTCGACCTGCCTATGAAGACGCCCATGCCGAGAACCGAACCTTCGCGGACAATGACGCCTTCAACCACTTCCGACCGGGCGCCGACAAAGCAGTTGTCCTCGATGATCGTCGGCCCGGCCTGCATGGGTTCGAGCACGCCGCCGATGCCGACGCCGCCCGAGAGATGGACGTTCCTGCCGATCTGGGCGCAGGAGCCGACCGTCGCCCAGGTGTCGACCATGGCGCCCTCGTCGACAAAGGCGCCGAGGTTGACGAAGCATGGCATCAGCACGACGCCCGGCGCGATGTAGGCGGACCTGCGCACGACGCAGTTCGGCACGGCACGGAAGCCCGCCGCCTTCCACCTGTCGCCGTTCCAGCCCTTCCACTTGCTGTCGACCTTGTCCCACCAGGCGGCGCCCTGCGGACCGCCGTCCTGAAGCTCCATGTCCTTGAGACGGAAGCCCAGCAGCACGGCCTTCTTGGCCCACTGGTTGACGTGCCAGACGCCGTCGTCCCGCCGTTCGGCGACGCGGAGCCGGCCTTCATCGAGCGCGGCCAGGGTCTCCTCGACGGCGTCACGCGCTTCGCCCGTCGTCGCGGGCGTCATCTCGCCGCGGGCTTTCCAGGCGGCCTCGATCGCGGCCTCGAGCTGTGCGTTGGACATCTGGACACCTCGCGTGGCTGGTGACGGCGACATATCCCCTGGACCGAAGGAGGGCAACGACGCGTTCCTCAGCCGCCGCAGGGCAGTCTCGACGAGACGCGCGCGCCGCCGACGCCTGCAAGGTTGGGCCCGCCGAACAGGCGCATGTGCTCGACCTTGGGGCAGCGATCCTGGACCACGGCCAGCCCGTGCGCCCGCGCCTTCGCCGCGGCCGCTTCGTGGCGCACGCCGTACTGCATCCAGACGGTCCTGAGACCGGGCGTCAGGTGAGCGAGCGCCTCGTCGACGATGCCCGGCACGGCGTCAGGCCTCCGGAATACGTCAAGCATGTCGACCGCGACGTCCCGGGGAATGTCGCGAATGCGCGCGAGCACCGGCTCGCCGAGCAGGGTCTCGCCGACCCTGGCCGGATTGACCGGAATCACGCGCCGCCCCCGGCCGCTGAAATACGTAGCGACGAACAGGGACGCGCTGACGTGGCCCGTGGAAGCGCCGACCATCGCGATGGTGGCCGTTTCCTCGAGGATCTGGCGCAGTCTTGGATCCGGCGTGTCGTCCGGCACGGGCCGCTATCCCCCTCGCGGCCCGGCATGCCCCGCAGCGGGACGCCCGCCGGCATGCCGGTCCCGGCTGCGGCCGCCGCCCCGGCCTGGCAGGGGACGGCCCTCGCCTGCCGCGCCGATGCGCCCGGGCAGGGCCGCCGTCGCAACCAGGGATGCAGGGGCGGCCCCGTCAGCGATCTTGCGGGCGGTTCCGGGCTGCCGCTCCGGCAGGGCCGCGACGCGGCCGCCTGGCCGGGCGGCGGCCGACTCCCGTGCCCGGCTCTTCCACGCCGCGAGCGTCCTCGGCAGCCTGGCGCATGGCGCGCTGCGCGGGAGGGGTCGGATCGGCATGGCCGGAACCTACATCGGGATGCCGCGCGGGCGCAAGGACGCCCGGGCCAGAGGAAATTGTGCGGGCAGGGGGGTTCCATCATGGGCGCGATGCGGGTTATTGGGGAGCCGTCGGACAGCGGTCCTGCACGCGCGGCATCGGGCAGCAATCCGCGGGCGGAAGCGGGGGAAGGAGTGGCGAGATGAAACCGGCGCCTTTTTTTTGCGCATTGGCGCTTTCCGTCGCGGCGGCATGCGCTGCAGGGTCCTCGACGGCACAGGACGGCCTCTTGCCGTCCGTGGCCACGGCGGGCGACTGGCATGTCGTCGAGGGCTCCGATCCAAGGATCTGCTTTGCCGAGACGGCGCCGACGAGGACCTTGAACACGCGTGGCGGCAGGGAGGTCCAGGTCAGCAGGGGCGACATCCGCCTGACCGTGTCGTACGTGCCTGCGAGCAACGTGGCCGGGGAGGTCGCCTTCACGGGCGGATACCCGTTCGAGAAGGACTCGACCGCGACGCTGGAGATCGGCGGCGCGACGTTCGAGCTCGTCACGTTCGACCTGTCCGCCGAAGGAAGGTATGCATGGGCCAGGAACCCGGACGAGGACGAGAGGATCGTCGCCGCCATGAAGCGGGGCGTCAGGGCCGTCGTGAAGGCGCGGTCGAGCCGCGGAACGGACACGATGGACACGTTCTCGCTGATCGGCGCAACGGCCATGATCGAGGAAGCCGAGAGGCGCTGCGGCTCCTGACGCGGCGAGTCCGGGGCCAGGTCCGGCGGGCGCCCGCCGCAGCGGCGGGCATGGCCGGATCTGCCGGAACCCCGGCCGTGCGGAGGGGCTTGCCGATCGGGGCCGTGCCGTCCGGACCCCATGAACGCGGCAGATGACCGTTCGCGCGCCGATAGCGCCTGACGTCCTGACCGTCCCGCGCAGGGAATCCCCGGGCGACGGGCGGACGAACATCGTGGGGCTCGCACGGAACCGGCTCGTCGAGGCGCTTGCCGAGGCAGGCACGCCGCAAGGGCAGGCGGCAATGCGAGCCCGTCAGGTCTGGCAATGGGTGTATCACTGGGGCGTGCGCGACTTCGCGGCCATGACGAATCTCTCGAAGCCCTTCCGCGCCATGCTGGACGAACGGTTCGTGATCTCCGTTCCGGAGGTCGTTCGCCGGCAGGTCGCCTCCGACGGCACGCGCAAGCTGCTGGCGAGGGTCGCCGGCGCGCACGAGGTCGAAACGGTCTACATACCGGAAGAGGGCCGCGGCACGCTTTGCGTGTCGTCCCAGGTCGGATGCACGCTGACCTGCCCCTTCTGCCGCACCGGCACGCAGAGGCTCGTGAGAAACCTGACCTCGGGCGAGATCGTCGGCCAGGTCATGCTGGCGCGCGACGAGCTTGGCGAATGGCCCGTGCCGGGCGTCGGGTCGGGCGAGGCGGGTCCGAGGCTTCTGTCAAACGTCGTGCTGATGGGCATGGGCGAGCCGCTCTACAATTTCGATGCCGTCCGCGACGCGATGAGGATCGTCATGGACGGCGAGGGGATCGGGCTGTCGCGACGGCGGATCACCCTGTCCACAAGCGGGGTCGTGCCGGAAATCGCGCGCGCCGCGGAAGAGATCGGCTGCATGCTGGCGGTCAGCCTGCACGCGACGACGGACGCGGTGCGCGACAGGCTCGTGCCGATAAACCGGCGCTGGAACATCGCCGCGCTTCTCGACGCTCTTCGGGCCTACCCGAGGCTCTCGAACTCCGAGCGGATCACGTTCGAGTACGTGATGCTGAAGGGCGTCAACGACAGCGACGGGGACGCGCGGCGGCTCGTGAAGCTGATCCGGGGAATTCCCGCGAAGGTGAACCTGATCCCGTTCAACGCGTGGCCGGGCGCCCCGTACGAACGGTCCGAGGGATCGCGGATCAAGGCGTTCGCCGACATCGTGCACAAGGCCGGCTACGCTTCGCCGGTGCGCACGCCGCGCGGGGAGGACATCATGGCGGCCTGCGGCCAGCTCAGGTCGGACACCAGGCGGGCCGGACGGATCCGGGCGGAAGTGCGTGCGCAGGCCGGGACGGCATAGGGCGCGGCGCGTCCCTGGCATCTTCGCCTGACGGGCCCGACGGCCGGAACCGCCGCGCCGCGGTGCAGGCCGATGCCGCCGATGCCGATGCCGCCCCCGGCATGCCCTGCAGGACGCGCGCAGCCTTGCCCGGAGACGCCGCCAGCCGCCTTCAGAACGCGTCCTTGCGGCGCCGGAGCTCGCCGAAGACCTCCGCATCGCTCGCGCCGCTCATGCCAAGCCCCGACCTGACGCCGGCGGCGCCGGCACGGAGGAACGGATTCGTCGCAAGCTCCTCGGACAGCAGCGACGGCACGGTCGGCACGCCCATGGAACGGGCTTCGGCGATTCGCGCGACGCGCTCCCGAAGCGCCGCGCTGCCGGGCTCGATGGTGACGGCGAACCTGCCGTTCGCCTCGGCGTACTCGTGCCCCGAGCAGACGGTCGTGTCGCCCGGGAGCCTCGCAATCTTGCCGAGGCTTGCCCACATCTGGTCCATCGTCCCCTCGAAGACGCGCCCGCAGCCAAGCGCCATGAGACTGTCTGCGGTGAACGCGGCCTTCGCGGCCGGCACGTGGAAAGCGACATGGCCCACCGTGTGTCCCGAAACGTCGAGCACGGCCGTCCCGGCGCCCAGCAGGTCGAACCGGTCCCCGTCGGACACGGCGAGGTCGAGGGGCGGCAGACGGTGGGCGTCCGCCGCCGCGCCGACCACGCGCGCCGCGCCGCCGATGCCTGCCTTGAGGCCGTCAAGCCCCTGGACATGGTCCGCATGATGGTGGGTCAGCAGGATGTCCGTGACGGTCACGCCGCGCGCCGCGATTTCCGACAGGATCGGCGCGGCCTCCGGCACGTCCACCACGGCCGCATCCCCGCCGCTTGTCAGCAGGAACGCGTAGTTGTCCTCAAGACACGGAATCGTGACGATTTCAAAAGACATGGCATTACCCTCCCGCGCCGCTATGCTGCCGCCGACTGTCTGACAAAGCGCGCGGGAGAGCAATGCACCTCGACGTGGCCGACCTCGACGCCTTCTATGGCGGGACCCGCCTCGGACGGATCGCGCGAAACGCCTTGCGGAGCCGCATGCGCGAGCTCTGGCCCGACGTCCGGGGACAGAGCGTGCTCGGATTCGGCTTCGCCCTTCCGCTGCTCGGGCCGTATCTCGATGCGGCGCAGCGCGTGACGGCGCTGATGCCGGGCAGGCAGGGCGTGAAGCGCTGGCCGGCCGGAAAGCCCAACGTCGCGGTTCTCTGCGAGGAGACCCTGTGGCCCGTCGAGACCGACAGCGCGGACCGCCTGATCGTCCTTCACGGTATCGAGGCCAGCGAGCACCCGGTCGCGCTGCTCGACGAATGCTACCGCGTCCTCGCGCCCGAGGGCCGCGGCGTCTTCGTCGTGCCGAACCGGGCCGGCCTCTGGTCGAGCCGCGACGCGACGCCCTTCGGGTCCGGTCGGCCCTACACGCTCGGCCAGCTTGGAGGCATGCTCTCCGCGATCGGCCTCGTGCCCAGGCGGCATCTCGCGGCCCTGTACCAGCCGCCAAGCGAAAGGCGGTTCTGGCTCAGGACCGGCCCGTTCTGGGAAGGCCTGGGCGCCCGGGTCGCGAATCGCTTCGCCGGGGGGGTGCTTCTCGTCGAGGTCGCCAAGCAGGTCCCGGCGCCGCCCAGGGCCGGGCTGGCAGAGGCCATCAGGCGCCCCCTGGGCGTTCTGGACGGAATCGCGGTCCCCGGCCCCAGGCCGGTCTGAGCCGCTTCGGACCGGCCGGGCCGGACGTCGCCGCGCATCCGCATCGCCGCGTTCCGCCGCGCCCGGACAGGCGGCCGGAACAGTGCGGAGCCCGTGTCGCGGCACGGGTTCCCTACCCTGTTGCGAGGCAGAAATTCCTCTGCTACATGACCGCTGGTTCGCTCGCGGGCGGCGCCCGTCCGCAACGGCCGTTCGCGTCTGCACCCCGGCGGAAGCGGCAGGATCGGGAAAGGGAACAAGTGTCGGAATCCGCCTCGGCTTCCTCCGGAATCGCCGCGCGCTACGCGACGGCCGTCTTCGACCTGGCGAAGGACGGAGGCGGACTCGACCGCCTCGAGCGGGACGTCGACGCGCTGGATGCGGCCCTTTCCGGAAGCGGCGACTTTCGCAGGCTGACGCGCTCGCCGGTCTGCTCGCGCGACGATCAGGGCAACGCCGTTGCGGCCATCGCCGCGCGCATGGATCTCTCCGGCACGATGGCGAACGCGCTCGGGCTGATGGCTTCGAAGCGCCGCCTCTTCGTGCTGCCCCAGCTCCTCGCCGCGCTCCGCCGCCTCATCGCGGACGAAAGGGGAGAGGCGCGCGCGGAGGTGCGCGCCGCCGCCGCCCTGTCGGATGAACAGAGAACGCGGCTTGCCGCGGCGCTGAGGGCGTCCGTCGGCAAGGACGTGAAGATGAGCGTGGCCGTTGACGGGAGCCTGATCGGCGGCCTGGTCGTCAGGGTGGGCTCGAAGATGATCGACACCTCGGTCGCATCGCGGCTCGCGGCCCTGCGGAACACAATGAACGAGGTCGGATAGATGACGATCCAGGCAGCAGAGATCTCTGCAATCCTCAAGGAGCAGATCAGGAATTTCGGCCAGGAGGCCGAGGTCGCCGAAGTGGGCCGCGTGCTCAGCGTCGGGGACGGGATCGCCCGCGTCCACGGCCTCGACAATGTCCAGGCCGGCGAGATGGTCGCGTTCCCGGGCGGCATCATGGGAATGGCGCTCAACCTCGAAAGCGACAACGTCGGCATCGTGATCTTCGGCTCGGACCGGGACATCAAGGAAGGCGACACGGTCAAGCGCACGAACGCGATCGTGGACGTGCCGGCCGGGGACGCGCTCCTCGGGCGCGTCGTTGACGGCCTCGGCAATCCGCTCGACGACAAGGGACCGATCAAGGCGGCAGAGCGCCGGGTCGCGGACGTGAAGGCGCCGGGCATCATCCCGCGACGGTCCGTGCACGAGCCGATGGCCACGGGGCTCAAGGCGGTGGACGCCATGATCCCGATCGGCCGGGGCCAGCGGGAGCTCATCATCGGCGACCGCCAGACCGGGAAGACGGCCGTGGCGCTGGACACGATCCTGAACCAGAAATCGTACAACGACGCCGCCGGCGACGACGAGAGCAGGAAGCTCTACTGCGTCTACGTCGCGGTCGGACAGAAGCGGTCGACCGTCGCGCAGCTCGTCAAGAAGCTCGAGGAGTCCGGCGCGATCGACTACACGATCGTCGTTGCCGCCACTGCCTCCGACCCGGCGCCGATGCAGTTCCTGGCGCCCTATGCCGCAACGGCGATGGCGGAGCATTTCCGGGACAACGGCCGCCATGCGCTGATCATCTACGACGACCTCTCCAAGCAGGCCGTGTCGTACCGCCAGATGTCGCTCCTGCTCCGCCGCCCGCCGGGGCGCGAAGCCTATCCGGGGGACGTCTTCTACCTCCATTCGCGGCTTCTCGAACGCTCGGCGAAGCTCAACGAGGACAACGGCTCGGGATCGCTGACCGCGCTGCCCATAATCGAGACGCAGGGCGGGGACGTGTCGGCCTTCATTCCGACCAACGTGATCTCGATCACCGACGGCCAGATATTCCTTGAAACGGACCTCTTCTACCAGGGCATCCGCCCGGCGGTCAACACGGGCCTCTCGGTGTCACGCGTCGGCTCCTCCGCCCAGACGGCCGCGATGAAGTCGGTCGCGGGCTCGGTGAAGCTCGAGCTTGCCCAGTACCGCGAGATGGCGGCCTTCGCGCAGTTCGGTTCGGACCTCGACGCGGCGACGCAGCGCCTCCTGAACCGCGGCGCCCGGCTGACCGAGCTCATGAAGCAGCCGCAGTACTCGCCGCTCACCAACGCGGAGATCGTCTGCGTCATCTTCTCCGGCATCAACGGATACCTTGACGGGATCGAGACCGGCGAGGTCGGGCGCTTCGAAAGGGGCCTGGTCACCCACCTGCGCTCCAGGCACCAGGATCTTCTCGACTGGATCACCGCAGAGGACCCGAAGGTGACCGGCGAAGCCGCGGGCAGGGTCAAGGCGGCCATCGACGAATTCGCCAGCGACTTCTCGTGATCCCCGAGCCGGCCTGAAGGACAGCGGGAATGCCCAGCCTCAAGGATCTCAAGACGCGGATCGACTCGGTCAAGTCGACCAGGAAGATCACGCAGGCGATGCAGATGGTCGCGGCCGCGAAGCTGCGGCGGGCGGAGGAGGCCGCGGCGGCCGCGCGGCCTTACGCCGAACGGTTCGACGCCGTCCTTGCCGGACTGGCGTCCGGCGTCGGCGAGAACGGCCCCGGGCTCCTGAAAGGCACGGGCTCGGACCAGACCTGGCTCCTCGTGGTCATGACCTCCGAGCGCGGGCTCTGCGGCGGCTTCAACTCCTCGATCGTGAAGCTTGCCAAGGCGCGCGCGCGGAAGCTTTCCGAGGCCGGCAAGACGGTGAAGATCCTCACCGTCGGCAAGAAGGGGCGCGAGCAGCTCCGCCGCGAACACGGCGACAGCCTTGTCGGCCATGTCGACCTTTCCGAGGTGAAGCGCGTCGGCTACGACAACGCGCGGGACATGGCCTCGGACATCGTCGGCCGGTTCGACGCCGGGGAGTTCGACGTCGCGGCGATCTACTTCAACAGGTTCGAGAGCGTCGTCTCGCAGGTTCCGCAGGAGCTCCAGATCATCCCCGCGAAGATCGGGTCCGGCGAAGACGCCACCGCCTTCGACTGCGAGCCGGGCGACGAGGAGATCCTCGCGGAGCTGCTGCCGCGCGGCGTGGCGACGCAGGTCTTTGCGGCGCTTCTCGAGAACGGCGCGTCGGAGCAGGGTGCGCGGATGAGCGCGATGGACAACGCCACCCGCAACGCGGGCGAGATGATCGACAAGCTCACGATCCAGTTCAACCGAACCCGGCAGGCGGTCATCACCAACGAGCTGATTGAAATCATTTCGGGCGCGGAGGCGCTCTGAAGCACCGGAGAACCAGAGATGGCAAACGCAAGAGGCAAAGTGACCCAGGTCATCGGCGCCGTCGTGGACGTGCAGTTCGACGATCACCTGCCCGAGATCCTGAATGCGCTGGAGACCGACAACCAGGGCAGCAGGCTTGTCCTTGAAGTGGCCCAGCACCTCGGGGAGAGCACCGTCCGCACGGTCGCGATGGACAGCAGCGAGGGCCTGGTGCGCGGGCAGGAGGTCACCGACACCGGCGGCCCGATCACGGTTCCCGTCGGAAACGCGACCCTTGGGCGCATCATCAACGTCGTCGGCGAGCCGGTGGACGAAGGCGGCCCGGTGTCGGCGGACGAGCATCGCGCCATCCACCAGCCGGCCCCCGAATTCTCCGAACAGTCGACCGAGTCCGAGATCCTCGTGACCGGCATCAAGGTGGTGGACCTTCTCGCTCCCTACGCCAAGGGCGGCAAGATCGGCCTCTTCGGCGGCGCAGGCGTCGGCAAGACCGTCCTGATCATGGAGCTCATAAACAACATCGCCAAGGTTCATTCGGGCTATTCCGTCTTCGCCGGCGTCGGCGAGCGGACCCGCGAGGGCAACGACCTCTATCACGAAATGATCGAATCCGACGTCATCAAGCCCGACAGCCTCGCGGAGAGCCAGGTGGCCCTCGTCTACGGCCAGATGAACGAGCCGCCGGGCGCGCGCGCGCGCGTCGGGCTGACCGGCCTGACGCTTGCCGAGCAGTTCCGGGACCAGTCGGGCACGGACGTCCTGTTCTTCGTCGACAACATCTTCCGCTTCACCCAGGCGGGCTCCGAGGTGTCCGCCCTGCTCGGCCGCATTCCCTCGGCGGTCGGATACCAGCCCACGCTCGCAACCGACATGGGCGCGCTGCAGGAGCGCATCACCTCGACCAAGTCGGGTTCAATCACCTCAGTGCAGGCGATCTACGTCCCTGCCGACGACCTGACCGACCCGGCCCCGGCGACGTCGTTCGCCCACCTGGACGCAACGACCGTGCTTTCGCGCGCGATTTCGGAGCTCGGCATCTATCCTGCCGTGGATCCGCTCGACTCGACGTCGCGGATCCTGGACCCGGCCATCGTCGGGGAGGAGCACTACCAGGTGGCGCGCGACGTCCAGGGAGTGCTTCAGCGCTACAAGTCGCTGCAGGACATCATCGCGATTCTCGGCATGGACGAGCTTTCCGAGGAGGACAAGCTGACGGTCGCCCGCGCCCGCAAGATCCAGCGGTTCCTCTCGCAGCCCTTCGACGTGGCCGAGGTCTTCACCGGCTCGCCGGGAGTCCAGGTGCCGATCGAGGACACCATCGCCTCGTTCAAGGCGGTGGTCGCGGGAGAGCACGACCACCTGCCCGAAGCGGCCTTCTACATGGTCGGCGGCATCGAGCACGTGGTCGCGAAGGCCGAGAGGCTGGCCGCGGAAGCCGCGTAGGGGGGAGGGCCTGGATGTCCGGCACGTTGCAGTTCGACCTGGTGTCGCCCGAGCGCAGCCTTGCGTCGGGCCAGGCAGGCTCGGTCCTGATCGCTGGCGCCGACGGGGACATGGTGGCCATGCCCGGCCATGCGCCGGTGGTGACCGCGCTCCGCCCGGGCATCGTCTCCGCGGAGATCGGCGGCAAGGTGCAGGAATACGTCGTGACCGGCGGCTTCGCCCAGATCACGGCCGAGGGCGCGACGGTGCTCGCGGACGAGGCGTTGCCCAGGGCGGAGGCCTCACCGGAGCTCCTTGATGCGCGCATCGCCGCCGCAAGGAAGGACCAGGAAGGCTCCGCGGGGACGGCCGCCGACGAAGCCGCAAGGCGGATTGCCGATCTCGAAGCGCTGAAAGGCATGCTCTGAGGCCTGCCCGTGAACCGCTGAAGAGGCCTCGATGCCAGGCTGACCGCTTCCCGCCGGACCCCCGGCGAAGCCCGGGCCGCCCCTCCGGACGCGCGCCCGCGTGCCCGGACCGGCCCGCCCCCGCTCAGAAGAGCAATTGACCCGTCCCGCCGCCGGCCCTATCTTCCTTCCATGAGCGAAGCGCCGGACACTCACGCACTCGCCCGGCAGGTCGCCGTCCTGAAGGAACGCATGAACACGATGGATGAACGTTACGACAAGGGCTGGGCCTTGCTGCGCGAAGACATGGCGAAGCGGGACGCGGAAGCCGCGAAGCGGGACGCGGAAGCCGCGAAGCGGGACGCGGCGCGCGCGGAGCGGGACGCGGCGCGCGCGGAGCGGGATGCAACCGCGCGCTGGTGGCAGACCGCCATCCTGATCGCCGCCCTTGCGGCCCTGATCACCTTCGCGCCCGATTTGCAGCGGCTGGCGGCTGGCCTCTAGACGGAACCTCAGGGGCTTCGCAAGCGGTTTTCCGCAGCCATGCTCCTGGTTTTCAACGTCTTTCCGTCTCCGAGGCCTCCTGGGGACCTGTCATCCTCATGGGAACGTTCCGGTCCGGCTTCACGCCGGGCAGCCCGAAGGCCCGTTCCTGGACCCGGGTGGGCGTGGTGACGGCGGCCAGCAGGCTGTCGCCGTGGCCCGGCAGGCGCAGCTGGTTGAGCGCCATGCCCGCGCGGTCGTCGAGCAGGGTGCGGAAGCTGTGCGCGAGCAGCCCGTCGGGGGTGCGCTTCGTGTCCGCCTTGGCCTCGGCACGGCGGCGGATGCCGGCCGGGTCAGGCGGGCTTCCGCTCGGCGGGTGTCTCGATCACCCGGTCCCCGTCCTTAGTCCGTGCGACATAGGCACCGTCCGAACGGACCCCATGGAGCGTACCGCCGGCCTCGACCTGGGCCGTCAGGGTCCGCCTTGATCTGATCGCGCAAGTCTTTCGGGAATCCCGGCATGTCGGGCGGCGGCATGTGCATTTTCCTGCGTTCGCTCATGCTGCCGACCCTATATGCAACCGCCGCGCCGTTCAATCCGCTTCCGCCGCCGGGGTGCATCCCAAATTTGTTGACCGCCATGATTCGCTGGCGCTGCTGCACCATCGTTCCATCAAGAAAACAAGGCTGTCAGACGTTCTCGAACGGCGGGCAAGCTGGACCATTGGGGCTCGATCAACCAATCGGGGCTACATCCCCGCCGCCGTGCGGACCGCGACGCCGCTCAACCGCTGCCCACCCCGCCCTGCCGCAGCTTCCGCTTCACGGCCAGCGCCACGCGCTCGGCGGCTTCGCTCAAGGTTGCGTCGTCGAGATGGACGTAGCGGTTCGTCGTGTCGACTGTCGCGCAAGCCCCACATTGCGGGTGAAAGCGGCCAGGGCCTTCTGCCCGCTTTCACCCGCTCCGCGGGCGGCGGGCCACAAGGCCGGGCCATCGGTCCCGTCGTGGCGAGCCGGTCCTCATGGTCGCCGGTCCGGACGGCCGGCGGCATTTCATGCCGAGCCGGATGGCCGATCCGAAGCCGGCGGAGCGGTCCGTCCGGGAGGGTCCGCGGCTGTCGCGGGCCGCCATGTCGGAACAGCACGGTCTCGCAGCGATGATTCTCCGCATTCCGGTCCCGCCGGAAACAGGAGGTTGCGACGGGACATCGGGGACGGAAGGCCCTGCAGAGGGAGCTGCCGCTCGCTCCGCCGCCACGGACCAGCCTGCCGAGGGCGGTGAAGGAGGAGGCCGCGCCGTCGCTGGCGGACCTCTTGTCGCGGAGGCGATGCGCCAGCCGGACCGGACGCCCCGGAAAGGGGCGGCCATGAGCGGCGCCTCGTTGCTGACCGCGGCACACATGGATCCGGCCGCCCATGCCTGCGTGCGGCAACCGTCGGAACTCCAGGTCCGGGGCAGCGCCGGGCGGCGGCGGCTACAGCGATCGCTGGAGGACCATGCGAAAGAGCTCGCCTTCCGCGACGTCACGGTCATGGACGACGGTCCCGGCGTCTCGGGAGACGGCGTCTGCAGTCCGGGCTTCGAGGCGCTGCCGGAGGCCGTGTGCAAGGGCGAGGTCGGCCTGGTGCTGTCGACCGAGGCATCGAGACTTTCCCGGAAACGGCCGGGAGTGGCACGCCCTGCCGGACTTCCGCGCGATCGTCGGCTGCCTGGCCGGCGACCGGGACCGGCTGTGCGAACCGGCGCTGACAGACGGCCGCATGCACCTCGGTTCAAGGGCCGGTTCAACGAGATGGAGCGCGCTCTTCCGCCAGCGCTCGCTGGAGAGCCGAACATGGCTGGGGACGGAATCGTGGAGGCGACAAGCAAGGTTCTCGTGACGCAACGGCTCAAGGTCTCGAGCATGACCTGGAGCATGTCAGGCGGCGAGGCAATCCTCTCGCTGCGGGCATCGGTGATGTCAGGCCGCTGCGATGCCGCGTGGTAAATTACGGGTCCTTGCTGGAAAGGTCACGACGGCGCCGAGAGCCCCGAAAATGTCCCCACGTGAGAATTCGGTTCCCGACGCTGCCGCCCCGGCGTGGGGCGCCGCGTCCCGCTCACGGGCCCGCGTTCTGCGCGGTCATGGCGGATTCCCATGCCAGCATGGCCCGCTTCACGGGCAGGCCCCAATGGTATCCCCCAAGGCCGCCTGACTTCCGAAGTGCACGATGGCACGGAATGAGCCAGGAAACCGGGTTCCGTCCGACCGCCGTGCCAACGGCCCTGACAGCCCCGGGCGCGCCGACGGCCCGCGCGATGTCGGAATACGTCGTCACGTGACCCGTCGGCACGCTCAGGAGCGCCTCCCACACCTTGATCTGGAAGGGCGCGCCGATCAGGAGCAGCGGCACCGGTCCGCCGGCACTGCCGCCCTTCCGGAATGCCGCTTCCGCCACCGGGGCCAGGAGCGCGGGATCCTCCCGCCAGGACGCCTTCGGCCAGCGTGCCCGCAGATCCGCCATCGTCGCGGCGGCGCCTGCTTCGGCCGCAAACCCGATTCCGCAGATGCCCCGTGCGGTGCCCATGACGAGGGCCGGGCCGAAGGGGCTGCCGAACCAGCCCCAGGAAATGTCCAGCCCCTCGCCGCCGCGCGCGTAGTCGCCGGGGCTCATCGCCTCCCATCGCACGAACAGGTCGTGAAGCCTTCCCGACCCCGACAGGCCCACTTCGTCCGCCGTCTCAAGCGTCGTGTGACGGCGGGCCAGAAGCGCCTTCGCGTGACCAAGCTTCAGCCACTGCTGGTACCGCTTGGGCGAAACCCCGGCCCAGCGGCTGAACGTCCGCTGGAAATGCGCCGGACTCATCCGCATCTCCGCCGCGATCTCTTCCAGCGAGAGATCCCGGCCGCCTGCGTCGATCAGCTCGATCGCGCGCCGGACAAGCCGGTAATGGTATCCCGCTTCCGGTTCCGGCATCTCTTTCATCCTGGCATCTCCCGGCTTCCTTTCCCGGAAGCTATGGATCGCCGAGCATAAGGCGACCCGCATCTTGCGGGAACCGCTTGCCGCCGACGCCGTGTTCCGACAGAAACGCACCCCATGTCCAGGCAGCTGCCCTATCAGACGCTCGTCGAGATCTTCACGCGGTTCCGCGAGGCCGAAGCCGAGCCCAAGGGCGAGCTGGAGCATGTCAACGCCTACACCCTTGTCGTGGCCGTGGCACTCTCGGCGCAGGCAACGGACGCGGGCGTCAACAAGGCGACGCGCAGGCTCTTCAAGGTCGCCGACACGCCATCGAAGATGCTGGAGCTGGGCGAGGACGGCCTTGTCGGGCACATCAGGTCCATCGGCCTCTATCGCAACAAGGCCAGGAACGTCATGCGGCTCTCCCGCATCCTGGTCGACGAATACGGCGGCGAGGTGCCCTCCTCCCGTGCCGCCCTGCAGTCCCTGCCCGGCGTCGGGCGAAAGACCGCCAACGTCGTCCTGAACATGTGGTGGGGCCATCCCGCGCAGGCGGTCGACACGCATGTCTTCCGCGTCGGCAACCGCACGGGGATCGCGCCCGGCAAGGATGTACAGGCGGTCGAGCGCGCCATCGAGGACAACGTTCCCGCCGAATTCCAGCGCCACGCGCATCACTGGCTGATCCTGCACGGGCGCTACACCTGCGTCGCGCGCAAGCCCGGGTGCGGCGCCTGCCTTGTCCGCGACCTGTGCCTGCACGAGGACAAGGCCGCGTGAGCTACGATGTCGTCGGAATCGGCAACGCGATCGTCGACGTGATCTCGCCCGCAGACGATTCCTTTCTCGAGCGCATGGGGATCGAGAAGGGAATCATGCAGCTTGTGGAGCGCGAGCGCGGCGAAAGGCTCTACGGCGCAATGACGGAAAGGGTGCAGGTCCCGGGCGGTTCGGTGGCAAACACGCTGGCGGGACTTGGCAGTCTCGGGCTCAGCACCGGGTTCATCGGGCGCGTCAGGGACGATGCGCTCGGCAGGTTCTATGCGGCCTCCCTGGCGGAGGACGGAACGGATTTCGTGAACGACCCGGCCGGCGGCGGAGACCTGCCGACATCGCGTTCGATGATCTTCGTCTCGCCGGACGGCGAGCGATCCATGAACACCTATCTCGGGATCTCGTCCGAGCTGGGCCCGAACGACGTTCCGGACGACGTGGCGGGCGCGACGGGGATCCTGTTTCTCGAGGGCTATCTCTACGACAAGCCGAAGGGCAAGCAGGCGTTCGAGCGTGCGGCGCGGCTCTGCCGCAACGCCGGCGGCCGGGCCGGCATCGCGCTCTCCGATCCGCACTGCGTCGACCGGCACCGGGACGACTTTCGCCGCCTCGTTCGCGAGCTGGACTGCGTCATCGGCAACGAGCACGAATGGGAATCGCTCTACCGGAGCGGTCTTTCCGGAGCGCTGGAAGCCGCGGCCGAGGACACGAGGCTCGCGGTCGTCACCCGATCATGCAAGGACGTGCTGCTGGTTCGCGGCGACGAGACTGCACGCGTCGCCGTCAGTCCGGCGGCTCCCGTGGACGCGACGGGCGCGGGCGACCTGTTCGCGGCCGGCTTCCTCTACGGCTATGCGACAGGCCGGCCACTCGACGTGGCCGGCCGGATGGGATGCGTGGCCGCATCGGAGATCATCAGCCATTACGGCGCCCGGCCCGAAGCCGATCTCAGGGACATGTTCCGGCGGAACGGCCTGATCTGAGCGCACGGGAGGCCGCGTCGCCTCGCGGCCCGTCTCCGGGCGCAGCCTGCCGGCGGACCGGACGAATGAGGCGCGGCGCGCTCTCGCCCGCAGCGCATGCGGACTACGCGGCGTTCCGCGACAGCCGGGCCGGCAGCGCCCGGGCCCAGGCGCTGATCGTGCCTGCGCCGAGGCAGACGACGATGTCGCCGGGCCGGGCCTCCGCGCGCACCAGGGACTCCAGCGCGTCCTCGCTCTCCACGGAGCGCGCGTCCCTGTGTCCGTGCCGCGCGATCCCCGCAACAAGGTCCTCGCCGGTGGCTCCGGCAACCGGGGTCTCGCCGGCGCCGAAGACGTCGGCGATCGCCACGACGTCCGCGTCGCCGAAACAGCGGCAAAACTCGTCGAAAAGGGCCGACAGCCGCGAATACCGGTGCGGCTGGTGGACCGCCACTATCCGCGTGTCCGGACCGGACGCCAGGGCCTGCCGCGCCGCGGCCAGGGCGGCCGCGATCTCCACGGGATGATGGCCGTAGTCGTCGATGATGGTGACGCCGCCGACCTCGCCCACCTTGGTGAACCTCCGGTTGACGCCCCTGAACGCCGCCAGGGCGTCGCGGATTTCCGCGCCCTTCATTCCGAGATGCCGCGCCACCGCCACGGCGCCAAGCGCGTTCGAGACGTTGTGGCTTCCCGGCATCGGCAGGGTGCAGTCCTTGATCAGCGGCCCTTCGGCAAGCGCGATGTCGAAACGTGCCGCCGCGTTCTCGTGGCTGAGGTTGATCGCCCGCACGTCCGCGTCCGGATCGAACCCGAAGGTCATGATCCGCCGGTCGGTCACCCGGGCCGCGAGCGCGCGCACCTCGGGATTGTCTGCGCACAGAACCGCCAGGCCGTAGAAGGGGATGTTCGACACGAAGTCCTCGAACCCCTTCCTCAGGCCCTCCATCGTCCCCCAATGCTCCATGTGCTCGGGATCGATGTTCGTCACGACGGCGACGGTCGCCGGAAGGCGGTTGAACGTCCCGTCCGATTCGTCGGCTTCGACCACCATCCACTCGCCGCTTCCGACGCGCGCGTTCGAGCCGTAGGCGTGAATGATGCCGCCGTTGATCACCGTCGGATCAATGCCGCCGGCATCAAGCAGGGCCGCCACCAGCGTGGTCGTCGTCGTCTTCCCGTGCGTGCCGGCAACCGCGATGTTGGAACGCAGCCGCATGAGCTCGGCCAGCATTTCGGCCCGGCGCACGACGGGCAGGCCTCGCCGCCGCGCCTCGTCCCGTTCCGGGTTCCCGGCCTTGATGGCGGAGGAGATCACGACGACCTCGGCCCCTTCCAGGTTCTCCGCGCGCTGGCCTTCGAAGATCCGCGCCCCGAGTCGCGCCAGCCGTTCGGTGATTGCCGAGGGCTTCAGGTCAGAGCCCTGAACGACGTAGCCCGCCTCCATCAGCACCTCGGCAATGCCGGACATGCCGATTCCCCCGATTCCCACGAAGTGGATCGGGCCCATCTCCGTGGGAAGCTTCGTGGCTGCCGCGTTCACGTCACTCTCCCGCCAGCCGCTCGATCACGCAAGCCAGGCGGCGGGCCGCATCCGGCCGGGCGATGCCGAGGGCGCTGTCGCGCATCCGCAGGGCGGTTCCGGCCGTGCCGAGCACGCGTTGCATCCGCCCGGCCAGGGACACGGGGTCAAGTTCGGCTTCGGGGAGGAGGATCGCCGCGCCCGCGTCGGCGAGGCTGCGCGCATTCGCGGTCTGGTGGTCCGCCGCCGCCGCCGCGTAGGGGACCAGGATCGAGGGACGGCCGATCACGCAGATGTCCGCAACCGTCGAGGCCCCCGCCCGGCATATCGCGAGATGCGCGTTCGCGATCCGCTGCGCGATGTCGTCAAAGAAGGGGGCGACGTCGGCCGCGATGCCGGCGGCCCCGTACGCGGCCCTCACGCGATCCAGGTCCTCGGGCCGCGCCTGATGCGCAACGCGCACGGTCGCGCCAAGCCGGTCTCTCAGGTCCGCGATTGCCGGCGGCACGGCTTCGGCGAGGATGCGCGCGCCCTGGGAACCGCCGGTCACCAGGACGGAGAAGGGGCCTTGCTCCGGAAGCTCGTAGGCGGCCGCGGCCCGGTCCAGAACCTGCGCCCTGACAGGATTTCCGGTGTGCACGGCCAAGACTCCGTCCGGCAGCGCGGTGGGCCATGTTCCGCAGGCCACCTTGTCGACGCGCCGGGCAAGCAGGCGGTTTGTCCGGCCCAGGACGCCGTTCTGCTCATGGATCATCCTGGGAATGCGGAGCGCCCAGGCCGCCACGAGAGCGGGAATCGACGGATATCCCCCGAAGCCGACGACCGCGCTCGGCCGGTCAAGCAGGAACCTGGACTTCGCGGCGGCGGTTCCGGCGGCGATCATGAACGGCGCCAGGAGCTTCGCTGGCGCGCCGCCGCGCGCGAAGGTCGCGCTCGCGACCTTCCGCACGACGACCCGTTCCGGGAATCCGCCGGCATGGCGCGCGCCCCGGCCATCCGTCATGAGCGTCACCCGCCAGCCCTTGGCCAGCATCGTCTCGGCGAGCGCCTGGGCCGGAAACACGTGCCCGCCGGTTCCGCCGGCGGAGATCGCGAGATGGCGCGCGTTCATCGCGCGTTTCCGGCGCGGGCGTCGCCCTGGGGCGGCATTCGCGTGAATGCCAGCAGCATGCCGGCCGTTATGCCGGCCGCAATCAGCGAGGAGCCGCCATAGCTCACGAAGGGCAGCGTCATGCCCTTGGCAGGCAGGAGCCTCACGGCGACGCCCAGGTTGATCAATGCCTGCATCGCGAAGGTGCATGCCAGCCCGGCGCCGGCGAGCCGGATGAACGGGTCGCGCTCGCGCGCCAGGCGGAAAAGCGAGCGGAGCACGATGGCGGCATAGAGAAGGATGACGACGAGGACGAGGATCAGCCCGTACTCCTCGGCGGCGACGGCGATGATGAAATCCGTGTGAGCGTCGGGCAGCCACCGCTTCACGGTGCCTTCACCGACCCCGACGCCGAAGAGGCCGCCCTCCCTGATGGCGCTTTCGGCGTATCCAAGCTGGGTGTTCGGATCGACCTCCCTGGACAGGAATCCGTCGATGCGCCGCGCGACGTGCTCCGAATTCTCGTAGGCCAGGACGCCGCAGGAAACGACCAGCCCGGCAATCAGCAGCAGCAGAAGCACATGGGCGCCGCCCACGAAATACATGACCCCCCATGCGAAGAAGATCAGGCAGGCCTGACCGTAGTCGGGCTGCATGACAAGAAGGGCCGCAACCGCGATGGCAAGCGCGAGGGAAAGAGACTTGCCCGGAGGGCCTGCAACCTCGCTGGACGCCGCGATCAGCCAGGCCGCGAGCACGATGAAGCCGGGCTTCAGGAACTCCGAGGGCTGCACGGCGCCGAAGCCGAGGGAAAACCACCGGACCGCGCCCTGTCCGAAGTCGGTGCCGAAGAAGGGCAGCATGGCCATTGCCGCGAAGGAAACCGCAAAGACGAGCACCGCAATGCGCCGGACGGTTCTCGGGGCCTGGAGCGTGGTCACGAACATGACGAGGAGCGCGAGGGCCCCGAAGCCCGCCTGCCGCTCGAAATAGTGGAACGTCGGCAGTTCGTTCTTCGCGGCTAGGGAGGGGCTGGCCGCGAGGCCCAGCAGCAGGCCGATGCCGAACAAGGCCAGTACACAGCCCATCGACCACTTGTCGACGGTGCGCCACCAGCGTGGAAGTATCGGCTCGCCGTTCGTGCCGAACACCGAGCCGTAAACCATCTCCGTCATGCGTCCTGCCCGTCCGCCTGCGTGCCCGTTCGCCGGGTCTGCGGGGGAGCCTAGCCCGTTCTGCAGGCGGAATCCAGTGCGCTTTCGACATTCCCGGGCGGGCTTCAGGCCGCACGCTCCCTCGCGTGGCGCCGGTCAGGGGCTGCCGGGCGGTCAGCTGCGCGCCCGGCCCCACCTGTCGGCGAGGAAGCCCTCGATCATGAAGCGCGCGATGGATCCCTTGCGCGCGGCCGTCATGCCCGGGCTTTCGCCCGCCAGCACCTGCATCATCCCTTCCCGCGTGACCCATCTCGCGTCCTCGATCTCGTCCTCCTGGACGCTTATGGAGCCGGTCAGCGCGCTCCCGTGACAGCCGATCATCAGGGATGCCGGGAAAGGCCATGGCTGCGACGCAAGGTACCGCACTTCGCCGACCCTGATCCCGGCCTCCTCCTCGACCTCGCGGCGCACGGCGGCCTCGATCGTCTCGCCGGGCTCGACGAAGCCCGCGAGGAGGGAGTACATCCCCTCGGGCCAGTGGCCCGACCTTCCCATCAGGACCGAGTTGCCGCAGGTGACCAGCATGATGACCACCGGATCGGTGCGCGGAAAGTGCTGGCCGCTGCAGGCGGGGCAGTTCCGCTGCCAGCCGGCCATCGCCATCTCGCTGGCGTTGCCGCAACGCGGGCAGAAGCGATGCGTCCGGTGCCATTCGAGAAGCGCCTTGCCGACCACGGCAAGCTCGGCGTCGCGGACGGAGAGGCATGCCATGTTCCGGCGCAGGTCGGCGAACGCGCATCCGTCCGCGATCTCGGGATGCCGCTGCTCCGACGCGTCGTTGAACGCTCCGACGCCCTCGTCGCCGCACGCCGGCAGCCAGCGGGAGACGTCCCGCGCATGGCGCGGCTCGCCATCGTCCAGCCCCAGGAAGACCGCAGGCTCGGTTGCCGCGTCGAACACGCGGTGGCCTGCCGGGAGGAACACCGGCCGGCGGCCTGCCCTTTCCAGCAGGGGCTTGCCCCGCCAGAGGGGCAGCACGCGACCGTCCGGGGGAGCGGCCCGCAGGTGAACGGCCCGGTCAAGGCCCGAGCCGCCAAAGGCCGCCGATTCCGCGCACTGCATTCCGGGCCGCTCCCTCCCCGAAGCCGGTCGGCCGCTGCAGGACGGACGGGCTCCTCCGTTCGGCTTTGACACCAATCCGGCCAATCCTCAAGGATCCGTCCTGACGCCCCCATCGGACCGCCGCCGGAAGCTCGGCTCCGCCGGCCCCGTGGCGCCGGGGCTCCCGCGTCCGGAGACACGCCGCGACCGCGCCGCTGCCGGTCGCCTTGCCCGGCAGGACGTGCCCCTCCCGCGCCCGCACGGCGCCGGTCGTCAGCGTCCTGTGTCCGGATCGTCCCTGCCTGCACCGACGCTCCGGATCACGGCCGGACGGCCGGCAGGCCCCGGCAGAAAGGGATTGCGCTTGAAGCTCCGGCACGAAATCATGGCCCCGTGGCGCGACTGGCCCCGGGAGGACACGATGGAAGGGAACGCTTTCCCGAAACTGCACAACGCGATGTGGCCAGGGCTTGTCGGAAAGGGCGAGGAGGAGCCGCCGATCGATCTCGACAGGATGCTGGACATGACGGCGGCGGCGGAGGTCGACGGCGTCAGGTTCGACGGCGTCGACCTGTTCCTGGCCCGTCCCCACACGCCGATCGACGTCGATGACGACGGGATCAGGGCGCTTGCCGCCAATGTCGGTGACCGCGGCCTTTCCGTCGGATCGGCGGTTGCGCCCGTATGGCCGCCCGTCGGAGGCGGCTCGGCAATGGAGGAGGGCGAGGGACGCGCCGCGTTCCTGGCGGCCGTGGAAAGGGCCTGCAAGATCATGGGGCGCCTGCGCGACCTCGGCGTGCGGCAGGGAGGCGTCGTGCGCATCGACACGGCCACCGGCGTCGCGGAATGGGCCGCGGATCCGGCCGGCAACACGGCAAGGATGGCGGAAACGTTCCGGCAGGCCTGCGACATTGCCGCCGACCATGGCGAACGCCTTGCTGCCGAAGGCGAGATCTGCTGGGGCGGCATGCATTCCTGGAAGCACATGGCCGAGCTGCTCGAGGCGGTGGATCGCCCGGGCGTTCTCGGCTTTCAGGCCGACCTGGCCCACACGATGCTCTACGCGATGGGTTACAACGCGCAGGAACACGCGCTGATCTCGGCCGGGCAGCTGGATGATCAGGCCGCCCTTGACGAGGCCTTGCGCACGATCGCGGAAACGCTGCGGCCATGGACCATCGACTTCCATGTCGCCCAGAACGACGGCACGGTTCGCGGAAGCGGCAGCCACGACAAGACCGGCCGGCACTGCATGGCGACCGATCCGGACGGGAAGCTCGACGTGGTCAGGCACTCGGGCCTTTGGCTGAACGATGCCGACGGCACACCCACGAAGGCGATGCGCCACATCTGCTGGGACGGCTGCATGTTCCCTAACGCGGTGCTCAACGATCAGCAGACCTGGAACGATGTCCTCGCCGCCATGATCAAGGTGCGCGAGGCCCATGGATGGAGCGAGTGAGATGGGCGGGAAGAAGCTGAGGATCGGAATGGTCGGCTATGGATTCATGGGCCGCACCCACTCGAACGCCTTTGTCCAGTCGCCGCGGTTCTTCGACCTGGGATACGAGCCGGAACTGACGGCGGTCTGCGCGCGTGACAGGGATCGTGCGCAGGCATTTGCCAGCCAGTGGGGCTATGGCAGCGTGGAGACCGACTGGCGGGCCCTGGTCGCGCGCGGCGATGTCGACCTGATTGACATCGCCGCGCCGAACGACATGCACCACGATATCGCCATCGCCGCCGCAGAGGCAGGGAAGATGGTAATGTGCGAGAAGCCCCTCGGCAGGACCGCTGCCGAATCTGCCGAGATGGTTGCGGCGGTGGAAAGGGCCGGCGTCCCCAACATGGTCTGGTACAACTACCGGCGCATTCCGGCGGTGACCCACGCCAAGAACCTGATCGATTCCGGAAGGCTCGGCCGCGTCTTCCACTACCGTGCGCAGTTCCTTCAGGACTGGACAATTGCCGAGGACCTGCCGCAGGGCGGCGAGGCGCTTTGGCGCCTGGACAAGGCGGTGGCCGGATCGGGCGTCACCGGCGACCTCCTGGCGCACTGCATCGATACCGCGATCTGGCTGAACGGCAGCATCGCCAAGGTCGCTTCCATGACCGAGACCTTCGTCAAGGAACGGCAGCACAACATAACGGGCAAGGTCGAGCCCGTGGGGATCGACGACGCCAGCGCCTTCATGGCCCGGTTCGGCAACGGGTCCCTGGCCGTCTTCGAAGCGACGCGTTACGCGCGCGGTCACAAGGCGCTCTACACATTCGAGATCAACGGCGAAAACGCGTCCTTGATCTGGGATCTGCACGACCTGCATCGCCTGCAGTTCTTTGACAACGGCGATGAAGGGACCGAGCGCGGCTGGAGGTCAATCCATGTCACGAACAGCGAGCATCCGTACATGGACAGCTGGTGGGTGCCCGGGCTTTCAGTCGGGTATGCCGAGAGCTTCGTGCATCAGGCTGCCGACTTCATCGCGGGTCTTGACGGCACGCCTGCGGCGCCTACCTTTGCGGACGCCCACAAGACGGATCTTGTGACGGACGCGGTCCTGAAGTCGTCCGAAACCGGGCAGTGGGAGTCGCCGCAGGGCGCCGGCGGGCCTGGGAAAACCCGTTGATTCCCTGGGGAAGAGCGCGGCCTGGGCCGTCAGCCCGCGATCCCGAGGTCAGGACGCCTGAGGCCGTTGCCGGATATTGTGACATCGGCGGCGGCGGCCGTTAAGGCGGTTATGACCTCATCGCGTGGCTCACGTGGAAGCGAGCCGCTCCACCGCACGCGTCAGGGGCATTGCGCGGACACCGCCCTGCCCCGGCACGTCCCTCTCATCGGCATAGACGAGGATCCGCTCGGACGCATTCAGATCTTCGGCCGCGATGTGGAACCCGCGCGTCACTTTCGGTGATGTCGTGCGCTTGATTTCAATCGCCCAGGCCTGGTCCCGCGGGAGCTTCAGCACCAGATCGATCTCGGCACCCGAGGATGAGCGGTAGAAGCCTGCCTCGGTCCCGCGCGGTGCGGCGGCAATCAGGGTCTCAATGCAAAACCCTTCCCAGCTTCCGCCAACGACCGGATGCCCGAACAGGTCCTCACGTGTTTCGATGCCGAGAAGCGCATGGGTCAGCCCGGGATCGCGGATATAGATCCTGGGCGATTTGACCAGGCGCTTGCCGGCATTCGCACGCCAGGGTGGCAAACGCCGCACCAGCATCAGGTCGACGAGCACATCGAGGTAACGGGCCACGCTTTGTCCGGAGACTCCGAGGTTCCCGGCGAGCTTCGCCGCGTTCAAGAGTCCTCCCTGGTCATGGGCGAGCATTGTCCAGAGCCGGCGCAACGTTTCAGCCGGGATCCGCAATCCGAACGACGGCATGTCACGTTCCAGATACGTGCGGATGAAATCGTCCCGCCATATGAGGCTCGCCCGGTCCGTTCTTGCGAGGAAGCTGTCGGGGAAACCGCCTCGCAGCCATAGGGTCGACAGCGCATCCACGCCAACCTCGGGAAGCATGAAAGGCGTCAGTTCGTGATAGCGGACCCGCCCGGCCAGCGACTCGGCACTTTGATGCAGGAGCGTGTTTGACGCGGACCCCAAGAGAAGGAACTGGCCTGTCCGATGCCCCTGCCTCCGACGGCGGTCGATTTGCCCGCGCAGGGCCTTGAACAGGTCGGGCACGCGTTGAACTTCGTCAATCACCACGAGACGACCCGCCTGTTCATCCAGGTAGAGGTCCGGTTCGTCCAGTATCTGACGATCCGCGATCCGTTCCATGTCAAGGTAGATCGCGTGCCGGTGTTCCGCGATGTCCTGAGCCAGCGTCGTCTTGCCGACCTGCCTCGGCCCAAGCAGGACGACACCCGCCTGATCTTCCAAGGCCTCTTCAACCCGCTTTCTATGGCTCCGCTCGATCATGCCTTGCATTTACTCCATGCGGCAGAAGATTTGGAACACCCGTGCCGCTCTGAAGTGCAGCGCCTGATGCAGGCCGGTCCTCGTCGATGTGACGCATGATGACGCGCTTTCGATTCTAAGACATTGATATAAATATTTTTTTCTCTCAAAATCGTAACCGTTCAGGTCCTGTCGGGACTGTTCAGATACAAGATGTTGTCCTGATGCGCGGTCTTTTCGGCGAAGACGCGCGTTGCGGCGACTGGCACTGGCCAAGGGCGCAGCCCGACCCTTCCGGCGAGGCGGCGACGGCCGTCTGGCGCGCCGGCCGGCCGAGGGTGTCGGGCGGCCATCGCAGCGCGGCGCTGCAACGCCATCGCGGGCATCCGCGAACCGCAGTCACCAAGGAAGTCCTGCAGCGCCAGGACCGATGGTTCGCGCCTCCGGCCCGGCAGACCGGCAGCGCAAGCCATGCCCTTGGCGTCGGACGCTCTCGCAACGGCCGCAATCATTGACGCCAGCGGGCCATCTCGGCTTCGACCTGCGACCGGCTGACGATCCCGGCGTCGGACCCGAGGCCGCCGGCGACAAGCGAGGCGGCCGCAGTCCCGAGACGCGCAGCGTCGGCCAGGCTCCAGGCATCGGCCAGGCCCGCGATGAAGCCTGCAGTGAACGCGTCGCCGCAACCGGTCGTGTCGACCGGCTCGATGTCATGGGCCGGCACGTGAATCCGGTCGTCGCCGCTGGCGACGATCGAGCCGTCGCCGCCCATGGTCAGAACGGGGCATTTGACGCCGCGTGACTGGAAGAACCGGATGTTCTCCTCCACGCCGGAAATTCCGCTGAGGATTTCCGCCTCCTCGATCGACGGGATGAAGTAATCGATGTGCGGCAAGAGCGGTTCGACAAGCCGCCAGGTGTCCGGCACCGCGCCGACCAGGTCCCAGGTCGTCACGCAGCCCGCCTCCCGGGCGGCCTTGAGGAGCCGAGCGCTTGGCGCGCCGTCCAGCTTCGCCAGAAGCCCCGTGCCGCCCAGGTGAAGGAAGCGGCAGTCCAGGACCTCGGCCAGCATGTCGTCGGACACGTCGAAGTGATCCGACGCGCCACGGCAATGCAGGGCGGGGCGCTCGCCGTTCGGTCGGACGTTGAGGATCGTTGCCGAGGTCTCGACGCCCTCCAGGCGCTGCATGAGGCGGCAGTCGATGCCCGCGCGGTCCATGCGGTCGAGAACGAATCCGGCCTTTTCGTCATCCCCGACCGCGCCGACGGCCTGGCAGCCGAGGCCAAGCTTGGCGAGGTCGACCGCCGTGCCGCCTGCGGTTCCCGCGACGGTCAGCCGGATCTCGTCGATGAAATCCACGTTGCCGCCTTCCGGGACCGCCGAGACCGGACGGCCCAGGATGTCGAGGATGTAAAGCCCGACGACGGAAACGTCGAAGCCGCTCATCGCAGGGTCTCCAGGTATTCGACATAGAGAAAGGCCGTGCCAACGCCGAGCGCGGCGGCGACTGCGAGAACGACGAGCACGATGACGGCGGCTTTCCGAAGCGCGCCCAGGGGCACGCCCTGGCGGCAGAGCGGCACGAGGTTGAAGGCCAGCGCGCCGATCACCACGATGACGCAGCCGACGGAGAACAGCTGCAGCGAAAAGGGCTGGAAGATGAGAATGATCGAGATGACGCACATCCCGATGATGCAACGCTCGATCAATTTCGCCTGTGCTGCGGTCATGGCGTGCTCCTCAGGGCCTGCTCGTCTTCCGTGAAGACATGCGTCGCGCCGGGAGGGAAGCGGGTGTGGACATCGTCGCCTTCGGACAGCGGCACGCGCCAGTCGGTGACCAGCCGGAGATCGTGATGGCCGTCGTGCATGTGGGCGAGGGTTTCGGCCCCCATGGGCTCCACCATGTCGAGCCTGGTCGAAAGGCTGTCCTCGGCGGGTTCCCTGCCCATCTCCAGGTTTCGCGGGCGCACGCCAAGCGTGACCTTCGATCCGGGGGAAAGCTGCGAGACCGCCGGATCGACCCTGATCTTCAGGGACTGGCCGCCTTCGAACGCGAAGTCCGCGAGGCCCTGGCCGTCCGACCCCTGCAGGGTCGCCGGGATCAGGTTCATCTGCGGCGTGCCGATGAAGCCCGCGACGAAGAGGTTCGACGGGAACTGGAAGACGTTATGGGGGGTGTCCACCTGCTCGACCCGGCCGTCGCGCATCACGGCGATACGGTCAGCCATGGTCAGCGCCTCGAGCTGGTCGTGGGTGACGATGACGGTGGGGCGGGACAGGTCCTGCAGCACCCTCTTGATCTCGCCCCGCATCTCTTCGCGCAGCTGCACGTCGAGACGCGAAAGCGGTTCGTCGAACAGGAAGCATTCCGGGTCGCGGATGATCGAGCGTCCGACGGCGACCCGCTGCTTTTCACCTTCCGAGAGCTGGCTGGGGGTGCGTTTCAGAACGCTCTCAAGCTGCAGCGTCTTCGAGACCTGCGCGACACGCCGCCCGATCTCGGACGCGGCAAGCCTTTCGGCATGCAGCGGATAGGCCAGGTTTTCAGCCACCGAAAGCGAGGGGTAGAGCGCGTAGAACTGGAACGACATGGCGACGTTGCGTTCACGCGGGGCGCGCTCGTTCACCCGCTTCCCGCCCAGCACGACGTCGCCTTCCGTCGCCGACTCGAGGCCCGCGACCATGCGGAGCGTCGTCGTCTTGCCACAGCCGGAGGGACCGAGAAGGCAGAGAACCTCGCCATCTCCGACATCGAGATCGACGGCGTCGACCGCGGTCAGCGACCCAAAGCGCTTGGTGAGTCTCCTGAGCCTGATCGTCATTATTTCTTGACCGTTCCGAAGGTGACGCCACGCAGGAGCTGGTTCTGCAAGAGGAACGTGACGAAGAAGATGGGGATCAGGAACAATGTCACGATCGCCGCCAGGAGCCCGTAATCGACACCGACTTCACCGCCGAGCGTCCGCGCCATCGCGACAGGCACGGTCCGCGTTTCGACGCCGGTCAGGAGGAGCGCGAACAGGAACTCGTTCCAGGTCAGGATCAGGCCGAAGACGAACGTTGCCGACAGGCCGGCAAGGATCTGCGGAATGCAGAAGTTGAAGAACACGCGGCGCTCCGTTGCGCCGTCCATGCGGGCCGCGTCCTCGATCTCCGGGTTCAGCTCGTCGAAGAAGGACTTCACCAGCCACACCGAGAACGGGATGTTGAAGGCGGTGTACAGCAGGATGATGCCCCAGTAGGTGCCGGCCAGGCCGCTCAGCCGGAACATCAGGAAGATCGGGATGATGACGACGATGGGGGGCATCATCCGCGTGGTCAGGATGATGAAGAGATAGGTGTCGTTCCCCCTGAGCGGATACCGTGAAAATGCATAGGCTGCAAGCGTGCCGACGACCAGCGCCAGCCCCACCGAGGTGAAGGCGATGAAGATCGAGTTGAAGAAATAGAGTCCCATGTCGGTCGCCTGGGCGGTTCCGGTGGTGATCGAATTCCGGTAGAAAACGCTGGTGAAGTTCTGGAACGTTGGCGTGAAGAACAGCTTCGGCGGCACCGCCAGCGCGTCTGTCCGGGTCTTGAACGCGGTCAGGATGATCCAGAGCACGGGAAAGAAGTAGACGAGTCCAATGACCGAGGCGACCGCCGTGTAGCCCCAGCCGGCCTTGCCGATTTCGCGGTGCTTCCGGGCCATCAGTCCACCTCGTCGGCGCGCCGGTTCACGGCGTAAAGGTAAAGGTTCGTCAGCACGATCACGATGAACAGGACGACATACGCAAGCGCCGAGGACTGGCTTGTCCTGAAGAACTGAAAGGCTGTCCGGTAGAGATACACCGCGATCGTCTCGGTGGAGGATCCCGGCCCGCCCTCGGTGATGATGTAGACGATGTCAAAGAGCTTGAACGTCTCGATCGTGCGGAAGAGCACCGCGAGCAGCAGAAGCGACTTGATGTAAGGGAAGGTGATCGTGCGGAAGGTGCGCCACTTGCTGGCCCGGTCGATCTCCGCCGCCTCGTACAGGTACTTCGGGACCGAGACGAGTCCGGCAAGCACCAGGAGCATGACGAAGGGCGACCACATCCACGCGTCCGCGATCACGATCGCCGCGATGGCTCCCGCAGGCGTGGCGAGCGTCACGAACGGCTCTGACGTGAAGAAGTTCAGGACATAGCTGACCACGCCGAAGGTCGGCTCGTAGAAGAGCTTGAAGAAGACGCCGACCGACACGAAGGACAGCATCATCGGCGTGAGGACCAGCATCAGGATGATCCGGCGCATGGGAAAGGCTTTCGCCAGCAGCAATGCCAGGAGAAAGCCGACGATCAGCTGAAGGATGACGGATGAGCCCACGATGATCGCGGTCGTCTGGAACCGCTCCCACACCTTGGCATCCGTCAGCACGTCTCCGTAGTTGTCCAGACCCTTGAACCGTGGAACGCGCTGGCTGGACGCCTTGTAGTTGAAGAAGCTCAGGCCGAAGGACCAGAGCAGCGGGAAGATGTTCATCACGAACAGAATGAGGAGGGCGGGCGTCACGAGAAGCGCCCCCCGCCGTTTCGGGTCGAGCAGCCAGGCGCCAAAGCCGCCCTTCGTGGATGCGCTTTCCGCCATGCGAACGGCCGCCCTCGTCAGGATTGGCCTGAGGATCGGGGCCCGGCCGAAGCCGGGCGCCGAAGGGAGTGACCGGTCACTCGATCATGCCGATGTCTTCGAGCAGCTCCTGCTGGAACTCCGCGACGGCCTCCAGGGCCTCCTTCGCGGACTGCTGGCCGGTGATCGCCTTGTCGAACTCTTCCTGCTGCTGGGTCAGCATTTCGAAGAATTCAGGGATGTGCCAGACATCCTTCTGCCAGTCGATCATTTCCACATGCGCGCGGTTCCACGGACGCAGGCCGTTGTACTCCGGCATGGCCATCACGCTCATCAGGCCGGACTGGCCGCCATTCGCGACGGCCGCGAGCTGCGTCTCCGGGTCCTGCCACCACTTCACGACGTTGAGCGCCTCGTTGACGACCTCGTCGGAGTTCCACGTGGTGAGAACGAAAGGCTGTCCGCCAATGTTGCCGGTTCGGTCAATGGACCCGTCGGCCTGGCGCGTGCCGGGCGCCGGGCCAAAGGCCGACTTGTCGTGCACGGTTGACGCATTCGGGTCCAGCACCGGTTCGCCGAGGCCCACCCAGTCGATGATCGCGCCGACCTTGCCCTGCATGTAGAGGTCCTGGATCACGAAGATGTCCATCTGGCCGGTCTGGGCGACAGGCGGCATGTACTGCAGGTAGCTCAGATACTCCTCGAACGCCTCCACGGCCACGTCGGAGTTCACCACGCCTTCGGCCTGGGCCTCGGGCGCCTTCGACTCGTCCCAGATGTCGCCGCCGTGCTGCCAGATGAAGGCGTTGATCTGCATCGTCGAGAAGTCGTAGCCCTTGCCGGCCTGGTAGGCGATGCCATAGAACGGCTCGCTCAGCTCCTCGCCCGCGAGCATCTCGCCGGCGTCGCGCCGGAAGAATTCGCCGATCTGGCCCCATTTCTCCCAATCCGTGTCCTGCCAGTCCTCGTAGGTGCACGGCAGGTTGGTCCCGTACCGCTCCTGGAACGCGGCCATTTCGCCTTCGTTGCAGAAGATGTCTTCACGGTAGAAGGTGACGTAGGTGTCCGGAAACTGCGGAAAGCCGTAGTAGTTCACGCCGGGCGCGGGAACTTCGCCAGCTTCTTCCAGCTGGGCCCGGGTCCGGTGCGGATAGGTCGAATAGGCCGAAACCAGCGCCGGGTGCAGATCCTGCATGATGGCCGTGAGTTCAGGGTCCTCCTTGATCTTGTCGGTCAGGTTCATGTAGTATCCGCCCTCGACGAAGGCGCCCAGCCACTGGCTGTCCGTCACGATCATCTGGTATTTCTGCTCGCCCGATGTCAGGGACGCGGCGACGCGCTCGTAGAAGCTCGGCCACGGAATGAAGTCCATGTCGAGCGTGGTGACATGACCGTCCGGCGAGGTGTAGGTCTGGTCGAAGTGCTCCTTCATGAAGCGCGTTGGCGGCCAGTCGGGCGCGGCCATGGTGATCGTTATGTCGGCAGACATGGCGGGCGCGCTGCCGAACCCTGCCGTGAGAACTGCAGCGCCCATGAGAGCGCTCGCGAGGTTGGGTCTGTTCATGGTGTCCTCCACTAAGTTGGCTTTCTCGAGCCTTATGCAAATTCCTCGGAACGCGCGTGTTTCCCGGCGATTCTGCCAAGGCGTCCCCGGCGATCGGTGCCATCACAGGTCATGGCGCGGCTGCGAAGCCCACCACCAATGAAGTCTGGCTGCGAAGGCCTCGCCGCGCATCATACCCGGCTTCCCGAAACGAGTTCAAGGGCGAGTCTTCCCCGGCGGGGCTGTTGCGCCCGGACCTGCGTCAACGGCCCGGGCTGCGCCGCTCCCGCAGGATCATGCCGCTCGGCGCGCCACACGGCCGCCGGTCGACGGATCAAAGAGATGCAGGTTCCGGGGGTCGAAGGTGACCACGATCTCGTCGCCGGCCTCGTACCTGGCTGCGACCTCCTCGCGCAGGACCATTCTCACGTCGGTGTCGCGCAGCCTGATGTCAACGATCGTGACATCCCCGAGCGGCTCTGTCAGATGGATCCTTGCGGGGACTTCGACGGCATCGCCGCTGGCGAGCGCAATGTCGTGCGGCCGGAGACCGATGACCAGGGGCTGCCCGCTGGAAACGCCGGGCGCATCCACGGCATGATCCAGGAAGGGCAGGGAGATCTGACCGTCGCCCGGAGCCTTTGCCGTGACGAAGTTCATCGGTGGCGAGCCGATCATGCCGGCGACATAGATGTCGGTCGGGAACTGGTAGAGGTCCCTTGGCGTGCCGATGGCGACGACCTTGCCGTCCTGGATGACACCCACTCGGTCGCCCATCGTCAGCGCCTCGATCTGGTCTGGCGTCGCATAGAGCATCGTCATGCCCAGTTCGCGATGCAGGCGCTTGAATTCAGTGCGCATCTCGTCGCGCAGCTTGGCATCGAGGTTCGTCAACGGCTCATCCAGCAACAGCAATTTCGGACGGGCGACGATCGCGCGGCCGATTGCCACGCGTTGCTGTTCGCCGCCCGACAGGGTCGTGGGCTTGCGCTTGAGCGTGTGCGTCACGCGCAGGAGTTCCGCGACCTCGCCCACGCGCCTGCGGATCTCGCCGGCGCCTTCCCCCGCCCGGCGCAGGGGATGCGCGAGATTCGCCTCTACCGAGAGGTGAGGGTAAAGCGCAAATGTCTGGAAGATCATCGAGAAGCCGCGGCCCTGCACAGGGGTCTCCGTGACGTCTCGGCCCGCGAAATGGACCTTGCCGCGCTCGAGTTCCTCAAGCCCCGAAATCGCGCGCAAGGTCGTCGTCTTTCCGGAAGAGGAAGGGCCCAGAAGGCAGAAGAACTCGCCGTCCGCCACGTCGAACGACATGCCGTCAAGAGCGACAACCTTGCCGAAGGTGCGCCGCAGGCCATCGACCTTCAGCTCAGACACGGGCGTTCACCATCTTCCCGATCCTTTCCATCTGCAGCCTTTCGCTGCGAGGCGTCTCCGGTTTTCGATGCAGGCCCTCGCGCTTGAATGCCGGAACGAGAATGCGTTCCTGACCTGCGCCTGTCCCGTCGACCAGATGCATGGGTGACGGCCTTCGTTCCCCGTTCGGCGCTTTCGACCGCCTTGTTCCCGCACCAAGGATGCAGGCACCCACTGCATCCGCGTTACCTGCCGGCAGTTTCGGGAGTCTCGCGCGGCAGGGCCCGCTTCGGGCGGCGTGGACCGGGCGCAGGGCCGGACGGGGCGCGCCGTCACGCCGGGGATGGTGGCGAGCGTCGTGGCCGAGACGGCTTCGCTCATCAGCTCCTGAGGCGGCATGAAACCCCGGCTGTCCCGTTTCCCCTGCCGGCGCGCGAAACGGGACCTTCGCCGCCCGACGTCAGAAGGTCGGGACACACCGCTCGTCGACCCTCCCGATTGAACAATCCCGGTCGACATCGTAATGTCCTTCGGTCAAATTCGCAACCGAGGCTGCATGGCGAACCGAGACCGAAGATGCTGATCGGGATCCCGAACATGCTCACCCCTGATTTGCTAAGGCATATCAAGGCGATGGGGCATGGGGATGAATTGGCGATCGCGGATGCGAATTTTCCTGCGGAGGCCTGTGCAACGCGAATCGAGCGGCTTGCGGGCGCAAGCGCCACCGATGCCTTGAGGGCGCTCCTGACGCTCATGCCGCTTGATTCCTACGGCGAGCGGCCGGCCCGCACGATGCAGGTCGTCGGGGAGCCGGATGCCGTTCCGGAGATCGTTCGCGAGTTCCAGCAGATCATTCACGAGACGGCAGACCATCCGGCCAGCATCGGCAGTCTGGAGCGGCACGCGTTCTACGCGGAGGCACGCAAGGCATATTGCGTGGTGCAGACAGCGGAGACACGGCTTTACGGCAACATACTGCTGCGGAAGGGCGTCGTCCCGCCGGTCTGATCCAGCGCGCGCGACGGCGGGTGCCTCGGCACGCTGCGCGCGCCCCGGAAGGCGGGATCAACGGCGTCCTGTCCGGCGTTGCCGGCCGGGCCTGCAAGCTGCAGGGCAAGGCGGGCTGGATGCAGAGTGCGTCAATGGAGGGTCAGGCGATGAAGACGAAGAAGATCATCAACAACGGAGAGGACGCGGTCGACGAGATGCTGGACGGCATTCTCCTGGCGCATGCGGGCACGCTGCGCGCTTGCGAAGACTCGAGCCGGGCGATCATCGCGCGGCACGGTCCTCGCGACGGCAAGGTTGGAGTCGTCGTCGGCGGCGGTTCGGGCCACGAGCCGACTTTCGTCGGGTTCGTGGGGCAAGGGCTGGCAGACGGGGCCGCGATCGGAAACGTCTTTGCCTCGCCTCCGCCCGATCCGGCGCTGGCTTGCGTCAAGGAGGTTTCGCGCGGGGCCGGGGTTCTCTTCATGTACGGCAACTATGCGGGCGACGTGATGAATTTCGACATGGCGGCCGAAATGGCGGCGATGGACGACATCGAGGTAAGAACCGTGCTGACCACGGACGACGTTGCCTCCGCGCCGCGCGACGAGATCGAGAAGCGGCGTGGCGTGGCCGGCAACTTCTTCATTTTCAAGGCGGCAGGTGCGGCGGCCGACGAGATGATGAACCTTGACGAAGTGGAGCGCGTTGCGCGCCGCGCGAATGCCCGGACGTTCACGATGGGCGTGGCGCTCAGCCCCTGTTCGCTGCCGCAGACGCAGCGGCGGAATTTCGACATTCCCGAGGGCGAGATGGAGATCGGGATGGGGATCCACGGCGAGCCCGGGATCGAGCGCGGGCCAGTCAAGCCTGCAGACGAGATCGTGGACGGGATGATGAGCCGCATTCTTGACGAGACGGGGGCGGCACGCGGTGACAGGGTCGCCGTGCTCGTGAACGGGCTGGGCGCGACGCCGCTGATGGAGCTATACATCATGAACCGGCGGGTCCAGGCCCGCATTGAGCGCGCCGGTCTCGTTTCGCATGCCACCTGGGTCGGCAACTACTGCACCTCGCTCGAAATGGCCGGCGCTTCGGTGACGCTCATGCACCTGGACGACGAGCTGCAGCGGCTGATCGACCGACCGTGTCATTGCGCCATGTTTCGGGTGGTCTGAGCGATGGACGGCGATGACGTGAAGGCGATGCTGCTGGCGGCGGCGGACGCCATGGATGCCGCGCGCGACGAGTTGTGCGCATTGGACGGCGAAATCGGGGATGCCGACCATGGCGTTGCCATGGCCGGGGGGTTCGGGGCGATACGCGCCGCCCTGGAGGGGCTCGTCGGCGCGTCTCCGGCGGAAGTGCTGAACGCTGCCGCGAAGGCGTTCCTCGGCGCAGTCGGCGCGTCGTCGGGGCCCCTTTACGCCACGGCCTTCATGCGTGCCGGCGCGGCGGTGAAGGACAAGGACGTCCTTGGCGACGAAGAGGCCCCGGCGCTTGTGGCCGCAATGGCCGAGGGCATTGCACATCGCGGAAAGGCTGAGCGCGGCGACAAGACGATGCTTGACGCCTGGGGCCCTGCATCGGACGCGGCCCTGGAGGTCGCCGGCCAGCCCGCCGCCGCAGTCTTCCAGACGGCGGCGAGAGCCGCCGAGTCGGGTGCGGAAGCGACGTCCGGGATGCACGCCAGGCTTGGCCGCGCCGCGCGGCTTGGCGCGCGCTCGCTGGGGCACAAGGATCCCGGCGCGGCCTCCGCCGCGATCCTGTTGCGAGCGATGGCCGAGAGCCTCGCGCGCAGCTGACCGGGCCCCGGCCGGGACGTTCCGGGCCGGGACGGCGGTCCCGGCGTGACGGACGTCTTCCGCCGCGTCCTGCGGGGGGTCCGCGAGCGCATTGCCCGCTGCCATCGACGCCGCGGCGCCGACGGCAGCGGGCGGACATGCCGCGATCGGGCGCGCGCACGAAGCCGAGGGCCCGGTCCGGCCGCCGGATGGCATCGGTCCGGGCCGTGATCCCGGCCTGCCGGCGCGGACGCGGCATTCCCGGCGGACAGCGCCTGCCCTGCCAAGATATTCCTTCCACGATCGGCGGCCGACGTCTATGCTCCGCGACATGGGCACGAGGGGCAGGGAAAGGCCATCATGAAAATCGGGTTCTGCATGCTGCTTTGGACGACCTCCGTCGGAGAGGAGCACAAAGGGCTTCTCGAGGACATCAAGGCCACCGGCTACGACGGGGTCGAGGTCCCGGTGTTTTCCGGGACGCCGGACGATTACGCGAAGACCGGCAAGACGCTTGACGAGCTGGGGCTGGGGCGAACGGCGATTTCCGTCATTCCAACGCCTGACAAGCACATTCTGAGCGAAGACGCCGCAGACCGAAAGCGTGGAGAGGATCACCTCAGATGGGTGATCGACTGCGCCGCGGCCCTCGGCGCAGACGCCATCGGCGGCCCGTTGCACCAGACGCTCGGTCATTTCTCCGGCGAAGGCCCGACAGAAACGGAGCGCGAACGCGCACGCGAGGTCCATCGGGTGATCGGCGATCACGCACAGGCGAACGGACAGGTCGTGGCGCTGGAGGCGGTCAACAGGTTCGAAACCTATTTTGCCAACACGATGGACGATCTCTGCGAATACACCAGAAGCCTTGGACATCCCGCAATGAAGACAATGTACGACACGTTTCACGCCAACATTGAAGAGCGGGATCCGGTAGATGCGTTCAGGCGGAATGCAGGTGACGTGGCGCACGTCCACATTTCAGAGAATGATCGCGGCATTCCTGGCCGCGGGCACGTACCGTGGGCGGAGACGTTCAAGGCGATCAAGGCCAGCGGCTATGACCGATGGCTGACCGTCGAGGCCTTCGGGCGCGGATTGCCGGAACTTGCGGCGGCGACGCGCGTGTGGCGCGATTTCGCCGGATCGCTCGGTGCCTATTACGGCGAAGGGTACGAGTGCATTCGAAGAGGATGGGACGCAGCATGAGCCGATTTCGAAGGGAGGCCACGGTCGCCATCGGCTGTGCACGGGGAATTGGGCGGGCGGCACCGGGCGGAGAGCCCCTTCGCAAAGATCCGCCGATTCCCTGACGTTGGCGCCGCGCCAGGCCGGCGAGAGCCTCGCGGCGAGGACCCGTCTCGCGGCCTGCGCGGTCGCTGCGACATGACTGCCGGCAGGTGCCTCGGAGGGCTGACGTGCGCCAGTCCCTTCCGGTGAAGCGAGCAGTCATGTCACCGTGCGGAGCGCAGCGTCTCCCCGATTCATCGACGGGCGATTCCAGGCCGTCGGCGCCGCCGCTGCACGAGACATCCTTTCAGGGACGCACGCGCCCGCCCATGCGCCGTCCCGCCGCGCCTTTTCGCCGCGTTCGGGGGCAGGGCGGGGCGCGCCTCGGACAGGCCGGCCGAAGCGCCCCGGAACCTCGGCGGACGGGCACCGTAAAATGAAGGCGGCGAGAGGTTGGACAACGACCCAAGCGTGGCTCGTTACGGCTGCTTCCTTCCGGACCTGACCGGGTTGGCGAGGCGCCTGCCCGCGCCAACCTCTCGGCATCGTCCCATAGTCCCTTCGGCCGGCCGGCGCAAGGGTGCAGGCGACGCGCCGGCCAGGATCTCATTCGCGCCTCGAACCCGAGGCCGCCCAAGCCCTTTGGGCGTCGGTCTCCACGGCACAGCGCCTGGCGGCACGAAGACGCGCGAGCGCCGCGTCGACGTCTTCGCCTGCCTCCACCATCAGTCTCAGAAGCGCCATTCCCGAACGCCCGCAACCGCCGAGGCAGTGCGCCAGGACACGGGCGCCCTGATCAAGGGCGCTGTGCGCCACCTCCGATGCCTCGGGCCAGAGCGCGCCGGTTTCGGAAGAGGGCGCGGCAATGTCGGTGACGGGCAGGTGTCGCCAGAGCACGCCGGCGGCGCCAAGTTTCGCGCCCATGGCCGATGCGCCCGCGAATTCGAGTTCGCGCCGGTCGGTCATCGTCAGGACAACGTCCGCGCCCCAGGAGACGATCGTCGCCAGATCTTCGGAAAGGTTCCCGCCCCGACCCGGCATCGGCGCGATGCCGATGATCCCGCGCCCAAGCGGCAGTTCAGCGATCACGAACCCATCCAACGCGATTCTTCCTGCTCGCTTGATCCCGGCCATCGCCGGCGTCGCGTGACCCGCAGGCGGCGCGTCAGGCAACCATGCGGGAATCGCGGCCCAAGGCGAGTGTGGACCCTTGCCCCCGCACGGTCTACGCTCGCCCCGACCGATTCAGGCGCGATCCCATGACCGACGGCACGGACATCGAATACCAGGTACTGGCACGGAAGTACCGCCCGGGGACCTTTGCCGACCTTGTCGGCCAGGACTCCATGGTGCGCACGCTCAGCAACGCCTTCAACGCCGACCGCATCGCCCAAGCCTTCATTCTCACGGGCATACGAGGCACCGGAAAGACCACAACGGCGCGGATCATTGCCAAGGGCATGAACTGCACGGGCCCGGACGGCGCAGGTGGCCCAACGGTCTCGCCTTGCGGCGCCTGCGAACACTGCAAGGCCATTGCACTGGGCAGGCATGTCGATGTTCTCGAGCTTGATGCGGCGTCGCGCACGGGCGTGAACGACATCCGCGAGATCATTGACAGCGTGCACTACCGCGCCGCCTCGGCCCGGTACAAGATCTACATCCTCGACGAAGTGCACATGCTTTCGACAAGCGCCTTCAACGCGCTTCTGAAGACGCTGGAAGAGCCTCCGGCGCACGTCAAGTTCATATTCGCGACCACCGAGATCCGGAAGGTTCCGGTCACCGTCCTCTCACGATGCCAGCGCTTTGACCTGAGAAGGATCGAGCCCGAAACGATGATGGGGCTTCTCCGCCGAATTGCGGACGAGGAGAAAGCCAGGATCACCGACGAGGCGCTGGCGCTCGTGACGCGCGCCGCAGAAGGGTCGGCGCGAGACGCGACATCGCTCCTCGACCAGGCGATCAGCGACCGAACCCGGGCGACTGACGTGGACCAGGTGCGTTCCATGCTCGGGCTTGCAGACCGCGGCCGCGTCCTGGATCTCTTCGAGCTGATCATGACAGGCGATGCAGCCGGCGCCCTGACCGAGCTCTCGGCGCAGCGCTCCGACGGCGCCGACCCGATGGCGGTCCTTCGCGACATCGCGGAGATCACCCATTGGATCAGCGTCATCCGCATCACGCCGGAGGCGGTCAACGATCCCACGGTGGCGCCTGAGGAACGCGCCCGCGGCAGCGCGCTGGCCGGCAGGCTGCCCATGCCGGTCCTGACCCGGATGTGGCAGATGGCGCTGAAGGCGCTGGAGGAGGCCGGGAACGCGCCCGATGCCATGATGGCCGCGGAAATGGCGGTGATCAGGATGACGCATGTCGCCGATCTCCCGACTCCGGGCGATCTCGTGGCGAAGCTGAAGGATCCCGGCTCCCTGTCCGTCCCGCCCGCGGCGCCGCCAACGCCGCCATCGTCGCGCGCCGAGGGCGGGGAAGGCGGTCCTGCGCCGGGGGGGCCGGGAGCGACGGCCATGGCAGGTCATGCCGCGACAACGGCCTCCTCCGGCGGAACCGCGGCCACGGCGGTCGCCTGTCCGGAGGGCGCCCGAACTCCGGACGGCGCCCTCGCCCGGTTCCCGACCTTCGCCCACGTGGTGGACCTGATACGCGCGAATCGCGAGATGAAGCTCTGCATCGAGGTGGAGGAGGGTCTGCGGCTGGTGTCCTACCGGCCCGGCCGCATCGAGTTCGAGCCCGGGCCGAAGGCGGCCCGCGACCTGGCGCAAAGGCTTGGCCGATGCCTGCAGGCCTGGACCGGCGTCCGGTGGGCGGTATCGGTGACGGCGTCGGGCGGCCAGCCCACGATTTCCGAAACGCGGAGCGCGGCGACCGACCGGATCAAGGCCGCCGCCGGCAAGAACAGGACGGTCGCCGCGATCCTGTCGGCCTTTCCGGACGCCCGCATCGGGGATCTCCAGACCGCCGAAGCCCTCTCCGCTTCCGCTGCCGGCAGCGCCCTCGATGAGGTCGAGGATGAACGGGACCCCTTCGAGGGGGGCTGACTCCGCCTCTTTCGCCGGGGCGCAGGCTCATGACGTCAACGCCCGGCCCGGCGGCGAACAGGAACATTCCCGGTCAATGAAGCGAAGCGGCGGGCCTTGGCGGCCCCGGACAAGGGCGAGCGGGTTGCCGCGAACAGCCCGAACGGGACCGGTCAGGCGCCATCGCCGGGCGGATCCCCGATGCCGCGATGCAGGGACCCGTCACGTCGCAGGAAAGGGCCGGCGGTCAACGACATGCGATCCATGGCGATCGCCGAGACGGCCGGAGGGCGATTCTGGAAAGTCGCGGGAACCGCCGCTGCCAGGCGATGCGTCCTCGACGTCATCGCCATGGGGCCTTGCCGTGCAACGCTGCCCAAAATATCAATCGCGCAAGCGAAATCGGGAGAAATGACATGATCAAGCCCTTGGGCGCGCTTGGCGACATGGGAAAGATGCTGAAGGCCGCGCAGGAAATGCAGTCCAAGATGGCCGCGCTTCAGGACGAGCTCGAGTCCACGACCGTCACCGGGGAGAGCGGCGCCGGGCTCGTCAGGGCCACGGCAACCGCCAAGGGCGGTCTCAAGGCGCTCGACATCGACCCCGCGATCTTCAACCCCGACGAAAAGGAAGTCGTTGAAGATCTGATAGTCGCCGCCGTCAAGGACGCCCAGGAAAAGGCCGCCGCGAAGGGTCAGGACGAGATGAGGAAGCTGACTGAAGGCATGGGCCTCCCTGCAGGCATGAAGCTGCCCTTCTGATCCGGTGCCGCGACGCTCCATCCTGCGGACAGCCCTTCTGCCGGAGGTGGCGAACGCGCGCGACGGCAAGAGGGCCGGGCCGCGACGCGTTTCGCGGAACGCCATGCCGATGCCTCCGGCACGCGCGCGGCCGGCTTGCCTGGCGCCGGCACGCCTGCGGTCCTGCCGCTGCGCGTGTCCGGCCGGACCGTCAGCGCCCGACCCGTGCCTTCCTCGGCGGGCATGGTCGAATCGCTCCGCTCCGGGCCCGCGAACGGGCCGTGCCGACGTTGACGCGGTCCGACCTCCGGGAGAGCGGCCGGACTCGCTCGGACGTTCCGTGGGGCCGGCCTGAAAGTGCAGCGCGGCCGCCTTGCAGGAGAGGCACGATGAAGGCGAATTCCGAGATCGAGACCCTCATCGAGCTGATGGCCAAGCTGCCAGGGCTGGGTCCGCGGTCGGCCAGGCGTGCCGTGCTGCACCTGGTGCGCAGGCGGGCGCAGCAGATGGCGCCGCTTGCAGGCGCCATGGCGCGCGTCGCCGAGACGACGCGCGAGTGCGCGAGCTGCGGCAACATCGCGACAAGCGAGCGCTGCCCCATCTGCATGAGCGAAAGGCGCGCGAACGGAGAGCTTTGCGTCGTCGAGGATGTCGCCGACCTCTGGGCCATGGAGCGCGCCGGCGCGTTCAAGGGCCGCTACCACGTGCTCGGAGGCACGCTCTCGGCCCTCGATGCCATGGGCCCCGAAGAGCTCCGCATACCTGCCCTGATCGAGCGCGTTGCCGAGGAACGGATAGACGAGGTGATCCTGGCCTTGAACGCCACGGTGGAAGGCCAGACGACGGCACACTACGTCGCCGACCTGCTCAAGATGCGCGTGACCGTCACGTCCCTCGCCCAGGGCGTGCCGATCGGAGGCGAACTCGACTACCTGGACGACGGGACCATCGGCGCCGCCCTCCGGGCAAGGAAGGCGCTCTGAGAAACGCCGGCCGGGCCCGCTGTCGGCGTCCCGGGAAGTCAGTTCAGCTCTCGCCTTTGGTCTCGCCGCCCTCTCCGCCGTCGTCCGCGTCGCTGTCGGGCAAGTTGAAGAAGCTGTCGGCGTCGGGCACGTCCGAACCTTCGGCATCCTTGTCAGGCCTTTCGGACAGCGTGAAGGTCTCCAGCCCGGAGATGGCCGTGGGGATTCTCGGTTCCGGATCGGCGTGAAGCGACTGCTCGGTCGAAACAAGCTTGCGGCGCTCCTCGTCCGTCATCACCGCGCCCTCGCTGGCCTTCCTGGCCGCCGCCTTGTGCACGGCCGCATCGAGCTCGGACTGCTTGCAGAGGCCCAGCGCCACGGGGTCGATCGGCTGGATGTTCGAGATGTTCCAGTGGCTTCGGTCACGAATCGACTGGATCGTGGGCTTCGTGGTTCCCACGAGCCTCGATATCTGTCCGTCCGCAAGCTCGGGATGGAACTTCACCAGCCACAGGATCGCCGCCGGACGGTCCTGCCGCTTGGACAGGGGCGTGTAGCGCGGGCCGCGACGCTTCTCCTCGCCGACGGCGGCCGGGTTGAACTTCAGCTGCAGCTTGTGCAGCGGATCCCTTTGCGCGGCGTCAATCTCCTCCTCGGTCAGCTGGTTGTTGGCGATCGGGTCGAATCCCCTGACGCCCGCCGCCACGTCACCGTCGGCAATGCCCTGCACTTCCAGTTCGTGCAGTCCGCAGAAATCCGCGATCTGCTTGAACGTGATCGTGGTGTTGTCCGCCAGCCAGACCGCCGTCGCCTTGGCCATGATGGGCTTGTTCATTTCTCGACCTCCTGACAAGTCGCGGCCACGCCGGGAAATCGGCTGGCCCGGCCGGACCCGCTCCTCGAATTCGGGGATTGGCACGTCATATAGACCCGCGCGGCGCCGGAGAAAAGGGACAATCGCCGGCGCCTCGGTCCGCCCATTTCGGCCCGGGGACGGGATTGCGGCAGCAAGACGCGGTCCGACGCAGGCGCCGCCCGAGACCGCGCCGCCCGATCCCTGCGATGGCAGGGGAGCGTGCCGGCGGCCGGCTAGTATCCCAGCCTCATTGAATTGCCGGGTATAGGGACTTCAGCCTGATCCGGGCGTCCTCGGTCCTGAACCGCCAGTCGACGGGTTGCGCCGAGCCGTTGCGGTGCCGCTGCCATGCGGCGACCTCGCGCACCATCGTCCCCCGGTCCGGGATCCGGCGGTCGAGGCACTGCCGGGAGAGGACGTTGATCTCGATCTCGGCCATGTTGAGCCAGGAGCCGTGCTTCGGCGTATGGTGGACCTCGAAACGGTCGGCAAGGCGCGACGCCTCCGCCGGCTCGAAGGCCTCGTAGAGCGTCGACAGCCTGTGGGTGTTGAGGTTGTCCATCACGAGCACGATCCTCCTGCCGGGGAAGTGGACGTCGGCGAGGTCCTTCAGCACCCCGGCGAAGTCCCGCTTCGTGCGGCGGTCGGTGACCTCCACATGGCGCCAGGCGTCCAGTGGGGCGTAGACCATGAACAGGTTGGCCGTTCCGTTGCGCTCGTACTCGAAGTCGTATGCCGCCGGCCGCCCGGGGCGGGTCGGCAGCGGCGTCCGCGTCTCCTTCGTCTGCTGCTTCGACGTCTCGTCGAGGCATACCAGGACGGTGTCGTCGTCGAAGTCGCGGGCGTAGGTCTTCAGCACGTCCTCCATGGCGGCGACGAATTCGGCGTTCGCCTTCGGCGGGATGCACCAGCATTCCTTAAGCCAGGGCTTGATGCCGTTTTTTCTGGCGCCTGCCGGACCGTCTCCCGGCCGATGCCGTCGACGACCTCCAGCTCCACCAGCCGGTCGGCCAGCAGCTTCAGGGTCCATCGCGCCTGCCCCTCGGGAGGCTCCGAGCAGGCCAGCATCGCCAGCGTCGCCTGGCCCTCCCCGTCGAGCCGGGGCCTCCTGCGGTTCTCCTGGACCTTGCGGTCAAGGGCCGCGTCAAGGCCCTCCATGACGCACTGCCTGCGCGTCCGCTCCGCCGTCGCCACGCTGACCTCAAGCGCGTCCGCGATCCGCGCGTCGGTCCAGCCGCCGTTCGGACGGCCCTCGTCGGCCAGCAGCAGGACATGCGCCCGCCTGCGCCGTTCCTTCGAACCCCCGCCGCCGTCGACGATGTCCTTCAGCCGCGTGCGCTCGTGCGCCTCGAGCCGCACCCTGTAGATCTTCCTGCCTGCCTGTTCCATCCCTGTTCCGCCCCTGATATGCCCCCTGACGCCACCCAGGGTGGCCGGAAGGTCTGTTGTCCAATGTTGCGGTCGGGAGCGTAACCCGTCCCGGGCAGGGATGGAACCGGCAATTCAATGAGGCTGGGATACTAGTTGCCGGACTCCCATCGCCCCGGCAGGTCCGGGCCTTGCCGGCCGAACGGGGAGGCGAGCCGCTCGAGGAGCGCGGCCTGCACGTCCATGAACGGCTTCGTGAACGGATTCTGCCGCAGCCTTCCCTTCAGGGCCTCGATTTGCATGACCTCGTCGATCCTGCGATCGATGAATGCGCCCGTTGCCGCGTGACCCGGGCTGTCGTCGCCCAGCCAGTAGAGCAGCGCCGATCCGAAAACCCCGGACAGCGTCGCGCGCTTCGTGTACCAGTTGACGTCGCGCGACGTGTCGCCGAGCGCGTTCCAGATCATGCTGGAAGTCTCCCAGACCAGCTTCGCGCCTTCCGGCGCGTGGACCGGCACGGCAAGGAAGGCCGCCGTGCGCCGCGCCACCGGCGGGTCCGGCATCGCCTCGATCCTGAACTTCAGGGCCGCGGCCACCCTGTCGCGAAACCTCAGCGATTCCAGGTCCGCCTTTGCGAGGCGCTCCTTCATCGCGTCGTCGCCCCTTCGGTGAAGCGCCGCCACGAGATCGAGGGGCCCTCGCGGCGCCATCGCCCTTGCGTCCGCCTCGCTCAGCCCCGCATCTTCCGCCGCAGCCGCCAAGGTGGCTGCGGACCAGCCGTCGAAGGCGACATGCCCGAGGGCGGCGTCCAGCAGCGCATCCATATCGGGTGCTCCTGACATGAGTCTCTCCGGCATCTGCCTGTGGACAAGCGTGGCGGCCCTTGCTATTGGGGCCGTCCGCTTCGGATTCTGCGCAACCCTAACTCGGAAAGGCGGTAAAGGCCACATGCAGGTCAGCGTTCGCGACAACAACGTAGATCAGGCGCTCCGTGCGCTGAAAAAGAAGCTCCAGCGAGAAGGCGTCTTCCGCGAGATGAAGCTTCGGCAGCACTTCGAGAAACCCAGCGAAAGGCGCGCGCGCGAAAGGGCGGAAGCGATTCGCCGCTTCCGCAAGCTGGCGCGGAAGAAAGCCCAGCGCGAAGGCCTCCTGTGAGCCTGGCCACGGGGCGTTCCGTGGCGCCGGACACGAGGCCTCCCTCCATCCCGCGCGTCCCGCCCCCTGTGCCGGCCGGCCGGTCCGCAGGAACGGCACGCGCGGACGCAGCCTGACGCCTGTCATGCCCTGAACGCGTCGGTCGGGCTGTCGCGCCGGGACGGCCCGGGCGGACGCCGTTCTTCGGGACCGGACTCTCCGCCCTCCGCACGGGTCGCCCGCCCTGTCCTCTCGACCGCCATCCCGGGCCTCCCCGCGCCCCAATGGCATTCGGACAGAGCCGGGCTTTGCGGGTGACAGTTTCTCGTCGTGCAACCCGTTGACAGGGAGCGGCTTTCCCGCGCCGGCACCTTTTCTTCGAAAGCCGCCCGGCAAGCCGCCGCCGATTCGCATGCTGTCGTCAGGGCGCCGATGCGGGAGCCGTCCAATGGACCAGCGGATCACCGACATGAAGTCGGCCGCCGCGTGACCCGGCGCCGGATCGCGGACATCCGGGAGACGGTCGGGCTCTTTCCCGACGACAGCCGCAACGATCTGGCGAAGACGGTCTGCGAGCGCCCTGGCTGGAGGACGGCGAGGGGCCCGCGTCCGCCGGCCCTCTCCCGGTCCGGGGCGCCGCCACCGCACAGGCGGGCGGGCGCAGGGAAGCTCCCTATTGCCGTCCGTCCGTCCTTGCCTGCGTCCGCAGCACGCCGCCCGAGGCTTTCGAGACCTTCTCGACGACGGCCTTCCCGACCGCGTCTATCTCCTCATCGGTCAGGGTTCGCTCCCGCGGCTGCAGCCGCACCGTGATGGCAAGCGACTTCTTGCCCTCGCCGAGGCTCCCGTCCGCGAATTCGTCGAAAACCCTCACCTCCTCGACAAGGGACCTGTCCGCGCCTGCGGCCGCGTTCACGACGCTTGCCGCCTCGACGCCCGAATCGAGCACGAACGCAAAGTCGCGCTCCACCGCCTGCAGGTCGCTGACCTGCAGGGCGGCGCGCGGGCCGCCCCTTGCACGCGCCTCCGGCACGGCCGAGAGATGAATCGCGAATCCGACGGCACGCCCCTTGACGTCCAGCCTGCGCAGCACCTTGGGATGCAGCTCGCCGAACGCCGCAAGCGTGATCCTTGGTCCAAGCGTGATCCTCGCCGAGCGAGCCGGATGCCACCAGCTCTTGGCGCCGCGCGCAAGCTGCCCGCGAGCAGGCGCTCCGGCGGCGGCGAGAATCGCCTCCGCATCCGCGCGGGCGTCGAACACGTCGGCGTCCCGCCGCTCGCCATGCGGGTCCCTCTGGCCTGTCGCTCCGACGCGGATCCCCGCAATCAGCGTCTCGAACTCGTCCGGCTCGCCGCCATGGAATGCGACGCCGACCTCGAACAGGGCCATGCCGGAAAGGCCCCGCGCCTGGTTGCGCGCCGCCGCCTGCAGCAGCCCCGGGAACAGCGATGGCCGCATCTGGGTCATTTCGGACGATATGGGGTTCGCGACGCGACGCGCCTCGTCGCCGCCCCCGAACAGCACGGCCGAAGCGCTGTCGATGAAGCTGTAGGTCACGCATTCGCTGTATCCGAGCGCCGCCGCCATCCGTCGCGAATCGCGCTCACGCTTCTGGAGCGGCGTCAGGATCGGCTTCGGCACGCCGGGCGCCGGTCTCGGCATGGGTCTCGGCTGGAGATTCGCCAGCGACGCGATTCGCGCCACCTCCTCGACCAGATCCGCCTCTCCCTGCACGTCCGGACGCCAGGAAGGCGGACTCGCCATGTCGCCGTCCAGCGTGAATCCAAGGGCCTCCAGCGTCGCCCGCTGCTCCCCGGCCGGAATGTCCATGCCGACGAGCGAGGCGCAGCGGGCGGGATCCATGCGATAGGCACGGGTCGTGCAGGGCGCGGCGCCATCCTCGACGACATGGGACGCCTCGCCGCCGCAAATCTCCAGGATCATCGACGTGGCCGCCTCCAGGCCCGGCAGGGTGAACCCAGGGTCCACCCCCCTTTCAAAGCGGTGTCTCGCGTCCGTGCTGATCTTCAGCCTGCGACCCGCATGCGCGACCGTCACGGGATCCCAGTAGGCGCTTTCGACGAAGACATTGACGGTGCCTCCGGTCACGCCCGTTTCGTCGCCGCCCATGACGCCTGCGATGCTTTCAGGCCCGCGCCCGTCGGCGATGACCATCATGCCCCTCTCCAGGGCATGGGTCTTCTGGTCCAGGCCGCGTATCCGCTCGCCGGCACCTGCCCGACGCACACGGAGGTTTCCCACGACCCTGTCGGCATCGAAGACATGGAGCGGCCGGTTGCGGTCGTAGGTCAGGAAGTTCGTGACATCGACCAGCGCCGAGACCGGGCGCAACCCGATGGACCGCAGCCTTCTCTGCAGCCATGCCGGCGACGGCCCGTTCCTGACGCCACGGATCACGCGGCCGGCAAAATGGGGGTTGCCGTCCGTCGTGTCGCTGTCGATCGAGACGCTGATCGGCGACTCGAACGTGCCGGGCACCGGCGTGACCGGCCTGTCGACCCGTGTCCCAAGGCCGCGCGCCGCCAGGTCGCGGGCAATCCCCTCGACGCCCAGCGCATCCGGCCGGTTCGGCGTGACGGCTATCTCGATCACCGGATCGACCCTGGACGGGTCGTTGGCGGCCAGCCAGTCGGCGAAGCGCTCTCCCACCTTGCCCGACGGCAGCTCGATGATCCCGTCATGCTCGTCGGAGATCTCCATCTCGCGCTCGGAGCACATCATGCCGTGGCTTTCCACGCCCCTGATCTTCCCGACCTTGATGGTGGTGTCGATGCCCGGAACGTGGGTTCCGGGATGCGCCACAACGACCGTGATCCCTTGCCGCGCATTCGGCGCGCCGCAGACGATCCGCTTGACGCCCCGGTCGGTTTCGACCTCGCAGACACGCAGCCTGTCGGCGTCCGGATGCCTTTCGGCCTCCAGGATCCTGCCAAGCGTGAATTCCCGCAGCCGGCCGGCGGGATTGACGACCTCCTCGACCTCGAGGCCGATGTCGGTCAGGGTCTCGGCGATCTCGTCGACCGTCGCGGCGGTTTCGAGATGTTCCTTCAGCCAGGCGATCGTGAACTTCATCGCGTTCCCCTCGCGGCGGCGCCGGCCCCTTCGGGCGGCCGTGCCCGGGCGGGCCTCGCCGGACGGCATCCGGCGCCGTCCGGCGCCGGCATCTCGGCCATGACGCCGGGCGTCACTGCAGCCCTCCGTGCAGCGTGGGCACGTCGTGCGGGGCGAAGCCGTAGTGCCTCAGCCACCGCAGGTCGGACTCGAAGAAGGCCCGGAGGTCGGGAATGCCGTATTTCAGCATCGCCAGCCGATCGATTCCCATGCCGAACGCGAACCCCTGCCATTTCGAAGGGTCGATCCCGCCCGCCTCCAGGACCTTGGGATGCACCATGCCGGACCCCAGGACCTCCAGCCAGCCGTCGCCCTCGCCCACCTTCACCGCCCCGCCCTCCCAGGCGCACTGGATGTCGACTTCGGCCGAGGGCTCGGTGAAGGGGAAGTGCGAGGCGCGGAAACGGGTCTTCACGGCCTTGCCGAAAAAGGCCGAGAGGAACTCCTCCAGCACCCATTTCAGGTTGGCCATCGAAAGGCCGCCATCAACCGCGAGACCCTCGACCTGATGGAACATCGGCGTGTGCGTCTGGTCGTAGTCGGCCCTGTAGACCCGCCCCGGACAGATTGCGCGAAGCGGCGCCCCGCGTTCCTGCATCGCGCGCACCTGAACGGGCGAGGTATGCGTCCTCAGCACATGCGGCCGCCGGCCGCCATCCTCCGTCCGGGCCATGTAGAACGTGTCCATCTCGGTGCGCGCAGGATGGTGCTCGGGAATGTTCAGGGCGTCGAAGTTGTGCCAGTCGCTTTCGATCTGCGGACCCTCCGCGACGGAAAACCCCATGTCGGCGAGGATCGCCGTCACCTCCTCGGTGACGCGGCTGACCGGGTGAATGCTGCCGAGCGGGCGCCGGCGCGGAGGCAGGGTGACGTCAAGCCATTCCTCCGGGAGGCGCGCATCGAGAGCCGCGTCTTCCAGCGCCGCCTTCCTGGCGGCGATCGCCCCGCCGATACGGTCCTTCAGGGCGTTGAGCGCCGGCCCCGCGACCTGCCGCTCCTCGGGCGCCATGTCACCGAGCGCGCGCAGCCTGAGCGACACCTCGCCCTTCCTGCCAAGAGCGGCGACGCGCAGCCTCTCGAGAGCGGCCTCGTCGGCCGCGCCGGCGATCTCGCCAAGGTACTTCTCTCTCAGGTCGTCCATGCGGACCCCCCCCTGATCCCTGCCCCGCCCTGCCAGCCTTCGGGACGCCCGGAGACAGGGGAAGCCGCCGGGCCCCGCAAGGGCCCGCGGCCCGGCCTGCTGCCGGCCCCGGAAGGGGGGCGTTCACGCGATGGCGGCCCTTGCCTTCTCCACGATGGCGCCAAAGGCCTCCGGTTCGTGCACGGCAAGATCGGCCAGGATCTTGCGGTCCACCTCCATTCCCGCGCGGGAAAGCCCGTTGATGAAGCGCGAATAGGTGAGCGCCTCGTCATGGGCCCGGACGGCGGCGTTGATCCTCTGGATCCAGAGCGCCCGGAAGCTGCGCTTGCGAGCCTTGCGGTCACGGGTCGCGTACTGGTTGGCCCTGTCGACGGCCTGCCGCGCGGCCTTGAACGTGCTCTTGCGGCGGCCGTAATAGCCCTTCGCGGCCTTGACCACCTTCCTGTGGCGGGCGCGGGAGGCCGCGCCCCCTCTTACGCGTGACATGTCTGCGTCTCCTCAGCGGTCGTAGGGCATGTAGCGCTTGGCGAGCCTTTGGTCGGGCCCGCTCATCACGGTCGTGCCGCGTGCGTTGCGGATGAACTTGCTTGTTCGCTTGATCATGCCGTGGCGCTTTCCGGCCTGGGCGCTGATCACCTTTCCCGAGGCTGACACCTTGAAGCGCTTCTTGGCGCTCGACTTGGTCTTCATCTTGGGCATTTCCATCTCCTGTCGGCGGCGGTCCGAAGCCCGCTCGGCATGCCACCCCGGCCGGCGGGCCGGCTGAGGCGTGCCGGATACAGGCCGCCACGGGCCCTGGCAAGGGAGAAAGCGCGCCGCCCGGCGCCATGCCGGGAGCGCACTCCCCGGCCTTCGCCGCTTCCCGCGGCCCGGCGGCCGAACCGGCCCTCAATCGGGATCCGCGGGAATGATCCTGCGCTCGTCGCAGGACGCGACGCGCAGGATGTTCGTTGTGCCGGGCTTTCCGAACGGAACGCCGGCGGTCACGACAAGGAAGTCGTCCGGAGACGCGAACCCTTCCGCCAGGGAGGCCCGCGCCGAGTTTATGACGGCCGTCTTGAAGCGGTCAACCTCGCTGGTGTGGCAGCAGTGCATGCCCCATGACAGGCAGAGCCGCCGGGCCGTGCGCATCCTGGAGGTCATGGCAATGACCGGGACATGGGGACGCTCGCGCGCCACCAGCAGCGCGGTCGTCCCGGACTCCGAGTAGCTGCAGATCACCTTGATGTCGGCGGTTTCCGCGATCTCGCGCGCCGCCGAAACGATCCCGTCCGCGACGGACTTCTTGGGGCCGCCCCTGCTGGCGTCCACGATGTCGCGATACGTGGGATCGCTCTCGACCTCGATCGCGACGTTGTTCATCGTCGACACCGCGTCGACCGGATAGGCCCCGACGGCGCTCTCGGCCGAGAGCATCACGGCATCGGCGCCTTCGTATATCGCGGCGGCGACGTCAGACACCTCGGCACGCGTCGGCATCGGGCTCTTGACCATCGATTCAAGCATCTGAGTCGCCACGATCACCGGCTTCGCGGCCATCCGGCACTTCCGCACAAGGCGTTTCTGGATCGGCGGCACGTTCTGGACCGGCATTTCCACGCCGAGATCGCCCCTGGCAACCATGATCCCGTCCGACGCTTCCAAGATGGAGTCGAAATCGCGCACCGCAGCCGGCTTCTCGACCTTGGTCATCAGCGCCGCACGGCCACGTGCCAGCTCGCGCGCCTCGCGGACGTCTTCGGCACGCTGAACGAACGACAGCGCGAGCCAGTCGACGCCAAGCTCGCACACGAACTCCAGATCCGACCTGTCCTTCTCCGACAGGGCCGCAAGGGGCAGGATCGCGTCCGGAACGTTCACGCCCTTCCGGTCCGAGACCGTGCCGCCGGCCAGGACGGCGCAGTCGGCGAAGTCGGGGCCGTGCGCCTCGACCCTCATGCGGACCTGTCCGTCGTTGACAAGCAGCGTCGCCCCTCTCTCGATGGCTGCGAAGATCTCGCGATGGGGAAGCTGCACCCGGTCCGGCCCGCCGGGCTCGTCCGAGAGATCGAACCGGAACCTCTGGCCCTCCTCGAGATCGACGCCCCCGTTCGCGAAGGACCCCACCCGGAGCTTCGGCCCCTGGAGGTCGGCAAGGATCCCGATGGGCCGGCCCGTGTCCTTCTCGACCTCGCGAATGATCCCGTGCCTGGCCCTGATGTCGCCATGGTCCCCGTGACTGGTGTTCAGGCGGAACGTGTCGGCGCCGGCTTCGAACAGCTTGCGGATCATGCCGTAGGAGCTCGACGCCGGCCCCAGTGTCGCGACGATCTTGACGTTTCGGAGACGGCGCATGAGGCACTCCTTCGGGACCGGGGGGATGTCCACTACTGCCGCAATTGCAGGCGCCTGACAACTGGCCAAAGGGCGGCGCGCGCGATAGGCTCCCGCCATGCCGTTCGATCCCGGAGAATCGCCGGACCCGCCCGCCGTCACCGTCGTCGGCGAGTCGCGGCCTTCGCGATGGCTGGTGCTTTGCGACCACGCCTCGAACGCCGTTCCGTCCTGGGTGGCGAACGGCGACCTCGGACTCTCCCGCGACGACATGGCACGTCACATCGCCTACGACGTGGGGGCGTCCGGGCTGGCCCTGAAGCTGGCGGAACGGCTGGACGCGCCCGCGGTTCTGGCCGGCTACTCGCGCCTGGTCATCGATCCGAACCGGGGCGAACGCGACCCGACCCTTGTCATGCGGATATGCGACGGCACCGTCATCCCCGCCAACCGCGATGCGGGCGAGGCCGAAGCCGAGCTGCGCAAGGAGATGCTCTACCGTCCGTACCACCGTGCCGTCGCGGCGACCGCGGCAAGGCGCCCGGACGCGGTCATCCTCTCGGTCCATTCGTTCACGCGGCGGTTGCGCGGCCGGGAGCCCCGCCCCTGGCACGTGACCGTGCTCTTTGGTGACGATGACCGCCTCTCGCTCCCCCTGCTGGCAGGGCTGCGTCGCGAAAGGGGGCTGGTGGTCGGCGCAAACCAGCCCTACAGCGGCAGGCTCGAGGGCGACACGATCGACAGGCATGCCGTGCGGCAAGGGCGGCAGAGCGCCCTGATCGAGATCCGCAACGACCTGATCGCCGGCGAGGGCGGCCAGGCGGAATGGGCCGACCGGCTCGCAGGCCTCCTTCCCGAGGCGCTGCGGACCGCGGAAGCGTGAGGAGAAGGCCGATGGACGACAAGACCCGCACCGACCTGGAGGCCGCCGCGTTCCGGCGGCTCCAGCGGCACCTGATGGAGGACCGCGTCGACGTTCAGAACATCGACCTCATGAACCTCGCCGGCTTTTGCCGGAACTGCCTTTCGCGCTGGTATCAGGAGGCGGCTGCCGAAAGGGGCGTGGAGATCTCGAAGGAGGATGCCCGCGAATCGTTCTACGGCATGCCCTACGACGCGTGGAAGGCAAGGCACCAGACCGAAGCGGCCGCAGGTCGGAGGGCCGCGTCCGAGCGGTCCCGCAAGCTTCATGACGACCGGAGCGGGAACGCATGATTCGGTTCTTGGCGAAGGCCAGGGCCGCCCGGTTGCGGATCCGGCCATGACGTTCCCGGCCGGCGACGCCGGCGGGAAACGGCTCCCGCGCGGTGCAGCCCCCCCCCTTCCGGAACGCGAACGGCCGCCCTTCGCGCACGCCGGTCCGGAACGGGTCCGAACGCCCTTGACGGGCCGCCGCACGTGAAGCAAGTTTCACCTGCTGAAAGAATTGACAGGGCGGACCCGACCGGCAATGCGTGACACGACGCAGTGGGAGAGCGAAGACAGCTTGGCGATTCGCGCGGCATGGCTTCACTACGTGGGCGGAATGACGCAGGCATCCGTCGCCGAGAAGCTCGGAGTGGCCGCCGTCAAGGCGCATCGGCTGATCACGCGAGCCAGCCGATCAGGCGCGGTGAAGGTCACGATCAACAGCGGGATCTCGGAATGCCTCGCGTTGGAAGGCGAATTGTCCGAGATCTACGGACTTCGCCAGTGCGAGGTCGCGCCGGACCTGCACGAAGGCGGCCTGCCGCTTCGCGCGCTCGGCATTGCGGGCGCGGCATGCCTGCGGCGCGAACTGGAGAGCGGACGGCACGCGTTCATCGGCGTCGGACACGGCCGGACGCTGGCGGCTGCCGTTCGCCAGCTGCCCCGTCTCGACGTGGAACGGACCAGGTTCGTCTCGCTTCTGGGCGGACTGACGCGCAACTACGCGACCAATCCGCATGACGTGATGCATCACCTCGCCGACAAGACCGGCGCGACGGCCTACTTCATGCCGGTCCCCTTCTTCGCCAATTCCGCCGAAGACCGCGAGGTCTTCCTTGCGCAGCGCGGCGTCCGCGAGGTCATGGGGCTTGCGGCGAGATCGCGGCTCAGTTTCGTGGGAATCGGCACCGCGATGCCGGAGGCGTCGCTTGTCTCCAGCGGCATGATCGAGACTGGCGAAATCGCCGACGTCAAGGCGAAGGGCGGCGTCGGCGAATGTCTCGGCCAGTTCTTCGACCCTGACGGAAATGCCATCGAGACGGCCCTGACAGCGCGCACGCTGTCCGTCGCGCTGTCCGATCTACAAGATTGCAGGATTGTCGCCGTTGCCGGCGGCACCGACAAGATCGGCGCGATCCGGTCTGTCCTGATGAGCGGTCGGGTGAAGGCGCTCATCACCGACGAGCGCACCGCCAATGCGCTGGCCAAGAAGTAACCCGTCCTGGCAGGACACCAACGGGAGGACTCCCAAATGCACGACAAGGAAAAGCAACTGATCGACGCCTGGATGAAGGGCACGGTCAGCCGCCGCAGCATGATCCAGGGCCTGGGCGCCGCAGGCATGACCGCGGCTGCAGCGGGCGTGCTGGTCAACGCGGCCGCCACGCGGGCGCTCGCGCAGAACGGCTTCGACTGGCAGAAGCACTCGGGGACAACGGTCAAGCTGCTCCTGAACAAGCATCCCTACACCGACGCCATGATCGCGAACCTCGACAACTTCAAGGCGCTCACAGGCATGGACGTCGTCTATGACGTGTTCCCCGAAGACGTCTATTTCGACAAGGTCACGGCCGCGCTTTCGTCCGGCTCGTCCGAATACGACGCCTTCATGACCGGCGCCTACATGACCTGGACCTACGGTCCGGCCGGCTGGATCGACGACCTCAACGAGTACATCTTTGACGAGACCAGGACGAACCCCGACTACGACTGGGGCGACATGCTCGAAGGCGTGCGCAAGTCCTGCGCATGGAACGGGCAGCCGGGCGGCGAGCTCGGCTCGGAAGACGCGAAGCAATGGTGCATCCCCTGGGGCTACGAGCAGAACAACCTCACCTACAACGGGTCCATGCTCGCAAACGCGGGCGTCGCGGTGCCGACCAACATCGACGAGCTGGTCGAGGCCGCCGCCGCCGCGCAGGCCGGCAACGAGGGCATCTACGGGATCGGCGTCAGAGGGTCGCGCTCCTGGGCGACGATCCACCCGGGCTTTCTGTCCGGCTACGCCAGCTTCGGGCAGAAGGACCTTGACGTGTCGGGCGGCAAGCTGTCGGCAGCCATGAACACGGAAGTGTCGAAGGAGTTCCACCGCAAGTGGGTGAAGATGATCCAGGACTCCGGCGCGCCCGACTGGTCGACCCATACCTGGTACCAGGTCGGAACCGACGTCGGCGCCGGCAAGTCGGCAATGATCTACGATGCCGACATCCTCGGCTACTTCATGAACGGCGGCGGAAACGCCATGGCGGGCGAACTCGCCTACGCACCCTTCGCGGCCAATCCCGCGGCCTCCGCGCCGACGCCGAACATCTGGATCTGGTCGCTGGCCATGTCCACGTTCTCCAGGCAGAAGGATGCCACCTGGTACTTCCTGCAATGGGCGTCCGGACCCGAGCACGGCCTCTTCGGCGCAAGCCAGATGGACTTCGTGAACCCGGTTCGCGCCAGCGTCTGGGAGGATGCGGGATTCCGCAAGAGGCTTGGCGATGCCTATCCGGGCTATGTCGAAATGCACGACGTCTCGGCGCCGGGCGCCTCGATAAAGTTCACGGCGCAGCCCCTGTTCTTCGACCTGACCACCGAATGGGCGGCAACGCTCCAGAAGATGGTCGCGAACCAGGTGCCCGTCGACGAGGGACTCGACCAGCTGGCCGAGAGCGTGAACGCTCAGCTCAAGGACGCCGGCCTCGGCTGACCCGCGACCCCGGGGCGTCCGCCCTTGCGGACGCCCTCCCTCGACCTGCGACAAGACCCTTAGGGCCGGGCTCATGACGGGCACGGGCGACAGAGGGAGTGCTTCATGTCCGACGCCGCCGTCCCGGCAAGGAGGAAGGGCCTTCGGATCAGCCCGGGCGCCCTGCCATACGTGCTGAGCCTGCCGGCGCTTCTCGTCTGCATCGGCATCCTGGTCCCTTTCTTCACGGCCGTCGCCTATTCGCTCCAACGGTACAGGCTGTCGCAGCCATGGGCGCGCCGCTGGAACTGGGGCGAGAACTACTGGAACTTCCTTTCGGACAGTTCCTTCTGGAACACCCTGAATGTCTCGCTGACCTACGCGGTCCTGACCGTGGGACTGGAGCTCGTCCTCGGCCTCTGCATCGCGCTTCTGCTTCAAGAGCGGACGCGGTTCAACAATTTCGTCTCGATCATGCTGCTGATGCCGCTGATGACCGCCCCGGCGCTTGCCTCCCTCATGTGGAAGCTGATGACCAATCCCGGCTTCGGGATCCTGAGCTATTTCGCCTCACTGATCGGATTCGAGGATTTCCGCTGGGCGTCAGACCCCTCGACGGCGATGCTGACCGTCGTCCTGGTCGACATGTGGGTCTACACGCCTTTCATCATGATCCTTCTGCTGGCCGGCCTCCGCTCGCTGCCCAGGCAGCCCTTCGAGGCGGCCGCGCTTGACGGGGTGCCGCGGCTCTTCGTCTTCTGGCGCATCACGTTGCCGATGCTGACACCGTACCTGCTGACGGCGACCCTTTTCCGGGTGATCGAGTCGGTGCAGCAGTTCGACATAATCTACGCGATGACCCAGGGCGGCCCGGGCGACAAGCTGACCGTGTTCCAGGTGGAGGCGTACCTGAACTTCTTCCAGTCAACCAATGTCGGGCGCTCGGCGGCCCTGCTGATGATTCTGTGGGTGATCACCTACGTGCTCTCGATGATCTTCATCAAGCAGTGGCTGAAACTGCGCGAACGCCAGCGCGGGGAGGCCTGAGCGATGGACCGGACATCAAGCCTCGAGAAGGCCCTCCGCAGGATCGCGATCTCACTGGTGATCCTGTTCTTCATGTTCCCGATATTCTGGATCGTGCTCATGAGCTTCCAGACGAACGAGACGATCCTTCGCGTGCCGCCGTCGGTCGTCTTCGAGCCCACCCTCTCGAACTACGTCGCGCTCGTCACCGGCCGGCTTGAGACGCAGGCCGGCACGCTCGAGGTCAACTTCATGTCGAACCTCTGGAACTCGCTCTTCCTGTCGGCGGGCTCCGTGGCGGTCGGCCTGCTCCTGGGCGTCCCCGCGGCCTATGCCTTTGGCAGGATCAAGTTCCGCGGATCCGAGGACATCGCGTTCACGCTGCTGTCCTTCCGCTTCGCCCCGCCCCTCCTGGTGCTGCTTCCGCTCACGATCTACTTTCAGAAGATCGGGCTCGCGGACACCTATTTCGGGCTTGTCTGGGTCTACCAGCTGATCGTGCTGCCGCTGATCCTCTGGATCGTCCGGGGCTATTTCGAGGACATTCCTGCCGACATCGAGTATGCTCACCGGATCGCGGGCCATTCCTGGTTCTCGACCTTCCGCAAGATCGCCCTCCCCCTGGCCATGCCGGGGATCGCGGCGGCAGGGCTTCTCGCATTCATCTTCGCTTGGAACAACTTCATCTTCGCTCTCGTCCTGGCCTCGGCCGACAAGCAGCCGGTGACCGTCGGGGCACTGGCCTTCGTGACCGCCTCCGGCATCCAGTACGGCCAGGTGGCCGCGGGGATCGTGCTGTCGATCCTGCCGACCCTGGCACTCGCGCTCTACGCGCAGAGATACCTCGTCGAAGGCCTGTCGCTCGGCGCGGTAAAGGGATAGGCGATGTCAGTCCAGCTTTCCGGGATCCGCAAGTCCTTCGCGAACAACCTGGTGCTCGATGACGTCTCGCTCGACGTTCCAGCCGGCGAGACGCTCGTCCTGTTCGGGCATTCCGGGGCGGGCAAGACGGTGCTTCTTCGACTGATCGCGGGGGTGATCGACCCTGACGAGGGGCGGATCGCCGTCAACGGCGCCGACATGGAGGGGGTGGTGCCCGAGGACCGCGGCGTGGGAATGGCCTTCCAGAACTTCGCGCTTTTCCCGCACATGGACGCGCATGCGAACATCGCCAGCCCGCTGACCGCGCGGCGCGAGACCGGCCCCGGCATCGAAGCGCGCGTGAAAGAGGTCGCGACGCTCCTGAAGATCGACCACGTGCTCGGCCACAGGCCGGCCGAAATGTCGAACGGGCAGAAACAGCGCACCGCGCTCGGGCGGGCGCTGGCGGGGGAGCCGTCGATTCTCCTGCTGGACGACCCGCTCAGGAACGTCGATGCCAAGCTCCGCTTCGAGATGCGGCTGGAACTGCCGCGCCTTCTCAAGGCGCAGAACGCGACGGTCGTCCTTGTCACGCAGGACTACAAGGAGGCGATGGCGCTCGGCGACAGGATCGCGGTCATGGGCGATGGCGGCATCGTCCAGTGCGGCACGCCGGAGGAGATCTACCTGCGCCCGAATTCGACCCGCGTGGCCCTGCTGTTCGGAGACCCGACGATCAACCTTCTCGATGTCGTCCCGGGAACCGGCGCGCACGGGCCGGTCGTGCAGCTGTCGGGCACGGAAGTCGCGATCGCCGAAGGCTATGCGAAAGCGATCGGCGAGGCCTGCAGCCTCGGGATCCGGCCCGAGGCGATCCGCTTCGTCGCCCCCGGCGCACCGGGCGCGTTCGCGGTCAGGATCGAGGCCGAAACGCCGCTGAACGAGAAGACGGTGACCCTCGCGGCAACGCGGGATCACCGCGAAATCCTCGTGTCCCGCCCCGCCGGCACTCCGGGTCCCGATCACGGCAACGCGCATGTCTCGGCGGACATGGGCAGCGCGCTCCTGTTCGACCGCGCGACGGGAGCCCGCATCACCGCGGCCGACGCGCCCGCGAGCGTGACGGCGACATGAGCGGCGCGATGCTCAGGCTGGAGAATGTCGACAAGTTCTACGGAGCCGTCGGGCACGGAGTCCATGCGGTTCGCGATGTCAGCATGGAAGTCGGCAAAGGCGAGATAGTCGCGCTTCTGGGATCCTCCGGTTGCGGCAAGACCTCGACACTGCGCATGATCGCGGGATTCGAGGAGACAAGCCGGGGAAAGATCCATCTGGCGGGCCGCGAGGTGCAGGCGCTGCCACCCGTCCGGCGGCATGTCGCAATGGCATTCGAAGGCTATTCGCTCTACCCGACCGTGAACGTTCGCGACAACATCGCCTTTGCCCTCAAGGCGCGGCGGCTGCCAAGGGACGAGGTGAAGGCCAAGGTGATCGAGGTCGCCAGAATGCTCGAGATCGAAGACATTCTCGAACGGCTGCCGAACTCTCTTTCGGGCGGGCAGCAGCAACGCGCGTCACTGGCCCGTGCGCTGATCCGGGACGCCGACCTCTATCTTCTCGACGAACCGATGGGCCAGCTCGAGCCACAGCTCAGAACGCTCCTCAGGGGCCGGCTCAAGCACTTCATCAAGGAACGTGGCATGACCGCGATCCTCGTCACGCACGACCAGACGGAGGCAAACGCGCTTGCCGACGAGATCGCGGTGATGGAGGACGGCGTGCTGCAGCAGTTCGCGAGCCCTGCCGAGCTCAAGGATCGTCCGGCGAACCTTTTCACCGGCACATTCGTCGGCGAACCGCCGATGAACGTGTTTCCCGTATCGGTCGAGTCCGGTCACGGCAGGCTGGCCCTGCGGTTCGAGGGCGGGCAGCGTTTCGACTATCCCGAGAGCGAATTTGCGGCCGAGGTCCGCTCGGCGCTGACGGCAAGGGGACGGGTCGTCATCGGCGTCAGGCCGTACGCAGTACGCCGTTCCGGGGACGGGGCGCCGGCAAGCGTGCTGACGAACCAGTGGCTTGGCGACCAGACCCACGTCTCCGCGAGCTTCGCCAACGGCACGATCGTCCTGGTCGAGCATGACCGGGCAGATGTCGCGGTCGGCGACCGGATCATGATCGGGCTGAGGCCGGCGGACCTGCATGTCTTCGATGCCGAAAGCGGCATGGCGATCAGCCACGGACGCGAGCTGGCCTGATGGGGGAATGCCGTGGCGACATTCTGATCGGCATCGATGCGGGCACGTCCGTCATCAAGTCCATCGCATTCGACCTCGCCGGCAGGCAGATCGCGACCGCATCGGTCGCGAACCGTTTCGTCACGCGTCCGGACGGCGCTGCCGTGCAGCTCATGGACGACGCCTGGGCCGATTGCGCGCGCACGCTGAAGGCGCTTGGCGACAAGGTCGGCCGGCTTGCCGAACGCACGGCGGCGCTGGCGGTCACGGGCCAGGGGGACGGGACCTGGCTGATCGACGGCGACAGCCGGCCGGTGACGGAGGCATGGCTCTGGCTGGACGCGCGCGCTGCGCCGGTCGTGGAACGCTTTCGCGGCACCGAAGCCGACCGCGAGCGCTTCCGCATCACCGGCGCGGGGTTCAATGCCTGCCAGATGGGCGCCCAGCTCGTCCGCATGAAGGAGATCATGCCTGAAGCGGTCACGGCGGCGGACGCCGCGCTGCACTGCAAGGACTGGCTGTACCTGAACCTCACGGGAGTCCGCGCGACAGGGCCCTGCGAGGCGGTCTTCACTTTCGGGGACTTCCGAACCCGCGCCTATGACGACCGGGTCCTGGAAACCCTGGGACTGCTCCCCGAAAGGCGGCTTCTGCCCGAGATCCTGGACGGCTCTCGGGTGACGCACGGCATGTCCGACGCGGCGGCGGCCGTGACGGGGCTGCGCAAGGGCACCCCGGTGACGCTGGGATACCTCGACGTGCCCTGCACGGCGCTCGGCGGCGGGATCCACGCCTCCGGCAGCAGCGCCGGCTGCACGGTCATCGGCTCGACCGGGATGCACATGCGCGCGACCCCGGACTCCGACGTGCGTCTCAACGACGACCTGACCGGCTATGTCATGTGCCTTCCCGTTCCGGGAATGGTGGCGCAATGCCAGTCGAACATGGCGGCAACGCTCAATATCGACTGGCTCCTGGACCTTGCCGGCGGGCTGGTGGGCGAATTCGGCCACCCTGTCACCCGTTCCGAGATGATTGCGCGCATCGACGACTGGGTCGAGGCCGGCGCGCCCGGCCGCGTGCTCTACCACCCGTACATCTCGGAGGCCGGCGAGAGAGGGCCGTTCGTCGATCCTGCAGCGAGGGCCGCGTTCGTCGGGCTCTCGGCCAGGCACCGCTTTCCCGACCTCATTAGAGCGGTCATCGAGGGCCTTTGCCTTGCAGGGCGCGACTGCTACGAGGCGATCGGCGACCTGCCGGCCGAGATCCGGCTGGCAGGCGGAGCGGCGCGCTCGGACACGCTCAGGCGGACATTCTCGGCGGCGGTGGGCGTCCCCGTGCGCCGCTCGTTCCGCGAAGAGGCCGGAGCGGCCGGAGCGGCGATGATGGCGGCCGTCGCCATCGGCGCATACCCTGACATCGAGGCTTGCATCTCCGACTGGGTGACGCCCTGCCTCGGCGAAATCGAGCCGCCGGATCCCGCATTGTCGGGGATCTACGGAGACATCTATCCGGCCTACCGGGCCGCGCAAGGGCGCCTGGCCCCGATCTGGGCAGCGCTTTCGGAAGCCGGCGGGCGAGATGGCTAGCGAGATCGCGATCATCGGCGACCATTTCATGCTCCCGGAGGTTCTGGAGGAGAGGATCCTCAACGCATGCGGCGATGCGGTGTTTGCGCGGACCAGAAAGGACGGCTGGCCGGACGTTCCGATGGAGCACGGGTACGCCAGCCCCGGCATGGACGAGCTTAAGGAGTATCTCGGCACAGCCGATGACGTCATCGAGTTCGTCGGCCCGGCCGAGGTCCTCGTCACCCATCTCGCCCCGATGAGCCGGGCAATGCTCGAACGCCTTCCGCGGCTGAAGCTGATCGCGGTCTCGAGGGGCGGGCCCGTGAACGTCGACATCGAGGCCGCCCGGGACCACGGCGTCCTGGTGGTCAACACGCCGGGGCGCAACGCCACTGCCGTTGCGGAATTCACGATCGGCGCGATTCTCGCCGAGACGCGCAAGATTCGTGAAGGTCACGAGGCGCTGCGCGCTGGCAACTGGCGCGGGGATCTCTACCGCGCCGATGCAGCGGGCCGCGAGCTGAGCGAAATGGCCGTGGGCGTGATCGGGTACGGAAACATCGGCACGAAGGTCGTGCGGCTGCTTCGCGCCTTCGGCGGCCGGATCCTGGTGCACGATCCCTATGTCCAGCTTGATCCGGAAGATGCGGCCGCAGGCGTCGAGCTGGTCTCGTTCCACCGGCTCCTCGCCGATAGCGATGTCGTGACGCTCCACACCAGGGTGACTGCGGAAACGCGCGGCATGATGAACGCAGAGGCCTTCGCGCGAATGAAGGGCGGCGCCCTCTTCGTGAACACGGCGCGAGGGCCGCTCTGCGACTACGAGGCGCTTTACGAGGCGTTGTCGGAGGGCAGTCTCGGCGCCGCGATGATAGAGACGTTCGGCGTAGAGCCGGTTCCGCCGGACTGGCCCCTTCTCGGGCTGCCGAACGTCACGCTGACGCCGCACATCGCGGGCGCTTCGGTGCGCACGGTCACCTGCGCCGCCGATCAGGTGGCCGAAGAGGTTCGTCGCTATCTCGCGGGCGAGCCGCCGCGCAACCCTTGCTGAGGCCAAGGCGATGAGCGGACCGTTCCAGCGAGGCCGGACGGCGTCCGCTTGCGAGTCACGCGTTGGCGACGGGCTGATCCGGCGTGCGCCTGGCAAGACCCCGGACCGAACCGGCGGGGACATGCCGGTCACGCCGGCCGCCGGGCATGGGCCGTGCCGGTCGCCAACGACCGTGCGGATGCCGCGCGGCGGCGAGGCCGGCAGGCGGACCGGACGGGGCACGCCCTCGACGGAACGGGGGGTCCGGCGCGACATCCCGCGCACCGGCGCGGCAGTGCAGGCGCGCGCCATCCGGGGTGGTCGCGCGCTGGCGGCCGCCCGGGCTGCGGAGACAGCGCGCGGCTCCGAAGCCTGCGGCAGGAAATCGAGCGGAGCGGCGGCTTGAACGGCCCGTTCGACCTCTGCGTCATCGGCGGCGGCATCAACGGCGCGGGGATAGCGCGCGATGCCGCGGGTCGCGGGCTGTCGGTCGCGCTGTGCGAAAAGGGCGACCTGGCGCAAGGCACGTCGTCGCGCTCCGGCAAGCTGGTGCATGGCGGGCTCCGGTATCTTGAGTTCCGGGAGTTCCGTCTCGTCCGGGAAGCGCTGGCCGAGCGCGAGGTGTTGCTGAACGCCGCGCCCCATATCATCTGGCCGATGCGTTTCGTGCTTCCGCACAGCCCGGCGGACCGGCCCGCCTGGCTGATCCGCTCGGGGCTGTTCCTCTATGACCATCTCGGCGGGCGGAAGAAGCTGCCGGGCACCCGGATCCTCGATCTTCGGCGCGACCTCGAGGGGGCGCCGCTTCTGGACGAGTACACGAAGGGGTTCGAGTATTCCGACTGCTGGGTTGATGACGCACGCCTCGTCGTGCTGAACGCGCTTGACGCCGCCGAACGGGGAGCGACGGTCCTGACCCGTCATGCCGCCCTGAAAGCGCGGCGTGAACGTGATTCCTGGACCGTCACGGTCAGGAATGGCGCAAGCCGGGAGACGCGTGACATCCGGGCCAGGGTCCTGGTCAATGCCGCCGGCCCTTGGGTGAGCGACGTCACGGCCCGCGTCGCGGGCACGGCGTCGCGGCGGCGCATGCGGCTGGTGAAGGGCAGCCACATCATCACGCACAAGTTCTGGCAGGGACCGCAAGCCTACCTGATCCAGAACAAGGACCGGCGGATCGTTTTCGTGAACCCCTACGAAGAGGACAAGGCCCTGATCGGCACGACGGACATCCCCTACGAGGGCCGCATCGAGGATGCAGCCTGCGCAGAGGAGGAGATCGGCTACCTGATCGAGGCCGTGAACCGCTACTTCAAGGAAAGGCTCCGGCGAGAGGACGTGCTGGCGACCTTTTCGGGCGTCCGGCCGCTCTTCGACGACGGCAAGGACAATCCCGCGGCCGTGACCCGCGACTACGTCTTTGACCTCGACGACTCAGGGGGCGCGCCGCTTCTCAACATTTTCGGCGGCAAGATCACCACGTTCCGCGAGCTTGCCGAGAGAGGCGCGCGCCTGCTCGGGAGGTTCTTCCCGGAGATGGGGGGCGACTGGACGCGCGACGTTCCGCTTCCGGGCGGGGACCTGGCAGGTGCGGACTACTTTTCCTTCAGCGAGAAGCTGAAGTCGGATTTCCCCTGGCTGCCGCACGCGATCCGCAATCGCTACGGGCGCCTCTACGGAGCGCGCACCGAACGGGTCGTGGGGCGTGCGACGTCGCTTGAGGGGCTCGGCCGCCACTTCGGCGGCCATCTTTACGAAGCCGAGGCGCGCTATCTCGTCCGGAACGAATGGGCGCAGACTCCTGAAGACGTTCTCTTCCGCCGGACCAAGGAATACCTTCACATGACGGCGGACGAGCAGGCCGCCTTTGCCGAATGGTTCGACGGCACGTCGGCATCGACGAGGCCGTTGCGGTGATGCTTGAGCAGCACGGGATCGCAAGCGCCATGTTCGCCCCGGATACGAACGGGGGATCCGACTCCCGGGCCGGGCCGACCGGTTCGCCGCGGCAAAGGCTCGTGGCGCTTGCAGGCGCCATTGAGCGGATCCTTGACATGCAGCAGCGTGAGGCGGCCAGGGAAGCGACCGAAGAAGGCGGGAACCGCTCCCGGCACCGCTTCAACGATGCCGTTCTGGCGCTGATCAGGGCGCTCGCGCTGGCGGCTGCCAGCGATGAAGCGCGCGACATCCGCGACGAGGCGGGGGTCTTCCGGACCGTCCGCGCGGCCCTTGCCAAGAGCGCGCCCGGAGCCGGCAAGTCCTCGGCCGGGCGAGATCTGGCCGTGCGGCAGATCGTCAGCCCCGCCTTCGTCTCGACCGGGATCGTCGACATGCTCGAAGCCACCGGGCTGGAGACGCCGGACATGTCGATCCTCTCCGATGCGTTTCTCGACGAGCTCCGAGGGATGGAAAAGAAGAACCTCGCCCTGGAAGCGCTGCGCCATCTCATTGACGGCGAGCTTCGCTCGCGAAGCCGGGTCAACGTCGTCGAGACCCGCGCCTTCTCCCGGCGGCATCTGGAGGAGGCCATCGCCCGCTACCACGGCAACGCCATCACCACGGCGGAGGTCCTTCAGGAACTGATCGGGCTCGCCGGGGATGTCCGCGCCGCTCGCTGGCGCGGCGAGGAAGAAGAACTCCGCAAGGAGGAAAGCGCGTTCTACGACATCCTTGCCCGGAACGAGCGCGCGGCCAAGGTGATGGGCAACGACCGTCTTCGCGTCATCGCCCACGAACTGCTGGACAAACTGAGAAGCACTGCCTCCGCGGACCGGCAGCACCGCGCATCGGCGCGCGCACGGATGCGCGCTCTGGCCAAGCGCATCCTCCGCAGGCCCGGCCATGCGCCTGACCTGCAAGGTCAGCGCCGTGCAGACCGTCCTGCTGCAGGCCGCAGCGCCGGCGGAAAGGCGGGCCATGTGAAGAAAAGTCAACGACTCGCAAACACCTTTCCATCGGCATGGCATGACTGGGGATACCAATGCTGACCAAGCTCAGAATCCGGAACTTCAAGCGATTCGACGAGGTGGAGATCGAACTCGGCAGCCCCGTTGTCTTTGTGGGACCAAACAACTCCGGAAAGACTTCAGCGATGCAAGCGCTGTCTCTTTGGAATATCGGCGTCAAGCGATGGAAGGAAAAACGGTTCGGAAAAACTGCACCCGAGAAGCGGCCAGGCGTGACCATCAACCGGAGAGACTTGCTTGCGATCCCCGTTCCGGTTGCAAACCTGCTGTGGCGTGACCTGCATGTGCGAAACGTCACCAGAGCCGATGGTCGCCAACGAACGGAAAATGTTTTCATCGACATTCTTGTCGAGGGCGTAAGCAATGGTGAGCGATGGTCCTGCGGCATTGAATTCTATTATGCAAATGAAGAATCATTCTACTGCAGGCCACTTCGCCTGACGGATGGAAATCATCCCGAACGAATGCCGGTGCCAAGCGCCGCCAGTTCAATTGATATGGCACTTCTGCCGCCCATGTCCGGCCTTGCATCCACGGAAACGCGCCTGGATCAAGGGGCTGTGAACGTGCGGGTTGGCGAAGGTCGCACCGCGGAGGTGCTGCGAAACCTCTGCCACCAAGTGCACTCCACGAGCGCCGACCTTTGGAATGATCTGGCCGGAAGAGTGGAATCTCTTTTTGGCGCGAGACTCGAGGCGCCCAGATACATTGAAGAGCGCGGAGAGATTGCCATGGGATATCGGGAGGGTGCGTCCTCTCTGGATTTGTCTTCAAGCGGCCGCGGCCTTCAGCAAACGCTGCTTATCCTCTCGTACGTGGCAGCAAATCCCGGCTCTACGATTCTTCTTGATGAACCCGACGCACATCTGGAAATCCTGCGCCAGCGCCAGATCTACCGTGTCATCACTGAATTGGCGCTTGAACGATCCACTCAGGTCATAGCGGCAAGCCATTCCGAGGTCCTCTTGAACGAAGCGGCAGGCAAGGATCTTGTCGTTGCCTTTGTCGGCAGCCCACACAGGATCGACAGCCGGTCCAGTTCCAGCCAGGTGCACAAGGCGCTTTCTCAAATCGGTTTCGACCAGTACCATCAAGCAGAGATGACAGGCTGGGTCCTTTACCTTGAGGGTTCGACGGACCTGGCAATACTTCAAGCGTTTGCCGAGAGGCTTGGCCACACCGGTGCAGGGAAGGCCCTGCAAAGGCCGTTTGTCCATTATGTCGGCAACCAGCCAAGGAGAGCCGAGGAGCATTTCTTCGGGATCAGGGAAGCGTTCCCGAATCTCCGGGGAGTGGCGATATTCGACTGCCTGGGAACAGATGTGCAGGAAAATGACGTCCTGAAGCACCTGGAATGGGGCAAAAGGGAAATCGAGAACTATCTCTGCACTGAGCGGACGCTTGTGGCATTTGCGCGCGCATCCGCACGGAATGAGGCATCTGGTCTTTTGTTTGTTAAACCTGAAGTCGAAAATCGGGTATCTGCCATGCAGAAATCCATGGCAGAAGTGATTGAAGCCATGCAAACCCTTGACAAGGGATCTCCATGGGATGCAGATGCAAAGGTCAGCGACGATTTCCTGACCCCGCTTTTCAAGGCATATTACAGAAAGCTTGGCCTGCCAGACTTTATGAAAAAGAAGGAATTTTACGAACTTGCGATGTTCGTTCCAGAAGATGAATTTGATATCGAAATCAGCGCCAAGCTTGACGCGATTCACGAAGTTGCAGGTGCATGAAAGAAACGGGCTGACTTGAATTTTTTGCCGGATAGGACATGGCGTGATGATTCCAGCTGCGCCGTGCGGTCTGATTTTTGAATTCACCAACATAATAATGTCACTCAAAGTTAGGATAGTTTTGATAGAACTGTTTCAGGTCAGATCGAAGACAAAGAAAAAATCCTTGACTGTCCAGGACACCACGAAAGGGATTTTGTGCCTGGAAAATTCTGATGAATTCCAAGATGCGGTGTTACGCCTTGGATGTCTTGGGGTTATTCATCTAGCCAACCGGACAAACGTTCTCTGTTTTTCAAGCGCTTCAAGGAGTTCGTCAGCAGCCTGTCGCAGACTTCTCTCAAGTTCATTTCTGACCGCCGTATCGCAAATACCGAGACGCCCAATCCCAGAAGGGACATGACGACACTGGCGATCTTGACAACCATTAGCAGGCTCATTCCGGGTGCGCGGCAGCACCCAATACTGTCTTTAGTATTTCGGCAGGCATGCCGAACCTACAAGGCTGCGGAATTCTTTCCCATTCGTCGGCGCTCCGAGCAGATCCAGCAGCGCACCTGGTTGCCGGGCAGGCGCGCACAGCCCAGCGGATGGCGGCGCTCCATCATCGCCTCCCACAGCCGCACGTCGTCTGCGCCGTCCACCGGTTCCAGATGGACGTGGCCGAGCTCCCCAAGGCCACGGGCCACCGCCGTGTCGGGGACGTCGCCGTCCGGGACGGAGGGCGCGGCACAGCGCGAACCGGCTCATGCCGCCGGAGCGGAGGGCCACGGCGAGCCAGTCAAGCGTGCCCGAATCGAAATGACGCAGACCGATCTGCATGTCCCGCCGTATCGGCGAAAGGAAGCGCATGTACAGATGTGAACTGATGCAAGGGCCGGAGGGGGGGCTTGATCGGGACGGAGCCTGATGCCATTTTCAGCCATGTCATGCCGCCGTGCACTTGCATCAGGCTCTCACGCCGGCACATGCGGCGCATCGAGGAGATCATGACGCAAAGGCTTGCCAAGCTCGGCCGTTCTTCGTCGCCAGGATTGCTGCACGGGAAACGGCTTGCCGCGAAGTCGCCCGAGCGATTCCGAAAGGAGGCCCAGGGATCCGAATTCGTCATCCAGCGCATTTCGCTCCGAGATTGCGGACCATGCCGTTTACGCTCTCGCTGAACACAAACCCGCTGGTGAACCGTTTCGCCGAACCCGACGACCTTGTCCGCACCGTTGCCCGCGATTTACGGTTGCGCGACCTTCAGCTGACGCACGAGTTCATCAATCCAAGCTGGCCGGCGCCGGTGACCCGCCGACTGACGCGGAACATGGACAAGGCCCTTCAGCGAACCGGCGTGAGGGTGACAAGCGGCATGACCGGCCCCTGCGGCAGGCTCAACCATTTCGGACATCCCGATGCCGATGTCCGGCGCCACTATGTCGACTGGTTCAGGACCTTCGCGGGAATCATCGGAGACCTGGGTGGAAGGGCGGTCGGCACCCAGTTTGCGATCCTGACCTATCGTGACTACGACGACCCCGAACGGCGGGAGGAGCTGGTCCGGATTGCGATTGACTGCTGGGCCAAAACTGCCGAGCACGCGAAATCCGCAGGTCTTGAATTCGTGTTCTGGGAGCCCATGAGCGTCGGTCGCGAATTTGGAGCGACCATCCCGGACTGCCTGAGGCTCCAGGCGCGGCTGAGGGAGGCGGAAACGGCAGTGCCAATGTGGATGATGGCCGACATTGATCACGGCGATGTCAGCAGTCCGGATCGGAACGACCACGACCCGTACGCATGGGCGCGCGCCGTTCCGCGACACTCTCCGATAATTCATGTCAAGCAAAGCCTGGCGGACAAGAGCGGACACCGCCCCTTCACGGCCGAGTTCAACGCGAAGGGGCGGATTCAGCCCGTTCCTCTGCTTGCTGCCATCCGCGAAGGGGGAGGTGCGGACAACGAGATCTGTCTGGAGCTGAGTTTCAGGGAACGCGAGCCGCAGGACCGCGAGGTGCTGTCCGGGATAGCCGAATCGGTCGCTTTCTGGGCGCCCCATGTCGACACGGGAGCGGAGGACCTGAGGTGAGTGAGGCCAGCCACTGGGTCGGGACAAGCTGGAAGATGAACAAGACGCTGTCAGAGGCGGCAGACTTTGCTACGCGGCTGGCGGCGGCGGACGATCAGCGCGATTCCCGGATCCAGCGGTTTGTGATACCGCCGTTCACGGCCGTCCGCGAGGTCGCGCAAAGGCTTGCCGGCACCTCGGTCAAGGTTGGCGCGCAGAACATGCACTGGGCGGATGCCGGTGCGTGGACAGGCGAGATCTCGCCTCCCATGCTCGTCGACTGCGGAGTCGAAATTGTCGAGATCGGCCATTCCGAGCGCCGCGCGCATTTCGGCGAAACCGACGAGACCGTGGGCATGAAGGCAGAGGCGGCCGTGCGTCACGGGCTCACTCCCCTGGTCTGCGTCGGGGAAACGCTGGAAGACCGCGAGGCCGGACGGACGGCAGAGGTGCTGGAGACACAGGTTCGGGCCGCGCTCGCTCGCCTCGCGGACGGCCCGCATGCGGCTCCGGTCCTCTTCGCATACGAGCCGGTCTGGGCGATCGGCGATGGCGGAACCCCGGCAACGGCCGACTATGCCGACGCGCGCCACGCCGAGATCGTCTCCGTCGCCAGGGAGATGCTTGGCCAGCCCGTCCGCTGCCTATACGGCGGCTCGGTCAGCCCCGGGAACTGCGGCGAGCTCATCCGATGCCCGCATGTCGACGGATTGTTCATCGGACGCTCGGCCTGGGATGCCGGAGGCTATCTTGAAATCCTCGACCAATGCGCACTGGCCGTCTGAAAGGCGCCTGCCGTCCCCGGTCCGGCAGGCGGAATCCCCGCCATGACACGCGACGGCGCCCCGGCCGCTCCTCGCGGAGGGGCGTTCGCGGGGCGAAGGGGGCGGCTCGATGCCGGTCCTTGCGGTCAGGGCCGATATCCGCCAGGAAACGCCATGGACGAAAGGCGGGGCGCGCCCCGTCTTGCCGTCCCGGACGGCCGGGCTTCCGGCAAGGGGGTCGCATGAGAATCGCGGTTGCAGGAGACAGCGCGGGCGAAGGCCTCGCAAAGGCCCTTGCCCAGCACCTGAAAGGCAGGTTTCACGTCGAGGAAGTCTCGCGCACCGAGGCCGGGCCGGATCCGTTCTACGCGAATCTCGCGGACCGGGTCGCGTCCGCGGTGATCGCCGGCGAGTACGAGCGTGCGATCCTGGTCTGCGGCACCGGGATTGGCGTGGCCATTTCGGCGAACAAGGTCCCGGGAATCCGGGCCGCGCAATGCCACGACACCTACTCGGCCGCGCGCGCGGCGCTCTCCAACAATGCGCAGATCATCACGATGGGGGCGCGCGTCGTCGGGCCGGAGCTTGCAAAGGCGATCAGCGAGACGTTTCTCGCGAACACGCTGGATTTCGACGAAGGCGGCCGCTCCGCAGGCAACGTGAACGCAATGCGTGAACTCGACGCCAAGTACGGCAGGGGTCGCATGACTGGCATTTGACGGTTCGCCGCGGAACCTTGCCCTTGAGCGGGTCGATTCCGGCAGGGGCCATTTTTCACGTCAGCACGCGAAGCGCGGTCTCCGGGGCCTTGTCGAGCACCCGCAACAGGGCGCGCGCCGCGCCCGTCGGCCAGCGCTTCCCTTGCTCCCAATCGCGGATCGTCTCGGGCGACACGTCGATGCGCCGGGCGAACTCCGTCTGGCTGAGGCCCATCCGCCGCCGGACCCGGCGCGTGTAGCGCGCCATGTCCTGCAACGCCTCGGCCCTGTCTTCCCGTTCCTGCGCGGCGATCTCCGCCTCGGTGGTGGCGTCCACCCTGGCGGCGTCGATCCGGCCCTCGGGGAAGGCGGAAGGGTCATCAATCCTGATGCGCGTTGTGCTCATAGTCCACGACCTCCTTCGGGTTGGCCCTGCGGGCCGAGATGATGCGGACGGCCGAACCCCGCATCGTGTAGACGATGACATAGGCCCGCCCGCCGATCATGCCGGTCAGCCGGTCAGCCGCTAGCGATCCTCGCCATAATCCCGCCGTAAGTCCTGGGCGACGATCCGCAGCGGATCGAAGAACGCGCGTATGGTCGACCAGACGGAGGCCCGCCTGTGCGGGCGCTGGAGATGGCAGCGGCCATTGACAGGGAAATCCTCGAACCACGACAATTCCGAATTGTCTGAAATCAGAAGGTTGCAGCCTATCAGACCGGGATTTCGATCAGTAAGCGTTCTGCCGTGAGGTGACGTTCAACGGTTGAGGGTCTGCTTCCAGTCCCTGCGGAGCGGGCAGAGCCAAATGTCCTTCTTCGGCTTGCCGGCCCTGCTGTTCCGGTCGCAGCGGCCGCGGCCCTTGGTGGTTCCGACGCGGATCCAGCCGGAGGCGCCGCCGTCGTGGCGCGGGATCTCGACGGGCGCGGGCGTGACGCCGCAGCGCGCGGCCCAGTCCCCGGGCAGCCGCCTGCGGGCGAGAAGACGTGGTAGGCCAGGTTCCTGACGCGGACCCATGGGAGGATCACATTTCCAGCCCGATGCAAGGTCCTGTTCAAGGCATATTTTCAATGACTTCCCCCGTGGAAAGCCGCTTGTTGCCATGCGGTCGCGCTAGCGGGAATTGCTGCCGGAACGCGGAGGCTCCTTGCGCGCCGCCGCGGAACGTGGCAGGCAGGGGCGACAGAACGAACGGACGTGCAGGAGGCCCGCCTTGACCTTGGCGACATCGGTCCATAGTACGCGCCTCGCGCCTCGCGCCTCGCGCCTCGCGCCTCGCGCCTCGCGCCTCGCGCCTCGCGCCTCGCGCCTCGCGCCTCGCGCCTCGCGCCTCGCGCCTCGCCAGCAGTGAGTCCAGCGCCCGTCTAGGGACGTCCCCTTCCCGGCCCGCGCCGGCCGGATCCCCATGCCGAAAGCCGCCGAAAGCCTCCACAGCGCATCTGACCTGCTTCGTCGGGTTGGCGCATCCCTTCGTCCTGGCGGGGAGCGTGGGCATCCTTCTCCTTGCCGCGGAGGCTCATGCGGCGTGCACCCTTTCCGGGCCTGATGGTGACGGCGTCCGCACCAACACCTGCACGGGCGTGAACACCGGACGGCAGCAGGCGCGCGGCACCAACGACGAGGAGAAACTGATCCTCCGGAGCGGCGCCTCGATCACGAACGCCGACGGCCAGGGAATTCTGGGCCGCGGCGACGACGCGGCGACCAAGGTCACCATAGAGACGGCCGGCGACATCACCGCGGCAACCGGCATCCAGTTCGACATGGGCCGCCCCGGCGCGGCATCGGACGGCCTGTCCACTCTCCGGATCAAAGGAGGCACGATCAGCGCCACGCAGAATGGAGTCGTGTTCAACAACCGCGCGCTCGGCGGTTTCGATTTCGACATGACCGACGGCTCCATTGGCACCGAGGCCACCCGGGTGGGCGCGACGGGCCTCTCTGCAGGCATCCAGGGCCTTGGAAGCGACAATGACATCGACATCGACATGACGGGCGGCAGCATCTACGCCACCCAGCGGGGCATGGACCTGTCCCACAGGGGAACCGGGGACATAGACGTTGACATCGGGTCAGGCGCCACCATCGACACCCTGGGCGAGGGCAACCGCGGCGCGGGTCTCTTCATATCACGCAGCAACGCCGGGGGCCGCATCGATGTGGACAACGCCGGCAAGGTCCGTTCCGTTGGCCACGACGGCATCTACGTCCTGAACGATGCCACGGGTGATACGCCGATCGCTCTCACCCACACGGGCCGGATCACGGCTCATGGCAACGGCATCTACGTCCGGCAAGGCAGCAGCAGCACAAGCGGCCATGGTGCCGTATCCGTCACCTCGGGCGGCGACATCACCGCGACGGGTCCGACCGGGACCGGCATCAACCTCGATCTGACCCGCGGCGATGCAGAGGCCGATGATGACGTCAGCGTCACCCTCACGGGCGGCACAATCGAGGCCATGTCCACGGGCGTCAATGTGAACAGCGGCACCCTAGGCGGCCTCACCTTCGACATGACCGGCGGGTCCATCGGCACGGAAAGCCGCATGATTGGCCAGATGGGCGTGAATCTGCGGCTTGGCAATACGGCAAACGACGAGGATCTTGACGTCAGTCTCGCCAATGGCGAAATCTTTGCCACCCGGCGCGGCCTGGATCTCTTCCATGCCGGAAGCGGCCACATGAATCTCACCTTCGGCCCGAACAGCAGGATTCACACGAAGGATTCCATCTTCATGTCACGCGGCAGGCCTCAGCGCGGCGCGGGCGTCCACGCCGCCCACAGCGGCTCCGGCAACATCGACATCAACCACGAGGGCACCATCGATTCCGGGCTGGGCACCGGCATCTACGCCCAGCACACCGGCACGGGCGATCTCTCCATCACCAATTCGGGTACGATCACCAGCGGGTTCCAGGGCATCGACGCGCGGCGCTTCGGCGAAGACGGCAGCGGCCGTCTTGTCATCACCCACAGCGGCACGATCACGGCCTCCCGCGGTCCGGGCATCTTCGTTCGGCACGACGCGCCGAGGACATCCGGAAACGGAGGGCCTGACGTCAACATCGACATCCGGGGCGACGTGACAACGACGGCCATGGGCCATGCCGCCGTCCGCGTCGACACCCGCGGCCCGACCGCCAGCGCCGGTGTCCTCGTCCAGCACACCAAAGGGAAACTCGAGGGATTCTGGGGAATCTTCGCCACGGACGCCCGGTATACGAGCTCGACCGGGACCGTGCCCGTTGGCTTCACGCCTCCCCTGGCCTCCGGCCCGAATCCCAAGGTCCGCATCACGGTGGGCGAGGAGGCCCTCATCGTCGCCAAGGGGCAGCCCGCCCCGGGTGCCGCCTCGCTGCCCAAGGCGCGGCGGGTGGCCCGCGAACTGGTCGGGACCTACGCCCTCCCCGCCGGCATCGTCGTGGGCGGCGGCAACGTCAGTCGGGTCGCTGAGTACATTGCGGGCGGGGATGGCGACGGCGAACTGAGCGCTGGGGAGGAGGCCGTGCTGCGGGCGGTGTACCGTACCCACGGCACCGAAACCGCGCGCAAAACCGCGCTCGATGCCGCGCTGAGCGCCCTGGACGGCGCCACGTACGACGACGAATACAGGAACACCGTCCGTTGGTACGCGGGCGCCTACAACGCTGCCGACTACCGGGTGGATGTGAAGCGCGGCGGTAGAATCGAGTCCGACGGCGACGGCATCCGGATCATGCGCCGGCACATACGCGATGGCAACGGCGGGTCGCACGTCGACATCGACGAGGGCGCCGTGGTCAAAGCCCGCCGCTACGGCGTCCGCATGGGCGGGGCCGGCATGGACGGCAGCTTCGTCCTCCCGTCCGAAGGTCCGGCCGTCCGCCTCCGCCGACAGTCCGTCGAGGTCCGCGGGCGCCTGGAAAGCACGGGGCCCGACGGTGCCGCCATCGCGCTCGTCGGGGGCGGCCGCGTGATCGTCGGCCCCAAAGCCGTCCTGCGCTCCGCGTCGGGCACGACGATCCGGGTCGACGAGGCGGACCCGGGCACCAACCTGGTCGTCGTGGTCGAGCTGGACGAGGACAATGACGTCGCGAACGCCTTCAGGCGGGTCCCCGGCCGGATCGTCAACGCCGGCACGACCCGGGCCTGGCTGGACCGGAGCGGCGACCGTTACCCCGTGCCGAAGGATCCTGCGGAAAGCTTCGTCCTGGGCGCGGATGACGCGTGGCTGCGATGCGAGGGGAACGCCTGCGCGTTCCACGTTGGCCTGGCGCCCCGGGCGCGCGTGCACGCGGCCCTGCCGTCCCTGATGCTTGACATGAACGGCATCCGGCCGCCCGCCCGGCGGGACGGGACCGGACCTTGGGTCAGCGTCACGGGCTCCTCGGCCAGCCGGGACCTGGAGGCCGGGACGGCAGGCACGTCCTACGACGCCACCCGCGGCGACCTCATGCTGGGGCACGGCTTCAGCGCCGGGGAGGCCGGGACGCTCGGCCTGTTCCTGCAGCGCCAGGAGGGCAGGGCCAAGGTCGCCGGCGGCGGCCGGGTCGACGTCACGGCCACGGGGGCCGGCCTGGCCGCCCGCTGGGACATGGCCCCCCTGAGCTTCGGCCTGCACGCCTCCGCGAAGTCGTTCTCGAGCGACCTGACCTCCTCCCGCCGGGGCCGGCTCGCGACCGGGATCTCCGGCACCGGGCATTCGGTCGGCATCGAGGTCGGCCACGAGGCGGGCCTTCCGGACGCCACGCTGAGGATGAAGGTCGGGCTCGCGCATGAGAGGGTGAAGGCCGACGGCGTCGCCTACGCACTCAAGGACCCCAGCGCGGAAGGCGGGACCGCGCGGGTGGCGGTCGCCGGAACCAGGGGGACGGCGACCACGCTGAGCCTCGGGGCCAGCTACGAGAGGCCGTCCGGCGCGGGCGTCCTCTTCGCCGACGCGGGCCTCGGGATGACGCTGGACGGCAGCGCGGACGCCAGGGTCGGGGACACGCACCTGTCCGCCTCCCGGAAAGGCCTCGACCTCAGCTTGCAGGGCGGCATCGCGCTCGGCCACGCCGGCGGCAGGGAGACCGTCCTGTCGGCCGGCTTCGCCAGGAAAGGCGGCGGGAACGGCTTCCAGGCCGGCCTGAGCTTCCGCTTCTGATACCAAACCAAATAAGCAATCACGGATGGAAGCGGCCCCAGGCGTCACAGGACCGCCCACTCCCCTGCGGTGATCCGCATGATCTCCTCCGTCCGTCTTGCGAAGCCGCTCCAGACCTCCTCGACGGTCTCCCTGACATGCTCGGCGCTTTCGAACACGCGGTTGGCGAAGCATGCAAAAACCCCACATTGCGCCGGGAGCGGAGGTCACGGCGACCTGCCGGCCGAGGTAGTCGCTTCGCGGGCGCCCGGTTCCCGGGGTCGTCGATTCGCGGGGCGCGCGGCACGGATGACGTTGCCGGAAACGGGACGGTGCGCGCTGCGCGCGGGACCGAGACTGTGTCCGGGCGCGCTGGCGGATCTGCATGATCTTGCGGCATCCTTCCTGAATTCCCGGCGCACAACCTCGAGGCTGGCCGGTTCACACATCACGTGGCGATGTCGGTGCCCCTTGTTCCCTGCCTCCCTTGCCATGGCTCTCGCTCCTGTATCTTGCCTCAACGCGCGCCGCCGGCCGGCTTGCCCGGCACTTGCACGGCACGCCGCATGGATGGCGTAACAGAACCGCCGGAGTCAAAAATCTGAACTACGCCCAGACGCGCCGACTGGCTTGCCAAACACGCCTTCCAGTGGCTATGTTGCGGCATGGGCGCCGCACCGGACATTACCGGACATTGAAGCACTTGCCCGGCAGGTCGCCGTCCTGGAGGAGCGCATGAACACGAAGCAGGCGGAATATCGCAGCGACCTTGCGGACCTTATGCGCGAGATTGCCCACAAGAACGCAGAATCGGCGGACCGGATCGCGGAGGCGACGGAACGCATGGCGTCTTCGCGGTGGTGGCAGACGGCAATCATGATCGCCGTTGTCGCGCTGGTCGGAGCCGTCCTCGGCACACTGATCGGTCTGCCGTCCTGACTGCGGCCAAGCACTTTTCAGTCAAAGGCTTCCAGCCTTCGCCAAGCCGTTTCGGCGGGGACGGTTTGGAGCGGGCCGCAAGCGGAGCGTGGGGGCGTCCGACGCCGTGCGGCGGACCTGTCAGAGCCAGGGCAAGCTTGGCCGGTCTTTGCCGCAACCGAGCCGGTTGATGCCGTTGCCGATCAACAGGGCGGGCTTGCGGTCCAGTTCCAGTATCCTGTCAAGGGAGAAGCCTGTCCGGCCGCCCGCCGTCACGGCGCGGCCTCGCCCGTCCCGGCCATCACCGCCTTCCTGGCCCGCTCGCGCTGGCCGTGAAAGCGTTCGGCCTCGGCGCCCCTGTCGCGGATGGCCTCGCGCATGGACTCCGGCACGGTCGCGCCGACCAGGCTCGCGCACGCGTCCGCGCGCGTGCGGAGGCCGTCCGGCACCTTGACGTCGGTCCCCCCCCCCTTGTCATGCGCATGATCGGCCCCTTTCCCCGGAATGTCCGTCAAGCCCTCTTACCGGACATGAAGGGACCCGCGTACGTTTTCGCCCCCTGTAGGGACCGACCCGTTGAGACGCATCCGGCGACGCAGGCCAGGCCGGCAGCCGGCAAGGAGACTGCCTGCCCCTGGCGTAACGGCGCGACGTCCCGCGGTCCCCTTGCAAGGGCCGGCGGTTCCCGCCCGGGGCCGTTCGGAGCGCAGCCATCGCCCTATCCGGCCGCGTTCAGAGATTCCTCCACGTAGATCTGTCGAAGCCGGGTCGCGACCGGACCGGGCGTTCCGTCCCCGATCCTCGCGCCGTCGATTTCGACGACCGGCATCACGAGCGTTGACGCGGAGGTGATGAAAGCCTCGTCCGCCTTCATGGCCTCGTCCACCGTGAACGGGCGCTCCTCGACGTTCATCCGCGATTCCCGGGCAAAGGCCAGGACGGCCCGCCGCGTGACGCCGTGCAGGATCCTCTCCGACAGGTCGCGCGTGATGATCCTGCCGTCCCGGACGATGCAGGCGTTGTTCGAGGTGCCTTCGGTCACGACTCCGTCCTCGACCATCCAGGCATCGTCCATGCCCTGATCCCTGGCCATCCTCTTGCCAAGGACAGGATAGAGAAGCTGGATCGTCTTGATGTCGCGGCGCGTCCAGCGCAGGTCGTCGATCGTGATCACCCCGATTCCCTTCTTCGCGGCCGGGCTGTCCACGATGCTCTTGGCCTGCGTGAACGCAATCACCGTGGGCGGCACAAGTTCGGGCGCGGGACAGTCGAAGTCCCGGTCCTTGTCCGCGCCACGGGTGATCTGGAGATAGATCATGCCTTCGCTCAGCGCGTTCCGCCGAACCAGTTCCCGGAACGTCCCGGCCAGATCGTCTCCGGCGAAGGGAGAGGCCATCCGGATCTCGCCCAGCGATCTCTCAAGCCGCGCCGCGTGTCCGGCGAAGTCGATCAGCCTGCCTTCCAGCACGCCGGTCACTTCGTAGACCCCGTCGGCAAACAGGAACCCCCGGTCGAATATCGACACGCGGGCCTCCGTCTCAGGAACGTATTCGCCGTTGACGTAAACGATGCGGCTCATTGCTCACCCCCACAGTTCCGGCCGTGGCGGATGCACGCATCCGCCGTCGTATTCCAGGGCATGGTCACGGTCTTCCGCCAGAAGGAGCGGCCCGTCAAGGTCGACCACCGCCGCGCCCTGCGCAGGCAGGATCGCCGGCGCCATGGCGAGCGACGTGCCGACCATGCATCCAACCATGATGTCGTGGCCCTGCTTCCGCGCGGCGTCCCTCAGAGCCAGCGCCTCCGTCAGGCCGCCGGCCTTGTCGAGCTTGATGTTCACCGCATCGTACCTGCCTTTCAGAAGCGGCAGGGTCGCCCTGTCATGGACAGACTCGTCGGCACAGACTGGCAGCGGCCGCGCGACTTCGGCAAGCATTTCGTCATTGCCGGCAGGCAACGGCTGTTCGACCAGCCGGACGCCGAGACGGACCAGGTGCGGCGCCATTTCCGAATACTGCTCGACGCTCCATCCCTCGTTCGCATCGACGATGATCCGAGTTTCCGGCGCCCCGCGGCGAACGGCCTCGAGCCGAACCATGTCGTCCTCGCGGCCCAGCTTGACCTTGAGCAACGGTCGCCGGGCATGCCGTCTGGCAGACGCCTCCATCCGTTCCGGCGTGTCGAGCGACAGCGTGAACGCGGTGACCACGGGACCTGGCCTTTCGAGCCCGGCTAGCCGCCAGGCCCGCTCTCCGGCGCGCTTTGCCGCGAGATCCCACAGCGCGCAGTCGACGGCGTTTCGCGCCGCGCCCGCCGGAAGCATTTCCTGGATCCCCTCGCGGGTCGGTTCGGCCGGCAGGCCCAGGACCTGGTCCGCAACCGACTCCATGGATTCGCCGTAGCGGGCGTAGGGAACGCACTCGCCCCGCCCGACCTTCCCGTCCTTCTCGATGCGGACGGCAAGGACCTCGGCGACGTCGCGTGACCCGCGCGAGATCGCGAATCTCCCGGCCAGCCGGTACGTCTCGGGATGCGCGCTTATCTCCATCCGGCCCTTCCCGCATGCCGTTCCCGAGGGCTCAAGGCGCTTTCCGCCGGACGGCCAGGCCCCTTGCGCGGTCTGCCCCCTGCCACATTGTCGGCCTGCACCGCCATTCAGAGGCTTCAGGCCGCCTCAAGCGCATCCACGAGGCGCGCGGCCCCGTGCCGAAAGGGGTCCGCCGTCGGCAGGCCCATCCGCCTCTCGGTCTCCGCGCATGCGCGTGCCGCATCGTCGTCGTCCAGCGCGCTCGTGTTCAGCGAAACCCCGCATATCCTCACGTCCGGGTTCGCGATCCGCGCGATCGGGAGCGCGACGTCGCGAAGCTCCTCGAGCGTCGGGAGACCGCAATGCGGCAGGCCTCGCATGTTTGCCCGGGTCGGCTCGTGGGCCAGGATCATCGCGTCCGGCTGGCCGCCGTGAATCAGCGCCATCGTCACGCCGGAATAGGAAACGTGGAACAGGCTGCCCTGTCCCTCGATGTGATCCCAGTGGTCGGGGTCGTTGGCAGGCGTCAGGCGTTCGACCGCCCCTGCCATGAAGTCGGCGACAACGGCATCGAGCGGCACGCCGCTTCCCGTGATCAGGATTCCCGTCTGGCCGGTCGCGCGAAAGGTCGACTTCATTCCTCTCGCCCTCATTTCCCTGTCCATGGCGAGACCCGTGTACATCTTGCCGATCGAGCAGTCCGTTCCTATCGTCAGGCACCGCTTGCCCGTCCGCCTGCGTCCGTTCGCGATCGGACAGGCGGCTGCGGGAACGCGCACGTCGTGAAGGGTCCGGCCGTTGCGCCGGGCGGCCTCCGCCAGGATCTCCTGGTCGCGCAGCAGGCTGTGCTGTCCGCTTGCCAGGTCAAGCCCGGTTTCCAGGGCGTCCCTCATGACCTCCAGCCAGGACCCGGGTATGACGCCGCCCCGGTTGGCCACGCCGACGACCAACGTGCGGGCGCCCTTCTCCCAGGCGTCCTTCAGGCCCAGATCGGGCGCACGGGCGTCGGCCATGCAGCCGTCCAGGCGCAACTGCCCGACAACGTTCTCCGGTCGCCAGTCGGCGATGCCTCGCGCCACCTTCGCGGCGAGCTGGTCAGGCGCGTCGCCAAGAAAGAGCAGGTATGGCTTGCGAATCATCTTGTCCCCCGCATCTCGCGATCATCGGCATTCCTGCAGAAAAATCCATTTGCCCCCATTGCCGACATCTTGCGAACCGCCGCCTTCGCCGGCAAGGCACGGTTCGCGGCATGCAGCGCGCACGGCACGGGGCGGCGCAACGGGTTTGCATGCCGCATGGCGACGTAATAGCCAGATCGGGACCGAGCGAAAGGCGTGCTTTCCATGAGCTTCCGTGCCCAGCCCCCCGCCCCGGGCCGCCCGAACCGGTGCCAGCTCTTCGGTCCCGGCTCCCGGCCGGCCATTTTCGAGAAGATGGCGGCATCCGGGGCCGACGTGATCAACCTCGACCTGGAGGATTCGGTCGCGCCAGGCGACAAGCCCGCGGCGCGGAAGCACGTCATCGAGGCAATCGGCGGCGTGGACTGGGGCAGGAAGACCCTTTCCGTCCGCATCAACGCCCTCGACACGCATCACTGGCACCGGGACGTGATCGATCTCCTCGAAAGCTGCTCCGAGCGCCTGGACCAGATCATGATTCCGAAAGTCGGGTGCGCGGCCGACGTCTATGCGGTCGACGCCCTGGTATCCGCCGTGGAATCCGCCACGGGGCGGACCAAGCGCGTTGACCTTGAGGTGATCATCGAGACCGCCGCCGGCATCGCGCATGTGGAGGAGATCGCGGCGAGCTCGTGTCGCCTCAAGGCCATGAGCCTGGGCGCGGCGGACTTCGCGGCCTCGATGGGCATGCAGACGACCGGGATCGGCGGCACCCAGGAAAACTACTACATGGCCCGGGAAGGCGACAGGCACTGGTCCGACCCATGGCACTGGGCCCAGGCCGCGATCGTGGCGGCCTGCCGCACCCACGGCGTGCTTCCTGTCGACGGGCCGTTCGGGGACCTTTCCGACGACGAGGGCTTCCGCGCACAGGCGCTGCGGTCAGCGACGCTCGGAATGGTCGGCAAGTGGGCGATCCACCCAAGGCAGGTGGCTCTCGCCAACGAGGTGTTCACGCCGTCGGAAAGCGCGGTCGCCGAGGCCAGGGAAATCCTTGACGCGATGGAGGAGGCGCAGCGCTCCGGATCCGGCGCCGCCACCTATAAGGGAAGGCTCGTTGACATCGCGAGCGTCCGGCAGGCCGAGGTCGTCGTCCGGCAGGCCGAGCTGACCAGCCCCTGACGGGGCGTCATGCCCCGATTCCGGAGCGCAAGCCCCGGCGCGGCGCGTGCCAACGGACACCTCGCCGGCGTTCGGCCGGACACGTCAGGCAGCGGCGGCGACAGCGCGCCTGGCCATGACGGAAACCAGGTTGGCGCGATAGGCGCCGTCGCCGTGGATGTCCGACAGCATCTCCTCCGCCTTCACCGAAATCCCTTCCAGCGCCTCCGGGGCGAACGCGTCCTGAAGGGCGGCCTCGAACTCGCCGGCCCGGAACACGCCGTCCGCGCCGGCCCCGGTGACCCCGACACGGACGCCTCCGCCGCCCTTCGCGACGAAGACGCCGCACATCGCGTAACGCGATGCGGGGTTGGGGAACTTGGCATAGGCGCCCGCATCGGGCGCCGTGAAGCTGACGGAGACCATGAGTTCGCCGTCCTCGAGCGCCGTCTCGAAGAGGCCGACGAAGAAATCATCCGCCGCGATCTCCCGGCCGGCTGTCTTGATCGTGGCCCCCAGGGCCAGCATCGCCGCCGGGTAGTCCGCCGCGGGATCGTTGTTCGCGACCGAGCCGCCGATCGTGCCCCGGTGACGAACCGCCGGATCCCCGACATTCGCGGCCAGGTCGCAGATCGACGGGCAGACCTTGCGCAGGTCGCCGCTGGCCGCGACCTCCGCATGAGTCGTCGCGGCGCCTATCGTCACCGCGCGCCCCGAGACCGCGATCCCGCGCAAGTCCGCCGCGCCCGACACGTCGACAAGGTCCGACGGCGCGGCGAGGCGCGTCTTCATCGCCGGAACGAGCGTCTGGCCGCCGGCGAGGAACTTCCCGTTCTCCGTCCCGGAAAGGAGTCTTGCGGCCTCGGACGCGCTGGACGCCCTGTGATAGTTCAATGGATGCATCGCCTTTCTCCCTATTCCGCAGCGATTCTGGCGCCGGACGCCTGGATCGCGGCCCAGACCTTCGCCGGCGTCGCGGGCATGCTCACATGGTTGTTGCCGATGGCGTCCGTGATGGCGTTGACGACGGCTGGCGGCGCGCCGATCGCCCCGGCCTCCCCGCAGCCCTTTATTCCCAGGGGGTTCGTCGCACACGGCGTGTTGTGATGCTCGACGACGAAGCTCGGAACGTCTTCGGCGCGCGGCATCGTGTAGTCCATGTAGGATCCTGACACCGGCTGGCCGCTCTCGTCGTACACCATTTCCTCCAGCAAGGCCTGCCCGACGCCCTGCGCAATGCCGCCGTGGACCTGGCCCTCGACGATCATCGGGTTGATGATCACCCCGAAGTCGTCGGAAGCCACGAACTTCACGATTTTCGCCTGCCCGGTGCCCGGGTCGATCTCGACCTCGGCAATGAAGCAGCCCATCGGGAAGGTGAAGTTCTCCGGGTCGTAGAAGGCCCCTTCCTTGAGGCCGGGCTCCATGCCGGCAGGCAGGTTGTGCGCCGTGTAGGCGGCAAGCCCGACCTCGTGCCAGCCGAGCGCCTTGTTGGTGCCCGCCGCCTTCACCTGGCTGTCCTCCATCACGAGGCCGTCCGGATCGCATTCGAGCAGGTGCGCCGCGATCTTCCGCACCTTGGCCTCGACCTTGTCGCAGGCCTTGACGATCGCCGAGATGCCGACGGGGCCTGAGCGCGAACCGTAGGTGCCCATGCCGAACTGAACCTTGTCCGTGTCGCCGTGGACGATCTGGATGCTGTCGAGCGGCACGCCGAAACGCTCCGCCACGACCTGCGCGAAGGTCGTCTCATGCCCCTGCCCGTGGCTGTGCGCGCCGGTCAGCACCTCGATCGTTCCGGCCGGGTTCACGCGGACCTCGGCCGACTCCCACAGGCCGACTCCCGCCCCGAGCGAGCCGACCGCGGCCGAAGGGGCGATTCCGCAAGCCTCGATGTAGCAGGCCATGCCGATGCCGCGAAGCCTGCCGCGATTCGCCGCCTCCGCCCTGCGCGCCGGGAATCCGGCCCAGTCAGCGGCCTTCATGGCCTGGTTCATGTTGCCTTCGAAGTCCCCCGAGTCGTAGTTCATGATCACCTGGGTCTGGTAGGGGAACGCCTTGACGAAGTTGGCGCGCCGCAGATCCGCCGGGTCCTTGCCCATCTCGCGCGCGGCCGTCTCCATGAGCCGTTCGACGACGAAGGACGCCTCGGGCCGGCCGGCGCCGCGATAGGCGTCCACGGGCACGGTGTTCGTGTAGCATGCCAGGACTTCGCAATGGATGGCCGGGATGTCGTAGGTTCCCGAAAGCAGCGTCGCGTAGAGATATGTAGGAACGGCGCTCGAGAAGAGCGACATGTAGGCGCCGAAGTTCGCCTTCGTCGAGACCTTGAAGCCCACGATCCTGCCCTGGGCGTCGAAGCCCATCCGCGCCTTGGTGACGTGATCGCGCCCGTGAGCGTCGGTCAGGAAGGATTCCGCCCTCTCCGCCGTCCACTTGACGGAGCGCCTGGTCTTCATCGACGCCCAGAGGCAGGCGATCTCCTCCGGGTAGATGTAGATCTTCGACCCGAACCCTCCGCCGACGTCAGGCGCGATCACGCGGAGCCTGTGCTCGGGGGCGACCTGGTAGAAGGCGCTCAGCACCAGCCGCGCCACGTGGGGGTTCTGGCTGGTCGAATAGAGCGTGTAGCGGTCTTCGGCGTCGTCATAGGTCGCGACCGCGGACCGCGGCTCTATCGCGTTCGGGACGAGGCGGTTGTTGGTGATGTCCATTTCCGTGACGTGGGCCGCGCCCGCAAGCGCCGCCTCCGTCGCGTCGCCGTCGCCGATCTCCCAGTCGTAGATCACGTTGCCGGGCGCGTTTTCGTGGACCTGCGGGGCGCCGTCGGCGAGAGCGGCCGCGATGTTCGCCGCCACGGGAAGCTGCCTGTAGGCCACGTCGACCGCCTCGGCCGCCGCCTGCGCCTCTTCCTTGCTCTCCGCGACGACGACGGCGACGGCATCGCCCACGTACCGGACCTTGCCGGTCGCCAGCGCGGACCATGCGCCCATGTTCATCGGGCTTCCGTCCTTCGACGAGATCGCCCAGCCGCAGATCAGGTTGCCGATGCCGTCGGCAGCCAGCTGCGCGCCGTCGAGAACCGCAATGACGCCGCTCATCCGCTTGGCCGCGGAGATGTCGATTCCCTCGACCTCCGCATGTGCGTGCGGAGACCGGACGAAGGCGGCGTAGGCCTGGTTCTCCATCCTGATGTCGTCCGTGTACCTGCCCTTGCCGGTGATGAAGCGCCTGTCCTCCTTGCGCTTGACCGACGCCCCGATTCCCTCGCTCATCTGTCCCCTCCCCGCATCTCGCCGGCGGCTTGCGCGATCGACTTCACGATGTTGTGGTAGCCGGTGCACCGGCAGATGTTGCCTTCAAGCTCGTGACGGATCGCGGCTTCGTCGAGCGTCCTTCCTTCGGCCTGGTAGCGGTTGACCATGTCGATTCCGCTCATGATCATGCCCGGTGTGCAGAAGCCGCACTGAAGCCCGTGATTGTCGTTGAACGCCCTCTGCATCGGATGCAGGTCGCCGTTCGCCACCCCCTCGATCGTGATGACCTCCGCGCCCTCGGCGGCGGCGGCCAGCAAGGTGCAGGACTTCACCGCCTTGCCGTCCATGTGGACCACGCAGGCGCCGCACTGGCTCGTGTCGCATCCCACATGCGTTCCCGTCAGGCGCAGGCGCTCGCGGATGTAGTCGACAAGGAGCGTGCGGTCCTCGACATCGGCGGAAACCGGGTCGCCGTTCACCGTCATGGAAACTTTGCTCATCCTGGTCCTCCTTCAAATGCGCCTCGGATCGCCGGGGCACGCGGGCACGATAGCAAACACTGGCACCCAGGGAAGCGAAAAATCGCCTCCCGGACAAGACTCCGAGGCGATTCCGCCGCCGCCGCGGGCTTTCGCCTTTTCAGCGCGCCCGAAACCCTGCAACCTCGCTGCATGGCCGACGTCCTGCTCGTTGCATTCATCTTCCTGACCGCCGGCGTCGTTTCCGTCCCCCTGGCCACGCGGCTCGGAATAGGCTCGGTTCTCGGCTACCTCGTCGCGGGCGTCGCGATCAGCCCGCTGCTGGCGCTGCTCGATGTCGACGTGCACTCGATCCAGCAGGTTGCGGAGCTCGGCATCGTCATGATGCTGTTTCTCATCGGGCTCGAGCTGAAGCCGAGGTACCTGTGGCAGATGCGGCTCAAGCTGCTCGGGCTGGGCGGCGGCCAGATACTGCTGACGACTGCCGCCCTGGCGGGCCTGGCCGGCATGCTGGGACAGCCCTGGAACGTGTCGATCGCCATCGGCCTCGTCCTGGTGCTTTCCTCGACGGCGATCGTGCTGCAGACGCTGAAGGAAAGGGGCCTGCTCAAGAGCCCGGGCGGCGAGTCGGGCTTCTTCGTGCTGCTGACGCAGGACGTCGCCGTCATCCCCATCCTCGCGCTCGTCCCCTTGCTGGCGATTCCGGAACTGTGGGGGGCCGCGCCAGCGCCGGGCGCCGAGGGCCACGGCACGTCGCTCAGCCTCGTCGAGGGGCTGGGGGGCTGGCAGACTGCCCTCGCGACCCTGAGCGCCGTCGGCATCGTGATTCTCGGAGGGAACTACCTGACGCGCCCCGCGCTCCGGTTCATTGCCGCCACGGGCCTCCGCGAGATCTTCGTGGCGACCGCCCTCGCGATCGTCGTCACCATCGCGCTCCTGATGGCGCTCGTCGGCCTTTCCCCCGCGCTCGGCGCGTTCGTCGCGGGCGTCGTGCTCGCCAACAGCGAGTACCGTCACGAGCTGGAAAGCGACATAGACCCGTTCCGCGGACTGCTTCTAGGCCTGTTCTTCATCACGGTCGGGGCCGGCATAAACTTCGCGCTCCTGTGGGAGAGCCTTGCGGCCACGGTCGGCCTGACGCTGGGCCTGATCGCGGTCAAGGGCGCGATCCTCTTCCTGCTTGGCACGGCGTTCGGGCTCAGGGGGCCGGATCGCTGGCTTCTCGCGATATCCCTCGCCCCGGCCGGCGAGTTCGGCTTCGTGCTGCTTTCCTTTTCGGTCGCCAACGCCGTCCTGCCGACCGCCGTCGCCGACCAGCTTCTTCTCGTGACTGCCTTGTCGATGCTGATGACGCCCCTGCTCTTCATCATGCACGAGCGGGTGATTGCGCGTCGCTTCGTCAGCGAGGGCGCGTGCGACGAGGACGAGATCGCGGAGCCCGGCGAGATCATCATCGCCGGCTACGGGCGGATCGGCACCATCGTCGACCGGATGCTCCTCGCAGCGGGGTACAAGACGACCGTCATCGACTACGATTCCAGCCAGATCGAGATGCTGAGGAGGTTCGGGGCGCGGGTACATTTCGGGGACGCGACCCGTCCGGACCTGCTGAAGGCCGCGGGCATCGACCGGGCCAGGGTCCTGGTGATCGCGATCGACGACGTTGCCAGCGTTACCCAGCTCGCGAGATACGCGATCCGGAACTTTCCGGATCTTCACGTCATTGCAAGCGCCCGGAACCGGCACCACGTGTACGAGCTCTGGGCGGTCGGGTGCAGGGACATAATCCGGGAAACCTATGACAGCTCGCTCAGGATCGGACGTTCCGCGTACGAGGCGCTCGGCGTGCCTCGCGGGAAGTCCGCGAAGATGGTCGACGCGTTCAACGACCTGGACCATCGCGCGATGCTGGAAGTCGCGGATTCCTACGACCCGTCGCTCCCGCTGGAGAGGAACGATGCCTACGTGGCGCGGGTCAAGGAAATGCGCGGCCCGTGGCAGCAGGAGCTCGGCGCGCGGATGCGGGAGATCCTGGGGGACGGGCCCGACGCGCCCGGGCCCGCGGCCGGCGAACGGACGCCCCCCGGCTGACCCGGCGCCGGACGCGCGAGAGAGGCGGCCTACATGCCCGGGCCTGCCTGCCCGATCGACAGGAACTTCGCGCGCCGCTCCTCGATCAGCCCGTTTCGCGACATTCCCGAAAGCTGCTCCAGGAATTCCTCGATGCATCGCCCCACGGCGCTCGTGGCGGCCGCCGCGTCCCTGTGCGCGCCGCCGACGGGTTCGCGGACAATCCGGTCGATCACGCCGAGGCGGTGCAGGTCCTGAGCCGTCAGCCTCAGCGCCTCCGCCGCTTCCCGCATCTTTTCCGAGTCCTTCCAGAGAATCGACGCGCAGCCTTCCGGGGATATCACCGAATAGATCGAGTGCTCCAGCATCGCGACGCGGTTCGCGGTCGCGATCGCCACCGCGCCGCCAGAGCCGCCTTCGCCGATCACCGCGCTCACGAGCGGGACCCCGACCTTCAGGCACTTCTCGGTTGCCCGCGCAATCGCCTCGGACTGCCCTCTCTCCTCGGCGCCCTTGCCGGGATAGGCGCCGGGCGTGTCGATGAGGGTCACGACCGGCACGCCGAAGCGGTCGGCGAGATCCATCAGCCGCACGGCCTTCCGGTAGCCCTCGGGACGCGCCATGCCGAAGTTGCGCTCTATGCGGGCCTGCGTGTTCTTGCCCTTCTCGTGCCCGATCACCATGACGGGGCGGCCGTCCAGCCGCGCCAGCCCGCCGACCACGGCCCGGTCCTCGGCAAAGCCCCGGTCGCCTGCCAAGGGCGTGTACTCGGTGAACAGCGCCTCGATGTAGTCGGTGCAGTGAGGCCGGTCCGGATGCCGCGCCACCTGGCACTTTCGCCATGGGGACAGGTTCCTGTAGAGATCGGCCAGAAGCGACTTCGCCTTCGAGTCCAGCTGGTCCGCCTCCTTCCCGATGTCCATCTCGGCGTTCGAGCGCGCCATCGCGCGCAGCTCCTCCGCCTTGCCCTCGATGTCGGCAAGCGGCTTTTCGAACTCCAGGTAGTTCATGCCATCCCTTTCAGGTCCTGCCCGCATGAAGCGCGATGAGGGCTCCGTGCCACGGATGAGGCTTGCGTGAAACCTGCAGATCGCACGCGCCGTGCCACGGCCTGCCGGGACATCCTCGCCGTCCTCGGGCGCAAGCAGCGTCACGGGGCTTGCGGACTCCGTGCAGAAAGGCATGCCGCCGGCCGAAGTGACAGTCAACGCCGGTTCCGCAAGAGGGCCGCGCGAACCGGCGACGAGCCGCGGCGACGCCGGAAGGCCGCGGGCGGAAAAGGGCGGAAGCGAGGAGGCGGAGTCGATCGGTCGCCGTGTTCCGGCATGCCCTGGCGATGCGGGCCGCGTCGCAGACGATCATGCCCTCGAAAGGCCGGGATCCTCCCGTTCGCTTCCGGGCGCAGCACGGCGGCTTCCGGAAGGGCTGAAGCGCCGGGGCCTGCAGGCGGTCACCGGGCCGCAACTGCCCGGCGGCCATCCGGGCCGCGTCGCGGTGGCTCCGGGTCCCGGCAGGACGCGCAAGAGGCCCGCGCCCGTTTCCGGCGAGGCCCTGGTCGCCGCTATCCGCGGACGCTCCCTGTCAGCGAGGGCCATGGAAAGACGGACCGCGAGGCGGCGTCAGCCTGCCTCGCGCGCCTCCTGAAGCAGCGCGTCCGAGCGGGCCTCAATGCGCTCTTCAAGCGTTCTCATGAACTCCTCCAGCGGCAGTCCCGGCGGAATCGGATCAAGAAACTCGACCACCGCAGTGCCCGGCCTGCGAAGCACGTCCCGCTTCGGCCAGAAGAACCCGACATTGGTGGCCACCGGGACGCAGGGCTCGCCAAGCCGCTCGTAGAGGACGCCGGCGCCGATCTTGTACGGTTTCCTGGCATGGGGCGCGACGCGTGTTCCCTGCGGATAGATGACCAGCTGGCCCATGCCCGGCCGCCGGCCGCCGACTCCGAGCACCATCCTGCGCATCGCGTCCCCCCGCCGGCCGCGGGCAACCGGCACGCAGCCGATGCGGAGCGCGTATTGACCGAGAACGGGCGCGAACAGCAGCTCGCGCTTCATGACGAACCTTGGCCGGCGCAGGGAATGAAAGATCACGATGATGTCGAGGAAGGACTGGTGCTTCGCGGCAACCAGGGCGTCGCCGGCAGGCGGATCCCCCCTGATCTCGACCTTCAGGCCGACCATCCTGCGCGCCGCACGGATGACGAGGCCGCACCAGGCATGGCAGGCGCTGTACGCCCATTCACGGCTGACGGCCGCAAAGGGCAGGAAGAGGACCGCGCATCCGAACATCGCCGCATAGACGAACAGGCCGAACGCCAGCGATCTGATCCATTGCAGCGTCATGCAGGCGCCGCCGCCGCCGTCCGCGGCCCGCCGTCCGCGGCCCGCCGCCCTCGGATGCGTGGCGGCGCCGCCCCAGCCGGGCCGCCGCCGCTCTTGCCTCGTCCTGCATCAGGTGCCCTCGCTCTCCCGCCTGGCGGCGGGGACGCGCCGGATCCCTCCGACCGACGCCGACGCGGCGACGGTTGTGCGCGCTTGAGGGCGCGGCTACAATGCGCGAGACCTTCCGAACGGGGCGGGACCGGCCCGTTGGCGGGACCGGCCCGGGCAAGTTCCGCACTGGCGCGACCTTCCGATCCAGGAGCCGCTTTCATGTCGCCGACCGACCTCGACCGCAGACCAGGGCAGGGCGTCCAGGGCGCGTCGGCGAGGGGGAGGGGACCGCGGCGCCCGGACTGCGGGCACGAATGGCGTCGGCCCGGCGCTGCGCGCAGGTCGCGAAGGCCGGAAGCGCTGCCGTGATCCCCGGGCAGGAGCCGGCTGAAGGAGCGGACCGGGACCGCGCCTCGAGGAGGGATGTCGCTCCCGTCCCGGCGGCCGATGCCGGCTCAGCTGCAGGGGCGGATGACGGCGGGCGCGACCCCGACGCATTGCCGGCCCGGACGGTCGGTCGCGCCGCGCTTCGGATCCTCGAGGAGGAAGCCGAACGCGAACTCTCGCTCCGCCGCGCGCAGGCCTCCGGGCCCGAGGGCGCGCTGCCTGCGTCCGGCGAGGACGCTTCCGGCGAGCGGCAGCAGGCCTCGGGCAGGGAAGCCGCCATGCGTCGGCGCGGGGGCCGGCTTCCCGCTGCACTTCTCGTGGCGTTCATGATGGCGGCATTTGCCGGGCTCCTGATCGCGATCTACCTGCGGGCGCCGGCGGTTTCGCATGCCTATCCCGATGCCGAAGGCGCGCTCCGGTCATATCTGGAGACCGTCAACGCGTTCCTGGGCTGGCTGGGCGGCGTGACCGCGAGGTAGTCCCGCGGCCTGCCCCCTCATCACGCCGCCGGCGCGAGTCCCTCTGCAGACGCGCCAGGGGCCGCATGCCGCGTGCAGGCTCAGAACCGCTCCAGCAGGCGCCTCAGGTAGTCCCGCTCCTCTTCCGAGCGTTCCATCTCTCCGGAGCGGCGGCGCAGCTCGTCGAGAATCTCGCGGGCCCTGTGCTGGATGTCATCGCCGTGCAGCAGGTGCTCGTCGGTTCCGATCCGTCTCCCGTCGCCCGAATCGCGCCCCAGCGGATCGCGATCGGCGCCGTTCCAGCCATCGCCGTCAGCCTGCCGGCCGTCCTGGCCCTGCCCTTGCCGCGCCATCCGGCCAGCCAGGTTGCGCATGCCCTCGCGCAACGCCTCGATCGCGTCGGCCTGGCTTTCCAGCGCTCCGGCGAAGTCCTCGTTCCGGAGATCCTCCTCCGCCAGGTCCATCGCGTCTCCGGCTCTCCCGAGCGACTCGCGGGCGGCATCCCCCTCCGGCGTGCCTGCGCCCGGCAGGTTCTGCATCTGCCGGCCGAGTTCCTGCCGCAACGCGCGCTGGCGGTCCGCAAGGCCGCTCCCGCCACCCTCCCGCCGGGCCTGCTCCCCGCCCTGACCGTGACCCGGCCATTCGCCGTCGCGTCCTTCCAGCCCGCCGCTCCCGGGGGTCCGGCCCGACTGGCTTCCGCCGCGCCGTTCCTGCAGGTCGCGAAACGCCTCGTCCGACAACCCTTGCTGCTCGCGCAGGGTCTCGGCCAGGCCTTGCATCGCCTGCTGCCCGGGCGACGGCCCGTCGCGCGCGACGAAGCCGTTCTCCATCATCCGGCTCAACTGCTCCAGAAGCTCTGCAGCCTCGGCCGTGCGCCCTTGCTCCATGAGATCCTGCAACCGGTCGAGGAGAGCGTCCAGATCCCGCGGGGCGATCTCCGTGACGTCGCCCTCGGCAAGCTGCCGGTCGCGGTCGCGCCCTTCCGCCTGCTCGGCAAGCTGGCGCAGGTAGTCCTGCATGGCCTCTCGAAGCTCCTGCACCAGGTCCGCGACCTCCTCGCTGCCGGCGCCGCCCTCGAGCGCCTCGGCAAGCCGCTCCTCCGCCCGCCGCAGGCGCGCGAGGGCGTCCGAGAGATCGCCCTCCTCGATCCGCACCGCGAGGTTCCAGAGCGCCTCCTCGATCTCCGTGACCGAGGAGTCATCGAGTCCGTTCGGAAAGGAAAGCGTCTCCAGGCGCCTGGCGATGAACCGGAGCTTCATGAAGTCGGTTGCGGAGCGGAGCACGCCTTCCGGCCTGTGGGACACGGAACGCAGGACGCGCGCCACGCGCCCGGCATTCTCCCGGTTCCACAGGAGGTCGCGCCGCCCCTCGATGATCGCCCCGGCCAGGGGGTCGAGGAACCGCCGGCCCGGCAGGACGGCAGACTGCGGCGCGGACATCCCCTGCTGCCCGGCATCGTCGCGTGCCGCAAGCTCCGCCCGCACGGGCAGATCCGCCCAAGGATGGCGCGAAAGTTCGCCGATCACCGTTTCCGTGAATTCCGAACGGTCGCCGGAAATCGTCAGCGGCAGTTCCAGGAGGATCGGTTCGCGCGGCTCGGGATCCGGCGCCAGCCCGTGCCGACGGTCGACCCGCTCTTCGTCGAGCGTCATCTCCAGCCATCCTCCGACGACCGCATAGTCGTCCCGGGCGGCGAACGGCGCCTCCACGCGCCCCGCCCCGCCGCGCGCGAGAGGCCCGGCAAACTCGATCTCCGGCGCGAGGTCCGCTTCGGCTTCCATGACCCATGCCCGGCCGCCCGGGCCGTCGATCCTGATCTCGCCGTCCCGGCTGACGCTGAAGCGTTGCGACGGATCGCTCGCCGGCGGTGGGTCCCCGGTCCGGCCCGACACGGTTTCGTGCAGCGTCAGGTCGCCGACGCCCCCGTACAGGCGGATCGTCACCAGGCTGCCCGCGGGAACCGCGAGCCTCGCCTGCCTGACGTCGTTGAGATAGAGGCTGGGCCGTCCCGTGTAGTGCGGCGGCTCGATCCAGCCCTCCCATGAGGACCCCGCCGCCGGCGCCCGCCCGCCGGGGACGGCCTCGCCCAGGGCCCCCGCTCTCGGGAACGCGCCGAACAGCAGGCCGACCGCGAGGCAGAGAAGCGCGAAGTAGCGAAGCCCGAACCGGTCGAGCCGGGACAGCCTGAGATCGGGCCCTGCCGCGCGCGCCCCGTCAAGGCGCTTCGCCATGAGTCCGACATGCGCCTGCCAGATCGCCTCGGAACCGGCGTCGCCCGCGCCGATGGCATGCCGGTCGGCCACGGCCGCTATCGGCCGGCCGGGCAGGGCCGCGTCGAGCCGGCCGAGCGCCTCGCGGCGCCCCGGGAGCCTGAACCGGCGCAGGGCGATGCGGAACGTGGCCAGCGCTGCCAGCGCCGCGAGGGTTCCGGACGCCCACGCCAGTTCCGGCGACAGGATCTCATGCACGCCCAGCAGCAGGGCGGAACACGCGAAGAGCAGAACGGTCCAGAACGGCCAGAACGCCCGCGCGGCACGTTCGGCGAGGATGCCCGCCATGGTCAGGGCCAGCGGCCGCCTGAGGCGCTGCCGGACATCCGGGGGAAGTTCGCCCTTGCCGATCATGGATCCCGGCCCCTCCCGGGGGCAGGACCTGCCCGCCCCTTCAGCCATGGCGGGATGATATCGCGGCCGATCATTTCGTCAAACGCCGGGCGCGGCCTGACAACCGCGAACAGGCCTTCGCTGACCAGGACCTCCGGGACCAGGGGCCTGGAATTGTATTCCGACGCCATCACCGCCCCGTATGCGCCCGCCGAGCGGAACGCGACGAGATCCCCCTCGCTGACGGCGGGCATCTTCCGCCCGCGCGCAAAGGTGTCGCCGGTTTCGCAGACCGGGCCCGCGACGTCGTATGTCGCCTGCCGGGCGCCCGGAGCGGGCTCGGCCACGGACACGATGTCGTGATGGGCGCCGTACATTGCCGGGCGAAGCAGGTCGTTCATCGCGGCATCCAGGATCAGGAACTCGCGGTCATGGCCGGACTTGACGTATATGACCTGCGCCACGAGAAGTCCCGCGTTCCCGGCAATCAGCCGCCCCGGCTCGATCTCGATCTCGCAGCCCAGGTCGCCGACGGTGCGCCTGATCACTTCGCAGTACTCGGCCGGAAGCGGCGGCGCGGCATTCGACCGCTCATAGGGGATCCCCAGCCCGCCCCCGAGATCCAGCCGGCGGATGTCATGGCCGTCGGACCGCAGCGCACGGGCCAGTTCCGCCACCTTCCCGTAGGCACGCTCGTAGGGACCGAGATCCGTCAGCTGCGAGCCTATGTGGACGTCTATGCCCGCCACTTCGAGGCCCGGCAGGCCGGCGGCCTCCGCGTACAGCCCGCGCGCGCGGCTGAGCGGAACGCCGAACTTGTCCTGGGACCTGCCGGTCGCGATCTTCCCGTGCGTGCCCGCATCCACGTCCGGATTGACCCTGACGGCGATCGGCGCGGTCACTCCAAGCCGAACCGCGACGCCGGAAAGCCTTCGCAGCTCTGGCCCGCTCTCGACATTGACCTGCCTGATGCCGCCGGACAGCGCCAGTTCCATTTCGTCCGCCGTCTTGCCCACGCCGGAAAAGACGATCCGCTCGCCGGGAAAGCCGGCCGCGACAGCCCTGCGGTACTCCCCGCCCGACACGACGTCCACGCCGGCCCCGAGCCGGGCCATGACGGTGAGCACGGCCTGGTTCGAGTTCGCCTTCATCGCATAGCAGACAAGGTGGTCCATCCCGGACATGCCTTCGTCGAACAGGCGGTAGTGCCGCTCCAGGGTCGCCGTCGAGTAGACGTAGAACGGCGTCCCCACCTCGGCGGCAATCCCGGAAACGGGGACGTCCTCGGCGTGCAGGGCGCCGTCACGATACAGGAAGTGGTCCATCCGCGTTCCCTCGAGACCCGGCCAGCCGTCATACCAGATGCGCGTCACGGCGCAACGCCCGGCCGCGCCTGCCGGTCAGAGTCTCCCGACAACGCCGATCCGCGCCTCGCCCGACACCTCGACGCTCCGCCCCTTCTGGTGGGGCGGCCCGTCCACGCCGCATGCCCCGAGCGCCAGGACGGCGACCGGCGCCAGCCACCTCACGGCGGCACCGCCACGGCGACGCCGAAGGACGGCGCCTGCCGTGCGGGCGTCGGGAACGGCGTCGGGCCCGCGCGCCGCGCAGGGGGCCTGCGCAAGCAGCCCCCGTCCGCTCATGACAGCCTCTCCCGCCACTGCGCGACCTGCTCGCGCACGCGCTCGGGCGCCGTCCCGCCGTAGGACGTGCGGCTCCGAACAGAATTGCCCGCTCCCAGCACCTCGCGGACCTGCCCAGTGATCGCGTCATGAACCGACGTCATCTGCTCGAGCGTCAGATCCTGCAGATCCTTGCCCTCGGCCTCCGCCATCGCCACCAGCCTGCCGGTCACGCCGTGCGCTTCCCGAAACGGCAGGCCCGCCTCCCGCACCAGCCAGTCGGCGAGATCGGTGGACGTCGAAAAGCCTGACGAGGCCGCGGCCTTCAGTACGTCCGGGTCGGCCGACATGTCCCGAACCATGCCTTCCATCGCCGCCAGCGCCAGCATCAGGGAGTCCGCGGCGTCGAAGACCTGCTCCTTGTCCTCCTGCAGGTCCTTGGAATAGGCCAGCGCAAGGCCCTTCATGACGGTGAACAGGCCCACGGCGCTCCCGAGGATGCGCCCGGTCTTTGCCCGCACGAGCTCGGCCGCATCCGGGTTCCTTTTCTGCGGCATGATCGACGAGCCGGTCGAGAAGCGGTCCGAAAGCGAGACGAACCGGAACTGCGCGCTCGACCAGATCACGATCTCCTCGGCCAGCCGGCTGAGATGCATTGCCGCGATGGCGCTCGCCGCCAGGAACTCCAGCGCGAAGTCCCGGTCCGCAACGGCGTCCAGCGAATTCGCCATCGGCCGGTCGAAGCCGAGCGCGCGCGCCGTTGCATCCCTGTCGATGGGAAAGGAGGTGCCCGCCAGGGCGCAGGCCCCGAGCGGGCTCTCGTTCATCCGCCGCCGCGCGTCAGCCAGCCTCGACGCGTCGCGCTCCAGCATCTCGACATACGCCATCATGTGATGGCCCCATGTCACCGGCTGGGCCGGCTGCAGGTGCGTGAACCCGGGCATCACCCAGTCCGCGCCGGCCTCGGCCTGGCCAACAAGCGCGCGCTGCAGCGCCCTGACGCCCGCGACCGCGGCGTCGCACCGGTCCCGCACCCAAAGCCGGAGGTCGGTCGCGACCTGGTCGTTCCGGCTCCGCGCGGTGTGCAGCCGTCCCGCGGCCGCGCCGATCAGTTCGTGCAGGCGCGACTCGACGTTCATGTGGATGTCCTCGAGCGCGGCCTGGAACCCGAACGCGCCGTTCTCGATCTCTGACAAGACCGTGAGCAGGCCTTCCCGGATCGCCCTGGCGTCGTCATCCTCGATGACGCCCGTCTCGGCAAGCATCGCCGCGTGGGCAAGCGAACCCTCGATGTCGTGCCGCGCCAGCCGCCGGTCGAACCCGATGGAAGCGTTGATCGCTTCCATGATCGCGTCCGGGCCGGCGTCGAAGCGGCCGCCCCACAGCATGTTCGCGTCGTTGGTCATCCTGTCTCCGGAGGGAGTTCAATGCGCCGTTTCCTCGCCGTTCTCTACACCTGCCTCGCCCTCGCCGCAAACCACGCCAGCGCTGACGCCGCAGGGCTCGGGGATCTGCGCGATGGCACGATGAGGAAACTCGTCTTCTCGGAGCCGAAGGCCGTGCCCGACACCGGCTTCACGGACCCGGACGGCGGCGTGCATCGGCTGTCCGATTTCAACGGCAGGATCGCGCTTGTCAATTTCTGGGCGACATGGTGCGCGCCCTGCCGCAAGGAAATGCCCATGCTTTCGGACCTGCAGGACGAGTTCGGCGGCGAGCGGTTCGAGGTCGTGACAGTCGCCACGGGGCGCAACTCGGTTCAGGGCATCCGACGCTTCTTCCGGGAGGCGGGCGTCGACAACCTTCCGCTCTACCTCGATCCGGGACAGGGCCTCGCCCGCAGCATGGGGATCCTCGGCCTCCCGGCCACGGTGATCCTGGACAGGGACGGCAGGGAGATCGCCCGGATGCGCGGAGACGCCGAGTGGCACGGCGACAGCGCCAGGGCGATCATCCGGGCGCTCACCGAAGGCCGGCAATGACAGGAACAGGACCCCGGCATCCCGAGCGGCCGTCCCCGCTCCAGGGCCGCAACGCGCCTCTGGCCACGCTCCCCTGCTTCGGATAGTCTGGCCACGGCCGCGTCATTACCGGGAGGGAGCCTGAATGAACGTCGTTCCGAATGACCTCACCAGCGTGATCGAGGCCGACCGCGCGCATGTCTGGCATCACCTGATGCAGCACAAGCCCCTGGAAACGGACGATCCCCGCGTCATGGTCGAAGGCAGGGGCGTGCGCGTCCGGGATGCGGCCGGAGCCGAGTACATTGACGCCGTCTCGGGCGGTGTGTGGACCGTCAATGTCGGCTACGGCCGCGAGCGCATCGCCAACGCCATCCGGGACCAGCTGGTCCGGATCCCGTATTTCGCGGGCAGCGCGGGATCGATACCCGGCGCGAGATTCGCCGGCAAGCTGACCGGGCTGATGCCCGGCCTCACGCGCGTCTACTATGCGAATTCCGGCTCCGAGGCGAACGAGAAGGCCTTCAAGATGGTCCGCCAGATCGCGCACAAGCGGCATGGCGGCAGGAAGCACAAGATCCTCTTTCGCGAACGCGACTATCACGGCACGACGATCGCCTGCCTGTCCGCGGGCGGACAGCCGGAACGGAACGCGCAGTACGGCCCGTTCACGCCCGGCTTCGTGCAGGTCCCGCACTGTCTCGAGTACCGCGCCCAGGTCGAGACCGAAAGCTACGGCGAGTGGGCGGCGGACCAGGTCGAGGAGGTCATCCTTCGCGAGGGCCCCGACACGGTGGGCGCGCTGTGCCTCGAGCCGGTTACGGCCGGCGGAGGCGTCATACCGCCGCCGGACGGGTACTGGGAGCGGATCCAGGAAATCTGCCGCAAGCACGACGTGCTGCTTCATCTCGACGAGGTCGTCTGCGGAGTCGGACGCACCGGAACGTGGTTCGGCTACCAGCACTTCGGGGTCAGGCCCGACTTCGTGACCATGGCGAAGGGCGTGGCCTCGGGATACGCCGCGATCGCCTGCATGGTCACGACTGACGAGGTCTTCGCCATGTTCAAGGACGATGCCGACGACCCCATGAACTACTTCCGGGACATCTCGACATTCGGCGGCTGCACCGCCGGGCCGGCCGCAGCGCTCGAGAACGTCGCGATCATCGAGGAGGAGGGTCTCCTCGACAACGCCACGCGGATGGGCACGCGCCTCATGGACAGCCTGTACGCGCTCCAGGAGAGGCACCGCGCCATCGGCGACGTGCGCGGCAAGGGGCTGTTCTGCGGGGCCGAGCTCGTTGCCGACCGCGCGACCAGGGAGCCGGTCGACGAGAGGAAGGTCCAGGCCGTCGTCGCCGACTGCGCGAGGCAGGGGGTCATCATCGGCGCGACCAACCGCTCGCTGCCCGGGCTCAACAACACGCTGTGCCTGTCGCCCCCGCTGGTCTCGACCGCCGACGACATCGACCGGATCGCCGACGCGGTGGACAAGGCGCTGGCCCGGACCTTCTCCTGAAGCCTGCGCGGAGCGGGTCGCCTGCCGGCGCGGCGCCGGACAGGGCGGGAGGCGTGGCGACGTTCAGAGCAGGTCGAGAAGCTCCGCCGTGGGCCAGGCGTCCGCCGGCAAGCCCAGGCGCGACTGCTCCTTCTGCACCGCGCTGCGGGTCTTCGCGCCCAGTATGCCGTCAATTCCGCCGACGTCATGGCCGCGCGCCTCCAGCCGTTCCTGCAGCGCCCTGACCTGGCCCTCGTCAAGCGGCGTGCCGGAATCGCCGGCATTGTAGGCGGGCGCCCCTTCGAGCAGGGTCGCGAAATAGGCGGCAGTCACGACGTAGACGAAGCTTCTGTTCCATTCCAGGAACACGTTGAAGTTCGGGTACGCCAGGAAGGCGGGTCCGTGCCGGCCCTGCGGCAGCAGCACCGCCGCTTCGAGCGCCGGCGCGTCCAGCTTCCCGGAGCGCGCCCTTACCCCGGCCGCCGCCCAGTCGGACGCGCGCTTCCAGTTGCCGAATCCGGTCTCGGACCAGTCGAAGCGCCGCGGCATCAGGACTTCCTGCAGCCATGGCTGGCCCCTTCGCCAGCCGAGGCCGGCCAGCATTCTCGCCCCTGAAACCAGGGCATCCGCGGGAGATCCCTTGAGGTCGACCTTTCCGTCGCCGTCACCGTCAACGCCGTTGGCAAGGATGTCCTCCGGCAGCATCTGGACCATTCCGATCTCGCCGGCCCATGCACCCGTCGTGCTGGCCGGGTCCAGGCCGCCGCGCTCGAACAGCTCGATCGCGGCAAGGACCTGCGGCCGGAACAGTTCCGACCGCCTGCAGTCATGGGCAAGCGTGACCAGCGCGCTGACCGTGTTGTAGTCGCCCTGAACGGCGCCGAAGTCGGTCTCGAAGCCCCAGAGCGCGAGCAGGACGCCTCGGGAAACGCCATGCTCGCGCTCGACGCGATCAAGGACCTGCGCCCATTTCCTGGCGTTCTCCGATCCGTGGCGAAGCCTGTGCTCGCTTATCAGGCGCCCGGAAAACTCGATGAACGGAACCTGGAAGATCCCCTGCGTCCGGTCCGCGCGGATGACCTTCGGGTCGCGGGCCGCATGCTCCAGGAAGCGGTCGACCACCTGCTCCGAATGGCCGTGCCCTGTCGCCTCGTCCCTGATGCCGCCAAGGAATGCGTCGAATGGCCCGCCGCACGGCTGGGCGACGGCAGATGCGGCGCCCATAAGGAAGACGGTCAAGGCAATGGGCGTCTTCACGTTCCGACTCCTTCGCGGCTGTTGCCTCGGAGTGTACCGGCCACCGTCAGGCAAGCAACCGGATCGGGCGGCCGCGAACTCCTGCAACCGGGATGGCGCCCGGCAACCGGGTCAAACTGCGGTGCGAGTTGACGGCCAAGGTGATTGCGATTCGCAGATTCCCGTGACGGCGTTGCAGCGCCATGCAGCAAAGGCTGTTCCACGTCCTCGACCAAGCCGGCAAGTCAGGCCGTCGCCGCCTCACCAAGGAAGTTGAACTACACCCGACAGTCGGGGCAGGATGATTTTTTGTCCGTCCAGTGAACGCCGCGCCGTGATTTCGGGGGGGTGGCCATTTCGTTTTCCATGTGGCGGCCTGCGGTCCATGGCGGTTCCTGCGGCACCGGAGCCGTCCGTCGACCTGCGCGCGGTCACGGTGCGCCCGGCCCGCGGCTGGCGCGGGCACCTGCTCCGGGACCGTCTGGTCGCGGAGCGCCACTGCCTGCCGTTCCACGGCATCGTCGGCAAGGGCCTGCTGCCCGGGTCGCGCTGCACGGCGGCCGGGCGCGTCCAGGCTGGCGGCGCGCGACCGCTGGATCGGGCGGTCGCAGGAGCGGCGGTTCTCCCGCCCGCACCTGGCCTGCAACGACTCCCGCTTCGTCATCCCGTTCCCGGACGGGTGCCGGACCTGGCGTCCCGCGTGCCGGGCCCGGGCCTGCGCCGGCTGTCCGCCGACATCGAGGCCGCGCACGGCTGCCCCGGTCCTGCTCGCGGAGACGTTCGTCGACGTCTCGAGGTTCACGGGGACCTGCTACGGCGCGTCGAACCGGCGCTCGCCGGGGCTGACGCGCGGCTTCGCGCGCGCGTCCGGCGGAACGGCGCGCTCGGGACCGCCCCTGATCAGCATCCCTTCTTGATCCACGGCGCGACACAGGACTGCGCCTGCGAAACGGGCGTCGCATCGGTGATGGTGGCGGTCGTGGGTCCCGCGAAGGTCCAGCGGGAAGCGGGCACGGTGCGCCAGCCGACCTGACCCCAGCGGGACGCGATCTGCACCTGCAGCTTGCGCAACCGGATGGTGAAGGTCTCATCCCCTTCGACCGCCTCATCCGTGAAGGTCTCCACCGTGATGGCCAGGGGCTGGCCCGCGGTTCCCCGGACATGGTGGGACCAGGAATGGGCGGTGGCATAGTCTTCGCCCTCAATGGCGGTGCCGCCGTCGGTGTCGTACCACAGGCGGATGGGCAGGGCGCGGCCGTCCCCCGGGCTCGGGGCTGTCGGCTGCACCGTGATGGCAAACCGTGCTGTCTCGCCCTCGGTGACGGTCACGTCTGCGGCGGTGGCCGGCACCGCCAGCAGCAGCGCGGCCAGCAGCCCGCATCCCGCTTCTCTCCAATCATGTTTCCCTGTCAGCATCAGCGAACCCTCCTGTTGTCGTGATCCCAGAACCCCGCTGTCCAGCGCAGTTCCGGGTGGCATGTCTGAAGTCCCCTGCCGCAAGAAGGGCTGCTATGTCAAGCGGGTGTACCTACTGGGCAGCAATTCCCGCAAGCGCGACCGCATGGCGGCAAGCGGCTTTCCACGGGGGAAGTCATTGAAAACATGCCTTGAACAGGACCCTGCATCGGGCTGGATATGTGAGGAACCGGCACTGAAAGTTTGCGAAAGATCATTTCGCGGTTCCTTTTAACAACGCCGCTTCCACTCCGAAGTGCAACATCAGCCAGCGAGGGGCGAAGCCCGAGCGGCGGCGGTCCCTTCACCGGGAGGCGTAGCCAGTCTTCCGGGGCGGTGCAAGCCCTGCCGGGCGCTGTCCGCGGCCCGCCGGACGCAGGGAGGGCGGAGCCCGACCGGAGGACGGCGGGCCGCGGACAGCGCGCATCTCCCCTCGGAGCCGCCCCCGGCGGCCCCGGAAGGCCACCTCAGGGCGGCTGCGCCCGGGTAGGAAGGCCTCGGACGGGGTGAGGTAGCCCAGCGCCTTGCGCGGCCGCGCGTTGAGGCGGTCCTGGACGGCCTGCACCTCTGCGTCCGTCACCTTGCGGAAGTCCGTGCCCTTGGGCAGGTATCCCCGCACGAGGCCGTTGGTGTGCTCGTTCAGGCCGCGCTCCCAGGAGTGGCAATGCCGCGCGAAGAAGAACCCCGCGCCCAGCGCCTCGGCCACCCTGGCATGGCCCGCGAACTCCTTGCCGTTGTCCGCGGTGACCGTGTGCACGGGGAGAGGGCCCAGCATGCCGGTCATGGCCGAGCCGACCGCGTCCGCCGTCTTCCTCCCGACCCTTTCGAGCAGCGTGTGCCTGGACGCCCTGTCCACCAGGGAGACAAGCGCGCCGCCGGTGCCCTTGCCGTTGATTCGTGTCCGCCTCCCGGTCGCCGACCCGTTCCTTCGCCTCCACGACGTCCGGGCGCTCGGAGATGTCCACCCGGCCCGGGATGCGGCCGCGGCCCGCGTGGGCCCCGCCCTTCCGGTTCGGCTTCCTGCCGCGGCGGCGGAGATGCCGCCAGAGACCGCCGCCGGCCTTCCGGTCGGCGTGGATGCGCTCGTAGATCCACTGACGCCCCGCCATCGGCTCGCCCTCCTTGCGGAGGCGCCCGCTGACCTGCTCGGGGCTCCAGCCCTCGGCCAGCCGCTCCTCCGCCATGCGCCACAGCTCCGGCGTCATCTTGCGCGCCACCGACGAGGCCGCGCTGCGGCGCCTGTCCGACTTGCGCTGGGCCTGCTTGTGGCGGTAGCCGCGCCTGCCGGCGTTGCGCCGCACCTCGCGCCAGACCGTCGTGCGGTCGCGGCCGAGCTGGCGGGCGATCGCCGGGCCGGAAAGCCCGCTTTTCCTCAGGGCGTGGATCTGGCAGCGTTCCGCATGAGGCCGGTGGCGATGGCCCTCGGGCATGACAGTCTCCTTGCTTCATCACAGGGACTGTCGTCGCCGCCTGGCCGATTCGCAACATCATGTGTCGTCGAACGACCAGGAACACTGCATCAGGTGTTGCACTTCAGATTGGAACGGGGGTAAAAAATGAGAAAATTATCTACCGGGAATTGCTGCCTACTGGGGTGTAGCCCAGATTAGTTGCTCAGGCCGAGGCAGCCTGACAAGGAATCTGAACCACACCCCCTCCTGCGCGACCTGCTTGATCACGCGACCAAAACGTGCTCAAATCCTTTTCATGAGCTTCGAGGAAAGGTCTGCATTTTCGGCAGAGCTCTGCCGGGCTGCCGGAGCGCGGGCGCGAGACTACTTCACCCGCCGCGATCGACTGCGCGTTGACCGGAAGGGCTGTCAGGACTGGGTGAGCGAAGCCGACCGCAACATCGAATCGTTCATCCGCGAGAGCATTTCGGCAGCGTGGCCGGAGGACGGAATCGTCGGCGAAGAGCATGACGACATCCCTGGCTCAAGCGACTTCAAGTGGGTCATTGACCCGATAGACGGCACCACGAATTTCCTCAACGGCATTCCTGCATGGGCTGTGGTTCTCGCAGGAGTGTCTGCAGGCGAGACGCAGATCGGCGTCGTTCATGACCCGATCCACGATGAGACATTTTCGGCCGTTCGCGGGTGCGGGGCAAGGCTGAACGGGCAGGCAACGCACGTGGCGAAGGGCAAGACGCTGGACGACGGGATCGTCGCGGTGGGTTACTCGAACCGGGTGGAGGCCCGGAACGTCGCCTCAATGATTGGCGCCCTTGTCATCCAAGGGGCGATGATTCATCGCAATGCCAGCGGCGCCCTGTCCCTGGCCTACGTGGCTGCGGGGCGCCTGGCTGGATACGTGGAAGAGCACATGAACGCCTGGGACTGCCTGGCGGGCCTGCTTCTCGTGACCGAGGCGGGCGGGCTGGTCGAGGACCGGGATGCCGATGAGATGATTCGCGACGGGGGGCGTGTGATCGCCGGTGCGCCGGAGGTCTTTGAAGCGCTGAAATCCATCGCGGCACCGGCGTGGAGCGCTTGAGGCGGGTTCCGCGGGCTTCAGCGGCGCTTGAGCGCGGATCCGGACAGGTCGGCGGCCCCGGAAGCGCTCCGGGCCGGCCGGGGCGTCAGGCGACGGCAGGGGACTGCGGAGCGCGTGATCGGGGATGAAGCTGCAGCCTGGCCGGCCCGTGCAAACCGCCCGGCGCGACGAGGGTCGCGACCGTTTCCCGCGCATTTCGCACGATGCCGGCCCAGGCGGACAAGGACCGTGAGACCGCTTCCGGCGGCGTGATCGTCCCCGCGCGGCAGCGGAGCCGGACGGGTGCGTCACGCCTCTCCCGGCAGCAGCACGGGCCCCTTGGCGGCAAAGGCCATGCGCAAGTCCGTGCCGACCTGCAGCGGGTTGTCCACGTCGTCCTGCACGGCAAAGACCTGTCCGAACCCGCCCTCCAGCGTGTACTCCATCCGCACGCCGACATACGTTGCCTTTGCGACCGTCGCATGCACGCCGGAATCGCGGTCGAGCACAATGCGGGAAGGGCGCACGGCAAGCGTGGCCGGCCCCAGGGGCAGGCCACGCGCCGGCAGCCGGTGCCGGTAGCCCTCGATCTCGATCGTCGCGGCGGCGCCATCGAGTTCGACAACCTGGCAGTCGATCAGGTTCGCCTCTCCGATGAAGTCCGCAACGAAACGGTCGTTCGGCGCGTCATACAGTTCGCGCGGCGTGCCGATCTGGGCGATGGCTGCGTTGCGCATCACGACGATCTCGTCGGAAACCGCGAGCGCCTCTTCCTGGTCGTGCGTGACGTAGACCACGGTCAGGCCGAGATCCTGCTGGATCGCGCGGATGTCCTCGCGCACCTGCCTGCGCAACTTGGCGTCGAGATTCGAAAGCGGCTCGTCAAAGAGCAGGACCTGCGGCTCGAGCACCAGGGCGCGCGCCACCGCAACCCGCTGCTGCTGGCCGCCCGACAGCTCGGACGGCAGGCGCCCGTCGAAACCCTTGAGGCCCACCAGCTCCAGCCCCTGCAACGCGCGAGAGCGGGCCTCCCCCTTTCCGAAACCCGAGAAGGTCAGGCCGTACATGACGTTTTCCAGCACGCTCATATGCGGGAAGAGCGCGTAGGACTGGAAGACCATCGACACGTCGCGATCGGTCGCCGGCAACGTCGTGACTTCCACGTCGCCAATGAAAATCCGCCCCGCGGTGGCCATTTCCAGCCCCGCAATCATCCGGAGCGTCGTGGTCTTTCCGCAGCCCGAAGGGCCGAGCAGGGTCACGAGCCTGCCCGCGTCCACGACCAGGTCGATGTTGTCAACCGCGACGACATCCTTGCCGAATCTCTTCGAGACGCCCGAAAACCGGATGGGTGCGGCCTTTGATGCGATGCTCATCTCACGCCCTCCTCAGGCATCCGGGCGCGACTGCGCCGTGCGGCGCCCCATCCGGGTGCGCCCGACGATCAGCTGCATCAGCGCCACGGCGGAAAGCATGACGAAGATCAGCGCCGTGGAGTAGGCGATCGCGAGGCCGTAGTCGTTGTTCTCGACCCGCCCGATGATGTAGCTGGTGGCCATGTCATGTTCCGCCGACACGAGGAAGATCACGGCCGAGATCGCGGTCATGGCGCGCACGAAGGAATACACGAGCGCGGCGAGAATCGCCGGCCGCAGGAGCGGAAGGATGATCCGGCGGAAAGTCTGCCACGAGTTGGCGCCAAGCGTCAGGGAGCTTTCATCCAGCGACCTGTCGAGCTGGGACATGGACGCGATGCCGGCGCGAACGCCCACGGGCATGTTGCGGAAGATGAAGCTGACCACGAGAATGACGCCGGTTCCGGTGATCTCGATCGGCGGCACGTTGAAGGCCAGGATGTAGCTTACGCCGATGACCGTGCCAGGGATCGCGAAGGACAGCATCGTGCCGAACTCGAACGCGCCCTTTCCAGCGAAGCTCTGCCTGGTCAGCAGATAGGCCGTGACGAGCCCGACGGCCCCCGTCAGGGGCGCCGCGATCGCGGCGATGGTGATCGTCGTCCAGAAACTGTCCCAGGCGGCCCCCGTCCAGCGGATGCCCTCCTCCCCGATCCTCACCGAGAAGGCCGTGACGTAGTGCTTGAGGGTGAGCGAGCTGTTGACGCCCCAGAGCTCCACGACGCTTCCATAGACGATCATGCCGTAGACCGTTGCCGTGAAGGCCGCCCAGCCAAGCGCCACGATCATCGCCGGAACCGCGAGACCGTTTGGCATCAACGGGTGCACGCCTGCGTCGCCCTTTCCGGAAACGGTGGTGTAGCTCCTCTTTCCAAGCCAGGTCCGCTGGGCGAAGAAGGCGGACAGGGTGAAGAACAGCAGGACCATGGCAAGCACCGCCGCACGGCCCTGGTCGTACTGGGCGCCGACGATCGCGAAGAAGATCTCGGTCGACAGCACATCGAAGTTGCCGCCCAGAACGAGGGGGTTGCCGAAATCGGCCATGCTCTCGATGAAGCCCAGCAGGAACGCGTTGGCCAGCCCCGGGCGCATCAGCGGCAGCGACACAGTGCGGAACGTCTGCCAGCGGCTGGCGCGCAGCGTCTGCGCGGCTTCCTCCATCGACGGAGCGACGCCCTCGACCACGCCGATCAGAACGAGGAAGGCAATGGGCGTGAACGCCAGCGTCTGCGCGATCAGCACGCCGGGCATGCCGTAGAGCCACCGGGTCGGCTGCGTGCCGAACAGCTCGGCCAGGAAGACCGTCACGGAACCGGACAGGCCGAAGAGCAGGATCAGCGCGAGGCCGATCACGAAGGGCGGCGTGATGATCGGCAGCACCGTAAGCGCACGGAGCATGCGCTTCCAGCGGAAGCCGGAGCGGGTCACGACAAGGGCGAAGGCAAGGCCCAGAACGGTGGTGATGAAGCCGACGGCGACGGCAAGGGCAAGTGAATTCAGCGCCGCGCCGCATCTTGTGCCAGAAAAGCAGCCCAGCCCCCAGAGACGGTCATCGAGGAACTTGCCGGCAAATGCCGAGAGCGAGTATGCGCCCGCGTCGGTCACGAAGGCCGAGAACAGCATGTTCGCGATGGGAAAGAACACGAAGGCGGTGACAATGGCGACCACGCCGCCAATCGCGCCGGTCACGAAGACGTCGCCATTGACCGCGCCCCGCGCGGCGATGCCCTGCGTGAACAGGAACAGGAAGGCGGACGCGCAGGTCATCGCGCCGTATCCCATCCCGAACTGGCGATCACCCAGCGCGCCAAACGCTTCATTCATCCACTGGAAATTGAATCCGCGGATGCCGATTGAAAATCCCTGAACGATCAGCCAGCCGAATCCAAGCGCGCCTGCGACGGTCAGAATCCGGGAATAGCCGGGGTCGGACTTCTCCCGGCCGAGTGCCAGGAGCGGCATGAGGAGCGGGACCAGCAACGGGGCCAGCCACAGCTTCTCGCCCTGTCCCACCAGGAAGGCGGCCGGGGAATGGTCCTCTTCAAACGGGTATCCGTCGGCCAGCCACCCGAACGAGAAGAAGCCGCCCTCCACCCCGTACCAGGGGCAGAGGGCGAAGCCGACCCAACCGGCGACGATCCAGAAGATCAGGGCCGGCGGGGTCCGCGCTGCTTTCGCGGGCGTCACCTACTGCGGCAGGGTCGAAACCTCTTCGTCCCACTTCTGCAGCAGGCGCCTGCGTTCGTCCGAAGAGCCGTACTTCCTGAAGTCGTAGTCGATCAGCTTGATCAGGCTCATGTCCGGCGCACTCTCCGAGGTCTTCGCCCCCTTGTTCGACGGGACCTGGAATGCATTCACTTGCAGCGCGAGATTCTGCGCCTCGACCGAGAGCGCCCAGTCATAGAACATCCTGGCCTCTTCCAGGTTCCGCGCGCCTTCGATTATCGACATCGAACCGATCTCGTATCCGGTCCCTTCGCACGGCGCCACGACCTTGATCGGGAACCCGGACACGGCCTGCTTGACCGCATCATGCATGAAGACGATGCCGATGGTGTTCTCGCCGCGACCCGCCGCCTTGATGGGCGCCGAGCCCGACTTCGTGTACTGGTTGATGTTGGCGTGGAGCCCCTTCATGAACTCGAACCCCTCGTCCTCGCCGAATATCTGCACCATCGATGCAAGGGTCGTGTAGGCCGTGCCTGACGAGTTCGGGTTCGCCATCTGGACATGCCCCTTGTATTCCGGTTTCAGCAGGTCCTTCCAGCAGGACGGCTCAGGCAGGTCGTTCGCGGCCAGGAGCTCGGTGTTGTAGCCGTAGCCGAGCGCTCCGGAATAGATGCCGATGGTCTTGTTGCCGGCGCTCTCGGCCTGCGCAATCGCCCAGTCATGCAGCTGGTCGCGCATGGGCGAAAGGTACTCCATGGTCAGGCCCTCCTCCGCGGCCTGCAGGTGCGGGTCGCCGGTGCCGCCCCACCAGACATCGCCCTTGGGGTTGGAGGATTCCGCGCGGATCTGCGCGAAGGTCTCCCCCGAAGACTTGCGGGTCATGTTCACGTCGATTCCCGTCGCGTCCTCGAAGCTCCGGGCCATCAGCTGGCACCAGTCCTCCTGCGCCGAGCAATAGTACGTCAGCTTGTCGGCAAACGACGCCGAAACCATCGCTGCGAGCGCGACCAGGGTTCCCGCCATCGCGGCTGCCATCCTCTTCATCTCGATCTTCATCTTCTTCCTCTCCTATCGGGTTGGGCCGGGCCGGTTGATCCGGCGTGCAGCTCCCAAGGTGTCATCAGGCCCTGCCCTTTCCGTCACCGCCAGTCGTTCCATGATCCTTGCCGGGACGGACCATAGTCCGGCATTGAGCCGAGGCGCAACGGCCAAGGCGACTGTCCAGGGTCATCCACGCTAATTTTTCTTGACAGCGAACCGCCGCCCCGGCCCGGAAAATCAGGAAGACGAATCGCCTTTCGGGCCCGAAAGAAGCCGTTTCGGTGTCCGGACGGCCACCGCTGGCGGCAAACCGGCGAAAACCAGCCACCCCGATACCTTGTCCGGCCGCCAGACGACACGCTTGTCTTAGCGTGGGAAAGTCCTGCGACTGTCGGAAAACTTTCGCCGAAGGGCAGGCCCGGCCACGCCGCAATTGCGCGCGCCTCCGTTTCGGCAGCCTGCCGCGTTCCGTGTCGTCCATCGGCCACCCCCTGGACGTCGCCCTGCGGCCGAAGCCGCGCCAGCCCGCAACTGGCCCGCGCGGCGGGGCAGTCCTGCCCAAGAGGACGGGAAGTCGCCTGACCAAGCTTCCGGAGCGCCCCCCCCCGCCGCTTCGAAGCGGGGCGGCAGGGCGCCGGCGGCCAGGCAGGCCGCGCAGGACAGCGCGGCGCTCATCGGTTTCGGAAGGCGCTGCGTGCGCTGACGGATGCTCCCGGCCCCGGGAGCGGCGACCACGGCTTGCCGGAGAAGCCTCGGGCGCCTCCGCCGCAGTTTCCGACAGCTTGACGATCCGGTCCCTTTCGGCGACGGGCTGGCACGCGGCCTCGGCACCTCCAGCGGCCGGCGCCCCGACGGCCGGCCGCTCTTCGGAACTTCAGGGAGAGCCGGAGCCGCTCTCCGGAACCGTCCCGCCGGCTTTCCGGCGGCCTGGCCGCGCGTCAGTTCCAGGCAACACCGTGACAAGCCGCGCGGCACTTGCCGCAGGCATGTCCGGCAAGGCCGGACATGCCTGGGAAGGTGATGACGGGACGGCACGCTCGCTTCGACGATCCGGACAGCGCAAGCCACCTTGTCCTGGCAGACGGCACGCGGGTCACCGCCCGGCGGGACGCGGCATCGAGGATCGCGCAGGAAGGCGCCGAGGCGGGTCCGGACCGGGATCCTGCAGACGAGATTCGCTTCTTCCGGAAGGCGTCGCCGGCAGGGCGAACGCGATTCATTGCCGTTGCCAAAGTCCCTTTCGATGCTAAACCTGAAGCCGGAAGGTCGGCGGAAGAGGGCAGGCGACGATGACGGCACGTGGCGGGAACGAGCTGGCGCGGCGTCCGGCGAATTTCCAGCCGCTTTCGCCTGTGTCCATGCTCAGGCGGACGGCACAGGTCTATCCTGGCCGCACCGCTCAGGTCCACGGGCGCATCAGGCGCAGCTGGGCGGAGGTCGGAGAGCGATGCCGCCGCCTCGCGTCAGCGCTCGAGGGCCGCGGGATCGGAACCGGCGACACCGTGGCGGTCCTCGCGCCCAACATTCCCGAGGCGTTCGAGTGCGCCTTCGCGGTGCCGATGCTGGGCGCGGTCCTGAACGCCAACAACACGCGCCTGGACGCGGGCACGATTGCATACATCCTGGAGCACGGAGAGGCGAAGGCCCTCCTTGTGGACACGGAGCTGTCGGAGAAGGCCAGCGCCGCCGTGGCCGCGTGCGGCCGCGACTTGCTCCTGGTCGACATCGAGGACAGCGAGGGGCCGGGCGGCGAGAGAATCGGCTCTGCCACGTACGACGAGCTTCTGGCGGAGGGCGACCCGCGCTTCGAATGCCGCCAGCCAGCCGACGAATGGGACGCGCTGGCATTGAACTACACTTCCGGGACGACGGGACGCCCGAAGGGGGCGGTCTATTCGCACCGCGGAGCGTTCATCAACGCGGTCAACAACGTCATCACATGGTCGATGCCCCGGCATCCGGTGTATCTCTGGACGCTCCCGCTCTTTCACTGCAACGGCTGGTGCCTGCCCTGGACGATCACGCTGCTCGGCGGAACGAACGTGTTCCTGCGCGCGGCACGCGCCGGCGCCATCTTCGATGCATTGGCCGACCACGGCGTGACGCATCTCTGCGGCGCGCCGATCATCATGTCGCTCGTTGCAGGCGCCAGCGCCGAAGAGCGCCGCGAATTCGCGCAGGAAGTCGAGATGATGACGGCTGCTGCGCCGCCGCCCGCCAGCGTCATCGCATCCATCGAGGCGCTTGGAATCAACGTCACCCACGTCTACGGACTGACCGAAACCTACGGGCCCGCCGTTGTGTGCGCATGGCAAGAGGAATGGGACGACCTGCCGACGGAAGAGCGCGCGCGGCGCAAGGCGCGCCAGGGCGTGGCGTACGAACTGGAAGAGGACGTTGCCGTCCTCGACCCGGACACGGGCGAGCCCGTCCCGCATGACGGCGAGACGTTCGGCGAAGTCGCCTTCCGCGGCAACATCGTCATGAAGGGCTACCTCAAGCAGGCGGAGGCGACAGACGAGGCGTTCAGGAACGGATGGTTCTGGTCGGGCGACATCGCGGTGCGGCATCCGGACGGCTACATCGAGATCCGGGACCGCGCCAAGGACATCATCATTTCTGGCGGCGAGAACATAAGCTCGATCGAGGTAGAGAACGCGCTCCACACCCATCCGGCCGTGGCGCTGGCCGCTGTCGTTGCCATGCCGGACGAAAGGTGGGGCGAAGTCCCATGCGCGTTCGTCGAGCTGGCCCGAGGCGCCAGCGCCACGGAGGACGAGCTCCTTGCGCACGCGCGCGCCGGGCTGGCAGGATTCCAGCGTCCCAGGAAGATCGTCTTCGGGGAACTCCCGAAGACGTCCACGGGCAAGATCCTGAAGACCGAGCTTCGGAAACGCGTCTGAGCCATGGAGCGACCCGCCGCGGCCCTTGGCAAAGTCCGGTCCGACGTCGGCGTGACGCTTGTTGGAGCCGGCCGCACGCATGCGCCGGACATCGCTGCATCGATGGCGCTTGCGCCGCACCTCCTGGCTGCGGACGGCGGCGCGAACGCCTGCATTGCCGCCGGCGTCAAGCCGTCTGCGGTCATCGGGGATCTCGACTCGATCACCGAGGCGACACGCGCCGCCCTGCCGGAAGCCAGGATCATCGAATATGCAGACCAGGACATCGCTGACTTCGAGAAATGCCTCCGCCTTGTCGAAGCGCCCTTCGTGGTCGCCACCGGCTTCACCGATGGCCGGCTTGATCACACGCTGGCCGTGCTCTCGGTTCTCGTGCGCCGCATCGGCCCGCCCACGCTCGTCCTGGGAGACGAGGACGTTGCCTTCGCCGCGCCCCTCCGGCTGGTTCTTGACCTTCCCGGCGGGACGCGGTTCTCGCTCTTTCCGATGGCGCCGGTGACAGGCCGCTCCAAAGGCCTTCGCTGGCCCATCGACGGATTGACGCTTGACCCCCTTGGCCGCATCGGCACGTCCAACATGGCCTCCGGACGGGTTGAACTGGACTTCGACGGTCCGGGATGCGTCACGCTGGTTCCGAGGGCCCACCTCTCCCTGGCGGTCGCTGCGCTGACCTGTTCAGCGCATGCTCCCGGCAGATGGCATAGAGACCCGACGCGATCGTGACGAGGATGCCGGCCAGCACCAGGCCGTTCGGGAAGTCCCGGAAGATCAACCAGCCCAGCAAGGCCGCGACCGGGATTTCAAAAGATGCTGCACCGTCGCAGACGGCGCGAAACTCGGGGACCAGGTCATCATGAGATGCGCGAACGTCCCGAGGAGACCCATTGCGGCCAGCAGCCGGATCGACGCCGGGTCAGGCACTGCAAGCATGAAGCCGGGGACGTCATGGGGACGCCAACAGCGGCAGGAGAGGGAAAAGCAGCGCGCAGGCGATGACCCCGGACACGGCCTGCAACGACACCGCATCCACCTCTTTCGCCAGCTGCCGCGTCACAAGCATGAAGAGGGCGAAGTCCATTGCCACGGCCACCGGCAGCGGCGCAGGCCACCCGACCTTCGCGAAGCCGGGCTGCACGACCATCAGGGTGCCGGCGAAGCCCAGGCAGCAGGCGACCGTCCGGCGGACGCCGACGCGCTCGCCCGGGACGAGGCGGCCGAGGACGAGGACGATGAAGGGCATGACAAAGGCAATGGCCACCGAGGCAACCACCGTGACGCCTTCGTGGCCCGCCGGGACATGGTCGCGGCCCGGTTCCGAGATCGCGGGACCGGCCGCCAGCGTTTGCCGCCTCCTTGAGCGCCTCGCCGCAGGGCCTTTTGGGGGAAGGCCGCAGGTCCGATCTCCCGCTCGCGGTCCCCATGGTCGCCATCACGACGGTCACGGTGGGTGCGACCCGACTTTTCTTGACTCCGGCGTTTCCTGGCTCCCGAAACAGTGGCCAGGCTACGGTTGGTCCCACAGCATGGCGTCCGCGCGGTTCACCCGCACTTCGAGTGCCCGCAGCTCGGGCAGGTCATGCATCCCTCGCGCATCTGCAGGCCGAGCTGGCCGCAATTCGTGCAGGCAGGGCCTTGCGAACCGCCAAGGTTCACGACCTCGGCCTGCGGATCGCTCTTCAGGCCCATGCCCTCGCCCTCGATGAACCCGATGTCGATCAGGTGCCGCTCTATGACGCCGCCGATGGCCGCGAGTATCGACGGCACGTACTTTCCGCCCATCCAGGCCCCGCCCCTCGGATCGAAGACCGCCTTCAGCTCCTCGACCACGAACGACACGTCCCCGCCCCGCCGGAACACGGCCGATACCATCCTGGTCAAGGCAACGGTCCACGCGAAGTGCTCCATGTTCTTCGAGTTTATGAAGACCTCGAACGGCTGTCTCCGGCCGCCGACGACGATGTCGTTGAGGGTGATGTAGATCGCGTGCTCGCTCGCCGGCCACTTGAGCTTGTACGTCCGCCCCTCAAGCGCCTGCGGCCGGTCGAGGGGCTCGGCGATGTAGACGACCTCGCCATCCGTGGCTCCGGACGGGGCCGGCGCCGCGTCGGCAGCCTCGTTCACTGCCAGAACGCTGCCCGTGACGTCGTTCGGCCGGTAGGTCGTGCATCCCTTGCAGCCCTTGTCCCACGCATCCATGTAGACGTCCTTGAATGCATCGAACGCAATGTCCGCGGGCACGTTTATCGTCTTGGAAATGCTCGAATCCACCCATTCCTGCGCCGCCGCCTGCATGCGCACGTGATCTGCCGGCTCGAGCGCCTGCGCGTCCACGAAACAGTCCGGCAAGGCCTTGTCCCCGAACCGGTCGCGCCAAAGCCGGACCGCGTAGTCGACGACCTCCTCCTCGGTCCGGCCGCCGTCCTTCTGGAGAACCTTCCGGGAGTAGGCGTAGGCAAAGACCGGCTCGATGCCGGAACTGACGTTCCCGGCATAGAGGCTGATCGTGCCCGTCGGCGCGACCGAGGTCAGCAGCGCGTTCCGGATGCCGTGCCGGCCGATCAGCTCGCGCACGTCCTCGTCCATTCCTGCAAGCGAAGCGCTGGCAAGATACGAGTCCGCGTCGAAGAGGGGAAACGGGCCCTTCTCCGCTGCAAGGAGCGCCGAGGTCCTGTAGGCGGCATGGGCGACCGCCCGCAGCCAGCGCGACGTCAGCTGCGCGGCCTCTTCCGATCCGTATCGCTTGCCGGTCATGATCAGGGCGTCGGCCAGCCCCGTGACCCCGAGCCCGATCCGCCGCTTGGCCTCCGCCTCCCGGGCCTGCGCCTCAAGCGGAAAGCGGCTCGCGCCGACGACGTTGTCCATCATCCGCACGGCCGTTCCGACCAGCTCCTCCAAGGCCGCCTCGTCCAGGGCCGCGTCCCTCTCGAACGCGTTCTCGACGAGCCGCGACAGGTTGATCGACCCGAGCAGGCACGCGCCGTAGGGCGGCAGAGGCTGCTCGCCGCAGGGGTTGGTGGCGGCAATGGTCTCGCAATACGCGAGATTGTTCATGGCGTTTATGCGGTCGATGAAGATCACGCCCGGTTCGGCGTAGTCATAGGTGGCACGCATGATCCGGTTCCAGAGGTCACGGGCCCCGAGGGTCCGGCATGCGGCGTCGCCGAACCGAAGCTCCCATGGCCCGTCCGCCTTCACCGCGTCCATGAACGCGTCCGTCACCAGCACGCTGAGGTTGAAGTTCCTCAGACGCGCGGGATCGGCCTTGGCGGTGATGAACTCCTCTATGTCGGGATGGTCGCATCGCAACGTCGCCATCATGGCGCCGCGCCTGGATCCGGCCGACATGATCGTCCGGCACATGGCGTCCCAGACGTTCATGAAGGACAATGGCCCGCTTGCGTCCGCAGCCACGCCACGGACGTCCGCGCCCCTTGGCCTGATGGTGGAGAAGTCGTAGCCGATGCCGCCCCCCTGCTGCATCGTGACGGCCGCCTCCTTCAGCATCTCGAAGATGCCGGCCATGCTGTCCGGCACCGTGCCCATGACGAAACAGTTGAAGAGCGTCACCGTCCGGTCCGTGCCCGCGCCTGCGACGATCCGGCCTGCGGGCAGGAACCTGAAATCCTCCAGCGCCGCGTAGAACCGGTCCTCCCACAGCGCCGGCTCCGCTTCCTCCGCCGCGAGCGCGCGCGCTACCCGCCGCCACGTATCCTCGACCGTAAGGTCCACGGGCGTTCCGTCCGCCGCCTTGAGGCGGTACTTCATGTCCCAGATCTGCTCGGCGATGGCAGCGGAGAAACCGGTCATCATGACTCTCCTTCAAGAGGGACGGCAGCCTACAGCAAGTTGCGGACGGCGGGCAATGCGTTACTTTGCTCTCGGCACGAGAGCCCGGAGAAGACGTGCGTTGCGCGAGTCCCTGCACCTCATAAAGCTGAGCGTCGGCTCCGAAAGCGTTGCTTCGCTGGCCGAATGGCAGTCGACGCCGGAAGCGCAGGGCGAGGACGGACTGCCGCGTCACGTGACCCGCATGTGGCCGAGACGCGCGGCAGAGCTTCTGGACGGCGGCTCCGTCTACTGGATCATCCAGGGCTTCGTCAGGGCGCGCCAGCGAATCGTGCGGCTGGACGAAGCGGACCTCGGCGATGGCGTCCGCCGGTGCGCAGTGGTCCTGGAGCCGGCGCTTGTCCCGACCGTCGCCGCGCCGCGCCGCCCGTTCCAGGGCTGGCGCTACCTGCGCGCGGCGGACGCTCCCGCCGACCTGGCGCAGGAAGCCGCCGACGAAGGCCTTTCGCCCCGGATCCTCGCCGCGCTGGCCGAAATCGGGGTCCGGTAGAGGGCGGAAGGCCCGGCCCCCGACCGGCACGGCCCGTGCGCCGCGCCCGGCCGACGGACTGTCGGGCGTCATGCACGCGCCGGACACGCCGCCTGCCGCGACGCGTCACGCGAGTCCGAGCCTGGAGTTCAGGCCGTCCCGCGCGGCCCGCGCGCCGCCATCCCAGACATTCGCGCGGGTCTCGAGCAACGCGGCCTCGGAAGAGAGGACCCTCCCGTCCGCGAGGGCGCGCAGATGATTGTCCCGAAGCGTCGCGCCGCTTGTCCTTATGTCCGCGACGGCCTCTGCCTGAAGGTTCTTCACCGTGCCTTCGGTGGCGCCCTGGCTGTCGACGAGCTGGTAGTCGGACACCTCGTTGTCGCGCAGGAATCCCCGTACAAGGCGATGATACTTCGTGGCTATGCGCAGCCGACGCCCGTGCACGGCCCGGAAGGCGGTGGCCACCTCGTCGAGATCGTCAAGCGTCGTGACGTCAGCCCAGAAGTCCGGAACGGCAATCACCAGGTCGGCCTCGCCGAAGCCGAGACGCCTGACCTCGGCCACCTGGCTGTCCCACCTGGCCAGCCGCTCGCGTACCATGTCGATGCCGGTCACGCCGAGATGGATGCGCCCCGCCGCCAGCTCGCGCGGGATCTCCACGGCGGCGAGAAGGACGAGCTCGACCTTGCCGGCACCCTCGACCCGGCCCGCGTATTCCCGTGCGCCGCCCGACAGGCTCAGCCTGACCCCCCTCTCGCCGAACCAGGCGAGGGTGTCGTTCATCAGGCGGCCCTTGGAGGGAATGCCGAGCTTCAGCGTCATGACCCGCCCGCCAGGCAGAGCGTCAGGCCCGGACGCAGGACGCCCCCGACGGCCGGCACGCCGTCGGCGCCCCCGATCGCGCGGCTCAGGGCATCGTAGCGGCCGCCGCTGGCGACCGGCGGCGAGCCGAGCCGCCGGTCGGCGAAGAACCCGAACACGAATCCGTCGTAGTATTCGAGCGTCGTCCGCCCGTAGCTCACCTCGAAGTCCAGCGCGCCGACATCGACGCCGAGCGCGTCCAGCGCCGCAAGCCGGGCCGCCAGCAAGTCGATCGCGGGCGTGATCGCGGGCAGTCGGGACGCCGTCCCGCGCAGTTCCGCCAGCGCGTCCGGCGCCTTTCCGCGGATCGCCAGAAGCGCGTCTATCAGCCCGATCGCCTCCGCCGCCAGCGGCGGCGTCGCGCGCTCCGCCTCCAGCGCATCGAGCCGTGCGGCGACTTCGGCGCGCGTCCGCAAGCCGATCTCGGTCCCGCCGTTCGCGTCCGGCCTCTCCGCTGCGGTCGTGACGCGGCCGCAGCGATTCAGGAGGCCGCGGAACCGGCGCGGTCTCCAGAGGTGATGCAGGAGCGCGGTCTTTCTGGCCGCGCTTGTCTCCAGCCCTTCTATCGCCGCGCGCAGCAGCCCGATGTCTCCGGCGGCAGGCCGCAGGCCAAGGGGGGCGAGGATCTCCGCGAACGCCGCGAACACCTCGGCGTCCGCCTGCACGGCAACCTCTCCCCCGAAGATCTCGTATCCGACCTGCAGGTATTCCGCATCCCGGTCCGGATCGTCCTCCTGTCGCCTGAACACCTCGCCCGCATAGGTGTAGCGTCCTGCCGCCCGGCCTTCGGCGACGTGCCGCTGGACGAGCGGCAGGGTGAAGTCCGGCCGCAGCATCATCTCGCCCCGGACGGGGTCGTGCGTCGTGAACGCCCGCGCGCGGATGTCCTCGCCGTAGAGATCCAGAAGCGCCCCCGCGGGCTGCAGGATGTCGGTCTCGAACACCTCCGCGCCCCTCGCCTCGAACAGCGCGCGCATCCGGTCAGCCTCGCTCCTGATGTCCGACTTGTCCGTCACCTTTCGATGATCTCGCGCACGCGAGGGACCAGTTCCTCGAGCGGGCACTCGAACTGCGCAGGCTGGCCGCGCCATTGCTCAAGGGAGGCGCCGCCGGCAATCCTGGCGCCAAGAGCCAGATCCTTGACCTGCACGACGCCGCGCGCGACCTCGTTCGAGCCCTGAATGATCGCGACGGGCGCGCCGCGCCTGTCGGCATACTTGAGCTGGTTTCCGAAATTGCGCGGGTTCCCCAGGTAGGCCTCGGCCCGGATGCCGGCCTTGCGAAGCGTTGACGCCATCGCCTGGTACGCGCCCATCCGGTCCTGGTCCATGACGGTCACGACGACCGGGCCGGCGGCGGCGGCGCGCGACCGGCCTTTCGCGCGAAGCGCCGCCAGAAGCCGGTCGACCCCGACCGAGATTCCCGTTGCAGGCACTTCCTGACCCGTGAACCGCTTGACAAGATCGTCGTAGCGCCCGCCGCCCGCCACGCTGCCGAACTTCTGCGGCCGTCCCTTCTCGTCCCTGGTCTCGAAGGTGAGATCGGCCTCGTAGACCGGCCCGGTGTAATAGCCGAGGCCGCGCACCACGGACGGGTCGATGACCGCGCGGTCGGGGCCATGGCCCTGCGCCTCCATCAGTTCCGCCATGCCGCGCAGTTCGGCGACGCCGGCCTCGCCCGTTTCGCTGCCGCGCACGATCTCCGACAGGCGCTCCAGGGTCGCGGCATTGTCGCCCCTGCTCGCATCGATGAATTCCATGACCGTCCCGGCCTGCGAGTCCGCCAGGCCGGCGCCTTCGGCGAAGTCGCCGCTCTCGTCCTTTCGCCCATCGCCCAGCAGCGCGCGGACACCCTTGCGCCCCAGCCGGTCGAGCTTGTCGATCGAGCGCAGGACGATGCCGCGCTCCCGCGCCGCCTCTCCGGACAGTCCGGCGACTTCCATGACGCCGTTCAGCACCTTGCGGCTGTTGAGCCTTATGACGTAGTCGCCCCTCGGAATGCCGGCGGCCTCCAGTGCGTCCGCAAGCACGATGCACATCTCGGCATCCGCGGCGACCGAGGACGCGCCGACCGTGTCCGCGTCGCATTGGCAGAACTGACGGTATCTCCCGGGCCCGGGCTTTTCGTTCCGCCACACCGGCCCGATCGCGAAACGCCTGTACGGCGTCGGCAAGTCGTTCCGGTGCTGTGCAAAGACCCGCGCGAGAGGCGCCGTCAGGTCGTATCTCAGCGCAAGCCAGCCGCCGTCCCCGTCCTCCTGCCAGGCGAACACCCCGTCATTGGGGCGGTCCACGTCCGGCAGGAAGCTTCCGAGGGCCTCGGCCGTCTCGACGGCCGGGGATTCCAGCGCCTCGAAGCCGTTGAGATGATAGACCCCGGCGATTGCGTCGAGCATCGCGTTGCGCTCGGCGACTTCGGCGCCAAGACAGTCGCGGAAGCCCCGCGGCGTTTCGGCCTTGGGACGCGGCGGCCTTTTCTGCTTGGCCATGGGCCATCCCTCGCTCTTGACGCGCCGTGGTTTAGCCCCTGGGCCGGCAAGGGACAAGAAGTTGCGCGCGCAGGCGCCGGGAAGCGGCCACCGACGCGTTCGCAAGCCCCTGCGGCCTCGGGTTCCGGAGACGCGGGCTATCTTCGGGGCAACGGGCCCCTGAGCGCCTCGGTCCAGGGACGGCGGGCCGGGCTGTCCGGCCAGAGCCGGCGCGCCGCTTCATGGCCTTCAAAGACCGCCTCGAGCGCCGTTCTGGCCGAAACGCAGTCGCCGACTGCGACTTGAACCGCCTCGCCGGCACTGGATCCGCGCAGCCCGCCGCGCGGCATGCCGGGCAGGGGCGCGATGACCGCGCTCGCGGGCAGTTCGGAAAATGCATCCAGCGAAAGGTCGCGCAGGACGGCGCGCCCGCCCGCATGGTCGATCAGGGCGTGATGGCCGATGATCCGCACCCTCTTCGTGCGGAGCCGTTGGCGAAGCGCGAAAGAGCTGTACATGCTTATCGTCCATCCCGGCACGCCTGAAGGTGCCACGAGCGTCACGCGCTTGCCGAGATCGGCAAGGCGTTCGGCCAGAGAGACCACCGACCAGCCGCCCAGGTGATCAACCAGCAGCACTTCGTCGCCCAGTGCGTCGGGGTCGGCCAGCGCGGCCTCCAGCGTCAGTGCCGTGCCGCCGGAGCGCAAGCCCTGCCCCACCGGTTCGGCGCCGATGGCCCAGATCACGGCGTCGGCCTCGGGCAGCGGGGCCGCTGCAGTCGCCTCCGCCGCAAGCTTGACCGCGACGCCCCCGGCCGCGAGACGCGCCTGCTGCCGGGCGGTGAGCTTGCCGAATTCCTGCCGAAGCGGCATTTCGGCGGTCCAGTTGAGTGCGCCGCCGAGCCGGTCGGAGCGTTCCCAAAGCGTCACCTCGTGCCCGAGTTCGGCCGCGGTCGCAGCGGCCTCCATCCCCGCGGGGCCGCCGCCGATGACAAGCACGCGCCTTTCCTGCCCGGCATCGACTCTCTTCGGCGCGGGCCACTCGGCCTCGCGCCCGGCACATGGATTTGAAAGGCAGGTGATCGCGAGGCTGAGGGCGAGAAAATTCGCGCAGCCCTGGTTGCAGCCGATGCACGGATTGGTTTCCGTCTCGCGAAGCTCCTCGGCCTTCCTGACGATCTCTGGATCTGCGATATGCGCACGCGCCATGCCGACCATGTCGGCCCCGCCGGACGCGATCATCCGCTCGGCCAGCGCGACTTGCTGATATCGGCAGACAGCCATCACCGTCGGCCTGCACGCCGCACCATCCAGCGCCGATCGTATGGCACGCGTCAGCGGCTGGAATTGCTGAAGCCGGAAGGCCATGTCGGCCATCTGGGTCGAGACGGTGTAGCTGCCGTGATAAGCGGAGTGCGAAACGTTGACGAAATCAACCTGCGTTTCAGCCACGAGCCTCCGGACAACGAGGCACATCTCGTCAAGCGCGAGCCCGTCCTCCATGAACTCGTCCGCGCTGATCCGCAGACCCAGCGTCCGGTCGGGACCGATCCGGTCGCGCACCGCCTGAAGCGCTTCACGGGCGAAGCGAAGGCGGTTTTCGGGCGAGCCGCCGTAGGCGTCCTCGCGTCGGTTTGAAGCGGGCGAGAGGAATTGCTGGATCAGATGGCCATGCGCCATCTGCAGCTCTATCCCGTCGAGCCCGGCCTCGATCAGGTTTTCCGCCACGTCCGCATGAGCCTCGACAACCGCGGCTATCTCGTCCAGCGTCATTGGGTGCGGCGGCGGCGCAGTCGCCGACCACGGGACGGCCGACGCGGACCAGGACGGCATGCGCGCGTAGTTGCCGTCTGCGTGGCGGCCGAGATGGATTATCTGGCCGAAGAGACGCCCGCCTTCCGCCCGCACGGCCTCCGCTATCCGAAGGAAGCGGGGAATGCAGTCGCGCTCGTAGCCGTTCACTCCCTGCCGGCGGCCGAGGCTGGAGCGATGGACGCGTATGCCTTCGAAGACGATCAGCCCCGCCCCGCCTCGCGCCCTTGCCCGGTGATAGGCGAGGTGACGGTCCGACGGCAGGTTGTTCTCGCCGAAATTGGTGGTGTGGGCGGGGACGAGAATGCGGTTCCGGATCTCGGTCTTGCCGACCCGAATCGGCTGAAAGACGTGCGGGTATGCCGGGTGACGCTGCAACTCAATCCATCCTCAAGCCACCGTTCACTGCCAGTACCGCGCCGGTCGTGAAGCCGGACTGCGCCGACAGGAGGAAGCAGACGGCCGCCGCGACCTCGTCCGGCCTTGCCATCCGCTTCAGAGGCGTTGCCGCAGATATTGCCGCCCTGCGCGCGGGCGGGTGCGCGGCCAGCATGGGCGTCTCCACCGCGCCGGGGGCAACACAGTTCACGGTGATTCCGCGCGGGGCAAGCTCCTGCGCCATCGACTTCGTCAACGACTCGACGCCCCCTTTGGACGCCGCATATGCCGTGCCCGTGATGACGCCGCCCGTCCGCCCGGCGAGCGAGCCCAGGGTGACGATCCGCCCGCCATTCTCGATGTCGCCCTTCGCCGCGAGGCAGCAGAGGAAAGGCCCGGTGAGGTTTGTGGCGACGATTTCGTCCCAGCGGCCCGGCGTCAGGTCGGCGAGCTTTCCATTGTCCACCACGCCCGCGGCAAGAACAAGGCCGTACAAGCCGTTGGCCGCCTGCCGCAGCCCTGCGAAGGCACGGGCCACGGACTCGGCGCTGGCGATGTCCGTCGCAACTGCAGTCCCGCCGGTCTCCTCGGCAACACCGGCAAGGGCCGCCTCGTTCCTGTCCAGCAAATACAGCGGAGCATAACCCTCTGCGGCCGCACGGCGCGCGATGGCGCTGCCGATCCCGCCGGCTGCACCGGTGATGGCCAGAGCCTGCGTCATGGGCGACGCTCCTTCCGCATGTCGATGAAACGCCGCGCCTTCAGCGAGACGTCGGGATCGTAGATCTCCTTCACGCCGACGATCTCGATCTCGGGCCTCACCCCCACTGCCGCCGCGACCGTCTCGCGCGCCGCCTCGCCGGGATCGGCGCCGGGCCTGGGCGCGAGCCGGAGGCGCATCACGTCCATCGAAAGCGCGTCCTCGGGGTCTTCGCGGTCAATCACGACCTGGAATTCATCGATGCGGCCATCGGCCAGCAGCGCTTGCGCGACGCTGCCCGGGTTGATCAGCATGCCCCTCACCTTCACCAGGTCGTCGGCACGGGACGGCATCTCGATGAAGCGATCCGTCTCGGCCCCGCAATGCGGGCACGGTTCCCTTGTCAGCGCCGTCATGTCGCCCAAGGCGTATCGCAGCAGCACCGTGCCCCGCCGGTCCAGGTGGGTAAGGACGGCGAGTCCTGTTTCGCCGTCCGGCAGGGCCTCGTGGTCCTCGGGATCCACGACCTGAAAATGAAACTGGTCGGGCGCGGGGTTGTGGTAGCCGGAGCCGGGACGGCACTCGACCAGGCCCATCTGCATTTCGGTGGCAGCGTAGGAAACGCTGACCTGGGGATCGGTCGCGCCAAGCGTCACCATCCGCGCGGTCAGATCGGATCGCATGGCGTCGGTCACGGCCTCGCCGGTGACGAAGGCAAGCCGGACCTCCGAGAGATCCGCGCCCAGCGCCTCGGCCCGCATCAGCACGCGACGGACATAGCTGGCGACGCCCCAGAGGATCGTGGCGCGGTGCCTTTCTGCCGCGCGGATCACGTCGTCGAGGCTGGCCGACCAGTGAAACTCGGGCGAGGGCCGTCCCGGCATCGGGCTGATCACGGGGATCTTCATCGCGTTGGCCGCGGCGATGGCGCGGTGAAAGGCACCATAGGCATGCAGAGTCATCGGGCAGAGGTTCGCCACCAGGTCGGTGTCGCGCGCGCCGCGTATCTCGAGCGCCCGCCGGTTCGCCGTGAGAATGCGGTAGAAGTCATGCACCGTCGAATGGAACGGGGTCGGCTTGCCGCCGGACGTGCCGGTGGTGTGCATCACGTCGAATGCCACGCAGGCTTCCTCCGGCAGCCCGTCGGATTCCAGGCGAAAGGCCGCAGGGTCGGCGGCGTATTCGGACTTGGAGGTCAGGGGGATCTTCCCGATGTCGCGAAGGCCCGAGATGTCTTCGCGGCGAAGCCCGGCCATGGCGAATCGCTGCCGGTAATGCGGGTGGCGCCTGAAACAAAGGTCGAGCATGTCGGCGAAATTCTCCTCCTGCACCTGCGCGATTTCGTGACGCGTCCGGTATGGGAGGTCGTGGATCATGTCTTCAGGCCGAAGACGCGGATCGCGTTGTCACGCAGGAAGGCCTGCCGCGACTCGGGTCGCAGGCTCAGCCCGTCCACCTCGCGACGGTAGCGTTCGAAGGTTAGCACGGGAAAGTCCGTGCCGAACATGACCTTGTGACGTCCGTAGCTGTCGATGAAGCGGACAAAGCTCTCGGGCCAGTGTTTCGGCACATGCGCGTCGGCGATGATGTAGACGTTCTCGTGCTTCCAGGCCATCGCCGTCATCTCGTCGGCCCAGGGGATGCCGACATGAATGCCGACGAGCCTCAACTCGGGGAAATGGCAGGCGACAGGGTCGAGGCTGATCGGCCGTCCGACGCTTTCCAGCGGCCGTTCCGAGTCGTATACCAGCGACTGGCCGACCTGGGTCAGGAAAGGCACGTCGAGTTCGACGCATTTGGCGTAGAACGGATACCAGCGGGCATGGCTCGGCGGCAGCTCGAACCAGTGCGGATAGGCGTGGGCGCCAATGAAACCCAGTTCCCCGACCGCATGTTCCAAGGCGCGCACGCCCGCCATTCCCCCCGTGGGGTCGACGCCGGCAAGGCCGTGGAACCGGTCCGGAAATCTCGCGACCGCCTCCCTCACCATGCCGTAGGGCAGATGCCACGATCCCGGCAGGCCCAGCTGCCCGGTCTTGTGGGCGACGAGGAAGGCGCGCTCGGTCCCCGCCGCATCCATCATCCGCAGCATGTCTTCAATAGCTGCAGCCTTCGAGAACGCTGTCGTCGCGACCGAATTTCCGCTGGTGGAACTTGCCGGACCAGTCGGGGCGCATCCCGGCGATCTCGGGCGTGTGCGGGTTGACGACCGTGTCGATGGCAAGGATGTCGAAGCCGCTCATTTCGAAAGCGCCATGCCAAGCCCCATGTCGCCGGCGATTAGGTCAAGCAGGATCTCGCTCGAACCTTCGCCGAAGGCACCGCTTCCACTCTGAAGTGCAACACCTGATGCAGCGTCCCGGGCGGTTCGACGACACATGATGTTGCGAATCGGCCAGGCGGCGACGACAGTCCCTGTGATGAAGCAAGGAGACTGTCATGCCCGAGGGCCATCGCCACCGGCCTCATGCGGAACGCCGCCGGATCCACGCCCCGGGAAAGCGGGCTTTCCGGCCCGGCGATCACCCGCCGGCCCGGCCGCGACCGCACGACGGTCTGGCGCGAGGTGCGGCGCAACGCCGGCAGGCGCGGCTGCCGCCACAAGCAGGCGCAGGGGAAGGCGGAGGCGCGCCGCAGCGCGGCCTCGCATGTTCAGCGAACCGGCAATGACCAAGGAGGTGGCTGTGGAAAAGTCGGGGGCGGATTCCTGTGGAAAAGCCGTTCCTTGCCTCCCGGCGCCCTCCCGGTCGATGCCGGGTCCGGGACCCCCTCCGCCCGGCCGGGCGGAGGGGGTGCGGGGCCTGGCCCCGCAGGACGGGCCGGACCGGAGCGGCCCTGGATCGCGCGAGCGGATCCGTCGACGAGCGTGGTCGGCCCGCCCTCCCGTTGGCCTCCCGGGTCCCGATGGACGCCGGGTCCGGGAACCGGACCGTCGCGAGGACAGGAGCGGGAGACATGACCACCGCAGCTGCGGGAATCGACGTGAGCGGGAAGTCGCCGGACATCCGCCCGGGCGGGCGGGATCACGCCGCCACCAACGACACGGACGGGTTCCGCAAGGTCGCCCGCCTCCCGGGGAAGGGAATGCGGAGCGGGTCGTCCCGGAGGCCACGGGACGGATGCACCGGGCCCTCCTGCAGTCGCTGCATGACAGGGGCTTCAAGGTCGTCGTGGCGACCCCCGCCAGTCCCGGGACCTCCCCAGGGCCGGCGGCGAGCTGGCGAAGACCGACAGGGTCGACGCGAGGGTGCCGGCCGCCCTGCGCGCCGCGTTCCCGGACATGGCGCCCACCGCGCCGGCCGACGTCACCGTCGACAGGCTCCGCGACATGCTCGTGCTGCGGGAGGCCCTCGTCGACCGGCGCGCGGAACTGAAGGCGGTCCCGGGCGAGGTCGGAGAGCCGGACGCGGACGGCCCCGTCCGGAGGGTGCCGGAGGAACCGGACGGCGCCGTCGCCGCGTCCGGCCGGCGGATCGAGGAACTTGTCAAGGGCTCGGAGGGCCTGGCGGAGAGCTGCGGCATCCGGCCCCGGTGCCGGGCATCGGCCCAGTCACGGCCGCGTCCCCGGTCGCCCGGGCGGGCGGGCCGGGCGCGATCGGCAACCGCCGGGCCGCCGCCCTGGCCGGCGTCGCCCCCTTCGCCCGCGACGGCGGCACCCTCAGGGGCGGGCGCCACATCACCGGCGGGCGGCGGCGTCCGGGGGACGTCCTGTACATGGCGGCGATGGCGGCCTGCATGTCCGGTCCCGACATGATGGAGATGCACGGCCGGCTCCGGGAAAGGGGCAGGCACCACAAGGTCGCCGTGACCGCGGTCATGCGGAAGCTCGTCGCCGCCGCGAATGCGCTGCTCCGCGACCGGCGCACCTGGGAGGACAGGTCGGCGGCCGCCGCCTGACGCCCGGACGGGCCGCGCCCCCCGGCGGCCCGCCGGGGCCCGAAGGGAACCAGCCGTCCGGCCGCGCCCTTGCGGCCGGGCCGCCTGCCCCTGCCCGGACGGCCGCCGGAATGTGGACAGGCTGTGGAAAACCCCGGTCCCGGCCCCCGGAAAAGGCCGGATCCGGGCTTGACCCAAGACATGGATGCTCGTCGGCGGCGCGCAAGATGACGCCGGAGCCGTGGCGCATGGCGGAGGAGCGGCTGGCCGAGGGCCGGGCCCGGAGCAGGTCGCCGGGCGCATGCGCCTGGAGGGCGCGCCGATGGCGGGCCGGCAGTGGACCTGCGAGCGCATCCACGCCGACCGGAAGGCCGGCGGCGGTCTCTGGCGGCATCTCCGCCGCCGCGGCAGGAAGCCGGACCGGAAGGGCGGGGCCCACGCGGGCCGCGGCCGCATCCCGGGCCGGGCGGACATCTCCGAGCGCCCGGACGTCGTGGAGGCGAAGGAACGGGTCGGCGACCGGGAGGCGGACACGAATCAACGGCAAGGGCACCGGCGGCGCGCTTGTCTCCCTGGTGGACAGGGCGTCCAGGCACACCCTGCTCGAAAGGGTCGGGAGGAAGACGGCGGACGCGGTCGGCTCGGCCATGACCGGCATGCTGGGCCCTCTCCCCGTGCACACGGTCACCGCGGACAACGGCAAGGAGTTCGCGGGCCATGCCAGGGTGGCCGAGGCGCTGGGCGCGGGGTTCTTCTTCGCGCGGCATTGCCACTCCCGGGAGCGCGGCACGGACGAGCACACCAACGGCCTCGTGCGGGGATACCTGCCCAAGGGCACGGACTTCCGCAAGGTGACGGACGCAGAGGTGCAGGCCGTCCAGGACCGGACGGACGCACGTCCGAGGAAGGCCCTGGGCTGCCTCACCCCGTCCGAGGCCTTCCTGCCCGGGCGCAGCCGCCCTGAGGGGGCCGTTCCGGGGCCGCCGGGGGCGGCTCCGAGGGGAGATGCGTGCTGTCCGCGGCCCGCCGTCCTCCGGTCGGGCTCCGCCCTCCCTGCGTCCGGCGGGCCGCGGACAGCGCCCGGCAGGGCTTGCACCGCCCCGGAAGACTGGCTACGCCTCCCGGTGAAGGGACCGCCGCCGCTCGGGCTTCGCCCCTCGCTGGCTGATGTTGCACTTCGGAGTGGAAGCGGCGTTACATAATGGATGCCGCCGCAAGCCGGAACCGGACGTGGGGTGTAGCCCAATTTTTTTGGTCATGCCGCGAGAGCCTGATTCGCCCGCCAGTCGAGGAGGTCGGGCAGCCTGAGGTTCATGACGCAGCCCTTCAGCGCCAGCATGGCGTTTGCGCCCCTCCCTGACCAGCGGGTGCCGGGGCGCTTGAGCCGCAGCCCGAACGTGCGGCATCCGGCCTCCACGACGCCGCTTCCGACCTGCATTCCGCGCGCCCGGTATTCGTCGTAGCGCATCCGCTCCATGTTCCCGCGGAAGTATCGCACGCACGCGGCGACCTCCCCGTGCCTGGCGCTGAACGGCTCCAGCTCCCGGACCACCTTGCCTGCCCGGCCGGCCTCGATGTCGGCCCTGACCTCCCCGAACCGCCGGTCCCGTTCCTCGCCGGCCGGGTGGATCGCCCCCACGGCGGCGGCGGATTGCTCCAGGCAGTGGAACATGTCGAGCACGAAGGTCACCTTCCGCCCCCCGAAGATCTCCTCGCAGGCGTTCCGTATCCACTCCGCCCCGTCGGAGACTACGACCAGTTCGTCCGCGTCGTGCAGGCCCCGCCGCCGGGCCTCCCGCTCCAGCCGCGCCGCGAAGTCCGAGGGCTCCCGGCCCCCGGACGGGGCCGCCGCGCTGTCGATGAGGCAGCTGAAGCTCTCGCTGCCCCGGTCCTTGAGCGCGGCGCCGGTCTCCGGATCACGTCCCCCGGCGGTGTACACGACCGCCAGTTTCGCTTCCCTGGTCTTCGAGGTGCCGTCAGCCTGCTTTCCTCGAACCCTCTCCGTCTCCTCTTTCCGCATCGGGATGCCGGTCCCGTCTGTGGAGAGATACATGCGTGATTCCAGTGGCTTGCCGTCCTCCACCTCCTCCCGCTCGAACCGCTCCGCCTCCTCGCCCAGCTTCAGGGACCAGCGCTGCAGGGAACTCGACGAGGCGTCCACCCCGGCGAGGTTCGCGATGTGGCGGCCCGCGGCATCGAAGCTCATGAGCGGCGCCGTCTCCGCCACGACGCTCGCCATCCCCGGCGTGACCGTCTCGCCCTCAAGCCCCAGCGCCCGGTCCAGCGGGAAGCGTCCCCCGCCGCAGGAGCCGCAGCGGAAGTACGTCCTCTTGACCTCGACCCGCCCCAGCCTGGTGAGGAAGGACTTCGACGCCCTCAGGTGCCGGGCCATCGGCCTGCCGCACCCCTCGCACTCCGGCGCCGGCAGCGTCCCGTCCAGCCGCTCCAGAAGGAGCTTCAGCGCCGCCGCGCCGCCGCCGAGGGAGCTGTCCCGGAGCGTCCGCTCCACGGCGTCCAGGTCGGGGACCCCCGACGCCAGGTCCGCCGCCAGCCGAGGAAGCCGGGGGCCGAACTCCGCCGAGACGGCGGCGAGAAGAGCCGGAAGCGGCCCGCCGTCCGGGCGAAGGCCCGCCAGCGGCAACTCGTCCCGACCGACGTCGCGGCTGCGCACCTCGCCGCCCTCGATCCAGTACCGGGTGAACCCGCCGTCATGCGCGCGCACCAGCGGTGGATGCACCGCCGCCTCGCCCTCCGTCAGTCCCTCAAGATACGCAACCGCGTCCGGATGCCGGTGCGCCCGTTTCCCTTCGTCCCGCGTCATGGCCCATGCTCCCTGCCTTGCCTCTCAACGCGCGCCGTCAGCCGATTCTCCCGGCATTTCCCCGACACGCCCGCAGGGACAATGGGCCCCAAAAACGCCAGAGTCAAAAAATCTGGGCTACACCCCCGGACGTGCCCCGTGCCGGTCCAGGACGCATGAAAGGATAGCCTGAAAGGGCTTCCGGAAGCCGGCATCGGACCCGGAAACCGGTCCGTCCCGGCTCCCGGTGCCATGCCGAAAACTTTATGAAGAAGTGACGGTTGATGCCAAAAACCCCTGTCGCGATGATTCCCTGCCGGGAGTGAAGGGCCGGCATCCGGACGCAAAGCACAGCAAGCGCCGACCGCCGAACGATGCCGGATCGGTCCAGCGACCCGCAGCAGCCGCCAGGTTCATGTCAATTGCGGCCGTTGGGAATCGAGGCTAGGATGCGCAGGATGGGGGAGTCCATGGCCGCACTGACCGGAAAGGCCGCGATCGTCACCGGGGCCGCCCGCGGCATCGGCGCGGCCATCGCGGCGCGCTTCGCCGCCGAGGGCGCACGCGTCGCCATCTTCGACCTGAACCCGCCAAGGCCGCCCGAAGACGGGCTTTCGGCCCGGGTGGACGTTGCCGACGAGACGTCGGTCGGCAAGCATGTGGACAGGGCGGCGGCGGCGTTCGGCCGGCTCGACCTCCTCGTGAACTGCGCCGCCGCTGACGGCATGAGGGGGCCGGTGACGGAAATGACGGCTGCCGACTGGAACCGCGCGCTGGCCGTGAACCTGACCGGCGCATTCCTGACGTGCCGCGCCGCGATCCCGCACATGGCGAAGTCCGGCGGCGGCTCCATCATCAACGTCGCCTCGCAGCTCGGGTCGGTCGCGGCGCCCGGAAACCCGGCCTACTGCGCCTCGAAGGGCGGCCTGATCCAGCTCACCCGCGCGATGGCGCTCGACCATGCCGAGGCGGGCATCCGGGTCAACGCCCTGTCGCCGGGTGCGGTCCTGACCGGCCGGCTGGCCGGCGCCTACGGCTCGGAAGAGGCGGCCCGTGCCGCGCTCACGCCCAGGTACCCGCTGGGGCGGATCGGCATGCCCGACGACCTGGCGGGCGCAGCGGTCTTCCTCGCCTCCGCCGAGTCGCGCTTCATGACCGGCGCGGATCTTGTGGTTGACGGAGGGTATTCGGCACAATGACGCCGGAAGAGACGGTTCGCGCGTTCCTCGCGGCGCTGGAGGCCCGCGACCTCGAGGCGGCGAAGACGCTCTTGCATCCCGAGGTCGAGATGGTCTTTCCAGGCGGCGCGGCGTTCCGCCGGCTCGAGCAGCTGATCGACTGGGCGCGCCCGCGCTATCGCAAGGTCGCAAAGCGGGTCGAGCGGATCGACGTGGCCGGCGGGGCGGCCTTCGCCCAGGGCACGATCCATGGCCGGTGGCCGGACGGCACGGCCTTCGACGGCATCCGTTTCGCCGACTGGTTCGAGCTCGAAGGCGGGTTGATCCGGCGGCAGAGGGTCTGGAACGATCTCGCGGACGCGCGCCTATTGGCCGATGCGGGCGCGAAACCGCCCTGACCAGGCGGAACCGGTCACCCAGGGGGCGAGGCCTTCCGCCGTGGGCGCCTCGCCGCGGATGGCCAGCAGGGAGCGCCAGGCAAGGCAAAGGTTGGGCGAGATCACCGGCAGGGGATCGGCGCCTGCCCGCAGGATCGCGGGCAGGGTCGGCAGGCCCGTGCCAAGCATCGCGATGGCCTCCAGGCCGTCCGTCCCGATCGCCTCCAGCGCGCTTGCCGGCGCGTCTCCCCCCAGCGAGTAGACCGGGTGAAAGGCCGCGTCGTCGCCCGCGACCCTCTCGGTCCGAACGACGGTCAGCCCGCGCCTCTCCCAGTACTCCAGCGCATTCTGGTGCAAGGGGTCGCCGTATGGCGAGACGATGCCGACGCGCCGGGCGCCCAGGGATTCCAGAGCGTCGCAGAGCGCATTGGCCGCCGTGACGACGGGATAGCCGCGGCTCGCCTCGATCTTCGCCAGATGCCGGTCCTTTTCAGCCGGATCGACGAGATAGGCCGCGCCGGTGCAGGCGAAGGCAGCCGCGCCCAGCGGCACGTTCGCGAACTGGTCCAGCGAGCGTTCCATGGATCCGGCGTAATCAGCCAGCCGCGCGTCGACGGTTGGCCTGGCGCTGGTCAGTCGCGCGGCGACCATCCCGGTTCCGGGCGGCAGCAGGATCCCGAATTCCGGTTCCACGGTGGTGTTCGCCTGAGGGGTGAGGACTCCCAGAATCCCGGCCGGCGCATACTCCAGAGCCTTCGTCATGCCGTTCTCCCGCAGCGCTGCCTACCCTAACCGCGACACGGACGTTTCGCCAGATGTCCGTTCGTGACGGCTTCTCGGCCGGCGAGGCGCGCCTTCCGAGCAGGCAGGCGAGCACGGCATCCGGGACGGTTGGGGCATGGCACCGCGGCGTTGCCGGCCGGCAGGACGGTTCGGGACGGCGCTCATCCGCCGTGGCCGCAACCGGCAAGGCAGCGACCCCTTCATGGCGGCGCGCGCCGAGGCGGAGCCGGAAACCCGCGGTTCCGCAGATCTCGCCGTCGCGCACTTCCGGGAAGCCGGCGGCGGCGATGCCGAGCGCAGGCCCTTCCGGCCTTTCCCCAGTACCGTCATTGCGGCGGACCGCCCCCGGGCCGATCGGTCCTGGCCCGCCTGCGCACCGCGCGGAGGGCCAACGGCGAGTCGGTCGGATGTTGACGCGCGATTCCGCAAGCGTATCCTGCGGCGGCCAGCCGCATTGGACGTGGCGGTCGCGCGCCCGGGGATCCGCGCTCCTGCGGCTTGGGTTCGCACGGGCTGCAAGGCAACGGCCGGCCCGAACGATGCGCCCGTGGACGGACAGCGGCGCATCATCTTCGGGTTCCGCCACGACGGCGCCAATGGACTGGACCAGGAGCGGGATCGACAGGAGGTGAAGATGAGCCGCAGCCGGAAACGCCGCCCGATCCGTCCGGATCGACCTGCCTGCGAAGGGATGGCGCCGGCGGCAGGCGGTTCCGCCGCCGCGACCGCGCGGATGCCCGGCATCTTCCGCCAACGCCTGCACGGCGTTCCGGCAGGGCGCAACCCTGCCAGCCCCGAGGCCGCCATGCATCTCGCCGGGCCATCGGGAAATGCGCCACGGGTCCGGACAGGGATGCAGGAGTCCCATGGCGCTCGACGCGCCGCCCTTGGAATCGATGCTGCCGGACGTCACCCGCCGGCAGCCGCCGCGTCATGAACATGGACCCCTCCATCAACGTCCTCGGCGATCCGCTGGAGCCCTGCTCGACGGATCCGGTCACCGGGTTCTTCCGGGACGGGTGCTGCAACACCTGTCGCGAGGACGAGGGAAATCACACGGTCTGCGCGATCATGACCAGGGAGTTCCTTGCCTACTCGAAATACGTGGGCAACGACCTGTCGACGCCGCGTCCGGAATTCCGGTTCCCCGGACTGAAGCCGGGTGACGCATGGTGCCTGTGCGCGGGACGCTTCCTGCAAGCCGCGGACGAAGGCGCCGCGCCGAAGATCAGGCTTGCCTCGACGCACCGCCGGGCCCTGGGCATCGTTCCCCTCAAGGTCCTGAAGGAACACGCCTCGGACGGCTGACCGTGGCCGGGCAAGACGGCCATCGCGCGCGGTCCCGGGACCCCGTCGGCTCCGTGCGCGGGGCTAGCGCAGTCTCCTCTCGACCGTCGCGATCGCCTCGTCAATCATCCGACTCGCCCGGTCCGGGCTCATCCCGTCCGAGATCACCCGGCCGGCCGCGGAGACCGCGATCCTGACGGCCTCCTCGCGCACCTGCCTGACCGCACGCTGCTCTGCGGAGGCAAGCTGCTCCTGCGCGGCCCTGGTCCGTCTCTCGATCGCGATGGCCAGGTTGCTCCTGGCCTGCTGCGCGGCTTCCCCGGCGCTTTCCTTCGCAGCGGCAATGATGCGCTCGGAATGGTCTCCGACCTCTCGCTGCCTGCTTTCGAATTCCGCGAGGACCGATTCCGCCTCCTCCCGGAGCGCGCGGGCCTCGTCCAGCTCCGCCTGAATGCCGGCCGCGCGCTTGTCGAGCAGTCCGGCAACCAGGGACGGCACCTTGAAGTAGACGAGAACGCCGACAAAGAGCAGGAACGCGACCGCGACGATGAAGTCCGTGTTCGACAGCTTGTAGAAGTCGAGAGAAAACGGGTTCTTCGATGCCGCGAAGGCAGGCGCTGCCGGAAGCAGGGCAAGCGGGAAAAGCACTCTCGCCATCGCCCCCTATCCCTTAACCTGCGCGACCACCGCCGCATCGACTGCCGCGCCGTCCGCCTTGACGCCCATCGCCGCCAGCACGTCCCTTGCCGCACTGCGCGCGACCTCGCGAACGGCGGCGGCGGCACTGTTGCGAATCTCGCCGATGCGGGCTTCGCTCTCGGCAGCCCTTGCGGCGATCTCGGCGTCGGCCCTCTCGATTGCGGCATCGACCTCGGCCTGCATTTCGGCCTTGGCTGCGGCGGCAATCCTGCCTGCCTCCGCCCGGGCCTCGGCAATGGCCATGTCGTACGCCTCCTCGGCCTTGGCGGCCTTCCGCCTCAGCTCCTCCGCGGTCGCGATGTCGCCCGTTATCGCGCCCTGCCGTGCGGCAAGCACTTCGGCGATCCTTGGCAATGCCACCCGGGACAGGACCAGATAGGTCACCACAAGCGCGACCGCGAGCCAGAAGATCTGGTTCGGGAACGTGGAGAAATCGAGCTGCGGCATGCCGACCGAGATCTCGGCGGAACCGCTTGAGGCCTCTGTCGCCATGGCCAGCCTCCTCATGCCTTGTTGTCATCTCCCGGAAGGCTCTCGCGAGCGTCCGGCGCGAAACGATGTCGAGAGGTCCTAGACGGCGAACATCAGCAGCAGGGCGACGAGGAACGAGAAGATCCCGAGCGCCTCCGAAAACGCGATGCCGATGAACATCGTCGCCGTCTGTCCGGTGGCCGCCGAGGGGTTGCGCAGCGCGCCGGAAAGAAAGTTGCCGACGACAAGGCCCACACCGATCGCGGCCCCGCCCATGCCGGTGCAGGCCAGGCCCGCGCCGATGTAGGCTCCCATTTGTACGACGTCACCTTCCATTTGTGCTCTCCTTGCGTTGGAAGTTTTCCCGTGGCGGCCGGCCCGCCAACGATTCAGTGATGCGGATGCAGCGCGTCCCTCAGGTAGACGCATGTGAGAATGGCGAACACGTAGGCCTGGATGAACGACACAAGCGTCTCAAGCGCATAGATTGCCGTGATCGCGAGAACCGACAGCGGGGAGATGGCGGCGACGGCCGCGAAGGTCGCGAAGACCTTGATCACCGCATGGCCCGCCATCATGTTGCCGGCAAGCCGGATCGAGTGGCTGACCGGCCGCACGAAGTAGCTTATGACCTCGATGATCGCGAGGATCGGGCGCAGGGCAAGCGGCGCCGATCGGATCCAGAAGAGCCCGAAGAAGCCCGCGCCGTTCTTGACGAACCCGATGACGGTGACCGACAGGAAGACCGCGACCGCCATGACGGCGGTGACCGCGATGTGGCTGGTCGTCGTGAACGACATCGGCAGGAGACCGAGAAAGTTCGAGAACACGATGAACATGAACAGCGTCATTACATAGGGAAAATAGCGAAGCCCGTCCTTGCCCGCGACATCCTCGACCATCCTGTAGACGAAACCGTAGGCGACCTCGGCAACCGACTGGGTCCGCGTCGGAACCAGCGCCCGGCCCCTCGTGCCCAGGACGAGGAGCGCCACGACGCAGAGGACGGCAAGCGCCATCCAGAAGGTCACGTTGGTGATCGTGACGACGCCCACCGGCCCGTCGCCAAAGAGCGGCTTCACGATGAACTGGTCCATTGGATGGAACGCCAGTCCGCCTTCCTCTCCGTGCGTCTCGGTCGCCACGTCAGCCCCTCTGCCTGCCGCCGCCGGACGCGCCCGGCGGCTGAATTTCCCTGGCCGTGTGCATCATGGTCCTGATGCCCGCGGCGAACCCGAGGAGCGTGAAGGCGATCATCAGCCACGGCGCCGTGCCGAAGAAGGCGTCAAGCCCGAAGCCGATCCCGAAGCCGATCCCCAGCCCCACGACCAGTTCTAGAACCATGCGCCAGGCCACGTGGGCCTGGGAATGATGCTCGTCCCGGTGGCGTTTCGGCTCGTCCCTGCCGCGCTTCTGCGCAAGCTTCGCGTCCAGCGCCACAAGCCGGGACCTCCGATCCCCGTCGGCTGCGGCCATGCCAAAACACCCCGTGAGAGTCCGCGCGTTGTCTAGGCGGGGAAGCCGGGCAAGTCAAGCGACCGGGCGTCGAAGCCGGCGACATTCAACCGACTGATTCAAAGGCATTAACGGCGCCAGCCACCGAAGGGCCGGAATCATCCGCCGTGCGACGACGTTCAACCTTCCGGTTGACGATCCGTCGGCTTGCGCGGCAGATGAGGCCATGAAGCCGGCACTCGACTCGACGTTTCAGTCGCTTGCGGACCCCACGCGCCGTCAGATCCTCGCGATGCTTCTCGAGGACGACATGGCGGTGACGGACGTGGCGGAGCCCTTTGACATGTCCCTGTCCGCAATCTCCAAGCATCTTCGCGTGCTGGCCCGCGCCGGATTGATCAGCCAGGAAAGGCGAGGCCGGGTCATCTGGTGCCAGCTGGAACCGCAGGCGCTCAGGGAGGCCAGCGTCTGGATGCAGGGTCTTGGCCAGTTCGAGCCGGTTGACCTGGATGCATTCGAGACGTTCCTCGAGCGCGAACTGGCCCGGCAGTGAAGCGCGATAGCGCTCCGAGGCACCGACATGCGCCGCATCGGGCCGGCGACGTGACCGCGTTGCGGACGCCCCGGCGGCCGCAGGTTTGCGGGGGTCGCCGAACACGGGCCGCTTTCCCGGACCGTCACGGTACAGCCCAGGTCGTCCCCCTCGCATCCCGTTCCTGAGCGCTTCCCTGCGAACGGGCTCCCTCATGCGCTGACGCGGCTTCGCAACGCTTCGAGGCCTTCGATCCGGGCGTTTCCTGGCGATCTGGTGACATGGTGGTGACACGGGGAAGCTTCCCGGAACCGTTGTGAACAAGGGCGGCGGCGCGGTCCGGCGGCGCGGGACCGCCCTCGTGGTGACACAGCGGTGACACGGGCGGCGGCCCGCCTGGCCGCCCTGCCGGGGGCCTTGACCCAAGGCGCTGATTTCAAGCCGTTATTCCGGCCCCTCCGGGGCGGCCGGGCCCCTCGATACCCTGAATGGAAATCAGGCGGAAGGCGGCGGCCCTGCTTGCCTCGACCGCGCTCGCGGCGCTGCCGATGGCCGCGTCTGCCCAGGGCGTGACGCTCAAGGGGTCGGCGGAAATGGGGATCGCGGGCGGCAAGGACGCCGCTGGCGTCAAGCAGGACGCTCAGTTCCACCAGGACATCGACGTGACGTTCGGCATGAGCGGCACCACGGACCAGGGCTTCACCTTCGGCGCGGCGGTTGACCTGGACGAGGACGCGGGCGCCGTCGGCACGGATGACGCCGGGGTCTCGGCCTACGTTGAAGGCGTGTTCGGGCGGATAGAGCTGGGCGACACGGACGGCGCTCTTGACTGGGCGGTTGCGGAGGTTCCCACGGGACCGGGGTCGCTCGGCGACAACGAGGAGCACGGCGGAAACGCCGCGTCCTGGCGCAACAACGGCCTGGACGGCAAGCATGACGGCCAGATCCTGCGCTACAACTCCGGCAACTTCGATGTCGGCGTCGGCACGCTGGCCTTCGGGGTTTCGGCCGAGCTGGTGGACGGCAAGCCCGGCGCGACCTGCTTTCATCCCACCGAGACTTCCATAAGGGTTGGATTGAACGCGGCTCGCGATGACATCGCAGAAGCAGAAATTGGTGGGAGCGGTGACTTGTATGTCAAGACGCCCAGCCTGATTCCTGCACGCACGGGCACGGCGGCAAACGCCAATGCGGGCGATTGCTACAACAAAATGCCTGACTTCTCCGACAACTACGACGCCCACGTTCCTTCCGACGACCCGATACTCGGCTTCGGCGTCAAGGGGTCGTTCGCGGGCGGCTTCAGCGCGGGCCTCGGCTTCCAGCGCGGAAGCGAAGTCGGCGAGTGGGACCTGGGCCCGACCTACAACGGCCGTCTTGGCACGGGAGACAATGCAAACGCCTTTGTTACAGGCACCGGCAACGATGCTGTTCCTGACCGAACAGATGGTGATGCTGCGAGTATCGGATGGGATCATGAGCAAATGAAGTACCTGAAGGGCACGACCTCCGAGGTTGCCGTTTCCTTCGGGTATGCCATGGAAGGCTTCGCCTTCGGCGTCGCGGGGTCGAAGATCGACAACGCCGCCGCGAAGAGAATGGACCGCGACATCAACGCAGCAGTTGTCGACGAAAAGGTAGTACTTCGGGCTGCAACTGCAACGAATCCGCACGCTCCCGGCTTCACGGAGCTGACCGACGCGACCCACCTTGCCGTCGGCGCTCAGTTCGGAACGGGGCCGTTCTCGTTCGGCGCGAACTGGGGCAGCCTGGACTACAAGAAGAACAGCTTCAAGGACGTGTCGGGAGTCGGCGTGTCGGCAGGCTACGACCTGGGCGGCGGCGCTTCCGTCCTCGCGGGCTACGGCTCCAGCAAGGTGGAAGACGCGGCGCACCGCTCCAACTCCTGGTCGCTCGGCCTCAAGATGGCGTTCTGACCGGCCGGAAGGGACGCAGTGGGCGGCTTTCGGGCCGCCCCCTGCTCGACCGGCGACGCGGACGGGCGGGAAGGGCATGCCTGGGGGATTTCGTGCCTTTGTGCCTGTCCGTGAGGGAAGGTTCCCCCGGACGCCCGGACGCCCCGTCCGGGGGACGGGCGAGACAGAAGGAAGCAAGACGATGAACGAACTGCTCAAGACGGGCGCCGCCCTCCACGTGGCTGTCTGGCAGGCTGCGGCGGCGGCGGCGGCACCACGTCCACCACGCCCGGAGGCGGCGGCACGTCCGGCACGCCCGCCACGCCCGGCACCGAAGGATCCACCGCCCGGCTCAAGGGCGCCCTCTGGGACGGGGACGCCGATCCCTCCACTCCTGAAGAGCAATACGAATTCAAGAACGCCTACGTGATCCCCGAACGGTACGACGATCCGCTCACCTCGGATGTCGACGAGGGGGAGGCAAGGGACGCCGCTTCCACTCTGAAGTGCAACATCAGCCAGCGAGGGGCGAAGCCCGAGCGGCGGCGGTCCCTTCACCGGGAGGCGTAGCCAGTCTTCCGGGGCGGTGCAAGCCCCGCCGGGCGCTGTCCGCGGCCCGCCGGACGCAGGGAGGGCGGAGCCCGACCGGAGGACGGCGGGCCGCGGACAGCGCGCATCTCCCCTCGGAGCCGCCCCCGGCGGCCCCGGAACGGCCCCCTCAGGGCGGCTGCGCCTGGTGGAAGGCCTCGGACGGGGTGAGGTAGCCCAGCGCCTTGCGCGGCCGCGCGTTGAGGCGGTCCTGGACGGCCTGCACCTCTGCGTCCGTCACCTTGCGGAAGTCCGTGCCCTTCGGGAACCACTCCCGCACCAGCCCGTTCACGTGCTCGTTCAGGCCGCGCTCCCAGGAGTGGTACGGGCGCGCGAAGAAGAACCCCGCGCCGAGCGCCTCCGACACGCGGGCGTGGCCCGCGAACTCCTTGCCGTTGTCCGCGGTGACCGTGTGCACGGGGAGAGGGCCCGGCATGCGCGTCATGGCCGAGCCGACCGCGTCCGCCGTCTTCCTCTCGACCCTTTCGAGCAGCGTGTACTTGGACGCCCTGTCCACCAGCGACACCAGCGCGCCGCTGTGGCCCTTGCCAACGATGGTGTCTGCCTCCCAGTCGCCGACCCGTTCCTTCGCCTCCACGACGTCCGGGCGCTCGGAGATGTCCACCCGGCCCGGGATGCGGCCGCGGCCCGCGTGGGCCCCGCCCTTCCGGTTCGGCTTCCTGCCGCGGCGGCGGAGATGCCGCCAGAGACCGCCGCCGGCCTTCCGGTCGGCGTGGATGCGCTCGTAGATCCACTGACGCCCCGCCATCGGCTCGCCCTCCTTGCGGAGGCGCCCGCTGACCTGCTCGGGGCTCCAGCCCTCGGCCAGCCGCTCCTCCGCCATGCGCCACAGCTCCGGCGTCATCTTGCGCGCCACCGACGAGGCCGCGCTGCGGCGCCTGTCCGCCTTGCGCTGGGCCTGCTTGTGGCGGTAGCCGCGCCTGCCGGAGTTGCGCCGCACCTCGCGCCAGACCGTCGTGCGGTCGCGGCCGAGCTGGCGGGCGATCGCCGGGCCGGAAAGCCCGCTTTTCCTCAGGGCGTGGATCTGGCAGCGTTCCGCATAGGTCAGGTGGCGATGGCCCTCGGGCATGACAGTCTCCTTGCTTCATCACAGGGACTGTCGTCGCCGCCTGGCCGATTCGCAACATCATGTGTCGCCGAACGACCAGGAACACTGCATCAGGTGTTGCACTTCAGAGTGGAACGGGGGGGATGAATACATCCGAGAAGTCGTCCGCGACGCCCGACACGCCGGCCTCACTGCCCAGGACATCGTCCGGATGGTCAACGAGATCCGGGCGGGCATGGATCACCAGGACAACTACTACGAAGAGGGCGATAACCAATTCCCCCGCGTCACCGGCCAGTACGGCCACGCACCGGGTGCCGAGGGCGCCTCGCTCGAGACGTTCGTTGACGCCGGGGACGCGGGCGTTGCCGTCCTCGTTCAGGCCCGGGGCGTCAGCAAAGGCATCGCCGACGCCGCCGTGGACGACATCGCGGGCATCCGTGCCGTCATCGCCAGGATCCAGGAGTACATCGACAAGGCCAGGGACGCCAAGTCGGCCCTTGAGGACGAGGTCGCCCGCCTGCGGGACAACGAGATCCCGAGAGTGACCCGAGAGGCAGCCGACAAGCGCGCCGCAGCGGCAGCTCTTCAGAGCGCCGCTTCCACTCCGAAGTGCAACATCAGCCAGCGAGGGGCGAAGCCCGAGCGGCGGCGGTCCCTTCACCGGGAGGCGTAGCCAGTCTTCCGGGGCGGTGCAAGCCCTGCCGGGCGCTGTCCGCGGCCCGCCGGACGCAGGGAGGGCGGAGCCCGACCGGAGGACGGCGGGCCGCGGACAGCGCGCATCTCCCCTCGGAGCCGCCCCCGGCGGCCCCGGAAGGCCCCCTCAGGGCGGCTGCGCCTGGTGGAAGGCCTCGGACGGGGTGAGGTAGCCCAGCGCCTTCCTCGGACGTGCGTTCAGCCGGTCCTGGACGGCCTTCACGGCCTCGTCCGTCACCTTGCGGAAGTCCGTGCCCTTCGGGAACCACTCCCGCACCAGCCCGTTCACGTGCTCGTTCAGGCCGCGCTCCCAGGAGTGGTACGGGCGCGCGAAGAAGAACCCCGCGCCCAGCGCCTCGGCCACCCTGGCATGGCCCGCGAACTCCTTGCCGTTGTCCGCGGTGACCGTGTGCACGGGGAGAGGGCCCAGCATGCCGGTCATGGCCGAGCCGACCGCGTCCGCCGTCTTCCTCTCGACCCTTTCGAGCAGCGTGTACTTGGACGCCCTGTCCACCAGGGAGACAAGCGCGCCGCCGGTGCCCTTGCCGTTGATTCGTGTCGGCCTCCCGGTCGCCGACCCGTTCCTTCGCCTCCACGACGTCCGGGCGCTCGGAGATGTCCACCCGGCCCGGGATGTGGCCGCGGCCCGCGTGGGCCCCGCCCTTCCGGTTCGGCTTCCTGCCGCGGCGGCGGAGATGCCGCCAGAGACCGCCGCCGGCCTTCCGGTCGGCGTGGATGCGCTCGTAGATCCACTGACGCCCCGCCATCGGCTCGCCCTCCTTGCGGAGGCGCCCGCTGACCTGCTCGGGGCTCCAGCCCTCGGCCAGCCGCTCCTCCGCCATGCGCCACAGCTCCGGCGTCATCTTGCGCGCCACCGACGAGGCCGCGCTGCGGCGCCTGTCCGACTTGCGCTGGGCCTGCTTGTGGCGGTAGCCGCGCCTGCCGGAGTTGCGCCGCACCTCGCGCCAGACCGTCGTGCGGTCGCGGCCGGGCTGGCGGGCGATCGCCGGGCCGGAAAGCCCGCTTTTCCTCAGGGCGTGGATCTGGCAGCGTTCCGCATAGGTCAGGTGGCGATGGCCCTCGGGCATGACGGTCTCCTTCTCGCAACGAAGGAACTGTCGCCGCCGCCTGGCCGATTCGCAACATCATGTGTCGCCGAACGACCAGGAACACTGCATCAGGTGTTGCACTTCAGAGTGGAACGGGGGGAGGGAAATCCAGGATGCGGAGACGGAAAACGGTCGGATAGAGAATCAGGCCGGCATTCTGGAAGGCCACGCCACTGAGTACGGACTCGACCCAGAATACTCCAAGGATGCGTGCGACGATGCGGCCGACTGCCGCGCCAAGGCGGCCGCCGAAAGGGACAAGCGTTTCAGCGATCAATACTTCACTGACAAGCGGAAAGAGCGCGACGACACGATCGCGGAAGCGGAAGCGGAAGAGCAGAAGATCGCCGACCTTGAGGGCAAGGTCCGGCAGTATGAGAGAGACGAGATCCCCGCCATCCAGGCAGGCATCGACGAAAGCACCGCCCAGCGGCTCGCCGCCCGCCAGATCCTGGACGGGGACCCGAACGATCAGGCCCGTCCGGGCGACATCGAGCTGCTGCGGCGCTGCTGCGGGTATGCCGGCGCCGGCGACAGCGAGGACGACAAGGCCCGTCTCGCGAGCCAGAAGGCGGCGACGCTGCGCGCCTACCTCGAGGAGCAGTTCGAGAGAGCAGCCACCGGCAGTGACGCCATCCTCCGGGGCGAGGGGGCCAACTTCTTCGACCGTGAAGGACGGAACAGCCTCGACAAGGACGGAGTCTTCGCCAAGGCCATCAAGCCGACCGGCACGATGGATGCCTGGCAGGCCCTGGGAGCCGGGGTCGTGGAGCGCACCATCGCCCTCCCGCAGGTCGAGATTGGCGATCTCACTCAACTGAAGGAAAAGATCGGCACCCACCGGGCGCTGGTGCTGGCCGGCAAGCCGGCCGCCGGCGAGTTCGAGCTCAACGATGAAGATCAGCAGGATTCCTACGACGACGACGCCCCGACGCGTGGCCAGCACTACGAGGGCATCTACAAGGGGATCCACGGCACGCTCTACTTCGACGAGGTGCGCGACGAGGGGACCTCCACCGCCCGGAACCGGTGGGTCTTCACGCCGACCACGTCCGTCGATCGAGACCCGCTGCGCGGGAAGAATCCCGAACTCTTCCGCTACAGCGATGCCGACGGGGACGGCACGTGGGAGCTGGTCCCCCATGTCGACTACGGCATGTGGCTGTCGGAACCATCAGACGACACCCTCAGTCTCAACCTGCTCGCCGGGATCGTCGGACCGTATGATCACAGGGAGGCCGTGGACGTGACCACTCCCCACGGTGCCCCCGGCAACACGGTTGCCCGCAACGATCGGCTGGCCACCAACAGCGCCAGCTACTCGGGCACCGCCCGCGGCCTGTCGGCCCGCTCCCGGGACGGTTCAACGGCCTCGGGCCACTTCACGGCGGACGTGAAACTGCAGGCCACCTTCGGGGCCGACGCCATGCTCGGCGGCACGATCGACAACTTCAGGTCGGCCGACAGCGAAGGCCAGGGCACCGATCATGTGAGCGACGACTGGAGCCTGACCCTCGATGCGACGCCCTTGGGGCCGTACGACCACGACAGCAACAGCGGTACCCCTCCCATAGGCGGCGGGGTTGATGGCGGCGCAATATCGGGCTCGGGCACGGGCGAATGGTCGGGCGTCGGCTACGTCGAAGTTCCCCATCCCGACGGGCACCAGCGCCCCGACGGCTTCTACGGCGGCTTCCGGGCGGAGTTCACGGACGGGGCGGCCGCGGGCGTCTACCATGCGGAGTGACGGCTGACCGCGCCCCCGGCGCGGGGCCGCCCGGTCCCGCGCCCCATCCCCGTCACGACAGGACAGAGGACAGACCCATGCGAACACAGCTGACGACCATTGCCGCCGTGCTGGCCCTCGCCGCGCCCGCCCTCGGGCAGACGGCCCCCGTCACCACCCTGCCCGCGGCGACCGGCGTGGAGGGCGACCAGTGGCATGTCACCTACACCCCGGCGAAACGCATCAAGAGGATGGAGTTCACCGCCCTGGACGGGACGGCCCTGTCCCCGGACCGCATCCGCCCCGTCCGCTTCCTCGCCCTTGACAGCGGCACCGTCACGGAACGGGCGGAAGAGACCGTCTGCCTCGATGACGGCGCCTGGACCCGTTCCGACACCCTCACCCCGGGCACAGATGGCGGCGACGGCTACTACGCCGGCACGGCCGTCGAGGACCACGTCTGCGAGAATGAACACGTCATCCCGGCCTACGGCGAGCCGGCGGTCGTGCCATGCACCGCCACGCGCTTCAGCCTCGACTGCGCCGGCCAGTCCCCCATGCCGGACAGGGTGGAGTTCAGCGCGGTCAGCGTCGACGACGACTGCCGCACCTCCCGGCCGGGAGGTGCGGTGACGGTCACCTTCGCCGATGACACGGCCGAGACCGGGCGCCGGACCCTCACGGACGATGACATGTTCCCGTGCGTGAACGGGGTGCCCGATTACCCGGCCGGCGGCGCCCGATGACCCGGCATGAGGGGACGCTGCAAGGATCGCCCCGCTCCGCCGCCCGCCGTCCTCCCTTTGAAAGGCCGCGGGCGCCGGTTGAGAGGAGAGAGACATGACCTTCTTCGCCCCCGGCCGGGACTGCGGTCCGGCCAGGCGGCCGACGGAGCAATTCCGGCAGGCCGGCTTCCCGGGGCCTGCGCCGAGTGGCGCGGACTCGCAATCAGGGTTCGATGACGCGACCCGGGCGGCCTGCCCGTCCGGGAGGGTTTCATCTTGAGGAGAAGCGCAGGCAACGGGAAGGAAAGACGAAATGCACCGGCTCAAGCATCACCCATGCCGCGACGCGCGCACGGCCTTCGCCGCCCTCCTGCTGGGTGCGGCCCTCGCCGCGCCCGCGCTGCCGGCGCTGGCACAGGAAATCCAGCGGTTTGCGATCCGCGAGACGCGGGTTGGGACGGCCGCCCCCGCCCGCGTCACCAGTCTGACCGCCGACCTGACCGGCCCCGCCCCCAGAGGCTGGTCCGGCACGGTCGAGAACCTGGTGATCGAGGCCCGGCCCACTCCGGGCTCGACGACGACCTTCGGCGTGGGCGATGGCTCCCAGTGCAGCCACACTCCGGAAAACACGCCGCCACAGGTCGAGTTCCACAATGCCGCCGGCGCCCATTCCCGCGGCCAGCCCATCGCCCGCGCCTGCTTCGCCTGGACGGCCGGAAAGTGCTCGCGCACCGTGACGTTCATGAGCAGGTCCTTCACCGCCAATGCCGGGTACCCGCCGTGCGCGCCGCCGGGCGATCCGGACAAGCCCGAGGACGGACCCCCGCAGCAGGCTGCGGATGTTCCCAGCACGTACATCCCCGGCACCCCCGGCACGTTCACCCCCGGCGACGCGTTCACCCCGATCGCCCGGAAGCCGAGCGCCGGCATGTTCACCGTGCGGATCTGGGGCAACTTCTGCTACGGGGCCAGGAGCCACATTTTCTGTCACTCGTTGAAGACGGTCCCGGAAGGGATTCTGGCTTCCGATGTTGCGAAGCACACCGGCTATGCGGCCACCTTCGCACCCGGCCCCAACTGCGGCCCGGCGCGCTGGCCCACGCCGGCGTGGCAGGCGGCCGGCGTCCCGGCCCATGCCGAATGGTGCGACGTCGTGGTCGACATGCGGCGGCCCTGACGGCCGTCCCTGCTGGCCGGAGGCAGGGCCGTCCCCCTTGCGCGCCTTGTCGGGACGGCCCCGACGACCGCGCCCGTCAAGAACGCCTGGCCGCCTCCACCCGAAGGGGTCCCCCATGATCCGCCGCCTTCCGCCCGCCGCCCTCGCCCTTGCCGCCCTCGGCCTTCTGACCGCGTGCGGCGGCGGCGGCGGCGAGGGAGGCGGCGGGGAGAGGGCCGGAGCCCGCAACGCCGCCTTCACCGCCGACGGCGGCCAGGCGGTCGCGGCCGGCCGCCTGGCCGCACGGTCCGCACCGCGCTCCGGCAGCGTGCGCCAGTCCGGCGGCAGCCTTTCCCCCGTCGCCGGCGTGACGGTCAGGCGGCTGCCGGACGGGTCGTCTGACATTGTCGTCGAGCGCCGGGACGGGACCCGGACATCCCTGAACACCGTCCGGCATGCCGTGGCGACCCGGACCGGGCGATCCCCCGCCGGACGGCGCGCGGAGCCGGGAACCCTGCCGGCGTCGGACGCCACCCGCATCACGGCGGCCGCGGGACTGGCGGACCGGGATCCGGACGATCTCGCCGACCGGATCGCGGGCGGCTGCCGGCTCCACGTCACGGGGGACCGGGAGGCGGGCGCCGTGACGGGCGCCGAGGCGGGGGCCTTCGTCGAGGGTCCCGAACTCGCCGACAACGCGCCCCCGGCCGGCGGCACGGCAGGCTGCGACGGCCCGGCCGCCGGGCTCCGGGCCGCCCGCTGCGGCACCGGCACCGCCACCCCGCTGCGGCCGGGCGGCACCGTTGAAACGGGCGACTGCACCGGCCGGTTCCGGGCCGCCGCCGACTTCGCCGCCGGCACGGTGTCCGGCACCATCGGCCGGATCCGCGTGGCGGGCGTCGGCGAGACCCCGTCGGGCCGGGTCCATGCCGTCCCCCTGCAACCCGGCAATGTCCGCGTGGAGCTGCAGGGCGCCTCCATCGACGCCAGCGGCCGCGCAACGGGCACGGTCCGGCTGGTCAGCCTCGATCCGGACATCCCCTTCACGAGTCAGGAGGGATCGTGGGGCGGCCGCCTGTCGTCCGTCGACGACGGGGCCGGCCTCCCCCGGGCGCTGGCCGGCACCCGTGCCGGGCGGGCCGCGACGGCGGGCGGCACGGAGGTGGCGTACATCGGCGCGCATGCCGGCGCCACCGGGGACTTTTGAAAAAGGCGCGGGGCCGAGGATGACGTCTCCCTCCCCCGCCGCCCCCGGGCGCCGCCGCCTGCCGCCGTCCTGGCTGCGTGCCGCCCTCGGCTTCCTGGCGCCGGCGGCGCTCGCGGCCTCCCTGGCCGTCGCCCAGGAGAGCGCCGCGCCCGTCCTCACGCCCGCCGAGCAGGCCCTCGCGGCGTCCCGGGACCGCCTGGCCGACGGCGACTGGGAGAGCGCCCTGGACCGTCTCCGCCCCCATGCGGCCGACCCCCGCGCGGCCGCCCGCCTCTTCGACCTGGGGCTGGCCCTCCTGAACGCCGGCACGGACCCGCGCCTGCCGGACGCCGCCCGCACCGCGCTCCTTGACGGCGCCGTCGCCGCCTTCCGGGCCCTGCTCGCCGCCGGTCCCGAGGCCACCCGGGCGCGCCTCGAACTCGCCCGCGCCCTCTTCCTCAGGGGCCGGGACGGGCCGGCCCGCCGCCACTTCCGCCGGGTGCTGGCCGGCGACGTCCCGCCGCCCGTGGCCGCCAACGTCCGGCGCTTCCTCGCCGCCATCGAATCCCGCCGCCGCTGGAGTGCCCATGGCGGCTTCGCCCTGGCGCCGGACACCAACGTCGGCCAGGCCAGCGAGCAGCGGGTGGTCAATGCCTACGTCCCTCTCCTGGGGCAGACGGTGCCCCTCACCCGCGGCAATCCCCCGCCCACCTCGGGCGTCGGCCTGCGCCTCTTCGCGGGCGGCGAATACCGGCACCCCCTGAACGACCGCGCCCGCCTCCGCCTCGGCGCCGGCATCGCCCGCACCGACCACAGGACCCGCCGCTGGGACTCGACGGCCCTGCGGGCCCATCTCGGCCCCGAGGCGGCGCTGACCCCCCGCACGCGGGCGAGCCTCCTCCTGACGGCCGCCCGGCGCCGGGATGCCGGCGAGACCTCCTTCGACGACGCCGGCCTCCGCCTCGAGGCCCGGCACCGCCTCTCCGACCGCACCCGCCTCTCGCTCGACCTCGCCCGCCGCGAGCGCCGCCACGCCGCCCCCGGCAACCGGGACCGCGACGGCCCGCGCACCGATCTCGCCCTCGGCGTCACCCGCCAGGCCACCCCGGCGCTGGACCTGACCGGCTCCCTCTCCCTCGGCCGCGAGCGGCCCCGTGAACCGCGGGCCCGCACCCGCACACGGGGGCTGCGTCTTGGCGCCACCCGCGACTTCGGCCAGGGCTGGACCGTTGGCCTCGCGGGCAGCCTCTCGCGCACCGCCTGGGATACTCGTCGCAGCACCGCGGACGGCGCCCGCCGCCGCGACACGACGACCGACCTCACGGTCTCGGTCCTCAAGCGCGATCTCGCTCTCGCCGGGTTCAGCCCCCGCCTCGCGGTCGGCACCGCCCGCCGCCGCTCGAACAACCGCCCCGACGACCAGAACTACAGACGCGCCTACGCCGACGTCAGCTTCGTCCGGCAGTTCTGAGCCGCCCCGGATGACGGCATCCCCCCGCCCCGGCTGACGGCATCCCCCCTGAGACGGCCCGGATGACGACGCCGCCCGGCAGGTTCGCGACATCGTGTGATGTCGGACGACCCGCAACGCTGTGCACAAACGGCGGCGCAAGCCTGCCTGACGATGCTGTCGTTGGCGGTCGCTGCCCTGCATGCGCACAACAGCACGCAGCAGCCAATGGCACCCAATGACAACGCAGCCGGTTGACATCCGGCGTTGTCGGATCGTACCTGGATGGGGTTCCGGATCAGGTGGCTCGAATGGCAACAGTTGCGAAGCTCGATGAGAACCGTTGGGTGGTTCACATGGGCAGTCCCGGTGATTCGTGCGTAACGGTCGAAGTGAACATGAGCCTCGAAACCGCAGGGAGGATCGCGGAGAAGGAAACCGAGCGACTTGCCGCCCTGAACCCAGACAGGGACGACATCGGTCCGGAAACGGTCGGATCGGCGGTGCTGTCGGTGCTGGGACAGTTTGCAGCCGGCGGCAAGCCTTGGTCCGTCACTTCTGCTCTTTCCATATCCCGGCGACTCGCTCGGCGGCTTCACGGGAGGTGAAGCCCGCGAGAGGCAGTGTCTGACGCCAGGTGCCCGCCGGGTCCAGAATCTCCATGCGGAAGGCGCCTTCCGGCGAGACCCTGACAACACGGCAGGCCGGCCGGATGCCCAGGCGCTGTTCCAGCGTGTCGACCAGAGCCCGCGGTGAGCATGCCAACCGATGATTGCGGAGGAATTCGCCGTCGCTGGTCAGGATCGCGTCGACATCGGCAAGGTCGCCTGCAGCCGCAACCTGTGCGTCCTCGAAGGACAGTCGTCCGTAGCCCAGTGCGGCGCGGAGCACGTCCTCCGCGAGCGGCAGCACGGACAGCAGAAGCATCAGTTCGGTGGCCAGAAGGCGTTCGCGCCGACCTCTGCCTTGACCGGGTCCCGCTCCGTGGTGACAGATCACCCCGAAAGCCGAGGCACAGACATGTCCCTTGACGGCGCCGACTGCGGCAAAGTTCAGTGCGCGCGCCGCCGGAACCGCGTTGTCCCGCAGCAGGAACACGTCGAGCAGGACGTTCGCGTCGAACAGGACGCGAAGTGAACCGCCGCTCCGAAGGCGCGATTCCAGGTCAGGCGGCACCATGACGAGCGGGATGGCTGGCGTCCCGTGTCGAGCCGGGCTGCGCCTTGGCGGAGACCTGTTCATCGACAAGGGCGCCGAACATCTTCTCGACCTGAGGCGAAAGGCCCCAGGCCGCCGACCGCCTTGCCGCGGATTCGGGTTCGGCGTCTGCCGCTTCACCACGTTTTTCGAGGTCGGTCATGGCGCACTCCTGACGTCCTTGGCACCTTGCCGCAGACAGCCGCGGATGGCAATACGCTCAGGCGTGCAACCGAAGGCGGGCCATTGCTCCCTGCATGTCTTATGGGTAATGGGCAGCCCGCGCCCGAAGCCGCGCGTCAGCCCCGGCGAGCGCCAGTTCGACGCGCGTCAGCCAGCGCCCGTGAACCTCGAGACGTCGACGAACGTCTCCGCGAGGAAGGCCGGGCAGCCGTGCGCGGCCTCGATGTCGGCGGACAGCCGGCGCAGGCCCGGCACCCGGGACGCCGGGCTCGCCACCCGTCCGGGGACGGGATGACGAAGCGGGAGCTGTTGCAGACCAGGTGCAGGCGCCGGAACTGCCGCTCCTGCGACCACCCGATCCAGCGGTCCCGCGCCGCCAGCCTGGACGCGCCCGGCTGCCAGCCGCCCGGCGCCAGTCAGGTCCCGCCGTGCAGCGCGACCCGGGCAGCAGGCCCTTGCCGACGATGCCGTGGAACCGCAGGCAGTGACGCGCCGCGACCAGGCGGTCCCGGAGCCGGTGCTCACGGACCCCGTGCGTCGGGCGCACCGTGACCGCGCGCAGGTCGATGGACGACTCCAGTGCCGCAGGAATCACCATGGACCGCAGGCCGCCGCATGGAAAACCGCCGCTTCCACTCCGAAGTGCAACATCAGCCAGCGAGGGGCGAAGCCCGAGCGGCGGCGGTCCCTTCACCGGGAGGCGTAGCCAGTCTTCCGGGGCGGTGCAAGCCCTGCCGGGCGCTGTCCGCGGCCCGCCGGACGCAGGGAGGGCGGAGCCCGACCGGAGGACGGCGGGCCGCGGACAGCGCGCATCTCCCCTCGGAGCCGCCCCCGGCGGCCCCGGAACGGCCCCCTCAGGGCGGCTGCGCCTGGTGGAAGGCCTCGGACGGGGTGAGGTAGCCCAGCGCCTTGCGCGGCCGCGCGTTGAGGCGGTCCTGGACGGCCTGCACCTCTGCGTCCGTCACCTTGCGGAAGTCCGTGCCCTTCGGGAACCACTCCCGCACCAGCCCGTTCACGTGCTCGTTCAGGCCGCGCTCCCAGGAGTGGTACGGGCGCGCGAAGAAGAACCCCGCGCCGAGCGCCTCCGACACGCGGGCGTGGCCCGCGAACTCCTTGCCGTTGTCCGCGGTGACCGTGTGCACGGGGAGAGGGCCCAGCATGCCGGTCATGGCCGAGCCGACCGCGTCCGCCGTCTTCCTTTCGACCCTTTCGAGCAGGGTGTACTTGGACGCCCTGTCCACCAGCGACACCAGCGCGCCGCTGTGGCCCTTGCCAACGATGGTGTCGGCCTCCCAGTCGCCGACCCGTTCCTTCGCCTCCACGACGTCCGGGCGCTCGGAGATGTCCACCCGGCCCGGGATGCGGCCGCGGCCCGCGTGGGCCCCGCCCTTCCAGTTCGGCTTCTTCCCGCGGCGGCGGAGATGCCGCCAGAGACCGCCGCCGGCCTTCCGGTCGGCGTGGATGCGCTCGTAGATCCACTGACGCCCCGCCATCGGCTCGCCCTCCTTGCGGAGGCGCCCGCTGACCTGCTCGGGGCCCGGCCCTCGGCCAGCCGCTCCTCCGCCATGCGCCACAGCTCCGGCGTCATCTTGCGCGCCACCGACGAGGCCGCGCTGCGGCGCCTGTCCGCCTTGCGCCGGGCCTGCTTGTGGCGGCAGCCGCGCCTGCCGGCGTTGCGCCGCACCTCGCGCCAGACCGTCGTGCGGTCGCGGCCGAGCTGGCGGGCGATCGCCGGGCCGGAAAGCCCGCTTTTCCTCAGGGCGTGGATCTGGCAGCGTTCCGCATGAGGCCGGTGGCGATGGCCCTCGGGCATGACGGTCTCCTTGCTTCATCACAGGGACTGTCGTCGCCGCCTGGCCGATTCGCAACATCATGTGTCGCCGAACGACCAGGAACACTGCATCAGGTGTTGCACTTCAGAGTGGAACGGGGGAACGAAATGGTCGCCCCCGGAATCACGGCGTGGCGGTCACCGGGCGGACAATAAAACGCCCTGGCCGGATCCGGCCCGGAGTTGACCGGGGCGGCGCATGCGCATGGCTTCGGGACATGAGCGACGCGCCGGACACTCTACGGACTCGCCCGGCAGGTCGCCGTCCTGGAGGAACGCATGAACACGATGCAGGCAGACCTTTCGGCCACCCTTGAACGCTTCCGGGCCGACATGGCCGCGCACCGGGAGGACGCGGCGAAGCGCGACAAGGACAACCAGCGCTGGACCGTCGGGTTCGGCATTGCGCAGATCGTCCTGACCGTCGCCGTACTCGCGGCCGGCTTCGCATTCCTCGGCATCCTGATCGGCCTGCCTGTCTGACGGAAGCCGCCTGAACCGACCGATCCGGCGGCGCGGGGCCGCGGAGGCGACACGGGCGGCGGGCCGCGCGCCCGCCCTGCCGGGAGCCTTCCCCAAGATGCTGATTCCAGGCCGGTATTCCGACTCTTCCGGGGAGACGCGCCCCCGGATTCCCTGAATGGAAATCTGAACTACACCCGAGTCCGCCCCCCCCCCCCTCTTCTCGCGACCTTCAGTCACGAGGCTGTTGCACCTTCCCGTCAGGGAATCTAGGCTCGCATCATCGGCCCGGGGAGAGGCATGTGTCCGAGGAAGGCCTGAACGACGGTGCAAGCCTGCTTGAGGATGATGACATGCGCAAGGTCTTCGGCGAGGCCGCCGGAAGCCATGCCTCTTCCAGGCAAGCTGGAGACACGAAGCAGGGATCCGAGGTCGCTGCGGCTCGACCAACGCCGGAAACTGCCTGAAAGGTGACACATGCAATCAGCTAGCGCAAAGGCGCCGTCTTCTTCTGTAGTGATCAAGTTCGTTTCAGTGCCGTCCCGTCAGGAACCTGGACGTGGCGCCGGAGACTTTGTCGACTGCCTGAACGACATGCACGTGCCACCTGACCAGGTCAGGTTGCGAACCGTCTGCAATGGCCAGAACGGACTGGTGAGGGATGCCGAAAATATCCGGAACTACTTCCGGAATGCACTGTCCGAGATGCCAGCCGAATGAGCGGGCCGACCGACAGGAATGACGACCGGAACGCGGACGACAGAACCGACGATCCCGTTTCTGTTGGCGAAATCACCGTGCAGCTTCCAGAGGGAACGCCGCCGGAAGTTGCCAGCATCATCGCCCAGCGAATGAGCTTTTCCGGTCCGCTGCCGCCGCCAAGCATGTTCAGGCAGTATGAGGAAATTCTGCCGGGCTCTGCGGACAGGATAATGTCTCTTGCCGAGAAAGAGCAGAGCATGCGGGGCGCGGACAACTCGAACGTGTTCCGCAACGATGCGGCCAGGGTGTACGGAAGCATTGTCGTGTCGGTGTCACTGGTGGTTGCTGCGTGCTATTGTGCGTATGTAGGGCAACCCGTATGTCGGGGTCGTTCTTGGCGCGTCTGGCGCCATTCCAGGCGTCGTAAGGGCGTTTGTCAAACCGGGCGGGGAGAGGAAGGGACCGTGAAGGAGCGGACCCGAAGGCCTGCCCCCTTGCGTTCAGTTTGGTCGCCGTCCAGAACGACATCCTGATGGCGAGAGACCAGGTGCATCGGCTTCTGCCGCACCCTCCGTCCCGGTCCAGCCGCAGCCTGCCAGCACCGACGCGCCGCCACCAGGGCCTCAGCACACCGGGAGGCCGGTTCCGTCACTTCCTGCATCGCCCCACGTGCCTGCAGCCCGTCTTGCCATGGTTCACGCCCCGCATCGGGCCGGCTTCCCGCCCCGGCCCAGCCCGTCATCCGCCTCGGTCCTGACGTCCGCGAATCACCGATCAAGGCCCAAGCCGGAGATCCGCGGAAAAATCCGGACACATCCCATGCGAGCTGCTTGCGGCCATCCATCATGGTGATAGGTTCTCGTTGCATGAGAAAGCGGTTCGGAGAGTTGCGGGCATGGTGGCGACGGACCAACCCTGGAGCCCTGCGCAAGCCACGGACCTTGTCAGGAGAATCTCGGGCGACCCGAAAGGCGACACGACCTGGACAAGACATGCTCTGGAACGGTTGCGCGAGCGAGGGCTGACCACTTCGGACGCGCTCTGGGTGCTCCGCAGGGGATTCGTGCACGAACCTCCTGCGGAGGAGTCGACCGTGAAGGGACTGTACAAATACGTGATCGAGGGCCGGGCGCCAAACTCGGGGCGGCGGACTGTCAGGATCGTCGCCGTTCCGGACGCGAACGCAAATCACGTCAAGATCATGACCGTGATGTGGAAGGACGGTTCATGAGGGGAGCCAGATGTCGGAATATCACTACACCGAATGCGGACTGAACCATGTGTTCATCGAAGGAGCCGGGGAGTTCGACGACCATGCCGGCAAGGAGTCGGTCACGATCCCGGCGATCGGCCAGCTGCACAGGGTGATTGCCGAAGGGATCGTGACCCGCCAGGCAAGGATGACGGGTCGGGAACTGAGGTTCCTTCGCACCGAGATGGGCCTGACGCAGGCCCGGCTGGCGGCGATCCTCAAGGTCGCGCCGCTGACCGTCAGCCGCTGGGAAAGGAGTGAGAGCCCGGTCAACGACCTTGCGGAGATGCTGGTGCGGCTTCTGGCGCTGGAGACCCTGGAGATCGGCGTCGAGCTGGATGTCCGGTCCGTTTCGGAGAAAGTCAGCGGTTCCGTGCGAACGCGGGAGATCCGCATCGACGGAGGCGTGCCAAGACGGTACCGGCTGCGCGATGCGGCGTAGGCGATCCGGTTCGTCCCGCCCTTGCCGGACGAGGTCGCGCTTCAGGGCCGCAGCCCCCCGCGCGTGGCGTCGTCGGGGCCGAGCCAGAGCGCCCGGACCGCCGAGGCTGCCGTCCGACACGGTCCTGAGCGGCCGAGCCGCCGTGCGCCGGCAGCTGCCGGATCATGGGCGGCATGGCGCCGGACGGCGTTCCGTGACCGCGGGAGAATGAAGGGCAGCGTTCGGGGACGGGGAATCGCATGACGTCATTCTCAGGCCGGTCCAGACCCATCCGCCCGTCACGCGGGATCGCGTCGGGCAGGTTTCGGCCTTCGCGCGCATCCGCGAAACCCGCCCGAGGGAAGTCCCTCGGGGATCTTGCGTCTGGAAACGGCCGGCCCGAGCCCGCCTCCCGGGAGGACGTTGCGCTGCGCCTCGGGGAGCGGCGGCTGGACCGTCTCCGTGGCAGCAGGCTCCGGATCGTGTGCGGCTGAGGTCACTCAGGGGACGTTCCCGTAGCCGCTCTCGTCGCGCGGCGCGGGAAGGACGCCCGCGTTCGCGACGCCGTCGCCTCGATGCGATGCAGCGCCTGCGGCACGCGACGCATCGCGGAGGTCCGCCGGCTGGAGTGAAGGGATCCGGAGCGGGCGGGCGGGAAGCGAGCCCGCCTCCCTTGCTGGAAGGCTGGCGTCCCGCCATTCACCCGCACCCGTCAGGCGATGCGCAGTTCCCGGCGCCGGGCGGGTCAGGCCGGTTCCGGTCTCGCGGACATCGCCCCGGCCTTCGGGATCAGGGTCGTTCGGCGTGGCGACGGTCTTGCGTCTGCCCAGCGGGCGTGGCAGGGACCGGTGCGGGCCGGGTGACGTGGCTTGCAAGGCAGCAGTCTCCGGGCAATGGGGCATGAAAACGCGTGACTTGCCATCGCCAGTCAAGGCGTGCTTTCTTGCAGCATGAGTTGTGCTGGACATTCCTGGTGAATTGGTGAGGAGTGGCAGAATTGAAGGTTGAGACTCCCACGGGACGGCAATTCTCATGCGCATCGATCAGCTCAATGTCCTGAACTTCAGGAATTTCGAGGAGAACACCTTTGAGTTCCACCCCCGGTTTACGTTGCTGGTAGGGGACAACGGCGCGGGCAAGACAGCAATCCTGGAAGCGCTTCGCGTTGGCGCGGGCGCATACCTTCTTGCAATCCCTGAATCGCGGGCACCCTCGATCAGGCGCGAATGCGTGCGGCGCGTCACGAGGCGAAACGGGGAGTTCTCGACACTTGAGGAGCGCTGCCCGTGTGCGGTCAGATGCGAAGGGCGCGTGCATCTCTCGGATCTGCGCTGGGAGCGCCAGTTGACGTCACTGAACGGGCGAACGAATCGCGTCGGGGCACGGGAGCTTGTTCAGTGCGCTTCCAGGAATCTGGGGGAAGAGGAGCCGGGAACGAGCTTTCCGCTGATCGTGGCTTACGGGACCGGACGGCTGTGGGTGGAGCCGCGCGCAACGAAAGACGCCCGTTCCGCTGTGCGCGCGCCTCTTGGCAGGATTTCGAGGTTCGAGGCGTATCGCGGTTGCCTTGATCCGGCAGTGTCCTCCGACCTGTTGCGTCGATGGATCAAGAAAATGGCGCTGATCGCGGTTCAGGAAAGTCGATCGCCAGGCAGCCTGGATGCTGTCTATTCGGCTGTCGTGGGCTGCGTCGAGGGCGCAGCGGAAGCGTTGTATGACTTTGAACTCGACGACATCGCTCTTGATTTCGAGCACGGGGAGCGTTTTCCTTTCGGACTGTTGAGCGACGGGCAGAGAAGCATGGCAGCGCTCGCCGCTGACATCTCGCTGCGATGTGTTCAGCTGAATCCGCACTTGAAGGGGGAAGCGCCCAAGGAGACCGAAGGCGTCGCGCTCATAGACGAGCTCGACCTTCATCTGCATCCCAACTGGCAGAGAGCGATCGTCCGGAACCTGACATCCCTGTTTCCAAAACTGCAGTTCGTGGCGACGACGCATTCGCCGTTCATCATCCAGTCGCTTGACGGGCACGGCCTGGTGAACCTCAGCGACCGCAGAACTCTCGAGGAGCGCAAGGAGGCGTACAGCATTGAGGACGTCGCCGAAGGGACCATGGGCGTGGATGAGCCGCAACGGAGCAGGCGGTTTCTGGAGATGGAGGACGCGGCACTCAAATACTACGGGCTTCTCGACCGGTTGGGCGGAGACCACGCCGACGTCGTGGAGGCAAAGGGAGAGCTCGACCGGATCGAGGCGCACTTCTGCGACAATCCGGCATACGCGGCTCTCCTGAAACTGCATCGTTCCGCGGCGGAATAGTCAGGACGAAGAACGCGATGCGATCGGTCAACCGCGGCCCGCGGCCAACCAATGACGACGGTCTTCAGGTTCCCTTTTCCGAGTATGGCCAAGCGAAAGTCCCGCTGATCAAGAGAATTGGCGAGTATTGCAGCTATTGCGAGCGGCCGGGGGATCTCCATGTGGAGCACGTTGTCCCGAAATCGGTCAGTGAAGATCTGGAGAAGGAGTGGTCCAATTTTCTGCTGGGCTGCGTCAACTGCAACAGTCGCAAGGGGAATGGAAACGCGTCACGTGAAGGGTACCTGTGGCCGGACCATGACGACACTTTCGCCGCATTTGAATACGGGTCCGGCGGCCGGGTGCGCGTAAGCGAAGGCCTGTCACAGGACGAGCGTCGCAAGGCGTCGGCACTGTTTGGCCTTGTGGGGCTGGGCGAGAACGGCACGCCCACTGACAGGCGCCGTCAAAAGAGACGCCAGGCATGGGATGAGGCAGTCAAGGTTCGGGAACTGCTCAATGGCGAAGATTCACGGGTCCTGGCGGTCGAGGTAGCCTTGGGAACGGGATTCTTCAGCGTCTGGATGGCGGTGTTCGGAGACGACAGCGACATGCGCCAAAGGCTGACAGACGCCTTTCCGGGAACACGTACGGAATGATGAATCGATGGGTCTCGGGACGTTCCCGAGACCCTCGCCGTGAAATGCCTGGCCGCAAGGATCTCGTGCCGCGGCTGCAGGACTCGCCGGAACAGCGCGACCGGGCCCAGCCATTTCCACGGCGTGCCCTTGAGGCGGCCGCAATGGAGCTTGAACCCGTCTGCACAGACGAAAGTGACTTGCACCCCGACGTCAGGCGGCCTGCCCGGTCCACCGTCTGCCTCCTGGCCGGAAGATCATGTCGCCGCGGCCTGACCGGCCAGGCCGGGCCATGCCCCCCCCCCCGGCGAATCCGTGTTTCCGAATGCAGCGGACACGTCTGTACATGCAGGCAAGGAACGCGCGGGATCTCCGGAGGCGCCGCGTGCTCGAACGCCTTGGACTGGAAAACGTCGGCCCTGCGCCGGAAACGGCACCGGACCTGAAGGGCAGGCTGAATCTGATCACCGGCGACAACGGGCGCGGCAAGGGCTTCCTTCTGGACGTCGCATAGCGGGCGTTGACGCGCAAGTGCCCCCGTGACCTGAATCCGAAAGCACGGCCGGTTCCCGCATCCGGTCCCGGAGGCAGGGGATGCGTCCCCGGCGTTCCCGCGCCTTCCCGAACAGCGGGCGGCAGTGCCGCTGCACCGGTCGATCAGGAAGGCGAGCAGCCGGGCGGGAGCCCCGTCAGGGGCCGGAGCGCGCGGACGTCACCGGGGGGCGTCGCCGTGGCCGGATCCGGGGCGTCGTCATCCGGGCCGTCTCAGGGGGGATGCCGTCATCCGGGGCGGCTCAGAACTGCCGGACGAAGCTGACGTCGGCGTAGGCGCGTCTGTAGTTCTGGTCGTCGGGGCGGTTGTTCGAGCGGCGGCGGGCGGTGCCGACCGCGAGGCGGGGGCTGAACCCGGCGAGAGCGAGATCGCGCTTGAGGACCGAGACCGTGAGGTCGGTCGTCGTGTCGCGGCGGCGGGCGCCGTCCGCGGTGCTGCGACGAGTATCCCAGGCGGTGCGCGAGAGGCTGCCGGCGAGGCCCACGGTCCAGCCCTGGCCGAAGTCGCGGGTGGCGCCAAGACGCAGCCCCCGTGTGCGGGTGCGGGCCCGCGGTTCACGGGGCCGCTCGCGGCCGAGGGAGAGGGAGCCGGTCAGGTCCAGCGCCGGGGTGGCCTGGCGGGTGACGCCGAGGGCGAGATCGGTGCGCGGGCCGTCGCGGTCCCGGCTGCCGGGGGCGGCGTGGCGGCGCTCGCGGCGGGCGAGGTCGAGCGAGAGGCGGGTGCGGTCGGAGAGGCGGTGCCGGGCCTCGAGGCGGAGGCCGGGGTCGTCGAAGGAGGTCTCGCCGGCATCCCGGCGCCGGGCGGCCGTCAGGAGGAGGCTCGCCCGCGTGCGGGGGGTCAGCGCCGCCTCGGGGCCGAGATGGGCCCGCAGGGCCGTCGAGTCCCAGCGGCGGGTCCTGTGGTCGGTGCGGGCGATGCCGGCGCCGAGGCGGAGGCGGGCGCGGTCGTTCAGGGGGTGCCGGTATTCGCCGCCCGCGAAGAGGCGCAGGCCGACGCCCGAGGTGGGCGGGGGATTGTTGCGGGTGAGGGGCACCGTCTGCCCCAGGAGAGGGACGTAGGCATTGACCACCCGCTGCTCGCTGGCCTGGCCGACGTTGGTGTCCGGCGCCAGGGCGAAGCCGCCATGGGCACTCCAGCGGCGGCGGGATTCGATGGCGGCGAGGAAGCGCCGGACGTTGGCGGCCACGGGCGGCGGGACGTCGCCGGCCAGCACCCGGCGGAAGTGGCGGCGGGCCGGCCCGTCCCGGCCCCTGAGGAAGAGGGCGCGGGCGAGTTCGAGGCGCGCCCGGGTGGCCTCGGGACCGGCGGCGAGCAGGGCCCGGAAGGCGGCGACGGCGCCGTCAAGGAGCGCGGTGCGGGCGGCGTCCGGCAGGCGCGGGTCCGTGCCGGCGTTCAGGAGGGCCAGCCCCAGGTCGAAGAGGCGGGCGGCCGCGCGGGGGTCGGCCGCATGGGGGCGGAGACGGTCCAGGGCGCTCTCCCAGTCGCCGTCGGCCAGGCGGTCCCGGGACGCCGCGAGGGCCTGCTCGGCGGGCGTGAGGACGGGCGCGGCGCTCTCCTGGGCGACGGCCAGGGAGGCCGCGAGCGCCGCCGGCGCCAGGAAGCCGAGGGCGGCACGCAGCCAGGACGGCGGCAGGCGGCGGCGCCCGGGGGCGGCGGGGGAGGGAGACGTCATCCTCGGCCCCGCGCCTTTTTCAAAAGTCCCCGGTGGCGCCGGCATGCGCGCCGATGTACGCCACCTCCGTGCCGCCCGCCGTCGCGGCCCGCCCGGCACGGGTGCCGGCCAGCGCCCGGGGGACGCCGGCCCCGTCGTCGACGGACGACAGGCGGCCGCCCCACGATCCCTCCTGACTCGTGAAGGGGATGTCCGGATCGAGGCTGACCAGCCGGACCGTGCCCGTTGCGCGGCCGCTGGCGTCGATGGAGGCGCCCTGCAGCTCCACGCGGACATTGCCGGGTTGCAGGGGGACGGCATGGACCCGGCCCGACGGGGTCTCGCCGACGCCCGCCACGCGGATCCGGCCGATGGTGCCGGACACCGTGCCGGCGGCGAAGTCGGCGGCGGCCCGGAACCGGCCGGTGCAGTCGCCCGTTTCAACGGTGCCGCCCGGCCGCAGCGGGGTGGCGGTGCCGGTGCCGCAGCGGGCGGCCCGGAGCCCGGCGGCCGGGCCGTCGCAGCCTGCCGTGCCGCCGGCCGGGGGCGCGTTGTCGGCAAGTTCGGGACCCTCGACGAAGGCCCCCGCCTCGGCGCCCGTCACGGCGCCCGCCTCCCGGTCCCCCGTGACGTGGAGCCGGCAGCCGCCCGCGATCCGGTCGGCGAGATCGTCCGGATCCCGGTCCGCCAGTCCCGCGGCCGCCGTGATGCGGGTGGCGTCCGACGCCGGCAGGGTTCCCGGTTCCGCGCGCCGTCCGGCGGGGGATCGCCCGGTCCGGGTCGCCACGGCATGCCGGACGGTGTTCAGGGATGTCCGGGTCCCGTCCCGGCGCTCGACGACAATGTCAGACGACCCGTCCGGCAGCCGCCTGACCGTCACGCCGGCGACGGGGGAAAGGCTGCCGCCGGACTGGCGCACGCTGCCGGAGCGCGGTGCGGACCGTGCGGCCAGGCGGCCGGCCGCGACCGCCTGGCCGCCGTCGGCGGTGAAGGCGGCGTTGCGGGCTCCGGCCCTCTCCCCGCCGCCTCCCTCGCCGCCCCCGCCGCCGCACGCGGTCAGAAGGCCAAGGGCGGCAAGGGCGAGGGCGGCGGGCGGAAGGCGGCGGATCATGGGGGACTCCTTCGGGTGGAGGCGGTCAGGCGTTCTTGACGGGCGCGATCGTCGGGGCCGTCCCGACAAGGCGCGCAAGGGGGACGGCCCTGCCTCCGGCCAGCAGGGAGGCATGTCGTCGGCGGCGAGGGTCCAGCGCCCGGCGGCGGTGGAATCGTCGGCAAGGGTGACCGTCACCTGCACGCCGCGCATGCTGCGACAGCTGTCGTCGATGCCGGCGACGCCGAACCCCACGGTGTCCGGGAGGGGAGTCTGGCCGGAGCGGTCGAGGCTGCCGTCCGTGGCGGCGCATGTCGCGACCGTGGGCGAGGGACAGGCTCACGGGGAGGGGACCTCGGTCCCGTCACACCTCCACCAGCGATCGTCATCGCGGATCGAGTAGGCAACGACCCGGTCATCGCTGAGGGTCACGGTGGCGACCATGGGACTGACGGGGGCAAGGCAGCTGTCATCGACGGAGATGACCCGGTAGGTGCCGGAGCCCCAGTTGTTCTCGATCCGGAAGCACGGCTTCTCGGCGCTGGTCTTGTCCGGCGTCCCCACAGGCATGTTGCCTGGCATGCCGAGCTCCCCGCAGTTCATGGGAATCACGGGCGGGGTGCCGGCCTTGAGGGTGCCGGCCTCGCGGATCCACTGGGCGCCCTCGACGCCGTTCTTCGTGGTCGTGGTCGTGCCGGGCACCACCAGCTGCGCAAGGGCGGGCGGCGCGGCGAGGGCCAGCAGCAGGGGGGCGGCGACGAGCAATGCGGTCTTGCGGGTCCGGGGGGTCGTTGGCGCGGGGGTCATGGGTCTCTCCTCTGTGCGGGTGGGTGTCCTGACTTGACAGCCAGTCTCCGGGGTGTGGGGGCCGGGGGCACGCGGGGCGCCCCCGGCCGGTCGCGGGTTGGGGTCACTCGACCTTCGGGGCGTCGAAGAGGCCGAAGACGGCCCCGTCGTCGTGGAGGTCGCCGTCGGCGCCCTGGTCGATGCCGTCTTCGTCGAAGGCGGCCGAGAAGCCGCCGTAGAAGCCGTCGGGGCGCTCCCCGGCATCGTCCCCGTAGGCGAAGGCGCTCCACTCGCCCGTGACGTCCTCGCCCTGGAAGCGGCCGTTGTCGGGGTAGGTGCCGCCGCGCGTGGTATCGACCCCGTTGTCGGTGACCTGCCCCTGGCGGAGATCGATGGCCCAGTCCGTGTTGACATGGTCGGTGCCCTGGCTGTCGGGATCGGCCGAGCGGAAGTTGTCGATCCGGCCGCCGAGCGTCGGGCTGGCCCCGAATCTGGCCTCGAGCCTCACGTCCGCGTCGAAATGCCCCGAGGCCACCGCCTGGCCGGCCCGGCGGGCGGCAAGGCCCCGGGCGGTGCCCTGGTAGGTGGCGCTGGCTTCAAGGCCGTTGACGGAGTCGGCGGGCGTCGTGACATCCAGCCGGCCGCGGGCCGTGAGGCTGTCCGGCCCGACGAAGCCGATCCGGGAGTTGATGACGGGGGCGCCGCCGCCATCCTCGGTCAGCCAGATGCCGTAGTCGACGTAGGGGACCACCTCGTAGGTGCCGTCGCCGTCCGCATCCGTGTAGACGTAGTTGGCGGAATAGGTGCCGATGCCGAAGGCCGGGTTGTCATCTCATCATACCGGCCGACGGCGTAGACATAGGGGTCCTGGTCGGTGCCGGCCCCGGTGCGCGTCAGGGCGGCCGGGGTGAAGTGCCAGCCGTCGGCGAACGCGCCGGGGACGCCGGCACTGATGTCCTTGCAGCCCACGCTGAGGGCGCAGTAGAAGGTGCCGTAGACGCCCCGGAAGGTGCCGCGGACGTACTGGCCCCCGGTGGTGCCGTCGAGGGCCGCGCGGTCATCGGCGGACAGCCCGGTGTCGGCGACGACCAGGAAGCCCGTGAGGTCGATGCGCCAGTGGTCCGCAAGGGCCTCATTGAGGTTGGCAAGGGACTGCGCGTGGTCCTCGTCGGTGACGGCGTCGGGGCGGCCGCCGGCTGTGGCAAGGGCCCGGAGGACCCCCTCCCCGTCGAGGCCCGCCGCCGGCCGGGGCGCGCGGGCAAAGACCGCATCCCCGCCCGCTGTGTCGAGCTCGGAGGCATCCTGGGTTTTCCGGACCGTGAGAGTGCCGGATCCGGCCGCCCCGGCCAGCCGGTCGAGGATGAGGCTGGCCTGGGCGTGCTCGCTCACCACGAGCCTTTCGGCGGCCAGCCGGTCGGCTGCCGTCTGGACGCTGGGCCCGATGTTTTCGAGGTGGTTATCGATTTCGGCAAGCTTGTCCTCGAGATCGGGGATGACATCGTCTTCGTAGGCGTCCTGCTGCTTTGCATGCCGGTCGGCCTGGGCGTCGATGTCCGTGGCTCTACCTTCCTCGGCGTCGATCTCGGCCTGCTTGGCGTCGAAAGCTTCCTTGCGGGCATCATCGGTCGCGATTTCTTCCTCCTTGGCAGCGATCTCCGACCGTCTGGTGTTGATCGAGGTCTCTTGGGCGTCGATCTCGACCTGTTTGTTGACAATCGCGCTGGCCTTGGCATTGACCTCGTCGGTCTTGGCATTGAGAGCCGTTTGGCAGGCCAAGGTACTGCTGCACCCGGCATCGGTCGGATCGTTGCCGGCGTTGCCATCATCGAACAAGGCAAGCCGGGCCTGCAGGGCCTTTTGCTCGTCCTCGAGAGGGGTCAGTTCGCTCTCGAGCATGGTCTTTTGTCTCTCGAGATCGGCCTTTGCGGCCAGGAGTCCGCTCAGGTCCTTGAGGCGCGCGATCTCGTCCTCCAGATCAGTGCGGGCTTCCTGTGAGAGCGGCTGGTCAAGCGCATCCCGGGCGGTCTCAAGGGCGGGGATGGTCACAGTCCGGATCCGGTCGGCGCGGGCCCGTTCCCTCTGGGCCTTGCCGCTCTCGTCGATGTCGGGGGTCGCGGGATCATCGGGCCGGTCCAGGCCCGCGGCCTCGGTGCGCAGCCGGGCGATCTCGGCGGCAAGCGCATCCCGGGCGGCGCGGGCCTTGGTGCGGATCGCCTCGAGGTTGGCGACCTGCGCCTGAATGGCGGCGATGTCCTTGGCGGCCTCCTCCGCGATGCCGCGGCTGATGCCCTTGTTCCGGACGATCGGTCGCGGCGCGGCCACCCGATCGCCGCCGCTCACGGTGGTGAAGTCGGCGAGGGGGATGCCCGGATCCTCATTCTGGCGGTCCGCATCCCAGCCGTCACGGAGGTTCACGATCCGTGCGAGGACAACCTGGACAACCTCTTCGCCAGCCTCGGCGGCGTCGGTCAGCTCCTTGATCCAATCGTTGTAGGGATTGTCGGCGCTGGCGTTGTAGCTGTCACCCTCATCCAGCGGGGTGGCAGTCCCCCGTTGTGCGACGGGGCCGAGCGAGTAGGGTGTGTCGTCACCGTCCGTCTTGCCGTCATTGTCGCTGTCCCACGCGATGGATGCGGGCGTGGGCGTGCCGGACGTGCCGCCGCCTCCGGGCGTGGTGGACGTGGTGCCGCCGCCGCCGCCGCAGCCTGCCAGACAGCCACGCGGTCGCGAGGAGGGCGGCGCCCGTCTTGAGCAGTTCGTTCATCGTCTTGCTTCCTTCTGTCTCGCCCGTCCCCCGGACGGGGCGTCCGGGCGTCCGGGGGAACCTTCCCTCACGGACAGGCACAAAGGCACGAAATCCCCCAGGCATGCCCTTCCCGCCCGTCCGCGTCGCCGGTCGAGCAGGGGGCGGCCCGAAAGCCGCCCACTGCGTCCCTTCCGGCCGGTCAGAACGCCATCTTGAGGCCGAGCGACCAGGAGTTGGAGCGGTGCGCCGCGTCTTCCACCTTGCTGGAGCCGTAGCCCGCGAGGACGGAAGCGCCGCCGCCCAGGTCGTAGCCTGCCGACACGCCGACTCCCGACACGTCCTTGAAGCTGTTCTTCTTGTAGTCCAGGCTGCCCCAGTTCGCGCCGAACGAGAACGGCCCCGTTCCGAACTGAGCGCCGACGGCAAGGTGGGTCGCGTCGGTCAGCTCCGTGAAGCCGGGAGCGTGCGGATTCGTTGCAGTTGCAGCCCGAAGTACTACCTTTTCGTCGACAACTGCTGCGTTGATGTCGCGGTCCATTCTCTTCGCGGCGGCGTTGTCGATCTTCGACCCCGCGACGCCGAAGGCGAAGCCTTCCATGGCATACCCGAAGGAAACGGCAACCTCGGAGGTCGTGCCCTTCAGGTACTTCATTTGCTCATGATCCCATCCGATACTCGCAGCATCACCATCTGTTCGGTCAGGAACAGCATCGTTGCCGGTGCCTGTAACAAAGGCGTTTGCATTGTCTCCCGTGCCAAGACGGCCGTTGTAGGTCGGGCCCAGGTCCCACTCGCCGACTTCGCTTCCGCGCTGGAAGCCGAGGCCCGCGCTGAAGCCGCCCGCGAACGACCCCTTGACGCCGAAGCCGAGTATCGGGTCGTCGGAAGGAACGTGGGCGTCGTAGTTGTCGGAGAAGTCAGGCATTTTGTTGTAGCAATCGCCCGCATTGGCGTTTGCCGTCGTGCCCATGCGTGCAGGAATCAGTCTGTCATCATGAAAGCAGGTCGCGCCGGGCTTGCCGTCCACCAGCTCGGCCGAAACCCCGAAGGCCAGCGTGCCGACGCCGACATCGAAGTTGCCGGAGTTGTAGCGCAGGATCTGGCCGTCATGCTTGCCGTCCAGGCCGTTGTTGCGCCAGGACGCGGCGTTTCCGCCGTGCTCCTCGTTGTCGCCGAGCGACCCCGGTCCCGTGGGAACCTCCGCAACCGCCCAGTCAAGAGCGCCGTCCGTGTCGCCCAGCTCTATCCGCCCGAACACGCCTTCAACGTAGGCCGAGACCCCGGCGTCATCCGTGCCGACGGCGCCCGCGTCCTCGTCCAGGTCAACCGCCGCGCCGAAGGTGAAGCCCTGGTCCGTGGTGCCGCTCATGCCGAACGTCACGTCGATGTCCTGGTGGAACTGAGCGTCCTGCTTGACGCCAGCGGCGTCCTTGCCGCCCGCGATCCCCATTTCCGCCGACCCCTTGAGCGTCACGCCCTGGGCAGACGCGGCCATCGGCAGCGCCGCGAGCGCGGTCGAGGCAAGCAGGGCCGCCGCCTTCCGCCTGATTTCCATTCAGGGAATCCGGGGGCGTGTCTCCCCGGAAGAGTCGGAATACCGGCCTGGAATCAGCATCTTGGGGAAGGCTCCCGGCAGGGCGGGCGCGCGGCCCGCCGCCCGTGTCGCCTCCGCGGCCCCGCGCCGCCGGATCGGTCGGTTCAGGCGGCTTCCGTCAGACAGGCAGGCCGATCAGGATGCCGAGGAATGCGAAGCCGGCCGCGAGTACGGCGACGGTCAGGACGATCTGCGCAATGCCAAACCCGACGGTCCAGCGCTGGTTGTCCTTGTCGCGCTTCGCCGCGTCCTCCCGGTGCGCGGCCATGTCGGCCCGGAAGCGTTCAAGGGTGGCCGAAAGGTCTGCCTGCATCGTGTTCATGCGTTCCTCCAGGACGGCGACCTGCCGGGCGAGTCCGTAGAGTGTCCGGCGCGTCGCTCATGTCCCGAAGCCATGCGCATGCGCCGCCCCGGTCAACTCCGGGCCGGATCCGGGCACAGGGCATTCGCCCTTGGAAATTCCACCTCCCGTCTTCCTGGAAACGAGCCGGTCGCCCAGCCTGCCGACTGTCCGCCTCGGTGACGCCGGGGTCGGTCGTCTCGCCGTGCAGCATCCGCTTGAGCGCCCGCCCGCCATCATCGCGGCCATCCTCCGCTCCTCGGTTCAGGGAAACCGTCCCCGTGTCACCACCATGTCACCAAATCGCCAAAAATGACCGGCCCGGACGCCTCGAAGCGTTGCGGAACCGCATCAGCCGTCCCGGCAGAGGCTGACAATGTCCTTCCCCGCCGTCGTTGCGGGAGCGCGAACAGCCTGATCGAGCCGCATGCACCGACGCGAACGGATTGCGAACGTCCTTTATCTCCGGGTGCTGGTGCGCTAGGCTCGACCGATGATCAGTGCCCTCGAACGCGAAGAGTCTCCTGACAGGATGCCGCTCTCCATGCAGGCGGTTGCCGCGCGGGGAACGCCTTACCTCGAGGATCTCAATCCTGCCCAGAGAGAGGCCGTGGAGACGCTTGACGGCCCGCTGCTCATGCTGGCCGGGGCCGGCACCGGCAAGACGAAGGCGTTGACGACGAGGATCGCGCATCTCCTGAACACGGGGAGGGCGCGCCCGGACGAGATCCTTGCCGTCACGTTCACCAACAAGGCGGCTCGTGCAATGAAATCGCGGGTGGCCTCGCTTCTCGGCCAGACGGTCGAGGGCATGCCGTGGCTCGGCACGTTCCATTCGATCTGCGCCAGGCTGCTGCGCAGGCATGCCGAACTCGCCGGCCTCAGGGCGAACTTCACGATTCTCGACACCGACGACCAGGTCAGGCTGCTCAGGCAGCTCGTCGCCGCATCGGGAATCGACGAAAAGCGCTGGCCTGCGCGCCAGCTGGCGCACCATATCGACGGCTGGAAGAACCGTGACTGGACGCCGGACAGGGTGCCGGCGTCGCTCGGCGCGGCCTTCAACGGCCGGGGCGCGGAACTCTACGGCCAGTACCAGGAGCGGCTGAAGGTGCTGAACGCGGCGGATTTCGGCGACCTGCTGCTGCACGTGCTGCAGATCTTGAGGAATCACGACGACGTCCTCGAACGGTACCGGCGCTGGTTCCGGTACATCCTCGTGGACGAATACCAGGACACGAACGTTGCCCAGCACCTCTGGCTGCGGATCCTCGCGCAGGCCCACGGGCAGATCTGCTGCGTCGGGGACGACGACCAGTCGATCTACGGCTGGCGGGGTGCCGAGATCGGCAACATCCTCAGCTTCGAGAAGGACTTTCCGGGCGCGCGCGTCATCCGCCTGGAGCAGAACTACCGCTCGACGCCCCAGATCCTGGCGGCCGCCGCCGGCGTGATTCTCCGGAACGCGGGACGGCTTGGGAAGACGCTGTTCACTGACCGCGACGCGGGAGAGAAGGTCCGCCTGATCGGCCACTGGGACGACGGGGAGGAGGCGCGCTGGATCGGCGAGGAGATCGAGGCGCTTCAGGGCGGAACGAGAGGCATGCGTCCGTTCGATCTGGGCGGGATCGCGATCCTCGTGCGGGCGTCGTTCCAGATGCGCGCCTTCGAGGACCGTTTCCTGTCGATCGGGCTTCCGTACCGCGTCGTCGGCGGCCCCCGCTTCTACGAGCGCCTCGAAATCAGGGACGCGATGGCCTATTTCCGCCTCGCCGTCTCTCCGGACGACGACCTCGCGTTCGAGCGGGTTGTCAACAGTCCGAAACGCGGGCTTGGCGAACGCGCGCAGCAGAGGATCCATGCCTGCGCCCGGGCGCGCGGCGTTTCGCTGGTCGAGGGCGCGCGGACGCTCCTGGCCGAGAGGGGGCTCGCGGGGAAGGGCGCGGACGGGCTGCGGAAGCTGGTCGGCCTGATCGAGGCCTGGCACGCTCGCGTGGCCGAGGGCGCTGATCACCTGGAGCTTGCCCGCCGGATCCTGGATGAATCCGGCTACACCGGGATGTGGCAGGACCACCGGACTCCCGAGGCCGAGGGACGGCTGGAGAACCTGAAGGAGCTTGTGCAGGCCCTCGAGGGGTTCGAGAACCTTCAGGGCTTCCTGGAGCACGTTTCGCTCGTCATGGACAACGACTCCGACGATGCCGCGGAAAAGGCCGTGATCATGACGCTTCATGCCGCCAAGGGGCTGGAATTCCCCGTCGTGTTCCTGCCGGGATGGGAGGACGGGCTGTTCCCCTCGCAGCGCACGATGGACGAATCCGGCGTGAAGGGGCTCGAGGAGGAACGCCGGCTGGCCTATGTCGGGCTGACGCGCGCCGAGGAGCTTGCATATGTGAGCTTCGTCGGCAACCGGCTGACATACGGCCAGTGGCAGACGGCGCTGCCCTCGAGGTTCATTGACGAATTGCCGGGCGAGGCGATCGAGGTGCTGACCGCGCCCGGGCTCTACGGGGGCACGCGGGCGGCGGCGTCCGACATGGTCTCGAGGGTGGGCCGCGCGGACGTCTACAACTCGCCCGGATGGAAGCGCCTGCAGGCGCGCGCGCGTCGGCGCGGCCCCGGTCAGCCACGGGAAGCCGGGGCCACGGCAGCCGGTCCTGACGCGGCATCGGCCTTCGCGGAGGGCGACCGCGTGTTCCACGCGAAGTTCGGCTACGGCGCGGTGACGGGAATCGAGGGCGAGAAGCTGAAGGTCGATTTCGAGAAGGCGGGCAGGAAGAACGTGATCGCGGCCTATGTCAGGGCGGCGGAAGCGGCAGGGGACGTGCCGTTCTGACTCCGCGACGTTCCGGCGCGGGGCGCGCTCAGTCAGCCCAGCTGCCGCTTCGGAAGACCGCCACGCGATCGCCCGTTGCCGTGATCCCGTCGATGTCGGTGTCCCCGGCTCCGATCATCCAGTCGACATGGACGATGCTGCTGTTGCCGCCGCGCTTCGCGATCTCGTCCTCGGACGCGACGTCGCCGTCCCGCAGGCAGTCCTTGTAGCACTGGCCGAGCGCGACATGGCAGGCCGCGTTCTCGTCGAACAGCGTGTTGTAGAAGAGAATGCCGCTTTCCGAGATCGGGGACGCATGGGGCACGAGCGCCACCTCCCCGATGCGGCGCGCGCCTTCGTCGCTTTCGAGGAGCCGGAGAAAGACCTCCTCGCCGCTCGATGCGCTGGCCGCGACCACGCGGCCCGCCTTGAACCGGACCTCGATGTCCTCGATGAGCGTGCCCTGGTGGGCGAGCGGCCTGGTCGCCCGGACGGTTCCGTCGACCCGGTCCCTGTGAGGGGCCGTGAAGACCTCTTCCGAAGGAATGTTCGGGTTGCAGACGATGCCGTTCCGCGCCGTGCTCGCGCCGCCCATCCAGCAATGCCCGTCCGCAAGGCCGATCGTCACGTCGGTGCCGTCGCCCCTGAAGTGAAGCGCCGCGAATTTCCGGACGTTCAGCCAGTCGCGCCGGAGGGCGAGAGCCGCGTTGTGCGCCGCCCACGCGGCGACAGGATCGTCATTGTCGATGCGGCACGCGGAGAAGATCGCCTTCGCAAGCTCGCGCTGGGCCTCGTCCCCGTCCAGGTCCGGGAACGCCAGCCTGGCCCATGCGCGTCCCGGATAGGCGGCAATCGACCAGTTGATCTCGAAGCCGGAGATCCTTTCGAGCGCGGGACGGTACGCTTCCGCATTGGCGCGCGCCGCCCGGGCGACGCGTTCCGGATCCTCCTCGGCGAGCGCCATCGGGTTCTCCGCGGCTATGTGCAGTCGCGCCGTGTTGCTGCCGTAGGCCCGGGCCATGCCCTGGTAGAGCCAGCCGGGCGCCTGATCGAGGCTTTCCGCCCTTCCGTGCCTGTACCGCGCCCTGACGATTTCCTCGTCGTTCAGGATCGGCGTGACGAGGCCGCCGCCGTTGCGGTAGGCGATTTCGGCCACGCGCCGCACAAGCGGCAGCGCCTCTGCAGACGCGGTGACAAGAAGATCCTGGCCTTCGGCCAGGTTCACGCCTGTCGAGACGATGGTCTCGGCCAGGCGGTCAAGCTCGGACACGTCGAACGGAAGGCTGTCAGGCATGGGTCGGCTGGCTCCCTGGCGTCCTGGACGGCCACGTCGCGCAGGCGCGCGACCGGAGGCACGGACGAAGACAGGCGTCCGGCCCGCGGCAGGCCTTGCAAGGATCGGGACGCGAAATGCCGGGATTGCCGGGAGCGGGCTCAGGCTGCGCGCCTGGCCTCCTCGGCGGCCGCCAGCTCGGCAGCGTGCCGCCGCTCGCTCTCCTCGCGGCTGAGCGCCACGGACGTGCGGACGCCGTTGCCGACGAAGGCCATGAGCCCCTTCACGACGCGCTCGTTCGGGTCGATGCCCGCGCAGGTCAGCACCTCGCGTCCGTCGCGCGACCGCGCCCAGCGCGCGATCTGCTCGGGGCCGTTTCCGTATTTCTTGTCATCGGCGATGGCGTCATCAAGCGCAGCGAGCACGACGGCCGCGAAGAGCTTTCGCGAGCGATTGCCCTGTTCGTTGTTGAATGCGGTGCCATCCACAAAATCCACCATGTCTCGTCCTTAGGTCCTTTTCCTTGCAAATGACTGGCATGACGCCCTTTATGCAGTCTTTGACGCCGCTTTGGTTATTCTTTTTGGGAATACCTGATATGCACCATGTGCATATCAGCCCCGGCTTTCGCCGGTGCCTTGGCTGTTGCGGCCGCGCATCCCGTCGATTATACGGCAAGCGCCATCGAGTGAGCAAGACATCGGCCTTTCGCATGCCCAGGATCAGCGGGAACGAGATTCGGCCCGGCAACGTGCTGGAACACAACGGCGGACTCTGGGTCGCCGTGAAGGCCGAGCATGTCAAGCCGGGCAAGGGCGGCGCGTTCGCGCAGGTGGAGCTCCGGAACCTTCGGAACGGCTCCAAGCTGAACGCGAGATTCCGCTCGGCCGACAAGGTCGAGCGGGTCCGGCTGGAACAGAGGGACCAGCAGTTCCTGTACGAAAGCGGCGGCATGCTTGTCTTCATGGACAGCGAGACGTTCGAGCAGACCGAGATTCCCGAAGGCATCTTCGGCGAGCGCCGGCCGTTCCTCCGGGAGGGAATGACGGTCCAGGTCGAGTATCACGAGTCCGAGGCGCTGAATGCGACGCTGCCGCAGAAGGTGACGTGCACGGTCAGCGAGACCGAGCCCGTCGTGAAGGGCCAGACGGCGGCGAGCGGCTTCAAGCGGGCGCTTCTCGACAACGGCGTCCGCGTCAGCGTTCCGCCCTTCGTCGGCGAAGGCGAGAGGATCGTGGTCAACACCGAGACCATGGAGTACGCCGAACGGGCATAGGCCCGGGCCGCGCCACGGCGCCGAACGGCCGGCGGCGCGGAGTCCCCCTGCCGCGGCTGAGCCGCGCGCTTGCGGCATTCGCGTTCCGTCCGGGCGCCGCTCCGGAAGCGCCGTGTCAGGACCTGTGGCGGCGCCACGTCTCGATCATCCAGCCGAGCATGACCGCGTTCAGCAGGTGCCAGACGAAGTGCGTCCCCAGCGGGAAGGCGGCGCACAGCGCTTCGTCCGCGGATCGCGCCGTCAGGGAAATGCAGAGGATCCCCGCGCCGGCCAGGAGGTTGCGGGACGTCGCCGGCGCGGACCGCCAGAGCAGCGCCGCGTAGGCGAGGATGAGAACGGGCAGCGGCCAGTAGAAGCTCGATGTCGCGAAGAGCGGCAGCGTTTCGAAGACCCGCGTCATGGCAGCGGAATAGGGCAGGTAGGCCAGGGTGCCGAGCGCCGAAATCCAGGCCGGCCAGCCCATGAAGTCCCGGTTCGCAAGGTAGATGTAGGCCAGCGTGAACGCCACGATCGCGGCCACGTCGGAAACCGCGGCCCATCCCGTCGCAAACGTGTGGAACAGGCCCGAACCGACGCCGATCAGGAAAAGGAGCGCCGAAAGCGTCCGTCCTGCAGGCATGCCGCGCGTTCTTGCCCACATCATGGCCGCCACCGCGAGGAAGGCGATGTTGGTCGCTGCGTTGACCGGCTCGGACCAGAGCGAGGGATCCGTCCGCTCGCAGTACCCGTCGATTGCGCCTGTCAAGTCCATGCCGTCTCCTGCTACCGTGGAACCGAACACAAGGGAGGCGAAAATGAAACTCACCTGGCTGGGCCACAGCGGATTCCGGATCGAGATCGAGGACCAGACCTTGCTCGTGGATCCATGGCTGAGCGGCAATCCCGTCTTTCCGGAGGCGAGTCGCGGCGCGGCAACGGCCGGCGCCACCCACATCCTTCTGACCCATGGGCATGGCGACCATGCGGGAGACGCGCTCGCGCTGTCCCGGGAGACCGGCGCGCCGCTCGTCGGGATCTACGACCTGATGAGCCATTGGGAGGCGACCGAGGGCGTGGCGGCAGTGGGGTTCAACAAGGGCGGCACGGTGCGCCTGGGCGAGGTCGCGGTCTCGATGGTCGCGGCGGCCCACTCGTCCTCGCTCGGTTCCGATGCGGGGCCGGTCTACGCAGGCGCCGAGGCCGGATACGTCATCCGCGGCGAGGGGCGCTGCATCTACGTCTCGGGCGACACCGACATCATGGCGGACATGGCCTGGATCGGCGAATACCATGCGCCGGACATCGGGATCCTCTGTGCCGGAGGGCATTTCACGATGGACATGAAGGCCGCTGCCTGGGCGGCGAGGAAGTACTTCCGCTTCAGGACCGTGATCCCCTGCCACTACAGGACCTTCCCGGTTCTCGCGCAGTCGGCCGACGAGCTCGCAGCCGGCCTGCCCGGCGTGGACGTGCGCACGCCCGACGTGATGGAGACGCTTGAGATCTGATCCTTGCGGCATGGCCCCCGGGACCGCTGCCGGGCGGCCGTGGCGGACCGGAAGCCCCGGTTCCTGCCGGCCAAGCGCGCCTTCCGGCATCCCGCCTGCCAGCCGCGCCTTCAGCGCCTGTCCCGGAACAGGTTCCGGAGAAGCCTTGCGGAGGCCTCCGCGCCAATGCCGTCATAGACCTCGGGCGCATGGTGCGCCTGCGGATGCGAGAACACGCGCGCGCCATGGGCCACGCCGCCGGACTTCGGATCCTGCGCTCCGTAGTAGAGGCGCGCGATGCGCGCCGCAGAGATCGCGCCTGCGCACATGGCGCACGGTTCCAGCGTCACGTAGAGGTCGCAGCCCGCCAGGCGTTCGGTGCGAAGGCGCGACGATCCGGCGCGAATGACCAGAAGTTCCGCATGGGCGGTCGGATCGGACAGCTCGCGTGTCCGGTTTCCGTCGCGCGCCAGGATCCGCCGGTCCGGCCCGATCAGGACCGCGCCCACCGGCACCTCGTTCCGGTCACCGGCGGCGCGCGCCTCCTCCAGGGCGAGGTGCATCCAGCTTTCGAATCCCATGCCTTCCCTTGCAGCGCCGATCGGACGGCATCAAGGGGCAAGCGTGCCTCGTCCCGGCATCGGCCGCGGCGCGGGGGAGCCGGGACGCTGGCAGGCGCCGCGCCCGCGACGATGCCTGACGCCGATGGTTCGGCGCGCGGCCCGGGCGCCCGCAGTCATCCGGCAGGACAGCTTGACGCCCTCGTCCGCGCCCAAGAGGGCCGGTCCGATCATCACGGGCCGCAATGCAGATGGTCGGCAGGACGGCGACCGTGCCAATCGGCTCGATGCCGGCGACCGCGATTCCCCGTTGCGGCTTTCCGCCGCCCGTGCATCGCGGTAGGTCGTTTCCATGACGGATCATGCCGGCGACCGCATTGCGAAGGTTCTGGCGCGCCACGGAGTCGCGTCCCGCCGCGAGGCCGAACGCATGATCGTGGCGGGCCGCGTGACCGTGAACGGCAGGACCGCGCGGAGTCCCGCCCTCAACGTTCGTGAGGCCGACAGGATCACGGTTGACGGCAAGGCGCTCGGCGCCTGCGAACCGGCGCGCGTCTGGCTCTACCACAAGCCCAGGGGGCTCGTGACCTCGGCCCGCGACGAAAAGGGGCGGCCGACGGTTTTCGACAGCCTGCCCGCCACGCTTCCGAGGGTCGTTTCGGTCGGCCGCCTCGACATGGATTCCGAGGGACTGCTGCTCCTGACGAATGACGGAGGGATCAAGCGCCGCCTTGAGCTTCCGTCTGCAGGATGGGTGCGCAGGTACCGGGTTCGCCTGCACGGACGGCCCTGCAAGGACAGCTTCGCGACGCTGGCGAAGGGCATGGATCTCGATGGCGAGCGGTTCCGTCCCATCAGCGTGACGCTTGACCGCCAGCAGGGCGGGAACGCGTGGACGACCGTCGCCCTGCGTGAAGGCCGGAACCGCGAGGTCAGGCGGGCGATGGAGGCCCTGGGGTTTCCCGTCAATCGGTTGATCCGGATTTGCTACGGCCCCTTCCGGCTCGGCACGCTGAAGCCGGGCGAGGTGGCCGAGGTGCCCCCGCGCGCGCTTCGCGACCAGCTCGGGACCGGCGCCGGGCCGGCCTCCCGGAAACGCTTCCCGGCGTGACGCGAGGGCGTCCGGCGGGGCCCGGCCGCAAGGCGCCGGGAGCGCCGGTCAGGCGGCACGGCGGTTCAGCAGCCGGAGCATCGTGATCAGGCCGAGGGGGCGCCGCGCGCCGTCGAGCACGAAGGCGGCCGAGATCCGCCGCTCCTCGAGGACCGAGAGGGCTTCGCCCGCGATCGTGTCGGGCGAGAGCGTCACCGAGTCCGCCGTCATCACGGCGTCGGCCCGCATGTCGTGGAGCGCGTGCTGCATCGTCGTTCCGGCCATCCTTTCCAGGTAGCGCCTGACGTCGCCGTCAGTGATGACGCCCAGCAGCCTCTCGCCGTCGGTCACGCCAACGATTCCGAAGCCCCGCGCCGACAGTTCGTGGATCGCCGCGACCACCGGCGCGCCGGATTCGACGAGCGGCAGCCTGTCAGCCCCGTGCATGATCTCCGCGACGCGTCTGAGGGCGGCGCCGAGCGAGCCTCCGGGGTGGAAGGCATGGAAACTGTCCGGGCCGAAGCCCTTTCGCTGCAGCAGCGCGACGGCGAGGGCGTCGCCCGCCGCCAGCTGCAGGAGCGTCGAGGTCGTCGGCGCCAGGTTGTGCGGGCAGGCCTCGCGCACCTCCGGGAGCACCAGGGCGACGCTGGCGGTGCGCGCAAGCGTCCCGTCGGGATCGCTGGTCAGGGCGATGAGGGGCACGCGCCGCCGCTTCGCGTAGGCCAGGACGTCGCGGAGCTCGGCCGTCTCCCCGGACCGGGAAAGCGCGAGAATCACGTCCTCCGGCTGGACCATGCCGAGATCGCCGTGGCTCGCCTCGGCGGGATGCAGGAAATAGGCCGGCGTTCCCGTGGACGCGAATGTCGCGGCGAGCTTTGCGCCGACATGCCCGGACTTGCCAAGGCCGGTGACGATCAGGCGCCCCTTCATGCCATCTATGAGGCCGAGCGCCGCCTCGACGTCGGCGGCCATGGCGTCCACGCCTTCCGCCAGCGCCTCGAGGCCCTCAAGATCGGTTCGAAGCGCCTTGCCGAAGTGCGCCGCTGTCATGGCTTCACCAGCCGGTCGATCTCGACGAGCTTCCGCAGGAGCCCTCCCATCTCGTCCAGCGGAACCATGCTCGGGCCGTCGGAGGGCGCGCGCGAGGGCTCCTCGTGGGTTTCGATGAAGACGCCCGAAACCCCGACAGCCACGGCGGCGCGCGCCAGCGGTCCCGCGAACCTTGCCTGCCCTCCCGACGACCCTCCCTGCGCGCCCGGCATCTGCACGGAGTGAGTCGCGTCAAAGACGACCGGGCACCCCGTCTCCGCCATGATCGGAAGGTTCCGCATGTCGGACACGAGCATGTTGTAGCCGAAGCTTGCGCCGCGTTCGGTCAGGATGACCCGCTCGTTGCCGGTGGCCTCGATCTTCTCGACGACCCGGCCCACGTCCCAGGGCGCCATGAACTGCCCCTTCTTCACGTTGACCGCCGCGCCCGTCTCGCCGGCGGCCAGCAGAAGGTCGGTCTGGCGGCAGAGGAAGGCCGGGATCTGCAGGACGTCCGCCGCCTCGGCGGCAGGCGCGCAGTGCGCGGCTTCGTGGACGTCGGTCAGAACGGGGCATCCGAACTCCTCGCGAATCGCGCTCAGGATCGGGAGACCCTCGTCAATTCCCGTCCCGCGACGTCCCTTCAGGCTTGTCCGGTTGGCCTTGTCATAGCTTGCCTTGAAGACATAGCCGATGCCGATGTCCCTGCAGAGGCCCAGGAGCGTGTCCGCCAGCATCCGTGAATGGTCCAGGCTCTCGAGCTGGCACGGGCCCGCGATCAGGACGAATCGCCTTGCGTTGCCGAACGTCACGTCTCCCACGCGGACGTCCCTCATGCGATTCCCTCCCGTTGCATGATCTCCTCGATGCGCGGCACGTCGGAGGGATTGTTCAGCTCCCAGAAGGCGCGTCCGCGCGCTTCGACCTCGACGCATCGCACGGGGATCCCGCGTTCGAGAAATCGCAGCTGCTCGAGACCCTCCGCCGCCTCGAGCGCGCCGACCGCCAGGCCGGCGTACCGCCTGAGGGCCTCGGGACGGTAGGCGTAGCAGCCGACATGGTGAAAGACGGGCGCGCCGGCATCCCGGCCGCCGAACGGCAGCACCTCCTTCGAGAAGTAGAGCGCCTCGCCGCCCGTTCCGAACACGGCGGTCGTCGCGCCGGTCCGGCCGGCCGCCCGGTCCGCCCGGAGCGACGCGAGATGCGCCTCCCCCGTCCTGAGCACGGGCGTCGCGACCTCCACGGCGGCGTCGCCCATGGCCGCGGAGAGCGCCTCGACATAGTGCGGCGGCATCAGCGGCGCGTCGCCCTGGAGGTTGATCACGACGTCGGGATCGTCGTCCAGCATCCGCAGCGCCTCCGCGCATCGCTCCGTCCCGTTCCTCGGGCGCCCTGACGTCATCATCACGTCCGCGCCGAACGCTTCCGCCTCGTCGGCGATGCGCCGGTCGTCCGTCAGGACATGCACGGCGCTGATGCCCGCAACCTTGCGGGCCGCCTCCCAGCTTCTCCGGATCAGGGACCGCGCATCGCCGGACGCGCCCCGCAGCATTGCCAGGGGCTTGCCCGGAAAACGTGCCGACTGATAGCGTGCCGGAATGAAGATGACGTTCTGCAAGCGACCCCCGTTTCCCGAACCGCTTGCACGAAACGTTTTGCGAGGCAACCGCGATTGCGCGCCGGGGACCGCGCATGGCGGGCCGCCAAGGGCCTTGCCGGGCGGGATCTTCCGCCGCCGCCCGCGCGCGACCCGGTGTCGGGGACGGCGGCGCTCCCTGCGCATGGCGCCGGAGCCGAGGGCGCCTGTCCGCGATGCGGCGGCCCGGCCCCGATCGGGGCCGTTCCGGGACCGCAAGGCTATGCCCCGGCGCCGCGTTCGGCACGGAACCCCGTGGCGACGACGAACTTCTCCCGCGATTCGGCGCGGCTCGCAGGGGGCTTCACGGTGGCGACCTTTCCGAACCGCCGCTTGAGAACGCCCTGAAGGCCTGAATCCGCGCCGCCCGCGAGGACCTTGGCGAGAAAGGTTCCGCCTTCGTCGAGCGTGTCGAGGGCAAGATCGGCCGCCGCCTCGCAGAGCGCCATGATCCGCGCGTGGTCGGTCTGCCTGTGCCCGGACGAATTCGCCGCCATGTCCGACATCACGACGTCGGCCGTGCCGCCCAGCCAGTCCCGGACGCGGTCGTCCGCGCCGTCCGACAGGAAGTCGAGAACGTGGATCTCCGCTCCCGGGACCGGGTCGACCTCCTTCATGTCGACGCCGATGACCCGCCCGGCCATCTCGCCCCGCCTCTCGCCGAGCGCATTCACGCGCCGGACCGCGACCTGGCACCATCCGCCCGGTGCCGAACCGAGGTCCAGCACCCGTGCGCCCGGCTTCAGGAACCGGCGCCTGTCGTCGATTTCCATGAGCTTGTAGGCCGCCCGGCCGCGGTAGCCCTCGGCCTTCGCGCGGCGCACGTAGGGGTCGTTCAGCTGCCGCTCGAGCCAGCGCGTGGAGGACGGCTTTCGCCGCCTGGCCGTCGTGACGCGCACCTTCAGGCCGCGTTCCGCTCGTCCGTCCGTCTCCCGTGCCATGAGATCAGATTCACCGGGGCGCGCACGCTTTGCAAGGCGCGGCGGCTCAGCCGCTCCCGAAGACTTCCCGCACGAAGCGCCTGGTTTCGCGGTACGGAGGAATGTCGCGATACTTTCTGACCGCGTAAGGCCCCGCATTGTACGCCGCCAGCGCCAGCGGCCAGGACCCGAACTTCGTGTGCTGTTCGGCGAGGTACCGCGCGCCGCCCTCAAGGTTCTGGGCCGGATCGCTGGGATCCACGCCAAGCGACCGAGCCGTGGCGGGCATCAGCTGCGCCAGTCCGACGGCGCCCCTGCGCGAGCTCGCCCCTGCATTCCACCCGGATTCCTTCGTGATGAGCCGCAGGAAGACCCCTTCGGGGATGTCGTGGCGGCGCGCCACTCCGCAAGCGATTCCCACGTACTGAAGCGCTTCCGAATCGAGCATCCTTTTCAGGGCCGCCACCTCCTCGCTCTCCGGCGAGCATGCGTCCCGAAGCTGCGGACGGAGCGAACCGCGGTGACGGGGCGCATGGACGTCGGTGGCCGCAACCTGGCGCTGGGAAGGCTTGCCCGCGTCCTCCGGCGACGTCGTCTCCGCCGCGAGGGCAGCGTCCGCCGCCAGAAACGCAGGGAGAAGCGCAGCCATTATGCATGCGGATCGGATCAAGACATCCCCCCAAGGGATTCTTGCGAGAAAGACGCCAATGTAGCGGTGCCGCCCGATTCTGCCAACGGGCGGCCATTGACGATCGGGGACGATGTGGCAAAAGGGTCACAATGGGCAAGGTCGCCATTGTCACCGGAGCCTCTCGCGGGCTTGGGGCCGCGCTGTCGGCGGCGCTGGCAAGGGACCATCATGTCGTGGCCATCGCGAGAACGGCGGGCGGCCTCGAAGATCTCGACGACCGCATTCGGGCGGGCGGCGGAAGCGCGACGCTCGTGCCCGTCGACCTGACCGACCATGCCGCCTGTGCGGCCGTGTGCCGCAGCATCCGGGAACGATGGGGCCGTGCCGATCTTTGGGTGCATGCGGCGGTCCATGCGGCGCCGCTGGCGCCCGCCGCGCATCTCGACGCCGGGGACCTGGCAAGATCCCTCGCAACCAACGTCACTGCGACCGCGACGCTGATCGCCTGCGTGGCTCCGCTTCTCGAGGCCGCCGACGAGGGCAAGGCGGTTTTCCTTGACGACGCCCGTGCGGGCGCGCCTTTCTTCTCCGCCTATGGCGCGACGAAGGCGGCCCAGATCGCGCTTGCCAGAAGCTGGAAGGCCGAGACCGCGCGCACGGGCCCGCGCGTCATGATACTCTCGCCGCCGCCCATGCCGACCGGGACCCGGGCAAGGTTCTTTCCGGGCGAGGGCGGGGGCGACCTGACCTCGCCCGACGTCGCCGCACGCGGCATCCTGGCGGCCATCGGCTGAACGGTCGCGAATGCCGGCGTTCTCCTTCGCGGATCCAAGGGGGTGACCGGTCGAAGCGCGATGTCCGGCACGTCCGGATCCAGGCCGCGGCGGCGATTCCGCCGCGAGACCCGGGCGCGCCTTGTCCGGCGCGGCGTGCTCCCCTAAAGCGGTGGCATGCGCATTCTCATCACCAATGACGACGGCTTCAACGCGCCGGGCCTCCGTATCCTTGGCGAAATTGCGCACCGGGTTGCCGGCGAGGACGGGGAGGTCTGGACCGTGGCGCCCGCCTTCGAGCAGTCGGGCGTCGGGCATTGCATCAGCTACACGCACCCGATGCTCCTGTCGGAGTTCGGGCCGCGCCGCTTCGCCGCAGAAGGGTCGCCGGCCGACTGCGTGCTTGCGGGGCTTCACCAGGTGATGAGGGACGCGCCGCCCGACCTCGTGCTCTCGGGCGTGAACCGCGGCAACAACGCCGGGGAGAACGTCCTCTATTCCGGCACCGTGGGGGCGGTGATCGAGGCGGCGCTGCAAGGGGTTCCCGCGATCGCGCTCAGCCAGTTCCTGGGACCCGAAAGCGCCGGCCTGGAAAGCCCGTTCGAGGCCGCTCTTGCACACGGGGCGGCGACCGTGCGGAAACTCCTGGAGCACGGGATCTGGGAGGATGAATCCTACCGGGTGTTCTACAACGTGAACTTCCCGCCGAAACCCGCAGCGGCCGTCCGGGGCGTCCGGGTCGCGACCCAGGGCTGGCGCGAGGGGACGAGCTTCGGAATCGAGCCGCACCGTTCGCCGTCGGGCCGCACGTTCCTCTGGGTCAAGGGCGGCCCCCAGCACATGCCGGCGGGACCCGGGACGGACGTGGCCGCCAACCTGGACGGCTACATCTCGGTGACCCCGCTTCGGGCGGACCTGACGGCGCATGACGTGGTCGCGGCCCTGCGCGGCCGGCTTGACACATGACTCTCGAGGCCGAGCAGCGCCTGCGGTTCGCCCGTTCGCTCCGGCAGCACGGGGTGACGGACTCGCGCGTCCTCGCCGCCATGGAGGCGACGGACAGGGCGGACTTCGTGAAAGGCATCTTCGCCGACCGGGCCTACGAGGACACCCCGCTTCCCATCGCATGCGGCCAGACGATCAGCCAGCCGGCCGTCGTGGGCCTGATGACGCAGGCGCTTGGCGTCACGCCCCGCCACAAGGTGCTCGAGATCGGCACCGGATCGGGCTACCAGGCGGCCATCCTGAGCCGGCTGGCGCGCCGGGTCTACACGGTCGAGCGGCATCCGCGGCTCGTCCGGGAGGCGCGGGAGGTCTTCGGGCGCCTGGGCCTTGCCAACATAACTGCGATTGCCTCGGACGGAACCCGGGGATTCCCGGAACAGGCCCCGTTCGACCGGATCATCGTGACCGCGGCCGCCGAGGACCCTCCGGGGCCGCTCCTCGCCGAGCTCAAGGCCGGCGGCGTCATGGTTGTGCCCGTGGGCCGGTCCGACGCGGTGCAGGCCCTGGTCAAGGTTTCCCGAACCGACGGCGGATTCGAGTACGACGAGCTGCTGCAGGTGCGTTTCGTGCCGCTCGTCGAGGGAATGGGCCGGGAATAGGGCCGGCCGCGGCGGCGCATCAGGATCGGCCGGCGCGGTCGCAGCCTTTTGTTGGCGCAGGCCGCGCGAACGATGCTATGGTCGGGACGGCGTGGCGGCACCGAGGCGCAGGCAGGTCCGTGACGCCGCATCGCCGGTGGCCTCCCGGGGTCTGCGGCATCAGTCAGGAGGAGCAAGCGCATGACTCGTTCGGCATTCCCAACCCGGCTGGCTGTCCTTCTGTCCGGCACGATGGCGCTTGTCGCCTGCGGCGGCGACATGCGTCGGGGCCTGGACTTCGACTTCCGGGGAGCGGCCGGACAGATGGACACGTCGGATGCGGTGCAGGCCGCCGTTGATTCCGCGTCCAGGCCCGGCGGCCGGGGCGAGGTTTCCTCGCAGAGGCTCCGCGGGCCGGATTCCTCCGAAGGCTCGTCAAGCGTCGTCGAGCTCGCCGGTTCGGCCATCGACAGGGCCGAGGCGACGTCCCCGGCCTCGGTTCCGGTGCGCCACGTGGTGGCTGCCGGAGAGACGGTGTTCACGATCGCCAGGCACTACGGCGTGTCGGCCGCGAGCATCGTGGCGCGGAACGGGCTTGGCGCCAACCCGGAGCTTCGGGTCGGCCAGGTCCTGACGATCCCGCCGGCGGAGGCATCTGCGGGAGCCATAGAGACCACGACAGTCGAAATGCCGGGCTCGGGATCCGAAACGCCGTTGCCGCCGTCGGCTTCCAGGCCGCTGCCCGGCACGACGGCGGCCGCGGCGGCGCCGCAGGCAAGGCCGGCGGGGGCGGCGGGCCCGCAGACGGCCGCTTCGGACAGCTCCCGCCTGAGGATGCCGGTCCAGGGCAGCATCGTGCGGCCCTTCAGGAAGGGCGCGAGCGAAGGCATCGGGATTTCCGCGCCGGCCGGCGCGGAGGTGCTGGCCGCTGACGCGGGCACGGTCGCCGCGATCACGCGTGACACCGACCAGGTGCCGATCCTTGTCCTTCGGCACGAGGGCGACCTGCTGACCGTCTATGCGGGCCTGGACGACATCGCCGTGGCGAAGGGCGACAGCGTAAGGCGTGGCCAGATGATCGCGGTCGTGCGCGACGCGAATCCGCCCTTCCTCCACTTCGAGGTGCGCGAAGGCTTCGAAAGCGTCGATCCCGGGCCCTACCTGAACTAGGCTGTGTACTTGAATATTGACAGGTCTGTCTGGAGCTGCGAGAGGAGCCCAAAAACCATCAGGCAGGAGCAGACCCATGAGCGGACACCGCCACGACATGACCGATGCGGAGTGGGCGATCCTCCGCTCGGTGCTTCCCCAGACACATCAGGGCCCGCGTCGGTTGCAGGACCGAAGGGTCATGGATGGTATCTTCTTCGTGTTGCGCACCGGCATCCCCTGGCGGGATCTCCCAGAGCGCTACGGTCCCTACTCGACCTGCTTCAATCGCTGCAACCGCTGGAGCCGGAACGGCACCTGGGCCCGAATCATGCAGGCGCTGGCCGAGCGAGCGGACGATGATGACGATGCAAACGGTGGTGCGGTCGGACCCGTGCGCCTGCGTATGCTGGACTCCTCCGTCGTGCGGGCCCACAAGCACGCCGCCGGGGCCCGTCGCGACGGGCCGCCGCCGCAGATCGGCCTGAGCCGTGGCGGCCGGACGACCAAGGTCCATCTCGCCCTGAGCGGGACGGACACGGTGCAGGCCCTGGTCCTGACCCCGGGTCAGGCCTCGGACTGTGCCCAGGCCAAGGCACTGCTTGCCGATCTCGTCCCCGGTGAGATGGTCCTCGGCGACAAGGCCCATGATGCCAATGCTGTCGTCCGGTGCATCGAACAGGCGGGGGCCCAGGCGAACATCCCCTCTCGGTCCTGCCGCAAGATCCCCCGGCCCTTTGACCGCACCCTGTACAAGGGTCGCAATCGGATCGAGCGGTTCTTCGGCAGGATCAAGGAATTCCGTCGCGTCGCCTCGCGCTACGACAAGACCGCCCGCAACTTTCTGTCGGCCGTGCAGCTCGCTGCCAGTCGCTTCCTGCTGCGGGATCTGGCGAAGCAATTAAATGGGTACACAGCCTAGGGCCCGTTGACAGTCATGTCGCGGCGACCACGCCGGCGACGAGGCGATGCCCGCCGCGAAGCTCTCGCCGGTCCTGGCGCAGCGCGCCGCGACCGCCCGGAACTCCCCGGCCTTCGCGAAGAGGCTCTCCGCCAGGCGCCGCCACCCGCAGACCTCCCGGCCGTGCGCCCGCGGCGCCGTCCGGCTCCGCCTCGACGGGACCGCCGCCTCCGCCCCGCGTTCCGCAAGGTCCTCGAGCAGCCGGTCCGCGCCGGACGCCCTGTCGCCGGCGAAGGCCCCGAACGCCAGGCCGCCGGGAAGCCCCGGCACCCCATAGGGCCGTGCGCCTGGCCGGGAAGGATCCTGAAGCGGACAGGGCATCCCGGCGCGTCCGCGACGGCCACGGCCCTGCCCGTCAGGCCGCCCCGGGAACGTCCGGTCCCCTGGCCCGAGGTCCCCCTTTTGCGCCGGACGCCTTCCGGGTCGCCCGGACCGCCGTGCCGCCGCCGGACACGCGCGCGAGGCCGGACTCCTCGGACAAGGCGTCGGAACCGCGCGCGAAGGCCCCCGGAAGCGGCCGGCGCCGGAACCGCCTGAAGACGCCGTCCCGGTTCCCGGACCGCGCGGGGAGGCCGCGCCACGGCGACCCCGTGCGGAACCGCCACGGCACCGCCTCCATGAAGCGGCGGCTGTCCGCCGCCGTGCCGCCGGGGTCGGACGCCCTGCCCGGCAGCATGTCCCCGGTCCGCGCCCGCATGGCGCCGGCCGTCACCGTCCTGTCTGCGTTCATGATGCCCTGTTTTCCTGACCGTGCCGCCGTTCCGGCGGTCGTCGGGACAGGACATGGCATGGAGCCCGACGATTCGCAAGACAACTGTCAACGGGCCCTGGTCGCAGGCCGTGACGGCGCGGTCGTTTGGCAGGGCGCCGCCAGGCTGTCGCTGCCGTCCGCGCCCGGGCGGGCGTCGCGCTGGCGCGCCGTGCCGGACGGCCCCGGACCCGGCAGGAGGCCGGGCCGCCCGCCGCCGCCGTCCCGGCTTCGCGCGCCGTTCATCGGGGCGGGATCATGCCCACGATCTCGAAGGTCCCTGCAATGACGGGCGCGGCGATCTCGCGGGCGCGGGCCGCGCCCTTGCTCAGGATGCGGTCGATTTCGGCGGGATCGCCCAGAAGGCGGTTCATCTCGCTCGTGATCGGCGCCAGGGCCTCGACCGCGGCCTCGGCGAGGCGCGGCTTGAAGCTGCCCCATCCCTGACCGGCGAACTCGGCCATGACGGCGTCCGGCGTCATTCCCGTCAGGCCGGCATAGATGTCGATCAGGTTGCGCGCCTCGGGCCGCCCTTCCAGCTCGCCGTAGGTTCCGGGCAGGGGCTCCGGATCGGTCCTTGCCTTCCGGAACTTCAGCGCGATCGAGTCGGCGTCGTCCGAAAGGTTGATTCGGCTCATGTCCGACTCGTCGCTCTTCGACATCTTGCGCCTGCCGTCACGCAGGCTCATCACCCGCGTTGCCGGTCCCTCGATCACCGGTTCGGCGATGGGAAAGAAGTCAGTGCCGTAGTCGTGGTTGAACTTCGCCGCAATGTCGCGCGTGAGCTCCAGATGCTGCTTCTGGTCCTCGCCCACGGGCACGTGGGTCGCATGATAGACGAGAATGTCGGCCGCCATGAGCGCGGGATAGGCGAAAAGGCCGAGCGAGGCGTTTTCCGCGTTCCTGCCGGCCTTGTCCTTCCACTGGGCCATCCGGCCCATCCATCCCATTCGCGCGACGCAGTTGAAGATCCATGCCAGCTGCGCATGAGCCGGCACCTGGCTCTGGCTGAAGAGGACCGACCGTCGCGGATCTATGCCGCACGCCATGAAGGCGGCGGCCGCCTCGCGCGTGTTCCGGACCAGCGCGTCCGGCTCCTGCCACGTCGTGATCGCATGCAGGTCGACGATGCAGTAGACGCACTCCCGGTCGCCGCGGTCCTGCATGTCGACGAAGTGCCTGAGCGCCCCGAGATAGTTTCCGAGGGTCAATCCGCCGGACGGCTGGATTCCCGAAAACACGCGGGGAACGAATGCGGGAGCCGGCATGCGGTCGCGGTCCTCTGGAACTTCCTGCCCGCAGGCCTTACCGAGAGCCTGTGCCTCCGTCAAGAAAGGCAAGCGATGCGGGACGACCGTTTGCAGCCAGCCTTCAACGCCCTGCCGCCGGCGGTCGCGGCATTGGCGCTGTCGATCTTCGTGATCGAGGCGTTTCTGGCGTTCGGCGCCCGGGGGCTTGTCGGCGGGCCGGCCGCCGTCGGCTGGCGCCCGGACGCGATCCGGGAATTCGCATTCTACGGCCCGCTTCTGGCATGGATGGTCGAGTCCGGCAACTGGGCGCCCGAGCATCTCCGCCGGTTCGTCACGTACCCGTTCATCCATCAGGGCTTCGCCCACGCGGTCTTCGTCATCGTGTTCCTGCTCGCCATCGGGAAGCTCGTGGGCGAGGCGTTTGGCAATCTCGCCGTTCTGGTCCTGTTTTTCTGCTGCGGCGCCTTTGGCGCGCTGATCTTCGCAGGCCTGACAGGTGACGAGTTCCCGCTGATCGGCGGCTTCCCTTCGGTCTACGGCCTGATCGGCGCCTACACCTTCCTGCTGTGGGTCGGGTTCGGCGTGACCGGGCAGAACCGGTACCGCGCCTTCACGCTGATAGCGTTCCTGCTCGGGATCCAGCTTGTCTTTGCGGCCGTCTTCGGCGGGTCGAGCGGCTGGGTGGCCGATGCGGCCGGCTTCGCGCTCGGATTCGCGCTTGCCCCGGCCCTCGCGCGCGGCGCCTTGCGCAGGCTGCTGGACCGGATCCGGCAGCGATAGGCGGATCCCGGCTACCGCCGCATCGCGTTCGCGAGCTCCGTGACCGAAAACGCCCTGAGCGCAATGCCTGCCGCGCCGTAGATCAGGATCCCAAGGACGCAGAGCAGGGCCAGGCTGCCGGCCTGCGCGAGCGTGCCCTTTGCGCCGGCCGGGGCCAGCAGGAGCTCCAGCATCCAGAGTCCGGCCGCCATCACCGCCGTTGCGGCAAGCACCCGCGGCAGGCGCGCCCGGGCCTGCGCGTCCAGCCGGGCGGCCGGGCCCAGCCTCCTCGACCCGAGGTGAAGCAGGGCCAGCATGAACCATGCCGCCAGCGTCGTGCCGACCGCGGCGGCGATGTATCCGACGACCGGCGCGAGGCCGATCGCCAGAAGCGCGTTCATCAGCATTGCGGCGGCAGCGAAGCGGAACGGACTCCTCGTGTCCTGCCGTGCGAAATAGAGCGGCTGCAACGCCTTTTGCAGCACGAATGCCGGGAGCCCGAGCGCGTAGACCGCCGCGGCCAGCGCCGTTGCCGCGGTGTCGTCCGGCCCGAACGCCCCATGCTCGAAAAGCGTGCGCACCATCGCCGCGGGAATCACCGCAAGCGCTGCGGCTGCGGGAACGGCAAGCGCCAGCGACATCTCGACGGCCCGCGAGAACGCGAACCGGCCGCCGTCCGTGTCGCCGGCCGCCAGGCGGCGCGAGAGATCCGGCAGGAGCACGATCCCGATCGCGATGCCGACCACGCCGAGGGGAAGCTGGTAGAGCCGGTCCGCGAAGGACAGCCACACGATGGCGCCGTCGAAGTGACTGGCCACCTGCCGGCCCACCAGGAGATTGACCTGAACGACGCCGCCGGCCAGCATGGCCGGCGCGGCGACAACGGCAAGCCGCTTGAGTTCGGGCGTCCAGCGCGGCAGCCCGGGCAGGAGGCCGAATCCGGCCCTCCGCGCCGCGTGCCAGACGAGTGCGAGCTGCGCGACGCCCGCCAGGACCACGCCGAACGCCAGAAGCGTGCCATGGCGCGCGCTTTCCGCCTGCCCGATCGCGGAGCCTCCGAGGCCGAGCTCGGCAAGGGTCAGGGCGCCGATCAGGATGACGTTCAGGAGCACGGGCGCGGCGGCCGCGGCGGCGAACCTTCCTCCCGCGTTGAGGATGCCGGAAAAGAGCGCGGCGAGCGAGATGAACACGATGTAGGCGAACATGATCCGCCCGAGCGTCACGGCCGCGCCGAAGCGCATGTCGCTCGCGAACCCGCTGGCCATTGCGAGAACGAGCCACGGCATGAACGCCGTGCCGAGAGCCGCGATGACGACCACGGCCAGCGACAGTCCCGACAGGGCGTCCCGCGCAAAGCCGCCCGCGTCCCCGCCGGCTTCGAGCTTCTTCGCGAACATGGGCACGAAAGCCGTGTTGAAGGCGCCTTCCGCGAAGAACCTTCGCAGCATGTTGGGAAGGGAAAAGGCCACGAGGAACGCCTCCGCCACGGGGCCGCTTCCAAGCCAGGCCGCGATCAGGACGTCACGGACAAAGCCGAGCACGCGCGAGAGGAACGTCCAGGCCGCCACCGTCGCCGCGCCGGATACGAGCCGGATCCGCGTCATGAGGCCGCCGTCCGTCGGCGCTTCCGCGACGTTGCGCAGCAGGTCATCGCGCGAAGGCCCGTTCGGCGCCCGCCTCGATGGCGGCATGCAGGCGCGTCTCCAGCGTCCTTTGCTTCGCCTCGGAGTGGTACTTGAGGCCGAACATGTCCTTCACGTAGAACGTGTCGACGGCCTGCGCGCCGTATGTCGCGATGACCGCGCTTGCGATGTAGACGTTCGACCGCGCGAACGCGTGCGCAAGATCGTGCAGCAGCCCCGGGCGGTCGCGCGTGTCGACTTCGATGATCGTGTAGATGTCCGAGCCGTCGTTGTCGAACGTGATCGACGTCGGCACGCTGAAGGCGCGCTCCTTCATCTTCCGGCGGTCCCGGTTGACGAGCGACTTGCGCGGCAAGGTGTCGCCCCGCAGCGTCTTCTCGATCACGGAGCGCAATCGCTGCATCTGGTCCCTGCCGTAGGGGCTCCCGTCCCTGTCCTGGACCCAGAAGACGGCGGTCGCGTACCCGTCGGAGGAGGTGTAGGTGCGTGCGTCGACGACGTTCGCGCCTGACAGGGCCAGCGCGCCGGACAGCCGGGCGAAGATGCCCGGATGGTCCGCGAGCGCAAAGCATATGCGGGTCGCGTCCCGCGCCTCGTCAGGCATCACGTCGATCCGGATCTCGCTGTCGTCGATGCCCGTGAGCAGGCGCGCGAAGACCATGTGCGCGTCATGCGGCAGGCCCTGCCAGTAGGGGCCGTAGTGGCGGGACGTCTCGTGCCGGACAGCCTCTTCGTCCCAGCCTGCGAGCGCTTGGCGGAGCGCCGCCTTGGACTCAGATTCCAGGCTGACGCGGTTGAGGGCCTCCATCCCGCGCTCGAGGGCGTCGGCCGTCATCGCGTGGAGGTCGCGCAGCAGCTGCGCCTTCCAGTTGTTCCAGGTGCCGGGGCCCACGCCCCGGATGTCGCATACCGTGAGCACGGTCAGCAGGTCGAGCCTTTCCCGGGACTGCACCGCCTTGGCGAAGTCGCGCACCGTGCGGGGTTCCGACAGGTCGCGCTTCTGGGCCGTGTCGGACATCAGGAGATGGTGCCGGACAAGCCACTCGACCGTCTCCACCTCGCCCTCCGAGAGCCCCAGCCGCCGCGCGGCCGTGCGGGCGATCTGCGCTCCGACGATCGAGTGGTCCTGCCTGCGGCCCTTGCCGATGTCATGCAGCAGCAGGGCCGTGTAGAGGACCTTCCTGTTGACGCCCCTTTCCAGGATGCCGCTGGCCACCGGCAGCTCCTCGACCAGTTCGCCGCGCTCGATCCGCGACAGGTTCGAGATGCACTGGATGGTGTGCTCGTCCACCGTGTAGTGATGGTAGATGTTGAACTGCATCATCGCCACGATGGGCTCGAACTCCGGGACGAGCGCGGCGAGCACGCCGAGCTCGTTCATGCGCCGAAGCGCCCTCTCGGGATTTCCGTGTTCCAGAAGCGTGTCGAAGAAAGTCCGGCATGCCTCGGGCGACCGGCGCATTCCGTCGTCGATCAGGTCGAGGTTCGCCGTGATCAGGCGCATGGCGTCCGGATGGATCAGGTATCCGGTTCTCAGCGCCTCCTCGAAGATCCTCAGCAGGTTCAGCTTGTCGCTCAGGAAGGTGCCGCCGTCGACGATGTCAAGGCGGTTGTGGCGCAGCACGTACAGGTCGCTCACGCGTTTCTTGCGCCGGAAGAGGCGCGCGAGCGACGGCGCCCTCTTGACGTGCTTCGCCTCAAGCGCCGTCAGGAAGATCCGGGTGAGCTCCCCGACCACGGTGGCGTGACGGAAGTAGTCCAGCATGAAGCGCTCGACGGCGGGCCTGTCTGCCCCGTCCTTGTAGCCGAGCCGTTTCGCGAGCACCGGCTGCACGTCTATGGTCAGCTGTTCCGCCGCGCGTCCCGCCAGCACGTGGAGATGGCAGCGGACCGCCATGAGAAAGGATTCGGCGGCGCGGAACTTCTCGTATTCCCCGGCGCTCAGCAGGCCCGTGCGCACCAGCTCCGCCGCATCGGAGACGCCGTGAACGTACTTCCCGATCCAGAAGAGCGTCTGGAGGTCCCGGAGGCCGCCCTTGCCCTCCTTCACGTTGGGCTCGATGAGGTAGCGTCGGCCGCCGTGCCTGCGGTGGCGGGAATCGCGTTCCTCGAGCTTGGCCTCGATGAACTCCGAGACCGTGCTGCTGAAGAGCTCCTTTCTCAACCGGACCGCAAGCTCGTCTGCCAGCGTCCTCTCGCCGACCAGGAAACGGTGCTCCAGAAGCGCGGTGCGGACCGTGTGGTCGTCCTTGCCAAGCCGGATGCAGTCGCTTGCGCTCCGTGTGGCGTGTCCCACTTTGACGTGCAGGTCCCAGAGCACGTAGAGCATGCTTTCGATCAGGCTTTCGGCCCAGGGAGTCACTTTCCAGGGCATGAGGAACAGCAGATCCACGTCCGAGCAGGGCGCCATCTCGCCCCGGCCGTAGCCGCCGACCGCGAGAATCGCGATGCGTTCGCCGTCTGTCGGATTGGGGTTGGGGTGCAGCCAGGTCGTCGCGGCATGGAAGGCCGTTTCCACCACGCCGTCGGTCAGGTGCCGAAACGCGAGCGCCGTGTCGCGCGACGCCAGGGCCCGTGCCTCCAGCGCGCCAATGATGGTTGCGCGCCCGTCCTCGACCGCCCTTCCCAGATGCGCGACCATCCGGCTTCGCGTCTCGGAGGCGGATCCGGACGGCAGGCCGTCGACGTCTTCCGCGATCGCCGCCATGACCGATGCGCCGTCATAGACCTCGGCTGCGCAAAGGCCCAGATCCGGAAAGGCGGGACTGTCGCCGTTCCGCAGGGGCTCAGAAGCCCGCGCTGCCAAAGCTTGTGGGGGCGGGGTCAACAACGATCACCTGGTTGCTCTCGACTTGCGCGACGGCAAGTCCGCGTTCGTTCCTGCCGTTCCGCAGAAGGCGGAAGGGCCCGTTGACGCCGGCGAACCCTGCGGCCTGGGTCAAGGCCCCCGCCTGCAGCGCGTTGCTCCCTCCCTGCGCGACAAGCGCGCCGATCGCCGCGACCCCGTCATAGGCAAGGCTCGCGATCGGGTTGGGCTGCGAGCCGTAGGCTTGCGCATAGCGGCGGTTGAACTGCTGGGCGAGCGCCGGCGCAGGGGTCGCGAACCAGGCCCCCTGCAGCCCCTTGAGGGAAAGCGCGCTCGACGGCACGTCGAGCCTCTGAAGCCCTATGAACTGGGCCGTGCCCCGGTCAATGCCGTATTCCGGCAGCAGATCCGCCAGGAAGGGCAGCGCGCCCGAATTGCCGGAGGTCACGAACATCGTGTCGGCGCCGGAGGCAAGGAAGCTGCTTGCGATGCGGGGAATCGAGTCGACCACGCCTTGCTGCGAGGGCGCGAATGACTGGATCCCGAGCACCCCGGCGCCTGCCTCGCGCGCGGCCTGCGCGATCGCCTCGGCGCCCACGCGTTCGGCACGGTTGTCAGCGTGCACGATGAAGATGCCGCTCCTGCCCTGGCTGAGCGCGTATTCGACAAGCCGGCCCGCGGCGGTCTGGAAGGTGTTGCCCAGGATGAAGACGTTGCCGCCCGCAACCGCCGGATTGTTGGAAAACGCCAGGACATTGACGCCGGCCGCCGCCTGGCCGACGGCACGCGCGTTCTGTGCGAACAGCGGCCCGAGAATGATCCTTGCGCCGTCCTCGATCGCCAGCCGGGCGGCCTCTGCGGCGCCGTCGGGCGTGCCGATGGTGTCGTACACCTGCAGGCGGATCATGACCGCGCCCAGGTCGTTCGCCGCCAGCAGCGCGGCGTTCTCGAGCGATTGCGCCACAAGCGCCCCGTTCGGCGCGGTCTTCGGCACGAGCAGCGCGACCGGCACGGCCTCGCCGGGGCCGATCGTCGGCCCTCTCGCCACCGAGGCAGGGCTGCATGCGGAAAGCGCGGCGAGCGCGGCCATCCAGGCAACGGCCTTGCGGCAGGACGGCAAACGGGCAAGCATGGGATTCTCCTCGGACGCTTCGGCGCGACCCTATGCACGAACACGCCTCCATTAAATCACGCGGCGCGGCGATGAGCAAAGCGTCTGGCGGGGATGCACTGGACGCGGGACTCCACCTGGTGTCCACGCCGCTCGGAAATGCGCGCGACATCACGCTCCGGGCGCTTGACGTTCTCCGCGACGCCGACCTTCTGGTTGCCGAGGACACGCGAAGCCTCAGGCGTCTTCTTAACGTCCACGGCATACCGCTCGCCGGACGACGCCTGCTGGCATATCACGACCACAGCGGGGACCGGGAGCGAAAGGCGGTTCTCGATGCGCTGCGGCAGGGCGCGTCGGTCGCCTGCGCCTCGGAGGCGGGCACGCCTCTCGTGGCCGATCCGGGCTACGCCCTGGTGCGGGCGGCGATCCGGGAGGGCTTCAGGGTCCTGCCCGTGCCCGGCCCCTCCGCCCTGGTCGCCGCGGTGACCGTGGCCGGCCTGCCATGCAGCCGGTTTGCGTTCGCGGGGTTCCCGCCTCCCCGGCGTTCGGCGCGAAGGCGGTTCCTGGAAGGGCTTGCCGGCATGCCCGGCACGCTCATCCTCTACGAAAGCCCTCGTCGCGTGGGCGCCACCTTGCAGGATGCGGCCGACGTGCTGGGCGCGGACCGGCCCGCGGCCCTGTGCCGGGAGCTGACCAAGAAATTCGAGGAAGTTCGCAGGGATGCGCTCGGCGCCCTGGCGGAGGCCCTTGCCGGGACTTCCCCCAAGGGCGAGATCGTGCTGCTGATCGGAAGATCCGAAGCGTCGCCTGATCCGGCGAGGGTCGAGCAGGCGCTCAGGGAGGCCTTGAAGACCCGGAGGCTTCGCGACGCGGCCAGCGACGTGGCAAGCCGGTTCGGCTTGCCGCGGCGGGACATCTACCAGCTGGGGGTCAGGATCGGCCGCTGAACCTTTCTGGTCCGGTTTCCCGGATCAGTGGCGTGCCGGCCGCGGCGCGCGCGGCGCCCGTGCGATCGGGCGACGTTCCCGGTGCGTCGCCCGGCCTGGCCGGTGATTGCGATTCTCCGGGTGCCGCGATGGCGTTGCAGCGCCACGCGCCGATGCCCGTCAGGCGGTTCGACAACGACATCGCGCGCGCCGCGCTGTTTCCACCGGACCTGGAGCGCGTCCCGCTTGAGAGCCTGGTCGCCCGCCATCTCGCCGGGCATGGGGGAGCTCCTCGACCGGCCTGCGCCGGGCGCGACGGATGGCAGGCCACGGGACCTGATGGCCGGTCCGCGCGTGCACGGCCGTCTGCAGCCCCGCTGCAAGGACGCGACCGGCGCCCGGCACATCGCGCGGTCCCGCCCGAAGGACGGGGTGCCCGCAACATCCGGCCGGTTCCGGCGTGGCGGACCGCCGAATCACGCTGATCGCTGTCGCGACGCCGGACACGGGCGCACGCGCGCTCCGAAAGCCGGTTGCGACGCATCATGCGTCGAGGCTGCTCACGGGAAGGGCGAATGCACGGTTCCCGGAAGTGAGCTTTCCCCGTCCGAGACAGAGGACGATTCCCGTGCACGTCCTGCTGCGGCCGGGGCCGTCAGTGGCAAACCGCTTGAGGCGCTTGAAATCCATGCCGCTGACGGAAGCAGATGGCTTGGTCTCAATGTTGACCAGATGGCTTCCACCGTCGGTCAGGATGTCGATCTCGCGCCGGTCAGCGTTTCGCCAATGGTAGAGTCGGCAGTCGGAATCCTGCATCGGCAGGGCGCTGCCTGGCCGGCGGCGACAGGCCGCCGCGGGTTCCGTCCTGAAGATCCGGGGAACCTTTCGACAGGGCGGCACATTGCGGCCGGCAGCTGCCTGGCCGCCATTGATGCCTGCGCCGCCTTGGGCCAGAAAGCATGCGCGAGGTGCGCATGAGAGCCGCGATACAGACGGATCCCGTCGGCCCGATGGACATCGAGGCCGACTCGACTTTCCGGCTTGCCGAGGAGGCACAGGCCCGGGGCGCGGAACTGTTCCACTACCTTCCGGACAGCCTGTTCTGGGAGGAAGGGCGCGTTGCGGCGCGCGGCCGGCCCCTGGAGGTGCGTCGCGTGAAGGGCGACCATTTCCGGCTTGGCGAGGAGACGGTCGTGCAGCTGGACGCGTTCGACGTGATCTGGCTCCGTCAGGATCCGCCTTTCGACACGGGCTACATCACGACCACGCACCTGCTCGAACTGGTGCCGGACACCCTCGTGGTCAACGATCCGTTCTGGGTCAGGAACTGTCCGGAGAAGCTGCTCGTGCTCCGGTTCCCGGATCTGACGCCGCCGACGCTTATCGCGCGCAGCCTTGATGCGATTCGCGCGTTCGCGGCACGGCATGGCGACATCATCCTCAAGCCGCTCTACGGCAACGGCGGTGCCGGGGTGTTCCACCTGACACGCGACGACCGGAACCTTGCCTCGCTGCACGAAATGTTCACCGCGGCGTCGCGCGAGCCCCTGATTGCCCAGAAATTCCTTCCGGAAGTGATGAACGGCGACAAGCGGATCATCCTGGTCGACGGGGAGCCCGTGGGTGCGGTCAACCGCATCCCGCCTGAAGGCGAGACACGCTCGAACCTCCATATCGGCGGCCGGGCGGAACGGGCAGGCCTGACTGCGCGTGACCGCGAGATATGCGATTCCATCGGGCCGCTGCTTCGCGAGAAGGGGCAGGTCTTCGTGGGAATCGATGTCATTGGCGATTGCCTGACGGAGATCAACGTGACCTCGCCCACCGGCATTCAGGAGCTTGAGCGGTTCGACGGCATGAACGTCGCCGGCAGGATCTGGGACGCCGTCGACGCGCGGCTCGCCGTTTGAGAGCCGTTCTGCCGGGGAGCGCGGACGGCCCTGCCACATGCAGGTCCCGTCAGGCTGCCGGCCCGGCCGTGCGCGTCCGTCCGGGCCACCTCCGCGGTTCGGCTGCTGCGCGGACGTCGCGACCGGCAGACGCCTGGCCCGCGGGTCACGTTCGCGGGGCGGTCCGGCATGCCCCGCGGCCTGCGCGCGATCCCTTGCTCATTGCATTTCCGGAACCTAACACTTGCTGCAAGCCAAGGAGCGGCAAGACATGCTGGACGGCAAGCGCGTTCTCCTGATCGTGGGCGGCGGGATCGCGGCCTACAAGTCGCTGGACTTGATCCGCCAGGTCCGCAAGGCCGGTGGGGCTGTGACTCCGGTGCTGACGCGTGCGGCGACGGAATTCATCACGCCGCTCTCGGCCTCGGCGCTTGCAGGGGAGAAGGCCTGTACGGATCTCTTCGACCTGACCGACGAGGCCGAGATGGGCCACATAGAGCTGTCGCGCAGCGCGGACATCCTGGTCGTTGCGCCGGCCACGGCCGATCTCGCCGCCAAGATGGCCGGCGGGCATGCCGACGATCTGGCGTCAACGCTGCTGATGGCGACCGACGCGCCGGTCCTGATCGCTCCGGCCATGAACATGCGCATGTGGCTGCACCCCGCAAACCAGCGGAACATGGCCGTGCTCGAGAGCGATGGCGTCGTGCGCGTCGGGCCGTCCGAAGGGGAGATGGCGTGCGGCGAATTCGGCCCCGGGCGCATGGCCGAGCCCGACGAGATCGTCGCTGCCATCGTCGCCCGGCTCGGCGCCGGGGCGCTTGCCGGCAGGCATGTGGTGGTCACGTCGGGGCCGACGCGCGAACCCGTCGATCCCGTCAGGTACGTCGCCAACCGCTCTTCCGGCGCGCAAGGGGCGGCGATCGCCGCGGCGCTTTCGGGGCTCGGGGCGAAGGTGACCTTCGTGACGGGCCCGGTGTCCGGGCCGCACCCACCGGGCGTCGCGGCGGTGCGTGTCGAGACGGCCCGCCAGATGCTCGAGGCCGTCAAGGCCGCGCTTCCCGCCGACGCGGCCGTGTTTGCCGCGGCGGTGGCGGACTGGCGCGTCGAGGCGGTGTCCGGGACCAAGATCAAGAAGCGCGGCCCCGGCGCCGGCCTGACCCTTGATCTGGTTCAAACCCCCGACATCCTCGCGACGGTGTCGCGCATGCGCAAGGGACGCCCGGCGCTGGTCGTGGGCTTCGCTGCGGAGACCGACAACGTGATCCGGAACGCCAGGGCGAAGCTGAGGCGCAAGAAGTGCGACTGGATCGTTGCCAATGACGTTTCGCCCGAGACGGGCGTCATGGGCGGCGCGCACAACGCCGTGACGGTGATTGACGGCGCCGGCGAGGAAGCGTGGCCGCGCGCATCGAAGGAGCATGTGGCCCGCAGGCTCGCGCAGCGGATCGCCGACGCGCTTTCATGACGACCGGGATTCGCGTGACCTGGGCCCAAGGCGCGGACCGGAGCCTCCCGCTCCCGGCCTACGAGTCTTCCGGGGCGGCCGCCGCCGACCTTCGGGCGAACCTTCCGGAAGCGGACCGTCCGCGCATCGAGCTGTCGCCGGGCGAGCGGCGGCTGGTTCCGACCGGCCTGCATGTCGGGATACCCGCCGGGTTCGAGATGCAGATCCGTCCCCGCTCGGGTCTTGCGCTGAAGGACGGGCTGAGCCTCGCGAACGCGCCCGGCACGATCGACAGCGACTACAGGGGCCCTCTCGGCGTGATACTGGTCAATCTCGGCGCTGACCCGGTGGTCGTGGAGCACGGCCAGCGCGTCGCCCAGGCCGTGCTGGCGCCGGTTGCGCGTGCCAGGTTCGAGATCGTCGAGGCGCTCCCGGACACCGTGCGGGGCGCTGGCGGGTTCGGGTCGACGGGCCGCGGCTGATGGCGCTGGTCCTGGCCCTGGCAGCGGCGATCTGGCTTGCGGGGCGGCCGTTCGGCATTCCCGCGCGCGTTCGCGCCGTCCTGATTGCGGTTCTTTGCCTCGCGGCGCTTTCGATCCAGATCGCCCTTCCGGAGGGAAATCCATTGCGCGAAGCCACGGGCGGGTCCGCGCGTGCGTGGCTTGCGGCCGGGGCGCTGGCGGCGTCGGCCTGGGCGTACTGGCGCGTTCTGGCCCGCCTGCGCGCGCGCGTTCGACCCGAAGGCCGGGTCGCGCCGGATCCCGGCGCACATGCCGGCGAAATCGAGCGAAACGCGCGCCACATCGCGCTTCGCGAGATCGGAGGCGCCGGACAGAAGCGGCTGAAGGAGGCACGGGTCCTGGTCGTGGGGGCGGGCGGCCTCGGCGCGCCGGTCCTTCAATACCTCGCGGCCGCCGGCGTCGGCACGATCGGCGTCATCGACGGCGACATTGTCGAGCGCTCGAACCTCCAGCGCCAGGTGATCCACGCAGATGCGCGAATCGGCATGCCGAAGGTGTTTTCCGCGCAGAAGGCGATGTCCGAGCAGAACCCGTTCGTCAGCGTTCGCCCCTACAACCGCCGGCTGACCCGCGAGATCGCCGCCGGCCTTCTCGCGGACTATGACCTCGTCCTTGACTGCTCGGACAGCGCGGACACCCGGTACCTCGTCAACGAATTCGCCGTCCGGGGCGGGATCCCGCTGGTTTCGGGCGCCGTCACGCAGTGGGAAGGCCAGGTCAGCCTCTTCGATCCTGCGCGCGGAGGGCCTTGCTACGCGTGCGTCTTCCCTGAACCCGCCGCGCCCGGTCTGGCGCCGGACTGCGCGGAGGCCGGCGTCCTTGGCCCGCTGCCCGGAGTCGTGGGCACGATGATGGCGGTGGAGGCGATCAAGGAGATTTCCGGGGCGGGCGAGACGCTGCGGGGCCGCCTGCTCATCTACGACGCGCTCTCCGGAGAGGTGAGCAGCGTCAGGTTCTCCAGGCGTCCGGACTGTCCGGTTTGTGCCTGAGAGCCTGCCACAACGGCCATTTTCAAGAACTGCATGCCGTGCCCCGGCCGGGCCGGACATCAAATTAAATCAGTGCATGGCGTCCGAGTCAGGCTCCGGGACATCGGGTGGAACGCCGTGCGCAACAGCCGCCTTTCCAAGGCGCGAACCATATGCTATCACCTGCCGAGGACAACTCGAGCAGAAATGGCAAGAAAATGAGCGTCCTAGGCGGAAGACAGCGCCCGCTCAGGCTTTCGGACGGCGGCAAGCGAGGGGTGCTGACCCAGTTCGGTGCACTGTGCTGGCGGCGGCGCGGCGGCGAGATCCAGGTTCTTCTCGTGACTTCGCGGCGCCGAAGGCGATGGATCATTCCGAAAGGCTGGCCGCAGGACCGCGCCACGCCGGCAAAGGCCGCTGCAGCGGAAGCCTGGGAAGAGGCCGGCGTTCAGGGCGAGGCGAAGGCGACATGCCTCGGGATCTTCAGCTACGACAAGGTCGTCACGTCAAGGCAGGTCGCGCCGTGCGTGGTTGCCATATTCCCCATGCGCGTCAAGAAGCTGCGCCGGGACTTCCCGGAAGCCTCCCAGCGCAAGCGGAAGTGGTTTTCGCTGGCCGATGCTGCTAAGCTCGTGAGCGAGCCTGAGCTCGCGGCGATCATCGGGCGCTTCGATCCGGCGGCCGTGTGATTCGGCGCGCCCGCCGCGGACCGTTGCCGACGGGCATGGCAAGCTTGAGGCGGTGAGGAGACTCCATGATCCGGTTCGCGCTAAAATGTGCCAATGGCCATTGCTTCGAGAGCTGGTTCGCCTCAAGCGGGACATTCTCCGAACTCGTGTCCGCCGGCCACGTGACATGCCCCGAATGCGACAGCGCCGACGTCTCGAAGGACCTGATGGCCCCGCAGGTGCGCGCCTCCCGCAGCAAGGCGGTCGCGAACGAGGCGCAGGACGAGACGCCGCGGCCGATGGCGGCGGGGCCCGATCCGGAAATTGCCGACGCGGTCCGCAAGCTCAAGGCCCATGTCGAGGAGAACTCGGACTATGTCGGCGACCGTTTCGTCAAGGAGGCCCGCGCGATGCATGACGGAACGGCGCCGCATCGGTCCATTCACGGGGAAGCGCGGTCGGACGAGGCCCGCAAGCTGATCGAGGACGGCGTGCCGGCGCTGCCCTTGCCGTTCATCCCGAGGCAGAGGACGAACTGAGCCCGGCGGTCTGCATCTTCGCCCAAGTGTCCGGCCCTGCCTGGTGACGCGCCCGTTCGCCGAATCCTGAATTTGTTCAACGCCTGAAGCGCGCGCTGCGAGCGCTTCATGGCTCCTTTCCAATCGGACCCGCTCCCTCGCGGCCCGATGGCGTTCGGATGGGTTTTCCCTGCATTCGGACAGGAAAGCCCCCCCCCCCGCTCCCGGCGCGAGCCGGAAGCCGGGGCCTGTTTCGGTGGCCTTTCCCGATGTCAGGCGGCCTTCCTGGCCTGCCGCCTGGCTGCATGGACCTGCGCAGGTGGCTGCCGCCGGGCCGCTCCCGCTGGAGGCGGCGCGAGAGCCCGGCCATGATCCGGGCGACGGCGCGCCTGGCCGGCAGGCCGTCCTCCCCGCCGCCGGCGTTGACGTCGCCGTCGCAGCGGCTGGAGAACCGGCGCGCGAGGGCGACCGGGACGAAGGCGGCGCAGGGCTCCTGCCGGACGCCGTGCCCGGACTTCGCGTGGAAGCTCCCGATGACGGTCTTGCCGCTCCCGGACGTCTCCTCGATTCAAGAACGGGCTTTCTGGTTCACTGTGAGTTTACAAGGTCGAGCTTCTTCAACGAGAATGCCGATCAAAAATTCCCGTACGGGAATTGTATTTGGAATCGAACCACCTTGACCCAGCCATTATTCCCGTTCGGGAATATCCTGTTTGACGCCAGCATGCCGGTCATGTATCTTCCCGATCAGGAATAAAAATGATGAACTCGACAGGCATCGGAACCACCATACGCGCTGCGCGAAAGGCGCAAGGCCTGCGGCAGGACGAACTCGCCGCCGCGGCCAATGTCGGCGTGCGCTTTCTGATCGAGCTCGAAGCCGGAAAGGAAACGGCCCAGCTCGGCAAGACGCTGGCGGTTCTGGCTGCGCTCGGGATCGACCTGTCCCTCACCCTGCCTGACGGGGCAGGTGCATGACGCGGAGGCTTGTCGTCTGGTGGAATGGCGCGCGTGTTGGCCAGCTTGCGCTGAACGAATACGGCGAGCCTGAGTTCGCTTACGCAGGAGACTGGCTCGCAATGCCGGACGCGAGGCCCGTTTCGGCTTCTCTGCCGCTGCAGTTCGAGCCTTTCGACCGGCGGGCAACGCTCCCCTTCTTCGAAGGTCTCTTGCCCGAGGCGTCACAGCGTACGGCCATCGCTCAGGCGCTTGGCGTTTCCGAGCGGAACGAATTCCGACTCCTGGAAGAGATTGGCGGCGAGGTTGCGGGAGCCGTCGAAGTCTGGGCGGAGGGTGCCGAACCCGCTGCAGCGGGTGCAGAAGCCACTTCCCGAATTCTGGGCGATGACGGGCTGGTCGCGCTCATCGAGCGATTGCCAGCGCGGCCCATGCTGGCGGGCGGCGAAGACGGCTTGCGCCTCTCGCTCGCTGGCGCACAGTCGAAACTGCCTGTCGTCTACAAGGATGGCCAGGTCGCCCTGCCCGCGCCGGGGCAGCCGACAACGCATATCCTCAAGCCGGAGATCGCCGGGTTCGACGGCACGGCCGAGAACGAGGCCTTCTGCATGCTGCTGGCCCGCGCCATCGGGCTTGACGTCGCGACGACCGAGTGTTGCAGCGTTGGCGACAAGCGGTTCCTGCTGATCGAGCGTTATGACCGGCAGTCCGGAGAAGGCGGCAAGACCGTTCGTCTTCATCAGGAGGACTTCTGCCAGGCGCTCGGTTTCACGTCGGGACGCAAATACGCAAGCGATGGAGGGCCGGTCTTCCGGGACTGCTTTGCGCTTGTCAGGCGGGTGACGACGCGGCCCGCGGCGGAAGCGCTGAAGCTTCTGGATGCAGCCTTGTTCAACGCCATCATCGGCAATGCCGACGCCCATGCGAAGAATTTCAGCCTGCTCTATCATCCGGGCCGAACGCAGCTCGCGCCGCTCTATGACCTTCTCTCCACGGTCGCCTTCCCCGATCTCAGCCAGCGCTTCGCCATGAAGATTGGCGGCCGCCGCACGCTTGAGGAAATTCATCCCGCCGATCTCGAAAAATTCGCAAAGGACATCGAGATCCGCGCGCCATTCGTTCGCAGGCGGATGGGTGAGATGGCGAATGCCATCGTGGAGCAATCTGCCGGTGTGGTCTCCGCGCTTGCCTTGCCGAGGGACCGACAAGCTGTCAGTGAGGCGATACGCCACACAACTGTCGAGAGGGCGCGATTGATCATGGACCGACTGGATCCGTGACGCGAACGCGCCCAAGCGTGTCTATGCCGCTTTTGGCTCGCTGAAGCGTTCGACCGGCCGGGGAAAGCCCGAAAAAGCTTATAAGACAAAAATATTCAGGGGGAATCCGGGCGGTGCGACTCGAAGTGGAAACGGAAGAGGACTGGCAGGAGGTCGAGGCCCTCTTCGACCTCAGTTTCGCGCCCGGGCGCGAGGCGCTTTCGTCGTACCGGCTGCGCGACGGCACGGATCCGGTGCACGCTCTCTGTTTCACGGCGCGGGACGAGGACGGGAGTCTCTGCGGCGCGATCCGGTTCTGGCCGGTGAAGGTGGGCGGAACGCCGGCCCTGCTCCTCGGGCCTGTGGCTGTCCATCCGACACGGCAGGGAGAGGGCGTGGGCGGGCTTCTGATCGAAGGCGCTCTCGCGAAGGCCACGGGCTGGGAGCGGGCAATGCTTGTGGGGGACGCGCCCTACTATGGCCGTTTCGGGTTCAGGCCGTTGCTCGGCGTGAGAATGCCGCCGCCGACGAATCCCGAACGCGTCCTTGGCAGGGAGCTGGTCGCGCGTGCCTGGCGCGGCGTGCACGGCGACGTGACCGCCTGGGAACAGGCCCCGCTGCCGAGCCTGCGCGGAACGCGCCGAAACGGATCCGCGGGGTGCCGCGCCCGGACGGCAGAGGCGTGCAGTCGGCCCGTGCCCTCCCCCGTGAGAGGGCCTGACGGCGCATGATCCTGTCCGGACGCATGGCCGTCATGCAGGCCCGACCGGCCTGCCCCGGCGCCGCGCCCGGTCCCGCAAGATGCCGGGAGCCAAGCGAGCGCCGCCGATGGCCGTGCTCATGCCAATCCTGCGCAGAAGTCCTGGATGCGCGCCATCGCTTCGGTCAGCTGCTCGTCCGAGGCCGCGTAGCTTATCCGGAAATTGGGCGAGCCTCCGAAGGCGGCGCCGGGTACCGTCGCCACGCCGGTTTCCTCGAGAAGCGCGGAACAGAAGCCCTCGTCCGTCCGGATTGCCGTGCCGCCTGCCGAGGTCCTGCCGATGCACCCCTCGATGGAAGGATAGGCGTAAAATGCGCCGTCCGGCATCGGGCAGGACACGCCTTCCGCTGCATTCATCGCGGACACGACGAGATCCCGGCGCCTGCGTAAGGTCTCGACCGCGTCCGCGAGGAAGTCCTGCGGTCCGTTCAGCGCCTCGACGGCCGCCCACTGGCTGACCGAGGACGGATTCGTGGTCGACTGCGACTGGACGGTCCGCATCGCGGAGATCAGCGCGCCCGGGCCGCCGGCATAGCCGATGCGCCAGCCCGTCATGGCATAGGCCTTCGAGACGCCGTTCACCGTCAGCGTGCGTCCGAACAGCGCGGGGGCCACCTGGGCCGGAGTGGAAAACGTGTATCCCGGGAAGGCGATGTGCTCGTAGATGTCGTCGCTCAGGATCCAGACATTCGGGTGCCTTTCCAGCACGTCCGTCAGGGCCTTCAGCTGATCGGGCGAGTAGCCGGCCCCTGTCGGGTTGGCAGGCGCATTGAGGATCAGCCATTTCGTCCGGGACGTGATTGCCGCGTCGAGCTGCGCGGGCGAAATCCTGAATCCGCCGTCGATCCGGGTCTCGACGATCGAGGGCGTTCCGCCGGCAAGACGCACCATGTCGGGATAGCTGACCCAGTAGGGTGCGGGGATGATCACCTCGTCACCGGGATTCAGTGTCGCCACGAGGGCGTTGTACACCACCTGCTTGCCGCCCGCGCTCACGATGACCTGCTCGGATGCATATGCGAGATCGTTGTCCCGGGCGAACTTGGCGGCGACGGCGTCCTTCAGTTCCGCGATCCCGTCCACGGCCGTATATCGCGTGCGCCCCGAGTCGATGGCGCGCTTCCCGGCCTCCCGGATGTGCCGCGGCGTCGGAAAGTCCGGCTCGCCCGCCCCGAGGCTGATGATGTCGCGACCCTGGGCTTTCAACGCGGCAACGAGTCCTGTCAGGACTGCGGTCGGGGACGGCTTGACACGGTCGAGTGTCGCGGAAAATTGCGGCATGGTCGTCACCGGACGCAACTGAGGCGCAAACGTGATAGAAGGTGGTCCTGCGGTCCACAAGCAGGTTGATGGCGCCATGGAAGACAGCGACGCGAAGAACTGGTTTGGGGAGCACGCGGCGACCTTCGGCGACAGGCTTGCAGCGGCGAGGAATGCCCAGGGCATGACGCAGAAGGCGCTTGCCCGCCGTCTCGGCGTTTCCTTGAAGGCTTTGGAGGGCTGGGAGAACGACACGCGCGAGCCGCGCGCGAACAGGCTCCAGATGCTGGCGGGCGTGCTCGACGTCTCGATTTCGTGGCTGCTCACCGGCGAAGGCCAGGGCGTGGCCTCGGAAACCGGGACAGGGTCTATGCGAATGAGCGATCTCATTCACGAAATGCGGGCGCTCAGGGCGGAGATGCAGCGTTCCGTCGCGCGGCTCGGCGTTCTCGAGAAACGCCTTGGCGAGGCTGTCGACGAGGCGCATGAAGGAAAGTCGTGACACGCGGCTCCGGCGGCTGGGAATTCGCTCCCGTCGACGAGGCACACGGGAAATGGACCTGATCCTGGGTCGCTTCTGGGGCGCGGACGGCAAGGCGCTCGGCGCCGCCGAGCTCGATCTCTACGAAGACCTGCTTTGCGAGAACGACCAGGACCTGTACGCGTGGATCTGCGGGAACGCGACTCCTCCAGACCGTTTCGTGTCCCTGATTGCGCGCATCAGGATCCAGGGGGCGCGGCGCGCGGGTGGCCGGCATGGACTGCCGGCCGACGCCTCCAGCCGGCATGCAGCCGGGCGACGCGCGGTTCCGGAGGCGCCTGCGGGCGAATCAGGCTGACGTCACGCAAGGAGTCCGGTTCCGCAGCGCAACCGCGGGACGCGTGGGCATGCGACAGGGGCTCTTCGGGACCGCGGCGCTTCCCGACGCAGGCAATCTCCTGCGGGAACGTTCGAGGCGGGCCGCAGGCCCCCCGTTCACCAGTGCCCGAAATTCTCCATGTTTGCCCACGGCTCCTCCGGCGGCAGGCGCTCGCCTCGCTGAAGCAGCTCGACCGAGACGTTGTCGGGCGAGCGGACGAAGGCCATGTGGCCGTCGCGCGGAGGACGGTTGATCGTGACGCCGTTGTCCATCAGGTGCCGGCAGGTCCCGTAGATGTCATCGACCCGGTAGGCGAGGTGCCCGAAATGCCTGCCGTCCGAAGGCAGCCCGTCATCGCCGTCCCAGTTGTAGGTCAGTTCGACATCTGCGTTGTCCTGTCCCGGAGGCGACAGGAACACCAGCGTGAAACGTCCGCCCTCGTTCTCGATCCGCCGTGTCTCCTCGAGGCCCAGAAGCTCGTAGAAGGCCTTGGACCTTTCGAGATCCTTCACGCGCACCATCGTGTGCAGGTATTCGATTCCCATGCGAGTCACTCCGTTCAGTCCCGGGCAGCGTATCGCATTGCCGGGCAGGCTCAACACCGAAACACCGGCTCCCGCGCGGGTGTGTCCGGAATCCATCCCGCTCAGGCGGCCCGCCGCCAGTCGAACAGGCCGGTCATCCGCACCCGTGTGGAGACGCATCTGGGGTCGGGCGCTGACGAGGCGCAAGGCTCCGGCCCACGCCCGAAGCGCGGGGCCTTTCCTGTCCGAACGCCGGGAATCCTTGTCCGAATGCCATTGCGACGCTGGCTGGCCTGGCTGGCCATGCATCCGTCGCGCATGCGGTTCCCTGTCCATGTCGCCTCGATGCGACGGCGCTCCTTTCGGCGGATGGGGTGCTCGACAACATTGAAGGCGGTGGGCTGCAGCGCGCCTGGTGATGCGCGGTCCGGCAACAGGCGCCCCGGCAGCCCCGGCAGACCGATCCCGCGTTCCGCGACTATCGACTATCGACTATCTGTTGTGGCGGGGCGAGAGCCCGCTATGCTGCGGCCCCTCGGTGACTCCGGCAAGGCGAAGCGAGAGCATGGCAGACGACGCGGTCCATAACCCCGAAACGGAAATCGCCGGGATGCGAGCGTCCAGGCAGCCGACATTGCGCGCGACGGCGCCCGGCATGGAGAGGCATCTCTACACGATCAACCCGGTCCTTGATCACGGGTTCGTCCGGGTCGTCGACTACATGGGAGACGACGCCGCGATCACCCAGGCGGCCCGCGTGAGCTACGGGACGGGCACGAAGTCGGTTTCCGGCGACGAAGGCCTGATCCGCTACCTGATGCGCCACTGTCATTCGACACCCTTCGAGATGTGCGAGATCAAGCTGCACGTGAAGCTGCCCGTGTTCGTTGCGCGCCAGTGGATCCGTCACCGCACCGCAAACGTGAACGAATATTCGGCGCGCTACTCGATCCTGGATCGCGAGTTCTACATCCCGCGCACGGACGACCTGGCCGCGCAGTCGACCGTCAACGGCCAGGGCCGTGGCGCGGCGCTGAAGGAAGAGGAGGCGGCCCGCGTCCTTGAATTCCTCAAGGCGGACTCGACGCGCTGCTACGACCACTACGAGCAGATGATCTCCCAGGACGGCCAGAAGGGGCTGGCCAGGGAGCTTGCGCGCATCAACCTGCCTGCAAGCGTCTACACCCAGTGGTACTGGAAAACGGACCTGCACAACCTGTTCCATTTCCTGCGGCTGAGGGCGGACGCGCATGCGCAACGCGAGATTCGTGTGTATGCGGCGGAAATCTGCAAGCTGGCCGCCGACTGGGTTCCCTTCGCCTACCGCGCGTTCGAGGACTACCGGCTGGGCGGTGCGACCCTTTCGGCGACGGCTCTCGACTGCGTTCGCAGGATGGTGGCGGGCGAACGGGTGACGCGGGAAGCGTCCGGCATGTCAAAGGGGGAGTGGAGGGAGTTCGAGGGCTTGATTCGCTGATCGCGTCAAGCCGGCCTTCGGCAAGGATTCCTCCGTCCGGGACGTGCCCCCCCCCGGCATGAGAGCCGCGTTCGGTGCCGCTTTGCCGCAAGCGCTGCTGAGCGCATCACCGCGCCATCGCGTCGCGACACGTGTACCTGAAGCTCGGCCGGCGGCAACCCATCTTTAACATCTTGTGAAAAAAAGCTTTATGTTCAATACGTTAAAAAACGTAGTGGCACTACAGACTTGGATTTACGGGATTTTTGCGCGACGGCTTGTCGGCGGTTTCAGACGATGGTCTTGCGCAGGTTCGGGGCCGGGGATGCGATCTGCATCGCCTGATAGATTGCGGCCTGGTCGGCATTCGGGAGCGCGGTGTTGCGCACATGCACCCGGCGGCCGTCGGGGCGGGCGAAGGCGGTGGTGATGCGGGGCAAGGTCCGCAGGGCGTTGCGGATCGTCGTCCAACTTGCGGTCAGTCCGGTCTGGGCCATGCGCGTCCGGAGGACCTGGATCGCCTGGTAGGCGATCACCGAGATGAAGAGATGCCCATCCGCGCGGCGTTCCTTATGGTGGTAGATGGGGCGGAGACCGAGCTCGGACTTGAGGGACCGGAAGACGGATTCGACATCCGTGAGCATCGCGTAGGCTTTCCACATCGCCTCCGCGTCCCAATCGAGACAATTCGACCGCAGGCTGTAGACGCCGGGTTTCTGCAGCATGGAGCCGTCCGACGGGTTCAGCTCCCACGTGATTGCCACCGCCCGTTTATTCTCCGGATCGGGCGTGACGGTGATGGTGTAATGCTGCGCGACCACGGCGTTCGCCTTCTGGAGCTGTCCGATCTTGCGCTGGACATAGGGCAAGGTCTTCCGTGTTCGGGGCTTTGCGAGATTTGCGTGCAGATCCTGGAGACCCTGTTCGAACCGATCCTGGAAGTGCGTGATCAGACCGGTCTCCTTCTTCTCCCGTGCTTGCGAGTGGCACCGCAGGAGAACCTCCGTGTACGGGGTCGCGTCTTCCTCCTGATCTTCCACACGATCGAGACAGACAGCGATCTCCTCCTGCCCGGCGGTTGTGACGGTCGTGGTTGCAGCGTCGGGGTCGAACACCCGAGCGGGGCTGCGGGAGACGACGAGGTAGATATACCCTTCAGACCGCATCCAGGCGAGGTTCTCCTCGGTGGCAATGCCCCGGTCCATGACGATGATGCCACCCTTGGGTACGCCGAGGGTGGTCAACATCGTCGCCAGCGTGCGCGCCTCGACGACGTTACCGGGGAAGATCTCGGTCCGGCGCAGAAAGCCGCTGCTGTCGAGAACGGCGCCCAGCGTGAGGAGGGGCGCATCCGAACGCCGCTCCTTCGAATGCCCGTGCCTCGCCTTGGGCTGGCCTGAAGCCTCACCCTCGAAACAGGTGTTTGTCAGATCATACAGCGTGACGACTGGCTGCAGGTTGAACAACGTCTCGACCGCGCCGAACATGTGGTCCTCAAGTGCCTTTTTGTGTTTGAAGAGATGATCGGACGCACGATAGAGCGCCATGTCGCTCAGGGCGCCAAAGTCGATCCCCAGCAGCTCTCCCGTGGCGCTGGCGGTGCGGAGCCACGCATTCGTGGCCCGCTCGGACCCCGGCTGTGCCATCCGGCCGATGACATTCGCCAGCGCACAGCCCTGTTGTCGTTTATTCAGACCAAGCGCACACAGTTGATTCGGAATGTCCAGCAGCTTGAGCGCCTCGAGCGCCGCATGTTCGATCCCGATCGACCGCGCATCGCTGTTCTGGAGGGACTGGACATCGACACTCTCCCAGTCCGGTGCCTCCGATCGGCGCTCCTGACGCTCCAGGAGACGCTTCACGATCCGCCGCGCCTCTGTCTCGACCGCCGTGGGTAGTGTCATGAAGTTGAGCGTCGCCTGGTACGTCATCAGCTCGTCCACGCGCTGGCACAGGAGCGGCCAGTCCTCCTGCGCGATGGGAAAGTGGCGTCCCAGGTTCAATGGCGTCTTCTGCCGGACCTTGTCGCCCTCCCGCCGGCTCGCGACCAGACGGTGGGAAAAATAGGATTCCCCGCTGGATGTGGTGCGTGTTCGGATCTTGCGAACAAACATGCGCCCAGCCTGCCGAAAGGCAAGTCGCGGCGCAAGAGGCGGACATCACCTTATGTCCCTGCACTGAAGAATCACACGCCCGGAAACATCTAAGACACTGATTTTAAAACATCGCCGCTTCCACTCTGAAGTGCAACATCAGCCAGCGAGGGGCGAAGCCCGAGCGGCGGCGGTCCCTTCACCGGGAGGCGTAGCCAGTCTTCCGGGGCGGTGCAAGCCCTGCCGGGCGCTGTCCGCGGCCCGCCGGACGCAGGGAGGGCGGAGCCCGACCGGAGGACGGCGGGCCGCGGACAGCGCGCATCTCCCCTCGGAGCCGCCCCCGGCGGCCCCGGAACGGCCCCCTCAGGGCGGCTGCGCCTGGTGGAAGGCCTCGGACGGGGTGAGGTAGCCCAGCGCCTTGCGCGGCCGCGCGTTGAGGCGGTCCTGGACGGCCTGCACCTCTGCGTCCGTCACCTTGCGGAAGTCCGTGCCCTTCGGGAACCACTCCCGCACCAGCCCGTTCACGTGCTCGTTCAGGCCGCGCTCCCAGGAGTGGTACGGGCGCGCGAAGAAGAACCCCGCGCCCAGCGCCTCGGCCACCCTGGCATGGCCCGCGAACTCCTTGCCGTTGTCCGCGGTGACCGTGTGCACGGGGAGAGGGCCCAGCATGCCGGTCATGGCCGAGCCGACCGCGTCCGCCGTCTTCCTCTCGACCCTTTCGAGCAGCGTGTACTTGGACGCCCTGTCCACCAGGGAGACAAGCGCGCCGCTGTGGCCCTTGCCAACGATGGTGTCGGCCTCCCGGTCGCCGACCCGTTCCTTCGCCTCCACGACGTCCGGGCGCTCGGAGATGTCCACCCGGCCCGGGATGTGGCCGCGGCCCGCATGGGCGCCGCCCTTCCGGTTCGGCTTCCTGCCGCGGCGGCGGAGATGCCGCCAGAGACCGCCGCCGGCCTTCCGGTCGGCGTGGATGCGCTCGTAGATCCACTGACGCCCCGCCATCGGCTCGCCCTCCTTGCGGAGGCGCCCGCTGACCTGCTCGGGGCTCCAGCCCTCGGCCAGCCGCTCCTCCGCCATGCGCCACAGCTCCGGCGTCATCTTGCGCGCCACCGACGAGGCCGCGCTGCGGCGCCTGTCCGACTTGCGCCGGGCCTGCTTGTGGCGGTAGCCGCGCCTGCCGGAGTTGCGCCGCACCTCGCGCCAGACCGTCGTGCGGTCGCGGCCGAGCTGGCGGGCGATCGCCGGGCCGGAAAGCCCGCTTTTCCTCAGGGCGTGGATCTGGCAGCGTTCCGCATAGGTCAGGTGGCGATGGCCCTCGGGCATGACAGTCTCCTTGCTTCATCACAGGGACTGTCGTCGCCGCCTGGCCGATTCGCAACATCATGTGTCGCCGAACGACCAGGAACACTGCATCAGGTGTTGCACTTCAGAGTGGAACGGGGGCATGATAAATTCCACCCGATCAAGAAAATCCTCGAATGTGGCCTTTTGCCGCGAAATTTTGTTAAAGATGGGGCAAGGCCGCCGAAGGCGTGCGAAAGGGTTCTTAGTGCGCCGCACCGTCCTCGCGTCCGCGCAAAGCGTCGCTGAGCGTCCGTGCAAGCCATGGAACCGCCGTCGCCCAAGCCGCCGGCGGTTCCATGGCCTCATGCAGCGTCAGGGCCGCATTGTCAGATGGTTTTCAGCTCGTCCGCCATCTGGCGGCCGTCACGGCCCTCGGCCAGATCATATTCCACTCTCTGGTTGTCGCTCAGGCCGGTCAGTCCGGCCTTTTGCACGGCAGAGACGTGAACGAAAACGTCCTTTCCGCCGTCGTCGGGCGCGATGAACCCGTAACCTTTTTGGGTGTTGAACCACTTCACAGTGCCAGTAGGCATGGTAGATTTCCTTTGGTCTTCCGGCCTGGAAAGTCCCAGGCTGCCTTTGGGCACCAAGAATCCGGGCGAATGTCAAGACGGGGCGGGCGGCGTGAAGTCCGATTCTGCCCGGAATCCGGTGCAATTTCCGAAAACCCATGCGAAAAACTGTGGAAACGCAGGAGATTTCGCCTTCCGGCGGCGTTCGCGGTGATTTGTCGACACCGTGTCGGGACGCGACAAGGTGTCGGCTGCGCTCGGCGTGAGCCGCCGGAATGGCGACGGTCCTGTCACGGGCGCGAATCGCTGGATCGGTCTGGTCGGCTGCGGGAACCCTGCGGCGACCGGGGCGAAGCCGCGGTCTTCCAGCAGGACCGCACATGGCATTCCCGGTCCTCGCCGTGCGTCGGGTGACACCAACGCGCCGAATGACGTCCCTGTCGCGCTTCCTGACCGCTCAAACCGCCGGGCGATGAAAGCCGTTTTGCCATCGGCATTTAGCCCGAGCGGCGCTTAAGCGGCAGCGCACGCCGCGCACTTGCGGAGACAGTGCCCGAACCGCCGCGCGGCTTCCGAGCGGCACTATAGGAAGCAGGAGGGTAACTGTTCAGGTTCTGTTGCCAGGACCGAGCCGGCGCTCCAGTTCGGCGATGCGCGCGGCCTGGGCCGCGATCTCCGCCCGGAGCGCGGCCATGGTCGCGTCACGACCCGACAGTTCCTCACCAAGGGCGGAGACCCTGCGTCCCGGGACATCCAGATCCACGGCGTTCGCCATGGCCTGTACTGGACTCTGCTCGGAAACGCGGCTTCAGCCGTCTTGTCCGGCAGGACTTTGGGACATGCAGCCCCGATTGCCAGGCAAGATCACGATGGATGCGCTGCCAGCCTGGAGAGAACCTGAACAGTTACGCAGGAGGCAACAAAGCAATGCAGGAAGTCTTGCTCACCGTCAGCGTCATTCGCTCGGTCCGCACCGTAGGCGGCGGAGCGGGTTGGGTCGTTATCGCTACGCCGCAGGGGGTCGCCGCATGAGTTCCCGCAGCGCCGGGACGGACGGTGCACACGATACCGCTCCGCCACGGCGTCGGCGCTCCTGACGGAAGGACGAACGCTTGCGGCGTGTAACGCAGCGCGCTACAGTTAATCATGAGAATCAGGCACAAGGCACTGCGGGCATTGCACGAGCGTGACGACGCGGCGCGGCTGCCCGCCGGTCTCGTGCCAAGGCTGCGGCGCATCCTGTTCCGCCTGCACGAGGCAACGTATCCGGGCAGCGCCGATGCGCCGGGCTTCCGGCTGCATCCGCTGAAGGGTGACCGCGCGGGCCAGTGGAGCGTTCGCGTCTCCGGCAACTGGCGCGTGGTGTTCCGCTTCGAGGACGGTGAGGCCGTGGATGTGGGCCTGATGGACTATCACTGACACAAGGGGAGCGATGACCATGAACGACATTTCGAGCGATCGAGTCGGTCCGATGCTGAACCCGCCGCACCTGGGCGAACTCATCCGCGAGAGCATGGAAGATGTGGGCTGGAACGTGACCGAGACGGCGGCGCGTCTCGGCTGCGAGCGTGGAACGCTGTCGCGCCTATTGAACGGCAAGGCCGGGGTGTCGGCGAACATGGCGTTGGCGCTGGAGGAAATCGGCTGGGGGACTGCCGAGCACTGGATGCGGATGCAGGCGAGCTACGAACTTGCGCAGGCGCGCTGCGACCGGACCGCCGCCGAACGGCGCGTGCGCGCGCTGCACGCATGATCGGGGCTCGCGCCAGCACTGCCGGACGAGCCAAGGTAGGCGACGTTACCTGATGCGCCTGTCGTGAAAAGAGGTCCGCACCAGCACTGCCGTTTTCGCCGAGGACTGGAAGGACGCGGCCTACGAGAAGGGCGAGACGCAAAGCTTCTACAACGCCTTCTTCGACGTGTTCGGGGTTCAGCGCCGGAGCGTCGCGCGCTACGAGGCGCACGTCGCCAAGCTGGACAACCGCTCGGGCTTCATCGACCTGTTCTGGCCGGGCGTGCTGCTCGTCGAACAGAAGAGCGCCGGGCGCGATCTCGACAAGGCGTATGAACAGGCCGGGGGAGTATTTCGACGCGCTGCCGGAACGCGAGCGCCCGCGCTTCATTCTGGTAAGCGACTTCCAGACCTTCCAGCTTCACGATCTCGACGAGCGCGAGACCGTCGCCTTCCCGCTCGCGGACCTGCCCGCGCATGTCGAGGCGTTCGGCTTCATCCTCGGCGTGCAGCGCCGGACGTTCCGCGATCAGGATCCGGCGAACATCGAGGCCGCCGAGCTGGTCGGGCGGGGTGTAGCCCAGATTAGTTGCTCATGCGGCGATGGCCTGATTCGTCCGCCATTCGAGGAAGTCGGGCACCCTGAGGTTCATGGCGCAGCCCTTCAGCGCCAGCATGGCGTTGGCGCCCCTCTCCGCCCGGCGCGTTCCCGATCGCTTGAGCCGCAGCCCGAACTGCCGGCATCCGCCCTCGACGACGCCGCTCCCGGCCCGGACGCCCCGTTCCCGGAACGCGTCGTGCCGCATCCGGCCGAGGTTCCTCTCGAAATGGCGGCGGCACGCCTCCACGTCCTCGTGCCGGTCCCCGGACGGCGCCGGCTCCCGGACCACCTTCGCCGCCCGGCCCGCCCTGACGTCCGCCTCGCCTCCGCGAACCGCCGGTCCCGCTCCGCACCCGCCGGCAGGATCGCCTCGCGGCGTCGGAGGCGTGTTCCAGGGCGTGGAACATGTCGAGCACGAAGGCGGCCTTCCGGCCCCCGAAGAACTCGTCGCAGGCGTTCGGGATCCAGTCCGCCCCGTCGGAGACGACGACGGGCCCGGCGGCGTCGTGCAGGCCCCGCCGCCGCGCCTCCCGGTCGGGCCGCGCCGCGAAGTCCGAGGCCTCCCGGCCTCCGGACGGCGCCGCCGCGCTGTCGACGGGACAGCCGGACGACTCGCTGCCCCGGTCCTCGCCGCCGCGCCGGTCTCGGGATCACGTCCCTCGGCCGTGCACGCCACCGCGAGCTTCGCCTCGCGCGTCTTCGAGGTGCCGTCGGCCTGCCTGCCGCGAACGCCCTCGGTCTCCTCCCTGCGCATCGGGACGCCGGTGCCGTCGACGGAGATCTGCATGCGCGGTTCCGGCGGCCTGCCGTCGACGACCTCCTCGCGCCCGGAGCGGGCCGCCGCCTCTGCCCGGGCTCCGGCGACCGGCGCTGCAGCGCGCCCGGGCAGAGGCCTTCACCCCGGCGAGGCTGTCGACGTGCCGGCTCGCCGCCTCGAAGCTCGTGAGCGGCACCGTCCCGGCGATGACGCTCGCCGTCCCCGGCGTGACGCTCGCCGTCCCCGGCGTGACGGTGTCCCCCTCAAGGCCCGGCGCCCGGTCAAGCGGGAAGCACCCCTTGCCGCAGGACCGGCAGCGGAAATGCGTGCGCTCCGCCTCGACCCGGCCGAGCCGCGTGAGCCAGGCCTTCCTCCGCGTCCCGTGCCGGGCCGTCGGCCTGCCGCAGGCCCCGCACTCCGGCGCCGGCCGCGTCGCGTCCAGCCGCCCGGCAGAAGCTCGGCGCCGCCGCGCCGCCGCCCGGCGAGGCGTCCCGGAGCGCGCGCTCCACGCCGTCCAGGTCGGGCGCGCCCGAGCCCGGGCCCGCCGCCAGCCGCCCCGGAAGCGCATCCGGCGTGCCGTCCCCCGCGACGTCGCGGCTCCGCACCTGGCCGTCCTCGATCCAGCATCGGGTGAGCCCGTCCGCGTGCCTGCGGACCGGCGGCGGGTGCACGGCCGCCTCGTCCTCGGGAAGGCCCTCCGGACAGTCCGCCGCGTCCGGATGGCGGTGCACCCGGCTCCCTTCGCTCTCGTCAGTCATGACACGCACTCCTGCATCCGCCTCATGCAGCGCGCCGCAGGCCGGTTCGTCCGGCCGTTGCACGATGCGCCGCAGGTAAAGCGTGGCAGAAGAGAATCGCGGTCGTCAACCAGGGTCCGTTGACAGTCGTCTTGCGAATCGTCCGGTCCCATGCCATGCCCTGCCCCGACGACCGCCGGAACGGCGGCACGAGGCAACAACGGCATGAGCGAGCAGTACGACGATCCGGACAGAACGGTTCTGACCGACGCCATGCGGGCGCGGATCGAGGACATGCTGCCGGGCAAGAAGTCCGACCCCGGCGGCACGGCGGCGGACAGCCGCATCTTCATGGAAGCGGTGCCGTGGCGGTTCCGCACGGGGTCGCCGTGGCGCGACCTCCCCGCGCGGTTCGGGAACCGGAACGGCGTCTCCAGGCGGTTCCGGCGCCGGCCGCTTCCGGGGGTCTTCGAGCGCGTTTCCGACGCCTTGTCCGAGGAGTCCGGCCTCGCGCGCGTGTCCGGCGGCGGCACGGTGGTCCAGGCGCACCGGAAGGCGTCCGGCGCAAAAGGGGGACATCGAGCCAGGGGATCGGTCGTTCCAGAGGCGGCCTGACGGGCAGGGCCGTGGCCGTCGCGGACGCGCCGGGATGCCCTGTCCGCTTCACGGTCCTTCCCGGCCAGGCGCACGGCCCGAGGGGGTGCCGGGGCTTCCCGGCGGCCTGACGTTCGGGGCCTTCGCCGGTGACAGGGCGTTCGACGCGGACCGGCTGCTCGGGGATCTGGCGGAACGCGGGGCGGAGGCGGACGTTGCCGCGGGCGCACGACCGGGACGTCTGCGGCTGGCGGCACCTGGTGGAGAGCCTCTTCGCGAAGACCAGGGAGTTCCGGGCGGTCGCGACGCGGTACGACAAGACGGACGCGAGCTTCGCGGCGGGGATTCACCTGGTGGCAGGCGTGGTGGCGGCGACATGACTGTCAACGGGCCCTAATCTGGGCTACACCCGGTCGGGCGGCTGCACGACGCGCTCGTCGATGCCGGGCACCGGGGCCACGATCTGGAACGCTTCCTCGTGCGGGTCGTGTTCTGCATGTTCGCCGACGACACCGGGGTATTCGAGCCGCGCGATATCTTCCTCGACTTCATCGAGGCGCGGACGAGCGAGGACGGGGCCGATCTCGGGCCGTGACTCGCGCAACTGTTCGAGGTGCTCGACACGCCGGAGGACGAGCGCGCGGCGACGCTCGACGAGGACCTTGCGCGGTTCCCCTACGTCAACGGCGACCTGTTCGAGGGGCATTTGCGGACGTTCTCGTTCGACGCGGCGATGCGCGGGGCGCTGCTCGACGCCTGCCGCTTCGACTGGTCGAACATCTCGCCCGCGATCTTCGGCGCGCTGTTCCAATCGGTGATGGACCCGAAGGAGCGCCGGGCGCAGGGAGCGCACTACACGACCGAGAAGAACATCCTCAAGGTGATCGAGCCGCTGTTCATGGACGACCTGCGGGCCGAGTTCGCGCGGATACGGGCGCGGCGGGGCCGGGGCCGACTCGCGGCGCTCCGGCAGTTTCAGGCGAAGCTTGGCGGCCTGACGTTCTTCGACCCGGCCTGCGGCTGCGGCAACTTCCTCATCATCGCCTACCGGGAATTGCGGTCGCTGGAAATCGAAGCCATCCGCGAGATTCGGGACGCGACCGCCGCGACCGGGCAGGCGGTGCTCGATGCCGCGTGGCAGTCGGTGGTGGAAGTGGACCGGTTCTACGGGATCGAGCCTGGAAATGACTCTCACCCTTCCGATTTTATCAAATGCAGGATGGCGCTAAAGGAAAATACTTCTGCTAAGATCAGGGACAAGTTTTTCGGCTTATGGCCTCAATGGAAGAATCAATCTTCTGCGTGTGAATATATCGAACGTGCAGTGATTTCGCGCAATGCCTTTAGCCATGAGCAAGTACAGCCATTTAGAAGTTATCTGTTTTATAATCCGACAAATTGGGATTTGATCAATAAGCATATGAAGCGCGGTACATGCTTTAAGTACCATGATGACTGCGATTGCCCTACAATTGACTTGTCTGAACCGCGTTGCTTGAAATTGGACTTGAGGGTCGTGAATGGAGCATATGACGACATTAGGATAGTCGATTGCAAATGCTTGTTTCCTACCGCCGTCATGCTGGGGGTCGAATGCCGGGGAATTGCTTTGCCGAACGGGCCTGAAGGCTTCGAGATTGCCGAAAATCGCATCGGGATACACCGTTAGTCGGAGCTTCAGGGGCTTCACAACCGGTTTCCGCAGCCATGACCTGGTTTTCAACGCCTTTCCGTCTCCGAGGCCTCCTGGGAACCTGTCATCCTCATGGGAACTTTCCGGTCTGGCTTCACGCCGAGCAGCCCGAGAAGGCCCGTTCCTGGACCCGGGTGGGAGTGGTGACGACGGCCAGCTGGCTGTCGCCGTGGCCCGGCAGGCGCAGCTGGCGATTCGCGGGGCGCGCGCAACCGGGTCGCCGCATGGATGACGTCGCCGGAGTCCGGGCGGTGCGAGCAGCGCGCGGCACCGAGGCTGTCGCTGGACGCGCTGGCGGATCTGCATGATCTCGCGGCATCCTGTCCTCCGTACGGAAGACAGAGGAGGACCCCGATGAAGGACGGACCCACGGAACCGCCGGCGTTCCGGACGGACCTGTTCCAGAAGACGCCGCCGGTCTGGCGGAACCTGGAACTCGAGCCGCTTCAGCGCTTTGGCTGGACGGCACGCATGCCCCGGCGCTGGCCGTGGCACTCCACCCGCACGGTGACGCGTCGCCAGATCTGGACGGCTTCGGCGCGGGGCTCGTCCGGCATCTCGAAGGCATCGTTCGCAATCAGCGGGCGTACGCCGTAGGATTCGAGGAACTTCGCCGCTTCGGCCGACCGCACCGCGTAGCTGATGTTCTCAATGTTGCTTTCGGCACGCTCGTTCGCGGCGATCTTGGTGACCACGACGCCCACCTGTGCGCCATTACGGGAAATCACCGGACCGCCCGAGTTGCCCGGCTGCACCGGCGCACTGATCTGGATTTGTGTCCGATCGCCCCGATAGCCGGTTGAGCTTGAGACAACGCCAGTCGTGACATTCAGCGAGGGGCTGATGTCAAAGACTGGATAGCCAAAGACCATGAGCGGCTCGCCCAACTCGATGGCACGTGCGGCAAAGCGCACCGGCTCGCGGTCGATCAGTTGGCTGGACTTGAGAACCGCAAGGTCGAGCGCGACGTCCGATCCAACGAGAAACGCGTCGTTACCGTTCACCGTTAGCCGTTCGCACCCGGCTATGACGTGATGGTTGGTCAGGATATGCCCGTCACGCGATACGATTGACCCAGAGCCGTTCGAAAGCGCCGACAGGTACCAATCGGGCTGTTTCTCGAAGCCCGGAAAATCGCCAGCCAACAGGCGCGCGGGAATCTGTGCACGCGGCACGCCGGGCCCGGCGAAGGCTTCGTAACTGCCGATCATCCGCGCCAGCAGGGGGCGCATCGAAGTCACGTTGTCGGTGTCGAGGTTGATTTCCAGGCCCCGTGCCTCGCGACCCCGAACCTCGTAGACCCAATATGCCCTGCGATCATTGTCCTGCGCGACGGCGTATGCCACTGATCCGCTGTAGCCAGAGGCCAGAACCTGATACTCCCGTTCCCCTGCCCACCGCCGCAGCGTCGCGGTCCAGTCCCGGGTCGTGAAATTGCCTTCGCGGCGGTCGAGCACCGTCAAGATCCCAGCCGCGCCCCTGCCCTGGATCACAACGTCTTCGAGCTCTTCGCCAATCACTTTGAAGTCAGTGACATAGGCTTGCGGCAGGTCGATGCGCACGCCTACCCAGTCGATCAACTCTGTGCGAAATCTTGCGCGGCGATGCGTGGCTTCGGCGCGGCGGGCCAGCTTCTCGCGCTGACGCGAAGTCAGCTCGCCGCTTTCCCGGTCGCCCAGACCACGCTGGAAGAGCCGGATCGCTTCACGCGTCGCCTGATCCACGTTGCCGTTGATGTGGCCCCGGTGAACGCCAATCCAGGACAGGTCCATCTGCAGGCGCTCGACATCCCTGGCCACGCCCCGTCTGGCCGTGGCGAGACCCACGCTTTGCAACACATCCAAACTGACCGCCGACGCGGGCTCGCATCCCGCGACGACGGCCAATGTCAGTCCTGCTGAGGCGGCGCACCTAAGCGTACCGCCCAGGTTCGCCATCCCAAACCGCATCAGCCCAGCAGCACCTGAAGCGCTGCGATCTCGCTGCTCACAAGCTGGCTGTCCTGTTGATCGGCTGTCATGATCTGGCTGCTGGCGGTCGCCACCTGCGACACGCTGGGCGTTGCGGCCTGCGCGCGCTGAGCCGAGATGGCATTGTCGGCTTGCGCCACCGCCTGAGCGGCGTCGCTATAGGCCGTCACGCGTTCGTTGATGCCGTTGAATGCCGCCGAGACCAAACGGTTGTCGGCGTCGATCTGCGACTGGATGTTACGCAGTTGCGCCCGGGCTGCGTCCCTTTCAACCGATCCCGCGCGCACTTGCTCGGTCAGAGATGCAACCTGGTTGCGGCGGCAGGTGCGCAGCGACTTTGCCGCCCGGCCGGTGCGCGTCACCAGCTGGCCCTCGGCCGTGGCATCGCTGTTCACCGAGGCGAGAAGCGCCTGACTGTCAGCGGCACGCTGGGTTTTCTGGTTGTAATACGTTGCACTCAACCCGGTCAATCCGCCGACAGCGGCACCGGCGAGAATGCCTTGCATCCGGTCGTCGTCGCTGGACAAGACCCCTCCCAGAATGGCGCCGAAGATCGCACCTGTCATGGCGGCCTGTTGCTGTTGCCGAATATCGGTGTCGCGTGCCTCAACGATCACCTCGCGATACTGCATGCAGGGATCGGACGGATCCTTGACGCGCTCGCCAAGAGCGATCTGCTCGTCGCACGCGCCAAGCAACATCGTGCCCAGCGCCACCGCCAGTGCCGATCCCCGCGCCACGCGCCCACGGGCATTGATCAAAAGTGCCATGTCTGGTTTCCCTTCCCTTTTGAGATGTGGCCTTCATGGCCGATTTTCAGACGCCTTGATCGAGAGAGTCAACGTGCCATTGACGCTATCGCTGCAGTTTTGGAAAGTCCTGTCGACGCCGGTGCAGCACCGAATCCAGCTCGCCCAGCCACTCGACGCGCATCGTCTCCGTGACTTGGCCCCACGACCCGCGAACCTGTTCGTAATGCCTTTCGAAAAGAGCCAGATAAGGCCCGAAGACCTCGACGCTTACCCCGCTCAGACCACGCCGGGTCTCGGAGATCTGGCGGCGGACAAACGCGTCCTCGGACCGCGCAAGATCCCCATGTATATTCAGGTAAAGATCGAAGGCCGCGCGAATGCGCTGCTCGTTTAGGTCCAATAGCTCGCGAGACCGATCCAGCGCGGCACGATCTTGCGAGGTCAAGCTGCGATTTTCCTCGATCGCAGTGATGCGCTGCATGCCAGCATACATGTTCCGACCGATCCGGTCGATCAGGTTGCCGGTCACCACGCCCGAGCGGATCGAAAAGCGCACCCGTTCGGTAGCCTGTTCGCGCAGCGCGACATTCATCCGGTCCAGCTGAACCTGAAGCCCGGCAACCCGCTCCTCAAGTTCGGACTGGCTGAACTGCCGTTCCGAGACCGCTCGGCGCAGCTTGTTGACCTCTGCGGCCAGATCGTTGCCCGATCCGGCTGCCAGTCCGACGCCTGACGACAAGAGGGTTGCACGGCCCTTGGTCAGTTGCCTCTCGTGGGGGTCGTTGGAAAGGCCTTCGACAAAGGGCGCACCGGCCTCGCGGCGACCGACGAAGACGGGTGCAGAGATCGCCAGGCGCGTGCCCATGGTGGCCGTGCGCCCCTCGCCGTCGAGCGTGAAAAGCGCCTGTGCCTCGCTGCGCCGCCCGACCGTGTTGCTTTCGCGGAAGAGGATCGAGGTGCCGCCCTTGGTCACCACCCCACCTACCTGACCCGAAAGCCCGTCGGGTCGTGTCGGCTGGAAGAGGTCCAGGACAATCTCCTCAGCATTGCACACGACATCGTGCAGGCCCAGAAGGTTGGGCAGGTTCTGCCCCACGGCGTTCAGCAACTGACCGTGAGCGCGCGGCACGTCGGCGCAGACATCTGCCAGCGTACCGTCCCGGATCTCGCCCGTTGCCGGGTCGACGATGGCTGGGAGCGTCTGGCTGCGACCCTGTGGCGTGGCATGGGCCGCCCCGCCTCGTGCGGCGTATTCCCATTCCGGCTCGGTCGGCAGCCGCACATACCCTGTCGCGCCCTGCTCCCAGGGCAACTCCGGCGCTTCGCCGCCTTCGATAAGGGCCATATCGCGGGCGATCAGCCATTGCGAATAGCCGCGCGAGAAACTCACCGCATCGAACCAGCTTAGCCCGCCCCGCGGCAGGATCAGCCGCAGGTTCCGCTCCGCCAGCGTTTCGACAAAGGTGCCGCAGGCGGGCGCATCTGGCGTGGCAGTCTCTTCGGCAGGCAGATCGAAAAGGCCGAGCCGGAAAATGTCCCACTGCGGTTCGGTCAGCTCGTATTTCGCCATGAAATACGCCTTGGCTGTCAGTTCGCCGAGCGCATTGCTCACCGCAGGCGCTCTGCCGTCACCAACGACGGAAAACGCCCCTGACACAGGGGCGATCCACGGCCCGTTTGAAAGGACGATCTGCGGTGTTTCGGCGGCGATGTCGACGCTGCGCCCGAAATTGCCCTCGATCCTTCCGAGCGGGTTGTCCATCGGGACGTCGATGCGCTGAAACACCATCGCCCGGCCACAGGGCATCGGCAGCGTCAGCGTGGTCGGCAGGCCGGGGCCGGCCGTGCGGTCAGGACACGGGATGGTGTCGATGTCCTCTGCGCCTTCATCGATCAGACGGTTCCGCGCCGCGCTCCAGGCAGCCGGATCATCGATCTGGCACCATTCGACGTCGGTCACTTTGAGCGCCTCTGGCGATGCCGCGTTCGCTTGCGCCTGAAGCGCTCCCGCGCCAACCGCAGTCAGTGCGAGGGAGAGCGTCGCGGTTCTGGTGTCAATCACGCCGCAATCCTTTCGTGGGTTCAAGCGCCGCCGCGCGGCTTCCCGCAAAGATTCCCGCTGCCGCACCCACTGCCGAGGCGGCCAGCACCGCCAGCGCCACGTTGCCCGGTGTCAGGCGCGAGACATCGCCCCTGAGGCCGGCGAGACCGGCAAGCGAGGCATTCATCATCGGTTGCGCCATCAGCGCCGCCACGCCTGCAACTGCGCTGCCGGCAAAGGCGATCATGACGCCCTGGACCGATGGGATCAGCGAAATCTCGCGTCCTTTCATTCCCAGCAGCCTGAGCAGCGACAACTCCCGTGCCTTCTCGACGACGCTGGCGGCCAGATGCAGGCCAAGGGTCAAGAGGAACCCGGCTGCCGAAAGGGCCGTAATGGAAAGAAAGACCCAGCTGAGGCCGGATTCGATCGCCAGCGTCCGTTCGATCTCGGAGGATCTGGTTTCCACATCGAGACCGTCGCGCAACAGCCGGTCGCGCAATCCTGTGACGTCCCTGATGGATGCGGCGAACAGGCGGAAGCTGGCAAACTGATTTTCATTGGCATCGCTCGGGCGGTCCTCCCTGGCGCTCTCCCATCCCAGCTCGGGCACTGCAAAACCTTCGCGCCAGCGCTCGACCATGCGTTCGATGTCACTGGCGACGAAAATGTCGTCGGTCTGCAGCACATCGCGCGGGATGACCCCGATCACCTCCATGTCTAGGCGTTTTCCCTCTTGCCGGCCGTCGACGATCCGGCCAAGGACGACGCTGATGATGCCGCCGGTCTTGACACCGCTTTCCAGCGCCGCGCGCTCCGTCAGCACCGCCTGGCCCGGCCCTTCCGGCACGGCCAGATCGCCCAGATACGGATCGCCGGGCCCCGTGGGCACGATCCGGCTGTCCAGCATGCGGCGGCTTTCAGGGCCGCGCAGCCGGGCCGAGGCCGCAAGATACCGCGCGCGCGGCAGAAGGAAGCCCACGCGGTCGTCAGCGGCCAGGTCCTTGAACCACTCGACCGGCAGACTCTGGTTGCTGCTCAACCTGATCTCGCGGACCCGCGGGTCGCCGTTCAGCTCGTCGATCAGATTGGTCACAACACCGCTTTTCAGTCCATATAGCACCAGAAGAGGCAACAGAGCGACCAGAACGGCCACAGTCAGGCAAACCGTCGTCTGCCAGCCATGCCGCAGGTCCAGCGCCGCCGTGCGCAGGATGATGCGGCCGCGCAGCCCGTTCATGGTGCCGCCTCAATGCCCAGCGTCGCATGGCACAAACCCGGCTGCTCGGCAATCGAAACCCGCGCAAGCCGGAACCCGAAGCGCTTAAGCAAAGGCGCGTTGTGGCTTGCAAGCACGATGGTCGAACCCCGCGCCGCCGCCTGATCCACCAGAAGACGCATCACGTCGTCAGATGTGCCGGGATCGAGCGAGGCCGTCGGCTCGTCCCCGATGATCAGGTTCGGCTGGGTAACCACCGCGCGCAGCACTGCCGCCCGCTGGCGCTGGCCACCGGAGAGAGACGCCGGCAGGCGGTTCAGGAAATCCCCGATCCCGATCGCCCGTGCCGCCGCGCGGATATCGTCAACGCATGTATGCGCCGCGCCCAGTGACAATTCCGCCGCAAGCCGTGCGTTTTCCAGAACAGTCATGTACGGCAAGAGTCCGCCGTCCTGAATGATGAAGCCAATATGCCGTGCGCGCAGCTCGGCCAGACGATCTGTCTGGCGCCGTCGCAGCATTCCGGTGACGTCCCGCCTCGCCTCGTCCTGTCCCGTTCCAAGCTTCAGGTCGAAGCGCGCGATCTCGTCCGGCCAGGTCAGCAGCCCTAGCATCTCGAGAAATGTGGTCTTGCCGCTGCCGCTTTCACCGACAAAACCCACGCGGTCACCGGCAGACGCGGTGAACGCGGGCACGTCGAGAACGAAGGTCGATTCTGCCTGCGGGTCATGACGCTCGATGCGCAAGCCCTCGATCCGGACCACCGGGTCGGGGCCGGGACCGTCGGCGGGGGCGATGCCTTGGCGGGTGTCCGTCACGGACACCCGCCTCAAGGCATGCTGGTGAGCGGAACAAGCGTGATCTCGTGCCCGCTCACATCCACATCCGCACCGAAATCTTTCCAGAGATCGACGTTGTTCTCGATTTCTTGATAGATCCGCAGCTTCTCCTCGAGCCCTTCGACCAGCTCCTGACGTGCCGCGACGCTGAGGCTCTGCCAGTAGTCTTGGTTGATTTGCAGCACCTGGCTGCGGTAGGGCAGCTGCTCCAGGAAGCTCGGCAGGATTTTCTCGACTACGGTGTTGGAATCGGGCGCCGGCGCATCCGGGTCGGTGGCGGTTTCCGCCGCCAAGAGCTGCAGATTGTCAAAGAACGTCTCCGGGTCGGAACCACCGTCGCGGAACGCAGAGGCGATCCCGTCGAGTTTCTGGCCCAGCGTGGAAAGCTGGTTCCGCGTCAGGTAGACGCTGACATCCATCATCCGGTTGTCGGGGTTCGTCAAGTCGCGGTCCGCGGCCCAGCCGTCCAGGAAAGATGGCGTGACGCCCGTGTCGACGGCCGCGAGGCTTTCCAACTGTGCGCGGAAGATCTCGTTGGCTGCAGCGTATGCGAGATCCGAGCCACCGATGACTGGCTCCATCTCCTCGATCGACAGCACTTGTCCCGAATTGATCTGCAAAAGCGATTGCGCGATGACATTTACGAAATGCGTGATATCTTTCCCAAACTCATCTTCGCCTGTGGCGTCGACGGAAATGAAGCTATCTCTATTCGTGTCACCTGTGGCTTTCGCGATGATTTCGTATTGTTTGCGCGCAACATCCCTGTCACCATTCGATTTGTTGGCCGGCGTCAGGAGGTGCACTGGAATGATCGCGATATTGTTTTGATTGGCAAGGGCAACGATCGTCTCTTCCGTCACGCCCTGGTGAAGTGCAAGCGGGTCAGGTCCCAACCGCGCCGATGCATCGGTGATCAGGACGACAAGCCGCGCATCGAACGGGTCCCATTCCTGATCTTCAATGGCGGCTATCAGTCCAGCATAGACGTCTTCCCTGAAGTCTACGGTTGGAATCTGGCTTTCCTTGATTTTCTGCATGTTTGCGATCACATCGGCCGCCTCGGATCTGGGATCAAGGTACTGAAACACTCTTGCCGTGTATTCCAATCGATCGTCATTGTTCTGGTTGTCACGAAATCCGACAATTCCGAAGGACACGAATTGGGCAGTCTCATAGCGCGAGAACGTGTCGTAGAAAGCCTTGATTGTATCGCGTGCGCGTTCGATGAAAGGTGCCATTGAAATCGTGGTGTCGATCACGAATGTCACGCCAATGCGAAACACGCCGTCCTGATCGGCGAGAGCGGATTGCGAGACGCCGAAAGTGCTGTAGTCGCGGTCACCTATGTCGCCACTGTCGGCAGGCACGGCAGCGACCCGGAGGACTACCGAGTCAATGGAATTGTCAAACTGGTATTCAGTGAATTCAAGGATTGGCAGCAGATAGGGCGCGGTGCCGAACCTGAGTCCGACATCAGGCTCGATGGCTACCAGCGACGGATCCCATTGTGGCTTATGGTTCGGGTCGTCCTTAGCACGCTGTTGCTCTGTGGCGATCGTTTCATAGTACTCCTCGGCCTCGCGGCGGTATTGCGGTGAATCCATGACGTCGCGCAGCGTGTCGAAGTCGTCGAAGAACAGCGTGCGTTCGCGCTGGCCAACCGAGGCGAATTGCATCACCAGCATCGTAGACCAGTCCAGCGTGTCGTCCGACCTTACCCAGCCGGTCGGGCCTTCGCGCAGGGTTTTGCCCACTTCCAGCCAGATGCCATCGCTGCGCTGGCGTTCGCCGAAGACATAGTGAACTGACAACGCCGGCGGCGTCAAGGCGTCTGATTGCCGCGTGTTTTCGTCGGCGAAGATGCGCGCGTCGGGCAGAGTCAGGATTCGACGATAGGAATTCCTGTTCTTCGGGTTCGGCATCGGCACGCGCGCGATCTGATCGTCGGCGCCACGGCTTCCATCCGCGACGTCGGCACCGTCTTTGGGCGCCGTCTCGGCTGCAGAGACGGCCTCGCGCGAGCCGTCAACCTCATCGGCAAACCTGGCAGTGGCCATTTCGGCATCGGCCAGAGCGTCGTTCGCCGCCTTGACGGCGTCGTCCGCGTTCCCTTCATCGTCACATTCCAGTATGAGCTTTCCATCGTCGTCGAACAAGTCTTCGGGAAGTGATGGCCGCAGCAGGTCGGGGAGCGCGACTCGGGAGGCCTCGGGCAGGGCGTCGTTTCGCACCCTCAGCGAATCCGCCCGCGCGCCGACCTTCCGGAGCTCCTTCTCAAGGTCGTCGTATTGCGCGGAAAGCCTGCGCGCTTCCCCCTGCGTTTCGTCGGAACATTTTGCAGCAAATGCGGCTGCCGAAGTCATGAGCAGGACTGCAGCGGCGGCAGTGGCGAATCGCATATCATCCCCCCAGAAGTGATCGCATGGCATCAGGACCGCGGAACCGTGCCATTCGCCTGACGACATGTCAAACCCAAACTCGTCTCCGGGTGTATCCCAATTTTTTGACATCATGCGGCGACGGCCTGATTCGCCTGCCATTCCAGGAAGCCGGGCAGCCGGAGGTTCATGACCAGGGCCTTCAGCGCCAGCATGGCGTTGGCGCCCCTCTCCGCCCGGCGCGTTCCGGAGCGCTCCGTCCGCAGCCGAACCGCCGGCATCCGCCCTCCACGACGCCGCTTTCCGACCCGGACGCCCCGCTCCCGGAACGCCTCGTGCCGCATCCGGTCGAGCCCGCTCTCGAAATGCCTGCAGCAGGCCTCCACGTCCTCGTGCCGGTCCCCGGACGGCGCGAGCTCCCGGCCCGCCCGCGTCGTGCAGCCCCCGCCGCCGCGCCGGTCCCGGGGTCCCGGCCCTCGGCGGTGCAGATGACCGCAAGCCTGGCTTCTCGGGTCCTCGAGGTGCCGTCGGCCTGCCTGCCGCGAACGCCCTCGGTCTCCTCCCTGCGCATCGGGACGCCGGTGCCGTCGACGGAGAGCTGCATGCGCGGTTCCGGCGGCTTGCCGTCGACGACCTCCTCGCGCTCGAAGCGGGCCGCCGCCTCGCCGAGCCCGGCGCCCGGCGCTGCAGCGAGCTCGGCGAGGCGTCCGCCCCGGCGAGGCTGTCGACATGCCGGCTCGCCGCCTCGAAGCCCGTGAGCGGCACCGTCCCGGCGATGACGCTCGCCGTCCCCGGCGTCACCGTCCCGTCCTCCAGCCCCGGCGCCCGGTCCGGCGCCCGGTCCGGCGGGGAGCATCCCCCGCCGCAGGGCCGGCAGCGGAAACGCGACCGCTCCGCCTCGACCCGCCCCAGCCGGCTCGAGGCAAGGACTTCGGCGTCGCCGAATGCCGGGCCGTCGGCCTGCCGCAGGCCGCGCACTCCGGCGCCGGCAGCGTCGCGTCCAGCCGCTCGCGCAGAAGCCTCGGCGCCGCCGCGCCGTCGCCCGGAGAGGCGTCCCGGAGCGCCCGCTCCACGCCGTCCAGGTCCGGAACCCCCGAGCCCGGGTCCGCCGCCAGCCGCGGCGGCAGCGGACCGAACTCCGCCGGGACCGCCCAGGCAGCGCCTCCGGCGTGCCGTCCCCCGCGACGTCGCGGCTGCGCACCTCGCCCCCCTCGATCCAGCATCGCGTGAACCCGCCCGCGTGCCTGCGGACCGGCGGCGGATGCGCCGCCGCCTCGTCCTCGGGAAGGCCCTCCGGACAGTCCGCCGCGTCCGGATGGCGGTGCACCCGGCTCCCTTCGCTCTCGTCAGTCATGACACGCACTCCTGCATCCGCCTCATGCAGCGCGCCGCCGGCCGGTGCGCCCGGTCCTGGTCCGACGCGCCCGCTCCTGAAAGCGCAGGCGAAAAACGCGGATGTCAAAAAATTGGGATGCACCCCTCGTCTCCCATCGGGTGCGGCCAACCTTGTTGGTGATCACGATTCGCGGAGGCGCATGATGGCGTTGCAGCGTCAATGCAGCAAAGGCCGCCCGACCTCCTCGAATGGCAGGCGGATCAGGCTGCCGACGCCTGGCCGACAAACTTGGGCTGCACTCCCTCATCCCAGGGCGTGGCCCGGATCTGTCGGCGATTCCGGTTGCCGGGTGATTCGCGATGCGGTTTCCTGCCGCCGCTGCCGGATCACATGGCTCGGGCTCCGAGTCGCAGCAGCGAAACGGAGGGCCTTGAGACAGAGATCGAATGGCACGCGACAATGAACCCCGGGGAGGGCAGGGATCCGGCCTCCGGCCTCCGGGAAGCGGCTCATGGAGATGGACGGCAGGGCCGTCGCGCTGCATCCTGGCGTCCTCGTCGAGCGAGGCCGGTCGTGCCTTCGCCATTGACGCGATGGGGACAGGGCGACGGCCGTTCCAGCGGGAAACGTGGCGACTCTTCCGCAACGGGGCGCCCACCGTGAAGTGCGGATCCTGGGGAACGCATCGCTCGAGGCGCTACCGGAGGGAATCCCGACGCGCTCCCGGCCGGGCCGGGATGCGGGCGCCGCGTGGCGCGCCGTCCAGGATGCATGGCGTTTTCCAATGCGCCGCGGCGCCATGTCCTTGAGGGCGGGAAGCGGTCAGCGTATGAATTTCGAAACTCTTCCATGACAGGGACATGACCGGAAATGCCGACGCTCTACGGGCTGAGGAATTGCAGTGCCTGCAGGCTGGCGGCCCGGGAGCTGAAAGACGCCGGCAGGGACGTGGCATTCGTGGACGTTCGTGAAAGCCGTCTGGATCCGGACCTGATCGACCGGCTCGTTCTGGAGTTCGGAGACGCTCTCGTGAACCGCCGCTCGCACACATGGCGCGGCCTTTCCGACTCCCAGCGCCGCGGATCGCCGGAAGACCTGATCGCCAGGCACCCCTCTCTCATGAAGCGTCCCGTGGTCGTTGACGGCCAGTCGGCGACGCTCGGCTGGAACGCGAAGGCAAGGGACCGGCATCTCGGCGGGTAGGCGTTGTTCGCCGCGCTGGACGCGCCGCCCCGTCCTACCTGTTCCGGTCAAGGGCGGCGTGGAGGAACCGGTCGACCGAGAACGGCCCGCCGCCACGGAAGAGCAGATAGAGAAGCAGGAAGACCCAGAAGGCGCGCTGGTCGAGGATCACCGCGTCAGAAACGCGGTCGAACCACGCCCCGGCCTCTCCGCCGTGGCCCGCGATGTCCGTGAGGCTCTGGACCGTCACGAAACCGATCATGCCGAGCGCCGCCGCACGCGTGAACAGGCCGATGACCAGAAGGCACGGAAGCACGAATTCCGCCCATGTTCCGGCGAGGATCACGAGCTGCTGGAAGATCGTTGCGCTGCCGATGTCATAGCCCACCGCCTCGGCCTGCTTGGGGAAGATCTGCGCGAAGGCGTTGAAGCTCGGCGACACCAGGTTGACCAGGCCGTCAGGGACCTTGGTCAGCGCGGAGTTGAGGTAGTAGACAAGCAGGACCGCCGCGAAGATGAAGCGCGCAAGCGTGGTCAGGACCGGCGTCGATGCGGGTTCGACCAGCGCAAGCAGCCGGTCGGGCAGCAGCAGGACATTGCGAAGCATGAGAGCTATCCTCCAATCTGGACTATCGCCTCCGTTTCGACCAGCAGGGTCAGGACCGCGGGCAGGTCGAAGTCACGCGACGCTTCGGACGCGCTGTCCATAGCATCCCCGAATGTCGCACCCGTCAAGAGCGCATTGACGAATTCCGCCCCGCCCGGGGTCAGGAGCTTGGGGAGCGGATCCAGGTCCGGCCGGGTGACCAGCACGTCTTCGGGCGACATTTCCGGGCGCTTGGCGCCTTCCTCGACATTGAAGCGCCAGATCGAGAGGATGGGCCAGGGCGAGCGCACCGCACGCAGGGAAGGGGCCAGCTTCACGCGGGAACCGACCAGCGCCTCGGGCGGCAGCGCCTCCAGCGCTGCAGGATCGATCGGATCCGCGTCGGCCGAATGATAGCTGTCCCGGATCGCAAGCTCGAGCCGTGCGACGTCCGGCAGGTAGCCGGTCTGGCGCACAGGCCCGAATTCGGCCAGGAACGACGGCATGTCGACCCCGAAGCGCATCATCAGCGGGGACCGCGGCGGATGGCGTCGCAGGTACGCGGAGGCGAGAAGCTTGAAGTTGTCCGGCCCGACCAGCCTGCGGATGACGGGGAAGCCGACCTCGAGCGCTTCGGTGAGCGAGACGGCGACGTTGTTGCGATAGACGTCGAAGCGGCGTCCGGCCGGCCGGCCCCTGCCGTCGCTCAGCCCGTCCGGGCGGGCGGCCTCCGGATCCAGGAGCGCTTCCCGAAACGCGGCTTGGTCGACCGTCATGCGTGCGCGGCGTCGAGGACGACGGCGGCACGGCCGGCCTCCGCCTTGAGGACCGGCCATTCGGGGACGTCGTTGTCCCATTCTATGAGGCATGGCTTGGGGCCCGATTTCCCGATCGTGCGCTCGAAGAGCGACCAGACCGGATCCGCGACCTCGCAGCCGTGATTGTCGATCAGAAGGGGCGCGCCATGGTCGTCTTCGTCGTCGTCATGCCCGCCGAGATGGATCTCACCGATCAGCTCGACGGGAAACGCTTCGATGTACGACACCGGATCGGTGCCGAGATTCGTGGCGCTGACAAAGACGTTGTTCACGTCGAGCAGGAGCCCGCAGCCCGTTCGCCCGGCGACCTCGCGGAGGAACTCGGTCTCTGCCAGCGTGGATTCCTCGAACGCGAGGTAGGACGAGGGGTTCTCCAGCAGCATGCGCCTGCCGACGGCCTCCTGGACTTCGTCAACATGGTCGGCGACGCGGGAGAGGCTGGCCTCGGTGTAGGGCAGGGGCAGCAGGTCGTTGAGGAAGGCGGAGTCGTGGGTCGACCACGCGAGATGCTCGGAAAAGCTCGCCGGATCGAGCCAGTCGACGAGATGCCTGAGACGCGCGAGGTGCCCGGGATCCAGCGGCCCCTCGCCGCCGATGGAGAGACCGACGCCGTGGACGGAGAACGCGAAGCGCTCCGCGAGGCGCCTGAGCTGGGCGATGGGCCGCCCGCCGTCGCCCATGTAGTTCTCGGCATGGATCTCCAGCCAGGCAACCGGCCCGGAATCGTCCAGGATCTCGCTGAAGTGCTGCGGCTTGTAGCCGACTCCCGGCGCATCGGGCAGGCGCGCAAATCCTTGGGCGGCGGCATCGAGCATTGAAGGGGTCCGGAAGCTGGGGCGTCCCCTGCGATGCGGGAGACGCCGCCAGATGCGAGGGCCTCAGCCAGGCAGGTCGCGGTCGACCGGCTCGAGCGAGCCCATGCGCGGCGTGCCGTCGGCCATCGCGGGCAGCTCGATCTCGCTGCAGGTGCCTGTCTCGACGAGAGTCCAGGCGTTGCCCTGATAGTCGACGGTGGACGAGCCGCTGCAAGTGGTGCCGGGGCCGGCTGCACAGTCGTTCTTGCCGGCCAGCGAGACGCCGTAGCACTTCTCCTTGGTCTGGGCTTGCGCGGGCACGGCCAGCGACGCCGCCAACGCGGTTGCAACGGCGCCGGCGGCGGCCAGGGTCTTGGTCGTCTTCGACATTGGAATTTCCTCGTTCAGTTGATATCTCGTCGTTCGGTCGACCCGCCCATTCAAGACGGGATTCGGACCGGACTTCCACTCACGGGTGCGTGTGCTGACAGCGATGTCAGAAAGTGAAACATCGCCGGCCTTCGCCCGGCGAAGGGATGCTCATGCCGCGCCTTCCCGGGAGCAAGCCCGGCCGTTTCGCCGGAGGTCGGGCGGAAGCGCCTCGGCCGCAAGCTCACTGACGGCATCGGCGAGCGCGCGGCTTTCCGTCCCCCTGCTTCCGAGCCGCCTGACGCTCACGGTCCCTTCGTCCACCTCGCGGTGCCCGACCGCCAGGATCACCGGCACCCTGCCGACCGAGTGCTCCCGAACCTTGTAGTTGATCTTCTCGTTCCGGATGTCCGGCTCGGCGCGAACGCCGGCCTTGACGAGTTCGGCAACGATCCCGGCGACATGCCCGCTCGTGTCCGACGTGATGGACGCCACGACGACCTGGCGCGGCGCCAGCCAGAAGGGGAGGCGTCCCTCGCTGCTCTCGATCAGGATGCCGATGAAGCGCTCGAAAGATCCCAGGGCCGCACGGTGCAGCATCACGGGACGGTGCCTGTCTCCGTCCTCGCCCACATACGTGGCGTTCAGCCTTTCGGGCAGCACGAAGTCGACCTGATGGGTTCCGCACTGCCAGTCCCGCCCGATCGCGTCGGTCAGCACGAATTCCAGCTTGGGCCCGTAGAAGGCGCCCTCGCCCGGGTTCATGTCCGGCTCGATTCCGGCGGCCCGCGTCGCGTGCAGCAGGGCTTCCTCCGCCTTGTCCCACGTCTCGTCCGTGCCCGCGCGGACGTCCGGGCGGTCGGCGAACTTCACCTTGAAGTCGGGAAACCCGAGATCGGCGTAGACGCTGGACAGGAAGGCGACGTAGCGGGCCGTCTCGCTTTCGATCTGGTCTTCGCGGCAGAAGATGTGCCCGTCGTCCTGCGTGAATCCGCGAACGCGCATGATTCCGTGCAGGGCCCCGGACGGCTCGTAGCGGTTGCAGGATCCGAATTCCGCGATCCGCAGGGGAAGATCCCGGTAGGACTTGATGCCCCGGTTGAATATCTGCACGTGGCAGGGGCAGTTCATCGGCTTAAGCGCGTTCACCGCCTTGTCATGGGCATGCTCCTCATCCACCTCGAGCGTGAAGATGTGCTCCTGGAACTTTTCCCAGTGGCCGCTTTCCTCCCACAGCTTGCGCGCCACGACCTGCGGCGTGCTCACTTCCAGGTATCCGCCCGCACGCTGGCGCCGGCGCATGTAGTCCTGGAGAGTCGTGTAGATGGTCCAGCCGTTCGGGTGCCAGAAGACCTGGCCGGGAGCTTCCTCCTGCATGTGGAAGAGGTGCATTTCGCGCCCCAGCTTCCGGTGGTCGCGTCTCGCGGCCTCCTCGAGCATGGTCAGGTGCCGCTTCAGGTCCTCCCGGCTCCTGAAGGCGACGCCGTAGATGCGCTGGAGCATCTTGCGGCTGCTGTCGCCCCGCCAGTAGGCGCCGGCAATGCCGGTCAGCCGGAAGGCGTCCGCTGGCAGCTGGCCGGTGTGCTGCAGGTGCGGGCCGCGGCAGAGGTCCTGCCAGTCCCCGTGCCAGTACATGCGGATCGGATCGGAGCCCGGGATGGCGTCGATCAGTTCCATCTTGTAGGGTTCGCCGTTGTCGCGATAGTGCTTGAGCGCGCGCGCGCGGTCCCAGACCTCCGTGCGAACCGGATCGCGGGCGTTGATGATGTCCTTCATCCTGGCCTCGATCTTGCCCAGGTCTTCCGGGGTGAAGCGCTCTTCCCTGTCAAAGTCGTAGTACCAGCCATGCTCGATGACGGGGCCGATGGTGACCCTGACGCCGGGCCAGAGCTCCTGGACCGCACGGGCCATGACATGCGCGAGGTCGTGCCGGACGAGCTCGAGCGCCTGCGCGTCGTCCTGCATCGTGTGGATGCCGATCGCCGCGTCCGATTCGATGGGCCAGGCCAGATCCCAGTGCGTCCCGTTCACCGTAGCGCTTATCGCCTTCCTGCCCAGCGAGACCGAGATGTCCGAGGCCACTTCGGAAGCGGTCGTGCCCGCCTCGTAGCATCGCGAACTGCCGTCGGGAAACGAAAGGGAAATCTGGGCCATCGGCCTCTTGCTCCTCGTCGGTCCGGCGCCCACGGAACGCCCGGTTGCGGGTTGTTCTGGCGCGCGGATGGCCCGGGAGCCCGAAGATGTCAACGCCGTTCGCGCGGATTCTGGCGGACTGGTACCGAACCGCAAGGTCGGCGCGCCGTGCCTGTCAACGACACGCACTTCGCTCCGGCGCCAGTCCCTTGCGAATCACGCGGCCATGCTCGACTGGCTCTGAAGCGCCAAGCCTGGATCAAGCGGAGCCTGGCGAACCGGCGCAAGGTCGGGAAGCACTTCGACGTCCACGACGCCGGCATGGACTGGGCGCGCAACGCCGGCAGGGTCGCGGCCGAGGCCCGGCTTGACGGCGTCTACGTCATCCGCAGCTTCCGGCGGACGTGTCAGGCCAGGCCGTCGAGGATGCGGCGGCCATTGGCGCCGAATAGGTCCGTGAGGATTCCGCCGACGCGGATCCCGGCACGGTCGATGATCTTCCGTGCCCGGGTCTGCACCTGGCTGCGCCGACGGACCAGGGCGCGCCGGCAGCGGCACCGTGCCCGCAGGTCCCGGAAGTGCCTGTCCGGCACCAGGCCTCGGGCTGGCGAGGCCGGACTGGCAGGGCCTTGCCCGCCAGGTGCTGTCGGCGACGCCAGTCTTGCGGCCCTTGACCTGCCTGGCCTGACGGGCATGCACCAGCGCAGCCGTGATGCCGGCATCGACCAGCATGTCGAACGGCGCCTCCCGACGGATGCCGGTTCCCTCCGTCAGCGCGGCGCCGGCCTTCATCCCCGCCAGCCGGCCGGCCATTGCCGCCAGTCCCGGCGGAAGCGCCGGGAACTCCCTGGCTTCGCGCGTCGCCGCACCGCCGGGCCGGGCCTGGCGGACGCTGGCGGTGACCGTCATCCTGCGGGCGTCCAGTCCCGCCGCGTGGGGATGGACAACGTGCATCGTATCGTCCAGCCCGGAATTCTCCGGCATGCGGGCTTCCAGTCATGCGGAGGCGGCGGGACCGGGCGGATTCGGGTGGCCGCACGTCACGAGGGGCGGGGATGCATCTTGATGCGCGTTCACGACCCCGGAGGGTCGGGGACAACTCGGGGCTCACCATCAGGAATACGGCCATCGTGCCGCCTCCCGGCCGCACCTTGCACCAGAAGGCACAGGATGTGTCACCGGAATTCCATCGGCGTCGGGGCGGAAGACCGAAGCCTGCCATGTGGTTTTGGGTCAAGCCCTCAGAGCTTGAATCATAATTCAATGGAGCCTCTTGCAGAACTCCGCGGACGAGCGGTTTTTTCCGAAAAACGGGCATTTTTTCGACGGCTCGGCCTGGACATGGAGCCGTCCATCCTGTATTAGCGGGGTGTTGGAACCACAACATACGGGGAGACGGCTCCATGTCCGTGGGAAAGTTCGTATCAGACGCCTGGCACCGCATTCAAGGGGAACCTTTCCCTTTCCTCGCCGGGGAGGTGGGCCCGCCGGGGGAGACGCACCGCAGGTTCGTGGCGGTCCTCGACCTGGCGCGGGTCGGGCGGCACCTCCATTGCGACCACCGCGGCGTCGGGCACCCTCCCTCCGACCGGAACGCGCTGGCGCGGGCCTTCGTTGCGAAGGCGGTGCGGGACCTCCCGACCACGGCCGCGCCGGTCGACCGGCCCGGTGCGATCCCACGCTGCGCAGGCTGTGCGGCTGGTGCCGCGTGTCGGAGGTCCCCGGCGAACCGGCGTTCTCCCGGGCCTTCGCGTGGTTCGCGGAGGCGCGGCTTCCCGAGCGGATGCACGGGGCGCTGGTCAGGGCCGCCCATGAGGGCTCGGTCGTCGGCCACGTATCCCGGGACTCGACGGCGATCACGGGACGGGAGAGGCCGGCGCCGAAGCCCAGGCCGGCGCCGAAACCGAAGCGGAGGCGCGGTCGCCCCAGGAAGGGCGAGGGGCCGGTCAGGGAGCCGACCCGCCTCGAGCGGCAGCTGGAAGGCGGCATGTCCGCGGCGGAGATGGTCGGGGAGCTGCCGAAAGCCTGCGACGTGGGCACGAAGCGCAACGCGAAGGGATGCAAGGAAAGCTGGAGAGGGTACAGAATGCATGTCGACGCCGCCGACGGCGACGTCCCCGTCAGCTGCATCCTGACCTCGGCTTCTCTGCATGACAGCCAGGCCGCCATCCCGCTGGCCCGGATGACCGCGGAGCGGGTGGACCACTGCTGCGAACTCATGGACGCGGCCTGCGATTCCCGGGAGATCGGGCTGCACGCCCGCCTGGCGGGCCGCGTGGCGATCATCGACACGAACCCCCGCCGCGACGCGAAGCTGAGGGAGCGCCTCGCCACCGAGGCGCGGGCGCAGCGCAGCGCGGGCCACGTCCGCCACGACCGCGTGCGCTGCAGGCAGCGCTCCGGCGTGGAGCGGGTGAACTCCGCCCTGAAGGACTCGTACGGAGGACGGCACGTCCGGGTGCGGGGGCACGCGAAGGTGGCCTGCCACCTGTTCTTCGGCGTGCTGGCCCTGACGGTCCGCCAGCTGATGCGGCTCGTCGTCTGACGCCCCGCCAGCGGCAGCGCCGGACGCCGCCGACGCCGCCCCGGGAACGGGACGGCGCGGACAGCCATGCGCGGACGGCGCCCGAAGGGCCGGCATCCGAGACATTCCGCCACACCCTGGCCCTCCGGCTCGCCCCGGATGCCTGCCGGGCCCGGCTCCCGCACGCCGGAGGCTGGCCACGGCCGCCGGAACCGCGATAATTGTGCAAGAGGCTCAATGATATCAATATTTTTACGTGATTCCAGCCGCCTGGCCTCGCGCCACCCGCCGCATCAGGAACCGGCACGCCGCGAGCTGCGCCCAGGCCAGCGAGCTCTCCAGCGTCCGCTCGAAGTCCTTCGCCAGACGCCGGCACTGCGACATCCACGCGAAGGTCCGCTCCACCGCCCGGCGGCGGCACGGGACCGTGAAGCCCCCTGTTTCCCCGGGCCGCCGCACGATCTCGACGATCGGCCCCAGGCCGTGCTCCGCCAGCGCTGCCCCGCGCAGCCGCCGTCCGCCAACGGCTTCGTCACCTCGGGCGCCTTCCCGGCATCGCCGGGATGACGGCCGGCGCCCCGTCCCGGTCCTGCACGTCCGCCCCCGCAGCACCCGGAGCGCGATCGGGAACCCCTCGACGCCCGCCGTCAGGTGCCGCTTGCGCCCCTGGCCTTCCTGCCCGCGTCGCAGCCCGCCGGCCCGCCCGTCTCCGTCGTCTCGCCGGCCGGCATCCGTTCCAGGACGCCGTTGTCGCGGCCCGGGCGCAGGAGTGGTTCCGCACCGTCGCAGAGGGCGGAAAGCGCCTGGGAATCGCGCGCCACCGGCATCCCGTGGCAAGCATGTGCTGGATCGCGTTGAAGGCCTCCCGGAGATCGGTCGTCGTGCGGCGGCCCAGCCTTGACGGCGGCGGAAGCAGCGGCGCGATCACCGCCCGTTCCTCGTCGACCGGTCGGTTTCATGTCGCTCCGACTTGCGCCATGCTCCTCGCGGGTGGTCTCGTCCCAGGCCGTTGTGTCCTCCTTGTCTGGTTTGTCGCTGACAGGGATTTGCCACATCTGGGGGAGGCCATCCACATTTTAGGTCAAGCTCTGAGGCTGCAGATATCCGCCACCGCATGCGCGCGCGACCGGGATCAGCACTGCCAGGGCAGGTCTTCAATCAGGATCAGGGGCGCCAGCCGCTGGCGCAGCCGAAGGTTGATCGGCGTCATCGGCAGGAAACCGGTCCTGCCAGTCTCCCCATGGCTCAAAGCCAGCGCGATAGGCAAGATCGCGCGCAAATTCCAACAGATCATCCCTGTGGTCGGCAGCACTCAGGTCAACGGGCATATGAATGTCCGCGTGGTAGGCGTTTTCCTCCGAGGGAGAGCATCGGACTGCGCATTTCGCCGCATCCACATCGGCGGCAGTCAGGGTATACCAGCCTTTCAGTGATGGATTCTCGCGCGTCGAGTTCCTCTCCGCCAGTTCCGCCATGTGCCTCCGTTCAGCAAGGTTCATCCGATCGACGGAAATCTCGCAGGAATTGTCGGGTGGCTTGAACCTGTTCGCGGGCACTCGGGGCGGCTCGCCCCTTCTTTGCCGTCCATGGACCTTTCTGGCGGTGGTGCGGGACCATTCATGCCGCCCCAGCTTTTCGTCTTCGTCAATGGAAGGAGGGATGGTCGCTGAAACGCTTCCTGTCACTACCGGATGCCCGCGCGTCCCAATGCCTGAATGGCGCCTGCCCCGGGCAGCTGAGTGGCGTCGTCAACCCTCAAGCGGCCGCGCATGCCCGCTGCGCAATGGAACATGGCGCCGGAACCGTCCTGGTCGACGACGAACAGCACACCGCTCCTGCCGTCCTGGGCGCGAAAATCTATCGCAATGCCGCTCTCGTCCATCGGGTAGATGTCCGGCTGGGAACTGACGTGCGTCGATAGCCGTTGCAGGAGCGCACGCGATGCCTTCAGCGCGCCCTCGGACGGAAGGGGCAGTCCGTCTTCCTCTGCGCAGACTGAACATTCATCAAGCTGTCTCGTGGCTTCGTCCAGCCAGTGCCTGAAAGCCGCTTCTCTTCCCCTTGAAACCGGATCCAGTGCAGCAATTGCTGGCTGGATTTCTGATTCCCTTTGGGTATCTGACCTCCTGGCGGCTTCGCTGTAGTCGCGGCCCCTCCAATTCTGTCGACGCCGGTTCGCCGGATCGGCGCCAGTCTGCATTGGATCGACGACATTCAGGTGATTGGGCACATTCGGAAGTTGCTGACGGCCTGTTTTGGAGGTCAGCGGCCGCCTTTCCGGTTTGCGAACGCCCAAATTGGAACCGGGCATTGCTTCAGATTGAAGAAATGAAAGCATCGCACCCTTGCTCCGTTACGATACTGCCAGGCCCAGCGAAACAGCGACAGAACTCCAGATCTCCTCGACATGTCTTGTCCTGTCGATGAAATGTCCGGGTTTCGATCCATGCGCATACGATCCATGCGCATACTCCGAGGCAACCTGCAGGAACAGGTGTGTATTCGGCAACTGTGATCCGGCGACGGTGACGAAAGCGGTCCAGTTCGCGTCCTGGTTGGTGCACGCAAACGTCATCTGTGAGGCCATCGTATGTGCGCCGATGCGGAACGGGTCATCGGATTCATGGATCAGAGCAACGCTTCGAACGACGGAATCAGCAGCTTCGTATCCGCCGTCCACCGTCAACCATCTCGAAGTTCTAATCACGGTGCGGGAGGGCTCCCCGTCTTGCAGGAAAACGACCACAGTGTCGCCGAACAATCTCGCAAGTTGCACGGCTTGCTCGACCGCATCTGGCGACTTCAGGTCGAGAAAGTGCGCCTCGAATCCGTCAAGACGCGCTTCGAACGCATGGAGCCCTGAGCGGAGCGACAGGCTGACCTTTGCGGTTGCAATCGAGTCGCCGTTCTCGATGCGCATGGCATCGGCAGGAATTCGGAAACCCGCGGCGTCAAACGCATCGTAGACCGGCTCGATGATTTGCGGAAACGAGCCGATCCTGCTGAAGGCGGGCCTTGCGAAGATCTCCTCGCAGTGAAGGTCTGTTCGGTCTACGCAGGCGTCCATGCAAGATCATCCCAGATCACGAGACGTTCCGGAGAAATGCCGCCGAACCCTGAACCAGTCAAGCGGATTGTCAATCTCCCTCGCTGCCGTCGCTTCGCACTGCATGGGTCACGGGCCGGGATCCTAATCAACGGCACACACTTCACTCCTGCGCCAGTCCCGTGCGAAGCACGCGGCCATGCAGATCGGCATGCGACAGATGCCTTCGGAGACGATGGCATGGTTCGGCGCGAGCTGCAGGGACGGCGGGCTGACGCGGACGGCGCTGGCCCGCAGGCTCTGCGAGCGGGAGGACTGGCGCGGTCCCTCCGGTCGGCCCTGGCGTCGGCGCGCTGGATGCTGCCGAAGCTCGCGGGCGCGCTGGGCGCGCCTGCCGGAGGCGGAGGCGACCGACCTCGACCCGCACGCCCGTCCGCCCGTCCGGTGCCGGACTGCTCCGACAGCGACGTCGCCTGCGCGCTTCGCGGTCTCGGTGCCCTGTCGCGCGACCCGGTGACGGACGCGGAGGACCGCAGCCGCCGGGCGATGGTCGGGACGCACCATCCGGCGGGCGCATTTCGGCATCGCGGTGAACGGGGCCGGACGCCAGCTCGGGCCGTTTCTGGCCGACGCGGACTTCCGCCGGGCGGAGGGGAAGGGCAGCGTCCGCTGGACGGCCGGGCTGGACCGGGCGCGCCGGGTGGCGCCGTTCGGCGGGCAGCCTGTCAGGACTTGCGCTCCGCGTCCCTGGCTAGGGCCGCCAGCCTGTAGAATCCGTGGGCCATCTTCGAATAGGGGGTCAGCAGGAAGAAGGCGAGGACCGAGCCGAGATGGACGGGAAGCAGCCACGCGACCGCGGCGCTGCCCGTGGCCGCGTACAGCGCCAGGCCCGTGGCGCTGACGGTGAACAGCAGCAGCACGAAGGCCATCTCTCCGCCCCATGCCCTCGGAGAGCCCAGCTCCGGATCTGCCCTGGTCTTGAGCCAGGCCAGGCCGGCAGTGCCGCCGCACAGCAGGAGGCCGCCCGGAAGCCCCAGGATCTTGGGCAGGCTGACGAGCCCGTATGGCGCCTCCAGCCCGAAGCCGTAGTGCAGCACGGTGCCGCTGGCGGTGGACGCGAAGCAAAGCAGGAATCCCCAAAGGGTCGCGTGATGCAGGTGCTTGCGCGTGCTGGAGTACCGGTCCTCGTCCTCGAAATTGCAGCCGTCCCCGTGGCCGCCCGAGAGATCCTTCATCGACCCGGCGGCACGGCAGGCGGCCCAGATCGCCCCGATGCGCGGCACGCCGCCGCCCACGAACCGCCAGTAGCGGAGCAGCGAGACGGCGAGCGCGCATAGGGGCAGCACGAAGGCGGGCGCGAAGATCGCGACCATGGTCCCGTGTGACATGACCGCATGGAAGCCCTCGCCGCCTTCCGGCCTCAGGGCCGAAGCCGTCCAGAAGAGAGCGGCGAGCGCCAGCGCCAGCCCGGCGGCCACGGCTGTGCCCGCCCTGTCGAAAAGGGCCGCCAGTCCGCGCGGCCAGGCGAAGGCCCTCCAGCTTTCCTGCCGCAGCTCTGCCAGCGCCCGGGGCAGGTTCAGGGCGAATTCGTGCGGATCGGCGTACTGGCAGGCATAGTAGCAGCCCCGGCAGTTGTGGCAGAGATTTGCGAACTGCGTCAGGTCGCTGTCCCGGAACTCCCGCTTGCCGAACATCGCCGGGAAGACCGAGCAGTAGCCCTCGCAGTAGCGGCAGGCGTTGCAGATCCCGGCCTGGCGGCGGGCTTCCGAAAGGGTTTCATCGCGCACGGGCTGCCGCTTCTTCTCACGCAAGACGGCCGAAGACCGTGCCGATGGCCATGCCGAACCCCGCCAGGTAGCCCTGGCCCAGGATCGAGCCCGCCATGATCTCGCCGGCCGCCCGGAGGCTGTCGACTGGCCCGTCCGGACCCATGACGCGCGCCGACTCGTCGACCTTGAGGCCGAGATAGGTGAATGTCACGCCCGGGCGCAGTTCGTAGCCGAGAAACGGCGGCTCCGTGACCGGCCGGGCCCAGTTCGTCTTCGGCGGATCGAGTCCGGCGGTCGCGAGCCCGTCAAGCCGGGCCGGGTCGAACGATCCTTCGACGCAGGCTGCGTTGAACCGGTCGACCGTCCGGCGCGTCGCCTCCGCAGGCAGGCCCAGCTTCCTCGCCAGCCCGTCGATCGTGCCGGCCGCGACCGGCGGGAACACGGAAGGCATGAAGAGATCCCGCGACTTCGCGTCGATGATCGCGTAGCCGGCCTGGCCGGGCTGGGCCGCCACCAGGCGGCCCCAGATCGCGTAGCGCTTGGGCCAGACGTCCTCGCCCTCGTCGTGGAACCGCTTTCCCTCGCGGTTCACGACGATCGAGAACGGCACGCAGTCCAGCCGTGTCACGATCCCGCCGTCGAACCCGGGCGCGCGCCCGTCGACCGCCACGGCATGGCACTGGGCCGGGTCGCCGACGCTTTCGATTCCCTGGTCGAGGAGGTCGCGCAGCACCTCTCCCCTGTTGTAGGGCGTGCCCCGGACACGGAAGTTCCTGGCGGCTTCGCCCCAGGCCCGCGCCAGCCAGTCGATGTCCGCCTCGAACCCGCCCGAGGCGACGACCGCCGTTCCGGGCTCGAGCGAGACGTCCTGTCCGCAGACGGTCGCCTGCACTTCGGAGAGTCCGCCGTCCACCGCCAGATGCCTCACTTCCGAATCATAGGCGATCTCGACCCCGAGGCGCTCCGCCGTGCGGTAGTAGGCGTTGACCAGCGCCTTGCCGCCGCCCAGGAAGAAGGCGTTGGTGCGGCCGAGCGAAAGCGTGCCGGACAGCGACGGCTGGAACCTCGCGCCGTGCGCCTCCATCCAGGGGTAGCAGTCCTCGGAGCGCCGGATCACCGTCCGCGCCAGCGTCTCGTCCGTCCTGCCGCCCGTGACCTGGAGAAGGTCGCCGAAATACTCGTCCTCGCCGTAGGCGCCGGCAAGGTGCCCGAGCGGCCCGGCATGCATGCAGCGGAAATTCCGGGTGTGCCGCGAGTTGCCGCCGCGGAGCGGCTTCGGCGCGCGCTCCAGCAGCAGGACCGAAGCGCCCTTCTCGCGGGCGGCGATCGCCGCGCAGAGCGCTGCGTTGCCGCCGCCGACGACCAGAACGTCCGGGGATCCCGTGATCTTCGGCGAAGCCATTTCATGGGCGCGTTAGCACGGCTGGGCGCACGGTCGCCAGCCCGTGCGCCGCGGACGCAAGCGGGACGTCCGGGCCGGCGCGTGCGCGAGGCCGGGCCCGGGCGTTCGGCCGTCAGCCGCATGCGCGGCCCCCGGAGGGACCGGCGTCCTGCCGGATGGCCCCGGCCTGGCCGCGCCGGGGTGGCGCCGGCGGACGGGATGTGGCAGGTGGAGACGGCAGCGCGGGGATTGCCGGTGCGCAGCCGCGATCCCCGGCGCTGCCGGCAAGGGCGGGCGGCCGGCGATTCGCGCCGCTCGCGCCGGTCCGGATTGGCATGCATGCCGTGATCAGGGCGTCACGGCGGAAAGGCCGGCTGCAGTTCGCGCCGGCCGGCAATGGGGCGCACGTCGATGACCCGGTTCTGTCTCCACGAAGGGCGGCGGCTTGCATACAGCCGGGTCGAGGGCGGGGGCCCGGGCGTCGTGTTCCTGGGCGGGTTCCGCTCGGACAAGGAGGGGACGAAGGCGCTCGACCTCGAGCGATGGGCGCAGGAGGCCGGCCGGGCCTTTCTGAGGTTCGACTATTCCGGTCACGGCGAATCGTCGGGCGACTTGCTTGACGGCGCGATCAGTGACTGGGCCGCGGATGCCGCGGCCATCGTCGGCGCCCTGTCCGAGGGGCCGCAGGTTCTTGTCGGGTCGTCCATGGGCGGCTGGATTTCGCTGCTTCTGGCACGCAGGATGCCCGAGAGGGTCGCGGGTCTCGTCACGATAGCCGCGGCTCCCGACTTCACTGAGGACATGTACTGGGCGGCGCTTGACGATGACCAGAAATCGGCGCTGGAAGCCGAGGGGCGGATCGCGCTGCCGTCGGACAATCCGGACGAGCCGCACGTCGTCACGAAGCGCCTGATCGAGGACGGGCGCCGCAACCTGGTGCTGCGCGACCCGCTTCCGCTGCCCTTCCCGGCGCGGTTCCTGCAGGGCACGGAGGACGAGGCGGTGCCAGCCCGGACCGCGCTGCGGCTCCTGGAGCACTCCGACGGCCCTGACCTGCGCCTGACGCTGGTCAAGGGCGCCGACCACCGGTTTTCCGACCCTTCATGCCTCGCGCTCATTCGCCAGGCTGTCGAGGGGCTGTAGGCGCAGGCGCCTCTTCGGCTGCGGCGCGCGTCACCGGGCCCTGGAAGGGGCGCGCCGGGGCCCGCCGATTCGGAGTTGCCGGGCGATCGTGCCGCGCAGGGGGCGAAGCGACTGAGATGAAGGCCTGCCCGGCGGCCAGCGACAGCGTCCGCCGCTTCGATTCCATGGGCGGTCGAGCCAGACGTCCGGCTGCATGCCGCACGCCGCGACGGACCGTCCCGCCGTGCCTGCCGATGCATGTCGCGTGCCGGCTTTCATGGCGGCTCTCATTGAATCAACCCAAGAGTTCGGGTGCGCGGAATCGAAGCCGGCGGACGCTCCCCGGACATTGCCCGCGGTGCCGGGAACGCGGCGCGCCGCCGCGCATTCCCGGGCCTATCCTGCCACTTCGTAGGGCAGCGTCCGCCGCCGGTCGTGGTCGACCGCGAGTTCGCTCTCCAGCGGCGGGACCGAGCGCTGGTGGCAGTTCCGGCGCTCGCAGATCCGGCAGGAGATCCCGATCGGCTCGAAGCTCCCGGCGTCGGAGAGATCGAGCCCGTCGGAATACACGACCTCGTCCGCGTGACCGACCTCGCAGCCGAGCGCGATGGCGAAGCGGCGGACCGGCGCGCGGAATGCCGCGCCGGGCGCCGACACTTCCCGGGCCAGGCAGAGATACCGGATCCCGTCCGGGGTCTCGGCGAGCTGTCTCAGGAACCGTCCCGGGGTCTCGAACGCACGGTGAACGTTCCACAGCGGGCAGGCGCCGCCGTGGCGGGCGAACTGGAGCTGGGTGGCGGAATGCCGCTTCGTGATCGTTCCGGCCTGATCGACCCGGACGAAGAAGAACGGCACGCCCCTGGCGCCGGGCCGCTGCAGGGTGGAGAGCCGGTGAGCGACCTGCTCGAGCGACGCCCCGAAGCGCCGCGCGAGACGGTCGAGGTCGCAGCGCGTGTCGCGCGACGCGGCGAGGAATGTCCTGTACGGCATGAGCGCGGCTCCGGCGAAATAGTTTGCCAGCCCGATCTTCGCGATCCTGCGCGCCGTCTGCGTCCGGAACCGCGCCAGGTTCAGCGTCGCCTCCATGAGATCGTCATGGGCCTCCAGCGCGACCTGGTGCAGCGCCTGGAACCGCCTTGTCGGTCCGGGCGGCAGCGGCGAGAGCCAGAGCGTCCGCGTCTTCCTGTCGAAGCGCCGGATCTCCCCTTCCTCCTCCGCCTCCCGGATCCGGATCCCAAGCTTGCCGCACGCCTTCTCGACCGCCTGGTCCGCGGTCCCGCTTCCGGTGAAGCCTTCCGCCGCCCGGTCGATCGCGTCGATGTAGTTGTCGCAGTACTGGAAGAAGTCCCGGACCTCGTCCCAGGGCGACGCTCCGTGCCGCACGCCGTCCTGCCCGAGCGCCGCGTCAAGCGAGGCGAGGCGCTCGTTCGCCTGGGCATGGGCCCGGTGAAGCGTGAGAAAGGCCCTGGCCACGAGCGGGGCGTTCGACGCCACGAGCCGCAGGTCGGCCAGGGGCGGCGTCGCTTCCCCGAACAGCGGATCCGCAAGGGCCTCGCGAAGGTCCGCCACCATTCGCTCGCCTTCGCCCAGGGCCAGTTCCCTCACGTCGAAGTCGAACTCCTTCACCAGCGACAGGATGACGGACGAGGAAACGGGCCGGTGGTTGTTCTCCATCTGGTTCAGGTAGGGAAGGGAGACGCCGAGCCGCTCGGCGAAGGACTTCTGGGTCAGTCCCAGCCTTGCACGCGTTTCGCGAAGCTTTGCGCCCGCGTATGGCTTCGATGCGGACATGCCGAGGACTCCTGCTGAAAACCTGCAAACACGGTTTCGCAAATCCGCAAACTCTTCAAGGCGCCCCCTGGCCGAGCTGCCGTTCCCGCCAGGCCACGTAGCGGATCGACGCGATGCCGAGCAGCACGGACGTCAACATCATGGCCAGCAGCGGAGCGCTGCTGGCGCTGTCCTGGACCAGAAGCCCCGCAAGCACCGACAGCGCGGCGCCGCCGCCGATCATGAAGGCGCCGCCGATGCCTGAAGCGCTGCCCGCCAGGTGCGGGCGCACCGACAGCATTCCGGCGCTTGCGTTCGGAATGACCATGCCGTTGCCGACCCCGATCAGGGGGCCGAACCCGAAGAAGACGAAGGGCGAATCCAGGCCGAGCAGCGTAAGCGCGACCGCGGCCCCGAGTCCGGCCGCCGTGACGGCCGCTCCGTTCCGGATCATCCGGCTCGGGCCGAGGCTGGCCGACAGGCGGCCGGAGAGGTAGTTGCCGAGCGCGTAGCCGATGGCCGGAGCGCCGAGGCACATGCCGGTCCACGAGGGGGACAGCCCGTAGAGCTTCGACGCGACGTACGGCGCGCCGCCGAGAAACGCGAAGAACGAGCCGCCCGTGAACGCGGCCGTGAAGGCGTAGCCCCAGAACCGGCGCGACGACAGGAGCTCGGGGTAGTCGCGCGCCTGCTTCAGGAAGCTGACGCCGCCGCCGCTTGCCGTCTCGCCGAGGTCAAGGAGGCAGAGCGCGAGCACCGCGATGCCGGAGACCGCCATGAACACGAACACCGCGCGCCATCCGAACGCCTGGTCCAGCATGCCGCCGACCGATGGCGCGACCATCGGCGCCAGCGCCATCCCCATCGTGACGTACCCGATCATCGATGCGGCCCGGTCCTGCGCGTACAGGTCGCGGACGATCGCGCGCGACAGCACGATCCCGACAGCGGCGGCGCATTGCAGAAGGCGGAAGGCCAGCAGCGCCTCGATCGACTGCGCCAATGCGCAACCGACCGACGCCGCAGAGAAGACGGCGAATCCCGCAAGCGTGACGATCCTGCGGCCGTAACGGTCGCTGACAGGCCCGATCACCAGCTGCATGACCGCGGTTGCCGCGAGGAACCCGGACACCATGAACTGCACGACTTCGTAGCGCGTGCCGAGATCCTGCGCGATCCGCGGCATCGACGGCAGGACAATGCTCATGCTCAGCGCGCTCAGGCCTGACATCAGGACAAGCGTCAGGATGTGAGGGGGAGTCGTCCGGCCGGCGGGCCGGACGCTTGCGTGACGTCTCATGCGGCGTCGTCTAGATGACGTGACCGGGCCTGTCCATCGCGGCCTCGGCTTTGCAGATTTGCAAACCAGGTGCGGTCCGGTTTGCAAAGATTGCAGCTATTCAAGGTTTCGCTTCCGGCACGCGTTTCCGCGCGCTACTCAGGTGACGCACCGTATGCGGGGGGCGTGCATGCCGGACATTCTCGAGGAACTGGCGAGGCGCCGGGCCGAGGCGGCCGCCGGGGGCGGCAGCGACCGGGTCGCGGCCCAGCATGGCAAGGGCAAGCTGACGGCGCGCGAGAGGGTCGAGCTGCTGCTGGACGAAGGCTCTTTCGAGGAGTTCGACATGTTCGTCACGCATCGGGCGGCCGACTTCGGGATGGACCGCACGAGGCCTGCGGGCGACGGCGTCGTCACGGGCTGGGGCACGATCAACGGGCGCATGGCCTGCGTCTTCAGCCAGGACTTCACGGTCTTCGGCGGATCGCTTTCCGAAACCCACGCCCAGAAGATCTGCAAGATCATGGACATGGCGCTTCAGAACGGCGCGCCGGTCATCGGCCTGAACGATTCCGGGGGCGCGCGCATCCAGGAAGGCGTCGCCTCGCTGGCGGGATATGCCGAAGTGTTCCAGCGCAACGTCCTGGCCAGCGGCGTCGTGCCCCAGATCAGCGTCATCATGGGGCCGTGCGCGGGCGGCGCGGTGTACTCGCCGGCGATGACGGACTTCATCTTCATGGTGCAGGACAGCTCCTACATGTTCGTCACCGGCCCGGACGTCGTGAAGACCGTCACGAACGAGGTGGTGACGGCCGAGGACCTGGGCGGCGCCGCGACGCACACGAAGCGGAGCTCGGTGGCTGACGGCGCGTTTCACGACGACGTCGAGGCGCTGGCCGAAATCCGGCGCTTCTTTGACTTCCTGCCGCTGAACAACCGCGACAAGGCGCCGTCCCGGCCGTTCTTCGACGATCCGGCGCGGGTGGAGGAGAGCCTCGACACCCTTGTCCCGGAAAGCCCCAACCAGCCCTACGACATGAAGGAGCTGGTTCTCAAGGTGGCCGACGAGGGCGACTTCTTCGAGACCCAGGGGGATTTCGCGGCGAACATCGTCACCGGCTTCGTCCGGCTCGAGGGGCGGACCGTGGGCGTCGTCGCCAACCAGCCGCTGGTGCTGGCGGGCGTTCTGGACATCGACAGCTCGCGCAAGGCGGCCAGGTTCGTCAGGTTCTGCGACGCCTTTGACATCCCGATTCTCACCTTCGTGGACGTGCCGGGCTTTCTGCCCGGAACGGCCCAGGAGCATGGCGGCGTGATCAAGCACGGCGCCAAGCTGCTGTTCGCCTACGGCGAGGCCACCGTGCCCAAGGTCACGGTGATCACCCGCAAGGCCTACGGCGGCGCCTACGTCGTCATGGCCTCGAAGCACCTGCGCGGCGACTTCAACTATGCCTGGCCAAGCGCGCAGGTCGCGGTCATGGGCGCAAAGGGGGCGGCCGAGATCCTCTACCGCTCCGAACTGGACGACGCCGGCAGGGTTGCGGCCCGCACGGAGGAGTACGAGCGGAAATTCGCGAATCCGTTCCGGGCGGCGGAGCGCGGTTTCGTCGACGAGGTCATCCTGCCGCAATCCACGCGCCGTCGCGTCTGTCGCGCCTTTGCCTCCCTGAGGACGAAGAGCCTCAACAACCCGTGGAAAAAGCATGACAACATTCCGCTTTGAACCGTGAGGGAAACATGCAGCTACCTTGCCGCATGCGCGCCGGATCCGGCCCGAGGCAACTAGGGTCTGGAATCCTCCTGCCGAAATGCGCTAGGCAGGAGCCGTCCTTGAAGACGTGGCGCCCGAATCCGGGGTTTCGTCGTCGGGACGAGGTTGGCACGTCGGAGGCATTTCCGGGTGTGGCGGCTCAATCAACCGGCCGATTTTCTGATGCGGCCTTGACGGATCGAAGGAGACAGCCATGTCGCTCACAGTCAAAACCATTCTTGCACTTTTCCTGGTCACCATGGTCGCCGCGTGCGCCCATGAGGAGGAGACCATGGAAATGGACATGGGCATGGTCATGGAAGAAGAGACGATGCAGAAGATGTAGGGTTCTTCCCCGGCCGGGCGCAGCCGGCGCCCGGCCGATGGCCCCGCCGGCGGAGGCCGGGCCATGCTGAAGCACAAGGGCTTCCCCGGCCGCCAGCGCGGCACCGACTTCCAGTTCACGATCCGCCGCGCGAACCCCGGCGGGCCGACGGCGCTCGTCGCGCGCGCGCGCTTCGCCGACCGCAGGCCTTCCGACCGCGCCGCCGATGCGGCCTTCATGGCATGTCTCTGGGCCCGTTTCGGGCGGAAGCCTTTCCCGCGCGGCAACCTGGATGCGGGGCGGCTTTCCTGGATGTTCGGGCGCGAGGTGATCCCCGCCGAGGATCCGTTCGATCCCGCCAGCTACGAAAGCTTGCTCGTCATTGACGAGAGCCGCGCGCGCGCGTCGTTTCCGGAAGCCTTCGACGGAGGCCGCACGCCTTGACGCGCCGCGGAGCGAGCATTTCCGGCCCGGGACCCGCCGCTTCCTTCGAGGCATCTCAGACGGTGTCGCCGCAGGGGCGGCGGCCGGCGGGGCCCGAGGCGTCGGGCGGGCGCGTGCCCCTCGCTCCGGGAGGGCCTGAGACAGGGTCGCCGGGGAACGCCCTGACCGTCTCGGGATCGGATCGCGACCGATGGGAGGGGGGGGAGTTGACATGTTCAGCAAGATCCTGATCGCCAACCGCGGCGAAATCGCGTGCCGCGTCATCAAGACCGCGCGCCGGATGGGAATCCCGACGGTTGCCATCCATTCCGATGCCGACGCGGGAGCGCTGCACGTCAGGATGGCGGACGAGGCGGTGAACGTCGGGCCGCCGCCGGCAAGCGAGTCCTACATCAACATCGAACGGGTCATGGACGCGGTCCGCCGGACAAGCGCCGAAGCCGTGCACCCCGGCTACGGGTTCCTCTCGGAGAACCCGAGGTTCGCGGACGCGCTCGAGGCGGCCGGAGTCACGTTCATCGGCCCGCCCGGGCGCGCCATCGAGGCGATGGGCGACAAGATCACGTCCAAGAAGCTGGCCCGGGACGCTGGCGTCTCCACCGTGCCGGGTTTCATGGGGCTCGTGGAGAGCGCGGGCGAGGCGGCGCGAATCAGCGAAGGAATCGGCTATCCCGTGATGATCAAGGCAAGCGCGGGCGGAGGCGGCAAGGGCATGCGGGTCGCCTGGAGCGACGACCAGGCGCGCGAGGGGTTCCGGTCATCGAGGAACGAGGCGGCCTCGAGCTTTGGCGACGACCGCATCTTCATCGAGAAGTTCGTCACCGAGCCGCGCCATGTCGAGATTCAGGTGCTGGCGGATTCGTTCGGCAACACGATCCACCTGAACGAGCGCGAATGCTCGATCCAGCGCCGCAACCAGAAGGTCGTCGAGGAGGCCCCGTCCCCGCTTCTGGACGTCGCCATGCGCAAGGCCATGGGCGATCAGGCCTGCGCGCTTGCCGCCGCCGCGGGATATTCGAGCGCGGGAACGGTCGAGTTCATCGTCGACGGCGAGAGGAACTTCTACTTCCTTGAGATGAACACCCGCCTCCAGGTCGAGCATCCCGTGACCGAACTCGTCACCGGAATCGATCTGGTCGAGCAGATGATTCGCGTGGCGGCCGGCGAGAGGCTGGCGCTGTCCCAGTCGGATGTCGGCATCAGCGGCTGGGCGCTCGAAAGCCGGATCTACGCCGAAGACCCGGGTCGCGGCTTCCTGCCGTCGATCGGCCGCCTGACGCGCTACCGCCCTCCGGCGGAGGCCGCAGGCGAATCCTCCGTGGTCCGGAACGATGCGGGCGTGTTCGAGGGCGGCGAGATCTCGATGCACTACGACCCGATGATCGCCAAGCTCTGCACCTGGGCGCCCGATCGCGCGGCGGCCGTGGAGCAGATGCGCCAGGCGCTCGACGCGTTCGAACTCGAGGGAATCGCTCACAACGTTCCCTTCCTCTCCGCGGTCATGGACCATCCGAAGTTCGTCGCTGGCGACATGACCACGGCGTTCATTGCGGAGGAGTTCCCGGACGGGTTTGACGGCGTCGAGCTTGATGCGGCGACCCTCCGGCGAATCGCCGCCGCGTCCGCGGCAATGCACCGCGTGGCGGAGATCCGGCGGAGCCGCATCTCCGGACGCATGGACAACCACGCCCGTCGCGTGGGCCGCGACTGGGTGGTCTCCCTGCAGGGCGCGTCCGTTCCGGTCAGGGTCAAGGCGGACCGCGGCGGCGCAAGCGTGAGGTTCGGGAACGACCAGGTGATGCGCGTCGAAGGCGAATGGCGTCCCGGCCAGCGGCTCGCAAGGCTGGCCGTGGACGGCGAGGGCCTCACGCTGAAGGTCGAGAGCCGCAGCCAGGGATTCCGGATCCGCTATCGCGGGGCGGACCTGGCGGTGACGCTGAGAACCCCGCGCCAGGACGCGCTGGCGGCGCGGATGCCCGAGAAGACGCCTCCCGACACGTCAAGGCTCCTGCTTTGCCCCATGCCCGGGCTGGTCGTCAGGATGGAGGTGGACGAAGGGCAGGAGGTCCAGGAGGGCCAGCCGCTGTGCACGATCGAGGCCATGAAGATGGAAAACGTCCTTCGTGCCGAGCGAAAGGGCGTCGTGGCCAGGATCAACGCCGGCGTAGGCGACAGCCTGGCGGTTGACGACGTCATCCTGGAGTTCGGCTGATGCCGCCATGCCGGCGCCTGACCGGGCTTCCTGCGCGCAGCGCGCATCGCGGAGGCTCCCTTCCGGCGGCAGCCCCGGCCGAGGTTCCGGGTCAGCCGTCGCCAAGGGCGTCGCGCAGCTCCTGCCTTCGGATGGGGAGGTTGTCGATGGCGCGCGTGATCTCGCGAACGTCGCGGGGGAACGGTTTCCGCAGGATGACGCGGCCGTCCTTGCTGACGACGAGCAGCATGAAGCCGCGCGGGCGGAACGCGCGGCGGACGTCCGTTCCGTCGGCAGGCGCCGAGTCCGCAATGAGGACGACGTCCCGCTTGACGAGCTCGTCGATGCGCGCGGACAGAAGATCCATCTGCGTGCGGAACGCCGGGTCTTGCGGTGCGTCCGAGAACACGATCAGCGGCCGTGCGACCCACATGAACGTTTCCAGGTCGATCTCCCGCGCCTCGAACACGGTCGCGGGGTCGGCCTGCCATCTGGCCGCGGCCGTGCCTGCCGGCTCGCCGCTCTCCGCCGCCGCGGCCGTCCATGGCGCAAGGCCTGCCGCGAGGGCGGCGACAAGGACTGTCGCGATGCGTGATGCCATGCTGCCTCCGTATGCCTGCAATATATGTCGAATTCGCGGGAAGCGAAGGGGGTCTTGAGGACGCATGGCCGAAAGGGGGCCCGCAATGAACGACTGGAAGGCGCTCGCCGAGAAGGAGCTTCGCGGCCGGAGCGTCGAGGACATCGAGCGCGAGACGCTGGAAGGCATTCGCGTGAAGCCGCTCTACACCGCCGAGGACGTCGCGGGCCTCCCGCACATGAACGGCCTGCCCGGGTTTCCGCCGTTCACGCGCGGCGTGAAAGCGACCATGTATGCGGGCCGTCCCTGGACCATAAGGCAGTATGCCGGGTTCTCGACCGCCGAGGAAAGCAACGCGTTCTACCGGCGCAACCTTGCCGCCGGGCAGCAGGGCGTCAGCGTCGCGTTCGACCTGGCGACGCACCGGGGATATGACAGCGACCACCCGCGCGTTCCGGGCGACGTCGGCAAGGCCGGCGTCGCGGTCGACAGCGTCGAGGACATGAAGATCCTCTTTGACGGCATTCCGCTGGACAGGGTGAGCGTGTCGATGACGATGAACGGCGCCGTGATTCCCGTGCTCGCGAGCTTCATCGTTGCGGGAGAGGAGCAGGGGCACGAGAAATCGGCGCTTGCGGGAACGATCCAGAACGACATCCTGAAGGAGTTCATGGTGCGGAACACCTATGTCTATCCGCCCGGGCCCTCGATGCGGATCGTGGGCGACATCATCCAGTACGCTTGCGAACACCTGCCGAGGTTCAACTCGATCTCGATCTCCGGCTATCACATGCAGGAGGCGGGCGCGAACCTCGTGCAGGAGCTTGCCTACACGCTTGCGAACGGGCGCGAGTACTGCCGCGCCGCGATCGCGCGCGGCATGGACGTGGACACGTTCGCGGGGCGGCTGAGCTTCTTCTTTGCCATCGGCATGAATTTCTTCATGGAAGCCGCGAAGCTCCGTGCGGCCAGGCTGCTCTGGAGCCGGGTCATGGACGAGTTCGGACCGCGCGACCCTCGCTCGCGAATGCTGCGGACGCATTGCCAGACCTCGGGGGTGAGCCTCCAGGAACAGGACCCCTACAACAACGTGATACGAACCGCCTACGAGGCGATGAGCGCGGTTCTTGGCGGCACGCAGTCGCTGCACACGAACGCGCTCGACGAGGCGATGGCGCTGCCGACCGACTTCTCCGCCAGGATCGCGCGCAACACGCAGCTGATCCTGCAGGAGGAGACCGGAATCGCGGACGTCGTCGATCCCCTGGCCGGATCCTACTATGTCGAGACCCTTACCGCCCGCCTGGCCGAGAAGGCGTGGGAGCTGATGGAGGAGATCGAGGGAATGGGCGGCATGACCAGGGCGGTTGCCACGGGAATGCCGAAGCTGCGGATCGAGGAGAGCGCGGCGCGGCGCCAGGCGATGACGGACCGGGGCGACGAGGTGATCGTCGGGGTCAACAAGTATCGCAAGGTGGAGGAGGACGGGATCGACATTCTCGAAGTCGACAACGAGGCGGTGCGCAAGGCGCAGGCCGCGCGGCTTGCAAGGGTGCGGGCCACGCGCGATCCGGCCGCCTGCGAGGCGGCGCTTGCGGAACTGGAGCAGGCGGCGCGCACGGACGGAAACCTGCTTCTCGCGGCTGTCGAGGCGGCCCGCGCGCGGGCCACGCTGGGAGAGATCAGCATGGCGATGGAACGGGTGTTCGGCCGCCACCGGGCCGAGGTCAGGACGCTCGCAGGCGTGTACGGGGCTGCATACGAAGGCGACGAGGGCTTCGAGGCGATACGGAGGGAGGTGGAGTCGTTCGAGAAGGACGAGGGACGTCGCCCGCGCATGCTGGTCGTCAAGCTGGGCCAGGACGGCCATGACCGGGGGGCGAAGGTCATCGCCACGGCCTTTGCGGACATCGGGTTCGACGTGGATGTCGGGCCGCTGTTCCAGACGCCGGAGGAGGCCGCGCAGGACGCGGTCGACAACGATGTCCACGTGGTGGGAATTTCCTCGCAGGCCGCCGCCCACAAGACCCTCGCGCCGCGGCTGGTCGAAGCGCTCGGCGAGATGGACGCCGGGGAGATACTGGTGATCTGCGGCGGCGTGATTCCGCAGCGGGATCACGGGTTTCTCAAGGAGGCGGGCGTGAAGGCCGTCTTCGGGCCCGGCACGAACATCCCGGCCGCCGCGCTGGACATCGTCCGGCTGATCCGCAGTGCGCGGAGCTAGCGCCGAGACCATCCCGGGTCAGGGGGCCGGCCGTGCCGGGAGCCGCCTGCGGCCGGCACGGCGCAAGCCGTGCATGCTTGGGGAGGATCGCGCTTGCGGAGACGCGCCGCGTTCGCGGCCTTCCGCCATGGATCCCTCTCGCGGACCCGGCCATCCGGCGACTGCCTGGCCTCCGGACAGGGAGGCCGTCGCGTCTGCCGGTCCCGCGCCCGGGCCCGGAACGCCGCGGGGCTTCGGTCGCGCGGCCACGGGAGCGCGCAGCGCGGTTCCCCGCCTGAGGGCGCGACGCCAGCCCTCGTCCGACGGGACACGGACGCCCGTCCGCGCAGGGCCTCGCCAGACGTCGGCCCGGGGTCCGTCACGTTCGGGCACGGATCCGGAAGAACGCCTCGCGGCGCGGATTTCCGCGCCGGGCGGGACGCAGGCGCTCCAGTGATCATTCGGCCAGCGGTCGAAGGCGATGCCGCACGGCTTGCGGAGATCCACAATCCGGTCATCCTGGACACGGCTGTCAACTTCAATTCGGTGGAACGAAACGCGGCCGACATGCGAATCGCCGTCCGTGGCCTTCCTTGCTTCGTCGTCGTGGAGGATAGCGGGCGCGTGACGGGCTTTGCATGCTACGACCAGTTCAGGAAGGTGCCTGGGTACGCGCGCACCGTCGAACACTCCATCGTCATTTCTGAAGAGGGACGGGGACGGGGCATGGGGCGCGCATTGATGGACGCGATCGAGGAACATGCGCGCAACGCCGCAGTCGGGTCGATCTGGGCGTGCGTCAGCGGCGAGAATCCGCCGGGACTGGCGTTTCACGCGAGTCTCGGCTTTGAGGAAGTCGCGCGGCTGCCCAAGGTCGGATACAAGTTCGGGCGCTGGATGGATCTCGTTCTCTTGCGCAAGTGCCTTGACGAGGCCTGTCGCTGACAGGCTGGCATCCCCTTCGGGAAATCGGGCGGATCCGGCGGCCGCGTTTCGCAATCGTCTGGCCACCGGACATCGACATGCAGCACGAGCGGCGCGGACAGTCAGGTCGCTGCCCGCCGGCCGGCCCTGCGCCTCGAGCCGCGTCCGTCTTTGCCAGCCTCCGCTGGATCTCGCGCGGCCCAAACAATGCCTGTTAACCCGTGGCGGGCGCGTGTATTGTCGCGCGAAGGCGAGATTCGGTCAGGGAGAGGCCAAATGGCAGGCTCGGTGAACAAGGTCATTCTGGTGGGCAACCTGGGCCAGGATCCGGAAGTGCGCACGTTCCAGAGTGGCGGAAAGGTCTGCAATCTCAGGGTTGCGACGTCCGAGACGTGGAAGGACCGCAACACGGGAGAGCGTCGCGAGAGGACTGAATGGCACCGGGTCGCGATTTTCAACGAAGGCCTTGTCCGCGTGGCCGAGCAGTACCTGACCAAGGGCTCGAAGGTCTACCTGGAGGGACAGCTCGAGACCCGGAAATGGCAGGACCAGTCCGGCAACGACCGGTACACGACGGAGGTCGTGCTGCGGCCCTTCCGTGGCGAACTGGCGATGCTGGACAGCCGGAGCGATCGCGGAGGCGCCGGCGGCCGTTACGAGGATTCCAGCCCCGCACCGCCGCCTGCCGGCCAGGGCGACCAGCATTCGGCAAGCCAGGATCTTGACGACGAAATCCCGTTCTGAGCGGCGCCGGGAATTTCACGGGATGCATTGACCGGCCCCGGCCCGGGCGGTCGGTGCTGCAGGCCGCGACTGACCCGAAGGCGGCTTCCGCCGGAGCGCCCCTTGTACCGGGAGCGTCCGTCGCGCGCACTGGCCGCCGCGCTGACGGGTCCCCCTCGTTGCCTGCAGCGCGGAGAGCGCGCGCGACGGATCTTGCAAAGCGTCAAGCGCGGGCGCGCCTGGTCATCGGGTGCATGGAGCTTTCCAGGAGACTCTCGGACTGGTTCAGCACCTGCCTGGCCTGTCCGACGATCAACGGGTCCGGAGCGTCGACGGCCCTTGCGTCCTTTCCCGGGTAGTCGAGGCTGCTCAGGAAATGCTGCATGCAGGCGATCCTCGCCCTCTTCTTGTCATTCGACTTGATGATCGTCCATGGCGCGTCGGCAGTGTCCGTGTAGAAGAACATGGCCTCCTTGGCGTCCGTGTAGTCGTCCCACTTGCCCGGGCTGGCGCGGTCGACCGGCGACAGCTTCCAGCGCTTCAGCGGATCGGACTCCCGGGAAGCGAAGCGTTTCCCTTGCTCGTCCCGGGTGACGGAAAACCAGTACTTGTACAGCCGGATCCCTGACCGGACGAGCATTCGCTCCAGTTCCGGGGCCTCGCGCATGAACTCGAGATACTCCTTCGGAGAGCAGAACCCCATGACACGCTCCACGCCGGAGCGATTGTACCAGGAGCGGTCGTAGAACACCATTTCCCCAGCCGTCGGGAGGTGCTCGATGTACCGCTGGAAGAACCACTGTCCCCTTTCGGTTTCCGTCGGCTTGTTCAGCGCGACGACGCGCGCGGACCGGGGGTTCAGGTGCTCCATGAAGCGCTTGATGGTGCCTCCCTTGCCGGCGGCATCCCGACCTTCGAAGAGCAGGACGAACTTCTGCCCGGTTTCCTGCGCCCAGATCTGCACCTTCAGCAGTTCGACCTGCAGTTTCGCCTTGCGCGTCTCGTAGGAGCGGCGGGACAGCCTGTCAGGATAGGGATGCTCCCCGCGCTCGAACGCGTCGCGGATCTCGCTGATCCTCTTCGGGTCGGGGCCTGCCGCGCCCTTCTCGTCCTCTGTCGGGGGAGAGTCGGTGGCCATGGGACGTCTCCTGTGCGTTCGCATGCTGCAGGCCGAGCCGGCGGAAGTGGCGCTGCCGGCCCTGGTCCGGTCCGGAAGCCACGGGCAGCGCGGCATTGCCGTCTGAACCGCATAGCCCATTGCGGTCCTTGCGTCCACGGAGTCATGGAGGGCTGGGCGCGATTCTCGCATGGTTCGCCTTTTGATTCCATGACGTTCCGTTCGCGAAGCACGCGGCGCGCGCGACCTGCGCCACCGGCCCGTTGTCGTTGGCGCATCCCGGGGGCTTCCAGCCGCCGTGGCGGCCCGTGTACGGGACCAGCGCGGCCCAGGCCCGGTCGAGGCGTCCGGACCCGGGGACGACCGGAAGGCCGGGCGCCCTGGCCGCCGTCGCGGCCCCGGCCCTGCCCCGAGCGCTTCATCCTCGCCGTCACCAGGACCTTGCTGGCGGACTCCGCTGAACCCGAACCGGTCGGGTGGCCGGCGTCGGCGGCGTCCGCGCATTCCATGCGGCGGCGGTTGCTGCGCAGGAAGGCCGGCTCCCTCCGGACGTCGCCGGTCCCCTTCCCCTTCGGCGGCAGATGCCGCAGCGCGTCGACCGCCCTGCCGACGCCCCCGGGATCGTGGGGCGGGACGTGCCGCCACCTCCCGGACCAGGCCGTTCCGGCGGCCGTGTCCGGGCCGAAGGCGGCGTCGGCCGCGGCGCCCGGATGCCGGGCCGCGTGCCGGAAGTCGACAGGCATGACATCGGGCGACAGCGATTCCAGGAAGGCCCGGTTGTCCTTCGCGCCGTCCGCGACCGCCGCAGGCCTCAGGCCGGGGCTGCGTTCCAGCCAGCGGAGCGCCCCGGCCCCGGCCGCGGCTTCAGGCTCGTCCTGCCCCGCTCCGGGAGGCGCCCGAAGCATCGGCTCCCGGCATGTTTCCCCCGGCGTCGGCCAGCGCCACGACGCCGCACGACGCCCCGCGCCAGCCGGCGTCCGCCGGCTTTCCGTCCTCCGTCCCGGCGTTCATCCGCATCATCGCCCCGCCGGGCGGGACCGGCAGCGAGACCGCCCCCTCGGGCATCTCCTCCCGTTCCCGGAGACCCGCCGGAAGCGCGCCGGAGCGTTCCTCCATGCGGCTCCCGGCCTCCCCGGAAAGCCGGACCAGGGACGCCGTCGAAGGCCCCTGGCCGCAGAGCCGCCGCCACGCGTCCCCGCTCCCGCGGGCCGTCAGGCCGCCCGTCAGATGCATCGAGAGGCCCGCCGCCGCCGGCGCCGTCCCGCACGGCGCCAGGCCGGGGACGGCCCCGGAAGGGAGCGGCGACGCGCCGGTCCCCGAGGGGCGGTGCCGCGACCGCAGGAAGCCGGGCGGGCCGAACACCGTCATCGCGCGCCCCGGCGTGGCCCCGGCCCTCCGGCATGTCCCGCCGCCGGCCCCGGCCGTGTCGCCGCGGTCGCCAGGCGCCTCGAACGCGTCCTTCAGGACCGGGCGGGCCAGGCCGAAGACCATGTCGCGGAACGCCGCCTCCGTCATCGATGCTGGCAACCGGGGATTCGGGATGCAGGCTCTTCATCGGAGCGCTCCTTCCCGCCCCGCGCACAGGGGCGTTCTCACATTGGCTTCAGGAGCACCCTGCCACACCCCGGATCCAGGGCCAGGAACGGCGGCAAACCCCGTGGTCGCGAAAAAACGCGGCCCGCGTCCCGGATTTTCGCGGAATCCGCCGGACCAGAGCCCGTCTCCCGATCCGGCGCGGGAAATGCCGTTCGGTTCCAGTGCACTGCGAAAACCGCACTTCGCCATGCGAGAACCACGCCCTGAAGGGCGCTGCCGGGCCTGGCATGATGCCCGGAGACGTTGAAGCTTCCTGCGCCGCAACGGGCCAGGATGCCGGTCTCAAGGCTTGCGATCCCGCCGGCCCGTCGGCGACTTACCTGGCCAGCCTTCCCATGGCAACGGCCGTGTCGCACATGCGGTTCGAGAATCCCCACTCGTTGTCGTACCATGTGAGAATCCGCACCATGCTGCCGTCGATGACCTTGGTTTGATCCGTGTGAAAGATCGAGGAATGCGGGTCGTGGTTGAAGTCGTTCGACACCAGCGGCTCGTCCGTGCAGCCGAGGACGCCCTTCAACGCTCCGTCGGCCGCGCCGCGGATTGCCGCGTTCACCTCGTCCGCATCGGTGGCCCGCGACGCCGCGAACACCAGGTCGACAGCCGAGACATTGGGTGTCGGAACCCGGATCGCGACGCCGTCAAGCTTGCCGCCGAGCTCGGGCAGGACAAGGCCGACGGCCTTGGCCGCTCCCGTCGAGGTCGGGATCATGCTCAGCGCGGCGGCCCTGGCCCGGTAGAGGTCCTTGTGCATCGTGTCGAGCGTCGGCTGGTCGCCCGTGTAGGAGTGGATCGTGGTCATGAAGCCCCTGGAGATGCCGACCGTGTCGTTCAGCACCTTGGCGACCGGCGCAAGGCAGTTCGTCGTGCAGGAGGCGTTGGAGACCACGACGTCATCCGCAGTCAGCGAGTCGTGGTTGATCCCGTAGACGATTGTCTTGTCGGCGTCCGTCGCCGGCGCCGAAACCAGCACCCGGGAGGATCCGTTCTTCAGGTGCGCCTCGCACCTTTCCCGCGACGTGAAGACGCCGGTGCACTCCAGCACGACGTCGACATGCTTCCACGGCAGCTCGGACGGGTCGCGGATTGCCGTGACGGCCATGGGACCGCGGCCGACGTCGATCATGCCGTCGCCGCTCGTGACCTCGGCCGGAAACCGCCCGTGCACGGAATCATGCCTGAGCAGGTGCGCGCTGGTCTCGACCGGGCCCAGGTCGTTGATCGCCACGACCTCGATGTCGGTCCGCCCGCTTTCGATGACGGCGCGCAGGACGTTGCGTCCGATGCGGCCGAATCCGTTTATTGCCACACTTACAGCCAAGTCGCTCTCCTCTCGTGACGCGATCGCGAATGTCCGGGCCATGCCACTGGAACGGGGCGCCGGAGCCGTCGTTTGCCGAGGCTGCCGGAACCTCGCATCCGCAACGCTACCGGCAAGGGGACGGCCCTCCTGGCCCGTGCGCACCTTATGCCAAGAAGTCATGCGCTGCAAAAGGGGGCATTGGCCCGGCAAGAGGGCGGGCATGCTGGCAGCGACGGTCGGTGCCGCGCTGCAGCAGGCCGCCGGGACCCGGGCGCTGCGCCGGCAGGCCGGACCGCGTTCGACCGCCGCCGCAAGGCGGGTTCACCCCATCCCCCCGTCGATCATTCGCCGTGCAAGGCGAAGGCAGGCCTCGGCGACCGGCCCGCCTTTCAGGACCACCGGCGTGCCTTCGTCGCCGGACACACGCACATCCAGGGAAAGGGGGATTTCTCCAAGGAACGGCACGCCGAGCGCCTCGGCCTCGGCCTTGGCGCCGCCATGGCCGAAGAGATGCTCCTCATGGCCGCAGTTCGGGCAGACATAGGTCGACATGTTTTCAATCAGGCCGATGACCGGGGCCTTCAGGGTCCGGAACATGTCGACCGCCTTGCGCACGTCCAGCAGAGCGACGTCCTGCGGGGTCGAAACCACGATGCATCCCGTGACCTGCGTCCGCTGGCAGAGCGTGAGCTGAACGTCGCCCGTGCCCGGCGGCAAGTCGATGATCAGGACGTCCAGGCTTCCCCACCTAACCTGCCCGAGCATCTGCTGGAGCGCACCCATCAGCATCGGCCCCCTCCAGACCACGGCCTTCGCGGGATCCACCATGAAGCCGATCGACATGAGCGTGACGCCGTGCGACTGGAGGGGGATTATGATCTTTCCGTCCGGCGAGGACGGCCGCTTCATGACGCCCATCATCCTCGGCTGGGACGGCCCGTAGATGTCGGCGTCCAGGAGACCGACGCGCCGGCCCTCGGCGGCCAGGGCAACCGCGAGATTCGACGCGACCGTCGACTTCCCGACACCCCCCTTTCCGGATCCGACGGCAATGATCCTGTCGACGCCGGAAACCGGGCCCGGGGCAGCCTGCCGGGGTTCGGGGTGGCGCCCGACCTTGAGCGATGGGGGAGCCTGGGGGGGCTGCGCCGCATGCGCCGTCAGGACAGCCGAGACCGCTTCCACGCCGTCGACGCCGGCCACGGCCGCCTCTGCCTCCGCCCGCGCGGCCTCCAGGGCCCGCGCGGCTTCGGGGCCCTCGGCTTCGATCACGAAATGCACCGCGCCGCCTTCGATGCGGAGCGCGCGGACGAGATCCCGCGACATCAGGTCGCCGCCGCCGGGCACCGGCACGGATTTCAGCCGCGCGACGATGTCGTCGTGTCTGACAGCCAAGCGAATTCTCCTGCTCTCACGCCCTGCTTGATCGCGCGCTTCGGCCGCCGGGGCAAGCGTTGAACGGCCGCAGGCAGTGCGCGCCTCTCATGCGGCAGCCATGCTCCTTTCGCATAGCCGCATTGCAGAAAAATTCGTTGTGCAGGTGCAGCATGCAAGTATGTTCCTGTCAGCGGCGCACGATGCGTTGCCGCGATCGGTGAAGGAACGGATCATGAGTGACACGGTTCTCGCATATGCGCCGCCCGGCGGCCGTCTCGGGGCGTTTCTCGGCTCCGTTGCCGGACGCCTTGCCCGGCATCGGGCGTATCGACGGACGCTGGCGAAACTCGAAACGCTGAGCGCAAGCGAGCTCGAAGACCTCGGCCTGGCGCCCGGCGCGATCCGGGAAGTCGCCTTCCGGTCGGTTTACGGCTCCCGGGAAACGTGATTCCCGTTCCCGGGCCCTCGGTCCGGTGACGGCGCCTCAGTCCTCCCAGGCGCCGTCACCGGCGGAAGGACCGGCGGGCCCTTGCAGGCCCGACGTGATGGCGGCGGCACTCCTCCCATGCCGCCGCCATTTCCGTTTCCGGACGGGTCCTTTCGGCCGTCGCCTCCTTACAGGGGTCAGATCTGCCGTTCGGGCATCTGAACGACCAGGCCGTTCAGTTCATCGGTGACCTTGAGCTGGCAGGTCAGCCGCGAGCGGGCCGGATCCGGCTCATGGGCGAACTCGAGCATGTCTTCCTCCATCGCTTCGATGGGCGGCAGCTTCCCGGTCCAGTCCGGGTGCACGTAGACGTGGCATGTCGAGCAGGCGCAGGCGCCGCCGCAGTCGGCCTCGATTCCGGGAATGGCGTTGTCACGGGCGCCCTCCATGACGGTCAGGCCGTTCGGCACGTCCACGACATGCTCGGTTCCGTTGTGCTCAATGTAGGTGATCTCCGCCATGGCGGCTCCCCCGATTCGCTGGCACTCTAACTATGCCGCTTCGAGGCTCTGCGCCACCCCTTCTTTGAGGCCGCCCGTGCTCCGGCCGCCCGGATCGATGATCGTTGCAGGAGGCTTCATGCATTGGACCGGGACGAGAAGGCTCCATTCCTGTTCACACGATCGATCGGCATGTTTCGATGCAGGGCCTGGCCCCGGCCGCCCGTCTGCCTGCCGCCGGACGGCGCCTGTGCACGGCGAAGGGCGTGACCTTCATGACGCTTGAGGACGAGACCGGCCTCTCGAACGTCATTGCCTGGCGCAGGATGCGCGGGCGCTTTCGCAGGGCCGTGATTGCGGGGCGAGCGCCGAGGCTGACGGGTCGCGTCGAGCGGTCGGGCGGCGCGACCCGTGCGACAGCCGGGAAGATCGAGGACATCTCCCGGACGCTCGACGAATTGCCGGGCCGGCAGGCGTGATCGGCCCGGCGTCGGATCCGTCCGCAGGCGCCGTGATGATCGCCTGCAGCGCCTGCCATCCGGGTTGACGGCAACGCAACTTGCCCGCACACGCCTTGCCGTTGACAATTCGGCGTCCGGGCAGGCAGAAAGGCCCGATCATGACGGGAACGCGAACGGAAACGGACAGCTTCGGCCCGCTTGAGGTTCCGGCCGACCGCTACTGGGGAGCGCAGACGCAGCGGAGCCTGGTGAATTTCCCCATCGGCTGGGAGAGGCAGCCGATCGCCGTTGTCCGCGCCCTGGGCCTGATCAAGCAGGCTTGCGCAGAAGCCAACAGGTCTGCCGGCAAGCTGCCCGACGCCGTGGCTGACGCGATTGTCCAGGCGGCCTCGGAAGTCGCCGCGGGCAGGCACGATGACCACTTTCCGCTCGTCGTCTGGCAGACCGGCTCCGGCACGCAGTCGAACATGAACGCCAACGAAGTGATCTCGAACAGGGCGATCGAGATCCTGGGAGGCGTGATCGGCTCCAAGGATCCGGTGCACCCGAACGACCATTGCAACATGGGCCAGTCCTCGAACGACACGTTCCCGACCGCCATGCATGTGGCTGCGGCCATGACGGCGCGGGACGTTCTGTTGCCGGGCCTGCAGAAGCTGCATGCGGCGCTGGATGAAAAGGCTGGCCAGTTCTACGGGATCATAAAGATCGGGCGCACGCACACGATGGACGCGACGCCGCTCACGCTGTCGCAGGAATTCTCGGGCTATGCGCATCAGGTCGCCAAGTCGATCGAACGGGTCCGGGCCGCGCTGGGCGACATCCATGAACTGGCGCAGGGCGGGACGGCCGTCGGCACGGGTCTCAACACGAGACCCGGCTGGGACGAGGAGGTGGCCGCCATCATGGCCAGGATCACCGGGCTTCCCTTCGTGACGGCCCCGAACAAGTTCGAGGCGCTGGCCGCCCATGACGCGATGGTCGCCATGTCGGGCGCGTTGAAGGCCGGCGCCGCGTCGCTCTTCAAGGTGGCCAACGACATCCGGCTCTTGGGTTCAGGGCCTCGCTGCGGGCTCCATGAACTGCTGCTGCCGGAAAACGAGCCCGGCTCGTCGATAATGCCCGGAAAGGTCAATCCGACCCAATGCGAAGCCGTGACGCAGGTCGCTGCGCACGTCATCGGCAACGACGCGGCCGTGGGATTCGCGGGAAGTCAGGGGCATTTCGAGCTCAACGTCTACAAGCCGATGATCGCCTACAACGTGCTGCAATCCATGCAGCTCCTCGGGGACGCGGCCGCTGCATTCGCGGACAACTGCGTCAGCGGAATCCGGGCCAACGAGGCCAGGATCGGCCAGCTGATGCAGGAATCCCTCATGCTTGTGACCGCGCTTGCCCCGACAATCGGATATGACAACGCCGCCATGGTCGCCAAGACGGCGCACAGGAACGGCTCGACCCTCAGGGAAGAGGCCGTCAGGCTGGGGTTCGTCGACGCGGAGACCTTCGACCGGATCGTGCGGCCCGAGGCGATGATCGGCCCCAGGGCCTGACGGGCGCCGGCCGGAGGCGGTCGTGGACGAGGAGCGCCCGGGGTGCCGAATGAACGCGCGCCGCCAGGAGTGGCGGAAGATGAGCCGGGCAGGATGCCCGAACGGAGGCCGCGGGCCCTGAAGCGGTGGCGCATGGTCGCCGAAGCACGTCAGCCGAAGGATTGCAGGACAGGGAAGGCTTCGTTCAGCCACCAGCTGAAATCGGTGAACTGTCCCGTGAGCAGCAGGAGGCCCACGGTCCAGAGCAGCAGGCCGGTGACCCGCTCGATCCTGTCCATGTGGCGGCGCATCCAGTTCATGAAGCCTGTCAGTCTCGGAAAGAGCATCGCCACGAGCAGGAACGGAATGCCGAGGCCGGCGGCATAGAGCGCAAGCAGCACGGTGCCGCGCGCCACGTCAGCCTCGCTTGCCGCCAGCGACAGGATGGCGCCCAGCACCGGGCCGATGCAGGGTGTCCAGCCAAACGCGAATGCCAGTCCCAGCACATAGGCTCCAAGTGGCGACGCGCCCCGGCGGCCCGCGTCAAGGCGCATCTCGCGATCCAGGAATCCCAGGCGAAAGATCCCGATGAAATGCGCGCCGAACACCATGATCACGATTCCCGCGACCGTCACGAACCAGCCTTGGTTGGTCAGGACGAAGCGCCCGAAGGCGCTGGCGGCAACGCCAAGCAGGAGAAAGACCGTGGAGAGGCCGAGCACGAAGAGGACGGCCGAATTGCGCACGCGCCGGACGGCCTGGCCACCTGCCTGCATCTCGGTCACGGACACCCCGCCCATGTATGCAAGATAGGGCGGCACGATGGGCAGGACGCAGGGGCTCAGGAAGGACAGGAGGCCGGCGGCCAGCGCCGCCAGCATGGCGGGCAGGACACTCAGGTCGAAGATGTCGATGCCGAACATGGGACGCTCGCTGGTCGGGGCCCGACAATAGGGCATTAAGGCCGACTCTGCACAGACGCAGGGGGTCACAACTCGGTGGACAAGCTGAAACATGCCGCTTACCGCTTGCCCGGATGGGATTCGACGAGGAACTCGACGCTCTGGGACTCCTGTGTCCGCTGCCCGTGCTGAAGGCAGCGAAGCGCCTGCGCGCGATGGCGCCGGGAGGGATGCTGAAGCTGGCCGTGGACGATCCGGCGGCCATCGTGGACGTGCCGCATTTCTGCAAGGAGCAGGGGCACGAGCTCGTGCGCGCCGAAAGGCGGGAAGGGCTCCAGATCTACACGATCCGAAAGTCCGGAAGCGACGAGACGTCCTGATGCCGCCGCCGGCGTGAACGCCCCCTGCGGCCTCCATCCGTCCTTCGCCCGCAGGCCGGCGGACCCGGCATCTGCAGAGCGGGATCCGGGCGCTGGCCGCGTGCGGCAGGGGCGCCGGGAAGGGCCCGGAAGGACAGCCCTCGCCATTGTCGCGGCCTCGGTCCGGGAGTGTGCGCGAAGGACGCATGCGGGGCGCTTGTGACGGCCGTGCAGAGCCTGAGGCGTGCGCCGGAGGCCGTCCTCGTGCGGCGCGAAGGCGAGACCTGCCCGGGCGAACGGGCGCGGCTGACGTCCCCGCCTCGTCCCCGGACCGGGCGCCGGCGCTGCGTGATCGAATGTCGCGCACGGGCTGAAGGGTGCGCCCTGCGTGCGACAGGAGCCTGTCGTCACCTTGCAGGGACCGTTCAGTCGAGCAGGCCGTCCGGCGGGTCGATCACGATGCATCCGTCCGTCAGGTCGATCATCGGGACGCATGCGCGGGTCAGCGGCAGAAGGGCGCGCGGCCTGGAATCGCCGCGGCCTATTTCCAGCAAGTCTCCGGCGCCATGGTTCAGCACCGCAGTGATCCTGCCGATCTCTGCTCCATCGGGGCCAAGAACCGGAAGGCCGATGAGGTCGGCGCTGTAGAACTCGTCGTCCGGCAGTTCGGGCAGGCGGCTTCTGGCAACATGCAGCCTCGTTCCGCGAAGGGCGTCCGCCTCCTCCTTGGCGGCGACTCCGGAGAGACGTCCGACAAGGCCGTTGCCGACCTTGCGCACGAGCTGCAGCCTCCACGTGGACGTGCCGTCCTCGGACGACAGCGGGCCGTAGGAAGCGATGGATTCCGGCTCCGCGCAGAAGCTCTTGAGTCGCACCTCGCCCCTGACTCCGAACGCGCCCATGATTGCGCCGAGGCAGATCCGGCCGTTCTCCGGGCCGCAGGCATCAGGCCGCCTTCCCGCCTGATCCGGCCTGCGCGAAGCGCCTGCCGGCCAGTCCTGGACCGGGCCTTGACGTGCTGGCATGGAACCGGGCGGGCAGGGCATGCCCTATTTCGGCCCGGGCCTTTCGGGGGCGTCCGTCCCGGGCCGCGCCGCGTCCGATGGCTCCCCCTCCGGAGCGTCCGTCGCTCCCGCCTCTTCCGTGCTCCCCGGCTCCGCCTGCGCGCTGGCGGCTGGCTGGGCGCCCGCCTTCGGCGCCTTTTCCGCCGTGGCGCCTTCGCTCTCCTCATCCCGCGACGGGGCGGCCTTCTCCGCTTCGCCTGCGGCCGCCGCTGCGGCGCGTTCCCGGGCTTTCTTGCGGGGCTTGGCCTTCTCGGGGTTGCTGCGCGCCTTTCCGCCGAGAACGCCTGCGGCCTCGAGGAAGCGCGAGACGCGGTCGGTCGGCCTTGCGCCCCGATCCATCCAGTACGTGATGCGCTCGAGGCTCATCTTGACCCGCTCCTCGCTGTCCTTGGGCAGAAGCGGATTGTAGGTGCCCAGCTTTTCGATGAAGCGCCCGTCGCGGGGCATTCGGCTGTCGGCGGCCACGATGCGGTAGAACGGGCGCTTCTTCGTTCCGCCGCGGGAAAGGCGAATTTTCATTGCCATGGCATTTGGTCCTTCTGGTCTATTTCCGGATTTTCTTGTGGTTCTGGATGACTTCCTCGGTCACGAACGCGAGGAACTTCTTCGCGAACTCGGGATCGAGATCGGCTTCCCTTGAAAGCCTTTCGAGGCGCTGGATCTGTTCCGCCTCGCGGGCCCTGTCCTCGGGCGGCAGCCTGTGCTCCGCCTTCAGCCTGCCCACGGTCTGGGTGCAGGCGAAGCGCTCCGCGAGTGTGTAGATGAGAATCGTGTCGAGCCGGTCGATCGTTGCGCGGTGCGATGCCAGGATCTCGGCGGCGCGCTGCACGGAGTCAGTCATGCAGGCTCCTTTCGGCGGGTGCCGGAGACCCCGAACCGTCGGCGCGCCGGGTCGCGGAGCCCGTCGCATTCTCGCTGCCGGGCCTGGAATGGCGGTACACGAGGTTCCCTGCCGGCCAGCCCTTCGGCGTGTCCTCGACGGCGCCGAGGCGGCGCGCCAGGGCGATCGATCGGGCGTTCCCGTCGGCAATGCAGCTGACAAGCGTCCGCAGGCCGAGGGTGCCGAACGCCCACTCGCGCGCCGCGGCCACAGCTTCCGCGGCAAGCCCCCGCCCTTCGGCATCCTCCAAGAACAGGTAGCCAAGCTCCGTTTCGGCGTCGCCGGGCTCCAGCCCCACGATCACGAACCCCAGCAGGCCGCCGGTCGCCGCCTCCGTCACCGCCCACCCGCCGTGGCCGTGGAGCGCCCATCCTGCATTCATGGCGGCGAAGCCGGGCCACGCATCCTCGCGCGACAGCGGGCCGCCGACGAACCGGCCGCGGTCGGCGCACACTATGGACGCGTAGCCCGGAAAGTCCTCCAGCCGCACCGCGCGGAGAATCAGACGACCGGTGCGGATGACAGGCACGTTCGCGGCGAACGCGTGCGCGATGTCCGCTGCCGGACCCGGCGTAGGCTCCTCATGCCGCGAGGTCATGGCGTGCCGGCATCTTCGTGCAGGCGGCGGCCGCCTTCCACCACCGCCCGCGAACCCGCGTCCTCGGCCGGGAGGCGCCGCGGCGCCGAAGTGCGCGTCCGGAAACGGAGCCACCGCTGCCGGGCCTGGCTCACCGCTTTTCACCGGGTCCGGAGATCTCCGGCGGAAACCGTCCACCGGACTCGCCGCCCAGCCCTGCAAGATCGCCGGGCAGGCGGCCCAGTTGCCGCCTTGCCGCCTCGACCTCGGCCCTTCCGGGCATGCCGCCCGCCATGGCGCCGCCCCCGCCGACGAGCCCGCTGAGCTGGCCGATCATGCCTTTCGCGCCCGTGCGGCCGGCCTTCTTCATGATGTCGGACATCTGGCGATGCATCTTGAGCAGCCTGTTGAGATCGGAAACCTCAAGCCCTGCGCCGGCAGCGACGCGCCTCTTTCGGGACGCCTGCAGGATCCGCGGGTTTGCGCGCTCCCGCCGCGTCATGGAGTCGATCAGGGCGATCTGATGGCGGATGACGCGATCGTCAAGGCCGGCCCTTTCCACCTGTGCCTTCATCTTGCCCATGCCCGGCATCATTCCCATGATGCCCGTCATGCCGCCCATGTCGGCCATCTGGGCGAGCTGGCCCTTGAGGTCGTTCATGCTGAACTGGCCCTTGCGGAAGCGCTTCATCATGCGCGCGGCCTGTTCGGCCTCCACGGTCTCCTGGGCCTTCTCGACCAGGGCGACGATGTCGCCCATGCCGAGGATGCGGCCCGCGACCCGGGCAGGCTCGAATGTCTCGATCGCGTCCAGCTTTTCGCCGGTGCCGACGAAGCGGATGGGCTTGCCGGTGACCGCGCGCATGGAAAGGGCGGCGCCGCCGCGCCCGTCGCCGTCCATTCTGGTCAGGACGACGCCTGTCACGCCGATCTTGCCGTCGAACTCGGTGGCGACGCTGACGGCGTCCTGCCCGGTCAGGCCGTCGACGACGAGAAGCGTCTCCCGCGGGCGCGAAACGTCGCGGACGGCCGCGGCCTGGGAAACCAGTTCCTGGTCGATGTGGAGCCGGCCGGCCGTGTCGAGCATGCAGACATCGTAGCCGCCGAGGGTCGCCTGAAGCCTGGCGCGCCTGGCAATCGCGACCGGATCCTCGCCCTTCACGATGGGCAGCGTCTGAACGCCGATCTGCCTGCCCAGGATCGCAAGCTGCTCCATGGCCGCCGGCCGGTTCGTGTCGAGCGACGCCATGAGCACGCGCTTGCCGTCCCGCTCGGCGAGCCTTCTGGCAAGCTTGGCGGTGGTGGTTGTCTTGCCCGATCCTTGCAGGCCCAGCATCAGGATGTGCGCGGGCGGGTCGTCGACCTTGAGCGCGCCCGGGTCGCCGTCTCCGTCAAGCACGCGAACGAGCTCGTCGTGGACGATCTTCACGACCTGCTGGCCCGGAGTGACCGATCTCGTGACCGCCTGGCCGGCGGCCCTTTCCTGCACGGCCCTCACGAAGTCACGGGCGACGGGGAGCGCCACGTCGGCTTCAAGAAGCGCCACGCGCACCTCGCGAAGCGCCGTCCGGACATCGGATTCCGACAGAGCGCCTTGTCGCGTCAGCCGGTCGAAGACGCCAGAAAGACGATCAGAAAGCTTCTCGAACAAGGCCCGCTCCCCGGTTCGCCGCCTGGATGCTGCCAGACGCCTGGCGCACCTGCCGCAATTGACGCCAAACGCCCCCATGGGCGCGACGCGCTGACGGGGGGCGATCCCCGGGCGTTCGGGGACCGGGAGGTGCGCGCTCCCGGAGGCAGGGGCGGCGTATGGGTTCGGGGGCGCGAAGTCAAGCGGCATCGCAGCGGATCTTTCTTGCCAGCGGGAGCGATCCGGTCTCTGTTCGCGCGACAGCCGGAGGGCCGAAGATCACGAACCAGCTAATGGATGCGACGTCGGTCCGAGGGGCGGGGAACGGCAAGGGCCTGCTGCTGATGGGACTCGGCATGTTCCTGTTCGCGGGAGCGGACACGATCGCCAAGCTCCTGACCGGCGAGCTGCATCCGTTCCAGATCGTGTGGACCCGGCAGCTGGGCCTGCTCGTCGGCGCCCTGTTCCTGCTGGCGCTGCATGGGCGCCGGCTGTTCCGGACGGCGCATCCGGAGATGCAGGTCGTCCGCGGCGTCGTGGCGGCGCTTTCAGCCGCCGCGTTCGTCTTCGCCGTTCGCCACGTGCCGCTTGCCGACGCGGTGGCCGTGAGCTTCGTGGCGCCGTTCATGGTCACGCTCATGGCGGCGCTGATTCTCGGGGAGCCGGTCGGATGGCGACGGTGGGTTGCCGTCTCGCTGGGGTTCGCCGGGTCGATGGCAATCCTTCGCCCGGGCATGGGGGCGGTTCACCCGGCAGCCATGCTCGTGGTCGCAGCGGCGTTCTTTTTCGCGTGCCGCCAGATCATCAGCAGGGCGATCGCGGGCTCCGACAGGACCGGAACGACGATGCTTTACACGGCGACAACCGCCGTGCTGGTCCTTTCGCTGCCCTTGCCGTGGGTATGGGCGGCGCCCAGCGGGTCCGGGCTCCTGCTCCTCGCCGGCATGGCCCTGCTGGCGGGGCTCGCCGAAGTGTGCGTCATCCGCGCCCTGGAAACGGGGCTCGCGGCCGTGGTCGCGCCGATGCACTACACGCTGATCATCTGGGCGACGCTTTACGGCTGGCTCGTCTTCGGCCATTTCCCGGATGGCTGGACATGGTCGGGCGCCGCGATCATCACGGCGACCGGGCTGTACACGCTGCGGCGCGAACGTCTCGCGGCCGGGCGACACGCCGCCGAAGGCATGGATCCTCCGCGTTTCCGGCCACTTGGGGCCGGATCGCGAAAAAAGTCCCGGGCATCCGTTGACAGATCCTGAGCGCATCCCTAGATGGCGCCTGTTGGCACTCGGCTGGTGCGAGTGCCAACAGGACTGAAACGGAAGGAACGAAGGAGCGTTCAACATGAAATTCACTCCGCTTCATGATCGCGTTCTTGTTCGTCGCGTGGAAGGCGACGAGAAGACCGCAGGCGGCCTGATCATCCCCGACAATGCCAAGGAGAAGCCCGCAGAGGGCGAGATCGTGGCCGTTGGCGAAGGGGCGAAGGACGATGACGGCAAGCGCATCAAGATGGATGTCGAGGCCGGCGACAAGATCCTGTTCGGCAAGTGGTCGGGCACCGAGATCACGCTCGACGGCGAAGAACTTCTCATCATGAAGGAAAGCGACATTCTCGGCACCATTGCCTGACGTCGCTGTCCTGAAACAACGCAAACGAAAGACAACCAGGAGCTTAGGAAATGGCCGCTAAGGACGTCAAATTCGAGACCGACGCCCGGAACCGGATGCTGGCGGGCGTGGACATCCTCGCCAATGCCGTGAAGGTGACGCTCGGACCCAAGGGCCGCAACGTCGTTCTCGACAAGAGTTTCGGTGCACCCAGGATCACCAAGGACGGTGTGACGGTCGCCAAGGAGATCGAGCTTGAGGACAAGTTCGAGAACATGGGCGCGCAGATGGTGAAGGAGGTCGCAAGCCGCACCAACGACGAGGCGGGCGACGGGACCACCACCGCCACGCTGCTTGCGCAGTCCATCGTGCGCGAGGGCATGAAGTCGGTTGCCGCCGGCATGAACCCGATGGATCTCAAGCGGGGAATCGATGCCGCTGTCTCGTCGGTCGTCGCGTCGATCGAGAAGGCCTCGCGGAAGGTCAAGGACTCGGACGAGGTCGCCCAGATCGGGACGATCTCGGCGAACGGCGAGACCGAGATCGGCAAGCAGATCGCGGATGCCATGCAGAAGGTCGGAAACGACGGCGTGATCACCGTGGAGGAGAACAAGGGCCTCGACACCGAGACCGAGGTCGTCGAAGGCATGCAGTTCGACCGTGGCTACCTGTCGCCGTACTTCGTCACCAACGCCGACAAGATGACCGCCGAGCTGGAGGACGCGATGATTCTTCTCCACGAGAAGAAGCTTTCGTCGCTGCAGCCGATGGTTCCGCTTCTTGAATCGGTCATCCAGTCCCAGAAGCCGCTCCTCATCATTGCCGAGGACGTCGAAGGCGAGGCGCTGGCGACGCTCGTGGTCAACAAGCTGCGTGGCGGCCTGAAGATCGCGGCCGTCAAGGCTCCCGGCTTCGGCGACCGCCGCAAGGCCATGCTTCAGGACATCGCGATCCTGACCGGCGGCCAGGTGATTTCGGAAGATCTCGGCATGAAGCTCGAAAACGTGACGATGGACATGCTCGGCTCCGCCAAGCGCGTCTCGATCACGAAGGACGAGACCACCGTCGTCGACGGCGCGGGAGCCAAGGGCGAGATCAAGGCCCGGGTCGCGCAGATCCGCCAGCAGATCGAGGAGACCACGTCGGACTATGACCGCGAGAAGCTGCAGGAGCGGGTTGCCAAGCTCGCAGGCGGCGTTGCCGTCATCCGCGTGGGCGGCATGACAGAAGTCGAGGTCAAGGAGCGCAAGGACCGCGTCGACGACGCCCTGAACGCGACCCGCGCCGCCGTTCAGGAAGGCGTCGTCATTGGCGGCGGCGTCTCCCTCGTTCACGCTGCAAAGCGCCTTGACAAGATCGATTGCGCCAACGGCGACCAGGAAGCGGGCGTCGCGATCGTGCGGCGGGCGCTCGAGGCTCCGCTGCGCCAGATCGCCGAGAACGCCGGTGTCGACGGCTCCGTGGTGGCAGGCAAGGTCCGCGAAAGCAGGGACGCCAAGTTCGGCTTCAACGCCCAGACCGAGCAGTACGGCGACCTGTTCAGCTTCGGTGTCATCGATCCGGCGAAGGTCGTGCGCACCGCGGTCGAGGACGCCGCGTCGATCGCAGGGCTTCTCATCACGACGGAAGCCATGGTTGCCGAAAGGCCCGCCAAGGAAACGCCTGGCGGCGGCGGCGGCATGCCCGACATGGGTGGCATGGGCGGCATGATGTAGGAGGCGGTCACGGCGGGATGCGGCGCATCTCCCGAAGCAACCTCCTCTCACTGGACTCCGGAAGGGGCGCCCGTCAGGGCGCCCCTTCCTCGTCTGCGGCCCTGCCGCGCCGCAGCTGGGCGTTGCCCCGTGCGGGTCTCGTCAGTGCAGCGCTGTCGGCGGATTCCTTGCGCAGGTCGCGAGGAGGGCGCCATTGCCGAAGTCCTCGCGCCACGGCGCGACGGTCCGTGGCTGATCGGCCGGCACTCGGCGGCTCGAGCGGGTTCCGATGCCGCCCGGCCCTTCACGTCGCCGGAGCCGGAGCAATGGCAATCGGACAAGAAGACACGCGCGCTTCGGGCTGCTTGCCGGAAGCCGGGAGCCTGTTCCCCTGGCCGGACCCTGGTGTCAGGCGGCTGTCCGGCGGAACAGCCGCTTGCCCGCTGGCTGCTGCGACCGCCTTTCGTGGCCGCCGCCGGGCCGCTCGCGCCGGAGGCAGCGCGAGAGCCCGGCCATGACCCGCGCGACGGCGTGCCTGGCCGGCAGGCCGTCCTCCCCCGCCGCCGCCGTTGACTCCGCCGTCGCAGGCGGCTGGAGAGCCGGCGCGCGAGGGCGACCGGGACGAAGGCGGCGCAGGGCTCCCGACGGACGCCGCGCCCGGCCTTCGCGTGGAAACTCCCGATGACGGCCTTGCCGCCCCTGGACGTCTCCTCGATGCCCCGGCGTCCGTGGCAGATGTCCGAGAGCGCCCGGACGCGGAGGCTCCGGCCGTGCGGCGCGGTCCCGTCCCTGGGCGCGCCGCGTGTCACGGTCCGCTCGGTCTCGCCCGAGGCGACGAGGTCGTGGAACGCGGGATTGGCGGCCTTCTTGGGGCGGACGACGAGGTCGAGCCCGCGCTCCAGCTGCGCGAGGACGGCCTTCCGCCCGTTCCCGTGGGCGGACAGGCCGAAGTCGACCGGGGTGCGGTCGCGCTGACCCGGACGATGACCACTGCCGACGGGGCGGGACCGACGCCCTTGCCGTGCACATCTCCAGGCCGGGCCGCGGCAGTCAGCCCGCGTTCCGGGATCGCGCAAGCTGGCGGGACGCATGCCGGATTCTCCCGCCCCTCGGCGGAAAGCGCCGCAGGGCTCGGGCGGGATTCTCATGGCCGGTCAATGACGATGATCACTTCCCGAGGCGTGATGCCGCCGTCATGCGGTCAGCGGCAGCGGGAGTGGAAGCGGAGGCCGTGAAACACAGGGCCGAGGGGAAACGGAATCGCGTTCCTGGCCGTCTTGCCGGATCGGCTGAGGGGCCCGCGCTATGCTGCAGGCCCGGGTGCGACCGTGCTGCGGCAAAGCCAGCCTCTCGCTGGCCTGGCTGCGAGGCATGTGTCAATCGACGTTCACGGGAGCCAGGTCGTTCTCGCGCGCCAGGGCAAAGGCGAGGCTGCGGTTCCTGACGAGCGCCAGCCGCTCACCATCGGATGAGTGAAGGGCGCATGCCGTGCGCAGACCCTGCGCACGCGCACTCTCCGGCAGTTCCGCGACGTTGACCGGGCGCACGCACGCCAGGCGTTCGGGATTCATGCCCTTGATGCCAAAGGACGTGTTCATGAGCGCTCTCCCTTTGTGATCGGGATTGTCTGGACGACGCTCTCGGCTACCGAGCGGGCCAGGTCGATGTGCAGCAGGCCGTTCTCATGGCGCGCTCCGGCCACCTCGACGCCGTCCGCGAGCAGGAAGGCTCTCTGGAATCGCCTTGAGGCGATTCCGCGATGCAGGAAGATCCGGTCGCCGCCCTCGTCTTCCTGCCTTCCGCGCACGACAAGCTGCCTCTCTTCCATCGTGATTGCGAGATCGCTTTCCGCGAACCCGGCAACCGCAAGCGTGATGCGGAAGGCGTTCTCGCCGACCTGCTCTATGTCATAGGGCGGGTAGCCGCTGTCGGCCTTGGCGGTTCGCTCCACGAAGCGTTCCAGGCGGTCGAAGCCGAGAAGAAACGGATGCGTTCCCAGTGCCGGTTTGCTCATCAGGCGCGTCCTTTCCGCAATCGACGAATGCGCCGGAGCCCGAAGGCGAAACCGGCGACTCGGGACACATGGGGACAGGAGCGTCGTTCGACAAGGCCCGAAGTTCCATGCGATGCGACCTTCTGGCCACATCTTGCCGGCAGTCCTGGCGGAAGTCGCATGCAATGAGCGGGCCGCTGCCAGAGAAGGTGAAGGCCGAGGACGTCCCGGGCGCGGAACCGGAGACGTTGCGGGGCGTGCATCGCGGACTCTGCCGGGAAAGGAGGGATCCCGAAGGTTCGGGCGGAGACGCCTTCGCGATCCAGAGGCCGAAGAGGCGGAAGCCCGCGCTCAAGGACGGAACCAAGGCCGTCGGGGATCGGGCGGCCCCGGAGATCATCCCCTGAACGATTGCCGGGCCTTGTCCCAGGATGTAGTGTCGCGCCGTTGCGGAGGACGTGCCATGGCCCCGACGGTCGGCGTTGTGATGGGAAGCCAGTCGGACTGGCCGGCGCTCAGGCCCGCGTCAGAGGTTCTGGACGAGCTTCGTGTGGAGCACGAAGTCCGCATCGTGTCTGCGCACCGGACGCCCGACCGGCTCTGGGAATACGGCCAGACCGCGCATGATCGCGGATTGAGGGTGATCATTGCAGGCGCGGGCGGGGCGGCGCATCTTCCCGGCATGCTGGCTTCCAAGACGCCGTTGCCCGTTATCGGCGTGCCGGTGGAAACCCCTGCGCTGAGGGGCCTGGACAGCCTCTACTCGATTGTCCAGATGCCGCGCGGGTATCCGGTGGCGACCATGGCGATCGGAAAGGCCGGCGCGTGCAACGCCGGGCTGATGGCCGCGGGCATCCTGGCCTTGTCGGATCCGGGCCTCGCGGGGCGGCTGGACGGATGGCGGGCGGCGCTTGCGGAGTCCGTTGCCGAGGTGCCCTGTGAGGACTGACGTTCTCGCGCCCGGCCAAACCGTCGGCATACTCGGCGGCGGCCAGCTTGGGCGCATGCTCGCCATGTCGGCTGCACGGCTGGGGTTGCGCGCGCATGTCTTCGAGCCTGGAGCGATGCCGCCGGCCGGCGAGGTTGCGGGAATGACCGTCACCGCCGGCTACCGCGACCGGGACGCGCTTGCGGCCTTCGCGAGCGGTGTCGACGTCGTCACCTACGAGTTCGAGAACGTTCCGGTCGAGGCGCTCGACCTGATCGAGGAGAGGGTGCCTGTCCGCCCCGGCCGGCAAGCGCTGGCCGTCAGCCAGGATCGCCTGGAGGAGAAGCGGTTCCTGAACGGGATCGGCCTGGCGACGGCCCCTTTCCGTCCTGTTGACCCGGCGTCGCCGGACGCCGTCGGCGCCCTGATGCAGGCCATGGACTCCGTCGGGCTTCCGGCCGTGCTGAAGACCCGCCGGCTTGGCTACGACGGCAAGGGCCAGGCGTGGATCGACGATCCGGACGGCAGCGCCGGCGCTCTTGCCGCCATGGCCGGCATGGAGGCCGTCCTGGAAGGGTTCGTCGCGTTCGAGCGGGAGATCAGCGTCGTCGCGGCGCGCGGCGCCGACGGCCGGATCGCCTGCTTCGAGCCAGGCGAAAACGTCCACAGGGACGGCATCCTGCGCACGACCAGGGTTCCCGCGCGGATCGACGGGAAGACCCGGGAGCGCGCCCTGGAGATCGCGGCCGCGATCATGGGCGCGCTGGACTATTGCGGCGTGATCGGGGTGGAGCTGTTCGATACCGCGGCCGGGCTGGTCGTCAACGAGTTCGCGCCGCGCGTGCACAATTCAGGGCACTGGACCGAGGCCGGCGCCGTTGTCGACCAGTTCGAGCAGCATGTCCGCGCGGTGGCCGGCTGGCCCGTTGCCGACCCGATCCGGCATTCTGACGTCGAGATGACCAACCTCATAGGTAAGGACGTGGCTGACGTTCCTGCCATAGCCCGCGAGGACGGGGCGCGGATTCATCTTTACGGCAAGGCGGAGGCGAGGGCCGGACGCAAGATGGGGCACGTGACGCGGATTCTCGGTCCTGCGACGGGCGCGTGATGGAAGAAGGGCCGCGCCTGTCGGTTCGGGGCATTGTCCTGCGGGAGGGCCGGCTGCTGATGGTCAATGCATGGCCCGACGGAAGGAGCGACCTCATCTGCGCGCCGGGCGGCGGCGTCCGAAGGGGCCAGTCCCTTCCCGACAATCTCGTCAGGGAGATCCACGAGGAAACCGGCCTGACCGTGCAGGTCGGCCCGGTCGTCCTGGTCAACGAGTTCCACGATCCTGCCGGCGCGTTTCACCAGGTTGACGTCTTCTTCCGCTGCCGGCTGGTCTCCGGCGATCCCGGCCGTGGCTGGACGGATCCCGCGGGCGTGGTCACCCGAACGCTGTGGCTGACCCGCCAGGAGCTGGCCGGCCACCGGCACAGGCCGGCGTCGCTTCCGGAAGCGGCCTGGGGCGAGGGCGGAGAGGCGGCCTACGATGCATTGGAGCCCGTCGTCAGATAGGTGATGGACAGTGCACGGTTCGCGACCTAACGTGTCGGCATGGAACATCTTCGGCTTGGCGTGAACATCGACCATGTCGCGACCGTTCGGAACGCGCGGGGGGGTGACTATCCTGACCCGGTCCGTGCGGCGAAGCTCGCCGAGGACGCCGGTGCGGACGGAATCACGGCGCATCTCCGCGAAGACCGTCGCCACGTGACCGACCGTGACATCGAACGGCTGACAGAGGCGCTCGGCGTGCCGCTGAACTTCGAGATGGCGGCAACGGACGAGATGCAGGCCATTGCGTTGCGCCACAGGCCGCATGCCGTGTGCATCGTTCCCGAAAGGCGGGAGGAGCGCACGACCGAGGGCGGCCTGGAAGTGGCGCAGGACGAGAACCGCCTGGCGCATTTCATCGCGCCCTTGCGCGAGGCCGGTTCGCGCGTCTCGATCTTCATTGCGGCGGAAGAGCGCCAGATCGAGGCCGCAAGCCGGATCGGCGCCCAGGTGATCGAGCTGCACACGGGCGCCTATTGCGACGCGCACGCCGAGGGCTGCATCGCCGAGCGTGACGCGGAGCTCGCCCGGCTCCGCGAGATGGCCGCCTTCGCGCGCATCCTCGGTCTGGAGGTTCACGCGGGTCACGGACTGACCTTCGGGACGGTCGCGCCGGTCGCCGCGCTGCCCGAGGTGCGCGAGCTGAACATCGGGCACTTCCTTGTGGGCGAGGCGGTCTTCGTCGGCCTTCACGCCGCGATCAGGGAGATGCGGCGCATCATGGACGAAGCCCGCGGCGGCGCCTGAAGGCGCCATGCGAGGCCGTTCCCGGGGCCTCGCGTCTTCCCGGCCTATGCGGTGGCCTTGGCGAGCGCCTGGTCCAGATCCGCGATGATGTCGTCCGGATCCTCGATGCCGATCGAAAGCCTGACAACGTTCGGCAACGCGCCCGAAGCGGCCCTCTGCTCGTCGGTCAGCTGGCGGTGCGTCGTCGAAGCCGAGTGGATGATCAGTGAGCGCGCGTCGCCGAGGTTGGCCACGTGGCTGAACAGCTCGACGGAATCCACGAGCTTCACGCAGGCGTCATAGCCTCCCTTGACCGCGAAGGTGAACAGGGCGCCCGCCCCCTTGGGGCATATGCGCCCGACCCGGTCGAAATACGGCGAGCTCTCGAGACCGGCGTAGGTCACGCTCTCGATCCGGTCGTCGGCTTCCAGCCAGCTGGCCACCGCTTTCGCGTTCGCCACGTGCCTCTGCATGCGGAGCGACAGTGATTCCGTCCCCATCAAGGTGTAGTGCGCGCCCTGCGGGTTCATCGTCATGCCAAGGTCACGGAGCCCGACGGCGATCGAGTGAAACGTGAAGGCCATCGGCCCGAGCGCCTCGTGGAACTTGAGGCCGTGATAGGCCGGTTCGGGCTCCGACAGCGACGGGAACTTGCCGGATGCGGACCAGTCGAACTTGCCCGAGTCCACCAGGGCGCCGCCTGTCACTGTTCCGTTGCCGGTGAGATACTTGGTCGTGGAGTGCACGACGAGGGTCGCACCGAACTCGATCGGACGGCAGAGGTATGGGGAGGCCGAAGTGTTGTCGACGATGAGCGGCAGCCCGACCTCTTCGGCGAGCCTGCCGATGGCGTCGAGGTCGGTGATGTAGCCGCCCGGGTTGGCTATCGACTCGCAGAAGATCGCGCGCGTGCTCTCGTCCACCGCTGACCTGACCGCGTCAATGTCGTCGAAGTCCACCAGCCTGGCCGACCAGCCGAACCGCCTGATGGTCTGGGTGAGCTGCGTGTACGTCCCGCCATAGAGGCGGGTTGACGCCACGACGTTGCATCCCGGCATCATCAGCGGGAAGAGGGCCATGATCTGCGCCGCATGGCCGGAAGAGCAGCAGACGCCGCCGGCGGCGCCCTCAAGCGTGGCGATGCGCTCGGCAAGCGCGGCCACCGTAGGGTTGGTCAGCCGGGAATAGATCCAGCCCACTTCCTGGAGGTTGAACAGGGCGGCGGCATGTTCGGCATCGCGGAACACGAAGGCGGTCGACTGGTAGATGGGCATCTGGCGCGCGCCGGTCGCCGAGTCTGGCGTGTTGCCTGCGTGCACCTGCAATGTGTCGAAGCCGTGTGGATGGTCGGACATGTCGCTGCTCCCCTCGTTCCCGATTGCCGCGCGAACCTATTCGGGGTCCGGTTGCGCTGCAACGGGAATTTGCCGCGCGAGTCGGCGCGTGCGGCGGTCCGTCATGCCGGGCCGGTCTCGGCAGCTCCCGGGAGCGGCGCCCATGCCGGCGCACGCTTGTCGATGAACGCTCCTATGCCTTCCCTGGAATCCCGTTCAAGCAGGTTTTCGACCATGACGCCGGCAGCATGGGCATAGGCCTCGCCGAGCGGCATTTCGAGCTGCCTGTAGAACGCTTCCTTGCCGATCTTCAGAGTCGAGGGAGACTTCGACGCGATCTGTCCGGCCAGCTCCGCCGTGGCCGCCGCCAGCCGTCCTGGCTCCACGACGCGATTCACGAGGCCGAGCGCGTGGGCGCCTTCCGCGGGAACGGTCTCGCCTGTCAGCAGCATCTCCATCGCGGGCTTGCGCCCGACGTTGCGCGACAGGGCGACCATCGGCGTCGAGCAGAACAGCCCGATGTTGACTCCGGGGGTGGCGAAGCCGGCCTCCGAGGAGGCCACGGCCAGGTCGCAGGACGCGACAAGCTGGCAGCCTGCTGCCGTGGCGACGCCTTGAACGGACGCGATGACGGGCTTCGGGCATCGGACAAGGGCCTGCATCATGTCCGAGCATGCCGCCATGGCGCGTTCGAAGAACGCCCGGCCGCCGTCAGGCTCCTTCCTTGCCCGGGTGATTTCCTTCAGGTCGTGACCCGCCGAGAAGACCGGGCCTTCCGCCGCAATGACGATGACATGGACGCCGCTGTCCGCAGCCAGTTCGTTCGTGGACTGGCGTAGCCGGTCGATCAGTTCCAGCGACAAGGCGTTGCCGCGCCCGGGACGGTTGAGCCGCATCTCCGCGACGGCGCCGGTTCGGGACCTCAGCAGGATGTCGTCCATGTCGCGGACCCTCTGGCGTTTCGCGGAACGGCTCGGCGTTCTGGGGATTGTGGACCGGATGCGCGGAAATGGCCATAGCCGCGGCCGGGTGCGGCCCGGATCTGTCATGGGCGTGATTCTCATATGGCGCCCAGTTGCGAGACATTCTCGATTTGAGGATTGCCGGTCCCTTGGACCATGTCCCACGCGCGACCAAAGCGATCGGGGAGTGCCAGAGCCCGCAGCGAGAGGATTGCCTCGCCGCCTGGCATGCTCCAGGTCATGCCCGACCCCTTGAGGCGCTGCGTCACGAGAGCCTTGTTCGTCGATTCGACCGGACATGGGCCGCGCTGGCGCCCCGCCTGAGCCGCAGCGGCGGCTGGAAGCCCCCGGAATGCGCCAACGAAAACCGGCCAGTTGAGCGGATCGCGCTCGCTGCCTGATTCGCGAAAAGAAAGACCAGGAAGTGGCGTTGTCCGAACCTTCGAAAGAGGAGGCCAAGGCATGGCGCCAACGAGAGCAGGACCGCAAGGGTGCGGCCAACATCAGTTTCGCGGCCCGCAAGAACGATGATGACCTGAACTATCTCGGCATGGATCACCTGGCGAAATCAATCGAGGGGAAGGGTGCCTGCGGCAAGAACGCCTCTCTGGTCAAGGACGCCGTGAACTGCAAGCCGGTGCGCAATGCGGTCGGGCATGCCGTATTGCTGACTGGCAACGCGAAGCATCACCTGTCGTTGACTTTCGAGAGAACATATAGGGGCGGATACGCACGCTCCTGAAAGACTGAAGTGTGGAGATGGAATACGTGCAACCGTGACGTCATTGAAGCGTCTGGGCGCATGCCGGCAATTCGGATACTGATGCGCGATGCACGTGGAGATCGCCAGGAGAATGGACGAGATCACGGAGCTGTGCCGCAGCCAGCACGTGCTGCGGCTCGAGATCTTCGGCTTCGCCGCGCCCGGGAACGACTTCGATCCGGCGAGGGGCGACGCGGACTTCCTGGTGGAATTCGATAGGTCACGCGACGCAGTCCCGGTCCTGCTTGCAGAGGCGCCGTGCCGAACGATAAGCCGCGGTCTTGAGGCAAAATGCGAGTTGCGAGGCCATTCTCCATGTCATTGAAGGATCGAACGTGATGAAGGTCGTTCTCGACGCAAAGCGCGGTTCCGCGTACAATGACGAACTTGCATCCCACTACCATTTTCCTTCGAGATATCTCGGGACATTGGAGTCCGCCCGAGGTGACTGGGCTGTTTTTCGCCGGCCTCGAGACGGCGGGGAGGGCATCGCCTACTTTGGTGTGGGACGGATCACCAAGATCGCGCTGGACCAGGCAAGCGCCAAGTATCGTTACGCATTGATCGCAGACTACCTGCCCTTCCCGAACCCGGTGCCCTGGAAACCCGACGGGCAATATGCCGAACGGCCTCTTCGCAAGATCGAGAACGCAGGCTCGCGGGTCGGCACCTACCTCCGTGGCCGCTCCGTGCGCAGTCTCGACGACGCTGACTTTGACGCGATCGTTGATTTCGGTCTCCGAGGGATCTACGACCCTTCCAGTGTCAGGCGATGGTGGACAAATGGCATGCCGCCCATCGACGAGGCTGGAGATGCCCGCCCCAGGGAAACACGCTTGATCGACAGATCCGTACGCGATGCTGCATTCCGCAAGCTCGTTTGCGAGGCCTATGAAGACCGATGTGCAGTGACTCGCCTAAGAGCTTGAATCATAATTCCCCCCGTTCCACTCTGAAGTGCAACACCTGATGCAGTGTTCCTGGTCGTTCGGCGACACATGATGTTGCGAATCGGCCAGGCGGCGACGACAGTCCCTGTGATGAAGCAAGGAGACTGTCATGCCCGAGGGCCATCGCCACCTGACCTATGCGGAACGCTGCCAGATCCACGCCCTGAGGAAAAGCGGGCTTTCCGGCCCGGCGATCGCCCGCCGGCCCGGCCGCGACCGCACGACGGTCTGGCGCGAGGTGCGGCGCAACTCCGGCAGGCGCGGCTACCGCCACAAGCAAGCCCAGCGCAAGGCGGACAGGCGCCGCAGCGCGGCCTCGTCGGTGGCGCGCAAGATGACGCCGGAGCCGTGGCGCATGGCGGAGGAGCGGCTGGCCGAGGGCTGGAGCCCCGAGCAGGTCAGCGGGCGCCTCCGCAAGGAGGGCGCGCCGATGGCGGGGCGTCAGTGGATCTACGAGCGCATCCACGCCGACCGGAAGGCCGGCGGCGGTCTCTGGCGGCATCTCCGCCGCCGCGGCAGGAAGCCGAACTGGAAGGGCGGGGCCCACGCGGGCCGCGGCCACATCCCGGGCCGGGTGGACATCTCCGAGCGCCCGGACGTCGTGGAGGCGAAGGAACGGGTCGGCGACTGGGAGGCCGACACCATTGTGGGCAAGGGCCACAGCGGCGCGCTTGTCTCCCTGGTGGACAGGGCGTCCAGGCACACGCTGCTCGAAAGGGTCGAGAGGAAGACGGCGGACGCGGTCGGCTCGGCCATGACCGGCATGCTGGGCCCTCTCCCCGTGCACACGGTCACCGCGGACAACGGCAAGGAGTTCGCGGGCCATGCCAGGGTGGCCGAGGCGCTGGGCGCGGGGTTCTTCTTCGCGCGCCCGTACCACTCCTGGGAGCGCGGCCTGAACGAGCACGTGAACGGGCTGGTGCGGGAGTGGTTCCCGAAGGGCACGGACTTCCGCAAGGTGACGGACGCAGAGGTGCAGGCCGTCCAGGACCGCCTCAACGCGCGGCCGCGCAAGGCGCTGGGCTACCTCACCCCGTCCGAGGCCTTCCACCAGGCGCAGCCGCCCTGAGGGGGCCGTTCCGGGGCCGCCGGGGGCGGCTCCGAGGGGAGATGCGCGCTGTCCGCGGCCCGCCGTCCTCCGGTCGGGCTCCGCCCTCCCTGCGTCCGGCGGGCCGCGGACAGCGCCCGGCAGGGCTTGCACCGCCCCGGAAGACTGGCTACGCCTCCCGGTGAAGGGACCGCCGCCGCTCGGGCTTCGCCCCTCGCTGGCTGATGTTGCACTTCGGAGTGGAAGCGGCGTATCAATATGTTAAGAGATTCCAGCCGCCTGGCCCCGCGCCACCCGCCGCATCAGGAACCGGCACGCCGCGAGCTGCGCCCAGGCCAGCGAACTCTCCAGCGTCCGCTCGAAGTCCTTCGCCAGACGCCGGCACCGCGACATCCACGCAAACGTCCGCTCCACCACCCAGCGGCGGTACAGGACCGTGAAGCCCCTTGTTTCCCTGGGCCGCTGGACGATCTCGACGATCGACCCCAGGCCGTGCTCCGCCAGCGCGGCCTCGAGCTTCGGACCCGCGTAGCCGCCGTCCGCCCACAGCTTCGTCACCTGCGGCGCCTTCTCCAGCATCGCCAGGATGACGGCCGGCGCCCCGTCCCGGTCCTGCACGTCCGCCTCCGTAGCACGCGCACCGCGATCGGGAACCCCTCGACGTCCACCGTCAGGTGCCGCTTCCTGCCCTTGACCTTCCTGCCCGCGTCGCAACCCGCCGGCCCGCCCGCCTCCGTCGTCTTCACCGACTGGCTGTCGATCGCGGCCGCCGTCGGCTGCGCCTCGCGCCCCGCCTGCGCGCGGCCCAGCGTGCGCAGCGCGTCCAGCATCCGTTCCAGGACGCCGTTGTCGCGCCACGCGCAGGAGTGGTTCTGGACGGTCGCAGAGGGCGGAAAGCACTTGGGAATCGCCCGCCACTGGCATCCCGTCCCCGGCATGCACTGGATCGCGTCGGACGTCTCGCGCAGGTCGGTCGTCCGGCGGCGGCCAAGCTTCGCCGGGGCCGGAAGCAGCGGCTCGACCAGAAGCCATTCCTCGTCGGCCGGTCGGTTTCATGTCGCTCCGACTTGCGGTCATGCTCTTCGCGGGTGGTCTCGTCCCAGGCCATTGTGTCCTCCTTGTCTGGGTGGAAACTGACAGGGATTTGCCACATCTGGGGGAGGCCATCCACATTTTAGGTCAAGCTCTAAGGATCATCAACGGTGGCGGGCGGTCGGAGGTGCAGGCGGCGCACATCCAGCCGGTCGAAGCAAACGGTCCTGACCTGGTGCAGAACGGACTGGCCCTGTCCGCGACGGCTCACTGGCTCTTTGATCGTCACCTGATTACCATAGATCCTGACTTCAGGCTGGTCGTCGCTCACAACCGTATTCCTTCCGAGCTGAATGAATTGCTCGATCCTTCCCTGACCCGCATTCACTTGCCGCGCGACGGGCGGCTGCGTCCGTCCGAACGCTTTCTCTCCCATCATCGCGAGCGCTTCGCCACAGCCGCTTGAATGCCTTTCACATTGGTCGAATCGAGGGTGGGTGGTCGGCAACTCACTTGCGGACGCGCTCCGCCCGGGCGAAACTTCAGACGTCCTGACATCGGACCAGATTTTCTATATGAGAAGCAAGCCCACGGGAAATTGGGCGCATGACAGTCATCGGCCGTTGCCTTAGTGTCGCGCCGCAACGGGCATCCGGAGAGGCCAATGTTCAAGCGCATCTACTGCAACAACCATCGAAGCCTGGTGAATTTCGAGATCGAGCTCGATGAGCTGACCCTCATTCTGGGACGCAACGGATCCGGCAAGACTTCGGTTCTGGATGCAGCGTTCGCGTTGTGCAGGCTTCCAGGGCCTTCTGTGCGAAGGCAGCCAGCATGAAGCGTTCCTGCGTTGCCTTCTTGAGACCATGGGGTGGAACAGCAGGCGAATGCGTGTCCAGCGGGGTCCTGGCGGAACGGGGTCGGGTGAACAGTTTGTGCGAGCAAGTTTCCAGTTGAGATGAAAGCCTGCCGAGAGAACAGGACGAGAGAACAGGAATCGGGTCGCGGAAGCCCTGGTTGTCATGGTTGACGGCGACAGCCAGGGGGTGGCGGGCCGGATCAAGCAGCTTGCAGCAATGCGCAAGGAGCGCGGCATCGACATGCAGCGGGGAGGTGAGAAAGTCGCGATTCTTGTTCCGACATAGAGACTTGGCTCGCATATCTGAATGGTCAGGATGTCGACGAAGGGAAATCCGACTGTCCGAGACTTGGAAGGCCACGAGAATGTGCGCAACATGTCGGAATTCTTGCCAGAGGTTGCAGAAGCAGCCTCAGGAAGCCCGTTTCGGCTTCCTTGAAGGCCGCCCGCGATGAATGCGCGAAGCCCGGCTGAAATGAGACGGCGACCATACCCGCCTGCACGGCGCCCTTGCGCCGCCGGCTCCGCTCTTGCGACCTGCAGCGTCTGCCGAGGGGCGGCTTCCGGGGATCTCCATGCGTGACCGGCCGCCTGACCCGTCGAGAAGCTTGCTTCTCGAAATCCGAACGGGGGATGGCCCGGTTCCGGGGGTGGAGGATGTCGTTCCCGACGTCCCGCCAGGCGAGACCCTCTGCATCGTCGGTGGATCCGGCTCCGGCGGGGCCGCGCCGTCCCCTTGGCTCCTGTGCGCGGCGGAATTCAGGAGTGGCGTGACTGCGAGCGGCGGCGTCCCGCCCGACCGGGACGGTGGCCGGTGCAGATGCCGGCGTCTCGCGACCCGAAGGCACCTCGATGCGGACAATCCTCGGCAACGAGGCCGCCGCCTTCCATGCGTCCGCGATGTCCCTGGATCCCCTCTCGGGCGCGGTCCTTCGGTCCATGACGAGGCGGGCACGGGACGCCTCGTGCCCGCGTCATGAACCTGTCCGCCCGCCAGATCCTGGACCGGCTGGTCTCGTTTCCGACTGTCAGCCAGGACACGAACCTGCCCCTCGTCGATTGGGTCGCAGACTACCTGGCCGGCCTGGGCGCAAAGGCGCACCGCATGCCGAAGCGCGGCGATCCGTCCAAGGAGGCGATCTTCTGCAGCGTGGGTCCGGACGTTCCGGGCGGCGTGGTGCTTTCGGGGCATACGGACGTGGTGCCTGTCGACGGCCAGGACTGGAGTTCTGATCCATGGCTGGTGAGCGAGAGGGACGGCAGGCTCTACGGCAGAGGAACCTGCGACATGAAAGGGTTTGGCGCCCTGGCGCTGCATGCCGTGCAGCAGGCGCTTGCACGCAAGGTGAAGCGGCCCCTTCAGGTTGCGCTGTCCTTCGACGAGGAGATCGGCTGCGCGGGCGCGCCGCCATTGATCGAGGCGATGGCCGAAGCGGGCCTTCCAAAGGCCGCGATCGCCATCATCGGCGAACCTTCCATGCTGCGATGCGTCACCAGCCAGAAGGGCAGTGCGGGATTTGACGTGCACGTGAAGGGATTCGAGGTGCACTCCTCGATCATGGACAGAGGCGTCAACGCGATCATGTCGGCATCCAGGCTGATCCACTGGGCCAACGGCAAGAACGAGGAACTGCGTGCCCGAGCGCCCTCGAGAGCGGCCGCGAACTTCGATCCGCCGTTCACGACGCTGCATGTCGGCACCATCAAGGGGGGCACGGCGCAGAACATCACGGCAGGAGACTGCAGGTTCGGAATCGATTGGCGGCTGGTTCCCGACGAAGACGCGGACCTCGATGTGGAATTCCGGGCGATCGTGGCGGAAGTGGATGCCGAGGCGAAGGCGGTTGCGCCGTCTGCCGGAGTCAGGCTCCGGCCGTTCCACGACGTGCCCGGACTCGCGCCCGAGCAGAATGGGGCCGCAGAGGCTTTGGTCCGGGGCATCACCGGCGACAACGGCGTCCATGCCGTCAGCTACGGAACCGAGGCCGGACACTTCCGGAACGCCGGCTTCTCCGCAGTGATCTGCGGTCCGGGAGACATAGCGCAGGCGCATCAGGCGGACGAGTTCATTGCTGTCGAACAGTTCGAGGCAGGCGGAGCGTTTCTTGCGAAGGTGGTCGACAGCCTGACGGGATAGATGTCCGTTGCGGCGCGCTCCGATGGCGCTCTTGCGTTTCGGATCCAACCTCCACGCTCCCGGTCTCCATGCGCCGTTCGTCTCAAGGTGGCCGGTCCGGACCAGAGGCCCGGCCGTTTCTTCGGCCTGTCAGGTCCCCGCGCAGTGCAGATGCCGCCTGCGACGGCGCGGCCGCTGGAGGCGCTGCGTGGTGGATCCAGGGCCGCGATGCTCCGCGTTCGCAGGCGTACGGCATGTCCAGCGCAGCCTGCAGCGGCTTCCGGATCTCCTCGTCCGAATGGAGACACGGCCTTGCCCGCTTCGGCCGGAGGGGCAGCGGCGCGGGAGACGGGATCTCCATTCGCGGGTCGGCAGCCTTTCCTGCCGCGCTTCATTCCGGTTGAGGGGACGCCGCTTCCACTCCGAAGTGCAACATCAGCCAGCGAGGGGCGAAGCCCGAGCGGCGGCGGTCCCTTCACCGGGAGGCGTAGCCGGGCTTCCGGGGCGGTGCAAGCCCTGCCGGGCGCTGTCCGCGGCCCGCCGGACGCAGGGAGGGCGGAGCCCGACCGGAGGACGGCGGGCCGCGGACAGCGCGCATCTCCCCTCGGAGCCGCCCCCGGCGGCCCCGGAACGGCCCCCTCAGGGCGGCTGCGCCCGGGCAGGAAGGCCTCGGACGGGGTGAGGCAGCCCAGGGCCTTCCTCGGACGTGCGTCCGTCCGGTCCTGGACGGCCTGCACCTCTGCGTCCGTCACCTTGCGGAAGTCCGTGCCCTTGGGCAGGTATCCCCGCACGAGGCCGTTGGTGTGCTCGTCCGTGCCGCGCTCCCGGGAGTGGCAATGCCGCGCGAAGAAGAACCCCGCGCCCAGCGCCTCGGCCACCCTGGCATGGCCCGCGAACTCCTTGCCGTTGTCCGCGGTGACCGTGTGCACGGGGAGGGAACCCGGCATGCCGGTCATGGCCGAGCCGACCGCGTCCGCCGTCTTCCTCTCGACCCTTTCGAGCAGGGTGTGCCTGGACGCCCTGTCCACCAGGGAGACAAGCGCGCCGCCGGTGCCCTTGCCGTTGATTCGTGTCCGCCTCCCGGTCGCCGACCCGTTCCTTCGCCTCCACGACGTCCGGGCGCTCGGAGATGTCCACCCGGCCCGGGATGCGGCCGCGGCCCGCGTGGGCCCCGCCCTTCCGGTCCGGCTTCCTGCCGCGGCGGCGGAGATGCCGCCAGAGACCGCCGCCGGCCTTCCGGTCGGCGTGGATGCGCTCGCAGGTCCACTGCCGGCCCGCCATCGGCGCGCCCTCCAGGCGCATGCGCCCGGCGACCTGCTCCGGGCCCGGCCCTCGGCCAGCCGCTCCTCCGCCATGCGCCACGGCTCCGGCGTCATCTTGCGCGCCACCGACGAGCATCCATGTCCTGGGTCAAGCCCGGATCCGGCCTTTTCCGGGGGCCGGGACCGGGGCTTTCCACAGCCTGTCCACATTCCGGCGGCCGTCCGGGCAGGGGCAGGCGGCCCGGCCGCAAGGGCGCGGCCGGACGGCTGGTTCCCTTCGGGCCCCGGCGGGCCGCCGGGGGGCGCGGCCCGTCCGGGCGTCAGGCGGCGGCCGCCGACCTGTCCTCCCAGGTGCGCCGGTCGCGGAGCAGCGCATTCGCGGTGACGACGAGCTTCCGCATGACCGCGGTCACCGCGACCTTGCGGGCCCTGCCCCTTTCCCGGAGCCGGCCGTGCATCTCCATCATGTCGGGACCGGACATGCAGGCCGCCATCGCCGCCATGTACAGGACGTCCCTCGGACGCCGCCGCCCGCCGGTCATGTGGCGCCCGCCCCTGAGGGTGCCGCCGTCGCGGGCGAAGGGGGCGACGCCGACCGGGGCGGCGGCCCGGCGGTTGCCGATCGCGCCCGGCCCGCCCGCCCGGGCGACCAGCGAAGGCATAGCCACCCTGCGGCATACGGCGGAGGAAAGTTGCCGATCGCGCCCGGCCCGCCCGCCCGGGCGACCGGGGACGCGGCCGTGACCGGGCCGATGCCCGGCACCGGGGCCGGATGCCGCAGCTCTCCGCCAGGCCCTCCGAGCCCTTGACAAGTTCCTCGATCCGCCGGCCGGACGCGGCGACGGCGCCGTCCGGTTCCTCCAGCACCCTCCGGACGGGGCCGTCCGCGTCCGGCTCTCCGACCTCGCCCGGGACCGCCTTCAGTTCCGCGCGCCGGTCGACGAGGGCCTCCCGCAGCACGAGCATGTCGCGGAGCCTGTCGACGGTGACGTCGGCCGGCGCGGTGGGCGCCATGTCCGGGAACGCGGCGCGCAGGGCGGCCGGCACGCGCGCGCCGGCCCTGTCGGCCTTCGCCAGCTCGCCGCCGGCCCTGGGGAGGTCCCGGGACTGGCGGGGGTCGCCACGACGACCTTGAAGCCCCTGTCATGCAGCGACTGCAGGAGGGCCCGGTGCATCCGTCCCGTGGCCTCCGGGACGACCCGCTCCGCATTCCCTTCCCCGGGAGGCGGGCGACCTTGCGGAACCCGTCCGTGTCGTTGGTGGCGGCGTGATCCCGCCCGCCCGGGCGGATGTCCGGCGACTTCCCGCTCACGTCGATTCCCGCAGCTGCGGTGGTCATGTCTCCCGCTCCTGTCCTCGCGACGGTCCGGTTCCCGGACCCGGCGTCCATCGGGACCCGGGAGGCCAACGGGAGGGCGGGCCGACCACGCTCGTCGACGGATCCGCTCGCGCGATCCAGGGCCGCTCCGGTCCGGCCCGTCCTGCGGGGCCAGGCCCCGCACCCCCTCCGCCCGGCCGGGCGGAGGGGGTCCCGGACCCGGCATCGACCGGGAGGGCGCCGGGAGGCAAGGAACGGCTTTTCCACAGGAATCCGCCCCCGACTTTTCCACAGCCACCTCCTTGGTCATTGCCGGTTCGCTGAACATGCGAGGCCGCGCTGCGCCGCACCTCGCGCCATACCGTCGTGCGGTCCCGGCCGGGCCGGCGGGCGATCGCCGGGCCGGAAAGCCCGCTTTCCCGGGGCGTTGATCCGGCGGCGTTCCGCATGAGGCCGGTGGCGATGGCCCTCGGGCATGACGGTCTCCTTCTCGCAACGAAGGAACTGTCGCCGCCGCCTGGCCGATTCGCAACATCATGTGTCGCCGAACGACCAGGAACACTGCATCAGGTGTTGCACTTCAGAGTGGAACGGGGGATGGTTCTTCAGCGTGCCGACGTCCGGCAGTTCGCGCGTCCGGCCGCCGAGCAATGGAATTCGGGTAGACTTGCGTCTTCGCGGGCGACTTTTGGCGGTCGGCAAACCATTGACACAGCTTGACTTTTGCCGCTGGACGGCCTTTTCCGCAAGGCGCCTGACAAGCGGTCCACGTTTCGCATGCTGTTGTCAGGCAGATTCGGGAACCGCCCATGAACCGGCGAATCATCGACCTCAGGTCGACCACCTTCTCGGGCCGCCGCGTGACCCGGCGCCAGATCGCCGACATCCAGGAGACCGTCGGGCTGTTCCCGAACGACAGCCGCAACGAGCTGGCGAAGACGATCTGCAAGCATCTCGGCTGGACCACGGCGAGGGGCGGCTGCAGGGCCGGGGCGTGCCTTGGCGTGCCGGGACGCTGGAAGGCCAGGGGATCCTCAGGCTGCCGCCGAAGCGCCGACGGCAGAAGTGAAGACCGAGCGGCAGACGAGCGCGCGGCGGATGCAGCGCGTCATGGCGGCGTGACCGCCCGCGTTGGCGCGACGCGAGGCGTCGAGCCAGGCGGCACGGTCGATCCGGGTCAGGTCGATGGCATGGCTGGCGCGTTCGGCAAGCTGCTTCAGGTACTGAAGCTGGGTGCGCCCGTTGCCCTCGCGGAACGGGTGGACATGATTGACGTCGCCCAGCACGGGGCCGGCGCCCTCGGCGAAGCCGTCCGGCCCCAGGCCCCGGAAGTATCCTGCCGCCACGATGCGGCGGTAGATGTCCGCCATGCCGGTTTCGATGAAACGCCTCGGCTGGAACCGGCTTTCGCCCTTGGCGATCTCGACGGTGCGTACCTCGCCAGCCCAGGCGTAGACTTCCTGGAACAGGTGTCGGTGGATCGCCTTCAGGTGGTCAAGGTCGAAGTCGCCCGCCGGGACGGGCTCGAGAAGGCGCTGGGCGACCAGCTTGCGCTCCGCCGCGTCCAGCGCCGGGGCGTCCCGGATGCCCAGCCTGTTGCGGAGAACGGTGTAGTCCGGCGGATAGCAGTGGTCGCGATCGCTCATCCGGCCGCGGCGACGTGGCCGCGGTCCTCGATCCGGCGCAGGATATGGGCGCGGCGCCGCTCCGGCGACCATCCCTCGCGCTCGAACATCTCGAACATGGCGATCTCTTCCGCCGTCAGCGGATTGCCCTCGATCGCCTGCAAGTGTGCCGCCTCCGCGAGCCGGCCGTTCGCGGCGGCCGTCGCGGCGCAATCCGAATCATGCTGGTCCCCCGACATGTCTGGACCCTATCACGTTCCTGCGGCGCGAGCGACAGGACAGCGACAGGACTGTGCATCGTTGGGCGGCATTCGGCTTCGCGAAGCTGGTGGAGTGCGGCGGGCCGGCTGCGCAGCACGCGGGCCCGGGAAGCGGGAACGGCCATTGTCGGCACGGCTGCCCGGCGCCGCCTTGGCGCGAGCGGACGGCAGGGAGAAACCAGCAATTCCCGCTAGCCCGGACATCTCACCAATTTGGCTGGCATGGAGCCGCTCGCCGCGACATATGAAATTCTGCCGACAAGCTGCATGGAGCCGGAGGCCGGATCCCGTGTCGACGGGGCGTAACGGCACGCCGGTCGCCTTTCAAGGGCGCGGCCGCCGCGAAGTGACGGCGCGCTTCGACGGCCGGCGGCTCTCCCGTGACGGCGAGCGCCCGGTCCACCGTCCCGAGGCACGGACGGCGTCCGTCGCGCAGCGAGGCGACGAAGTCTCGGTCGCGGTGCACGGCGGCGCCGAACGCCCCGGCGCTCATGCCGTTCCGGGCGCACCAGGCCTCGATCGCCCGCAGAAACCGGGCATCGAGGACGCCGCCGGGATCTGAATTCGATACGCTCATCCATGCAGGCATGGGGGCAACGGGAGGGTCCGCAAACCGCTTTCGGCATGGCAAGTCCTGCGAATCGCACGTCAGGCCCCGCCAGGCGCCGAGCGGACCTTCCGGGAAAGGGCGGCCGCGATCCACGTCTTCTGCCGCCAGGAGCGGCGGCGCGGCGAGCGGCTGTCCCGCCACTGGCACGATCTCGCGCGCCTCGACGAGGCTGGCGTTGCCGGGCGCGCATTGGCCGACCGCGCGCTCGCGCTCTCGGTTGCCCGCCACAAGGCAATGTTCTTCTCCGAGAACGACGCCAGAGGCACGCGAATCGATTGCGAAGCAGCAGTCTCCGGCGACCTGCAACTTGTGCCCGCCGGCGCCGCGCTTGCCGCACTCACCGACGACCACGCGCGGATGCTGGCCGATGGCATGCTGCTCGATGGCGCCGAACCGTTCGATGCGCTGATGGAGCGGTGCGCCGCGATCGAGGCGCGCGCCAACGCTGCGGGGTCGAGGAGCCGCTGATGGGCGCTTTCGCCTTCCGTGAAGAACCCGTCGCCGATCACGAGCGCCTTTCCCGAAGCTTCGCCAAGATCCGCACCGAAGACGTCTCCCGCGAAGTCGATGCCGCCCACGACGCGGAACGCTTCTGACCCGCCCCGCTCATCCAGCTCGATTCGAACTTCGAGACCCTCGAAGCCTGTCGGCTCTTCGTCGCCGACGTGGCCGAGCCAATGCGCATCTCTCCAAGGCGGCCGCGGCCGGGCGCGCGGTGCTGCGGGACTGCAGCACCGGGCCTTCGACCTGCCGGAGATCGACCACGCCAAGCTCCTGCCGTGGCAAGCCGGGACCGATGCATGTCGAGTCCCACCCGGAACCGGCCGTCGCGCTGAAGAAAAGGGGTTTCGCGAAATTCCGGAGATGAAGCTCCGTTCAGGAAGCCCGGAACGGTCGCCGTCACGGGTCCCCGCCGGTCATGGCATCTGCAGGCGGCGCGATCACGACCGCTTGCGCCGGCGGCGCGTCTTGCCGCCCTTCGCTTCGCGCTCCGCGATGAGCCGCGTCGCGGCGGCCATGTCGATGCCGGCGGGATCGACGTCCTCCGGGACCGTCGCGTTCACCTTGTTCCATTTCACGTAGGGTCCGTACTTGCCGTCCAGAACGGTCACGGGGCCGCCGCGTTCAGGATGCTCGCCGAGATCCTTGAGCACGGGGGCCTTCCAGCCCCTGTTTCCGAAGGAGGCCCGCCTTGCCGCGATGAGTTCGACGGCGCGGTTCATGCCGACGTTCCAGACGTCCTCGATCGATTCGAGATTGGCGGTCGTCCCGCTTCTGGCGCTCGTCGACTCCGCATGCTTCAGGTACGGCCCGAAGCGTCCGACATTGGCCCAGATCGACACGCCGTCCTCGGGGTGCCGGCCGACGAGGCGCGGAAGCTCGAGAAGCCTGAGCGCGTCATCAAGCGTGATCTCCGCCGGATTCCAGGCCTCGGGCACGGTGCGGCGCGGCGGCTTTTGCCCGTCATCCGAGGCGTCGCCCCGCTGGACGTAGGGTCCGAAGCGCCCCTTGCGGACCAGGATCGCTTCTCCCCCGTCCTCGCCAAGGTTCTTGCCCTCGGGGGGGAGGCCGCCTTCGGGTTCCGCGCCCGGAGGCCCGAAGGCGCGCGTGTAGCGGCATTCCGGATAGTTCGAGCAGCCGATGAAGGCCCCGCCCGAGCGGGCGGTTCGCACCGACAGCCGCCCGGCGCCGCAGTGCGGGCAGATGCGCGGGTCGCGCCCGTCTCCGGCCGGCGGAAAGAGGTGCGGCGCCAGGCTCTCGTTTATCTGTTCCAGGACGTCGGCGAACCGGAGTTCGGATGTCTCCTTCACGGCAGCGCTGAACGCTTCCCAGAACCGCGCGAGCACGTCCTTCCAGTCACGGGTTCCGGACGTGATGTCGTCAAGCTCCTCCTCGAGCCTGGCCGTGAAGTCGTAGCTCAGGTAGCGACGGAAGTGGTTCATGAGGAATGCGGTCACCAGCTGCCCCTTTTCCTCGGGGCGGAGCCGGCCCTTTTCCTTCCGCACGTATCCCCTGTCCTGGATCGTCGTGACGGTGGAGGCGTAGGTCGACGGCCGCCCGATGCCTATCTCCTCCATCTTCTTGACGAGCGTGGCTTCGGTGTAGCGCGGCGGCGGCTTGGTGAAGTGCCGCTCCGGCGTGACCCGGCGCCGCTGCACCGGTTCGCCCTGGTCGATGCGGGGCAGGATGCCGTCACTGTCGCCGCCGTCGTCGTCGCGGCCCTCCTCGTAGGCCTTCAGGAAGCCGTCGAACACCTGGACCTGGCCGGTCGCCCGAAGCCCGGTCATGCCGTCCGCGCCGGCAATTTCGACCGTCGTCCGCCGGAACCTGGCAGGTTCCATCTGGCTTGCGAGCGTCCGCCTCCGGACGAGGTGGTACAGGTCAAGCTGGCCCTTGTCCTGGATCCGCAGCGAGGCCGGGTCGGCCGTCATTCGAGTCGGACGGATGCACTCATGCGCTTCCTGGGCGTTCCTTGCCTTGCTCCTGTGCCTGCGCGGCTCCTTGGGCAGGTGCTCTGGGCCGTAGTGTTCCTTGATCGCGTCGCGTGCGGCGATGACCGCCTCGGGAGCCATGTACACCCCGTCAGTCCGCATGTAGGTGATGTGCCCGGACTCGTAGAGCTTCTGCGCCGCCTGCATCGTCTGCCGCGCGCCGAATCCGAGCTTGCGCGACGCTTCCTGCTGCAGCGTGGACGTTATGAACGGCGGCGGCGGCCTGCGCGTGACGGGATTCGCCTCGACAGACGTGACCGACAGGTCGCTTGACCGGATCGCTTCGACGGCCTCGTTCGCGCGCCGCTCGTCCTGGATGCCGAGCCTGTCGAGCCTCTTTCCGTCAAGCAGTGTCAGCCGGGCCTCGAACTCGTCTCCTCTCGGCGTTACCAGGACCGCCTTCACGGTCCAGTATTCCTGGACCTGGAACGCCTCCACCTCCACTTCGCGCTCGACGATGAGCCGGAGGCAGACGGACTGCACGCGGCCCGCGGATCGTGCGCCGGGCAGCTTTCTCCACAGCACCGGCGAGAGCGTGTAGCCCACGAGGTAGTCGAGCGCGCGGCGCGCGAGATAGGCCTGCACGAGGTCGCGGTCGACCGAACGCGGGCTTTCCAGGGCCTCGGCGACGTCCTTCCTCGTGACGGCGTTGAAGGCGATCCGGCCGACCTTCGTGCCTTTGCGGATTGCCTTGCGGGCGCGAAGCGCCTCCTCGAGGTGCCACGAGATCGCTTCGCCCTCGCGGTCAGGGTCGGTGGCGAGAATCAGCGTTGCATCGCCTTGGAGGGCGTCCGCGATCGCCTTGACCCGCTTTCTTGATTCAGGCGGCACCTCCCACGTCATCTCGAAGTCGCGGTCGGGATTCACGGAGCCGTCCTTCTCGGCAAGATCGCGCACGTGCCCGAAGCTCGCGAGCACGGTGTAGTCCTTGCCGAGATAGCTCTTGATCGTCTTGGCCTTGGCGGGAGACTCGACGACGACGACAGGCATGGGAGGCTCCCGAAAGGCGAATCCGGCGGTGGCGGCGGAACATGCGTGGCGTTGCCGGCGTTTGTCAATCCGTGGCGGACGGCCGCCGTCGCATGCCGCGCGAGCGCCGGGGCGAATCGGAATGCGCGGCGCGCCGCCCGAAGGATCAGGCGGACGAACCGCCCACGGTCAGGCCGCCGATCAGGAGCGTGGGCTGGCCGACGCCGACGGGCACCCACTGCCCCGCCTTGCCGCAACTGCCCATGCCGGGGTCGAGCTTCATGTCGTTTCCGACGGCGCGGATGCGCCTGAGCGCGGTGGCGCCGTCGCCGATCAGGGTCGCGCCCTTCACCGGCTCGCGGATCCTGCCGTCCCTGACCCGGTAGGCTTCCGTGCACGAGAACACGAACTTCCCGTTCGTGATGTCCACCTGTCCGCCGCCGAAGCCGACGGCATGGATGCCGTCCCTGACCTCGGCAACGATCGATTCGGGCGCGGCGCGGCCCGGCAGCATGTACGTGTTCGTCATCCTCGGCATGGGAGCGTGGGCAAAGCTCTCGCGGCGGCCGTTGCCGGTCGCTTCCCCGCCAAGCAGCCGCGCATTCTGGCGATCATGCATGTAGTTGACGAGGATGCCGTCCTCGATCAGGACGTTCCGGCGCGACGGCGTGCCCTCGTCGTCGACGTTCAGCGAGCCGCGACGGTCCGGCAGCGTCCCGTCGTCCAGCACGGTGACGCCGCTTGCGGCAATCTGCCGCCCCATGAGGCCGGCAAACGCGGAGGACTTCTTGCGGTTGAAGTCTCCCTCAAGGCCATGGCCAATCGCCTCGTGCAGGAGGATGCCCGGCCAGCCCGGCCCGAGCGTCACGTCCATCTCGCCCGCCGGCGCCGCCACCGCGTCGAGATTGACGACGGCGACGCGAAGGGCTTCGCGCACGAGCGGCTGCCAGCACTGGGGCGCGATCAGCCTGGAGAGCCCGTGGCGGCCTCCGCTTCCGGCCGCGCCGGATTCGCGGCGGCCGTTCCTTTCGACGATCACGCTGGCACGGAGTCTCGCCATCGGCCGCACGTCCGCGAGGCAGCGGCCGTCGGGGCGCAGGATCGCGACCTCTTGAAGCGAAGCCGCGAGCGTGGCGGAGACCTGCACGACGCGGGAGTCGAGGTCGCGGGCAAACGCGTCGATCTCCTTCAGCGTCTCGATCTTGAGCGGGAACGCGGCGTCCTCGAGGGGATTCCCGTCGCCGTAGAGCCTGCGCGTCCCCGGGGCCGGCGAGGCGGCCAGCGAGCCGCCCCCGCTGCCCACGGCCAGCCGAACCGTCCCGGCGGCCCGCTTCAGGGCGGCCTGGCTGATCTCGGTCGAATGCGCATATCCGACGGTTTCGCCGCGCACGGCACGGAGCCCGAAGCCCTCGGACCTGTCGTGGCTCGCGTTGCGCACGCGCCCGTCATCGTAGGCCAGGACCTCCGAGCGACGGCGCTCCAGGAACAGCTCGCCGTCATCCGCGCCACGCGCCGTCTCCTGCAGAAGGCGCAGGGCCGCGTCCCTGTCCAGGTGCGTCTCGAACGGGCTGAACCTGTTCAGCACTGCCATGCACGGCTCCTTCCGCGATGCGGGAAAGGCGTCCGAATGCCGCAACCGGACGCCTTGTTCATGAAGGTCTTATATGGTTTGTAGCGTCTGAAAGACAACCGGCGGGCCATGCTGGCCCGAGGCATGCCGGAACGCCATCGTGAACAGGATCCCGGACCAATGCGCCTCAAGAACCTTCTCACCGGCCCGGCCATGCTTGCCGCCAGCGGCGCTGCACGCGCGCAGGACCTGCCCGTCATCGGGCAGCCGGACCCGGCGGGGCTCGGCTTCCAGCCGCCCACGACCGACCTCGCGCGCGACATCGTGTGGCTGGATGGCCTGGTGCTCGCCGTCATCGCCGCGATCTCGCTGTTCGTCATGGCGCTGCTTCTGGTCTGCATCCTGCGCTTCAACCGCCGCGCCAATCCGGAGCCGGCAAGCTTCACGCACAACGCGCCTGTCGAGGTGGCCTGGACCGTCATCCCGATCGTGATCCTGGTCTTCATCGGGGCCTTCTCGCTGCCCGTGCTGTTCAAGCAGCAGGTCATTCCGGAGCCGGAGGTCTTCATCAAGGCGACCGGCAACCAGTGGTACTGGGAGTACGAGTATCCGGACGAGGACATCAGCTTCGCGAGCTACATGATCGGCATCGACAGCGCGAACCAGCTGACGCCGGAAACGTCGCGGCAGCTGGCCGAGGCGGGCTATTCGGACGAGCATTTCCTCCTTGCCACGGACACTTCGGTCGTCATTCCGACCGGCAGGGTCGTCGTGGTCCAGGTCACCGCCGCCGACGTGATCCATGCCTGGACCGTCCCTTCCTTCGGCGTGAAGCAGGACGCCGTCCCGGGCCGGCTTGCCGAACTCTGGTTCAAGGTCGACGAAGGCCGGGAGGGCGTCTATTTCGGGCAGTGCTCCGAGCTTTGCGGCCTCAGCCATGCCTACATGCCCATAACCGTCAAGGCGGTGGCGGCCGCCGACTACGACGCCTGGGCCGCCGACGCCCGCGCGGCCGGGAACTACGTCGAGCCCGGCCGGACCCGGCTGGCGGCGAGCGAGTAGAGGCGCATGCCCGACCTCGCGATCAGCGCGGCGCGCGAGCACGAGCCGACGTTCGGCGACTACGTGACGCTGCTCAAGCCGCGGGTCATGTCGCTCGTGGTCTTCACGGCCCTGGTCGGACTCCTCGTCGCTCCGACGTCGCTGCACGCGGTCGAAGCGGTCGCGGCGACGCTGTTCATTGCGGTGGGAGCGGGCGCGGCGGGCGCCCTGAACATGTGGTACGACGCGGACATCGACTCGGCGATGCGGCGGACCATGAAGCGCCCGGTTCCGAGCGGCCGCGTCGCGCCCGGCGAGTCCCTGGCGATCGGCGCCGGACTGTCGGGCCTCTCGGTCGTCATGCTTGGCCTGGCGACGAACGTGCTCGCTGCCTCCCTCCTGGCCTTCACGATCGCGTTTTACGTTCTCGTCTACACGATGTGGCTCAAGCGCCGGACGCCGCAGAACATCGTGATCGGGGGAGCGGCCGGGGCCTTTCCGCCGATGATCGGCTGGGCGGCTGCAACGGGAGGCGTCTCCCTTGAAGCCTGCCTGATGTTCGCGCTGATCTTCATGTGGACGCCGCCGCATTTCTGGGCCCTGGCGCTTTTCGTGCGGTCCGACTACGAGAACGCCGGCGTCCCGATGCTTACCGTGACCCACGGCCGGGCCGCCGCCCGCAGGCACATCCTTGCCTACGCGCTGCTTCTCGTGCCCGTGTCGCTCTGGCTGGCCCTGGGCCCGGTTGGCGGCCCGGCGAGCCTTGCCGCCGCCGTCGTGCTGAACCTCATGTTCTCATGGGGCGCGGTCCGGATATGCTTGCGGGACGAGGCGGCCGCCCGGAGCGACGGCTACGCCGCGGAGAAGGCGTTCTTTCGCGCCTCGCTGTTCTACCTTTTCCTGCATTTTGGCGCGTTCCTTGCCGACGCGGCGCTGAGACAGGTGCCATGAGCGGCATCAGGGCCACCCACGAACTGCACGCGCGCCGTCTTTCGCGGAATCTCGGCGTGGCGGTCGCGCTCGCCGCGTTCGTTGCGGTTGTCTTCGCGCTGACCGTGGTGAAGGTCGGCCGCGGCGATCCGCTGCAGGGGTTCGATCATGTCCTGCGGCCCGGCATGGAGGCCGCCGGACCATGACGGACCCGCGGCGTCGCACGGCGGCCACGCTCGTCGGCGTGGTCCTGGTCATGGGATCGCTCGCATGGGCGTCGGTGCCTCTCTACGACCTCTTCTGCGGGGTCACGGGCTGGGGCGGCACGACCGATGTCGCCGCGAAGCCGCCCGAGGCGCCCCTCGAGGAGGTGATCACGGTCCGCTTCGACGCCTCGACCGCGTCGGGGATGCCCTGGGAGTTCAGGCCGGAGCAGGCGAAGATGCCGATCCGGATCGGCGAGGAGGGCCTGGCGTTCTACGAGGCCCGCAACGGGACGGGCCGGCCGGTCGCGGGCACGGCAAGCTTCAACGTCGCGCCGTTCTCCGCCGGCGCCCACTTCTCGAAGATCGACTGCTTCTGCTTCGAGATGCAGGTGCTGGAGCCCGGCCAGCGGGTCAGCATGCCGGTCAGCTTCTTCATCGAGCCCGCGATCCTCGACGACCCCGATGCCAGGTCCGTCAGGACGATCACGCTGTCCTACACGTTCCACGAAGTGGACCTGCCCGAAGGCCACCGTTCGCAGCAGGCGGCGCTCGGGGTGGGCGGAACCGCATCTCAACCGAACTAGAATCCGGGAGAAGGCCGGCATGGCGCACGAAAAGAACCACGACTATCACATCCTGCACCCGTCGGCCTGGCCGTTCCTCGGCGCGGTTTCCGGTTTCGTCATGCTGTTCGGCTTCGTGCTGGCCTTCGGGCAGAACGCCCCGGAGAGCGTGAAGCAGCCCTACGTGTTCATCATCGGCCTGATCGGCGTCTGCTACGTCATGTACGCCTGGTGGGCTGACGTGGTCCGGGAAGCCGTGGCCGGCGACCACACCCCTGTCGTGAGAATCGGGCTGCGGTACGGGTTCATCATGTTCATCATGTCGGAGGTCATGTTCTTCGCGGCATGGTTCTGGGCGTTCTTCAAGAACGCGCTCTATCCCATGGGACCCGAAAGCCCCGCGGTGGACGGCGTCTGGCCGCCCGCCGGCATCGAGACCTTCGACCCATGGCACCTCCCGCTCATCAACACGCTCATTCTCCTGTGCTCCGGGGCGGCGGCAACCTGGGCGCATCACGCGATCGCGCACGAGAACAACCGCCGGGACATGGCGACGGGGCTCGCCGTCGCGATCCTCCTCGGCGTCCTGTTCACGGTCTTCCAGGCCTACGAGTACGGCCACGCGGCATTCGGGTTCTCGGGCAACATCTACGGCGCGACCTTCTTCATGGCGACCGGGTTCCACGGGTTCCACGTGATCGTCGGCACGATCTTTCTCTTCGTGTGCTACCTGCGCGTGCGTGCGGGGCACTTCACGGCCGAACAGCATGTCGGGTTCGAGGCGGCGGCCTGGTACTGGCACTTCGTCGACGTCGTCTGGCTGTTTCTGTTTGCATCGATCTACGTCTGGGGCAGCTGACCCGGATCGCGCCCTTGCTGCCCGGGCGCCGGGCCCTCGCTCCCCCGCGCCGCGTGCAGCTCCGGCAACGGCGCAGGAGGCTTGGGCGGGAATGCGGCTTCTGTTTCCATTGATCATCGGCCTGGGCGGGTTTTCAGCGCTCGTTTCCCTGGGCGCATGGCAGCTGCAAAGGCTGGCCTGGAAGGAGGGCGTCCTCGCCGAAATCGAGACGAGGGCTGCCGCGGATCCCGTTGCGCTTCCGGCCGCGCCGGTCGCCGAACGCGACAGGTACCTGCCCGTCATCGTCGAGGGCGACTTCGACGGCGAGGAGGTCGCGGTGCTCGTGAGCCTGCCGAAGCGCGGGCCGGCGTACAGGCTCGTCGCCTCGTTCGAGACCGCGAATGGGCGGCGGATCATGGTTGACAGGGGGGCCGTGCCCGTCGCGGACCGGTCCCGCCCGATGTCAGCCGCGCCGGCGACCGTGCTCGGCAACCTTCACTGGCCTGACGAGGTGGACCGCTGGACGCCGCAGCCTGACCGCGAGGCCGGGATCTGGTACGGCCGCGACCTGCCCGCGATGGCCGAGGCGCTGCAGACCGAGCCTGTCCTCGTCGTGGCCCGCGCGGTTTCGAGCAACGACCCGCAGGCAACGCCGCTTCCCGTTGCGGCGGACGGCATTCCGAACAACCATCTCGGATACGCGATCCAGTGGTTCGGGCTGGCGGCGGCCTGGGCATTGATGACTCTCCTGCTGCTCTGGCGCATCCGGAAGCGGACCGTCCGGGAAAGCGGCCCATGAGATACGTCTCGACACGCGGAACGGCGCCGGAGCTGTCCTTCGAGCAGGCCATGCTCGCCGGCCTTGCCGTCGACGGAGGACTCTACGTGCCCGCCGAGGTGCCGGCGTTCGCGCCGCGCGACATCGCCATGCTGCATGGCAGGAGCTACGAGGACGTGGCGTTCGCGGTCATGCGGCCGTTCGTCGGCGACACGTTCGAGAAGGAGGAGCTGCGCGCCTTGATCAGGGCGGCCTATGCGGGGTTTGGCCACGTCAGCCGCGCGCCCCTGAGACAGGCCGGGGACGGAATATGGCTTCTGGAGCTCTTCCACGGCCCGACGCTGGCCTTCAAGGACTTCGCCATGCAGATCGTGGGCCGGATGTTCCAGGCCGTGCTGCGGCGGCGGGGCGCGCGCGTCACCGTTGTGGGGGCGACCAGCGGCGACACCGGAAGCGCAGCGATCGAGGCGTTCCGCGGGCTCGACAACGTGGATGTCTGCATACTCTTTCCCCACGGCAAGGTGTCCGAGGTGCAGCGGCGGCAGATGACCACGCCGACGGAGGCGAACGTGCGGGCCTTCGCGGTCGAAGGCACGTTCGACGACTGCCAGCGCCATCTGAAGGACATGTTCGCCGATCCGGGGTTTCGCGAGGAGATGCGCCTGGCGGCCGTCAACTCGATAAACTGGGCGCGCGTCATGGCGCAGGTCGTGTACTACTTCACGGCCGCCGTCGCCCTTGGGGCGCCTGGCCGGAAGGTGAGCTTCGCCGTTCCGACGGGCAACTTTGGCGACATCTACGCCGGCGAGATCGCGAGGCGCATGGGGCTGCCCGTCGAGCGGCTGGTGATCGCGACGAACCAGAACGACATCCTGCACCGCGCGCTCGTGACCGGAGAGTACCGCGCCGGCCCGGTCCGGCCCTCCGTCAGCCCCTCGATGGACATTCAGGTGAGCTCCAACTTCGAACGCCTCCTTTTCGACGCGTGCGGGCGTGACGCGTGCGCCGTCAGGTCGCTGATGGGCGAGCTGAGGACGGGAGACGGGTTCCGGATCGACGATGCCGCGCTCGCCAGGATCGGCGGGATCTTCGCGAGCGGGAGGGTTTCGGAGGCGGAAACGATGTCCAGGATCAGGGCGGCGCACGGTGCGACCGGCCAGCTTGTCTGCCCCCACACGGCGGTCGGGCTCGAAGTGGCCGGCCGGCTGGCGGAGCCCGGCGTCCCGATGATCGCCCTCGCCACGGCAGACGCCGCCAAGTTCCCCGACGCGGTGGAACGGGCGGCGGGCATCCGTCCGCCCCTTCCCTTCAGGATGGCCGACCTCTATGAGCGTCCAGAGCGGGTGACCCGGGTTGCGAACGACCTTGCCGGGATCTGCCGCGCGATCGGGGAGGGCCGGGCCGCTTGACGGTTGAGCTTCACAGGCTGGCAAACGGCGTGCGCGTCGTGACCGAGCACATGCCGGGGCTGCAGTCCGCGGCGCTCGGGATCTGGGTCGCGGCCGGAGGGCGCCACGAGCGCGCCGAGCAGAACGGGATCGCTCACTTCCTGGAGCACATGGCGTTCAAGGGGACCGGGACCCGGTCGGCGCTTCAGATCGCCGAGGCGATCGAGGACGTCGGCGGCTACATCAACGCCTACACGTCGCGCGAGATGACGACCTACTATGCGCGCGTCCTCGCCGAGCACGCCGGCCTTGCGCTGGACGTCATTTCGGACATCGTCCTGAACCCCGCCTTCGAGCCTGGCGAGATCGAGACCGAGCGGCACGTGATCCTGCAGGAGATCGGCCAGGTGCTGGACACGCCCGACGACGTGATCTTCGACTGGCTGCAGGAAACGGCCTTTCCGGACCAGCCCCTTGGCCGCCCGATCCTCGGCCCGGCGTCCAGGGTCGAGCGTTTCGGCCGTCAGGACCTGTCCCGCTTCGTCGATGAGCGCTACCTGCCGGGCAACCTGATCGTCGCGGCGGCGGGCGCCGTCGATCATGACGAGATCGTTCGGGCGACCGAGGCGAGGTTCGCGCATCTTTCTTCCCGGACCGGGTCCGCTGCGGAGCCCGGGCGATTCACGGGCGGCGAAACGAGAGTCGAGAAGGGACTCGAGCAGGCCCATGTCGCACTGTCCTTCGAGAGCCCCGGATATCGGGATGACGCGGTGTATTCCGCGCAGGCCTTCGCGACCGCGATGGGCGGCGGGATGTCCTCGCGGCTCTTTCAGGAGGCGCGCGAGAAGCGCGGCCTGTGCTACGCGATCTTCGCGCAGGCGAGCCCTTATTCCGACACCGGCCTGTTCACGATCTATTCCGGGACGGGCGCGGAGGCGGTTCCCGAGCTCCTGGCGTTGACGGTGAACGAGCTGCGGCGGTCCGCCGGCGACCTTTCCGAGGCGGAGGTCGCCCGGGCGAGGGCGCAGCTGAAGGCCGGCCTGCTGATGGGGCTGGAGCAGCCTGCGAGCCGCGCCGAGCGCCTGGCGAAGCTCCTGTCGGTCTGGGATCGCGTGCCGTCGATCGCGGAGACCGTCGAGATGGTCGATTCGGTCAGCGTGCGGTCGGTGCGGGAGGTGGCGACCGGACTCGTGTCCGCCGGCGCGGGAGCCTTGGCGCTCTACGGACCGGTGGCGGCCGCTCCGACAGTTCAGGAGATCACTGACAGGCTGGCGGCCTGATGCCGTGGAAAGGGAGCCGCGTCAGAATCGGCACCGCGCGCATGGTGCTGCGCCCGCCCGTCGTTGGCGACTACCGGTCCTGGTCCGAATTGCGGCGCACGAGCTCGGAGTTCCTGAAGCCCTGGGAGCCTGCCTGGGCAACGGATCACCTGACCCGCAGGGGCTTCGTCGCCCGTGTCCGGCGGGCGCATCGCTCCATTCGGGAGGGAACGGCGGTGCCGCTGTTCCTTTCGAGGCGGAGCGACGGATGCCTTCTGGGAGCCATCACGCTGGAGAACATCCGGCGCGGACCGAGCCAGTCCGGGATGATCGGCTACTGGATCGGCGCGGAACATGCGCGGCAGGGCTACATGCGCGAGGCGCTCACGGCGACGGTGCGTTACGCGTTCGACGTCATCGACCTGAGCAGGGTCGAGAGCGCATGCCTGCCGGAGAACGCGGCTTCGCGCCGCCTCCTCGGTGCCTGCGGCTACAGGTGCGAAGGCGTGGCGCAGGGCTACCTCAAGATCAACGGCCTCTGGCGGAACCATGTGCTCTACGCCAACCTTCGCGATGACCGGCGTGGCAAGGCGGAGACCGGCGCGTCCGGGACGTCGCCGGCTGAAGCGGAGGCTTGACTCCGCCTGAGCCGTCGTGCCTTCTCCGAGGCCGGCGAACGGCCCGGCCGCCTCGCGCATGTCGGGAGCGAGCGCGCCCGTGCGCCGGATGGAATGGTGGAGAGGCCTGTGTGCAGCAGACCGGAACCTCCCGCGCCCGGGCCCCGGGCCCGCACGGCTTCGGGCCTTTCCCCGGGTCGACGGGGAAGCGCGGGCCGTTCGCGCCCGCGGAGAGGCGCCTGCCTTCCAGCCGGGGGCGAGGCGTGAGGATCCCCTTCGGCGGCGGAAGCGGCGGGGCAGAGGACCTGCCCGGCCCCCGGTGCCTGCCGCTCGTCGGCAACCTGCACCAGATCCGGCTCGACCGCCTGCATCTGGCCCTCGAGGACTGGGCTGGCAGGTACGGGCCGCTCTACCGGGTCCGCCTTGGCCCGCGCCGCATCGCGGTGCTTTCGGATCGCGACGAGATCCTGCGCCTCCTGGCCGATCGCCCGGACGGGTTCCGCCGCACGCGCAACCTCGAGGCGGCAACCCGCGAGATGGGGCTCAAGGGAGTCTTCGCCGCAGAGGGGGAGGACTGGCGGAGACAGCGCCGGCTTGTCGTCGAGGCCTTGAGCCGGGCAAGGATCGAGGACTTCTTCCCGAAGCTCGCCGCCACGGTCGCGCGGCTTCGGCGGCGCTGGGAGCTTGCGGCCGACTCGGGGGCGCCCGTCGATCTTTGCCGCGACCTGATGCGCTTCACCGTGGACGTGACCACCCAGCTCGCCTTTGGCGTCGACATCAACACGCTTGAGACTCGGGGCCCCACGATCCAGCGGCATCTCGACAGGGTGTTTCCCGTCCTGCACAGGCGCCTGAACGGGCCGTTTCCCTACTGGCGCTTCATCCGCCTGCCGGCGGACCGTTCCCTTGATCGTGCGCTCGACGCTCTCGAGATCGAGGTCGGCGCCATGGTGAAGGCCGCGCGCGCGCGGCTTGAACGCGAACCCGGGCGCCGGGAGTCGCCGCGGGACTTCCTTGAGGCGATCATCGTCGAGACGGAGGCCGAGGGGTCCGGGGCCACGGGCGACGTGATATTCGCCAATGCATGCAACCTGCTGCTCGCCGGCGAGGACACGACGGCCAACACGATCGCCTGGACGGTGCATCTCCTTGCCGGGAATCCGGACTGGTTCGACCGTTGCCGGCGCGAGGTGGACGCGCTCGCCGCAACGGGAGCAGACGGACCGGAAGGCTTCGAGCGGACGAAGCGGATGCCTGTCATCGATGCAGTCGGCAGCGAGTCCATGCGCCTCAAGCCAATCGCCCCCCTGCACATGCTCGAGGCCGTGGGCGACACACGGATCCTCGGGCGCAGGATACCGGCGGGAACCGCGATCTTCATGCTCCTGCGCCACATTGCGACCCGGGACGAACACTTCGTCAACGGGCGCCGCTTCGATCCGGGGCGCTGGCTTGCCGCAAAGGACGCGCGGCGCGGCCCGCACGACCACCGCGCCTTCGCCCCCTTTGGGGCCGGCCCGCGTTTCTGCCCCGGGCGCGGCATTGCCATGCTCGAGATCAGGACCGTGCTCGCCATGCTTTGCGGCAGCTTCGACCTGCAGCCCGTCGATGGCGCCAGGGTGGAGGAGCGAATTGCGTTCACCATGTTCCCGGCAAATCTCTTCGTGCGCATGACGCGACGGAGGTGACGCTGACGGTCGCGGGTTCGGCCCGGCCCTCAACGGCCTGCACGGGCGGTCACGACGGGCTCCTTGCAGGTCGCAGGCCCAACGCGGAAACCTCCGACCAGAATTCATCGGATGGCCGGGTTGCGCACGTTCTCGCAAGCATGTTCAGGCAATCGTTCAGCTCATGCTTGCTCGCGCACCCCAGCAGCATTGAGTGAACGGCAGGGTTCCGGCGCGGAAAGGCGAGGGCGGCTTCCGGCAGGGAAACGCCGTGCGCCTCGCAGACACGCTCCAGCCTTTCCGCCTCGTCCAGGACCTCCCTGGGCGCAGGCCCGTGGTTCCAGCGCGCGCCAGGCCGCGAGCCGGTCGCGAGTATTCCCGAATTGAATGCGCCACCGATCACGAGGGTGACTCCGCGTTCCAGGCAAAGCGGCAGCAACGTTTGCTCCGCCGTCCTGTCCAGCAGGGTGTGCCGGCCGGCCAGCAAAATGACGTCAACCGGAATCTCGTCAATCAGCCTTGCGCAGATCTCGACCTCGTTCACGCCGATCCCGACGGAGGCGATCTCTCCCGACTCCCGCAGCCTCCGAAGCGCGCGCACGCCGTCCGACACCAGCTGCCCCGTGAAGCGGTCGGCGCTTTCTCCGTGCGTGTACGCGCCGACGTCATGGACCAGGATGATGTCGATCCTGTTGAGTCCAAGGCGCTGGTAGCTGTCCTCGACGGAGCGCATGATGCCGTCGTGACCGTAGTCGAAGCGCTGGTCGAAGGGAAGCGGGTCGACGAACGAGTGCCTGTTCCGCACGGATCCCGCCGAAGGTCTCAGGATCCTGCCGACCTTCGTCGAGAGGACGTAGCCTTCCGGTTCCCTGTCCCTGAGAAAGTCCCCGACGATCCGTTCGGCGCGGCCGTGACCGTAGTGCGGAGCCGTGTCGAAGAACCTGATTCCGGCAGTCCATGCCGCCCCGAGGGTCTCGTGCGCGGCGTTGATCGAGACGGGTGCATGCAGGCCGGCCAGCGGCGCCGTTCCCAGCCCCAGGTCGGGCAGCGGCGTCGCCGGATTCAATGCGCCACCCTCAGCCCGGTGGATCTATGGAATACATGGGCCCTTGCCGCATCGAAGCCGAACAGGAGCCTCTCCCCGAACGCGGCGCTGCAGCGATCCCGGACGGCGGCCATGAGGGTCCCGTTGCCGACTTTCCCGGTGATCAGGGTCTCTGCCCCGGTCGGCTCGACCTGGCGGGCAGTTGCGTTGATGGCGCAGCCTTTCGCCACGACGCCCAGGTGAAGGTCTTCGGGCCGGATCCCGAGCTCGACCTCGGTTCCGGCCTGGAGGCCCGTCGGCACCGGCAGCCGCTGACCGTCCTCGAGATCCAGCTGCGCATCCCCCGCGACCACGGCAGGCAGCATGTTCATCGACGGCGAACCGATGAAGGTCGCGACGAACCTGTTCGCGGGACCGTCGTACAGTTCGAGCGGCTTGCCGACCTGCAGGACGCTTCCGTTTTCCAGGACGATGATCTTGTCCGCCATGGTCATGGCCTCGATCTGGTCATGCGTGACGTAGACCGCGGTGGTCTTCAGCTGCGCGTGAAGCTCCTTGATTTCCGACCGCATCCTCACGCGAAGCTTCGCGTCCAGGTTCGACAGGGGCTCGTCGAACAGGAACACGGCGGGATCCCGCACGATGGCGCGGCCCATCGCGACCCGCTGGCGCTGGCCGCCCGACAGCTGGCGCGGATACCTGTCGAGAAGCGCCGCCAGTCCGAGTATGCCGGCGGCCCGTTCGACCTTCGCCCGGCTCTCGGCCTTGCCGGCCCTCGCCAGCCTCAACGAGAAGCCCATGTTCTCGGCCACCGTCATGTGCGGGTACAGGGCGTAGTTCTGGAAGACCATCGCGATGTCCCTGTCCTTCGGACGCATGTCGTTGACGACCTGGTCTCCGATCACGATCTCGCCTCCCGTGACGTTCTCGATCCCTGCCAGCATGCGAAGCACGGTGGACTTTCCGCAGCCGGAGGGTCCGACGAGGACCGCGAACTCGCCGGCCTCGATTCCCACGTCGATCCCGCGGATGACCTGCGTGGCGCCGTATGACTTGCGCACGTTCCGGAACTCGATGGGCTTCAACTCAAAGTCCTCCGATCGCCCTGCTCATCGCGACGTCCAGGTGCTTCGAAAGCCGTTCGGCCGCCAGTCCGGCGTCCCCGGCGACGCATGCATCGAGAACGCCGACATGCTCGGCGAGCGCCCCGAGCACGCGATTCGCGTCGAGCAGGATGTTTGACCGGATCAGCCGGAGCCGCAGGGAGTTGATCTGGTAGGTCTCGTTCATCAGATCGTTGTTCGCCGACGAAATGAGCTCGTCGTGCATTTGCCAGTCGATCTCCAGCGCGCGGTCCAGCGTGTCCCGGGACGCGCAGCTGTCGGCTTCCGCAAGCGCAGTGCGGGTCGCCTCCAACAGGGCACGGGCACCGGATCGCGCGTTCGCGACGTAGGATTCGACTGCCGCGAGTTCGAGCACCGCGCGCAGCTGGAACGACTCCCGGATGAAACGGATGGTCACGTCCGCAATCTGGATTCCGCGCTGCGGATGCACCTTCAGTATGGAGTCGTGCTCGAGCTTCTGGATCGCCTCGCGCGCGCTGCCGAGAGAGACGCCCGCCAGCTTCGCCAGTTCCCGCTGCGTGACGAACTGGCCGGGCTTCAGTTCTCCGGAATGCAGCCTCTGCCTGAAGCTCTCGTAAGCCTTTGCGCGTGACATGCCTCCTCCTCTTTGGTCCGGGTCCGGTGCGCCGACCATACCATCAAGTCCGCGCAAGGGGGTGACCTGCCGGCTGATCTATCATAAAAAACACACTTGTCAATCAGTGATTCATCAGATATGCTCCATGAAACGAACCGGCATGATCACGATGAACGAACTGACGATCGACAGAATTCGGCTCTTTGCGCTGCGTGCGGCGCCCGATCGCGGACCGTTGTCCAGCCTCGGCCCGATGCCGACACGCAACGGACTGCTGGTGGAGGTCACCACCAAGGAGGGAGCGACGGGCTGGGGCGAAGTCTGGTGCAACATCCCTCCACGCGGGAACATATCGCGAATGAACCTGCTTGCGGACGTCATGTGCCCGGAGGTCGTCGGAAAGCCGTTTCCCGGGTTCTCGGACATCCGCGTCCATCTTGAAGCCAGGCTGCAGAGGCTGGCAGTGCATTCCGGCGAGCCGGGAGCGTTCTGGCAATGCGTCTCGGGACTGGACACGGCCGCGGCGGACGCTTCCGCGCGCATGGCCGGCGCGCCGCTCTGCACGTTCCTGGGCGCGGACTCCCCGGAGCCGGTCCGGGTCTACGCAAGCACGCCCGATCTCTCCCGCCTCGACAGGTCGGTTCATGCACTTGTCGAAGCCGGCCACACCGCCTTCAAGCTCAAGATCGGATTCGGCGCTTCCCAGGACCGCAGGACATTGGAGCGGTTCCGTGAAATCGCGCCGAACGGCAGCACGCTGATGGTGGACGCCAACCAGGGCTGGTCGTCCGTCGAGGCCCAGGGCAGGATCCGGGAGATCGAGGGGTTCGGCATCTCCTTCGTCGAGGAGCCGCTGCTCGTCACGGCCCCGCTCCGGGAATGGGCGGCCCTTGCGGCCGGATCGAAGCCTGCGATCGCGGCTGGCGAGAACTTCTCGTCAAGGAAGACGTTCAGCGACTTCCTCGAGCGCGGAGGCCTCAACGTCGTGCAGCCGGACGTGGCCAAGTGGGGAGGCGTCAGCGGCGCCATGCAGGTTGCCCGGCTCGCCGAGGACGCCGGCGCGGCCTGCGCCCTGCACTACATGGGCACGGCATTGGGGCTGGCCGCCTCCGCGCACGTGATGGCGGCCATGGGCGGCGTCGGACCGGTGGAACTCGACAGCAATCCGAATCCGCTTCGAACCGAACTCGGCGACATCGACCTGCGGGTGCGCGCGGGACGTCTCGCAGTGCCAGGAGGGCACGGGATCGGCTTCGCCCCGGATCCGGAAGCCCTGGACCGGCTCTGCGTCGCGCGCTTCGAGACGAAATGAACGAACCATGGATACGAAGGAGGAAAAAGCCATGTATCTGAAGACCGTAACGGCAGCTGCCGCCTCGGCGCTGCTGGCATCAGGTGTCGCAAATGCAGACGTCAGCCTGACTTTCAGGTTCAACGACAGCGAGAAGGAGGAGCTGCGCGCGGCGCTGGACCGGTTCGAGGAGTCCAATCCCGGAATCACCGTCGAGCTCCAGACGATTTCCTGGAGCGATTCCCGCGATCAGTTCCTGCGCGAGGGCGCGGTGGGCGAAGGACCGGACGTCGTGCACATCGCGTTCGTCTGGACGAAGGAGATGGCCGAGGCGGGGATCCTGGCTCCCGTCGAGGAGCTCGTGCAGTACGGCAGTTTCGAAAACGGGTTCGACGACTTCATCGCCACGGACCTGACCATGCATGAAGGAAGGGCCTGGGGCGTCCCGTGGTCTGCCGACACCTGGGCGATGGTGTATCGGACCGACGTCCTGGAAGAGGCGGGGATCTCCGGTCTTCCCGTGACCTGGGACGACCTGCTGGAAGACAGCCGGAAGATAAGGTCGGAATCCGGAAAGGCCGGCTTCTCGTTCGCGGCCGGCAACCAGGTATGGTTTCCGATCAACTACTTCCTCTGGTCGAACGGGCAGGCGCTGATCGTGGAGGACGGCAGCGGCGGCTACGAGATCGGCGTCTCCGCCGAGGACGTCGCCGCAGCGATGGACTACTTCAAGTCATATGTCGACGAAGGCCTGGTGTCGCGCGCGGTCCTCTCGATCGACGTGCCGCATGATCCGGCGCTGCTGCAGTCGCTTCTTGCAGGCGACCAGGGCATGGCCCTGATGCCCACGAACACCTACCGGCAGCTGCTGAAGGCGTTCGAGGACGCGAATCCCGGCGAAGTCGTTCCGTTCGCTTCGGGCGTAATGATGGCCGGCACGCATCCGCCGCTGACGCACCTGGGCGGCCGGACGCTGGTCGTGAACTCGAGCACCGAGCATCCCGAGGAATCGTGGAGGCTCCTGCAGTACCTGACCGGCGCGGACCTGTTCGAAAACTACTACACGAACCAGTTTCCGGCCCAGAAGTCCCTTCTCGCCCAGATCGAGTATCGCGAGGAGGAACTCGGATTCGCGGCACAGCTCGCCAACCACACCCGGACCTGGGGTGCGTACAGCGAGAGCGGGGCCGGCGTCGGGCAGCTGTGGAACCTGACCGCCCGGGCGGCCGGCAAGGCGCTTTCCGGGCAAAGCAGCTCCCTGGAGGCGAGCGCCGAACTGCTGGGGGAGATCGAAAGGCTTCTCGGCAACTGACGCTCCCGGCGGACGCCGCCCGCCCCCGGCGTTTCGGGCGGCCGGCGTCCGCCGAATCAAGGCGGCCCGTGCATGAAGCTTACCCCGGAACTGCGAGACAGGATTGCGGCATTCTGGATGCTGCTGCCGACGTTCGCGATCCTCGTCGCGTTCTACCTGTATCCGACCTTGTACAACGTCGAGCTGAGCTTTACCGACATCACGCTGCTGAACCTGCGGACGGGCGGCGATCCGGTCGGATTCGAGAACTACGCGGAATTCATGTCGAGCTCCGGCTTCCTGGAGATCGCGGTCAACACCGTCTTCTGGCTGACCGCGACTTCCGTCACGCTGCGCCTTCTTCTCGGGTTGCTGTTCGCATTGCTGCTGCATTCCAGGTTTCTGCAGAACGTGCGGCTGACCACCGTCGCCCGGCTGGCGCTGCTGGTTCCCTGGGCGACGCCGCCGGTCGTCGCGGTCATAGCCTGGCGGTGGCTGCTCGACCCGAACCACGGCGCCGTGAACTCCCTGCTCCTGTCCACGGGACTGGTTTCCGACCCGATCGCGTTCCTCGCCGACCTGCAGACCGTCTGGCCTTCGATAGTGACCATAATCGTGTGGAACACGACGCCGCTGGTGGCCGTCTCGCTGCTTGCCGCTCTCCAGACCATTCCGGAGGAGCTGAACGAGGCTGCCGCGATCGACGGGGCCACGCGGTGGCAGCAGTTCAGGTTCGTGACGCTGCCCTACCTGATGCCGACGCTGTCGGTCCTCGGGCTGATGTCCGTGATCTGGACGTTCAACAATTTCGTCTACGTCTGGCTCGCCACCGGCGCAGGCCCGGGCACCTACACCAACGTTCTCGCCACCGAGATCTACATCAAGGCCTTCATCGACCTGCGCATCGGCTACAGCTCCGCGATCGGCGTCGTCATGGCCGTCGTCATGGCACTGTTCGGGGCGCTCTACTTCCGCGTCTTCGGACTGCATGACATGCAGGAGAAGGTGGGATGACGGGAAGCCGGAAAGGGGCGGACATTCCGTCGGCGCTCATCGAGAAGGGCCTGATGCTGATCGCCGTCGCGCTGTTCGCCACGTTTCTCCTTGCGCCCGCGGCCTTCGTCTTCAAGGGGTCGGTCGAGAGCCTCTCGGTGTCGCTGGTGGCAAGCAAGCCCGGCCTGACCTTCCGGAACTACCTCACGATATGGAACGACGGCTTCTTCCGCTTCGTGTACAACAGCCTCTACATCTGCATGTCGTCGACGATCCTGGCCTGCGTGATTTCCCTCTTCGCCGCCTACGCGCTTTCGCGGTTCCGGTTTCCCGGCCGCGGGATGCTCTTCGGCCTCGTCCTGGGCGGGCAGTTCTTCCCCTGGATCATACTCGTCAATCCGATATTCATATACTTTGCCAGGGCGGGCCTCATAAACAGCCATCTCGGGCTGATCCTCTGCTACACGGCCTTCATCATACCGTTCACGGTCTACCTGCTGGCCGGATACCTGACCACGGTCCCGAAGAGCCTGGACGAGGCGGCGATCATCGACGGCGCCAACCGCCTGCAGGTGATCGCGTACGTCATCGTGCCGGTCGTCTGGCCGGGGCTCGTTGCCGCCGCAACCTACGGATTCCTGCAGAGCTGGTCCGAGTACCTCCTCGTGCTCGCCCTCATCACGGACACCGATCTCAAGACCATACCCTTGGGGCTGAACCTGTACTTCGGGGACGACCAGGTGGACTGGGGCGCCGTGATGGCAGGCTCGGTCGTCGCGACGGTGCCGACCTTGCTGCTCTTTCTCCCGCTGCAGAGGAAACTCGTCGCCGGGCTGACCCAGGGAGCCATGAAATAGCGGGAATCGCGATGCGCCGGATCCACGGGATGTCCGGGCGCGCGGCGAGGCGATCCTGAACGAACGCTTGTGCCGCCGCCCCCGGGACGCATGTTCGTCTGACGCCTGACAGCCGGCCGACCTCGGGATGCAGCTGCCTGCCGGCCTCAATCCTGCGCGTGGACTGACCACAGGCAATGCGGGCTGCGCGGCGCGGCCTGACCGTCCGCCGCGCCACCGAAATTCGCCCGTGAAGCCCGTTTCGGCGGCAAGGCAGGCCGCAACGTCCCGTCCGGGACGCCCCGCGCTTCGGGCCGAAGCGCTTGCGTGCTCCCGTGCTCGCTCATGACGCTGGCGGTGGAGCCGGCGCCCATGCCGATCAATCCGCTTGTCTTCGGCGCGGACTCCGTTGGCGCCCCGGCCGCTGCGCGTCCCGGCACGGCGTCAGCGCCACCGCTGCATCACGCAACTTGCGCCGTGGCGTGCACTTCGCGAGGGTCGGCAATGGTCGCGGCAGCACACGTCTCGACCCGTCTTCCCGTTCGCCGGATCCCCGACCTGCCGGAGACCGAACCCGTCCGGGATGTCGGACGCTGCCGCGCAGCCGGCAGGCTGGCCACGCCGGAACCTGCCGGGGATTCCCTGCGTTCCGGGCGGTCGCCGCCGGAGCTGCCCTCGGAGTCCGGCTGGCCTTGGGGAGGAAGCCGTGCGGGGTTGAAGTTGGAATCGATGATTGAGACAATGTCCCCGAGGCCGCTTCGAGGAGTTGCGGCCGCGGCCCATTCAAGGGTGGCGAGAATGCAGAATGCGCGTGACACGAGAAAGGACGACCTGTTCCATTCCGCCGTGACCGGCGACAGCGACCTCATCAGCCGCGCGCTGCGAGACGGCGCCGACGTGAACGCCAGGACCGTCTATGACACGACGCCGCTGCACGTGGCGGCGCGGCATGGCCATGTCGAGGCGGTGAAGACGCTGCTCGCGGCGGGAGCGGACGTGCATGCGAGGGATCGTGACAGCGAAACGGCGCTGCACAAGGTGGCGCCGTCCGGATGTCCGGAGGTCGTGAGGGCCTTGCTCGATGCAGGTGGGGACGCGAGCGTCCTCGGCAGGATGGCCTGACAGGGCTTTCCCTCGTGAATCACCGGACGGCGATTCTCGCATGGCGCGTCGCCGCGCACGGACGCATGCGCGTCGGGGATCCAGGCGTCCGCCCGTTCCCGATCTCGCTGGTCGCGGGGGCGCCGTGGCCGCGTCGGCCGGCAATGCCGGCGGCGGGCGCCGGAACCGCGATCCAGGGGCTGCGGGCCCTACGGCAGGTCCGCGGACGGAATGACCGGGAAGAACCGTCCGCCGGACCAGAGGCCGAACCAGCGCGCGCCGGCATGTTCGTGATGCACGCCGATCTCCACAAGCCGGTAGAAGCTCTTGCGGTCGATCAGCGCCTCGAGATCCGCGCGGACCAGGACATATGGCGAGGGCTCCCCCGTCCCTGGATCCCGCTCGACCCGAATCGGATGCTCCTGCCCCGCACTGGCTTCGTCGCCCAGGTTGGTCGCAAAGGTCAGGGTCTGGGCCCTGCCTTCGCCCGCGACAGTGAAGTCGACGGCGACGAAAGGCGCGTCATCGACGGCTATGCCCACCTTTTCGACCGGGGTGACCAGCACGTAGCGGTCCCCGTCCTTCCTCAGAATCGTCGAGAACAGCCGCACGAGCTCGGGACGCCCGATCGGCGTGCCAAGGTAGAACCACGTGCCGTCCCGCGCGATCCGGATGTCCAGGTCGCCGCAGTCGGGCGGATCCCAGAGGTGAACGGGCGGCAGGCCCCGTCCGGACGCGGCTCGGGCCGTTGCGGCAAGGCTTTCCGCGGAGGGCTTCACGCGGTTTTGAGCGCCTTCGGTTTTTGCCATTTGTGCCCGGAGCGATAGTTCGTTCTACTGCGCATGATAGCGCGAAAGGAAGCGATTGCCATGTCCGATGCGTCATCCGGGCTGGTGGCCGGGATCGAAGGGCTGTGCGACCGGCTGGCAGAGGTCAAGGCCGGGGTCACAAGGCGGTTCATCGGGCAGGAGCGCGTGGTGGCTCTCGTGCTCTCGGCGATTCTTTGCGGCGGTCACGGCCTTCTGGTCGGCGTGCCCGGGCTTGGCAAGACGCGGCTCGTGGAAACGCTTTCGACCGTTCTCGGGCTCGACGGCAAGCGGGTCCAGTTCACGCCGGACCTCATGCCGGCCGACATTCTCGGGTCCGAGGTCCTGGAGACCGGCGCAGACGGAAGCAGGTTCTTCAAGTTCCTGAAGGGCCCGGTGTTCTGCCAGCTTCTCATGGCGGACGAGATCAACCGGGCAAGCCCGCGGACGCAGTCCGCCCTGCTGCAGGCCATGCAGGAAAGGTCGGTGACCATCGCGGGCGACGGGCATGAGCTGCCTGCGCCGTTTCATGTGCTGGCGACCCAGAACCCGATCGAGCAGGACGGGACCTATCCCCTGCCGGAAGCGCAGCTGGACAGGTTTCTCGTGCAGGTCGACGTCCCCTACCCCGACCGGAAGACCGAACGCGACATCCTGCTGGCGACCACCGGCGCGGAGGAGGCGGAGCCGGCGCGGGTCCTGGCCGCGGAGGAGCTCGTTGCCGCGCAGGGGATCGTGCGCAGGATGCCTGTGGGGGAGGCCGTGATGGAGTCGATCCTCGACCTGGTGCGATGCTGCCGGCCGGGGGAGGCCGGCTCGCCGGAGATCGTGCGGCAGCATGTCAGCTGGGGGCCAGGTCCGCGTGCGGCGCAGGCCCTCGCGCTGACGGTCAGGGCGCGCGCGCTTCTCGAGGGACGTCTTGCGCCGTCCCGGGAGGACGTGGCGGCCCTCGCGATGCCGGTGCTTGCCCATCGCATGGCGCTCAGCTTTGCCGCCCGCGCACAAGGCGTGACGCTGCAGGAGGTCATCTCCGAGGCGTCGCGTCACGCCGCCCGGCTCGAGGGCGCGGCTTGAGCGCGGCACGGCCACGTTCCGGCGCGACACCGCGCCTGCGCCGCGAGGCGGAGGCTCTCGCCGCAACCTTTCCGCCCTTGCTGGCATCCGCCGAACGTCTTGCGGCGTGCATCATGCCGGGCGAGCACGGGCGCAGGCGGGTCGGGCCGGGCGACGAGTTCTGGCAGTACCGGCCAAGCGGCGCGGGCGACGAAATCGGCATGATCGACTGGCGGCGCTCGGCGCGCAGCGAGGACGCGCTGTTCGTGCGCGAGAAGGAATGGCAGGCCGTCCAGTCGGTGATGGTCTGGCTGGACATGGGCCGGTCCATGCATTTCGCGTCGTCAGGATCCTTGCCGAGCAAGATCGAGGTGGCGCGCAGGCTTGCGCTGGCGCTTGCAATCCTGCTGATGCGCGCGGGAGAGCGTGTCGGCCTCGCCAACGGCGGCCTGCCGCCGCGGAACGGCCATGCCCAGCTGATGCGCCTGAACAGCGCCATGGCCGAGGGCGTCGATGCCAGCGACTACGCCGTGCCCGGGCTTGCGGACGCGCCTGCCCGGACGCGGGCCGTCCTGCTGTCGGACTTCCTCGGCGACCTGGGGCCGATCCGGGACGCCGTGAGCGCCGCTGCCGGCCGTGCCATCGACGGCGTTCTTCTTCAGGTCCTCGACCCGCAGGAGGAAGCCTTCCCGTTCGAGGGCCGCACGCTCTTTGAATCCATGGGCGGGACGCTTGCGCACGAGACCCTGAAGGCGGGCGAGCTTCGCGACCGCTACCTGCGGCGGCTGGCGGACAGGAAGGCCGAGCTGTCGGAGATTGCAAGGCTGGCGGGCTGGCAGTTCCATGCCTGCCGCACCGGATCCCCGGCCTCGGGGGCCCTGCTCTGGCTGTACATGGCCCTGGCCAGGGGACGTTGACCGTGATGCAGAGGCTGCTGGAGCTGGCTGGCGCTGCCCGGCCTGGCGTCCCGCTGACAGCCCGGAGCCGTGCCTGATGTGGACGCTTGGACCCGTGGCATTCGCCAGCCCCTGGCTGCTCACGGGCCTTCTGCTGCTGCCGGTCCTGTGGATCCTGCTCCGAACCGTGCCGCCGGCGCCCGTCCGGCGGCTCTTTCCGGGCGTGGCCTTGCTGCTCGGCCTTGCGGACGACGAGATGCAGGCCGACCGGACGCCCTGGTGGCTGCTGCTGCTGCGGATGCTGGCGGTCGCGGCGGCGATCCTCGGGTTTGCGGATCCCGTCGCGGGTCCCCGCGCGGACACGGCGCGCGGCGGGCCTCTGCTGCTGCTGCTGGACGGAAGCTGGGCGGACGCGCAGGACTGGCAGAAGCGGAGCGCTCACGTCGAGAGCCTGCTCGGCGACGCGGCCGTTGCGGGCCGGGAGGCCGCCATCGTCTCGCTGACCGACCTGCCGCCGCGCCCGGTCCTGCCGCTCCGCGCGGCAAGGAGCTGGCTGCCGGAGCTTCCGGGACTCGCGCCCCGGCCATGGATGCCGGACGGCCCTGCGGCGCTGTCCTGGCTGTCTCGGCTCGACGGCCGCTTTGACACGTTCTGGATTTCGGACGGGACCGCGCAGGACTGGCGGAGCGCGGCGCTGGCCGAGCTCCGGGCGCGCGGCGAGGTGTCCGTCTTCGAGTCCCGTCGTCCGGTCCTGGCGCTGAAGCCCGCCGTGACACGCGACGGGACTGTCCGGGTGCCGGCCGCGAGGAGCCGGAGCGAGGGGGCAGGCGCGGTGACGGTCGTCGCGCACGGCCTCGACCCCGGCGGCATCGAGCGGGAGCTGGCGCGTGTCGACGTCGAAATCCCGGAAGGCGCGCGCGAGGCGGAGGCCGTTCTTTCGCTGCCGCCGGAGCTCACGAACAGGCTGACGCGCTTCGAGATCGAGGGAGTCCGTTCCGCCGGCGCCGTCAGCCTGGCGGATTACAGCCTTGGCCGCCGCCGGATAGCGGTCGTCGCCGCGCGCGACGAACGCGAGGGCGCGCGGCTCCTTTCGCCGACATACTACCTCGAACAGGCGATGCGTCCGGGCGCCGAACTGATTCGCGGCGCGATTCGGGACATCGTCTTCGCCAACCCCGACGTGATCGTCCTCGCGGACGTGGCTTCGCTTGCCGGCGGCGATCACGACGCGATCGAGGAGTGGGTGCGCAACGGCGGCCTGCTGCTGCGGTTTGCCGGGCCGCGCCTTGCCGCGTCCGAAATCGGCCGTGAGGCAGAGGACGCCCTGCTGCCGGTGCGGCTTCGCGCGGGAGGACGCCGGGTCGGGGGGGCGATGAGCTGGGGCGAGCCCAAGCGGCTCCGGGCCTTTTCGGCAGCGAGCCCGTTCTTCGGGCTCACCGTCCCCGACGACGTCACCGTGTCAAGCCAGGTCGTGGCACAGCCGGACCCGGGCCTGGCCGAGCGGACGGTCGCCACGCTGACGGACGGCACGCCCCTCGTCACGCGCAAGCGCCTCGGCGACGGACAGGTCGTGCTGTTTCACGTGACGGCGAACGCGGACTGGTCGAGCCTGCCGCTGTCCGGCCTCTTCGTGCAGATGCTTGAACGGCTGGCTGTTTCCGCGCGAAGGACGTTGCCGGCAGCGGAGAGCCTTGAAGGCACGGTGTGGACGCTGGAGCGGCGCCTTGACGGGTTCGGCAATCTGGGCGCGGCTGCCGCTTTTGCAGGCGTCGACGGGGCGCGGCTGGTGACGGACGTTCCGGGCGCCGGCCTGCCGCCCGGCATCTATGCCGGCGAGGGCGGCAGCGTTGCGCTGAACGCGTTTGGCGAGGCGGGGCGGCTGGCAGCCGCTGTCTGGCCTGCCGACGTCCCGGTCGGGGAGTTCGCGGACTCCCGGGCGCTTCCCCTGAAGGGACCTCTTCTTTTCCTCGCGGCCCTGGTGTTCCTGTCCGACGTTCTTGCGACCCTCTGGCAGTCGGGCCGCATGCCGCGGCCGGGCGCGGTGACCGGACTGGCCGCCGCCCTGCTGTGGCCCGCGGCGCCTGCCCCTGCGCAGGGGCAGGACTTCGAGCGGCTTGTCGCGGCGGCGTCGAAAGTGACGCTTGCGCATGTCATCACCGGCGATGCGGAAGTGGACCGGGCGGCCGAGGCGGGCTTGAGGGGCCTGTCGAACGTTCTCTTGCAGAGAACGTCGATAGATCCCGGCGAGCCGGTCGGCGTGGATCTCGAGACGGACGAACTCTCGGTCTTTCCGTTCCTGTACTGGCCGGTGACCGCGGCGCAGCCGCGCCCCTCGGCCGACGCATACGAGAAGCTCAACCGGTATCTCAGGTCGGGGGGCCTGATCCACTTCGACACGCGGGATGCTGGCGTTCCCGGGCCCGGGTCGGGAGGTCCGCGTGCGGCCAGGCTGAGACAGCTGGCGATGTCGCTCGACGTCCCCCCGCTTGAGCCAATCCCCCGCGATCATGTCCTGACGCGAAGCTTCTACCTGCTGCAGGACTTTCCCGGCCGTCACGCCGGACGCGATGTCTGGGTCGAGGCGGCGCCTGCCGACGCCTTTCGGGCCGAGGGCATGCCGTTCAGGAACCTCAACGACAACGTGACGCCGGTGGTGATCGGAGGGAACGACTGGGCCGCGGCGTGGGCCATGGACACGCAGGGGCGGCCCATGTTTCCGGTGGGCCGCGCCGATTCCGGCGAGCGCCAGCGCGAGATCGCCTACCGCTTCGGGGTCAACCTGATCATGTACGTCCTGACAGGCAACTACAAGTCGGACCAGGTCCATGTGCCGGCCCTGCTGGACAGGCTGGGACAATGACGCGTCCGGAGGGCCTCCCGCCGGCCGGAAAGCGGCTCCCGCACTCCCCGACGCGGAACCTCACGGCTCGCCGCCATGACCTGCGTCCGTCGCCGGGCGGAAGCGCCGGTCCCGCCGGACGCCTCGCGCCGCCGTCCCTTCGCAGCGCGCGCCGCTTCCGCCGGCCTGCGACGCCGGCATTCCGCACGTCGGTCGTCCTGCCGCCGCCCCGGGCGCGTGTCGGGCAGCTTCGGGGAGGCGTCTGAGCGATGCAGGTCGTCCGCAGCATCCTCTTCGAGCCGTTGCTTCCGTGGGCGGCGCTGTGGCCCCTGGCTGCAGTTTCGCTCGCCCTTGTCGCCGTCGCCGTCCGGGGCGGCCTTTCCGGCTGGTGGCTCCGCGGGATCGCGCTGTCGCTGCTTCTGACGGCGCTCGCGAACCCGTCGGCCCAGGTCGAGGAGCGGGAACCGCTTTCGGACGCGGTCCTTCTGGTGGTCGACGAAAGCGCCAGCCAGGGCGTCGGCATTCGTCCTGAACAGGTTGCGGAAGCGGCCGCGAGAGTCGAGCAGGAGCTCGCGGCTCTCGGCAATGTCAGGCTCCGCGTCGTCAAGGTGGGGGACGGCGAGGGCAATCGCGGCACGCTCCTGATGAAGGCGATGGCCGACGCGGTCGCAAGCGAACCGCTTGGGCGTCTTGCAGGCGCGATTCTCGTGAGCGACGGACAGGTGCATGACATCGACCACCTGCCGGACCTTCCTGCGCCCATGCACCTGCTGATGACCGGGCAGGACGGGGACTGGGACCGCCGCCTCCTGATCCGCAGCGCTCCGGCGTTCGCGATCATCGACGAGCCGGTCGCCCTGACACTGAGGGTCGAGGATCAGGGAGCGGTTCCGGCGGGCGTTCCCGAGACGGCCGAGATCAGCGTTTCCATTGACGGCGGAGCGCCGGACCGGTTCGGCGTGCCGGTCGGCCGGGACGTCGAGCTTTCGGTGACGCTCCGGCATGGCGGCATGAACGTCATCCGGTTCGGGCTGCCCGAACGGCAGGGCGAACTGACAGCGCGCAACAACGCGGCGGTCGTGCAGGTCAACGGCGTGCGGGACCGCTTGCGGGTGCTGCTTGTCTCCGGCCAGCCGCATGCGGGCGAGCGAACATGGCGCAACCTCCTGAAATCGGACGCCTCAGTGGATCTGGTGCACTTCACCATCCTGCGCCCGCCCGAAAAGCGGGACGGGGTCCCGGTGAACGAGCTCAGCCTGATCGCCTTCCCGACGCGCGAGCTTTTCCTGGACAAGGTCGACGAGTTCGACCTGATCATTCTCGACCGCTACAGGCTGCGCGGCATCATGCCGGCGGCCTATCTCGACAGCATCAGGCAGCATGTCGAGGACGGAGGCGCGCTTCTGGTCGCCGCAGGCCCGGATTTCGCGACGGCCGGGTCGATCTACCATTCGCCGCTTGCCGAGATCCTCCCGGCCACGCCAAGCGGGCTGGTGCGGGAATCCGCCTACCTGCCGAGGGTCACGGACATCGGCCATCGCCATCCGGTGACCGAGGGCCTGGAGCCGGTCAAGGATGCGGCGGCCCGGGCCGGGCGGCCCTGGGGCCGGTGGCTCCGCCAGATCGACGTCGCCGCGAAGGGCGACGGCCATGCGCTCATGAAGGGCCTGGACGACGCGCCGCTGCTCGTTGTCGACCGGGTCGGGGACGGCCGCGTCGCGCTTCTCGCGTCGGATCATGCCTGGCTCTGGACGCGGGGATTCGAGGGCGGCGGCCCGCATCTGGAGCTCCTCAGGCGGCTGGCGCACTGGATGATGAAGGAGCCCGACCTCGAGGAGGAGGCGTTGACCGCGGTTTCGGAAGGCCTGACCATGACCGTCACGCGCCGGACGATCGGCGAGGACGTCGGAGACGTCGAGGTCGTCGGGCCGGACGGGGAAGTCGCCTTGCTGCCGCTGGAGGAGGTCGCGCCCGGCCGCTACCTGGCGACCTGGGAGGCGCCCGAGGCGGGGCTTTACCGGCTGAGGGAGGGCGATCAGGAAGGCGTTGCGGCACTTGGACCGGCGGCGGTGAAGGAGTTCGGGGCGATGATCGCCAGCGACGCGCTCCTGGCGGATCCCGTGGCGGAAACGCGCGGCGGCGTGCACAGGCTCGCCGAAGGCGTGCCGGACATCCGACGGGTGCGGCAGGGCCAGGTCGCGTCGGGACGCGGCTGGATCGGGATCACGCCCCGCGATGCCTACCTGACGGCGGACATCCGCGTCTCGCCGCTGCTCCCGGCATGGACGATGCTGCTGCTGGCCTTGCTCCTGATGGCCGGCGCCTGGTTCAGGGAAGGAAGGCGATAGGAGGCGGCTGTCGCCGGGTCGCGCTGGCGCGCCCTTCGCTACTCGGCGGCTCGCAGTGCCGTGCCCGCGGTGTCGGAATAGAGGTAGTCCCGCGTTATCGGAACCGAATCGGCCCGGCGCGACAGCTGGATCTGAAACACGCCCTGGCGCCGCAGCCGGAACGTCTGCTCGCAGGCGACGAGGTAGAACTTCCACATTCTCACGAAGCGCTCGTCGTACATCTCGATGACCCTCTCGGCGTTCGCGACGAACCGGTCGAACCAGTGACGGAGCGTGTAGGCATAGTGGAGCCTGAGGGACTCGACGTCCGCGATCCAGAGGTTCTGCCGCTCGACCGAGGCCGCGATTTCCGAAAGGCTTGGCACGTAGCCTCCGGGAAAGATGTACCTGGCGATCCACGGGTTGGTTGCGCGCGGCGTCTCGGAGACTCCGATGGAATGGATGAGCGCGATCCCGTCGGGGGAAAGGAGATCGCGCACGGAACGGAAATAGGCGTCAAAGTAAGGCAGCCCGACATGTTCGAACATCCCGACCGACACGATCCGGTCGAACTGTCCCGAGACGTCGCGGTAGTCGGTCATCCGGAACTCGGCCTGCCGCTCGAGGCCTTCGGCCCGCGCACGCTCCTGCGCGACCAGGAGCTGCTCCCTGGAGAGCGTGATGCCAAGGACGCGCGCGCCATGATCCCGCGCGAGGGTGAGGCCCATTCCGCCCCAGCCGCAGCCGATGTCGAGCACGCGCATTCCCGGCTTGAGTCCGAGCTTGCGGGCAATGTGGGCCTTCTTCTGCTCCTGCGCGAGTTCAAGCGTGTCGTCGGGCGACCGGAAATAGGCGCAGGAATACTGCCGGTCCGCATCGAGGAACAGCGCGTAGAGCTCGCCTGACATGTCGTAGTGATGCGCGACGTTCCTGACGGAAATGCGGCCGGCATTGCGCTGCATGAATCGTCTGAAGGCGGTGCGAAGCCCGATGTGCGCGTGCTGCCACCAGGCGCGGTTCGGGTCGTCGAGGTTGCGGAAGAGCAGCTCGAAGAAACCGTGAAGGTCGTCATTCTCGACGGCAAGCGTTCCGTTCATGTAGCCTTCGCCGACCGCGAGCTCCGGGTTGAGCACCAGGCTCCGGACAGTGGCGTCGTCCGCAAGCGACACCCGCGCCTGCGGTCCCTTGCCGTCGCCGAACGTGAGCGGCGTGCCGTCCGGCAGCTCGACCGTCAGCAGGCCGGTCCGGACGGCCTTGCCTAGCGCGATGTCGAGGGCTTTCGCCCACATGTCTCAGTCCTCGCGTGAACCGGCTTGCAGGCCCTGCATTCTATCGATTTGCGGCGAGGCTGCAACGCCTTGCCGAGGGATCGGAGGACGGAAGCGCGAGGCCTTCCGCGACGAGGCTTGCCGCGCCGGCGGGCGCTTCCCGGGGCGGGGGCGTGACGGCCTCGGGGGCCTCGCCTGCGCGGGTGCCGGGGCGGATGCCCGCCTCAGCCGGATCCGTCCATGTTCCAGTCAAGCGCCCTGGCAACCGTGAAGATGTCCTTGTCGCCCCGGCCGCACATGTTCATGCACATGACGTGATCACCCGGCAGTCCGGGCGCGACTTTCGCCACGTGGGCCAGCGCATGGCTCGGCTCAAGCGCCGGGATGATGCCCTCCGTCTCGCAGGACAGCCGGAACGCCTCGAGCGCCTCGCTGTCGGTGACCGAAACGTATTCGGCGCGGCCGGTTTCGTGGAGCCAGGCGTGCTCGGGCCCGACGCCGGGATAGTCCAGTCCCGCGGAAATGCTGTAGCCTTCGAGAATCTGCCCGTCGCCGTCCTGCAGCAGGTACGTCCGGTTGCCGTGCAGGACGCCGGGGCGCCCGCCGGCGAGGGAGGCGCAGTGCTCCATCCGGTCGTCCACGCCCTTGCCGCCCGCCTCGACGCCGATGATGCGCACGTTCCTGTCGTCGAGGAACGCATGGAAGAGGCCCATGGCGTTCGAGCCGCCCCCGATCGCGGCGATGAGCGTGTCGGGCAGGCGGCCCTCGGCCTCCATCATCTGGGCGCGCGCCTCCTTGCCGATGACGGCCTGGAAGTCGCGCACCATTGCCGGATAGGGGTGAGGCCCTGCCACCGTGCCGATGCAGTAGAACGTGTCACGCACATGGGTGACCCAGTCGCGAAGCGCGTCGTTCATCGCGTCCTTCAGGGTGCCCCGGCCCGAGGTTACCGGCACCACTTCGGCTCCGAGAAGCTTCATGCGGAAGACGTTCGGCCTCTGCCTTTCGACATCATGCGCGCCCATGTAGACCACGCACTTCAGGCCGAACCTTGCGCAGACCGTGGCCGTGGCCACCCCGTGCTGTCCGGCCCCGGTTTCCGCGATGATTCGGGTCTTTCCCATGCGGCGCGCCAGGATGATCTGGCCGAGCACGTTGTTGATCTTGTGCGCTCCGGTGTGGTTGAGCTCGTCGCGCTTCATGTAGACCTTCGCGCCGCCGAGGCGCTCGGTCAGGCGCTCCGCGAAGTAGAGTGGCGACGGGCGTCCGACGTAGTTGGCCCAGAGATGGTGCATCTCGTCCCAGAACGCCTGATCCGTCTTCGCCTTCTCGTACTCGGCTTCAAGCTCGAGGACGAGCGGCATCAGCGTTTCGCTGACGAACCGGCCCCCGAACGTGCCGAAGCGGCCGCTCTCGTCGGGGCCGGTCTTGAAACTGTTGATGCGCTCGCCGGACATGGACGCCTTCGCTGATCTGGCTGCAGGGATGTATCTTCGCGCCGCGGGCGAGGCAAGGCTTGCGCCGCACGGATTCCCGTTGGCCAGGCATGATGCAATGTCGCGGCGACGGACCGGACGATTCGCCGGGGCCGCGTTGCGGGGCGGGGGAAGCGGAGGAATGCGATCCGGCCCTGCGGTCTCCCGCGCCTGCAGCCCGCAGGGAGCCGGCGCCGCCAACTGCCTGGCCATGACGGGCGTGCCCGCGGCGTCCTGATGGCGCCCCGGCCGCCGCGCGGGCTGGCCTCATGAAGGGCGGAGGGCCATGGCGAGCGTCATGATCCGCGATCTCGATGACGGCATGAAGACGCGGCTGCGCGGGCGGGCGGCAGCGGCCGTTCCATGGACGAGGGGGCGTGGCTGATCCTGCGCCAGGCCGTCCAGCGAAAGAACGCCCCGCGCAATCCGGCGGCCGCCGTTCGCGCCCGGATTGCGCCCCTCGGCGGCGCGGGCCTGGAGCTGCCGCCGTGCGGGCCGATGCGCCGGCATCTCGTTCGAGTGAGGCGACGGCGATGCTCCTGATGAACATGAACGTGATGTCCGGGCCGTCGCGCCCGTCACCCTATCCAGCCGTCGAGACCTGGAACGGACGCCGCCTGGCAAAGGACCTGCATTTCCCCGCGACCGGCGAGGCCGAGCTTCGCTGCGGGGTTTCCATGATGCCGTCCGGCCGCCGTCGCGCGGCGCTCGACTCTCCCATGGAGGCCATCCTTCGGGAAGACCTCGCCGAGTGCATTCTCCCGTTCGACAGCGGCGCGGCGTGCGCTCATGCAGGATCGCGTCAGGAAGTCGCCACGCGGGCCGGCCCGTCGGCAAGGCCGACTGCCAGGTCGCGGCGATTCCGGCGAATCGCGCAGGGCCGGAAACGGCGCCCGCGTCGGCCCATGGCCGCTGGACGGCGCCGGAATCCGTCCGGAACACGGCCCGTCCGGCCACTTCCGGCCACTTCCGGCGACCGGGACAGGCGGAAAAAGAGCGTGGGAAAGTCCCGGACGCCGTTCCGCCAGCGGCAACGCCAGGCCAGATGGGCAATCACGGATGGAGGCGCGCCCGAACTTCCCGGCACGGCACGCTGTCCTGCGGCGATCTGCATGATCTCTCTGATCATGAGGGTGAACCCGTTCCGCACGTCTTCGACGGTCTCCTGGCCACGCTCGGTGACTCCGAACGCTCGGCTGGCGAAGCGGCGATGCTGCAGGGCCGGGCAAATCGTCTCAACGGGTTTCCGTTCGTGACTGCAGGGCAGGAGCCGGAGCAAGGAGACGCAGGCGGGGACTTCTGGTTCCCCGGATCGGTGGCTGCACTCTCCGTCGCGCGCCAGGAGGGCATGCCTGCCTGCGGGAACCTGCTCTCCAAATGTCCCGGGGATGCCGACCATCCCTTCGGCGTTGACCTCCATCCACCACGACCGTCGCGGCGTGCTCCCCGGCCAGGATCTGCGGTCGTCCCGCCTGCACTTCGCCGCGAACGCCGGCGACCCGGTCTCCGGAATCGCCAACGCCATGGGCTGCTGGCCCGGGGTCGCTTTGACGAGCCCCTGGGCCGGTGCCTGGATGTCCGGGCAGCGGGGCTCGGCAAGACCTCAGTCCGTTTGGTCTCCATTTGCCTGCCTCATTGACCTTGCGCCCTTTCGGCGGCATCATGATTGCACCGCAATCGCGAATGTGCCGATTGGCCCGGAAAGGAATGGAGCGCAAGCACATGGCAAGCATCACGATTCGGAATCTGGACGACGATGTAAAGACCCGCCTCAGGGTTCAGGCGGCGGACCGCGGCCTGTCCATGGAAGAGGAGGCACGACGGATCCTGCGGGATGCGGTTGGCCGAAGGCCGAGTTCCCGGAACCTCGTGAGCATCATCCGTTCGCACTTCGGGCCGGACAACGGCGTGGATCTGGAGCTGCCTGCGCGCGAGCCCGGACGTGAGCCTCCGTCCCTCGATTGAACGGGCAGGTGGCCATGAACGTGTTGCTTGACACCAACGTGGTGTCTGAGTTGATCCGCAAGGAGCCGGAACGCTCCGTCGAGCGATGGGCCGCAGGCCTGCCATTGGAATCCTTGTTTTTCTCCGCCGTCGGCGAAGCGGAGTTGCGCTACGGCGCGGCCATCCTGCCCGCGGGCCGTCGCCGGGAAACCCTGGTCGCGGACATCGAGCGCATGTTGCGCAACGCATTCGAGGATCGCGTGCTTCCCTTCGACAGCGACGCTGCCCGGGAATATGCATACATTGCGGCCATGTGCCGCTCCATGGGTCGCAATGTCTCGCTGGGAGATGGCCAGATCGCCGCGACTGCCCGCTCGCGCGGAATGCCTGTTGCCACGCGCAACGTCAGGGACTTCGAAGACACCGGAGTCGAGACCGTCAATCCGTGGTCGGCGGCATGAGCGGCAGGACGGAAGCGTTCGCGCGGGTCAAGGTCGATGCCCTGCTGGAAGATGCGGGCTGGAATCTGACCGACGGCTCCAGCGTGCTGTTCGAGCACGCGCTGCCGGACGGCACGCGGGCCGACTACGTGCTCTGCGACCGCCAGGGCCGGCCCATGGCGGCGCTGGAGGCCAAGCGTGCGCGCATCGACCCGATCACGGCGCAGGACCAGGGACGGCACTACGCCGAACAGCTCGGCGTGCCGTTCGTGTTCCTGTCGAACGGCGAGGAGGTGCGGTTCCTCGACCGGGAAACGGAGGCCCACGCGCGCGCGATCGCGGGCTTCCATGCCCAGGACGACCTGGAGCGGCGGACCGCCGCGCGCAAGACCCGCCGCGACCTGTCCACGGTCGCCATCGACCGGAGGATCGTCGACCGCGGCTACCAGGTCGAATGCATCGAGGCGCTGTCCGCCGAGGTCTCGCGCGGGCGGCGCAGGCTGCTGGTCGAGATGGCGACGGGCACCGGCAAGACGCGCACGGCGGCGGCCTTCGTCAAGCGCCTGTTCGATGCGGGCCTCGTGACCCGCGTGCTGTTCCTGGTCGACAGGATCGCGCTGGCGCGCCAGGCCGAGGACGCGTTCACGGACCATCTGCGGGACTATCCCTGCCACGTGCTGCGCCCTGGCCGCGCCTTCGACCGGGCCAAGCTCATCACGGTCGCCACCCTCCAGACCATGATCGCGGAGTGCCGCGACCTGTCGCCGGGCTACTTCGACCTCGTCATCACCGACGAGTGCCACCGCTCGATCTACGGCAGGTGGAGCGGTGTGCTGCGGCGCTTCGACGGCATCCAGCTCGGCCTCACGGCCACGCCCTGCACGGCGGCGGAGGCCGGCAGCCTTGCCGACCCCGAGGACGGGCTTTTCGTGCGCGACACGCTGCGCTTCTTCGAGCTCGAAGAACCCACCTTCAGGTACGCGCTGCGAGAAGCCGTCGAGGACGGCCATCTCGTGCCCTACCGCATCTACAGGGCGATGACGGAGAAGACCGCGGCCGGGGACGGCTTTCAGGTCCGCCGCGGCGAACTCGACTGGAGCGCGATGGACGGGAAGGCGCGGGAAGAGCTAGAGGAGCTGTTCTCAGGATCGGACACGATCACCGTGGACCCCAGGGCGCTGGAGCGCAGGTTCACCATTCCCGAACGCAACCGCGCCATGGTCCGGGAGTTCCGCGACGCGCACGAGAAGGGCTTCATGGGCCGGGATGGCGTGAGGCGCTGGCCCTCCTGGGGCAAGACCATCGTGTTCGCGGTGACCCGGCGCCACGCGGAGACGCTGGCGGAGATGTTCGACGCGCATTTCGCGGACCTGAAGCCGAACCCAGCGACGCGATACGCGGATTTCGTGGTGAGCGACGTCGGCGGCGGCCCCGCGCCCGACGCGAGCGCCGTCATCAAGCGCTTCAAGGACGAGGACCATCCGAAGGTCCTCGTCAGCGTGAACATGCTGGACACGGGCTTCGACTGTCCCGAGGTCGTCAATCTCGTGATGGCCCGGTTCACGCGAAGCGCCATCCTCTACCGGCAGATGCGCGGACGCGGCACGCGCAGGGCGGACCACATCGGCAAGACGGGGTTCACGATCTTCGACTTCGTCGGCGTGACGGACTTCCATGGCGACGACGACGGGGACATCGACGGCGGCGCGATCCGCGAGGGCGGCCGTGCGCCTCCTGCCGGCGACCCTCGCACGCTGCTGACGCTGGACGTGGACGACCACATCGACCCCGAGAGCCGCGACTGGCTGACCCTCGACGAGACCGGGCGCATCGTGCGTTCGCCCGAGCACGAGGCGCGCGCCGCCGAGGTCGGCATGCGCTTCGAGGCGTGGCGGGAGGAGCACGAAGGCTTCAACGCGGAGCAGGCGCGCTGGGCGGGGCTGATCGGAAGCCGCGTGAAGGCCGACGCGACGAGCATGGACGCCTTCGGCGAATGGGACTTCGACCAGCATCCATTCGCGGCGCTTGGCGGATGTGACCAGGCACGGCGCGTGTTCGGGGGCGAGGAACGTCTCCACCGCCTGATCGACAGGATCAACGCGGCGGTGTTCGGTCGCGGCCGGACCGTCGGCGGGTCCGAAGGCCGCGGCACCGGGGAGCGCTGAACGCATGCCCATGACACCCGAGCTTCGGCGCGGCATCGACCGCATCCGCGACCACCTGTTCGGCGGCGGCTACCCGAATCCCGCCCAGAACGCCGAGCAGCTCAGCTTCCTGATCTACTTCTACATGCACGAGGCTGCGGACGCGGCGCGCGTTCGCGCGGCGAAACGGCCCGGGGCCGAGCCTTGCGGCAGCGTCTATGACGGGGAATGGGTCCTGCACGATCCGCGCAACGCCCGGGAGCCCGGCGCGGCGACGGCGCCGCGCGAGCTGCTGCGCTGGTCGTCCTGGGCGCACGCGCTCAACGGCGAGCGGCTCGTGAGCTGGGTGCGCGAGGAGGTGTTCGCCTTCCATGCCGGGCTTGCCGCGAGCGGCGTGACCGACTTCATGGACGGCGCCCGCCTGGTGATCGACGAGCCGACGGTGCTCACACAGGTGGTCAGCCAGCTTAACGACCTGCACCTCGACCAGGTGGATTCCGACACCAAGGGCGACCTGTTCGAGCACGTGCTCCGCCAGATCCGGCAGGCGGGGGAGCTTGGCCAGTTCCGCACGCCGCGCCACGTCATCCGCGCCCTGATCAGCCTGGTCGATCCCCGGATCGGCGAGACCGTGTACGATCCGGCGGCCGGAACGGCAGGCTTCCTGGTCGGCGCATGGGATCACGTTCGTCTTGCCAACTCCTCGCCCGAGGGCATCGAGGAGGTCGACGCGGAGGGCAAGACGATCCGGCGCGGCCTCGGGGACACGCTGAGCCGTGACGCGGTGAGGCGGCTGCAGGCAGGGACGTTCCATGGGGCCGACGTGGATCCGCAGATGGTCCGGCTGGCCACCATGAACCTGACGCTGCGCGGGCTGGACCGGGTGCGCATCCTGCGCCGGGACGCGCTGACGCGGCCCCTGGACCGGGAGGCCAAGGCGGAGATCGGGTTTCCGGCGGGCGGCTTCGACGTGATCCTCGCCAATCCGCCGTTCTCCGGACGGCTTGACCGGGACCGCATCTTCGAGGACGTGAAGGTCGGCAATACGGCCCAGACCGAACTCCTGTTCCTGCAATACATGCTGAACCACCTGAAGCCGGGCGGGCGCTGCGGCGTGGTGGTTCCCGAAGGCGTGCTGTTCGGCTCGACGAGCGCGCACAGGGAACTGCGCCGCAGGCTGGTCGAGAACAACACGGTCGAGGCGGTGCTGTCCCTGCCCGGCGGCGTGTTCAATCCCTATTCCGGCGTCAAGACCTCGGTGCTTGTGTTCCGCAAGGGCGGTGCGACAGAACAGATGATGTTGCTGCACGCAGACAACGACGGATACAAGCTCGACGCCAAGCACGAACGGCCCGTCAAAGAGGACGACCTTCCCGACCTGATTGACGCGTTCCGGGACCGGGAGGCGCTGCTGAAGGCGTGGCTTGAGCGCGATGCGGAAGCTGACTGGACAGAGAAGTGGTGGTTTGCCGACTCCCACGCGATCCGCGCCGCCGAATTCAACCTGAGCGCCAACCGGTACCGTCCGCAGAACCGGACGAAAGTAAGGCACCGCGACCCGCTGGAGATTCTGGAGGAATTGAGGAGGACCGAGACGGAAGTTTTGGGCGAGATCGACGCGCTGGCCAAGGCAGTAAGGGAGGCAGTGGCATCTTAATGACCGCACTCGCACAGGTTCCGATGGGTGAGGTTTGCAAGATCAATCCTCGTGACAATAGAAGCAACGTGCCCAACGATACGCTTGTAAGCTTTGTGCCGATGTCTGCCATTGACGAAAGGTTGGGAGCAATCATGACACGGGAAGAACGACCGATCTCAGAAGTCTCCAAGGGCTACACGACATTCCAGGACGGCGATGTTCTGTTTGCGAAGATAACGCCCTGCATGGAGAACGGCAAAGCAGCCATTGCCCGAGAATTGACCAACAGAATGGGAAGCGGATCTACGGAGTTCTACGTCCTGCGACCGAACGAAAGGGTGATCGCGGAGTTCGTCTATCACTTCGTTCGCCAATCCCGATTCAGGGAGATGGCCAAAAAGAATTTCACGGGTACAGCAGGCCAGCAGCGCGTTCCAAAAGCATTCATGGAAAATGTCGTGATGCCTCTGCCTCCTCTTGGCGAACAGCGGCGAATTGTCGATATCCTGAATCGGGCGACGACGATCGAGCGACTGCGCACGCGGGCGCAGGAACTTCTGGAGGAGTTCATCCCGGCGCTTTTTGTCAGGATGTTCGGGGATCCGGTCGAGAACCCGATGGGGTGGGAGACTGTGAGGCTAAATGAATTCGTTTCAGAATTTCGCTACGGCACGTCGAAGAAGAGTCGAGATGCTGCTGCCGACGAGTCCTTGCCGGTACTGCGCATACCAAACGTCGTGAGTGGGGCAGTCAACCTCAACGGCCTGAAGTACGTCGTTCTGGAGGCCAAGGAGCAACAGCGGCTGAAGATGGCAAAGGGCGATCTCCTCTTCGTTCGGACCAATGGCAATCCGCAGTACGTTGGGCGTTGCAGCGTCTTCGATCTTGATCTTGATGCCGCGTTCGCATCCTACCTGATCCGAGCAAGGTTGGTCGACCGAGCGCCCTTGTCGCCCTACGTCATTGGTGCCGCGATGGGCCTGCCTTCACTCCGCTCTGTCTTGCTGAGCCTGGCGAGGACGACCGCTGGTAACTACAACATCAACATTGCAAACTTGGGCAAAATCGAACTGCCTGTGCCGCCGATCGAGAAACAGAAGAAATTTCTCTCATTGATCGCTTCGTCAAAGGCTAGGATGCATTTGTGCTTACAGGTTTCAGAGCTTGCAGGAAGTCTAAGGTGCTCTCTGATGGATTGTCTGTTGGAGTCTGATGAATGACCGGACAAGGTGATCTTTGGCATGCGAATTTCGGCTACAGCAGCATGCATGCCTTCGAATCCGCTTCGACTTTGTGCACTTTCGTGATGGTTGGGATTCCACGCACTTCCACCGATCTCGGTGGCATGCAAGGAAACAAAGGAGCAGTGCCATGGTCCAGCTGAACAGCTTCAGCGTTGGCCGCTATCGTGGCATCGACGGCCTGTCGTTGCCTCGCCTGTCCAAGGCTAATCTGATAACAGGTGCAAACGGAGTGGGAAAGACAGCCTTGATTGAGGCCATGTGGCTCTTCACCGGTCGATACGATCCAAGCCTTCTCTGGAACATCAACTTGCATCGTACCCAGATCGGTCTGGCGAATCCCATCTTGCGGCTGGCTGGCGGTGATCTTGAACTTTGCGGTGTCGAAAACGGAGTGCGCCATAGCCTCAGTTTCAGATTCGAGAAGATCGATGGCAGATCTCCAACAGAACGAATTTCCGGCACAATGCCAGAAGACTTGAAGAACTTGCCTCCAGCTGTGGGACTCATCAGGACGCACCTGGATGGAAAACCGGTGAAGGGAGATTCAGACAACATACATGTAACGCCTTCCGGGTCGGTTTTCTATGCGTCTCCCAACGTGCCGGCTGGTCGGAATGGATGCGTCATCGAGAGCACGAGACTTCAGCATGAAACGCCCGATGAGTATCTTGGCAGATATTCTGCCCTGGTCAGGGAAGGCCGCAAGAAGGATCTGACAAGCGCAATCTGCTTGGTTGCCCCGAATGTTGAAGACGTGGAGATCCTGGCGGACGGGAGAGGGGCATCGTATCTCTCTGTCACGACAAGAGGAGATCACCCACGCCCCCTTCACGACCTTGGCGGCGGGGCCGTCCGGCTGGTTCGGCTGCTCATCGGGTTTTTCGCCTCGCAGGGAGCGGTCTTGCTTGCGGATGAACTGGAAAACGGTCTCCATCATTCTACACAGCGAGAAATCTGGGACAAGGCACGTCAATGGATGAATCAGTGGAACGTGCAGCTTGTGGCAACGACCCATAGCGCGGAGTTCATAGACGCGGCCATCGACGCATTTTCCGACCGACCTGAGGATCTTTCGATCCACAACCTGTATCGAAACCGGAAAACCGGGCAGCCCGAGGCTAGTACCTTCACCGGCGACTCGCTTGTCGGGGCACGTGGTCTTGACCTGGAGGTTCGCTGATGGCTCCGGACTCGGAAAATGGCGTTCGAAGGCAAAAGCTGAGCCTGCATTCCGACAGGCTTGTGCTGGTCGAAGGGAGAGACGAGGTCAACCTGTTCCATGCCTTGATTCAGCGCCGCATCCCCGAGCTTGCTACGGAAATCCAGGTCGTCGATGCAGGGGGAAAGGACCGGTTCCCTGAGAAATTGAGAGCGATACAGGTTGCGGCTCAGACTCGCACGGCACTTCGTTCGATTGGCATTGTCAGGGATGCAGACGACAACCCTGGCGGAGCATTTCAGAGCGTCTGCGATCATCTTTGCAATGCAGGCCTGTCGCCTCCGGAGCACCACGCAGGATTCTCGGGCGGCGAGCCGGCGATTGGCGTGTTCATCGTGCCGGACGGTGTCCAGCCCGGCGCCATCGAAACCTTGTGCCGTCGATCCATCAAAGGATCAGAAACTGCGCAGTGCGTCGAGCAATACCTGGGTTGCCTTGACCGGCACGGGGCCTTGAAGTCGGCCAGTCGCGACAAGAGCTTCACGCACGCCTGCCTGGCCGCTGCACGTGATCCGGTGTCAAGGGTGGGAGAGGGTGCGCGCCAAGGCGCATGGGATCTGGAATCCCGGGCCTTTGACCAGCTGGTGACGTTTCTGGCCGCCTCTCCGGGGGCATGATGTCGCTCGCGGCCGACATTCCCTTGCATCTTGGATGCATTGGACTGCCGCGCATGGAAGGGCACCCTCGCGTTCCATCCGTTCCCGCGCACGAAGGAGGCGTGCCGTTCGCTCTCGCGCCTTCCGGCCTGGGCGGCTGCGCCATGCACGGCCTCTTTCTGTCGGGCGAGGGGCCGGGCGATTCCCGGCCGAGACCGCCTCCCGTGAGTGGGGTGGCCGGCCAGCCTGAAGCAGGCCAGCCCGGCCGATGCCGCCGATGCGAGCGAATGCGCGCAGCACCGCCGGCACGGCCAGGACTTGGAATTGCCCGCCGGTCAGGCTACTGGGAGCGGCGGAACCGATCGAGAAGGCGCCCATGTCAATTGATCTGGACGACGCCCGGCGCGTCGCAAGGCTTGCCAGGATCAGGGTCGACGAGGAGGACCTGCCGGCGCTCGCCGGCGAGTTCAACGCGATCCTCGGCTTCGTCGGCCAGCTGCGCGAGGTCGATGTCAGCGGCGTCGAGCCCATGACCAGCGTCACGCCCATGCGGCTCAAGCGCCGGGAGGACAAGATTGCCGGCGGAGGCATCGCCGGAAAGGTGCTGGCGAACGCGCCGGACGCGCGCGAGGGCTACTTCGTCGTGCCCAAGGTCGTGGAGTAGGGCGTGGACGGACTCAACGCCCTCTCGATCTCCGAGGCGCGCGACAGGCTGAGGGCTGGCGATGTCACCAGCGTGGAGATCACCGAGGCCTGCCTCGCCGCCGCGGAAGGGGCCGCGGCGCTGAATGCCGTCGTGCATCCGACGCCGGAGCGTGCGCTCGAACAGGCCAGGGCGGCCGATGCACGCCTGACCGAAGGCGACGCGCCGTCCATGTGCGGGATCCCGGTGGGCGTCAAGGACCTGTTCTGCACCGAAGGCGTGCCGAGCCAGGCTGCGAGCGGAATCCTGGCGGGCTTCACGCCGCCCTACGAGTCGACCGTTACGTCCCGGCTCTTCGAGGCCGGGGCGGTGATGACCGGCAAGCTCAACATGGACGAGTTCGCCATGGGCAGCTCGACCGAGAGCAGCGTCTATGGCCGCGCCGTCAATCCGTGGAAGCCGGGCGACGCCGAGCTGACCCCGGGCGGGTCGTCCGGCGGGTCCGCCGCTGCCGTGGCCGCGGATCTCTGTCTGGGCGCAACGGGAACCGATACGGGCGGCTCCATCCGGCAGCCGGCCGCATTCACGGGGATCACCGGCATGAAGCCGACATACGGCCGGGTCAGCCGCTGGGGCGTCATCGCCTTCGCCTCGTCGCTCGACCAGGCCGGACCGATGACGAAATCCGTTCGTGACGCCGCGATCATGCTCGGGGCCATGTCCGGCCACGACCCGAAGGACTCCACGAGCGCCGACATTCCCGTGCCGGACTTCGAGGCCATGCTGACGGGGGATGTCAGGGGAAAGACGGTCGGGATACCCAATGAATACCGGATGGACGGAATGCCCGAAGCCATCGACGGGCTCTGGGCTTCGGGCAGCGGCATGCTGGAGGACGCCGGCGCGACGCTGGTGGACATATCGCTGCCGCACACGAGATACGCGCTGCCCGCGTATTACGTCCTTGCGCCGGCGGAAGCGTCGTCGAACCTCGCGCGCTACGATGGCGTGCGCTACGGCAGCCGGGCGACGCTGGCCCCGGGCGATGACATAACGGCAATGTACGAAAGGACCCGGGCGGAGGGTTTCGGGGACGAGGTCAAGCGGCGCGTCATGATCGGCACCTACGTGCTGTCCGCGGGGTTCTACGACGCATACTACAACCATGCGCGCAAGGTCCGGACGCTCATCAGGAAGGACTTCGAGGACGCCTTCGCGGACGGCGTCGACGCGATCCTGACGCCGGCGACCCCGTCGGCCGCGTTTCCGCTCGGCCGGAAGTTCGACGACCCGGTGCAGATGTACCTCAACGACGTGTTCACCGTGACGGTGAACCTTGCGGGCCTGCCCGGGATTTCCGTGCCGGCCGGCCTTGACCCGGAAGGCCTGCCCATCGGCCTGCAGCTCGTCGGCAAGCCCTGGGAAGAGGGGGAGCTGCTGGATTTCGCCCTGGCGATCGAGAGCCGTGCGGGCTTCGTGGCAAGGCCCGAGAGGTGGTGGTAGCATGTCGTTGCGGAACACGTGTCGGCACGTTCAGGACCTGGCATTCCGCCTGATGACGGCTGTCGCCCTGTGCGGCCTGGCGGCCTGCACGGCCCAGGGATTCGGCGACGCCCCGGGTGCCGGGGCGCAGCCCTCCGGCGAGATGGCATCCGGCTCTGCTGCGGCGGATCCGCCAGTGCCGCCGCATGCCGGCGGGCCGGCGCAAGGCGGGGAAGCGGCGCCTCCTTCGGGCGGAGTCGACCGGGCCGTCATTTCGGACGAGCAGGACTTCGAGGCGGTGAGTTCGCGCGAAACCATCGAAAGCGACCGCGACCGGCTGCAGCGCCAGCGGGACGCGTTTCAGCTTGTCGGTCCGGAGGACCTGCCGTCGCGTCCCGGCGGGCTGGGGCCCAACATCGTGGCCTACGCGCTCTCGACGACGAATGACGTCGGCGAGCCGGTCTACAGCCGCATGGGCCTGTTCAACGAGTCATGGCACGAGCGGGTGTGCGCCAGGTATGGCTGGAGCGACCGGGCGCAGGCCGCGTTCCTGCAGGCGGGCGGTCCCGAACGCGACCTCAGGGGCCTCGATCCGGACGGCGACGGATTCGCCTGCAACTGGGACCCGGGTCCGTTCCGCATCGCGCGGCAGGACGGCTAGGGGTGGAGGTCGTCGAACGGCCCGCGTCCTGTTTCGGGGACCGGCCGGCCGGGGTGCCGATAGAGCTTGTCGTGCTTCACTACACTGCGATGAAGGATGCGGAGGCCGCGCTGGAACGTCTCTGCGGCAGGGAATTCGAGGTCTCTGCGCATTACCTGGCGGCAAGGGACGGAACGGTCTTCCGGATGGTTCCCGAGGACAGGCGGGCCTGGCACGCGGGCGCCGGCTCCTGGGCAGGACGGGGCGACGTGAATTCCCGCTCCATCGGGATCGAACTCGACAACGACGGCGAGTCGCGCTTCACCGAACCCCTGATGGCGGCGCTGGAAGTCCTGCTCGCCGAAATCCTGGAGCGTCACGCCCTGCCTCCGCAGGCGGTGATCGGGCACTCCGACATGGCGCCTGACCGCAAGCGCGATCCGGGGCCGCGTTTCGACTGGCGGCGGCTTGCCGAGACGGGCCTCTCGATCTGGCCTGCGCCCTTGCCGGGCGGCGACTTCATGCGAGACGCCTCGGTGTTCGGCTACCCGGTGGATGCCGGGGAAGCCGCGATACTCTCCGCCTTCCGCCAGCGCTTCAACCCGACCGCCAGCGGTCCCGCGTCGAGGCATGACGAGGCGATCATGGCCGGACTGGCGCGGAGTTTCCCGTCTGGAGGCGCATGTGGCCTGCTGCGCCCGGGATGACGCGCCCGGACACCCTTCCGCATCCTTTCAGGCATGACGTTTCCTGCGCTCCGCCCGTTCTCGCCGCGCAAGCCGCCCTTGACGATTGCTCGGCCGGGACAATGCATGTATGCAGCGCGCTGCGGATGGCTGGATGGCCGCGGGACGATGGTTTCGAGGAAAGTCCGGACTCCACGGAGCGACGGTGCCGGGTAACGCCCGGCCGGGGAAACCCGAGGGAAAGCGCCACAGAGAACAGACGGCCTCGCATGCGGGGCAATGGTGAAACGGTGAGGCAAGAGCTCACCGCGGGACTGGCAACAGGACCGGCACGGCAAGCCCCGCCGGGAGCAATGCCGAATAGGGATCCCGCACGGACGCGCTTCGGTTCAGGGATCCGGGTTGGCAGCATGACCCCTCCGGCAACGGCGGGGCAAGATGAATGGTCATCGCCCCGGAAACGGGGCACAGAATCCGGCTTACAGGCCATCCGCATCCTGCCGCCGGGGAAGGCCGTGTTCGCGACGCGGCGCCCATGAGCAGGCCAGTGCCGATATCTCCGGGTCGAACCCTGGGCTTGCATTCCTCAATCGTGTTGACACCTTCGCCCCTTCGGTCAATACCCGGCCGCCATGGATTCCGGCTTGCGGCCTTCGGAGCCGGTGCCGAGAGGAGAAAGCCGATGGCGAAGCCGACGACGATCAAGATCCGCCTTAACTCGACGGCAGGCACGGGCCATTTCTACGTGACCAGGAAGAACGCCCGCACGATGACCGAGAAGATGACCGTGCGGAAGTACGATCCGGTCGCGCGCAGGCATGTCGAGTACAGGGAAGGCAAGAGCAAGTAGCTGCCGGTCGTCCGCCGTCGCGCCGGGAGCCGGGTCGTCCATGCAGCTAAAGCAGCGCGCGGACTTTCTCGGCGACGTTTTCCGCCGTGATGCCGAAATGCCGGTAGAGATCCCCGGCCGGCGCGGACGCGCCGAAACCCTCCATGCCCACGAACCCGTCCCGACCCGCGCGGCCGCGTTCGCCAAGAAGCCATCTGTCCCAGCCCTGACGCACGCCCGCCTCCACGGCGACGCGGACCGCACCCGCAGGCAGCACGCGCCTGCGGTAGGTTTCGTGCTGTTCTGCAAAGAGTTCCGCGCAAGGCATCGAAACCACGCTCGTGCCGATTCCGTCCGCCTCCAGCAGAGACCGCGCCTCAAGCGCAACGGAGACCTCGGAGCCGGTGGCGATCAGGACGGCACGGCGCCGGCCTGAACCGGGTCGCGCCAGGGTGTAGGCGCCCAATGCGGTGAGATTCATCGACCTGTGCCGTGTTCGCACGGTCGGCAGGTCCTGGCGCGAAAGGGCCAGGACCGTCGGGGTCCGCTTGGACGAAAGCGCGATTTCCCATGCCTCGGCGGTTTCGACCGCGTCGGCGGGCCGGATCACGCGGCAGTTGGGCGTCGCGCGAAGCATTGCCAGATGCTCGACCGGCTGGTGGGTCGGGCCGTCCTCGCCCAATCCGATCGAATCATGGGTCATCACGTAGGTCACGGGCAGGCGCATCAGCGCCGAAAGCCGGATCGCCCCTCTTGCGTAGTCGGTGAAGCAAAGGAACGTGCCGCCATAGGGCTTGACGCCACCATGGAGCGCCATGCCGGCCATGGCGGCCGCCATGCCGTGCTCCCGTATCCCGTAGTGAATGTAGCGGCCCTTGCGATTCGTGGAATCGAACGTTCCGAGATCCGGGGTCCTGGTGTTGTTCGAGCCGGTCAGGTCTGCAGAGCCTCCGATGGTCTCGGACACCACGGGGTTGATCACCGCCAGCGCGGCTTCGGACGCCTTCCGGGTCGCCATTTTGGGCCTGTCTTCTGACAGGGACTTCTTCAAGGCCCGGACGACGGGTGTCAGGCGTTTGTGCGTGCCGCCCGACATAATCCTGTTGAAGTCTGCCTGGCGTGCCGTCGACAGGGCCGCAAGCCGATCCTGCCAGGCCTGGCGGGCCTCGCGGCCGCGGCGGCCGATGGCACGCCAGGATTCGAGCACGGGGCCGGGCACGTCGAACGGCGGATGCGGCCAGCCAAGGGCGGCGCGCACGGCCGCGATCTCGTCCGGTCCCAGGGGCGCGCCGTGCGCCGAAGCGGTGCCCTGCTTGCCGGGCGCGCCGAACCCGATGACGGTCTTGCAGGCGATCATCACGGGCCTGTTCGACTCGCGGGCCCTGCTCAGCGCGCGGTCGATGTCCTCGGGATCATGTCCGTCGCACTCCATGGTGTCCCAGCCCGAGGCCTGGAAGCGCCGGTTCTGGTCGGTCGTGTCCGAAAGCGCGATCTGGCCGTCGATCGAGATGCCGTTGTCGTCCCAGAGCACGATCAGTCTCGACAGCCGCTGCATTCCGGCAAGCCCGATCGCCTCCTGGCTCAGCCCCTCCATCAGGCATCCGTCGCCTGCGATGACATAGGTGGAATGATTGACGACCCCTTTCCCGAAACGCGCCCTGAGAGCCTCTTCTGCAATGGCGAACCCGACCGCGTTCGAGAGTCCCTGGCCAAGGGGTCCGGTCGTTGTTTCGATCCCCTTGGCATGCCCGTATTCGGGATGGCCCGCCGTGACCGCGCCGAGCTGGCGAAAGCGCCTGATCTGATCGCGCGTCATGTCCTCGTAGCCGGTGAGGTGCAGCAACGCGTAGAGCAGCATCGAGCCATGGCCCGCAGACAGGATGAAGCGGTCGCGATCCGGCCAGTCCGGATCGGCCGCATCGAACTTGAGGTGCTTCTCGAAGAGGACCGTCGCCACGTCCGCCATGCCCATGGGCATCCCCGGATGGCCGGAATTGGCGGCCTGGACTGCATCCATGGCGAGTGCGCGAATTGCCGCTGCGCGCGCGAAATGGTCCGGGTGCAGTTCCTTGAGGGTCTCCATGTCCATGCTGCCGCCCTCCGCTGGTCCGTATCGTCCCGGTTCTTAGCAGCCCGCTTGCCGAAGGCAAGCGAGCCTTGGCGCATCCTGAGGAAAGTGGGTGAAACCGTCGCCGCATGCGCTATGCTCCCTTCAGGCCCTTCCGCCCGCCGTTGATTCGCGGGCCAGGCACCGGGCGTCCGGCCAGGGCGGATTCGCAAGCCAGGAGCGACCATGAGCGACATCTCCGAACTTGAAGGCAGGATACTGTCCGCGCTGGACAGGGCTGAATCGGCGCTGGACGGGATCGGCGCCGAGTCCGGGGGCCGGGACGGAGTCATTGAAGGGCTCGAGGCCGAAGTGGGCCGCTTGCAGGAGGCGCTCAGGACCCGGGACGCCCTGCTTCAGCAGACGCGGGCGGTGAACCGGAAGCTCAGGGAATCGAACGCTGCGCTCCGCTCGGCCAACGCCCGGGGGCTGATGCAGCCGGACCTGCTGAGTTTCGCCCTGGAGGGCGAGCTTGCCGGCCTTCGCGCCGCCCGCGACGTGGAGAGGGCGGAGATCGCGGAAATCCTGGCAGCGCTTGAACCGGTGCTGAAGGAGGCCGGATGATGCCCGAGGTGTCGGTCCGGATTGGCGAAAGGCTCTTCAACGTGACATGCCGGGATGGCGAGGAAGGCGCGCTCAGCCAGGCCGCCGGGCTGCTCGATGCCGAAGCCAGGGCGCTTGAGGGCCGGTCCCGGCGCCTTCCCGACGCGGAGATGCTGCTCATGGCCGGGCTGATGCTGGCCGACAGGCATGTCGCCGCCGCAAGCGAGAAGGACCGGCTGGAGGAAACGGCCGTACGGCAGGAGGCCCGGATCACCGATCTGGAAGGCAGGGCCGCGCATGAGCGGGCACGGGCTGCGCCGCCAGGGGACGCGGTGTTCGGAACCCTGGCGAAGATCGCCGAGCGCGTGGAAGCGCTGGCGGAAACGGCTGAAGGGAGGTCGGGGAACGGCGCGCGGCCGAAGCCGGCCGCCGCGCAGGACTGAATGCGGCGACGACAAGGCAGGCCGCATCACTTCCGTCAGTGGATCCAGTGAAAATCCGGATGGCGGTCCGAACGGTACAACGGTGGATCCGGCCATGGCGGCACATCCCCTTCTCCCCGAGAACCGACGGCGTTGGAACGCCGCCATGATATGCCGCCTGACCCAGGCCATCACCGACTTTCGGGCATAACTCCTTTGAAGGCGGTGGCTCACTCTGAAAATTCGCCTTGTCTTCCGGCAGGGCCGTAGGGTGAGCGCCGTCATTCAAACGCAACCGGAGGACACTCCATGACACGTCCGCCCGCCGTCCGCCCCGGGCACAGCAGTGCACCCAGTAACGGATGCGTCACCCCGAATCACGCCACATGGGGGCGGCCCGCGGGTCGGCCGGTAGCCCGTCATGCGGCCCGCTGCGCCAACCGCATTGAATCGATGGAGACATCACCTTCCTTTCCGGCGTGCGGCTTCCTTTCACGAAGCCGGACAGCTGCGAAAACCGGCCGCCATCACCAGCTGCAGGCCGCCAGTCCAGTGAGTTCCGGACGTCACGTCGTTTCCCGATCGGTGTCCGCCATGGGTTGCAGGCGTAGCCGGGCGCGCCTGTCCGCAGGGTTCTTTCGTGCGCTTTGTGCGGACGACACCGCAATATGTCGCCCTGTGATCCGGCCGGAGCGCGAGACATTCTGAGACGAAGCCCATAATTCCCGCGCTTCAGGTAAATATGAGAGCCAGTGGAATCCCGAGGCAGGCGGCGGAAGGCCCGTATTGAAGACGCTGATCAACGGTTTATGGCCCGGGGTGTGGCCCAAATTTTTTGATGAGGCGGGGACGGCCTGACTCGCCAGCCAGTCGAGGAAATCTGCAGCCTTTGCTGCATAGCACTGCGAGGCCATCGTGCGCATCTGCGAATCGCAATCACCAACTGATCCGGGCTAAACCCTATGGCCCGAAACCGGTTCGCAATGACGGAAAATGACTGTATGGCAATCCCTCGTCATCCAAAACGAAGCTGGAGAGACCAACGCATGGAACTCGACAGAAAAGAGGTCGCGAAGTTCAGGGACGGCTATTCTTGGGAAGGCGTCGAGGAGCTTGTCTACAAACAGGATGGAGAAATTTCATTCAAGGACATATCGCGACAGATCCTGCATAGAGACAGCAGCCTGTCTTGCGAACTCAGGTTCTTCGATATCAAACCCGGAGGATATTCGACTTTCGAACGACACGAACATGTTCATGCCGTAATGATCCTGCACGGCGCGGGAAAATGCCTTGTCGGTGACAAGGTGCGCGACGTCGGCGCCTATGATCTTGTAACGGTTCCCTCGATGACCTGGCATCAGTTCCGCGCGGCCGTGGACAGACCGATGGGTTTCCTGTGCATGGTCAATGTTGACCGGGACAGGCCCCAGGTTCCTACGGAGAATGAATTGGAGGAGTTGAGAACCAATCCCGAGATCGCCGCATTTCTGGATTGGTCTGGTCACCCCCGTTCCAGTCCGAAGTGCAACACCTGATGTAGGCGGGTCCTGGTCGATGTGACACATGATGTTGCGAATCGGCCAGGCGGCGGCGACAGTCCCTTTCGTTGGAAGAAGGAGACCGTCATGCCCGAGGGCCATCGCCACCTGACCTACGAAGAACGCTGCCAGATCCACGCCCCGGGAAAGCGGGCTTTCCGGCCCGGCGATCGCCCGCCGGCCAATGGCATTCGGATGGGCCTAACGTTCCGGGCGCGATTTTTCCGCCGGCCGCAACCTCCTGATATCGCGCGGTTTCCCGCATCCCGGAATTTTTTCGCATAACCGCTTGACAAGCGGCCGGCGATTTGCATGATGGCGTCAGGCAAATGCGGGAGCGCGCCATGGATCCGCGAATCGCCGACCTCAGGTCGACCGCCTTCTCCGGGCGTCGCCTGACACGGCGGCAGATCGCCGGCGTCCAGGAGACGGCCGGGCTCTTTCCGAACGACAGCCGCAACGAGCTCGCGAAGACGACCTGCGAGCATCCGGGCTGGACGACGGCGAAGGGATCGTACAGGGTCGGCGCCTGCCTCGGGATGCCGGGACGCTGGAAAGCCACGGCATCCTGACCCTTCCGCCGAGGCGGGAGGGGTGCGTCCGCGACGCGAGGGCCGCCGACAGGCCTGCCTGGACGTCCGCCTCGGACCCGGGGCCGGTGATCGCCGCGCCGCTCGCGGAGCTGCGCCCGCCGAGGCTGGAGCCGGTGACCGACACCGAGGGCCGGCAGCTCTGGAACGCGCTCATGGACCGGCACCACCATCTCGGCTGCCGCCGCCCCTTCGGGGCACACGTCCGGCACTTCGTCACCGACGGCGAGGGGCGCAGGCTGGGACGCCTGCTGTTCGAGGCGGCGACGAAGGCGCTGCCCTGCCGCGACCGCTGGGTCGGGTGGAGCGACAGGGTGAGGGACCGCAGGCGGCACCTGATGGTGGTGAACGCACGGCATCTCGTGTTTCCATGGGTGCGCTCGAAATTCCTGGCGTCCTCGGCGCCGGCCATGGCGGCGCGGCGGCTGTCGGACGACTGGGAGCGCCTCCACGGCTGGCGCCCCGTCCTGTGCGAGACCCCTCAAGGACGAGACCCGGTTCAGGGCCACCTGCTGCCGCGCGGCCAACTGGGAGCGGATCGGCGAGACCGCCGCGGGCAGGGGCAAGTCGCGCAAGGGGGCCTGCGTGATGCCGCTGGACCCGGCCTGCCGGGAGATCCTGCGCGGGGAGCGGGAGGCCGGGGAGCCGAAGCCGCCGACGCGGTCCGAACGCGGGCGTTCCGCCGCCTCCGACCTCCGGTTCTCGAAGGGCTTCGCGGCGCTGGTCGCGGCCGCCACCGCCGTCGCGGCGCGCGAGGACGCCCGCTGGCAGAAGCGCAGGCGCGTGTTCGACAGCCTGCCCGTCATGCTGTTCGCGCTCCGCCTCGTCGCCGCGCCGCGCGGGCAGGGTTGCCGGACCACGCTGTGCGAGATCCGGGAACAGTGCGCGGCCGCCGGTGTCGACCTGCCCCAGGACGAGCCCCCGGCCGCGTCGACGGCCTGCGCGGCGCGGGAGAAGCTGGACGAGGGCGCGTTCAGGCGGTTGCACGCGGAGATCCTCGCCACCGGCCCCGAGTGCCCGTTCTGGAAGGGCCGCCGGATCCTGGCCGTGGACGGCTCCAAGCCAACCCTGCCCAGGGAACTCGCGGCCCGCGGCTTCCGCGTCCCGGACGGGGCGCACCATCCGCAGGGCATGGCCGCGCCCTGCAGGCTGCGCGGCCGGATCCCCGTCGACTTTGACCTGTTCGGGCACGAGAACGAGCGGCTGGCGGCCCTCACGCACCTCGAGCGCGCCGCGGAGGGCGACGTCATCGTGCACGACCGCGGATGCTGGTCGTTCGCGATGGCGCTGGCCCGCCGGGAGCGAGGGCTGGACTTCGTGTTCCGCCTCAAGAAGGGGACGAACCCGACCTTCGACGCCTTCGACGCCTCCGGCGAGACGGAGCGGACCGTGACCCGCGACGCCCCCCGGGACGAGACCGCGCTCCGGGGCCGGAGCCTCCGCGCCCGCCTCGTCAGATACGTCGCCGGGGACACCGAATACGGTCTGGCCACCTCCCTGACCGACGGCGGCCGCTTCGGCGTCCGGGCGCTGTCCGAACTCTGTCACGGCCGCCGGGGCATCGAGGAGATGCACAAGAGCGGAAAATCCGTGACCGAACGGTTCCACGCCAGGTCGGAGCGCGGCGTCCGCCAGGAACCCTGCGCCGCCTTCGTCCTGCTCACCCTGACGCGCCGGTTCTCCAGCCGCTGCGACGGCGACCCCGACGCCGGCGGCGGGGAGGACGGCCTGACCGCCATGCGGAGCAACTTCAGGAACGGCCTGCGCCTGGTCGGAAAGGAGATCGAGGCCCTGTCCCTGAAACAGGCCGGCGCGGTCAGGAACTCCGTCGCGCGGATCATGACGGGGCTGTCGCGGCGCCTCCAGCGCGAGCGGCCCGGACGCAGCTGCCCGCGCCGGTCAATGCGGCCAAGGAGCAAGTGGCAAAACCGTCAGGCCGCCTGACATCACGAAAGGCCACCAAAACAAGGCCCCCGGCTTCCGGCTCACGCCCGAAGCGCGGGGCTTTCCTTATCCGAACGCACGGAATCCTTATCCGAATGCCATTGCCCCGCCGGGAGGTCCCGGAGACAGGGACGGCATCGATCTGCAGCGCCTGCGCGAGATCAGTGAGGAAATCCGGGCATCACGTCAATGGCACTCGTTGAAACGGACTATTGCGGGGCCGACGCCGTTCGCCTGCCGGCCGCGACGCCGCCCTCGATTGCGGCGTGGCGGTCCCGGTCCTATATGGTCTCGGCATGGACAGGCGCGACGCGAGATCCCATGGTCGGCTGAGCTTCACGGCAAGTCCGGCGCCGCGCGGCCTTCTCGCGGACCGGCCTTCTCGCGCCGGGGCCTGGACGGCGAAGGCGATCACGCTGTTTCCCGAGACGTTCCCGGGGGTGCTGGGCGCTTCGCTGACCGGAAAGGCGTTGGCTGAAGGACTCTGGAACCTGGAAACCGTTGATCTGCGGCAGTTCGGCGCGGGCAGGCGCCGCAGCGTCGACGACACGCCGTCCGGCGGCGGCGCGGGCATGGTGCTTCGTGCTGACGTCGTGGGGAGCGCCATCCGGGAGGCCTGCCGGGGAGCCGCCTTGCCAATCGTCTGTCTCAGTCCGCGCGGGCGCCGCCTTGACCAGGCGATGGTGGAGCGATTCTCGGAAGGCCCGGGCCTGGTTCTCGTCTCGGGGAGGTTTGAAGGGATTGACCAGCGGGTGATCGACCGGTTCGGCATGGAGGAGGTCTCGCTGGGCGATTTCGTGATGACAGGCGGGGAGATCGCCGCGCAGGCGCTGATCGACGCTGTCGTTCGGCTCCTGCCCGGCGTGGTTGGCAACGCGGTCTCGATCGCGGGCGAGAGCTTCTCGAACGGACTGCTCGAGCATCCGCACTACACGCGCCCGGCAGCCTGGGAGGGGCGGGGCATTCCGGACGTCCTGACGTCCGGCGACCATCAGGCCGTGGCGAGGTGGCGCCGGCGGGAGGCGGAGCGGCTGACAAGGGAGCGCCGGCCGGATCTCTGGCAGGCATATTCCGGCGAGGAGCGGTAGGGGCGGGCGGCCGCTCCTGTCGGGGAGGGCGCATGCACGGCGGGATCGAGGCCCGCATGCTCCACGTCCCGGGCATCCGCATCCACGCCAAGGCCTGGTTGGCGGCATCCATTCTTGACAGGCCGGCGGCCAGAGCGTCACGGCCCCGGGCCCGACGCGAACGCCGGCCGCGGAAAGGCCCGGCGACGTGCCGGTGGCCGGCCAGACACCCCTCCACGGGAGAGCAAGGGGGTAGGGTGCGCAACGAGGCATGCGGCGCCCGGCCTCGATTCCCAGGCGAGTCGCCCTCCACGGGAGAGCAAGGGGGCAGGGTGCGCAACGAGGCATGCGGCGCCCGGCCTCGATTCCCAGGCGAGTCGCCCTTGGCGGCATTTGTTCGGTTTGCCCGGCGGCGCAATGCCCGCCCCCTACATTTCTTCTTGATTGCCTCCCGGGCACCCCCTATAGGAACGCGGTCTCGCGGGCACGGTCGCGCCCGAAAGGAGAGTCGACCGGCATTCTCCGGCGGGCGGCGCGCCCGGTCCGGCGGAATGGCCGACCCTCAGGGGCACGAAACATCTCCCGGGGCGGTCCGGGGCACGACAGGAGTGGGTCCGATGGATCTGATCGCTGAGCTTGAAGCCGAGCAGGTCGCCGCACTCGGCAGGAGCGTTCCGGACTTCAAGGCCGGCGATACCGTCCGGGTTGGCTACAAGGTCACGGAAGGCACGAGGACACGCGTTCAGAACTACGAGGGCGTGTGCATTGCGCGAAAGAACGGCGAAGGCGTTTCCGGCTCGTTCACCGTGCGCAAGATCTCCTTCGGCGAGGGCGTGGAACGGGTCTTTCCGCTGCACTCGACCAACATCGATTCGATCACCGTCGTGCGTCGCGGGCGCGTTCGCCGCGCGAAGCTGTACTACCTGCGGTCGCGGCGCGGGAAGTCGGCGCGGATCGCGGAGGACTCCACGTACAAGCCGAAGAGCGAGGCCTGAGGGACGCGCCAATGAAGAAAGACATCCATCCCGACTATCACGTCATTGACGTCAGGATGACAAACGGCGACGTCGTCCAGATGCGTTCGACATGGGGGGCGGAGGGCGACCAGCTCTCGCTTGACGTGGACCCGACCGTGCATCCGGCATGGACCGGCGGCGGAACCCGCCTTCTGGACACCGGTGGCCGCGTGTCGCGGTTCAAGAAGAAGTACGAGGGGCTGGGCTTCTAGCTAGCCGGCCGGGCTGCAGCCGGTGCCGCCTCCCGGGCCCCGCCGCGCCTTTCACGGAGATCGTCATGTCGCTCGAAGGCAGGTCGGCCGTCATCACCGGCTCGAATTCCGGGATCGGGCTCGGCATCGCCTGGGCGATGGCGCGGGCCGGCGCGGACGTCATTCTGAACTCGCTGACGGACCGCGACGAGGATCATGCGCTGGCGGCGCGGATTGCGGGCGAGACCGGGGTGAAGGCGCGCTATGTCCGGGCCGACATGTCGAAGCCGGACGAATGCCGTGCGCTTGTCGGGCAGGCAGGCGCCTGCGACGTCCTCGTGAACAACGCCGGCATTCAGCATGTCGCGGCGATCGAGGAGTTCCCGGCCGGGACATGGGATTCGATCATCGCGATCAACATGAATTCCGCCTTCCACACGACGGCCGTTGCCGTCCCCCTGATGCGCGAGAGGGGCTGGGGCCGCATCATAAACATCGCCTCCGCGCACGGGCTGACGGCCTCTCCCTACAAGTCGGCCTACGTGACGGCGAAGCACGGGCTGGTCGGCATGACCAAGGTCGTGGCGCTGGAGACGGCGCGCGACCCGATCACGGCGAACGCCATCTGTCCCGGCTATGTCCTGACGCCGCTGGTCGAGGCGCAGATCCCCGACACCGCGAAGGAGCACGGCATCTCCGAAGGCGAGGCGGTCGAGCGGGTGATGCTTGCCCGCCAGCCGACGAGGGAGTTCGTGACGGTGGAACAGGTCGGCGGCCTCGCGGTTTTCCTGTGCAGCGACGCGGCTGCACAGCTGACCGGCGCGGCGGTTTCCATGGACGGCGGCTGGACCGCTCTTTGATCCGGACCCGCCGCCCGCCCGGGCTGTCCGCGATGCGCGGCCTTCAGGCAGCGCCCCGGGGCGGGCCCGGTGGCGGACGTCGCTTCCGGCCCTGTCATGTGCCGGCCGCCCGGCGCGTCATGCCGTCAGCGTTCGCCGGACCCGGCCGCTGAATCGCGAGTCTCCCTGGCCGGCCCTCGTCAGGATAGACCAGTCCCGCAGAGATCACGAGCTTGGCGGCGTCCTCGACCGACATTTCGAGTTCGATCAGGTCGCCCTTCGGGACGAACAGGAGAAATCCGGAGGTCGGGTTGGGCGTCGTCGGCAGGAAGACGGCGGTCTTTCCGCCTTCGTGGGCGATCTTGGCGTCGACCTCGCCCCTTGCGGCCTTGGAGATGAAGGCGATGGCCCAGATCCCCTTGCGCGGATACTCCAGGAGGCATGCCCTGTCGAACGTGGTTTCCGACTGCGCGAACACGGTTTCCGCGATCTGCTTCAGGCCCTTGTAGACCGAGCGGATCACGGGAAGGTTGTGCACCAGGCTTTCGCCCCAGTGAATCAGCGACCTGCCGATTATTCCCTTGGCGAGCCACCCGACGGCAACGGTGAAGATCAGGAACAGGATCACGCCGACGCCGCGGATGTTCAGCCCGACATACTGGTCCGGCCTGAGCCAGGTGGGCACGAAGGGCAGTACGAAGCTGTCGACCCAGCCCGCGACCGTCCAGATCAGCCAGAGCGTCAGCCCGATCGGGGCGATCACGACAAGCCCGGTCAGGAACGAGCCTCTGAGCCAGGCGAAGGCGCTCCTTCGCCGTCGGATCACGTGGTTGTCGTAGAATCTGCTGCGCATGCGTTCTGGCCCGGAATGCTCGGAGGAACGAACTTAGAGGCTGGGCGTGTCGCTGGCAACGCCTTCCGTTCCGCAGGGTGTAGCCCAATTTTTTGACATCATGCGGCGACGGCCTGATTCGTCCGCCATTCCAGGAAGTCGGGCAGCCTGAGGTTCATGGCGCAGCCCTTCAGCGCCAGCATGGCGTTGGCGCCCCTCTCCGCCCGGCGCGTTCCCGATCGCTTGAGCCGCAGCCCGAACCGCCGGCATCCGCCCTCGACGACGCCGCTCCCGACCTGGATGCCCTGATCGCGGTACCGGTCGTACCGCATCCGGCCGAGGTTCCTCTCGAAATGGCGGCGGCACGCCTCGACTTCCTCGTGCCGGTCCCCGGACGGCGCCGGCTCCCGGACGACCTTCGCCGCCCGGCCCGCCCTGACGTCGGCCTCGCCTCCGCGAACCGCCGGTCCCGCTCCGCCCCCGCCGGCAGGATCGCCTCGCGGCGTCGGAGGCGCGTTCCAGGCAGTGGAGGAGGCCGGGCACGAACGTGACCTTCCGGCCCCCGAAGAGCTCCTCGCAGGCGTTGGGGATCCAGTCCGCCCCGTCGGAGACGACGACGGGCCCGCCCGCGTCGTGCAGCCCCCGCCGCCGGGCCTCCCGGTCGCGCCGCGCCGCGAAGTCCGAGGCCTCCCGGCCTCCGGACGGCGCCGCCGCGCCGCCGGTCAGGCAGCCGGACGACTCGCTGCCCCGGTCCTTGAGAGCCGCGCCGGTCCCGGGGTCCCGCCCCTCGGCCGTGCACGCCACCGCCAGCCTGGCATCTCGGGTCCTCGAGGTGCCGTCGGCCTGCCTGCCGCGAACGCCCTCGGTCTCCTCCCTGCGCATCGGGACGCCGGTCCCGTCGACGGAGAGCTGCATGCGCGATTCCGGCGGCTTGCCGTCGACGACCTCCTCGCGCCCGAAGCGGGCCGCCGCCTCGCCGAGATCCAGCGCCCGGCGCTGCAGCGCGCTCGACGACGCGTCCACACCGGCGAGGCTGTCGACGTGCCGGCTCGCCGCCTCGAAGCCCGTCAGCGGCACCGTCCCGGCGATGACGCTCGCCATCCCCGGCGTCACCGTCTCGCCCTCCAGCCCCGGCGCCCGGTCCGGCGGGGAGCATCCCCCGCCGCACGACCGGCAGCGGAAACGCGACCGCTCCGCCTCGACCCGGCCGAGCCGGCTCGAGGCAAGGACTTCGACGACGACGAATGCCGGGCCGTCGGCCTGCCGCAGGCCGCGCACTCCGGCGCCGGCCGCGTCGCGTCCAGCCGCCCGGCAGAAGCTCGGCGCCGCCGCGCCGCCGCCCGGCGAGGCGTCCCGGAGCGCGCGCCCGCCCCCGTCCAGATCGGGGGCGCCCGACGCGAGGTCCGCCGCCAGCCGCGGAAGCAGCGGCCCGAACTCCGCCGGCCGCCCGCCGTCCGGACGGTGGCCCGCCAACGGCAGCTCGGCCGCCGCGACGTCGCGGCTCCTCACCTCGCCGCCCTCCAGCCAGCATCGGGTGAACCCGTCCCCGTGTTCGCGGACCACCGGCGGATGAACGGCCGCCTCGCCTTCCGTCAGGCTTTCCAGACAGTCCGCCGCGTCCGGATGGCGGTGCACCCGGCTCCCTTCGCTCTTCGTCATGACACGCACTCCTGCATCTGCCTCAAGGCGCGCCGCCGGCCGGCTCTTCCAGCCCTGGTCCGACGCGCACCCGCCGGAAAGTGCATGCGGAAAACGCAGATGTCAAAAAGTTGGGCTACACCCCGTTCCGCAACGGGATGCCTGCCGCGGGGCGCCAGGCGGTCGGTCAGGCGCGCCTGGCGTCCGGCCTGCAGCATGCCTGACGGCCGGAACGTCGACGCTTTCCTCCTGACGCGGACTCGTCCGCTCGATCGCCTCGGCACGGGATGCGGGACCAGTTCCTGCGCGTGAGGCGGTGCGCACGACGCCCTCGAAGGCGGTCATCCGGCCCCGCGTGCAGCGGAGAGATCGGCCGCAACATTTGCCGCCAGGCGCGCATTGTTCAGCATCAGCGCTTCGTTCGCCTTCGCCGAGCGTCCCCCGGACAGTTCGAAGATTCGACCGAGGACAAATGGCGTGACCGCGGGTCCGGCAACCCGCTCCCGCGCCTCGGAAACCGCCCTCTCGATCAGCGCATTCATCGCGGCCGCGGGAATTTCCTCCTCCGCCGGAACGGGATTGGCAACCAGCTGGCCGCCTTGGAGGCCGAGATTCCGGCGCGCGAGGAATTCCTCTGCAATCTGACGGGTGCTCCTGGACACCGAAGGTGACGGAACGGCGGAGTCGCGTGACCAGAAGGCCGGGAAGTCGGGGCTCCCGAAAGTCGTGACCGGCACGCCAAGGGTTTCCAGCACCTCCAGGGTCTTCGGGATGTCGAGAATCGCCTTCACGCCTGAACAGACCACCGCAACCGGCGTGACCGAAAGTTCCCGGAGGTCGGCGGAAACGTCGAAGCTCGCCGCCGCGCCCCTGTGAACGCCGCCGATGCCGCCGGTGGCGAAGACCTCGATGCCCGCGAGATGGGCCGCGATCATCGTGGCGGCGACGGTCGTCGCTCCGGTTTCCCCGGAGGCGATGCAGGATGCCAGGTTGGCGCGCGAGAGCTTCTGGACCGATCTGCCGGCCTGGGCGAGGGAGACCAGCCTCTCCTTCGGCAAGCCGACGGTCAACCGACCGGCCAGCACGGCGACGGTCGCGGGAACCGCTCCTTCGCCTCGCACGGCGTCTGCGGCCGAGAGAGCCATCTCGACGTTCCGGGGATAGGGCATGCCATGGGAGATGATCGTTGATTCCAGGGCGACCACGGGCCGGCCGCCTTCCAGCGCGTCCCGGACCTCTTCATCGATTTCGAGGGGCAGCGTCATCAGGGCGCTCCTTCCGAGACATGTCTGGCCGCGGCCCTGAGAGCCTGGTCAAGGGCGTCTTCGGGCGGCGCGCCGGCGATTTCCGCCGCGACATGTGCCGCGAGGAACGTGTCGCCTGCGCCGGTCACGCGTGCAACCTCTGCCGGGGCCGGATCTGCCACGATGATGCCGTTGCGGGTTCCATCCGCGACCGCGTGCCTGCCATTCGTGACCAGTGCTCGATCCGCGCCAAGTTCCAGCAACGCGCCTGCCGCGTCGCGTGCGCTGTCGAACCGGGAGCCGCACAGGATCCCGGCCTCCGCGACGTTCAGGTAGATCGAGGCGTTCGGCATGTCGAGCAGCGGCGCGAGCCTCGCGGCCTTGCCGGAAGAGGCGGGCGCCACGCGCAGGTCTGCCTCCTCGAACAGAGGGCTCGTCGCAATTTCGGCCAGAAGCGCGCCGGTGAGGTTTCCGTCAAGCGTGATCGGCCCCGCGAATGGCGCCTTCGCCGACCCGAGGCGACCGTCTGCGAGCGGGAGAAGGATCCTGTCGCCGGCGGCCTCGAGCGAACGCGCGTCGGCAACCGCCGCGATCAGGCCTCCAGGCCCCTCGATGGCCATGTAGCCGTCCGTTGGAAGCCCTGCGGCCCTGTGGACGCATGTCATGTCGATTCCGGCTTCGGAAGCGAAGGAGATCAGTTTCTCGCCTTCATCGTCCCTTCCGATGGCCGCGAGCAGCGTCGGCTTCATGCCGAAACGCGCCAGCGAAGCGGCCACGTTCATGGCGACCCCGCCCGGGCGCCGAACAATGCGCCCTGGAACGTCCGAGCCTTCGGCCATGGCAGCGCCTGCGTGGCCGATCACGTCCCAGTGCGCCGATCCGATGCAGGGAATCCTGACGGCGACGGTCACCGTGACCCGGTCTTGCGCCCGGCCGTCAGTCGTGCGCGCACGGAACCGCCGTCCGCCATGACCGGGCGTTCGCGCGCCGACGGTCAGGCTGTCGGGAATTGGTGGAAGAGCACGAGCCAAGCCTTTTTCCGGTCACGTCGCGGCCGCAAGCTCCAGAAGGCCGGCGACAGCTTCGATCAGGAGATCCATTTCCGCCCGCGTGTTGTAGCACTGAACCGACAGCCTGAGGCAGGACGACGCGTTCCAGTGCACGACAGGGATCTCGATGCGATGCCGGTCATGCAGCTCTCTTTGCAGCCAGACGTGCTTCCTCGTCGGCACGGGAACCGAAACCATCTGGGGTGCGGAGTATTCACGGGACGAAAGTGGTTCGGTCCGGCATAGATCCAGCAGGCGGCCGGCGGTCTCATGGGCCAGGTCGCTGCAGCTTCCCGCCGCTTCGTCCAGGCCTTGCTCGCGACGGAAGCGCAGCGCCTCCGGCACGGTCAGCCAGGCCGAGGGATCCCGTGTGCCCTGAACTTCCATTGCATCCACGAAAGGCGAGCCCCCGAACGGGCCTTCGGCCATGCGATCGCCCTGCCAGCCATGCGAGATGACCAGCGGGTCAAGCATCGGCTGATGCTCCCTGCGGGCATGGAGGAAACCCGCCCCTTTGGGAGCCATCATCCACTTGTGGCAGTTCCCGCAGTAGAAATCCGCGCCAAGCCTGTCGAGATCCAGCGAAACGTGCCCGGGAGCGTGCGCGCCGTCAATGACGGTGTAGATGCCCCTGTGACGCGCCTCTTCGATGACCGTCTCAAGCGGGAAGGCAAGGGCGGTGGGCGAGGTGACATGGCTTGCGAACAGGACGCGCGTGCGATCGGTCATGGCGCCGGTGACGGCGTCATTGAACTGCGCGGCCTCGGTCAGGGGCAAGGGAATGGCCACGTGGACCAGTTTTGCGCCGGTGTTGCGCGCCACGAATTCCCAGGTCTTCTCGGTCGCGGCGTATTCGTGATCGGTCGTCAGAATCTCGTCGCCCGGTTCCAGAGGCAGCGATCGGGCCACGATGTTGACGCCATGCGTCGCGTTCACGCACCCGACCACGTCATCTGCATCGGCCCCCAGGTCGTTCGCGAGAGCACGCCGCGTCTCCGCCATCCATCTCCCGTAGCCTCGCCCAGGGTCCAGAAAGGCCACCGGCTGCCGTTCCAGCTGGAGCTGCCAGGCCTGGTAGCGCTCGAACACCTGTCGCGGGCAGGCTCCGAAAGAGCCGTGGTTCAGAAAGACCGTTCCCGGGTCAAGCAGGAAGAGGTCGCGCATGCCGTTTCCGCTCACGCCCGGCGTCCCTCCATGGTCGGATCCAGCGCGTCACGCAGGCCGTCTCCGAAGAGCGAGGTCGCAAGCACGGTTGCCGCGAGTGCAATCGTCGGAAACACGGCAAGGTGCCAGTAGAAGTACATGAAGTTCATCCCGACGCTTATCATCTGCCCCCAGCTCGGCGTGGGAGGAGGAACGCCCACGCCGAGGAAGCTGAGAGACGCTTCGAGCATCATCGCCAGGGGGATCGCGAGGACAAAGCCAACAATGATCGGCGAGACGGAGTTGGGAATCAGGTGGCGAAAAACGACGTAGGCCGGGCTTGCGCCGAGGGCCACCGCCGCGCGGACAAACTCCTTTGACTTGAACGCCTTGACCTGCGCCCTGACCAGCAGGCAGACTTGGACCCAGCCGAACAGTGCGGCGATGAACACGATCATCCAGAAGCCGCCGCCGACCACGGCCCCGAGCAGCAGTGCCGCCAGGAGCGGCGGGAGAACCGAGAATATCTCGATCAGGCGCATGATGAACCAGTCCGTCGCGCCGCCGTAGTATCCTGCGGCCGCACCCAGCGGAATTCCCATGATGACGGAGAATGCCGCGGCAATGAAGCCGATGCTCAGCGACACGCGCGCCCCGTAGACCGTCCTCGTCAGGAAGTCCCGGCCAAGGTCGTCGACCCCGAACGGGTGTTCCCGCGACGGGAAGGCAAGGGCTTCCTGCAGGTAGGCCTGATCGGTCGGACCGGTCGGAAAGATCAGCGGAGCGACGATCGCGAGAACCGCGATCGCGGCGACGGTTCCGCCGCCGGCCAGGGCCGCTCGATTTGCCGCCAGGCGTCTCCATGCGTGCCACAAGGGGCCATGTGCGCGTCCCGTCGGCCCGGGCTGGACGAATGGCGTGCCGGGCGCGGCCGCTGAGTCGGGGCCGCTCATTCCGCGCCGCCGCCAAACCGGATGCGGGGGTTCAGCCAGGCATACAGGATGTCGGACACCAGGTACGCGAGCGCGAAAAGGATCGCCAGTATCAGCATCAGGGCCATCTCCAGGGGATAGTCCCTGGTCTCTATCGATGACACGAAGAAGCTGCCCAGGCCCGGAACCCGGAATATGGCTTCGACGAATATCGAGCCGGTCGCGGTGCCGAGGAACATCGGGAAGAAGACGGTCACGAGCGGGATCGCCGAATTGCGCAGGACGTGCTGGAAGACAATCCTGCGTTCGGACAGCCCCTTTGCGCGAAGCACCGTCACGAAGGGCTTGCTGAGCGTGTCCAGCATGGCGGAGCGCATGTAGCGGGCGTACGTGGCCAGAGGGATGGTCGCATAGGCGATGATTGGCAGGATCCACCGCTTCGGCTCGCCCCAGCCCGATGACGGCAGCCAGTTCAGCCACACCGAGAACAGCAGGATGAGCAGCATGGACGTGACGAACACCGGCACGGTCAGCCCGAGCGTGGCCACCGCCGAGGCCAGGTAGTCGATCCAGGTATTGCGGCGCAGCGCCGCCGCCATTCCCAGAAGCATGCCGAGCGGCGTGCCGACCAGGACCCCCAGGCCGCCAAGGACGAGTGACGGAATCCAGGCCCGGCCGATCAGGCCGGTGACGGTCTCGCCCGGACTCTGGAACGGGACGCCGAAGTCCAGCCTGAGCACGCCCCACATGTAGTTCAGGTACTGGACGTGAAGCGGCCGGTCGAGGCCGTACTGGGCCATCATCCTTTGCCGGACCTCTTCCGCCAGCGGCATCTCGCCGGCATCGAACGGGCCGCCCGGGATCGAGTGCATCATCAGGAAGATTATGATCGATACGACGAAGAACGTGACCGAGACCGAAACGAGACGGCGAAGGGCGTATCCTAGCATGCCGTGCCGCCCCTTGTTTCCGGCAGGCTCATGCAGCCACCCTTGCCTCGACCCTGTGGTTCTTCGAGATCTCCACGAGACGCCTTTCCCCGGATGGCCGGGCCGGACCGTCCGTTTCGCTCGCCCGAAGGGTGACGACTTTCTCCTCCATCTCCTCGCGCGACATGAAGCGTCGCCTTGGCCGCGCCCTGGGGTCCATCACGGGGATGGCGTCGAGGAGAGACCGCGTGTAGTGATGCCGTGCCCCCGAGAAGATCGTTTCCGTGTCGGCCTCTTCCACCACGCGCCCGTTGAACATGACCGCGACGCGGTCGGTCAGCGACCGCACCACGGAGAGATCGTGGCTGATGAACAGGACCGAGAGCTCCATCTCGTTCTGGAGATCCTGAATGAGATTGATGATCTGCGCCTTGACGGACACGTCCAGCGCCGAGGTCGGCTCGTCGGCGATCAGCACGGCCGGCTGGAGGATCAGGGCCCGGGCGATCGCGACCCTCTGCCTTTGCCCGCCGGACAGCTCGTGCGGATAGCGGCTGCCGAAGCTGCGGTGAAGCCCGACTCTTTCGAGCCACTCCAAGGCCAGGGCATTCCTTTCCGTGGCGCCTCCCGCGCCGTGGATCAGCAGCGGCTCGGCCACGATCTGCCGCAGGGTGAGCATGGGGTTGAGCGCGGAGTAGCTGTCCTGGAAGACAACCTGCATGCGCCGCCGGGCCTCCTTCATCTCCTGATGGCCGTATTCCGTTATGTCCTCGCCTTCCAGCCTGATCCGGCCGGACGTCGGCTCGATCAGCCTCAACGCCATCATTCCCGTCGTGGTCTTGCCTGAGCCGCTCTCCCCGACAAGGCCCATGATGCTGTTGCGTTCCAGCACAAGGTTCATGTCGCGCACGGCTCTCACCTCTGTGCGCTTGCGGTTCAGGATGCTTCCCGACCTCAGGGCGAAGGTCTTCTCGATTCCGCAGAGCTGGAGTGCCGGCCGCATCTTGGAGGCGGCAGTCACGAGAGCCTCCAGCATGCGGCGGCACTCGCCTCCGTGACCTTCACAAGCTCGGGATCGGACGAACTGCATCTCGCGTCGGCTCCGGGGCATCGCGGATGAAACGGGCAGCCTTCGGGCGGGGCTGACGGATCGGGCGCGCTGCCCGGGATTTCGGTCAGTCGGCCCCGGCCCTTGCCCTGTCCGGGCACGGAGTCGAGAAGCGCCCTGGTGTAGGGATGGGCCGGGGCCTCGAAGATTCTCTCGACCGGCGCGGTTTCCATGATCCTGCCGCCGTACATTACCGCGACGCGATCCGACGTTTCGGCGATCACGCCGAGATCGTGCGTGATCATGACCAGTCCCATGCCCATCTCCTCCTGGATCTCCTTGATGAGCTGCAGGATCCGGGCCTGAACGGTGACGTCAAGGGCCGTGGTCGGCTCGTCCGCAAACAGGACGCGAGGGCGGCAGGACAGGGCCATTGCGATCATGGCGCGCTGCAGCATGCCGCCGGAAAGCTGGTGCGGAAAGCTGTCGAGGATCGCCTCTGCATTGACGATCTGCACCTTCTTCAGCAACCCCAGAGCTTCCTCCCTCGCGCGGCGGCGCGGCGTTCCGCGATGTGTCCGGATGGTCTCCACGATCTGCTGGCCGATGGTGTAGCAGGGATCCATTGCGGTCATCGGATCCTGGAATATCATGGACGCCACCCCGCCCCTGATCGCGGACAGGTCGCTCCTGCTCGCGCGGGTGATCTCGATTCCGGCGACTTCCAGCCGCTTGGCGCTGATCCGTGCAGGCGGACTCCTCAGGAGCCTCAGAACGGCCATACAGGACACCGACTTCCCGGACCCGCTCTCCCCGACGATTCCCAGGCTTTCGCCGTCGTCCAGATGGAGGCTTACGCCACGAACGGCCTGCACGCTGCCCTCGATCCCCGAAAAGCTGACATGCAGGCCCTCGACGCTGACCAGATGATCGGAGGACGGTCGGGTCAACGGGATTCCCTTGGCCGGCCCCGGCGGCAATGTGCCGCCGGGGCGCGCATCGTCTAGTCGACGGTCAGATGCGTGTAGAAGAACGGCGTCACGCGGGGAGTCGGCGAAAGGCCGTTGGCGTTGATGAGGGTCGAATCGCCCTTGACGTCGCCGGACAGGACGAACGTCTGGATCGGATGGACAAGGGGGATGACCGAGACGTTCTCATGGAGCAGGAGCCGCTCCGCCTCCGCGTAGAGGTCGAGACGCGTCTCCCAGTCAGACGCCGAACCCGCTTCCGCAACGAGGCGGTCGTATTCAGGCAGCCTGTGGTCGTGACGTCCGCCGTCGTAGAAGATGCCGAAGAAGTTCGAAGGGTCGATGTAGTCGAACTCGTAGGGCGAGAGGAACAGGTTGTTCTCCTTGTTCAGCAGGGCCTGCATCCAGTCCTGAGTCGGCATGACGCGGAGGTCCATGTCTATTCCCAGGTGCTCCTTGTACTCGGCCTGCAGGTACTGCAGCATCGGAGCGGTGATCGCCCCGTTGTAGCCGCCCTGGTCGCGATACCATATCTCGACCTTCGGGAAGCCTTCGCCGTTCGGATATCCGGCTGCGGCAAGATGCATGCGCGCCCTTTCCGGATCGAAGACCGCCTCCGCCGCGATGCCTGCATTGTGGCCCGGGTAGTCCGGCGAGAGGATCGAGCCTGCCGGGATGGCGAGGCCGGACAGCACGGTCCCGGCCATCTCCTCGCGGTCGACGGCGTAGGCAAGGGCCTTGCGCACGTCGACGTCGTCAAACGGCGCCGCATCGAGGTCGAACGAGATGTAGGACACGGCGAAGATCGCGTTGCGCCGAACGTTCTCCGGCTCTCTCCGCTCCATGAACGGGATCTGGCCGCGGTTGAGGTACGCCATCTTCAGCTCGCCGGCGAGATATGCCGGCAGGCCGACTTCGGCAGTCCCGAGGCTGGGGTTTATTTCAAGGCGTTCAAGGGTCGCCGGCCAGGGTCCGGCGTATTCCGGATTGGGCACGAAGGTCATCGAGTTGTCGTTCTTCTCCCAGCTCTCCACCATGTAGGCCCCGGACGCGACAAGCGTGTCCACGTTGGCTGCATAGTCGTCGCCGTGCTCGTCCCAGACGTGCTTGGGAACCGGATACCAAAGGCTCGCGACGCTGGGCCAGAAGGGACGCGGCGAAACGGTCCTCACCTCGATGGTCAGGTCGTCGACGGCCCTTACGCCCAGCGATTCGAGGCCGGCGTCGCCGGACGTCACGTCGGACCAGCCGTCGATGCCGCCCGCAAAGTCCCAGTACCAAGCGAAGTCGTACCCGGACGTCGCCGCGCGCTCGATGGCGAACACGTAGTCTTCCGCCGTCAAGGGATGCCCGTCGGAGAATTTCAGCCCGTCCCGGAGCGTGATGGTCCAGGTCCGGCCGTCATCCGACTGCACCCAGGATTCCGCGCCAAGCCCGTGCAGGTTGAAGTCCGCGTCAAAGCTCGTGAGCGGCAGCTGGCTGTTTTCCGGATAGCCCGCGCGCGAGTAAACGGTCTTCATGTAGTCGTGATACGTTCCCGAAGTGCTGTCTCCCGGGAACACGGCCTCCTGCGCGGCGGCAGGCCAGGACATTGCCAGCGCCGCGCAGGCGGCAAGATGCTTCGTCAACCTCATTTCGACTTCTCCGTCATCCATCGCATCAGCTTTCAGTCACGTCCTGATCGTCGCAAATGGCCCGTTTCGAGTCAACAAGATATGTCGGCATGGCATGTGCGATGCAGCGTTCTTTCGTCCGCGAGGCCAGCCGCCACGGCATCGGAACGGTCGCCACGGCATCGGAACGGTCGCCATGGGCGACGGCAGGGCCGCCCGGGGTTCCAGCGCCGCGGGCCGCGAACGCGTCATGGAACGGATGCCGTCGGGGGCTTCCGGGCGCCCGGCATGACGCTCTTCGGAACCGCGTCGCTGTCCATCGCAAGGACGGAATCACGGAACCCGTGAATGGCCTGGCCGGCATCCCGGAGGGCGGGCATCCGGACGCAGGGCCGTTTCAAGGCGCGTCCGATGGCGGCCTGAGGCGGGGCTTCCGCCCTTCCAGCCCGCGCCGGATCCCCGTGCGGTTCGATTTCCTCCAATGGCGGGTCGTTGTTGTTGCGCGGGGTCGACCGACAGCAATTCCCGACAGGATTTCTTTTCGTTTGTTGTCAGTCGGTTGCGCGGCAGCCACGAATTTTCCTGTCACAGACCTTTCCCGCCGAATCGGCTTTGCTGCCGTCAGACAGGCAAAGGCCGGGCAGCAGATGTCCGGAGATTCCTTTCGCAGGCATCCGTCGATGCCAGGGCCGTGCTTCGCGCCGTGCGTGCATGCTTCGACCGCATCCCCGACCCGATCGACACGCGCGACTTCAGCCTTCCGGTAGGCCTGACGTCGGGGCTCGCGGTCTTCTCGCCCGGGATCCCGTCGCTTCTGCAGTCCGGCCGGCAGGTGCGGGGCGGCGAGGACCCGGTCCGGGCGCGCAACCTGCGCGCGCCGTTCGGCGTGGGGAAGGCGCCGTCGGACACGCGGATGCGCGAGCGGCGCGACGGGGCCGGCCCCCGCGGCCTCCGCCGCTGCGGTCCGGGGGCGTCCACGCCGCCCTGCAGCGCGGGAAGGTGCTGGAAGGCTGGACGGTGTTCGGCGGGCGTCTCCCGGTCCCGGCGGACGGGACCGGCCGCCGCTCCTCGCACAAGGCCGTCCGCAGGCGCCGCTCGCGTCAGGACCCGCCGCGACGGGTCGAGGACCTCCTGCCGTCAGGCTCCGGGCGCGGCGACCGTCCGTCCCGACCACGCCGGGGCGTTCCCGCCGGCGCCGGAGCCGGTCCGGAACGAGGACGGCAGGAGGAGGAACGACTGCGAGCGGAACGCCTTGAGGCGGCTCCCGGAGGACCTCCGCCGGGAGCGTCCGCACACGGGAGGGCGGCCGGCGCCGGGGACGGGCCGGCGGCCGGCGGCCCGCACGTCATGCTTCGTGAGCGGAGAAGGGCTTCCGCCCGTCCCGGGCGCGAAGCCGGGCGACCACGGGCCGCCGTCCGGCTGGTTCGATGCCAGCGGGACGAAGGAGACATGGGAGAGGCGCGACGGGAAGACCGGCATCGTGCACCGCTTCGAACGGGACCGCGGCCGGCCGGCCGACGACGCGAACTTCGGCCTGAAGACCGACATGCCCGGATGCGGGGAGACCGGCACGAAAGGGAGGGTCCGGAGGTTCTCGCGGGCCGCCGACCTCCCGCCCGTCCGGGACGCGGCGTGTCCGTCATGCGGTGCGGCCGCGTGCGGGACGGGCGACCGGGAACGGGACGTTCCAGGCACCGGGACGCGGGAGGGCTGCAGCTTCGGGCACGGCTCCGGCCATGGCGGGAACCGCCCATGGGGCGTCTTCATGACGCTCGCCATGCCCGCCTTCCTGATCGACCGGTGCGGCGGCACTGCCGCCCGCCGTTCGGACGGGCGCGGGAACGTCAGGAACGCATCCCCTGCCTCCGGGACCGGATGCGGGAACCGGCCGGACCTTCGTCTTCCGGGACTGGAAGACCCCTGCCGCGCGCTCGCGGGAGAGCCTGGCAAGGAGGACCATGCCGGCCCGTCCGTGCCGGGCCGTGACCGCCCCGGCCACGCCCGGACGGCCCCGATCCCGCCCTTCGCCGGCAACGCCACGATCCCGGGCCGCCGCCCGGCCGCCGGTCGTGCGCACACGGAACCGCCGTCCGCCATGACCGCGCCTTCGCGCACCGACGGTCAGGCTGGCGGGAATTGCTGCCGTCCATCCGGGTGTGGTTCCCATATGGCGGATTTCTCTTTTTGCAACAGGCTGGAATCAAACGACATTTTTCGGGCCGGCTCCGGAGATCGTCCCTGATCCGGCGGATTCCGCGAAAATCCAGGGCGCGGACCGGGATTTTTCCACGGCCGCCCTGTCGGCCGCCGTTCCTGGCCCTGGATCCGGGGTGTGGCGGGGCGCTCCTGGCAAAACCTCAAACGCCCCTGGACGGGGGCGGAAAGGAGCACTCCGATGGAAAGCCTGCATCCCGAATCCCCGGTTGCCAACATCTGCGGCGGAGGCGGGTGCATCCCAAATTTGTTGACCGCCATGATTCGCTGGCGCTGCTGCACCATCGTTCCATCAAGAAAACAAGGCTGTCAGACATTCTCGAACAGCGGGCAAGCTGGACCATTGGGGCTCGATCAAACAATCTGGGCTACACCCGGCGGAGGCGAAGCCGTCACGGCGGCGCGGGAGCGACTGGCGAAGGCGGGCGTGGCCCTGGTGGAGCGGGCCGCCGAGGCCGGCCTGGCGGCGGACGTCGCGGCCCTTTGCCGGGACGACCCTCTGAAGGCCGAGGCCGCGTTCCGCGACATGGTCCTCCGCCTTGCCCGTTCGGTCCTGACGGACGCGTTCGGGGCGCTGGACGGCCACGGGCCGTCTCTGGAGGCCGGCGGCGGGACTTGCCGGAGGGTGGAGGTCACGCCGGGGCGCGCGATGACGGTGTTCGGCCCGGCCGGCTTCCTGCGGTCGCGGCATCGCCCCTCGGGGACCGGCGCGTCGCTGGTTCCGGCCGAGGCCGCCCTCGGCCTGACGGCGTGCGGAACGGCGCCCGCGGCGGCGGGCCTGTCGATGCATCTGACGGTCGGCCTGACGGCCCGCGAGAGCGAGGACGCCTGGAGGCGGCTGTGCGGCCAGGGACCCTCGACGGCGTCCCTGGTCCGGCTTTCCGGGGAGGCCGGAAACCGCATGGAGGAATGCTCCGACGAGATCATGCCGGGTCTCCGGGAACGGGAGGAGATGCCCGAGGGGGGCCGTGTCGCTGCTGGTCTCGCTCGACGGGGTGATGATGCGGATGAACGCCGAGACAACGGACGGAAAGCCAGCGGACGCGGGCTGGCGCGAGGCGTCGTGCGGGGTCGTGGCGCTGGCCGGCGCCGAAGGCAGCATGCCGGGAGCCGATGCTTCGGGCGCCTTCCCGAGGCCGGCAAGGCGAGCCTGAAGCCGCAGCCGAGGCCGAGGCGCTCCGCTGGCTGGAACGCAAACCGGACCTGAGGCTTGCGGCTGTCGCCGACGGCGCGAAGGACAACCGGACTTTCCTGGAATCGCCTGGCCCGGATGTCATGCTCCTGGACTTCTGGCATGGAGCCCAGCGTCCGGGTGCCGCGGCCGACGCCGCCTTCGGCGCGGACACTGCCGCCGGAACGGCCTGGTTCGGGAGGTGGCGGCATGTCCTGCGCCATGACCCCGGGGGCGTCGGCAGGGCGGTCGACGCGCTGCGGCACCTGCTGCGGAAGGGGAAGGGAGCCGAGGACATCCGGAGAGAGCTGGCCTTCTTCCGCAACAACCGGCATCGCATGCGGTATGCGGACGCCGCCGCCGCGGGCCACCCGATCGGTTCCGGTTCCGTGGAGGCGGCGAACAGGGTTCTCGTGACGTCACGGATGAAGCGCTCGGGGCAGGGCCGGGGCCGCGACGGCGGACAGGGCGCCCGGCCTTCCGGTCGTCCCCGGGTCCGGACGCCTCCACCGGGCCTGGGCCGCGCTGGTTCCGGGCATGGGCCGCCACGGCGGCTGGAGGCCGCAACCCGCCAACGACAACCGCCCGGTGGAGCGCATCGCGCTCGCCGCGTGATTCGCGGGAGAAATGCCAGGGAACCAAAAGGTAAACCATACGAGAATCGCACCCGTCCATCCCCAATCCCTTGCCAATCCGGGGCCGGGTCCCTATCCTGGGCAGGTGATCGCTGGCCGAGGAACCGCTTGCGGAGAGACAACCGAGGGAGAGCTGCCATGCACGCGCTCTTGCACCGCCACCGTGCTGCCATTGCCGCCCTCTGTCGCCGGTACCGCGTCCAGACCCTGTCCGTGGTCGGCTCGGCCGCCCGGGGGGGGGGGGGTGGATTTCGATCCCATCGGGAGCGATGTCGACTTCCTGGTGGAGTACATCCCGCCCATCCGTGCGGACTGGTTCGACCGTCACATGGGGCTGATCGTCGATCTCGAGGCCCTCCTTGAGCGGGATGTGGACCTTCTCGAGAGGGCCAATCTGCGGAAACCGGATCTCATCGCCTCCCTCGAAGCCGATGCCCAGTCCCTCTATGCCGCCGAAGCCTGATCGTTCCGCTCTCCAGCCCCTCCGTGACGTGCTGGAGCGGGTGCAGGCGATCGAGGTGTGGCTGGAGGACACGAGCGAAGAGGGGCGGATCGCAATGTGCGGCCCAGTGAAGCCACCGTTCTGGTTTCCGAGCCGGGTGTCATACCCGGGGACCAGTGTGCGGATGTGTCATGCAGGGTGGCATCGAGGATTCGCAGAACAGGGATGGGGCTGTTCATGCAGAAATTAAAGCTTGATCTCGAACATTGCTATGGAATCCAGAAACTGGAGCACTCTTTTGATTTCACAGAAGGCAAGGCTGCGGCCCTGTACGCGCCAAACGGCTCCATGAAATCGTCGCTTGCGCGGACATTTCAAGACATTGCGAACAAGCAAGAGTCTTCGGATCGGATGTTTCCGGATCGTCAGACAAAACGATCGGTGATCGATGAGAATGATGATGCGATCGATCCGGAATCCGTGCTCATCATTCAGCCCTACAAGGAACCCCTCGAAAGCAACGAAAAGACCTCCACACTGCTGGTAAACGCAAGTCTTCGAGAGAATTACAAAAAGCTCAACGAGGAAGTTGAAGAGGCGAAGAGGGTTCTTTTGTCTCGGCTGAAAGACCAGTCAGGGTCAAGGAAGGATCTTGAAGCGGAAATCTCATCGGCATTCACTAGGACCTCCGAACAGTTTCTTGTGGCCATCAATCGCGTTGCCGCGGAGGTGAAGGATCAGCCGGAGGCACCTTTTGCCGAGATTCCCTACGATCTCGTTTTCGATCCAAAAGTTGTCGGGATGCTTCAGCAGGAATCGGTCCGTGAGGCGCTCGAAGGCTATATCAAGCGTTTCAACGAACTGATAGATCGGTCGCAGCACTTCAAGCGTGGTACGTTCACCTACTACAATGCTGGCGTGATCGCGAAAGCCCTCGCTGACAATGGATTCTTTGATGCAACACACAGTGTACGGCTGAATGCTGATGACAGGACCGAAATCACGTCGAAGACACAACTGGAAGAGTTGATCAGGAGCGAAAAGGAGGGCATTACGTCCGATGCCACTCTTCGCAAAACATTCGATGCGATCGAGAAACTCCTCAACAAGAACATCAGTGTCAGAAGATTCAGTTCATTTATATCTGACCATGAAGATATTCTCCCGGCTTTAGCAAATGTTGCGGATTTCAAGGAACAAGTCTGGAAGAGCTATTTCGTAAGGCATCGAGAGGCCTTTGAGGGTTTGGTGGCTAAAGTTCGTGATGTGGCCGCAAGGAAAAGGGAGATCGAAGAGGCGGCCCGGAAGGAACGGACGGCATGGCAAGAGGTCATCGATATCTTCAATGAACGCTTCTTCGTTCCTTTCGAGCTTTCGGTGATAAACTTTGTTCCTGTGGTGCTCAGCGAGGACAAAATTCCGAAGCTATGCTTTACATTCAAGCAGGGTGATGAAGCGAAGGATGTCGAAAAAGATGAGTTGCTTGAGGTTCTCAGCACCGGCGAGATCAGAGCATTCTATATTCTGAATATCATCTTCGAGATTGAGGTGCGGAAGAAGGCCGGGCAGCGAACACTGCTCATCGTCGATGACGTTGCAGATTCATTCGACTACAAGAACAAGTATGCGATCATCCAATATCTCAAGGAGATCGCAGAGGATGAGAATTTCCGCCAGATCATTCTGACCCACAACTTTGATTTCTTCAGGACCATCCAGAGCCGTTTTGTCAACTACAAGTCGTGTTTCATGGTCACAAGACAGGATGACGGTATTGCGATCGACAAGGCCGTCGGGATCAAGAATATCTTCGTGAAAGACTGGAAAATCCATTTTGGCAGTGAACCAAGAAAGCGGATTGCGTCCATACCGTTCATGAGAAATTTGGTGGAATTCACGAAGGGTGACGACGATCCTGATTTCATGAAGTTAACTGCGCTCCTCCATATCAAGACTAGCACAGCGACCATTCAGGACAGTGATCTGTTCGATATCTATGAGGCCATGTTCGGTGTATCACCGACGGATGCCGCACTTTCCGGGGGCTCCGTCCTGGACCTCATTTTTCAGGAAGCCGACGACTGCCTGGAGGCGGGCGATGCTGCCAACTTCGCGAACAAGATCGTTCTTTCGATCGCCGCCCGCCTCCGTGCAGAGCAGTATATGCTTCAATGCATTGATGACCCCAAACTGGCGGACACCATAACGAGAAATCAGACAACGGAGTTGCTGAATCGCTTCCGCAGGGATTGCCCCAATGATGCAGCAATCCGGGTTCTGGATCAAATTGTCCTGATCACGCCCGAGAACATTCACCTGAACTCATTTATGTATGAGCCGATCCTCGATATGTCAGACGAACACCTTCGCAAGACATACAACGATGTCAAGGTGCTCGGACCCGCCGCTATTGGGGACTGAGATTGTCATGCCGGCCCCGTGTGCACGTCCTGGAGGAAGATCATGACCCGCCACCGCCTGCCCATCGGTATCCAGTCCTTTGCCCGCCTGCGGGAAACCGACAGCTACTATGTCGACAAGACTCCGCTGATCCGGGATCTGATCGAGCGGGGCGATCACTGGTTCCTCTCGCGGCCCCGTCGCTTCGGCAAGAGTCTGCTCCTCGACACGCTCCGAGTCCTGTTTGCCGGGGAGGAGGCCCTCTTCGAGGGTCTGGCCATCCATCCGCACTGGGACTGGTCAGTTGTCCATCCGGTGGTGCGCCTGAGCTTTGACGGGACGTATGATGGACCGGAGGCGATCGAAGGGGACATCATCGAACAGCTGGAGGCCGTCGAGGATGACCATGGCCTTGCGCCTGCGCACACATCCAGCACCGGCCCGCGCCGCCTGCGCAACGTTCTGCGCCGCACACACCACAAGACAGGACACCCGGTGGCAATCCTCGTCGACGAATACGACAAGCCCATCCTCGATGCCCTCCATGACCCGCAACTGGCCCGGGCCAACCGCGACTATCTGCGCGGCTTCTATGGCATCATCAAGGGTAGTGCCGCCCATGTCCGCTTTGTGTTCGTCACCGGCATCAGCATGTTTTCCAAGGTCAGCCTGTTCTCGGGCCTGAACAACCTCGAGGACATCAGCCTCAACCCCCGTTTTGCCACCCTCTGCGGCTACACCGAGGCCGATCTCGACACTGTCTTTGCCCCCGAACTCGACGGGCTGGATCGGGACATGATCCGCACCTGGTACAATGGCTACAACTGGCGGGGCGAAGAGCGGCTCTACAATCCCTTCGATGTGCTCCTGTTCCTGCGCAGCCGGGAGTTCTACCCCCACTGGTTCGAGACCGGCTCGCCGACCTTCCTGTTCGACACGCTCAAGGCCAAGTCGACCAGCCTGCAGGAGATCGAGGGCCGGAGGATCGACCGGTCCTTGATCACGAAGTTCGATGTCGACGCCATCAGCGCCGAGGCTTTATTGTTCCAGACCGGCTACCTCACCATCACCGATGAGGAGAAGGCGGGCTTCAACACCCTCTACCGGCTCGACTACCCCAATCAGGAGGTCAAGCTCAGTCTGAATCAGGGCCTGCTCGCGTATCTGGGCCAGACCGTCACGGACGTGGCAGAGCAGGGCCGCAGCCTCCAGACCTCTCTTGCGACCAACGACTTTGGGGGGGTCGCGGCGACACTCAAGGCCTGGCTGGCCAGCATTCCCTACCAGTGGCACGCCACAGGCAACCTCGCCCGCTACGAGGCCTGGTATGCCAGTCTCCTGCACATGGTCTTCCGATCCATTGGCGTCGATGTGCACTCTGAAGAGGCCACCAGCCATGGCCGCGCCGACATGGTGGTCCATCTCGGGGATCAGGTCTTCATCCTCGAATTCAAGATGGCGGACAGTGCGGACGACGCGGAGACAGCGCTGGCGGCGGCGTTTACCCAGATGCGCAAGCGGGGCTATGTGGACACATACCGCGGCCAGACCGTCCATCTCGTTGCCATCGCCTGTGGCCGCGAGGCCCGCAACCTGCTGGAGGTGCGGGCGGAGGTGGTCGCCAACGACTGATGGGGTGGGTCGAGCCCGTCGGCCCTGGAGCCCAACGCCGCCGGCCTGCGCCAGTGTCTTCACAGCGCTTCATAAGCCTGTCCATCCCGCAGGCGGACGGCCCGGATGCTTCCGCCTCCCCACCGCCGGCCACCCTCAGGGCCCCCACACCCCTGCCACTGCCGCCCCCCCCCCCCCCGCTGAGCACCGCCCCAACGCCAACCCGCACCAAGGAGACCCCACATGACTCCCTGCACCAGCACTGTTCCGTTCCGACCAGACCCGTCCGGGTCCGCCCCGATCTGCCCAGTGCGGCCCCGGGAGACTTTCGTCTCCCGGTCGGCCCAAGGGGGCGACCCCCTTGACCCCCCGCCGATGAAAGAACCAGATCCGCCACCCGTCCCGCCAGGTCCGCCAATTCCGGGGGTGTCCGCCATGCGGCCAGCCGGGCCGACCGCCCGCGGTGGCCCGGCCAGCGGTTTTGGCGCCCCCAGCGCCAAAACCCGTCCTCTGACCGCGGTCCGACCAGCCTCGTCCGCGGCCACCCGCCCGTGGCGTTCCCATTCGCATCCCGCGACCGCTGGCGCGGTGGGCAACCCGAGCGACCAGCACCCCCGCCCGCCAAGGCGACCATGATCCTCGCCGGACCCGTCCACCCCCCGGGGATCTGCGGCTGATCGGAACGGTCGATCGTCATCAGGGGGTGCCCATCCAGGCTGGCGCCCGCCTCGTATCGCCATCCGCCCGGATCCAGGCAGTGGGTCAGTCTGAATTCTGCCCATCCGGTGGGGTCGGGGTCATCGGCAATGGTCAGCGCGGTCCCAGACCATCCCGTCCGTTCATGCCAATGGACAGACAGCAGGCCCCGGAACAACACCCTCGAGGCATGGCAGGCCGGTTGGCGGCGGCCATTGCCACGCTCCTGCACAACCCGGATTCCGTGCAAGTGTCTGACAGTCCCTGCCACCAGAGACAGTCACGCTCATGGCTGGATGCAAGACTCGCCAACGCGATGCGGCAGAAACTCTTCCTGCGGTTATCGTGACGCAGCTGCGCTTCAGGCCATCCAGGCCCGCCGGGACCGGACCCAATCCCGCCACGGAAGACCCGGCAACACCACCCATGACCCCGTGAGAGACCGACCCCGGGACAGCCCACTCAGCCCCGCCCGAAAGGTGGGACGTCCTCTCCCTGCAGAGAAAGGCAGCCGCCGCCACGCGCCGGGCTTCGCCCCCTGTTTGTCGCCGGTTTCCGGGTTGATCGACGCGCCACAGCAGGGTGCGTCGGGCGGGAAGACCCGGAACGGTTCCAGGGTCAACACCAATGACGCCCGAACCCAGCTGTCCGCGCTGCGCACCGGATGTCAGCCCCCGGGTGAACGGCACCGGGCCGGCAGGACCGGTGGGTCGCCATTGGCGCCGTCATTGTCGGCATAAAAGTAGTAGTCGTAGCCCTTGCCCTTCATTCCCCAGTCAAACGTGTACAGATCATGACATACCCGCGGGGATAGAGCTCCGCACATACCCCGCCGCACCGTTGGCCGCGTTGATCCACGAATAGCGGAAGGGCAGACCCCCCGGCGGGGCCGGGTCACCCGCGGCAATGGTCACACGGAACAGCGGGCTATTTCGGGTTTCGATCAGATCCTGACCCAAAGGAACCACTTCAAGTGTCAGTGTGCGCAGCTGTTGGCCCGCCGCGGGCAGGGTGAGGGTCACACCCAGGAGGGCGGCCGCGAGACCGGCCGTCAGGCGTCGAACAGGGGGGGCCTTTCATGGTGGGATCCATCTGTTGTGGTCGGTTCGATGATTGCCCTGACTTTGCAGAAATGTTCGGAACTTTCCGGTGCAATCCGGCTCGCCGCCCGGTCTTGTCGGCTGGGCCTGATCCAGATGCCGCGCGAATTGGTTCGCACGGCCATTGGCGGTTCTGATGGCGTGGACCGCCATTGCCGGCCTGCCCGTCGCGCCGCCCCGCGGCGGATTCTCCGCCGCGAGCGACTGGCGCAAAAGGCCCGTCTAGTGCCCGATTGTGTTGGGGGTGCAGAGGATACGAGACACCCCCGAACCGGCCGCTCTACGGGCCTTGTCTCGCGCGATAGACCGTGCGGCCCGGCCGCGTCACTGGTTGCCGCCGAGCGATTCGCCACCCGGACCGACGACCCGTGCGCAGCCCTTGCCTCCGGTGAACATGACGTAGGTCTCGCCTGTGTGCGCGTAGTTCCGGTTGCCGGTGCTGCGCTGCACCTTGATGACCGGAATCACCATCTCGCCCGTGTTGCTCCAGATGCGGGCACCGGCCTTGGGCCGCACCTCCACGATGTTCTCGCCCAGATCGCCGCCATAAAATGAGATCTGTCCGAAAGTTCCTGGCCCCAAATCATTCCAACTGTTTCTCGCCCCGCCGCGCCACTCGAAGTCGCGGAACATGTCGGCACTCCCGTGCGATCCGTCTTTTTCCACATTCAGGCTGATACCGCTCTTGAAGCTCGACCGCTCCACGTTGGGGTTGGTGCTCGACAGGATCACCTTGAAGCGGCCCGGCGTGGCGTGATCGCCGCAGCCGTCCACGACCCTGCTGCCGTAGACGCCTGCAACCCGGGCGGTGCAGATGCTGTTGTTGCAGTCGGGCGGCGTCTGCGCCTGCGCACCCGTGGCAACAAACAGGGCGGTGATGGCGGCCCCGAAGGCCAGGACAGCGAGACAGGCCTGGAGGGCCGCCGTGAGCCGTGTCAGGGGGGGGGGTGACGTAGCATGGGGAATTCCTCCAGTTGTGTGATGGCTCCCACTCTACCGCCTTTGCCTCGGCAAAGGCAAGAGAAAATTTCAAAGTGAGACACTGCCTGGTAATTCCCTTCTCTTTCGGAACTGCCTTCAGGGTTTCAATCGCGTGCTCCATTTCACCCTCGTCCATATTTCCCCTGCCGGGGTGCAGTTCAACTTCTGTGGTGAGGCGGCGACGGCCTGACTTGCCGGCTTGGTCGAGGACGTGGAACAGCCTTTGCTGCATGGCGCTGCGACGCCATCACGGGAATCTGCGAATCGCAATCACCAACAAAGTTGAACCGCACCCCTTCGAGCGGATGCTGGACGCGCTGCGCACGCTGGCATGCGAGCATCCGCACCGTGCCGCTTCAGGAATGCGGTTCGGTCTCCCTGCGCCAGAGCCTCCAGTCCTCCGGAGTGTCCAGATCGCGAGTGGCGCGGTCACCCTCGAGCCGCACGGACATGACCGTTTCACCCTTCAGGACGGTGCGCCCGCCCGCGTCGCCGGCAAGCCCGGCGAACCCGGGCAGCAGCCTCGGGGGCAGGATCAGGGGCGTGCCGGGCCTTCCCGCGGCGTCCGAAGCGCGCGTCGGCGTGTTGCCGCCGGCGGCGTTGAAGCGCCTGATGACGCTCTTGACGTCGGATGCGGTGATCCCCGGGACGTCGGGAAGCAGGATCATCATGGCCTGGTTCGGGGCGCGTTTCATGACATGCAGGGCCGCGGCACGGAGCGTGGCGCCGATGCCCTCGGCCGCATTCCCGACCCCGATCACGGTCACGCCGAGCCGGCCTATCGCCTCGCGGCGGGCAAGGTCGCCTTTCCGGAGCGCCACCGCGACCTCGCACCCGCTCTCGACGGCAATGCCGGCCTGACGCCGAAGCAGGGGCATGCCTTCGACGCGTTCCAGCAGCTTGTCACGTCCACGCATGCGTGACGACGCGCCTGCCGCGGGAATGACGGCGAGCGGGGTCACCGTTCGGGGATCAGCCCGCGCGGACTGAAGCGGAGAACCAGGAGCAGGATCACGCCCATGGTCAGCAGGCGCATGTGCGCGGCGCTCTCGAGCAGGCGGTCCTTCAGCCAGAGGCCGTCCGGCATGCCGGCGGTGACGCCCCCGATCAGGGCGATGCCCAAGGGCTCGACCATGACCCAGAGGTACCAGATCAGCATGCCGCCCAGGACCGCGCCGAAATTGTTGCCTGACCCGCCGACGATGACCATGACCCAGATCAGGAAGGTGAAGCGCAGCGGCTGGTAGCTTGCGGGCGTGAGCTGGCCGTCCAGCGTCGTCATCATGGCTCCCGCCAGCCCGCAGACCGCCGAACCGAGGACGAAGACCTGCAGGCGCCTCGCCGTGACGTCCTTGCCCATCGCCGCGGCCGCGACTTCGTTGTCGCGGATTGCCCGCATCATCCGGCCCCAAGGAGAGTTGAGCGCGGCCTGGGCCAGCCAGAGCAGCGCGATGAGAACGGTCAGGAAGAGGCCGGCATAGGCGAGCTTCACGACTGTCGCGGACGCCGTCACCGGGTCGAATCCGAAGCCCGAGACATGTGCGACGAACCGTTCCGAGTCCTGGAGGTCGATTTCGTACGGAACCGGTCGCGGAATGCCGCTCACGTTCTTGACGCCGCGCGCGAGCCAGTCCTCGTTCTTGAGAACGGCGATGACGATTTCGGAGATGCCGAGGGTGGCGATGGCGAGATAGTCCGATCGCAGGCCGAGGGCCGTCTTCCCGACGACCCAGGCCGCCCCCGCCGCGAGCAGGGCCCCGACGGGCCATGCGGCGAGAACGGGCAGGCCGAGGCCGCCCAGGTTTCCCGCCCTGGCCGGCGAAACCGCCTCGATCGCCGCTGCCGCCGGGTCGAGGAGCCGGCGGTATGCGAAGAAGCCCGCGACCAGGATCACGACGAGCGCGGCGGCACGCACCTTTCCTTCCGGCAGCCTTTTCCATGCCAGGACGGCGGCAACGATCGCGGCGGCCCCGACGAGAAGCGCGAGGATGACCCGAGGGCCGCCGGCGTCCCAGGCTTCGGCGACGGGCGGTTTCGAGATGATGACCGTGCTGAGGCCGCCAAGGGCCACGAAACCCATGATGCCGACATTGAAGAGGCCCGCATAGCCCCACTGCATGTTCACGCCGAGCGCCATGATCGCGGAGATCAGGCCCATGTTCACGATGCCGAGCGCGACGTTCCAGCTTTGCAGGAAACCGGTCGCGGCAATCAGCGCGATGACGGCCAGGAAGAGGGCCATGTCTCTCGGCGCCGGCATCACTGCGCCTTTCCCCGGAACAGTCCCGTCGGGCGGAACAGGAGCACGACGACGAGAATCGCGAAGCTGACCGCGAACTTGTAGTCCGTCGACAGCAGCTGGACGAGGCCCTGCGGTTCCCATGCGGGGATCAGGTAGCCTGCCACTTTCCTGAATGCATAGGTGATCGTGATTTCCGAGAAGGCGATGACAAAGCCGCCCGCGATCGCGCCGACCGGACTGCCGAGGCCCCCGACGATCGCGGCCGCGAAGACTGGAAGGAGGAGCTGGAAGTAGTTGAACGGCTTGAAGCTCTTGTCGAGTCCGTAGAGAACGCCCGCAAAGGTGGCCAGCACCGCCACGATTATCCAGGTGGTCGTCACGACACGCTCGGGATCGATGCCCGAGAGCAGCGCGAGATCCTCGTTGTCGGAGAACGCTCGCATGGACTTTCCCGTGCGCGTTCGGTTGAGGAACCAGAAGAGAATGGCGACGAGAATGACCGCGACGGCAACGGTCAGCATCGCGGCGGACTTGACCGCGAGCCCTTCCTCCAGGCCGGTCAGCTCCCTGAACTCGCGGGCCGTGATCACGAAACGCTCTCCGTCCGCGAACCGCCGCTCGTCAACGCCTATGATGAAGCGCACAAGGCCGTTCGTCACGAACATCACCCCGATGGAAACGATGACCAGGATGACCGGCGCGGACTTTCGCTCCCGGTAGAACCGGTAGACGAGGCGGTCAGTGAGCAGGACAAGCGCAGCGGCCGCGGCGATCCCGGCAGGCAGCGCCAGGAGCGCGGTCGGGAACGGGCCAAGGGCCACGCCCATGGCCTGCAGCCACCACGTGCACAGGATCGTCGCCGCCGTGCCGAACGCCATGGTGTCGCCATGGGCGAAGTTGGAGAAGCCCAGGATCCCGTACACCATGGTCACGCCGAGCGCGCCCAGGGCAAGCTGGCTGCCGTAGGCAACCGCGGGCAGCACCACGAAATTGGCCATCGCGACGATCGCGTTCAGGAGATCCACGACGCTCTCCGTTCTGGGCGGCCGGACGTCCGTCCCGCGTCTTCCCGAAGCGGATCGACATGGATCCCGGGCCGCAACCGGCATCTGGCGCCCTGCCGGAAGCGGGCGTCTGTCCCGGCCCCTCGCCGCCCCTTCATGAAGCCATTCTCCATTCCCCTGCCTGAACGCCTAGCCGCCCAGGAACGAGCGGCGAACCTCAGGATCCGCCAGCAGCGCCTTGCCGGCGCCGGCGAAGGCGTTCTGCCCCTGCACCATGACATAGCCCCGGTCCGCGATCTCGAGGGCCTGCCGCGCGTTCTGTTCCACCATCAGGATCGAGATGCCGGCTCTTGCCACCTCGACGATCCTGTCGAAAAGCTCGTCCATGACGGCCGGGCTGACGCCCGCCGTCGGCTCGTCCAGCATCAGCAGCCGGGGCCGGGTCATCAGCGCGCGGCCGACGGCCACCTGCTGCCGCTGTCCGCCGGACAGCTCGCCCGCCGCCTGGCGCCGTCTTTCCTTCAGGACCGGAAAGAGATCGTAAACCTGGGCCATGGTTCCCGAAATGTCGTCGCGTCTCAGGAAAGCCCCCATTTCGAGGTTCTCCTCGACCGTCAGCGATGCAAAGGTGTTGGATGTCTGCGGCACGAAGGCCATTCCCTTGGCCACGCGGTCCTGCGGTTTCAGGTGCGAGATGTCCTCGCCGTCGAGCCTCACCGAGCCTTCATGAAGCTCCAGCATCCCGAACACCGCCTTCATCGCCGTCGACTTTCCCGCGCCGTTCGGCCCGACGATCACCGCGATCTCTCCCTTGCGCACCGAAATGGTGCACGAGCGCAGGATGTCCGTCCCGCGGCCGTATCCGCCGCTCATGGAGTCGCCGATCAGGAAGGGGTCGCGCACCGTTCGTCCCTCCGGCCGCGCTGCAGGCGTCCGCATGCGCGTCGCGAGGTCACGCGCCGCGGATTCCCCTTCGCCTTGACGCGGGGGATGCCGGTGCGAGCGTCCGAGGAGAAGGTCATTCCTCGGCCTCCCCGTTGATCCCGTGTTTCCGGCCGGTGCCGAGATAGGCCTCTATGACGCGGTCGTTCGCCTTGATCTCCTCGATCCTTCCCTTGGCGAGAACCCTGCCCTCCGCCATGCAGATGACCGGGTTGCAGAGCCTGCCGATGAAGTCCATGTCATGCTCGATCATGCAGAAGGTGTAGCCGCGCTCCCTGTTCAACCGCAGGATCGCGTCCCCGATCGTCCTGAGAAGCGTGCGGTTCACGCCGGCGCCCACCTCGTCCAGAAAGACGACCTGCGCATCCACCATCATGGTGCGACCCAGTTCAAGAAGCTTCTTCTGCCCTCCCGAAAGATTGCCCGCCCTTTCGTCGCGGAGGTGCGCGATGGTCAGGAAAGCCATCACCTCGTCGGCCTTCTCCCGGATCCTGTCCTCCTCCGCCGCGATCCGGCCGCGGCTCGTCCAGGCGCTCCAGATCCTTTCCCCGAGCTGCCTGCCCGGAACCACCATCAGGTTCTCGCGGACGGTCATCGACGGGAACTCGTGAGCGATCTGGAACGTGCGCAGAAGGCCCTTGCGGAAGAGGTCGTGGGGCGGCAGGCCGGTGATGTCCTCGCCGTTCATGAACACGTGTCCGCCTGTCGGCGGCAGGGCTCCCGCTATGACGTTGAAGAGCGTCGTCTTGCCCGCGCCGTTCGGGCCGATCAGGCCGGTGATCGATCCGGGGGCGATTTCGAGGGTGACGCCGTCAACGGCGCGGGATCCGCCGAAACGCTTGTGCAGGCCCTCGACCCTGATCATGCCTGTTCCCGGACGCGAAACGGCCCGGAACCGGATCCGGGCCGTTCCCTTGTCATGCTACCGGTACTTGACGGTTTCGATTCTGCCGTCCCTGACCTCGATCTGGCGGTAGTTGCCGGCCGATTCGCCGGGGCCGATCAGTTCGACAGCGCTTGCGCCGACATAGTCGACGTCGCCGCCGTCGGCGAGGATCTGCAGGGCCTTGGCAAGCTCGCCGGGGTAGATCTTCTCGCCGGGCGCATTGGCGACCTCCATGATCCTGCCCTTGAAGTCCGCGGAGTCCGCCGATTCGGCGGCCTGCATGGCCAGCATGATCAGCGCCGCAGCATCGTAGCTTTCGCCGGCAAAAGGCGAGGCGGCGTCAAAGACGCCGGCCGCCAGTTCGGCATACCTGACCGCTCCGGGGCTGTCGGTTCCCGGGTGCTGGCCGGTCGAGCCGTCGATTTCGGTGCCGAAGCTTTCGGTCAAGGCGTCCGAGATCATGCCGTCAGGGAGATGGAAGGTGTCGAACGCGCCGGAGTCAAGGGCGGCGCGGATGATGCCCGACCCGCCCTGGTCGACATAGCCCGCGACAACCAGGCGCTGGCCGCCGGCCGCTGCCAGGGCGCCGACCTCCGCGGAATAGTCGCCCTTGCCGTCTTCGTGAGCTGCATTGATCGTCACCGTGCCGCCGGCGGCCTCGAACGCCGCCTGGAAGCTGTCGGCCAGGCCCTTGCCGTAGTCTGTGTTGCTGTAGGACACCGCAACCTCGTCGATGCCCATTTCCAGGAGGACTTCGGTCATGACGACGCCCTGCCGCGCGTCGGAAGGCGCGGTTCTGAAGAAGAGTCCGTTGTCCTCGTTGTCCTGATGGCTGAGGCCCGGCGAGGTTGCGGAAGGCGAAACCATCACGATGCCGTTCGGCAGGGCGACGTTTTCGAGGATTGCGCCTGTCACGCCGGAACAGTCGCCGCCCACGATGGCCTTGACGCCGTCGCCGGTGATCTGCTGTTCGGCAACGGAGGTGGCGGCAGCCGCGTCGGTGCAGGTCGAGTCGCCGCGGACCGGCGTCACCGTCGCGCCGCCGAGCAGCAGTCCGGAGTCGCTGACTTCCTTCATCGCGAGTTCGGCGCCGTCCGCCATCTGCGGCGTCAGCGATTCGATCGGACCTGTGAAGCCAAAGATGATGCCGATCCTGATTTCGGAATGGCCGCTTGCCAGGGCCGTTCCTGCAAGGACGGCGGACGCGACCGAAGCTGCAAGTATCTTTCTCATGACGTTTTCTCCTTTGTCATCGGGATTCCCGTTCTGAACGCACCCTACATTCAGAGCATCCCGTCAATCAACGGCTGGGAGCGGTAGGGGTGCAGTTCAGATTCCTTTTCAGGCTGCCGCGGCCTGATTCGCCCGCCATTCCAGGAAGTCGGGCAGCCGGAGGTTCATGGCGCAGCCCTTCAGCGCCAGCATGGCGTTGGCGCCCCTCTCCGCCCGGCGCGTTCCGGAGCGCTCCGTCCGCAGCCCGAACCGCCGGCATCCGCCCTCCACGACGCCGCTCCCGGCCCGGACGCCCCGCTCCCGGAACCCGCCGTGCCGCATCCGGCCGAGGTTCCTCTCGAAATGGCGGCAGCAGGCCTCCGCTTCCCTGTGCCGGTCCCCGGACGGCGTCAGCTCCCGGACCGCCTTCGCCGCCCGGCCGGCCCTGACGTCCGCCTCGCCTCCGCGAACCGCCGGTCCCGCTCCGCCCCGGCCGGCAGGACCGCCTCGCGGCGTCGGAGGCGCGTTCCGGGCAGTGGAGGAGGCCAGGCACGAACGTGACCTTCCGGCCCCCGAAGGGCCCCTCGCAGGCGTTCGGGAGCCGTTCCGCCCCGTCGGAGACGACGACGGGCCCGCCCGCGTCGTGCAGCCCCCGCCGCCGCGCCTCCCGGTCGCGCCGCGCCGCGAAGTCCGAGGCCTCCCGGCCTCCGGACGGCGCCGCCGCGCTGCCGGTCGGATGCCGCAGCGGGGCGGCGAATCAGGCCCGCGTCGTCTGGTTCGTGAACATCGCCGGTCCGGTGTCGTTGTCCCTGCCAGGCAGGACATGTGCCGTCCGGTCCCGGATCGCCCGGCGGGCGCCTGGGCGGGCTGCCCGGCAGCGTCGCCGCGGCCGGCCCGGGACCGGACCCCTGTCGCAACGGCTCGCAAGGGGCCGGGCGAGGCCGGCTGCGAGACGGTGCTGACGGGACGAGGCGCGTGAAGGCCGCGCCGAGGCGGCCCCGGTCAGGACGGACCGGCGGGACGCGGAAGGCATCGCGCAGCGCGCCGGTGGAGGGCCTCGCGCGGCTCGATCTGTCCGTGCGCGGCATCCTCCGCGACTTCGGCCTGAAGCCCGGCCGTGTCTCGAAGGGCCGCCGGGAGGAGCGGGTGCGGGAACCGGCCGCGGACAACGCGATGCTGTCGGACGTCGTCGCGCCGATCCTGCGGCTGCGCGCGGAGATGCGCAACGAGCCGGCCGCGATGACGAAGAGGTTCCGGACGCTCGCGCGGGCGGACGACGCCTGCCGGCTGCTGACGGCGATGCCCGGCGCGGGGCCGGCGACGGCCTTCGTCGCCGCGGCCGCCGGCCCGTCCCGGTTCCGGAGGGCGCGGGACGTCGGCGCCCGGGCGGGGACGGCGCCGACGCGGGGCCGGGCGGGGGAGCGGGACGTCTCCGGCGGGATCACGAGGGCCGGCGACGCCGCGCCGCGCACGGCGCCCTTCCAGGCCGCCACGGCGATGCCGCGCCACGGCGGGAAAGGGAACCGGCCGGGTCCCGGGCGCTGCGCGCCGCGGGGAGGCGTGGCAGGAAGTGCGCCACGGCCGCGCCGGCCCGGCGCATGGGCGTGGCGCTTCTCCGGACGTGGCGTGACGGGACGGAGTTCCGCTTCGCCCGCGCGCCGGCGGCGGCGCCCGGCCCGGCATGGGCATGGCCGCACCGGAACTGCAGCCCGTGACGAAGAGGGAAGGAGCGGGATCCGCCTGTCGAGGCGGCCCGCCCGCGGACGTCCCCGACCGGGACGCGGTCCCCGATGACGTCGTGATGCGCCTTGTTGCCGAACAGCGCTGTCGCGTTCGCGCACGCCCGGGAGACGGACACTCGGGGACCGGACCGGCATCATGCAGGCGGCCGACGAGCCGACCGCGGACGGAAGGAAGATGCCCGGCAGCGGACGGGAAGCGGACAGTCCCGGAACCGGCGAGGTGATGTCTTGAACGAAGCCTGAACGGCTTCGGCCCCGCCGGGGATTGCCTGGTTCGCCGAAGCGACCGCAAGAGTCCGGCGAGGCGAACCAGGCAATCCCCGGATCAGGACCAGAAGCAGACGCCGCATCCGGCATCAGCGCCGCGCCCCTTGACGCAGGAGCCGGGATGCTGCTGCCAGGCCTGCGCCTTGCGGCGGCGAATGCTCAGGGCGGCAGCGAGCAGGAGACGCTTCATGTGCATCCGCCCGTCCGGAAGGGGCCGGCCGATCCGGTGGCGCGGACGGCCGCTGTCGGCATGCACGAAGCCGGGATGCCGGCCTGCACCCCTGAGCCCGCTGTTCGCGCAAGGCTGGCCAGACGCACGGCCGACTGCCTTGGCAGCCAGATGTCCGCCGCCAGCTACGGCGCGTCTGGGGCCGTCAAGTCTCCGGCCACGCCTGCCGCTTGCTGTTCATGAGCCGAGGGAGCGCAGGCGGGGCGCTTCTTGAGAGCTCACGTGCAGCGCGGCGATCAGGCGCTCAGCTTCTTCCGGCCGCGCAGGCGGCGAGCGTTTAGGATCTTGCGGCCGGCCTTGGTCGCCATGCGTGCACGGAATCCGTGGCGCCGTTTGCGGACCGTGTTCGACGGCTGGAAAGTGCGCTTGGACATGTGACTTCTCCGCTTCGGCCATGTGGTCCGGCCACGTTGTTTCGAGTCCACGCCAATAGGCGCATCGGTTCGACAAGTCAACGTCGTCAATCAGCAAGCCGCGTACACCGTGGTAGCGTTCCCCTGGAGGGTGTGGTCGGATAGGTCATCGCATTGCCGTCCTCGATCCAGTGCCGGGTGAACCCGCCCTCGTGCTCGCGCACCAGCATCGGGCTGCCGGCCTTGCCGATGCCCTGGTCATGGTCGACGCCCCCGCTCGCCCAAGGCACCGGCGCCAGACAGGCCATGCCCGCCGGCCGAAGGCGGACCCCCCCCCCCCCCCCCCCCGGTCCGCGGCCGGGTATTTCGTCGCCGGAAGCCGCCGCGTCGTTTCGCTCCGGCAGGCTCTGTCCGGCGGTCCCGCGACCGGGGATGCGCGGCTTGCGGCGGGTTGAATCTCTCATCGCCTTACTGCCCGTACGGACGGGCCGGTCGCATGGCTGCCTTGAGCACGGGTCCGGCGCCGCCAAGGCGATCCTCCCGGACAGGGTGGAGAGGTTCGGCGGCCCAGGGACGTCGGCACGGGCCGGGGAGCGAAAGCGCGCGCCCTTCTGCGCATTGCGCAAGGACCTTGCGGCGTGCGTCCGCTGCAGGAGTCCGCGGGATGGAATGCCTCGCGGACCGCCGCGGCCTCGCGCAATTTCATTCCCGGCGTCCTTTCATCAGCGGGGCATGGCCAGGCGACCGCCCGCGAAGGGAGACGTCGTCGGGCTCCCGGCGAGTCCTCACCGCTTCCCGATTAGCGTGATGAGGTACCTGTTGTTTCGTACGAAGGCCGCGCCGCTGCGCTCGCTGCCGCGAAGCCGCATGTCCAGCCGGCGCATGCGTCGGCGCCCGAGCGCGAGCCTGGCCGCGCCCGCCAGCAGCCTGCGCGTCAAGGGCCTTTTTGCGGAAAGCTCGGCATCGATGCGTGCGACTGCGTCGCCCAAGGCGTGGAACAGGCCTTGGGCGAGGTCGATCGAAGGGGCGACCGCTTCGGTTATGTCCTCCTGGCGGAGCACGTCCGCGTCGCAGGCCTCGATGGCCTCACGGAACACGGCGACCGGATGGCCGCCGCCCGCGGCCCGTGCATCGCCGTCGGGCACAAAGCTCTCGGAGCGGAAGCAGTCGGCGACGAGGACGTGACCGCGCGGGGTGGCCAGGCGCAACGCCTTGTTCAGCGCGATCCGCAGCGGGATGTACTGGAAGCTCTCAGAGAACAGGCAGAGGTCGAACCTGGCCTCGCAGTCGAACGCCTCGAACGTCGTTTCATGGACGCGCGCGCCGGGCGCGTTTGCGCGACAGCGCTCGGCGAGCAGGCGTGACGGCACGACGATGTCCACCCCATGGCCAAGCCCCATGAGCTTTCTGGCCGTCTCTCCGGCCCCGCCGCCGACGTCGAGAATCGAGAGCCGGCCTTCGGGCAGGTACCCGAGAACCCTTTCGGCATACGCGTCCTGGGCCTTGCCGAGGTTTTCCGCGACGGGTTCCAGATCGGTCCAGAGACCGTAGTGCAGGTTCTCGGCCCCGGTCAGCCACCGGATGAGACCGGTTCCGGCGTCCAGCCCGATCGCCTTCGTGTCCACCTTCCCCTTCCGCATGAGGCGGGTTTATCCCCGGGGGACGGGGAGGGAAAGCGGGATGCCCGGTGCGCGGAGGACGTGGCCGACATGGTAGGGACGGGACACGGACGCCCGGTGCCTATCGCGTGGCACGCAGGTGCGGGCGGAACGCGTCGATGACCTGCCTGTAGACGGCGCGCTTGAAGGGAACGATGCTGCCGATCACCTCTCCTGGAGCGGACCAGCGCCAGCGCGAGAACTCGCGATGCTTGCGGCTGATGTCGATCTCGCTGTCATCGCCATGGAATCGCATCAGGAACCACCGTTGCCTCTGTCCCTGGTAGCGGCCGTTCCAGAGCTTCCCGGCAAGGTGTTCGGGAAGATCGTAGCGGATCCAGTCCGGATGCTCGCGCTCGAGGGTGACCAGGGCGGGGGGCACGCCGGTCTCCTCTTCAAGCTCGCGAAATGCCGCCGCACGAGGCGTCTCGCCGCTTTCGACGCCACCCTGGGGCATCTGCCAGGCGCCGGGCGTGTCGATGCGCTCGCCGGTGAAGACGAGACCGCGGGCGTTGACGAGCGCGACGCCTGCGCATGGCCGGTAGGGGAGGCTGGCGCTCACTGGCAGGGACGGGCCTCGCATGGGGACGGGAGGTCGAACGGACCCGTGGCATGCCGCAGGCGCGCGGCGGCGTCAACATCCCGCCGCATCCCGGTCTGGCTGCAGGCCGCTGGCCGGCTTCCGTGCACGTTGCGGCGCGTTTCGCCTTTTCTCCGGCGCGAACAGGCGATATCCGGCACCGCCACGGCGGCACAGGAGGCAAGGTTGGGCTATCGCGTCGCAGTCGTCGGCGCCACGGGCAACGTGGGCCGCGAAATGCTGAACATTCTGGCGGAGCGCCAGTTCCCCGCAGACGAGGTCGTGGCTCTTGCAAGCCGCAGGTCGCTTGGCACCGAAGTCAGCTACGGCGACCGGACCCTCAGGACGAAGGATCTGGGCGTCTTCGACTTCAGCGGGTTCGACATGGCGCTCTTCGCGATCGGGTCGGGCCCGACGAGGGAGCATGCGCCCAGGGCCGCCGGGGCGGGCTGCGTGGTCATCGACAACTCGTCCCTCCATCGCTACGATCCTGACGTTCCCCTGATCGTTCCGGAAGTGAACCCGGACGCCATCAAGGGTTTCGGCAAGCGCAAAATCATCGCCAATCCGAACTGCTCGACCGCGCAGATGGTGGTCGCGCTGAAGCCGCTGCATGACAGGGCGAGGATCAAGCGGGTCGTCGTCTCGACCTACCAGTCCGTTTCCGGCGCAGGAAAGGACGGAATGGACGAGCTGTGGGACCAGACAAAGGCGATCTACAATCCGGTGTCCGAAGTCGCGGCGAAGACGTTCCAGAAGCAGATCGCGTTCAACGTGATCCCTCACATCGACGTCTTCATGCAGGACGGTTCGACCCGGGAGGAATGGAAGATGGTCGCCGAGACAAGGAAGATCGTCGATCCTGCCATCAGGCTCACGGCGACCTGCGTGCGGGTTCCGGTGTTCGTGGGCCATTCCGAGGCGATCAACGTGGAGACCGAGGAGTTTCTGGGCGAAGAGGAGGCGCGTGCCATCCTGCGCGAAAGCCCGGGCGTCATCGTCGTCGACAAGCGCGAGGACGGAGGCTACGCAACGCCTGTCGAGTGCGTCGGCGACTTCGCCACGTTCATCAGCAGGATCCGCCAGGACCCGACGGTGGAGAACGGCCTGAACCTGTGGTGCGTATCTGACAACCTGAGGAAGGGCGCGGCGCTGAACGCGGTCCAGATCGCCGAGCTCCTCGGCAGCCGGGTGCTGCAGAAGGCGGACAGTCCCCGCACCCGATCGAGACGCCGGAGCGGACATCCAGGCCGGAAGCCTCTGGCCCGGACGCCCTCTCGGGCTCGTCAATGACATCTGGTGACAATGGCGGCAGCCTGCGGAGCGCCGCCATCTTTTCGAAGGAGGGGCATCATGCAACGAATTCCGGGCCTGATTGCGGCTGCAGCCTTTCTGTCGCCTGTCCAGGTCCCTGCGCAGGCCGAGGGCGGCTGCATCCGGCTGGACCATGCCGAGACGCTCGCGTGGTCCCGAGGCGAGGGCGGCGCGGCGTCCGGGATAACGCTCGCGGACCATGCGGACGCTGAACGCCCGTCGCACGAGGACCTGCACGGGTTTCTGGTGCGTGGCACGGGCAGCGACTGCCTGAAACGAATCACCGAAGACTACGCATCCGTTGTCGAGACGTGCCGGGATGCCCTGTCGGGACAGGTTCATTCAGTCATCCACGCCGGATCGGGGCAGTACAGCGTTCTCCAGATCTGGTCGGTTGATTCCGAGACAGGCGAGCCGGTGCGGGAATACTCGGAAGGATGGGTCGATTCGTACAAGGACAGCGAGCGGGATCTTGTCGCTCCGGACGGCCGGTGTCTCTGGAGAGAGCGGCAGTCCGACCGCAAGGCGGTCAATGACGCGGTGACGGCGCTGCGCGTCGGAGGCATGGACGACGGGGCCGCGGGACCCGATGGCCTGGACGTGCTGCCGGTGCGCCCGCTTTCGGCGGAGACGGTGCTGGGCCATCTCAGGCCGCTTGAAGGAATCGCGACGATGGAAGGCGCGGTCTATGCCAGCGACGCGGACCATGCCGGCTGGCGCGTCGTTCAGGTCAGGGGGGACGCGATCTGCGATGCCCACGGCGTCGTTCTCGTGCTGAACCGCACGACCGGACAGTGGCATTCGGTCTACGATGTCCGGTCGGGATGCAGCCGCACCCTTGACCATCCGCTGTACGGGATGCGCGTGAGCGACGGTCATCTGACCGCATCGGCCTGCACCGAATGCCCGGGACCGGGCCTTGACGCCAACATGTCCGTGAACCTGCAAACCTGGCAGGTGCGCCGCCTCCATCCGGGAGATCCTTCGCAGCCGGTTCCGTTCGACGCGCAAAACCCCCGGATCACGGACGTCGACGAACTCTTGCTCGGGGACTGAAGCCCCGGTCTGCCCGCAGATGCCATCTCCATGACCGCTTCCGGTTCCCCGGACATGCGAAACCGTCGGTGACCGCGCCGGGGGATTCGCTGAAGGTGCTTCGACGCTTCGGGATGCGCTTGACGAATCGACTGCGGGCCGGCGACGGGCCGGCCCGCGGCGCGCCTCCTGGGGTCAGACCGGCTCGAACTCCCCGGTTTCCGGCATGAACTGCAGCAGGTCGCCGCTCCGGATGTTCACCCAGAGGCCGTGGAGCGACAGCGCACGCGCGGCGACCGCCTCCCTGACAAAGGGATAGGTCATGAGGTTCTCGAGCGAGACCAGGACGGCTTCGTGCTCAAGGGCGCGGATCGGGTCGGTTTCGTCATTCCGGGCCGCGACGCGCTCGTAGCCGGGGCGGAGGATTTCGACCCAGCGCCCGACGAAGCTCGACCTGTCCTCGAGTTCGGGCGCCTCGCCGGAGCACATGGCATGGCAGCCGGCGACGCCGCCGCAGCCTGAATGCCCCACAACGAACAGGTGCGCGACCTTGAGGGCCGTCACGGCATACTCGATGGCGGCGGGCGTGCCGTGCATGTTCCCGTCAGGCGCGCACGGCGGAACCAGGCTGGCGATGTTGCGATGCGTGAACAGCTCGCCAGGGCCGGCGTCGAAGATCGAGGACGGCTCGACCCGGCTGTCGCAGCATGAGATCACCATCGCCGGCGGCTGCTGGCCCTCGTCCGCAAGATGCTCGTACCGTGCCCGGCTTTCCGCAAACGCCGATGACTTCCAGCGGTTGTACCGGTCGGCGAAGTGACGTGGCAGGGGGCGGGCGTGTTCCATGGGGCTCCTCCGGCTCGGTAAGATGCGGCCGCCAGCACGGCCGGCCGTTCCCTGCAACGCGCTACACCCCGGAACGCCTGAGAGCTTGACCTAAAATGTGGATGGCCTCCCCCAGATGTGGCAAATCCCTGTCAGTTTCCACCCAGACAAGGAGGACACAATGGCCTGGGATGAGACCACCCGCGAAGAGTATAACCGCAAGTCGGAGCGACATGAAACCGACCGGCCGACGAGGAATGGCTTCTGGTCGAGCCGCTGCTTCCGGCCCCGGCGAAGCTTGGCCGCCGCCGGACGACCGACCTGCGCGAGACGTCCGACGCGATCCAGTACATGCTGGCCACGGGATGCCAGTGGCGGGCGATTCCCAAGTGCTTTCCGCCCTCTGCGACCGTCCAGAACCACTCCTGCGCGTGGCGCGACAACGGCGTCCTGGAACGGATGCTGGACGCGCTGCGCACGCTGGGCCGCGCGCAGGCGGGGCGCGAGGCGCAGCCGACGGCGGCCGCGATCGACAGCCAGTCGGTGAAGACGACGGAGGCGGGCGGGCCGGCGGGTTGCGACGCGGGCAAGAAGGTCAAGGGCAGGAAGCGGCACCTGACGGTGGACGTCGAGGGGTTCCCGATCGCGCTCCGGGTGCTACGGGGGCGGACGTGCAGGACCGGGACGGGGCGCCGGCCGTCATCCTGGCGATGCCGGGAAGGCGCCGCAGGTGACGAAGCTGTGGGCGGACGGCGGCTACGCGGGTCCGAAGCTCGAGGCCGCGCTGGCGGAGCACGGCCTGGGGCCGGTCGTCGAGATCGTCCAGCGGCCCAGGGAAACAAGGGGCTTCACGGTCCTGTACCGCCGCTGGGTGGTGGAGCGGACGTTTGCGTGGATGTCGCGGTGCCGGCGTCTGGCGAAGGACTTCGAGCGGACGCTGGAGAGCTCGCTGGCCTGGGCGCAGCTCGCGGCGTGCCGGTTCCTGATGCGGCGGGTGGCGCGGGGCCAGGCGGCTGGAATCACGTAACATATTGATATTATTGAATTATGATTCAAGCTCTGAGGGAAAGGGCGCGCAGGGGGGACGCCTTGGCGCATCGCGGACCGGCGCGGGCGCGTCCGGCTGCGGCAGGCTGCGCTGCGGGAATGACACTTGTCGCCGACCGGCTTAGACTCCGCCGAAACCTTCTCGGGGGAATCACGTTGCCAACGCTTGCATTTTCGACGGACGCATCGGTGGCAAGGCCGCTGTTTCTGGTGAAGAAGGAGGGTCTCGCGGACTGGCTTGCGGCGCAGGACGACGCGACGCGCGACTGGGTCGGTGGCGCAGGCTTCAAGGCCGGTGTCGGCGAAGTCCTCCCCTTGCCCGGGAAGGGCGGCCTCGGCGGCGCCGTCGGCGGCCTTGGGAGCGGAAAGGACCGCGCACGGGGCCGTTTCCTGGCTGCGGCGCTCCGCGGGAGGCTTCCCGAGGGCGTCTGGCGGCTCGAGTGCGACCTGGAGGGCGACGAGCTTGCCGAGGCCGCCCTTGGCTGGCTGCTCGCAGGCTACCGGTTCGACAGGTTCGCCCGGGCTTCGGCGCCGCTGGCCGCGCTGCTTGCGCCTGAAGGCGTTGACGCGGCGCTGCTGGAGCGGGTCGCCTCCGGCGAGGCGCTGGCGCGCGAACTGATCGACACGCCTGCCTCGCACATGGGGCCCGAGGATCTCGAGGCGGCGGCCCGCGATCTTGCGGGCGCCCATGGCATGGCCATGGACGTCACCGTCGGGCCGGCGCTCCTGAAGCGGAACCTTCCGATGATTCACGCCGTGGGACGGGCAAGTTCGCGGGAGCCGAGGCTCATCGACATGTCATGGGGTGACAGCGGCCCGTCCCTCGCGCTGGTCGGCAAGGGCGTGTGCTTCGACACCGGCGGGCTGAACGTCAAGCCAGGAGCGTCCATGCAACTCATGAAGAAGGACATGGGCGGGGCCGCGAACGTGCTGGGCCTTGCCCACATGTTGATGGACGGCGGCGCGAAGTGCCGCCTGCGAGTCCTCATCCCGGCAGTCGAGAACTCCGTTTCCGGCGAGGCGTTCCGCCCGGGCGACATCCTTGCCTCCCGGAAGGGCCTCACGGTCGAGATAGGAAACACGGATGCCGAAGGCCGGCTCGTGCTTGCCGACGCGCTGGCCCTGGCCGACGAGAGCGGACCCGACCTGATCGTCTCGATGGCTACCTTGACGGGCGCGGCCAGGGTCGCTGTCGGCCCGGATCTCGCGCCGTTCTACGCGACGGACGACGGCGATGCCGCCGTGCTGGAGTCCGCGGCCAGGTCGGTTCGGGATCCGGTCTGGAGACTTCCCTTCTGGGAGCCCTACGAGAAGATGATCGAGCCGGGAATCGCGGATCTCGACAATGCACCGAAGGGCGGTTTCGCGGGATCGATCACGGCTGCGCTGTTCCTGCGGCGTTTCGTCGCGCCAGCAGCGCGTTACATGCATTTCGACATCTTCGGCTGGACGCAGGAATCCGCCCCGGGCCGTCCGAAGGGCGGGGCAGGGCAGGGCATCCGCGCGCTCTACAGGGCGCTGCCGGAGCTGCTTGGATGAGCGACAGGAGATTCGTGGCGGCAAACGGACGCGTGGCGAAAAGCGAACTGAAGGGAATCGTCGAGGCGGATCTCTACACCGACGGTCAGGCGTTCAGCCTTGCCGGGACCGCCTGGCTGCTTGACTCGCCCGGGGGCAGGGCGGTTCGCCAGCTCGTCTTCGGCGACAGGTTCGTCGAACTCGAAAGAGCGGGAGGCTGGAGTTTCGGGTATTCCTCCAAGGACGGATATGTCGGCCATGTCGGCCCTGAATTTCTCGTCGAGGCGATCCGTCCGGCGCAAAGGGTCGCGGTCCGCTCCACGTTCGCGCTGGCGGACGCGGATCTGCGGGCCCCCCCGATGCAGGACCTGCACCTGAACTCCGGCGTCCGGGTGACGGAACGGTCCGGCGCATGGTGCCGGATCGCCTCAAGGGACCGCATGTACGTTCCGGCGGCGCACCTGGCGGATCTTGGCTCGAGGGACGGGGACGTCGTCGGCTGGGCGCGCGTCATGCTGGGGACGCCGTACGTGTGGGCGGGGAATTCCGGGTTCGGAGTCGACTGCTCCGGACTGGTGCAGGCGGCGTTCCACGCGGCGGGTCTCGAATGCCCCCCGGACAGCGACCTTCAGGAGGCGATGCCGGGACGGCGCCTTTCGGAAACCGACATGCTTGAGGGCGGCGACCTGGTGTTCTGGAAGGGCCATGTCGCGATCGCCGGCGGCGAGGGCACGCTCATCCATGCGAACGCCCACCACATGTCCGCCGTCGAGGAGCCGGCCGGGACCGCCGTGGCCCGGATCGCGTCGACAGGCACGGGGCCGGTGACGTCGCGGCTGCGGCCGGCGCGCATCGCGCGGCAATGGCCCGGGCCGCGACGGACGCAGGCTACTCGACGGCGCGGATGAGCTTCCGCTCGAGGACGCGCAGGACGCCCTTCAGGTCATGCCCGCGTTTCACGATGCGGCCGTCCATGCCGACAACGGAATACATGCCCTGCCGCTCCCGGAGCCTGGGCCGCTTCTCGACCCGGTAGATCGGATGCTCCGCCGTCCGGCGAAAGATCGAGAAGATCGCCATGTCATGGAGGAACGACATGCCGTAGTCACGCCATTCTCCGGCGGCGACCATGCGGCCGTAGACGCTCAGGATGGCCGTGAGTTCGCGGCGATCGAACGCCACGCGTTCTGGCACATGCCGGGATGTCGGGAAAGGGACCGGATGCTGGACCTTCATGACCGGAACCCTGCCCCTGGAACCGGATCGAATCAACCCTTGGCAGGCGCGTCCCGCCGTCGGCGGCCTGCCTGGCCGCGGCTCCGTGATGCAGGCGTCGGGATGCCGGCCGCGTTCAGCCCGGGCCGACGCCCCTGCCGCGGGCGCTCTCGCGGGAGGCTCCGGGACGTTCACCCTCCGGGCGTTGCGGTCCGCGCCGGCGTCTTCTACCGTCGCGCCGCGCGGCGAGGGGACTGCCATGGGTGAGGGTGAAACGGTCGTCGGCGTGATCGGCGGCAGCGGAGTCTACGAGATCGAGGGTCTCGAGGGCGCCGAATGGGTCTCGGTCCAGGGTCCGTGGGGCGCGCCGTCCGACCAGGTCCTGACGGGGGCCCTGGATGGCGTCCGCATGGCGTTTCTTCCCCGGCACGGGAGGGGACACGTCCATTCGCCCGGGACCGTTCCCTACAGGGCGAACATCGACGCGTTGAAACGGCTTGGCGTGACGGATGTCGTCAGCGTGTCGGCCTGCGGCTCGTTCCGGGAAGACATGGCTCCCGGAGAGTTCGTGATCGTCGACCAGTTCATTGACCGGACCTTCGCGCGTGACAAGAGCTTCTTTGGCGCAGGCTGCGTCGCCCATGTGAGCGTGGCGCGTCCGGTCTGTGCGCGGCTCGCAGAGGTCGCTGCCGAAGCCGCCGAAGCGGCCGGTGCAAGGGTGCACCGGGGCGGCACGTATCTGGCGATGGAGGGTCCGCAGTTCTCGACGCTTGCCGAATCGGTCATGTACCGGGAACGCTGGGGGTGCGACGTGATCGGGATGACGAACATGCCGGAAGCCAAGCTCGCGCGGGAAGCCGAGCTTTGCTACGCGTCCGTCGCGATGATCACGGACTACGACAGCTGGCACCCGGATCACGGGGAGGTGGATGTCACCGACATCATCAGGACCCTGACGGGCAATGCCGAGAGGGGCCGTGCACTCGCTGCAGGGCTGCCCCGGCGGCTTGGCGCATCCCGCCGCCCGTGCCCGCTCGGGTGCGACAGGGCGCTGGAGCATGCGGTGCTGACGCAGCCGGACGCGCGGGATCCCGGGGCCGTTGCCAGGCTTGACGCTGTCGCCGGCCGCGTGCTGGGCCGAGCGTCCGGGAACGGCCTTTCCCGCCCTGACGGCCGGAAAGCGCGTGATCGCCCGTGACGGGGATCGACGACTGCATGCGGTCCGTCGCGGGACCTCCCTGCGAGGGGACCGCGTTCCGCGACGTGACGACGCTATTTGCGCCTGTCCGAGCTTGTTCCCGGTCGGCAGGGAATGTAATGGGCTCCGTCATGCGCATGACCGATCAGGAGCGTGCCGTGCTTGCTTTCGCAGCGAATTGCGGACGTGCCCCGCCGCGGGCCGACGGATGTCCGGGCGAGGGCCGGGCGGACGCGCTCCGTACTTGCGGGGATGAGTGGCCATGACCGCGCCGCGCACGCTCTATGACAAGATCTGGGACGACCATGTCGCCCATGAGGCCGGGGACGGCACCTGCCGCCTGTACATCGATCGCCACCTTGTTCACGAGGTGACGAGCCCGCAGGCTTTTGAAGGGCTTCGAATTGCGGGCCGCAAGGTCCGGGCGCCCGGGAAGACGGTGGCCGTCCCGGACCATAACGTGCCGACGGACCCTTCCCGTCTCGACGGAATCAGGGACGAGCAGTCGCGGATCCAGGTCGACGCCCTGCGGCGGAACGCGAAGGAGTTCGGCATAGAGCTCTACGACATCGACGACGACAGGCAGGGGATCGTCCATGTCGTCGGTCCGGAGCAGGGCTGGACCCAGCCCGGCATGACGATCGTGTGCGGCGACAGCCATACGGCAACCCATGGGGCCTTCGGGGCGCTTGCCCACGGCATCGGCACTTCGGAGGTCGAACATGTGCTCGCGACCCAGACATTGATCCAGAAGAAGTCCAGGAACATGCTTGTCGAGGTTGACGGCGGCCTCGCTCCGGGCGTGACGGCCAAGGACATCACGCTCTCGATCATCGGCAGGATCGGAACCGCCGGCGGAACGGGCCATGTCATCGAATACGCGGGAAGCGCGATCCGGGACCTGTCCATGGAAGGACGCATGACGGTCTGCAACATGGCCATCGAGGCTGGCGCGCGCGCAGGGCTTGTCGCACCCGACGAGAAGACGTTCGAATACGTGAAAGGCCGTCCTCACGCGCCGAAGGGCGGGCACTGGGAGCTGGCCCTGAGCCACTGGGGCACGCTGCGGTCCGATGAAGGCGCGCACTACGATCGATCGGTCAGGATGGACGCGGCGGAGATTCCGCCCGTCGTCACCTGGGGCACGTCTCCGGAAGACGTGCTGCCGATCACGGGCGAGGTGCCGCATCCCGAGAGCTTCGCGGGCGGCAAGATCGACGCCGTGCGGCGGTCGCTGGAATACATGGGCCTGACGCCCGGGCAGAGGCTGGACGGGATCGAGGTCGACGCGGTGTTCATCGGCTCCTGCACGAACGGCCGCATCGAGGACCTGCGCGAGGTCGCGAACGTCATGGAAGGTCGCAAGGTGAAGGACGGGCTGCGCGCGATGGTCGTGCCGGGCTCCGGCCTGGTGCGTCTTCAGGCCGAGGAGGAAGGCGTTGCCCGGAAGCTCCGGGAAGCCGGCTTTGAATGGCGAATGGCCGGCTGCTCGATGTGCCTGGGGATGAATCCCGACCAGCTCAGGCCCGGCGAACGCTGCGCGTCGACGTCCAACCGGAACTTCGAGGGGCGGCAGGGCTACAAGGGCCGGACGCATCTCATGAGCCCGGCCATGGCCGCCGCCGCTGCGGTCACCGGCCGCCTGACGGACGTGCGCGCCCTGATGTGACCGTCCCGGTCCCTCGCGCGGCGCGGATCAAGCGGGCGCGTCGGGCAGCCTTCGCCGCATGGCGCTGCAATGCCGTCGTGCGCATCTGCGGATCGCGATCGCCAGCAAGGCCGGGCTGCACCCGGATCAAGTGCGGCGCTTGCATCGCCGGAAGCGCCGCGGCAGAAGGGCACTGCCCCTGCAAGGAACGGTTCGATGGAGAGATTCACCAGGCTCACCGGCGTCGCCGCGCCGATGCCGCTCGTCAACATCGACACGGACATGATCATTCCGAAGCAGTTCCTGAAGACGATCAAGCGGACGGGTCTCGGCGCGAATCTCTTCGACGAGATGCGCTTCGACCGCGACGGGAAAGAGATCGAGGACTTCGTGCTGAACCGGCCGGCCTATCGAGAGGCCCGCATCCTGGTTGCAGGCGACAATTTCGGCTGCGGCTCCAGCCGGGAGCACGCGCCTTGGGCGCTCCTGGACTTCGGCATTCGCTGCGTGATATCGACGAGCTTCGCGGACATCTTCTACAACAACTGCTTCAAGAACGGCATCCTGCCGATCAGGCTCCCCAAGGCCCAGGCCGCCTCCCTCATGGTGGACGCTGAACGGGGCTCCAACGCCAGGATGACGGTTGATCTCGAGGAGCAGTCGGTCACCGGTTCGGACGGGGAGGTGTTCGGCTTCGAGATCGATCCGTTCAGGAAGCACTGCCTGCTGAACGGCCTTGACGACATAGGCCTGACGGCCGAGGCCGCGGCGGCGTCGATAGACGCGCATGAGGCGAGGACGGCCGAGCTGCGGCCCTGGCTTTGAGCCGCATGCACCCGAAGGCGGACGCCGGCGGGATGTCGCGGGGCCGGACCGTCCCGCGCCCGGACCGGCATGGGGCGATGAGGCGCGCACCCGTGACCGGGGGGCAGCCGAGGCATTGGACCCGCGATCGCCGAGGCCTTGTCCGCAAGGGGGAGGGGGTCGAGGCCCTGCCCGGTTCCCATGACATCGGCGCGGGCGGACGCGCGGCGAAACGGACCGGCGCAGTCCCGGTTCGGCCGGACGTGTCCTGCCCGGACGGCATTCCCCTCGCCGCCGTGGAGGCGGGGCCTGTCGACATGCTCGCCAACAACGCTGGTGCACTGGGCGCCGGCGGCGTCCTGGACGGTCCGGGCGGCTTCGCGGACTGCATGAACGCCATGCTCCGAGGCCCGTTCCTTCCGATGCATCACCTGGTCCGCACATGGTCTCGCAACGCCATGGCCGCACTGTCAACGTCTTTTCGGGACGGGGCGCGTTCTCGCGCGGCATGGCAGGGCCGGGCGCGTGCGGGGCCGCCAAGGCGGCGTCCAACGCGCTGACGGTCCCCGCGGCACGGGCACTGCCGGACGCGCGCTTTCCCCTGCCGCAGCGGTGCCGATGGACGCGCGCCTGGCGGAACCCGCCGCGCGACTCCTCCGGCCCGGAACCGCGCGCTCCTGACGGCCCGGGCCATCGTCGCGGCCGGTTGCCGGCGGCGCTTGTTGACGCGGGACTCGCCCCGCGCTACGCGGCACGCGTCCAGTTCCAGGAGGGGGATCGCGATGAGCAGCCCGTCGATACTCGTTCTTCCCGGCGACGGCATCGGCCCCGAGGTCATGGCGGAAGTCCGCAAGGTCATGGGGTGGTTCGAGGCGAATCGCGCCATCGCGCTTGACGTGCGCGAGGATCTCGTGGGGGGCGCCGCGTACGAGGTTCATGGCGTGCCGCTGGCGGACGCCACAATGGAGAGGGCGCAGGAGGCCGACGCCGTGCTTCTGGGGGCCGTGGGTGGCCCGGAATACGACGCGCTCGACTTTCGGCTGAAGCCCGAGCGGGGGCTGCTGAGGCTGCGCAAGGAGATGGATCTCTATGCAAACCTGCGCCCTGCGCAGTGCTTTGACGCACTGGCGGAATTCTCCTCCCTGAAGCCGGATGTCGTGGGCGGCCTCGACATCGTGATTGTCCGCGAACTGACGTCCGGCGTCTATTTCGGCGAACCGCGCGGCATAGTCGAGGAAGGCAGCGAGCGCGTCGGCATCAACACGCAGCGCTACACGGAAAGCGAGATCGCGCGCGTCGCCCGATCCGCGTTCGATCTGGCGCGCAAGAGATCCGGCAGGGTCTGCTCGATGGAAAAGGCGAACGTGATGGAGTCGGGCGTCCTGTGGCGCGAGGTCGTGACCGAGGTTCGTGCCGCCGAGTATCCCGATGTCGCGCTCAGCCACATGCATGCCGATGCGGGCGCGATGCAGTTGACGCGCTGGCCCAAGCAGTTCGACGTCATCGTGACCGACAACCTCTTCGGGGATCTCCTGTCCGACCTTGCGGCGATGCTGACCGGCTCGCTCGGAATGCTGCCGTCGGCGTCGCTGGGGGCCCCGATGGCAAGCGGTCGTCCCAGGGCGCTCTACGAGCCGGTGCATGGCTCGGCTCCGGACATTGCGGGGCAGGGCAGGGCAAATCCCGTTGCCTGCATCCTGAGCTTTGCGATGGCGCTCCGCTACAGCCTCGACAGAGGCGACGAGGCGACCCGCCTTGAACGGGCCGTCGAGGCCGTCCTGGCCGACGGCCTTCGCACGCCCGACCTCACGGGCCCCGAGGGCGGCTCGCCGGCTTCCACTTCCGAGATGGGCGATGCGGTGGTCGCGAAGCTGAGCGCCGGCCTTTGAGGGAGGCCGGGCAGACAGGCCTCCGCGGGGTGCTTTTCGCGACGCTTGGCTTTGCCGCGTTCTCGATGCATGACGCCGTGATAAAGTTCCTCGGCAGCGGATATGCGCCGTTCCAGATCCTGTTCTTCGGCGTCCTGCTCAGTTTCCCTTTCGCGACTCTCCTGCTTCTGCGCGACAGGGAAGTGGGGACGCTCAGGCCGCGCAACCCGCTTTGGGTGGCAGTGCGCACGGCTGCCGTCGTGGTGACCGCCGTCTCCGCGACATACGCGTTTTCGGCCCTTCCGATCGCGCAGGTCTACGCGTTCATCTTCGCCGCCCCGTTCCTGATCACGATCATGTCCATTCCGATGCTGGGCGAACGGGTCGGCGTCCATCGCTGGGCAGCGGTCCTGATCGGTCTCGCAGGCGTGCTGATCGTCCTGCGCCCTGGCGTTGCGCCGCTGACCGCCGGGCACGTCGCGGCCCTCGTGGCGGCGGCGGGAAGCGCCCTTGTTTCGGTCATCACGCGGAAGGTCGGGCGCGAGGAGCGTGCCGCGGTGCTGATGCTTTACCCGATGATGACCAATGTCGTGCTGATGGGCGCGATCCTTCCCTTCGTCTACCGGCCCGTTCCGGCCGGGGACATGGGCCTCTTCGCCCTCGTCGCGATCCTGGGGTACGGCGGCGGGCTGTGCATCATCGCCGCCTACAGGCACGGGGACGCGGCGACCGTTGCGCCGATCCAGTATTCGCAGATCGTCTGGGGCGCGGGTCTGGGCCTGCTGCTCTTCGCCGAAGTGCCTGACTTCATGACGGGACTGGGCGCGGCCGTGATCATCGCGTCCGGAATCTACGTCGTGATCCGGGAGAGCCTGGGCGGCCGTTCGGAAAACACGCCGGTGCTGCGCACCCGGACCCGGACCGGCGCCGCCGCCTCGCCGAACATCGGCGCAATGCTCCGGGCCCGGGCCGGACGGGCGGCGTCCGGTCACGAGGCTCTTGCAAAGTCGCGCGAGGCGGAGTAGCATGGCCCTCCGTCGGAGTGTAGCTCAGCCTGGTAGAGCACTGTCTTCGGGAGGCAGGGGTCGTGAGTTCGAATCTCGCCACTCCGACCAGCAGCAAGACGCCCCTGCCGCCTCTTCCGGGCGTCAGCCGCGGCCTTCCGGACGGGATGCGTCCGGTGCCTTGAGGCTGCTGACGCTCCGCGCGTTTCCGGCGCCGAGGATCCTTGCGGAACGTCGATTTCCGGATGCAGGGCGAAACATGCGCAGAGGCCGTCGCCTTCCGGCAGCCGTTTCGAGATCCCCGAGGCATGCCGGTCGACGTTGAGGCCGGAGATGGACCTCTCGGCTGTCGAAACGGGTCCGGTCCGCATTTTCTCGCACGATCCCCGGCCGGCTTCGGGCCAGGACCCCGGTCCGCGGCCGCCAGGGGGCTTGGCTTGCGGACTTCGACCGCCAGAGAGAGCCTCTTGCGACCTTCCCGCCTTGAGCGTGAGCGCCCTCTGCCAGATCCTGCCGGCGCCGCCTGGGCGGCGCCGGCAGGCATTTGCGCTTTCGACCCTATCTCACTGCACGCAGGTGTCGACGTTGTCGTTGTTGCAGACATCGAGGCCGGTGTAGATCGGGTCGTCGACCGACTTGCCCTCTGCGATGTCCTTGAGGACGTGCATGGCCTTGTAGCCCATCTCGAAGGGGCGCTGCCCGACAAGGCCGTTGCCCAGGCCGTCCCTCGTCTGCTCAAGCTGCATCGGCAACGTGTCGGCCACGACGATGGTCAGGTCGCCCGCGTCCATCTTGGCCTTGTAGGGTTCGGCGGCCTGACGGTAGGCGTTGTCAAACCACTGGGTGAACGCGCCGGTGGAGAGGAAGGCGGTCAGGCCGGGGTTCGCTGCCAGAATGTCGGCCATGCCCTGGACGGCAACGTTGCCGTCGTCATTCGTGATCAGCGGGCAGCCCGCAATCTCCGTCCAGCCGCCTTCGCCTGAGAGGGCCTTCCCCGGAGGGGTGCCCGTGTCCGTTCCGGCCAGCGTGTCACGTGCGCCTTTCAGGCGCTCGTTGTGGTTTGCCGCCGCGGCGCCGCCTGTCTGCAGGCAGATAGTCCCGCCGTCAGCGTGACGGGCCTGGACCAGCTTCGCCAGGTTCACGCCGATGTCGTAGTTGTTGGTGCCGACATAGGTCGTGCGCAGGCCGGCGTCTTCAGGCAGCAGGTCGGAATCCCATGTCATCACGGGAATGCCCGCGGCGACGGCCGCCTCCAGCACCTTGCCCATCGCCGGAGCGTTGGACGGAGCGACGGCGATTCCGTCGATGCCCTTGGTGATGAGGTCCTGCACGATCTGGATCTGCTCAAGCTCGGTGTGCTCGCCGGGGCCGATGTATTCGCAGGTGACGTCGGCCAGCTCTTCCTGAGCCTTGTAGCAGCCGTCGCGTGCCAGATCGAAGAACGGGTTGTTCATCGCCTTGGGCACCAGGGCGAAGGTGTATTCGGCCGAAGCCATCGCCGGCGCCAGGGCGGCCAGTGCAGTAACAGTCAGAAGTCTCTTCATTTCAAACCTCCTTGAGAAGAGTTGGATTTGGGGTCACTTTCCCCCGCGATTGCGGACCTGTTCCAGAAGAACTGCGAGAATGAGGAACAGCCCCACGAAGAACTGCTGCCAAAGCGCCGGTATGCCGGCGAGCAGAAGCGAGTTTCGGATGAGCTCGATCAGGGCGGCGCCGATGGGCGCGCCGAACGCAAAGACGATGCCGCCCATCAGGTTGGCGCCGCCAATCACGGTCGCCGCGATCACCGTCAGCTCCCAGGTGAAGCCCATGCCGTTGGTCACCGAGCCGGTGTAGCCGACGAACAGGAACGCCGAGAGCCCTGCACAAAGCGAGCAGACGACATAGACTGACACGACGATGCGTTCCACCGGGATGCCGGCGAGTCTGGCCGCATGCGCGTTGCCGCCGATGGCGACGACCCAGCGGCCCCAGGTGGTGAAGCGCCAGACCCACCAGAACGCTGCCGTCAGGACGATGAGCACCCAGACCACGTTGGGCACGCCCAGAACGCTTTCGCCCCCGATCCATTCGAAGAGATCCTGGTCGGGGCCGAACTGGTAGATCATCTGGTTGTTGGAAACGACACGCGCCAGGGAAACGACGATCGACAGCATGCCGAGCGTGACCACGAACGGCGGCATTCGGAGATAGGCGATGAGAGCGCCGTTCACCAGGCCCACGGCGGCGGCGACCAGCATGCAGCCCAGGAACCCGAGTTCGATGCCATGGCCGGCCTGCATGATCAGGCCTGTCACGATTCCGGACAGGCCGACCAGCGATCCGACGCTGAGGTCGATGCCTGCGGTGCAAATCACCGCGGACATGCCGAGGGCCATGATTCCGAAGAACGCCATGTTGCGCGTGATGTTGAAGATGTTGCGTTCGGTCATGAAGGCGTCGGAGACGAAGCTCATGACGAGCCCGAGCGTCACGAGGGCGAGCAAGACCCAGAAGGGCTGCGTGCGCAGGATGGCCGCAAGGCCCGACACCTCCTGGCGCGAGGTGATGCTTTCGTCTATTGCGGCGTGATCTTCCTGGTTTCGTGTCGAATCGGTCATGCTGCTTCGATCGCCCCGATGATGAGCCCGGTCACTTCTTCCGGCGTGGTTTCGCTGATTCGCTTGTCGGCCACCTTGGCGCCGCGCCGCAACACGGCCACGCGGTCGCAGACCTCGAAGACGTCGGGCATCCTGTGGGAGACAAGGATCACGGCATGGCCTGTGTCCTTGAGCTGATGGATCAGGGCAAGGACCTCCTTCACCTGACGGACCGAGATCGCAGCGGTGGGCTCGTCCATCAGGACCAGCTTCGGGTTCGAAAGGCGCGTCCGTGCGATTGCCACGGCCTGCCGCTGGCCTCCCGACATCTGCCGGACCAGGTCGCGCGGGCGCGTTTCCGACTTGAGCTCCGTGAAGAGCTCGCCTGCACGCCTGTACATGGCGCCGTGGTCAAGCATGGAGAACGGCCCGGCCTTCCTCTTCATCTCGCGACCCAGGAACACGTTGGCCCCGGCAGTCAGGTTGTCGCAAAGCGCGAGATCCTGGTACACGATCTCGATTCCTGCCTGTCGCGCATCAATGGGCTTCTGGAACTCGACCGAACTGCCTTCGATCCGTATCTCGCCCGACGTCGGAAGGAAGTTCCCGGCGACTATCTTCATGAGCGTGGACTTGCCCGCGCCGTTGTCCCCCATCAGCCCGACGGCCTCGCCCTGCGCGACATCAAGGTCCACGCCCTGCAGGGCATGGATCGCGCCAAAGTTCTTCGTGATGCCCCTGAGCTCCAGAAGGCTCATCCTGCCCGCCTCTCGCGCTTCATGTTTCCTGCCCGGCTTTGGAGTAGAGTGCCGGCATTTCCGCCAGTTCGATGCCAATGCGGGTTCCGGCTTCCAGCGACGCGACTCCGGCTTTCGCAACGGCGGTCGCGCAGTATCCGTCCCAGGCATTGGCCGCGGACGGATCCGGCCTTTCCCCGATCACGCCGTTCAGCCATGCCTTGTCCTGCCGCCGGTACGCATCCGCAAAACGCGGCCGCCAGTCCTCGGGGTATCTTCTGGTCGACTGCAGGGCCATGTCGCGACTTGCGTGCACCGGCGTTTCGAGGTTGACCGACCCCCGGTCGCCCACCAGTTCGCCCCGGACGTCATAGCCATAGGCCGCGTTGTTGTTCACTTCGATGCTCACAAGCTGGCCGCCAACGGTTTCCAGAACCATCACGACGGGCGCTGCCGCAGCCGTCCCCTTCCCTTGGAACGCGGTGACGGACATGTACTCGGCGCCGAGAACGTAGCGGCCTATGTCGATGTCATGCGGCGCCGAATTGGAGATGGCCATCCGGCCCGTGAACCAGTCGGGGGCCTTCACGTTGCGATGGAAACTGTGCATCATCACGGCCTTGCCCAGAGCGCCTTCGTCAAGCGCGGCCTTCATTGCAACGTAGGACTGATCGAATCGACGCATGAATCCCGTCTGGACCAGGGCGCGTCCGGCCCGCGCTTCGGCCGCCATCACCTCGAGGCATTCCCCCGGACGTGGGCGCGAGCGGCTTCTCGCAGAGCGTCGGCTTTGCCGCCTCGATCGCGGCAATGGCCAGGGCTGCATGGGTCTCGTCCGGGCTCGCGATCAGCGTCGCGTCGACGTCGGGTCGCGCGACGGTTTCCATGGCATCGGTCGCGACGTCCGATGCCCCCAGCGCGTCCGCGACGTTGCGTGCGCGTTCCTCGCTTGCGTCACAGACGACCTGCAGGTGCGCGCCGGGCAGGTCCTCGGCCATGATCCGGGCGTGATCGCTTCCCATGATGCCTGCCCCTATGACGGCGACGCGTACGCTCATGCTCCTACCCTGCCAGCTTCCCGGAGGGGCCCGGGGCCTGGCCATCGTAGCCGCCCCAGACCGACTGATCGAAATGGATGACCGATCCTGTCATCATCCCGCTGTCGCCTGACGCCAGGAACAGCACCGCTCGGGCGACCTCTTCAGGGTCGAGAAGCCGTCCAAAGGGGAGACCCGCCTTTGCCTTGGCTTCCCAGTCGGGATCGCCCGACTCCTTGAGCTGCAGGGCCCGTTCGTGGTCCGACGCCATCCAGCCGATGTCGAGCTGGTTTACATGCACCCGGTTTCGCATCAGCGCGTAGCCGGCGCTTCGGGTCAAGGTCGAAAGCGCAGCCTTGGATGCGCAGTATGGCGCGATGAAAGGCTGCCCGGCGCGCGAAGAGGTCGAGCCGATGTTGACGATGCGGCCGCCGGTGCCCTCGCGCTCCATGACCCGGACCGCGTCCTGCATCAGGAAGAACGGCGCACGGGCGTTGACGGCGAAGATGGCGTCGAAGAGCTCGGGAGTGGTGTTCAGGAGGTTCCCGCGATCGGTCAGGCCGGCGGCGTTCACGAGGATGTCGACGCGCCCGAACATGGCGTCCGCGGCGGGGATGATCGCCCGGACGTCCCTGATCTCTCCAAGATCGGCGGCAATCATCTCGACCGGCACGCCCGTCTCGCTCGTGACGGCATCGGCCAGCTTCCGGCCTTTCTCCGCCCCGCGCCCGACGATGGCCATGCCTTCCGCCCCCGCCTTGGAGAAGAGCCGCGCAATCGCGGCGCCAAGCCCCTGGGTGCCGCCGGTGATGACGGCGACCTTGCCGTCGATCCGGTTCATGCCACCACCTCGTAGCCTGCGGCATTCAACGCCCGGAAAAGTTCCGCCCGGCCCTTCCTGGCCATCTCCAGCGGGGGATTGGCGACAGGGTCCTGTTCCGCCTCGATCACGAACCAGCCTTCATATTTCCGTTTGGCAAGCGCCTCGGCAATGGCCTTGAAATCCAGGGAACCGTCGCCGGGCACCGTGAAGGCGCCCTTGATGACGGCGTCCGTGAACGACTCCTCCGCCCTGTCCAGACCGTTCACCACGTCTGCGCGGATGTCCTTGGCATGCACGTGGGCAATGCGTGCGTGATGGTTTTCTATCACGCGAAAGCTGTCGCCGCCGGCAAAGGCCATATGCCCCGTGTCGAAGAGCAGCGGCACCGACGAGTGCTTCATGAACAGGTCCAGCTCCTGTTCGGTTTCGACAGCGGCCGCCATGTGGTGGTGGTAGGCCAGAGGCATGCCTTCCTTCGCGCACCATTCCGCGAAGTCGGAAACCTTGCGGCCGTAGCCGGCCATCTCGCCTTCGTTGAGCCTCGGCTTTCGGTTCAGCGGGATCGTCCGGTTCCCCTGGACCGAACGGGCCGTCTCGCCATAGACGATGCAGGGTGCGCGTGCCGCCTTGAAGAACTCATGCTGTTCGGCGATCCGGTCCTTCTCGACCTCGACGTCACCATCGAGCAGGAGCCCGGAGAACCAGCCGCCACAGACCGAGATGCCGGATTCGTCGAGGATGGCGCCCAGATCGGCCATGTTCATGGGGAACCGGCGGCCGGTTTCCATGCCTGTCAGGCCCGCCTCGGACGCCTGACGCAGGCATTCCTCGAGGCTGACGTCATCCGACAGCTCCGGGAGATCGTCGTTCCACCACGCGATGGGCGCGATGCCAATCCTGGCTTCAGGCATGCGATTCAGACTCCGAGCCTCTGTCCCTTGCCGACTTCCTCCTGACCGGCCCGAGCCTCTTGCACGCTCTCGCGTGGCGAGACCTCCGGCAGACCTCCGGCACACCCACGTGCCAGCCGGCCCCGCCAGGGGTCCGGGCGCAGGCGTCGGATGCAATGCTCAGGACGGTCGTGGCGCCTGGTCCGACGGAAGATGTCGCCACCATGACTTGGCGACGCCTCTTCGCCCCGGCGTAGGCAATTGCTGCCAGGGCCATGGACTGCTCGTTCTGGCCGCGCCACATGGGCAATTGATCCTGCACGCGATCCAAGGCTCCGGCGAGACAGGTCACGTTGCCGTGGCCAAGGATTCCGAAGACTCCCGCAAGCAGGGGAACGCGCTCCTCGTCAATCTCGATGAACCGGCTGCACAGACAGCGCACAACCGCCTGAGCCATCGTCAGGCGCTCGGTCTTCGCGGCCATTCCCGCTCCTCCCGAAGTGCCTTCCCGGGCACCCCTTGAATTGATTGTTGACAATGCAAGCATTTTGCAACGAGCATTGCAACAGCAATCCTGGGAGGGGCCCTTGGCAAGAATCTCCGTGCTCGGGTGCGGCCGCATCGGTCGCATGCATGCAGGCAACATAGCGGCCCATTCCCGGGCGGAGCTCGCGGGCGTCTTTGACGTCCATGCGCCGTCCGCGCAAGACGTTGCAGGAAGGCACGGAGTCGAGAGCTTCGCCTCGGCTGACGAGGCGATCACCTCGGACAAGGTCGACGGAGTCCTGATCGCGACTCCCACGGTCACGCACGTCGAGCTTCTCGAAGCTTCGGTGAAGGCGGGCAAGCCGGTGCTTTGCGAAAAGCCGATCGACCTGTCGCTGGCGCGCGTGGATGCATTGAAGGAGCGGATCGCCGGCACGGACGTGCCCGTCATGCTGGGCTTCGTGCGCCGCTTCGATCCGGGCCATTCGGCCGCCCGGCAGGCTTCCGCATGCGGTGAAATCGGCGAGCTCCGCCAGGTGATCATCACCTCCCGCGATCCGGGCATGGCGCCCGATGGCTATATCGAGACTTCAGGCGGCATCTTTCGCGACATGACCATCCACGACCTGGACCTGGCGCGGTTCATGCTGGGAGAGGAAGTTGCCGAGGTGACCGCCGCGGGATCGCGGCTGGTGGATCCCGAACTCATGAAGAGATGCGATGACTTCGACACCGTCGTCGTGACGCTCGTCACCGAAAGCGGCAAGCAGGCTGTCATCACCAACTCGCGCGAAGCCGTCTACGGCTATGACCAGCGCGTTGAGCTCTTTGGTTCAAGAGGCATGGTGATTTCCGAGAACCGCCGGGAAAACCTGGTGACCAGGCATGTGGCCGGGTCCACCAATGTCGCGGCTCCGCTCCAGCACTTCTTCATCGAGCGCTACGGCGAGGCCTTCGACGCGGAGATCGGCCATTTCGTCGAGTCGATCGAGAGCGGCGCACCCGTCCCGGTCGGTTTCGAGGACGGGCGTCTTGCGCTGCTCCTGGCCGATGCCTGCTTCAGGTCGGTCGCGGAAGGCAGGACGATCAAGACCGGCGAGACTGGATAGCGCATGTACGAGACCTTCGGGCTCTTCACGGGCGACAGCCGGATCAGGGGCGGAAATTCGCCGGAGGCGTTCTCGCCCGTCAGCGAAAGGTCTCCGGGCGCTGTCTGCATTGCGGCGCCCGAAGATGCCCGATCCGCGATCGATGCGGCGGCAGATGCGCTCGCGCCCTTGCCCGCCCCGGGGGGATTCGGCCGTGCCGATGCGCTGCACAGGGTGGCGGAGGAGATGGCGCGAAGGGCGGATGAAGCGACCAGGACGATCTCGGCCGAGACCGGCAAGCCGCTTGTCCAGTCCGGCCGCGGGCGGGGCCTCGCCTGCGATCAGTCCCGCCGGCACGCCGAAGAGGCGCGGCGCATACACGGCCGGACAGCTGGAAGCCGAGTGCCCGGCGGGCGCTTCGAGATCAGGCGCGAGCCCGTCGGGATCGCAGGGGCCTTCACCGCCTGGAACTTCCCGGCGGCCCTTCCCGCACGCAAATCGGCACCCGCACTTGCAGCCGGATGTCCCGTCATCCTGCGCCAGTCCTCCCAGCCCCCGGGTGCCGCGATCATCCCGGCAGGCTGCCTGCGCGCCGGGGACCTCCCTGACGGCGCAGCCATTCTTGTGATCGGCGTGGCGGGCGACGCCTGCGTGCCGATCATGGCTGATCCGCGGGTTCGGAAGCTCTCGCGCACCGGTTCAACCGGGGCGGGAGGGCAGATGATCCGAGATGCTGCGGAAACGGTCAAGAAGGCGTCCATGGAGCTGGGCGGAAATGCGCCGCTGATCGTTCTTGACGATGCCGGTCTCGACATGGCGCTCGAGGCGAGCGTTCCCGCGAAACATGCGAATTGCGGACAGGCCTGCGTTGTGCCGGACCGGTTCTTCGTCCACGAGAGCCTCCGTGACCACTTTGTCGAAGGCTTCTTGGAGCGTGCCGGCAAGATCAAGCTCGGTCACGGCCTTGATCCCGAAACCGGGATGGGGCCGCTGATCGAGTCTGGCAGGCCGGAGTCCGTTGACGGCATGGTGCGGCCTGCGGTGGCGGATTGCGCGACGCTCGCCCTGGAAGGCAAGCGCGCGGCCGAATTCAACGAGGGCCATTTCTGCGAGCCGACGGTCCTGACCGGCGTGACCGACGAGATGACGGCCTTTGCGGACGAAGAGGAAGCGCTTCGGCGCGCCAACAGTCCGACCATGGGCCTTTCGGCCTACGCCTTCACGCCCTCGCCTGACCGGGCGCGCCGGGCAGCTGGAGCGCTGAGGTCCGGCATGGCGGGAGTCAACAGCTTCGCCCTCGCAGCCGCAGAGGCCCTCCTGGCGGCGCAAGCCGCTCGGGCTTGGGCCGTGAGGGCAGCAGGGAGGGGATCGACGACTGCCTCGAGTTCTGAGGTGCGAGGATGACGGTCAACCTGGTCAGGAAACTCTGGGCCGAAGATCGGCCGGTGCTCCACGGGTGGCTGTCGATCGGCAGTCCGTTCACGGCTGAAATCATGGCCGCGCAGGGCTATGACGCGATTTCCATCGATCTCCAGCACGGCGCCTTGGACTATTCCGTCGCACTTTCGATGATGCAGGCGATGCGCGCCTCGGGCGTCTCGATCGGGGTGCGCGTGCCCTGGCTTGATCCGGCGATCATCATGAAGGCGCTGGACGCCGGCGCGCTGAACATAATCTGCCCGATGATCAACACTGCCGAGGAGGCCGCAGAGTTCGTCAGCTACCTTCGCTATCCGCCACTCGGTCAGCGCAGCTTTGGCCCCACGCGGGCCAGTCTTGCCATGCCGGGATACGGTTTGGCGATGAACGATGAAGTGGTCGCGCTCGCGATGATCGAAACGGCGGAAGGAACCGCGAATCTCGAAGAGATCGCCGCGACACCCGGCCTTGACGGCATCTACGTGGGACCGGCCGATCTTGCGCTTGGGATGCAGGAGGGCCGCCTGGCCCCGGGGTTTGATCGCGAAGAGCCGGAAATGGTTGCGCTGATCCAGCGCATCGCAGGGATCTGCGCTGACAACGGGATCAAGGCCTGCCTGCATTGCGGCACGCCGGAATACGCGGCGAAGGCTGCTGGCTGGGGATTTCGCCTGATGACCGTGTCGGGAGACAGCCGACTTCTCGCAGGCGCGGCTGCGGCGAGCGTGAAACGTTTCCGCGAGCTGTCGGGTGCGGGCAGAGGCGACTCCGGCTCCGTTGAGGGCCGCTGATGTTCCGTGTCCTCGTTGCAGGGCCGCTCCATGCCTCTGGCCGAGCCCTTCTGGATGCGGCGCAAGGCGTTGCGGTCACGTACATTCGGGAGACCTCGGAAGAGAGCCTTGCGGCGCGTATCGAAGATGCGGATGCGGTCCTGCTGCGCGCGCAGCCCATGACCGAAGCGACGGTGGCGCGGGCAAGGAAGCTCAAGATCGTGTCGCGGCATGGCGTCGGCTATGACGCTGTCGACGTTGAAGCGCTCAATTCCAGGGGCATAGCGCTCTCGGTCTGCGGAGACGTGAATTCCGCGGCCGTGGCCGAGCATGCGTCCATGATGATCCTTGCCGCCTGCAAGCGCGCGATTCGGGCCGACGCCTCGGTGCGTCTTGGCTCTTGGGAGTGGCGCAACCGGCTGGAGGCGCAGGACGTGCGCGGGCAGAGCCTTCTGCTAGTCGGGTATGGCCGAATCGGACGCCGCACGGCGTCGATGATGCGTGGATTCGGCATGCAGATCAGGGCATTTGACCCGTGCTTGCTGAGCGCTGGCTGGCCAAGGGACGGCGTTGCGCCGGTCCGGACCCTCGAAGAGGGCCTGGCTTGGGCCGACGTGATCTCGTTCAGCCTGCCGCACACGGGAAGGCCGTTGATAGGTGCAGCGGAGATCGCGGGGATGCGTGACGGCGTAGTGCTGGTCAATACGGCGCGCGGAGGAGTCATTGATGTAAGCGCTTTGATATCCGCGCTGGATTCGGGAAAGGTCGGAGCGGCAGGTCTGGATGTCTTTGAAACGGAACCCGTGCCCTCCGGCCATCCGTTGGTCGGGTTCGACCAGGTCATCCTGTCGCCTCACATCGGTGGATTGACCCAGGGCGCCGCAGAGCGGATGGCAGTCTCGTCGGCCGGGAACATTCTCGATTTCCTTGCGGGCAGGATCGACCAGGACTTGGTCGTGAACCGGGAACGAATCAATGTCGCACTGCAAGCCCAGACTTAAGGTCGGCCTCATCGGCACCGGGTTCATGGGCGTCGCTGGCTGTCTGGAGGCCATGAACGGCGACAGGCCCGAGCCGTTCGATTGTCGTTCCGGACCTCCAATTCAGACTCTTGCGGAACAGGTCCAGCGATCCGGCCGCGAGCGGTGCTGGCTGAGCGTGGAAGGCTAGGGCCCGTTGACAGTTGCCTTGCGAATCGCCCGCTTCCATGCCATTTCCTTCCCCGATGACCGCCGGAACGGCGGCACGGGCAGGAAACAGGTGACATCATGAATGCAGACAGGACGGTTCTGACCGACGCCATGTGGGCGCGGATCGAGGACATGCTGCCGGGCAAGAAGTCCGATCCCGGCGGCACGGCGGCGGACAACCGCCTTTTCATGGAGGCGGTGCTCTGGCGGTTCCGCACGGGGTCGCCGTGGCGCGACCTCCCCGCGCGGTTCGGGAACTGGAACAGCGTCTTCAAGCGGTTCCGGCGCTGGGCGCTTTCGGGGGTATTCGAACGCGTTTTCAACGCCTTGTCGGAGGAGTTCGACCTCGAGTGGGTGTTCGTCGACGGCACGGTCGTCCAGGCGCACCGGAAGGCGTCCGGCGCAAAAGGGGGACCTCGAGCCAGGGGATCGGTCGTTCCAGAGGCGGCCTGACGAGCAAGGTCGTGGCCGTCGTGGACGCGCTCGGCTATCTGGTCCGCTTCAGGATCCTTCCCGGCCAGGCGCACGACCTCAAGGGGGTGCCGGGGCTTCTCGACGGCCTGGCGTTCGGGGCCTTCGTCGGCGACAGGGCGTTCGACGCGGACTGGCTGCTGGAGGACCTGGCGGAACGCGGGGCGGAGGCGGTGATTCCGTCGAAGCGGAGCCGGACGGTGTCGCGGGCGCATGACCGGGAGGTCTACGGCTGGCGGCACCTGGTGGAGAACTTCTTCGCGAAGATCAAGGAGTTCCGTGCGATCGCGACCCGGTACGACAAGACCGACGCGAGCTTTGCCGCCGGGATCCACCTCGTCGCCGGCGTGGTCGCGGCGACATGAGTGTCAACGGGCCCTAGACCATGACCGTCAGGTACGCAGTCGTCGGAGCAGGCTGGATTTCGCAGATCGCGTTCCTGCCTGGCGTCCGCCTGACCGGAAACTCCGCCACGACGGCGTTGGTCAGCGGAAGTGCCCAAAACGCCGGAAAGCTTGCGGAGTTCCATGGCATCGAACACATCTATTCGTATGAACAATATGATCAGATGCTGGCCGCAGATGTCGCGGATGCAGTCTGCGTCGCCCTGCCAAACTCCATGCACGCCGATTCCGCCATGCGCGCGGCAAATGCCGGCAAGCACGTCATGGTCGAAAAGCCGCTGGCTGTCTCCGAAGCGGAATGTGAAGCGATGATCCAGGCGTCCAGGGATGCCAGCGTGTTCCTGATGACGGCCTGCCGGCTTCATAACGAGCCAGGCACAGTCCACGCCCTGGACCTGATCCGGAGCGGCGCCGTTGGCGACCCCCGCATGTTCTCGTCGATTTTCTCTATCCAGGCGGGAGCGGACAATCACCGCCTCAAGGCCGTGCATTGGGGCGGTCCGCCCCAGGACACAGGCGTCTATTGCCTGAATGCCGTGCGGCATGCTTTCCATGATGAGCCAACTGAAGTCACGGCTGTGCGCAATGCCGTCGATGATCCGCGGTTTGCCGAAGTTGAGGAAACGATTGCAGCAACGCTGATGTTTCCCAAAGGTCGTGTGGCACAGTTTTGCGCCAGCTTCGGTGCCGAACAGCCGGACATGTACCGGATCGCCTGGGCGGATGGCGAAATTGCGGTCGAGACCGCGCACGAATTCATGACACCGACGACCCTACGCCTCAAGCGAGGCCGCGAGGTGATCGAACGCACGCTTGCGCAAACAGATCAGCTCGCGGGCCAGACGGAGTGCTTTTCGGACTGCATCCTGAACGGCACCGCCCCCGAAGCGGATGGCGAGGAGGGTCTCGCGGACGTCCGGGTCCTTCTGGCGATTGAAGAAGCGGCGCGCTCCGGAACAGCGTGGCAGGTCAATCTGGAACCACGGCCACGTCATCCGGCCACCGAGATGGTTCGCACCGTCGATCCGACACATCGAAGGCTGGTCCTCTAGCCTGCCCGATCTCGTGGCAGGAACTGCTGATGCATGGCAGGACGATCTCCGGACTTGAAGGGCAATTGGAATGGAAATGGGCAAGGAGAAACAGGAAGCACCCGGGAATTACGAGGCGCTCATCCAGTTGATTCACGAGCGTTTCGAGGCCATGAGCAAGTCGCACCAGCAAGTCTCGGTCTACCTGACGCAAAACCCTAATGAAATCGCGGTTCACTCGGTGAACGCCATTGCGGACCGCTGCGGCATTCATGCGTCGGGCATCGTCAGGTTCGCCCAGGCGCTGGGCTACAGCGGATTCAAGGATCTCCAGAAACTGTTCCAGAAGCGGCTGGAAACCGCCGCGCCTGGATTCGAAGCGAGAGTTCGTGCGTTGGAGGGAGACCTGGAAAACCGCGACGATCCTTCCGACTTCGGGTTTCTTCGTGACTTGGTGGTCAAGGACATCGCGTCGCTCCAAGCCTTGCTGGACGACATTTCCGGTCAGGATCTTTCGACTGCGGCCGATCTGCTGAGCACCGCCGGTTCAGTTTATCTTCTGGGTCAGCTCCGGTCAGCTCCGGTCGTCGATTTTCTCAGGTACATGCTCACGATGATTGGAAAGAAGTGCGTCCTGCTGGATCCAAGCGGCGGCCTGGCGACACACATGGCCGAGACGGTCTCCGACGAAGATGTCCTGGTGGCCGTGTCGTTTCGATACTATGCAATTGAAGTCGTCTCGATTTCAGAAAACCTGAAGGCAGCGGGCACCAGGATCGTTGCAATTTCGGACAGCACGTTGTCACCGCTTGCGAAGTCCGCCGATGTGCTGTTCGTGGTGCCGGAGCATCGCCACGCCTTCTCACGATCGATCGCGGCCCCCATGTGCGTTTCCCAGGCGCTGGTTCTTGCGACCGCAGCGCGCCTGCAGGCTGGCGACGATCTTCCGGAGATCCCGACCGTGACACGGGCGTAGCCGCCCCGGCCGGGCCGTGCGGCCGCATTGTCCGTCGGGTGCCCGTTCGGTGCCTTCGACGGCGCCGAGCCGGGATCGGAGATGGTCACGATGAACGGTGCCGAACGGAATTGGCCTGCGCGGGCCTGAGTCCCGCGAACGGATCCCGGCTTGAGACATCTTTCGCCATTTGCCTGGAGAAGAAAAAGTCTCGATCCACGCGCCCGTGATGGGCGCGGCCGGGCTCGCGGTCGTCCGTTTTGCCTTGCCCAGGTCGTGCAGCAGTCCAGGCGCATAGGTCGGTTCGCCGCCGCCGAATGGTGCGGCCCTGGCTTCGGCGGCCTCGGCCACTCGCACCGAATGCGCTTCAAGGGTCTCCCATGTCTCACGGGATTTGTCGCTGTCAACGGAATGAGCAAAGTCCGTCGTTCCGCGATCCCAGATGCAGGCTCTTTGCCTAAGCCATTTGCACCGAAGCCTTGGCCAGGAACAAGCGCCGAATTCCTGCCCTGCCCATCCAGTTCACTGCGTTGCGCAACCTCCGGCGAGCGTCGAGTTGCGATTTGCGTCTGCCGTCCGGTAGCATGCAGCCATCCTGTCACGGGAACGGCAGGCAAGACGTCGTGGAACGGATCGATCGCGGGACGGCAGTCATGGGTAGAGGATCCTGTATGAAAGGGGCGCTGGCCGGGGACAGGGCGTTCGACGCGTACCGACTGCATGCGTTTGGAAGGGGATATCGGGATGAATCCACTCGCAGATGCGCTGGTCGCGCCGCTTGAAAGGCGCGCGGACACGGTCCTGATCCGGCCTGGGGGCGGAGAGGTTTCCGGTTGCGCCCTCCACCGCCTGTCAGGCCGGTTCGCGAACGTGCTTGCGGAGGCCGGAGTGCAGCCTGGCGACCGGGTGGCGATGCAGTCCGAGAAGTCGGCGGAGGCGCTGGCGCTCTACCTTGCCTGCCTGCGCGCCGGCGCACTTTTTCTGCCGTTCAACACCGCGTACACGACTGCCGAGATCGACTACTTTCTCGGTGACGCGGAGCCGCGCGTTGCGGTCTGCGCCCCTGCCGCCGATTCAGCACTGCGACCCGTGGCCGAAGCCAGGGGAATCACTCTCATGACGCTCGACGGAGCAGCGAACGGGACGCTTGCCGAACGTGCGGCGGAGGTGTCCGGGGACTTCAAGACCGTCGCGCGCCGCACCGACGATCTGGCCGCGATCCTTTACACGTCCGGCACGACCGGGCGCTCGAAGGGGGCCATGCTGAGTCATGGCAATCTCCTGTCGAACGCCGACGCCCTCGTCGAGACCTGGCGCTTTGAAGCCACGGACATCTTGCTCCATGCCCTGCCGATGTTTCACGCGCACGGGCTGTTCGTGGCGACGAACGTGCTGCTGCGAGTCGGCGGACAGATGATCCTCCTGCAGAAGTTCGACGTGGACACGGTGCTGGCGCAGCTGCCGCGCGCCACCACGATGATGGGAGTGCCAACCTTCTACACCCGTCTTCTGGGCGATGCGCGCTTCACCCGTGAAGCGGCTGCGCATGTGCGGGTCTTCATTTCGGGGTCTGCGCCTCTTCTGCCTGAAACCCATCGCGCGTTCGCCGCCCGTACCGGGCACCGCATACTCGAACGCTACGGCATGACCGAAACGATGATGAACACGTCGAACCCGTACGACGGCGAGCGTCGCGCCGGCACCGTCGGCCTGCCGCTGCCGGGCGTCGAATTGCGCGTTGTCGATGCGGAATCCGGCATTGAGGCGCTGCAGGGCGAGGTGGGCATCCTGGAGGTTCGCGGGCCCAACGTGTTCAAGGGATACTGGCGGATGCCGGAGAAGACGGCGGCTGCGTTTCGCGGCAACGGGTTCTTCGTTACCGGCGACATGGCGCGGATCGATGCGGACGGCTACGTCACCATCGTCGGGCGTGCAAGCGATCTGGTGATCTCGGGGGGGTACAACGTCTACCCGAAGGAGGTCGAAGGGGTTATCGACGGACTGGAGGGGGTCTCGGAGTCTGCAGTCATTGGCGTGCCGCATCCGGATTTCGGCGAGGGCGTTGTCGCAATCGTCGTGCGTTCGCCCGGCAGCGTGCTCGACGCGGAGGGCGTCGAGGCGTCGCTGCGGGGCCGGCTGGCGAAGTTCAAGCGCCCCAAGGCGGTCTTCTTCGTGCGCGAACTGCCGCGCAACACGATGGGCAAGGTCCAGAAGAATGCCCTGAGGGAGAGGTTCGACGACGTTTTCGCGGAGCCTTGGGCGCGCGTTGAACCAGGAGACCAGGAGACGGCTGACGCCATCGCGGGTCAATGACGGCGTCCGCAACAGGCCCGACGGCAAGGCGGCACGACGCGAGTGGCAGGGCAGGCCGGCTCACCGAAACGGACTTCCGGACTTCGCGATGCGCAATCGCTTCGGGAGCTTCGCGTTCAGGTCCAAGGCCCGTGGTTGGCAACGGACTCCGGCTTGGCGAAGACGCATTTGCGGGAGTGCCGCAGATCGGACGTGCCGGCAGGCTCGCGCAGGCAATCTGCAGGACGTTCGGTCCCGAAAGCGCGGTCGCGGGCCGAACCGCGGAAGTCGTCGACGCCCGCCTTGAAGCGCACGGAACGGCATCAGGATGAGGGCCCTGTCGCGGGAGAGGGGCAAGCCGGGCGCAGCAACGACCTCAATCGCTGCCGCTGGCCGCGTTGCGATACCAGGCAACGATGGCGGCGCGGCTGTCGTTGTCCATGGTCGAGATCGCGTTTGGCGGCGGCATTGCGCGGGTCACGCCCGCCTGGAGAAGGATCTGCCTTGCGTGGCGGGCGACATCCGCTTCCGTTTCGAGGACGACGCCGTTGGGAGGCCATTGCATGCCTTCCCATGCCGGCTCGCGCGCGTGACACATCGAGCAGTTGCCTAGCACCACGTCATAGGCATCGCCAAATCCTTCGGCCGAAGCGAAACGCCGCTCCAGGGCGGTGAGGCTGCGTGCCTCCGCGTCCTCGTAGCTGTCGAGCATCGGCGCCACGGAAAGCCAGGCCATGATCACGAAGAGAACGGCGGTGACCGCCCAGGTCCAGTGCGGTCCCGATCCCGTCGCATGCATCGTGTTGAAGTAGTGGCGGATGGTGACGCCGGTCAGGAACACGAGGCTCGCGATGATCCAGCTGTGTTCCGTCGCGAAGGCAAGCGGATAGTGGACCGAGAGCATGAGGAACACGATCGGCAGGGTCAGGTAGTTGTTGTGCGTCGACCTGAGCTTGGCGATCTTTCCGTATTCCGGATCTGGCGTGCGGCCTGCCTTAAGGTCCTCCACGACGATCTTCTGGTTCGGGATGATGATGAAGAAGACGTTCGCGGTCATGATCGTTGCGGTGAACGCCCCGAGGTGGACAAGCGCCGCGCGGCCCGTGAAGAGCTGGTTGAGGCCCCAGCTCATCGCGACGATGACGGCAAACAGGGCAAGCATCATCGCCGTCGGACGGTCGCCGAGCCTGGACTTGCAGAGAAGGTCGTACAGAAGCCAGCCCGCGCCGATCGACGCGGCCGAGACCAGGATGCCCTGCCAGAGCGACAGGTCGGCCTTGGTCGGGTCGAGCAGGTACAGCTCGCCGCCAAGCCAGTAGATGATCATGAGGAGCGCGGCGCCCGAAAGCCACGTCGTGTAGCTCTCCCACTTGAACCAGACCAGGTGCTCCGGCATGTCTTCAGGCGCGACGAGGTATTTCCGGATGTGGTAGAAGCCGCCACCATGCACCTGCCACTGCTCGCCATGCACGCCTGCAGGCAGGTTCGGCGACTTCTTCAGTCCGAGATCGAGCGCGATGAAATAGAACGACGAGCCGATCCAGGCGATCGCCGTGACGACGTGGAGCCAGCGGACCGCAAAGGCCGCCCAGTCCCAGATGGCGGCCAGGTCGTACATGGCGCGTCTCCTGATCTGTCGGTTCGGCTGCAGGCTAGGCGGAATGCCGTCGTTCTGGTATTTGCCTCAAAGGCGATGCTGCATCAAGAAATCCGGAACAATGTCCTATCTCGACAATGTCCGAACCTTCGTGCGTGTGTACGATCTGGGAAGCATGTCCGCTGCCGGGCGCGATCTCAGGATTTCGCCGGCAGTCACCTCGTCGCGCATCTCCCAGCTCGAAGGCCATCTGGGAGTCCGGCTGTTCCAGCGCACGACCAGGAGCCTCACGCCGACCGAGCAGGGCCGGGCGTTCTACGGCGGCGCCTGCGCGATCCTCGAGTCGGTGGAGAACGCCGAAGCCCGGGTGGCAAGGATCACGGGGAACCCGAGGGGCGCGCTCTACGTCGCCGCGCCGCTCGGAGTCGGGCGACGGCTGGTCGCGCCCCAGGTGCCGGACTTCCTGAAGCGGTATCCGGAGGTGAGCGTCCGGCTGCGCCTGACCGATCGCAGGGTCGCGCTGACGACCGAGGGCCTCGACCTCGCCTTCTTCCTGGGCAGGCCCGAAGACAGCAATCTCCGCATCCGCAAGTTCGCCGAGGTGGAGCGCGTTCTCTGCGCTTCCCCCGAGTACGTCAGGAAGCGCGGAAATCCTTCGGGCGGGGACGAACTCGTCGCGGAAGGGCATGAGTGCCTCAACCTGCGGTTTCCCGGCGCAACCGAATTCCGGTGGCGCCTGGCAACGCCGGAGGGGCCCAGGCGGTTCCGGGTGTCCGGACGCTGCGAGGCGGATGACGGGGACGTGCTGACCGACTGGGCGCTTGCCGGGCATGGCATCGTCCTGAAGCCGGTCTTTGAAGTGGCCGATCACCTGAAGGCGCGCCGCCTGGTGCCGGTCGCGACAGGGACGCCGCCCGAACCGGTCCAGATGGCCTGCCTGTTCACGCATCGCCGGGGGCAGGATCCGAAGACGCGCCTTTTCATGGAGTTCATGATCGAGCGGATCGGCGTGACCGTCCGCGATGCCGGAAGGCGCCTTCAGCTGCCCCGGTAGGTCGCGTAGCCGAAAGGCGAAAGCAGCAACGGCACATGGTAGTGCGCAGCCTCGGACATGCCGAACCTGACCGGGACGACATCGAGAAACCTGGGGCTCCCGGACGGCGCTTCGACAGCGTCGAGATAGTCGCCGGCATGAAAGACGAGCTCGTAGACTCCGGTCTCGAAGCTCTCTTCGGGCAGGATCTTCCCCTCGGTTCGCCCGTCGCTGTTCGTCACGAGCGTCCTGATGAGGCGGCGCGTCTCCCCGTCGACCCGGAAAAGCTGGATCTTGAGCCCCTCGGCAGGACGGCCGCGGGCCGTGTCAAGAACATGGGTCGTCAGTTGTCCGGCCACGGCGGCTCCTCCGAATGCTCACGCCTTTGGTCGGCGGGCTCCGTCTTGCCGCGCCGCATGTCCTGCGGCTTGTCTCCGACAAGATGATCTTGCAATACAGTTCGATCGCTCCGGCATGCAAGCGGCCGGCACCGGAAGGAGATGGCAGGTGAACCGGTATCCTCGCGACATGACGGGCCACGGCGCCGCGCCGCCCCGGGCAGGCTGGCCTGGCGGGGCAAGGATCGCCGTGCAGTTCGTGCTCAACTACGAGGAAGGCGGCGAGAACTGCGTCCTCCATGGCGACGCGGCCTCGGAGGCGTTTCTCTCGGAAGTGACCGGCGCCCAGCCCTGGCCGGGACAGCGTCACTGGAACATGGAATCGATCTACGAATACGGAGCCCGTGCCGGGTTCTGGCGGATCCACCGAATCCTGAAGGACGTTCCGGTCACGGTCTACGGCGTGGCCACCGCGCTCGCCCGCGCGCCCGAGCAGGTCGCGGCGATGCAGGCGGCCGGCTGGGAGATCGCGAGCCACGGGCTGAAATGGGTCGAGCACAAGGACATGCCCCTAGAGGAGGAGCGCGCGCAGATCCGCGAGGCGATCCGGCTCCATGCGGAGGTGACCGGAGGGGCGCCCCGCGGCTGGTACACCGGGCGCTGCTCGATGAACACGGTCGCGCTCGCCGCGGCGGAAGGGGGGTTCGCCTACATCGCCGACAGCTACGCGGACGATCTTCCCTACTGGATCCGCACCGGCGGGAAGGACCAGCTGATCGTGCCCTACACGCTGGACTGCAACGACATGCGGTTCGCGATCCAGGCCGGGTTCGCGACCGGCAACGACTTCGAGACGCTGGTGAAGGACGCTTTCGACGTTCTGTACGAGGAGGGCGCGGCCGGTGCCCCGAAGATGCTCTCGATCGGGCTTCATTGCCGGCTGATCGGCCGCCCGAGCCGCGCCGGCGCGCTGCGCCGGGTGCTGGAGCATTTCCGGAGCCACGACGGCGTCTGGTTCGCGACGCGTCTCCAGATCGCCGAGCATTGGGCGGCGGAACATCCGCCGCTGCGCAGGCCGCGGCCTTCGGAAATGGACCGGGAGACGTTCGTGGCTGAATTCGGCGGGATCTTCGAGCATTCGCCCTGGATCGCCGAGGACGCGCATGCGCTCGAACTCGGGCCGGCGCATGACAGCGCCGTCGGCGTACATGCAGCGCTTGTCCGCATATTCCGCGCCGCGCCCAGGCAACGGCGCCTTGACGTGCTGGCCGCGCATCCGGACCTCGCGGGCAAGCTGGCCCGGGCCAGGCGGCTGACCGACGAGTCGGCCGCCGAGCAGGCATCGGCCGGACTTGACGCGCTGACCGACAATGAACGCGCGACCTTCTCGGAGCTGAACGACGCTTACACCTCCAGGTTCGGCTTTCCCTTCATCATCGCGGTCCGAGACAATTCCAAGGCATCGATACTGGACGCGTTCCGCCGTCGCATCGACAGCGACCCGGACGCCGAGTTCGCCGAGGCCTGCCGGCAGGTTGAGCGGATCGCCGGGATCAGGCTCCGTGAGAGGCTGGGCGCATGAGCAGGACACTCGTGGCGCTGCCCCTCACGGCGGAGGCGTTCGCGCCGTTCGGCGACGTTCTCGAAGCGAGGGGCGATCCCGACAGGATCATCAACCGCGGCCGTTGCGGCCGGTTCCACGACCGTGCCCGACTCGACTTCGGGCCGGGCGGCCGGGCGGGCATCAGCGTCTTCCGCGGCGAGACGGTCGCATGGCCCGTGGAAGTCGCCCTTGTCGAACGGCATCCGGACGGCAGCCAGGCCTTCGTGTCGATGTCCGGACACCCCTATCTGGTCGTGGTCGCGCCGGACGAGGGGGGCGTGCCGGGCAGGCCGCGCGCCTTCGTCGCCGCGCTGGGCCAGGGCGTGAACTTCCACCGCCGGACATGGCACGGGGTGCTGGCGCCCCTGCATGCGCCGGGTCTCTTCGCGGTCGTGGACCGGATTGGCGACAGTCCGAACCTCGAAGAGCACCGGTTCGATTCGCCCTATCTCGTCGCGCGCGTTCAGACAGCCGGCGCGCCGGCACCCGCCTTGAGGGACATGTGACGGTTGACGTCCTTGTAGAGCAGGTAGCGGAAGCGGCCGGGGCCGCCAGCGTAGCACGCTTGCGGGCAGAAGGCGCGGAGCCACATGTAGTCCCCCGCCTCAACCTCGACCCAGTCCCGGTTGAGCCTGTAGACGGCCTTCCCCTCGAGAACGTAGAGGCCGTGCTCCATGACGTGGGTCTCGGCGAACGGAATGACGGCGCCGGGCTCGAAGGTGACGATGTTGACGTGCATGTCGTGGCGCATGTCCTCCGGATCGACGAACCGCGTGGTTGACCACTTTCCGCCCGTCCCGGGCATCGCCGCAGGCGCGACGTCCTGCTCGCGGGTGACGATGGCGTCGGGGCGGGGCAGGCCGTCGACGCGCTCATAGGCCTTGCGGATCCAGTGGAAGCGGCATGCGGCGCCGCCTCCGTTCCTGAGCGTCCAGGCGGTTTCCGGCGGCAGGTATGCATAGCTCCCCGGCCCGAGAGCGTGCGCCTCCCCTTCGATGACGATTCGGGCCGTGCCCTCGACGACGAAGATGACCCCCTCTGCGCCGGAGTCGGTTTCCGGCATTTCGGACCCGCCGCCCGGGGCGACCTCCATGATGTACTGGGAGAAGGTCTCGGCGAACCCGCTGAGCGGGCGCGACAGCACCCAGAGCCGCGTGCCCGTCCAGAAAGGCAGGCAGCTCGTGACGATGTCCTGCATGGCGCCCTTGGGAATGACGGCGTACGCTTCCGTGAACATGGCGCGATCGGTCAGCAGCTGTTCCTGTGGCGGATGGCCCCCGGTCGGGGCGAAGTAGCGTGAGGTCATGACGGCTCCCGGGATGGCGGCGCAGCGGCAGGATAGGATCGGCGCGGCTCCGGCGAACATGCGGAACTTCGCGACAGCACCTTTCGGAAAATCACGCAAGTCCCGCGCATCTGCAGCGGCCTGCCGCCGCGGCGGAGCCGAGAGGCCTTGCCGTCGGTCACCGCGAGTGCCGGAAGCGCATCACGCCCGATGCCGTCATGCGCCTTCGGCGTCCGTCCCCAGCAACAGGTCGATTTCGCGCCGTGACGGCATCGACGGTGCAGTGCCGGGACGCGTGACCGAGATGCCCGCCGCCGCGCAGGCGAAGCGAACCGCGTCGACGGGCGCCCGGCCCTCTGCAAGTGCCGCGGCAAATCCGCCGTTGAATGCGTCGCCGGCCCCCGTGGTCTCGACGACTCGGCCCGCGGCCACCGCGGGCACGTGGACCGACAGGGAGGCGTCGCTGTAGAAGGCGCCGTTTTCCCCGAGGGTGATGATGGCCGCGCCCGCTCCTGCAGCGAGAAGCGCCTCTGCCGCGCGTTCGGCATCCGCGACGGAGGCGACCGGAATGCCGGTCAGCCCCTCCGCCTCCGATTCGTTCGGCGTCACGAAGTCGCACAGCGAGAGCATGCCTGACGGCAGATTGGCGGCCGGGGCCGGATTCAGGATGCTGCGGACTCCGGCGGCCCGCGCGATCCCGAGCGCCCTGTGTGCGGCGTCGATCGGCTGCTCGAGCTGGGTGACAAGGATGCCCGCTTCCTCGATCAGGTCCCTGCGCGCCTCGATGTCCTCAACGGAAATCTCCCTTGCCGCGCCCGGGGAGACGATGATCGCGTTGTCGCCTGTCTCGTCGTCGACGAAGATGAAGGCCGCGCCCGTGTAGCTGTCGCCGTGCTGGGTGACGACCGGCGTGACGCCCGCGACCCTCCAGGTCTCCAGCGCCATGTCGGCGAAGGCGTCCCTGCCCAGCCGGGTCACGAAATGGACGTCGCCTCCCGCTCTCGCCGCCGCGACGGCCTGGTTCGAGCCCTTTCCGCCCGGACCCAGGACGAAGCCCTTGCCAAGGACCGTCTCGCCCAGCCGCGGCATCCGTGCGGCGCGATAGGACGTGTCGGCGACGAACACGCCGAGGACGACGATTCTCCCGCTCACCGGTTCATCACCCGCCCGGCGGAATCACGCCCTTGCGGAACATGAAGCATCCGTAGAAGCGGCGCTCCCCGGTCTGGATCACGGCATACGCTTCACGGGCAAGGTTGTAGAAGGCGAAGCGCTCGATGCCTGCCAGTGCGCGATGCCTGCCTTCGGCGGCGTCGATGGCGGCCTGCACCTCCTCCTGGACGGGCGGGATCTCTTCGGGAGCGTCCACCACCTCCATGCGCCCGGCAAAGTCGTCGACGAAGGTGTCGAGCGGCAGAACCGACAGCACGGCCTCGGCCGCTTCCGCCGCCGTCAGGTTGTCCATGCGCATCAGCCTGCCAAGCGTCGTGGCGCGCGCGATCGAATCCGCGGGAAAGTTCGTGTCCGCGATGATCAGGACGTCGCCGTGCCCCATTGCCCGCAATGCGCGGAGCACGTCGGCGTTCAGCCTCGGATCGATTCCTTTCAGCATGGCTTTCCTTTCGGCGTTGGGGACCGGAATCCCTCAACAGGTCGCCTCGATTCGACGGCATGTCAATTCCGCCGTGCGCGCAGGTCGGTCAGGCCGTCTTCAGACCTGCAAGAACCCTGCGCGCCGCCGCGACAAGCGGCGCCTCCACCTCCTTGAGGATCTGCACCCGGTCGAACCGGTCGGGGCCGCGATTCACGGAGTCCCGAAGCGCCTGCCCGAACGCCATGCGCAGCTCGGTTCCGATGTTGAACTTGCAGATGGCGGAATCGCGCGCCAGCCGCCGACGTTGCGCGGGCGGGACGCCCGAGCCGCCGTGTATCACCAGGGGAACGTCCGTCAACGCCCCGATTGCCGCGACGCGGGCCTCGTCCAGCCCGCCGGAGTGGTCCCGTTGCAGATGCACGTTGCCGACCGAGACCGCCATCGCGTCCACGCCGGTATCGCGGGCGAACCGTGCCGCCTCGCCGGGGTCGGTGGCGGCGGAGGCTTCGCCCCGCTCATGTCCGACAAAGCCGATTTCGCCTTCGCAGGAGATGCCGGCGCCATGCGCCATCTCCGCTACCGCGGCCGTCTCCTCGATGTTCCGGGCAAGCGGCTTGCGGGAGCCGTCGAACATCACGGACGTGAAACCCGCATCGAGCGCCGCCCTGCACTCGTCCATCGTGTAGCCATGGTCGAGATGGGCGACCACCGGCACGCTCGCCTCGTCCGCAAGGTGACGGAACATCCGGCCCAGGACCGGCAGCGGCGTGTGCGCCCGGCAGGACGGCCCGGCCTGAAGGATGACGGGGCAGCCCTCGGCCTCAGCGGCCTCGACATAGGCTCGCATGTCCTCCCAGCCCAGCGTCACGAGGCCCGCGACCGCGTGCCGGTCCGCGAGTGCCGGCTGCAGCACCTGCGAGAGCGTCGCCAGGGTCACCTGAACTTGGCGATCATGTCCTTGATGCCGGGGATCGTCTCGATCTGGCCGGCATGCGAGGGCTGGAAGTACTGTATGAGCGACCGCTGGCTGAGCCCGCCGAGGATCGTGAAATAGTACATTTCGTATCCCGGCAGCACGCAGCAAGGGTGATACCCCCGGTCAAGGCAGATCGTGGAGCCGTCCACGATGTGATAGGCGTCCCCGGGCCTGCCGTCCTCGCGCTGGAGCATCTGCATGCCGGAGCCGTGCTTCGGGCGGAACCGGAAGTTGTAGGTCTCGTCGTGGCGCGTCTCGTCGGGCAGGCGGTCGGTGTCGTGCTTGTGGCTCGGGAATCCCGACCAGCCGCCGGCGCCCACCGTGAAGAGCTCGCTGACCAGCAGCCGGCCCACCCTGCCGTGCTGCTTCTGGCCGAGGACGTGCTTGATCTTGCGATGCGTCTTGGTCTCGTCGGAGCCGTACTGAACGAGGTCGAGCTCGCTTGAACGCACGGCGAAGGGCTCAAGCGTCTCGTCGAACCTCGCCCCGGCGACAAAGACCTCCGCGCCGTCGGACGTGCAGGCCATTTCCGCCCTGGCGCCGACGGGGACGTAGACGCCCTCCGGCTCGCCGTCCCAGACGTCCTCGACGCGTCCGCCAAGGGCGTCGAACCTGGCGCCCTCGACATCCACGTCGACGGTGCCTGTCGCGGGAACGATGCAGGTCTCGTATCCCGGAACGGCGTATTCGAACGCGTCCCCCTTCTTGAGCCTGACGATGTTGAAGTAGTTGAGCGGCACCGTCGTGTTGCCGGCATCGACGACCGGCCTGTTCTGGTTGTCGTAAGGGGCGATGTGCATGGTCTCCTATCCTTCGGTCGGGCCGGGATGATCGGCGAGGAACGCGTCAAGCGTCGCGGAATCGGGCATGGCCGGGGCGCATCCGGGGCGGGAAACCGTGATCGACGCGCAGGCGGAGCCCCGCAGGATCGCGGATTTCAGGTCGTGCCCGCCGGCCAGCGAGGTCACGAGCCCGGCCATGAAGCTGTCTCCGGCGCCGGTGGGCTTCAGTGCGCGGACCGGGTAGATGCCGGTCCGGATCTCCGCGCCGCCCGTGAAGGTGATCGCGCCTTCATGGCCCATCTTGTAGGCCACGATCTCGGCGGAGGTCTCCGACAGGTGCCTGGCCCTCTCCAGCCCCTTGCCGTGGTCTCCGGCAACGAACCCGAACTCCTCGTCGTTCCCGACGATCATGTCGCATTCCGCGGCCGCGCGGCCAAGCACGTCTGCGGCGACCTCGGAAGACGGCCAGGAATAAGGCCGGTAGTCCACGTCGAATATGATCGGCAGCCCTGCGGCCCTTGCGCGCTCGAAGGCCGTGAACGTGGCGGACCGCGAAGGCTCCGCCGCGAGGACCGTGCCCGCCGTGATCAGTGCGCCGAACCGCTCGAACGCCACGGCTTCGACATCGCTCTCGGTCATCTGGAAGTCCGCCGCGCCGTTTCGGTAGATGACGTTCCGATGACCCTCGACCACGCTCTCGTAGACCGCAAGCGAGTTGCGGAATTCCCCGCGGATCGGGGTGACGTGGGTCGTGTCGACCCCGTAATGCTTCAGCCGGCTGACGCAGTAGCTTCCGATCGAGTCGTCGGACGTCCGTGTCACGAGGGCGGCCTTGCCGCCGAGCTTGCAGATTCCCGCGCCGATGTTCGCGGAGCTGCCGCCGAGATCGACCGTCATCCGCTCGGCGCTCTCCAGGCGAATGCCTGCATCGGTGAAGAAGTCGATTCCTGCGCGCCCCACGATGACGAAGCTGTTCTGGCGGATCCCGTCCAGGAGTCCCGCCATCACACGCCCTTTCTCTGGCGCGCGCGCGCCGCCTCGATTTCGAGATGCCTCTCGCGGACGCGCGCCTTTTCGGTGGCATGGGGCGTGCCGACCTCCCACCACGCGTGCCCTTCCGCGGTCCAGCCCTCGTAGGCGTCGACCTTCATCACGATGACATAGGTCCTGTCGCTGTCCTGCGCCCGCTTGAAAGCCGCGCCGAGATCCTTGGCGTGCTCGACCGTCTCCGCCTCGGCTCCCATGGCGCGCGCATGTGACTCGAAGTCGACCTCGACCACGTTGGTCGCGGTCGGCGTGTCCGCGAGGAGGTTGTTGAAGCTCTCCTGCCCGACGCTGTCCTGCAGCTTGTTGATGACCGCGAAGCCGCCGTTGTCGAGGACGAGGACTATCAGTTTCCTTTCCGTCAGGACCGACGAGAATATGTCCGAGTTCATCAGGAGATAGGAGCCGTCGCCGCAGAAGCTGATCGTGTCGCGATCGGGCTCGCGCTCCGTCTGGGCAATGCGTGCGCCCCAGGCGCCGGCGATCTCGTAGCCCATGCAGGAAAAGCCGAACTCGACGTCGACGGTACCGGCGGCAAGCGTCTTCCAGTTCGCGGTCACCTCCGCGGGCAGGCCGCCTGCCGCAGTCACTATCCTGTCGCGCGCATGGCAGAGCCCGTTCACGACGCCGATGGCCTGCGCATAGGAGTTCGGCCGGTTTCCGACACGCGTGTTGCGTGCGACGCAGTCGTTCCATCTGGCCCGCTCGGCCTGTGCCAGCGCGGTCCAAGCGCCGGGTGCGGCATATCCGGCGGCGGACTGAAGTTCGGGAAGGGTCCGCTTGCAGTCGCCGATCACGGTTGCGGCCAGGTGCTTGGCGGCATCGTGCCGGGCAACGTTCAGTCCGACGAGCCCGGCGTCCTTCGCGAACGCGGTCCAGGAGCCGGTGGTGAAGTCCTGAAGCCGGGTGCCGACGGCAAGGACCAGGTCGGCCTTCTCGGCGACGGAATTCGCGCTGTCCGATCCGGTGACGCCGATCGGCCCGACGTTCAGCGGATGGTCGTTGAGCAGGTTGGCGCGCCCTGCAATGGTCTCCGCGACGGGGATCCCGGTGGCTTTGGCGAATGCCGCGAGTTCGCAAACGGCGTCGCCGTACTGGACGCCGCCGCCCGCGATGACCATCGGCCGCTTCGAGGACCTCAGGAGCGTTGCCGCGTTGGCGATCTCTGCAGGATCGGCGGGCTGCGAGCGAATGCGGTGCACGCGCCTCTCGAACAGCTCGACGGGATAGTCGTACGTCCATCCCTGGGTGTCTTGGGGCAGGGCCATGAAGGCGGGACCGCAATCCGCCGGGTCGAGCATCGTGCCGATGGCCGCCGGCAGCGACTGGATGACCTGCGCAGGATGCGTGATGCGGTCCCAGTGCCGGCTTACCGCCTTGAACGCGTCGTTCAGGCCAAGGGCGGGATTGCCGAAGTGCTCGACCTGCTGCAGCACGGGGTCGGGCAGCCGCGTCAGGAACGTGTCTCCGCAAAGCATGAGGACGGGCAGCCGGTTGGCATGGGCAAGGGCGGCGCTGGTGAGCAGGTTTGCGGTGCCGGGTCCGGCGGATGCCGTGCAGAACATGAAGCGCCGCCGAAGCCACGCCTTCGCGTAAGCCGCCGCAGCGAACCCCATGCCCTGCTCGTTCTGGCCGCGATAGAGCGGCAACGTGTCCTTGACGTCCGCGAGCGCCTCGCCGAGACAGGTGACATTGCCGTGGCCGAAGATGCCGAACCCGCCGCCGCAAAGCCGGCGCTCGTGGCCGTCTATCTCGATGAACTGGCTCTCGAGGAAACGCACGATGGCCTGCGCCACCGTCAGGGTCACCGTTCTCCCAGCCATTCCTGGCCTCCTCGCGTTTCTGATGTTGATCGGTTGCGCAACGGAAAGGATACGGGAACGGCGATCGGTTGCAACAGGCGTTGGGAGGGCGCGGGCATGCCCGAGTCCGGCATGGGGATCGCCGCCTCTCCGCGGAGGGAGCGGCCCTGGCGCCACGCTTCGGCCACGGCCGGGGATGGTTGCCGCCTCCTTGCCCGAGGCGGCCGAGCGATGCCGGAAGCGGTGCGGGCTCCGGCGCGCGAGGTCCAGCAGGCGGCGCCATGGGCGATCCATGCCGGGCGCGCCGCCAAATGGAAATCAGTCAAGCAGCAGAGCGTCAAACGATGTCAGGAAACGACATTCCGTTGACTTTCCGGCCTGTCTTCATGACGCAGCCCTTGAGCGCGAGCATGGCGTTGGCGCCCCTCTCCGCCCGGCGCGTTCCGGAGCGCTTCATCCGCAGCCCGAACTGCCGGCAGCAGGCCTCCACGTCCTCGTGCCGGTCCCTGAAGGGCGCGAGCTCCCGGACCACCTTGCCGGCCAATGGCATTCGGATAGGGATTCCGTGCGTTCGGACAGGAAAGGCGCCGCGCTTCGGGCGTGAGCCGGAAGCCGGGGCCTGTTTCGGGGGCGTTTCGGCGCGTCAGGCGGCGGCGCGCCGGGTCCACCTGCTCCCTGGCCGTTCCGGTTCCTTCGGGCAGCTGCGCCCGGGCTCTCCCGCTGCAGGCAGCGCGAGAGCCCGGTCATGATCCGCGCGACGGAGTCCCTGACCGCGCCGGCCTGCCTGAGGAACAGTGCCTCGATCTCCCTGCCGACGAGGCGCAGGCCGTTCCGGAAGTTCGCCCGCATTTCGGGCAGGTCCCCCTCCCCGCCGCCGGCGTCGGGGTCGGCGTCGCAGCGGCTGGAGAACCGGCGCGCGAGCGTGAGCGCGGGACGAAGGCGGCGCAGGGTTCCTGCCGCACGCCGCGCACGGACTTCGCGTGGAACCATCCGGTCACGGATTTTCCGCTCTTGTGCATCTCCTCGATGCCCCGGCGGCCGTGGCAGAGGTCGCCGAGCGGCTGGATTCGGTGGCGCCGGCTGTCCGGCAGAGAGGTGACGAGGCGGCATTCGGTGTCCCCGGCGACGTACCTGACCAGGCGGCCCCGGAGCGTCCGGCCCCGGAGGGAGGGCGCGTCGCGGGTGACGGTCCGGTCGGTCTCGGACGAGGCGGTGAAGGCGTCGAACACCGGGTTTGGCGTTCCCCTGGATGCGGAAGACGAAGTCCAGCCCGCGCTCGAGGTGGGCGACGGCCATGGCGAAGGACCGGCAGCCCCTGTCGTGCACGATCACGTCGCCCTCCGCGGCGCGCTCGAGGTGCGTGAGGGCGGCCAGCCGCCCGTTCCCGTGGGCGAACAGGTCGAAGTCGACGGGGATGCGGTCGCGCAGCCTGCAGGGCGCGGCCATGCCCTGGGGGCAGTGCGCCCCGTCCGGGACGCGGAAGCCGCTCTCCGCGAGTTCCCGCGGCAGGGCGATCCTCCACCCGCCGACGGCGAGGACCCTGCGGCCCTTCCAGGGGGGACAGTCGGGGCTTCGGGCGAGGATTTCCCGGCGCAGCCGCTGGAACGCGGCCTCGTCCAGCTTCTCGCGCGCCGCGCAGGCCGTCGACGCGGCCGGGGGCTCCGCCTGCGGCAGCGCGACGCCCGCCGCCGCGCACTGCTCCCGGAGCTCGCACAGGGTGGTCCGGCAGCCCTGCCCGCGCGCCGCGACGGCCGTGGCGGCCGCGCCCGGCGTCTCGAAGCGCCGGCCGAACCGGCGGCCGGAGGCGGCGGAACGTCCCCGCCCGGCCCGCGTCGGCGGCTTCGGATCCCCGGCCTCCCGCTCTCCGCGCAGGATCCCGCGGCAGGCCGGATCCAGCGGCATCACGCAGACGCCCTTCACCGACTTTCCCCTGCCCGCGGCGGTCTCGCCGACGCGCCTCCGGCTGGCCGCGCGGCAGCACGACGCCCGGAACCGGGTCTCGTCGACGAACGTCTCGCAGGGCGCCGGGCGCCAGCCGTGGCGGCGCTCCCGGTCGTCCGCCAGCCGCCGCGCCGCCATGGCCGGGACCGAGGACGCCAGGTTCTTCGACAACACCCATGGAAACACGAGATGCCGGGAATCGACCACCATGAGATGCCGCCTGCGGCCCCTGACCCTGTCGCTCCAGCCTGTCCAGCGGTCGCGGCACGGAAGCGCCTTCGCCGCCGCCTCGAAGAGCAGGCAGCCCGGCCTCCGGCCGTCCAGGGGCATCCCACGCTAATTCCGGTCGATTTTCGTTGACGCCGGGTGTCCTTCCGTGGCACGCGCGCGCGGGCGCGTGCCGGGAACTTTCCGCCGGCGTTCCCGCGCTGGACATGCGACGGTCCGGCATGTCGATTCGCAAGCGCATGCGGGCCTGCCCGATCCTCCGGGAGCCTCCCGAGGGCTTCTCGCCGTCCGGGGTCGAGGTTCGGCTGGCGACGCCGGAGGAGCGCCCGCTCCGGGACGCGCTGATGGACCGCCACCACCATCTCGGGTTCCGCCGGCTGGCGGGACGGGGCCTGCGCTACGTCGCGACCTTCGGGGACCGATGGCTTGGCCTGGCGGCGTGGCAGAACGGCGCCTTCAAGTGCCGGCCGCGCGACAGGTGGATCGGCTGGCGGCCGGAGCGGCAGTTCGGGCGGCCCGGGATGGTGGCGAACAACACCCGGTTCCGCACCTGCGGTGCTGAAACGGGCACAAAGTTCTGAAAAAAAAGACTTTCTCTCTCGCGTCATCGACCGGAAGGCGGCCGTTCCGCCCGTTTCCGGTTCGCCAACGCAACTGATTCGGGAGAGAACCCATGACCAACCGCCGCCTGACCCAGAGACTAGTCGGAACTTCATCCTGACAATTTCCCGTCCGCTTCGCGCAAACCTCTGGTAAGGCTGGGCTTTTCCGCGCCAGTGCAGGGGTTTGCATTGGATTTATGTTGCCATGTAACTGCGCGCATTCTGTTTTGACATCTCCTTTTCATGCCATATGATGGCCTGAAACGTGTTGCCATGTAAGGATCCGGCCCGTGGCCCTCAGCGTCGACGTCATCCCCAACCGTTCCTCCCCGCCCGCCATCCTGCTGCGCGAGGCCTGGCGCGAGGGAAAGCGCATCCGCAGGCGGACCGTCGCCAACCTGTCGAGGATGCCGCCCGCCCTCGTCGACGCCGTCCGCGCCGCCCTCGCGGGCGGGGTGACGTTCCCGTCGCCGGACGCGGCCGTCGCCATCCGCCGCTCGCTGCCCCACGGGCACGTGGCCGCCGCGCTGGGGACGATGGGGCGGCTCGGGCTGGTGCGGATCCTGGGCCGGAGGGCGGAGCGGAACCGCGACCTCGCGCTCGCCGCGGTCGTGGCGCGGGTCGTCGACCCCGCCTCAAAGCTCGCCACCGCCAGGGCGCTGGATCCGGAGACGGCGACGACGAGCCTCGGGACCCTGCTGGGGCTCGGCCCCGTCACCGGCAACGAGATGCTCTCCATGCTCGACTGGCTGCTGAAACGCCAGCCCTGGATCGAGCGGAGCCTCGCGAACCGGCACCTCAGGGGCGGGAACACGCTGATCCTGTACGATGTCTCGTCGAGCTACCTGGAGGGGCGCTGCTGCCCGCTCGCGGCGTTCGGCCACAACAGGGACGGCAAGAAAGGCAAGCGGCAGGTCACCTACGGGCTTCTGTGCGCAGCGGACGGCTGCCCGGTGGCCGTGGAGGTGTTCGCGGGCAACGCGTCCGATCCCTCCACCGTCCCAGGCCAGGTGGACAGGGTCCGCGGGCGCTTCGGCGTCGAACGGGTGGCGCTGGTCGGCGACAGGGGCATGCTGACGACGGCGCGCATCCGTGCGGACCTGGAGCCGGCGGGTCTCGACTGGATATCGGCCCTGAGGACCGCGGACATCCGCAGGCTGCTCAGGGAGGGCCCGGACGGCGCGCCCGCCCCGCTCGTGCCCGAGGCGCTCGTCCCCGACGCGGTGGCGGAGGTCACGGGCCCGGACTTTCCCGGCGAGCGGCTCATGGTCTGCCTCAACCCGCGGCTCCGCGGGGAGAGGCGCCGGAAGCGGGAGGACCTGCTCAGGGCCACCGAGGAGACGCTCGCCGGCATCGCCGCCGCGGCCGCGCGCCGGAAACCGGGGCCGGCGAACCGGGACCGGACCCTCAGGGCCCTGGGGCGGGAGGCCAACCGGCGCAGGGTCGGGAAGCACTTCGACGTCGAGGTGCGCGACGCGGGCATGGACTGGGCGCGCAACGCCGGCAGGATCGAGGCCGAGGCCAGGCTCGACGGGATCTACGTCATCCGCACCAGCCTCGGCGCGGAGGCCATGGGGACGGAGGCGGCGGTCGACGCCTACAAGTCGCTCGCGGGCGTGGAGCGCGCGTTCCGGAACGCGAAGACCGACCTGCGGATCCGTCCCGTGCACGTGTACTCCGAGGACCATGTCCGGGCCCACGTGTTCCTCTGCATGCTCGCCTGCCACCTGGAATGGCACATGCGCCGCCGCCTCGCGCCGATCCTCTTCGAGGACGACGACCGCGGGGCGGCGCGGGCGCGGCGGAACTCGCCGGTGGAGCCCGCGAGGGTCTCGGAGAGCGCCAGGGCCAAGGCGGCGCGCAGGCGCACGCCCGACGGGCTTCCGGTCCACAGCCTGCGCACGCTGCTCGCCGACCTCGGCACGCTGACGCTGAACGAGGTGACGCTGCCGGGCGCTCCGGACCACGCCTTCCCGCTTCTCGCCACGCCGACGGAGCCGCAGCGCCGGGCCTTCGAACTTCTGGACATCGACCCCGCCCGAGGGATGTTGCCATGTAAGTGACAGGTTCAAAACCCCGGAATCCGCCTCCGGGTCCTTGAATCTTTGGGGATTCCCGTTTGAAACCTAAATGAAGTTCCGACTAGTCGACACCCTCGGACCTGACAGGTCCGTCCGCGAGATCCGCGACACGGAACTCCGCGGCTTCGGCGTCCGGATCCTGCCCTCCGGCCGCAGGCGCTTCTTCGTCCACGCGCAGGCCGACGGCCGCCGGACCTGGAAGACCGTCGGCGACGTCGACTCGATGTCCCTGGCCGACGCGCGGGCCCTTGCCTGCGCGCAACTTGCAAAGATCCGGACGGACGATCCGCACCGACCTGCGGATTCCCGGAACGGCAGGACTGTCCGAATGCCATTGCGCCGCCGGGCCTCCCGGTCCAGCCGCGCCGCGAAGTCCGAGGCCTCCCGGCCTCCGGACGGCGCCGCCGCCGTCCGCCCACGGCTTGCGCACCTGCGGCGCCTTCTCGGCATCGCCGGGGCCTCGTCCCGGTCCTGCACGTCCGCCTCGTGGCCCCGCATCGCGATCGGGAACCCAGCGACGTCCGCCGTCAGGCGGCGTCTGCGCCCCCCCCCCCGGCCTTCCTGCTCGCGTCGCAACCCGACGGCCCGCCCGTCTCGGTCGTCCTCTCCGACCGGCTGCCGGTCGCGGCCGCCGTCGGCTGCGCGTAGAAGTGGTTCTGTACGGTCGCAAGGGCGGGAAGCACTTGGGAACCGCCCGCCGCCGGCATCCCGTCGCGCGCATGTGCCGGACCGCGTCGGACGCCTCGCGGAGACCGGTTGCCCGGCGGCGGGCGGGCTTCGAGCGTGGCTGAAGCGGCGTTCAGCTCCCCGCCCGCTCCTCGTAGGGCCGCTTTCATGTCACTTCGACTTGCGGTTATACTTCTCGCGGGTGGTCTCATCCCAGGCCGTGGTGTCCTCCCTCCTTGGTTGATGTCTGACAGGGAAATGCCACGCCTGGGGAGAGGCCATCCACATTTTGGGTCAAGCTCTGAGGTCGCGCGGGGAAGAGGCCCTGTGGCCGGGCTTCCGAGAGCGGCTTCAGGTGAGCCGCGTGATCGCGGCTGCCTGGTCGTCGCATGCCGAGGGATGCTGGAAGGGCGCCAGTGACTTCTGAAACCGGAAACAGGCCGGCGATCCGGATCGGCAATGCGCCGTGCAGCTGGGGCGTCGAATTCGCCGATGATCCGAGGAACCCGCCCTGGCGGCGAGTCCTGCAGGAAAACAGGGACGCCGGATACAAGGGAATCGAGCTTGGTCCCGTCGGCTACATGCCCGAGGACCCGTCGGCGCTCTCGGAGGCCCTGGAGGAGTTCGGACAGACGCTGATCGGCGGAGTCGTCTTCCGTCCGTTCCATGACGCGGCGCAGTGGGAGGACGTGCTGGACGGCGCTGTCCGGACCTGCAAGGCGCTCGTCGCCCATGGGGCGAGGCATCTGGTCCTGATCGACTCGATATCGGAACGCCGCGCGGCCACGGCGGGCCGCGCCGACGAGGCCGAGCAGATGGACGGGGCGGAGTGGGAGGCCTATCGCGGCCGGATCGCCGCTGTCGCGAAGATGGGAGCCGAGGAGTACGGGCTCACGGTCGGGATCCACGCGCACGCGGCAGGGTTCATGGATTTCGAGCCCGAGCTCGAGAGGCTTCTCGACGAGGTCGACGACGGCATTCTGAAGATCTGTCTTGACACGGGGCACCATTCGTATGCGGGTTTCGATCCGGTGGCCTTCATGGAGCGGCACATGGAGCGCATCAGCTACGTGCACTTCAAGGACATAGATCCTGCCGTCAAGTCCAGGGTCGTTGCGGAGAGAATCGGGTTCTATGACGCCTGCGGGCAGGGAATCTTCTGCACGCTGGGCAGCGGCGATGTCGACTTCCCGCGTGTCAGGGACATTCTCCTGCAGCACGGTTTCGATGGCTGGTGCACGGTTGAGCAGGACTGTGACCCGGCCGGCGCGACGTCGCCCCTCGATGATGCGCGCTGCAACCGCGTGCATCTCAGGTCGATTGGTTTCGAGGATCGTTGAGCGCGCGCGACACCGGCGGAGGCTTCGTTCAGCGGTGCGCCATTCCGTCGCGGACGGGACGCGCCGGCAGTTCCGGCCCCGCCTTGATCGCGCCCGGCCGCCCGGGCAGAGCTTTCGCATTCCTGCCCTTCGCTCTCCCGGCCTTTCGGCCGGGGCGGGCGTGCTGACGGGCCCGTTGGCCAGGCGCTCCTTCACCTGCCGCGCGATCTTCCGGGCGCGGGCATGTCCCCGCACCACGCCGGCGACCGAGTTCACGTCCGTGATCGTGATGGCCGAGAGGCCGAGCAGCGCGGCGTGGTCGACATGCTTCTCGGGATGCGAAGCGCCGGCGAGGAGTGTGAAGTTCGACATGGCGCCGAGTTCAGGGAAGCTCACGCGCAATGTCCTCACGCGTTTCGGCTTTCATTCCTGTCTTGCGGCCTGGAGAGTCACATTCTTTTCCCGTTCCTTTCTTCACCCCCTTTTCGGCCACTCCTTGCATCCGCGGGACATTGCCGGGAGCCTGGCCTGTAGGCAGCCGGCGACGAGGACCTGGCTGCGTGTCGCGAATTGAGCCTTGGCAGTCCGCACGGCAATTTGACGATGGAACGATGATCCTTATCGCCCTCGCGTCGCGAGGGGCGCAGACCCAGTGCTTCGACCTTGCACCCGCGCTGCCGCTCTTGGCGAGCGCGCCGGATGCGGCTGAGGCGCAAGGCCTTCGGGACGGGACCCCGTGCGCCGTGGTGTCCGCCTTCGCTCCGGAGCTGGAAATGCTGCTCCCTCGCGAGGCCGGCGGCTTCTGGGCGACGGCCCCCTTCTTCGAGCGTCCCTGCGGAAATTCCGGCATGATGTTCCGTGCTCGGCGACGGTGCTGTGTGCCGGGGCCGCCGCGCCCGAGACCCGCTTCCGGCGGACGAGGCGTTGCCAGCGGCGGCGGCGGCGGACGCGACCCGGATGAAGACATTCCCTGATCTTGCGACGGGCAACGCGGCCGTCGTGGTCGGGGCAGCGCTGCGAGAGATGCCGCGTCGCCCGTGAAGGGCCGGACCGGTCAGTAGAGCAGGTTCAGGACGACGATCGAGACGACGAGGAACAGGACCGACATGATTCCTCCGGCCCGCATGAAGTCGACGACGGAGTAGCCGCCGGGACCCATGACAAGCGCGTTGACCTGATGCGTGGGGATCAGGAAGGAATTCGAGGTGGATATCGCGACCGTGAGGGCGAAGAGTGCGGGGTCCGCACCTGAACCGAGGGCGATGTTCACGGCCAGCGGCACGAGGAGAACCGTCGCCCCGACATTTGACATCACGAGCGTGAAGAACGTGGCCAGGACGGCAATGGCTGCCTGGAGAACCCACAGTGGCATTCCGTCCACCACGGCCAGGATCAGGCCGGCGATCCAGGCGGCTGTTCCCGACGCCTGCACCGCATGTCCCAGTGGCATCAGGCTGGCCAGGAGAAAGACAGTCTGCCAGCTGACCGCGTCGTAGGCTTCCTCGACGGAAATCACGCGGCTGAGAATCATTCCAACGGCGCCGACCAGGAGGCAAAGCGAAAGGATGAGCTCGGTGAACAGGACCAGCGCGATCGCAATGGCGAAGAACAGGAGGGCCCAGCCTATCTTCTTGGGCCTGATGTTCTCGTGTGGAAAGTCGGTTGTCACCACGACGAAGTCGCGATCCGTCTCGAGCCGCACAAGCGCATCCCATGGCGTGTGGCAGACCAGTGTGTCGCCTGCAGCGAGCGGCATGGTGCCGAAGTTCGGGCTGTCCTGCGTGACGGCGTTTCCGCCCCGGTAGACGATCAGCGGCGAAAGCCCGTAGACCTTGCGGAGCCAGAGCTCGCGCATGCTCTTGCCAATGATCCCCGATCTGGGCGGGATCACGACCTCGGCGATTCCCGCCTTTCCGGGGTGGAGCGTTTCGGCGAAGGTCTCGAGTTCCGATGCTTCGGGAAGCTCGAATGCATCCTTGAAGTCCGTGATGGCGCGGGCATCGGCGATTATCGCCAGCTTGGCAGGCGCCTCGACGAGGGTGTCTCGCGGCGGGGCGGTGTAGGTCCGGCCCTGGAATGCCGTCGCAACGACCTGGACGTTGCACGCGCGCTGGAGGTCGCCCAGGGTATGGCCTGCGAGAAGGCTGCCGTGCGGGACGTCGATTTCGTGGATGACGCCGTCAAGGCCGTAGGTCGCGTTGAAGTACTCAAGCGTCGACTGCGCCGTTCCAGAGTCGTCGCGGGAGGCGCTCGGCAGAACGAATCTGCCGAACAGGATGAAGTAGAGAAGGCCGCTTGCCACCAGCGCGATTCCGATCGGCGTGACGGAAAAGAGAGAGAAGGTGTCCATGCGGGCCTCCTCGCCCAGCGTACTGTTCATGGAAACGAGCAGGTCGTTCAGGAGGATGAGCGGCGACGAGCCGACCAGGGTCATGGTGCCGCCGAGGATGGCGCAGAAGCCCATAGGCATCAAAAGCCGCGACATCGGCAAGCCGGTCCTCGTGGAAACCCTGTTGACGACAGGCAGGAAAAGAGCGGCCGCGCCGACGTTCTGCATGAAGCTGGAGATCACGCCCACGGCGGAGGAAATCAGGAAGATTACGCGGGATTCCGTTTTGCCGCCGACTCTCGTGATCCATGTCGCCACGGTTGACATGGTGCCGGTCCGTTCGAGTCCTGCGCCAATGATCATGACCGCGATGATCGAGATGACCGCGTTGGAGCCGAACCCGCTGAAGATCTGGCGGAGGTCTGCAACACCTTCGAGGCCGGGCACCATGGTGAGCAGGCCGAGAAGCACCATGACCGAGAACGCGGCGACATCGACGCGCACGATTTCCGAGACGAACAGTCCGACGGTGATTGCCAGAATTGCCAGGACGACGGTCATTTCGAATGTAAGGCCAATCGCCTCCACGTTGCCGCCTTTCGTCCGCGTTGCTGTCCGCACGACATGATGAAGCCGGAATCGCCGTTCGGTTCAATGGGGTGCGATGAATTTTCCCGTCTCGTATGACTTTCGCCCGGCATTCGAAGTCGGCATCAACCGTCTCGCAGTCCTGAATCGCACGCATCTCGATCCAGGAACGCTCGACGTCCGGTGGCACGGGAGTCCCCGGCTGCGAGTCACGGCCGTGGCCGACAACGCCGGCGCAGGGCCTGGCCGACCCGGGGCCCGCCCGATTCACACGTTCCGTGCCGGAACATCGTTGCGTTCTGGCGCGTCCGCGGCCATGTTGCGTGCGGGAAGAGGCAAGGCGGGGCCATGTCGCGGAGAATCCTGATCCTGGGGGCGTCCTACGGGTCGCTGATTGGCACGAAGCTCGTGATGGCGGGCCACGGCGTGACGCTGGTCTGCCGGAGCGCGACGGCCGACCTGATCAACCGGGAGGGCACGGAAGTGCGGATCAGGATGCCGGGCGAGGGGACGCACCGCGCGTTCCGCTCGCGGGACCTGGCGGGGACGCTGGACGCGGCGGTGCCGGAGGCGGCCCGTCCCGGCGCTTACGACCTTGCGGTTCTCGCGATGTCCGAGCCGCAGTGCGCGGCGCCGGGCGTGTGCGCCCTGCTGTCGCGCATCGCGCGCACGCGCCTGCCGTGCCTGTCGCTGATGAACATGCCGCCGATGCCCTATCTCAGGCGCATCCCGGGCCTTGACGCCGACGGGCTGACGGCGTGCTTCACCTCGCTCGAGGGCTGGCGCGACTTCGCGCCCGGCCTGATTTCGCTCTGCAGCCCCGACCCGCAGGCGTTCCGCCCGCCGGGCGCCGGCGCGAACGTGCTGCACGTAGGCCTGCCGACCAACTTCAAGGCCGCTCCCTTCGCGGCGCCGGAGCACAACGTGATGCTTGCGGGGTTGGCGGCGGACGTCGAGGCCGCGCGCGTCGGGGGCAGGGAGGTGCCGGTGAAGCTTCGCGCCCACGGCTCGCTCTTCGTGCCGTTCGCGAAATGGGCGATGCTTCTCGCCGGCAACTACCGCTGCGTCCAGGCGGACGGGGTGCGCTCGATCAGGGACGCCGTGCACGGCGACGTCGCGGCGTCCCGGGCGGTCTACCGGCGGGTCGCGGGGCTGGTCGCCAGGCTGGGCGCGCCGCCGGAGAGCCAGGTGCCGTTCGAACGGTACGCGCACGCCGCGGAGGGGCTGCTGGAGCCTTCGTCGGCCGCGCGCGCCATCGACGGCGGCGCCGGCCGGATCGAGCGGGTCGACCTCCTGGTCCAGCTCGTCGCCCGGCAGCTGGGCATGGACTGCCCGGAAGTGGACGAGATCGTGGCGACGGTGAGCGCGCGTCTCGCCCGGAACCGGCGGGCCGCGCCTGGCCCCACCGGGTCGGCGGCCGAGGGCTCTCCCTGACGACGGTTGGCTGATGCCTTGATCAAGGGCCCATCCGGCAAACCGGCCTTCGCCGGTTTTTGCGCATGTCCGCCGGACGGTTTGCCAAAGTGGCATTCTTCCGGTAGCAGGTCCGCCGACGTGTTCGTTCATGTCGCGTGACCAGACGAGCGCCGCCGCCGACATGCCGGTCGGTCGCGTCAGACGCCAATGAAGCAAGAAAGCGACTGCCGGGATTGCAGTCGGGGACTCGGGAAAGGGAGCATTGAGGCTTTGGGCATGCATGCCACTCCCGCAGAGCAACCGCATGGCAGGTTCCGTGCTCTGACCGCGAGGCACCTCGACAGGATTGCCCGTTACGGCAACGTGAGCAGCGAAGACCTGTTTGCGATTCGCGTCGTCAGCTCGGTCCTGCCGTTCCGGACCAACCGATACGTTCTCGAGGAACTCATCGACTGGGACAGGATTCCCGACGATCCCGTCTTCCAGCTGGTCTTTCCGCCGAAAGGCATGCTTGCCGACGACGATTTCCGTCGTGTCGCCGACCTGATGGTCGGTGATGCGCCTGCGCATGAACTCCAGCGCGTGGTCACCGAGATCCGTGCGCGCCTGAATCCCCATCCTGCCGCGCAGCGTGAGCTGAACATACCTGACGGGCAAGGCGGGGACTTCGAGGGGCTCCAGCACAAGTACCGCGAGACGGTCTTGTTTTTCCCGAGCAAGGGACAGACTTGCCATGCCTACTGCACTTTCTGCTTTCGCTGGGCCCAGTTCGTCGGCGACAGGGAGATGAAGATCTCCTCGAACGATGCCCAGAGCCTGCACCGCTATCTGGCTTCCCGCAGGCAGGTTTCCGACCTGCTGGTCACGGGAGGCGATCCGATGGTCATGAAGACCCGGGTGCTGGTGCGCTACCTGAGGCCGCTGATCACGGATCGGGCGCTTGAACATGTCCGCAACATTCGGATCGGCACCAAGGCGCTCACCTTCTGGCCGCACCGCTTCGTTCATGACAAGGACGCGGACGACCTTCTGCGCCTGCTGGAGGACATCGTGCGTTCAGGGCGCCATGTCGCCCTCATGGCGCATTTCAACCATTGGCAGGAAATGCGGACCGACGTGGTCCGCGAGGCGATCCGCCGCGTCCGCGACACCGGCGCGATCATCCGCGGCCAGGCGCCGCTTCTCAACCATGTCAACAACGATCCGGATGTCTGGGCGCGCATGTGGAGCACGCAGGTCGGCCTCGGCATCGTTCCCTACTACATGTTCGTCGAGCGCGACACGGGCGCAAAGCGCTACTTTGAGGTACCGCTGTCGCGCTGCCACGACGTCTTCAGGCAAGCGGTGCAGAGGGTCTCCGGGCTCGGCCGCACGGTTCGCGGCCCGAGCATGAGCGCGACACCCGGCAAGGTCGAGGTGCTCGGCGTCCAGAGCGTTGCCGGCGAGAAGGTCTTCGTGCTGCGCTTCCTTCAGGGTCGCGATCCTGACTGGGTCGGCCGGCCCTTCTTCGCCAAGTTCGACCCGCATGCGACCTGGCTGGACCAGCTCGAACCCGCTTTCGGCGAGGACGCCTTCTTTTTCGAGAGCCGGACGGCTTCTGGCCCGCAATGCGGCGTGCCGGACGTGAATCCGGCGGTAATCCGGACGTGAATCCGGCGACAATAAAGACACCCGTGAGGGTGCCCGAGACCGAATCCCCCTGACTGGTTCAGCACGCGGGTGGTGCGGTCCCGTTCATATCCGAGTGGGGGCACGGCCGACAGCCGGGATCCAGGCGTCAGACGCCGCAGGATTCGCCGTCAAGTGTCGCAGGATTTTTGCAGCGAGGCCGTCACACGGTTCGGCAGGAAGCCGTCTTGCCATGCACATGGGCGAGCGCCTTGCCCGGCGCCGCTTCAACTTCAGGTCCCGACCCGGTTCATTCGGCTGTCGTCCCTCCCGCCACGTTCCATGGCTGTCACCGGCCGCGTCATCGCCTTTCATGCCGGGCAGGGCGGCAGTCGCGCCGGCGGTCAGCATGTCTGTCGCGCGAAATTCGGCAAATCGGCGCGGTCCAGGTCAGGCCGCCTCGATTTGCTCGCGCACTTGATGGCCGGCCAGCCAGTCCTCGAACCCCAGGATCGTCCGTCCCGCGGCTACGGACGCGCGCCAGTCGGGCCTGCCTGTCGGTGGCCACCAGCTCCGTGTCCGGGAGGATGACTCCGTTCACCATCCAGGACGCCACCGGGATGCCACTCAGCCAATCGGATACAGAAGGGATCCGTCGGCAATCTTCACGCACATGCTGTTCCGCGACAAAGCGTACGGGCACGTCCCGCCCGTCGGAATTGACGAGCGCGCGGCCAAATGTCCGCTTCGCCTCGAAGATCCCGAGACTGTGATGTCTCAGGGCCCGATGGACCGGAAGCGCCTCGTGCGCTTTCGATGCATCGAACCAGTCATGAATCGCGTGGTAGTCTGCAGGCACGCCGCCGAACTTGCGCGCGGAACTTTCTGCATGGTGGTCGGGATGCGCCATCTCAGACGTCCTCGTGGACGGATTCAAGGCTCTCGCAGACGAACGCGACGTGCTTGACGTCGATCCGGTCCCCGGCGACGTCCCATGTCAGCGTCCCCTCGTCGCCGTCGTCGATCTCGAATCCGGGATTCAGGCTGTAGGCGGTCGTCCAGATGAAGTCCGCAAGCCTCGTTGCCAACTCCTTGATCTCGATTTTCGCCGGCGACGCCGCGACATGGCTCACTTTCCCTGAATCGCCGTAGCCGTCGTAACCGGCTTCGACCCGTTCCACGCCTCTGGCGCGCAGAAGATCCCTCAGAGCTTGAATCATAATTCAATAATATCAATATTTTACGTGTTTCCGGCCGCCTGGCCACGCGCCACCCGGCGCATCAGGAACCGGCACGCCGCGAGCTGCGCCCAGGCCAGCGAGCTCTCCAGCGTCCGCCCGGAGTCCTTCGGCCCGGACGCCGGCACCGCGACATCCGCGCAAACGTCCGCTCTACCACCCGGCGGCGGCACGGGACCGTGAATCCCCTTGCTTCCCTGGGCCGCTGCACGATCTCGACGAGGGATCCGAGGCCGCGCTCCGCCAGCGCCTCCCCGGGCTTCGGACCCGCGCAGCCGCCGTCCGCCCAGGGCTTCCGCACCTCGGGCGCCTTCCCGGCATCGCCAGGACCGCCTCCGGCGCCCCGTCCCTGTCCCGCACGTCCGCCCCCGCAGCACCCGCACCGCGACCGGGACCCCCGCGACGTCCACCGCCAGGTGCCGCTTCCGCCCCCTGGCCTTCCTGCCCGCGTCGCAACCCGCCGGCCCGCCCGGCATCCGTTCCAGGACGCCGCTGTCGCGGCCCGGGCGCAGGAGTGGTTCTGCACGGTCGCAGAGGGCGGAAGGCGCCTGGGAATCGCGCGCCGCCGGCATCCCGTCCCCGGCATGCACTGGATCGCGTCGGACGTCTCGCGCAGGTCGGCCGTCCGGCGGCGGCCCGGCTTCGCCGGGGCCGGAAGCGGCGGTGCGGCCGGAAGCCGTTCCTCGTCGGCCGGCCGGTTTCATGTCGCTCCGGCTTGCGGTCATGCTCCTCGCGGGCGGTCTCGTCCCAGGCCATCGTGTCCTCCCCGTCCGGGTTGTGCCTGACAGGGAAATGCCACGTCTGGCGGAGGCCATCCACATTTCAGGTCAAGCTCTCAGTTCGGCACGTTCCCTGCGGCGCGCTTCTCCGGCCTTGCGCTCTCTCTCGGCCCAGTCCGCCCAGGCTGACGATACGGTTTCTCGGCGCTTGCCGCTGTCCGGGGCTTCGGTTTCGCTGGCCATTGTCAGATCCCTCCTGTGCAGGCTTGTGGCGACCTTCTCTCGTCAGTTCCTTTTATGTTCCATAGAAGCGATTGACTTTGTTCATTGCATGTTCCATGACATGCATGTCAAGCCATGGACTTGGAGCCCTGTTAATGATGGATCTGCAGACCGCACGGCCACTTCGTCCGTTGCAGGAATTTCACCTCCATTCAACCCATTGCGCGGTTGGCGAGCATGCGGCGCGCCGGTGGATGCCTCAGCGGACCGTGTCGTCCGGCCGCCGGGGCGAATCGGGCGGCAGGTCTCCCGCCGAGGAGCGTGCCCGAACGACGGGGATCAAGGCGGCTCGCCCGATGTTCGCGCGCCGTCGGGACGGCTCTCTCGAACGTCCCGGGGGGATTTCCCGTGAAGCGTGATCGGCTAAATTGCGAAAGGGGAAGAAGCCAATGGTGACGGAGGCCGGAAGACCGGCGATCAGTGTCCGCTTGAACACGCCTGCGTGCAGGCGCCGTCCGATCCGGTTCGATTTCAAGGGGGCGTGGCAGGGAAGCGGCGATTCCATCGAGCCGCTGTGGCGGCGCCTGCGGGATCCCGGCACTGTACGAAAGCCCGAGGCCGAGGCGCCTGCGGCCGCTGCCGATGGGCGCAAGGCAGGCGGCAGGCAAGGCCGGCCTTCAGCGACAGCCGGCAGGATACGTGCGGTTTGCGACGAAGTGACTGAAGCGATTATCGATGCCTTGACACGAGGGACCGCGCCCTGGCGCACCCCCTGGGAACCTGGCGGCGGCGTCGCCAGCTTGCCGCTTCGAGCCTGCGGCACGCCTTACCGCGGGATCAACGTGGTCGTGCTCTGGCGCACGGCCGTCGCCAAGGGATATTCTGCGCCGTTCTGGATGACCTATCGTCAGGCAGCGGCGCGCGGGGGGCAGGTTCGCAAGGGCGAGCGCGGCACGAGGGTCATCAAGGTCGGAAACGTGGTGCGCGAAAGCGAGGTGCCCGGCGAGGAGCCGACAACATACGGATATCTGCGTTCGTACCGGGTCTTCAACCTGGACCAGATCGCCGGCCTGGACGACCGGTTTCGCGTCGCGGCCACCAGGCCGGCGATTTCCATGGCGGGCGTTGACCCCGCCTTGATGGCATGGTTCCGAAGACTGAACGTGGGGCTCGAGACGTCAGGGTCGCCTCGCGCGTTTTATGATGTCGCCCGTGACATGATCCACATGCCGCCGGAAGAGTTTTTCGACGACGGTGCCACCTATGCGGGGGTGCTGCTGCACGAGACGGTTCATGCGACCGGGGCGCCGCATCGGCTTGACCGGCGCTTGAGCGAGGCATTCAGCGACACCCGGTACGCGCATGAGGAGCTCGTGGCGGAACTCGGCTCGGCCATGGCCGGAGCGCTGCTTGGAATAGAGCCTCGCTTTGCGGAGAACGCGGCCTACCTGAAGGAGTGGATCAAGATCCTGCGATCAGACCATCGGGCGATCCTCAAGGCCGCTTCGGCGGCCCAGGCGGCATGCGACTGGCTGATGGCGCAGGCGGGCGACCTGGCCGGCGGTTCGTATGGCAAGACGCACCCGAAGGCTTCCGGCTCAAGCGAGGGCGGTGGGTCCGCTTGAAGATTCCCTTCCCTCTCGAAAGCGGAACCAGTAGTGTCAGGGAGGTCATGACCTCTGGCGGCCCTGACGCTGGCCGCCGGCACGGCCCGGGCCCAATGCACGCTGGCGGACGTCACGATGGAAAAGACCGTGCCGGCGACCCCGTATGTGGACGAAGGGGATCCGATCGGGGTGATCCTCAATGTCCGGCTGTCCGCGGACAGCGCTCTTCTCCCGTCAGGCCGGCCCCCTGGCGGCCCGGAGCGCCTCCCTCAAGGAGGCTTCGCCCGGGTAGGAAGGCCTCGGCCGGGGTCAGGTATCCAGGGACCTTCCCGGGACGCGCGTCCAGCCTGTCCTGAACCGCCTTCACGGCCCTGTCCGTCACCTTGCGGAAGTCCGTGCCCTTGGGGAAGTGCTCCCGGACAAGGCCGTTCACGTGCTCGTCCGTGCCGCGCTCCCAGGAGTGGCAATGCCGCGCGAAGAAGAACCCCGCGCCCAGCGCCTCCGACACGCGGGCGTGGCCCGCGAACTCCTTGCCGTTGTCCGCGGTGACCGTGTGCACGGGGAGAGGGCCCGGCATGCGCGTCATGGCCGCGCCGACGGCGCCCGCCGTCTTCCTCCCGACCCTTTCGAGCAGCGTGTGCCTGGACGCCCTGTCCACCAGGGAGACAAGCGCGCCGCCGGTGCCCTTGCCGTTGATTCGTGTCCGCCTCCCGGTCGCCGACCCGTTCCTTCGCCTCCACGACGTCCGGGCGCTCGGAGATGTCCGCCCGGCCCGGGATGCGGCCGCGGCCGGAATGGCGGCCGCCCTTCCGGTCCGGCTTCCTGCCGCGGCGGCGGAGATGCCGCCAGAGACCGCCGCCGGCCTTCCGGTCGGCGTGGATGCGCTCGCAGGTCCACTGACGCCCCGCCATCGGCGCGCCCTCCTTGCGGAGGCGCCCGGCGACCTGCTCCGGGCCCGGCCCTCGGCCAGCCGCTCCTCCGCCATGCGCCACGGCTCCGGCGTCATCTTGCGCGCGACCGACGAGCATCCATGTCTTGGGTCAAGCCCGGATCCGGCCTTTTCCGGGGGCCGGGACCGGGGATTTCCACAGCCTGTCCACATCCCGGCGGCCGTCCGGGCAGGGGCAGGCGGTCCGGCCGCAAGGGCGCGGCCGGACGGCTGGTTCCCTTCGGGCCCCGGCGGGCCGCCGGGGGGCGCGGCCCGTCCGGGCGTCAGGCGGCGGCCGACCTGTCCTCCCGTCTGCACCGGTCGCGGAGAAGGACGTTCGCGGTCACGACGAGCTTCCGCATGACCGCGGTCACGGCGACCTTGTGGTGCTTGCCCCTTTCCCGGAGCCGGCCGTACATCTCCATCATGTCGGGATCGGACATGCAGGCCGCCATCGCCGCCATGTGCAGGACGTCCCTCGGACGCCGCCGCCCGCCGGTCATGTGGCGCCCGCCCCTGAGGGTGCCGCCGTCGCGGGCGAAGGGGGCGACGCCGGCCAGGGCGGCGGCCCGGCGGTTGCCGATCGCGCCCGGCCCGCCCGCCCGGGCGACCGGGGACGCGGCCGTGACCGGGCCGATGCCCGGCACCGGGGCCGGATGCCGCAGCTCTCCGCCAGGCCCTCCGAGCCCTTGACAAGTTCCTCGATCCGCCGGCCGGACGCGGCGACGGCGCCGTCCGGTTCCTCCAGCACCCTCCGGACGGGGCCGTCCGCGTCCGGCTCTCCGACCTCGCCCGGGACCGCCTTCAGTTCCGCGCGCCGGTCGACGAGGGCCTCCCGCAGCACGAGCATGTCGCGGAGCCTGTCGACGGTGACGTCGGCCGGCGCGGTGGGCGCCATGTCCGGGAACGCGGCGCGCAGGGCGGCCGGCACGCGCGCGCCGGCCCTGTCGGTCTTCGCCAGCTCGCCGCCGGCCCTGGGGAGGTCCCGGGACTGGCGGGGGTCGCCACGACGACCTTGAAGCCCCTGTCATGCAGCGACTGCAGGAGGGCCCGGTGCATCCGTCCCGTGGCCTCCGGGACGACCCGCTCCGCATTCCCTTCCCCGGGAGGCGGGCGACCTTGCGGAACCCGTCCGTGTCGTTGGTGGCGGCGTGATCCCGCCCGCCCGGGCGGATGTCCGGCGACTTCCTGCTCACGTCGATTCCCGCAGCTGCGGTGGTCATGTCTCCCGCTCCTGTCCTCGCGACGGTCCGGTTCCCGGACCCGGCGTCCATCGGGACCCGGGAGGCCAACGGGAGGGCGGGCCGACCACGCTCGTCGACGGATCCGCTCGCGCGATCCAGGGCCGCTCCGGTCCGGCCCGTCCTGCGGGGCCAGGCCCCGCACCCCCTCCGCCCGGCCGGGCGGAGGGGGTCCCGGACCCGGCATCGACCGGGAGGGCGCCGGGAGGCAAGGAACGGCTTTTCCACAGGAATCCGCCCCCGACTTTTCCACAGCCACCTCCTTGGTCATTGCCGGTTCGCTGAACATGCGAGGCCGCGCTGCGCCGCGCCTCCGCCTTCCCCTGCGCCTGCTTGTGGCGGCAGCCGCGCCCGCCGGCGTTGCGCCGCACCTCGCGCCATACCGTCGTGCGGTCGCGGCCGGGCCGGCGGGCGATCGCCGGGCCGGAAAGCCCGCTTTCCCGGGGCGTGGATCCGGCGGCGTTCCGCATGAGGCCGGTGGCGATGGCCCTCGGGCATGACGGTCTCCTTCTTTCAACCAAAGGGACTGTCATCGCCGCCTGGCCGATTCGCAACAGCGTGCGTCTTCGAACCGCCAGGAACACTGCATCAGGTGTTGCACTTCGGACTGGAACGGGGGACTGTAGAACGGGGGATGACTTTTAGGTCAAACTCTCAGGGATCTGGCAACGTCTTTGGCAACACGCAAACGGTCGAGACGAGCGGCTGGGTGAGAGCCGGGGGCAGCGCGGTCTGCAACTACGATAGTTTTGGTCAAATGGCGTCGGATTTTTGCGACGGGATGCCAGTGGCGCGCGATTCCCAGGCGCCTTCCGCCCTCTGCGACCGTGCAGAACCACTCCTGCGCGTGGCGCGACAACGGCGCCCTGGAACGGATGCCGGACGCGCTGCGCACGCTGGGCCGCACGTTCCCCCGAGCCGGCGGCGGCCGCGATCGACGGCCAGTCGGTGAAGACGACCGAGACGGGCGGGCCGTCGGGTTGCGACGCGGGCAGGAAGGCCAGGGGGCAGGAAGCGGCACCTGACGGTGGACGTCGAGGGGTTCCCGGTCGCGCTCCGGGTGCTGCGGGGGCGGACGTGCAGGACCGGGACGGGGCGCCGGAGGCGGTCCTGGCGATGCCGGGAAGGCGCCCGAGGTGACGAAGCTGTGGGCGGACGGCGGCTACGCCGGGCCGAAGCCCGGGGAGGCGCTGGCGGAGCGCGGCCTCGGATCCCTCGTCGAGATCGTGCAGAGGCCCAGGGAAACAAGGGGATTCACGGTCCCGTGCCGCCGCCGGGTGGTGGAGCGGACGTTTGCGTGGATGTCGCGGTGCCGGCGCCCGGGCCGAAGGACTTCGAGCGGACGCTGGAGAGTTCGCTGGCCTGGGCGCAGCTCGCGGCGTGCCGGTTCCTGATGCGCCGGCTGGCGCGGGCGATAAAGTCATGAAAACAACTTAGGCTGTGTACCCATTTAGGGCCCGTTGACAGTTGTCTTGCGAATCGTCGGGCTCCATGCCATGTCCTGTCCCGACGACCGCCGGAACGGCGGCACGGTCAGGAAAACAGGGCATCATGAACGCAGACAGGACGGTGACGGCCGGCGCCATGCGGGCGCGGACCGGGGACATGCTGCCGGGCAGGGCGTCCGACCCCGGCGGCACGGCGGCGGACAGCCGCCGCTTCATGGAGGCGGTGCCGTGGCGGTTCCGCACGGGGTCGCCGTGGCGCGACCTCCCCGAGCGGTCCGGGAACCGGGACGGCGCCTCCAGGCGGTTCCGGCGCCGGCCGCTTCCGGGGGTCTTCGCGCGCGGTTCCGACGCCCTGTCGGAGGAGTCCGGCCTCGAGCGCGTGTCCGGCGGCGGCACGGCGGTCCGGGCCGTGGCCGGCGCGGACCGGCTGCACGAGGACCTTGCGGAACGCGGGGCGGCGGCGGCGGTCCCGTCGAGGCGGAGCCGGACGGCGCCGCGGGCGCACGGCCGGGACGTCTGCGGGTGGCGGCGCCTGGCGGAGAGCCTCTTCGCGAAGGCCAGGGAGTTCCGGGCGGTCGCGGCGCGCTGCGCCAGGACCGGCGGGAGCTTCGCGGCGGGGATCGCCTCGTCGCCGGCGTGGTGGCCGCGACATGACTGTCAACGGGCCCTAACATGATGATATCATTGACTTATAATTATACTCTAAAGGTCTTGACATTCTGAATTCGCTTACATAGGCACGATAGCTGCAATCGGGCGGAATGTCAAGACCTTAAACTAGGAAACCGCGAAATGAACAAATTACATAACTCGCCTCTCATCATGAAATTAGCAACCCTGTTACTGCTTGCAGTAGTGGCGTTGCCGGCAACAGCAGAGAACTATTGCGGACTCCAAAACATCAAGATGTCCGCGGCTACCACCGCTAATCCCGCTGGGTCACTCAGGCAGACGATAAATGAAGGCGCGGGCTTGATGGATCAATGGTTCCAATTTGAGCTGAAGGGAACGTGCGCATTTCCACCCAAGAGAGAGAAACCAACAGATTTAGGCCCGGAAAGAGAAACGATATTCGGCACTGTCAGAGATACGATATTCACGTCGGTCTTTTACGACCTTGACTTCTGCTTTCAAGTGGATCAGACCACTGGTGAAATGGTTGTAATGACAAATACGTCTGCCAATCCGGCACCAAGAATATTTGAAAATGAACAGCCAGTCTGCGCCAAATTCGACAAATTGCAGGCCAAGACTCAGAAGGTCAAGGTATATGTTCAGCCCAAAGACAACGAATGTAAAGACAGTAGATATGTAAACAGGATCATCGCCTCGATGTCCAATCCCTTCGGTTATGCGTTTTTCGAGATCATCGACAATGATACAGCAAGTTGTGACTAATTCTTTCATATTCAAAAATCAGCACAAACAATTCATGGCATCGTTTGATACCTTATAATGATGTCAGTCACTCGGATGGAGGGCCGAATCATGACCCCCCCCCCCCCCCTGTCTTAGGGCTTTCGCCGCTGCACTGGTGGCCCTCACCCTTCCCAGCGCCATGAACGCCGCTTTCGCGGACGTGGTTCCGGCGCATGACGACTATGTCCGCACGGTGGCCATGGACAGGACCGGAGGCCGCAATGTGCTGGTGGGCTGCGGGGAGCACGGGGACACCATGACACTGCGCATCCGCTATCCGAAACTGCCGGAGCGTCCGGGCAATGCAGTTCTTGAGGTCCATGCCGATTCGCCCGAGCTCCTCCAGTGTCGGGATGGAGCGGGGCCAACATCTGGTGGACGAACGACACTGGCACCTGGGGGATTTCCCTTCCAGCGGGAAGATAGCTCTTCCTCAAGTGGGACCACCCGCGACGCCCCTTGAAACCCGCATCACGATCCGCGCCAGGCCCAACATCAACAAGAGCCCGACTGATAGCAAAGACACTTCCGCGCGCCTCTGGCTGACAAGGTCGTCCTTCCCCGCGACGCGAGCGGGATGACCGCCCGGATGCTTGCGGGCCGACGCGGATCGGGGTATGTCGACGGACGGAACACGGTCCCGGAGGGACGCATGGACAGGATGGCCGCGGCGGCGCGGGCGGCGCGGACGGCGACCTACCGGGACGTGCTCGACGCGCCGCCCCGCATGGTGGCGGAAGTGCTCGCGGGCACGCTCCACACACAGCCAAGGCCGGCCATGCGCCATGCTTGGGCGAGTTCGATTCTCGGCGGGGAGCTCGTCACGCCGTTCGGCCGCGGCCGCGGCGGCCCCGGCGGCTGGTGGATCGTCTTCGAGCCGGAGCTGCACCTGGGCGCCGACATCGTGGTGCCGGACCTGGCGGGCTGGCGGCGCGCGACGATGCCCGTCTATCCGGACGCGGCCTACTGCGAGATCCCGCCGGACTGGGCGTGCGAGGTGCTCTCGCCCTCGACCCGGCGCATCGACCGCAACGAGAAGCGCGCCATCTACGCCCGCGAGGGCGTGCCGCATCTCTGGTTCGTCGACCCCGACGCGAGGACGCTGGAGGTCTTCGGGCTGCGCGGGGGGCGGTGGGCGCTTCTGGACACGCTCGCCGACGACGCGGAGGTGTCGCAGCCGCCCTTCGACGCGGTCGCCTTCCCGCTGTCCGCGCTCTGGCCGGACGGGGCCGGCCAGAGCGGATAGGATCAGGGGGGGGCTCTCGCGTCGCATCGCTCCCCAGATCGGTCCCGGGGACCGATTTGCGGGCCGACGCGGATCGGGGTATGTCGACGGACGGAACACGGTCCTGGAGGGGCGCATGGACAGGATGGCCGCGGCGGTGCGGGCGGCGCGGACGGCGACCTACCGGGACGTGCTCGACGCGCCGCCCCGCATGGTGGCGGAAGTGCTCGCGGGCACGCTCCACACACAGCCAAGGCCGGCCATGCGCCATGCCTGGGCGAGTTCGGGAATCGGGGCCAAGATCAACCCGCCGTTCAACTACGGTGACGGCGGCCCCGGCGGCTGGTGGATCGTCTTCGAGCCGGAGCTGCACCTGGGCGCCGACATCGTGGTGCCGGACCTGGCGGGCTGGCGGCGCGCGACGATGCCCGTCTATCCGGACGCGGCCTACTGCGAGATCCCGCCGGACTGGGCGTGCGAGGTGCTGTCGCCCTCGACCCGGCGCATCGACCGCAACGAGAAGCGCGCCATCTACGCCCGCGAGGGCGTGCCGCATCTCTGGTTCGTCGACCCCGACGCGAGGACGCTGGAGGTCTTCGGGCTGCGCGGGGGGCGGTGGGCGCTTCTGGACACGCTCGCCGACGACGCGGAGGTGTCGCAGCCACCCTTCGAGGCGGTCGGCTTCCCGCTGGCCGCGCTCTGGCCGGACGGGGCCGGCCGCGGACAGGACCGGGCATAGGGGCGGCATCCGGAACAGGTCGGGGACAACGGGGGCGGAAACTGCCTGACCGCCGCGGCGGCGGCCCGCGCCGCCAGACCCGGTTGCCGGTGCCGAGGCGGCGCACGGGAGCCTTGCAGGTTCGAGTACGGCAACAACCATCTCCCGGACGTCTTGGCGACGCTCGCCATGCCCACCGTTCCGGAAGGCGCGGTAACACCAGAAGCGCATCCTGCATCTCTGGAACCGGATGAGCAGCTTGTTCCAGACATTCGGCATCCCGGACTGGCGGACCCTGCATCTCGCCATGTCCGGGGAGATGAAGGGACCCGAGCTTGCCGACATGCTCCCAGACGGGCCGTAGCCGCACCGGCCAGGCTCGAACCGCTCCTGTCCCGCCTTCGCCGAACCTTCAGATGCCCGGGCAGCCGCCCGGCCGTCAGGCGTGGGCGACCGGAACGGCGCATGCCGCGGGATTTTTCGGCGGCCATTCCCCGGACGGCGCACGCCCGAACCGACGGGCTGCCCCGCCATCTCGAGCCGGGTGGCTTCAGGCCCTTGATCCGGGCACGGAGGTTCCGCCGAAGGACCTGGTTCCCGCGGACAGAATCCATGTTTCGGGTCAAGCCCGGATCCGGCCTTTTCCGGGGGGCCGGGAGCGGGGCTTTCCACAGCCTGTCCACATCCCGGCCCCCCCCCGGAAAAGGCCGGATCCGGGCTTGACTCAAGACATGGATGCTCCCTGCGTCCGGCGGGCCGCGTACAGCGCCCGGCGGTGCTTGCACCGCCTCGGAAGGCAGGCTACGCCTCCTCGTGAAGGGACCGCCGCCGCTCGGGCTTCGCCCCTCGCTGGCTGGTGTTGCACTTCGGACTGGAAGCGGCGGGAAAAATCCGCTTGGCGCCTCTGGAAGTTCGGTTCTTGCGGCGTGACGCGGAGCCTTTCTTCGCCCTGGACATCAGTCGCTGCACCCGCTTGAGAGGTCGCCGGTCGATGGTGACGGCGGGCACTGTCTCGCCGCTGGACATGATCGCGCGGTTGCGGATGCCCATGTCGATGCCGATTGGTCTTCCGACCGGAGTTGAAGGCCGGTCTTCGAGTTCGACGACGCACTGGACGGAGACGCGCAGGGCGGACTTGACCACGCGGGCCTGAGAGCTTGACCTAAAATGTGGATGGCCTCCCCCAGATGTGGTATCTCCGTGTCAGTTTCCACCCAGACAAGGAGGACACAATGGCCTGGGACGAGACCGCCCGCGAGGAGCATGACCGCAAGCCGGAGCGACATGAAACCGGCCGGCCGACGAGGAACGGCTTCCGGCCGCGCCGCCGCTTCCGGCCCCCTCGAAGCCGGGCCGCCGCCGGACGGCCGACCTGCGCGAGACGTCCGACGCGATCCAGTACATGCTGGCCACGGGATGCCGGCGGCGCGCGATTCCCAGGCGCCTTCCGCCCTCTGCGACCGTGCAGAACCACTCCTGCGCCCGGGCCGCGACAGCGGCGTCCTGAAACGGATGCCGGACGCGCCGCGCACGCCGGGCCGCGCGCAGGCGTGGCGCGACGCGCAGCCGACGGCGGCCGCGACCGGCAGCCGGTCGGCGAGGACGACCGAGACGGGCGGGCCGTCGGGTCGCGACGCGGGCAGGAAGGCCAGGGGGCAGGAAGCGGCACCTGACGGTGGACGTCGAGGGGTTCCCGATCGCGCTCCGGGTGCACGAGGCGGACGTGCAGGACCGGGACGGGGCGCCGGCCGTCATCCTGGCGATGCTGGAGAAGGCGCCGCAGGTGACGAAGCTGTGGGCGGACGGCGGCTACGCCGGGCCGAAGCCCGGGGAGGCGCTGGCGGAGCACGGCCTGGGGCCGGTCATCGAGATCGTGCAGAGGCCCAGGGAAGCAAGGGGATTCACGGTCCCGTGCCGCCGCTGGGTGGTGGAGCGGACGTTTGCGCGGATGTCGCGGTGCCGGCGCCCGGGCCGAAGGACTCCGGGCGGACGCTGGAGAGCTCGCTGGCCTGGGCGCAGCTCGCGGCGTGCCGGTTCCTGATGCGCCGGGTGGTGCGTGGCCAGGCGGCTGGAATCACGTAAAATATTGATATTAATTAGGGCCCGTTGACAGTTGCCTTGCGAATCGCCCGCTTCCATGCCATTTCCTTCCCCGATGACCGCCGGAACGGCGGCACGGGCAGGAAACAGGTGACATCATGAATGCAGACAGGACGGTTCTGACCGACGCCATGTGGGCGCGGATCGAGGACATGCTGCCGGGCAAGAAGTCCGATCCCGGCGGCACGGCGGCGGACAACCGCCTTTTCATGGAGGCGGTGCTCTGGCGGTTCCGCACGGGGTCGCCGTGGCGCGACCTCCCCGCGCGGTTCGGGAACTGGAACAGCGTCTTCAAGCGGTTCCGGCGCTGGGCGCTTTCGGGGGTATTCGAACGCGTTTTCAACGCCTTGTCGGAGGAGTTCGACCTCGAGTGGGTGTTCGTCGACGGCACGGTCGTCCAGGCGCATCAGAAGGCGTCCGGCGCAAAAGGGGGACCTCGAGCCAGGGGATCGGTCGTTCCAGAGGCGGCCTGACGAGCAAGGTCGTGGCCGTCGTGGACGCGCTCGGCTATCTGGTCCGCTTCAGGATCCTTCCCGGCCAGGCGCACGACCTCAAGGGGGTGCCGGGGCTTCTCGACGGCCTGGCGTTCGGGGCCTTCGTCGGCGACAGGGCGTTCGACGCGGACTGGCTGCTGGAGGACCTGGCGGAACGCGGGGCGGAGGCGGTGATTCCGTCGAAGCGGAGCCGGACGGTGTCGCGGGCGCATGACCGGGAGGTCTACGGCTGGCGGCACCTGGTGGAGAACTTCTTCGCGAAGATCAAGGAGTTCCGTGCGATCGCGACCCGGTACGACAAGACCGACGCGAGCTTTGCCGCCGGGATCCACCTCGTCGCCGGCGTGGTCGCGGCGACATGAGTGTCAACGGGCCCTAATTATGATTCAAGCTCTGAACGATCCTGGCGTCCGGAACGGACGGCGGCCGGAAGCGGCCCAGCCCCTTCACCCAGAGCGAGCCGTCGCGGATCGCCGGATCGGGAACGTCGAACGACCGGATGCCTCGGTTACGGCCCTTGAAGCGGGGGAAGCTCGGCTTCTCGCCACGCTTCACCTGATCGAAGAACCGCTTGAAAGCCTTGTCCAGTCGCCGCAAGGCGGAACGTTGCGGCACCTGAGGATTCCCATCCGGGACAACGACTGACCGCGGACCGGCGCGGAGAGAGAGATTGCGGGAGCGGTCTGCGGGCCGCCCCCTTTTTGCAGTCACTTTCGTCATTTTCAGACTGGGTCATTGCCCAGGGGAGACTGCCCGCGACAGCCGGCCGCCGTCGCCGAAAGCCGTTTCAGGAAAGCCGCATGCGCCGGCCCGGCACGCCTGAACCCCGCAGGTGCGGGACCGCCGCCTGGCGGTCTTGCCGCTGCGCCTGCGAGGGTGCACAACCTGCCGTGATGGTCGAGAATTTCGGCATTGCCGCTTCAGGCCGGGAAATCCACCGGCTGACCCTGCAGGACGGCCCTCTTGCCGCGCGCGTCATCACGCTTGGCGCCGCCCTCCAGGACGTCCGCCTTGAAGGCGTCCGGCACAGCCTGACCGTCGGAAGCCGGGACATCGCCGCCTACGAAGGCCCGCTCGCCCATTGCGGAACGATCATGGGCCCGGTCGCGAACCGGATTGCGGGCGCACGCGCCAGGCTTGACGGCGTCGAGTACCGGTTCGAGAGGAACTTCCTCGGCGCCCACACCCTCCATGGCGGCGGTGGCGCGTTTCACAGGCGGGTCTGGAACCTGGCGGATCATTCCGGGCGCCACGCCACTCTGGCGCTTGCGGCGCCCGACGGCGAGGGCGGATTCCCGGGCACGCGCAGCGTCGAGGCGAGGTTCGAAGTCTCGGGCCGCGCCCTGTCGCTCACGCTGACGGCCGAGACTGACGCCCCGACATTCCTGAACCTCGCGAACCACAGCTACTGGCGTCTCGGCGACGCGCCCACGACCCGGGGTCACTTGCTGCAGGTTCACGCCGACCGGTACCTGCCCGTCGATCCCGGCACCACCATTCCCACGGGTGACGTTTCGGACGTGGCGGGCACGCGCTTCGATTTCCGCGAAGGTCGCGTCCTGAACGATGGCGCCGACGGTCTTGTCGACACGAATTTCTGCATTTCCGATTCCCGTCGGCCCCTCCGGGAGGTCGCGCGCCTGACCGGTCCCGACGCCATGATGGTGATGGCAAGCACGGAACCCGGCCTCCAGGTCTTCGACGGGCACATTCTTGACTGTCCGGACCAGCGCACCAACGACGGCGTTGCGCCGGTTCCCTATTGCGGCCTTGCCCTCGAAGCGCAGTTCTGGCCCAATTCGCCGCACGAGCCGGGATTTCCGGACATCACGGTGCGCCCCGGCGATGACTGGCGGCAGGTCACGACGTGGACGTTCGAGTCGGCCGGATCCTGACGCGGGCGGGCTCGGTGCGTGAGTCCGGATCCATGCCCTTGGGTCTCCGTCCGGACGACGCGTGATCTGCATTGCCGGCGGAGGTCCGGCGTCTCGCCCGGGATTCCCTTGCCGCCTGGCCGAACTGCCTGCCACGTCTGAGCGCAACGATCTCGGCCATTATGGACAACGCGATCTCATCTGGTTCCACGGCGCTGATGTCCAGGCCCGCCGGCGCACGCACGTCTCCGATGCGGCCGCAAAGGTCCGGCTTCTTGGAGAGGTCGTCCGCGAGGGCGGCAAACTTGCGACGGCTTGCCACCATGCCGATGTATCCTGCTTCGGACTTCAGCGCGGCCTCAAGCGCCTCGCCGTCATGTCGCCCCTGGGTTGACAGGACCACTGCATCTTCCGGCCCGGCCCGGCCTGCCGCGGCGGCAAAGTCGCCGGCATGCTCGTCGGCGGCGACCGCCGTGCCTGTCTCTTCATCGCGCGCTCCGATGATCGTGCGGTAGCCTGCCGCTTCCGACATCCTGGCGAGCGCATGCGCGATCGGAGAGGATCCCAGAATGATCATCTGCCTCGCCGCCTGCATCGGTTCGAGGAAGATCTCGACGGTGCCGCCGCTCGGACATGACGACTTGTGCAGCGTGGTGCCGTCAGCGTCCACGGGGGCATCGACTTCCGCTTCAGGCTTGATCCGGATCAGCTTCGGCCGCCTTGCCGCCAGCGCCAGCCGCGCTTCGGCCCTGACGGCTCCGATCACGCAGTGGCCGCCCAGAAAGCCGTGCAGCTCGCCCGCGTCGGTCACTACGGCCTTGGCTCCGGGTTTGGCCGAAGTGGCGTCCTTCGCGCGCACGATCGTGGCCACGCAGAAGCTTCTGCCGCTCCCCCGGAGCCTTTCGATCAGATCAAGCGTGGTTTCCGACAGCGTCATCGCGCGGCACCTACAGACGCGCCAGTTCAGGTTCGATGGCGGCGAGACCTTCCAGCGTGTTGGCCGACGCAAAGCGGTCAATGTGCGGGAGGGCCGCCTGGATCGCTGCGGTCACAGGCGCATAGGACTCCCATCCGAGCAGGGGATTGAGCCATACAAGACGCCGGACATGTCTCTTCAGCCGCCCCAGTTCGGCGGAGAGCAGGTCCGCCGTTCCGGTGTCATAGCCGTCGCTCAGCATGATCGCCACGGTGCGCGAATTGGCAAGGCGCCGTGCATGCGTGCGGTTGAACGTGGCGAGGCTTTCGCCAAGCCGCGTCCCCCCTCCGAACCCCTCGGCCATCAGGGCGAGGCGCGTCATGGCCCGGGCGGAGTCGCGGTCGCGCAAGGCATCGGTGATCCTGACAAGGCGGGTGTGGAAGACGAAAGCCTCCGAACGCGACCAGGAGCAGACAAGTCCCTTGACGAACTGCAGGAAGAAACGGCTGTAGTGCTCCATGGAGCCGGACACATCGAGAAAGACGATGATGTGAACGGGCCGGTCCGGTCGCGCATTCCGAAACAGTTCGATCGGCTCCCCGCCTCTGGCAAGCGCACGCCTGATCGTGCGGCGGAGATCGATCCTGCATCCGTTTGCCGAAGCGCGGCGCCGCCGCGACAGCCGGTACCTCATGGCCTTGGCAAGACGAAGCGCCAATGCTTCCGCTTCGCGGATCTCGTCCGGATCGACGACATGCTTCAGGTTGGTCTTTCGGCTGACGGAGCGGTGCGTCGCCACCAGGCGGCCTGCAGCGTCGCCGGACGCATCCTGCCCGGCGTGTTCGGTCTCGATCCTTGGCGCGTCCCCGCCTGAGGCGCCCCGCCTGTCAGAAAGATGGTCTTGCCACACCTGTGCGTGGCGAAGCGGCCTGTGCACGTGGGGAGACGAGGTGCGCGCCGCACCCGCGCGAACCCGACCTGCGGGAAGCCAGTACGCCTCGAACAGTTCGTCGAAGCGCTGCCACTCCTCCCTGCTGCCCGTCAGCAGCACTTTCAGTTCCAGACGCATCCGGGTCAAGGGCTGCAGAGGGAGCCTGGCGACATGATCCGCGATGCGGCCGCCATCCTGTGTGCCGAGCGCGAAGCCGTTGCTTCGCAAGTGACTCGCGAATCCGATGATGCGATCCGCGATTTCGGCGCCAGGTTCATGACGAAGGGTCGCCGGCGTCATGCCGCCCGCCCTGCGAGGCGGGAAACGGCCTCCTTCGGGACGGCCTTCAGGTCCTGTTCCGTCTTCAGAAGGCAGATCATGGTCGCGGCGGTCTTGTCGGGGTCGTCCCGAAGATCCCTCACGCCCAGCCCGCAAAGCGCCGCCGCCCAGTCGAGCGTCTCGGCGACGCCCGGCTTCCTTTCAAGATCCTCCTTGCGAAGCCGCTGGACGAAATCGATGATCGCGCATGCAAGCGATTCCTGGAGTTCCGGCATGCGCAGGTTCAGGATCGCCAGTTCGCGGCCGTGATCCGGAAACTCCACATACGAATAGAGGCAGCGCCGCCTCAATGCGTCCGACAGTTCGCGTGTGCCGTTCGACGTGAGGATGACGTGCGGGCGGGCCCTTGCCGCAATGGTTCCAAGCTCCGGGACGGTTATCTGGAAGTCTGAGAGGATCTCGAGCAGGTACGCCTCGAATTCCTCGTCGGCACGGTCGATCTCGTCTATCAGCAGGACCGGGCTCGTTTCCAGGCCGATGGCCTCCAGCAGGGGGCGCCGCAAGAGGTACTGCTCCGAGAATATCCGCTTCTCGATCGCGTCTGAAGCGACCTCTGCATTCTCCAGCGCCCGGATCGCGAGCAGCTGCTTCTGGTAGTTCCACTCGTACATGGCCGAGGTTGCGTCCAGGCCCTCGTAGCACTGAAGGCGGATCAGTCTGGTGCCGAGCGTCTCCGCAAGTGCCTTGGCGGTTTCGGTCTTGCCAACGCCCGCCTCGCCCTCCAGCAGAAGCGGGCGCTGCAGCGACAGGGCAAGCCGCATCGCTGTCGCAAGCGCCTGGTCGGCGACGTAGCCGGCCCTTTCAAGATCCGTGCCTATGTCGGCGTAAGCGGTCATCGGGGGCTCGCGTCCCGCTGGCCGGGCGGTGATCCCGTCGCGCGGCGCCGGTTCGCGATCGATCTTCACGACGGTCAGCCCGTCAGCCCCAGCTGCCGTGCGGCCTTCCAGACGCGCCAGTGATCGTGCGGCATCTGCGTGTGCACAAGCCCCTTGTGCGCGAATGCGTCGTTCACGGCATTCGAGAACGCCGGAACGCCTCCGACATTCGGGCTTTCGCCGACGCCCTTGGCGCCGATCGGATGGTGCGGGCTGGGCGTGGTCGTGTGATCGGTCTGCCAGAGAGGGGTCTCCACCGCTGTCGGCAGAAAGAAGTCCAGCAGGTTGCCGCCCCGGACGTTGCCGATCTCGTCATAGGAGATCTCCTGGCCCATCGCGATCGCCAACGCCTCCGTCAGGCCGCCGTGGACCTGGCCCTCGATGATCATGGGATTGATGCGGGTGCCGCAATCGTCAAGGGCGTAGAAGCTTCGAATGTCGGTCACGCCCGTATCCACGTCTATGTCGACCACGCAGATGTATGCGCCGAACGGGTAGGTCATGTTCGGCGGGTCGTAGTACGACACTGCCTCGAGCCCCGGCTCGAGTCCCGGGATGGCCTGGTTGTATGCCGCGAACGCGATTTCCTTCATGGTCTTGTGCGCTTCGGGATTGCCCTTGACCTGAAACCGGTCGACATCCCATTCGAGATCGCCTTCATGGACTTCGAGCATGTAGGCCGCGATCATCTGCGCCTTGGCGCGGATCTTGCGCCCGGCCATGGCCGTCGCGGCGCCGGCAACGGGCGTCGAGCGCGAGCCGTAGGTGCCCAGGCCGTAGGGCGCGGTGTCCGTGTCGCCTTCTTCCAGCGTGATGTCGTCCGCCGGGATCCCGATTTCGGTGGCCAGGATCTGCGCGAAGGTTGTCGCGTGGCCTTGACCCTGGCTTATCGTGCCGAGGCGGGCGATCGCGGAACCTGTGGGATGGATGCGGATCTCGCAGCTGTCGAACATGCCGAGACCGAGAATGTCGCAGTTCTTGACCGGCCCGGCTCCGACGATTTCGGTGAAGTGTGCGACGCCAATGCCCATCAGCCTGCATGTTTCGCCACGGTCGAACGCGGCGCGGTTCCGGGCCTGCTCCGCGCGCAGCGCCTTGTAGCCAACAGCTTCGAGCGCCTTGTCCATGGCCGCATGGTAGTCGCCGCTGTCATACTCCCAGCCGAGCGCGGACGTGTACGGGAACTGCTCTTTGCGGATGAGGTTCTTCAGGCGCAGTTCGGCCGGATCCATGTCAAGCTTCCTGGCCAGCACGTCGATCATTCGCTCGATCAGGTAGGCGGCTTCAGTCACCCGGAACGAGCAGCGGTACGCGACGCCGCCCGGCGCCTTGTTGGTGTAGACGCCGTCGACGCCGACATAGGCCACCGGGATGTCGTAGGATCCGGTGCAGATGTGAAAGAAGCCTGCAGGGAACCTGGTCGGGTCCGCACAGGCGTCGAACGCGCCGTGATCGGCGAGGACGTGGCAGTGAAGGCCGGTGATCGTGCCGTCCCTCTTCGCGGCCAGCTTCCCTGTCATGTGGTAGTCCCGGGCAAACGCCGTGGCAGTCAGGTTCTCTATCCGGTCCTCCACCCACTTGACCGGCAGGCCGGTGACGATCGACGCCACGGCCGCGCAAATGTAGCCCGGATAGACACCGACCTTGTTTCCGAAGCCGCCGCCGATGTCGGGAGACACGATGCGGATGTTGTGCTCCGGAATGTTCGTGATGAGCGACGCGACGGTGCGAACGGCATGGGGCGCCTGGAACGTGCCCCACAGGGTCAGCTTCCCGTTGACCTTGTCCATCGAGGCCACGCAGCCGCATGTTTCGAGGGGGCAGGGGTGAACGCGCTGGTAGGTGATCAGTTCCTCGACGGTCACCTCGGCTTCCGCCAGCGCCTTGCTTGCACCGGCCTCGTCACCTTCCTCCCAGTGGAAGATGTGGTTGTGGTGCCTGCGTGGCCCGTGGGCGCCTTCCGTCTTGTCCTTGATGTCCTCGCGAAGCAGCGGGGCGTCCGCGTCCATGGCCTTGAACGCGTCGACCAGGGCGGGCAGCTCGTCGTACTCGACCTCGACCAGTTCTGCCGCGTCTGCCGCGACGTACCGGTTCTCGGCGACGACAAAGGCGATCTCCTGATTCTGGAAGAGAACCTTCTCGTCGGCCAGGACGGCCTGCACGTCGCCGGCGAGCGTCGGCATGTAATGCAGGTCGAGCGGCTTGAGGTCCTCTGCCGTCAGGACGGCGACGACTCCCGGCAGGGCAAGGGCCGCTTCCTTGTCGATCGACTTGATGCGGGCGTGGCCGTAGTCCGACCGGACAAAGTCGCCGAACAGCATGCCCGGCAGCTTGATGTCATCGACATAGTGCCCCTTGCCCTGGGTGAAGCGGGCATCCTCCACGCGCTTGCGTGAGGATCCGAGGCCCTGAAGCCTTTCGGCGCGCTCGGCGTCTGCGGGTGTCTGGACGTTCATTCGGCTGCCTCCTTGACCGAGAGGTCGGCTGCTGCGGCCTGTATGGCCTTGACGATGTTCTGGTAGCCGGTGCAGCGGCAAAGGTTCCCGCTGATGCCGTGCCTGATTTCCTCTTCGGTGGGGCTGGGGTTCTCCTGAAGCAGCCGCCATGCGCGCGTGATCATGCCCGGCGTGCAGAAACCGCATTGCAGCCCGTGATGCTGGCGGAACGCCTCCTGCACCGCATGAAGGGTGCCGTCCTCGTGCGCGATGCCTTCGATCGTGGTGACTTCCGCGCCTTCGGCCTGGCCGACGAAGACAGTGCACGACTTGACGGACTTGCCGTTCAAGTCGACTGTGCACGCGCCGCAATGGCTGGTTTCGCAGCCGATATGCGGCCCGGTCAGATCCAGCTCCTCGCGCAGGAAGTGAACAAGCAAGGTGCGAGGTTCGGCAAGCGCTCCCACCGCCTTGCCGTTGACGGTCATGTTCACCTTGGTCTTGGCCATGTGGTTCTCCAAAAGGGTCCTGAAGTCAGGCCGCGCGGCTCTTGGCGGTGTTGACGGCCCGCTGAACCATGACGCCGGCCACGTGGGTCCGGTAGTCGGCCGGACCTCGCCCGTCGGATGCAGGTTCCGTGATCTCTCTCGCCGCTTCCGCGGCCGCGCTGACAGCGTCCGCGCCGAGATCGGTGCCGACCAGCGCGCTGGCCGCCGCCTCGGCCCAAAGCGGCGTGTCCGCGACATTGGTGAGGGCCACCGAAGCGCTCGCGCACGTTCCGCCCGCGAGCGTCAGGATGACGCCTGCCGCCGCCGTGGCGTAGTCGCCGACCTTGCGTTTCTGCTTCTGGTAGCTGTGGCCGTGGCCGGACGGCGGGACCGGGATCCTGACCGCCGTGAGGATCTCGCCCTCGTCGCGCGCGGTCGAAAAGGCGGATTCGTAAAACGCCCTCGCCTTGACGGTCCGTGTTCCGCCGGCGCCGCGCAGGACGTACTCCGCGTCCAGCAGCTGCATGGTGGCGGGCATGTCATTGCCGGGGTCGCCGTTGGCGACGTTGCCGCCCAGCGTTCCAAGATTGCGGATCTGCGGATCGGCGATCTGCAGCGACGTCTCCCGGAGAATCGGGCAGGCGCCGAAGAGCTCGTCGGAATCGATCAGGTCGGACTGCGTGACCGTCGCGCCGATCTCGATCATGTCGGACGAAACGGAGATTCCGGACAGTTCGGCGATGTCCTGAATGTCGACCAGATGTTCGGGTGTCGCCAGACGCAGCTTCATCATCGGCACGAGGCTGTGCCCTCCTGCAATGACCAGCGCGGCGCCGTCATGTTCTGACAGCAGCCCGATCGCTTCGTCGAGCGTGCCCGGCCTGTGGTAGTCGAACGCGGCGGGTATCATCACCGTCCTCCCGAAACCTCGCGGTCCATGGCCGTGGAGAGAACCCGGTGGCGGGCAGTTCCGTGAAACCCCTTACGCACCAACGGGCCGCATTTTGCGCGAATGGCCCCGCTCTTGCGTGAACGGCATGCAGGGCCGCTGCCACAAGCGGCGAGTCGCGTTCACACGCCGAGCCGATTCCGCAGTTCCCGCGCGCGCGAGCGGCTGACCGGAACCTCAAGTTCGGGGGCCTTGCCAAGATGGCAGTAGAGCTGGTCTCCGACTTTCCTGATTCCGCTGATATGTGCCGGATTCACGAGGTAGCGGCGGTGGATCTTCAGGAAGCGCTCGGCCAGCTGGCTGCTTTCAACCTTGGCCAGCGACCAGGGACAGAAGAGAGCGTCCGCGTCCGTGCGGATTTTCGTGTAGTGGCCATCGCTTTCGATCGCCAGGATCCGGTCCGCATTCATGAACCGGACAGTCCCTTCCTTCTCGTAGGGAATGCTGTTGTCCGCAGGCGCGATCATCCTGCCGGCCCGGCTGAGCGCCATGCCGCGTGCCTGGTCGGTCCGGCGCTCTTCGGGTCGGGACCGCGGCTCGGCCGCCATGTCGCCCACCTTCGTCGCGCCGCCTTCCTGCATCGGAAACGCGAGAAGCAGAAACAGGCCGCAGATCACGAATGCGCTGAGGCTCACGGACATGGCGAGAACCTGCGAGTCGATCGCCTGGACCGGTTCGGCGACGAAGCCGGCCGCCTGGGAAAACGACGTGCCAAGCATCGCCGCATAGTGCATGGAGGAGATCGACAGGCCGAGGACGGCGGCCCCGGCCGCCGTCCTGAGAAGCGAACGATTGGAGTGCGCGAGCCACATGGCGAGCGTCGAGGCGGCGATCGCGATCAGGACTGCCGCGGCAACGCCGCCGGGGCGATGGCTTACGATGCAGTTCGACGAGATTGCCTCCATTCCCGTGTAGTGCATCGACGCGATTCCGATGCCCGTCAGGGTGCCGGAGATCAGGATTCGCAGGCCGGTGCGCTCTCCGGAGTGCAGGAGCAGCAGTCCGCATCCGGCGATCAGTATGGCAATGAGCGCGGAGCCGAGGGTCAGCAGTGGATCGTAGGTGACGAGAAACGGCAGGGTCACGGCAAGCATTCCGATGAAGTGCATCGACCAGATGCCGCCTCCCAGCGCGATGGCCGCCTGGGCGATCCGGACCTTGCGCCGCGCGACCGGCAGTGTGCGCAGGCCGCTTGTCAGCCTGAGGCATGTGAAGCCGGCCATGACCGCGACGAGCACGGACGCGCAGACAAGGACGGGGGAGTAGTGCACGTCCGCCATCAGGTCTCTGCGCTCCCCCTCATCCCGGCCAGGCCGGCGACCGCGGGCTCTGGCCCGCCCGAAGTGATGGATGCAGGTTCGTGCCCAATCCCTTCGGAACTGCAGAAGCGGTCCCTTGCGGGGCCCGTGCAGACCGGGCGACGGCCTGGTCGGTGCCAGGTGCGAAGATTACCAACATGGTCGCTTGATGGGCAATAGATCCGTGAGAGACCAGAGGATTTGATTCGAGCAGGAGGATTGCCTAGGCTCGCTTTCGGGAGATTCAGAATGAACCGGCTTTCAGCGCGCGTTTCTGCCCAGTCGGAATTCGTTGCGCGACATCTGCGTTTGCATGCCTCCGCTGCGGACGAAGCAACCTTGCGGAGGCTCGCGATCCTGGCGCTTGATACCTACGCGATCGCAAGATACGCGCGGGCGTCGGGAACCGGTGCGGCCGGCTGCGACAAGGGCGTCGCCACCACGGCGGGCAGGGCGTCCGTGTGGGGCGATGGATGGAGCGACGCGACGGGGGCGGCGTTTCTCAACGGCTGTGCCTCCGAGGCGCTGGACTTCCAGGAAGTCCTGATAGACGGGCGCAACAACGGCCATGCGGCGGTGGTGATCGTCCCGGCCGTACTGGCCCTTGCGGCCGAGCGCTCGGTGTCGCCGGAACGTGTCCTGGCCGCCCTGCGCACCGGCTTTGTCGCAAATGTCGCGCTTGCGCGGGCGCTTGGCCGGGGACACCGGCGCGAAACGCCCGGGTTCCGCACCACCGCGCTTGTCGCTCCGGTCGCGGCGGCGCTTGCCGGGGCGCTTCTCTGTGGCGCGAGCGAAGCCCAGACCAACCACGCGGTTGCAATTGCCGCAGCCACGCTGCCCGCCGGCCTGCTTGCCGCGATGTCACCCGTTTCAGGCGATTTCTGCATGGACAAGGATCTGTCGGTGGGGTTCTCGGCACGCCATGCGGTCGAGTGCGTCAAGCTGGCCCTGGCCGGGGCAACCGGCCCGGCAGACGCTTTGGGCGGGCCCAGAGGCTGGCTGGCCAGCTACGGATTCGGCGCCGATGAGCCGGCACGGCTGGCAACAGGCCCGTGCGACGCCGTGCTTGCGCAATACGCGTTGAAGCTCTACCCGGCGAATTTTGGATGCCAATGCGCCATCCGGCTGTCTCTCGAGGTGGCGGACGCGCTGCCACTCGAACACATCGCGGCAGTCGAAGTCCGGGTGAAGCGGTCGAGCGCTGCGTCGCTGGCGGCGTTGCGCATCACAAGCCACGTCGCCGCCCGCTTCTCGCTGGCCTATTCCGTCGCCAGCGCCCTGTTGCGCCGACGCTCTGTTCTGGCCGATTTCGAGGGCGAAAGCCTGTCCGACCCGAAGGTCCTGGCCGCAATGGACCGGATCGTGGTCGTCGGCGACGCGGAATTCGAGGCCCGGCATCTGTCCGAGGGCGTGTTCCCTGCGATGCTGACCGTGACCCGCACCGATGGCGGCGTTATCCGCAAGCGCCTTGACAATCCGCAGGACGGCATGAGACGTGGGGCGCTCGATGCCGCGTTCGCACGCAAGATCCAGTCGCTCTGCCCCGAGGCCGAGGCGCGGATTCTCCTTCATCTATTGACGGCAGGGGAGCACGAGGCGCTCATCGATGCCTTGGTGACAGGAAACGCAACGCAAAGAAGGGAGCAAGTTGCATGAACCATCTCGTTGGAACAGGGACGGCGCTCGCCCTGGCGCTGATGCCGCAGGCGGCAGTTGCGCAGGACAGGCCCGACATCGTCGTTGCCGTGGGCGGCATCCACCGCACCATGGAGCCGATCATCGGCAATTCCACAAACGCCGCGCGGATCATGCCGAACATCTTCGACCAGGTCGTCGCGCGGAACTTCGACGAGGATCCAGAAGGCGGCGAGCTGCGGCCCGCGCTGGCCACCAGCTGGGAACAGCTGGACGACACGACCTGGCGATTCACGATCCGCGAAGGGGTGAAGTTCCACAATGGCGATACGATGACGGCTGAGGACGTTGCGTTCACACTGTCTGCTGAACGGATATGGGGCGAGGACTCGCTGGTTCCTGCGGGCAAGCGCTACACTTCCTCATTCGCCTCGGTCGAAGCGCTGGATGACGCTACGGTCGAGATCAAGACAACGGTTAACGACCCGAACCTCCCGTACCGTTTCATCACGCCGTTGGGATATGTCGTGCCGAAGGATCATTATCTTGAGGTCGGCCCCGAGAAGTTCGGCCAGGATCCCGTCGGCACCGGTCCGTACAGGGTGGTCGGCTACGACGCGACAGGTTTCGTCAAGCTCGAGGCTTTCGACGGGTACTGGGGAGGGACGCCGCCTCTGGCCTCGGTCGAATACCGTGCGGTCCCGGAGTTTTCCGCCCGGCTGGCCGGCATGGTCTCTGGCGAATTCATGATGATGGCGGGCGTGCCCGTGGACGAGGTCGAGACGGTCGAAAGCTACGACAATCTCGAATACGTCGCGCGGCCCATCGGCAACTACGTCATGCTGGCCTACAACACGCTTGAACTGGCCGAGTACGGGCCGAACCCGGTCGCCGACCGAAACCTGCGCTATGCCATGACGGCCGCGATCGACCGCGAGGCACTGGTCGAGGCGCTCTGGGGCGATGACACCTTTGCGCCGGCGCCGTTCAACTTCCCCGATTTCCCGGATTACTACGATCCCTCGATCACGCCGAAGATCGGTTACGATCCCGAGGCGGCGAAGGCTTATCTTGAATCGTCGGACTACAGCGGCGAGGAGGTGGTGGTGAACGTCACCCGTGGCGCCTACGCGAATTTCGATCTCGCCACGGAGTTTCTCGTCGAACAGTGGAACGCCTTTGGCATCAATGCCCGCCTCAACGTGGTCGACAGCTGGCCGCTTGCGCTTCAGCACCCATTCGGCCTGTTGAACATGTCGATGACGACCACGTTCGACGGCACGCCCACGCGGGCGATCTGGGGCTTCTGGGGGCCGGATTCCGCACGCGCCACACGCGAAAAGGACAGGAGCTGGGCACCGCCGGCCGAGTTTGTCGCCTTGGGCGAGGAATACCTGGCCGAGATCGGCACTGCCAGGAAGCGGGCGCTTTTCCGTCGGATGGTCGACATCTGGGAGACGGAGCAGCCCGCGATCATGCTCTGGCGCAACGTCAACAACTGGGTCGTCAGCACCCGGCTGGACTGGACACCGACCAACAGCAACTGGATGCTGCTGGGCCCCGGCTACCTGACGGTCAATTAGGGCCCGTCGACAGTCATCTCGCGAATCGCCGGTCCCATGCCATGTCCTGCCCTGATGGCCGCCGGAACGGCTGCACGAGGCGACAGCGGCATGAGCGAGCGGAACGACGATGCAGGCAGGACGGCGTTTCCGGCACCCTGTCCGAGGAGCCCGGCCCGGGGCGCGTGTCCGGCGGCGGCACGGCGGTCCGGGGGCATTGTATCTCCTTGACTTTCGTGGCCCGTATTTCGCGCCGGCCTTCGGGCCCGGCTTCCTGCGCTGCGGCGCGCGGGCGTCGATCAGGCCGACGATCCACTCCATGTCGTGCAGCGTGCCGGTGACGCCGGCCGCCATGGCCGGGGTGACGCGCAGCGTCTGGTGAACGCGCACGAAGTTGCAGTGCAGGAAGAACGGGGCGCATATGTGCGCATGGTTCTCGATCTTCCTGGAGAAGGCGCTGGTCAGCCGCGTGAATCGCCGCATCCCCATGCGCATCGTCAGGTTGCTGCGCTCGACGCAGCTGGTCGAGATGTCTTCCTCCCTCGGGCGTCCCCCGACGATGCGCTTGTGCGTGCATTCGGCGGGCGAACACCTCATTCCCGTGGCCCCTGGAACCCGTCTGGTCGCCGCAGAGCTTGAAAAGCATGGCATGGTAGATGTCGCCGCCGAACGCGCCCTCCACCGCCTCGAGACAGGCCTTGTGGCCGTCCGTGGTCAGCTGCACCCGGTTCGCCAACCGCGCCCTCAGGTCGTCCATGAGCTCGATGGCCGTCATGCCCGAACGGTCGCCTGTCGTGCAGGCAGGACAGGATCATCCTGCTGTCGCCGTCCAGCGCCGTCCAGGTCCACACGTCGCCCAGGACCATTTTCGGGTCCGGGAGCCTGACGTGACGGCAGGCGGGCGTGGCCGGGGCGGTCGGAGCCATCGGGGCAACGGTTTCGACGGCCGGCCCTGGCGGTGCCGGGGTCTGCCGGGGCGGTTTTCGGGGTTTCGGGCACGCCTCTGCCCCCGCGCCGTCTGGCGGCGCGTTCCGCGCGCCCTTCACGCGGCCGGGACCGGAGGATCATGTGCCGGGCGGGCCCGGGACCAGGTCGAGGGCCTCCCGGGCGCGGGCGGGCCGGTGCCGGCCGGCCTCGGGCATGTGGCCGTCGCATCGCACGACGGCGATGGCGGCGCCGGTCAGGCAGGCGAGGCTGCGCGGCAGGTTGCGGACGTGCGCCCGGCAGCGGTCCCCGTCGCAGGTGAGGTCGCGCACGCAGTGCACGCGGCCCTCCATGGTCCGGCGCCAGCTCCCGGCCCGCCTTCGCCGCCCGGCCCGCCCTGACGTCGGCCTCGCCTCCGCGAACCGCCGGTCCCGCTCCGCCCCCGGCCGGCAGGATCGCCTCGCGGCGTCGGAGGCGCGTTCCAGGCAGTGGAAGAGGCCGGGCACGAACGTGACCTTCCGGCCCCCGAAGGGCTCCTCGCAGGCGTTGGGGATCCAGTCCGCCCCGTCGGAGACGACGACGGGCCCGCCCGCGTCGTGCAGCCCCCGCCGCCGGGTCTCCCGGTCGCGCCGCGCCGCGAAGTCCGAGGCCTCCCGGCCTCCGGACGGCGCCGCCGCGCCGCCGGTCAGGCAGCCGGACGACTCGCTGCCCCGGTCCTTGAGAGCCGCGCCGGTCCCGGGGTCCCGGCCCTCGGCGGTGCAGATGACCGCAAGCCTGGCTTCTCGGGTCCTCGAGGTGCCGTCGGCCTGCCTGCCGCGAACGCCCTCGGTCTCCTCCCTGCGCATCGGGACGCCGGTCCCGTCGACGGAGATCTGCATGCGCGGTTCCGGCGGCCTGCCGTCCGGCACCTCCTCGCGCTCGAAGCGCTGCGCCGCCTCGCCCAGCCCGGCGCCCGGCGCCGCAGGGAGCTCGGCGAGGCGTCCGCCCCGGCGAGGCTGTCGACGTGCCGGCTCGCCGCCTCGAAGCCCGTGAGCGGCACCGTCCCGGCGATGACGCTCGCCATCCCCGGCGTGACGGTGTCCCCCTCAAGGCCAAGCGCCCGGTCCGGCGGGAAGCATCCCCCGCCGCAGGACCGGCAGCGGAAACGCGACCGCTCCGCCTCGACCCGCCCCAGCCGGGTCGAGGCAAGGACTTCGGCGTCGCCGAATGCCGGGCCGTCGGCCTGCCGCAGGCCGCGCACTCCGGCGCCGGCCGCGTCGCGTCCAGCCGCCCGGAAGATGCTTCAGGGCGGCCGCGCCCCGCCCGGCGAGGCGTCCCGGAGCGCGCGCTCCACGCCGTCCAGGTCGGGGGCGCCCGACTGCCCGGGCCCGCCGCCAGCCGCCCCGGCAGCGGACCGAACTCCGACGAGACCGCCCCGGAAGCGCGCTGGTGTCGCTGGCGCTGGTGGACAGGGCGTCCAGGTACACCCTGCTCGAAAGGGTCGGGAGGAAGACGGCGGACGCCGTCGGCTCGGCCATGACGCGCATGCCGGGCCCCCTTCCGGTGCACACGGTCACCGCGGACAACGGCAAGGAGTTCGCGGACCACGCCCGCGTGTCGGAGACGCTCGGCGCGGGGTTCTTCTTCGCGCGGCATTGCCACTCCCGGGAGCGCGGCACGGACGAGCACGTGAACGGGCAGGTCGCGGGAGTGGTTCCCGAAGGGCACGGACTTCCGCAAGGTGACGGACGGGGCCGTGCAGGACCGGACGGACGCGCGTCCGAGGAAGGCGCTGGGCTGCCTCACCCCGTCCGAGGCCTTCCTTCCCGGGCGCAGCCGCCCTGAGGGGGCCGTTCCGGTGCCGCCGGGGGCGGCTCCGAGGGGAGATGCGCGCTGTCCGCGGCCCGCCGTCCTCCGGTCGGGCTCCTCCCTCGCATGTCCAACGAACCGGCAATGACCAGGGGAGGTGGCCGTGGACAGGCTGGAGGCGATTTCCTGTGGAAAGGCCGTCCCTTGCCTCCCGGCGCCTTCCCGGTCGATGCCGGGTCCGGGACCCCGCCGCCCGGCCTGGCGGCGGCGGTGCGGGGCCTGGCCCCGCAGGGCTGGCCGGACCGACAGCTCCCTGGTCGCGCAAGCGGATCCGTCGGACAGCGTGGTCGGCCCGTCCTCCCGCCGTCCTCCCCGCGTCCCGATGGACGCCGGGTCCGGGAACCGGACCGTCGCGAGGACAGGAGCGGGAGACATGACCATGGCAGTTGCCGGCGTCGACGTGAGCAAGAGCACCCTGAACATCCACCCGGGCGGGCGGGACGGGACCGCCACCGACGACACGGACGGCTTCCGCAAGGTCGCCCGCCTCCCGGGGAGGGGAAGGCGGCGCGGGCCGTCCCGGAGGCCACGGGGCGGATGCACCGGGCCCTCCTGCAGTCCCTGCACGACCGGGGCCTCAAGGTCGTCGTGGCGAACCCGCGCCAGTCCCGGGACCTCCCCAGGGCCGGCGGCGAGCTGGCGAAGGCCGACAGGGCCGGCGCGCGCGTGCCGGCCGCCCTGCGCGCCGCGTTCCCGGACATGGCGGCCACGGCGCCGGCGGACGGGACCGTCGACAGGCTCCGCGACATGCCGGTCCTGCGCGAGGCGCCCGTCGACAGGCGCGCCGGGCCGAGGCGGTCCCGGGCCAGGCCGGCGGTCCGGACGCGGACGGGCCCGTCCCGAAGGTCCTCGCCGGGACCGGCGCCGGCGTCGCCGCGTCCGGCCGGCGGACCGCGGCGCTCGTCGAGGGGTCGGAGGGCCTGGCGGAGAGCTGCGGCATCCGGCCCCGGTGCCGGGCATCGGCCCGGTCACGGCCGCGTCCCCGGTCGCCCGGGCGGGCGGGCCGGGCGCCGTCGGCAGCCGCCGGGCCGCCGCCCTCCCTGGTCGGCGTCGCCCCCTTCGCCCGCGACGGCGGCACGCTCAAGGGCGGGCGCCACGTCGCCGGCGGGCGGCGGCGTCCGAGGGACGTCCTGTACATGGCGGCGATGGCGGCCTGCATGTCCGATCCCGACATGAAGGAGATGTACGGCCGGCCCGGGCCAAGGGGGCAGGGCCCGCAAGGTCGCCGTGACCGCGGTCATGCGGAAGCTCGTCGTGACCGCGAACGTCCTTCTCCGCGACCGGCGCAGACGGGAGGACAGGTCGGCCGCCGCCTGACGCCCGGACGGGCCGCGCCCTGCGGGCGGCCCGTCCGGGCCCGAAGGAAGCCGGCCGTCCGGCCGCGCCCTTGCGGCCGGGCCGCTTCCGCCTGCCCGGACGGCCGCCGGGATGTGGACAGGCTGTGGAAAGCCCCGCTCCCGGCCCCCCGGAAAAGGCCGGATCCGGGCTTGACCCGAAACATGGATGCTCCCTGCGTCCGGCGGGCCGCGGACAGCGCCCGGCGGGGCTTGCACCGCCCCGGAAGCCCGGCTACGCCTCCCGGTGAAGGGACCGCCGCCGCTCGGGCTTCGCCCTCGCTGGCTGGTGTTGCACTTCGGATTGGAAGCGGCGAGAACAAAAGAGGAACAAGATGGCTTTTCTCGCCGCCCTTCCAGATCACTTGAGGCATTCTGAAGGTTCAGCGCGATGCTTCATGCCCAAATGCGATAGCCCTAAAGGCGTTGTCCTGTCTGACGGCCGTGCCCCGGGCATGGGGTCTCTGGCGGTGGCCACCCGGCCGATCCACCCATCCAGCCCAGGGCGGCAGGGATGGACATCTGGAAGCAGTCGGGAGCGATCGACAATGACAACCACACCCCATCCACCATTCCCAGGGATTAGCCCTCATAACGGGGCACCCATCACCTGCAACGAAAGACAGGACCCATGACCCGCCAGTCGCTGCCCATCGGCATCCAGGACTTCACGACCATCCGGAGCGGGGACTTCTACTACGTCGACAAGACCCCGCTGATCCGGCAGCTGGTGGACGAGGGCCGCCATTACTTCCTCTCGCGCCCCCGTCGCTTCGGCAAGAGCCTGCTGGTCGACACGCTCCGGGCCCTGTTTGCCGGCGAGGAGGCCCTCTTCCGGGGCCTGGCCATCCATGACCACTGGGACTGGTCGGTGACCCATCCGGTGGTACGCATAAGCTTTGGCAGGACGTATGACCGACCGGAGGATGTTGAGCGTAACATCGCCAATCAGCTCGGCCTGATCGAACACGCGGCCGGATTGGAGCCGCTGACCGCCGCGGACGCCGCGCCCGAGCGTCTGCAAACACTTCTCTACCACCTCCACCACACCACCGGCCAGCGCGTCGTGGTCCTCGTCGATGAATACGACAAGCCTATCCTTGATACGCTCCACGACCCCGATCGGGCCCGCGCCAACCGGGAGGCGTTGCGCGGTGTCTACGGCATCATCAAGGACAGCGCCGCCCATGTCCGCTTCGTGTTCGTGACCGGCGTGAGCATGTTCTCCAAGGTCAGCCTGTTCTCGGATCTCAACAATCTCAACGACATTAGCCTTGATCCCCGCTATGCCACGCTCTGTGGCTACACCGATGCCGATCTCGACACGGTGTTCGCGCCCGAACTCGCCGGCCTCGACCGCGACGCCATCCGCACCTGGTACAACGGCTACAGCTGGCGGGGCACCGAGCGTCTCTACAATCCCTTCGATGTGCTGCTGCTGCTGCGGAAGCGGGAGTTCCGCCCCTACTGGTTCGAGACCGGCTCGCCGCGGTTCCTCTTCGAGACGTTGAAGAGGAAATCGGTCAGTTTGACGGAGCTGGAGGGGTGCCTGGCCGACGAGTCATTGGTCTCGAAGTTCGAGGTGGAGGACATCATCGCCGAGGCCCTGCTGTTCCAGACCGGCTACCTGACCATCACGGACGAGATCCGCAAGGGCCACCGCACCCTCTACCGGCTGGACTGTCCCAACCAGGAGGTCAGGCTCAGCCTGAACGATCAGCTGCTGGCGACGCTGAGCCCGCAGGGCAGGGTGCCCCTGGACGAGGGGGAAACCCTGCGTGACCGTCTAGAGGCGGGCGACCTTGCCGGCTTTGCCGCCACGCTGAAGGCCTGGCTGGCCAGCATTCCCTACCAGTGGCACACGACAGGGGACCTCGCCCGCTACGAGGCCTGGTACGCGAGCCTCCTGCACATGGCCTTCCGGGCCATAGGCGTCGATGTGCGGTCCGAGGCGGCCTCCAGCCATGGCCGCGCCGACATGGTGGTGTCTCTCGGGGATCGGGTGTTCATCCTCGAGTTCAAGATGGCGGACAGTGCGAACGACGCCGAGGCGGCCCTGGCCGCCGCCTTCACCCAGATGCGGGCACGCGGCTATGCCGCCACCCATCACGGCAAGACCGTCCACTTGGTCGCCATCGCCTGTGGATGCGAGGCCCGCAACCTTCTCGAGGTGCGGGCGGAGCCGGCTGCCCTCCCCTGAGGGGGCGGGTCATGTCAGTTGGCACCGAAACCCCTGGGTTTCAGCCACTCTGACCCCATCGACAGATGCAGCGGTGTCCGGGTCTCCGGCCCGCAAGGGTGTAGATCAGATTTCTTTTCAGGCTGCTGCGGCCTGGTTCGCCCGCCATTCGAGGAAGCCGGGCAGCCTGAGGTTCATGACCAGGGTCCTGGGCGCGCGCATGGCGTTGGCGCCCCTCTTCGACCAGCGTGTTCCGGAGCGCTTGAGCCGCAGCCCGGACTGCCGGCATCCACCCTCCAGGCCCGGCGCCCGGCCCAGCGGGACGCACCCTTCGCCGCACGACCGGCAGCGTCGCGTCCAGCCGCTCGAACAGAAGCTTCAGCGCTGCCGCCCGGCGGGGCGTCCCGGAGCGCGCGCTCCACGGCGTCCAGGTCCGGAACTCCCGATCCCAGATCGGCCGCCAGCCGCGGCAGCAGCAGCCCGAACTCCGCCGGCCACCCGCCGCCCGCAGTCGGAAGCCCATCCGCCGCGACGTCGCGGCTCCGCACCTCGCCACCCTCCAGCCAGTGCCGGGTGAACCCGCCGTCATGCGGCCTGACCACCACAGCGCTTTCCTCGCCAAGCCCCTCCAGACAATCCGCCGCGTCCGGATGACGATGTCCCTTGTTCCCCGCGCCCCTTGCCATGTCTCCCGCTCCTGTTCCTTGCCTCAACGCGCGCCGCTGGCCGGCTTGCCCGGCACTTGCACGACACGCCGCATGGATGGCGGAACAGAACCGACGGGGTCAATAACCTGAACTATACACCCGGGGGGGGGGGGGGGGTCCGAGCGGTCGCGGCGCGGCAGGAGCGGCGAGAGCCTTGCCGCCAGGACCGCCTCGTCGCCGGCTTGGCGGCAGCGACATGACTGTCAACGGGCCCCAGCACGCCGATGCGCGGGAAGCTGAAGAGGGCCGACCGGGACGACCGCTTCCTGCTCAGGCTTGTCGCCGCCGTCGCAAGCGTCCGCAAAGATGCGGCGAGGAAATCCAAATGCGATAGCCCTATCTTCCGTCCAAGGTCATGACGGACTCCAGAAGGCGCCGTGTGTAGGAATGCTGCGGGCTGCCGAACAGCCGGTCGCGTTCCGCGAGTTCGCATACCTGCCCGGCTTTCAGCACGAGAATCCGGTCAGCCACCTGCCTGACCACGGCAAGATCGTGGCTGATGAACAGGATCGCCAGTTTGAGTCTCCGCTGCAGGTCCGCGATCAGATCCAGCACGAGCGCCTGAACCGTGACATCAAGCGCCGACACTGCTTCGTCGCAAATCAGAAGCGAGGGGTCCGAGATGATCGCCCGGGCAATCGCAATCCGCTGCGCCTGACCGCCCGAGAACTCGTGCGGAAAGCGCCCGGCCATCGCCGGCTCCAGCCCCACGGCCTCTATTGCGCTACGGACCCGATCACGCACGTCTCTCGGCGAAAGCGCCGGAGCATGGGTCCAAAGCGGCTCGGCCACCAGCTCGCGCATCCGCATCCGCGGATTGAGAGAAGCGAACGGATCCTGGAACACGGTCTGGATTTCTCGTCTGAGCGGACGGAAGTCGCGTTCGTCGAGCTTTTGCACCCGCCGCCCGCGCCAGGTGATCTCGCCCGAAGTCACCGGCGCCAGCCGGAGCAGCGCCCGCGCGATGGTCGACTTTCCGGACCCGGACTCGCCGACGATCCCGAGCGTCTCGCCCCTCGATATCCTGAAGCTCACGCCCTTGACGGCCTGAAAGCCCTTTCCGCGGCGCAGCATGCTGCCGGTGGGATATCGGACGCCCAGGTCGTCCACGACCAGCAACGGTTGGCCGCTCGCCTTTGCCACAGCACGTTCGACAGGGCACGAGAGGCTCGGCGTGTTCCGGATGAGCGCTTGGGTGCAGGGATGCGCTGGCGCTGTCAGCACCTGCCGTGTCGGTCCTCTTTCCACGATGCGCCCCTGCTGCATCACCAGTGTTTCATCCGCGATGCGCGAGGCAACGGCGATGTCGTGTGTGATTAAGATGCTGGACAGGTCGTGGTCGTGGCAGAGCGTACGCACCAGGTCGAGGATTCGCAGCCGCACCGTGGCATCAAGCGCGGTCGTTGGCTCATCCGCTATCAGCAGGACCGGATTGGCCATGAGCGCCATGGCTATGACCACGCGCTGACGCTGCCCGCCGGAAAGTTCATGCGGAAATGACCTGATCCGCCTCTCGGGTTCGGGGATCCGGACGCGTTGCAGCATTTTGAGCGCCCGCTCACGAGCCTCGGCCCGGGGCAGTCCGAGATGGACCCTCGCGACCTCGGTCAGCTGCATCTGGATCCGGAAATAGGGATTCAGCGCCGACATCGGGTCCTGGAGGATGTAGGCAATTCGGCGCCCGCGCACCGTCACCAGCCGCGCCTCCGGCTGGCTCACCAGATCCCGGCCGTCAAAGAGCACGCGGCCCTCCACGCGGCCGCTGGACAACCCCGTCAGTGCCTTGACGAGCTGGCTCTTGCCGGAGCCGCTTTCGCCGACAATGCCCATGGTGCGACGCCTGTGGAGATCCAGCGAAACGCCATTCACAACGGCATCGCTCCCGAATCTGACCGAGAGGTCACGGCAACGAATGACAGGGTCCAGGGGCGATGCGGTGGCGCTGGACAAAGGTCCGGGTCTCCCTGAGAGTTGGCCCCGTCACTATCGGGGCTTGGTCAGTGCCGGCAACTTATATCATCTCCCGGTGTGCCCGTGTGCTTGTAACCATCTGGGCCGCCGCGACGCTGGTATTCGTCGCGCTGCGGCTGGCGGGCGATCCGGTCATGGCCCTTGTGCCACCGGATTTGCCACAGGACATCATCGAGGAATACAGGGCGCGCCTCGGATTCGACCGATCCTTGTTCGATCAGTACAGGCTTTACCTGTCGGCCCTGTTGAGCGGGGACTTTGGCATTTCCCTGAGGACCGGTGGCCCTGCGGTTGAATTGGTGGCCGAAAGGCTGGGCGCAACTGTGCTCCTGATGATCTCGTCACTCTTGATTTCCGTTCTCGTCGGCGTTCCTGCCGGAATTGCCGCGGCGCTCCACCGCAACCGCGTTCTTGACCGCACGATCATGGGTCTTGCCGTGTTCGGCTTCGCGATGCCGAATTTCTTTTTCGGCATCCTCCTGATCCTGCTCTTCACGCTGAACCTGCAGTGGCTGCCGAGCGGCGGGTTCAGCGGTCCCGAACACCTGATCATGCCGGCGCTGACGCTCGGACTCGCCTCCGCTGGCGCCTATGCGAGACTGACCCGCTCGTCCTTGCTGGAAGTGCTGAGCAGCCCGTTCATGGAAATGGTGCTGGCCAAGGGCGTTCCACAGCGCCGGCGCCTCTTCGTCCATGGTCTGCGGGCCATCCTGGTCCCGCTCGTGACGCTTCTGGGTTTCAGCATCGGTGCGCTCATCGCCGGCGCCATCGTGACGGAAACGGTGTTTGCGTGGCCGGGCATCGGGCGGCTGCTTGTCGTTTCGGTCAGCGAGCGCGACCTCGCCGTCGTGCAGCTTGTCGTCATGCTGTCCGCAGCGACCATGGCGACGGCAAATGCCATCGTCGATTTCCTTCTCGGTGTTCTCGACCCGCGGGTTGGGACGGCGCGGAGGCTCGGCCGTTGACGCGGGCGGTTCCGCCCCCTCGCGTTCTTCTGCCGCTGGTCATTCTTGGCGGCGTGGTGCTGTTCGCCCTCTTCGGGCAGCTGCTGACGCCGCATGGCTTCGACGCTTCCTCGCTTCTCGACCGGAACAAGCCGCCTGTCTTCCTGGGCGGGGACCTGGAGCATCCGCTCGGCACGGACGGGCTTGGTCGCGACCTGCTCGCGCGGCTTGTGTTCGGCACCCGGATCAGTATCGGTCTCGCCCTTGTCGGCACGCTGATCGGGCTGATCATCGGTGCCGCGCTGGGGCTTCTGGCTGCACGCGGTTCGGGCATGCTCGACTGGGTGACGCTTGCGCTGATCGATCTGCAGGCCGCAATACCATTCATGATCATCGCGCTCGGCGCGCTCGCGATCTTTGGCAATTCGCTGGAGCTGTTCATCGCCGTCCTCGGCGTCTACGGTTGGGAAAGCTATGCAAGGCTGGTGCGCAACAGCGCGCTGTCTGCCCACACGCTGCCGTTCGTCGAAGCTGCACGATCCATGGGCGTCCGCACGGCGACCATCGACCGAAGACATGTTCTGCCCACGGTGATGAACGTGATCATCGTGCAGGCGACCCTGAACTTCCCGCAGACGATCCTCCTCGAAACGGGCCTGAGCTTTCTTGGCCTTGGCATCCAGACGCCTCTGACCAGCCTCGGGCAACTGCTGGGCGACGGCCGCGACAGCCTCAGCCGCGCCTGGTGGCTCGCCGTTATGCCGGGCACCTTGATCTTTCTCACAACCTTGTCGGTCAGCTTGTTGGGGGACGCGCTTCGGGACCGGCTGGATCCGAGTCTTCGGGATCAGGGTTCTGGGCGTTAGCGGATGCTCGCTTGTCCGGAATCAGGCAGGCGGAGCGGTCGCGCAGCACAGGGCCGCCCTGCGGCATGATCGGCTGCCTTGCGACCGGCTGGCACCGCGCCGTACATGGCATGCGAGTTCCGCGATGTTGCCGGGTCCACGCCACCGACGCGGATGAGGGTGACGGCGCGCCGCCCGCCGAACCGTTCGTGCTGCGCGCCCCTGGGCGGAAAGGCGCGCTCCTTCAGCGGGATCCGCGTCCAGCGCTGGACAGTGCGGCCTCTCCGCTATTGGCCAATCAAGCGAGGAAGCGTCAGCGAGATTGCCGGGATGAAGGTAATCATCATCAAGGCGGCAAAGATTCTGCCACTCTCCGTGTTTCAGGTTTGGCTGCCCGTTCGTCAGCGGCCTCGGTGGTCAGTCTTGGCAGCAGGCTGGCATTGCACCCAGGTTGTCAAGGAGATTTTCCGCTTCATGCGCCCGGACTCACGGTCACGTGAACGGCATGCGGGCCCGGGTTGCGCGACGTGTGGTTGTCCCGGCGCCTGAACATGCAAGCCGACTGCCAGGAGCGTCCCGCGCTCCTCAAGGCGCGTATCAGCGCTTCGAGATGGCACTCGCCGCAAGGCGGCTGTTTGCCGGCGCGTCCCGGCGCGACGGACGTTGCGGATTCTTGAGCAAGCCCTTGTCCTGCCCGGGTTCGGCGGCGCCACGGTGATGGACGGAGCAGCCTGTGGTCCGGCCGGCAAGCATGTCCCTGTTTGCAGTGCGCGGATGGAACAGCGCCAGCGTGGCGAATGACTCGCCGGCATCCGTGGGACCGCCTATCGCCACGCACGGCCTATGAGAAAAGGGTCCCGCCGTTTATGTCGACATTCGCGCCGGTGATGAACGCGGCCTGGTCCGAAGCGAGATAGGCAACCAGGTTCGCGACGTCTTCCGGCGCGCCCTCGCGCTTCAGTGGCGTGATGCCTGCCACATGTGCGCGAGCCTCCGGTTTGGTGAAGATGTTGTGAAACTCCGTGTCAATCATGCCGGGGCAGACCGAATTGACCCGTATGCCGGGCCCGAGTTCCTTGGCCATGCCACGCGTCATTGTCATCATTGCGCCCTTTGCCGCACCATAGGCGATGGCGCCCGGGCCGCCGCCATCGCGCCCGGCCTGGCTGGCCAGCCCGACGATGGCGCCGCCTTCTGTCATGTGAGGCAACGCCGCCTTCACGACGCGCAGGAACGAAGTGGCATTCAGCTCCATCACGAGATTCCAGTGATCTATGTCCATTTCAGGCACCTTCTTCCTGGCGACCAGCCCGCCAGTGACATGCACGACGATGTCGATCCGGGCGCCCAGTTCAGAGACGGTCCTCCTGACGAAGTCGGCCACGGAGTCGCCCGATGTCATGTCGCCCTTCTGGGCAAACGACCTTCCGCCAGCCGCGGTGATCTCGGTCACGGCGCTGTCGGCGCCTTCGGCCGAATTGTGGTAGTTGATGGCGACCGCGGCGCCTGATGCGGCGAGCCGAAGCGCGCATGCGCGCCCGATGTCTCGCCCGCCGCCAGTGACGATGGCCGTCCTTCCCTTCAGGTTCAGTTGTGCGCCGGAGGCGCTGGCTTGTGTTTGCGACATGTGCTGTCCCGTCTGGCTGAACGACGCGTGCATCCGCCACCTGCATCTTTCCGCCTGGATGTACGGCGTCCCGCCCGGTTTCGGGCTGGCCCGCTTTCCGGCCGGAATCCTTGCGTCCGCAACGATGCCGCGTTCGACCTGGCGTCCTGACACGGTGGAACGACGGCGGCGGTTCCATTGTGGCTTGGCCGGGTTCCCTCCTGATCCCCCACCTGTATGCCGTTCACACGACAGGCAGGCAAGACACCAGCGAGCAACATGGCTTCCCGGCGGCCATCCGCCCGCGGCGGACAGGGGGTCCGCCGGCATCGGCGGTGCCGGGACCGGCCCGGAGGCGGAAGCAATGGCAACCGCAGGCGGCAAGGCCTGCGGCGTGCGGCTGGAGAGGGACGGCCGAGAGCGTCCAGGGGATTGCAGGGCGGCGGCAGGGGGTTGGTCAACGGAGCGCCGCCGCAATGCGCACGTCCTGCCGCTCGCTGACGAGGGCCGTCCCGACGGCCGCCACGGCGAGGCGGATCGGCCTGGACGAGACGTCGACGAGATGTTGCATGCAGCATCTCTTGCATTTGCGCAACGGCCGGCATCGTCGCTTGAAGGGGATGCAGCTGTGCGCGGTTCGACTTCCGGACCGTGGCTGACATCTGGCATCGCCCCTCCGCCTGTTCGCGACGCATCCGGGCCTCGGGCGGGTCCTCATGCCCAGATTTCCCGGATCGCTGCTGCGCGGCTTGCGCCCGGGACCGTTTCATGTCGAGGTCTGCCGCATGCAGAATCGGTTCCTGCGCTGTCCCTCGCGCCCGCCGCGCCGTCGGGTTCCGTCCCCTGATCCCTTTTCGCACGACCCGGGATCGCGTGGCCCGTGGCCAACACGCGTTCACGCGTGCCGGGAATCCCTGCCATGGCGCGACGAAGCCCGAGATCGCGTGATTCGGGACGCCGTCTGGTCCCAATGCTTTCCGGAGGGCGTCCGGTGAACGCGCAGGCGGCATCTTGACGACGCGTCTTCGAAAGCCGCCGTTCGAGGCGGACCCCAAGGATCCTGATGCCCGTCCATGCGGCCGCACGGGTCCGGAGGCGCGAGCGTGCATCGCTGAGCGGCTGGTTGCGGCTCTTCGTTTCGTCGCGCCGCGTTCGCCTCGCATGAGCTGCGCGTCGATTGCGGTCCTTGCAGTGCTTTCCGCTTCCTGGCCTTGCGTTCTCCCGGACGGCGCTTTGGCGCAGCCGGCGGGCGGCATCTGGCGCGGGCTCAAGGTCATGCCGGAGTTTCGCTGCTCGCCTTACTCTCGACGGGACTACCCGTATCCGAGGTCGTTGGAGGCTGCAGTCATCGCGTCAATGGGCGGTCGCGTCTACGGACCCTACACGGGCCGTCGCTTTGCGAGCGCGAGCCAGACCGACATAGAGCACATCGTCGCCATTTCCGAGGCGCATGACAGCGGGCTTTGCGCCGCGGGATCCGCGACCCGTCGCCGTTTCTCCAAGGATCCTCTCAACCTGACCCTCGCCGCGCCGGCAATCAACCGCTGCGGGCGCGGCGGCAAGTGCGGCCGCGACGCAGGAGAATGGCTGCCGCCCAGGAACGCTTGCTGGTTTGCCGGCCGGGTCGTCGCCGTCAAGCTCAAGTACGGCCTTTCCGTCGACAGGACAGAGGCCGCGGCTCTTGAGCAGGTGCTGTCAGGCTGCCCTTCCACCGAACTGGCTCTTGCCGGCGGAGGCGCGCCGACGGCCGAGAGGCCGGCCGAACGGCAGGCGCCGGATCCCGGTGACGCCGTCGATGCGCTTGACCTGCATGACGATGATCGAGACGGGCGGATCACCTGCGCCGAGGCAAGGCGGCATGGCATCGCTCCGGTGCCGCGCGGCCATCCCGCCTACCGTTTCATGAGGGACGGCGACGGTGACGGGGTCGTCTGCGAGTAGGCCGTCCTTCGCTTGGACGAATCCCGCCGGGCGCCCGGGGCCTACGCGCCGATCCGAAGATTGCAACGGATGCGCCTTCAGATTCAGGACTCGTGCAGGCCTGCAGGGTCCGGCCAAACGCTTCGCCGCTCGATCCGTGTGCCGGGGCGGCCTCGCGCCCTTGTCCCCGGGCAAGTCCCTTGGCGGGACCTTCAGGGATCCCTTGACCACCACCCGACCCGGCGCGGTTCCACGCCAGCCCGTCCGCCGTCAGATGAAGCCGTCACCGGTTCCGTCGCCGGCCCGCCCGCCGTCTCGGCCCCGGATCCGCTGTCGGGCGCCGCCTCCGGAACCCGGTCCGACACGTCGTGACTGTCGGGCCGGGCCATGGGCGCGCTGCCAGCCGAAGGTTCCTCCTTCCGGCGGCTGCGATGCCGCCTGGGCCTGGATCCGACGGGCGCCCCCTCGTCACCTGCGTTTTCGGCCGTCACCGGCCCCGCTTCGCCGACGGTCCCGGCGGCAGCGTCGGGCTTCCTGCGCTGACGCCGCCGGCGCCCGGGCTTCCCGTCCTCGCCGGGATCGTCCGTCTCCGCCTTCAGGTCCTTGCCGGGCGCTGCCTGACCGGCCTCCGCCACGTTCTCGGCAACGACCTCGGCGCTCTCTTCGCCATGTCCGTCAGCGCCCTTTCCTCGCCGGCGACGGCGACGGCGGCGCCTCTTCCGCGAACGGCCTTCGTCTTCGGAGAGCCTGGCGTCCGCGCCATCCCCGGACGTCGTGTCGTCATCCGCGTCGGCCATGAGCGAGGCGTCCGCCGACACGACTGGCGCACCTGCTTCGGCCTTGCGCGCAGAGGCCTTGAGCTTCTCGATCGAGAAATCCGGCGGAACAAGGCCAGGATCCGCTTCAAGCCCCACGGCCATGGCGTAGCGCTCTTCGATCCGGGCGACATGATCGCGCTTCGCGTTCATCAGGAAGTTGGCGATCGGAACCGGCACCCTGAGCAGGATCTCTCTCGACCTCTTTCGCACGCCCTCCTCCTCAAGCTGGCGCAGGATCCTCAGGCCGATACTGTCGGTCGAGCGCAGCAGGCCGGTGCCGTGGCAGGACGGGCACGGCTGCGTCGAGGCTTCGAGCATGCCGGGCCGCAGCCGCTGACGCGACATTTCAAGCAGGCCGAATCCCGAGATGCGGCCGACCTGGATGCGGGCCCGGTCCGTCTTCAGCCTCTCCTTGAACAGCTTTTCGACCGCCGCGTTGTTCTTCCGCTCATCCATGTCGATGAAGTCGATGACGATGAGGCCGGCAAGGTCGCGAAGACGGAGCTGGCGCGCGATTTCCTCCGCAGCCTCGAGGTTCGTCTTCAGCGCAGTGCCTTCGATCGAGCCCTCCTTTGTCGCCCGACCGGAGTTCACGTCGATCGCCACGAGCGCTTCGGTCTGCCCGATGACGATGCCGCCCCCGGACCTGAGTCCCACGGCCGGGTTGAACATGCCGGCGAGGTAGCTCTCGACCTGATGCCTCGCGAACAGCGGCATCGGGTCCTCGTAGCGCTTCACGTTCCTGGCATGGCTCGGCATGATCATCTTCATGAAGTCCTTGGCCGTGCGGAAGCCGTCTTCGCCCTCGACCAGGACCTCGTCGATCTCGCTGCTGTAGAGGTCGCGGATCGATCGCTTGATGAGGTTGCCCTCCTCGTAGATCTGCGCAGGCGCGATGGATTTCAGCGTCAGTTCGCGAATCTGTTCCCAGAGCCGCTGGAGATACTCGTAGTCGCGCTTGATCTCCGATTTCGTGCGCCGGGCCCCGGCTGTCCGGATGATCAGGCCCGCGCCCCTGGGTATCTCTATTCCGTCGGCGATCGCCTTGAGCTTCTTTCGATCCGGCGCGTTCGTGATCTTTCGGCTGATCCCGCCGCCGCGCGCGGTGTTCGGCATCAGGACACAGTAGCGTCCCGCAAGGCTGAGATAGGTTGTCAGCGCCGCGCCCTTGTTGCCCCGCTCCTCCTTCACGACCTGGACAAGAAGAATCTGGCGAACCTCGATCACTTCCTGGATCTTGTAGTTGCGCTGTCGTTGCCTCGGTCGGCGCGGACGCCGTATCTCCTCCGCCGTGTCGTTGTCTGCAACCGACTCGATCGTCTCGTCCCTGGCCGCCGCTTCCGTGGCGGCCTTCTCGGCAGGCGCGGCGGCCCCCGCGGCCCGCTCTTCCGCGCCAGCGGGGCCGTCATCGGAGGCATGCCCGGCCGTGGGCGCCGCGTCGGCGCTTTCCTCCCCTGAGACCGTCTCGTCCTGCGCCGCGGCCGATTCCGCCTTGGCCCTGGCGCCGCTTCGGCGACGGCGTCTGGGCTTGACCTCCTCTTCTTCGGCTCGCGCCTCCGCCTCGGCGATCGCGATCTCCTCGGCGAGCAGCGCCTCGCGGTCGGCGACCGGGATCTTGTAGTAGTCCGGGTGGATTTCCGAAAACGCCAGGAAACCGTGCCGGTTGCCGCCGTATTCCACGAAGGCGGCCTGGAGCGACGGCTCGACCCGCGTTACCTTCGCGAGGTAGATGTTTCCGGAGAGCTGGTGCCTGTTTTCGGATTCAAAGTCGAATTCCTCGACCTGGTTTCCATCGGCCACCACCACGCGCGTCTCTTCGGCATGGGTGGCGTCGATGAGCATCTTCTTTGACATGTAGGCTTTCTGCGCAGCAGCGGAATCCGGCGCTCAAGGGCCGGGTCACGGGAGCTGCGACTGTCAATTTGGGCGATCGCCCGCATCAGGGCCGCAGGCCGAAAGCGAGTCGCTGTCAGCATGGCGCCGCATCTGTCCAACGCGTGCATCATCGCGGTTCATCTCCAGCGCCTCGTTCGAGGCGCCCGTTCCAGCCCCGGCGGCGCATGACCGCCTGTCCCGGGCGTTTCCAGATCCGTGACCGTGCCGGCCACGGCGCCGCACCAGCGCGCCCACATCGGGGCAACATGTCCGGAACGGCGAAACTTTTCGAGTCGGCCCTGCGCACCAGGCGCTCAATGGACCGTTGGAAGCGTATAAGTGGGGTCGCGACCGGATTGCAACGAAATTCGCCTCGGTGGCCGGCCCTGCGCGACGCGTTCTTGACGCCATGCCGGTCGCCGAGCGGCGAAGAGCCGCGGCCGTCCTGGTCCATTGCGTGCAGCCGCGTGCCGCAGGGCGGCCCGGTCAGAGATAGTCCGACCGCTGCAACCCGTATTTCGCCATTTTCTCGTTCAGGGTCCTGCGGGGCAGGCAAAGCTCTTTCATGACGTTCGCGATCGAGCCACGGTGACGGCGCATCGTGTTGTCAATCAGCATGCGCTCGAAAGCCCCGACATGCTCCTTCAAGGGCCTGCGCCTGCCCGTGACTTCGGTGCCGCCGCCGTGTTCGACGTCGGTCATGAGCAGCGACGTGATCGTTTCCGAACCGCGGCGGGACTGCAGGACCGCACGTTCGGCAAAGTTCATGAGCTGGCGGACATTGCCCGGCCAAGGCGCCTGCAGCAGCCGGGTCGCGTCCTGGGCGCTGACCCCGGGCGCGTCGCAGCCGTATTCCTCCGCAAACCGTTCCAGGAACCGCTGGAAGAGCTCCAGGATGTCCTCACCCCTTTGCCGCAGCGGCGGAAGGGTGATCGTCATTGCCGCCAGTCGATGGAGCAGATCGGGCCGAAGGACGTCCTTGCAGGCTCTGCCGGGTTCCTGAAGGTTGCAGATCGCGACGATCCTGGTTCTTGCGGGCGCGCGCTCCTGGTTCGTCCAGGACAGAAGCCGCGCCTGTGCCGCGGGCGGCAGGGATTCGACGTCCTCCAGGACCAGCGTTCCGTCGCGCGCCTCCTCGACCAGCGGCAGCTGGCGGTCGTCGCCTGACGGAAGGCCGAACAGGCGGGACGGGAGCGTTTCCCCGTCTTCCGCGGCGCAGGAGAAGAGCACGAACTTCCGGCTGGCCCGGGCGCCCGCCGCGTGAAGCGCATGCGCGGCGAGCGTCTTGCCCGTGCCCGTCTCTCCGTCGATCAGCACGTGGCCGTCGGTCTGGGCGAGGTCAAGTATGTCTTCGCGAATCCTTTGCATCACCGGTGAGTCGCCAGCCAGCCTCCTGGCGAAGCGCGCGCCGTCTGACAGTTCGCGCCGCAGAGCCCTGCTGTCGAGCGTGAGGCGTCGGGCATTGGTCGCACGCGTGGCGAGTTCGGTCATCCTGTCCGGGTTGAAGGGCTTTTCCAGGAAGTCGAACGCGCCAATCCGCATCGCCTCGACTGCCATGGCCACGTCCCCGTGCCCCGTGATCATGATGACCGGCAGGGCGCTGTCCAGGCTCATCAGCCGTTTCAGCAGGCCCATTCCGTCCATTCCCGACATCTTTATGTCGCTGACGACCACGCCGGGATAGTCCGGCGTCAGGGCCTTCAGGGCGTCTTCCGCGCTGTCATAGGTTTCCGTGTCGAAGCCCGACAGCGCCAGCCACTGGCTGATGGACTGGCGCATGTCCCTTTGGTCATCGACGATGGCGACCTTCATTGCCTGCGTCATCGGTCCTGCTCCGTCGGTCACGCGGCGGCGGTCGCCGTGTGCGTGGAAGTCGGCAGGGTGACCTCGAACACGGCGCCGCCGTCCCGGCCGTTGCGCGCGGTCAGCCTGCCGCCGAGCTCGTTCACGATTCCCGACGAGATGGCGAGCCCCAGTCCCACCCCGTCTCCCGGCATCTTCGTGGTGTAGAACGGTTCAAAGAGCTTTTCGAGATCCTCGATGCCCGCGCCGTTGTCCCGCACGGTGAGGAGCGCCTCTTCGCCAGCGGTGACCAGGATCTCGATTCTCGGCTCGGTCGCGGCGCAGGAGGCGTCCAGCGCGTTTCGGACGAGGTTCACGAGCACCTGCTCGAGCCGGACGCGGTCCACGAGGACGGTCACGGGATCTTGCGGGAGAGAGGTGACGATCCGAACCTCCCCCTGACGGATCTGCGTGTCCATCATGGACAGGACGGAGGAAACGCTGTCCCTGAGGTCGACGGGCCTTGCGGCTCCTCCCCCCTTGTGCGCGTGCGACTTGAGCTGGCGCGTAATCTGGCTCATGTGCTCGATCAGGTCGTCGATTCGCTCGAATGACGCCAGTGCCTCGTCGGAACGGCGGCGGTCGAGCAGCAATCGGGCGCCCGCGAGATACGTCTTCATGGCGGCGAGCGGCTGGTTCAGCTCGTGGCTGACCGCCGCCGACATCTCGCCGAGGGCGGCGAGCTTCGAGGACTGCTGCAACGTCTGCTCGGCCACCTCCAGGTGCCTCTCGGCCCTTTTCCGCTCGGCGATTTCCCGTTGCAGCGCCGCGTTGAGCTGGCGGAGTTCGGCGGACTCGCGCTGAAAGAACCTGAGCCGAGACGTGGCGCGGCGGCCGGCGAAGTAGGACACGAGCGCCAGAAGAATGGCGAATCCCGTGATTTCCAGCGCAAGAATGGCGTTCATGCGCTCGCGGACGCTCGCGGAGCTCGTGAAGGACACGATGCGCCAGCCCTGGAACCCGATCCTGGCTTCCTGCCGCGTGATGGCGTCGCCCTGAAGGTAGGCGTCGGCGGGAAGCCTGTCCCAGCTTGCCGAGGCGCGAAACGCGCGCTCGATCGCTGACCGCACGGGTCTTGCCGCAAGAATGTCCTCTTCGCGCAGCCCGCGCCAGCGCGCTTCCGTCGCGAGGATGATGTTTGCCTCGCTGTCCGACACGATGACGGCATCGCCGAAGCCGGTCCAGCCGCTCTCGAACTGCTTGAGGTCAACCTCGACCATGATGACGCCGACCATCTCGCCTTGCGATTCGACCTTGCGCGAATACGCGAAGACGCGCGTGCCTGATTCAAGAAGGCTGGTCGAAAAGACCGTTTCGCTTGCACGAGAAGCCTCCACGAAATAAGGTGCCATGCGATGCGCGGAGCCGATCAGCGCCCTGTCGGTGGCGGCGACGGCACGCCCGTCCCTGTCCAGCAGCATGAGGCCCGCTGCGGCGATCTCGTCGCGATACTCGATGAGCCGTTGCGAACTCTGCAGGAAATCCCCCGAGGTCAGCGCCCGGACGAGCGCCGTATCGTGCGCCAGGAGCTGCGGCACGATCTGGCTGCGTCGAAGTTCGCCGAGGATGTTGCCGGAGTAGAGCGCGAGTCGAACCTCCGCGCGCGACCTCGTGGTCTCGGCAAGGCGTTCCGTCAGGAGCCTGTTGGTCCACCAGACCGTCGCGACCGCCAGGACGATGACAAGGCTTGCCGCAATCCGGGCGCGCCAAGGCGCGTTGTCGCGTCTGACGGGAGTCTCGCTCATTGCGTGAGTCTAGAGCGTGCCCCGGGCCGTCTCAAGCGCTGGCGGCGACAGCGCGGCAGGCGTCGAAAAGCGCCTTGCCGTCGGTCAGCCCGAGAGCCGGGTCCGCAGCGCGCTCGGGATGCGGCATCAGGCCCAGCACGCGACGGTTCTCGGAGAGTATTCCGGCGATTCGATCAACCGATCCGTTTATGTCCGACCTGTATCGGAAGGCTATCCGGTCCTCCGCGGAGAGCGCTGCGCGCGCCTCTTCCGTCGCCTGGTAGTTTCCGTCGTGATGCGCGACGGGGAAGATCGCCGCGGCGCCTCGCGCGTAGCCGCTGGTGAAGGCGCAGTCGTCCGTCGCCACTTCAAGTGCCACAGGCCTGCAGATGAACCTGGTGCCGGCGTTGCGCATGAGCGCGCCTGGCAGCAGGCCGGTCTCGAGCAGCACCTGGAAACCGTTGCAGATGCCGATGGCGTGGCCGCCTCCCTTGACATGCGCCATCAGGGCGCCGGCGACGGGCGACCTGGCGGCGATCGCGCCGCTGCGCAGGTAGTCGCCGAAGGAAAACCCGCCAGGCAGGCCGACGATGTCCACGCCTGCCGGCAATTCGGTCTCCTTGTGCCACACCATTTCGACCTTGAAACCGGAATTCCGGAACGCTGCCGCGAGATCGCGGTCGCAGTTCGATCCCGGGAAGACCAGCACCGCCGCCTTCATCGCGCGGTCCTTCCGCGGCGTGTCCTGCCGGTCCCTCCCGGGCCGCCCATGCGGCATGATCGGCGGCGACAGCGGTCCCTGGCCGGGCCCGCGCCGCTGGATGCCGCCGGTTCGGTGCCCGCGCCCGGGCTCTCGGCTTTCCAGGCCATGGCCGGCGAGAGGCCGGGTTGCGCGGATTCGCGCATGCGCGGAAGTGGAGGACGGTGGCGTGCGGGCACGCCCCGGTGGCCGGAGTCCGTCGGATTTCGCGTGCAGGCCGTGTCGGGACCGACCGGCCCGACCGCATGATGGCCGGCCTGAACGTGAAGGCCCGGCCGGCGGGCCGTTGCCGCCGGCCGGGTCGCGGGGAAGCCTGGAACTTGCGCCCTGATTCCGGTCGTCTCGCGGGCCCGCCCGGCGCACGCGGCGCTCGAAGCGACCGCCCCGCAACGGCCATGGCCGCCGGCCTGTCCCGGCGCCATGCGCGGACGCTCGACCATTCCGTCGCGCCGGCCGCATGCCGGAGCCTTGAGCGCGGCCCCGCGCCCGTCGCGGGCGGGATCCGGCGCGCTCTCGATCGAGAGCGGTTCGTCGCATGAATTCAGGACGGCGTCTCGCACCGTGGCACTTCGACGACGTAGCTTTCGATGACGGTGTTCGCGAGCAATGCCTCGCACATCCGCCGCACCGCGGCTTCGGCCCTTTTCGCGTCGTTCTCCGCAAGCTCGATCTCGATGATCTTGCCCTGCCTGACGTCTTCGACGCCGTCGAAGCCCAGCGTGCCGAGGGCGTGGCGAATTGCCTCGCCCTGAGGGTCATGAACGCCCGTCCTGAGCATGATCGCCGCGCGCACCTTCACACGTCTCTCCGCCGGGCCAGCCGAGGTCCCCTTCGTATCGCGGATTCCCGTGGGCTTGTCCAACCTTTGCAACGCGCGCCATGACGCTGCGCCGTCCCGGCCGCAGACCTCCGGATGGAGGACCAGGCGCTGGGACATGCGTTGCAGCGTGCCGCGCGACGCTTCCGGAGGCGCAATGTCCCGCTCGGGCCCGTCGCCGTCAGTTGACCAGCTTGGGCTTGGTCGTGTGCGTGACGTTGGACGGCAGGACGCCGAGGCGGCGCGCCACCTCCGTATACGCGTCCGCAAGGTTTCCCAGATCGCGGCGGAAGACGTCCTTGTCGAGCTTCTCGCCGGATTCGATGTCCCAGAGACGGCAGGAATCAGGGCTGATCTCGTCAGCGACGATCAGGCGCTGGACATCGCCGTCCCAGGCGCGCCCGACCTCGATCTTGAAGTCGACCAGGCGTATTCCGACGGCCAGCATGCAGCCGGAAAGGAAATCGTTGACCCGCAGGGCCAGGGCGATCATGTCGTCAAGGTCATGCTGCGAGGCCCAGCCAAACGCGACGACGTGCTCTTCGGACACCAGAGGGTCGCCAAGCGCGTCGTCCTTGAGGCAGAATTCCACGATGGGCCGCGGCAGAAGCGTCCCTTCCTCGATGCCGAGCCGCTTGGACAACGTTCCGGACGCATGGATGCGAACGACCACCTCCAGCGGAATGATCTCGACAAGGCGAATCAACTGCTCGCGCATGTTGATGCGGCGGATGAAGTGTGTCGGCACGCCGATCTGGTTCAATCCGCTCATGAAGAACTCGGACAGCCGGTTGTTGAGCACGCCCTTGCCGTCGATCACCCGTTTCTTCTTGGCGTTGTGGGCTGTCGCGTCGTCCTTGAAATACTGCACGAGAGTGCCGGGCTCGGGCCCTTCGTACATGATCTTGGCCTTGCCTTCGTAGATCTTCTTGCGACGTGACATCTTGACTCCGGTAATTGCTTGCCGCCTCGTGCTGCATCCGGCGGAACCCGGCCACGCTTAATGCAAAGCGTGCGTTGCGGCAAGCACGCGGATTCGTGCATTCGCCCTCCCCCTTGCGGCGACGCAGGATTGCCCCCATATGGCTGTGGAGGATTCAGGCTCTCAGCCGGGGACGGGCGGGAAATGAGCACATTCAATGAGCGCGAAGACGCCTTTGAGGCCAAGTTCGCGCACGACGCCGAGATGCAGTTCAAGGTGGAGGCGCGTCGCAACAAGCTTCTTGGCCTCTGGGCCGCCGAGCTTCTTGGAAAGTCGGCCGACGAAGCGAGCGCCTACGCTTCGGAGGTCGTGAAGGCGGACTTCGAGGAGCCGGGAGACGACGACGTGCTTCGGAAGGTTGCGCGGGATCTCGGGGATCGCGTCAGCGCAAGCGACATCCGTGCTAAGATGGACGAACTGCTCGCCGTCGCCAAGACCCAGCTGATGGAAGAGGCCTGAGCGCCTTGCCGGCAATGCGGCGGAGGCCATGTCATCTTGAAGCCTGACATCGCTCTTCCGTCACCGTCGGCACGCCATCGCGGCGGATGCAGGATCCGCGCCGAGGGCGTCGACGTCTTCGCATGTGCAGATGGAAGCGGTGCAGCCGAAATCCGCGCGATTCTGGCTCAACAGGTGGGACCTGATGGTCAGAGACGCTCGACCGCGATCGTGTAGCTTGTAGTGAAGGCCTGATCCGCCCTGAACTGAACTTCGGTCGGGAACCCGGCGGCGGCGATCGGATTCTTGGGGTTGCAGCCCACCCGCGGGCCGAGGTCGAAGGCGCTGCACGCCGGCTTGACGCCCAAGGCCAGGTGCCGGCTGTTCCAAGGCGCCGTCCCCGATTCGATATCTACAGAAGCAGGCTCGGGAAGACCGCAGGGTCGTACGCCAGCTTCGCCCGGTAGCGTTCGGCGTGGTTTGCGAGCGTGACCGTGCCTTCCGCTCCGCAGAGCTGGATGCGCTCTTCCGTGTCGAAATCGAGCGGAAGGGTCGAGATTCCGATGGTCTCGCGGCCTGTCGGCACCCGGTCCAGAGCGGAGAATGTCGCATCTTGGCTTGGCCGGAACTTCAGGCATGCAATTTTTATCCAACCATTTGACATGAAAAGGGAATTCGCCGTTCCGGCACCCTCGCGCCTGGATTCCCGTTGCCATAACCGCCGCGGGCCGGTTTCCGGCGCGCCTGGCCGGTCGGCCGGGCGGAGCTCAACCAGGCCGCGACATTCTCCGCGAGGCCTGGCGCGAGGGAAGGCGGATCCGCAGGCGCGCCGTCGCCAGCCTCTCGAAGCTCCCGCCCGAGGTCGTGGAGGGCTTCCGCGCCGTGCCCGGGGGCGCCGTCGCCGTACGCGACGTCGGCGACCTCATGCAGGTGGAGCGCTCCCTCCCGCACGGCCGCGTCGCCGCCGTCCTCGGCACCGCGCGGGGGCCTCGCGCGCATCCTGCAGCGGACGCGGAGCCGGGAGCGCGGCCTGGCGCCGGCCGCCGCCGTCGCGCGGGTGCTGTCGCCGGATTCCAGGCCCGCCGCCGCCCGGCGGCTGTCGCCGGAGACCGCGACGGGCGGCCTCGGCGCCCTGCCCGGCCTCGGGGAGGTGACGGGCAACGAGGCGCCGGGCATGCCCGGCTGGCTGCCGGAGCGCCAGCCCCGGATCGAGCGGGGCCTGGCCAGCCGCCACCTCAAGGGCGGGAACACGCTGATCCTCCACGACGTCGGCAGTTCGCATCTCGAGGGGCGCTGCCGCCCGCTCGCGGCCTTCGGCCACGACAGGGACGGCAGGAAGGGCAGGCGGCAGATCGTGCACGGGCCGCCCTGCGCCGCCGACGGATGCCCCGTGGCGGCGGAGGTCTTCCCCGGCAACGTGTCCGACCCCTCCACGGCGGCCTCCCGGGCCGGCAAGGCCCGCAGGCGCTTCGGCGTCGACAGGGTCGCGCTCGCGGGCGACAGGGGGACGACGGCCACGGCGCGCATCCGCGAGGACCTGGCGCCCGCGGGGCCGGACCGGATCCCGGCGCTGAAGACGGGCGACGTCCGCAGGCTGCTGAAGGCGGGCCCGGAGGGCGGCCCGGCCCCGCGCGTCCCCGAGGCGCCGGTCGCGGACGCCGTGGCGGAGGTCACGGGCCCGGACCTGCCCGGCGAGCGGCTGACGGTGTGCACGGACCCGAGGCTCCGCGAGGAGCGGCGGCGCAGGCGCGAGGACCTGCTGAAGGCCGCGGAGGAGGCGCTCGCCGGCATCGCGGCGGCGGCCGCGCCGCCAAGGGGAACCTTTCCCTTTCCTGGCCGAGGAGGTGGGCCCGCCGGGGGAGACGCACCGCCGGTTCGTCGCCGTCCTCGACCTGGCGCCGGTCGGGCGGCACCTCCATTGCGACCACCGCGGCGTCGGGCACCCTCCCTCCGACCGGAACGCGCTGGCGCGGGCCTTCGTGGCCAAGGCGGTGCGGGGCCTTCCGACCACGGCCGCGCCGGTCGACCGGCCCGGTGCGACCCGACGCTGCGCAGGCTGTGCGGCTGGTGCCGCGTGTCGGAGGTCCCCGGCGAACCGGCGTTCTCCCGGGCCTTCGCGTGGTTCGCGGAGACCCGGCTGCCCGAGCGCATGCACGGGGCTCTGGCAAAGGCCGCCCATGAGGGATCGGTCGTCGGCCACGTATCCCGGGACTCGACGGCGATCACGGGACGGGAGAGGCCGGCGCCGAAGCCCAGGCCGGCGCCGAAACCGAAGCGGAGGCGCGGTCGCCCCGGGAAGGGCGAGGGGCCGGTCAGGGATCCGACGCGCCTCGAGCGGCAGCTGAAGGGCGGCATGTCCGCGGCGGAGATGGTGGCGGAGCTGCCGAAAGCCTGCGACGTGGGCACGAAGCGCAACGCGAAGGGATGCAAGGAAAGCTGGAGAGGGTACAGAATGCATGTCGACGCCGCCGACGGCGACGTCCCCGTCAGCTGCATCCTGACCTCGGCGTCGCTCCACGACAGCCAGGCCGCCATCCCGCTGGCCCGGATGACCGCGGAGCGGGTGGACCACTGCTGCGAACTCATGGACGCGGCCTGCGATTCCCGGGAGATCGGGCTGCACGCCCGCCTGGCGGGCCGCGTGGCGATCATCGACACGAACCCCCGCCGCGACGCGAAGCTGAGGGAGCGCCTCGCCACCGAGGCGCGGGCGCAGCGCAGCGCGGGCCACGTCCGCCACGACCGCGTGCGCTGCAGGCAGCGCTCCGGCGTGGAGCGGGTGAACTCCGCCCTGAAGGACTCGTACGGAGGACGGCACGTCCGGGTGCGGGGGCACGCGAAGGTGGCCTGCCACCTGTTCTTCGGCGTGCTGGCCCTGACGGTCCGCCAGCTGATGCGGCTCGTCGTCTGACGCCCCGCCAGCGGCAGCGCCGGACGCCGCCGACGCCGCCCCCGGGAACGGGACGGCGCGGACAGCCATGCGCGGACGGCGCCCGAAGGGCCGGCATCCGAGACATTCCGCCACACCTTGGCCCTCCGGCTCGCCCCGGATGCCTGCCGGGCCCGGCTCCCGCACGCCGGCGGACGCCGGAGGCTGGCCACGGCCGCCGGGACCGCGATAATTGTGCAAGAGGCTCAATGGGCAGGCCGCGGCGAGAGCGAACCGACCGTCGTCACGAAGCCCGCACGGGTCCGGGAACGGGCCTTCGGGCTTCCCCGGCGTGAAGCCGGACCGGAACGTTCCCATGAGGATGACAGGTCCCCGGGAGGCCTCGAAGACGGAAAGACGGTCGAAAACCAGGAGCATGGCTGCGGAAAACCGCTTTCGCCTCCCCTGAAGTTCCGCCTAACCGAGCTGCTGGCCAAATACGGGCCGTGGCCGGCCCCGGCACCTATGGCGGGGTTCGCCGCGGCGGCGAGGCGGTGGCTTCAGGACCTGGCCCTGACTGTCTGGCACGGTGGTGCGGGGACGTCAGCCTGGCAGTGGCAGGTATCTCAGCGCGGCGGCGGCGCCCGCGATCACGACCCCCAGCCGAAGGGTGATCCTGTCGGACTGCGCGTCGATCCTGGCGTCCAGCCTCCTGACGTCGTCCCTGAGAGCGCCTCCATATCTCTGCTGACATCGCCCCTGAGCGCCTCGACGTCCGTCTTCGTCGCGACGCCTCCGGTCACGCCGGCGTGGATCGCCAAGGTGACGGCCTCGGCCTGCTCGTGCGGGAGTCCCGCGTCGCGCAGGCGCTGGGTCTCGACGATCATGTCGAAGGCGACCTCGGCCATGGGTCTCAGGTTCCCTCTCCGTCAGGCGCATCCTACACCGGTCCGCCGCACGGTTCCAGCCGTTTCGCGTCACGTGCGCGACACGGGATTCGACGGCGAGGAGCGGACGCGCCTTCCTGGCGCCCCGGGAGCATCCATGCCTTGGGTCAAGGCCGGATCCAGGCTTTTCCGGCGGTTCCCGTGGATCTTGACCGGGGTTTTCACATCCTGCCCACAGCCGGACCACCGTCCGTGCAGGCGGAAGCGGGCCGGCCGCAAGGGCGCGGCCCGTCCGGGCGTCCGGCGCCCGTGGCATGGCGTGCGTTCCAGACAAAGCCGTCATCGTCTATGCAGGAGCCGTTGGGAAATCCATGGCCCGCGGTGACGGCTCATTCGTCCAGCGCCTGCGATCCTTCGCCGGCGGGCCAGGTCATTCGGAACAGTGTTTGTCGCAAGGTGTCGCCAAAGGTACTGTTCAGGTTCTCTCCTGGCGGCATCCCGGCCGACAGGCGGCTCAGCCCGCCCGGGCCGGCTGCCGCGCGGCGAGCCGCCCGGCCAGCTCGTCCGGCGGGGCGCGGAGTGTCTCCAGCAGCTTCCAACACCAGCCCTGTTTCCGGGCCATGTCCGGCACGGTCCGCAGCGCCGCGTGGTTCCGGGCGCCCGCCTCGCTTCGGAAGCTTCCGGAGATCTTCTGCCGCACCCTGAGGGGCCGCAGCGCCCACGCAATCCCTCCCCATCCGGCAAATCCGTGCCATCGAGCAGTTCTGGCGCCGTCCTGACCGTCTTGGGCAACTGCTTGGCGATCCGCCTCAGAGGGAGCCGACTGGATTCATGATCTTCCAGCGAAGCTGCTCGAGTTGCAGGGGATCATGGAACCGGACGATTCGCAAGACAACTGTCAACGGGCCCAGCAATTCCCGCCAGCCTGACCGTCGGTGCGCGAAGGCGCGGTCATGGCGGACGGCAGTTCCGTGTGCGCACGACCGGCGGCCGGGCGGCGGCCCGGGATCGTGGCGTTGCCGGCGAAGGGCGGGATCGGGGCCGTCCGGGCGTGGCCGGGGCGGACACGGCCCGGCACGGACGGGCCGGCATGGTCCTCCTTGCCAGGCTCCCCCGTGAGCGCGCGGCAGAGGGTCTTCCAGTCCCGGAAGACGAAAGCCCGGCCAGTTCCCGCATCCGGTCCCAGAGGCAGGGGATGCGTTCCTGATGTTCCCGCGCCCGTCCGAACGGCGGGCAGCAGTGCCGCCGCACCGGTCGATCAGGAAGGCGGGCATGGCGAGCGTCATGAAGACGCCCCATGGGCGGTTCCTGCCATGGCCGAAGTTGTGCCCGAAGCTGCAACCCTCCCGCGTCCCGGTGGCCTGGCTTTGTTGGTGATTGCGATTCGCAGATGTGCGCGATGGCGCTGCAGCGACATGAAGCAAAGGCTGCCCGACCTCCTCGAACGACGAGCGAACCAGGGGCCTGCCCCCGCCTCACCTCACCGGCAAAGCCGGGCTACGCCCGGGGCTGCGTTCGGACCAAGCGGGGTGCGTCCTTGGAGACGATCCAGCCCGGTACGCTTCTGCTGGAGCCTTGGCGTCGGCTGAAGGCGCAGCTTGCCAGGCCCGTGACGCCTGGATCCTGAGGCACCCGCATCAGGCTGAAGTCGCTGCATCCATGCAATTCAATGAAACCGGCATGCCAGGATCGGATCCCGCCCTCGCGGAATGGTCCGGGCTTTCCGGCGTCCACGGCATCGGGCTCGTTCCGGGCGCGAACCCCGGTTCGGGTGCCGGTGAAGGCCCTGGTCCGGACCCGTGGGTCGTCGAAGCCGCGCGTCGCGCGCTCCGTCATGTCGCCGCGTTGCCAAGCTTCGCGAGTAGCGCTTCCCTGACCGCCGGGGTGACGAAGCGCGAGACGTCGCCGCCAAGCCGCGCGATTTCCTTGACGAGCTTCGACGCTATCGCCTGATGCTCCGCCTCTGCCATGAGGAAGACGGTCTCGATTTCCGAATCGAGCGCGCGGTTCATGCCAACCATCTGGTACTCGTATTCAAAGTCCGCCACCGCGCGAAGTCCGCGCACGATGACGCTGGCGCCCACTGCGCGCGCGCAGTCAATCAGCAGGTTGTCGAACGGATAAACCCTGATCTCGCAGCTCGTCCTTGTCGGCATGTCACGGCATTCGGCCTTGATCATCGAAACGCGGTCCTCAAGGCCGAAGAGAGGGTTCTTGTCGCTGTTGACAGCCACCCCGATCACCAGGCGGTCGGCGAGCGCCGTCGCCCGCCTGACGATGTCGAGATGACCAAGCGTGACCGGATCGAAGGTTCCGGGATAGAGGGCGATGCGCAATCTGGTTCTCCTTGCCGGCGCGCCGGGCGCGTCCCTGACACGTGCCTCGCGGGGCCTCAAGCGAGAGACGGGCGCCGTGCGGCCGGGCCTGCGTCGTCCGGCGCCGGACGACGCAGCGGGCCGTCACCCGGGCAGCCCGGTTCCGGCCCGGCTCAGTAGCCCTTGATCATGCCTTCAAGCGCGTCCTTCTCCATCGTCAGCTCGGAAAGCCGGGCCTTGACGACATCGCCGATCGAGATCAGCCCGATCATGCGATCGCCTTCCATCACGGGCATGTGCCGGAACCGTCCGTCGGTCATTCGCTGGAGGATCTGGTCGGCGCTCTGGTCCGCCGTGCAGCTGACGACCCTTTGGGTCATCATGTCCGACACCTTCTCCTTGAGGCAAATTTCGCCGCGCCGCCCAAGTTCGCGAACGATGTCGCGCTCGGACAGCATGCCGACCGGCCCGTCTCCGTCGCTGACGACCAATGCGCCGATGCGCTTCATGGACAGAAGCTGCGCCGCGTCTGCCACCGAAGCCTCCGGCTTGATCGTCACGACGTCGGGTCCGGAAGTCTTGTCGAGTATCTGGCGCACGAGCATCTGTCTCTTCTCCGCTTCAATGGCCCGTGGAGTTCCGCAAGGTTCCATCACGCGCGCCGGCCTGTCAAGTTTTCCGGCCCGGGTTTCGCCACCGTTGCACAGCAATTCCCGACAGGATTTCCTTTCGTTCATTGTCAGTCGGTTGCACGGCAGCCACGAATCTTCCTGTCACAGACCTTTCCCGCCGGACCGGCCTTGCCGCGGCCAGACAGGCAGGAGCCGGGCAGCAGATGTCCGGAAACCCCTTTCGCAGGCATCCGTCGATGCCAGGGCCGTGCTTCGCGCGGTGCGTGCATGCTTCGGCCGCGTCCCCGACCCGATCGACGCGCTAAGTGGGAGCGGCTTCAGCCTCGCTGACTGCCTGATGTCGGGGCTCGCGGCGTTCCCGCCCGGGATCCCGTCCCTGCTCCGGTCCGGCCGGCAGGTGCGGGGCGGCGAGGATCCGGTCCGGGCGCGCAACCTGCGCACGCCGTTCGGCGTGACGCGGGCGCCCTCGGTCGGATGCGCGCGCGGCGCGACGGGGCCGGCCCCCGCGGCCTCCGCCGCTGCGGTCCGGGAGCGTCCACGCGGCCCTGCGGCGCGGGAAGGCGCGCGAGGGCCGGACGGCGTCCGGCGGGCGTCTCCCGGTCCCGGCGGACGGGACCGGCCGCCGTTCCTCGCGCAAGGCCGTCTGCAGGCGCCGCTCGCGCCAGGACCCGCCGCGACGGGTCGAAGACCTGCTGCCACCAGATGCCATGAGCCTGGTCGGTATCTGCGTCTGGGGGATGATTCGGTCCGAAGGGACGTCCGGACGTCAGCATATGGTGGCAAGGGGGCCGACAGGCGGCACCCCTTGCGGCGCGGTGGACCACGACCAGGGCACCGGCAAGGCCGGCAGCCCGATGCTGCGAAAGCACCTCGTGCAGATGGCCTGGCGCTGGCTGCGGCACCAGCCGCGGAGCGCGCTGTCGAAGTGGTCCGGGCGCTGCGCCGTCGCCCGCGACGGGCGGCCGGGGAAGCGCGGGATCGTGGCGCTGGCCAGGAAGCCGCTGGTGGCGCCGGGCGGTTCGCCACGACAGGGCCGGTGCCCGAGGGCGCGGTCCTGTCGAAGGCACGGGAGGAAGGAAGACCGGAACACCCGGGCGGCCCGACGGGGCCTCCGGGGATCCCGGGCAAGGCGTGCGACCGGCGGGACGCCTGTTTCGCCGCAGGCTGCGGCACCGTTCTTTCAGACGAGTCCCGCCTTCCGGAACGTCGCACCGCCCGAACGGGGCACCGTGGTCACGGGGCCGGCGACCGCCGGGCGGCCGAACCGGACAGCATCCATGTCTTGGGTCAAGCCCGGATCCGGCCTTTTCCGGGGGGGGGCCGGGAGCGGGGCTTTCCACAGCCTGTCCACATCCCGGCGGCCGTCCGGGCAGGCGGAAGCGGCCCGGCCGCAAGGGCGCGGCCCGTCCGGGCGTCAGGCGGCGGGCGCCGACCTGTCCTCCCGTCTGCGCCGGTCGCGGAGAAGGACGTTCGCGGTCACGACGAGCTTCCGCATGACCGCGGTCACGGCGACCTTGCGGGCCCTGCCCCTTTCCCGGAGCCGGCCGTACGTCTCCTTCATGCCGGGACCGGACGTGCAGGCCGCCATCGCCGCCATGCAGGGGACGTCCCTCGGACGCCGCCGCCCGCCGGTGACGTGGCGCCCGCCCCTGAGCGTGCCGCCGTCGCGGGCGAAGGGGGCGACGCCGGCCAGGGCGGCGGCCCGGCGGCTGCCGACGGCGCCCGGCCCGCCCGCCCGGGCGACCGGGGACGCGGCCGTGACCGGGCCGATGCCCGGCGCCGGGGCCGGATGCCGCAGCTCTCCGCCAGGCCCTCCGACCCCTCGACGAGCGCCGCGGTCCGCCGGCCGGACGCGGCGACGCCGGCGCCGGTCCCGGCGAGGACCCCCTGGACGGGCCCGTCCGCGTCCGGACCGCCGGCCTGGCCCGGGACCGCCTCGGCCCGGCGCGCCTGTCGACGGGCGCCTCGCGCAGGACCGGCATGTCGCGGAGCCTGTCGACGGTCCCGTCCGCCGGCGCCGTGGCCGCCATGTCCGGGAACGCGGCGCGCAGGGCGGCCGGCACGCGCGCGCCGGCCCTGTCGGCCTTCGCCGGCTCGCCGCCGGCCCTGGGGAGGTCCCGGGACTGGCGCGGGTTCGCCACGACGACCTTGAGGCCCCGGTCGTGCAGGGACTGCAGGAGGGCCCGGTGCATCCGCCCCGTGGCCTCCGGGACGGCCCGCGCCGCCTTCCCCTCCCCGGGAGGCGGGCGACCTTGCGGAAGCCGTCCGTGTCGCTGGTCGCGGTCCCGTCCCGCCCGCCCGGGCGGATGTCCGGCGTCTTCCTGCTCACGTCGATTCCCGCGGCTGCGGCGGCCATGGTCTCCCGCTCCTGTCCTCGTGACGGTCCGGTTCCCGGACCCGGCGTCCATCGGGACGCGGGAGGACGGCGGGAGGACGGGCCGACCATGCTGTCCGACGGATCCGCTTGCGCGATCCAGGGAGTCATCGGTCCGGCCAGCCCTGCGGGGCCAGGCCCCGCACCGCCTCCGCCCGGCCGGGCGGCGGGGTCCCGGACCCGGCATCGACCGGGAAGGCGCCGGGAGGCAAGGGACGGCCTTTCCACAGGAAATCGCCTCCAGCCTGTCCACGGCCACCTCCCCTGGTCATTGCCGGTTCGTTGAACATGCGAGGAGCCTGGACGCGCCGTCGGGCGCTCCCTGGAAAGCGGCGTTCAGCATTGCTGAGCGTTGCACCTCGCCGCTTCCCATTGCGCGTTCCGTGTCGTAACCTGCGGCGCTGATCCGGGAGGAAGAGATGGAAGAGCTCTGCCACTACATCGATGGCCGGCGCGTCAAGGGAAGGTCGGGCCGGTTCGGGAACGTCTGCAATCCTGCCACCGGCGAGGTTCAGGCCCGCGTCCCGCTCGCCGGTGCCGAGGAAGTCGACGCCGCTGTCGCCAGGGCTGCGGAAGCGCAGCCCGCCTGGGCGGCAACGAACCCGCAGCGGCGCGCGCGCGTCATGATGGCGCTGGGCCGGCTCATCGTCGAGAACATGGACGCGCTGGCCGAGGCGGTGAGCCGCGAACACGGCAAGACGCTTCCCGACGCCCGCGGTGACGTGCAGAGGGGACTCGAGGTCGTCGAGGTCTGCATGGGCACGCCCGCGCTGCTCAAGGGAGAGTTCACGAACGACGGCGGTCCCGGCATCGACCTCTATTCGATGCGCCAGCCCCTGGGCGTCGTGGCGGGCATCACCCCGTTCAACTTTCCGGCCATGATCCCCCTCTGGAAGCTGGCGCCGGCCATTTCCTGCGGCAACGCGATGGTCTTGAAGCCGTCCGAGCGCTGCCCGTCCGCCGCACTTCTCGTCGCGGGCCTCCTCAAGGAGGCCGGGCTGCCTGACGGCGTGCTGCAGATCGTGAACGGCGACAAGGAGGCCGTCGACGCCATTCTCGACAACGACACGGTCCAGGCCGTGGCCTTTGTCGGGTCGACGCCGGTCGCGGAATACATTTATGGCCGTGCCTGCTCGAACGGGAAGCGCGCGCAGTGCTTCGGCGGAGCGAAGAACCACATGATCGTCATGCCCGACGCCGATCTGGACAAGGCCGCCGACGCGCTGGTCGGCGCCGGCTACGGCGCAGCCGGGGAGCGTTGCATGGCGGTTTCGGTCGCGGTGCCGGTGGGAGAGCGGACGGGGGACGCGCTGACCGAGCGGCTTGTGCAGAGGATAGAGAAGCTCAAGGTCGGCCCGTACACCGCCGGCGAGGACGTGGATTTCGGGCCGCTTGTCAGCAGGGCCAGCCAGAAGCGGGTGACAGGGCTCATCGACAGGGGCGTGGAGCAGGGGGCCACGCTCCTGGCCGATGGCCGGGATTTCACGCTTCAGGGCTACGAGGCCGGATACTTCCTCGGCCCTACGCTCTTTGACAACGTGACCCCCGACATGGACATCTACAAGGAGGAGATCTTCGGCCCGGTCCTGAGCCAGGTGCGGACGGAAAGCTACGAGGACGCGCTGAAGCTGGCAATGGACAGCCCGTACGGGAACGGTGCCGCCATCTTCACGGCCGACGGCGATGCGGCCCGGGACTTCGCGAACAGGGTGAACGCCGGCATGGTGGGCATCAACTTCCCGATTCCCGTGCCGCTTTCCTACTACTCCTTCGGCGGCTGGAAGCGATCCGCCTTCGGAGACCTGAACCAGTACGGGCCCGACGCGTTCCGCTTCTACACGAGAACCAAGACCGTCACTGCACGCTGGTTTTCCGGCATCAAGGAAGGCGGCGAATTCGCTTTCAAGGCGATGGACTGAGCCGCGGCTCCCGAGCGCGCAAGCCTTGTCGAATCGGCTGGATGCGGCCATGTCGGCCTGCCGCGGCGGCGCAGGCCGGGACACTCCCGTCATGGCGGCGCCGTCGCCATGCGGCTGGACGAGCGGGCCGGCCCGCAATCCCCCGGCGGCGCGCTCCGGCAAGTCCCGTCCCCAGCGCCTGGGGAGGCCACGTGCCCTCCATGCGTGCGGCCCGGAGCCGGCGAACGGCCCCTGCGGCTATTCCTGCCTGGAGATCCGACCTTCGACCTTCGGCATGACCGGGCCTTGGGCGGCCATGTATTCGGCCAGCACGTCGGCCAGGTCCGGCCCGAAGTCATAGACATCCATCGCTTCGGTGGCGAACATGGCGTAGCCGTCACCGCCGTTGCGGACGTAGTTGTTCGTCACCACGCCGTAGACGGCCTCGGGATCGATGGTCTCTTCGCCGATCAGGACCTCCCGGATCCGGCCCTCGTTCGGGCCGGCTGCTGGATCCCAGCTGAAGCTGAGCCCCGCCACCTGCGGAAAGCGGCCCTTGAGGTCCTCGACCTGGCTTACGCCGTTCTCGAGCGCGTCGATGATGCTCTGGCCCCTTATGCGGAAAGTCGCCAGGGTGTTCTGGAACGGCAGCACGGTCAAGATCTCGCCCATGGTCACTTCGCCCTCTTCGATCGATGCGCGAATGCCTCCTGAATTGGCGATCGCGACCTGGACGCCCTGATGCCGGACGCGGTCCAGCATGGAATCCGCGACCAGGTTTCCCAAGGCGCATTCCTCGGCCCTGCACACCGACCGATCGCCCTGGATGAACGCGCCTGCCTCCGCCACGACCCTGTTCCGGATCGCGTCGAGCGGCTCGGCCAGCTCGCCGATCCTCGTCTTGGTGCCGGCGTCCTCTGCCACGCCGGCATCGAGCGGGACCGGCTCGCCCACGGCCTCGACAACCTTGCCTTCGCCGTCGAAGGTGACGTTGATCTCCCCAAGGAACCTGCCGTAGGCGTAGGCCTGCACGATGGCGGTGCTGCCGACCATCAATGGATAGGGCCCGTGCGCCCCTTCCTGCGTGTTCGACAGCAGCCGGTTGTCATGCCCTCCGACAATGACGTCGACCTGAGGCACGGCCTCGGCAATGCGCAAGTCGACCGACAGGCCGGAATGGCTGAGGACGATGATCTTGTTGATCCCCTGTGCCTCCATCCGCGCGACCTCGTCGCGCACGGCCTCGACCGGGTCGCTGAAACGCACGTTCGGGCCCGGCGAGGCCAGTTCGGCGTTGTCTTCGGGCGTCAGCCCGATCAGTCCCAGCCGCTCCCCGCCGCGTTCCAGGACAGCCGACGGGCTGATCGCGCCGGCAAGGGCCGGCTCGTTTCCGATGTCCGCATTCGCCATCAGCATCGGAAAGTCGACGGAATCTACGAAGGCGCGCAGAACCTCCGGCCCGTCGTCAAACTCGTGGTTGCCCACGGCCATCGCGTCGTATCCCATCCTGTTCATCATTTCGGCCGCAGCCTGGCCCTTGTACTGAGTGTAGAACAGCGATCCCTGGAACTGGTCGCCGCCATCGACAAGGATGTAGTTCTCGCTCCGCGCCTTTGCCGCCCTGATCGCGCTGACGAGACGTGCCGAGCCGCCGAAGCACTTGCCCGCTTCGTCGTCTTCCCGGCTGCAGGCCGAATCAAAGCGGTTGACCGGCTCGAAGCGCGCGTGGAAATCGTTCGTGTGAAGCACCGTCAGCCTGTAGTCGGCCGAGGCCATGCCGCCTGCAAGCGCCAGAAGCGCAGCTCCGCACAGGACTCTCGTCTTAATGGATGCGGTCCTTCCATTGATTGGAGGGGGGCAAAATGGCTGAGGGCGACAAAGGTGTCAACTCCGGCGCGCGCGTCCCCACCGGCGGTGCCGTCGCCCCCGGTCTTCGTGGCGGGCGCCTCCTCCTGCATGCGGAGACTGCCGGGGTCGGCGGTCCGTCACGTCCCGCGACCCTTCGCGCGCAGGCGCCTCGGACGCGAGCCCGAGGCCGGGATGCCGGATGTCACGGGCATGCGCAGGCTCGCCGCATGCCCGGGCGGCGGGTCCCCGGGGCCGGTTCGCCGCCGCCTGCGGCCGGCAAGGGCCGGGCAGCCCGTACCGGCGTTTGGCGCTGGCGCGTCATGCCCGGGACGGCTAAAGACCCGCCCATGACCAGAACGCCCGTCCCGAAGGCCGGCATCGAGCTGATTGCACTGTATCAGGGCGGGGAAAGCCGTCTTGACGGATGCAGCGACGTCTTGAAGCTGTCGTCGAACGAAAACCCGCTCGGGCCGCCCGAGACGGCAAGGGCCGCATGGTCCCAGGTGGCCGGCGAGCTGCACCGGTACCCGTCGACCGACCATGCCTGCCTGCGCCACGCGATAGCCGAGGTTCATGACGTGAACCCGGATCAGGTCATCTGCGGCGCCGGGTCTGACGAAATCATCTCCTTTCTCTGCCATGCCTATGGCGGGGAAGGCGCGGAGGTGATTCACACCGCGCACGGGTTCGCCATGTACCGGATTGCGGCCATGGCGGCCGGCTCCACGCCCGTAGAGGTGCCCGAAGCGGAGCGTCACGTGGCCGTTGACCGCGTCCTGGAGGGCGTCACCGATCGCACGCGGCTCGTCTTCGTGGCAAACCCGTCCAATCCGACGGGCACGATGATCGGCGCGGGCGAGGTCCGTCGGCTTGCCGAAGCCCTGCCGGGCCGTGCGCTCCTCGTCCTGGACGGGGCCTATGCCGAGTACGTGGACGGATTCGACGGCGGCGCCGCCCTGGTCGCGGCGCGCGACAATGTCATGACGATCCGCACGTTCTCCAAGATCTACGGGCTTGGCGGGCTTCGCGTCGGCTGGGGATACGGTCCGGCGCACGTCATCGACAATCTCAACCGGGTGCGTCCCCCCTTCAACCTCTCGGCGGTTCAGCTGTCGGTCGCCGCAGCGGCCATGCGCGACCGGAACTGGGTAAGGCGCTGTATGGAGGAGAACGCCGCCTGCCGCGAGTGGCTGTCGAACGCCCTGGTCGAGCTGGATGTCCCCTCGGACCCGTCGAGCGCAAACTTCGTCCTGGCCCGTTTCCGGAACGAGGAGGAGGCGAACGCCTGTGACGCCGCGTTTCGCGAGGACGGCATTCTGGTCCGAAAGGTCGGGGGCTACAGGCTGCCGGACTGTCTGCGGATCACCGTTGGCGGCAGGAGCGACTGCCGGCGTGTGGTCGAGAGCGTTCGGCGCTTCAGGGAGCTCGGGACATGACGGCGGTCTACCGTCGCGTTGCCCTGATCGGTCTCGGACTCGTCGCGTCTTCCATGGCCCGCGCCATCCGGCGCGCCGGGCTTGCGACCGAGATCGTCGGCACGGCCAGGTCGGCGGAGAGCCTCGAAACGGCACGGGAACTCGGTTTGTGCGACATCGTGACCGACACCCCGGCCCGGGCGGCGGCAGGCGCCGACCTCGTCGTCCTCGCCGTGCCCGTTGGCGCGATGGAGGCCGTTGCGCGCGAGATCCGACCTTGCCTCGAACCCGGCGCCACCCTCACGGACGTCGGTTCGGTCAAGCGGGCGGTGGTTGATGCCGTCGCGCCCCACGTGCCCGAAGGCGTTCACTTCATTCCCGGCCATCCGCTCGCCGGGACCGAGCATTCGGGGCCTCGCGCTGGCTTCGCGGAGCTCTTCGAGAACCGCTGGTGCATCCTGCTGCCCGATCCGGGCACCGATGATGAGGCGCTCGGCCGGCTGAAGCGGTTCTGGCGGGGCATGGGCGCAAATGTCGAGGAGATGGGCATCGACCATCACGACCTGGTCCTGGCGGTCACGAGTCACTGTCCGCATCTCATCGCCTACACGATGGTCGGCGTGGCCGATGACCTTCGAAGGGTGACGGACAGCGAGGTCGTGAAGTACTCGGCGGCAGGCTTTCGGGACTTCACGCGAATCGCGGCATCCGATCCGACGATGTGGCGGGACGTGTTCCTGAACAACAGGCAGGCGACGCTCGAAATCCTGGGCCGCTTCACGGAGGAGCTGTTCGCCTTGCAGCGCGCGATCAGGACGGGAGATGCAGAGCTGCTTTTCGACTACTTCACCCGCACACGCGCGATCCGCCGCGGCATCATCGAGGCAGGCCAGGACACGGATGCGCCGGACTTCGGCCGCGGCGGGTCGCGATGACATGCGTCAAGCCGATGCAGCCCGTGACCCCGTTTCCGGAGAACGGGCGTCACCAGGCCGGGAGCGGCGGAGCCTTTCCCAACGGAATCGCGCCCAGCCTGACCTGGCCTCCCGAGAACGCGAGCGGCAGCTCAAGCACGTCGGCAGGACCGCTCATCGGCGCGAGCGCGGATTCAAGCATGTCGCGAAGTTCCGGCCGGAACAGCCCCGCCCCTTCCGCGACGCCCAGAACGGACCGCCATTCCGCCACGCGGAGCATGATCTCGCCGTAGGGCACGCCATCATCGGCGACATTCAGGTCGCCGCTTGCGCTGAGGGAGAGGTCGCCCCAGCGAACGGACAGATCGCTCACCTCCAGCCGGGTGATCCCGAGACGCTTCCCTTCCAGAGAGCGTCGATCCATCGGGGCGTCGAGCGCAAGCGCCACGTCGGCGTGGATCACGCTCACGTGATCGGGCAGCGTCCGGGACGGATCCAGGGCGCGTTGCAACGAGTCAGGCAGGGAGATCTCCAGCAGTTCCATTCCCGCGCGGTACGTGTTCTCGCGCACCGGCATCGCCTCGATGGCGAAGCGCCACTCCCCTGACGAGACGTCCCAGCCCCGGGACGAGTGAACCCGGGGGTTCCGCACGACCAGCCGCGCCCTTTCCAGGGCAAGGTCCTTCAGCGGCTTGAGGAAGAGGGATGCCCGAGCGCTGTCATGGCTTATTCGAAGCGCCTCATGCGGCGTCGAGATCACGTGCTCGTCCGGCAATGCGGCGATGACCTGATACGGCCTGTACGCAAGGGAGAGGAACTGCACGAAAGGCGCCGACCATGCGATGCCCGTTCGAGGGCTCGCGAGCCTGGGATCCTGGATGGTGGTGTCGAAGCGGCTGGGGAAGCCGCGCGTCGTGATGTCCGAGAATTCCGCCACCCGGCCTTCGGTTCGCCTTTGTTCCATCCAGGACGTCAGGCCTCTCTGGTAGGCCGAGTGTCCGATGACCCACCAACACATCCACAGGAGCGCGGCGACGACCAGCAGGGCGACAAGACGCAGCATCCGCCTCTTTCCTTGACTGCTGCCAGCTGTTTATGGTGGCCATGGCGGAAGAGAAAGGGAATCGTGCGCGTGCGTGATCACGAACGCCCCCGCACGCTGCGGTGCGCTGTCCCATGAGGTGCGAGGATGTTGGCGTCAGCGCCCCGGGCCTCCCGCCGGACTGCCTGCGTTTCTCGAACCCGCGTTGCATTCAGGACGCTCACTGGGCAGGTGGCTGCATGACCTCTGCTGGCAAGCAGGAGGTCGCCCGCCGCCGCGAAAGCGCGGCATGCCCGGGCATGCCGGCGTGCGTCCGGGCATTGCCTGCGCCGCGGGAGAGCCTCCCGGATCTCCCCGCGTCCGGCGCCGCGGCCTTCGAGCGCTCGGGCGTCAGGGCGATGGCGCGGCGTGGCACGGGAACGCGCGGCGCTTGTGCGGCCGGCCAAGCCGCGCCATGCGGATCACGGGACGGGTCGAGCTGAAACGAATGCCGGCCTGCGTCCGCGCGGCCGTTTCAGCGGTCCGCGCCGTCAACGCGAAGGGGTGGGGGCTGATGGCCGCTTGCACATGTTCTCCCGACGAGAGGCTCCTGGATCTCGAGCCATTCTGGGTCTTCGGGTACGCGTCGCTTCTCTGGAACCCGGGTTTCCCGGTGGCCGAGCGGAAGCTTGCGACCTTGCGCGGATATCACAGGTCGTTTTGCATGCGCTCAATCCACCATCGTGGAACCGTTGAGGAGCCGGGGCTGGTTCTGGCGCTTGACCAGATGTCCGGCGCTTCTTGCCAGGGTCAGGCGATGCGCGTGCCCGGCCAGGCAAGAGCCGAGGCGATCGACCGTCTGCGAGAGCGCGAACTGATATCGTCGGCCTATGTCGAGCGCCTCGTGCGGCTGGATCTCGAGGACGGCACCAGGGCCGTGGCGCTGGCCTACGTGATCGATCCGGCCCATGTGCAGTACGTCTCCGGGCTTGAACCTGAACGGCAAGCCGAGATCATCGCGCGCGCGGCAGGCGGGCGCGGCCCGAATTCGGAGTATCTCTGGAAAACCGCGGGCCGCCTTCGTGAACTGGGCATCGCGGACGAAGACCTGGAATGGCTTTCCGCGCGCGTGCGCGTTCTTGCAGCGGGGCGCGGTGACGCGCAGGGCGGCGAGAGGGCGTGAGCGTCCGGATTCCCTGCAGTCCTGCCGGGAACCGCGCCGGAGTCCGTGCCTTCCCGCGCGGAGACGCCGCGACGGCCACAGCCGGGAGGCGACTTCGGCGCCGATGCATCGCGTCCGGCATGCGCGCGGCTTCGGTGCAAGAGGAGATGAAGCAACGGTGAATCCTTGCGTTCGGACAGCGCATTCCCAGGCCTGCATGTCCTCGCATTCCGGTTGGCACTCCGTCGCGCATTAACTATTCTCGACCGAAGGCAGCATGGGGCCGATGGCCGATGACGCGACCGGACACCAATGCCGAGTGGCATTTCACGCAACCCTACCGTCAGATCGTGACGATGATCCTCGTCCTGGCGCTGGTCGGCGCCGGGGCCGTGCTGGCCTATCCGCGGGTTGCTCCCGTCTTCCTGGCGAATCCCTGGTTCAACGGGTTCATAGCCCTTGTCTTCGTCGTGGGCGTCGTGGCCTGCTTCTGGCAGATCTTCCAGCTCGTGTCGTCGGTCAGCTGGATCGAGGGATTCGCCGAACGCCGTCCGGGCCACGAGCTTGTCCGGGCGCCGAGGCTTCTGGCGCCGCTGGCGGCCCTCCTGCGCAAGAAGAGCGCGCGCAGCCAGATCGGCGCGTCGTCCTCCCGCTCGATTCTCGACTCCGTCGCGACGCGCATCGACGAGGCTCGGGACATCACGCGCTACATCATGAATCTGCTGATTTTTCTCGGCCTCCTGGGCACGTTCTACGGCCTTGCAACCACAGTGCCCGCCGTAGTGGACACGATTCGCGCATTGGCGCCGGCGGAAGGCGAAAGCGGCGTCATGGTGTTCGAGCGCCTGATTTCCGGCCTCGAGGACCAGCTTGAGGGAATGGGCATCGCCTTCGCTTCCTCGCTCCTGGGGCTGGCCGGATCGCTTGTCGTCGGGATTCTGGAACTGTTTGCCGGGCACGGCCAGAACCGCTTCTATCGCGAACTGGAAGAGTGGCTCACCACCATGACACGGGTCGGTTTCACCGGCGAGGAGGGTGCGGGCGGCGAAGAGGGATCCCTGTCGCAACTGGTCGAGCTTCTCGTCGAGCAGATGAATCAGCTTCAGGCGGCCCATGTCGGCCTTGCGGAGGAGAGAGTCGCCGACAGCCGGCAAATGGCAGTGGTCGCCGAGGCAATCGGAACGCTCAATGAACGGCTCGGCAGCCGTGGTCCTGAATGGAGTTCCGAAGCTCAGGCGCGTCTTGCGTCCGTCCTTGAAGATCTCGTGCGGGAAGGGGCCGGCGGCTTTGATGCGGAAAGCCGCCGACGCCTCAGGTCGATGGATGTCCAGATGCTCCGCATCCTGGAGGAGGTCTCGGCAGGCCGGCAGGAAAGCATGGGAGCGCTCAGGGCCGATCTTGCAGAACTGAAAAGGGAAATGCGGGCGCTTGGGCAGCGCGGTCAGGACGGATCTTGAACCATGCCCCTGACGCATAGGTCGGCGCGGCGCGTGTCCGGTTCGATCTGGCCGGGCTTCGTGGACGCAATGGCGGCCCTGCTTCTGGTGCTGATATTCCTGCTCACGATATTCATGTTCGTGCAGGCAGTGCTGCGAGAGACCATAACGGGACAGGAATCCGAACTCGGAGATCTCGCGGCGGAAGTCTTGGCGCTCAACGACGCGCTCGGACTGTCGGAACGGGACGCCGCGCAACTTCGGCAAAGCTTTGCCGCGCTGGAGGGCGAGAGCGATCGGCAGGCCGCGCTCATTGCCAGCCTCACCAGCCAGATCGATGCGCAGGCGCGCACGCTGCGAGACCGGGACGAAGCCGTTGCCGGCCTTGAGGGGCAGGTGGCCGCGTTGCTGGCCGCGCGCGACAGGGCGCTGGACGAGAGCCGCAATCTCGCGTCCGTGGCGGCTCGGCTGAGGGCCGACGTGGAGGCGCGCGAGGCGTCGCTGGCGGACGCCCTGGCGGCGCTTGGGCGGTCGGAGGCGTCCGAGGCGGAGACGGCCGCGCTGCTGGCGCGGGCGCTGGCCGACGTGGAGGCGCGCGAGGCGTCGCTGGCGGACGCCCTGGCGGCGCTTGGGCGGTCGGAGGCGTCCGAGGCGGAGACGGCCGCGCTGCTGGCGCGGGCGCTGGCCGACGTGGAGGCGCGCGAGGCGTCGCTGGCGGACGCCCTGGCGGCGCTTGGGCGGTCGGAGGCGTCCGAGGCGGAGACGGCCGCGCTGCTGGCGCGGGCGCTGGCCGACGTGGAGGCGCGCGAGGCGTCGCTGGCGGACGCCCTGGCGGCGCTTGGGCGGTCGGAGGCGTCCGAGGCGGAGACGGCCGCGCTGCTGGCGCGGGCGCTGGCCGACGTGGAGGCGCGCGAGGCGTCGCTGGCGGACGCCCTGGCGGCGCTTGGGCGGTCGGAGGCATCCGAGGCCGAGACCGCCGCTTCGCTGGCCCGGGCCGAGGCCGATCTGCGAAAGGCCGAAAGCGATGCCGAGGCCGATGCGGCGGCCATCAGGGAACTGCTGGCGCAGGCCGAAAGCGCGCGTGCGGAGCTTGATGCACGAGAGGCGGCGCGGCTCGCCGAGGCGGCGATCGCGGAGGCGCTGCGCGAGCGGCTGCGCAATTCCGACGCCGAGCTGACCGCGCTGTCTCTCCGGCTGGAGGAGGAGCGGAGGAAGGCCGAGGAGACGCTCGCCTTGCTCGCCGCGGCGGATGCGGCGGAGGAGGAGCTCAATGCGCGGCTCGCCGGCGCGCTTGCGCAGATCGATCTTGCGGAGGGCCTGCTGGCAGATGCCGAGGCAGACCGGGACGATGCGCGCGCGGGCCGGGAACGCGCGCGGGCCGAGCTCGCCCGGCTGGCCGCGGCCCGGGACCTGCTGCGCGACGAGGTGGCGACGCTCAGGGGCGCCGAGGCGGACGCGGGGCGGCTCCGAGAGGAGCTGGCCGCCGCCCTCGCGGCGCGGCTGGCCGCCGAGGGTGCGGGCGCGGATGCCGCCGCTGAGCGGGACCGGATGCAGGTCCTTCTGGACACGGCCGGCCGGAAGCTCGCTTCGGAGCGGGAGATCTCCTCGAAGGCGCAGCGCGAGGTCGCGCTCCTGAACGCGCAGGCGGCCGTGCTCCGAAGCCAGCTCGCCGAGCTCTCGGAGCTTCTTGACAGCGCCGCGGAGCGAGACAGGGAGTCCCGGGTGCAGATCGAGTCGCTTGGAAGCCGGCTCAACCAGGCCCTGGCCCGCGCCGCAGCGCAGGAGCGGCGCGCGGCGGAGGAGGCGAGACGGCGCGCGGAGCTGGAGGCGGCGGATGCGGAGCGCCTGCGGCGCGAGAAGGCGCGGCTGGACGAGCAGGTCGTCGACCTCGCCGCCTACCGGTCGGAGTTCTTCGGCACGTTGCGGCAGGTCCTGGGCGACCGGGAGGGTGTCCGGATCGTCGGCGACAGGTTCCTGTTCTCTTCCGAGGTCCTGTTCGAGAGCGGTTCGGCCAACCTCCTGCCGGAAGGCCGGGCCTCGATCGCGGAAGTCGCGGAGATCCTCGAGGACGTGGCCGACGAGATTCCCGCGAACCTCGACTGGGTGCTGCGGGTCGACGGGCACACGGACAACGCGCCGGTGCTGCCCACGGGCGCGTTCGCGGACAACTGGGAGCTCAGCGCCGGCCGCGCGCTTTCGGTCGTTAGATACATGACCGGGAGCTTGGGCTTTCCCCCCGAGAGGCTGGCCGCCGCAGGCTTCGGCGAGTACCGGCCTGTCGACCCGGGGGATTCCGACGCCGCGCGGGCGCAGAACAGGCGGATCGAGCTGAAGCTCACCGAGCGCTGACGGCATGCGTGAGGCATGGTCTTGCCGGGATGGCCGAAAGAGAGAGACGTTGCGATCGGGAGCGCGGATATAGACGTTGTCCGCCCGCTTGCCGTCAGTTCGTGGCCGGATCCACGCCGCCCCTGCCGTAAGGCGTCGGTTGGCCATGGGCTCTCTCCCGAATCAGTTGCGCCGGCGAACCGGAATCGGGCTGAACGGCCGCCTTCCGGTTCGTGGCGCGAGAGAGAATGTCCATTTGTTTCAGTATCCTGTGCCCTTCACAGCACCGCAGGTGCGGGGCATGGTGTCGGAGCGCCCGATCTTGAGGCGCGTGATCCGGTTGTTGTGGCGCTCAAGGATCTCGAATCGGAAGCCGTGGAAGGAAAAGACCTGGCCGACCGTGGGGATCGTCTGGGCCTCGTGGATCACGAGACCCGCGACCGTCACGGCCTCGTCGTCCGGCAGTGACCAGTCCGTCGCACGGTTCAGGTCCCGGATTGTCATCGCTCCGTCGGCCACGAAGCCGCCGCCTTCCGTTCTCTGGAGCGGGTGGACCTTGTCAGGGTCCATTTCGTCGGTGATTTCGCCGACGATCTCCTCCAGGATGTCCTCGAGGGTGATCAGGCCCTCAAGCGCGCCGTACTCGTCAACGACCAGGGCGAAATGGGTCGACCGGTGCAGGAACTGGCGCATCTGGTCGTCAAGCGTCGTGGTCTCCGGAACGAAGTAGGGCTTCATCGCCACGTCCAACGGGTCAAAGCCGTCGAACGGATCGGATTTCGCCCCGGGATCCGAAAGGCGGGGATGGATCGCGCGGAGCAGTTCCTTCGCGTGCAGCACGCCGATGATGTTTTCCTGTTCGCCACGGAATATGGGCAGGCGCGTATGCGCCGAGTTCAGGCAAAGCTCGATGATCTGCTGTGGCGGCAGGTCGGCATTGATCATCTCGATCTTGCTGCGGTGGAGCATGATTTCCTCGACCGTCCGGTCTCCGAGGTCAAGCGCGCCCAGCATTCGGTCGCGGTGCTCCTTCTCCAGCACGCCTTCCGAATGGCCGAGCCGAAGGGCGCCCGCGATTTCCTCGCGCACCGAGAGGATGCGGCTGTTCGGGTCGATCCGGACGCCGAAGACGAACATGACGCCGCGCACGACGGTTCGCACAGCATGCACGACGGGGTTGAGGACAAGGACGATCCATCCGATGGGCCGGGCGACGCGGCTGGCGGCCGGTTCGGCGTTCGAGATCGCGTAGGTCTTCGGCAGGACCTCCGCGAAAATCAGCACGAGGAGCGTCATGAGCAGCGTGGCCAGTGCAACCCCGCTTTCCCCGAAGGCGCGCGTGAACATTGCCGTTGCGAGCGAAGTGGCCAGGATGTTGACGAGGTTGTTGCCCAGCAGGACCGATCCGATCAGGCGCTCGCTGTCCTCGGTCAGTTCGAGCGCGCGCGCCGCCCCGCTCTCACCCTTCTCGGCGCGTGCCTTGAGCTTTCCGCGGGAAGCGGCGGTCAGCGCGGTCTCGCTGCCGGAGAAGAAGGCGGAAAGGATCAGGAGCAGCATGATCGCGCCGCACGTCACCCAGAAGCCGGTGTCTATCAGTGAAAGGGGGTCGTCCATCCTCGTCGTCAGCATGGGACTTTTCCGCTATATGAAGCGCGGAGGGCTGTCATTCAAGGGCATGCGGCGGCAGTGTCTCAGTTTGAAAATCGCCGAAACACCCGGTGCGGACAGGGCGGCCCGGAGACCGCCCGACGCGGGTCAGTCATCATCCAGGATGGGAATCCGCAAGACCTGGAGCGGGTCGTGCATGTGCACGATGAGATGGTTCTGGCGATTCGCCTTGACGCTGTCATCCTGGACGCTGAACAGGAAATTGAGTGTGTGTTGGACTGTTCCAGTGTCTCTAAGAGCTTGACCTAAAATGTGGATGGCCTCCCCCCAGACGTGGTATTTCCCTGTCAGTTTCCACCCAGACAAGGAGGACACAATGGCCTGGGACGAGACCACCCGCGAAGAGTATAACCGCAAGTCGGAGCGATATGAAACCGACCTGACCGACGAGGAATGGCTTCTGGTCGAGCCGCTGCTTCCGGCCCCGGCGAAGCCTGGCCGCCGCCGGACGACCGACCTGCGCGAGACGTTCAATGCGATCCAGTACATGCTGGCCACGGGATGCCAGTGGCGGGCGATTCCCAAGTGCTTTCCGCCCTTTACGACGGTACAGAACCACTTCTACGCGTGGCGCGACAACGGCGTCCTGGAACGGATGCTGGACGTGCTGCGCACGCTGGGCCGTGCGCAGGCGGGGCGCGAGGCGCAGCCGACGGCGGCCGCGATCGACAGCCAGTCGGTGAAGACGACGGAGGCGGGCGGGCCGGCGGGATACGACGCGGGCAAGAAGGTCAAGGGGCGCAAGCGGCACCTGACGGTGGACGTCGAGGGGTTCCCGATCGCGCTCCGGGTGCACGAGGCGGACGTGCAGGACCGGGACGGGGCGCCGGCCGTCATCCTGGCGATGCTGGAGAAGGCGCCGCAGGTGACGAAGCTGTGGGCGGACGGCGGCTACGCGGGTCCGAAGCTCGAGGCCGCGCTGGCGGAGCACGGCCTGGGGTCGATCGTCGAGATCGTCCAGCGGCCCAGGGAAACAAGGGGCTTCACGGTCCTGTACCGCCGCTGGGTGGTGGAGCGGACCTTCGCGTGGATGTCGCGGTGCCGGCGTCTGGCGAAGGACTTCGAGCGGACGCTGGAGAGTTCGCTGGCCTGGGCGCAGCTCGCGGCGTGCCGGTTCCTGATGCGGCGGGTGGCGCGGGGCCAGGCGGCTGGAATCTCTTAACATATTGATATTATTGAATTATGATTCAAGCTCTCAGTCCGGAACGGGTGCGCGGCGCGCTCTGCGACCTCGAGCGGTTCGGCATCGCCAGCAACGACACGGCGCTGACCGCGTTCGTCCACACCGGAGTCGACCGCTCGTCGCGCAAGCGCCTCGAGGAGGCGGCGGCGCTTGAAACCGCCCTCATCGCCCACATGCGGGAGATGGCTCCCGACATCGGACAGGGGGACAGTTCGCTCCTCCATCTGCGCATCGCCGCCCAGGTGCTGCGGGACCAGGGCCTGGCCGACCCGCTGCCGGAACGGCTGTTCCGCATCGTCCGTGGAATCGCCTTTGATGGACGCGGCGAGGAAGACGGTGCCGTGGGCAGCCTCACGGTGCGCAAGCACGACGCGGAGACTGCACGGGTCACGCTGCATCGCGAATGGAGCGCGCTGGAGAAGTGGGCCGAGATACGCCGCGAGGCGGCCGCCAGACTGCTGGAGCATCTGCTCGACTGCCTGCCGTCGGGCAGCCGCGGCACCGATCTGCTGGCAGAGACCACGCTCGGAAAGCTCCTGCAGGCGATCGAGTCCGATCTGGTCCTGAAGAGCAGGGTCCGAAGCCCGGCCAAGCTGCTGGACCGGGCCCTGCTCTGGCTCCACGAGCAGGAGGCGCTCCGCCTGAACAAGGGGCTGGCGGTGTTCCGCCCTGCCATGACGATCCGGCTGGAGCGGCGGGACCGGCGCGGGTTCTCCAAGGCTGACTTCGAGCCCCTTGCGCTGCATTACAGGGGACAGGTCCTGCAGATCCACGTCATGGTGGAGTTTGCCGAACGCGGGCTTGCCGCCATGCGCGAGGCGTTGCGGCTGGCGACGGACCATTTCGCGCTGCCGGAAGAGGAGTTTCTCGCTCGCTGGCTGCCCGGACGGGACCGGGAGGTCGGCCGGCAGACGACGCCGGCGTCCTGGCGCGCCATCGTCGAAAGCCTGAGAGCTTGACCTAAAATTCACACCAAACACTATATGTTGTGCTGAAATCTCGGAAATATGCCAGTATAGTTCAATATATGGCATTTTAGGTCAAGCTCTAAGGAATTGCGCGTTGCAGACCGTCGGGCCGCCGGTGCGCTCCCACCCGCCGGTTGGCAGAAGCCCGGTGCTGCCGCGGATTTTCCCGTCACAATCGGTTTCCGGCGCATCCGGCGGGCAGGCGGTCGTGTCCCACAGGTCGAGGCAGACCGTCGTGCGGTCGCGGCCGAGCTGGCGGGCAATCGCCGGGCCGGAAAGCCCGCTTTCCCGGGGCGTGGATCTGGCAGCGTTCTGCATGAGGCCGGTGGCGATGGCCCTCGGGCATGACAGTCTCCTTGCTTCATCACAGGGACTGTTGCCGCCGCCTGGCCGATTCGCAACATCTTGTGTCGTCGAACCGCCCGGGGCGCTGCATCAGGTGTTGCACTTCAGAGTGGAACGGGGGGAGTAGATGCCATGCTTCAAGAAAGGATTATCTTCAACTGAGAGCTTGACCTAAAATTCATGCCAAGACACTATATGTTGTGCTAAAATCCTTTGAATACGCCATTATGGAACTATATATGGAGTTTTAGGTCAAGCTCTGAGACACTACCCATGCGGCACAGGGCCGGAACGGGTGTAGTTCAGATTTTTGACTCCGGCGGTTCTGTTACGCCATCCATGCGGCGTGCCGTGCAAGTGCCAGGCAAGCCGGCCGGCGGCGCGCGTTGAGGCAAGGGACAGGAACGAGAGCCATGGCAAGGGACGCCGGGAACAAGGGGCACCGCCATCCGGACGCTGTCGATGAGGCAGGAGAACGACTCGCTGCCCCGGTCCTTCACCGCCGCGCCGGTCCCGGGGTCCCGCCCCTCGGCGGCGTGCACCACCGCGAGCCTGGCTTCCCTGTGGATTTCTCCATGCGCGACCAGATCGAGATCAATGGCCGCATCCGGCAGCATGCAGAGTGGCTGATCGCAAGCGGCAAAGCCCCGGGCGTTCGGCACACGCTCAGGGCAGGCGGGCGTCGGATGCCTTCCTGAAGGCCCTGCGGACCGCGCGCATGATCCGGACCGGGTCGGGGGCGGGAACGGCTTGACCGCGACCGCGCCGGGGGCTACGCACGTCGCCGCGCGGACGTAGCTCAATGGCAGAGCGCGAGCCTTACCGGGCACGAGGAGGGGGTTCGATTCCCGCCCGTCCGCTCCAGCGCCGCCCGGCAAGCGCATCCCGCCTGCCCCGTGAGCCGCCCCTGGCGCACGGCCCTTCATCCGGCCTCCAGCCCTCTTCCAGCCAGCGGACCTCCCGGACGCGCCGGGAACGTCGCCGCGCAGGTGGCCCAGGCGCCGCCCGTGGAGGCGCAGCGCCGTGTCCTGCCGGACGGCTTCCGGCCAGGCGCCGCAGGCCGGCTTCGCAGCCTTCTCAGCAGACGGGCGCGAGCCGCAGCTGCGACGCCGCCGGGGGCCGAAGACCTCCTCCGGCGTGCCGGCGGTCACCAGCGCGTCCAGGGTCGCCGCGTCGGCGGACCGCACCTCCGCGGCCCGGGCGGCAGGAACGCCGCCGAACCTGATCCCGGCCTGCCGCAGCAAGGTCTCCGCCTTCCCCCCGGCCAGCCCGAACTCCGACGAGACCGCCCCGGCGCCAGCCGGCGGCAGCTCGTCCCGCCCGACGTCGCGGCTCCGCACCTTGCCCCCCCCTCGATCCAGCATCGCGTGTGGCCGCCCTCGTGCGGCCGGACCACCGCAGCGCCTTCCTCGCCAAGCGCATCCAGACAATCCACCGTGTCCGGATGGCGGCGCCCCTTGTTCCCTGCGTCCCTTGCCATGGCTCTCGCTCCTGTATCTTGCCTCAACGCGCGTCGCCGGCCGGCTTGCACGGCACGCCGCATGGATGGCGGAACAGAACCGATGGAGTCAAAAATCTGAACTACACCCGGCCGGAACTCGCCGGTCGTGCATGTGCAAGGCGCCGCGGAGGACTTCGTCCCGCGCGGCAGGGATCATCGGCAAGCGGTCACCTTGAGGTTTCGTCGCGGCTTCTCCCCGGCCCGGGCGAAGAGAGACGGCCTGGGAAGGGGGTTTCCATGCCGCGTCTGCCGCCCGCCAGGTATCGCTAAACGGAACTTCATTTAGGTTTCAAACGGGAATCCCCAACGATTCAAGGACCCGGAGGCGGATTCCGGGGTTTTGAACCTGTCACTTACATGGCAACATCCCTCGGGCGGGGTCGATGTCCAGAAGTTCGAAGGCCCGGCGCTGCGGCTCCGTCGGCGTGGCGAGAAGCGGGAAGGCGTGGTCCGGAGCGCCCGGCAGCGTCACCTCGTTCAGCGTCAGCGTGCCGAGGTCGGCGAGCAGCGTGCGCAGGCTGTGGACCGGAAGCCCGTCGGGCGTGCGCCTGCGCGCCGCCTTGGCCCTGGCGCTCTCCGAGACCCTCGCGGGCTCCACCGGCGAGTTCCGCCGCGCCCGCGCCGCCCCGCGGTCGTCGTCCTCGAAGAGGATCGGCGCGAGGCGGCGGCGCATGTGCCATTCCAGGTGGCAGGCGAGCATGCAGAGGAACACGTGGGCCCGGACATGGTCCTCGGAGTACACGTGCACGGGACGGATCCGCAGGTCGGTCTTCGCGTTCCGGAACGCGCGCTCCACGCCCGCGAGCGACTTGTAGGCGTCGACCGCCGCCTCCGTCCCCATGGCCTCCGCGCCGAGGCTGGTGCGGATGACGTAGATCCCGTCGAGCCTGGCCTCGGCCTCGATCCTGCCGGCGTTGCGCGCCCAGTCCATGCCCGCGTCGCGCACCTCGACGTCGAAGTGCTTCCCGACCCTGCGCCGGTTGGCCTCCCGCCCCAGGGCCCTGAGGGTCCGGTCCCGGTTCGCCGGCCCCGGTTTCCGGCGCGCGGCCGCGGCGGCGATGCCGGCGAGCGTCTCCTCGGTGGCCCTGAGCAGGTCCTCCCGCTTCCGGCGCCTCTCCCCGCGGAGCCGCGGGTTGAGGCAGACCATGAGCCGCTCGCCGGGAAAGTCCGGGCCCGTGACCTCCGCCACCGCGTCGGGGACGAGCGCCTCGGGCACGAGCGGGGCGGGCGCGCCGTCCGGGCCCTCCCTGAGCAGCCTGCGGATGTCCGCGGTCCTCAGGGCCGATATCCAGTCGAGACCCGCCGGCTCCAGGTCCGCACGGATGCGCGCCGTCGTCAGCATGCCCCTGTCGCCGACCAGCGCCACCCGTTCGACGCCGAAGCGCCCGCGGACCCTGTCCACCTGGCCTGGGACGGTGGAGGGATCGGACGCGTTGCCCGCGAACACCTCCACGGCCACCGGGCAGCCGTCCGCTGCGCACAGAAGCCCGTAGGTGACCTGCCGCTTGCCTTTCTTGCCGTCCCTGTTGTGGCCGAACGCCGCGAGCGGGCAGCAGCGCCCCTCCAGGTAGCTCGACGAGACATCGTACAGGATCAGCGTGTTCCCGCCCCTGAGGTGCCGGTTCGCGAGGCTCCGCTCGATCCAGGGCTGGCGTTTCAGCAGCCAGTCGAGCATGGAGAGCATCTCGTTGCCGGTGACGGGGCCGAGCCCCAGCAGGGTCCCGAGGCTCGTCGTCGCCGTCTCCGGATCCAGCGCCCTGGCGGTGGCGAGCTTTGAGGCGGGGTCGACGACCCGCGCCACGACCGCGGCGAGCGCGAGGTCGCGGTTCCGCTCCGCCCTCCGGCCCAGGATCCGCACCAGCCCGAGCCGCCCCATCGTCCCCGGCGCGGCGGCCACGTGCCCGTGGGGCAGCGAGCGGCGGGTGGCGACGGCCGCGTCCGGCGACGGGAACGTCACCCCGCCCGCGAGGGCGGCGCGGACGGCGTCGACGAGGGCGGGCGGCATCCTCGACAGGTTGGCGACGGTCCGCCTGCGGATGCGCTTTCCCTCGCGCCAGGCCTCGCGCAGCAGGATGGCGGGCGGGGAGGAACGGTTGGGGATGACGTCGACGCTGAGGGCCACGGGCCGGATCCTTACATGGCAACACGTTTCAGGCCATCATATGGCATGAAAAGGAGATGTCAACACAGAATGCGCGCAGTTACATGGCAACATAAATCCAATGCAAACCCCTGCACTGGCGCGGAAAAGCCCAGCCTTGCCAGAGGTTTGCGCGAAGCGGACGGGAAATTGTCAGGATGAAGTTCCGGCTAAATCGTCGACGGACACGCCTGAGAGGAGTGTGGCCCAGATTCTTTGACACGTGCTCGTACCGCATCAGAATCCCTCGAGTGCCGGTGCGACCGAGGCGGTGCAGGGCGCGAAGCGCGGTTTCCGGCATCGCCTACAGGGACGAACGGTTCTTCTGAACGACCCGGGCGCATACGTCCTCCATCACCCCGATGAAGGACTGGTCAAGGTGCCAGAACGCCGGGTTGTCGCCTCCCTTCTTGGCCAGAACGGCGGGCGTCGGCGGGGCGCCGTCAAACGCGTCGGCCGTCGGAAGCGGTCTGTCGCCCCTCCAGTACGACTTGAGGTCAATTCCTGCTGCAGGCGTTCCCTGCGGATCGGTGTAGCGCTTGGCCGGAATCTCGAAGGGCCCGCCATCGTCGGCCTGCTCGTCCATGAGGGCCTGCCCGAGAGGCGAGCCTGCGAGCTTCTTGCGAAGCGCCGGGAATTTCAGGCCGCGCAGTTCGAACAGGAGCATCGGGTCGCGGTCAAGCAGGGACGCGATCTTGTAGTAGACGCCCGCGACATGCTTGCAGGGCGAGGCCCAGTCCGGGCATGAGCACTTGCTGACGAGATCGCTCTTCGAGCGTGGCAGCAGGGACTCGCCGGACTCCGAGAAGGCGTCCTCGATCGCCGTCGGCATTTCGTTCATGAGCAACTGGGACAGGCAGGCCGCGTTGCCGGAGATCATCTCCGAAATCCTGTTCCAGTCGGTCGAGGAGAACTGCCGCAGCTTGACGGTCACATTGTACCGAGGCTCCTTGTAGACGCCGAAGTGGTGATTGATGTTGCCGCGCACCGTGGCCTTGGCCACGCCCTTGGCTATGGAGAACTCCAGAAGCCGGTCCGGTCCGGAGTAGGACCGGCCGCGCTTCAGCCGGCCCTGGTCCATGCTCATTGCCAGGACATCCAGAAAGACCTCCCCCCACCACGTCCGGGTCATCTTGGCCATGATCAAGCCTCCATGATGCTCTGGCGATTCAGTGCGATCAGCTGCCGGAACGAGTCGTTGTCCATTTCCGTGAGCCAGCTCTCGTCCGCGCCGACGATGTTTTCGGCAAGCGTCTTCTTCGACTCGATCATTTCGTCGATGCGCTCTTCAAGCGTTCCCAGCGTCACCATCTTGTGGGCGAAAACGGTCTTCCGCTGCCCGATCCTGTAGGCCCGGTCCGTGGCCTGGTCTTCCACTGCCGGGTTCCACCAGCGGTCGAAGTGGAAGACGCGGTTCGCCTGCGTGAGCGTGATTCCGACCCCGCCCGCCCGCAGCGAAAGAACGAAGATGCCTGCGGGCGCATCCGGATCCTGGAAGCTCTCGATCATCTTCTCCCGGCGCTTCCTGGTCGTGCCGCCATGCAGGTAATGCACGGGACAGGAATGCCTCTCGCGAAACTGGGCCTCCAGCCGCTCCCCGATCTCGGTGAACTGCGTGAAGACGAGGAGGCTGTCGGAATCAAGCAGAGCCTCCTCGATCATCTCGTTCAGGCGGGCCAGCTTGTGCGAACGGCTCTCGTCGAAAGCGCTTCCGTCCTGGACGAACTGCGCCGGGTGGTTGCAGACCTGCTTCAGCTTCATCAGCGTGGAGAGGATCAGTCCGCGCCGGTCCATTCCGTCGGATTCCTCGATCCTCTCCTCCACGTCTTCGACCACGGCCTGGTACAGGGATGCCTGCTCCTTGGTGAGGTTGCAGTAGACCTTCTGCTCGACCTTGTCCGGCAGGTCGTCGATGATCGAGCTGTCGGACTTCAGGCGACGGAGGATGAATGGCTGGACCAGTTGCTGCAGCTGCCTGGCGCGGGCCTGGTCGCTCTCCCGCTGGATCGGGATTTCGTAGGCGCGCCTGAACTGCGCCTCCGTCCCGAGGTAGCCGGGGTTGAGGAACCGGAACAGGGACCACATGTCCATCAGCCTGTTCTCGATCGGCGTTCCGGTCATTGCGATGCGGCGGGTGGCGGGAAGCGCAAAGACCGCCCTGGCCTGTGCAGATTTCGGGTTCTTGATGTTTTGAGCCTCGTCCACGGCGACGCGACGCCACTGCACGGCGCAGAGCGTCTCCTTGTCCGAGCGGGCGAGGTTGAATGAGGTCACGACCAGGTCGTTGCCGGAGACGGCCTTGACGAATCCGGCACGGTCGCGAACCCGGTCGGAGCCATGGTGGATGTGGCATTTCAGGCTTGGGGCGAACTTGCCTGCTTCCCTCTTCCAGTTGCTGAGCACGGAGGTCGGGGCGACGAGCAGCGTTGGCGGGATTCCGGAGTCCGCCGCCGTCTCGTGCTGCCGTTCGTGAAGCAGCAGCGCGATCAGCTGGACGGTCTTGCCGAGGCCCATGTCGTCGGCGAGGCAGGGATTGAGGCCAAGCCTTTCCTGCCGCGCCAGCCATGCGAGTCCCGTCTTCTGGTATGCGCGCAGGTTGCCGCGCATTCCGGCGGGATTTCCCATCGGCTCGACCGTTTCCAGATCCTTCAGCCCCCGGAGGACGTCTGCGAGGACGTCATCGAAGACAAACTCCTCGGTGTCCGGATCGGCTTCCGCCATGTCCTTCATCATCTGGCTGAAATCGACGTTGCCGCCCTGGTCGCGGTTCCGCCACAGTTCAAGTGTCTCCGACATTTGCCGGCGGTCGATCTCAATCCACTCGCCGCGGAATCTCACGAGGGGCGACTTCGCTTCGAGCAGCGCCTTCCATTCGTCCTCGGTCACGGATTCGCCGCCTATCGAGAGCTCGTGATCGTAGCGGACAAGTGAATCGAGGTTCAGCAGTCCGGAAGCGGGGCTTGACTGCAGGGACTGTCCGCGCGTGCCGCTGGCCTTCACGCGCAATCGCGCCCGCCGGCGCCCCTTCGGCGTCCACCAGCTCGGGAGTACGATCCTGTATCCCGCGGATTCGAGCACAAGCGCATCGTCCTTCAGGAACTGGTAGGCCGTGTCGAGGTCCATGTCGACCCCGGTCGGTTTCGCGGTTTCCATGCCCTGCCACAGCAGGGGGCATATCCGTCCGGCCTGCCCGAGGCTGACCAGCAGGTCGCGTTCAAGCCGGTCGCCGAAGCGCTTCCGCCATCCGTCCTTCACGCGTTCAGGCATCGGCCACCATTCCGAAAGTTCAACCGACAGCGACGGATCCTCGTTGCAGGAGACGAAGAATCCGATGCGCCAGCGATTGTCGTCGTTGCCGCCATCCTGGCTCAGGCGAAATCCCAGGGAGAAGCCGGAGCGCCGGGCCTGGCGGAGGATCTTCCTCTGCCACGCATGCCAATGAGCCACATCCGTCCCGTCAGGGCCCGGCGGCTCGATTTGCGCAGCGACCCTGCTGCCCTCCGTCTGCGCCAGCGCGCCCGCGAACCAGCTTCTGCCCAGCGGCTTCAGGAATGACTTCGTGAACGGGGTGCCCGAAACCAGCATGTCGACCTGCTGTTCCGAGAACTGCCGCAGCAGGTCCGTGCGGTCGAGGACCGACACTGGCGCCCTGCCGTTCTTGCGCGCCTTCCCGGCCTTGCCCACCAGCGTGCACACTGCGGGCATCGCAACGGCGAAGTCCCGGAGGCTGCGTTCGTACAGGCTGTCGGCCGGGGCCCATCCGGCAGCGTATTCCGGCGGCGACCGGCCTTTCCCGGGCCGGGAGCATTTCATGACGGGCAGGAACTGGTGCTGGCGGACCATCGCGCGCAGCTGCTGCGCGAACCGGATCCAGAACTTCAGGTCGTGGCCGATCCGGAAATCGTTTCCGCCAAGGCCTGCAAGGAACTGCAGTTCGCGAAGGAAGGGCAGCGGGTTGCGGATGGCGACCCCGCTGATTTCCCATTCGTTCCACTCGAAGTCGTCGGGCAGGTATTCGCCGGACAGCTGCGCCATCTCAAGGCTGGGCAGCGGCTTGCCGCTGGCGCTCGGCATTGTCACGCTGAACCCGCCCGGTTCGGGACCTGCGGCGGCGACGGCCGCCGCGCCGAGCTTCAGGTCGGCCGCGAGGAAGCCCCCGAGCCGCCCGACGTCGGAGAGATGTGACGGATGCAGTCCCGGCCTGGGATTTCCGTTTCCGCTTTCCCGGGTTTCAACCCAGAAGACGAACTGGCCGGGATTGTCGAATCCCTCGGCATGTCGCGGAACCCAGGTGCCGTGGCAGATTTCGAGTTGATGCTCCATGCGACGCTTCCCTTGGTGCAGCCGGCAGACAGCGGATGTCCTCAAGCAAGTGCAGGTGAGGATTCAATCGACTGATTCCCTCCGTACTCGTGAAGTGCAATGCCGCATTTCGGTCCGGGGGCACAGGGCGAGACGCAACGCTGCCTCCGCGGGGCTTGCCGGCCGGCCTGGCCCGTCCGCTCCCGCGCGCTCCACCGCCGTGGAACCAAGTCCCATGACCGCCAGGGACGCGCTTCATGCCATGCGCCCGGGGCCGCAGGCATCGACGTGCACGGGACCTCACGTCTGAACCGAGGAAGACCCGGCCGTGGGCGCCTGTTCCGCCGGGCGGAGACCTGCAGCCGCTGCCAAGGCCGGAGAATGCATGTGTGCGGGAAGCGCCCCTTGCGCCGCCGCGCGCCCATGTGCATCAGGGTTCGGCTGGAAGTTGCACATGCTTGATCTCAGGGACCTCGGCTGCCTGCTGGCATTGACGCGCCATCGCCACTTCGCGCGCGCCGCGCGCGACTGCGGCCTTTCCCAGCCGGCGTTTTCCATGCGCATCCGCCAGCTGGAAGAGCGTCTGGGCATCCAGATCGTCAGGCGCGGCAACAGGTTCCAAGGGCTGACCGCCGAAGGCGAGACCGTGGTGGCGCATGCGCGAACCATCCTGGACGGGGTGCGCACGCTGGAAGAGGAGGTTCGCGCGGCCAAGGGCGAGGTCACGGGAGCGCTCAAGGTCGGCACCATTCCGACATCGTCGGCCCATGCCGCCCTTGCGGCCAACAGGCTTCGCGCGCGGTTCCCGGGCATTCGCCCGCGAATCGAGACGGCCAACTCGCTTGCCATCCAGCAAGGCGTGGACGACGGGCGTTTCGATGCAGGGATGACATACGCCGAAGGCGCGTCCACCGACCTTCTGCGCGTCGAGGAATTGTACGACGAGCGATACGTCCTGTTTGCCCCCGGCCACATGGCGTCTCCCGGCGCCGAGGCTGTCACATGGGCTGAGGCGGCGGAAATGCCGCTCATCCTTCTCGAGCCCGAAATGCAGAACCGCCGGATCATCGACAACGTGTTCGAAAGCGTCGGCGCCCGTCCCGCGGTCGTGGCCGAGACAAGCGGCTTCATCGCTGCGATCGCGATGGCGCGGCAGGGGATGGGGGCGACTGTGCTCCCGCAGGCGCTTGTCGATTCGCTCGGCACGCTCGGCAGCGCCGTCCTGCTGCCGGTCGTCGAGCCGGACGTCTCGAAGCCCGTGGCCCTCGTGACGCCGAAACGCAGCCGGGGCATCCCCGTGGTCGAGGCGCTCCGGAGCGTCGTCGTGCCGCCAGGCCGATAAGCGCTTCCTATCAGGCAATTGATTTTTTCGATTTGACGATACGTTCTCCTGAATGCAGGCTGGCGGGGGCAGGAGCGCGGATGGCACCTCTGGACGATCAAAAGGGCGTTTGGAAACAAGGGCGTGCCGGACGAGGCAGGCACACGCCCAAGGGCCGCCAGGTGGACGGCAGCGCGCTGGCCGACATTCGTGCGCTGCTTGGCGACCGGCCCCGTCGGCGCGACCTGCTCATAGAGCACCTGCACCTCGTGCAGGACAGGCATGGCCACATTTCGGCGGCCCATGTCGCGGCGCTTGCCGAGGAGATGCGGCTGGCACAGGCGGAAGTGTACGAGGTCGCGACGTTCTACGCCCATTTCGACGTCGTGAAGGAGGGCGAGGCGCCGCCGCCGGAGCTGACCGTGCGGGTCTGCGATTCGCTGTCCTGCGAGCTGGCCGGGGCCGGACGGCTCAGGGCGGCGCTCGAGGCGGGTCTCGACTCGTCGCGTGTCCGCGTGGTCCGTGCGCCCTGCATGGGCCGATGCGATGCCGCGCCGGCAGTGGAACTGGGCCACAACCATATCGGCCGCGCGACGCTGGAGAAGGTGCGCCGCGCGATCTCCGTCGGGCGGACGCATGCCGAGATTCCCGAATACGAGGGCTTCGAGGCCTACAGCAGCTCGGGCGGATACCAGACGCTCGTGAAGCTGCGCAGGGACGGCGACTGGGAGAAAGTGCAGCGGAAAGTCCTGGAGAGCGGGCTTCGCGGCCTTGGCGGTGCGGGCTTTCCCAGCGGCAGGAAATGGGGCTTCGTGAGATCCCGTCCCGGACCGCGCTACCTGGCGGTGAACGGCGATGAAGGCGAGCCCGGCACCTTCAAGGACCGCCACTATCTCGAGCGCACGCCGCATCTCTTCCTTGAAGGCATGCTGGTGGCGGCCTGGGCTGTCGAGGCCGAGACCTGCTTCGTGTACATGCGCGACGAATACCCGGCAGTCCTGGAGATTCTCCGTCGCGAAGTCGCCAGGCTCGAAGCCGAGGGACTCGTGCCGCCGGGCTACGTGGATCTCCGGCGGGGGGCGGGCGCCTACATCTGCGGCGAGGAATCCGCGATGATCGAGTCGATCGAAGGCAAGCGCGGCCTTCCGCGCCACCGTCCGCCCTTCGTGGCCGAAGCGGGCGTCTTCGGGCGCCCGACGCTCGTGCACAACGTCGAGACGCTCCATTGGGTCGCAAGGGTGTGCCGGGAAGGGCCGGCGTGCCTCTGCGCGACAGAAAGGAACGGGCGCAAGGGCCTGCGCAGCTATTCCGTCTCGGGGCGGGTCGCCAGCCCGGGGGTCTACCTCCTTCCGGCGGGATCCACGATTCGCGACGTCATCGCGGCTGCCGGCGGCATGGCGGAGGGCCACGCGTTCAAGGCGTACCAGCCGGGCGGCCCGTCGTCCGGGCTGCTGCCGGCGTCGCTGGACGACGTGCCGCTGGACTTCGACACGCTCCAGCCTCACGGCACCTTCATCGGGTCCGCTGCCGTGGTCGTCCTTTCCGACAGGGACAGGGCCCGCGACGCGGCGCTGAACATGCTGAGGTTCTTCGAGGACGAGAGCTGCGGCCAGTGCACGCCATGCCGCGTCGGCTGCGGGAAGGCCGTGAAGCTGATGGAGCGCGACTCCTGGGACCGCGGCCTCCTGGAGGATCTTTGCCAGGTCATGGCCGACGCCTCCATCTGCGGCCTCGGGCAGGCGGCGCCCAACCCGATCCGGCTTGTCATCGAGCACTTCGGAGAGGAGATATGACGGCAGCGACTGCCATGCGCGGCCTGGACGGGGCCGCGCGCCTTTCCGGCCGGTTCGGGAGCGGCGGCATGACCGTCACCTTCACCATGGACGGGGAAGAGGTCTCGGTCGGGGAGGGGACCACGATCTGGGAGGCGGCGCACGGCCGCGGCCTCACGATCCCGCATCTGTGCCACAGGCCTTCCCCGGGATACCGTCCCGACGGCAACTGCCGCGCCTGCATGGTTGAGGTCGAGGGGGAGCGGACGCTCGTGGCGTCCTGCATAAGGCCCGTTGCCGAGGGGATGGTGGTCCGCACGGCTTCGGAGCGCGCTGAGCGGTCCCGGAGGCTCGTGCTCGAGCTGCTCGCGGCCGACCAGCCGGAGACGCCGCATGACCGGTCCTCGCACCTCCGGGCCATGGCGGACGCGACCGGCGTCGCGGAAAGCCGTTTTCCGCCCCTCGGGAAGAGCCGTGTCCCTCCGCCTGACGACAGCCATGTCGCCATGCGCGTAAACCTGGATGCCTGCATCCACTGCAACCTCTGCGTGCGCGCCTGCCGCGAGGTGCAGGTCAATGACGTCATCGGGATGGCCGGCCGGGGCCATGACGCGAGGATCGTCTTTGACCAGGGCGACCCGATGGGCGCGTCCACCTGCGTTGCATGCGGCGAATGCGTCCAGGCGTGCCCGACCGGCGCGCTGCTGCCCGCAGCCGTTCGGGGCGACAGCAAGGACTTCGACCGGGAGGTCGCAAGCGTCTGCCCGTACTGCGGCGTCGGCTGCCAGGTCTCGTTCAAGGTCAAGGACGGCAGGATCCTCCATGTCGGAGGCGCCAACGGCCCGGCCAACGAGAACCGCCTTTGCGTCAAGGGACGCTTCGGCTTCGACTACATCGGCCATCCGCATCGCCTGACCAAGCCCCTGATCCGCCGCGACGATGCGCCCGCGAAGGGGCTCAACGTCGATCCGGGGAACGTCCTGACGCATTTTCGCGAGGCCGGATGGGACGAGGCGCTTGACGCGGCGGCCGGCGGCATGGCCCGGCTCCGGGACGAGAGAAACACCTATGTGGCCGGTTTCGGGTCGGCCAAGTGCTCGAACGAGGAAGCCTATCTCTTCCAGAAGCTCATTCGGCAGGGCTTCGGCCACAACAACGTCGACCATTGCACGCGGCTTTGCCACGCGTCCTCGGTGGCGGCGCTGCTCGAAAACGTGGGCAGCGGCGCGGTGACCGCCACGTTCAACGAGATCGAGAACGCGGACGTGGCGATCGTCATCGGCGCCAACCCGACCGAGAACCATCCCGTCGCGGCGACCTACTTCAAGCAGTTCGCGAAGCGCGGCGGCAAGCTCATCGTCATGGACCCGCGGGGCCAGGGGCTGAGGCGCCACGCCTCGCACATGCTCCAGTTCAGGCCGGGAGCGGACGTTTCGATGCTGAACGCGATCATGTCGGCGATCGTGGAAGAGGGCCTCCACGACCGCCGGTACATCGCGGCGTTCACGGAAGGCTGGGAAGGGATGAAGGAGCACCTGAAGGGCTTCCGCCCCGAGAGGATGGCCGGGGCCTGCGGCATCGAGGCGGACGTCCTGCGCGATGTCGCCCGCACCTTTGCGACCGCAAAGGCGGCCATGATCTTCTGGGGCATGGGGATCTCCCAGCACGTCCACGGCACGGACAACTCGCGATGCCTGATTTCGCTCGCGCTCATGTGCGGCCAGATCGGCCGTCCCGGCACCGGGCTTCATCCGCTCAGGGGCCAGAACAACGTGCAGGGCGCTTCGGATGCGGGCCTGATCCCGATGTTCCTGCCGGACTACGGGAGCGTCACCGATGACGGCGTGCGCTCGGCGTTCGCGTCGGCCTGGAAGTCGGGCGACTTCTCGAACGAGGCGGGGCTCACCGTCGTCGAGATCATGGACGCGATTCGCGACGGCGACATACGGGGCATGTACATCCTCGGGGAAAACCCGGCGATGTCGGATCCGGATGTCGCGCATGCCCGCGAGGCCCTCGCAAGGCTTGACCACCTCGTGGTGCAGGACATCTTCCTGACCGAGACGGCGAACTATGCGGACGTGATCCTGCCGAGCTCGGCATGGGCCGAGAAGAACGGCACGGTCACCAACACCAACCGCCAGGTCCAGATGGGCCGTCAGGTGGTCGCCCCTCCGGGGGAGGCCAGGGAGGACTGGCGGATCGTCGTCGATCTCGCCAGGCGCCTCGGCCTTGACTGGCCCTACGCGCATCCCTCGGACGTCTTCGCGGAAATGAAGCTGAACATGGGGTCGCTCGACAACATCACGTGGGACCGGCTCGAAAGGGAGGGCGCGGTCACCTATCCGTCCCTTTCGCCCGAGGATCCCGGGCAGGCCATCGTCTTCGGGGACCGCTTCCCGAGGCCGGGCGGCCGCGCGAGTTTCACGCCTGCCAATGTGGTCCCGCCGGACGAGCTGCCGGATGACGAGTATCCCTTCGTCCTGATCACGGGCCGCCAGCTCGAGCACTGGCATACGGGCTCGATGACGCGGCGGGCGCAGGTGCTGGATGCCATGGAGCCGGAAGCCAGCTGCTCGCTGCACCCGAAGACGCTGCGCGAACTGGGCGTCAGGGCCGGCGACCTCGTGCGGCTGACGACCCGGCGCGGGTCGATAGCGATCATGGCGCGCGCCGACCAGGCCGTTGCCGAAGGCAACGTCTTCGTGCCGTTTGCCTATGTCGAGGCTGCTGCGAACGTCCTGACGAATCCCTCCCTTGATCCCTTCGGCAAGATCCCCGAGTTCAAGTTCGCCGCGGCCCGTGTCGAGGCGGCGGTCGCGGCCGGATGAGGGGCGGATGACCTGATTGGGCAAGGAGAGCGCTCTGTATGCTGGTCGTGCGCCGCGCCATGGCTGCAGCGGCGTTTCCCCGGTCAAGCCCGGCCGTGCCGCAGCCAGCATGCCCAGATCCGGGAGCGCGGCGGCGGTGCGGCAGGACCGAGCTTTCGCGAAGCCCTGGGTGCATGGTTTGTGGTTTCGGCGGCTTTCCCGAACCCACGTTTCCATGGCTTGCGGAGAATGGGAGAATGCCCGTCGGCGCGGACGCCTGGCTGGACCTCGGAAGCTGGCCTGAAAGTCATTGCACCATGTATTGCGTCAAGGTCCGCTCAAATGTCATTTGAGGCAAATTTGGCCCGGAAAGTCACGGCTGCATCACGATTTTCAAGGACTCTTGCGCGTCGACAAGCATTCTGAAGGCCTCTGGCGCCTTCCCGATCGAGAAGCGGTGCGTGATCGCCCTTTCGGGCGAAATGCGCCCTGCCTTCAGGAGCCGGAAACATTGATACGTGTCGCGATGATCGGCAGAGAATTTCGAGGTGATCTTGACCTCGCCAAAGTAGGCATCCGCCCCGTCTTGCGTCCATGGCGTGCCCGGTTCAAGGGGTGCGCCAAGGTGCAAGGTGCCGCCGCGCCCGACCAATGCGCGAGCCTGTTCCCAGGCGCCCTTGCTGGGTGCCGCGGCGACCGCAACGTCCGCCAGCAACCCGTCGTTGCAATCCCGAAGCACTGAAACCGGATCGTCGGACTCCGGATTGATCACCTGGCTCGCACCGAGCTCCAATGCCCTCTTCAGTCGCCAGTCGGAAAGATCCAGGGCCACGACGCGACCCGCGCCGAACAAGGGTGCCAAATGAACAAAACCCTGTCCCATAAAGCCGCAGCCCACGACCGCCACGGTGTCCCCGGGTTGCACAAAGCACTGCTTGAGGCCGCCAATGACACAGGCCCAGGGCTCGATGGTGGTGGCAACCGCCGTATCCATGTCCTCAGGAAGGGCGAAGCAGTCTTTCTCGAGATGTTCTTGCGAGATCTTGAAGTATTCGCACACCCCGCCCGGCACGATATTGGTTGCCTCAAAATGCGGATCGCAGGTAAAGTTCCCGCGTCGCGACCAGTGCGAACTCATTGAGGCGACATGATGGTGCACGAAGAGCCGTTCACCCGCTTTGGTCCCTGTCACCTTGCTTCCAAGCTCAACGACCTCTCCGATCGGTTCGTGGCCCAGCACCTTGGGTTGCGCCTTCTTGTACCAAGGCATGGCCTCGCCCCCGCAAAGACCGCAGGCCAGCATCTTTAGCAAGATTTCATCGTCCGAGATTTGTGGGATTGGCCGCTCTTCCACCCGGACATCGTCCATTGCATAGTAGACGGCGGCTTTCATGCTTCCAGTCATGCGCAATTTCCCTTTCTCGCGCCATTGGCTTCCTTGACGAGCGTTGTTGCGCCAGCGCAGGGCCAATGACGCAGTGTACTTGGTGCGCAAATGAACGGAAAGGCATATCCCTCTTGGACACCAGTCCGCCAGGGAACGTTGGCAATCATGTCGCCGTGACCACGCCGGCAACGGGCTGGATTCCGGCCGCGAGGCTCTCGCCCGTCCTGTCTGCGTTCATCTTGCCGCCTTTCCGGCGGTCATCGGGGCAGGACATGGCATGGAACCGGACGATTCGCAAGACGACTGTCAACGGGCCCTAGATTGATAGTGCCGGGGGCGACAGGCGTGGGCGCGGTCCGCTGGCTGTGGTCGCGCCGGCGGCGCTGACGAGTGACAGGGGCGGCTGGCTTCGCTGCTGTCAGCGGCCGACGGGCATTCCTTGCTTCAAGCGCATGGCTTCCCGGCTGCGCAAGGCGCATCAGCCTTCGCCCGACCGTGACCGAAACGGGTCCGCCCCAGCCGTTCTGACAGAGATCGCTGCCGTCGCATCAGCAGCCGACATTGAAGGGGCAGCGGCGTTCCGCGCCCAGAACGCCGCTGACACCCTGACGAAGAGCGTAGACGATGCCTCTTGGACATGGCATGTCCGTTCCAGGGGACAGTCGGCTGGAAAGGGCGGGAAGTCAACGGGCGGGACCGTGTGGAAGAGGCACGAGCACATTGTGGCGCGACTTGACGGCGGCGTGGCGGACGGGACATGTGCCGTGACCGCATCGCTCCCCTCCGGACGAGAGAGCGATGAAGACTGCCGGGCCGTCAAGACATGGTGCTGGCGGCAGGCAGGTGGAGATGGCGTAGGAGAAGACGTGGCTGATGGCCGACGGCGACACAAGCTGCCGGAGGCTCTCGGAGGCGCAGGAGATCCCGGAATGGCCAGGGGCGCCGGCCCTGAGGTCCCGTGCTGCCGCCGGAACGCCGAGCGGATGCCGCGGTGCCAAAGCCCGGGGAGCGGCATCGGGTGGGTCCCGGCAGGTTCCGTGGCCCGGCCATGGTCAAAGACCCGCCTGCTAACGCTTTGGAACTGAAGGGTGCCTCATGAACCAAGACCTTGTCATTGGATTGGACAGTTCTACGCAATCGACCAAAGCCATAGCCTGGGACCGTTCAGGAAACCGTGTCGCCGAGGGGCGGGCCGACATTCCGCTGTCGAATCCGCGGTCCGGCTGGGCCGAGCAGTCATCGGCGGATTGGTGGCAAGGCGCCTGTCGTGCGCTTAGGGAACTGGCCGAACATGTGGACTCAGCGCGGTTTGCGGCTGTGGCCGTTGCGAATCAGCGCGAGACCGTCGGCTTCTTTGGCCCGGATGGGAGCGAGGTTCATCCCGCCATCACTTGGCTGGATGAACGGGCTGTCGAAGAAATCCCGCTGCTGACGGCCGAATTCGGCGCGGACCGGCTTCACGGCATCACTGGGCGACCGCCCTTCGATGCATCGGTCGCGGTTCACACGATTTCTTGGATGAAGCGCAACCGCCCGGACATCTGGGCCAAGACTGGCCGGATGCTTGACGTGCACGGTTTCTTGACCAGCAGGCTGACCGGCACGGCAACTGCCAGCACCACGAGCATTGATGCCTTCACTGTCTATGATGTTCGCGAGATGCGCCTTTCGGCCTCCATTCTCGAGCATCTTGGACTGACCGAGTCGAACTTCGCGACGATCAAGCGGCCCGGAGAACTGGCCGGGACGGTCACGCAGAGCGCCATGAAGGCCACAGGCCTGCCCGAAGGCCTGCCAGTGATCGTCGCAGGCGGAGATGGCGAATGCGCAGGCCTTGGTGCCAACGCGATAGTTCCGGGTCTGGTCTATCTCAATCTGGGGACGGCGATCATCGCCGGGATCTTCGTTGAGGATGCCTGGATCAGCCAATACTGGCGCACGGTGACGTCGCCGACCGGCGAGGGGTATTTTCTGGAAGGTTGCCAGCGGGCGGGCACCTTCCTGATTGACTGGATCCTGGAACGCATTGGTGGACGCGTCCTGTCGCCGGAGGTCTTTGCCGACCTTGAAGCCAAGGCCGGGGCGATGCCGGTTGGATCGGCCGGGATGATGATGTCGCCCTATCTGTTGGGCTGCATGGATCCGCACTGGGATTCGAGTGCGCGAGCCTCGTTTCATAACATGGGTGCCGAGCATGGCCTTGAGCACATGTTCCGCGCGGCCCTCGAAGCGACAACGCTGCAAGTCTCGCGCTTTGTCGCTGAGGCCACGTCCGAGGGCTTTGCCCCGAAAAGAATCGTCGCGGTTGGCGGCGGCGCCTCGAATGCGCTCTGGGTGCGCATGGTTGCGGACGCGACCGGATTGCCGGTGCAACGGTGCCTTTCGAACGAGGCGTCGTCGCTTGGGGCCGCCATCACGGCAGCAAAGGGGATTGGCTGGTACAACAGCTTTGGGGACGCGGCCCGAAAAATGGTCCGGCTTGGCGAGGTGATTGCGGCAGACCCCGCGGCCGCCACTGAATGGAATGCGCTTTCTGATCGTCAAGAGACCACCTATACCTCAGAAAAACAATGAATTTCTCCGCCATCCGGTGCCATCCGGCGCGGCGAGCGCGACGGCGGCGGCAAGCGTGCGAAGCCGTCGATGCGGCGCAAATCGTTCCCTTTCTTCATCAAAAGGACTGTCGCCGCCGCCTAGTGGTTATTGCGATACAGATGTTTCCATCTCTTCCAGCCGCCGGTGGCCTCGCTTCCACGATGCCACGAGGTCGTCCGGATCCCGGCGCCAGCGGAAGGGCCGGGCCTCGTGGGCGTTGTGGTGCGCGATACAGGCCTCCACTGCCGCGGTGCACGCGTCAAGCGAGTTGAAGATGGCGTGCTTGAGCCGCTGGCGGGCCAGTTTCGAGAAGAAGCCCTCGACGGCGTTCATCCACGACGCCGAGGTCGGGGTGAAGTGGAAGCTCCAGTTGGGGTGGTCGGCCAGCCAGGCATGGACACGGGCCGACTTGTGGGCCGAGAGGCTGTCGAGGATGACATGGACCTCAGCATCAGGATCCAGGCCGGCCGCCACATGATCGAGGAAGTCACAGAAGTCCTCGGACCGGTGGCGCTGGGTCATCCTGCCCACCACCTTGCCGGTCGCCACGTCAAGGGCGGCCAGCAGGGTGGTGGTGCCGTTGCGCTTGCAGTCATGCGTCCGGGTGGTCGCATGGCCCGGCACTGGTGGCAGGGGCGTCTGGGTCCGGCCGAGGGCCTGGATCCGGGTCTTCTCGTCCACCGAGAGGACAACGGCATGGTCGGGCGGGTTGGTGTAGAGTCCCACCACATCATGGACCTTGATGCCGAAACGGGGGTCGTTCGAGACCTTGAAGGTCTTGACCTGGTGGGGCTTGAGGCCATGGCGGCGCAGGATGGCACGGACGGTGGAAAAGGCCACGCCCCCGGTCGCGGCGGCCAGGGCCTTGAGGGTCCAGTGACTGCGGTTGGGCGGGGGTGGCGACATGGCCAGGTCAATGAGGGCCCGGACCGTGGCGGCCGGGACGGGTGCCTTGCCCGGCGGCCGGGTGGCATCCCGCAGCAGGCCGTCCACGCCCGCCGCCAGGAAGCGGTCCCGCCAGAGCCGGGCGGTGGGCCGGGCGACCCCGGCCTGGCGGGCCGCCGCCACGAGGGTGGCGCCGGCCCCGAGGGCGAGGATGATGCGGGCCCGCCAGACATGCTTCTGGGGGCTGGCGGGGGCCGTGGTGATGGCGGTCAGGCGGGCGGTGTCCGCCTCGGTGAGGGTGACATGGGGTCGGGTGGGCGTGTGTCCCTGCATGATGGCTCTGCCTTGGATGGTGTTTTCTGATGGGTTGGCCCCCATGGCGGGGGCGAGGTGCGCAGTGGCAGACAGGGGCAAGGATGTCAAGATATGTTTTGCAATATACACTAGCCGATTCGCAGCATCTTGTGGTACCGAACCGTCCGCAACGCTGCATCAGGTGTTGCACTGACACTGTGGAACGGGGGGCCTAAAGCGAACAATGCAAGAAGCGCGCCCCCTCCGTTCCCTCCATTCGGGAAACTTGACATCAACAGCTGATATGGGTAGGACGTGCCTTAGGGCCCTTGGACATGCGGATCCGCCTGGAGCAAGCTTTCGACTTGCATAAAGAGTCCATGTGATTTCTGGGCATCGGTGAACATGCAACAAGCATCCGAATCTGGAGGAGATAATGGTGATTACCGACAAGAGCGCCACGAGAGACGAAATGGCTGGCTTCACAAGGCGCGAAGTGTTCCGAATGGCCGCCGTTGCTTCGACGGCCGGCGGAATTTCCCTTGCCACGCCTTCGATTGTGCGAGCGCAAGGGTATGACAAGGACAAGGTCAAGTTCGCATTTTCGACCCCCTTTTCCGGCCAGGATTCCTTTACCGGAACCATTGGCGGCTTGAAAAAGGGTGTCGAGATCTATGGCGGTGAGCTGTCAATCTCTGATGCCAGCTTTGACCTGAAGAAGCAGAACGACCAAATTGCCGCGATCGTTGCGTCCAGGCCGGATGTCTTCATCGTGCTTCCAGTGGATCCGGTTGGCTGCGCAAACGCAATTGATGGCGCTGTCGAGGCCGGCATCCCGACGTTCGTGCTGGATACGGTGGTGCCCGGTGTTGCGGCGAACCAGTTCAGTTTCCACGACAACTTTGGCATGGGCCAGGTGAACGCGCGCTGGATGGCGGAGCGCTTGGGCGGTAAGGGTAAGATCGGTGCCCTGCAGCTTGAGCTGAACGAGACATGGAACCAGCGTGACATGGGCATGGAATTTGCCCTGCGCGACTTTCCTGAAATTGAGGTCGTCGCCACCTGGACGCTGGACCCCACCGGCAAGGTGACGCCGCGCGCCGCCGCGGATTCGTTCTTGACCGCCCACCCTGACATCAGCGCGATCTGGGCAGCCTGGGACAATGCAGCGATGGAGGCTGCACTGGCTGCCTTGGCGGCGGGCAGGCCCGACGTCTTCACCGTGGGAATCGACGGTGGTCCGGCAGCCTTTGAAAACATCCGCTCGGGCGGGCCCTTCAAGTTCACCTGCACGCAGTCGTTCTATTCGCAGGCGATCGTGCCCGTGCTCTACGCGCATGAGCTGCTGCAAGGCAGGAGGATTCCCCGCACCGTCCTGCATCCCTCGTTCGCTGTTTCTGCTGCCGAGCTTGAAGGCAGGGGCGACCTGGTGAACCGCTGGGATGAACCCGGCGTCCCGGAACAGCTCGGCTGGAAGCGCGTGCTCTGAGAGTGTCAAGCCATCTCTAACGTGCTTGACATGCACGGAATCGAAAAGCGTTTCGGTTCCGTGCACGCCCTGAAAGGCGTGGACTTTGCCTTGGCCGAGGGCGAAGTTCATGTCTTGCTGGGCGTCAACGGGGCTGGAAAGTCGACGCTGATCAAGATCTTGTCGGGGATCTACCGGGCTGACGCTGGCAGGATAAGCGTCGCCGGCGTGCCGATTGACATCGCCAGCCCTGCCGATGCCATCGCGGCCGGTGTTGCATCGGTACAGCAGCATCCCGAGTTGGTGGATGATTTTTCAGGGTACGAGAACATTTTCCTCGGTCACGAATCTGAGAGTCGCGGCCTGCTTGCGGCGATCGATCGAACGGCAATGGAAAGAAAGGCAAGGGAACTGCTTGAGCGCTTTCCCTTTGAAGTTGATCTGAGCGTGCCTGTCGGACAGCTGAGCGGGGTTGAACGCGAAATGGTCGCGATCCTCCATTCGCTGAAGCAGGAAAATTCGCACATCCTGATCTTGGACGAGCCCACCTCGACGCTGACAAATGTCGAGAAAGCCGAATTGTTCAAGGTCATCGAGATCCTGAAGTCATCGGGCATGTCAGTCATCTACATCACGCACAGGCTGGAAGAGGTCTTCGAGATCGGAGACCGCTTCACCGTGTTCCGGGGCGGAGAAAGAGTCGCGTCGATGTCCTGTGCCGAGGCGCAAGAAGACGCCGTCTCGATCCCGGACCTGATGCTGGCAAGCGAGATGGGCGATCTCTTCCCGCCGCGCAGGACGCCCGAGGTGGCGGAAGAAGTCCTGTCGGTAAGCGATCTCTCCGGGCCGGGCTTCGACGGGATGTCCTTTTCGGTGCGCAAGGGCGAGATCCTGGGACTCTTCGGGCTTGTTGGCTCTGGCATCGACGCGCTGGCCAAGACGCTTTTCGGCGCAGCGCCTGCCGACGCAGGGCAGATGGTCTACAGATCCGAACCCACCCGGTTCTCGTCCCCGCGCGAGGCTCTGGCCAAGGGCGTGTTCCTGGTGCCTGGCGACCGGCGCAGCGAAGGCTTGGTCATGACCGAAAATGTCGTCTTCAATACCGTGCTGGCCAACATCACTCGGGCGTCGGGCATGGGCGGGCTGATGCGGTTCTTCCGAAACCGCAAGGAAACCGCCGGGCTGACCAGGGACGTCGACTTGTCGCCGCCTCGCCTGAACAGCATCGCATCGGAGTTCAGCGGCGGAAACCAGCAGAAGATCGTTGTCGCGAAGGGGCTCTACAGACAGGCGGAGCTATACATTTTCGTCGAGCCGACCGTCGGCGTGGACATAGGCGCGCGGGCCAGGATCTACGCCATGATGCGCCAGCTCAGCAAATCTGCCGCTGTGATTGTAATGTCATCGGATTGCGACGAAGCCTATGGCATCGCCGATACCGCTGGCGCCCTTTACCGGGGACGCATGGCGCTTGCCCCGTCGGCAGGCAACAGCCGCAACGCCGTTCTGGAAGCCGGACTGTCCGGGCGCGCGGCATGATGCGGTTCGGCCTTCTGGTGGGTGCAATCGCGTTGATCGCCTTGATTTTCCACGCTTTCCAGCCGGTTTATGTCTCGAAGGCCAATTTCCTGGCGCTCCTCCGCGCGATGGCGCTGAACGGCATTGTGGCCATGGGCCTGACCTTTGTGATCGTGACCCGCAAGTTCGACTTGTCGCTGGCAGGCGTCGCGTCGCTTTCGGCCATGACCCTTGGATTTGCGATGGCGACGACGAATTCCCTCGAGATGACAGTCCTGTCAGCATTGGCCATCGGTTTGGCCTGCGGACTGATCAGCGGTGCCATGGTAGGGTACGGAAGGCTGCCAGACGTGGTGACAACCATAGCTGTCGGCTCAATCGCCTATGGCATGGCCTTCGCGTACAACGGGGGCGCGGATTATTCGAAGAACTTCTTTTCCTCGGGCCTTGTCGCCATGAACTTCAAGACGGTTCTGGGCGTTCAGATGCCGGTTTTCATCATGATTGTCACGGCATTGGCCTGCGGATACATCCTTCATGCCAGCCGCCTTGGCCTGGCACTTTATGCCACCGGGGAGAATCCGGTTGCTGCGCGCCTTTCCGGAGTTTCGACCGGGCGCAGCCATATGCTGGCATTCGGAATTTGCGGGATGTTGGTGGGGTTGGCGATGCTCTTGCAGGTGGCAGGCATCGGTTCAAGCCGCGTGACTGCGGGCGGGCAGATCTTGTTGCCCGCCTACACTTCGGTTTATCTGGGAGCCGCCCTTTTCGGACGGCCATCGATTTACTCAACGCTTTGCGGCGTCGTGATGATGTCGATGCTCTTGAACGGCTTCACCCTGTTGAGCGTGCCGTATTACTACAGCGATGCAGTCGTCAGCCTGATCCTCGTCCTTGCCATCATCCTTTTCGACCCCAAGTTCTTTGAACGCCTGGCAAAGCTGGGCGCGCTTCGTGCGAACAAGGAGCAGACAGGCTGACATGTCCGTAGCAGATTCAGCGCCATCGGGCATGCGCCCGTCTTTGATAGTTGCCTTTCAGTATCTCGGGTTGCCGATGATCCTGCTGGCACTGGTCTTGTTTTTCTCTCTTTCGGCACCGGCATTTTTCAGCACCCAGAACATTTCAGGCATGCTGCAATCTGCATCGATCTCAGTGATAATGTTCCTTGCGCTTACATGGGTATTCGCAATTGGAGAAATGGAAGTCAGCTTTGTCGCCATCGCAGCCTTGTCGAACATGATTTGTGCCGGCTTGGTGATTGCCGGTTATGGCTGGCCAGTCGCCGTGATTCTGGCGATGGCGGCGGCGTTCATGGTTGGCCTGGTCAACGGCTTGCTGATAGGGGCAATGCGCCTACCGTCCCTGGTCATCACGATCGCAACAGGCGGCATTGCATATGCACTGGCAGCAGCGATTGGCCTTGGATCATCCATCCCAATCCCGGATCCAAGCTTTCTGCAATTCCTCTTCGACAATCGTCTGGGACCCTTTCCATTGCTTTTCTTCGTGGCCGCTGCCCTCGCCCTTGTCGCATGGCTCTTGGAAAGCCGCCTGGCCTTCGGGCACTACGTGTTTGCCATCGCCGGCAACCGGAAAGCCGTTGTCGAGGCCGGCGTGCCGGTGGCGGGCATAGTTGTTTTGCTCTGTGTCATGTCGGCCGCGCTGAATGGTTTCTCGGGCGTGCTCATCGCGGTCGAGCTTTCTTCGGGCCAGCCTTCAATTGCGCAATCGCTTTTCCTGGATGGGCTGACGGCGGTGCTGCTGGGCGGCACCATGTGGCGGCTGGGAACACCGAATGTCCTGGGTACGATAGTCTCGGTTCTGATCATCGTCGTGCTTGTGCGCGGCGGTGCCTTGCTCGGGTGGAATGATGCAGTGTTCCAGGTGGCCAAAGGGGCGATGCTTGTGGCGGGCGCTCTTGTCGTAGCGTTGCCGTACAGGCGGAGGTGACCGCCTCGTGCCGAGCGAAGCCTTGGAGGGTCGGAGTTGCATGGTCGCCGTGACTTGGGAACGGAACGGTTGTTTGACAACGGCAGAGGACGGGAGGATGGCTGCTGACGCGGACTGGTCGATGGCGGCGGCTGGAAACGGAATGCGGGGTGGCCTGCCCGGCGCGCAGCGCGCTCCGAGCCGGGGACGGTCTGAACCGGCCGTCCCGGCGTGCTCCTGCGTGCGGACCGACGGGACGGGAGATTCAGGTGTGCGATCGCCGTGGGCTTGCCGCGCAGGGCGAGGATGTCGAAGGCATGGCAGGACCGCACTGGAAGGTCGAACAGAAGGATCGGTGGTGCCGCCTGATCCGCATGCCATGGTCTGCCCTGCAGGATCAGGCGCCGCCGTCAAAAGAGTCCGGCCATTGTCCTTCCGGCCCGCCGCAGCGCGGCTGGCCGGGCCTGCCTGGGGGCGCAAACGCCCAAGGACTCCGGCTGCGCGGCTGGCGGTCGCGGACAGCGCGGGCCTGCGGGTTCGGGCGGACCGCCCTCTTTTTCACGGCCGTGTCCGCCCGCCGGTCGGAACGTTCAGCCATGAAATCGACAACCTTTGACTCAGCAGGAGGCCAAGATGTCCGACATTGAAATCGCGCGCGCCGCCAACAAGAGGCCGATCCGGGAGATAGGCGAGAGGCTGGGCATTCCGGAGGAGCACCTTCTCCCCTACGGCCGCGACAAGGCCAAGGTCTCGCAGGAGTTCATCGCCTCGGTCAAGGGCAACGAGACGGGCAGGCTCGTCCTTGTCACGGCCGTGAACCCGACGCCCGCCGGGGAGGGAAAGACCACGACGACCGTCGGTCTCGGCGACGGCCTGAACGCGATCGGCAAGAAGGCGATGATCTGCATTCGCGAGGCTTCGCTTGGACCCAACTTCGGGATGAAGGGCGGCGCCGCGGGCGGCGGTCACGCGCAGGTCGTTCCGATGGAGGACATGAATCTCCATTTCACCGGGGATTTCCACGCCATCACCTCGGCGCACTCGCTTCTGTCCGCGATGATCGACAACCATGTCTACTGGGGCAACGCACAGGACATCGACGTTCGCCGCGTCGCGTGGCGCCGCGTCGTCGACATGAACGACCGCGCCCTGAGGCAGGTGACCCTGTCGCTCGGAGGCGTGGCCAACGGCTTCCCGCGGGAGGGGGGCTTTGACATCACGGTGGCGTCCGAGGTCATGGCGATCCTTTGCCTCGCCTCGGATCTCAAGGACCTGCAGAGGCGTCTGGGCGACATGATCGTCGCCTATCGCCGCGACCGCTCGCCGGTGTTCTGTCGCGACATCGGGGCCGACGGCGCGATGACCGTGCTCCTGAAGGACGCGATGCAGCCTAATCTCGTACAGACGCTCGAGAACAATCCGGCCTTCGTTCACGGCGGCCCGTTCGCGAACATCGCTCACGGCTGCAACTCGGTGATCGCGACCACGACCGCGCTCAGGCTCGCCGATTACGTCGTGACGGAAGCGGGCTTCGGCGCGGATCTGGGTGCCGAGAAGTTCCTCAACATCAAGTGCCGCAAGGCCGGCCTCAAGCCTGCGGCCGTCGTCATCGTTGCGACCGTCCGCGCCTTGAAGATGAACGGAGGCGTGGATCGGGGCGATCTCGGCAAGGAGAACGTGAAGGCCGTCAGCGAGGGGTGCGCCAACCTGGGCCGGCACCTTGAGAACATCGAGCAGTTCGGCGTTCCTGCCGTCGTCGCGATCAATCACTTCGTGGCGGACACCGATGCCGAAGTCCAGGAGGTGGTGAACTACGTGAAGGGGCACGGATCGGAAGCCGTGGTGTCCAGGCACTGGGCCGACGGATCGAAGGGCGCGGCCGGTCTGGCGCGCAAGGTCGTGGAGACGATCGATCGGAACGAGTCGCGATACGCGCCGCTCTATCCCGACGGGATGCCCCTGTTCGAGAAGATCGAGACCGTCGCAAGGCGCATCTACCGCGCGGACGAGGTGCTGGCCGACCAGAAGATCCGGGACCAGCTCAGCCTTTGGGAGGAGCAGGGCTATGGAGGCCTGCCGGTTTGCATGGCCAAGACCCAGTATTCCTTCACGACCGATCCCGGCCGGCGCGGCGCTCCCACGGGTCACAGCCTTCCGGTCCGGGAAGTGCGTCTTTCCGCAGGGGCAGGATTCATCGTCGTGATCTGCGGCGAGATCATGACGATGCCCGGCCTGCCGCGCGTGCCGGCCGCCGAGTCCATTCGCCTCAATGATGCGGGAGAGATCGAGGGCCTGTTCTAGTGGTTAGGGCCCGTTGACAGTTGTCTTGCGAATCGTCCGGCCCCATGCCATGTCCTGTCCCGACGACCGCCGGAACGGCGGCACGGTCAGGAAAACAGGGCATCATGAACGCAGACAGGACGGTGACGGCCGGCGCCATGCGGGCGCGGACCGGGGACATGCTGCCGGGCAGGGCGTCCGACCCCGGCGGCACGGCGGCGGACAGCCGCCGCTTCATGGAGGCGGTGCCGTGGCGGTTCCGCACGGGGTCGCCGTGGCGCGGCCTCCCCGAGCGGTCCGGGAACCGGGACGGCGTCTCCAGGCGGTTCCGGCGCCGGCCGCTTCCGCGGGTCTTCGCGCGGTTCCGACGCCTTGTCCGAGGAGTCCGGCCTTGAGTTCGTGTCCGGCGGCGGCACGGCGGTCCGGGCGACCCGGAAGGCGTCCGGCGCAAGAGGGGGACCGGACGTTCCAGGGGCGGCCTGACGGGCAGGGCCGTGGCCGTCGCGGACGCGCCGGGATGCCCTGTCCGCTTCACGGTCCTGCCCGGCCAGGCGCACGGCCCTATGGGGTGCCGGGGCTTCCCCGGCGGCCTGGCGTTCGGGGCCTTCGCCGGCGACAGGGCGTCCGGCGCGGGCCGGCTGCTCGAGGACCTTGCGGAACGCGGGGCGGAGGCGGCGGTCCCGTCGAGGCGGAGCCGGACGGCGCCGCGGGCGCACGGCCGGGACGTCTGCGGGTGGCGGCGCCTGGCGGAGAGCCTCTTCGCGAAGGCCGGGGGGTTCCGGGCGGTCGCGGCGTGGCACGTCAGGACCGACGCGAGCTTCGCGGCGGGGACCGCCTCGTCGCCGGCGTGGTGGCGGCGACATGACTGTCAACGGGCCCTGATGGCGTGATTCATGATTTTTATGCCAGGTCATGCTGTCAACACAGCCCCCGTTCCACTCTGAAGTGCAACACCTGATGCAGTGTTCCTGGTCGTTCGGCGACACATGATGTTGCGAATCGGCCAGGCGGCGACGACAGTCCCTGTGATGAAGCAAGGAGACTGTCATGCCCGAGGGCCATCGCCACCTGACCTATGCGGAACGCTGCCAGATCCACGCCCTGAGGAAAAGCGGGCTTTCCGGCCCGGCGATCGCCCGCCAGCTCGGCCGCGACCGCACGACGGTCTGGCGCGAGGTGCGGCGCAACTCCGGCAGGCGCGGCTACCGCCACAAGCAAGCCCAGCGCAAGTCGGACAGGCGCCGCAGCGCGGCCTCGTCGGTGGCGCGCAAGATGACGCCGGAGCTGTGGCGCATGGCGGAGGAGCGGCTGGCCGAGGGCTGGAGCCCCGAGCAGGTCAGCGGGCGCCTCCGCAAGGAGGGCGAGCCGATGGCGGGGCGGCAGTGGATCTACGAGCGCATCCACGCCGACCGGAAGGCCGGCGGCGGTCTCTGGCGGCATCTCCGCCGCCGCGGCAGGAAGCCGAACCGGAAGGGCGGCGCCCATGCGGGCCGCGGCCACATCCCGGGCCGGGTGGACATCTCCGAGCGCCCGGACGTCGTGGAGGCGAAGGAACGGGTCGGCGACTGGGAGGCCGACACCATCGTTGGCAAGGGCCACAGCGGCGCGCTTGTCTCCCTGGTGGACAGGGCGTCCAAGTACACGCTGCTCGAAAGGGTCGAGAGGAAGACGGCGGACGCGGTCGGCTCGGCCATGACCGGCATGCTGGGCCCTCTCCCCGTGCACACGGTCACCGCGGACAACGGCAAGGAGTTCGCGGGCCATGCCAGGGTGGCCGAGGCGCTGGGCGCGGGGTTCTTCTTCGCGCGCCCGTACCACTCCTGGGAGCGCGGCCTGAACGAGCACGTGAACGGGCTGGTGCGGGAGTGGTTCCCGAAGGGCACGGACTTCCGCAAGGTGACGGACGCAGAGGTGCAGGCCGTCCAGGACCGCCTCAACGCGCGGCCGCGCAAGGCGCTGGGCTACCTCACCCCGTCCGAGGCCTTCCACCAGGCGCAGCCGCCCTGAGGGGGCCGTTCCGGGGCCGCCGGGGGCGGCTCCGAGGGGAGATGCGCGCTGTCCGCGGCCCGCCGTCCTCCGGTCGGGCTCCGCCCTCCCTGCGTCCGGCGGGCCGCGGACAGCGCCCGGCAGGGCTTGCACCGCCCCGGAAGACTGGCTACGCCTCCCGGTGAAGGGACCGCCGCCGCTCGGGCTTCGCCCCTCGCTGGCTGATGTTGCACTTCAGAGTGGAAGCGGCGCAGCGATTCCCGACAGGATTTCCTTTCGTTCATTGTCAGCAGGTTGCACGGCCGTCACGAATTTTCCTGTCACAGGCTTTCCCGCCGAATCGGCCTTGCCGCGGCCAGACAGGCAAAGGCCGGGCAGCAGATGTCCGGAGATTCCTTTCGCAGGCATCCGTCGATGCCAGGGCCGTGCTTCGCGCCGTGCGTGCATGCTTCGACCGCATCCCCGACCCGACCGTCACGCGCGACTTCAGCCTTCCGGTAGGCCTGACGTCGGGGCTCGCGGTCTTCTCGCCCGGGATCCCGTCGCTTCTGCAGTCCGGCCGGCAGGTGCGGGGCGGCGAGGACCCGGTCCGGGCGCGCAACCTGCGCGCGCTCTTCGGCGTGGGGAAGGCGCCGTCGGACACGCGGATGCGCGAGCGGCTCGACGGGGCCGGCCCCCGCGGCCTCCGCCGCTGCGGTCCGGGGGCGTCCACGCCGCCCTGCAGCGCGGCAAGGCGCTCGAGGGCCGGACGGCGTCCGGCGGGCGTCTCCCGGTCGCGGCGGACGGGACCGGGCGCCGTTCCTCGCGCAAGGCCGTCCGCAGGCGCCGCTCGCGCCAGGACCCGCCGCGACGGGTCGAGGACCTCCTGCCGTCAGGCTCCGGGCGCGGCGACCGTCCGTCCCGACCACGCCGGGGCGTTCCCGCCGGCGCCGGAGCCGGTCCGGAACGAGGACGGCAGGAGGAGGAACGACTGCGAGCGGAACGCCTTGAGGCGGCTCCCGGAGGACCTCCGCCGGGAGCGTCCGCACACGGGAGGGCGGCCGGCGCCGGGGACGGGCCGGCGGCCGGCGGCCCGCACGTCATGCTGCGTGAGCGGAGAAGGGCTTCCGCCCGTCCCGGGCGCGAAGCCGGGCGACCACGGGCCGCCGTCCGGCTGGTTCGATGCCAGCGGGACGAAGGAGACATGGGAGAGGCGCGACGGGAAGACCGGCATCGTGCACCGCTTCGAACGGGACCGCGGCCTGCCGGCCGACGACGCGAACTTCGGCCTGAAGACCGACATGCCCGGATGCGGGGAGACCGGCACGAAAGGGAGGGTCCGGAGGTTCTCGCGGGCCGCCGACCTCCCGCCCGTCCGGGACACGGCGTGTCCGTCATGCGGTGCGGCCGCCGCAGGCGGGCGACCGGGAACGAGACGTTCCGGGCACCGGGACGCGGGAGGGTTGCAGCTTCGGGCACGGCTCCGGCCATGGCGGGAACCGCCCATGGGACGTCTTCATGACGCTCGCCATGCCCGCCTTCCTGATCGACGCGGGTCGCGGCGGCACTGCTGCCCGCCGTTCGGACGGGCGCGGGAACGTCAGGAACGCATCCCCTGCCTCCGGGACCGGATGCGGGAACCGGCCGGACTTTCGTCTTCCAGGACTGGAAGACCCTCTGCCGCGCGCTCGCGGGGGAGCCTGGCAAGGAGGACCATGCCGGCCCGTCCGTGCCGGGCCGTGACCGCCCCGGCCACGCCCGGACGGCCCCGATCCCGCCCTTCGCCGGCAACGCCACGATCCCGGGCCGCCGCCCGGCCGCCGGTCGTGCGCACACGGAACTGCCGTCCGCCATGACCGCGCCTTCGCGCACCGACGGTCAGGCTGGCGGGAATTGCTGCTGTCAACATTTCCGTTGTTCTCCACGACGGAGTATGGGACTGTCATTTCGTACGCTGTTTCCCAAGGAGGAAGACCATGAGAACCTTACTGAAAGCGATGTTTCATGCAAGCGCCGCCGCAGGGTTGCTGTTGGCTCAGGCTGCCGTGGCCGACACGTCGGACAAGCGCATCGCTCTGTCAAACAACTACGCCGGCAACTCCTGGCGTCAGGCCATGCTCGGAAGTTGGGAGAAGGTCGCGGACGAGGCTGTCTCAGCCGGCGTGGTCGCTGCGGCGGACGCTTTCACGACAGCTGAGAACCAGGTGACGGAACAGGCCGCACAGATCCAGAACCTGATCCTTCAGGGCTATGACGCCATTGTCATCAACGCAGCTTCCCCGGAAGGCCTGAACGGCGCCGTCAAGGAAGCCTGCGACGCCGGCGTGACCGTGGTAAGCTTCGATGGCATCGTGACCGAGCCCTGCGCATGGCGCATTGCCGTCGACTTCAAGCAGATGGGCAAGGACGAAGTGCTCTACCTGGCCGAACGGCTGCCGCAGGGCGGCAAGCTTCTCGAGATCCGCGGCCTCGCGGGCGTCTTCGTCGATGACGAGATCAGCGCCGGCATTCATGAGGGTGTCGCCGAAACCGGCATGTTCGAGATCGTTGGCTCTGTCCACGGTCACTGGGCACAGGACGTTGCCCAGAAAGCCGTCGCCGGCATTCTTCCCTCCCTGCCGGACAACATTGTCGGTGTCGTGACCCAGGGCGGTGACGGCTACGGCGCGGCACAGGCCATCAAGGCCTCCGGACGCGACATGCCCATAATCATCATGGGCAACCGTCACGACGAACTGACCTGGTGGAAAGAGCAGAAAGACGCGAGCGGCTACGAGACGATGTCCGTATCGATCGCGCCAGGCGTGTCCACGCTGGCCTTTTGGGTCGCGCAGCAAGTCCTCGACGGCGCCGACGTTCCCAAGGATCTGACGGTGCCGTTCCTGCGCATCGACCAGGAAAACCTCGAAATGAACCTTGCCAATACCGAAGCGGGCGGTGTGGCAAACATCGAGTACTCGCTTGAAGACGCTCGGAAAGTGATCAAGGACGCGATGTGATCGACCGAAAGGATCGTCCCCATTAGCGAGACGGCACCGATCGTCCTGCTGGACGGCGTCGAAAAGAGTTTTGGCGCCGTCCGTGCCCTGACTGGCGTGACGCTGGAGCTTCACCCCGGCGAATGCCTCAGCCTCGTCGGCCACAACGGCGCCGGCAAGTCGACGCTGATGAACGTCCTTTCAGGCAACCTCACGCCCGACAAGGGCCGGATCGAGGTCGCGGGCGTGGATATCACGGGGTGCCTGACGCCACAGAGCGCCGCGGCTCATGGCGTGCGATGCGTCTTTCAGGAGCTGTCGCTCTGCCCGAACCTGACCGTGGCGGAGAACGCCCGGATCTCGCATCCGTCCATTTCCGGCATCGGCTGGCGCGGCGACGCGCGGCGGCTGATCGGCGGCAAGCTGGACGAAGTCTTTCCCGGGCACGGAATTTCCGCCGACGACATGGTAAGCGACCTGTCAATTGCCCGGCGCCAGATGGTGGAGATCGCCCGCGCCTTCGCGGTGACAACGGCCGAGGCCAGGGTCGTCATCCTGGACGAGCCCACATCCTCGCTGGATGCCGTGGCCGCAAGAAAGCTGCTGGACCACGTGCGCAGCTATGTCCGGTCGGGCGGCACCTGCGTGCTCATCTCCCACCTTCTTGGCGAAGTCCTCGACACCTCCGACCGTATCGCGGTGATGCGGGATGGCGGGGTCGTTGCGCTTGACCGCGCGTCCGCCTTCGGCCGCAACTCGCTGGTCAAGGCGATGGGCAGCGTTGTCGACGCCGCCACTGATCGGGCGACAGAGGCCGGGGCTATCCGCGACACCGCGCCCGTTGTGGTCCAGGCGGCCCCGAGAGCGTCGCGGTCGAGCGTTCTTGCTGCGCACAAGGGTGAGGTCGTCGGGCTGGCCGGGCTCAGCGGGCAGGGACAGACCGAGCTTCTGGTGCAGGTCTTCGATCGTGCGCCGGGCGCGACCGTTGAGGGCGAAGTCGCGCTTGTCGCGGGCGACCGCCAGATCGACGGGATCTTTCCGCTGTGGTCCATTGCCGAGAACATCTCCATCGGTTCTCTCCGAACCTTCCTGAAGGGCATGTTCCTCGATCGGTCCGCCGCGCGCGATTTCGCGGACGGCTGGAGGGACCGGATCGGCATCCGCACGCCAGACGTGGACAATTCGATCCTGTCGCTGTCCGGAGGCAACCAGCAGAAGGCGCTTTTCGCCCGCGCGCTGGCGTCGCCGGCGCAGATCATCGTGATGGATGATCCCATGCGCGGCGTCGATATCGGGACCAAGCAGGAGGTGTACGAAATGATCCGCGAGGAGGCCGCGAAGGGCCGAACGTTCCTGTGGTACACAACCGAGATGGACGAACTGCGCAATTGCGATCACGTCTACGTTTTTCGCGAGGGCGCAATTGCCGCGGACCTGCGAAGAAGCGACATGAGCGAGGAGCGCGTGCTTCGCGCTTCGTTCAGGGAGGACGCATGAGCGGGCCTTTCTCTCCCCGGCTGCTCCGCAACCTCTTGCCGCCGCTTTCGCTGGCCGTGCTTCTGGTGGCGATCTTCGCGCTTCAGCCCAGAACGATGAGCTATTTCGGCCTGAACCTTCTTCTGAACCTGGCCATCCCGATCACGCTGGCAACGATCGCGCAGATGTTCATCCTCTGCGTGAACGAGCTTGATCTCTCGATGGGCGGCTTCGTAAGCTTGGTTGCCTGCATCGTCGCGACCTGGCTTCACGACACGCCACTTCTGGGCATCGCGGCGCTCGCCGGGCTGATTGCGGTCTACGCCGCGCTTGGCGCGCTCATCCATCTTCGAAACCTGCCCTCGATCGTTGTCACGCTGGGAATGTCCTTCGTCTGGCTCGGACTCGCGGTCCTCGTGCTTCCGACCCCCGGCGGGACGGCACCGGAGTACGTCCGGACCCTGATGACACTGAAACCCGCATACGTTCCTTTCCCGATAATCGCCTCGGTGGTGATCGCGCTGGTCGTTCACATGTTCCTGATGCGCTCGGCCTGGGGAACCGTCCTGCGCGGTGCAGGAGGCAACCCCCGTTCACTGGAACGCGCGGGCTGGTCGATTCTGAAGATCAAGATGACCATGTTTGCCCTCGCGGGGTTTTTTGGCGTCCTTTCCGGCATTGCCCTGGTGGGTCTCACCACATCGGCGGACGCCAACATCGCGCTGCGTTACACGCTGCTTTCGATCGCCGGCGTCATTCTCGGAGGCGGCGAGTTCGTGGGCGGGCGCATCTCGCCGATAGGTGCGGTCATCGGCGCCGTAACGCTGACGCTCGCCGGCTCCTTCCTGTCGTTTCTGAGGCTCAACCCGGATTGGCAGATCGGTGCCCAGGGAGCGATCCTGATCATCGTTCTGGCGCTGCGTGTCCTTGTCAGCCGCGCGGAGAAAAGGCGATGAACATGATCGCGGGACTGTTCAGGCAACCTTGGTCATGGGCCTGGCTGGGCGCGTTGGCCGCGTGGCTCGCCACCTCTGCCTTCATCGGCGGCAAAGGCTCGGGCGAGGTCATGTCCGCCGCGATGACCTTCGGCGCGTTCTTCGTGATCGTCGCGTTGGGCCAGATGTTCGTCATCACATTGGGGCCCGGTAACGTAGACCTCTCGATCCCGGCCTGCATGACACTTGCCGGCACCGTGGCGATGAAGGCCATGGACGGGGCCGCGACGATGATTCCCGTCGGACTGGCACTTGCGCTTCTGGTCGGCGCCGGCATCGGCGTGTTGAATTACGCCCTGATCCGGCTCCTTCGGATTCCGCCGATCATCGCGACGCTTTCGTCGAGCTTCGTCTTCCAGTCAGCCGCGATCTGGTGGAACCGCGGGCTCAGGGTCAAGCCGCCCGAGGCCCTGGCCGACCTCATGACTGCCAGGGTGGGGGGCATGCCCGTCATCGCGCTTTTCGTCATCCTGCTGACCATTGCCGGCCATCTGCTGCTGTCACGGACGATTTACGGGCGCGGCGTCGTGGCGATCGGCCAGAATATGCGCGCCGCGCATCTCGCGGGCGTGAAAACCGAGCGGATTCGCGCCACGACCTATATCATGTGCGCCACGCTGGCCGGTCTTTGCGGCTATCTGCTGGCAGCCTTTTCGGGCGGGGCGGCGCTGAACATGGGCGAGGAATACCTTCTAAGTTCCATCGCCGTCGTCGTGATAGGCGGAACCTCGGTCGCGGGAGGCTTCGCCAACGTGCCGGGACTCTGGGGCGCTTCGCTGTTCATGTTCCTGCTGGTAACGATGCTTAACACCTTCGGGGCCGGAGCGGGCGTCCGGCTCGTCATGACCGGCCTGATCATTATCGGCGTAATCGTCGCGGCGAGCGGCGGCAGGAACCGAACGTAGGAGAGCTGGACGGCACTTGCCGGAGACGCGGCTGGGCATTTCGATCACAGGTTCCATGCGATGACGGTTCCGACAGCGGATGTCGAAGTGCTTTGCGATGGCTGCCACTGCCCTGAGGTCCGGTGCGGCTCAACGACGGCTGCCGTCTTGTCTGGCCCGACATTCCCGGCAAAGGCTTATCCCTTTGACTACGGTGCCGCAAGATGCTGTGCCGGCGGCCGGTCGCCGGATCCCCGGCGGAATCCGCGTGGCGGCGCCGCGCGGCGGCCCGGACGGTGCCGGAAGGCGGGGATTCGGGTGGTGCGCGGGTGCGCGTGTGCGCCCGCCGGTGCCGTGGCGGAATCCGGGCGCGGGATCCGACCGGATCAGGCGCGTCCCCCGACGATGTCGTGACACGTTGCGGGCGGCAGCCCCGGGCCGATGCCGAGGAGGCTGTCGAGGGACGTCCGCCTGTGGCGGCGGCGGTTCCATCGGAAGACGAACCCGTCCAGGCATCGCTGGACATGCCTGCGGCGCAGGCCGTGATGCACGCCCATGGCCCGGCGCTTGAGGTTGGAGAACGTCCGGTGGACCCGGGTCAGGACCTCGTGCGCCCTGCGGCCGCCGACCACCCTTTCCTCGCGCGGGTGCCCGGCGCAGGCGTCGTCGTCCGGGAAGAGCTCCTCGAACTCCTGGCGGGACATGGGCCGTTCGTGTTTCCATCGCGATGCCGTGGGGAGAACACAAGGCGAACGGAACGGATCGTCAACCCCCGCCGGACACAAAATGTGGACATGCCTTGGTCAAAGGGATAAGCCTTTCCCGGCAATCGGATGCCGCACCGGATGCTGCTGACGACCGGGATCCAGGCTGCCCCCAAGACCGCGCGCACGGTCTTGCGCCGGTACGAGCTGCGCTGGCGGACCGAGCGCTTCTTCCACGTGCTCAAGACCGGCACCCGCCAGGCTTCTACCACTCGAAGCGCCAGCCCCTGCCCGACACGCAGAAGCTCCGGGAAGGCGTCAGGTTCCTGCCCGTCACCGCCATCCAGGCAAAACCGGACATTCGGGACCGACCAATGCGGGATTCAGCAACGGTTCCGGAGCGAGTCAGGGAATGCCGCGCGAAGGGCGCGCGGGCGTCCTTTCGGTCGACCGGCCCCTCGAGGGGCTTCCGCGCGACGCCGTCGCATGCACATTCCATGCCTGCTGTCCGGCGGTTCGTCCGGGGCGGGGCGTTTCCGTGAGGGCCGGGAAATTTACCAATCGCCGCTTCCACTCTGAAGTGCAACATCAGCCAGCGAGGGGCGAAGCCCGAGCGGCGGCGGTCCCTTCACCGGGAGGCGTAGCCAGTCTTCCGGGGCGGTGCAAGCCCCGCCGGGCGCTGTCCGCGGCCCGCCGGACGCAGGGAGGGCGGAGCCCGACCGGAGGACGGCGGGCCGCGGACAGCGCGCATCTCCCCTCGGAGCCGCCCCCGGCGGCCCCGGAACGGCCCCCTCAGGGCGGCTGCGCCTGGTGGAAGGCCTCGGACGGGGTGAGGTAGCCCAGCGCCTTGCGCGGCCGCGCGTTGAGGCGGTCCTGGACGGCCTGCACCTCTGCGTCCGTCACCTTGCGGAAGTCCGTGCCCTTCGGGAACCACTCCCGCACCAGCCCGTTCACGTGCTCGTTCAGGCCGCGCTCCCAGGAGTGGCAATGCCGCGCGAAGAAGAACCCCGCGCCCAGCGCCTCGGCCACCCTGGCATGGCCCGCGAACTCCTTGCCGTTGTCCGCGGTGACCGTGTGCACGGGGAGAGGGCCCAGCATGCCGGTCATGGCCGAGCCGACCGCGTCCGCCGTCTTCCTTTCGACCCTTTCGAGCAGGGTGTACTTGGACGCCCTGTCCACCAGCGACACCAGCGCGCCGCTGTGGCCCTTGCCAACGATGGTGTCGGCCTCCCAGTCGCCGACCCGTTCCTTCGCCTCCACGACGTCCGGGCGCTCGGAGATGTCCACCCGGCCCGGGATGCGGCCGCGGCCCGCGTGGGCCCCGCCCTTCCAGTTCGGCTTCTTCCCGCGGCGGCGGAGATGCCGCCAGAGACCGCCGCCGGCCTTCCGGTCGGCGTGGATGCGCTCGTAGATCCACTGACGCCCCGCCATCGGCTCGCCCTCCTTGCGGAGGCGCCCGCTGACCTGCTCGGGGCTCCAGCCCTCGGCCAGCCGCTCCTCCGCCATGCGCCACAGCTCCGGCGTCATCTTGCGCGCCACCGACGAGGCCGCGCTGCGGCGCCTGTCCGCCTTGCGCTGGGCTTGCTTGTGGCGGTAGCCGCGCCTGCCGGAGTTGCGCCGCACCTCGCGCCAGACCGTCGTGCGGTCGCGGCCGAGCTGGCGGGCGATCGCCGGGCCGGAAAGCCCGCTTTTCCTCAGGGCGTGGATCTGGCAGCGTTCCGCATAGGTCAGGTGGCGATGGCCCTCGGGCATGACAGTCTCCTTGCTTCATCACAGGGACTGTCGTCGCCGCCTGGCCGATTCGCAACATCATGTGTCGCCGAACGACCAGGAACACTGCATCAGGTGTTGCACTTCAGAGTGGAACGGGGGATCTGGATGTGGCATCCTGCATCCCGTGAAGCAAGCCGCGACGGAGCGCGTCACATGGCCAACAACCCTCTCACGCCCGGAATCGCCGCCGGCCGCCTTTCCCCGGAGGCGCTGGACCGGAACTTCGCCGACCTGCGCCCCCCTCTCGACGGGCACGAGGCGCTGGTCGCGGCCGACCGCTGCTATTTCTGCCATGACGCGCCGTGCGTGACCGCATGCCCGACCGCAATCGACATTCCGCTCTTCATCCGGCAGATCGCCACGGGCACCCCGGAGGCCGCCGCCAGGACGATCTTCGACCAGAACATACTCGGCGGCATGTGCGCACGTGTCTGCCCGACGGAGACGCTCTGCGAAGAGGCCTGCGTGCGCGAGGCGGCCGAGGGGCGGCCGGTCGAGATCGGGCGGCTGCAGCGATTCGCCACCGACGCCATGATGGCCGTGGACGGCCATCCCTACCGGCGCGCCGAGGCGACCGGCGCGCGGGTGGCCGTGGTCGGCGCGGGGCCGGCGGGGCTGGCGTGCGCCCACCGGCTGGCGGTGGGCGGCCACGAGGTCGTCGTCTTCGACGCGCGCCCGAAGCCGGGCGGGCTGAACGAATACGGCGTGGCCAGCTACAAGACGGTCGACGGGTTCGCCCAGGCCGAGGTCGAATGGCTGCTCGGTGTCGGGGGCATCAGGGTGGAAGGCGGCGCGTGCCTCTCGGAGGGGCTTGATCTCGCGGCACTGGCCAGGGACCATGACGCGGTCTTCCTGGGCATCGGGCTCGCCGGGGTGAACGCTCTGCGAACCGAGGGGGAGGGCCTGCGGGGCGTGCGCGACGCGGTCGGCTTCATCGCGGACCTGCGGCAGGCGGAAGACCTGTCGGGACTTGCCGTCGGTCGCGACGTCGTCGTGATCGGCGGGGGCATGACCGCGATCGACGCCGCCGTCCAGTCCAGGCTTCTTGGCGCGGAGACGGTCACGATCGTCTACCGCCGCGGCAGCGACCGCATGCCGGCGAGCCGCCACGAACGGGATCTCGCGACGTCCAGGGGGGTGCGCATTGTCACGCATGCGCGACCGTTGCGCGTGATCGGCCTCGGGGCGGTGACGGAAGTGGAGTTCGCGTACACCCGCGACGGCGCGGAAGGTCTGGAGGACACGGGCGAGACTTTCCGCCTGAAGGCCGACCAGGTGCTCAAGGCCATCGGCCAGACGCTGGAATGCGTGCCGGAGGGGCTGCGGATCGAGGGCGGAAAGATCAAGGTCGACGCAGCCGGGCGCACGTCCCTCGAAGGGGTCTGGGCGGGCGGCGACTGCGCCACGGGCGGCGACGACCTGACGGTGACTGCGGTGGCCCAGGGCCGCGACGCGGCGCAGGACATCGACAGGGCGATTCGCGCCGGCCGGAAGGCGGCCGGCGGGACGCCACGTGCAGGGAACGGGTCCGGCCGGGCCCGAGAGGGAGGAAAGTGATGGCCAGCCTGGCAAGCGAATTCATCGGAATCAGGTCGCCCAACCCGTTCTGGCTGGCATCGGCGCCGCCCACGGACAAGGAATACAACGTCCGTCGCGCCTTCGAGGCAGGCTGGGGCGGCGTGGTCTGGAAGACCCTCGGCGAGGACGGGCCGCCCATCGTCAACGTCAACGGGCCTCGCTACGGCGCGGTCTGGGGCGCCGACCGGCGGCTTCTGGGTCTCAACAACATCGAGCTCATCACCGATCGCCCGCTGGAAACCAACCTGCGGGAGATCAAGGCGGTCAAGCGCGACTATCCGGACCGCGCCGTCGTCGTGTCCCTGATGGTGCCATGCGTCGAGGATGCATGGAAGGCGATCCTGCCGCTCGTCGAGGACACGGGCGCCGACGGCGTCGAGCTGAACTTCGGCTGCCCGCACGGGATGAGCGAGCGCGGCATGGGCAGCGCGGTCGGCCAGGTGCCGGACTACATCGAGATGGTGACACGCTGGTGCAAGCAGAACACCCGCATGCCGGTCATCGTGAAGCTGACGCCCAACATCACCGACATCCGCTTTCCGGCGCGGGCGGCCAGGGCGGGCGGGGCCGATGCCGTGTCGCTGATCAACACCGTGTCCTCGATCACGTCCGTGAACCTCGACACGTACAGCCCCGAGCCGTCCATCGACGGCAGGGGCACGCATGGCGGATACTGCGGCCCGGCGGTCAAGCCGATTGCGCTCAACATGGTTGCGCAGATCGCCCGCGATCCGGACACGGACGGGCTGCCCGTCTCCGGGATCGGCGGCGTGACGACATGGCGCGACGCGGCGGAGTTCCTGACGCTCGGAGCCGGCAATGTGCAGGTCTGCACCGCCGCAATGACCTACGGATTCAAGATCGTTCAGGAAATGATCTCGGGTCTCGGCGGCTGGATGGACGGGAAGGGCCATGCATCGGTCGGAGATGTCGTGGGCCGCGCCGTGCCCAACTTCACCGACTGGCAGTACCTGAACCTCAACTACGTGACCAAGGCCCGGATCGACCAGGATCTGTGCATCGGCTGCGGGCGATGCTTCGCGGCGTGCGAGGACACGTCGCACCAGGCGATCGCGATTGGGCCCGGGCGGACGTACGAGGTCATCGACGAGGAATGCGTGGCCTGCAACCTGTGCGTCAACGTCTGCCCTGTGGAGGGCTGCATCACCATGGAGGAGCTCGCGCCCGGCGCCGTCGATCCCCGAACCGGCCGGGACGTGGCTGCAGGCTACGCCAACTGGACGACGCATCCCAACAATCCGGGCGCCTGCGCCGCCGAATGACCGTGCGCGGGTCGCGGCCGGGGGGGGGCCGTTCACCCTGGGGTCAGCGCGGTCCGGTAGAGATGCGTCAGGAACCTTGCGGCATCGTCGAAATGCCTTTCGCGTTCGGGCCGCAGGATTCCGCGCACCTGCGCGTCAAAGTCCGCGTAGTGCTGCGTCGTGGCCCAGATCGAGAATATCAGGTGATGGGGATCCACCTCGGCGATTCCGCCCTCTGCGGCCCATCCGCGGATCAGCGACGCCTTTTCGTCGACCAGCGCCTTCAACGGGCCCTCGATGATGTCGGCTATGTGCGGGGCGCCCTGGACGATCTCGTTCGCGAACAGGCGGCTCTCGCGCGGCAGGTCGCGCGCCATGTCGAGCTTGCGCATCGCGTAGCGGACGATCTCGTCAACGGGCTCGCCGCTGGAATCCAGCGCGCGAAGGGGCGCCAGCCAGACGCCGAGCAGCTCGGACAGAAGCGTGCGGTGGACCGCTTCCTTGGACTCGAAGTAGTAGAGCAGGTTGGGCTTCGACAGACCGGCGGCGCGGGCGATCTCGTCCAGCGTCGCGCCGCGGAAGCCGGCTTTCGAAAACACTCCCAGCGCCGCATCCAGTATGGCGCTGATGTTTTTTTTCCTGTATCCGCGTTCGTGCTGCCGTGGCTGACATTGCCGTGTTGCCGCCCATGGCGGGGAGCGAAGGGCGAACCGAATTCCTTGACTGCGCTTCGCTCCATGATAGCGTCATCCTGACCAATTGGTCAAACTCGCCCGGAACCGGGAAGTTGCGCGAGAGGGAGTGCGGCCATGGCGGCGCCGAGGGAGAACCTCAGGATAGACGGGGAGCGTCTCTGGGACGCGATCATGGAAATGGCCGGAATCGGTCCCGGGGTTGCCGGCGGCAGCAACCGCCAGACCCTGACCGACGAGGACGGCGCGGGGCGCGCGCTTTTCCAGCGCTGGTGCGAGGAGGCCGGCTGCACGATGGGCGTCGACGAGATGGGCAACATGTTCGCCCGCCGCGAGGGCGCGGATCCGGAGGCGCTGCCCGTGTACGTCGGAAGCCACCTCGACACGCAGCCTACGGGCGGCAGGTACGACGGCGTCCTGGGCGTCCTGGGCGGCCTGGAAGTCGTCAGGACGCTGAACGACCTTGGCATCAGGACCCGCCATCCCATCGTCGTGACCAACTGGACCAATGAGGAGGGCACGCGGTTCGCTCCGGCGATGCTGGCCTCCGGCGTCTTCGCCGGCAAGCATGACCGCGACTGGGCCTATGACCGCTTGGACGCGGAGGGCAAGCGCTTCGGCGACGAGCTGGAGCGCATCGGATGGAAAGGCGCCGAGCCGGTCGGCGGCCGGAAGATGAAGGCCTTCTTCGAGCTTCACATCGAGCAAGGGCCCGTTCTGGAGGCCGAGGGCAAGGACATTGGCGTCGTCACCCACGGGCAGGGGCTTCGCTGGATCGAGTGCACGGTGACCGGCAAGGAGAGCCACACCGGATCGACCCCGATGCACATGCGCAGGAACGCAGGCCGCGGGCTGGCTCTCGTGACGGAGCTCGTGCACGAGATCGCGATGGCGAACCAGCCGAATGCGGTCGGCGCGATCGGCCATGTCGATGTCAGTCCGAACAGCCGCAACATCATACCGGGGCAGGCGGTGTTCACGGTGGACATGCGTACGCACATCCTGGACAAGCTCAACACCATGGTCGAGGAGTTCATGGACCGGGCCCCGAGGCTCTGCGAGGACATCGGAACCGGGTTTGCATGCGAGATCGTCGGCCAGTTCGATCCGCCGGCTTTCGACGAGAGCTGCGTCAACGCCGTTCGCGATGCCGCCGACCGGCTGGGCTACAGTCACATGGACATCGTGAGCGGCGCCGGTCATGACGCCTGCTGGATCAACGACGTGGCCCCCACGGCGATGGTGATGTGCCCCTGCGTCGACGGACTGAGCCACAACGAGGCGGAGGAGATCTCTCCCGGATGGGCGCGCGCGGGCGCCGACGTGCTGTTTCACGCCGTCGTCGACGTGGCGGAGATCGTGGAGTGAGACGCCCGCGACGGCCGGCCCGAAGCGCGCGCTCGCGAACGGCACGTGATCGGGGCATGCGGGAAATGGCGCGGAACGGTGGCTGGGGATGCAGGCGGCGCGCGACGGCCGGGACGGACCGACGGCAGCCGCCGAACCCTTCCGCACGGCAGACGCGCATCGCGGCGACGGCGCCCCGCATGCATGAACGGAGATGACAAGATGACCACAGCCATCAAGAACGGCACAGTCGTCACCCACGACCTTGCCTACCGGGCGGACGTCCTGATCGACGGTGGCCGGATCGCCGAGATCGGCGAGGGCCTGAAGGGCGACGAGCAGCTCGATGCGACCGGCTGCTACGTCATGCCCGGCGGCATCGACCCGCACACGCATCTCGAGATGCCGTTCATGGGAACCTACAGTTCGGACGACTTCGAATCCGGCACGCGCGCGGCGCTTTCCGGCGGCACGACGATGGTTGTCGACTTCGCACTGCCGTCGCCGGGACAGGGCCTGCATGACGCGCTGGCCATGTGGCACAACAAGTCGACGCGCGCCAACTGCGACTATTCCTACCACATGGCGGTGACGTGGTGGGGCGAGCGGGTCTTCAACGAGATGGCCACGGTCATCGAGCGGGAGGGCATCACGACGTTCAAGCACTTCATGGCCTACAAGGGCGCGCTGATGGTCAACGACGACGAAATGTACGCGTCGTTCAAGCGGCTTGCCGAGCTTGGCGGACTGGCGCTGGTGCATGCAGAGAACGGCGACGTCGTGGCGGAGCTGCAGGCAAGGCTCATGGCCGAGGGCAACACGGGGCCGGAGGCGCACGCCTATTCCCGTCCCGCGCAGGTCGAGGGCGAGGCCACGAATCGCGCTATCATGATCGCCGACATGGCGGGCGTGCCTCTCTATGTCGTCCACACGTCCTGCGAGGAGGCGCACGAGGCGATCCGGCGCGCGCGGCAGCAGGGCAAGCGGGTCTGGGGAGAGCCGCTGATACAGCATCTGACGCTCGACGAGTCGGAGTATTTCGTCGCGGACTGGGATCACGCCGCGCGCCGGGTGATGTCGCCGCCCTTCCGGAACAGGAAGCATCAGGACTCGCTGTGGGCCGGCTTGCAGAGCGGTTCGCTCTCGGTCGTCGCGACCGATCACTGCGCCTTCACGACCGAGCAGAAGCGCTGCGGTGTCGGCGACTTCACCAAGATCCCCAACGGCACCGGCGGGCTGGAGGACCGGATGCCGATGCTCTGGACCCACGGCGTCGGCACGGGACGGCTGACGCCGAACGAATTCGTTGCCGTGACCTCCGCGAACGTCGCGAAGATCCTTAACTGCTACCCGAGGAAGGGCGCGATTCTCGTCGGCGCGGATGCCGACATCGTCGTCTGGGATCCCGAAAGGGAGAAGACCATAAGCGCTGCCAGCCAGCAGTCCGCCATCGACTACAACGTGTTCGAGGGCAGGCGCGTCAAGGGCCTGCCGCGCTTCACGCTGACGCGCGGGCATGTCGCGGTTCACGACGGCGAGGTCAGGACCAAGGAGGGCCATGGCGAATTCGTGCGCCGTGAACCGAACACGCCGGTGAACCGGGCGCTCTCGTCCTGGAAGGAGCTGACCGCGCCCCGTCCCGTCGAGCGGGCCGGAATTCCGGCAAGCGGGGTCTGAGGCCGGGGCGGAGGAGGGGGCGTGTCACAGCCTGCCGCGATCGATGCGAAGGGGCTCGACCTGACGTTCGAGGCCGGCGACGGCGCGGTTCAGGCGTTGCGTGACGTCACCCTGAGGGTCGTCAAGGGCGAGTTCGTGTCGTTCATCGGGCCGTCCGGATGCGGAAAGACGACGTTCCTGCGCGTGGTTGCGGGGCTTGAAAGGCCGACGGGCGGCGAGGTCCGGGTCAACGGCATGAGTCCGGACGAGGCGCGCCGCAACCGCACCTACGGCTACGTGTTCCAGGAGGCCGGGCTCTATCCTTGGCGGACGATCGCCGGCAACGTGCGCCTTCCCCTTGAAATCATGGGCTATTCCCGGTCGGAGATGGCTGACCGCGTCAAGCGCGTGCTCGAGCTGGTCGAGTTGTCCGGTTTCGAGAGCAAGCATCCCTGGCAGCTCTCGGGCGGGATGCAGCAGCGGGCCTCGATCGCCCGGGCGCTTGCGTTCGACGCCGACATCCTACTGATGGACGAGCCCTTCGGGGCGCTTGACGAGATCGTGCGGGATCACCTGAACGAGCAGCTCCTGGGACTCTGGAACCAGACGGGAAAGACCATCGGATTCGTGACCCACTCGATTCCGGAGGCGGTCTACCTGTCAACGAGAATCGTCGTCATGTCGCCCCGGCCGGGACGCATAACCGACGTCATCGCAAGTCCGCTGCCGAGGGAGCGTCCGCTGGACATCCGCGACACGCCGGAATTCCTGGAGGTCGCGCAGCGTGTCCGCAAGGGCTTGAGGGCGGGGCAGTCCTATGGAGATTGACGGACTCACGCACGCACTCCGGGCGACGGCGCGCTCACGGCCGCGCTTGGGCACCGGCGGCGGGAAGGGCGGCGCATGAACCGGATCCTGCCGGTCCTTGCCGTGCTCGCCGCGATCCTTGCGCTCTGGTACGTGGCCGTCGTGCCGATGAACGCCGGCTGGACGGTCGCCCAGGCGGAACGCGCGGGTCGCGAGCTGGCCCTCCGCGAGGTCGTCGCGGACACGATGAACCAGGACCGTCCGCGCCTGCCCGCGCCTCACCAGGTTGCGGCCGAGCTGAAGAGGACCGTGCTTGACACCAGGGTCACGTCGAAACGCTCGCTCGTCTTCCACGGATGGATAACGTTGCAGTCGACGCTCTGGGGCTTTGCGCTCGGCACGACGGTCGGGATCGGGATGGCGGTTGCCATCGTGTATTCCAGGACTGCAAGCATGGGCCTGATGCCCTGGGCGATCATCAGCCAGACGATCCCGATCGTCGCGATCGCTCCCATGATCATCGTGGTTCTGGCGACCCTGGGCGTGGAGGGCCGCACGGTGCCGAAGGCGATCATCTCGGCATACCTCTGCTTCTTCCCCGTGCTGGTGAGCATGGTGAAGGGGCTGCGGTCTCCCGGATCCATGCAGATCGACCTGATGAAGACCTATTCCGCGAGCGCCGGGCAGACGTTCTGGAAGCTTCGGCTGCCTGCTTCGGTCCCCTATCTCTTCACGTCGCTGAAGGTCGGCATCGCGGCGGCGCTGGTCGGCACGATCGTGGGCGAGCTGCCCACCGGCGCGATACAGGGACTCGGCGCGCGCATCCTGATCGGCGATCAGTTCGGCAATCCGCTCATGATCTGGTCCGCGCTGTTCTCCGCGGCCTGCCTCGCAGCCGCGCTCGTGAGCGTCGTCGCGGCGCTGCAGCGGCTGGCGCTTCGGCGCATGGGGTACGCAGGATGAGCCGCGCGCCGGCCGGGATCATGGCTGCCGCGTTCACGGTCGCCGGGACGTCACCGGGGGCCGGAAGGATCCCGCGCGGGTCGCGCGGGCTGGACGGAGGCGCCGTCCGCGGCCTGTCCGCGGAGGCCCGGCCATGACGCTTGTCCTGGCGGCGTTCGCGCTCTGGATGGCCGCGTGGTGGCTGAATGTGCGCATCGCGGGATCCTTCCTGGCGTCCTCCCACGCCGGCCGGGTCGCCGTGCCGGTGGTGTTCGGCCTGTCGGTCCTGACGGTCTGGGAGCTCGTGGTGCGCGGCCTGGACGTGCCTCAGGTGATCCTGCCGGCGCCGACGGTCATCGCCCGGACGTTCGCGTCCGAGACCGGCACGCTCTGGATCGACTTTCGCCAGACCGTGCTGAAGGGCGCCGTTTCCGGCTACGCGATCGGCTGCCTGGCCGCCTTTGCCGCCGCGCTCGCAATCGATCGCTCGGGCTTCCTGCGGCGCGGGCTGCTTCCTGTCGGCAGTTTCGTGGCCGCGCTGCCCATCGTGGGAACCGCGCCGATCCTGGTCAACTGGTTCGGCTTCGACTGGCAGTCCAAGGCCGCGGTGGTCGTCGTCATGGTGTTCTTTCCGATTCTCGTGAACACCGTTCAGGGCCTTGCGGACACGGCCGCCATGCAGCGCGACCTGATGCGGACCTATTCCGCGAGCTACTGGCAGACCTTCCTGAAACTGCGGTTGCCAGCGGCCATGCCGTTCGTGTTCAATGGCCTCAAGATCGCGACGACGCTTGCACTGATCGGCGCGATCGTCGCAGAGTATTTCGGTTCGCCGACGCGAGGGATGGGGTTCCGGATATCCACCTCGGTCGGCACTCTCGATCTGGCCATGGTCTGGTCCGAGATTGCGGTGGCGGCATTGGCCGGTACGGTGTTTTACGGAGCGGTCTCGCTAGTGGAACGGTGGGTGACTTTCTGGCACCCGTCGCAACGATGAAGACGACGAATGAAAGGAGAGAAGCCATGAAGAAACACGTTCTTGCCGGCGCGGCGGCGCTGGCGCTGGGCGGGGCGCCGGCCCTGGCCCTTGACGACCTCACGCTGCAGCTGAAGTGGGTGACGCAGGCGCAGTTTGCGGGCTACTACGTCGCGCTTGAGAAAGGCTACTACGAGGAGGAGGGTCTGAACGTCACGATCAAGCCCGGCGGGCCAGACATTGCGCCGACCCAGGTGATTGCCGGTGGCGGCGCGGACGTGACGGTCGAGTGGATGCCGGCGGCGCTTGCCGCGCGCGAGAAGGGCCTCCCGCTTGTCAACATCGCGCAGCCCTTCAAGTCCTCCGGCATGATGCTGACCTGCCGCAAGGACACGGGCGTGTCCACGACGAACGACTTCAGGGGCAAGACCCTGGGCGTCTGGTTCTTCGGCAACGAGTTTCCGTTCCTGAGCTGGATGAGCCAGCTTGGCATCCCGACCGATGGCGGCCCGGATGGCGTGGCGGTCCTCAAGCAGGGCTTCAATGTCGACCCCATCCTGCAGGGCCAGGCTGCCTGCATCTCGACCATGACCTACAACGAGTACTGGCAGGTCATCGATGCGGGGCTGAGCGCCGACGACCTCGTGGTCTTCAAGTACGAGGACCATGGCGTGGCGACTCTGGAGGATGGCCTCTACGTCCTGGAAGACAAGCTGAACGACCCGGACGAGGTCGACAAGCTCATGCGTTTCGTCCGCGCCTCGATGAAGGGCTGGAAACACGCCGAAGACAACCCGGACGAGGCGGCCTCGATCGTGCTGGAGCATGACGAGACGGGTGCCCAGACCGAAAAGCACCAGAAGCGGATGATGGGGGAGATCGCCAAGCTGACGGCGGGATCCAACGGCGCTCTTGCGCCCGCGGACTTCCGGCGCACGGTCGAAACCCTGCTCGCGGGCGGTTCCGACCCGGTGATCACGGCCGATCCGGGCGATTCGGCCTGGACGCACGTCATCACGGATGCCGCGCTGAACTGACGTGCCGCGGGCGCATTGCGGTCCGGCCTCCGCGGATGCGGGGGCCGGACGCCGCTATGTGCGGATCCGCGCCGCCGTGAATCCCCGGCCTCCGCGGATGCGGGGGGCCGGACCTCTCGGCGAAGCGATGTCTCGGAGCCGTTTCGGGCGGGGCTGGCCGCCTTCCTGGCGCGCACGGGATCCCGCGCGCGTTTTCAGCCGTCGGGTTCTGGGGAGACGGACGCGAGGAAGGCCCAGATGTCTTCGGCGGCCTGTGCGTCGTTGAGCCTGAAGGTCATGCCCGAGCGCGCCTTGGGGTCGTCCAGCCGCTCCCTCAGGAAGGCCCTGGGGTCCTTGACGTAGGCCAGGAAGTCGGCCTCGTTCCAGGCCAGCCCGGCCGCGCCGGCGGCGACGAGGGACGTCTTGTAGCGCCTGAAGCCGGCCTCCGTCCCCGCCGTCCGGCCCGGCAGGCCCCAGAGGTTGGGGCCCGTCCTGCCGCCCTTGACGATGACGGCGCCGCCGCCGTCCACGACGGCGTGGCAGGTCTTGCACTTGCCGAACGCCCGCTCCCCGGCCGCGGGGTCCCCGGCCCACGCCGCCCCCGCCAGCGCGAGCGCCCCCGCCGCCGCGAGCGCCGCCCGCCGCCCCGTCCTGCGTCCCGTCCCTGCCATGTCGCTCTCCCTTTCTCCGTCACGGCCGCGGCCGCCGCGCGCAGGGGTAGGCCGGCGCGCGGGGAACCGCAAGCCCTCAGGCCACCGCGTGCGCGAGGGCGCACTGCTTCCAGAGGGCCGTGAGCGCGCCGACCATCCTGTCCACGTCCGCGTCGCTGTGCAGCGGCCCCGGCGTCAGCCGCAGCCGCTCCGTGCCCTTCGGGACCGTCGGGTGGTTGATCGGCTGCAGGTAGATGCCCCACTCGCGCATCAGGTGGTCGCAGATCATCCGGCACTTCACCGCGTCCTTGATCAGCACCGGGATGATGTGGCTGGGGTTGTCCATGTGCGGGATGCCCGCCGCGTCCAGCCCCGCGCGCAGCCGCGCCACCTGGCGCCGCTGCAGGCGCCGCTCCGCCCCGCTCGCCTTGAGGTGCGCCACCGAGGCGCGCGCCGCCGCCGCCAGCGCCGGGGGCAGCGCCGTGGTGAAGATGAAGCCGCTCGCGAAGGAGCGGACGAAGTCGCACAGCGCCGCCGAGCCGGCCACGTAGCCGCCCATGCAGCCGAACGCCTTGCCCAGCGTCCCCTCCACCAGCGTCACCCGGTCCGCAAGGCCCTCCCGCTCCGCGATCCCGCCCCCGCGCGGCCCGTACAGGCCCACCGCGTGGACCTCGTCGAGATACGTCAGCGCCCCGTGCCGCTCCGCCACCTCGACAACCTCCCGCAGCGGGCAGACGTCCCCGTCCATCGAATACACCGACTCGAACGCCACGATCTTCGTCGCGTTCGCCGGCGCCGCCGCCAGCTTGCGGTCCAGGTCCTCGGGGTCGTTGTGCCGCCAGATCACCTTCGGGCACCGCGCCTGCCGGATGCCCTCGATCATCGAGGCGTGGTTCAGGCCGTCCGAGAACACCACCGCGTCCGGCAGCCGCGCCCCCAGCGTCGACAGCGCCGCCCAGTTCGCCACGTAGCCCGACGTGAACAGCAGCGCCGCCTCCTTGCCGTGAAGGTCCGCGAGCTCCCGCTCCAGAAGCACGTGCTCCCGGCTCGTCCCCGAGATGTTCCGCGTCCCCCCCGCGCCCGCCCCCGCGCGCGCCGCGACCGACGTCAGCGCCCCGACCACCGCAGGGTGCCGGCTCATCCCCAGGTAGTCGTTCGAGCACCACACCGTCACCTCCCGCGGCGTGCCGGGAACGTGGCTCCGCGCTGCCGGCGAAACGCCCCCGAGCCGCTCCAGCTCCGCAAACACCCGGTAGTCCCCGGACCGCCGCAGCGCCTCCAGCGCGCGGTTGAAGTGATGGTCGAAGTTCATGAATCCGCTCCGTAGCAGCTGTCTCTCTTGTCGGCGACCGGCTTGGGAAGCATCCAGCGCCATAGCTTCGCGTCCGGCCATAAGCCGGGCACGCGCCGCGCGTCCCGGCCCGGCCTGCGCATCGTCTCCGCGACGGCGAGCCCGCGGGCCTTGACGAGGCCGGTCGCGAAGCGCCGCAGCAGGGTCGTGTTCTCCGGGCCGTGGCCGGTGCGGATGCGGCTCCGGTCCTCGTCGAAGCTCCAGCCAGGGATGTGGTGATTCGCCTCCATGCGCCAGTGGCCGCGGTTCAGTTCAGGCAGGCGCTTCGGCGCGGCGGCCCCGGGACCCGGGCTCGTGACCCCGTAGGCGGTCTCGGCGCTCCTCTCGCCGGTCCTGACCTGGGTGACCTCGCGGCGCACGGCGAAGACCTGCCCGACGCCGGGGAACTCCGCGCATTCGTCGGTTTCCGACGACACCCGGACCGGGCGGCGCTCGAGGCGCCCGTGCTCCGGCTTCCCGGGCTCCTGCACGAAGTCGGGCGCGCGCGCGCCCGTCATCTCGTCGCACAGGAGCTGGATGTCCCGGCGCAGCGTCTTCTGGTTGTCCTTGACCGTGAACATGTAGTGCGCCTTCCGGCCGGGGAGGTGGCGGGCGAGCTTTCCCTGCGCCAGCATGGCGTCGGCGGTGAAGACCCGTCCGGCGATGTCGGGCAGCGCCTCGACCAGCGGAACGACGACGCCGATCTCGTTCGTCCGCTTCCCCTCGCTGCCGTCACCCGGGTCCGGAACGGTTTTTTTGACCCAGCGGCGCCGCCGTCCCGTGGCCGACGATGCCGAGGACATGGGTCCGGCGGCCGTCGCCGTCCACCGCGCCGCGCATCGTCTTGCCACAGGTCGCGAGCGCGGTGTCGCGGCCGCCGCCAGGGGCCTCCCGGCCCGGGCCCGGAGCGCGGCGTCGGGCTGCACGACGCGGCCGGGCCCGTCGTCGTCTCCGACGGGGCGGAACGGCAATCCGACGCCTGCGACGGGCCCTTTGGGGCCGGAAGGCCGCCTTCGCGCCCGGCCTCTTCCACTGCCCGGAACGCGCCTCCGACGCCGCGAGGCGGACGTCGGGGCGGGCCGGGCGGCGAAGGCCGTCCGGGAGCCGGCGCCGTCCGGGGACCGGCACGGGGACGTGGAGGCGTGCCGCCGCCATTTCGAGAGGAACCTCGGCCGGATGCGGCACGACGGGTTCCGGGAACGGGGCGTCCGGGCCGGGAGCGGCGTCGTGGCGGATGCCGGCGGTTCGGGCTGCGGCCCGGGCGATCGGGAACGCGCCGGCCGGAGAGGGGCGCCGACGCCATGCCGGCGCCGAAGGGCCGCGCCATGAACCTCCGGCTGCCGGACTTCCTCGAATGGCGGACGAACCGGGCCATCGCCGCATGACGTCAGAAAGCCGGGCTGCACCCGCTCTTGCTTTCCGGCCATCCCTCCGCCAGAATGCAGGCAGTCAATTCGGGAGACATTGCCATGCGACACTTGACCCCCCCCCCCCCCCCCCTTGCTCGGCTGACGGCCCTCGCGGCGATGACGTGCTTCCTGCTGTTTGCGTCGGCGGCGCAGGCGCAGACCACTTGCAACCGTTTCATCTGCACCGTCGCGCTTGCCAATGCCGGCAGTCCGGTCGTGGACGGCTGCGGCGAGCACGCCACGCCCGGCCGCATGAAGGTCATCTTCGAGAGCACCGACAGCAGCGTGACGCGGGCCAGCTTTCCGGTCGCCGGCTATTTCATCCAGGCAGCCAGCGAATACCGGCGGCCGCCGGCATTCTCCGAATGGGAGTGGCGGACTCAGGCCCTGAACGGCGGCCGGTGGACTGACCCAGATGCCAATCGGATCGGCTGGGCCGGCGGCGTGCTGGGCGAGAACATCATCGAGGTGCGCCCCAAGGCCGGCGCCCATGTCTGGAGCAACCGCAATGCCAGCAATCCCATCCAGGGCCCCGGCGAGCTGGTGGTGCAGACCTTTGATCTGCCCTCTGGAACGACAACGCCGCTTCCACTCTGAAGTGCAACATCAGCCAGCGAGGGGCGAAGCCCGAGCGGCGGCGGTCCCTTCACCGGGAGGCGTAGCCAGTCTTCCGGGGCGGTGCAAGCCCTGCCGGGCGCTGTCCGCGGCCCGCCGGACGCAGGGAGGGCGGAGCCCGACCGGAGGACGGCGGGCCGCGGACAGCGCGCATCTCCCCTCGGAGCCGCCCCCGGCGGCCCCGGAAGGCCCCCTCAGGGCGGCTGCGCCCGGGCAGGAAGGCCTCGGACGGGGTGAGGTAGCCCAGCGCCTTCCTCGGACGTGCGTCCGTCCGGTCCTGGACGGCCTTCACGGCCTCGTCCGTCACCTTGCGGAAGTCCGTGCCCTTCGGGAACCACTCCCGCACCAGCCCGTTCACGTGCTCGTCCGTGCCGCGCTCCCAGGAGTGGCAATGCCGCGCGAAGAAGAACCCCGCGCCCAGCGCCTCGGCCACCCTGGCATGGCCCGCGAACTCCTTGCCGTTGTCCGCGGTGACCGTGTGCACGGGGAGAGGGCCCGGCATGCCGGTCATGGCCGAGCCGACCGCGTCCGCCGTCTTCCTCTCGACCCTTTCGAGCAGCGTGTGCCTGGACGCCCTGTCCACCAGGGAGACAAACGCGCCGCCGGTGCCCTTGCCGTTGATTCGTGTCCGCCTCCCGGTCGCCGACCCGTTCCTTCGCCTCCACGACGTCCGGGCGCTCGGAGATGTCCACCCGGCCCGGGATGCGGCCCCGGCCGGAATGGCGGCCGCCCTTCCAGTTCGGCTTCTTCCCGCGGCGGCGGAGATGCCGCCAGAGACCGCCGCCGGCCTTCCGGTCGGCGTGGATGCGCTCGTAGATCCACTGACGCCCCGCCATCGGCGCGCCCTCCTTGCGGAGGCGCCCGCTGACCTGCTCGGGGCTCCAGCCCTCGGCCAGCCGCTCCTCCGCCATGCGCCACAGCTCCGGCGTCATCTTGCGCGCCACCGACGAGGCCGCGCTGCGGCGCCTGTCCGACTTGCGCTGGGCCTGCTTGTGGCGGTAGCCGCGCCTGCCGGAGTTGCGCCGCACCTCGCGCCAGACCGTCGTGCGGTCGCGGCCGAGCTGGCGGGCGATCGCCGGGCCGGAAAGCCCGCTTTTCCTCAGGGCGTGGATCTGGCAGCGTTCCGCATGAGGCCGGTGGCGATGGCCCTCGGGCATGACAGTCTCCTTGCTTCATCACAGGGACTGTCGTCGCCGCCTGGCCGATTCGCAACATCATGTGTCGCCGAACGACCAGGAACACTGCATCAGGTGTTGCACTTCAGAGTGGAACGGGGGCAACTACATACGCTGCTCCAGGCGGTGCCCACTTCCTGTTCATGGGCGGCAAGGGCTGCGCGCGGGTCGGGCCGGGAGGCGGATTGCTCGGCGGCAACCAGTGACGCGGCCGGGACAGGCCGCCGCCGGCTGACCTGACCGACCCCTCCCGCGCCGCCCGGGACCCCGCCCGGCCCAGGCCTGCAGGGGGACGAACCGCCAGGGGGCCGGGCGGCGCCGCGACCGGCCAGGCCGCGCGGCCTTCGGATCTCCACCGGAAAGTTCCGGACATTCCGAACTGGTCCGTTGCCTGGCCGAGCGCCCGGTTGCGTTCGTCACGGCCCGCGACGTCGAACTTCCTCGCGATTCGACGCCGCCTTTCGGGATCGTCGGGGGGGGGTGTCTGACGGCGTGGGCGGCGGGACCAGCGGGATCTCCAGGGACGCGGGCGTTCCGTGCGCCGGGCCGCCTGCAGGGAGCCTGCCGGTCCATTCCGGATGCCCCTTGAGCCACCGCATGACGGCTTCGGCGAGGGACGCCTGACAGTTTTTCGCCGGCCTGCAGCCACGGATCCAGTCTTCGCCGAGGTCCCTGAGGGCGGCGCTGATGTTCCGATGCCTGAACTCGATCGCGCCGTGGGAGCGATCCTGCAGGGCCGGCCTCAATCCCCGTCTGTGCTCGGTCTTGTTGCAGTCCTGTCCCCGAGCGTCCCTTTCCAGCACCGCGAAGCGGTCCGCGACGATCAGGTCGTTTTCCTCGTCCGTCCATGGCCTTCCCGACATGCCCCCGGGCTGTCGGCGATCGGACGGGCTGTCACCGGCATCCGGGAGGGCGTCTGCGCTTCGCGGGCTGCGCACGTTCCCGCCGTCCAGGAGGCCCTGGTCCGCATGACGCAGCCCTCCTTCACGGACGTGCCGCCCGGGCCTGCCCTCAAGAGGATCCATGGCTGGGACGCGCGGACAGGGCGCGATCGCGTGACTGCCTTGAGCGGCTGCCCGGCACGGGTTCGGCGTGCCGAGCCGTGGGCTTCCGCTCGATGCGAAGCCACGAGAAACCGGGCAAAGGGTCCGGAGGGCGAATTCGGCGCCCTTTGGCAATCGACTTGCGGTTCGGAGCGGCCAATGCCATCTGCGCCGTGACGAAACCCGTGGGGATCCCGAGTCCGAATGCCGCAGTTTGCGATCGAAGTCCCGCCGACAGTGGCCCTGCCGATAGCTGGGAACGTCGCTCTCTTCCCTGTCCGCCGGGTCTACTGCATAGGCCGCAACTACGCCGATCACGCCATCGAGATGGGGCACGACCCTGACCGCGAGCCGCCGTTCTTCTTCCAGAAGAATCCCGGCAATCTGACGACTTCCGGAACCTTCCCGTACCCGCCTCGGAGCGAGGACGTCCATCACGAGGTCGAGGTCGCCGTGATGCTGAAGTCCGGCGGCGCCGGCATCGCGGCCGGCGACGCGCTGGACCACGTGTTCGGATACGCCCTGTCGCTGGACATGACGCGGCGCGACCTGCAGGGCGTCCAGAAGAGGATGGGACGGCCGTGGGAGGTCGGCAAGGCGTTCGAGCACTCGGCGCCGACTGGCCCGGTCCATCCCGTGTCCGAGGTCGGCCATCCCTGCAAGGGCCGCATCGCGCTGGCGGTGAACGGCGAGATCCGGCAGGAGGGCGACATGGACCAGATGATCTGGAAGGTGCCGGAGGTGATCGCCTGCCTGTCGGGGTATTTCGAGCTGGCGCCGGGCGACGTCATCCTCTCGGGAACGCCGGCCGGCGTCGGCCCCGTGGAAAGGGGCGACACCATGGTCGCGGAGGCCGACGGGCTCGGCAGCATGACGGTGTCCGTGGTGTAGAGAAATCGGCCACGGAAAGTGGCCTGCAGATACGCTACATGCGGGATTCTCCCTCTCGCATGCGCCTTTCCTTACAGCAGGTTGGGCGATGTAGCAAACGGCGGTTGACGGTCCGGATGCCTTGAAGGAGCCGCCCTGCACGGTGTTGCCGACCGCTTGACCGTCGTCATCTTGAGCCTTTACGAGCGTCGGCATCCAGGCAAACGGTATGCTCTGAAGGACGAAGCCGGAAAATGCCGATGCGGGGAGTGATCGCTGCGGTTCCGACGCCATTTGGAAAGGATCTGCGCCCCAGAAGGAAGCCGTTCATCGAGCATTGCCGATGGGCGCTCAGCCACGGCTGCGACGGCCTGAACGTCCTCGGAACGACCGGCAAGGCGAATTCGCTTGATGCAGCCGCGCGGCTCGACGTGATGGAATGGGCGGCGGGCGCACTGCCAAGGGAGGCCCTGATGGTTGGCACAGGGTAACTGCTCACCCCCTGACTGAGCATGGTGTTTTTGTGATGGCTGCGGGTTTGCGTTGACAGCGCAGCCGGATCGGCCTGTCGGTGCCCATCGTTGGCGACGGGGGCTGCCGGTGGGCTATTTTGGATCCAAGGCGACGGGCGGGCTGTGCCAGACGCTTCCGGGGCTCCAGCCCCCGCACGATCCCTGCATTGAGAGTCATCTCGGCGGCGGCGCGCTGATGCGGCGCAAGGCGCCGGCGCTGCGTCCGGTCGGCGTCGACCTGGACCGGCGCGCGCCCGGCGGGTTCGCGTGCGCCTGCCCGGCGGAGCCGGTCCACGGCTGCGCCCGCGCGTTCCTGGCCGGCTTCCCGTTCCGGGGCACGGAGCTGGCCTGCAGCGACCCGCCGCACCTGCGGGCGACCCGCCTGTCGGACCGGCGCTGCCGCCACGACCACGCCGAGGCCGGCCACGCGGCCCTCCTCGAGCTGCCCGGGGGCTGCCCTGCCAGGTGATGGTGTCGGGCCATCCCTCGGCGCTCTGCGACGGGATGCCTGGGGCTGGCGCCGCGTCGCCTGGCAGGTGACGACCCGGGCCCGGGCGCGCGCCGAGGTGGCGTGGCCCGACTTCACGCCCGGCAAGGCGCACGGGGTCGGCCACGCCGGGCGGAACGCGACCGACCGCCAGCGCATCGGGCGCAAGGCCGCCCGCCGGGCCGAGGGCTGCCGGAGGATGCCGCCGGCCGGGCGCCAGGCGGCGGTCTCGGCGATCATGGCCGTGGAGGCGGAGTGATGGCGGCGGTGAACGCCGCCTCGCTGCGCGACGAGTTCGAGGCCGCGAAGGCCGGCATCGCGGCACTGCGCAGGGACGCCGTGATCGGCGCCCTGATCACCCTTCCGGGCATCCTGGTCGCCGTCCTGCCGGAAATGGCGACCCGCAAGAGCGACCGCAACTCCGGCCTGCCGCCGTCGCAGACGCCGAAGGACGAAACGGCACGGCGTGCCTCCGGAAGCGGCGGCAAGGGGACGCCCGGGAACGGGCAGGCCGGCGCCAACCTGCGCAGGACCACCGTCGGGGAGACGGTCACGGTCGAGGCCTGCGGCGCCGATCTCCCGGATGTCGACCCCGCCGGCCGGGAGCGCCGCGTCCTGCATGACATCGTCTTCGAGGCCGTGGAGCGCCGCGTGGACGCCGAGGTCAAGGAATGTCCCGCGTGCCGGGCCCGGACCAGGGGGCGGTTCCCCGACGCCATGCCCGGCCCGCTGCAGCATGGCGCCGGCCTGCAGGCCTCGCCGTCAGCCTGCTCGTCGCCCACATGCTCTCGCTGCGCCGGGCGACCGCCCTGGTGCGGGCCATCCCGGGCCTCAACCTCTCCGAGGCCACCTGCCTGGGCTGCGTCCGGCGCCTTCACGACGCGCCCGGACCGTGGGAGGAGGCCGCCGTCGCGCGGCTGCCGGAAGCCCCGGCCCTGCACGCCGACGAGACCGGCTTCCGGATCGGCGGCAGGACCCGGCGGCTCCATGTGCTGAGCGACGGAGGCCCGGCCTTGAGGTTCCTGCACCGCAGGCGCGGCAGGGAGGCCGTCGAGGAAACCGGCGTCATCCCGCGCTACGCCGGCACGCCGGTCCATGACTGCTGGAAGGCCTGCCTGGCCTGCACCGGCTGCAGGCACCAGCTCTGCGGCTCGCACCTCCTTCGCGAGCCGGCCTTCATCGTCGACTCCAACGGCCTGCGCCGGGCCCGCCTGATGAAGAAGCTGCTCCGCCGGGCATGCCGCCGGGTCAGCACAAGCCCCGCCAGGACCCTGGCCGAAGATCTCCGAGGGACCGTGCGCGCGCGGCATCGCGCCATCCTCGAGCACGGGCTCGGGGAACTGCCCGGGATCCCGCCACGCCCCAAGGGCGGACGCGGCAGGATCGCGAAGTCCGACGCGCACGACCTGTGCATGAACGCCTCGTCAGGCACGAGGACTCCGTCCTGCGCTTCATGAGCGACCCGCACGCCGGCTTCACCGACAACGCTGGCGAGCAGGAGATCCGCATGGCAAAGGTCAGGCCCAAGGTGTCCGGGTGCTTCCGCACCCGGTTCCACGCCGAAGCATGGCGCCGCATCTCAAGCTGCCTGATCTCCATGGCCGCACAGGGCTGCAATCCCCTTGTCGCCATCCAGATCGCGCGCGCCGGAGACGCCGCCAGCATGATCGGAGAGCACGACGCCTGAACCGCCCCCACAGGGGGTGAGCAGTTACGGCACAGGAACCTCTTCGCTGTCCGAAACCGTCGCGCTCACGGCCCGGGCGGACGATCTGGGATATCGCGTCGCCCTGGTCCTGCCGCCGTACTACAAGCCGGCGGGCGAGGACGGTCTTGCCGTATGGTATGCAGGGCTGCATGACGCTTTGGGAAGCCGAGGCATCGCGATCCATTTCTACAACTTCCCGCAGATGACGGGGATCGACATCCCGGTCGGCCTGATCGCACGCCTTGCGGCCCATGCGCCTGCACGCTTCACTGGGATCAAGGACTCGTCGGGCGACCTGGATTACTGTCGCGTCGTCGTTGCTGCCGCTCCCGGGCTCAGGGTGTTTCCGAGCGCGGAAACCGCGCTCGGAACCGCCGAGGTGGACGGCTTCGCGGGCTGCATCTCCGCAAGCGTGAACGTGACCGAGGGAATCGCAGGCCGGATATGGGCGGCACGCGCCGATCCTCCCAGCGACCTCGTGGCCGAGGTCGCGAGGCAGCGACGCCTGTTGGCGGGCCCGGACCTGATCGCCGGCGTCAAGCGCCTTGTCGCCATCCGGACCGCGAACGCGGACTGGCGGCGGGTCCTGCCGCCCCTCCTTCCCCTCGGCGAGGCCGAGGGGCGAAGGCTCGACGAGGCCCTCGCGCCGGGCTGAACGTGGCTGCCTGCCCCGTCCTGCGCAACCGTGCAGGATTCGGCCAGGCCGACAGCCGACCCCTTGGACGGGTCATGATCTCTGCATGGCGGATCACGGCTTCTCCGGTGCAGCGGCATCAAGCGTCGTTCTCGAACCGGGTCCGCAGACGATTCGCCCGTTGGCGGAATTCGCGGAAAGGCTTATCCCTTTGACCAAGGCATGTCCACATTTTGTGTCCGGCGGGGGTTGACGATCCGTTCCGTTCGCCTTGTGTTCTCCCCATGGCATCGCGATGGAAACACGACCGGCCCATGTCCCGCCAGGAGTTCGAGGAGCTCTTCCCGGACGACGACGCCTGCGCCGGGCACCTGGCCAGGCTGCGCCGGGGCGTCGGCTTCCGGTGTCCGGCCTGCGGCGGCGCGAAAGGCTGGCAGCCGAGGGGGAGCGCCGCCTCCACGAGTGCGCGGGGTGCGGACGCCAGGCCCCGGTGACGGCGGGCACGGTGACGCACCGCAGCCACCTGCCGCCGGGACCTGGTTCCTCGCGGCCCACATCGTGGCGACGCATTCCAACGGCATCTCCGCGCTTCAGCTCCAGGCGCGGCCGGGGATCGGGAGCTGCAAGTCAGCGTGGCTGCTGCTGCACAGGCTGCGCCGGGCCATGGCCGGCCCGGACCGGAGCCCGGCTCGCAGGGGATCGCGGAGGTGGACGAGACGTCCGTGCCCTGCCGCGACGGCGGCGGCGCGGAAACGGACGGGGCGAAGGGCGTGGCCGGCAGGGGCCGCGGCGCCGACGGCAGGATCCTCCTGGCCGGCGCCGTGGATCTGTCGGAGGACGGGGCGCCGCGCCGCATCCGGCTGGAGGCCGTGGAAAGCCACGCCTCCGAAGCGCTCCGCGGCTTCATCTCCGGGGCCGTCGCGCCGGGCGCGCGGGTCGTCACCGACGGCTGGAGCGGCTGCGCCGGCCTGCCGGAGATCCCGCGGGAGGAAAGGGTGGTCGGCGGCCGCAGGGCGCACGAGGTCCTGACCCGGGTCCACCGGGCGTTCTCCAGCCTCAAGCGCCGGGCCATGGGCGTGCATCACGGCCTGCGCCGCAGGCATGTCCAGAGATGCCTGGACGATTTCGTCTTCCGATGGAACCGCCGCCGCCACAGGCGGACGTCCCTCGACAGCCTCCTCGGCATCGGCCCGGGGCTGCCGCCCGCAACGTGTCACGACATCGTCGGGGGACGCGCCTGGCGCGGCCGGATCCCGCGCCCGGATTCCGCCACGGCACCGGCGGGCGCACACGCGCACCCGCGCACCACCCGAATCCCCGCTTTCCGGCACCGTCCGGGCCGCCGCGCGGCGCCGCCACGCGGATTCCGCCGGGGATCCGGCGACCGGCCGCAGGCACAGCATCTTGCGGTGCCGTAGTCAAAGGGATAAGCCTTTTCGCGGAAATGCGTCCCGCAGGCAGCGGTCTTTCCGCCACCTTCGCGCCCGCGGCGCTTCTTGCAGGGATTTCCCGTGCGGCAAGGCGCCCCTGAGAGCGCGAGATGGCGGGCCACGGCAGGCTGTTTGACGGCAAGGGCCCGCTCGCGACGCGCGTCGTGCTCGCACTCGCCGGTGATCCGCGTCATCCGGGGGGGGGCGTCGCGCCCCGGCAGATGACTGGATCCTCGCCCGCCTGTCGCCGCCGCCAACGGCGCCGGCATGTGGGTCCTCGCCTCGCCGACATTCACCTGCCGTTATTGTTCTCCGCTCCCTGCCACGCTTCATGTCCGGAATCGCCGCCGCGGCGCCAGCCTTCCGCCCGGCCGGGGCAAGAATGCTCCGGCACCGGCCCGGTCACGCGCTTGATGCGTTGCCCGTCCGCGTCGTCTCCGGACGGAATGCTCGGTCATCGGCGTCCGGCTTCATCTCGCCCATCAGGGCCGCGAGGGCGCTCCTCGCCGCCCTGCGCCGGAAGCTGCCCGCGGCCCGGCCAAGCCAGGGAAGGCATGCGCGGAAGTTTCGCCCATGGCCTACGTCACGTATCGGTAGGATGTCTCCACGGCATGCAGGAACGACGCCGCGGAGGAGCGCGCCGACAGCAGAAGGAACGCGTCATCCCTTGTGCGGATCGCGATCGCGCCCATGTGCTCCATGACCGTCCGGCCAGATCCGCCGGTCTCGAAGGCCCTCAGGTCGAGATGGCAGATCCGTTCCATCGCCAAGAGCGTGTCGGGGCCGGCGATCTCCAGCACGATCCATGCATCTGTCTGATCGGTCGTGTAGCCCGTCGCGCCCAGCCGTTGCTGCACGACCGCGCGTGCGTCAGGGGCCGCGCAGGGAAAGACGATCATCATCTGGTCGGGTGACGTTCGAATTGCCCGGATCTCGCCGCTGAGTGACGAGCGCTCCGGTTCGGGCATGTCCAGGGACCAGCCATTCCTGAGCGCCTCTGCCAGCGCGTCCTCGCCGCCCAGGGGCGTCGCGATCGAGACAATGGCAAGGTCGTCGCGCTCAACGACGCGATTGCCTGCAATTTCCAGTGTCGCGCCGCCAAGGGCGGGCGTCGCTGCAAGGACCATCTCATCCACGCTGGCGCACTCCGTCCGGGTCGACGTGGCTTGGCGGGCAGACCTCGACCAGGACGTCCTGGCCGCGGACGGGCGAATGGGCCCGGACGGTCTCGCCGATCCGCTCCCCGCCGCGCTTCAGGAAGCCGAGTCCCACCGATGTCCCGAGCTCCGGCGAGTAGGCGACCGAGGTCATCCAGCCCTGGTCGCGGGCCATGTCCTCGGGATCGCCCGGGTTCAGGAAATGCGCGCCTGCCGTCAGCGTGGCGGAACGATCGACCGGCCGGAACCCGGCAAGGCGCATCCCGTCGTCGGCGTTCATTGCCGCGCGTCCTGACAGCTTCAGCCCGATCGCGTCCTTCGACCCGGAAAGCATCCTTTCGAGTCCCAGCATCCGCGCCGTGGTCTGGCCGTTGATCTCGTTGCCGGCCACGTGTCCCTTCTCGATGCGCAGCACGCCGAGCGCCTCGGTCCCGTACGGCACGGCGCCGAACTCCTCGCCCGCGGCCATCAATGCCCGGATCATGCTGTCGCCGTAGCGTGCCGGCACGGCGATCTCGTAGCCAAGCTCGCCCGAGAAGGATATCCGGAAGAGCCGCGCCGGCGTGCCGCCGAACGCCGAGCATTCGGCGCAGGCCATGAACGGGAGGGCGTCGTTGGAGAGATCAAGGCCGTCCACCGCTTTCGAGAGCAGCGCCCGGGAGCTCGGCCCTGCAACGGAGAACTGCGCCCAGGCGTCGGTTGTCGATGTCAGGTGCACGTCGAGGTCGGGCCAGAGGCACTGGCGGGCGAATTCCAGGTTGCGGAACACCAGCGCCGCGTTGGCGGTCGTGGTGGTCATCACGAAGTGGCTTTCCGAAAGCCGCGCCGCCGTCCCGTCGTCGCAGCAGATGCCGTCCTCGCGAAGCATCAGGCCGTAGCGAACCTTGCCCACGGGCAGCTTGAGAAACGCGTTGGCGTAGACGCGGTCAAGGAATTCGGCCGCATCGCGCCCCTGGACGTCGACCTTTCCGAGCGTGCTCACGTCGCAGATGCCGACCGACCTTCGGACCTGGGACGCCTCGCGGTCCACGCTGTCGCGCCAGCCTTTCTCCCCGGGCCGCCTGAACCACCGCGCGCGCAGCCACATGCCGGCCTCCACGAAGTCGGCGCCGTTCTCTTCCGCCCATCCGTGGCTCGGGGTCAGGCGGAACGGGCGAAAGCGCCTGCCGCGCGCGCGCCCCGCGAACGCTCCGATGGCGACCGGCGTGTAGGGCGGCCGGAACATGGTGGTGCCTGTCTCCTCGATGCTCTTGCCGGCGGCTTCCGCCATCACGGCGAGGCCCAGGACGTTGGCCGTCCTGCCCTGGTCCGTCGCCATTCCCAGGGTCGTGTAGCGCTTCAGGTGCTCGACCGAACGGAATCCCTCCTGGTGACTCTGACGGACATCCCTGGTCGTGACATCGTTCTGGAGATCCACCCACGCCCGCTTGCGCACTCCCCGGACCTGCCAGACCGAAGCTGCGGCAAAGGTCTCGTCCGTTGCCCTGGCGGGGGTTCCCGGAGACCGCTTTGCGCCGAGATCCCCTGCAATTGCGGCCGCCGCCCCGTGGGCTTCCCGGATTGCCGCGGCAAGCGTCATTGTCCCGTTGGCGGCGCCCGCCACGCACATGCCGGGCGGCAGTTCGCCGCCCGGAACGAAGCCGGCGACTTCGGCATTCCAGACCGGACGGCCGCGATGATGGCAGGTCAGGTGCACGTTGGGCGACCATCCGCCCGAGACCGCCAGGCAATCGGCTTCCACGCGCCGGCCGTCGCCGAGGCGAACGGCGCGGATCCCGCCTCGCCCGATCGTGTCCGTCACGGCTCCGCCCCGGCGGGCGTCAATGACCGCGGTGACCTCGATGCCCTTGTCGCTCATGTCCCGGGCTGTGCGAAGTCCGTCGTCGTTGTTCGTGAACACCGCGATCTTCCTGCCCGGCGCGACGCCGAACCTGTTGACGTAGGCGCGCACGGCGCCCGCCAGCATGATCCCCGGACGGTCGTTGTTGCCGAAGGCAATTGAGCGTTCGGTGGCTCCCGCAGCGAGCAGGGCGCGTCGCGCGTAGATGCGCCAGAGCACCTGGCGCGGCTTGCCTCCGGCGCCGGCTAGGTGATCCGTGCGGCGCTCGACCGCGCCGTGGACTCCGTGGTCGAAAGCGCCGAACACGGTTGTGCGCGTGAGCAGGCGCGCATTGTCGGTCGCGGAGAGTTCGGCAGTGGCTATGGCCGCCCATTCCGCGCCAGGCTGCCCGTCGACCTCGCTGGTTTCGGCGTTGAGCCGTCCGCCGGTGACGAAGTCCTCGTCCGCGAGGATCACGCGAAGTCCCGACCGGCAGGCGGCAAGCGCGGCGGACAGGCCGGCCGGCCCGGCGCCGATCACAAGGAGGTCGCAGTGCAGGAAGCCGTGATCGTAGGCATCCGGGTCCGGCTGCGCGGGAAGCCGTCCCAGGCCTGCGGAAGCGCGGATGAGCGGTTCGTAGACACGTTCCCAGAACGCTTTCGGCCACATGAAGGTCTTGTAGTAGAAGCCGGCTGCGAGAAAGGGCGACAGGAGATCGTTGACCGCCATCAGGTCGAAGGCGAGAGGCCCTCGATGGTTCTGGCTGCTGGCGCTCAGGCCTTCGAAGAGCTCCGCCGTCGTGGCACGGGTGTTGGGCTCCTGCGCCGGGCCGTCACGGAGCTGCACGAGGGCGCTGGGCTCCTCCGACCCGGCCGAGAATATGCCTCGCGGGCGGTGGTACTTGGACGAACGGCCCACCATGCGCTCGCCGTTGGCAAGGAGCGCCGAGGCGAGCGTGTCGCCCTGGTATCCCGCCATCCGGCGGCCGTTCCAGCTGAAGGCGAGCGCCCTGGTCCGGTCCACCATGCCGCCGTCGATGCGCATCGCCTGCGTCATCGCGCCCGTCCCCGGGCGCGGGCGACGTCACGGGCGAGCTCCACATCGATCACTTCGTGGGTCAGGGTGTCGCGCGTCACCACCAGCCACGAGCGGTCGCCCTGCTCGTGATACCAGAGTTCGCGGTGCTTGCCGGCAGGGTTGTCCCTCAGGTAGGCGTAGTCGTGCATTTCCTCCATGGCGGCATCCTTGCCGTCGGGGCGGTCGATCAGGCAGGCATCGCCGAGGACGAAGAATTCCGCGGCGTCTCTGGGGCCGAGCAGCGGATGGCTGATGATCATCGGCGGCGCCCTCCCGCCCCTGGTCCTTGCCGTGTCGTCGATCCCATGTCGGTCCTTCAGTGCAGGTTGGGCTGGGCCCCGGCGCCCTTCTCGTCGATCATTGCCCCCTGTCGAAAGCGGTCGAGGCGGTAGAGGCGGGCGGCCTTGTGGGGCTGGCCGGTGGCGAGCAGATGGGCGTAGCAGTAGCCGGAGGCCGGCGTCGCCTTGAAGCCGCCGTAGCACCAGCCGGCATTCAGGTAGAGCCCCTCGACATGCGTTCTGTCGATGAACGGGGATCCGTCCATGGACATGTCCGTCACGCCGCCCCACATCCTCAGCAGACGCGCCCGCCCGATCATCGGCATGATCGCCATGCCGCCCGCGCAGACGTCCTCCACGACCGGCAGGTTGCCGCGCTGGGCGTAGCTGTTGTAACCGTCGATGCTGCCGCCGAAGACCAGCCCGCCCTTGTCCGACTGGCTGACGTAGAAGTGCCCCGCGCCGAAGGTGATGACCCCGGGCAGCACGGGCTTCAGCGCCTCGGAGACGAAGGCCTGGAGCACGTGGCTCTCGATCGGAAGGCGCATTCCGGCGAGCGCGGCCACCCGCGACGACGATCCGGCCGCGCACATGGCGACCTTCCCGGCCTTGATCGGCCCCTTGGCGGTCCGGACGCCCAGGCAGCGGCCGCCTTCGATGTCGAGTCCCGTCACCTCGCAGTTCTGGATTATGTCGACGCCGCGGCGGTCCGCGCCGCGTGCATAGCCCCAGGCCACCGCGTCGTGCCGCACCGTGCCGCCCCTGGGCTGCCACAACGCGCCCGTGATCGGGAAGCGGGCGCTCTCGTGGTCAAGATACGGGCACATCCTGCGGATCTCGTCCGGGCCGAGAATGACGGAATCGGCGCCCGACAGGCGCATGGCGTTGGCGCGCCGGACGAAGGCGCCCATCTGCGGTTCGGAGTGGCACAGGTTCAGCACGCCGCGCTGACTGACCATCGCGTTGTAGTTGAGATCCTGTTCCAGCCCCTCCCAGAGCCCGAGCGACATCTCGTAGAAGGGCTGGTTGCCCTCGAGAAGGTAGTTCGAGCGGATGATGGTCGTGTTGCGGCCGATGTTGCCTGAACCGAGCCAGCCCCTTTCGAGCACGGCGACGTCGCGCTTCCCGAACTCCTTGGCGAGGTAGTATGCCGTCGCCAGCCCGTGGCCGCCGCCGCCGATGATGACGATGCCGTATCTTGGCTTCGGCTCCGGCTCGCGCCATGCCGGTCGCCATCCGCGGTTGCCTCTCAGGCCCTCCTTGAGGATTCTCAGTGCCGAATATCGCATTGCGTTCCTGGCCGCCCGGTCCTGCATCGGTCGATATCGCTCTGCCGCAGCACAGGGACGGGCGGTGCGCACGATACCGTTCCGCCGAGACGTCGGCAACAACGTGGCGCTCTTCAGTGGATCATGAAAGTCAGGCACAAGGGATTGCGGGTGCTGCACGAGCGCGACGGCGCGGGCGCGAGTATCGGCCATGCGACGGCGCTCGAGCACATGATGCTCGACGGTCTGGAGGACCCGTTCGGGATCCCCCGGGACGGCAGCAGGCGGTCGATGGGCATGTTCGGCGAGGGCCGTGCCGAAAGGTGTCGGTTCACGCGCGACGATCGGGACGCCTTCGCGGCCTGCCCTCTCTAAAGGGTTTTGGCCTCGTCGGGACCTGGCTTGACGCCGTCGAATGCACGCATTGCTTCTTCCTGCACATGCCGCGATCCTGCGGCAGGCAGGATCCGCCACGGCGGGGCCTGGTCCCGGATCCGGCCGGATCCGCCATTCGACATGCTCCGGTCCAGAGCCGGGCAGGCAGGGAGCTTGAGCGATGGAACTTGACACGTCGACGCTGACACTCGCGGGAGTCGTCGTTCTGGGGCTGCTGGTGGCCCTTGCCCTGTTTCGCCGCCCGGGCGGCGAGGCCGCGGCGCTGCAGTCGGAGATGTCCTCCTTGAAGAGGGACGCCAGGGAGAAGGGCGAACGGCTTGTGGAAGCGCGGAGCAACGCTGACAGGTTCGAGGCGCTCGCGATCGAGCGAAAGGAGGAGACCGAGCGGCTCAACGGCGACCTGTCGAAGCTTCGCGGGAGGCTGGACCAGGAGACAGAGAAGCAGACCGGGCTCTCAAGGAGGATCTCGGAGCTTGAAACCCAGATGAAGGCGGAGAGGGCGGCGTCGGAGCAGAGGATCGCGATGCTGACCGAGGTCCGTGAAGGCATGGAGGCCAAGTTCAGGGAACTGGCGGCGGAGGCCCTGAAGGTGCAGGGCGAGCAGTTCTCGAAGGCCAATCTCGAAAGGCTCGACGTTGCGCTGACGCCGCTGAAGGAGCATGTCGGCCATTTCGAGAGGGAGCTCAAGGCCGTCCACAAGGCCACGATCGAGGACCGGGCCAGGCTCAAGGCCGAGATCGAGCAGCTCAGCAGGCGATCCGAAGCGATTTCACATGAGGCGGTTGCCCTGACGCGCGCGCTGAAGGGCGACAGCCAGCGGCAGGGCGCATGGGGCGAGATGATACTCGAAAGCATCCTGGAACGTTCCGGCCTGCGCGAGGGCGAGGAATACGAGACCCAGGCCCACAGGGTTGGCCATGACGGCGAACGGCTTCGCCCGGATGTCGTCGTGAACATTCCGGGCGGGAAGACCCTTGTCATCGACAGCAAGGTTTCGCTGGTGGCGTACGCGGACGCGGTGAATTCGGAGGACGAGAAGGGCGCGTCCGTCGCGCGCAAGCGGCATGTCGCCTCCATCAGGGGCCACATAGACGGCCTGGCGGCACGGGACTACCAGCATGCCGAGGACTCCACGGTCGACTACGTCATCCTGTTCGTGCCGATCGAGGGCGCGCTTTCCGAGGCGCTGCGCCTGGACGGCCACTTGACCGAATACGCCTTGGACAGGAACGTCACGATCGCCACCCCGACAACGCTCATGATGGCGCTGAAGACGATCGCGCATGTCTGGGCGGTCGAGCGTCGCAACCGGAATGCCGAGGCCATTGCGGAGCGGGCCGGGCGCCTGTACGACAAGGCCGTCGGCTTCGTTAACGACATGGAGAACGTCGGCCGGCGGCTCGATCAGGCGCGGGACGCGTACCAGGGCGCGTTCGGGCGGCTTTCCAGAGGCCGCGGGAACCTCCTGAGCCACGTCGAAAGGCTGAAGGAACTCGGCGCGCGCACCAGCAAGTCCATGGGCGTTCGGTTCGACAGCGGCGAAGGCTCGGCGGGCCACATCGAGAACGATCCGGGCAAGTGACCGTACCGCATCGAGATCCGCGTGTCGGCCGGCAACAGCCTGGCATGTCAGCGGCCTCCGCGCAACCGGCTCAAGCCGCATCTCCCGCCGCCGCGCCGCCCGGCAGCAAGAGCAAGAGCGCAGCGATTCCCGACAGAATTTCTTTTCGTTCATTGTCAGCAGGTTGCACGGCCGTCACGAATTTTCCTGTCACAGGCTTTCCCCGCCGAATCGGCCTTGCCGCGGCCAGACAGGCAAAGGCCGGGCAGCAGATGTCCAGAGATTCCTTTCGCAGGCATCCGTCGATGCCAGGGCCGTGCTTCGCGCCGTGCGTGCATGCTTCGACCGCATCCCCGACCCGACCGTCACGCGCGACTTCAGCCTTCCGGGAGGCCTGATGTCGGGGCTCGCGGTCTTCTCGCCCAGGATCCCGTCGCTTCTGCAGTCCGGCCGGCAGGTGCGGGGCGGCGAGGATCCGGTCCAGGCGCGGAACCTGCGCTCGCTCTTCGGCGTGGGGAAGGCGCCGTCGGACACGCGGATGCGCGAGCGGCTCGACGGGGCCGGCCCCCGCGGCCTCCGCCGCTGCGGTCCGGGGGCGTCCACGCCGCCCTGCAGCGCGGGAAGGTGCTGGAGGGCTGGACGGTGTTCGGCGGGCGTCTCCCGGTCGCGGTGGACGGGACCGGGCGCCGTTCCTCGCACAAGGCCGTCCGCAGGCGCCGCTCGCGCCAGGACCCGCCGCGACGGGTCGAGGACCTCCTGCCGTCAGGCTCCGGGCGCGGCGACCGTCCGTCCCGACCACGCCGGGGCGTTCCCGCCGGCGCCGGAGCCGGTCCGGAACGAGGACGGCAGGAGGAGGAACGACTGCGAGCGGAACGCCTTGAGGCGGCTCCCGGAGGACCTCCGCCGGGAGCGTCCGCACACGGGAGGGCGGCCGGCGCCGGGGACGGGCCGGCGGCCGGCGGCCCGCACGTCATGCTGCGTGAGCGGAGAAGGGCTTCCGCCCGTCCCGGGCGCGAAGCCGGGCGACCACGGGCCGCCGTCCGGCTGGTTCGATGCCAGCGGGACGAAGCAGGCCTGGGAGAGGCGCGACGGGAAGACCGGCATCGTGCACCGCTTCGAACGGGACCGCGGCCGGCCGGCCGACGACGCGAACTTCGGCCTGAAGACCGACATGCCCGGATGCGGGGAGACCGGCACGAAAGGGAGGGTCCGGAGGTTCTCGCGGGCCGCCGGCCTCCCGCCCGTCCGGGACGCGGCGTGTCCGTCATGCGGTGCGGCCGCGTGCGGGGCGGGCGACCGGGAACGAGACGTTCCAGGCACCGGGACGCGGGAGGGCTGCAGCTTCGGGCACGGCTCCGGCCATGGCGGGAACCGCCCATGGGGCGTCTTCATGACGCTCGCCATGCCCGCCTTCCTGATCGACCGGTGCAGCGGCACTGCCGCCCGCCGTTCGGACGGGCGCGGGAACGTCAGGAACGCATCCCCTGCCTCCGGGACCGGATGCGGGAACCGGCCGGACCTTCGTCTTCCGGGACTGGAAGACCCCTGCCGCGCGCTCGCGGGAGAGCCTGGCAAGGAGGACCATGCCGGCCCGTCCGTGCCGGGCCGTGACCGCCCCGGCCACGCCCGGACGGCCCCGAACCCTCGCCCTTCGCCAGCAACGCCACAGTCCCGGGCCGCCGCCCGGCCGCCGGTCGTGCGCACACGGAACCGCCGTCCGCCATGACCGCGCCTTCGCGCACCGACGGTCAGGCTGGCGGGAATTGCTGGCAAGAGCGCCATGCGGGTTGACGGGCGTCGCGGAATCGCCTTTCCTGCGGTTCGCGGCTGGAATGTCACGGTCAGGCCATCTGCTGGAACGAGGACTGTCCCGTCATTGCTTACGCGACTCTTCGTGGCCAGGGCCGGGGCCACGCAAGCTCATGGAAACAGCCGGCATGAATTCAGGAGAAGGGAGAACTCGGATGAACGGGAAGACGCTGCAATCTCTCGCGGTGGGCGCCGCGATTTCGCTTTCGGCGACATCGGCCGATGCGGACGGGCACGGCATAACGGTTGCCTACTTTCTGGAATGGCCGATGCCCTTCCAGTACGCGAAGGTCGAAGGCATGTATGACGAGGCGCTCGGCGTGCCGGTCGACTGGGTGAGCTTCGACACCGGCACGGCGATGTCGGCGGCGATGGCTTCGGGCGACGTGCAGATTGCCGTGAGTCAGGGCGTCCCGCCCTTCGTGGTCGCGACGTCCGCCGGCCAGGACCTTCAGGTCGTCGATGTGGCGGTAAGCTACTCGGAGAACGACAACTGCGTGGTTGCGAGCGCGCTGGAGATCGACAGGGAATCGGCGGGGGAGCTCGCCGGGAAGAAGGTCGCCGTGCCGCTCGGCACAGCGGCGCATTACGGGTTCCTGGAGCAGATGAACCATTTCGGCGTCGACATCGCTACGATGGAGGTCGTCGACATGGCCCCGGCGGAAGGCGCTGCGGCACTGGCGCAGGGATCGCTCGACATGGCATGCGGCTGGGGCGGCGCCCTCCGCCGGATGAAGGAGCACGGCAATGTCCTGCTGACCGGCCCCGAGAAGGAGGAGCTGGGGATTCTCGTCTTCGACGTGACGTCGGCTCCGGCGGCGTTCGTCGCCGAGGAGAGCGAGATGCTCGCGAGCTTCCTCGCGGTGACGGCGGAAGCAAACGCGATGTGGGCGGACGAGGCGAACCGTGCCAGAATGCTTCCCGTCATCGCGAAGGACGCCGGCATGTCGGAGGAAGACACCATGTCGACGCTGTCCACCTTCGTGTTCCCGACGGTGGACCAGCAGCTCGGCGAGAAGTGGCTGGGCGGCGGAGCCCAGAAGTTCATGAAGGGCGTGGCCGGCGTGTTCGTGGACAATGGGTCGATCCCGTCCGCCCTGGACAGCTACGAGAGCGCCGTCAACGCCGGTCCGCTGGTGGCCGCCGCGGAAGGCATGTAGCCTCCAGCCGCGCGCCCGCACGAAGTGTCGCTTGTGCGGGCGCCCCGGGCGGGACTTCCGCCGGCGGACACTGCGGAGCGGAGGAGACGCGATGCCGGGACTCGAGATCCAGAACGTGTCCATGCGGTTCGACCTGCCGAGCGGCGGGCATGTGCAGGCGCTTCAGGACGTTTCGCTCAGCGTCGGGCAGGGCGAGATAATGAGCGTCCTGGGACCTTCCGGATGCGGCAAGACCACGCTTCTCAGCATCGTCGCCGGATTCCTCGCGCCGACGGAAGGGGAGGTCGTGCTCAGCGGACACAGGGTCGAGGGGCCTGACGCGGAACGGGGCATGGTGTTTCAGCAAGGCGCGCTCTTCGAGTGGATGAGCGTCCGCGAGAACGTCAGCTTCGGCCCCCGGATGGCCGGCCGGAGGGCTGCGGAATGGCGCGGGAGCGTGGATCGCCTCCTTGACGTGGTCGGGCTCGGCGACTTCAAGGAAAAGATGGTCTACGAGCTTTCGGGCGGGATGCAGCAGCGGGTCGCGCTCGCGCGGTGCCTTGCGAACGATCCGGACGTCATCCTGATGGACGAACCCTTGGGCGCGCTTGACGCGCTGACCCGGGAGAAGATGCAGGGGCTCGTGCTGAAGCTCTGGAAGGAGACGGGCAAGACGATCATCCTCATAACGCACTCGGTGGAGGAGGCCCTGCTGCTGGGCGAGCGTCTTCTGGTCATGGCGCCCCGCCCCGGCCGCATTCACCGGGAGTACCGTCTTCCGTTCGCCGACCTCGGCGTCGGGAAGGATCTTCGGGAGATCAAGAAGCTTCCGGAATTCGGCGAGAGACGCGAGGAGATCCTCGGCATGATCTGGGACATGGAAGAGGAGATCATGGGCCGCAGCGAGGAGGCAGCCTGAAATGGCACAGATCCTGTCGGACCTTGCCGGCGAACTTGGCGTCCTTTTCCTGTCGGTCGTCTCCGTCCTTCCCGCGATCATCGGCTACCTGGCGATCATACTGCTCTTCATGCTGGTCTGGCGGGCCGTCCGGGACCGGCTCGCGCGGACGCAGGACTACACCTCCCTGAAGACCGTGACGTTCGGCGACGAAAGCGCGGTGATCTCGGACAAGTCCGCATCGGTCGTGTCGGTGGTCCTGATGTTCGTGATCTGGGGAGCGTTCACGGGCAGCGGCTGGCTGCCTGGCTTCCTTCACGCGCCGGGGCCGTTCGTGGGAGAGGCGGAATTCGTCTACACGGCGGAGGACGGAAGCGGCGCGCGTGACGACGCAACCGTGACGGTGGTCGTGCATCGCGCTGGCGAGGTGCCCGAGACTCCTGATGTCCCGCCGGGGGACGGCTTCGCCAGGAATGACGTGATCATCGTCCAGGCCTACCGTTCCAAGCTGCTTCGCTGGGACGCGAATGACGGGGCCACGCGCGAAGACGGCGCGAAGGTCGTTGCAATTGACGGCGTCCCGCTGACGCGCGAGGCCGGTGTCGAGACGGGATTCGGCAGCGTTGCGCTGACCGACAAGGGAACGCTCAACTTCGAGCCGGGCAAGGGCTGGCAGATGGAGAGCATCTGGCTTCCGGCGCCCGACAGCGTGTGGCACAGGCTCCTTTCGATCAGCCGCGAGGGATATCAGAACGTCACCCTGGCCGAGCACCTGGGCTATTCGCTCTTTCGCGTCATCGTGGGTTTCCTTCTGGGTGCGCTGGTCGGCATCCCCCTCGGGTATGCCATGGGGCTGTCGAACTGGTTTCGCGGCTGGTTCGACCCGATCGTCGAGTTCATGCGGCCGGTGCCCCCGCTGGCGCTGATTCCGCTCGTGATCATCTGGGCAGGCATCGGCGAGCAGGGAAAGATCATCCTGCTCTTCCTGGCCGCGCTCTGGATCATGGCAATCGCGGCTCGCGCCGGGGTCTCGGGCGTTGCGATCTCGAAGGTCCATGCGGCGTATTCGCTGGGCGCTTCCCGGCTTCAGATCATGCGGCATGTCATCGTGCCGAACTCGCTCCCGGAAATCTTCACCGGCGCAAGGGTGGCCATGGGTGTCTGCTGGGGCACCGTCGTCGCCGCAGAGCTCGTCGCGGCGGAAAAGGGCGTCGGCAAGATGATCGTGGCGGCGTCCAAGTTCCAGGACACCGACATCGTGCTGATGGGCATAATCCTGATCGGCATCATCGGATTCGGCATCGACATGCTGATGCGCCGGTGCGAAAGATGGCTGGTGCCATGGAAGGGCCGGATCTGACCTGAATGTGCGGTATCGCGGCATGGACGCGACACCGCACATCCTCGAAACATGAGCAATGTCAGAGGCATTGAACACAATCGAAGCGTTTCCGAATGGCCGTGCAACTTACGAATTGCTCGCGCTGCCGGACGTTGGTTTCGACGCCAAGAAACGCTCCGCCATACGCGCCGAGCTGGACATGCTCAACCAGCGAGCGGTCATCCGGCTTGGCCGGGATGGAAAGCGGTGGCTCGCATCCAGGCTCGCCAGGCGAGGAAAGCTCCTCGGACGAAGAGGCAGCCGGGACTCCGGACTCGCAAGCGTTACTGCCGTGCGGCCGTACGATCAGGCCCAAGGGGCGCCCCAACCCAGACGATCGATACATGTGGAACGGCCCGCGTCCTGTCGATGAAGTTCCGCTTAACCTTCTCGCAATCAGTGCTGAGCCCGCATGAGGCTGCGGAGTCGCGGCGGTCATGGGCGCACTTCTCGCCGTTTCCGCGCCCGGAGAAGTGCCGGGCAGGGCGAGATTGGAGAGGTCCATCCAAAGCCGGGCAGCCAGGCGGGATCCTGCCAAGGAAGCCGCCGATGGCGGCGTCGGGATCCGTTCCTATTGGTCCTTGCGGAGGGCGCCCTGGCCGTTCCCGGTCAGGTGCCGTCAACGTCAAGCCCGTTTGCGCGCGCGACGAAATCCGCAAGCATCGGAACGAACCTTTCACCCTCGCCGGCCGCGTCCATTGCGGCGAAGGCGTTCCGGACCGCCGCCTGGATCGGGTTGAGCGCCCCGACCGAATTCGCCAGGCTGGTGACGTAGCGCATGTCCTTGTGCGCGTTCGAGACCGCGAACCTGTGCGCGTTTTCGTCGCGTTCCAGCGTCCACTTCATGAAGGTCTCGTAGAAGCCGTTCGACATGCGCCCGGGCCGGATCACGCTGTCGACCTGTTCCGGCGTCAGTCCGGACTTGCGCGCGAGCGCCAGAGCCTCCGCGTAGAGCGCGCCGTAACCCATCGCGATGAAATTGTTGACGAGCTTCATCTTGTGCCCGAGCCCGACCTCGCCGAGATGCACGATGACGCCTGCCCAGCACTCCATCACGGGCCTTATGCGCCTGAACGTCTCGGGGCTGGCGCCGACCATTGCGTCCAGCGTGCCTTCCCAGGCCTCCTTCGGCGTGCGTGACAGCGGCGCGTCCGCCATGTGTCCGCCCGCCGCCTCGATCTCGGCCGCCAGCGCCAGGGTGGAGACCGGATCGGAGGTCGAGCAGTCGACCACGACCGCGTCCGCCCGAAGCCCTTCCAGGATCCCGTCCGGACCCCTGACGATCGCCTCCACCTCCGTGGATCCCGTGACGCACAGGTGAATGATTTCAGAGCGCGCCGCGACTTCCTTCACGGAATCCGCTTCGACGCCGCCGCGCGAAACAAGGTCATCAACGGCCTCTCGCCTTCGATGCGCCACGACTGTCAGCGGATAGCCGGCCTCCACGATGTTCTTAGCGATGCCGTGTCCCATGAGGCCGGCGCCGATCATGCCAATGGGTGGTTTCGTCATGGTCTTCCTTCCTGTGCCGGCATGCATGGATCTGCTGCACCCTCGCCCCTCTGCCGATCCGGGGAGGGGGCCATGACCCTCCGCCTCTAGTCGAGAAACCTGCGCATGCGCGCCAGGGCTTCGCGGATGTTGTCCCGGCTGTTGGCGTAGCTGATGCGGAGATAGCCCTCGCCAAGGACGCCGAAGTCGGGACCGCCAATGGCTGCAACGCCGGGTCCCTCCAGGAGATCCGAGGCAAGCTCCTTGGCTGTTCGGCCGGTGCCGGCGATGTTCGGAAAGGCGTAGAACGCGCCCTTTGGCATGATGCAGGAGACGCCCGGGATGTCGTTCAGCAGGTCGACCACGAGTTTCCGGCGGGCGTCGAACTCCGCCACCATCTCGCCGACCGCCTCCTGCGGCCCGGTCAAAGCCTCGATGGCCGCATGCTGGGCCGGCGCGTTCACGCAAGACCATGCATTCACGGCGAGCTTCCGGACCTTCTCGTGGAGTCCGGCGGGCCAGACCGAGTATCCCATGCGCCAGCCGGTCATGGCGTAGGTCTTCGACCAGCCGTTCAGCAGGATGACGCGGTCGCGGATCTCGGGATAGCCGAGAAGCGGAACATGTGTCTCTCCGTCATAAAGCATCTGGTCGTAGATCTCGTCGGAGAGGAGGGCCACGTCAGGTCGTTCGGCCAGGCCGGACACCAGGAAGTCGACCTCGGCCCTGGGCGTTGCGCCGCCGCACGGATTCGCGGGAGAGTTCAGGATGACGAGGCGCGTGCTTGGAGTGACGAGCGAAAGGGCTTCCTCTGCCGAGAAGGCGAATCCGTTCTCTTCCCGCATCGGAACCGGAACCGGCCGCGCGCCGGTGAACTCTATCATCGAGCGGTAGATCGGGAAGCCGGGATCGGGGTAGAGGATGTCCGTCCCGGGCTCGCCGAACATCAGGATGGCAGCGAACATCGTCACCTTGCCTCCCGGCACGATCAGGACGCTGTCCGGGTTCACCTCTATCGCGAAGCGTCGGTGAATGTCGGCGGCGACGGCTTCCCGAAGTTCCGGGATTCCGGTCGCGGGCGTGTAGCCGTGCCGTCCGTCGCGAAGCGCCTTGACGGCGGCCTCCACGATGTTCGCAGGCGTCGGGAAGTCCGGCTGGCCGATTCCGAGGTTGATGACGTCCTTGCCGCCTGCGGCCAGCGCTTCCGCCCGTGCGAGCACGGCGAACGCGTTCTCCTCTCCCATGCGGTCAAATCCGCTGATCGTGCCTGGCATGCGCCCGTCCCTAGTATCCCAGCCTCATTGAATTGCCGGTTCCATCCCTGCCCGGGACGGGTTACGCTCCCGACCGCAACATTGGACAACAGACCTTCCGGCCACCCTGGGTGGCGTCAGGGGGCATATCAGGGGCGGAACAGGGATGGAACAGGCAGGCAGGAAGATCTACAGGGTGCGGCTCGAGGCGCACGAGCGCACGCGGCTGAAGGACATCGTCGACGGCGGCGGGGGTTCGAAGGAACGGCGCAGGCGGGCGCATGTCCTGCTGCTGGCCGACGAGGGCCGTCCGAACGGCGGCTGGACCGACGCGCGGATCGCGGACGCGCTTGAGGTCAGCGTGGCGACGGCGGAGCGGACGCGCAGGCAGTGCGTCATGGAGGGCCTTGACGCGGCCCTTGACCGCAAGGTCCAGGAGAACCGCAGGAGGCCCCGGCTCGACGGGGAGGGCCAGGCGACGCTGGCGATGCTGGCCTGCTCGGAGCCTCCCGAGGGGCAGGCGCGATGGACCCTGAAGCTGCTGGCCGACCGGCTGGTGGAGCTGGAGGTCGTCGACGGCATCGGCCGGGAGACGGTCCGGCAGGCGCCAGAAAAAACGGCATCAAGCCCTGGCTTAAGGAATGCTGGTGCATCCCGCCGAAGGCGAACGCCGAATTCGTCGCCGCCATGGAGGACGTGCTGAAGACCTACGCCCGCGACTTCGACGACGACACCGTCCTGGTATGCCTCGACGAGACGTCGAAGCAGCAGACGAAGGAGACGCGGACGCCGCTGCCGACCCGCCCCGGGCGGCCGGCGGCATACGACTTCGAGTACGAGCGCAACGGAACGGCCAACCTGTTCATGGTCTACGCCCCACTGGACGCCTGGCGCCATGTGGAGGTCACCGACCGCCGCACGAAGCGGGACTTCGCCGGGGTGCTGAAGGACCTCGCCGACGTCCACTTCCCCGGCAGGAGGATCGTGCTCGTGATGGACAACCTCAACACCCACAGGCTGTCGACGCTCTACGAGGCCTTCGAGCCGGCGGAGGCGTCGCGCCTTGCCGACCGTTTCGAGGTCCACCATACGCCGAAGCACGGCTCCTGGCTCAACATGGCCGAGATCGAGATCAACGTCCTCTCCCGGCAGTGCCTCGACCGCCGGATCCCGGACCGGGGGACGATGGTGCGCGAGGTCGCCGCATGGCAGCGGCACCGCAACGGCTCGGCGCAACCCGTCGACTGGCGGTTCAGGACCGAGGACGCCCGGATCAGGCTGAAGTCCCTATACCCGGCAATTCAATGAGGCTGGGATACTAGTAGGTCGCCCGCCCGCCCGAGATGTCGAAGACGGCGGCGGTCGTGAAGCTGCATTCCCTGGACGACATCCAGGCCACCATGCTGGCGATTTCCTCCACCTCGACGAACCGCCCGCGCGGGATCTTCGACAGCATGAACGCAACGAACTCTTCGGTGACCTGTTCAAGGATCTCGGTGTTGGCCACGGCCGGCGTGATGCAGTTCACGGCGATGTCGTGCTCGGCCACTTCCTTGCCAAGCGCCTTGGTGAAGCCTATGACCCCGGCCTTTGACGCCGCGTAATGCGTGGCCTTCGGGTTGCCTTCCTTGCCTGCAATCGACGCGACGTTGACGATGCGCCCGTAGTTCCGGGCCTTCATGCCGGGCAGCACCGCCCTGTTCGTGTGATAGGTGCCCGTGAGATTGACGGCGATGACCTCGTCCCAGACGTCAGCGCCATAGTCCTCGATCGCGGCAACGGGCCCGGCGATGCCGGCGGAGTTCACGAGAATGTCGATGTGGCCCAGCGCCGCTTCCGTCTCGGCGCATGCGGCCATGACGGACGCCTGGTCTGTGACGTCGCAGCGGACGGCGCGCGCGCCTTCGATCCTGTCCGCCGCGGCCCCGGCCTTCTCGAGGTTGATGTCCCAGAGGCATGTCCGGGCGCCGGATTCGGCCAGCCTGAGCGCGCAGGCGAGCCCGATGCCCTGCGCGCCCCCGCTGATGACCGCGGTCTGCCCCGAGAGGTCATGAACGCTTGCCATCACATCACCGCCCCTATCTGCCAGGGCACGAACTCGTGGTCGCCAAGCCCCTGCGCCTCCGACTTTGACGCCGCGCCGCCGGCGACCTTGAGGAAGAGTTCGTAGATCTCGCGGCCCTTTTGGTCGACCGTGGCCTCGCCTGCAAGGATGTCGCCCGCGTTGACGTCCATGTCGTCCTCCATGCGTGCGTGCATTTCGGAATTCGTCGCGACCTTCAGCGTCGGCGCGGGCTTCGAGCCGAACGCCGAGCCGCGGCCCGTCGTGAAGCAGACAAGATTGCAGCCGCCGGCGATCTGTCCCGTCACGCTGGCCGGGTCGTAGCCGGGACTGTCCATGAAGGTGAAGCCCCTTGCCGTCACCTGTTCCGCATACCGGTAGACCCCGGCAAGAGGCGTGGTGCCGCCCTTTGCCGCCGCTCCGAGCGACTTTTCGAGGATCGTCGTCAGTCCGCCCTTCCTGTTGCCCGGCGAGGGATTGTTGTCCATGGAGCCCCTGTTGCGGGCGGTGTAGTCCTCCCACCAGCGCACAAGCCCGACAAGCCTTTCGCCGATCTCCCGCGATGCCGCGCGCCGGGTCAGAAGGTGCTCCGCGCCATAGATTTCCGGCGTCTCCGCAAGCACGCCCGTGCCGCCCTGCGCGACCAGCAGGTCGCAGGCATGCCCGAGGGCGGGGTTTGCCGTGATGCCGGACCATGCGTCCGAGCCGCCGCATTGCAGGGCGACCGTCAGTTCGGAGGCGGGGCACGGCGTGCGCCTGGCCTCGTTGGCCAGGGGCAGCATCGCCCGCACCCTTTCGATGCCAAGGTCGATGGTGCGCCGGAGACCCGCGACGCTCTGGATGTTCATGGTCTGGAACAGGGGGCCGTGCCTGAGACCGTAGGCTTCGAGAAGCCAGTCGATCTGGTTCATCTCGCAGCCGAGACCCACCATGAGGACGCCGGCATGGTTCGGATGCCGTGCATAGCCCCACATGACGCGCTGCAGCGCCTCGAAGCCCTCGCCGTCTCCCTGCATTCCGCAGCCCGTGCCGTGGACGAACGCGGCGACGCCGTCGACGTTCGGGAAGTCGGCGAGCTCCTCTGGACCGAACGCGTCGGCAATGCGCCGCGCTGCCGTTGCCGAACAGTTCACCGAGGTCACGACGGCGATGAAGTTGCGCGTGCCGACACGTCCGCTGTCGCGTCGATATCCCATGAACGTGTCGCGCGCGTCCTTCGCCACCATACGGGCCGCGCGGAGGTCCGTGCAGAACTCGTAGTCCGTGTCCGTGTTTCGGAACGCGGTGTTGTGCGTATGAACATGATCTCCCGGCGCGATCTGCCCGGAGGCGTAGCCGATGACCTGCGCGTACTTCCGGATTGCGCCGCCCTCCGGAATCGCGCCTGTCGCCACCTTGTGGCCCGACTCGATCGTCGCCGTGGTCCTGACGCCTTCGACGGCCTTGCCGGGGTCAAGGCGCCGGGTCGCCGTGACCACGTTGTCGGCGGCGTCCAGCCGGACATATGACGGATGCTGGTCCATGGGATTGCCTGCCGCGCATTCTCCCGAGGCGGCGCCTGCGCCGCCGGCGCCTGCCGGCGGGGTCACGCGGCGGGCATGTCCTCCTCGATGTAGGTCTGCACGATCGATGCGAAGTCCGGATCGGCGGTGAATCCGAGCCTTTTGGCGCGTTCGGGAGCGAAGTCCCTCGGCCAGCCCGCGACGATCTTCATGATCGTCTCGTCAGGTTCCGGCCTTATGAGGGAAACGGCGCTTTCGCCTGCGACGTCGCGCAGGGCTTCGATCTGCTCCGCCACGGTGCAGGACACGCCCGGCATGTTGAGCGCGCGGTGCCCGCCGAGCCTGTCGAGTTCCAGCGTCGCCGCGTGCCTGAGGAACCCGGCGGCCGAGCGGGGCGAGGCATGCCAGTGGCGGACGCTGTCCTGCACGGGCAGGATCGCCTCCCTGCGGCTCAGCGGCTCACGGATGATGCCCGAGAAGAAGGACGATGCGGCGCCGTTGGCCTTGCCGGGCCGGACGCAGATCGTCGGCAGCCGGATGGAAATCCCATCGAACCAGCCCTTGCGGATGTAGTCGCCGAGCATGAGCTCTGCGATTGCCTTCTGCGCTCCGTAGGACGTTTGCGGCATCGTGGGAAAGTCGTCGCCGATCCTTTCGGGGTAGGGCGGCCCGAACACGGCGATGGAGGAGGTGAACACGATCTTCGGGCGGTAGGCGCCGTCGGATGCGGACGCCTCGGCGCGAAAGGCCTCTAGAAATCCTCTGAACGCCACCATGTTGACGTTCCAGCCAAGGTCGAAGTTCGCCTCGGCCTCGCCGGAGACGATCGCGGCGAGATGGTAGACAAGATCGTGTCGCTCGGCCGCTGCCGCCTTCATCGTCGCCTGGCTGATGACGTCTCCCTCCACGCGCCGCGCCGCGGGCGCGCCGCTCTCCGGAAAGGCCATGTCCAGAAGCGTGACCTCGTCGTCGCGCGACAGGGGGTCCGCGGCCAGCAGCCGCGCCAGCTTCTGGCCTACCATGCCGCCGCCGCCGATGATCAGGACTTTCAATTGCGCCTCCCTAGCTTTCCGGCGGAGATTGTCAGGAAGGCCGCCAGGATTCAAGTGCCGGCCTGCCGTTAGTGCCGTTAGACACCGCTTCCAAAACGGGCTAGGTGACCTGCGAAGGCATGGAGCGGATGCCGGCGACGCGGAGGATGACCCGGATGAAACTGGTGCGTCATGGAATGCCCGGAGAGGAGAGGCCGGGGCTGGTCGACGCGGATGGCGCGCTGCGCGACCTGTCCCTGCATGTTGCGGACCTGTCGGGTCCGGCGCTTGACGACGCGTCGCTCGACCGGCTGCGCGCGATAGATCCGGCTTCGCTGCCCAAGGTGGAGGGCGGGGCGCGTCTGGGCGTGCCGGTCAGCGGCATCGGGAAGTACATGTGCATCGGCCTGAACTACCGGGATCACGCGGAGGAGGCGGGAATGCCGATTCCGGAGCATCCGATTCTCTTCATGAAGGCGAATTCCGCCATTTCGGGGCCCGATGATCCGGTGTCCATACCGCGCGGCTCCGCCAGCTCCGACTGGGAGATCGAGCTGGGCGCCGTGATCGGCACGACGGCCAAGTATGTGAGCGAGACGGAAGCGCTGGGCCACGTGGCCGGGTACTGCATCTGCAATGACGTGTCGGAACGCCACTTCCAGCTTCATCTGTCCGGGAACTGGACCAAGGGCAAGTCCTGCGACACGTTCGGCCCCACGGGCCCCTGGCTGGTCACGAAGGACGAGATACCCGATCCCCAGTCCCTTGGCATGCGGCTCGACGTGAACGGCGAGCGCATGCAGGAGGGCAACACCAGGACAATGATCTTCACGGTGGCCGAGATCGTGTCGCACCTGTCTCAGCTGTTCACGCTTCATCCTGGAGACGTGATTTCGACCGGAACCCCGCCGGGTGTCGGCATGGGGATGAAGCCGCCGAGATACCTCAAGGCGGGTGACGTGATGGAGCTGACGATCGAAGGGCTCGGCACGCAGCGGCAGCAGGTCGTCGAGGATGCCTGAGCGGCCCGCTCTCCTGCAGCTCGGCAGGGTGTCGGAACGCATGGCGGAGCGGCTTGCCGCCGGGTTCGATGTTGTCCGGCTGCCGCCCGACCATGCAGCGTTCCTTGCTGAGCGGGGTCCGGAGTTCGCGGCGGTCGCAACGATGAGAGGCGTTCCGGACGACGTGATGGCCGGGCTTCCGAACCTCAAGGTCATTTCAAGTTTCGGCGTGGGCTACGACAACATCGATGCCGTCACGGCGGCGGGCCGGGGCATTCTGGTCGCTCACACGCCCGACGTCCTGAACGACGAGGTGGCGGACACGGCGATCATGCTCTGGCTTGCCGTGAGCAAGGCGCTGCTGCCTGCGGAACGCTGGGCGCGTTCGGGCGACTGGGAAACGAAGGGCGCCTATCCGCTGGCGCGCACGGTCAGGGGCCGCAGCGTGGGCATCCTGGGCCTTGGACGGATCGGCCGGACGATCGCGAAGATGACGGAGATGTTCGGAGCCGAGGTGCATTATCACAGCCGCGCGCGCAAGCGCGCGCCCTACCTTTACTGCGACAGCCTTGCGGACATGGCGCACCGGGCGGACGCGCTGTTCGTCGTCACTCCGGGTGGCGAAGGAACCCGGCATCTTGTCGATGCCGAGGTTCTGGACGCGCTCGGGCCGGCGGGCATCCTCATCAACGTTTCCAGGGGCAGCGTCGTTGACGAGGCGGCCCTGGTCGCGGCTCTCGAGGAGGGCCGTCTTGGCGCGGCGGGTCTTGACGTGTTCGAGGACGAGCCGAGAATCCCGGACGCATTGAAGGCAATGGAGAACGTTGTGCTGCTGCCGCATGTCGGCAGTGCGACGGTCGAGACCCGGCGGGCCATGGGCGACCTGGTCTGCGACAATCTTGACGCATGGCTGGCGGACGGAAGGATCGTGACGCCGGTCCCGGAGTGCCTGCATCTGAACCAGCAGTGATCGCTGACATTGTGGTGCGTCGCCTTGTGCGCGGAAACGGGTCCTGTTCAGTTCCCGGACATCGTACCGCTCTGCCGCCGTGGACGGCCACGCCTTGGCAGTTGCCGGACGTGCCGCGCTGGACGCCGCTGTAATTTCTGGTCGTGACGACAATTCGGATGGAGCGGAGCCCCGCACCGGCGGACGCGTTGCGGCCCGGTTCCGGTGCGCAAAGCCAGACGGTTTGCGATGCCGCGAAACACTTGCTTCAGCCCAGCACATGCTGCAAGTGCATTTGCACTTGCGAACGAAAGGCGATTTCGATGCCAAAGATCAAGCAGACCGGCAATTCCCACGGTGTCGTCATCCCTGTGGCCACGCACGCGCAGGCCAATCTGGCGGCCGGAGGCAGCGTCGTCATGGCGCATTTGCAGGATGGAATCCTGATCGCGCAGGAGACCTCCGCATCCGGGCGGATGGTGGCGGCTATGCTCGATAAAATGGACCGCTACGCCGAAACTGATCGCACGCTGGCCTCGGAGGGGCCCAGCACTGACAGAAGGTACCTCGCGGAGTTAAGCGCAGTTGGTCGAGGTATTCGGCGGCCATGTCCTGCCGACGGCCCGGTTGGTGGCCCTGTTTCACGGCATCCTACTGCGCCGCTTCGGTGGGGCGGCCGGACTTCGCGATTCGGGGTTGCTTGAAGGTGCAGTAGCGCGAGGAGCGCAGGTTCTCGCCTGTTCTGGGACCGGCGACATCGTCGAGGCAGCTTGCGAGATCGCCGAGGGCATCATCCGCAACCATCTGTGCGTTGATGGTAACGAGCGAACTGGTTTCGCCACCATCGCCTCCACCCTCGCGGTAAACGGATACCGCCTGGAAATGGAGCCGATCGACGCTTCGCAGGCCATGGTCGACGTCACCGCAAGAAATTTGGCAGCAGAGGAATTTCGCAACCTTGTGCGGGCGCACGCTGTGCCGGAACCGGCCAGTGATCCGACCACGAGGCACCCGACAACTGGCGAGACGAAATTCGGGTCGTAGCGAAAGTAACGCGCGCCGGGCGCATCGTCAGTCTCGCTCGCCATCTGAGATGCGCTTTGGGGAAGTTCAGGGCCCGATCCCGGGCAAGCTTCGCAGTGTCCCGGCAATGTGCAGTGTTGTTTGGATTCCGTGGCTCACATTCGCACGAAGGTTGACGTTGTACCAAATGTCATGCGCCTCGCGCGCTGCACTACAGATCCCCCAGCCTGCGTTGATCCGCCTGTCGTGCCATGCACAGCGGATCGGCAATGGCTCCTCGGTCTGGGGCAAATCGGCGAGGTCTGGCTGGCGGCCGCAATACGGCACAGAGGCGCCAAGATCAGGACAGTCGACAGCGGGCACGCCGACCCGAAGGCGATTCCGCCAGGCACGCCGTGCGCTCCGAGCGGATCCAGTGGTACACTTGGTAGCCGGATGGTCGCGCGCATCCCGGCCGATGGCGCGCCTCCGTCGCCTCCCTAAGTCGGCTGTCGTCGGTGCCGCCCGCTGGGCACATCAATTCCGTTCTTCCCCTGTCATCCCGTGTATCGGGAACCGTGTTCGCCGTATTCGGCGACCAGGGCCGCAATCATCTCCCCGTCCATACCCTCTATTGCGGGCATCGCTCCGCCCGGCCTGGGACGAATCCATGAGTCCTCGCGCGTTTCCACTGGCTCCAGACTCAGCATGGGCTGTGACCTGCGGTCCAGTTGCAGCTTGCCGAGACGTTCGCCTGGCATGCGCGGCAGGATCTCCCTCGCCTTGTCGATTGCGGCTCGAAGTCCCGCAGCTGGCTCGCCCTCCGGCAGGTCCGCCGTGGTCAGGATCTTTGCTTCACATGTGTCCCTTGCGACCGCTGGCACCAGGTTACGGGATATCATCTCGACAAGAGAGAGCGGCGCTTCCTGGGGAAACTTTCCGCTGGCGGCGCATGCCATTCGCCACAGGGGCATGACGTGCCTGTCCAGCATCCAGAGATCAATGAAGTCCCGCATGGCCCCTCGACCGGCCGCGGTCGGTGTCTTGTTGGCCGACAGATCTGCGAAATGCAGGCGATGGCCAAAGGCCGGATCGGGGAGGGGCGCGAAATACTCCAGGGCCAGAGCCTGAGCCCATTGTAGGATCGCAGTGCCCGCTCCCGGTTTCGTCACCCGACATTCCCGGAAACCCTCAAAGGACTTCGTCTCCTCGACGGTGAATCCGGCGGTCTTGAGTGCTTGAGCATCCACCCGCCTGACTGGTTCAGGATCGCTTGCCGTTAAGATGTCCTGGTCGTCGGCAAGGCGGAATTCGTGCTGCTGGATCACCGCGCTGCCGGCGAACGGGCTGGACGCGGCCCGGTTGTGCCGGATGACTTTCAGGATCTCCTTCTGAAAGTCATCCAGCGGCATGTCCGTCTTCCCACCCGGTCCGTTCAAGGATGTCCGCCGCGAGGCGGGCGGCGTCGAGGTCGCCGTAGGTCTGCAGGCTGGTGGCGATTCCGCGCATGCCCCTGGTGGTAGCGTGACCGGGTATGTTCCAAAGGCACCTGGCTCCGTAGAGATCGTAGGCTTTCTTGCGCAGCGTCAGCAGTTCCTCGCCGATGTCTTCATATTCCAGATCGATGCGAAAACGGCGCGAGCGCCGTTCCGCCTCGCAATGAAACCGTTCAGGGATCGGTATCCTGCCGGTGTATGTCCGAGGCCGCATCGCCCCGCGTGGCCGCCGGTCGCTCATCCCGTCTCTCCAGTTCGGCGGCGATCAGGCCGCTCACAAAGACGAACGCAAGTTGAACCCAAACCAAATCATCCACCAATACCTATATGAGGCAGAGCAAGACAGGCTAGGGCCCGGGGTGTACTCCAGATTTTTGGTCAGGCGGCGACGGCCTGATTCGCTTTCCAGTCGAGCAGGTCGGGCAGCCTGAGGTTCATGACGCAGCCCTTCAGCGCCAGCATGGCGTTGGCGCCCCTCCTTGACCAGCGGGTGCCGGGGCGCTCCGTCCGCAGCCCGAACGTGCGGCATCCGGCCTCCACGACGCCGCTTCCGACCCGGATGCCCCGTTCGCGGAACCCGTCGTAGCGCATTCGCCCGATGTTTTTCCGGAAATGGCGGCAGCACGCGGCGACCTCCCCGTGCCTGGCGCTGAACGGCTCCAGCTCCCGCACGACCTTGCCTGCCCGGCCCGCCTCGATGTCGGCCCTGACCTCCGCGAACCGCCGGTCGCGCTCCGCCCCGGCCGGCACGACCGCCCCCACGGCGGCGGCGGATTGCTCCAGGCAGTGGAAGAGATCCAGCACGAAGGTGACCTTCCGGCCGCCGAAGATCTCCCCGCACGTGCCGCGTATCCATTCCGCCCCGTCGGAGATGACGACGAGCGCCCCGGCATCGTGGAGCCCGCGACGCCTGGCCTCGCGGTCCAGGCGCGCGGCGAACGCGGAGGGCTCCCGGCTTCCGGAGGCCGCGGCCGCGCTGTCGACCAGGCAGGAGACGGACTCGCTGCCCCGGTCCTTCAGCGCCGCGCCGGTCTCCGGGTCCCGGCCCTCGGCCGTGTACACGACGGCCAGCTTCGCTTCCCTGGTTTTCGAGGTCCCGTCAGCCTGCTTTCCCCGAACCCCCTCCGTCTCCTCTTTCCGCATCGGGATGCCGGTGCCGTCGATGGAGGGACACATGCGCGATTCCAGCGGCTTGCCCTCGGCCACCTCCTCGCGCTCGAAGCGCGCCGCCGCCTCGCCGAGCTTCAGGGCCCGGCGCCGCAGGGAGCTTGGGGAGGCGTCCAGCCCGGCGAGGTTCGCGACGTGGCGGCCCGCGGCCTCGAAGCCCATCAGCTGAACGGTCTCCGCCATGACGCTCTCCATCCCCGGCGTGACCGTCCCGCCCTCCAGCCCCATCGCCCGGTCCAGCGCGAAGCGTCCCCCGCCGCAGGAGCCGCAGCGGAAGTGCGACCGCTCCACATCGACCCGGCCGAGCCTGGTCGAGGCAAGGACTTCGACGTCACCGAATGCCGGGCCATCGGCCTGCCGCAGCTCTCGCACTCCGGCGCCGGCAGCATCGCCTCCAGCCGCTCCGGCAGCGTCTTCAGGACCGCCGCGCCGCCGCCCGGCGAGGCGTCCCGGAGCGCCCGCTCCACGGCGTCCAGGTCGGGGGCGCCCGACTGCCCGGGTCCGCCGCCAGCCGCGGAAGCAGGGGACCGAACTCCGCCGGGACCGCCCCGGCGATGTCATGCTCCAGACCGTCGCCCGCGACGTCGCGGCTCCGCACCTCGCCGCCCTCGATCCAGTGTCGGGTGAACCCGCCGTCATGCGCGCGCACCAGCGGCGGATGCACCCTCGCCTCGTCCTCCGTCAGTCCCTCAAGATACGCAACCGCGTCCGGATGCCTGTGAAACCGCCCGTCCCCGTCACCTGCCATGGCTCCCGCTCCCTTTGCCTGCCCGTGAAAGCGCGCCGCCGGCCGGTTCACCCGGCTCCTGCACGACGCAACACAAAAATAACGGATCGGAACTGACCAAGTCAAAAAAATTGAACTACACCCTAGGGCCCGTTGACAGTCATGTTGCGAATCGTCGGGCTCCATGCCATGTTTCTCGCCAACGACCGCCGGAACGGCGGCACGAGGCAACAACGGCATGAGCGAGCAGAACGATGAATGCAGACAGGACGGTGACGGCCGACGCCATGTGGGCGCGGATCGAGAACATGCTGCCGGGCAAGGCGTCCGACCCCGGCGGCACGGCGGCGGACAACCGCCTCTTCATGGAGGCGGTTCTCTGGCGGTTCCGCCGCCGTGCCGCCGGGATCGGACTTCTTGCCCGGCAGCATGTCCTCGATCCGCGCCCACATGGCGTCGGTCAGAACCGTCCTGTCTGCATTCATGATGTCACCTGTTTCCTGCCCGTGCCGCCGTTCCGGCGGTCATCGGGGAAGGAAATGGCATGGAAGCGGGCGATTCGCAAGGCAACTGTCAACGGGCCCTAGGTTTCAAACGGGAATCCCCAAAGATTCAAGGACCCGGAGGCGGATTCCGGGGTTTTGAACCTGTCACTTACATGGCAACATCCCTCGGGCGGGGTCGATGTCCAGAAGTTCGAAGGCCCGGCGCTGCGGCTCCGTCGGCGTGGCGAGAAGCGGGAAGGCGTGGTCCGGAGCGCCCGGCAGCGTCACCTCGTTCAGCGTCAGCGTGCCGAGGTCGGCGAGCAGCGTGCGCAGGCTGTGGACCGGAAGCCCGTCGGGCGTGCGCCTGCGCGCCGCCTTGGCCCTGGCGCTCTCCGAGACCCTCGCGGGCTCCACCGGCGAGTTCCGCCGCGCCCGCGCCGCCCCGCGGTCGTCGTCCTCGAAGAGGATCGGCGCGAGGCGGCGGCGCATGTGCCATTCCAGGTGGCAGGCGAGCATGCAGAGGAACACGTGGGCCCGGACATGGTCCTCGGAGTACACGTGCACGGGACGGATCCGCAGGTCGGTCTTCGCGTTCCGGAACGCGCGCTCCACGCCCGCGAGCGACTTGTAGGCGTCGACCGCCGCCTCCGTCCCCATGGCCTCCGCGCCGAGGCTGGTGCGGATGACGTAGATCCCGTCGAGCCTGGCCTCGGCCTCGATCCTGCCGGCGTTGCGCGCCCAGTCCATGCCCGCGTCGCGCACCTCGACGTCGAAGTGCTTCCCGACCCTGCGCCGGTTGGCCTCCCGCCCCAGGGCCCTGAGGGTCCGGTCCCGGTTCGCCGGCCCCGGTTTCCGGCGCGCGGCCGCGGCGGCGATGCCGGCGAGCGTCTCCTCGGTGGCCCTGAGCAGGTCCTCCCGCTTCCGGCGCCTCTCCCCGCGGAGCCGCGGGTTGAGGCAGACCATGAGCCGCTCGCCGGGAAAGTCCGGGCCCGTGACCTCCGCCACCGCGTCGGGGACGAGCGCCTCGGGCACGAGCGGGGCGGGCGCGCCGTCCGGGCCCTCCCTGAGCAGCCTGCGGATGTCCGCGGTCCTCAGGGCCGATATCCAGTCGAGACCCGCCGGCTCCAGGTCCGCACGGATGCGCGCCGTCGTCAGCATGCCCCTGTCGCCGACCAGCGCCACCCGTTCGACGCCGAAGCGCCCGCGGACCCTGTCCACCTGGCCTGGGACGGTGGAGGGATCGGACGCGTTGCCCGCGAACACCTCCACGGCCACCGGGCAGCCGTCCGCTGCGCACAGAAGCCCGTAGGTGACCTGCCGCTTGCCTTTCTTGCCGTCCCTGTTGTGGCCGAACGCCGCGAGCGGGCAGCAGCGCCCCTCCAGGTAGCTCGACGAGACATCGTACAGGATCAGCGTGTTCCCGCCCCTGAGGTGCCGGTTCGCGAGGCTCCGCTCGATCCAGGGCTGGCGTTTCAGCAGCCAGTCGAGCATGGAGAGCATCTCGTTGCCGGTGACGGGGCCGAGCCCCAGCAGGGTCCCGAGGCTCGTCGTCGCCGTCTCCGGATCCAGCGCCCTGGCGGTGGCGAGCTTTGAGGCGGGGTCGACGACCCGCGCCACGACCGCGGCGAGCGCGAGGTCGCGGTTCCGCTCCGCCCTCCGGCCCAGGATCCGCACCAGCCCGAGCCGCCCCATCGTCCCCAGCGCGGCGGCCACGTGCCCGTGGGGCAGCGAGCGGCGGATGGCGACGGCCGCGTCCGGCGACGGGAACGTCACCCCGCCCGCGAGGGCGGCGCGGACGGCGTCGACGAGGGCGGGCGGCATCCTCGACAGGTTGGCGACGGTCCGCCTGCGGATGCGCTTTCCCTCGCGCCAGGCCTCGCGCAGCAGGATGGCGGGCGGGGAGGAACGGTTGGGGATGACGTCGACGCTGAGGGCCACGGGCCGGATCCTTACATGGCAACACGTTTCAGGCCATCATATGGCATGAAAAGGAGATGTCAACACAGAATGCGCGCAGTTACATGGCAATATAAATCCAATGCAAACCCCTGCACTGGCGCGGAAAAGCCCAGCCTTACCAGAGGTTTGCGCGAAGCGGACGGGAAATTGTCAGGATGAAGTTCCGACTAGCCAATGACAGGGGGACGAGAAGCGAGGCACGAAGTCCGAGAGGGTTCTCGACAAAGTCCAGCATGCCTGTAGCCGGCGACCTTCCCGCCATGCAGCCGACGCGCCCGGTCGTCCCGATCTGGCGGTCGCAAAGTTCGCGCGGCCGTGTCCGTGCTAGGCTGCTCCTGGCACCGAACGAGGGAACGCATCCAATTCGGTGGCCTGAAAGCTGCGCAGGTTCACGTCGAAGCGCTCAGGTTGCCTCTTGGTGCAGCACGACAGAGACATCGTCGATCAATTGAACTATTGTCGGCATTGTTCACTACCTGAGATGCGCTTCGAAAAAGGCCAGAGTCCGGTCCCAGGCGAGCCTTGCCGCCTCTTCGTCGTAGCGAGGTGTCGTGTTGTTATGGAAGCCGTGGTTCACGTTCGCATAGAAGTGAACGCTGAACTCCTTGCCGTGCTCCCTTAGCGCGGCATCGTAAGCTTCCCAGCCGGCGTTGATCCGCTCGTCCAGCTCGGCATAGTGGATCAGCAGCGGTGCCTCGATTTGCGGCACGTCGTCGACACTCGGCTGGCGGCCGTAGAACGGCACCGAGGCGGCAAGGTCGGGATAGGCGACCGCGAGCGCGTTGCAGACACCGCCGCCGTAGCAGAAACCGACGCAGCCGACGCGGCCGGTCGAGTCTCCGTGATCACGCAGAAATTCGAACGCCGCGAAGAAGTCCTCCATCAGCTTGCTGCGGTCCAGCTGACGCTGCATTTGGCGGCCCTCGTCGTCGGTTCCGGGATACCCGCCGAGGGGTGTCAGCCCGTCGGGCCCGAGGGCAAGATATCCAGCCTTTGCGGCTCGGCGGACCACGTCCTCGATGTAGGGGTTGAGCCCACGGTTCTCGTGCACGACGAGCACTGCGGGCAGGCGGCCTGCGGCACCTGACGGCTTCGCCATCAGCGCCCTGATCGCCCCGTGGCCTTCCGGGCTCGGATACTCCACGATTGCGGTTTCGATGCTTGGATCGTCGGGCGCGACCTCCTGCGCCCAGGCGTAGTTCGGCTGAAGCTGTTCAAAGATCATTGCGCCGGTGACCCCGGCAGCGGCGTACTTTCCGGCTTGCGAGATGAATTCGCGCTTCGACAGCGCGCCATGCACGTAGCCGTCGAAGATCTCGAGGATCCGCTGGTCAAAGTCCGATGCGCGCTTGCGTGTTGCGGTCATGGTGTGCTCCTTTCCGTGCGTGGCTGTGATGGCCATGCGGTCGTTCCTCTATCAAGTGCCTTGGCGCAGGCGCCACCTTCACTCTCGTACACAGGCTATTCCCGCCAGCGGAAGATGCAAACACAAGTGCGTGAACCGGCATGCCGGACTGCAGGCCGGGAAGACGACGCACAATCCGGGGCGGACGTGGCGGGTGGGTTCCAATTCCTTCCGCACCGCATTTTCTGTCGCTTACAGACCAGCACCGCGGGCCAAGTCCTCGTGGATGCCCCGCTCTTGATGCGGAATCCGCCACGCGCCACTGCTGTCGGTCTTGCGCCCGCAGCGCAATGCGGACTGGCGAAGCTGCACCGACTGCCTGCGCCGCGCTCCTTTGCCCACGAACATCGTGCGGTCTGCCTGTTTGCAGGGCCTGTCGGCCGATTCAAGTCGTGCGTGGGTGCGCATGCAGCAACGGTTCGAGGCAGTCCGCTTCGTCCGAGCAGGGGATTCAAGCGTGCCTGCCTGCCGATGGCAGGATCCGTGGTTCGTGCTTCGGTTGGTCGCGGCGTCCTTGGTCTCCGTCGCATATCGGGCTACATCACGCTCACCCAAACAGGGCCGACGGAGTTCCGCTTCGGCATGCGGGGAGGGATGCGCATGTCGCTTTGGTGTTCCGTTCCGATGCACCTGGAGGACGTGGCGGCGGATTTTCTTTGCATGTCCGTTGCTCATTCCCCCCCCCGTCATTGCCATTGACCGAGGAGGGGTTGGCCGCCACGCCGCATATGACTAATGTCTGCCATCACATGATGGGCTGGCCCCTTGGAGTGCCTTCCGGAGAAGTTCTGCCGGTGTGCCGACTCGGTTTGCCGACTCGGTTTCGGACGAGAAGACGCCGTTCGGTTCAAAATGGTTTGCACATGGCCGATGGCTGAAGGACGTCGAGGCGGTGTCGTTCATGGAACGGGCGCGGCCGCTTGGTTCCAAAGGAAGTCGCGCGTCGATGGCCTGGCGAGACAGAGTGCTGAGGAACCACATCATGCCACGATGCGCCGTCGGGCGTGCCGGAATCGAAGGAGCTACGGGAGACGAGAATGACCGACCTTGCGCCGCTCGACGATGCGATCACGCTTGACCAGCTCAACCGCGACCCGTTTCCGATCTACCGGCGATTGCGCCGCGAGGCGCCGGTGCTGCGGGTCAAGGCGGCAGGCCGGACGTTCCTGACGAAAGCCGCCGACACGAAATACGTCAAGGGCCACCCGAAGCTGTTCAGTTCCGACGATCCGAACACGCCGATGAAGCGCGCCTTCTGGGCGCACACGCTCATGCGCAAGGACGGCGACGCGCATCTGCGCGAGCGCATGGCCATGGCGCCCGCCTTTGCCCCCAGGGTGATGCGGGACGAATGGATGCCGCAGTATCGCGGAATTGCCGAAGACTATGTCGCGCGGCTGCCTCGCGGCGAAGTCGTTGACCTGTTTCCGGCGCTCTCCGGGCCCTATGCGGCGCGTGGCCTGGCGATTCTGCTCGGTCTTGAGGAAGCCTCGGACGAGGAGATCCAGCGCTGGTCGCAGGCGCTGATCGACGGGGCGGGAAATTTCGGGTGGCAGGACGAACCGTTCGAGCGTGTCGACCGCGCCAACGAGGAGATGCACGCGCTCTTCGACCGCGTGCATTGCAGGCACTTGGCGGAACCGAACAGTTCGGCGTTCTCCGTGATGCTGAACGCCGAGGATCCGATCCCCGAGACCCAGAGATCCACGCCAACATCAAGATCGCCATCGGCGGCGGTATCAACGAGCCGCGCGATGCCTTGAACACGACCCTGTACGGTTTGCTGGCCAATCCGGACCAGCTCGAGGAGGTGAAGCGCAATGCCGACTGGGAGAGGGCTTTCGAAGAGGACATCCGCTGGGTTGCGCCGATTTCGGTGTCGTCACGCCTTGTCACGGAGGACACCGATATTCGAGGCTGCCTGATTCCGAGAGGAGACACGGTCATGACCATTCAGGCCAGCGCCAACCGGGATGAGGACCTCTACGAGGACGGCAAGGCGTTCATCGTCGGCCGCGAAAGGAATCCGCACCAGTCCTTTGGCAACGGGCCGCACTTCTGCCTGGGTGCGCATGTTGCCCGTCGCGCCATCGGACAGATCATGCTGCCCATTTTGTTCGACCGGTTTCCTGACATGACGTTGCCGGACCCCGGTGCGGTGATCTGGCGGGGCTTCGGTTTCCATGGCCCCACCTGCCTTCCGGTCCTGTTGAATTAACGACCGCAGACCCGGAGCAGGATTTCGGCGGCAACCGCTTGCGAATTTCGCGAACTGAGACGCAAGTTGCGAAAGGTCGAATGTCGGGCTAAGGCCATGTCCGTGGGATCACGCGTAATCGAGGTCCGGTGCAGGTCGACGAATTGCAGACGCGTGCAGAACGTCGGCGTCTTGCCGGCGGTCAAAGGCGCAGTCGGGAACCACGAGAAGCATCTGGGCCTGCGCCTGCGGCTGATGCGGTCGGAGGGAACGGTCATCACGGCACCGCGTTGTCGCAGCCTGAACAACCGGACGACCTACACTTGCTAATGGAGACGCGCCATATGCAGCGGAAGAATCGAGACAATCCCAGCTTCTGTCGGCGCGCATGCCATCCACCGTGCCTTGCGCAGGCCTGATCCCAGAATCAACCGAAAGGCATCTTTCCGAGGAATCTTGCATTATGGAATTGCGAACATTGGGTAAGGGCGGGCCGTCCGTATCGGTCCTTGGCGTCGGCGCGATGTCCTTTGCCGGCATCTATGGCAACGCGACCGTGGAAGAGAGCCACGCGATCCTGGACGCCGCGCTCGACGCCGGCGTCACTCATCTGGACACGGCGAACGTCTACGGCATGGGACGCTCGGAAGAGATCATCGGCAGCTATCTTGCCCGCCGAAAGGGCGAGACGCCCTTCGTGCTGGCCACCAAGGCCGGCATCTCGCGCGACCCCGAGACCGGCCGCAACTTCGACAACAGCCCTGCGCATATCGAGGCCGAACTCGACAAGAGCCTTGCGCGGCTGGGCGTTGAACGGATCGAGCTCTTCTACCTCCATCGTCTCGATCCGGACGTGCCGGTGGAGGAGGTCGTTGGCACCTATGCGCGCCTGGTTGAGGCCGGCAAGATTGGCCGGATCGGGTTGTCGGAAGTCGCGCCGACCACTCTGGCGCGCGCATCGGAGATTCACCCAGTCGCGGCGGTGCAGTCCGAGTATTCGCTGCAGACACGGTCGCCGGAGCTGGGGCTGGTCCAGGCATGCGAACGGCTCGGGGTCTCGCTTGTCGCGTTCTCTCCGGTCGGGCGTGGACTGCTGACAGATGCCCCGCCAACGCCTGACGGGATCGAGGCCTCGGCCTTCATGAAGTCCAATCCGCGGTTTTCCGGCGGCAACCTCGAACGCAACCTGATCGCAAGCCAGCCGCTGCGCGACCTGGCAGGTGAGGCGGGCTGTTCCACCGCGGCACTGGCGATAGCCTGGGTTCTGGCCCGAAGCCCGTCCACGCTGGTGATCCCTGGCACCCGAAACTGCGACCATTTCGCCGAACTGGTGGAAGGGGCAAACTTGGACTTGAGTGCGGACCTGAAGGTCGAGATCGAACGTCGGCTGCCGATCGGCTGGTGCCATGGGGACCGCTATTCCACGCGGCAGTGGATCGGACCGCAAAAGTACTGCTGACGACTCAGAATAGATCCGACAAGTTTCCAAGGCACGAATCTGTGCCCGTGGCTGATCCTCCGCGGGCATCAGGCAGCCATTTTGCTCGTGAGGACCTCGGGTTCACCGACGCCCTGCGTTGGTTCGCGCGTCGATGCATCGATCAGATCATTGACATGCCGGCAGATCTTCACGTTGGCTTGCTTCCAGTTGAGACAGCCTCACGATCCGTGGCTTGGGAGTGTCAGATGTTCTCCGACGTATAGATCTCGAATCCCAGTGTTGTGTTCGGCGGAACTCCCGTACCGTCAAAGGCCTTCGCCCTTGTCAGCGCGTCGATGGTCCTGCGCGCGATGGTGGCCATCGGGTGCGCAATGGCCATGGTCAGCGTGCCGTCGATAAGGCCCTTCCGCGTTGCCTCTATGAGTTCGTAGCCAATGCTCACGAAGTCCTTTGGAATCTCTGCATCCCGCAATGCACCGAGCGCACCTGTAATGCCGCCGCCCGACACGAACAGGCCGCACATGTCCGGGTGCTCGGACAAGAGCTGCTCGGTGATTTCGCGCGCCACCGCCGCGCTTTCGTAGGTGGACTTCGGTTCCAGCAAGGTGAAGTTCTGGTTGTGCTCCCGGAAATAGGACCGGAAGCCGCTTTCGTTCATGTCCTGGTTTCGATAGCGGTGATTCCCGACAAGGATCCCGATCTTGCCAGGCCGATTGCACATCTTGTCAAACGCCCAGGCCGCCGTGCGTCCGACCTTCCAGTTGTCGAGACCGATGTAGCCAACGCTCTCGCGGGCTGTCAGCGGCGTGATCAAGCCTGCAACCGGCACATCGTCTTCAAGCAGCGAGTCGATCGCGTCTGAAACAAGCGGATGCTCTGCAGCCACGAGCGCAACCGAATCACATTTCGGTCCGATCGCCAGCAGGCGATCAGCGACTTGGTCGGGCGACAGGTCGTTCATGAACTCGAGAGTCAGTTCGACCTCGAATTCCACGCAGTTCCGTGCCGCCTCTCGCAGGGCCGCGCCAAGACCGCTGTAGAATGCGCGGTTCTCCTGCAAGAGCAGGACGCCGATTCGGCGCTCCTGCCGAGTTTCCTTGAGCGAATGCTGAATCGCGCCAAGCCCATAGAATCCAATCTCTTCTGCAACCCGGAGTATCAACTGCTGCGTCGATCGCCTGACCTTGCCGGGGTCGTTGATGACCCTGTTGACCGTCGAGACCGACACGCCGGCGGCGGCGGCAAGATCCTTGATCGTAGGTCGCATCTTCAAGCTCCAATTGTTTCATTTTCGGCCATTCCGTTTAGCAAAATGAACCAAAATGATCTTAAATCACTGAATTTGGTTCAGCAAGCTTGATTTCAAATGCGACAATCTGTCAATAGCGAAACCATCGGCACCGGGGGAATGTCAAATGGACGACCTGGAACTGGGGACACGCGACAAACGCGGCAATTGGGCGCCAAACGCAGCTGCGCTGCCCGCGCCGATTTGGCACCGGCCCTTCAGCCTCAGGAAAGTGATCGCTTGGCTTCCGTCGTTCTTCTGGCCTTGGAACGCCTTTCATCTGGCCACGGCTCTGCTATGGGTCTTCGTTCTGATCCCGAGCTGGGAAAGCCTCGCGACTCTCTCGATCCAGAACTGCCTGTACCTCTACGGCCTTAACGCAGTAGCCATATTCGCCTTCTTTGGCGTGTTCGAATTGCGGTACTACATCCAGCGCGCGCAGGGCACGCGTTTCAAGTACAACGCGAAGTTCCCTGCGGACCATCCGTCCGACGTCTTCTGGTTCCAGAGCCAGAACATTGACAACTTCATCCGCACGGTCTTTGTCACCGTCCCGCTCTGGACCGTGGTCGAGTTCGTCATGCTCTGGGCCTATGCCAACAGCTGGGCGATCTGGTTGCCATGGGGAACGCACTGGGCGTGGCTTTCCTGCCTGATCCTGATCGCACCGGCGGTACATGAAGTCTACTTTTTCTTCCTGCATCGGCTGATCCATACGCCGCTGCTCTACAAGTGGGTCCATTCGGTCCATCACAACTCGATCAATCCATCGCCGTGGTCTTCGCTTTCGATGCATCCTGGGGAGGGCTTTCCCTACATGGCCGAGGCATGGTTGCACTTGCTGATTCCCTCGAATCCTCTCTGTGCCTACTTCACGCTGCATTCTGTAGGCTTCGGTGCAATCAACGGGCATCTCGGCTTCGAGAAGTTCGAAATTGGCGGGAATGCGGCGCTCGACAGCCATGCCTATGTCCACTACCTGCACCACAAGTACTTCGAGGTGAACTACGGCGGCGACGGATTGGTCCCGCTCGATAAGCTCTTTGGCACATGGCACGACGGCTCGAAGGAAGCCGACGAGCGCATGAAGGAGCGTTTCCGCGAAAAGAGGGAAAGGATGCGGCGCCGGGCAAGGATGTCGCATCCCGAACCGGGCGCACTTGGGAAAGGCGCTCGAGCCACGACTTTTGCAAGCGACTCAGGTGGAGGCGAATCAAGCGAAAGCGACGCCCGTTGATCAATCAACGCTACGGGAGTGCGGAGGAAGCATGCCCGTGCACCGAACCGCAAATCCAACCGCCGCATTGTCGGCACCCAAGGGAAGGAGACCCAACATGAAACTGACCAAAGCAGTCGCAGCGGCCGCGGCGCTCGCCATTGGCGCAACTGCCGTAGGAGCAGAAGGCGCGAACATCTTCGTGATCGGTGGCAAGCCGGACGACCCGTTCTGGTCGCGTGTCAAGAAGGGCGCTGAGGATGCCGGTGTAGTTGCCGAATCCCAGGGTGGCTCAGTCACCTGGCTCGGTCCGCAGAACTACGACAACCTCGGCCCCGACGCGGCAGAGCTGATCCGTCAGGCCATCGACCAGGGAGCGGACGCAATTGTCGGCCCGAACTGGGTGCCCGAAGCAATGGACCCGGCCTTCGAAGCAGTTGTTGCGGCGGGTATCCCGCTGGTCATCTACAACGCCGGTGGTATCGAGGCGGCAGACCGCCTGGGCGCGATGAACTATGTCGGCGCAGTTGATTACAAGTCGGGCTATGCGGGTGGCGAGTACCTCGCCGAGGCGGGACACACCAACGGAGCTTGCGTGAATACGCTTCCGGGGGCGGCCAACATCGAAGCCTTCTGCAACGGTTTCAACGATGGCATGACCGAGAACGGTGGCACTGGCTCCGTACTGCAACTGCCTGCGACCGCATTTGGCGATTCCACGGCTGTTGCTCAGGCCGTGCGTGCGCACTTGCTGCAGAACCCGGACATCAACGCGATGTTCGCCATCGGAGACCAGGACACAAACGCAACCATCAGCGGTGTCCAGCAAGCAGGCAAGACGGGCTCCGTGCATGTGTGCGGCATGAATTTCAACGACTCGATTCTTGCAAACATCCAGGAGGGTACGCAGGCGTGCGCGATCGATCAGCAGGGCTATCAGCAGGGCTTCTTCGCAGTGTCGATCCTGAACAATCACGTCGTGTATGGCACGACCATTCCAACCCGTGAAATCCTCACTGGCCCGGGCGTTGTGGATGCCAGCAACGTTGACCTGGTGATTGCAGGCGTCGAAGCCGGCGCGCGCTAGTCCTCCCCGAGAACCGTGGCCGCCCGGCATGGCCCGGGCGACCACGGCCTTCAAGCAACGAGATCGGCCCGCAATTGGGCTGCTTGAAAGAAATCTCCAACGGGGAAACAGACATATGTCGACGCAATCCCGGACCGCAGCAAAGCGCTCTTCGCTTGGCGCGCTTGCCAGGCGGCCTGAAACCGGTGCGCTCATCGGGTTTGTCGTTGTCTTTGCCTTCTTCGCCGCGCTTGGGGGTCCGGTGTTCATGGGCGCACCCGGCTGGTCCAGCTGGCTGAACATCGCGGCCGAGGTAGGGATCATCGCGCTCCCCGTAGGCCTGTTGATGATCTCGGGCGAGTTCGACATCTCTGTCGGTTCAATCGTTCCGGCATCCTCAATGATGACGGCGATGCTCGCGGGGCACTATGACCTTCCAGCCCTTGCGGCCATTTGCGGCGGCCTCGCCGTTGGTCTTGCCGTCGGTTTCGTGAACGGTCTCCTGGTGACCCGAACCACCATCCCGTCCCTGATCGTCACCATCGGTGTCATGTTCGCGGTCATGGGGCTGACGCTTGGGTTCGCGGTATTGATCAAGGGCTCAACCAGCGTCTCTTACGTGCCCACGCCCATGGCCAAAGCTCTGCTGGGGCAGTTCATAAGCAACATGTTCAATGTCGCAATCCTCTGGTGGCTCGGATTTGCGGCTGTGTTCTTCTGTGTCCTGCACATCTCGCCGATCGGCAACTGGATCTTTGCCATCGGCGGTGACCGCGAAAGTGCGCGGAACGCCGGAATCCCCACGTCCCGGGTGACGATTGGCCTGTTCATGGCTTCTGGGTTTTGCGCGGCCTTTGTCGGGGTTGTGCAGGTGATGACCTACCAACAGGCGCAGGTCGCCGGCGGGCAGTCCTTTATCTTCAATTCGATCATGTGCGTAGTGATCGGAGGCGTGCTGCTTACCGGAGGGTCAGGGTCCATCCTGGGCATCCTCTTGGGAACAATGACCTTTGCCGTCGTGAACCAAGGCGTCTTTTTTGCCGCGCTCGACCCCAATGTCGGGTCGATCATCGTTGGCGCCCTTCTTCTGGCCGCCGTCCTGTCAAACGATACCTTCCGAACGCTCGCATTGAGCGCTGCGGCGAAGAAAACGTGAGTGTGCGGAGGTGGACATGATCCCGAACCTGCTCCGCCGCCCGGCTGCGGCTTCCATTCTCAGCCTGACAGGCGTGTTGGCATTTTACGTGATCATCGGCGGAGTTGACCTTGGCAAGCTGATGAGTGCTGCCAGCTGGCTGAATTACGCGGCACGGATCGGAATCGTGGCCCTCCCGGTCGGCCTGTTGATGATCTCGGGCGAGATCGACATCTCCATCGGCGCGATGATCCCCGCCGGGGCAATGACGACCGCGATCATTTCGGGCCACTACGATCTGCCAATGATCTTCGGGATCCTCGGGGCGTTGGGCGTCGGCATGATCGTGGGCACGATCAATGGCGTTCTGGCAGTGCGCACGAATGTACCCACGCTGATCATCACCTTGGCCACCTTGGTCGGCATGCAAGGGGTCGTGCTGGCCGGGTCCAGACTGTTGACGGGCAGTGCCTCGGTGCCGCTGACCGCGCCAGACTGGGCCAAGTCGATTTTCGGGCAGCTGATCTTTGGCGGCAGCCATCAGGTGGTGATAGTCTGGTGGATCATCTTCGCGGTGGCCTTCTGGTTCGTCCTGCATCAGAGCAGGTACGGCAACTGGATCTTCGCAATGGGCGGCGACAAGGAAAGCGCCCGCAATGCCGGCATCCCGGTGAACCGCATGACAGTCCTGCTCTTCGTGCTGACGGCAACCTCGGCATCCTTTGTCGGGATGTGTCACGCGATCCTGTTCAACTCGGCGCAGGTGTCCGGGGGCATGAACGACATCTTCAACATCATCGCGAGTGTCGTCGTGGGCGGCGTCCTGCTGGCGGGAGGCTTCGGGTCTGTGCCGGGGATCTTTGTCGGTGCGCTCACCTTTGCCATTGTGAACAAGGGCATAGACTTCACTGCCATCGACCGGAACTGGTCGAACCTGATCATCGGGGTGATGCTTCTGGCTGCGGTCGCGATGAACGAGAGTTTCCGCAAAGTGGCGCTCGGCGTCGCCACCGGGAAACGGATCAAGCCGAAACAGGATGCGCCCGCCCGGGCGACAGGCGGGCAAGAGGCCCGTTGATTTGTCGAACCGCCAGTCCGGCGGACCAAACAAAGGAGGAATTCGACATGAAGCTCACCAAGACCATTGCGGCGGCAGCGACGGCAGCAGTCATGGGAACCGGCGCCTTTGCGCAGGACATCGCCGTGATCGCGGGTTCAGTCGAGGACGCGTTCATGGACAAGATCAAGAAGGGTGTGGACGACGCGACCCACATGGTCGAAGCCAACGGCGGTTCGGTCCAGTATCTGCGCACCCAGAACTACGAGAACTTCGGTCCCGATCTGGTGACCCTGATCAACCAGGCCGTTGCTCAAGGCGTGGACGGCATTGCGATCCCGATCTGGGTGCCGGATGCACAGATCCCCGCGCTCAACGCAGCGCGTGAGCAGGGCATCGTGATCATGCAGTACAACTCCGGCCTGCCGGTCAAGGACGACATCAGTGCCATCAACTACTTTGGCTCGGATGAATACGCGGCAGGCTTCGGCGGTGGCAAGTACCTGGCTGAGAACGGCGCGACCCACATTCTTTGCCACATCCAGGTGCCCGGCGCGATCAACCTGACCGAGCGTTGCCGCGGTGTGACCGATGGTGCAGCCGAAGCCGGCGCCAAGGTGACCGTTCTCGAGACGCCGCCAAACCTTGACGGCGACGTGACCGGTACTGCCGAGGCGCTGAAAGCCGAGTTCATTGGCGACCAATCCATTGACGCGATGGTCTCATGCGCCGACTTTGGCGCGGCCGCCGGAGCCAATGCGGTCGAGCAGACAGGCCTGGACATCATGGTTTCCGCCTTCGACCTCAGCCCGGCTACACTGGACCGGATCAAGGCCGGCAACCAGACCATGGCGATCGACCAGCAGCCCTATCTGCAGGGCTTTCTGGCAACGTCGATGCTGTTTGCGCACCTGAAGTTCGGCACCGAGATATCGACAGATCCGGTGCTGACCGGTCCTGCCATTGTCGACGCCTCGAACGTTGACGCCGTGGTTGCCGGTGCTGCGCTGGGCGCTCGTTGATCAAACCACCGCCTCCGGCTGGTCTTTTCGGCCGGGGGCATCCCATAGCGACCGTGAATTGCGGCTGCACATAATCTCCGAGGCCATTTAGGGGGCGACCTGCATGGCGGATACACAAAGAGACGAGGGCTCCGTGGTCGGCGGCTTCTCGATCCTGGCGCTCTTCAGGCGGCCTGAGACGGGCGCTGCGGCAGGATTCATCCTGATCTTCCTGTTCTTCGGCTACTTTGGCTGGGAAAGGAACTTTCTGACCGCCCTTGGATCATCAACCTGGCTCAACTTCGCGTCCAAGGTCGGCATCATCGCAATACCGATCGGATTCCTGATGATCGCGGGCGAACTCGATATCTCGGTCGGTGCCTTGATCCCGGCCGGTGGAATCGTGCTGGCGATGTCTGTCGAGCTCTTCGGGATGAACATCTGGCTTGGCGTTCTGGTCGGTCTCTTGGTGGCCGGGCTGATCGGATATGTCAACGGCATGCTGGTGACACGCACTAACGTGCCGTCACTGATCGTGACCCTGGCAACACTGTTCGTGGTTGCGGGCTTGAACGCCTACGTCTCCAAGCAACTGGCCGGAACCACGCAGCACAGTCTGCAGGACGTTGGCGCGATGTCCGAATTCGTTTTGGGCGACTATCACTCGCTCGTGCTTGGTTCCGACGAGAACAAGATCACGGTCTTCCGCAGCCTGCAAAGCTCGTTCTTCATCTGGGTCGTCTTCGCCATCGCGTGTTTCTACATCCTGCATGTCGCGCCTTGGGGGAACTGGATCTTTGCCATGGGCGGAGATGAGGAAAGTGCCCGAAACGCAGGCATCCCGACCAACCGCTTGAAAATCGCGCTCTTCATGCTGTCGGCCATGGCGGCGGCTCTTGTCGGCATGACCGAGGCCGTTCTCGCCAACACGGCAAGTACGACGACCCAGTTCGGGATGATCTTCAACACGATCATCTGCGTGGTGGTCGGCGGCGTGCTTCTGACCGGCGGATTCGGAACGGTGGCGGGCACGATCTTCGGCACGTTGACCTTCGGCATCGTCTTCCAGGGCATCAATTTCACGACGTTTGACAAGGACCTGAACCTGCTCTTCATCGGGGCGCTGCTGTTCGTCGCAGTTCTGATGAACGACACCTTCCGGAACCTCGCCACAAGCGCGTCGACCACAAGGAAAAAGTGAGGGACCTAAAATGCCTGACAACGCAACCGTTCTGGAAATGAGGGGCGTGGACAAGAGCTTTGGTCCCATCGACGTGCTTCATGAGATCAGCCTCAAGGTCAACGAAGGTGAGGTGCTGTGCCTGCTGGGAGACAACGGTGCCGGAAAGTCCACGTTGATCAAGACGCTTTCGGGCGTGCATCAGCCGACCCGCGGCGAGATGTTGATGGACGGCAAACCGGTCAATTTCGTGCGACCCAAGGACGCTCAAGACATGGGCATTGCGACCGTGCACCAGTTTGGCGGGACCTATCCTCTCATGTCCATCGGGAGGAATTTCTTCGCGGGGGCCGAGCCAACCCGGGGCTGGGGGCCGTTCAAGGTGTTCGATCGAAGGAAGGCGAACGCCATCGCCGTCGAACAGGTCCGGAAATTCGGAATCACCGGAATTGATGACGGCGACCGGCTGGTCGGTGGACTGTCTGGCGGGGAGCGACAGTCGCTTGCCATCGCGCGGGCCGTGTATTTTGGCGCCCGCGTGTTGATTCTCGACGAGCCAACCGCTGCGCTTGGGGTCAAGCAGGCCGCCCACGTGCTGCGCATCGTGAACGAGGCCAAGCGGCGCGGTCTGGCAGTGGTCTTCATCACGCACCAGGTCATGCACGCAATGGCAGTGGGCGATCACTTCACCGTCCTCATCCGGGGTGCCATCGCGGCTGATTTCCGCAAGGGCGAAAAGACAAGGGAAGAAATTGCCGACCTCATGGCCGGCGGAGAATCCATGGCCGACCTGGAGGCCGACATCGAAGGGTTCATGGAGACCCACGAAGGTCATCCGCCACAGCCCGTACATTGAAGATCGGCCGGACGGTCTCTCGTCCGGCCGAAACGAAACCAGCATTGCCAGCGGTGTCACGTCGACCCGAATTGATGGAGACTGTCTTGACGACGAAGATTGCCGTAATCGGCGCGGGCTTGATGGGGGCGGATCACGCCGGGATCGTGGCCCAGGACATGCCTGGCGCGACACTTCAAGTGATCTGCGACAAGGATGCAGGTCGCGCCAAGTCCGTTGCCGATGCGTACGGGGCAGGGGATGTCGACACCGACCCGGAGGCAGTCATCGCGAGAGGCGACGTTGACGCGGTGATTGTGGCCAGTCCGGACTTCACCCATGCACCGCTGTCGAAGGCCTGCATTGCGGCCGGAAAGCGCGTGCTGTGCGAAAAGCCCCTGTCCCAGAGCTCGGCAGAGTGCCTTGAGGTGATCGAGGCCGAGCGGCGGGCAGGCAGCCGGTACGTCATGCTGGGCTTCATGCGCCGCTACGACCAGTCCTATGCCGAGATGAGGCAGGCACTGGCAAGCGGGACGCTGGGCCGGCCGCTCATGATGCACAACTTCCACCGCAACATCGAAACCCCTGCCGCGGACTTTGCCGCGGCCATGGCAATCACCAATTCCGCGCCGCACGAATTCGACGTCGCCCGCCACGTTCTGGGCACCGAATACACGACCATCACGGCGCACGAGCCCCGCCGCTCGGACAGGCTTGTCGCTCCGGTGGTCATGGTGCTGGAAACGGCGGATGGTCAGCTCGTGACCATTGAGATCAACAACAACGCGGCCTACGGCTATGACGTTCGTGCCGAATTGGTGGGAGAGGCGGGAAGTGTCTCGATCAATAATGTGGCCTATACCCGAACGGACGTGAAGCAGACTTCCGCCACCCGCTATGATGCCGATTGGCGCGGGCGCTACCACGAGGCCTATGTACGCCAAGACCGGGATTTCCTGCGCTTCGCGGAAACCGGGGCATTCCCTGAAATCGCCAGCGATTGCTGGGATGGGTATTGTGCCGCCGTGGTCGCGGAGGCGGGTGTCAAGGCGCTTGCATCGGGCACAAGGCAGGCGGTTCAAATTATCGGCAAACCGGAGTTCTACGAATGAAACTGGGATTCGTGTCAGACAGCCTTGGGGCGATGTCCTTCGGCGAGATGTTGGATCATGCCGCCCGCATCGGCGTCAGCGGGGTCGAGGTGAACACCTGCGGCTGGTCCACCGCGCCGCATTGCAAGTTGGACGATCTGCTTGGCATGCGCGATGCGCAAATCGCGTTCCAGGCGGAATTCGACAAGCGCGGGCTTGAGATAATTTCATTCAACGCGAACGGCAATCCCCTGCATCCGACGGATCCGCGGCATGGCGCGGACCTGAGAAAGACCATCCGGCTTGCTGGCGAGATGGGTGTGGAGACCGTCTGCACAATGTCGGGCCTGCCCGCCGGATCGGAGGACGACAAGATGCCCAACTGGGTGGTCAGCAGCTGGCCACCAGAGACGCAGGACATCCTGCGGTATCAATGGGAGCAAGAGCTGATTCCGTTCTGGAAGGAGATCACGGCACTTGCGAAAGAGAACGGTGTCGAGAAGATTGCGCTGGAGCTGCACGGCAACCAGTGTGTCTACAATGTTCCCTCCCTGAGAAGACTGCGCGAGGCGGTCGGGTCGGTCATCGGGGCCAACCTCGACCCCTCGCATCTTTTCTGGATGGGAGCCGATCCGCTGGTCGCGGCGGAGGCGTTGGGCGAGGCGGTCTATCACGTGCAGGCCAAGGACACGTTCCTGAACGCGCCAATTCAGGCGACGACATCGCTGCTGGAAAACGGTTCGCTGTTGGATGTCCCGGCGCGCAGCTGGTCCTATGTCACGCTAGGTTTCGGGCATGGCGAGGAATGGTGGCGGCAATTCTGCTACCGGCTCAAGATGGGCGGCTATGACGGCTGGCTTTCGATCGAGCATGAGGACGTGCTTCTCAACTCTCTCGAGGGGCTGGAAAAATCCGTAGCCCTTCTGAAAGGGGTGATGCCCGACCGCCCCGCCGATTTCAAACCTCAGGACATCTGAGTCATGGCCCTTGACTGCAGCCGCCGGGGACCTGACGCGGACCGTGCCATGACCAATGATCTGGTCACGGAAGATTGGCATCGGCCTCCGACCAACCAGAAGACGATGACGGCATTGCTTAGATGCGCCGGCCAGCCTGCGACCCGGAAACTGATCGTGCCATTTGCCCGTATGATCCAATTCGCAGGGCTGGTCATCTTCCCGATGCCGTCCTTGTGGTCGGCACACATCTGGCTGGCACATGGCGTTGTCCCTGGCTCGGCTACAGACCCGCGCTGGCACGAATGCGGTCGAGGCACGGCTTCCAGGACTCGCTGGGTGAACAAGGTCGTGTTTCGCATCTTTGGCCTCCGCATGATCCGCGATCCCTGCTGCTGGAAATTCGGCCGCGCACTGTGCCACTCGGGCACCATCAAAACGGGCCGAGATCCCGAAGCCGCGATCATGCGCCCTGTCGTCACGCTCAAGGTGGCAGCGAATCCTCTCGGCGACATCGACGTGATCGAAGGGGGCGGGCGCATTTTCGCCCAAGGGGCAGGCCGGATCGTGCCAGATGAGGCAGAGCATGTGGAATGGGACCTTTGGGCCAAGACCATCCAGGCCGCACGCGTCTGGCTGGCCATCCGCGCCGTCACCGGCGCCGCTGCGCAGATCTTCCTAAGCAGGATACCTGCGTTGCTGATCGGTCTGGCGCGGTCCTATGGCGTCTGGCACATGGTGATCTGTGGCTGGCTTCAGCATGGTGGGAGAGCCGACAACTGCCTTGACCGCCGCCTGAACCGTCGGAGCGTCCTTGTGAGCCCTGTCGGACGCTTCGCCTGCTGGAACATGAACTGCGACGAGGAACACCAAGTGTTCCCGCTGGTGCCGTACTGCAAGATGCCCGACCTGTACGAGGCGTGTCGGCACAGCTTTCCCGCCCGGAACTGCTCGATGGCCAGCGGCTTCGCAGAGATGTTGCCGGTCCTTTGGCGTCAGCGGACCAATTCCGATTGCCACTTCCGGCAACCCGTGCGGGAGACCGCGAATACCTGTCACGACGGGTTCCGCGCCCATGCCGCCTGAGAAAAGAGGAGACAATGCCATGGCCGAATGGATCGACGCCTGCGCCGCCGGCGACATCGAAGAGGAAGACGTGATCCGCTTCGACCACGGGTCGAGGACGTTCATCATCGTGCGGGATCACGAGGACAACTACTACTGCACTGACGGGCTCTGCACGCACGAGCAGATCCACCTGAGCGACGGTCTCGTGGTGGAAGCGACAATCGAGTGCCCGAAACACTCTTCGATCTTCGACTGTGCGACCGGTGAAGTCGAAACGCCACCCGCCTGCGAGAGCCTGCACACCTACCCCACCAAGATCGAAGACGGCCGGGTGTTCGTGGAAATCTGACCATGGACTTTCGACTCGCTGCCTGTGCCGAATTGCTCTGGTCGGAAAGGCCGATCGCCTGGCGGGCATCGCGCATTCAGGACATGGGCTTTGGTGTCGGTCTCTGGAACTGGCTGGACCGATGTCCAGGCGCGCCGGATGGTGCACCCAAGCCGATCCGACCAATAGAGACCCATGAAGACGCGCGGATCGAGCGGCGCATCGGTACGTGCGCCCAAGAACTTGATTCCAGCGGTCAGACGGTGAGGGCGACCAATTCCTGTAACCATTGCCATGAACGGTCGTTTATGGCGACCGGTGCGCGGGCGCGGCTGTTCCCCGTATCGGAAGCCTGCCTGGGCCCGAGGACCGATGCCGATGCTGCCGACAATCCTGAATGCCTGACACGGGCGCACGGATCGAGATCTTTGGCGGTGGCTTGATTGCCCTCCAACCCGGCAGCAGCGCGCGAGTCCTGTGTCGATGCCCCGGTCATGGCAACCGGGGGCGGGCCGGGTGATGCCGGTCGCCAAGAAAATTCGCGTTCTCGACAAACCTTTCGAGCGCGACTCCAGCGTCGATTCGCAGGTGCTCGCCAATCCATCCCAAGACCTGAAATGACTGCTCCGGGCAGCCTGAGAGAAAGGAAGACCCATGTATCACAACCGCCCCCATGTCGAAGACATCCGCGCCATGAAGAGGCGTGGCGAGAAGATCTCGATGCTCTTCGTGACCACACCCGAGGAAGCGGCCGCCGCAAACGCTGCCGGCATCCACATGCTGTCGATCGAGGGGCGGTTCTTCGATGCCGAAATGCGCGAGGCCGCAGGCGACTGCTTCGTGCAGGTTGGTCTGCCCTATGGCGGTTGGGGTCGTTTTGAGGGGCGGCCCATCGCGACCGGAGAGGACTACCTGCGCGCGGCGTTTCACTACGCAGGGATGGGTGGCGACGCGTATTACTGTTCAGCCTCCTACGAGATCCAGAAACTCCTTTGCGACAATCACTTGCCCGTCGTCGGGCATATCGGACTTATCCCGTCCTACATCACCTGGACCGGATGGCGCGCTGTCGGCAAAACGTCCGATGAGGCAGAGGCGCTTTGGCGACATACGCGGAGGCTCGAGGAGATCGGCGTCTTTGGTGCAGAACTGGAAGTCGTGCCCGATCGCGTGGCGAAGTTCCTGACGGAGAACTCGTCGCTCGTCATGCTTGGCATGGGCGCGGGCAAGCATGCCGATGCACAGTATCTCTTTGCCGAGGATGTCTGCGGCTACGGCAAGAACCACAAGCCACGTCATGGCAAGGTCTACCGGAACTTCGCGCCAGAGTTCGAGCGACTGCAACGCGAGCGCATCGCGGCGTTCAAGGAGTTCAAGGCGGACGTCGATACGGGCGGATATCCCGAGACAGCGCACATCGTTCCGATCAAGGATGACGAGTTCGAGACATTCATGGCGAAGGTGCAAGGCTGATGCTCAGGATCGGTGTGGTCGGCTACGGGACCGGCGGGCAGCATTTTCACACGCCCTTCATCGACGCCGCGGAGGGCTGTGCGTTGGCGGGCATCGTAGCGCGGGCGGAGGGTACCATCGGCAAGGTCCGGGCGGACTGGCCCGATACGCCGATCTTCCCGAGCCTTGCCGCGATGATCGAGGCGCGTGTCTGCGATGCCGTCACGATCACGACGCCGCCGCAGACCCGTAGGGCGCTGGTTCTGGAAGCCATCCGTGGTGGGTTGCACGTCGTCGCCGACAAGCCGTTTGCACCGGACTATGAAGGCGCGATGGAGCTTGATGCGGCGGCCAAGGCTGAAGGTGTGACACTCGGCGTCTATCAGAACCGCCGTTACGACGCGGATCTGCAGACCATGAAGAAGGTCATCGACGATGGCCGGATCGGCAAGGTCTGGAGGATCGAAAGCCGCATGGATCAAGACAGCCCGCAGACGCTGGAAGCCGGACCGACAGGCGGCCTGTTGCGCGACCTCGGCAGCCATGTCGTCGATCAGATGATCTATTTGCTTGGACCGGTCGCAACCGTCGACGCGCAACTCGACATGATCGATTTGCCGGAAGGTCCGACGGACGCCGGCTTCACGATGACCCTACGCCACAAGGGTGGCGCGCACAGCCACCTCTCTGCGTGCAAGCTCAACCACATCGACGATCGTGAACTCAGGGCCATTGGCGATCTTGGCAGCTATGTCTCCAAGTCCATCGACATCCAGGCGCAGGACCTGTTCGCAGGAAAGCGTCCGGCCGATGACCTCGCGGTTTGGGGCTACGAGCCTGAAGCCAATTGGGGCACGCTCCGCACGTCCGCCGGTTCGATGCGTGTTCCGTCCGAACAGGGCCGTTACCACGACTACTACGAAGCCTTCGGACGCGCGGTTCGCGAGGAGATTCCGCCCCCGGTCTCCGCCGAGACAGGAGCACGCACACTCGCAGTTCTCGACGCTGCACGCCAAAGCGCGGCCAAGGGGCGATCGATTTCATGCTGAACACTGGGATCGCTCCCCACTCAAGGCAGGCGAACGCATGTTGAGAGTTGGGGCTTCTCGGGTCAGTCCGCATGACCGGCGTGCACGCAACGGCGGTCATTTCGAACATCAAGAGCGACTTCTTGGCGGTGTCGACTGCCATCGCAAGACCGCCGAAATGCAATCACGAGATGAGGTACGACCGCTCGAACGACCGTATTCATCATCGCGGCCACTTCGATCGACTCGGTGCTGAATGCTACATCGGCCGACATGCATTCGGACCTGAGCGAAGCGGCGATTGCGACGGGCAACGCCGTTATTCGAGATAGGCCCGTCGATCCATGAGCATGTCCCATGCGTGATCAAGGCGATCGGAAAGGGCTCAATGCCGCAGCGCGGCTACTGTCTGGCGGCCTGCATGGTGTCACTTCATGTCCGACCGCCTCACTCTCTGCGTGGTCAGGTTCAATTTCGTTGAGTCCGAGGCTTCTGATCCGATCGCGGTGCCCTCCGCGGCGGCTTCCGCGCGGTTCATGTTGTGGCGGTAGCTGTAGTTTCCTGAACGAGTCCAATCTCGCCGGCAAGTTCCTGACCGGATCGCATTGTCTGTCGCACGGATTGCCGGGTTGCCTGGACATCATGCAGGAAGTCGGAACCTGTTGACATCCTGTCCCGGCAGGCCCTTTCCAAGCTGCTTTCGACAAGTAGCCTGATCCGGAGCACTTCCGCCGCTTGCGGCCGCTGATAGCGGGCGGCCACAAGATGAATGGCGCTCGAATACGAGGATGGGCAGAGTGACAAGAACAAGGCGTGTCCCGAACCAAACACGCCAAATCAGTCAGAGCGCCTATCGAGTTTCTGAGTCCGGGTTGCGTTCGAAGAGTGCTCGCTCGCCGTCACGCCTGTGTTCCAGTTGAGGGATGGACTTCCGCCGCCGAGCAACGGGGCATATGGGGAAGGTACGTGGAGTGGCTACCGGTTCGATTCCCGCTTCTCGTTCACGGTCGTTGTCGCATCTGATCGGGCAGCCAGGTCGCAAGATCCGGCACGGCGATCAGCACGAAGACCATCAGGACCATGATCAGGAACATCGGGATCGCTGACTTTGCGATGAAATTCATTTCGTGATGTGTCATCCTCTGGAGCACGAACAGGTTGAAACCGATTGGCGGAGTGATCTGGGCCATTTCAACGACAACCACGATGAAGATGCCGAACCAGATGAGATCTATTCCGGCGTCGCGAATCATGGGCTCCACGACAGCCATCGTCAGCACGACAGAGGAAATGCCGTCGAGAAAGCAGCCCAGGATGATGTAGAAGACAAGCAACACCATGAGCAACTCGAACCGAGACAGCTCCCACTGTGCAATGAGATCGGCGAGTCCGCGCGGCAGCCCCGTGAACCCCATCGAGAGCGAGAGGAACGCGGCGGCCGCGAGAATGAGCGCAATCATGGCGCTCGTCCGGGTCGCTCCCATCAGGCTCTCGGCACTCGCCGGCTTCAAGGCCCCGAAGGCCGTGGTGTTCTCCGAACTTCCCAAGACCTCCACCGGCAAGGTCCAGAAGTTCCAGCTTCGCGAGTCCGCAAGATCCATGAGCGCCTGAACGGGACACGTCATCTCTCCTTCCCGCCGCCTGCCATGCCCGCGTGTCGGAGGCGCCCGGCGCGCGGTTCCTCTTCGCGCATCCCCGTCAAGCCCGGGTGCGCGGGACGGGCGGGCACGTGAACTGCCTCGTCCGGGAATGGTTCCCCGAGGGCACGGACTTCCGCCCGGTGGCGGCCGCGGAGGTGCGGGCCGTCCGGGACAGGACCTGCGCGCGTCGGAGGTTGCGGCACAGTCTGGCCGGGTGAAACGAGTCCGGCATGAAGGAGCGTCGGTCCGGGTCGCGTCCTTTTGGCCATCCGCAATTGTCCGGACAGGCCGATGGGCGGTCGGATCGCCCGTTGCACGGCGCCGCTTCACTTGAGCGCGTCCGTGATCCAGACCAGGCAGAGCGTGATGGCCGGGAAGCTGGCCAGAATGAGGACGCGGATGATGTCGGTGATCACGAAGGGCAGCGCGCCAAGATAGGTTTCGGCGATCGGGGTTGGCTTGGCCATCGAGTTTATGATGAAGAGGTTGAGGCCCACAGGTGGCGTGATGAGCCCGACCTCCACGACAATCAGCACGAGGATCCCGAACCAGAGGCCGAAATCGTTGTAGTTCATGCCGAAGTCGAGGCCCGCCATGATCGGAAAGATGATCGGGACCGTGAGCAGGACCATGGAAAGGCTGTCCATGACGCATCCGAACAGCAGGTACATCAGGAGGACAACCGTCAGCACCAGCCATGGCGAGAACCCCTGATCCCCGACCCACGCCGCTGTCAGCTGGGGCAGCTGCGACAACGACAGGAAATTGTTGTAGATGCCCGCGCCGAGGATGATGAAGTAGATCATCGCGGTCGAGCCTGCCGTCGCGAGCATCGCCTCCCCGAGGCGCGCCCAGGTCATCTCTCCGCTCGCAAGGGCGACAAGGCCGGCGCCGGCACAACCGACGGCGGCAGCTTCGGTCGGCGTGAATGCCCCGGCATAGATGCCGCCCACGACAGCGAGGAAGATCAGGAGGACGGGCCAGACCTCGCCCAGCGCTCGCAGGCGCCCGGGCCATGGCACCCGAGGGCTGACGGCCGCCGTGTTCGGCCGGATGCGCATCCAGGTCGAGATCGCGGCCATGTAGCCGATGGCGGCAAGGATGCCGGGAATGAAGGCGGCGACGAAGAGCTTCGCGATGTTCTGCTCTGCAAGGATCGCGTAGATCACGAGGATCACCGAGGGCGGGATGAGGATTCCGAGCGTGCCGCCCGCCGCCAGCGCGCCGGTGGAGAGCGAATCGGGATATCCGTAGCGCCGCAGCTCCGGCAGGGCGACCTTCCCCATGGTGGCGGCCGTCGCAAGCGACGAGCCGCAGATTGCGCCAAAGCCTGCGCAGGCTCCGACCGCCGACATCGCGACGCCCCCCTTGCGGTGTCCCAGAAAGCTCTCGGCGGCGCGGAACAGCGAGGACGACATCCCGGACAGCGTCGCGAACTGCCCCATGAGAAGGAAGAGCGGAATGATGGAGAAGGAGTAGTTCGAGAAGGTGCCGTAGGTCAGCGTCTTGAGCTGGTTGAGCGTCATCAGCGAGGTGCCGCTCAAGAGGCACGTGCCCATGACGCCGATACCCATCATCGCCAGAGCGATCGGCATGCGGAGCAAGACGAGAACCAGCAGCGCCGGGAAGGACCAGAGTGCGAGTTCGAGGCCGGACATCCGTCAGTCCTCGAGCCCGGCAAGCCGGCGGCCCGAGCGCAGGACGCAGAACAGGGACACGAGGACGAACCCCGCCGCGCCGACAAGGCCGGCGGCAAAGCCCTGCCATAGCGGGATCTGCGCGATCAGCGTGGTTTCACCGTAGGACAGCTTGTCCAGCATGCCCAGGTAGAGCCGCCATGTGCCGACGCCGGCGGCGAAGGCCATCGCGACGTTGAAGAGCAGGTCGAGCGCGAGACTGATTCTTTCCGGGATCGCCCGCCGAGCGAGGTCCACGCGGGCGTGAAGCTCGCGCAGCTGCGCCCAAGGCAGGAAGGCGAACACCGCTGCGGCCATTCCGATCTCGGTCATGTCGTAAATTCCCCGGATCGGCCCGATTCCGATGTCCAGCGGCACGAACGCCCGGCCCGCGATGGACACGCAGGTCAGCGCGACGAGAGCGACCAGCACAGCGCCGCCTGCCAGCGCCAGCCCACGCGCAACCAGATCGGCGACGGTGCTGAGAAGGCGGTACATGGAGACTCCTGGCCGGGCGCGCGCGCCGCGCCCGGCCGGCCGCAACCGGGCCTAGCCGGCCCTTTCCGCGATCAGCGCGCGGACGCGGTCGATCAAGGCCCTGCCGTCGATGCCCTTGCCGTCCATCTCCCCGGCCCACCGCTCGATGACCGGTTGCGCGGCCTCCTTCCAGCGGGCGACTTCGGCCTCGTCGAGCCGGATGATGTTGTTGCCCGCCTTCACGGCGATCTCGCGCGCAGGCGCATCGTGATCCCACATGGTCCGCGCGGCCATCTCGCTCAGCTTTGCGCCCGCCTCCGCATCAAGGATCGCCTTTAGGTCATCCGGCAGCGAGTCGTACCTCGCCTTGTTCATCACCAGGATGATGGTCGCCGTGTACAGCGCTTCGGGGCCGGTGAACTCGGTGTGGTTGCCGACGAGCTCGGTCAGCCGAATGGCGGGCGTCACTTCCCATGGGATCACCGTGGCGTTGATCACGCCCTTGGACAGCGATTCCGGGATTGCCGGCAGCGGCATGCCCACGGGCGTGCCGCCCAGTTCCTCGAGCATCATGTTGATGACCCGGGTCGGGCCGCGAACGGTCTTGCCGCGCATGTCCTCCAGGCGCGTGACCGGATCCCTGGAATGGACCAGGCCCGGGCCGTGCATCCATGCGCCGAGGACCTTCACGTCCCTGTACTCGCTGGCCTGCCATTCGCTGTCGATCATTTCCCAGAAAGCCAGCGACGAGGCGACCGGGTCCGTCATCATGAACGGCAGCTCGAAGACCTCGGTGCGCGGGAAGCGACCGGGCGTGTAGCCCACAAGCGTCATCGCAATGTCGACCACGCCGTCACGCGCCTGGTCCATGAGTTCGGGTGGCCGCCCGCCGAGCGACATCGCGTCGAAGTGCTGAATTTCGATGCGCCCGCCCGACGCCCTGGACACGTTTTCGCCCCAGGGCTTCAGGATCTTGGCGGGCATGGTCGCGACGGGGGGAAGGAACTGGTGAAGCCTCAGCGTGACTTCCTGTGCGGCTGCCGTGCCTGCTACGGCAAGCGCGGCGACGGCTCCGATGAGAGCCCGCTTTGTCAGCGTGTTGCGGTTCATGTCATTTCTCCCTGATTGATGGATCTGGCGTCAAGTCATCCTCTGTCAGGGTCCGTGCTTGCCCGAAGCCCTGCTCTGCGTTCGAGAAGGGCCTGCGGCCATTCGCGCACCGTCTTCGGAGGCCTGCGACATCGCGGCCTTCCGTGAGCAGCCCGTTGCCATGGGACGTGTCGGCGATTCGGGGCAGTGCCCGGACCATCGGGCAGTTCGAGACGGATCCGTTGTCAGCGACCTGGCGTGGAAGCTTGCTCGCCGGGGCAATGCCTCCCCTTCGCCGGCTGCGCCATGGGCAAGGCCGGGCTGAACGCCCTCCCCGGCGCCGCACCCTCTGCCCGTCAGCATCGTCTCGCGCATCCGGTCAAGGCAGGCGGCTGAACCGGCGCGGAAACGCCCTCCGCCGCCAGTCAGGATCACGGCGTTCACGCCCGCCGGCGGAGCGGAAAGGAAGGTGTCCAGACCATCGACCAGCGCATCGCTTGCCGCGTTGCGCCTTTCGGGGCGATCAAAGGCGATCGTCGCTTCGCCGTAGTGCATCCCGGTCTTCCTTGCAGGAGGGCAGCGTTAATGTTGACGTAGTGGATAACGCCACTGCTGTATAGCGTTTTCTGGATGGGCGAGGAAATCGGAAGAGCTCCATGGTGCAGTTCAACTTCCTTGGTGAGGCGGCGACGGCCTGACTTGCCGGCTTGGTCGAGGACGTGGAACAGCCTTTGCTGCATGGCGCTGCAACGCCGTCACGGGAATATGCGAATCGCAATCACCAACAAAGTTGAACTGCACCCGGAGCTCCATGGCCGATTTCGCCGGGGATCGTCCAATTGATTCCGGTCCCCATGCCGAAGGGCCCTGAAACGAATGCCGTGATGGCGGATACGGTGAATCCCGGGCGGGGACGACGGCATGGTCCGGCGGGTTCATGTACAGGCCGATGACGTCACGGCATTGACGCCGGAGCGGGGATCGTTCGAGACCTTGAAGGTCCTGACCTGGCGGGGCTTGAGGCCGTGGCGCTTGAGAATCCGGTGCACGGTGGACACGGCCATGCCCTGTGCGTCGGCCAGCGCCTGCGCCGCGCTCGCGGGGACAGGGGCGTTGCCCCGCCGGTGCGGGCGGTCGCGCGGCAGTCCGTCCACCCCCTCGGCGAGGAAGCGGTCCAGCCAGCGCCAGACGGTGGGCTTTGACGTCCCTGTCCGGCGCATGGTTTTCGACAGGCCATGCCCGGCGCCGAGCGTCAGGACGATGCGGGCCCGCCAGCCGCACCTCCGGGGGCTGGTGGGGGCCGCGACGATGGCCTCGAGGCGCCGGCGGTCCTCGGGGCTTAGGGTGATCCCGGGTCGTCGGCTGGATGCAATGGGAACTGCTGCTGAAGTTGAAACCTGCCCGGAGCAACCGTATCATAATGGAACAGGGAGATTTGGCATCTCTATCGAATTATACACCAGAGGGCATGCAGGCAGGATCGACGGTCGATACAGGCCGGTGGTCCGCGGGTTCCCGAAGACGGGCGGCGCATGCTGGTCGGCCAGCGGGGCGGACAGGAGCCGTGAAACGCGTCTGGGACCGATGCGACCAGAGCAACGGCCATCTCGGCACTGCGCTGCCGAAGCCCGGAATGGCGGATGGCCGGCACCTTGGTGCGGAGACGTGCCGCATGAGGCGAAGGAAGCATGACAAGCCCGGCCTCGGCCGGAATGCCTGCCACAGGCGGCAACTCGCGCTGGCCCGGTTCCGGGACCTGCCGGATGACGCGTTTCGAGGGGACTTTGCGCGATGAATAGGCGGCCGTTGGGCCGGGGCGGGCCAGAGATCTCCGTCATGGGCGTCGGCGCGATGTCGTTTGCCGGCATATACGGCAACGCCACCGAGGAGGAAGGCCACGCGATTCTCGACGCCGCGCGCGAAGCCGGCGTGACCCATGTCGACACGGCCAATGTCTACGGCATGGGGCGCTCCGAAGAGATCATCGGAAGCTACCTCGCGCGCCGAAGGGGCGAGCCGCCCTTCCTCCTGGCTACCAAGGCCGGCATCTCACGTGACCCCGGGACCGGGCGCAATTTCGACAACAGCCCCGCGCATATCGCGGCCGAGCTTGACAGGAGCCTTGCGAGACTGGGCGTTGAACGGATCGACCTCTTCTATCTGCATCGCCTCGATCCGGAGGTGCCGGTGGAGGATGCCGTCGGCGCCTGCGCGCGCCTGGCAGAGGTCGGCAAGATCAGCCGGATCGGCCTTTCGGAAGTCGCGCCGACCACGCTGGCCCGCGCGTCCCGGGTCCACCCCGTCGCCGCGGTGCAGTCCGAGTACTCGCTGCAGACGCGGCTGCCGGAACTCGGGCTGGTCCAGGCCTGCGAACGGTTCGGGATCTCGCTCGTCGCGTTCTCGCCTGTCGGGCGCGGGCTCCTCACCGACGCTCCGCCAATGCCTGACAAGGCTTCGGCTTTGGCCTTCATGGCGTCCAACCCCCGGTTTTCCGGCGGCAACCTCGAGCGCAACCTGGCGGCAAGCCAGCCTCTGCGCGACCTGGCGGGCGAGGCAGGCTGCTCCACCGCGGCGCTGGCCATCGCCTGGGTGCTTGCCCAAAGCCGTTCCGCGGTGGCGATCCCCGGAACCCGAAGCCGCGCCCATTTCGCTGAGCTGGTGGAAGGGGCCAATCTGGAGCTGGGCGCGGACCTGAAGGCCGAGATCGAGCGCCGCCTGCCGCTTGGCTGGTGCCATGGCGACCGCTATTCCGTTCGGCAGGGGATCGGTCCGGAAAGGTACTGCTGACATTCCCGGGCCGGACTCCGAAACGCGGAGCTGCACACGCTGGCGACACGCGGCGCAGATCCGCCGGGCTCTCCTGAGGGCCCAGACGCTGGTTCGCGCCCCGGTCAGGCCTGGATGCGTCGCAACGCCTTCGCGACGGCTTGTTCCCGATCGGGAAGGCCTCCTGCGGGGCGCTTGTCTGTCAGGCGTTCTCAGACATGTCGACGGTTTTTCAAAAGAGCGGGATTTCGGCGGTTTGCCGCGCTTTTGGGCGACGGCCCGGGCTTGCCACGCCGGCGATCGCGGTTTTCGAGGGCGTTCGGCGCTGGCCGGAAGCGGTCCGGCCGTCCGGATTCAGGCCCGCAACCCGGGCGGTCAGCCGTTCGCGGGCGGGCGTCGCCTCCGGAACGTGACGTGGGGCGGGAGCTTCAGCCTTTCGCGCAGGGTCTCGGCCTGGCGGTCCCCGGCCTCGTCGCCGTCCTGCGTCAGGTCGACGAACCTGACGTTGGGGAGGGTGCGGGGCGGCGAGGCCGATCTGTTCGCACTGGCGTCGCGAGGGCGCCCCGGCCATGCCGAGGCGTTCCCGCCTGCCCCGGAGCCGGTCCGGAACGGAGACGGCACGAAGGGGAACGGCTGTCCCTGCCTCCGGGACCGGATGCGCAGCCTGTTCCAGGCATCGGCATCCCGGCATGGCGGACCTTCCGTCCCGCCATGCCGGGGAACATGAAGAAGCCCGGACCTGCCGGGACGCTCCCCGACGGCCCGCAGCCGTCCCGGCCACGCCCGGACGGCCCCGAACCCCGCCCTTCGCCGGCAACGCCACGATCCCGGGCCGCCGCCCGGCCGGAAGCCGTGCGCACTGCGGCCAGCCGGCCCTTGCCGGGCGCAGGGAACGGCCGTCGGTCAGCGGAAAGCCAGGCTGTCGGGAATTGCTGCGCATGCTCCACGTCGCGTTGACATGGTAAGGAATATTCCTTACGGTCGTGCGCGGCAAAGAAGGAGCGAAAATCATGTCGATCATCCACGAAGTCGCCAAGATGACCGCGAAGGGCCAGATCACCCTGCCCAAGACGATCCGTCAGGCGCTGGGGGTCGATATCGGCGCCAAGGTGGCATTCGAACTCCACGAGAACGGACAAGTCGTCGTCAGTCGCGCCGACGCCGAGCATGAAGATCCGGCCGTCGGTGCGTTCCTGGATCTGCTCGCCGGCGATATCCAGGCCGGCCGGCATGTTCAGGCGATCCCAGACGATCTCGCGCAGGGCATGCTCGACCATGCAGAGCGTGAAGCGGGACCGGACGAGGACATCGACGGCGCCGTCGACCTCTGATGCAGCGCCACGGATGGACGCTGCTGTTCCACGATTGCCTCATCGACCAGCTGCGCAAGCTCCACAACGCCGTCCAACGCGCACAACGACGCGGTCCCGCGGGGTCCGCATCCAATGCCAACGTCAAGCTGTTCTACGCCTTGAGCCGGCTGATGCTAGAGGTCATCCCGCAGGATCCGTCCCGGGACGAGTATCGCCAGGGCACCACTCTCGGCCCGCGCCACCGCCATTGGCGACGCGCCAGGATCGGCAGACGGTTCCGATTGTTCTTCCGGTATGACGCGAGGGCGAAGGTGATCGTCTATGCGTGGGTCAATGACCGACGCACGCTCCGCTCATCGGGGAGCAGAACCGATCCGTACACGGTCTTCGCCAGGATGCTCACGCGGGGAAGTCCGCCCGACGACTGGGCCTCATTGGTGAAGGTTTCAAGGCGGGATTGGCAGGCGGGGAAGTAACCGCCTTCAGACTGTGTCGGCCCGCGAAGGGACGGAGCCACTTCAGCGAGCACTCTCGGAATTCGCCACTGAGAGGCCGCGACAATTCCGTCCGGGCAGGCTGAGACTGCGGGCGGCTTGGCGGACGATTCCGTCGCCGCCGCTGACGAATCCCAACCTTGAGCAGAAGTGCGTCGGCATCCCAAAGTTCGAGATCTGCAAGGAGGTCGCGATCGTCGCGTTCGATGCCGGCTCAATCCGGGCCCGCTCGTCCCCCATAGGTCAGGGCGAATTGGTTCACGCCACCTTTTCCAGGCCTGACATGAAGCTGACCTTGAATCCGGACACCTCCGCCGTGCGCCTGCATGGTTCCGGCGAACCGGTTGCGGGAGCCCGGGCGTGGATCTTTCGGAGGCATCGGCCGGCATCGTCGCGGAGGCGGAGAGGCGCGCTTCCGCGCCCTGATTGTCGACGGTTTTTCAAAAGAGCGGGATTTCGGCGGTTTGCCGCGCTTTTGGGCGACGGCCCGGGCTTGCCACGCCGGCGATCGCGGTTTTCGAGGGCGTTCGGCGCTGGCCGGAAGCGGTCCGGCCGTCCGGATTCAGGCCCGCAACCCGGGCGGTCAGCCGTTCGCGGGCGGGCGTCGCCTCCGGAACGTGACGTGGGGCGGGAGCTTCAGCCTTTCGCGCAGGGTCTCGGCCTGGCGGTCCCCGGCCTCGTCGCCGTCCTGCGTCAGGTCGACGAACCTGACGTTGGGGAGGGTGCGGGGCGGCGAGGCCGATCTGTTCGCACTGGCGTCGCGAGGGCGCCCCGGCGGTGGAGAGGAATGCCTGGCCGGCGGGACATCCGTCGATCTGGGCCAGGCTGAGGGCGTCGACGGCGCCCTCGGCGATGACGAGGGCCTCCAGGTCCCCGGCGGCTACGGCGCGGACGGCGAACAGGCTGCGGGTTCCGCCGGTGGCGAAGCGTCTCGCGCCGTCGGGAGGCCCGATCTCGAAGCCGGCGAGCCTTCGGTTCCGGTCGCGGTGGGCGAAGAGGAGGCCGCCGCCGCCGTCGCGGCGGATCAGCGGGCGGCAGGCGTCGAGCGTCTCCCGCCGGATGCCGCGTCCGGCGAGCCAGTCCGGCGCCGGATCCGGCACGGCCTCGTTCCAGACGTTCCGGAAGCCGCGCACGGCGGCGGCCGCACCGAACCGGGCGCGGATGTCGGCGAAGGTGAGGCCGCGGTTGAGCATGAAGTCGATCGCGGTCCCGTTGTCGCCGGCGTCGCGGGTCTTGAAGCAGGCCCAGTGGCCGTTGCCGAGGCGCTTCGTGACGAGCTTCGGCAGGCCCGGGGCGCGCAGCACGGGGTTTGCGCGGGCCGAGGCGGCGGGATCGCGGACGCATCTCCAGTCCGCGGCGACGCTCTCGAAAGGCATGCGCTTGACAGCATCGGAGCCGACGCGGCGGGGATCATCCGGTCTCATGCCTGAGCCGCCACGAATCGCCGTCGATGGAGATGAGCGTCGCATCGTGCATCGGCCGGTCGACGGTGCCCGCGATGCCGGACGCGCTCGGGAACACGCGATTCCGGCCTTCGCGGGACAAGGCCGGCATTCAGTCCGCCCCGGCGCCTCCCTGTGACGGGCGGGTAGTGTCTCAGTTTGAAAACCATGCCTGTCGGCATGGAAAAGGGGCGACCCGCCGGCCGCCCCGTGTGGATGGCGTCTGATGCCGGTCAGTTCGTGGTGCAGCCCAGCGTGGTCCGGTAGCCGGCGTCGCTGATGTATTCGTAGCCGGCGTCGGCATCGGTCCGCGCCCACTGGCCGGAACTGTTCCGCGCCCCGCACAGGCAGGCCTGGACCTTGTTCCGGTGGTTGGGGCCCTTGAGGTCAGCAAAGGCAAAGCAGCCGCTCGCCCAGTCGCCGTGGTTGATGTCGTCATGGTATTGGAGGGGCCGCGACAGGTCCGCCGGCGTCTCCCCCGTCCTGAAGCAGGTGGTTGCGAGGACGTTATTGACATTGCTCCCTGCAACCAGATCCGCGGTATGGCGCGCATTCGATTGCAGGCCGGTGAATGTCCGGGTGACAGGTGCCAGCGGGGTGTCCGCCGTGACTGTCCCAATCGATAAATTGCTGCGGGCAGTGCTGCCTTGATACACTCTGATAGAGATCGGAATGCTCGTCTGGGTTGACAGGGCTCGAATGATTGCTCGGATGGTACCAATATCTAACGAGGCATCTATGCTGACATCGGCTCGATCGGCTTTCACCGTTCCGCGCACTGTACCAAATAAACTACCAGAATGAGTCTTGCCCGGTGGACAGTGCACCTGCCCGGCCTCGCCGTCAAAGACAGTGGCCCAGTCGACCTGCGCCGTCGCGGGCGCGGCCAGCAGGGCCAGCGCGGCGATCAGCGAAGCGGCGGCGAGCCCTGTTCGAATGCTATGGGGGGGGGGTGTGACGTAACATGGGGAATGCCTCCATCTGTGTGATGGCTCCCACTCTACCGCCTTTGCCCCGGTAAAGCCAAGAGAAAATTTCAAAGTGAGACACTGCCTTACGGTGGCTCCATCAGTGAAACCGCCTTTGCCTCGGTAAAGCCAAGAAAGAATTTCAAAGTGAGACACTGCCGACGGGCGCGGCGTTTCGCCACGCCGCCAGGCGGCGGTTCCCGTGAAGTGACGGATTCCCGCAGCCGGGCCACGGACGAGGGGCTGGCGCAACGGCCGGGACAGGCCCCGGCCCAAGTTCAAGGCCTTTGCCGCATCTGCTCGGGCAGCCAGGTCGCCAGGTCCGGTACGGCGATCAGCACGAAGACCATCAGGACCATGATCAGGAACATCGGGATCGCGGACTTCGCGATGAAGCTCATCTCGTGATTCGTCATCCCCTGGAGCACGAACAGGTTGAAGCCGATCGGCGGCGTGATCTGGGCCATTTCGACGACAACCACGATGAAGATGCCGAACCAGATGAGGTCTATCCCGGCATCGCGGATCATGGGCTCGACAACGGCCATCGTCAGCACGACCGAGGAAATGCCGTCGAGAAAGCAGCCGAGAATGATGTAGAAGACCAGAAGCGCCATCAGCAGCTCGAACCGCGAGAGCTCCCACTGGGCGATCAGGTCGGCGAGACCGCGCGGCAGCCCGGTGAACCCCATGGAGAGCGAGAGGAACGCGGCGCCCGCGAGTATCAGCGCGATCATGGCGCTTGTGCGTGTCGCTCCCATCAAGCTCCGGCTGAATGTCCTCCAGTTGAGCGAGCCCTGGCCGGCGGCAAGAAGCAGGCCGCCGATCACGCCGAACGCGGCGGCTTCCGTGGCCGTGGCGTAGCCAAGATACATCGAGCCGATGACCACGAGTATCAGGCAGATCACGGGGATCAGGAAGCGCGAGTTCGCGACACGCTCGGAAAGCGTCATTGGCGCCTCGGCATCCGGCTTCCATGACCGCGACAAGCGGCTGTAGATCGCCACGTACGCCATGAACATCGCGGCCAGCACGAGGCCCGGCACGATCCCGGCGAAGAAGAGCTTGGTGATCGATTCGTTGATCGTGACCCCGTAGACGATGAGGGTCAGCGAGGGCGGGATCATGAGACCCAGCGTGGCGGCGCCCGCAAGGGTGCCGATGACCATTGGCTCCGGGTAGTTTCGCTTCCTGAGTTCCGGGATGGACATCTTGCCGACCGTGGTCAGCGTTGCAGCCGAAGACCCCGAGACGGCGGCAAAGACGGTGCAGCCGACGATGTTGGTGTGGACAAGGCCGCCCGGCAGGGACCTCATCCACGGGCTGAGGCCGCGGAACATGTCTTCCGACAGGCGGGTTCGGTAGAGGATCTCCCCCATCCAGATGAACAGGGGCAGCGCGGTCAGCGTCCATGAGGAGGAGGAGGACCAGATCGTGGTCAGCATCGTGTCGCCGACGGGCCTGGTCGTGAAGAGCTCCATGCCGACCCAGGCAACGCCGATCAGCGACAGGCCGACCCAGACGCCCGATCCCAGCAGCAAGAATAGCACGAAGAGGAACAGGACGATGATGGAGGCGTCTTCCATGAGCTAGCCTGCCGGACCCTGATCGATCCGGTCCCTCGAAATGCGGTGCTCGCCCTTCAGTATCAGGCTGAGGAGATTGTCCGTGAGCGCCACCGCGAAGATGACCGCGCCGGCAAGCACGAAGCTCTGGGGGATCCAGAGTTCGGTCCGGTCCTGGCCCTGGCTGACGTCGTTGAATCTCCAGGACCAGTATACGAAGCGCACTGCGAAGTAGACGACATACCACGCCGTGACGGCGCCGATGGCGAAGCACCAGATTTCGAGGAGACGCTTCCAGCGAGGGGGAAGGGCGTTCAGCACGATCGAGACCCGGATGTGGCTGCCTCGGCTGAGGGCATTGGCGAAGGCGAGAAACGACGCGGCGGCCATGAAGTAGCCGGCGTATTCGGGCGCGCCCGGAAAGACCTCGCCGGTCCAGCGCGCGAGCATCTGGACCACGATGAGGCTCAGGATGGCAACGAGGCAGCAGGCGGCGAGAACGCCGGACGTGACGTAGATCGAATCAAGCGCGCGGCGTACGTGCCTCACGGCGAGGCGCCCTCAGCGGCTTCGCGCAGGGGCCGCGAGAGCCGCCCGGTCCCTGCCGCGCCGGCCTTTCGCGCTGGGAGGGGACGCCTTCCGTCCGGACGCGGCGGGAGCCCTGGCATGCCCCTCCAAGGGTTCCGCGGCCTTGCGGCAGGCGCAGGCCGCCCTGCCGGCCGCGCGCTGGCCGGCGGTTCCCGGCCAGTCGGGCGATTCATGGGGTTCATCTCTGCCGTCACGGTCACATTGCCCGAGAGCGCGCACGGGCGCGCAAAGCGCGCCCGTGCGGATTGGATCACTTCAGCGACATGAACCTGTCGACCACCGCCTGACCTTCGGCGCCGGCGGCTTCGAGCCATTCGGCGGTCATGATCTTGCCGATGTCCTGCAGCTCGGCCTTCATCTGGTCCGATGCGGGCGTGACCGTCATGCCGCCGTCCCGCAGGCCCTGCAGCGTGAACCCGGTGTACTCCTTGGCCCTCCAGTTGCCGGCATACTCCGCGAGCCCTGCACAGGCGTTGATGACATTCTTGTTCCGGTCCGAAACGCCATCCCAGACGGCGGCGTTGACCATGACGTAGTTGCGTGGCAGCCAAGCATCGACCTCGTAGAAATAGTTGAGCGATTCCCATACCTTGCGGTCATAGCCGGTGGAGCCCGACGAGACCATCGCGTCAGCGACGCCGGTGGCGAAGGCCTGGCTGATCTCGGCCGCTTCGATCGTTACGGGCAGCATGCCTGTCAGTTCCGCAAGGCGTGTGGTCGCGTTGTTGTAGGAGCGGAACTTGACCCCCTTCATGTCCGCGACCGAATTCACCTCATCGCGGAAATAGAGGCCTTGGGGCGGCCAAGGCACGGAATAGAGCAGGTGCAGGTCCTGGTCGGCCAGGGTCTTCGCGATCACCGGCTTCGCGGCTTCCCAAAGCCTGTCGGCATCGTCGAAGCTTGTTGCGAGGAACGGCACGGAGTCGATGCCGAACAGCGCGTTCTCGTTCTGGTGGCCGGACAGCAGGCGCTCGCCGATCGGCACCTGGCCGGTCTGGATGGCGCGCTTGATCTGGGCCCCGGGAAAGAGGCTTCCGCTTGGATGGGTCACGATCTCGATCTCGCCGCCCGTGCCGACTGTCACGCATTTCGCGAACTCGGCGCCGGTCACCGAATGGAAGTTCGCGCCGGAATAGGCCATGGGCATGTCCCATTTCTCGGCCATCGCCGGCGCTGCCGTCATGGTCAGGGCGGCCGTGCCGGCGGCCAGCAGCGTCATTGGCTTGGACATATCTTTCTCCTGAGTGAATTACGTCGGATGACGTGTGCCCGCGTATCGTGCAGGGGAATAGGGGGCCAGGTCAAGGTTTGGCTTTCGCCCCGACACGAGCTGCGAGACCAGGCGGCCGGTCCGAGGCCCGCCCGTCAGCCCGACATGGTCATGCCCGAAGGCCAGCACGGCCCCTGCAACGCCTGGAACGGGTCCGATAAGAGGCGTGCTGTCCGCGACCGAGGGACGGTGTCCCATCCATCTGACGGTTTCCTTCCAGGAGATGCCCGGGATGAGCTTTCGAACCTGCCCTTCGAGCAGCCGGAACGGCGCCCGCGAGGGCGGCGCGTCGAGGCCGCCGAACTCGACCGTGCCGGCAAGTCGCAGGCGGCCGTCCATCGGGGTCGCCACGACCTTGGCGGCGGCGATCATGACGGGTGACCGAGGCATGACCGAGGGCTCCCAGAGCTCGAGATGATACCCCCGTTCGCTTTCCATCGGCACCCTGACCCCGAGCTTTCGGGCCAGCGTCCCGGACCATGCGCCCGCCGCGAGGACGGCCGAGTCGCACCGGACCGTCTCGCCGCCGACCCGGATGCCGGCAACGTGACCGCTCTCCCGGACCACGTCCGTGACCTCGCCGATCATGAGCCGGGCGCCTCGGGATTCGGCATGCCTTGCCAGATCCTTCACGTAGCGGCCGGGATCGGCGATCAGCCCATGGTCCGGGCATCGGACCCCGAAGCCGGCCAGCGGGCCGATGGCCGGATCGTACTCGCGCAGCGCGGCGCCCTCGAGCTCTTGCCAGGCATGGCCGTGTTCCGCCCGGATCCGCCAGCCGAATGAATCGCCGTCGAAGTGCGAACGGTCATGATAGAGGAAGACATAGTCTGCGGAGCGGATCCATTTCTCGGCGCCCGTGCCCTGCGCCAGGTCACGGTGTTCAGCCAGGCTGTCGCCGACGATTCGCGCCATTGCGGCGGCCCGTCTCCTGACGTCTCCTGAGTTCGCGTGGCTCAGGAAGCGGGTCAGCCAGGGAGCCAGGCGCGGCAGGTAGTGCCATTTGATAAAGAGCGGCTGGTCGCGGCCGAGGAGCAGGCGCGGCACGTTGCGGAGCAGTCCCGGGACGGAGACCGGGACGATGCCGTTGGACGCCAGTACGCCGCCGTTGCCGTGACTGGCGCCTTCGGCCGGCCCCTTCCTGTCGACCAGCACGACGTCATGCCCGTCGCGGAGGCACCAGACGGCTGTCGATACGCCGATGATTCCGGCGCCGACGATCGCGATTGTCTTGCGGGCGTCTTCCACTGCCGCACCACCTCCGCTGTCCCGGGTGAGGAGCCTGCAACAGCGCAGGCCGGTCTGCAATTTCTTTCCGGCGGTCCTGCGTCTGGACGAAGGCCGGGCTGCGCGGCCGCGGTCGTCCGGACGCCGCTGCGGCGCACCGCTCGCCAATGGCGTTGAACCCGGTTCCGTTCCATGCTTCACTGCCTGTCAACGTTGGTCGACAGGCATGCGGTCGCTTGGCAGGGGCGGTTCGCTGCATTCGGGGAGAGGCAGCTTTCGTGATCAGGGGCGGCAAGTCGCTCTATGGCGCTTCGGTGGGCGTTCTCATGCTCGCAGCCCGCTTTCCGCGCATCCTCGGCGACATGGGCAATGCGGAAACGTGGGGGTTCCCGGTTCACTTCAGGGTCGTGCGCGACGCCTCGCCGGATCGGGTGGTCCGGAAGGGAGCGAAGGGTCTGCTGGGCGCCTTCATGACGGCGGCGCAGGAGCTCGCGGCTGACGGCGTGGACGGGATCACGACGAATTGCGGTTTTCTCTCGATATTCCAGGACGAGCTGTCCGCGGCCGTCGACGTGCCTGTCGTGACTTCGTCCCTGATGCAGATCGGCATGGTCAACGCGCTTCTTCCGCCAGGCCGTCGGGCGGGCGTTGTCACGATCTCGCGCTCGTCGCTGACAAAGGCGCATCTGGCGGCCGCCGGCGTGCCCCGGGGCACACCCATCGGCACGACCGAGGGACGGGCGCATTTCACGGAAGCCATCCTGGGGAATTCACCCGATCTCGATCCGGTGGCGGCTCAGGCGGACAACGTGGCCGCCGCCGAGGATCTCGTTGCGGAGCATCCAGACGTTGGGGCCGTCGTCCTCGAGTGCACCAACATGACGCCTTACGCGGCCGCGGTCCGGAACGCCACGGGACTTCCGACCTTCTCGCACATGAGCTTCGTCAACTGGTTCCAGTCCTCTCTGTCTCCCCCGGACTGGCCGCGGAGAACCTGAGGGAGGCGGTCGCGACTCGCCTGAGCGCGGCCACCTTGCGGCCGCGCGGCGATCCCGGCCGGCCTTTCCCGAGTATGCGATGCAGAGCGGCTTTCCGGAGGCGATCCCTGCGGGGCGGAGCCCGATTCGAACGAAGGCCACTTGATTTCAGCGCGCTGAAAGGCCGCGGTTCGCCGCACGAACCGTTCCCGGCTTCCCGCCGTTCGCGGCTTCGGCATTTTCTGGTTCGCCGGCTCGCCAGATCCATTGCGCCGGGCAGGGAATGCCCGGGCCGATTGCTCCGAGAGCGCGAGAGGGCCTTCAATCGGTGGCGCGGTACGGCTCGACGTACTGAAGCGCCATGTCCCAGGGAAAGAATATCCAGGTGTCCTGGCTCACGCCGGTGATGAACGTGTCCACCTGCTGCTCGCCCATGGGCTTGGCGTAGACCGTGGCGAAGTGTGCCTTCGGATAATGCCGCTGAACGAGTTCCAGCGTCTGGCCGGTATCGACCAGGTCGTCCACGACGAGGATGCCTGCCCCGTCACCCATCGTCACCGCGTCCGGCGACTTGAGGATCTGCGCTTCGGACTGAGACTGATGGTCGTAGCTCTTCACGCTGATGGTATCGACGATGCGAATGTCGAGTTCGCGGGCCACGATCATCGCTGGCGCCATGCCGCCACGCGTGATCGCCACGACCGCCTTCCACCTGCCGTCAAGCGGCCCCCGTCCATCCAGTCGCCAGGCAAGTGCACGGGCGTCGCGATGCATCTGGTCCCAGCTGACGTGGAAACCCTTCTCGTGCGGCAGGCGCTCGGTCACTGGCCGTCCCGCCGAAGAACTGGCGCCGACGGTTCCGGTCGGCAGGGCGCGCGCGTCAGGCATCGGCTCCTCGGAGAGGGGCATGTTCCGGGCACGGTCGAGGATCGCCCTGCAACCGAAAAGGATCCTCCGGCGCCGGGCGTCGTCATTCCCGTTTCCCGTAGGTCATGTCCGGGGCGTCGAGCGCCTTCATGCCCACGACATGATAGCCGGAATCCACGTGATGAACCTCGCCCGTGACGGCAGAGCCCAGGTCGGAAAGGAGGTACAGGGCGGCGTTGCCGACATCCTCGATCGTGACGTTGCGTCTCAGCGGGGAGTTGTGCTCGTTCCATTTCAGGATGTAGCGGAAGTCGCCGATCCCCGAGGCTGCCAGGGTCTTGATCGTGCCCGCGCTGACGGCGTTGCAGCGAATGCCGTCCTTGCCGAGATCCTCGGCGATGTAGCGCACGCTGGCTTCCAGCGCAGCCTTGCAGACCCCCATCACGTTGTAGTGCGGCATCACGCGCTCCGCACCGTAGTAGGTCAGGGTCAGAAGCGATCCGCCATCATGCATCATCGCGGCGGCCCGCTTCGCCACCGCCGTGAAAGAATACACCGAAATGTCCATCGACGCGAGGAAATTGTCGCGGCTTGTGTCGACGTAGCGGCCGCGCAGCTCGCTCTTGTCGGAAAACCCGATGGCGTGAACCGCGAAATCAAGCCTGCCCCAGCGCTTCTCGAGTTCTCGGAACAGGGAGTCGACGCTGTCCATGTCCGCCACGTCGCACGGCAGGACGGTGTCCGAGCCGAGCCCTTCGGCCAGCGGCTTGACGCGCCGGAGAAGCGCCTCGCCCTGGTAGGAGAACGCAAGCTCGGCGCCTTGACCGGCAACCGCCTTCGCAATTCCCCAGGCGATCGACCTCTCGTTGGCCAGCCCCATGATCAGGCCCCTTTTGCCCGTCATAAGCCCTGCGGACATTCTTCGACCCTCGCGCCGTTTACCGTGCAGCGGGTCTATGCGATGAAGCTGGTTGCATCAAGGGCGTGAAGGCGGACGAGATGGACAGAGGCGGAATATTCGAGGGCGATGACCCGGTGGCGATCGCGAGCAGGTGGCTGGAAGAGGCGGAAGGGGTTGAGCCGAACGATCCGAACGCGATGGCCCTGGCGACCGTGGACGGAGCCGGACTGCCCAATGTGCGCATGGTCCTGCTCAAGGGGATCGAGAACGGCGCCTTTGTCTTCTACACGAACTACGGCAGCGTGAAGGCGCGGGAGATCCAGGCGTCCGGGCACGCGGCTTTCGTTCTCCACTGGAAGAGCCTTCGTCGCCAGGTCAGGGTGCGTGGATCCGTAACCGTCGAGGATGGCGCGGCAGCCGATCGCTACTTCGCCACGCGAGGGGTGGGCAGCCGGGTGGGGGCCTGGGCATCGCGTCAGTCCGAGCCGCTGCCTTCCCGGAGCGCGCTGGCGGAACGGGCGGCGAGGATGGGTGTCGTCCATGGGCTTGATCCGAAACGCCCGCCGTTCTGGGGGGGATTCGGGATTGCGCCCGTCGAGATCGAGTTCTGGGCCGACGGCGAATTCCGTCTTCACGACCGGTTCCGCTGGGCCAGGGAATCGCCCGACGCCGGATGGAAGGTCGAGCGCCTCTATCCGTGATGCGCCCCTGCCGAAGCCTGCGCCGGATTTTGTTGTTGCGCGCGATCGTTCCGATGGCCCAGAATGCGTTCGGGTCGGGCGACGGCCCGGGAGGCGATGCTTCGGCCAGTGACCTCCTCCTGACGGGGCGGCCGAGGGCAACGCCCCCAAGGCCGTTCTGGCCGGCACAAGGAAGGAAGGCTTCCATGCAACCTGTCCCGTGCCACGCGGTCAAGGGCCTCTTCGGGGTGTTCCCTCGGCTGCGGATCCCTGAAGGTTCGCCTGCATGCACGCCGAACCGGGCGCGAAGCGGCACGCAGACGGACGCGGGCATGAAAGGCCTGCGACGTGCTGCCGCTTTGGCGGGGTGCCGCGCGGGTCGTCTTGCCGGCTCCGGAAGCGTTGCGGCGCAGGACACATGGCGTCATGCCGCCTGCGGGGGGCTGGCCCTTGCATTCCGCCTTGCCCTGAGCGACGGCGCTGCGCGAAGGAGCGCTGGATGACCGTCATCGGCAGGGGTGGTGCGCGCGTCACGGGAACGGTGAAGTGGTTCGATCCGTCAAGGGGCTTCGGCTTCGTCGTGTCCGACGATGGCGGGCCCGACATCCTGCTTCACGAGAACGTGCTTCGGGACTACGGACAGTCCACCGTTGCCGGCTCGGCGGGGATCGAGGTCGTGGTTCAGGAAACGGCACGGGGAATCCAGGCGGTCGAAGTGCTCCGGATTGACCCGCCCGCCTCCTCCTCGGCGGATGAGGCCGTTCCCGATGGCGGCGAGTTCAGAGAGCCCTTTGACCCGTCACTGCCGCTGGAACCCGCCCGCGTGAAGTGGTTCGACAAGGTGAAGGGGTTCGGCTTTGCCAACGTCTACGGCAGCAACGAGGACGTCTTTCTCCATATCGAGGTCCTGAGGCGCTCGGAGCTTGCCGACCTTCAGCCCGGAGAGGCGGTTGCAATAAGGGTGACGGCGGGCAGGCGGGGTCGCATGGCCGCTCAGATCACTTCATGGGAAGCGGGTCTCAGATCCGGTTAGGGATGCGGGCAGGGTTCGGAATCTTGGCAATGTTCGCGCTCGCCGGGACGGCATCCGCCGACTGCGCGGTAGACCGTGTCGACCTGCGCGGCGACTGGGGGCGCGCGCGCTTCACCGTCGAGCTGGCGGACGACCATGACGAGCTCTCGCTCGGCCTGATGCATCGTGACTTCCTGCCGTTGAGCAGCGGAATGCTGTTCGCGTTTGACGCGCCGCAACGCGCGGTGTTCTGGATGAAGAACACGAGGATTCCGCTCGACATCTTGTTCATGACGCCCACCGGAAAGGTGACAAAGATCCATGAAAACGCGATTCCGTTTGACGAGACGCACATCGACGGCGGCGAAGGCATCAAGTTCGTGCTTGAAATCAACGGCGGCCTGTCTCGCAGGCTTGGCATAGACGAGGGCAGCGAGCTTCGGCATCCTGCCGTCGGGCCGGACCCGGCCTGGCCCTGCGGGTAGCCCGCGGCCGTCGGGATCTCAGACGCCATGACGCGCTCCGGGAATGCCCGGATCCGGCGCGCCTGCATCCGGGAGAGCAGAGCGTTCCCGCGCCTTGCGCCCGCAGCGCAAGGCATTGCGACGTCCGGCGCCTGCGATGGCCGCCCCGATCCCTGCAGGCGAGGGCGCGTGCAGACAGGCGCACAAGCAGTTTGCCAAGGGGAGTTGCCTTGCTGTAAGGAGCCCTCGGCGTCGGGGCGTGGCGCAGCCTGGTAGCGCACCTGTTTTGGGAACAGGGGGTCGGGAGTTCGAATCTCTCCGCCCCGACCAAAAGTCCCAAAGGATTGGGTACGGATGAACGTCATCAGCGCGTTCGTCCACGGGTGGCCTGCGCAGGCCAGCGGGCGCCTTGGGCGTCACTCGCGTCCGTGCCGCCACAGCTGCCACCACCGACTTGAACTGTTCGTCAGGTCTGCCCACGTCCCCCGCGACCATTCGAGGGCATACTGCGGAATGTCCGAGATTTCCAGCGCCAAGCCGCTTCCGGTCTCCATGGACCCCAAGCCATCGAGAGCCTCTCTGGCCATGCTTCAGGCCTCGCCCGGTGCCGACATCGCCGTTTCGAGCAACTCCTTTCGGTTCGGCACTTCCATGCTGCAGACGGTCGGCGCGTCCGGATCGAACGCCCTTGCCAGTTCGGACATGTCTTTCATTGTCTCGCAATGTCGTGAATTTCCCATGCCGTGGCGTCTGCTATCACCGCAGCGACGAAGACGGGCATGGTTTCGGCTGGCATGACCGCGACCTGCCTCGCTGCAGCCGTTCGAAGGCGTCTGTTGACGCGCTCGGCCCTGAGTTTCGCCTCCCTCCGGAATTCGATGTTGCGATTCTGCGCATCTCTCGCCTTCCTGCTGGCGGCGTTCCGTGCTGCCACCAGCAGCCTGCGAGCGCGGGCGGCGCGTGTGCGGATCAGGACAGCCATCCCAGAAATCCGCCGAACACTGTTCCCATTAGAAACAAACGCTCCGGCTCAACAGCGGGATGTCCATCCAGCACATCACCGCCCCTGCAAAGGTGAGGATCCCAATAGCTGCCGCAACGGCTAGAAAGATGATTGCAGGCATTGCCTGCCTCCACGAATGTGCCTGTCGGCCGGCACGCGCGGATTCCCGGAGCGCGGGAGGCGAACCGCCGCAAGGGCGGGAAGCGTTTCGACGTCGCCGTGCACGAAGGGGGGATGGACCGGGCGCGCAACGCCGGCAGGATGGCGGCGGAGGCCCGGCTCGACGGCGTCTGCGTCGTCCGCGCCAGCCTCGGCGTGGAGGCCGTCGGAACCGGGGAGGCGGTGGAGGACTGCAAGTCGCTCGCGGGCGTGGAGCGCGCGTTCCGGAACGCGAAGGGCGACCTGCGCATCCGTCCCGTCCACGTCTGCCCGGCCGACCACGTCCGCGCCCGCGTGTTCCCGTGCACGCTCGCGCTGCACGTGGAACGGCGCATGCGCCGGCGCCTCGCGTCCATGCTCTTCGAGGACGACGACCGCGCGGGCGCCCGGGCGCAACGGAACTCGCCGGTGGAGAGGGCCGGGGTCTCGGCGCGCGCGAGGGCCAGGGCGGACACGAAGCGCACCCCCGACGGGCTGCACGCGCACAGCTTCCTCACCCTGCTCGACGACCGCGCGGGCATGGCGCTCAACCAGCTGCGCCTGCCGGGCCGCGGCGAGAGCGAACTGGCCGTCGTCACGAAGCCCGCACGGGTCCGGGAACGGGCCTTCGGGCTGCTCGGCGTGAAGCCGGACCGGAACGTTCCCATGAGGATGATCAGGTCCCCGGGAGGCCTCGGAGACGGAAAGACGTCGAAAAGCAGGAGCATGGCTGCGGAAAGCCGCTTGCGAAGCCCCTGAAGTTCCGATCAGGCTTCCCGCATGTCGGACTTCCTTGCGCCGCGGGCATGCTTTCGCGAACCGATCCCCGAGATCTTCCGCGCCGCCGAACTTCTGGACCGGGCCGTGGACGCGCACCTGGCCGGGAACCGGACCCGGGCCGCCCGGCTCATCGCCGCCGCCGACATGGCGGAGGTCAGGGAATGGGTCGAATCCGTCTGGGGGCCGGCGTCCCCCGAGATCCACCGCGTCCGGGAAGTGAAGGGGTCGCCCCCGACGCTCGACGAGGCCGACCGGGATCCAAGGCGCAAGGCCACGCGGGAGCAGAAAAAGGCGCTGATCGCGCGCGACGGCCATCGGTGCAGGTTCTGCGGCATTCCGGTCGTGCGTTATCAGATCCGAGACAGAATGCGATGTTATTCAGAGCTCCCATGGCCTACCAAGGGAAAGGGCTGCGACAAGAGAAAGCATGCCGCGTTCCTGTGCCTGTGGATGCAGTTCGACCATGTGCTCCCGCACAGCCGCGGCGGCCGCACCGACCTCGACAACCTTGTCGTCACCTGCGGCCCCTGCAACTGGGGGAGGAATGATGCGACGCTTGAGGAGGTCGGGCTGGCCGACCCACGCATCCGTCCGGTGCAGCGGATCGCGTGGGACGGCCTGGAGCGGTTCGCGGGTTGAAGGCGGCGGCCGGCGCGATGCAGGGCCGGGCATGTCCTGACGCTCGAAGCTGCCGGAAAGGCGGCGCGTTGACGACGCGTGCCGTTGCGGGTCGCGCAGCACGGGCACCGCGGGCGACCGCGAGGGACGGAAGCCGGATCCGGGTCGCGGGGTGATTCTCTCCCGGCAGCGGGATAGCTGCGCCCAGTACCGTCCGTCGTTCCGCTTCAAGGCCGAAGGGGCGACCGTCCGGGGATGGCGGCCATGCCTGCATGCGCCGCCAGCGAGCTGCCAAGCCTGACGGCGTAAGCGCCTGATTCCGATCAGCGGATCGCCGGCGTGACGGCGTTCCGCGCCGGCCGGTGACGCCATGCGCTGAAGTCTCGTCTCGAGCCGGCGGAACTTTTTTTGAATTCCCTGTTGACGAGCCCCTCGCGAAAGCCGCAGTTTGTGCGGGCCGGCTGCGAGGCCACAACATGTTGTGGAAACCGACATGGACAGCATTCATGCGCCTTCGATGCTTGAGGAGGACAGGTAACGTGAACGCACGCGAGGACGTTCACGCGGAAGGCGCCCATGTTCCATACCGGCCGGGCGCGGCTTTGCCCGGACCGAGGCAGGCGAGAGAGGGAGCGGAAACGGCTCGGACAGGAAACTGGCGGGGTGCAGGCTGAGATGAAGATCAAGCGTAGCTTTACCAAGGCAGGCGAGGGCGCGTATGCGTCCGTCAAGTTCGCGAAGACATCATCCGAAATCAGGAACCCGGACGGCACGATCGTGTTCCGGCTGGAGGATCTTGAAGTGCCCGAAGGCTGGAGCCAGGTGGCGTCGGACGTCATCGCGCAGAAGTACTTCAGGAAGGCCGGAGTGCCGGCCCGCCTGAAGAAGGTGAAGGAGAAGGGCGTCCCGAGATTCCTGTGGCGTTCGGTCGCGGACGAGGCCGCGCTCGCCGAGATCCCCGAGGAGGATCGCTACGGCGGCGAAACCCGGGCGGCGCAGGTCTTCGACCGTCTTGCCGGAGCCTGGGCCTATTGGGGCTGGAAGGGCGGCTACTTCTCCTCGAAGGAGGATGCGCGGGCCTATCTCGACGAGATGCGTTACATGCTGGCGACGCAGCGCGCGGCGCCGAACTCCCCGCAGTGGTTCAACACGGGCCTGCATTGGGCATACGGCATCGACGGGCCGAGCCAGGGTCACCACTACGTCGACCACGAGACCGGCGCGCTTGCCAGGTCCGGCAGCGCCTATGAGCATCCGCAGCCCCATGCGTGCTTCATCCAGTCCTGCGCCGACGATCTCGTGAACGCCGGCGGCATAATGGATCTTTGGGTCCGCGAATCACGGCTGTTCAAGTACGGGTCGGGAACCGGCACCAATTTCAGCCGCCTCCGCGGAGCCGGCGAGCGCCTGTCCGGCGGCGGCAGGTCATCGGGCCTGATGGGCTTCCTGAAGATCGGCGACCGTGCGGCCGGCGCCATCAAGTCGGGCGGCACGACCCGGCGCGCGGCCAAGATGGTCATCGTCGATGCCGATCATCCCGACATCGAGGACTTCATCAACTGGAAGGTCATCGAGGAGCAGAAGGTCGCCTCCATCGTGGCCGGCTCCAAGGTCCACGAGCGCGAGCTCAACCGCATGTTCGCCGCGATCAGGGCGTGGGACGGCGCGGAAGCGGATGCGGCCGACCCGGTGCGGAACGAGAGCCTCAAGGCCGCGATCCGGTCCGCGAAGGAGTCCGCCATTCCGGAGACCTACATCAAGCGCGTTCTGGACTACGCGCGACAGGGCTACGAATCGATCGAGTTTCCGACATACGACACGGACTGGGACTCGGAGGCCTATTCGAGCGTTTCAGGCCAGAACTCCAACAACTCGATCCGGGTCACGGACGCCTTCCTGCAGGCTGTGAAGGACGATGCCGACTGGGATCTGGTCCGCCGCACCGACGGCGGGGTGGAGAAGACCGTCAAGGCACGCGACCTGTGGGAGCAGGTCGGCCACGCGGCCTGGGCCTGCGCGGACCCGGGAGTCCAGTACCATGACACGGTCAATGCCTGGCATACATGCCCCGAGGCCGGGCCGATCCGGGGATCGAATCCCTGCTCGGAATACATGTTTCTCGACGATACCGCCTGCAACCTGGCTTCCATGAATCTCCTTGCCTTTCATGAGGAAGGGGTGTTCCGGGCCGATGACTACATCCATGCAACGCGCCTCTGGACGTTGACGCTGGAGATCAGCGTGATGATGGCGCAATTCCCGTCGGAGGAAATCGCGCGGCTTTCCTACGAGTACAGGACCCTCGGCCTCGGCTACGCGAACATCGGCGGCCTGCTCATGACCATGGGCCTCGGGTACGATTCGGACGAGGGCCGGGCGCTGGCGGGCGCCCTCACGGCCATCATGACGGGCGCGGCCTACGCGACCTCTGCCGAGATCGCGCGGGAGCTGGGGCCCTTTCAAGGCTATGACGGGAACGCGGAGCACATGCTTCGCGTCATTCGCAACCATCGGCGTGCCGCGCATGGACGCACGACAGGATACGAGCGGATGAACGTGCCTCCCGTGCCGCTTGACCACGGAAACTGTCCTGATGGCAGGCTGGTCGAGCTGGCCGTCAGGATGTGGGACGAGGCGCTCGACCTGGGCATCAAGCACGGATACCGCAATGCCCAGGCCACGGTCATCGCGCCGACGGGCACGATCGGCCTCGTGATGGACTGCGACACGACAGGCATCGAGCCGGACTTCGCCCTGGTGAAGTTCAAGAAGCTCGCAGGGGGCGGCTACTTCAAGATCATAAACCGCTCGGTGCCGGCGGCGCTGGAGACGCTTGGCTACACGTCCTCCCAGATCCAGGAAATCGTCTCCTACGCCGTCGGCCACGGAACGCTGGCGCAGGCCCCGGGGATCAGCCACGCCGCGCTGGTCGGCCATGGATTCGGCCCGGCGGAGATCGACAGGGTCGAGGCAGCCCTGCCGTCCGCCTTCGACATCCGCTTCGTGTTCAACCAGTGGACGCTCGGCGAGGAGTTCTGCTCGGCAACCCTCGGGATCCCGGCGGAGAAGCTGAACGACCCGGAATTCGACCTTCTTCGCAGCCTTGGCTTCAGCAAGGCGGATGTCGAGGCCGCCAATGACCACGTCTGCGGCGCGATGACGCTCGAAGGCGCGCCGCACCTCTCGGAGGAGCACCACCACGTCTTCGACTGCGCGAATCCGTGCGGGCGCAAGGGCAGGCGGTTCCTTCCCGTCGAAAGCCACATCACCATGATGGCCGCCGCCCAGTCGTTCATTTCGGGCGCGATCTCCAAGACGATCAACATGCCGAACGACGCCACCGTCGAGGACTGCAAGGCCGCCTACGAACTGTCGCACAGGCTCGGCGTCAAGGCCAACGCGCTCTATCGCGACGGTTCGAAGCTCTCGCAGCCGCTGTCAGCGGCCCTCGTCGAGGACGACGACGACGCGGCGGCGGCGCTCGCGGCCGGCACGCCTCGGGAGAAGGCCGTCGTGCTGGCCGAGAAGGTCGTGGAAAGGGTCGTCGCCGCGGATCTGGCAGGCACGCGCAATCGCATGCCCGAGCGTCGGCGAGGGTACACCCAGAAAGCCATTGTCGGAGGGCACAAGGTCTACCTGAGGACCGGAGAGTACAGCGACGGATCGCTTGGCGAGATCTTCATCGACATGCACAAGGAAGGCGCCGGCTTCCGGGCGATGATGAACAACTTCGCGATCGCCGTCTCGGTCGGCCTGCAGTATGGCGTTCCGCTGGAGGAGTTCGTCGATGCGTTCACCTTCACGCGCTTCGAGCCGGCCGGGATGGTTCAGGGCAACGACTCGATCAAGAACGCGACCTCGATACTGGACTACATCTTCCGGGAGCTGGCGGTAAGCTATCTGGATCGCACCGATCTCGCTCACGTGAAGCCGGAAGGCCCGACATTCGATGACATGGGCCGGGGCGAGGAAGAGGGCAGGCCGGCGATGGCCGAGGCCCCGGCCGCGCGCGGGTCGACCCATGTCGAGCTGCTCAAGCGCGTCGCATCCGCAGGATACACCCGAGGCCGCGTGCCAAGGGAGCATCTGGTGCTCGTGGAGGGCGGCGCCAGCCCGGCCTTGGCGCCGGACGTCGCTTCCGCGGCGGCGGCTGAGTCAATTGCGCCGGCAGCCGCCGCCGGTGCGTCGCCCGCCGCGGGAACGGTCGCGGCAGAAGCGCGGACGATGGCCAGGATGCAGGGATACGAGGGAGATCCTTGCGGCGAATGCGGCAACTACACCTTGGTGCGCAACGGCACATGCATGAAGTGCAACACGTGCGGCGCAACAAGCGGGTGCAGTTGACGGGCGCGTGCGTCGGGTCGTGTCGCGGAAGCGGGAATGGCGGTCCGGGGGGGCGGGATCCGGCATGTCCGGATCCGCGCGGCTCAGGCCGTTCCGCTTCCTGCGGCGATCTCGCCTCTCGCCAGGGCCGCCACGCCGGTGCGTGCCAGCTCCTCCAGGCCCAGAGGCCGCATGAGATCCGCGAATGCGTCTACCTTTCGGGACGTGCCGGTCACCTCGAACACGAAACTGTCCAGCGTGGAATCCACGACCTGTGCGCGGAAGATGTCTGCGAGCCGCAGGGCCTCGACCCGGACGTCGCCCTTTCCGACGACGCGGAAGAGGGCCAGTTCCCTCTCGACCGCCTCTCCCTCTGTCGTCAGGTCATGCACCTCGTGAACCGGCACGATCCTGCCAAGCTGTGCCTTGATCTGCTCGATGACCGACGGCGTGCCGGTGGTGACGATCGTGATCCGGCTGCGATGGCCGGTGTGATCGATTTCCGCGACCGTCAGGCTCTCGATGTTGTAGCCGCGCCCGGAAAAGAGCCCGATGACGCGCGCGAGCACGCCGGCCTCGTTGTCAACGACCACTGCCAGCGTGTGCCGTTCCGTGCCTTGCGCGTGGTAGTCTCGAAGATCGTAGGCCGATCGGCTCGACGATCCCTTCTTGATGTTGAGTGTTGACATGTCGTCCTTCGTCCTGATGGAGTTCCGGGGCCGCAGCCGGCGCATGGGCTGCCGCCGCTCCCGCGCCGCATCCGCAGGCCCTACACCAGCACGGCGCCGGCATCCTTGATCGCCGCGCCGGCGTCCGCGCTCGCGCCGAGCAGCATCTTGTTGTGGGGCTCGCCGGACGGGATCATCGGAAAGCAGTTTTCGTGTTTCTCGACCAGGCAGTCCACGACGACAGGCCCGTCATGGGACAGCATGTCCCTGATCCCGTCGTCCAGGTCCGCCGCGTCATCGATCTTGATGCCCTTCGCTCCGAAGGCCTCCGCCAGCTTCACGAAATCCGGCAGCGCTTCCGACCAGGAGTGCGAGTAGCGCTCGCCATGCAGCAGTTCCTGCCACTGGCGGACCATGCCGAGGCGCTCGTTGTTCAGGATGAACTGCTTGACGGGAAGGCGATACTGCACTGCCGTGCCCATCTCCTGCATGTTCATGAGCCATGACGCCTCTCCGGCGACGTTGACGACCAGGGCGTCGGGATGCGCCATCTGCACGCCGATGGAGGCGGGGAAGCCGTAGCCCATGGTGCCGAGCCCGCCGCTGGTCATCCATCGCTTGGGGTCGTTGATGCCCATGTACTGGGCGGCCCACATCTGGTGCTGGCCGACCTCCGTGCAGATGTAGCGGTCAGCGCGGTCCTTGGTCAGCGCCTCCAGGCGCCGGATTGCATGCTGCGGCCGGATGGCGCTGCCCGCCTGCTCGAACCTGAGGCAGTCGACCTTGCGCCATTCGCTGATCTGCGTCCACCATTCCTTCACCGCGCGCGCGTCCGTCTTCGCGCCGCGCGACTTCCACGCCGCGAGCAGGTCCTCCAGCACGTGCGCGACGTCGCCGACGACGGGCAGCTCGACATGGATGACCTTGTTGATCGACGACGGGTCGATGTCGATGTGGGCCTTCACGGAGTCCGGGCTGAAGTCCTGCACCCGACCGGTGATGCGGTCGTCGAAGCGCGCGCCGACGTTGATCATGAGGTCGCAGCCGTGCATGGCCAGGTTCGCCTCGTAGAGCCCGTGCATGCCCAGCATTCCCAGCCAGTTCCGCCCGCTTGCCGGATAGGCGCCCAGCCCCATGAGCGTGGACGTCACGGGAAAGCCTGTCTCGTCGACCAGGCGCCGCAGCAGCCTGCATGCGCGGTCTCCGGAGTTGATGACGCCGCCGCCGGTGTAGAAGACGGGGCGCCTTGCGGTCTCGATCGCTTCCGCCAGGGCGGCGACGACCTCGGCGTCCGCCCTGACCCTCGGCGCGTAGTGGCCCGTCCGGGCTTCATCGGGGCCGGTGTACGCGGCTGACGCGAACTGAACGTCCTTCGGGATGTCGACGAGCACGGGTCCGGGCCTGCCCGTCATGGCGACGTGAAACGCCTCGTGTATCGTGCTCGCGAGCCTGTCCGTTTCCCTGACCAGCCAGTTGTGCTTGGTGCAAGGGCGCGTGATGCCGACCGTGTCCGCCTCCTGGAAGGCGTCGTTGCCGATCATGAAGGTCGGGACCTGGCCCGAGAGCAGGACGATCGGGACCGAGTCCATCAGCGCGTCCGTCAGTCCCGTGACGGAATTGGTCGCGCCGGGGCCGGACGTGACCAGAACCACGCCCGGGCGTCCGGTGGAGCGGGCGTAGCCTTCGGCCGCGTGGACCGCAGCCTGCTCGTGGCGCACGAGGACGTGCCGGATCCGGTTCTGCCTGAAGACCTCGTCATATATCGGAAGCACGGCCCCGCCGGGATAGCCGAACACGACATCCACCCCCTGGTCCTGCAACGCCTTCAAGACCATTCGCGCGCCGGTCATCTGCTCTTGTCTCATTGCGCCTGCCTTCCGCGTTCCGCACACAAAAAAGCCCCCTGGCTCAGGGGGCGCATGGGTGTCCGTTCAGGGAGTCCCGTCACCGGCCCATGCGCCAGTTTCCCACAATTGCCACCAACTTCGCTGCCATCGCCGGGCTCCGTTTCATGCAGATGACACTAGCAGAGTCGAGACTGGGGTCAACCGGCAAAATCGCCTTGGGTGTGGCCCAGATTGGTTGCTCATGCGGCGAGAGCCTGATTCGCCAGCCAGTCGAGGAAGTCGGGCAGCCTTTGCTGCATGGCGCCGCAACGCATCATGCGCATCTGCGAATCGCAATCGTCAACAGAGTTGGGCTGCACCCAATCGCCTTTGCCGCACCTGGCCCGCTGCCTGCGAGGCATGCTTGATGAACCGGCGTGCCGCCTCACCGGCCGCCGTTCCGGACGTCATTGCCGCTCCGAAGCCGGACGGCCTTCCGGCCGCCCGGCTGTCCTGCCGCAGGTGTCCATCCTTGAGACGCTTCGGGCCGGACCGGCCGGGTGTCCGGAAGGCTGATGCGCGCCACCTGTTCCGCCACCGGCTCCGAAGCCGTGCGGCCCAGGGCCTGCAGGTGACGTTCCGGGTCGCCAAGGTCCCTCCACTCTCCGGCGGCGTAAATCTCCACGGCCGCAAAGCCGGCCTTGTAGGTCATCTTCGCCGAACCCGGCACCCAGTACCCGAGATAGACGTAGGGGAGTCCCGCGTCCCGCGCGATCCTGACATGGTCCAGGATCACGTAGGTCCCGAGGCTGCGGGCCGCCATTTCCGGATCATAGAAGCTGTAGACCATGCTCAGCCCGTCATCGAGCACGTCGGTCAGGCATGCGGCGCGGAGCGTGACGTCGCCTTCGTCCCTGGACGTGTATTCGACCACTCGCGAACGGACCGGCGTCTCCTCGACCATTGCGGCGAACTCGAAGATGTCCATGTCGGCCATGCCGCCATCCGCGTGCCGGCTTTCGAGATAGGCGCGGAACAGGGCGTATTGCTCCTCTGTCGCCCACGGCGACATCGCTTCGCGGACGAGCGACGCGTTCCTGCGGAGCGTCCGGTTCTGGCTCCGGGACGGGGCGAAGTCCTTCACGCGGATGCGGGCGGAGAAGCATGCCGAGCATTCGGCGCAGGAAGGCCGGTAGAGCACGTTCTGGGATCTGCGGAATCCCTGCTTGGATAGCGAGTTGTTCAGCTGCTCCGCATGGCCGCCCTGAAGCGACGTGAACAGCTTCCGCTCCATCCTGCCATCAAGGTAGGGGCAGGCTTGGGGTGCAGTCACGTAGAACTGCGGCGCGACTGGAAGGGTGTGCCGCATGGCCTTCCGCCCTCTTTGCTCGGCACGAGACTAGCAAGCGGAAGCCGTGCCGCCAATCCATGACGGGTCAGGCCATGCGCCGCCTGAGGCGACTGACGGCGACCGTGCCCAGAACCCTGTCGCTCAGGCCTTGCCGCCCGGCCGGCAGGAGCATCATCCCGACGGAGACCGCCTGCAGCGGGAAGGCTGTCATGGAGACGAAATAGCCCGCAGTGTGCAACAGCGCGCTCCTTCATCAGGCTTCGCGCCGTCCGTCTTGCCGGGTCTCGATTCCCGCGAGAATCATTCCCGGCATGGCCGAGCACGACGCGAGCGTCGCACAGCGGAAGAGAAAGTCGGTGCCCGCATGGACCGCCGGCGGCAAGAGCGGCGCCGCAGGCAGCTACAAGGCCGCAACTGCCGCAGAGACGAGCGAGACCAGGAGGACATCGACGCACCAGGCAAGGAACCGCCTGAAAGGCAGGCTGCGGCAGAGGCGGCCGTCATGCGCGACGTCCGCCCGGCCGGGCGCATCGGCGGCCCCTCGCCCGGTCGGAAGGGATGCCGTGCCGGGGATCCGGTCCCGCCGTCAGGTCCCGACTGGGCCGGCGTCACGTGCCTTTCCGGCGCGCTCGGCCATGAACTGGTCGAATTCCGCCTTGTCCTTCGCGTCACGCAGGCGCCGCATGAAGCTTTCGAAGGAATCCTGCTCCTCCTCCAGGCGCCGGAGCGTGTCCGCCTTGTACGCGTCGAAGGCCGCGTTGCCGCTGGACTTCATGGCGGCGCGAACGCTGCCGCATCTCTTTCGCTTTCCTTCGAACATGCGCTTGCTCCAGATCATGTAGGCCAGAAGTGCCAGGCCGATCGGCCAGAAGAGGACGAAGCCTAGGGCCCGTTGACACTCATGTCGCCGCGACCACGCCGGCGACGAGGTGGATCCCGGCGGCAAAGCTCGCGTCGGTCTTGTCGTACCGGGTCGCGATCGCACGGAACTCCTTGATCTTCGCGAAGAAGTTCTCCACCAGGTGCCGCCAGCCGTAGACCTCCCGGTCATGCGCCCGCGACACCGTCCGGCTCCGCTTCGACGGAATCACCGCCTCCGCCCCGCGTTCCGCCAGGTCCTCCAGCAGCCAGTCCGCGTCGAACGCCCTGTCGCCGACGAAGGCCCCGAACGCCAGGCCGTCGAGAAGCCCCGGCACCCCCTTGAGGTCGTGCGCCTGGCCGGGAAGGATCCTGAAGCGGACCAGATAGCCGAGCGCGTCCACGACGGCCACGACCTTGCTCGTCAGGCCGCCTCTGGAACGACCGATCCCCTGGCTCGAGGTCCCCCTTTTGCGCCGGACGCCTTCTGATGCGCCTGGACGACCGTGCCGTCGACGAACACCCACTCGAGGTCGAACTCCTCCGACAAGGCGTTGAAAACGCGTTCGAATACCCCCGAAAGCGCCCAGCGCCGGAACCGCTTGAAGACGCTGTTCCAGTTCCCGAACCGCGCGGGGAGGTCGCGCCACGGCGACCCCGTGCGGAACCGCCAGAGCACCGCCTCCATGAAAAGGCGGTTGTCCGCCGCCGTGCCGCCGGGATCGGACTTCTTGCCCGGCAGCATGTCCTCGATCCGCGCCCACATGGCGTCGGTCAGAACCGTCCTGTCTGCATTCATGATGTCACCTGTTTCCTGCCCGTGCCGCCGTTCCGGCGGTCATCGGGGAAGGAAATGGCATGGAAGCGGGCGATTCGCAAGGCAACTGTCAACGGGCCCTAGTATCCCAGCCTCATTGAATTGTTGGTTCCATCCCGGCCCGGGACGGGTTACGCTCCCGACCGTGACACCGTGCAACAGACCTTCCGGCCGCCCCGGGCGGCGTCAGGGGGGCATTTCGGAGACAGGCTATGGAACAGGCAGGCAGGAAGATCTACAGGGTGCGGCTTGAGGCGCACGGGCGCGCGCGGCTGAAGGACATCACCGGCGGCGGCAGGGGGTCGAAGGAACGGCGCAGGCGGGCGCATGTCCTGCTGCCGGGCGACGGGGGCCGTCCGAACGGCGGCTGGACCGGTGCGCGGATCGCGGACGCGCCTGGGGCCAGCGTGGCGACGGCGGAGCGGACGGGCGGGCAGTGCGTCATGGAGGGCCTGGACGCGGCCCTGGACCGCAGGGTCCAGGAGAACCGCAGGAGGCCCCGGCCCGGCGGGGAGGGCCAGGCGACGCTGGCGATGCCGGGCTGCCCGGAGCCTCCCGAGGGGCAGGCGCGCTGGACCCTGAAGCTGCCGGGCGACCGGCTGGTGGAGCTGGAGGCCGTCGACGGCATCGGCCGGGAGACGGTCCGGCAGGCTCCGGAAAAAACGGCACCAGGCCCTGGCTGAAGGAATGCCGGTGCATCCCGCCGAAGGCGAACGCCGAATTCGTCGCCGCCATGGAGGACGTGCTCAAGGTCTACGCCCGGGAATTCGATGACGGCACCGTCCTGGTATGCCTCGACGAGACGTCGAAGCAGCAGACGAAGGAGACGCGGACGCCGCTGCCGACCCGCCCCGGGCGGCCGGCGGCATACGACTTCGAGTACGAGCGCAACGGAACGGCCAACCTGTTCATGGTCTACGCCCCACTGGACGCCTGGCGCCACGTGGAGGTCACCGACCGCCGCACGAGGCGGGACTTCGCCCGGCTCCCCGTGGACATGGCCGACGTCCACTTCCCCGGCAGGCGGATCGTGCTCGTCATGGACAACCCCGACACCCACAGGCTGCCGGCGCTCCACGGGGCCTCCGGGCCGGCGGAGGCGTCGCGGCTCGCCGACCGCTTCGAGGTCCACCACACGCCGAAGCACGGCTCCTGGCTCAACATGGCCGAGACCGGGATCAACGTCCTCTCCCGGCAGTGCCTTGACCGCCGGATCCCGGACCGCGGGACGATGGTGCGCGAGGTCGCCGCATGGCAGCGGCACCGCAACGGCTCGGCGAAACCCGTCGACTGGCGGTTCAGGACCGACGACGCGCGGATCAGGCTGAAGTCCCTATACCCGGCAATTCAATGAGGCTGTGATACTAGGCTCGAATGTCCGTATATCGGACTCCATTCCGGTAGGTCATATACTGGCCTCATGCTCTGTCACGACGCAGCCGCGCATCATGCTGCGCAGCCCGTGCATCGTCATGAGCGGCTCCGCGGACGCGCGGTCGTGGAACTTTATCGCCTCATTCCAATAGGAGGTAAAGAACGGCCTGTGTCTCACCATTTTTCTGCCCATCGCGGGGACGATGACGTCCTCGCCACCAAGCATCGAGAACCACGTCGCGGGAACCCAGTCGGAGCCAGGGGCCTCGATAAGCCAGAACCGGGCCCGCCATCGCCTAGCGCACCATTACTATCTCCAGCCTACAGCCGTACCCACATGGCAGAATTTCCCGGCTTCTCTGTGACTGACTCCATTGATGTCCAAAACCTTTAAGAACTGTGGATCATCCCAGTCACATGCAAGACCGTAGGGCTTCTCCGCCTTGAGGTAGTTTTCGGGCGTCAGTTCACGACATCGATCGCTGCGCCGAATGCCCGCGCCCTTCCAGTTCAAACATAGATGCATACGATCAATATGGTCGCTCATTACGTTCTTTATCTCAACAGAGTGATAATCGACATGAGAATCCTTGTGCCAGCTCGGCAGCCCCACGTAGAATCTCACCGAACAGTAGGCACGATAGATCTCCCCATCCCGATACTGCCCGGAATGGTACCTAACGGTGCTTGGGTCCCATTGAACGTTGCCGCCGTGACTGCGCAGGGCTCCCCTCTGCCCGTCATCGTTCATCACGTAAGATCCGTCAATCGACTTTCTACAGAGATCTTCCGCGGCCGTGATCACATGATGATCGGGGCAGTTGATGACTCGACCCATTCCGACATAGATTCTAGGGGCGCCCTGCCGACACTGACCTACATACGGGTTGTCGCCGATGTGGTTGTCGTCGCCGAAACCACCGGCAAGAGAGGGCGCGGCGGTGAAGCTGAGGATAGAAAGAGTGAAGAGCATAGATAAAGTGCTGAGATATTTCATGGTCTTCGTTCCTTTCTTTGATGGAAGCTCACTAGCGCGGGTAAGAGATAAAAGTCAAGTTTTTTCTTCTGGGATGCGGATGCATAATCCATAACATATTGAACCACAAAGACTTTTCTTGTAGGCACCGACGGGCCGCATCGTGTCGCTTTCGGGGTTCGCGTCCTTCCGCGGTCACCCAAGCCACGATCCAAGCCGGCGTCGCAGGTCGCGCAGGTGAAATGCCGCACGTTTCCGGCACGCAGACGCGTCCCGTTCTGGATAGGGTGGATGCCGCATGATGTAAGGATCGCACCACATAAGTCCCGTTCCCGGAAAAACCCACCATGGCACCCGAATCCCGTATGCTCCTTTCCTGAGTCGGTGCCAGGATCCGCCCGGACTCCGACGTCTGGAGATCGACACACTGCACGAACCGACGGGAGCCCCGTGGAAGGGATTCACCTCGTCGCCGGCGTGGCTGCGGCATCATGGTCGTCAGCGGGCCCCGGGGCACTTCGCACTCAGTTCGGACCAGTGTCAGGAGGCAAGACCAAACATCGATGTATTCGATGATTTCAGATAGGTACGACGCCTAACGAGAGCCCGCCGCAGACATATAGGGTCTGGCCTGTGACGAAGCCATTCCGCTGATCGAGAAAAAACGCCACCGCCCGCCCGACATCTTCCGGGTCCCCCACTTTGCCGAGCGGAACCGACCGTTTCAGGGCCTCGGTGCGGTCGCTGCCTTCCGGGTTCACGCGCCTGAACAGTCCGGTCGCCACCGGGCCGGGGCCGACCGCATTGACGGTTATCCCAAACTCCGCAAGTTCGAGCGCCCAGACCCGTGTCATTGACAGGAGTGCTCCTTTGGTTGCGGCATAGGCCGTGCGCTGTTCCTTGCCCGAAGCGGCGCGGCTGGAGACATTCACTATCCGACCCCAGCCTGCATCGGACATCCGCGTGGCCGCCAGTTTCGCACAGAGGAAGGGAGCCATCACATTTAGGGGGATAAGCTTATCGAAGTCCTCCTCCGTCGTATCTCGAATGGAAGCTGAAATCGCAGCTCCGGCATTGTTCACCAGACCGACGACGGGACCAATCCTATCGCATTCCGCGAAACCTGATTGGATTTCATCCGGGCCGGTCAGATCGACGTTCACGAAGATCGCGCTGGTTTGAATGGGCGGCGGCTGACGGTCGAAATTCACGACCCGACGTCCATCTTCCAGTAGCGTTTCGACCCTAGTATCCCAGCCTCATTGAATTGCCGGTTCCATCCCTGCCCGGGACGGGTTACGCTCCCGACCGCAACATTGGACAACAGACCTTCCGGCCACCCTGGGTGGCGTCAGGGGGCATATCAGGGGCGGAACAGGGATGGAACAGGCAGGCAGGAAGATCTACAGGGTGCGGCTCGAGGCGCACGAGCGCACGCGGCTGAAGGACATCGTCGACGGCGGCGGGGGTTCGAAGGAACGGCGCAGGCGGGCGCATGTCCTGCTGCTGGCCGACGAGGGCCGTCCGAACGGCGGCTGGACCGACGCGCGGATCGCGGACGCGCTTGAGGTCAGCGTGGCGACGGCGGAGCGGACGCGCAGGCAGTGCGTCATGGAGGGCCTTGACGCGGCCCTTGACCGCAAGGTCCAGGAGAACCGCAGGAGGCCCCGGCTCGACGGGGAGGGCCAGGCGACGCTGGCGATGCTGGCCTGCTCGGAGCCTCCCGAGGGGCAGGCGCGATGGACCCTGAAGCTGCTGGCCGACCGGCTGGTGGAGCTGGAGGTCGTCGACGGCATCGGCCGGGAGACGGTCCGGCAGGCGCCAGAAAAAACGGCATCAAGCCCTGGCTTAAGGAATGCTGGTGCATCCCGCCGAAGGCGAACGCCGAATTCGTCGCCGCCATGGAGGACGTGCTGAAGACCTACGCCCGCGACTTCGACGACGACACCGTCCTGGTATGCCTCGACGAGACGTCGAAGCAGCAGACGAAGGAGACGCGGACGCCGCTGCCGACCCGCCCCGGGCGGCCGGCGGCATACGACTTCGAGTACGAGCGCAACGGAACGGCCAACCTGTTCATGGTCTACGCCCCACTGGACGCCTGGCGCCATGTGGAGGTCACCGACCGCCGCACGAAGCGGGACTTCGCCGGGGTGCTGAAGGACCTCGCCGACGTCCACTTCCCCGGCAGGAGGATCGTGCTCGTGATGGACAACCTCAACACCCACAGGCTGTCGACGCTCTACGAGGCCTTCGAGCCGGCGGAGGCGTCGCGCCTTGCCGACCGTTTCGAGGTCCACCATACGCCGAAGCACGGCTCCTGGCTCAACATGGCCGAGATCGAGATCAACGTCCTCTCCCGGCAGTGCCTCGACCGCCGGATCCCGGACCGGGGGACGATGGTGCGCGAGGTCGCCGCATGGCAGCGGCACCGCAACGGCTCGGCGCAACCCGTCGACTGGCGGTTCAGGACCGAGGACGCCCGGATCAGGCTGAAGTCCCTATACCCGGCAATTCAATGAGGCTGGGATACTAGGACCATGGCCGCGATCCAGGCACCCTTGCCACGCTCGTCCATCCACCGATCGACACGGCAAAGCCAGCCTGTGTAACGGGCATTGGTGGCATTGAGTGTCGCGTCTGTCATTTCTTGCGCTCCTTGGGCTTGCAGATGTGAACATCTTTCACATCATCGATATCGTGTGTTTCTCGCGACGTTCAAGCCCGAATGTGACATGTATTGACACATGGAAGCGGCCTTGATGGTCACACGATTGCCCAGTCTCTTGCGGTGATCTGCATGATCTCCTCCGTCCGCCGTGCGAAGCCGCTCCAGACCTCCTCGACGGTCTCTCTGACATGTGTTGGGTTGTAACTGTTCAGCACCACAATTCGTCCTCAATGCATATCGTAAGGCTAAATGTTGTGGTTGTCGGGATGCAGATCCGTCGCCGGCAACCGTCAGGTCCGTCAGTCTTGAATGCGGCCCCCGTACATGATGCCAGATGTCCGCAAAGACCGTGCATCAGGACAACATCTTGTACCTGAACAGTTCCGATAGAACCTGAACACTTGCGTTGGGTTTCACATTAGTCGAGCTTGAGGCTGCGGTTTTTCCCCGCCCCGCGCTTCCCGTGGCTGGTTTTCCCAGCGTTTCAGTGACAGTCCGTGACGGCTTTCCTTTCCAAGGAGCGCTTTTCCGGCAGCGCGCCCGATCCGCTACGGCGTGTCAGTCTTCGGCCTTTCTGCGCGATCGGAGCGCCTTTCTCTAATCTTGCAACAACATGAAAACATGAAGAACTTTCATGCCGCACGCAGATACTGCAATCCCGGGAAAGGCAGTTGCGCAAGAGGGCGTGCCGGCGACCTTCCCGGTCGCCTTGCGCCTCTCCCGCGCGCCGAATGCCGTCATCCGCACAGAGGGTCGCTGCGTTCCGGATCCGGGGCCTGCCTTCCTGGCCCGCGAGAGGCCGGCATGTCACTCCGCTGGATGTCGCGGCGCTTCGCCCCTGCCGTTCGTCACGGCTTCGGGGTCTCTCGGGGCTGGCCTCCATCCATCCAGACGCCGATCGCCGCCGGGCACGCAGAATCGGCAGCCGGAAGGAGAGGGCACGGAGCCGGGCGTGACGGGCTGGATTGGCAGCCTGGGCGCGTCACCGATCCTGAGAGGCCGGGCCGGAGCGGCGAATCCCTCTGGCCGTCAGCCTGTTGCGCGGCAAGCCCTTGGCGAAGGCATGACGGCTTTGTCTCCGGGCCGGCCTGCCGCGCTTTCCGTCACCGCGGCCGTCCGCCTGGCTGGAGGGGCCTGCGGCCGCGCCCCATCAGGGACTCCACGCAAGCCAGTTGGCGATCAGGCGCAGCCCTGCGGCCTGGCTCTTCTCCGGATGGAACTGGGTCCCGACCATCGTGGCGCGCGCCACGATCGCCGTTACGTCGCCCCCGTAGTCGCAGCGGGCGATCCGTTCGGCGGGGTCGGCCATCTCCATCTGGTAGGAGTGGACGAAATAGGCGTGATGTCCGCTCGCAACGCCGTCGAGAACGGGGTGAGAACGATCGACGACCAGCTCGTTCCAGCCCATGTGCGGCACCTTCAGCGCCGGGCTCCCGGGATCGATCCTTCGTACCGTGCCGTTGATCCAGCCGAGGCCCTCCACCTCCTCGTGTTCATGACCCTTGCGCGCCATGAGCTGCATGCCCACGCAGATGCCCAGAAACGGCCGCCCCTTGGCTTCAACCGCCTCGGTCAGCGCCTCCAGGATGCCGCGCCCATCCCGGAGTGAACGCATGCAGGCCGGAAACGCGCCGTCGCCCGGCAGCACGATCCGGTCGGCGCGGGCGATCTCCTCGGCCTGTGCGGTGACGAGGACCTTCCCGGCATCGGCTTCGGCCGCCATGCGCTGAAACGCTTTTTCCGCAGAATGGAGGTTGCCCGCACCGCAGTCAATGAGGACGGTGAGCATCTCTTCAGAGAGCTCCCTTCGTCGAAGGGACGTCGTCACGCCTGCGTGGATCGGCCTCGACCGCGTCGCGAAGCGCGCGCGCAACGGACTTGAACGCGGCCTCCGCGATATGGTGGCTGTTGAGGCCGCGCAGCATGTCCACGTGGAGGGTGATGCCGCCATGGGTGCTGAACGCCTGGAAGAACTCCCGCACGAGCTCGCTGTCGAACGTGCCGATCTTCGGGGTCGGCATCGCGACGCTCCACGCCAGGCAGGGGCGGCCCGACAGGTCGAGCGCGCTCCGCACGAGCGCGTCGTCCATCGGCAGGAGGCAGCTGCCGTAGCGGCGGATCCCGCGCCTGTCCCCGAGAGACTCCGCAAGCGCCCGGCCCAGCGAGATGCCGGTGTCCTCGACCGTGTGGTGATCGTCGACGTGCAGGTCGCCCGAGACGCGGGTGGCAATGTCAATCAGCGAGTGCCGGGCAAGCTGGTCCAGCATGTGGTCGAGGAATCCGACGCCGGTCCCGTTGTCGAAGGATCCGGAACCGTCGAGATTGACCGACACGGAAATCTCGGTCTCCGCCGTCTTGCGCCTGACATCGGCCTTGCGCATGCCCTCCCGCTCCCTGCTGCGGCCCGGCCCCGCATCGGGGCGACTCGATGAACGGCCACGCTTATACGCGGGGCCTCGCGCATCGGGAAGGGAAAACGGCCCGGGAGCGGAAACGCGTCGGCGCGACGCTGCTGTTGCAATCTGGGGCGTGATCGGGGACAGTCGCGGCGTGAACGGCATGCATGCCGAAGCCTGACCGCCTCGAGCCGTCCCGGCAGCCAGGCAAGATCAATAGCTGACAGCGAGGATCCCCATGTCCGGCCATCCATCGACATCCGTCCATCCGCCATCCGACGAATTCGCGAGGAACGCGCATGTCGACCTGGAGACCTATGAACGGATGTACGCCGCCTCGGTTTCCGATCCCGAGTCGTTCTGGGCCGAGCACGGGAAGCGGATCGACTGGATCAAGCCCTACACCAAGGTCAAGGACGTCAGCTTCGGCCCCGGAGATGTCGCGATAAGGTGGTTCGAGGACGGCACCCTGAACGTCTCTGCCAACTGCATCGACCGGCATCTCGGCATCCGGGGCGACCGGACGGCGATCATCTGGGAGCCCGATGATCCGGGCGACGCCGCACGGCACATCACGTATCGCGAACTCCACGCCGAGACCTGCCGCATGGCAAACGTCATGGAAGAGATCGGCGTGCGCCGCGGCGACCGCGTCGTGCTCTACCTGCCGATGATCCCCGAGGCCGCCTACGCCATGCTCGCCTGCGCCCGTATCGGCGCGATCCATTCCGTCGTCTTCGCCGGATTCTCTTCCGACGCGCTTGCGGCCAGGATCAACGGCTGCGACGCCAAGCTCGTGATCACCGCCGACGAGGCCCCGCGCGGCGGCCGCAGGACCGCGCTCAAGGCCAACGCCGACCAGGCGCTGGTCAATGTCATGCATGACTGCAAGTGCCTCGTGGTGAAGCGGACCCACGGCCAGACCGCATGGGTCGAGGGGCGCGACTTCGACTACGGCGCGATGCGGCTCGAGGCGTCGGATGTCAGCGCGCCTGTCGAGATGAACGCGGAGGATCCGCTCTTCATACTCTACACCTCGGGCTCGACCGGCCAGCCCAAGGGGGTCGTTCACACCTCCGGCGGCTATCTCGTCTACGCGTCGATGACCCATGAGTACGTGTTTGACTATCACGGCGGAGACGTCTTCTGGTGCACCGCGGACGTGGGCTGGGTCACGGGACACAGCTACATCGTCTACGGGCCGCTTGCGAACGGCGCCACCACGCTGATGTTCGAAGGCGTGCCGACCTTCCCCGACCCGGGCCGCTTCTGGGCGGTGTGCGAGAAGCACGGAGTCAACCAGTTCTACACCGCGCCGACCGCCATTCGCGCGCTCATGGGCCAGGGAAACGGCTTCGTCACCAGGCACGACCTGTCGGCGATGAAGGTCCTGGGCACCGTCGGCGAGCCGATCAACCCCGAAGCCTGGAACTGGTACTACGACGTCGTGGGCAAGGGCCGCGCGCCCATCGTCGACACCTGGTGGCAGACAGAGACGGGCGGGCACCTTCTGACACCGTTTCCCGGCGCGACTGCGCTGAAGCCAGGCTCGGCCACTACCCCGTTCTTCGGCGTGCAGCCCGTCATCCTGGACCCGCACACCGGCAAGGAGATCACCGGCACAGTGGCCGAGGGCGTGCTTTGCATGAAGGACAGCTGGCCTGCCCAGATGCGCACGTGCTGGGGCGACCACGAGCGTTTCGTCAAGACGTATTTCGGAGACTACGAGGGCTACTACTTCTCCGGCGACGGCTGCCGTCGCGACGAGGACGGATACTACTGGATCACAGGCCGGGTGGACGACGTGATCAACGTGTCTGGCCACCGGATGGGGACCGCCGAGGTCGAGTCGGCCCTGGTGGCGCATCCCAAGGTCGCCGAGGCCGCCGTCGTCGGCTATCCGCATGACATCAAGGGCCAGGGCATATACGCCTACGTCACGCTGATGGCCGGCGAGGCGCATACCGACGCCCTGCGCAAGGAGCTCAGCGACTGGGTCCGCAAGGAGATCGGCCCCATCGCCAAGCCAGACCTCATCCAGTGGGCCCCCGGCCTGCCGAAGACGCGCTCGGGCAAGATCATGCGGCGGATACTGAGGAAGATCGCGGAAAACGACTACGGGGCGCTCGGAGACACCTCGACGCTTGCAGAGCCGGCGGTCCTCGAGGACCTGATCGAGAACCGGGTGAGCAGGGGGGTGTAGCCCAGATTAGGGCCCGTTGACAGTTGTCTTGCGAATCGTCCGGTTCCATGCCATTTCCTGCCCCGATGACCGCCGGAACGGCGGCACGAGGCAACAACGGCATGAGAGAGCAGTACGACGATCCAGACAGAACGGTGACGGCCGACGCCATGTGGGCGCGGATCGAGGACATGCTGCCGGGCAAGAAGTCCGATCCCGGCGGCACGGCGGCGGACAACCGCCTTTTCATGGAGGCGGTGCTCTGGCGGTTCCGCACGGGGTCGCCGTGGCGCGACCTCCCCGCGCGGTTCGGGAACTGGAACAGCGTCTTCAAGCGGTTCCGGCGCTGGGCGCTTTCGGGGGGAGATCGCGAAGGCGGCGGCTGAAGCGCGCTGGGCTCTATAAGTCCAACATGGCGACACTCTTTCGCATCGTCAAGAGCGCTGTCTTTCTGGGCCTTCTTTGCATTTCCTTGGCAGCATCCACGGCTTTCTTTGCCGTGAAAAGTGCCGAACTTGGAGTGAAGGTTGCTAGCCTCGCAGCAGAAGTCGTGGCCCTGAAAATTGCCGCTCAGAGGGACAAGACGAAGGCCGTGGCGGAAGCGAAGGCGAAGACGAAAGCAAGGGAAAGGGCGAGAGCGCGGGTCCGGCGTTTCGCCATTGCGGGAGCGGCGGTCGTTCCAGTGGCCGGGATTTTCGCAGCGCCTGCGATTGCAGGCTTTTTTGAAGTGGCGGATTTCAACGACTGGAAGACGGACAACCCGGAAGAAGGGTTCGGAAACTATGCCTGCGAAACAGGCGGGGCGAACGCGGGGCTGGTCGATGAAGTTCTTCAGGAGCTTCCTGAATCGATAAGGCCACGTCCAGACATCGTTCGTGCATGGATGCCTGAATGCGATGTCCCGCTGGAAGCGCAGCCATGGAATTCTGTGATGCCCGGTGCCAAGGATTGGCTGCCCTCGCTTGATGGGCACAGGGAATGGGCGCTTTCACCTGATGGCCTGAGGGAATGGGCGCTTTCACCTGATGGCCTGAAAGGCTGGGTGCCGGACATGCCGGACTGGAAGAAAATGTTTCAAGGCTGGATTCAGGCGCCCGGGTCGGAAAGTCCAGAAGGACCAAAGAATGCACGATGACGCCTGCGGTGGGCCGGAAGCGCCGGGGTGAGGCGCTGTCTCACGCAAACCCAAAGATGGTTTGCGGGCCGTTCACTTACTTTGTTCAGATGCTAGGGCCCGTTGACAGTTGTCTTGCGAATCGTCCGGTTCCATGCCATTTCCTGCCCCGATGACCGCCGGAACGGCGGCACGAGGCAACAACGGCATGAGAGAGCAGAGACATGATGAACGCAGACAGAACGGTGACGGCCGACGCCATGCGGGCGCGGATCGAGGACATGCTGCCGGGCAAGAAGTCCGACCCCGGCGGCACGGCGGCGGACAGCCGCCTCTTCATGGAGGCGGTGCTCTGGCGGTTCCGCACGGGGTCGCCGTGGCGCGACCTCCCCGCGCGGTTCGGGAACTGGAACAGCGTCTTCAAGCGGTTCCGGCGCTGGGCGCTTTCGGGAGTTTTCGAACGCGTTTCCGACGCCTTGTCGGAGGAGTTCGACCTCGAGTGGGTGTTCGTCGACGGCACGGTCGTCCAGGCGCACCGGAAGGCGTCCGGCGCAAAAGGGGGACCTCGAGCCAGGGGATCGGTCGTTCCAGAGGCGGCCTGACGAGCAAGGTCGTGGCCGTCGTGGACGCGCTCGGCTATCTGGTCCGCTTCAGGATCCTTCCCGGCCAGGCGCACGACCTCAAGGGGGTGCCGGGGCTTCCCGGCGGCCTGGCGTTCGGGGCCTTCGTCGGCGACAAGGCGTTCGACGCGGACTGGCTGCTGGAGGACCTGGCGGAACGCGGGGCGGAGGCGGCGGTCCCGTCGAAGCGGAGCCGGACGGTGTCGCGGGCGCATGACCGGGAGGTCTACGGCTGGCGGCACCTGGTGGAGAACTTCTTCGCGAAGATCAAGGAGTTCCGTGCGATCGCGACCCGGTACGACAAGACCGACGCGAGCTTTGCCGCCGGGATCCACCTCGTCGCCGGCGTGGTCGCGGCGACATGAGTGTCAACGGGCCCTAAGTACGAAAACGTCGTTGTGCATTGTTATGTGGAAACCTGACAAAAAATCCATGCCAAGCAGGACTTCAAAATCTCCCAGGTTCTGCGGCATGGCCACGACCTCCAAATCCTTCCCGGAAGCCATAACCGTGTTGTTGTTCATGCTAACTGGAATGGTTACGCTCGCCTTGTACTTGGCTCTCCGCTCCGCTCCGGTTACCCCCATGATGAGCGTATGACCAACCTGTGGCAAACCGGCATCCTTTATCGCCGGTTCGGATATCAACGTCATTTGGCACCCGTATCTACAATCGCACGATACGTCTTGCCGGAATCACGGTTAGGACCGGCAACCCCGGCCTTGATGATGATTTGGTTCTTTGCGACCTGCTGTACGAACGTGGGCATTACGCAGCGCCTTGGAATATTTGACCGTAGTTTGCCAGAAACCCAAGGGATATTGGCGCTTCGCCGAACGTCTGCACGGAAAAATTTCCTTCGCCAAACTTTTCAACCCCGACTTGGTACGCGTCTCCGCTGTCATTGTATATGGCGACCAGTTCCCCGTCATGAAGAAGTGCGGTCCGGCCGATGTGTTCAGCCGTAATGGTTTCTTGCAGCTTCTCGAACGCTTTCCAGTTCGCTTCAAGTGGATCGCTGTCTGACATGGCGTGTTTCCCGTTCGATGCTGTTGAATCACCTAGATTGCGCAAATCCCGGTCTAGCGCCGGGCACCCAGTCTGCGTCGAGATATTCATATTTTCAAGCCCCCGTTCCACAGTGAAGTGCAACACCTGATGCAGTGTTCCTGGTCGTTCGACGACACATGATGTTGCGAATCGGCCAGGCGGCGGCGACAGTCCTTTCGTCGAAAAAGGAGACCGTCATGCCCGAGGGCCATCGCCACCGGCCTCATGCGGAACGCTGCCAGATCCACGCCCTGAGGAAAAGCGGGCTTTCCGGCCCGGCGATCGCCCGCCAGCTCGGCCGCGACCGCACGACGGTCTGGCGCGAGGTGCGGCGCAACTCCGGCAGGCGCGGCTACCGCCACAAGCAGGCCCAGCGCAAGGCGGACAGGCGCCGCAGCGCGGCCTCGTCGGTGGCGCGCAAGATGACGCCGGAGCTGTGGCGCATGGCGGAGGAGCGGCTGGCCGAGGGCTGGAGCCCCGAGCAGGTCAGCGGGCGCCTCCGCAAGGAGGGCGAGCCGATGGCGGGGCGTCAGTGGATCTACGAGCGCATCCACGCCGACCGGAAGGCCGGCGGCGGTCTCTGGCGGCATCTCCGCCGCCGCGGGAAGAAGCCGAACTGGAAGGGCGGGGCCCACACGGGCCGCGGCCGCATCCCGGGCCGGGTGGACATCTCCGAGCGCCCGGACGTCGTGGAGGCGAAGGAACGGGTCGGCGACCGGGAGGCGGACACGAATCAACGGCAAGGGCACCGGCGGCGCGCTTGTCTCCCTGGTGGACAGGGCGTCCAGGCACACGCTGCTCGAAAGGGTCGAGAGGAAGACGGCGGACGCGGTCGGCTCGGCCATGACCGGCATGCCGGGCCCTCTCCCCGTGCACACGGTCACCGCGGACAACGGCAAGGAGTTCGCGGGCCATGCCAGAGTGGCCGAGGCGCTGGGCGCGGGGTTCTTCTTCGCGCGGCATTGCCACTCCTGGGAGCGCGGCCTGAACGAGCACACCAACGGCCTCGTGCGGGGATACCTGCCCAAGGGCACGGACTTCCGCAAGGTGACGGACGAGGCCGTGAAGGACCGGCTGAACGCACGTCCGAGGAAGGCCCTGGGCTACCTCACCCCGTCCGAGGCCTTCCTACCCGGGCGCAGCCGCCCTGAGGTGGCCTTCCGGGGCCGCCGGGGGCGGCTCCGAGGGGAGATGCGCGCTGTCCGCGGCCCGCCGTCCTCCGGTCGGGCTCCGCCCTCCCTGCGTCCGGCGGGCCGCGGACAGCGCCCGGCAGGGCTTGCACCGCCCCGGAAGACTGGCTACGCCTCCCGGTGAAGGAACCGCCGCCGCTCGGGCTTCGCCCCTCGCTGGCTGATGTTGCACTTCGGAGTGGAAGCGGCGCCATATCTAGTATCTAGACAGTTAACGCTTATGGGGATCATGTCCCCCTGCCCGGATATGCGCGATCATCGGCGCCGGCTTCAGGATCGCCTTGCGTTTCCCGCCAAAGCCGCAATGCCAGGTCGAAATCTCCTTCCGCAATGGCGATGATGGCCCTCAAGGAGAGTGAGTCGACGGACCTGTGAAGGGTGCAGGCCCTGTCAGCCATGTCCCTGGCCTCTTCCCTGCGGGCCTGCCTGAGCGCTTCGGCCGCCTGCCTGCGGCACCGCTCAGCGGCCCGCTCGACGTCCCGCAACTCGCGCAGGTCGGTCTGGCACCGATGGCATGAAGGGCCTTCGATCCCTTGCGCGCCACAAGTCGGGCATTGGGTCATGGTGCCGTTCATTCAAGATAGAAGAGGATCTCTTCAAGGTTCTGCCGGATGCCTTCGGCGTCCCCGGCGCGCCCTTCGCGGACCGCGCGCCGCAATTCTCCGGCCAGTTCGGAAATCTCCTCCCTGTCCTCCGCCGAGGCCGTGCCGAGAATGGCCTGCGCCCGCTCCAGCGTGTCGTCCGCCTGCCGGGAGGCGTCGGGCGGATCCGCCTCCCCGCCGCCGGCCGGATCCGCTTCCCGGTCCCGGAGTCCCTCCGCCCCCTCGCGCGAGGCGTCCGTTTCGCTCCCGCCCGAATGTCCCAGCGCGTCCTCCACCACGCCGCGGATCTCCCGTCCCGTCGCCCGCTCCACGACATGCACCTTCAGCAGGCCGTCAAGATCGAGCTGGTAGGTGAACAGCAGGCCCTGGTCAGCGGCGAACTCGCCTCGGTCGAGGCCCTCGAACTCGAAGCGGCCGATCTCGACGTTCTTCAGCGCATCCGGGTCCTCCCCCTGGTAGACCCTGACGCTCACGGCTTCCTGGTCGTCGAACATCTTGAAGAACGGTTCGGTCCGGGTCGCGGGCAGCTTGGTGTTCCGCCGGATGATGGGCACGAACTGGTGTGCGTAGGGCTCGCCGTAGAGCTGCCCGACGGTGCTTGTCCCGAACGTGTAGGGCGTGACGTCCACCAGCACGGCCTGCATGTCCAGCCCCATCTCGATTCCGGCCTGAACGCCCGCTCCCAGCGCCACGCACAGATCCGGATCGACCTCTCCGTGAGGCTCCTTCCCCAACCGTTCCGCAAGCAGCTCGGCGATGCGGGGAATGCGCGTCGAGCCGCCCACCATCAGGATGCGGTCGAGCTGGCTGGGGCGCACGTCGGCGTCATTGAGGGCCATGGTCACGGAGCGCATCGTCCCCGCCAGCAGGTCATCGATGCCCTCCTCGAATTCGGCGCGGCTGATGTCGTGCGAGAGGTGCCGTGCCTCGCCGTCGACCAGTCCGACATGGTCTTCCTCTATCTTCAGGTACGGCTGCCGCGAAAGCTCGATCTTCGCCTGCTCGGCAGCGCGCCTCAGCCGCGCCTGAAGCGCGCTGTCGGCATCGGCTCCGGACACGCCGAGCTCGCTCTCGATATGCCGGTTAAGCCTGTCGGCGATGATCCTGTCGAAATCGTCGCCCCCCAGGTGATTGTCTCCGGTGGACGCGAGCACCTCCACCACGCCGTCCTCGACCAGCACCACCGACACGTCGAACGTTCCGCCGCCGAGGTCGTAGACGAGGATCCTCCGGGCATCCCCGCTGCCGCTCTCGTAGCTGAGCGCCGCAGCCGTCGGCTCGTTGATGATCCGCACGACGTCCAGCCCCGCGATCGCGCCTGCCTCCTGCGTGGCCTTTCGCTGCGCGTCGGTGAAATAGGCCGGCACGGTGACGACCGCCTTGCCGACATCGTGGCCAAGCGCGCGAGACGCCCGCTCCCGCAGGTCCTTGAGGATGAATGCCGAGAGCTCCTGCGGGGTGTACTCGCCGGCTCCCATCCTCACCGTCTCGCCGGAGCCCATCAGCCGCTTGATCGAGAGAACCGTCCTCTCGGGCGCCGCGACCCACTGGTTGCGCGCCCGGCGCCCGACAATGATTCCGCCGGCCTCGTCCATCCCGACGCATGACGGCACCATCGCCTCGCCATCCTCTCGCACGATCTCTGGCCGTCCGTCCCTGATGATCGCAACCTCGGAATTGGTCGTCCCGAGGTCGATGCCGATGACCGTGTCTGGCTCCATCACCCGTTCTCTTCCTTCTTGATCCGGTTGACGGCGACCTCGGCGACGCGGAGCAGCTCCTCGCCGCGCAGGTAGCCGCATTGCAGTTCCTCGACCACGACCCCGTCAGCCAGGGCGGAGATCTGGCGAAGTTCCGTCGCCTGCATCGTGCGCGGGTCGAAGGGCTGCCCAGCGGCCTTCACGCGATCGACGCCGAAGCCCGCAAGCATGCGATCGAAGCGCCGGAGCGCCAGCCCGTAACCTTCGGCAATGCCTCCCGTTCCCCTCGGTCGCCGCAACAGGAACCCGCGGCGGCGGCCGGCCTCGGTCGCCGCGTCGTGGCCGCGCGCGAGACTGTCGCGCACGTCAAGGATGGAGCGCAGGCAACGGTTCTCCGCTTCGCGCGCCGCGCGCCGCTCGATGGCGGCCAGGTCGCTTTCCCGGTGTCTCATGGACTTCAGGGCACCGTCGTAACGCTCTCCCGCCCTGGCCAGCTCCCTGCCGGCCCTTGCCTGCTCACGGTTCTGCAGCCGCACTTCCTGCCTGAGCGCGGCGAGCTCGGCGTAAAGCCCGCGCAGATCCGGCTCGGCGGGCAGCCCGGCCTCGTCCGGCGCGTCGGTCTCGACCAGCGCGCCGAGCCAGCGGCGGAAATCCTCGAGGGCCCGGTCTCTCCAGTCACTCTCCCGCTGGTTCATCCGGGATGCCTTCCGCCGAGACCAGCGCCTTGAGCCCGGGCGCCGAACGCCGCCAGGCGCGCGCCTCGAGCAGCGCCTTGAGCGCCAGGTCGAAATCCCCGCATCGCCCGATTCCGAAAAGCGACGACTGCATCCGCGAACGGCCGTCCTTCAGCGCTTCGTAGGCCGCAACGACCTGCTGGCTGCGTTTCGGATCCCGGCTCGGCGGATGTGACCGGAGCAGCTCCAGGTAGCGCTTGCGGACGTCCTGCTGCGACGCGTCGGGCGCGAGTCCAAGAACCAGGAAATGGGCCAGCATCAGCTATGTCTCCGGCAGTTCGCGGTCGAGCGCCTTCGGGAAAAGGAAGATGCGCGCCTCGCGCGACAGCTGTCCGCCAATCCCCGCGGCCGTCACCTTCCACGCCGTCTTCTCAAGACGCCCTGAGAGCTCCGTGTCAAGCCAGAACGCCTTCGCGACGGCTTCAAGAAACGGGGCCGGCAGCCCGCGGTAGTCGCAGCTGTCGAAGAGGCGGTCGAGCACCTCCAGCTCGCCCGTTCCGTCGTCTTCGCGACGCCCGCGGCCGCGGGCGTCGCGTTCCGCCAGCTCCCTCAGGCCGGCACGCAGCCGGTCCATGAACTCCTCGGCGGGCCGCAGGCCGCCGCGCACCCTCTTGCTGAACTCGATGAGCTCCTCAAGCGTGCAGTCATTCTCCATGAAGTCCAGCAGGCCCGCAACCCCCGGCGGCAGACCGTCATCCGGCGGTCCGTCAAGCATGTCGAAGTCAAGCCTGAGCAGCGCTTCGCGCAGCAGTCCGTGCGTCCCGCGCGCCAGCCGCGCCGCGCATGCCCTCAGACTCTCGCGTTCGGACGCGCCGGCGCCTTCAACCGCGTCAAGGAATCTCCTTGCGTCATGATCGAATCCGGTCCGGTAGCGTATGGTCGCGAGATAGAGCAGCAGCCTCCGGTCGCGCTCGCCCGCCCTCGCTCCGGCCAGCCGGCGGCCTATCTCCAGGCGCACCGCCGCGTGCCCGTCGCAATCCATGAGAACGTCGAAGACGTCCAGCAGCCGGTCGCCGTCGGCACGGCTCAGGATACGGTCCCACCAGCCGGACAGCACGGGCGCCACGTCGAGGCTCCTGTAGAGGATGGCGAGGTCGTCGGCCAGCGGAGCGACGAGGCCCGCCAGATCTTTCGCATCGACTTCGTCAAGCAGCGACATCCTGGCGTTCAGCAGTGCCCTCAGGCTGCCTGCCATCGCGGGCTTCACGTTCCTCGCATGGCTGTTCTGATCAAGCTCCAGCACAAGAAGCGCCAGCGTCCTGATCTTCATGGCCGGCGGGAGCGGCTCCAGGCGAGGCGTCGCGACGTCGCCTGCGTCCCGTCCGGCCGACACCACTTCAAGCAGCGTCCGCTTTGCGTTGACTATGGTGTCGAGGCTCTCCTGCCGGAGCGACGCGGCGCGCTCGATGTCCCTCGCGGCGATCTCGAGCCGGCCGCTGTTGCGGCTGCGGTCGGCGGACTTCAGATGGCCTATCGCCTGCATGTGCACGATTCGCTCGTCATGCGGGGCCCTGCTCCGCGCCTCCGCCAGCGCGCTCTCGGCGCGACGGTATGCATTGGACAGGTAATGCAGCCTGGCCATCTCCAGCCATGGCTCGGCGTCCTCTGGGAACCGTTCGGCCATCCGCTCGAGGGCGCCATGCTTTCGCTTCCTGTGCTCGCGGCGGGTGCCCAGGAGGTCGAGAATGCGAAGATAGCCCTCCCGGTTGCCGGGATCGGCTTCGAGGCTTGCCTCCATGAGGTCCGCGCAAACCGTGGCCATGTCGACCGGGCGGCCGCCCAGGAGCCTGGAAAGCGCCCTCATCTTGCCGGGCGGCATGCAATGCGCCGGCCTCCTGGCGTGATGCCCGGTCCGGGCAAGCTCCTCCAGGATGCAGCTGCGGGCAATGCGCCGGTCCCCCGGTTCGGGGAACTCCGCGGAAAGACCGTCGACGAGGGCCGCTGCGGCAGCGGGATCCCAGCCCCGCAGCGACGCTTGCTGAAGGGTGAGCCGCACTCGCGCCAGCGCTCCGGGAACGCGCTTCGAGGGCAGGAGCCGCCGTGCCAGCGCCTCGACCGCGCGCAGCGGACGTCCGCTGCGCGCCGTGGCAAGGCCCGCGATCTGGATCAGGTCCACCAGGGCCGGGACCGGATCGCCGGGGCAGAGCGCGCCTGCCAGGCGGCGCATCAGGTCCGCAACCCTTTGAGGGCGCTCGTCGCGGAGAAGCGCGCCCTGAAGATCTTCGCCGAGCGCCGGGACGGCCAGGCTGTCCGTGCCAAGCGCCGCCTGGATCCGGGCGTTTCCGTCGCTCCCGCCGCCGCCTGCCGCTCGCTTCAGCTCGGCGACGGTGCCGGCAAGGACGAAGCCTTCCGGCAGCATGGAAAGCGCCCTGCGCAAGGCGGCGTCGTCGCCGGCGCCGTGCGCCGCCATGGCCTTGCAGAATGCGCGCCAGGCCGCATAGGGCGAATTTCTCGGCAGGCCGCGCAGCAGGCCTGACGAAAGCGCCCAGTCTCCCGCGTCCATCGCGTCCATTCCCTGCCTGACGCAGTCAGCGTCCTTTCGCAGCGCGTGGCCCTCGTCGAGTGCAGCCAGCGCATCCCAGCACCGGCGGATCACCAGCTTGTCGGCCAGGTGCCGCTCGGCCGCGACATGCGGCGGCCGCACGCGCAGGCATGCCGCATATGCCGTGACCGCATCCTCCGCCCTGAGGTGGCTGAGAAAGGCCTGCAGCTCCTGCTCGCCGAGCGATTCCGGCGCGACGTCCCTGCCGTGCTCCTCCGCCCGCGCCCGCATGGAGGCCGACTCTCTCCGGTGGCCCTGCTGTGCGAGTTCGCGTGCACGCTGCGACAGGGCGCGAAACCGAAGCCGCGCGGCGTCCGGCGGCGCGGCGTCCCCGACAGGAAGCCTTTTCAGGAGGCCGAGGGCGCTGCGGGTCTCGCCCCTGCCCAGCAGCCGACGCGCCTCGTTCAGGACGTCGGCAGGCCTTGCCGCAGCCTGCTGCCTGCGTCGTCCCTTGTTCCGGCCCTGGCGCCTGCGTGCCATTTCGCCCTTTCACCAGCTTGCGCGCCCGGCGCAACCGCAACGGCCAGCGCCGGCAAGATCGCCGATGCGCACGCAGCCGAACCGGTCCGGCCGCGCCACGTGCGCCGTTGCCCTCAATGCGGCGCACGGTCGGAGCATCCGCAGAAGGTGGCCGTAAGTAGACGCCGGCGCAGTCGCGCGCAACCGAAAGCCGGGCAGTCGCTTCCGGAAGTTCCGCCTTCGTGATCCGGATCCGTTTCAGGGGCCGCGCATGACAGATGCACGCGGCAGAAGCGATGCAGGACCGACGGCGACGACATCAATCCCGCCACGACGCTGCTGGACGCGGACGGCCTCGGCGACCTATGCCACTGGCGCCGGGCATCGGCGATGCGGAGGCGCGACCGCCGCCGTGATGCTGAGGATGCTGCCTATGCTCGAGGCGGGAGGGGCGACGCTGGACGAATCGCAGGCGCACGCGCGCATCCTGCCCGACCTGAGCTGGACCCGAGGCGGAGCGCCGGGTTCCCGGGGGCGGATCACGTTCCGTGACGCCCGGAATCCGGGCTCCGGTCAGATCGCGAGGTACCTCGCGCGAAGGGACTCGTCGTCCAGGACCCGCTGCGCGCTGTCGTCATAGACGACCTTGCCGGTGTCCAGGATCACGGCCCGGTCGGCGAGCCTGAGCGCCGCAACCGCGTTCTGCTCAACGATGATCGTGGTGATGCCCTGGTCGCGGATGACGTTCAGCGTTCTGGCGATCTCGCTGACGATGACCGGGGCGAGGCCCTCGTAGGGCTCGTCCAGAAGCAGCACCTTGATGTCCCGGCTCAGCGCACGGGCGATTGCAAGCATCTGCTGCTCGCCGCCCGAGAGGGTGGAGCCGTCCTGGCCGCGCCGCTCGCCGAGCCGCGGAAACAGCTCGTAGACGCGCTCGAGAGACCAGCCGACCGGCGGCGCGATCTGGGCCAGCTTCAGGTTCTGCTCCACGCTCAGGCCCGGGATGATCCGGCGGTCCTCTGGAACGAGCGCGATTCCGTTCCGGGCCGCCTCGTGGCTCGCGGCGAGGTGAAGCGGCTTGTGGTCAAGCCAGATCTCGCCGTGGCGCAGTTCCGGACTGTCCATGCGCGCGATCGTGCGCAGGGTCGACGTCTTGCCGGCACCGTTCCGTCCCAGCAACGCGAGGATCTCGCCTTCGTGGACGTTGAACGTCACGTCCTGGACGATGTAGCTTTCGCCGTAGAAGCTCTCGATGTTCCAGATGCCGAGATAGGCCGGTGCGGTCGCGGCGTTGTTGGCGTGCCTGTTGTATGGCTGGCCTTCGGGCATTCGCGTCTCCCTCCCCGAGCGGGTCCGTCATGTCTCTGCCGGCGGCCGCCGTCTAGCTCTGGCTCTCTCCCAGATAGGCCTCCTGGACCTTCGGGTTGCCCTTGATGTTGTCCGGCGTGCCCTCGACCAGCGGCGTGCCCTCCGCCAGGACCGTGATCCGCTCGGCAAGGCTGAACACGACATGCATGTCGTGCTCTATGATCACCATCGTGATGTCACGCCTGTCGTTGATCTCCTTGAGGAGGTCGATCGTGTTGTTGGTGTCGGCGCGGGCCATCCCGGCCGTCGGCTCGTCGAGCAGCAGCAGGCGCGGCTCCTGAACCAGGCACATGGCCATTTCGAGCCGGCGCTTGTCGCCCCGGCTCAGCGCCGCGGCGTGCGCGTCCCGCTGGCCGGCCATGCCGACATCGGCGAGGATCGCGTCGGACCTGCCGATCAGCTCCGCCTCTTCGGCGAACTGCTCCAGCGCGTGCATCCGGAACGCGCCGTCGCGCTTGGCGAAGCAGGGAATCATGACGTTCTCCAGGACCGTGAGGTCGCCGAAGATCTCTGGCGTCTGGAACACGCGGCTGATGCCCATCTGGTTGATCTCGTGCGGCTTGCGTCCGAGCACCGACTGGCCGTCGAACATCACCGAGCCGGAATCCGGCATGAGCTTGCCGACCAGGCAGTTGAGCAATGTCGACTTACCCGCCCCGTTCGGGCCGATGATGGCGTGGACCGTGCTCTCCTGCACGGAGAGGCTCACCTCCGACAGCGCGGCGAGTCCGCCGAAGCGCTTGTTGACGTCCTTGACTTCAAGAATCGGCATTTCCGGACACCCTCATTCGGCGGAGACGTTCGCCGCGTCGGCGGTCTTGCCGCGTTTCGCCAGGCGGCGGAAGGCGCGCGCGAGGCGCTGCCCGCCCTCGACCAGCCCTCCGGGCAGGAAGATGACCACGAGCATGAAGAGAATGCCCAGCGTCAGGTGCCAGCCCTTGCCGATGAAAGGGTGGACGACGGCCACCAGGAGATCCTCCAGGCCGTCCGGCAGGATCGCGAACCACTGATGGAGGGCCTGATCGTTGATCTTCGAGAAGATGTTCTCGAAATACTTGATGAACCCCGCTCCGAGAACCGGGCCGATCAGGGTTCCGGCGCCGCCGAGGATGGTCATCAGGACGACCTCGCCGCTCGCCGTCCACTGCATCCTCTCGGCGCCGGCCAGCGGGTCGGTCACCGCGAGAAGGCCGCCGGCCAGCCCGGCGTACATGCCCGAGATCACGAAGGCGGCGAGCATGTAGGGGCGCGAATTGAGGCCCGTGTAGTTCAGCCGCTGCTGGTTCGACTTGATCGCGCGCAGCATCATTCCGAACGGCGACCGGAAGAGCCTGATCGCGAGGTAGAAGGCGAGGATCATCATGGCCGCGCAGAAGTAGTAGGCCACGTTGAACTGGAACTCCCAGGCCCCGGCTCCGAGCCTGTAGGTCGATCCCATGGACAGCCCGAAGAGGTGCGGGAAGTCCGGAAGGCCTTCGCGGTGGAAGAGCTGCAGGTCGTTCGCGTAGACCTGCAGGCCGGTCTCCCCGTTCGTCAGGTTGAAGCTCGGGTTCGACAGAACGGAGTAGGCGAGCGCGAAGCTCATCTGCGCGAAGGCCAGGGTCAGGATCGAGAAGTAGATCCCGGAACGCCGGAGCGACACGTAGCCGATCAGCGCCGCGAAGATTCCCGAGACGACCACGGCCAGGGCCAGCGCCGGCAGCACGTTGTAGGTGAACAGCTTGTAGATCCAGACCGCGGAGTAGGAGCCGACGCCCAGGAAGGCGGCGTGGCCGAAGGACAGGTAGCCGGTCAGTCCGAACAGGATGTTGAACCCGATCGCGAAGATGCCGAAGATGACGAACCTTTGCATGAGATCCGGATAGCCCGCGTTGAACTGCGCCAGCGTGCTCTCGGTGGGAAACGGGTTGAGCAGGAAGGGCGCGAGCGACGTCAGGACGACGATGACCATGAAGAGCGTTGCATCCTTCTTGCCGAGGCCGAGCATGTCCCTATTCCTCCATCACGCCCTTGCGGCCCATGAGCCCGCGCGGGCGGGTCAGGAGCACGATGATCGCGACCACGTAGATGATGACCTGGTTGATGCCCGGGATGGTCGTGGTGGCCCAGGCCGTCGAGGCGAAGCTTTCGAGGATCCCGAGCAGGAACCCCGCGAGGACAGCCCCCGGAAGCGACCCCATGCCGCCCACGACCACCACGACGAAGCTCAGGACCAGGAAGTCCATGCCCATGTGGTAGTTGGGCGGGTTGATCGGGGTGTACATCACGCCCGCAAGCCCTGCGACCGCCGCGGCCACGCCGAACATCATGGTGAAGCGCCTGTCGATGTCGATCCCCAGCATGCCGACCGTCTCGCGGTCGGCCATGCCCGCGCGCACCACCATCCCGAAGGTGGTGAACTGCAGGAAGGCGAAGACGGCGCCGATGATCGCCATGGCGAAGACGAAGTAGATCATCCGCCAGTAGGGATAGATGATGGCGTTCGGCTCGAAGCCGAGCAGCGTGCCGAAGTCGAACGCGCCGGCCAGCGAAGCGGGCGCGGGCGTCGGGATCGGGTTGGCGCCGTAGAAGTACTTGATGACCTCCTGCAGGACGATCGCCAGGCCGAAGGTCACGAGGATCTGGTCGGCATGGGGGCGCTTGTAGAAGTGCTTGATCAGGCCGCGTTCCATGATGACGCCGACGGCCATCATGACGGGAATGGCGAAGAGGATGGACAGCGGGACGGACCAGTCGATGATCGCGGCGCCCGTCTCCGGACCGAGCCAGCTTTCCAGGTAGGGCGTCTTGACCTTCAGCGGGTTCCCGAGAAAGTCCTTCTGCGTCTCGTCGACCGTCTCGTAGCTCAGGCTGAGCAGCCCCCGGATGAACACCGCGCAGAAGGCGCCTATCATGAAGAGGGCGCCGTGCGCGAAGTTGACGACGCCGAGCGTGCCGAAGATGAGGGTCAGGCCGAGCGCGATCAGGGCGTATGCCGATCCCTTGTCGAGCCCGTTGAGGATCTGCAGAAGCAAGGCGTCCACTGTTCCGTCTCCTGTCCGCTCGGGGGATGGCGTGCCCTCCGGCAGGCAAGCGCCGTGCCCCGCCGGCGTCAAGCATGTCGCAGGGGCGCCCTCGCGGGGCGCCCCTGCCGCGCCGCGGGGCTACGCGCCGGGGTTGCAGCTGCCGAGGCTGGCCTCGGGGCCGCCGAACATCGGGTGGTCTGCAGGATACTCGACCTGCGCGCGCGGCGTGACCTCCACGACCTCGAGGACGTCGAACTCGGATGCCGGGTTCTCCTTGCCCTGCACGACCAGCACGTCCTTGAAGCACTGGTGGTCGTCGGCGCGGTAATGCGTCGGGCCGTTGCCAAGCCCGTCGAAATCGAAGCCTTCGAGAGCCTCGACAACGGCGCAGGGGTTGAAGCTTCCCGCCCTGTTCACGGCGTCCGCATAGAGCAGGGTCTGCGCGTAGCAGGTGTGGGCGGCCTGGCTCGGCGGGAAGCCGTACCTGGTGCCGAACGACCGCACGAAAGCCTTCGTTCCGTCATCCGGCAGCGACCAGTGCCAGTTGGTGGAGCCGAGGATGCCCTTGACGTTCTCGCCGGCGCCGCGCGCCATCAGGCGCGAGTAGAGCGGCACGACGATCTCGAAGTTCCTGCCGTTCACCTCCCTGTCGCGCAGGCCGAACTGGACGGCGTTGGTGAGCGAGTTCACCATGTTGCCGCCGTAGTGGTTCAGGACGAGGACGTCGGCGTCGGAGTTCAGGACAGGCGCGATGTAGGACGAGAAGTCCGTGGACGCCAGCGGGGTCAGCACGTTGTTGACGGTTTCCCAGCCGAGCGCTTCCGTCGAGTTGGCGATCGATTCCTGCTGCGTCCAGCCCCAGGTGTAGTCCGCCGTCAGGTGATAGGCCCTGCGGTCGGTTCCGTAGCGGCTGGCAAGCACGGGCGCAAGCGCGGCGCCGGACATGTAGCCGTTGAAGAAATGGCGGAAGCCGTTCGCCTTCCGGTCCTTCCCGGTCGTGTCGTTCGAGTGGGTGAGGCCGGCCATGAAGATGACGCCCGCCTCCTGGCAGAGGCCCTGCACCGCGATGGCGGGTCCCGATGACGAGCCGCCCGTGATCATGATGGCGCCGTCCTTCTCGATCATCGACTTGGCCGACGCACGGGCGGCGTCGGTCTTGGTCTGCGTGTCGCCCGTCACGTACTCCACCTTCTTGCCCAGGATGCCGGCGCCGTCGAGGGTCTTCGACGAGAAGGTGTCGATCATGCCGCCGTCGCCGCCGCCGTTCAGGTGCTCGACCGCGAGTTCGTAGGCGCGCAGCTCGTCCGCGCCCTCGTCCGCATAGGGCCCGCTCTGCGGCACGTTGAAGCCGAGGGTGGCGGAGGCGCCGGTCGGCTCGTTCGTGAACGACCAGGCCGCGCCCGCGAACACGGCCGGCGTTGCCAGTCCGGCGACGCCGGCCTTCAGCATGCCGCGGCGGGTGAGCGTCAGTTGGTTCCTTGACATGGATGTCCTCCCGTTTCGATGGATTGCCGACCGGACCTCAGCGCACGGCCAGCGTTTACAAGGCGCGGCCATTGTCGTGCGGATCCTGAAAACAGCGCAACAGATCCATGAAAGACAGAGACAATTCCGAAAATATATGGACAGAAAAAGGCGCAGGACTGTAAATTCGTTTTCGCGCGGCTGCAGAACCGCACCGGCTGCGAAGGAGGTCCCCATGAGCCGTCCGCCTCTCTCGGGCACGCGGATCCGCAGCAGCCGCATGGTCCTCGGCATGAAGCAGGTCGAGCTGGCCAGGGAGTGCGGGATCTCTGCGAGCTACCTCAACCTCATCGAGCACAACCGCCGCAGGATCGGCGGCTCCCTGCTTCTGAGAATCGCCGAGGCGCTCGGCGCCGACCCCTCGACCCTTGGCGAGGGAGCGGAATCGGCGCTTCTGACGTCCCTGGACGCCGCGGCAGGGAGGCACGGCGGGATGGCTGCGGAGCGCGGCAGGGCCGACGAGCTCGCGGTCCGGTTCCCCGGCTGGGCGCGGCTGATCGAGGCGCAGTTCCGGGAAAACGCCCGGCTCGAGCAGGTGATCGAGCGTCTCGACGACCGCCTGGCCCACGATCCCTTCCTCTCGGCGTCGATGCACAGCGTTCTCACGGGCGTCACGGCCATCCGGTCCGCCAGCGGCATCCTGTCGGGCGTCGATCCGGTCGCGCCCGAATGGCAGCGGCGGTTCGCCCGCAACATCCACGAGGACAGCAAGCGCCTTGCCGATGCCGCGGAGTCGCTGGCGGGCTACCTTGACGCGGAGGCCGGCGAGCGTGGAACGGGGTCGCTGCCGCAGGACGAGGTCGAGCAATGGCTGGCTGCGCGCGGCTGGATGATCGAGGAGCTCGAGCGGGATCCCGCCGCTTCCGTGGCCGCGATCGTGGAAGGCGCGGACGGGATCGGCACCCTGGCGGCGCGGGACCTGGCCCGGCGCCACCTCGAGCGATACGCGGCGGACGCGGCCGCGGTTCCCGGGCCGTCGCTCGCGGACGCGCTCGGAAGGACGGAAGAGCCGCTGGCCCTTGCGGACGTCCTTCGCGCGCCGCTGCCGACGCTGTTCCGCCGCCTCGCGACGCTGGCGCCCGACGCCCTGCCGGACCGGGGGGCCTTCGGCCTCGTCGGATGCGACGCCTCGGGCACGCCGACCTTTCGCAAGCCGCTGCCGGACTTCGACCTGCCCCGCTACGGCGGCGCCTGCCCGCTCTGGCCGCTCTTCCGGGCCGGCCTGCAGCCCGGGATTCCGGTGCGCGAGACGCTGGCGACAAGCGGCCGCGAGGACGGCCTGTTCGACGTGCATGCGGTTGCGGAGATCGCGCACCCGCAAGGGTACGAAGGCCCCCCGGTGGTGACGTCGTGGATGCTGATCCGGCGGCTGCCGCACGGCCACGGGGCAGGCGGGACCCTTCGGGCCGGAACGGCCTGCCGGGTCTGCGCCGAGGCGGACTGCCCGGCGCGGCGCGAGCTTCCGGTGTTCTCCGCGGCGTTGCAGGAAGGGCTTTGACACGCCGGGCGGGCCGTAGTTTCGTGTCCGCCGGCGCCATTGTCGGGGGAGGGGCCGACGGTGACGGAAAAGCGGGTCCTGCTGATCGAGGACGAGCCGAACATCATCGAGGCGATCAGGTTCATCCTTTCGCGCGACGGCTGGCGCGTGCACACCACCTCGGACGGCGGGAGCGCGCTGGATGCGGTGCGGCGCCGGCAGCCGGACCTCGTGATACTTGACGTCATGCTGCCGAACCGGTCGGGCTACGACATCCTGAGCGACATGCGTGCCGACGCCGCGACGCGGGACATTCCGGTCATGATGCTGACGGCGCGCGGGCAGAAGAAGGACAAGGAGCTGGCCGAGAGGCTCGGCGTCAGCAGGTTCATGACCAAGCCCTTCTCGAACGCGGAGATGCTCGCGGGCGCGCGCGAACTGGTGCGCTGATGGGCGGCCCGGAGGGTGATCCGCCGCCGCAGGTGTCGACGCGCCGGCGGCGCGTGCGTGACGCGGCCGGACTCCTGCCGCTGCTGGCGACCGTCCTCATGCTGATCCCGATCCTCTGGGCCGCCGCCCGCACGACCTCGTCGGCGCTCGTGTACGTGTTCTCGGCCTGGGCTCTCCTGATCGGCCTCTCGGCGGCCCTGTCGCGGTCCCTTTCAAGGACGGCGCGCGTTCCCGGACGCGCGCGCGAGGGCCTGCACGGGGAGCGCGGGACTTGAGCTCCGACATTCTTGCCGGCATCTGCGTCGCCTATGTCACGCTGCTTTTCGGGGTGGCGTTCTGGGCCGACAAGCAGGCCGCGCGCGGACGGGCCGCATGGCTGCGCTCGCCCGTGATCTACACACTGTCCCTGTCGGTGTACTGCACCGCCTGGACCTTTTACGGCGCCGTCGGCTACGCGGCGCGCTCCGGCATGGAGTTCGTGACCATCTATCTCGGCCCGACGCTCGTCATGGTCGGCTGGTGGGTCGTGCTGCGGCGGATGGTGCGGATCGGCCGCTCGCAGAGGATCACGTCGATCGCCGACCTGATCTCGTCGCGCTACGGCAAGTCGAACGCGCTCGGCGTCCTCGTGACCTGCCTGGCCGTTCTGGGAACGACCCCTTACATCGCCTTGCAGCTCCAGTCCGTGACGCTGAGCCTGAACGCGTTCGCCCAGTCCGGCCCGGCGTCGGACCCGCAGTCGCTGAGGAGCACGGCGTTCCTGATCGCCGCCGGCCTGGCGCTCTTCACGATCATCTTCGGCACGCGCAACCTGAACGCGAACGAGCGGCATCACGGCGTGGTCACGGCCATTGCCGTCGAGGCGGTCGTCAAGCTTGCCGCGCTCCTGGCCGTCGGCATGTTCGTCGTTTTCGCCGTCAGCGGCGGGGTGGGGCCCACGCTTCAGGCGATAGACGCCTCGCCGATATCAAGATGGGAGACGGGGGCGGATCGCTGGGCGACCCTGATATTCCTCTCGGCGGCCGCATTCCTCTGCCTGCCGCGCATGTTCCAGGTCATGGTGGTCGAGAACTCCGACGAGCGGCATCTTGCAACGGCAAGCTGGGCGTTTCCGCTCTACCTTCTGCTCATCAGCCTTTTCGTCGTCCCGATCGCCGTCGTCGGGCTGTCGGTGACTCCCGAAGGCTCCAATCCGGACCTCTTCGTGCAGACCGTGCCCCTGGCCCTTGGCCGGAACGCGCTCGCAATGCTGGCGTTCCTGGGCGGCTTCAGCGCGGCGACCTCGATGGTGATCGTCGCGGCGATCGCGGTGTCCACAATGGTGTCGAATCATGTCGTGATGCCCGTCTGGCTGAACCTCAAGGAGGGCCGGGCCGCGCTTTCGGGAGACGTGCGCCGCGTCGTGATCCTGTCGCGTCGCCTGTCGATCGCCGGCCTCCTGCTCTTCGGGTACCTCTACTTCGTCCTGTCGGGCGGCGGCGCCGCGCTCGCCGCGATCGGCCTTGTGTCCTTTGCGGGCGCGGCGCAGGTGCTGCCCGCCCTTCTCGGCGCGATCTTCTGGCGCGGCGCAACCCGGGCCGGGGCGGCGGCCGGGATTTCGGTCGGCTTCGCGGTCTGGGTCTGGACGTCGTTCCTGCCGAGCTTCGGCGCTGCCGGCCTCCTGACGCCGGAGATCTTCTCGAACGGCCCGTTCGGCATCGCGCTGCTTCGCCCGCACGCGCTCTTCGGAATCGAGGGCCTCGATCCGCTTGTGCACTCGGTGTTCTGGTCCATGACCCTGAACGCAGGGTCGCTGCTGGCGTTCTCCCTTCTGAGCGCCCAGACCCCGCTCGAGCGTCTCCAGGGCGCGCGTTTCGCCAGCATATTCCGGCATTCGTCGGGCGCCCGGGGCTGGAGCGGCGATGCGGTCGAGGCCGAGGACCTGCTCATGATGTCGCAGCGGCTGCTGGGCGCCTCCGGCGCCCAGTCGCTCTTCAGGGCCGAGGCCCGAAGGCAGGGCAAGGGCGGGTCGCTCCCGGACGTGACGCCGGCATTCGTCGAGCGCCTCGAGCGCGAACTTGCGGGCTCCGTCGGGGCCGCGACGGCCCACGCGATGATCGCGCAGATCACGGGCGGCGTTTCGGTTTCGGTCGAGGACATGATGAGGGTTGCCGACGAGGCCCAGCAGATCCTCGAGTACTCGAGCCAGCTCGAGGCGAAGTCGCGGGAGCTCGAGAGCGCCGCGGGCCAGCTGCGCGAGGCCAACGAGAAGCTCGTGGCGCTGTCCTTCCAGAAGGACGGCTTCCTGAGCCAGGTCAGCCACGAGCTTCGGACCCCGATGACCTCGATCCGCTCGTTCAGCGAGATACTTATGGACGGCGAGTCGATGTCGGCGGAGGATCGCCAGAAGTTCAGCCGCACCATAAACGGCGAGGCGGTCCGCATGACGCGTCTTCTTGACGACCTGCTGGACCTGAGCGTTCTCGAGAGCGGGCAGGTCAGGCTGAAGCGGCAGGAGGACACGCTTGACGCGGTCCTGGACCGGGCCTTCGCGGCGACCGGGCAGCTCGGCGCCGAGGCGCGGATGACGGTCGACCGGAACGGGGCTGACGAGAAGGTGCCGCTGCGCACCGACTGCGACCGGCTTGCACAGGTGTTCATCAACCTGATCTCGAATGCCAGGAAGCACTGCGACGCGGCGGAGCCGCGCCTGAAGGTCCGCGTTCGCGAGGCCGGCGGCCGTCACGTCGTGGATTTCATCGACAACGGCTCCGGCATCCCCGAGGAATCCCGGGCGCTGATGTTCGAGAAGTTCACGCGCGCCGACGACCATCGTGCGGGAAGCGGGGCGGGGCTCGGGCTGGCGATCTGTCGCGAGGTGATGAAGCGCCTTCAGGGAGATGTCGACTACGTTGCCGGGCTTGGCGGCGCCGCGTTTCGGGTGACCTTGCCGGACATGGCGGGCGCGGCTGCCGGAGAGGCCGGCTGAATGCCGGCGCCGCTATCCGAGCGTTATGCCGGCCACGACCATCATCAGCCCGGTCGCGGACAGCGCGAGGGCGCCCATGTTCATGGCGACAGCCTTCCGGAGCCTGGCCTTCATTTCCGGCTCGTCCAGCGCTTCGCGCCGCGCGCGCTGGACCGCAATGATGCACCAGACCAGGCATGCGACGCCGGCAAGCGTCACCAAGGCTCCTGTCCAGACAAGGTTTTCCATGCCGCCCCGCATGCGTGAGCTCCGGCATGCCCGGATAGCGGGCGGACGGGAGCGGATCAACCCTTGCCCCCTTGCCGGCCCGGCCTGCGCGGAATATCGGGAAGCGTCAGGCATTCAGGCGTGCATCCGGCCGGAGGAGGGACATGACCGAGCAGACCCATCGCGTTGCGGCGGACGAGCTCCGCCAGTTCGTCGAGCGCTACGAGGCGCTTGAGGCGGAGAGGACGGCCGTCACCGGCCAGCAGAGGGAAGTGCTGGCCGAGGCCGGATCACGCGGCTACGACGCGAAGGCCATCCGCAGGCTGATCGCGATCAGGAAGCGGGACCAGAACGAGGTCGCCGAAGAGGAGGCGATCCTTCAGGTGTACAGGGAGGCGCTGGGCATGTGACGCGGCGCTTGCCCGACGGGGCCCGCGCCCGGGGGCGGCCCGTCGGCCGCGTCGGCGCGGCGTCCTTCGCCGCGCGCAGCCAGCGCCCGGGCAACTGGACAGGCGGGCCCGTTTCAAGCTAGGCGGTGCGCAATGGCCGAGAGAAACGCTCAGCTGATGCGCCGCCAGCGCCTGCCGCTGCCGGACGTCTGGAGTCTCGGCGCCCTGGCGATAGCCGGGCTCGTGCTCATGCCGATCGCGTCCATCGTCTGGATGGCGGCGCATCCGTCCGAGCCGGTCTGGGGCCACCTGGCCGCCACGACCTTGCCGCGCTACCTGTCGAACACGCTGGTTCTCATGGCCTCGGTTGGCCTTCTGTCCGCGGTTGTCGGCACATGCACGGCCTGGCTGATCGTGTGCTGCCGCTTTCCGGGGTCAAGGTGGCTCGAGTGGCTCCTCCTTTTTCCGCTGGCCGTTCCCGGATACCTGGGAGCCTACGCGCTGGCCGACCTTCTCGAATTTGCGGGACCCGTGCAGACCGGGCTGCGCGCGCTGTTCGGCTGGGAACGCGCCGACGACTACCGCTTCCCCGAGATCAGGTCGCTGCATGGCGCGGTTTTCGTGCTGACCGCGTCGCTCTATCCCTACGTCTACTTGCTTGCGCGGGCCGGGTTCCGGGAGCAGTCCGGCCGGGCCCACGAGGTCGCCCGCGCGCTGGGGGCGGGGTTCCGGCGCCGCTTCCTGAGAATCGGGCTGCCGCTTGCGCGGCCCACGATCATCGCCGGCACGGCGATCGTGATGATGGAGACGGCAAACGACTTTGGCGCCGTCGACCACCTTGGCGTGCAGACCCTGACGACCGGGATATTCACCGTCTGGCTGGAAGGGGGGAACGCGGGCGGGGCGGCGCAGGTCGCGTGCGTGACGCTCGGGATGATCCTCCTTCTGGTCGTTCTCGAAAGGGCCAGCCGCCGCCGCATGAGGTTTCACCGGATGTCCCGGACGGACCGCCGCATCGAAAGGGTGGCGCTGACGGGCGTGGCGGGCTGGACGGCTTCGGCTGCGTGCGCGATGCCATTCCTTGCCGGCTTCGCGTTTCCCGTCGCGGTGCTGGGGAACCATGCGCTCTCGAGTCCGGAGGAGTGGCTGGCGCCGGGACTGGGCGCGGCGCTTGCCAGCACGTTCACGGTCGGCGGCGCGGCGGCCGTCGTGACAGTCGCCGCGTCGCTGTTTCTCGTGTACGGGACGCGACTTTCCGGGAGGCAGGGGCCGCGAATGCTCCTGCCGGTCACGATGATCGGATATGCGGCGCCGGGAGCGGTGCTGGCGATGGGTCTGCTGATCCCGCTGGCGGCGTTCGACAATGCGCTGGCCGACGGCATTCTCCGCATGACGGGCCGGGATCCCGGACTGCTGCTCACGGGAGGCGTCGCCGCACTCGTCTACGCATATTCCGTCAGGTTCTTCGCCATCGGGCAGGGTGCGACGGACGCGGCCGTCGCGCGCGTCGCGCCAAGCCTTCCCATGGCGGCCAGGACGCTTGGGCGGTCCGCCGCCGGCACGCTTTTCAGGGTCTATCTGCCGCTGATCCGGGGGTCGGTGGCCACCGCGCTCCTGCTGGTGTTCGTGGACGCCGTCAAGGAGCTCCCGGCGACCCTCCTGCTTCGGCCGTTCAATTTCGACACCCTTGCGACACGTGCGTACGAGCAGGCCTCGCTGGAGAAGATCGGGCAGGCGGCGCCGTCGGCGATCCTGGTCATCCTCGTGAGCCTGACGGCCGTTGCGTTGCTGGCCCGTCAGATGATGAATGCGCGGTAAGGCGGTTTCGCAGCAGCCGTTCGTGATGCTGCGATCCGGACAGTTCGTTCAGGGCACCTCGTCTCCCAGCGGCGTCGCCACGTCCGCGCCGGTCGCTCGGAAGCACATGTGCAGCAGGCTCGCGTACCAGGACTCGTGGCGCGCAAGGTCGCCCGCCGCACGGATCACGACAGGGCTGTCCCGGTGCCTGCAGCGCGAAAAGCCGGGGGGCAGCCACCTGCGCCGGTCCATGCAGCCAAGGAACAAGCGGCAGAAACGGCAAGCCGCCTGACACGGGAAAGGCCACGGAAAAAGCCCCCGCGCCCGAAGCGCGGGGGCTTTCCTGTCCGAATGCCATTGGCCCGCCGGTCGGCGGACCGCCCGGATCAGGGCAGGCCCTTGTAGGGCGAGTCCGCGCAGTAGAGATGGGAGGGGTCATGGAACATCCCGGCCAGGCTGCTCAGGAACCCCGCGCTTGGCGGGGGCGCGTCGGTGGTCCCGTCGTCTTCGGTGCCGTAGCGCCCGTCATCCCCGGGCGTGGGCATGGTGCGATTCAGCGCCCGCCGCACACTGGAATGGCGACTCTCGGTGGCGCAGATGCAGGTCGAACTGCCGTTCATCCGGTGGACCACGCCGCCGGTGGCGGCAGTCGGATTGCGGCAGCTGTCATTCTCCCGGATGGTGAAGACGGCGCGCCCTTTCGTCGGGTGGACGGTGTAGCCGGGGCCGTTGGCGATGACGACCATCACCGTGCTGTCGCCGGTGTCCAGATTGTCATCGCCCCAGCAAAGGCCGGTGGCGGACAGGCCTTTGGAGGTCAGGGTCATCTCTGCAAAGCCCTTGATGCGGTCATTCTTGTCGGCAATCAGGCCGGTGCCATCGGCCTTGGTGAGGAACTTGCTGGGGCGTGCTTGTCCTTCTCTTGGGGTGTGACCGTGGGGATCCGCAAAGCGGTTGGGGCCTGCGGTGGTGATGGCGGCCACCCGAAACTCAAGGCGCCCTCCCGGGAGGGGAGATCCGTCGGACTGCACCCCGGCGTTGATTTGAAAGGCGCCAAGACTGGCGCAGTCATACGTTTCACTGATTTCTGTGTCACTCACCAGCAGTTCCACCACCGGCAGCGTCTGCGCCAGGGTGGGGGCGGCACTGAGAGTGGCCACCAGGGCGGCGGCCAGCAGCGTCAGTCGCTTATGGGGGGGGGGGTGTGTGTCCGTGTCCAGCGGGTCATGACAATGTGTCCTCCAGGGTTGATGGCCGGTTGATGGTCCGCGTGATCCTATCAGATGTGGCCGCCGCAGGGAAGAGCGGATGGCCCGACGGCCAGGGCTAATTGGTTCTATAGCCCGCTGACGCGGGGGTCCGCCCGGGCGCGGGCACCTGAGCGTCCCGTTCGTGCCGTCCCGATGACGGATTCTCCGTTTTCGGGGCTCCCGGAGAGCCGGTCCGGTCGCCGGCGGCCATGATTCCGCGTCCGTCGGCGACGGCGGTCGCCGTGCCGGGAACGCGCGTTTTCCGGTCTTTGGTCAAACGTGCGCCTGCCGCGTTTTCGCGCCGACGGCGCGGCCCGGCGCCTCCGGCGGTCAGGCCGGTGGCACGGACGGGCGCGGGCGGGCGTTGCCGGCCGTCTTCAGGAAGTCGAGCGCGCGCCGCGCGTCCCGGCCCAGCCTGCGCATCGTCTCCGCGACGGCGAGCCCGCGGGCCTTGACGAGGCCGGTCGCGAAGCGCCGCAGCAGGGTCGTGTTCTCCGGGCCGTGGCCGGTGCGGATGCGGCTCCGGTCCTCGTCGAAGCTCCAGTCAGGGATGTGGTGATTCGCCTCCATGCGCCAGTGGCCGCGGTTCAGCTCAGGCAGGCGCTTCGGCGCGGCGGCCCCGGGACCCGGGCTCGTGACCCCGTAGGCGGTCTCGGCGCTCCTCTCGCCGGTCCTGACCTGGGTGACCTCGCGGCGCACGGCGAAGACCTGCCCGACGCCGGGGAACTCCGCGCATTCGTCGGTTTCCGACGACACCCGGACCGGGCGGCGCTCGAGGCGCCCGTGCTCCGGCTTCCCGGGCTCCTGCACGAAGTCGGGCGCGCGCGCGCCCGTCATCTCGTCGCACGGGAGCCGGATGTCCCGGCGCAGCGTCTTCTGGTTGTCCTTGACCGTGAACATGTAGTGCGCCTTCCGGCCGGGGAGGTGGCGGGCGAGCTTTCCCTGCGCCAGCATGGCGTCGGCGGCGAGACCCGTCCGGCGATGTCGGGCAGCGCCTCGACCAGCGGAACGACGACGCCGATCTCGTTCGTCCGCTTCCCCTCGCTGCCGTCACCCGGGTCCGGAACGGTTTTTTTTGACCCAGCGGCGCCGCCGTCCCGTGGCCGACGATGCCGAGGACATGGGTCCGGCGGCCGTCGCCGTCCACCGCGCCGCGCATCGTCTTGCCACAGGTCGCGAGCGCGGTGTCGCGGCCGCCGCCATGGGCCTCCCGGCCCGGGCCCGGAGCGCGGCGTCGAGCTGCTCCGGGTCGACCCGCACCAGGATGTCGCGGATCAGCCACTCGCTCGGCCGCTCGTGCCGCCCGTTGCGGAAGCGCACGCGGAAGCGCCCGGCCCGGAGGGCCTGAGGTCGTCCACCCATTCCTTGATCGCCCTGCAGCCGCGCATGCCGCAGAGCACCGCCGCCGTCGCCAGGGCCGGCACCGAGGGCGGCGCGTGCCGCCGCCCCTCCCTCCGGCGGGGGTCGTCGATGTCCCTGAAGAAGTCGGGCAGGGTCTCCATGTGTTCGACGCTCAATGTCATCCTGGGCACTCCATGCTGCAGCCGGGGATCGAGGCGGAAGGCGCGGAGCCGGGACCGCGCCGCGCGGGACGGCGGAAGCAGGAACACCCGCTTCGGACATTCGTTGGCGACGTAGCCCCGTCCGTGGCGGGCGAAGCCCCGCGTGATCCCGGCCTCGATCCAGTTCGCGGCGCGGCAGACGGTCCCGTGGAAGCGGGCCGGATCCACGAAGGTCTCCAGCAGCAGGATCCCGTGGCCGAAGCGGGCCGGCCAGTCCCGGACGACGCGCCGGGCGCACAGCGACAGGACGCGCGAGCCGAGGTTGCGCGGCGCGCCGGGCAGGATCAGGAACCGGGAGTTGTTCGAGACGAGATGCAGGCGGCCGAACTGGAGGCTGCGGTCCCAGCCGACCCAGCGGTCGCGCGCCCCGCACTTGAGCGCCGGGGCCGAGAACACCGCGATGGCCAGCCAGCGGTCGCGGTGACGGGCGACGTAGCGCACGGTCTCGCCGACGGGCCGGAGCGCGCCGAGGCAGTGGTGCGCCTGCATCAGGGCGCGGAAGCGCGCCTCGTCCGCCTCCGCGACGATGTCGACCGATACCTCCGAAAGATCCACGCCCGGGCTCCCGCAACCGGTTCGCCAGAACCATACAGGCGCGCGGCGGAGGTGTCCAGATTCAAGGTCAACTCCATGTCAGGACTGGAAAAAGTGACGTGAACCAATTCGCCCTGGCCCGACGGCAGCAATTCCCGCCAGCCTGACCGTCGGTGCGCGAACGCCCGGTCATGGCGGACGGCGGTTCCGTGTGCGCACGACTGGCGGCCGGGCGGCGGCCCGGGATCGTGGCGTTGCTGGCGAAGGGCGCGCCTGCGGCGCCGCAAGGCGGTCCTTGCAGCGGGCTGCAGGCGCGCGGGCGCGGGGTTCCTCTGGCTGGGCCGGACCGCGGAGATGCAGTTGGAGTGCGTCGCCAAGGGATGCGCGGCAAGGGGCCGCGTCCACCGTGCCTTCCTTCGCCGGCTCTCCGTGGCCCAGGCATGGCAGGGAACGGGCAGGGAGCCCGGAAAGATGCAGGCCGGACCGGGAAGGATCCGCGCCGCACTGTCATGAACCGGGCCTGCGCTTCACTTGCCGGCGACCTTGGCGCTCGCCGAACTTGACGCAGCGCGGTCAATGCGTGAGAGGGAGGCATGGTGCCCCGCGACAAACTCGAGCAGATCCGCGAGCGCTTTCGCTTCCTGGAGGCGAAGATGGCGAGCGGCGTGCAGGGGGACGAAATCGCGGGCCTTTCGCGGGAATATGCCGAGCTGAAGCTTCTCGTGACCGAGATAGACGCCTATCAGGCCCTGCTGGCCGCGCGTGACGAGGCCGAGGCGATGCTGGACGATCCCGAAATGCGCGCGCTTGCCCAGGAGGAGCTCGCACGGCTGAAGGGCGGGCTTCCCGCCCTGGAGCACCGCTTGAGGATTGCGCTCCTGCCAAGGGACGATGCCGATGCGCGGCCGGCGATCCTCGAGGTGCGGCCGGGCGCCGGCGGCGAGGAGGCCGCGCTTTTCGCCGGGGAGCTGCTGCGGATGTACCAGCGTTACGCTGAGGGCCGGGGCTGGCGGTTCTCGATGATCGGGCTGTCGGAATCCGGGCTTGGCGGCGTCAAGGAGGCTGTCGCCAATGTCGCGGGGGACGGCGTGTTTGCGCGGCTGAAGTTCGAGAGCGGCGTTCACAGGGTCCAGCGCGTGCCGGAGACGGAATCCGGCGGGCGGGTCCATACGTCGGCAGCGACTGTCGCGGTCCTGCCGGAAGCCGAGGAAGTGGACATAGACATTCCGGCCGGCGACATCCGGATCGACACGATGCGGGCCAGCGGATCGGGCGGGCAGCACGTGAACAAGACGGATTCGGCCGTCAGGATCACGCACGTCCCTTCCGGCATCGTGGTGACGTCCTCGGAAAAGTCCCAGCATCAGAACCGGGTGATCGCCATGGCCCGGCTGCGCGCGAAGCTCTACGACATGGAGCGCCAGAGGCTGGCGGCGGAACGCGCGAGCGAACGGAAGGCCAAGGTGGGTTCGGGGGACCGCTCGGAGAGGATCCGGACCTACAATTTCCCTCAGGGCCGGATGACGGATCATCGCATAGGACTGACGACATACAGGCTTGCCGCGGTGCTTGGCGGCGATCTCGATGACGTCATAGACGCCCTGGTCGCCGCCGACCATGCCGAGAGGCTGGCGGAACACGGGCTGTGACCCGCCCGACTCGACGTCCCGGCAACGCCGCAATCCGCGCGGGGAGCGCCCGGTGACCGGGCGGGACCGCTGGATCGCGCGTCTGCGGACGGCAGGCGTGCAGGATGCGGAAGGCGACTTCCGGCGCATGTTCCGCTGGGCCTGCGGCCTGGGCATGGCCTCGCCTGAGCCCCAGACCCGCGATGCGCCGAACGCGCTTGCGCTCCGGATGCTGGACTTCGGGGTGTCCGAGAGGGAAAAAAGACGGCCGGTGTCGCAGATCGTCGGAAAGCGGGACTTCTGGAAGGGCACGTTCAAGGTCACGTGCGACGTCCTGGATCCCCGTCCGGAAACGGAACTTCTGGTCGAGCTGGGCCTCCGGGAGCCTTTCGAACGGGTCTTGGACCTGGGAACAGGATCCGGCTGCATTGTCATCTCGCTCCTCGCGGAACGCCCGGACGCACGCGGCGTCGGGACGGACGTCTCGGACAGGGCCTTGCTGGTCGCCGGGGAAAACGCCAGGTCCATGGGCGTGGCCGAACGCGTGATCCTGCCGCTTTCCGACTGGTACGGAGACGTGGGCGGCCGTTACGATCTCGTCGTTTCCAATCCGCCCTACATCGCGGCGGAGGAGATCAAGGACCTGCCGCCGGAGGTCAGGGACCACGAACCGCACCTGGCCCTGGCAGGCGGCGCTGACGGGCTTTCGGCGTATCGCGCGATCGCGGCGGGCGCGCGGAGCCATCTGACCCCGGGCGGAAGGCTTCTGGTCGAGACGGGGCCGACCCAGGCCGGCAGGGTCCGGAGACTGCTGGCGGATGCCGGTCTGGAGAGTGTGGCGGTTCATGCCGACCTGGACGGCAGGGACAGGGTCGTGGAGGCGAGGAACCCGCAATGAGCCGGTGCAGGGCAGGGCGCACGCCGCCGGAAACCGCCGCGAGCCTCGCGAAAAAACCTCTTGGCAACCGCGCGATCACTGGATAGACATGGCGAAGCAGACGGCGAGGGCGGACCTGAGGCCTCCCGCGCCGTCCTGCGAACTCCATGCAGGGAACGGCGCCCGGGGAGCGGGCAGGCCTTCGAAACCCCCAAGCATGACCAGACAAGAAGCTGGACAGTCTTACACATGAGAACATCCAAATCACGATCGCGGACGAAGTCGAACCGCAACCGCTCGATGGGCAATGTCGTCAACCGGGTCTTCGACTCGTCGGGTCCGGAGGGCAAGGTCCGGGGAACCCCGCAGCAGATCATCGACAAGTACAGCCTGATGGCGCGCGATGCGCAGCTGTCAAATGACCGGGTCGCGACCGAGAACTTCCAGCAGCATGCCGAGCATTACCTGCGCATGCTTGCGGAAGCCCAGCGGGAGCAGGCGGAACGCCATGCCCAGCAGCAGGAGCGCCGGGGCTCGCATCAGGGCGGCGGGCGCGCCGAGGACAGGGGGGACGCCGCCTCCGGCGGCGGTCGTGCCGGCGTCTCCGCAGCGGAGGCTGCCGCCGCACCTGCCTCAAGCGACGCGCTGGATGTGTCGCCGGGAGCGGGCGGACTGGTCGAAACGCCGGAAGAACGCGTCGCTCCGCCGCGGAAGCCGCGTCCGCCGCGCGGCCCGACGCGTTCGGACGGGCCGGTCCTGGCGGCATCCGGCGCCCGCGAATAGCTCTTGGCCGCCTGCCTGCCGGCGTTCGGGTCAGCCTGTGCCGAGCGTCTCCGACAGCGTGCAGAAGCGCTCTATGTCGACGGTCTCCGGTCGGTCGGTCGGCCTGATGCCCGCCAGCCGGAGCCTGTCCGCGATGTCGGGAGCAAGGCCTTTCAGGCTCGAGCGCAGCATTTTCCTGCGATGGCGGAAGGCGGCGGCGACGACCTTTCCCAGCGTCCCGGCGTCGGCGGGGAAGCGCGGCGCGGGCAACGCCTCTATGTGAACCACTGCCGAATCGACCCTGGGCGGCGGCGTGAATGCCCGGGCCGGAACGTCCATGACGATCCGTGCGTTGCTGCGCCACCCTGTCAGGATCGCGATGCGGCCGTAGGACTTGCCGCCTGGCGCGGCCACGATTCGCTCCGCGACCTCGCGCTGGAACATGAGCGTCAGGCTTTGCCAGAACGGCGGCCATTCAGGAGGCGACAGCCAGCGCGTCAGCAGTTCCGTGGCGACATTGTACGGCAGGCTGGCCACCACCTTGACGGGGGGCGAAAGGCATCCGCACGGGTCGAACCGCAAGGCGTCGGCATTGACGACGTCGAGCCTGCCGGGACAGGCCCGGGCGATTTCGGCAAGGGCCGGAATGCAGCGCCGGTCCCTTTCCACCGCGAGAACCCGGCGGGCGCCTTCGGCGAGAAGGCTTCGCGTGAGGCCACCCGGCCCGGGGCCTATCTCGAGCACGTCGGCATCGGACAGGACGCCGCCCGCACGGGCGATCCTCGCCGTGAGGTTGAGGTCCAGAAGGAAGTTCTGGCCCAGCGACTTCCGCGCGGCGAGACCATGCGTCGCGATCACGTCGCGGAGCGGAGGGAGGGCGTCCAGCGCGCTCACTTGCGCGCGTTCGCGCGACGCGCCGAGGCGAGATCCCGCGCAAGCCGGAGCGCCGCGATCATCGAGGCCGGGCTGGCTTCGCCGCGTCCCGCGATGTCGAAGGCGGTGCCGTGATCTGGCGAGGTGCGCACGAAGGAAAGCCCCAGGGTCACGTTGACGGCGCGGTCGAAGGCCAGCGTCTTGGCCGGAATCAGCGCCTGGTCGTGGTACATCGCTATCGCGGCGTCATAGCCTGCACGGGCCTGCGCATGGAACATCGTGTCGGCGGGGAGCGGTCCCGTGACCGACATCCCTTCGGCGCGCAGGCGGTCGCAGACCGGGACGATGACGCTGGTCTCCTCGTCGCCCAGGACACCGTCTTCGCCCGCGTGCGGGTTCAGCCCGGCAACGGCAATCCGCGGCGGCGCCGGAATGCCGAAGTCCTCGCGCAGGGCGCGCCCGGCGACACGTATCGTCGTTTCGAGAAGGTCGGCGCTCAGCGCTCGGGGAACCTCCGAGACCGGAACGTGCGTCGTGACGGGCACGACTTTCAACGCGTCGCTGGCAAGCATCATCACGGACCGTCCGCCGCCGTCGAGACGGGCGAGGAACTCGGTCTGCCCCGGGAAGGCGAACCCGGCGTGCAACACCAGTTCCCGCTTTGACACCGGCGCCGTGCACAGGGCGGAGGCCGCGTCCCTGCCGACCAGTTCGACGGCCTTCCGGACGGCTTCGACCACGGCTGATGCGTTCCGCGGATCAGGCTGGCCGGGCCTGGCCGGCTCCGGGAACGCGATCGGAAGCACCGGCAGCCCGTCGGCCATGGCGGCGGGAGCTTCGGCGGGGGCGTCGATGGCGACGGTCCTGGTCCCGGCGGGCACGTGCCCGGGATCGCCGATCATGAAGAACGGCAGCTCGTCTCTCAGGGCGGCCCATGCCGCGACGATGATTTCGGGGCCGATGCCGGAAGGGTCGCCGCAGCTTACCGCGACGGGAGGCGCGACAGGTCCGGCCATGCGTCAGTTCGCAAGATCGATGACGTTGGTCGATGCGCGCAGCTCGGCCAGGTAGTGCGCGGCGGTGTTGCCGAGCCGCAGGTTCAGGAGGCGTCCGGCGATGAGGTCGAGATCGATGTCGCTTTTCACGTCCGGGCGCCGCTCGCAGAGCATCAGCAGGGCCGGGTTTCCGTCACGCAGCAGTTCGGTCGAGATCTCGTTCTCGTCGAGGTCGGCGACGGCCGCGCGCACGTCTGCAGGGAGCTCCCCGGACGGAACGGCCTCGCGGACGAGCCGGCTCCCGGGAACGTCGCGGGCGACGGCATAGAGGTCGCCGCATTCGTCCACGGCCTTGGCGATGTCCGCTGCTCCGGCCCCTTCCTTCAGGCCGAGAAGCGCGTAGTCGACGAGCAGGGCCTTCCTGGCGTCCTCCTCGATGCGCTCGATGTCGCGAAGCAGGAATATCGCGATGTTGCCTTCGTAGTCCACAGGGCTGCTGATCTCGCCGACCTCGAGCCCGGCAACGATGTCGCCGATGCCCTCCGGCAGCGCGTCCAGGGCCTCCCAGTCGATTTCGCCGCCTCGATCCGCCGACGCGCCGATCGAGTAGATTCGGGCGGCGGCCGCGAATTCGTCCTCGCTGTCCAGCGCCGCGACCCGGGCGCCGCGCTCGCGCGATGCAATGGCGGTGTTCGGGTCTGTTGCGGGAAGGATGATCTCCGACACCAGGACCCGCACGCCGCTTTCGGTTCCCGTCGACGCAAGCGTGCGCTGGATCTGGCGATCGGGAATCGAGGCGCGGACGGACGCCCCGAACTGGTTGCGGACGAGCCGCCGCCAGGCAGCACCGGCCTCGATGAACGCACGGAAGGACTCTGGCTCGATTCCCGATTCCTCCAGGATGGCGATGACGTCCTCGACGCGGAGGTCGCCGCGCGCCGCGAATTCCGCCATGCCCGCATCGACCTCTTCCTGCGTGACCCGGACGCCGGCGTCCTGCGCGGCAATGCGCTGCACGGTCTCGTTGATCAGCTGCTCGCGCGCGCGGCGGCGCACGTCGCCGCGCGCGCCCAGGAGCGCGAGAAAGCGCCCGCGCTGTTCGATCTGGTAGCGCGTGATGACCTGGTCACCCACCTGAAGTTCCGGCGCGAAGCGGCCCTGGGCCTCCGCCGAAGCGGGCGCATGCGCGAGGAGCGCGGCAAATGCCGCGAGCAAGCAGCGTCCCGTCACGGTCCTCATCCCCTGCAAGCGCTCCGCCCCGCCTGATCATCGCGTCGGCTCCCGATTCCCAGAAGAGACACGTGGAAGCCTATTTCGGTCGTCGAGTCGAACCTAGTCGAACTGGTGGCGCGATGCGAGAGCGAAAGCGCGATGCGCGCGCAGTCCGACCGGTAGCTGAGACCGAGATCCGCCCGCGCCATGCGGTCGGCGTGAAGATCGTACCGCCCTCCCGCGCGCGCTGACCAGCCGTCACCGATATCGTAGGTTCCGTCCAGGTACCATTCCGAAAGGCGGCTGTTCATGCCCTTGTCGGTCTCCTGCGTCCGGTCCCTGGGGTTGTTGGGGTCGTCCGGCACGGCGTGGAAGTAGCCGGAGGAGAGCGTGCGGCGTCCCGCAGACCAGTCAAGGCGCGTTTCGGACAGCGTGACCTCCTGTCCGCGGCCGACAAGCGATCGCGAATGGGCTGAAATGCCGCGGCCGATTCCGATCCGCCCCGACACCAGCCACTCGGAGTCGTCCGGTACCGGGTCGCCGGAAACGCCGAAGAGGCGGCCCAGGGCGAGGTCGACGTCCCATCTTCCGGGATTCTCCCGGCTCCACCTGCCTCCGGCAGCCACGCGGATGCCGTCGTCCCTTCTGTCGACGCCGGGGTATCGGGTGGGGGCGAACAGGTTGGCTTCGTCGATCTCGACCACCGTGCTGTCCTCGTTGGGCACGGCATCCCCGCTCGTGTCGGACGCGTCGATCCTCAGGATCGGCTCGAGAGAGTCGAGAAGGCCGCCGGACGTCCGGCGGCCCATCGGGAGCCGCAGCTCGAGTGCGGTCCGGGCCGCCAGGCGCGCAGGGTTGCGTTCGATTCGCGTGTCCTGCGCGACCGTGTATGCATCTCCGCGAAGCCCGAGCTCGGCCCTGGCCAGCACGCCGGGCGCGAATGCCAGCGTGCGTGACCAGTCGACGGACGCGCCGAGGCGGTTGACGTCCCGGCCGGTGCCTTCCTCGCTTGCGGATGACGGCCGGATGAGCGAACTGGACGAGATGGCGGCGAACGTGCGCCCGCCGAAGGAAAGCTTCGGCAGCTCGCGCTCGTAGCGGATGTCGAGGAGTCGGTCCGGCAGGGTGTGCCGCCTGCTGATTTCGGAACTCCGGAGCGTGCGATACGCGGTGACTTCGGATCTGAAGACGTCCTTGTTCCGCACGCGCGTGACGGACAGCTGGTTGATCAGCCTGTCCCGTTCTCCATAGCCGTAGGTGAGGAGGTAGCTCGGGTCCGACGCATACTCCGCCTGCGCCTCGAAGACGAAGCCGCGTGGCAGGAGATGGCTCGCGTTGCCGAGGATGTACCTGCGCGATCCCTCGATGTCGTCGCGGGAGACGGCGCCGACCGCCTCGACGTGCCCGCCCTCGAGCTCGTGACGGTACCGAAGCTCGAGGGTCGTCGTCGAGCCGGACAGGTAGGGCGTCACGGTAAGGTCCCGGTGGTTCCCGAAGGCGAGGAAGTAGGGAAGCTTGACGCCGGCCCCGAGATCGGACGTGGCCTTCGCCTCGGGAACGAGGAAGCCGCTGGCGCGGTCAAGGCTCGGGTCGGGAAGGCGGAGCCGCGGCACGTACAGGATCGGCACTCCCGAGAAGCGCAGCTGGGCGTTCCTGAAGTAGAGCTGGCGCTCGACGTCATCGTGCACGATTCTCGAAGCGCGTATCTCCCACAGCGGCACGGGCCTGGCGGCGCAGACCTCGCAGGACGAGGCGACGGCCCGGTCGAGCTGCGTGTAGCGGTCGCCTGTGCGGACGATGCGGTCCGCGGCGATCTGGAAGTGCCGCTCGAGCACCATCCTTGCGGAGGCCAGAAGCCCGTCCCGGAGGTTCCGGTCGAGATCCGCGTAATCGGCCAGAAAGACCGTGCCGTTCGCGTCCCTGACCCGGATCGGGCCGGAAACGGCCAGCCGGTCGCCGTCGCCGTCATAGGTGACGGAGGATGCCGTGAGGCGCGTGCCCTGGACGAGGATCTCCACGTTCCCCGTGGCCGCGAGGCGTCCCGCCGGATCGAACGAAACGGAGTCGGCGACGAGCGAGGCGAGTTCCTGCGCGCGCAGGCCGTCCGTGCCGAGGCACAGGACGAGGGCGGCAAGGCATGCGGCCAGGCGCGTCTTCACCCGTCCTCCAGGTGCAGCAGCAGCGCAAGCGGCATCAGCAGTATCGCGACCGGGGGCAGCCATGCGGCCATGACGACGGGGATCTGGCCGTTCTCGCCGAGGACCGCGACGAAGTTCCTGATGAAGTAGAAGAGAAACCCGAAGCCGAGCGCCATCATGACCATGACCCCCGTCCGCCCCATTCGCGCGTGTCGCATCGTGAAGCTGGCGCCGACAAGCACCATTGCGGTCAGGAGCAGTGGCAGGGCCAGCTCCATGTGGAAGAACATCCGGTGGCTCCGGGTCGAGAATCCGGCCGCTTCCAGCCGGGCGATGGACGCGGGCAGGTCCCAGATCGGCACTATGCGCGGCGTGCCGAGGCTTTCGAGGATCCGGTCGCGCGTGAGATCCGATGCGAGGGTCATCTCCTGCATCTCGACGCTTTCGACTTCCGGAATCGGCCCGTCGGCATCGAACCGCCATTGCTTCGCGCCGGAAACCTGCCAGGCGCCGGGAACGAGCATCGCGCGCTCCGCCTCGACGCGGTACGTCGGGTTGCCGTCGTGCGCGTAGCCGAGAAAGGTGACGCCGAAGAGGCTTGTGCCGTCGAGGCTCGACGTGTCCGCGCGAATCACGGTCTGTCCGTCGCGCGAGACCTGGCGAAGCCAGAATCCGTTCGCCGTGACCGAGGCGGTCGACGAAATGCCGGATAGACGGGTCGCTTGGGCCTCATGCTGTCTTTGGGTCGCCGCCACGATCGGGTTCATGGCGCCCACGGCGAGGGCGCCGATGAGGATGGCCAGCAGTATCGGCGCCATCAGGCTCCCCAGCGCCGGACGCCCCGCGGCGCGGGCGACCACGAGCTCCGAGGACCTTGCAAGTCCGAGGACCATGCCGATCGTCGCCAGGATCATGACAAGCGGAAGCACCTTGTAGATTCTTTCGGGAACGCTCAGGATCGCGAGAGCCAGCAGCGTGCCGAAGCCCGCATCGTCGGCTCCGCCGAACCGCCGGGTCTGCTCGACAAGGGCCGTAAGCGTCAGGATCGCGAGAAGCGCGAAGAAGACAAGCAGGAAGCTCTTCAGGAACTTGCGCGCAAAATAGAGGTGGAGCGTCATTGCGGCAGCGGCTTCGCGCGTGTCGGGAATCCCGGTCGCCCCGCAATGCAGAGAAGCGCGAACGCCGTGATCAGCCCCGCGAGAGGCCCGGCATAGGCCAGCGGCCAGCTGTCCGCATCCGCCCGGACGGCCCCCTGGCCCATCTGCGTGATCAGCTGGATCAGGATCAGCCCGACCACCGCGCCGACGCCTTGCCGCCAGACGCCAAAGCGGGAAAACCCGCCCACCATCAGCGCGGCGAATCCGAAGAGCGGCGCGACCAGCCCGTTCAATGCGTCGCCGAAGCGTTCATGCGCTTCTGCCGCGAGGGCGGAACGGTCCGCTCCGGTCATGGCCTGGACGCTCTCTCCGCCCGCGAGCAGCGCGGATGTCGGGAGTTCGCCGGGCCTGCGCCTTGTCACGGCGCCGCTCTCGACCAGGCCCGAGAGATCCAGGGCGAATTCGTCGAAGCGGGTGACCGACAGCCGGCCGCTGACGCCGTCATGGCTCTGTACCATGCCGTTGATCATGACGAGGCTGGGCGCGCTCTCGCCGCGGACCAGAAGGGCCTCGTGCGACGAGTAGGCGACCGTGCGGTCGGGGTTGCGCGCGTCGTACAGGAGAAGGTCCTGAAGCGCCCCGACGCCGGAGATTTCGCGGACATAGAAGGTGAGGCCGGCCGACGGGTGCAGGAACTCCCCCTCGCGCAGAAGCCGGGCGGTCATGTCGCTGGCCATCTCCGCCTGCCGTTCGCTGAGGCGGGACTGGCTTGCAGGCACCAGGACGTGAGCCAGGGCCGAGGACATGGCAAGCACGATGAGTCCGAATGCCAGAACCGTTCGGACCAGCCGTGCCGGGGAGAGGCCGGCTGACTGGATGACCACGAGCTCGCTTTCGGACATCAGCCTGCTCGCGACGTACAGCGAGGCGGCGAATGCCGACACGGGAAGGACGATCCGGACGACGTTGGGAAGCGAGAGAGCCGTGAACTCCAGGAAGACGACGGCCGATTCGCCGTTCGCGATGATCTGGTCGAAGAGCACGACGGCCCGGTTTATCCAGTAGATGAGGACGAGCACCAGCGCGAAGAAACCGAAGAGCGTCAGCAACTGGGCAAGCAGGTATCTGTCGAATCTTCCGAGCATGGCGTCCATCGCGGTCCGGCGGGAGTGTAGAGCATCGGCGGAGCGGGCGAAACACGGCTTGTCATGCAGGCCGCCGACGCCGGGGCGGGCCCGGGATCCTTGCCGCCCGGCCGAAGAAGGGGATTCCCCCTGCGCGGCAAGTCGGCTAGGCAGGCGCGGAGCCGAAAGAGGGTCGGAGGCCGCCATGACCAGCCGCTCCGTGCGCGTCGAGACCGCCATCATGCGCGCTCCGGTCGAGGCAGCGCGGGCTTCCGCCGCGGCCCGGGGCGCGGGATCCGGCGGATCCCGCTGATGGGGGCCGCCTATTTCTACCGCCTGGACAGGCGTTCGCTTGAGGTGACGCTGGCGACCCTGATCGGCAAGTCGCTCGAGGCCGGCTGGCGGGTTGCGGTCCTTGCGCGCGAGGATTCCCTGCTTGAGCGTCTGGACCGGCAGCTGTGGCTCGGAGACGGGTTCCTGCCCCACGGCGTGGCAGGGGGCCCGAATGACAGGGAGCAGCCGGTGCTGCTGACGACGGGAGAGCCCGGCAACGATCCGGCCTGCCTGATCAGCGTGGACGGGGCCGATGTCGGCGTCGGGGAGGTGGCGGCGAAGGAAAGGGTCTGCATCCTGTTCGACGGTGCCGACGCGGATGCCGTCGCGCATGCGCGGGCGCAATGGCGGACGCTGACCGAAGCGGGTGCCGAGGCGCAGTACTGGGCAGAGGAACAGGGGCGCTGGATCATGAAGGCGGAAGTCGCGCCGGAGCAGCCGTAGCGCGGCGCGCCACGGCGCCGTGCAAGGGAAACGCCCCCTCCTCAAGGTGTCAGGATCAGGCCTCCGTCGGATATCTCGAGACGCGCGAACCGGGACAGGAAGCTCATTCCGAGAAGCGATTCGTCCATGTCTCCGCCGTTCACCGCCACGCGCACGCGTTCGAAACGGACCGGCCCCAGCGACATCTCGTCCGCCGTCGCCATGGCGGTCCTGACCGGCCCGTTCGCCGTGCGGGCCGTGCCCAGGAACGCCAGGCTGTCCGGGTCAAGCCCCGTGCGGCGCGCGTCCTCAAGCGACAGGACGATTTCCGTGGCGCCCGTGTCGACGATGAATTCCACCGGCGTTCCGTTCACCTCGACCTGGAGGAAGAAATGCCCGCCGCGTCCGCGGGGGACGTGGATGGACGATCCGTCCGAGAGCACGGACTGGCGGGGGACGATGTCGCGGCGAATGTCGCCCCAGAGCCCGTAGACGGCCACGACGCCGAGGAAGATCAGTCCCCACGCCATGAACATGCGCAGCGACCTGCCGAGCGACTTCCTGCTTTCCGCGATGAACCAGCCGCCGACGGCCGTCAGCAGCAGCGCCAGGTAGACGAGACGAGGGAACTGGTCGGGGTCCATGACATGCAGATAGGTGGCGACGGCGCCCTTTGCCAGCCCGGTCGCCGGCGTCGCAGAGGCCGCGGCCGCAGTCCCGGCGCTCATGCGGATCCCCTGCCGGCCCCGCATGGCGGCGCGCCCTCGCGGTCACTCGTCCCTGTCGATCAGCCCGAGTCCGCGCAGGTAGATCCCGATCCCCGCCTCGAGCAGGTCTTCGGGCTGAAACGGCGATCCGGCTCCGGGCGCGCCGCGCGCGAAGAGCTCGACGACTCCGTGGCTGAGCGCCCGGACATGCGCCGAGAACATCTGCGGGGGCGGACGCTTGTCAGGAGGGATGGTCCTTGACAGCTCCGCTGCGGCCGTCTCGATCACGTCGAGGGCGCGCTGCGCAACATGCGCGAGCTCTGGCGTGCGGTCGATCGGAATCCCGCTCTCGAACATGGCGACGTAGTGTCCGGGATGCCGCTGGGCGAAGGCGAGATATGCGCGTCCCGTCGCCTCGAACGATGCGAGTGGCGAGGGCTGTCCGGTTGCGTACGCATGTTCCATGAGATCGGCGAAGGTCTCGAATCCCCGCATCGCTATCTCGACAATCAGGTCGTCGCGGCCCTCGAAGTGCCGGTAGACGGCGGCGGGCGTCACGCCGGCCAGCTTGGCCGCTTCCGACAGCGTGAAGCCGGTCGGCCCCTTCTCCTCGATCAGCTTCAGCGCCGCGCCCACGAGCGCCCGGCGGAGGTCGCCGTGATGGTAGCCGCGCTTAGCCGGAACTTCATTTAGGTTTCAAACGGGAATCCCCAACGATTCAAGGACCCGGAGGCGGATTCCGGGGTTTTGAACCTGTCACTTACATGGCAACATCCCTCGGGCGGGGTCGATGTCCAGAAGTTCGAAGGCCCGGCGCTGCGGCTCCGTCGGCGTGGCGAGAAGCGGGAAGGCGTGGTCCGGAGCGCCCGGCAGCGTCACCTCGTTCAGCGTCAGCGTGCCGAGGTCGGCGAGCAGCGTGCGCAGGCTGTGGACCGGAAGCCCGTCGGGCGTGCGCCTGCGCGCCGCCTTGGCCCTGGCGCTCTCCGAGACCCTCGCGGGCTCCACCGGCGAGTTCCGCCGCGCCCGCGCCGCCCCGCGGTCGTCGTCCTCGAAGAGGATCGGCGCGAGGCGGCGGCGCATGTGCCATTCCAGGTGGCAGGCGAGCATGCAGAGGAACACGTGGGCCCGGACATGGTCCTCGGAGTACACGTGCACGGGACGGATCCGCAGGTCGGTCTTCGCGTTCCGGAACGCGCGCTCCACGCCCGCGAGCGACTTGTAGGCGTCGACCGCCGCCTCCGTCCCCATGGCCTCCGCGCCGAGGCTGGTGCGGATGACGTAGATCCCGTCGAGCCTGGCCTCGGCCTCGATCCTGCCGGCGTTGCGCGCCCAGTCCATGCCCGCGTCGCGCACCTCGACGTCGAAGTGCTTCCCGACCCTGCGCCGGTTGGCCTCCCGCCCCAGGGCCCTGAGGGTCCGGTCCCGGTTCGCCGGCCCCGGTTTCCGGCGCGCGGCCGCGGCGGCGATGCCGGCGAGCGTCTCCTCGGTGGCCCTGAGCAGGTCCTCCCGCTTCCGGCGCCTCTCCCCGCGGAGCCGCGGGTTGAGGCAGACCATGAGCCGCTCGCCGGGAAAGTCCGGGCCCGTGACCTCCGCCACCGCGTCGGGGACGAGCGCCTCGGGCACGAGCGGGGCGGGCGCGCCGTCCGGGCCCTCCCTGAGCAGCCTGCGGATGTCCGCGGTCCTCAGGGCCGATATCCAGTCGAGACCCGCCGGCTCCAGGTCCGCACGGATGCGCGCCGTCGTCAGCATGCCCCTGTCGCCGACCAGCGCCACCCGTTCGACGCCGAAGCGCCCGCGGACCCTGTCCACCTGGCCTGGGACGGTGGAGGGATCGGACGCGTTGCCCGCGAACACCTCCACGGCCACCGGGCAGCCGTCCGCTGCGCACAGAAGCCCGTAGGTGACCTGCCGCTTGCCTTTCTTGCCGTCCCTGTTGTGGCCGAACGCCGCGAGCGGGCAGCAGCGCCCCTCCAGGCAGCTCGACGAGACATCGTACAGGATCAGCGTGTTCCCGCCCCTGAGGTGCCGGTTCGCGAGGCTCCGCTCGATCCAGGGCTGGCGTTTCAGCAGCCAGTCGAGCATGGAGAGCATCTCGTTGCCGGTGACGGGGCCGAGCCCCAGCAGGGTCCCGAGGCTCGTCGTCGCCGTCTCCGGATCCAGCGCCCTGGCGGTGGCGAGCTTTGAGGCGGGGTCGACGACCCGCGCCACGACCGCGGCGAGCGCGAGGTCGCGGTTCCGCTCCGCCCTCCGGCCCAGGATCCGCACCAGCCCGAGCCGCCCCATCGTCCCCGGCGCGGCGGCCACGTGCCCGTGGGGCAGCGAGCGGCGGATGGCGACGGCCGCGTCCGGCGACGGGAACGTCACCCCGCCCGCGAGGGCGGCGCGGACGGCGTCGACGAGGGCGGGCGGCATCCTCGACAGGTTGGCGACGGTCCGCCTGCGGATGCGCTTTCCCTCGCGCCAGGCCTCGCGCAGCAGGATGGCGGGCGGGGAGGAACGGTTGGGGATGACGTCGACGCTGAGGGCCACGGGCCGGATCCTTACATGGCAACACGTTTCAGGCCATCATATGGCATGAAAAGGAGATGTCAACACAGAATGCGCGCAGTTACATGGCAACATAAATCCAATGCAAACCCCTGCACTGGCGCGGAAAAGCCCAGCCTTGCCAGAGGTTTGCGCGAAGCGGACGGGAAATTGTCAGGATGAAGTTCCGCTTAGCCATTCCGGCCGGCCGGGAACGGGAAGGGGGCGTGCCGCCTGGCGCGGTCTCGCGACGCGCGGCGGCCGCCGGCGATCGGGACGCGACGGCGTGTCCGGCATGGCCGTCGGGCTCTCTCCCGCCGGAGCGGGGCCGGATACGCGTCACATGCGGAGATCGGTCGACTCCTCGCCGATTTGATCCATGTCGAAAGGCGTCGTGAGGTAGATTTCCGAGATCCAGTTGCCGAACAGGAGGTGCGCATGGCTTCTCCAGCGGTTCATCGGCTCGGCGGCCGGGTCGTCGCCGACGAAATAGTTCGCCGGCACGCTGATCGGCGTCCCGTTGGCAATGTCGCGCTCGTACTCCTCCCTGAGGGTCCCGCTGTCATACTCGAAGTGGTTGAAGATGTAGAGAGCCCGATGCGCCGCGTCGGACACCAGGCAAGGCCCGGTCTCATGGCTGCCGAGCAGCGTCTTGAGGCCGGCGGCCCGGATCTCGTCCTCGCGCATTTCGGTCCAGCGGCTGACGGGAATGTAGCAGTCGTCCGAGAAGCCGCGCAGGTAGGGCGAGGCCGGATCCATGTTGGCCTGCCTGTAGCAGCCGAAGGTCTTCGCCTTCAGCATGTGCTTCCTGACGCCATGGAAGTGGCTGATCATGGCCATCCCCCCCCAGCAGACGCCGAAGGTGCAATGGACGTTCGACTGGGTCCATTCCATGATGTCCCTGATCTCGTCCCAGTACGAGACCTCCTCGAACGGCAGGTGCTCGATCGGCGCGCCCGTGATGATCAGGCCGTCGAACTTCTCGTCGCGGACGTCCGTGAACGGCCGGTAGAACTCGGCCATGTGCGCCGCGGCCGTGTTCCTGGTCTTGTGCTCCGACATCCGGATCAGCCGGAAGTCGATCTGCAGCGGCGTGGCGCCGATCAGCCGGGCGAACTGGTTCTCGGTCTGGATCTTCTTCGGCATGAGGTTGAGAAGCCCGATCTTCAGCGGCCGGATGTCCTGACGGGACGCCAGCTCCTCGTCCATCACCATCACCCCCTCGCGCAGCAGGACCTGGAAGGCCGGAAGGTTGGATGGCAGCTTGATCGGCATTGGCGTCTCCGGTCCGGGCCGCTCGCGATAGCGGGAGGCCGTACGATTCACAAGGCGGGGAGCGCCTTGCCGCGGGGCGTCAGGCGCCGGCCTGCCCGAGCGCCTCCGCGACCAGGTCGATCACGTCATCCTCGGTTTCGACGGCGGCGACGGCGTCGGCGCTGATCGTCACGCCCCAGTTCTCGGCCATGGCGCGATAGCGGGGCTGGCGGTGCGCAAGCGCCTTCGCGTACGCACGGCGCAGGAAGGCGTCCGGATCGACCGTCCCGGGCGTGCAGCCGGCCTCGGCGAGGTAGGCTTCCCATGTCTCCGCAAGGAAGCCGTCCGTGAAGCACATCGGCTTCGGTGCCTTGTCGAAGCGTCTCGAGAGCTCTTCGGCATGGCGGTCGGAACCCTCGATCCATGCCATCAGGACCTGGTCTTCGAGCGCGCTCAGGATCGGGTCGCCGGGGTCCTCCGGCGTCACGATCTCGCAGATCGAGCCGGACGTGTCGCACACGAAATGCGGATAGCCGTAGATCTCGGCGGCGCGGGCGGCAAAGCGGCCCGTGTCCAGCATCGCGGCGCGTTCGGCGTCACGGTGCAGGCCCTGGCGGCGCACGTACTCCTCCCATGGCATGCCGCCCTTGCCGGGATCCCCGGGCTTTCCGAGATGGGCGGCGAGAGGCGCGAGGTTGCCGAAGGTGATGTTCGCGCGGATCCGCACCGAATCCGTCATCAGGAGTTCGCGAAGGCGCGGGATCTTCATCGCCTCGCGCTTGAGGCTGTCGGAGATCGCCTCGCCCATGTAGCGCGTGCCGATGCGGTAGTCGACGGAGTAGTGGAACCATTTGCCGGTCGCCCGGAGCATGTCGGAGACATGGGTCTTTCCGAGCCCGGACATGCCGAACAGCAGGAGCCGCTTTTCAGGCGCGTCGCGCCACTCCTGCGCGCTGTTGTAGAGCATGTGTCCCGTCCCTGTCTCGAGCATGGGGACTAAGGGGCGGGGCGGGTCCGGTCAATCAGCGGGACACGCTTTTTGCGGCGGCGCTGCCGATTCGCCCGTCAAGGACGAGCGGCCTCGCCCCGGGAAGCGCGAAGCCGAGACGCGCGCTGGAAGCCAAGGCTCCGCCTCTCGCCCAGGAGCCGGTCAGGATGCCGGCGGGAGGGATCATCAGCGTCACGAGAAGCAGGCTGTCCGCTCCGGCCGCCGCGAGAACGCGGCGACGCAGGACGATGCCGTGCCTGCCGGCGCGCAAAACGCGATCGCGGCCCATGTCGCGAGGCAGGGCGCCCGCGGCCCGTCGGCCGCCCGGGAAGGCGGCATGTCAGGGGCGGGGCATGCGAGGGAACCATATGCCCGCATGCCCAAGTCCCGCCGCGCCGGAACCCGGTTTCCGACAGTCCGGACACACGAAGACGGGAAGCGCGGGATGGTCCCGAGGATGCGGCATGGAGGTCAGTCATGCCGAAGGGATGTCCTTGCGTCGAAGAGATGGACGTGACGCGGTGCTGCGGCCAGCGTTATCATGTCACCGGAAGCGACACTCGTGCGCTCGCGGACATAGGCGCGGAGATGCTGATCGCCCAGGCGCGCCACGATCAGCGTATCGAGACCGGTCGGTTCGACTTCGACGACCTCGACAGCAAGCCCCTCGCCTTCGGCAGCAATGCCGAAATGCTCAGGCCGAATGCCGACAACGACATCCGAGGCTGGCGCCGCAATCTCGTGGGCGACCCGACCGCCGCCGGAAAGCCGTGCGGTCCCGCCATCGTTCCGTCCGTCGAGGAGGTTCATGGCCGGAGAGCCGATGAACCCGGCGACGAACAGGTTGGCGGGCCGGTCGTAGAGGTCCAGTGGCGCCCCGGCCTGCTCGATCGCGCCGCCACGCATCACGACGATCTTGTCAGCCATCGTCATTGCTTCGATCTGGTCGTGCGTAACGTAGATCGTGGTCGTCCGGAGCCGCCGGTGCAGCGCCTTCAGCTCGGCCCGCATCTGGACCCGGAGCTTCGCGTCGAGGTTCGAGAGCGGCTCGTCGAACAGGTAGACCTGCGGCTGGCGCACGATGGCGCGGCCCATCGCGACGCGCTGGCGCTGGCCGCCGGACAGCTGGCGCGGATAGCGCTCGAGCAACTCTGAGAGGCCGAGGACGGCCGCCGCGTCTTCGACGGCCTTGCGGATCTCGGATCTCGGCCGCCTGGCCAGCCTGAGGGAAAAGCCCATGTTCTGCGCCACCGTCATGTGCGGATAAAGCGCGTAGTTCTGGAACACCATCGCGATGTTGCGATGCTTGGGCTCGACCTCGTTGATCTCTTCGCCGTCGATGGCGATGGTCCCTTCGTCGATGTCCTCAAGGCCGGCGATCATCCTCAAGAGCGTGGACTTGCCGCATCCCGAGGGACCGACCAGCACCACAAAGGCCCCCGCCGGGACGTCAACGGAAACGCCGCGGATCGTCTCGACCCGGCCGAAGCTCTTCTTCACATCAACGATATCAACTGCTGCCATGGGCCCTCTCCGCTTCTTCAGCGATCTCGGCGGCGCGCAGGAGGCTCAGGCCCGTGTGATACCCCGGATCGAGGTCCGGGGTCGCCGGAGCGAAGTCGACAGGTCCGCAGGGCGCCAGGGTCTGGTACGCAATTCCTTCCTCCGCGCGCCAGTAGCGGTCGAAAAAGGCCGCGTCGGACTGCGCCCAGACCCGTGCCGCCCGCGCGTCCTTCGTCGCCCGGCAGACGAGGGCGGCGGCCCGGATCGCCTCGGGGAGCGACCACCAGGGGCAGAGGGGGTCGCGGACCTCGCCGGTGACGCACGACAGGCGGAGCGCGATGCCGGGGCCCCTGAAACCGGCCTCGAAGGTCGTCGCGAGAAGATCGGCCAGTACGGGCGCGCGATCGGCAAGCGCGGGGTCGTCGTGCGCGAACCCCACGAGCTCGATCGCATGACCGGGGTTGCAGTCATCGGCGCCGAGGACGGTGCGCAGGAGGCCGCTCTCTTGCGTCATGTGCCTTGCGAGCACGGTGTCCAGGAAGCTTGCGCCGAACCCGGCCGCATCCCCCTGCCCGATCCGGCGCAGCATGCCGCAGGCCCCGAGGAGGATCATCCGGGGCCCGAAGTCCTCGGGCTGGCGGGCAAGTGCGTTCGCGCCAAGCGGCGCTTTCTCGTCGAGCTGGAAGCGGCCCGCCTCGACCGCCCCGACGACCCGGCCGAGATAGGCGAGATGCCGTTCGACGTCCTCCGGCGCATGGCGTGCCGCGGCAGCGACGAGGCCCTTGGCGGCGAAGGCGTCCGCGTAGGTGTAGACATCTGGCGGACGCGCTTGCTCCACGACGTCGGTGCCGTCCATTCGCGCCGGGCGCAGCCTTGCGTCGTAAAGGAAGTAGGCGTGGCCGTCCCCCGCCACGAGACCGTCGAGCAGCCTGTAGAGGCGGCGCGCCGCGTCGTCACATGCCGCTGCGAGCGCCTGGTCCCGCTGTTCCAGCGCGGCGGCATGCGTGGCGAGCGCTTCGAGGCCTCTGCCCTGGATCCAGCCGTAGACGAAATCCGGGCCCTTCACCCCGTCCTCGGCACCGAAGTTCCGCAGCGTTCGCGAATCCAGCTTCGTGTTCAGCCAGCCCGGACCCAGCGCCGGACGCGCGAGCATCCAGCGCAGCCCGTCGGCGATGGCCCTGCGGTATCGGGGCGCGGCGCCGGCGGGCGGTTTCATTCCCTGAGCCCCGTGCTGGCAACGCCTTGGACGAAATTGCGCCGGAAGATCACGAAGAGGATGACCGACGGGATCATCACCGCCGATGCCGCTGCGGAAAGCCGGCCGAGATCGACGGTGAAGCCGGTCTGGAACAGCGCCAGCCCGACCTCGATCGTGTAGGTGTCGCGGGTCGAGGCGACGATGATCGGCCATGCGAACGCGGTCCACGCCTGGAAGAACGCAAGCACCGCGAGGGCGCCGAGCGCCCCGCGCAACAGGGGCAGCACGATGAAGACGAAGATCCAAAGCTCTCCCGCGCCGTCGATCCGCGCGGCCTCCAGGAGTTCGTCCGGGATTGCGTGCCTGACGTTCTGGCGCACAAGGAAGATGCCGAAACTCATCACGAGATAGCCGAGCAGCAATCCCCAGATCGTGTTCAGGATCCCGAGCATCTGCGCCTGGAAATAGAGCGGGATCATGTAGACCTCGAACGGCACGATGGCCGTCGCCAGAACCAGGATGAAAATGACGTTCAGGCTTCGGAACCGGAACTTCGCGAGGATGTAGCCGGCAAGCGCTGACGTGGCGACGATCGCGACCATCGACAGAGACGCGAAGGCGAAGCTGTTCCAGATCCAGCGCAGAAGCGGCGTATCGCTCAGGACCGAGGCCAGGTTTTCAAGGGTGGGGTCGCGCGGGATGATGGCAGGCGGCCAGGCGACCATCTCCTGCGGCGTCTTGAAGGCGTTCGAGACCAGGAACGCCAGCGGCAGGAGCATCAGCAGGCCGAAGAGCGTCAGGAAGGCGTCCGCCGCCAGATTGGCCAGGCGCCGCTTGAGGCGCCGGTTCACGCCCCGGCGGCGGGAGGGAGCGTTGGGCGTCATCGTCCGGCCCTGTCCCTGAGCAGGCTGAACTGAACAAGCGTCAGGAACAGCACGATGGAAAGGAGGATCACCGCCTCGGCGGCCGCGTAGCCTATGCGATAGTTCCGGAACGCGTTCTCGAGCATGTCGAGCACCAGGACCCGGACCTGCCGCCCCGGCGCCCCTTGCGCGTCCGACGCCAGCACGAAGGCCTGCGCGTACACGTTGAACGCCGAGATCAGGGTCACGACCGAGACATAGAGCGTGATCGGCTTCAGCATGGGGACCGAGATGTGGAGAAATCTCTGGATGCCGTTCGCGCCGTCGAGCTCGGCAGCCTCGTGCAGGCCCTGCGGCAGGTTCTTGAAGCCGACGATGTAGATCAGCACCGCGTAGCCCAGCGCCTGCCAGGAACAAAGGATGATGATCGACACCACGGCGAGCTGCGGATCGAAGAGCCAGGATTGCGCCGGCAGGCCGACAGCCTCGAGGAGGGCGTTGAGAGGCCCGAGGTTGGCATCGAAGATCCACTTCCAGGCCATCGCGGCGGGCACCAGGGAGACGATGTGCGGGATGAAGACGCTGGTCTCGTAGAACCCGGCGAGGCGAGACCGCGTGCGGTGGTAGATGAGGGCCGAGATCGCCAGCGCCAGGGGGATCGTCAGGAACAGGACGCCGAAGGCGATGACGCTCGTGTTGATCAGCGCGTTGATGAACAGCTGGTCCTGAACGAGCTCGCGAAAGTTCGCCAGCCCCACGAAGGGCTTGTTGCGCGAAAGGATGTTCCATTCATGCAGGCTTAGGCGCAGCGTCTCGACGATCGGGAACATCCGCACATACGCGAATATCGCGAGCGTCGGCAGGATCGCGAGCATCGCGAAGCGCCATTTCTTCCAGCGCAGCATGGCCCATCCAGCCCAGGGTGGCGCGGGCGCTCCGAATGGCGCCCGCGCGATTTCCCGATTACCGGGCCAGCAGGCCCTCGCGCTCCAGGATCGCGTTGGTCTCCTCGGCCGCCTCGGCCAGGAAGGCGTCGATCGCGGCGTCGTCGCCGGCCAGCGACGGGTCCTCGAAGGCGCTGGTCAGCCGCGCGGCCGCGCGGGTCAGGATCTCCTCGATCGGCCCGATCGCGGGAAGCGTGAAGAACGTGTAGTCGTCGGGATAGTCAACGAAGGCGCTGAACTGGGGCACTGCGTCGGTGACGCTGGAATAGTCCACGCCCGACCGGTTCGGAAGCCAGCCGACGTTCTCAAGGAGCCAGACGAGATGATCGGGTTCGTTGGCCTCGCGTGCGAAGGCCCAGGCCGCTTCGTCGTCCTCGCTGGCATAGAGGTTCACGGCCAGCGCGATCGAGCCGGCCGGAAGCGGCGCCGTTGCGTAGTTCAGATCCGGAGCCTTGGAAGCCGTGTCCCCGATCACCCAGCTTTCGCGGATGAACATGGCGGTCTGGCCGCGCTGGAACGCTTCGGCGTCAGCGGGCATTTCCATCGTCACCGTCCTTGCGCCGAAAAGCATGTCGAGATACTGCCCCAGCGTCTTGCGACCAGCCTCGTTGGCGTAGGCCGCGCGCCACATTCCGTCCTCGGCCTGCTCCAGGAGGGAGCCGCCGAACTGGTGAAGATTGATCCAGAACTTCTCGGCGATTCCCTGGCCGCCGCCGGAGAAGCGCATCGACCATCCGGAAACGGTCGGATTGCCGTCACCGTCGCGCCGGGTCAGCGCGGCGGCGTGTTCCGAGTACTCGGCCATCGTGGCGGGCGGCCCCTGGAGACCGGCTTCCGCGAGCATGTCGGTATTGTAGAACAAGGCTCCTTGGCCCCTGAAGAGCGGGACCCCGTAGAGCGTCCCTTCGACCTCTGCCGATTCGATGAAGAACGGGCCGTAGTTTTCACGGACAAAGCCCGCGAGATCATCGGGCACCGGCGGGAGGAGGTCGTTTTCCACGTAGCGCTGTGCGGTTGAGCCGGCGAGCTCTACTATCTTCGGGCCTCCTGCGCCGGATGTCAGGCCCAGGGCGATCCGCTTTTCATGCTCGCGCAAGGCGATGGCCTCGACGCTCACTTCGAGGTCGGGGCGCTCTTCGGCGAGCGCTGCCGCAACGCGCTCATAGAAGGGGACCATTTCCGGAAAGCCGCTCCAGACGGTCAGCGTATCCGAAAGCGCCGGCGTGGCGGCGATCGCGGCAGACGCGGCAAGCGCCCCTGCAAGCCTGCGGGGCCTGCGAAACATGTCAGTCATTGTCGTCTCCCTTTTGTGTGTTTGGGCACGTCATGAGGATACCGTCCCATGCGACGGTCTGCATGTCAATTATTCGCGTCTCCAGGGGGGTGCAGTTCAACTTCTTCGGTGAGGCGGCGACGGCCTGACTTGCCGGCCTGGTCGAGGACGTGGAACAGCCTTTGCTGCATGGCGCTGCAACGCCGTCACGGGAATCTGCGAATCGCAATCACCAACAAAGTTGAGCTGCGCCCGTCTCCAGGGCGTGGACGGCGTCTCGGATGGCCTCGGCTGCGCCTGGCGCGAAGGCTGCGGGCAGGCCGTAGTATCGATGCGCTTCTTCGACCTCGTAGCCGCCGTGCTCGAACTCTTCGCGCGGCGGAATGTAGCCCGGGCTGGATTCGCAGAATCCGGCAAGGATCGCCGGGCCCGCGAGGTCCGCGCGAATGCCGAGCGCCGTGGCGGCGAAGATCTCGCCGGGCACGCCGATGAGTCGCAGGCCGCCCCAGTCGAGCGAGGACACCCGCACGCGGGTCGGCCGCAGGTCCCGGGGCGCGACGTTCTTCGCCCAGCGCGCCCAGATCCCGAGAAGGCGCGCGCGAACCGGGTCGTCCGTCGCGTCCGCCTCGGTCGCCCAGCGCCGGGCCAGTGCCTCGGGCGGCTCGGTCTCGGTGCGGGCGAGCGGCAGGTCGATCCACGCTTCCCGAACATCGACGCCCGTGCCAATCCGCGAAGGCGCCGCCGCCAGCGCCGCGCGCGCAATGCGGCGGCCGTGGCGCTCGGCGGCGGCGTAGCTCCGCGCCTCGCTCGCGGCAAGCGCGAGCGAGGCGGCCGCGCTGTGGCCGGTGTTCAGGTCTCCGGCGCATCCCGTCACGAAGAGCGCCGCGGCACCTGTCGCGGCCTCGATCTCCGCCCGCACGAAGTGGGGAAAGTCGGCCGTCCAGAGCCGGTTGTCGGCGCCGAGCGCCACGGGGTGGCAGGCGTAGTTGACAAGAACGGCGAGAGGCGCGCCATCCGCGCGGTCCACCTGCAGGACCGGCAGCGTCCTGTCCACCGGGCCGCCGGCGTGGCGCCGGTTGCGCGCCACGTCCGGATCCCCGGCCAGCGCGAACGAAAGGGTCGCCGGGACGCGGCCGGCACAGGCGCGCGCGATCGCCGCGCCGATCGCCGCCTCGAGGCGCGACATCCAGTCGGAGTCGGGCTCGGCCGACATCTGCCCCGGCAGCACCGCGGGTCCGCCGTGGGTGTGGGTCGCGTGCAGCACCACGCCGGCGGCCGGCACCGGCGCGGCGGCGCGGACGCGCGCCGAAAGCGGAGCCGGCAGCCCGATTGCGTCGACCGTGGCCAGCACGCTGTCGCCGACCGCCAGGGCCCTGACCGTCAGCGGGTCGTGCGTGCCGTTGGCAGGCTCGGACCGGGCGACGAAGCCCTCCATCGCAAGGCCGCGTGCCGGCGTGACATCGACAACGGCCGCGCCCGCCCGGAGCGGCGCGCGCGAGTCGCTCATGTCACCCTCTCCCCGCCCAGCCACGTCGCCGCGAGCTCCGGCCCGCCCGGGGCGTCGATGAGTCGGACGATGTCGGCCGTCGATCCCGCGTTGAGGTCCGCGCTGCGGCCGATCAGCCGGGCGGGCGCCGTCGTCACGAGCGGGAGCGCCGCATCGAGCGTCAGTCCGGCCATCTCCATGGCCCGCCCGAGGCACTTGACCAGCGGAACGCCGGCACCGGCCAGGTACGGCGTCCCGGCCATCGAGATCCGGCCGTCTCCGGACAGGGCGACCTCGCCGCCGATCGGGCTCGCGTAGCGCCCGGGCGGCAGCCCGCCATGCGCCACGACGTCGGACACCAGGACGGAGCGTTCGCGCCCCTTGGCCCTGAGCATCGCGCGGAACGTGTCGGCGGGCAGGTGATGCCCGTCGGCGATGAATGACGCGACAAGGCGGTCGTCTCCGAGCTGTGCCCAGACGTGGTTCGGGTGGCGCGGCAGCACCGCCGCCGCCCCGTTCCCGAGGTGCGTCGAGACCCGTGCGCCGGCTGCCGCCGCGCGATGCACATCTTCCGCGGAGGCCGCGGTATGACCGATCGCGACGAGAATGCCCTGACTCGCGATCCCGCGGATCAGCGCCTCGGAGCCAGGCCACTCGGGAGACAGCGTGATCATCCGCACCAGCCCGCCCGAAGCCCGTTGCCACGCAGAGACCTCCTCGAGCGAAAGGCGGCGGACATGTTCGGGCGGATGCGCGCCGCGTGGCCCGTCCTCGGGCGAAATCGCGGGCCCCTCCACGTGAACGCCCGCGATCATCCGGGAAGCCGTCTTGTCGCCCTCGCGCGCGGCCCGTATGGCCGACAGCGCCTCGAGCAGCGCAGCCGGCGCTGCCGTGATCAGGGTCGGCAGGAACGCTCCGATCCCGAGAGGCGCAAGCGCGTGGCAAAGCCGCACTGCCGTGTCGGCGGAAAGCGCGCCATCGTTCAGGTCGTGGCCGGCCCAGCCATTGACCTGCAGATCGACCAGGCCGGGCGCCAGAACCCCGGGCTCGGCCTTGTCGCAGGGGCGCACGCTGGCGATCCGCCCCCCGGAGACCTCCAGCGCGATGCCCGTGCCGGTCTGCCAGTGGCATCCCGTGATCCGGCTCACAGGCCCCGCACCCGGTCCCGGAAGCGTTGCAGGAAGCGCGCATTGGCCTCGTCTCCGCCCGGGGCGTTGCCCGACCTCCAGACAGGGGGTTCGATCCGTCTCGCGGCAAGCTCCGCCACGGTCGCGATCGACAGGCAGTTGAGCGCGAAGGCGTTCGCGAAGGTCGAGATGGCCGCGATCCGCTCTGACACCCCCGGCACCTCGACGACCGCGTCCCCGACCGGGACCTGGGTGTCGATGTGAATGTCCACGAGGTCATGCAGGTTCCGCTTCGAGGGATGCCGCGCCGGATGCCCGGGCGCGGTCTCTTCGGCATGACGGCGTGAACTGACACCGATCAGGTCGGCGCCGCGCGCCTTCGCCTCCAGCGCCGCGTCGATCAGCGCAGCGTTGATCCCGTAGGCGTTCACAAGGATCAGCAGGTCCTCGCTGTCGATCTGTCGGTCGGCGATCACGAGGCGCCCGTATCCCGGCGTCCGCTCGATCGCCATGGAACGCAGCGCCCCGTTCGAAAGCAGCGTGCCTTCGTCGAGGATGGCGTCGACATGCATCAGGCCGCCGGCGCGGAAGAAGAGTTCCTGCGTCGCCAGGTTGGAATGGCCCCCGGGGCCGAAGATCCGGATCAGGCGGTCGCCCGCGATCTGGTCGGCCATCCGCGCCGCAGCCCGTGCCGTCGCCGCGGCGTTCGCCGAGAGAATGCTCTCCATGATCGCCCGAGCCTCCTCGAGGTAGGCGCCGCAGAGCGCCTTCGCGTCCGGCACGTCAGGCATGAGGGGCGGACCCGGTGTCGAGGTACAGCCTGCAGTCCGCGTGCCGTCGCAGCGCGCTGGCCGGACAGGCCGTCGAGACGGGCCCCTTCAGCGCATCGTGGACGGCCGCGGCCTTCTGCGGCCCCGGAACCATGCAGAACAGGCGATCGGCGCGCATCAGCCGCGGAACCGTCAGCGTGAGCGCCTTGCGGGGAACCGCGCAAATGTCCGGAAACCCCTCGTCATCGACCTGCTGGCGTCGGCAGACCTCGTCCATTTCGACGATCTTGACGTCGAGAGGATCCTCGAAATCGGCCACCGGCGGGTCGTTGAAGGCGATGTGCCCGTTGATTCCTATGCCCATGCAGACCGCGTCGATGGGCGCCTCGGCCAGCAGCGCGGAATAGCGAGTGGCCTCGGCCTCGGGATCTGGATCCGGCATCAGGCGATGGACGGCGGCCTTGGGCAGAAAGGCGAGGACGTTGCGTTGCAGCCATTCCGAGAATCGTTGAGGCGCACCGGGAGGCAACCCGATGAATTCGTCCATGTGAAACAGCGTCACGCGCGCCCAGTCGACTCCCGGCGCGGCGACAAGTCCAGCGCAAAATTCGGCCTGGCTCGGCGCCGAGGCAAGAACGAGGCGCACCCGCGCCTGCGATCCGAGCCTGTTCCTCAGGAGCGCGGCCACGTCCGAGGCTGCGGCCGCACCAAGCGCGTCGCGGTCCCGGTAGACTCGCACGGACATGCCGTTCCGACGCCACTCGCGCGCCGGCTTCGGAAGATCTGGCCCGGGCGGTCCCGGATCGGCATGTGCCTCGCCAATGGGCATAGGGGGTCTCCCGTCAATGCCAAAACGGTTCCATGCAACCGGTTGCATGTCAACTTCTTGTGCGTCGTGTGACGGCGTCGCCGATCCGTCCGTCGAGAACGAGCAGCCCGGCCCCGAGAAGCGCGAAGCCGAGATACGCGCCGGAAGTGAGGGCTTCGTCTCTCGCCCAGGCGCCGAGCAGGATGGCGACGGGCGGGATCATCAGCGTCACGAGAAGCAGGTTGCCCGCTCCGGTCGCTGCGAGGATGCGGTAGTACAGGACGTAGGCCAGTGCCGTGCCTGCCAGCGCGTAGTACGCGATCGCGGCCCATGTCGAGAGGTCGAGGCCGAGCTCAAGCGGCCCGTCGACCGCCCAGGAAAGCGGCAGCATGACAAGGGTGGAGCATGTGAGCATGCCGGTCGACGCGACGAGCGGCGACCATTCCGGCAGCCTTGCGCGTGCCCAGCAGCCTGCGAAGGCGTAGCTGACCGTTCCCCCGATCACGGCCAGTTGCGCCAGGGAACGCACTTCGAGGCCTGCGAGGTTCTGAAGCCCGATTGCGGCGGAAACCCCGAGAAAGCCGATCAGGACGCCGACGAGCCGCCGCAGGGTCAGGCGCTCGTCGGCAAAGAACAGCGCGGCGACAAGAACGGACCAGATCGCCGTTGCGGCGTTCAGAATCGCCGTCAGCCCGCTCTCTATGCTGAGCTGGCCCCAGGCCATAAGCGAGAACGGGATCACGTTGTTCAGGCATCCCATGACGAAGAACGCGCCCCATGCACGAAGGGACCGAGGCACGGCGAGGCGGCGCGCGGCCACCAGGATCCAGAGCGCGACCGACGCCCAGAGCACCCTGTGCGCCACCGAAGTGAGGAAGCCGATCTCGTCGAGCGCCTCGCGAATCGCGAGAAACGAGCCGCCCCAGAGAAGGGCGAGCAGCACGAGGTCGATCCATGCGCGGACGGGAATCCGGCTCTGGGTCATGAGGGCCGCCCACGTGATGGGCCGTCGGCAGCGATCCGGAACCTTCCGGGTTCCCTCGGCTTGCGCGCGATTCCGGAGGTCCTGCACGCACTGGCCCGCGTGCGACGTTCCGCAAAGGGCCGGTCAAGCGCTTGAACGCCGTGGAGATCATGAGAGGACCGGCGGGACGGCGCATGCCGGGGCGGGTCTTCCCGCCGATGCTCGATGCGGCGATGCCCTTGCGAGGCTGCACCTGACGAGGCGTCCGGGACCGGCGCGCCTGCCCGGGGATGAGCGCCTGCACCGGCCCCGGCAAGACGTGAAGCCGGCCGGCAGGCGGCGACGCACCGTCGCGTCTCGGCCAACGGGATTCCCGATGCCATCCTCTCAACTCCGCGGCGGCGTCTGCGTGCGAGCGCGTTGCCCGCCTTTCGCTTCAAAGATCAGGTTCGCGTAGTTGCCGCCGAAGATCAGGGCGGCGCCAACCAGAACCCAGGCGTCCAGCGGCTCGGCGTAGAAGAGCGTGCCGATGACCGCGATCGCGGGGAGGCGGACGAAGTCCATCGGCGTGACGACGATCGCCGGCGCGACCGCGAGCGCGTTCGTGATGCATGCATGCGCCAGAAGCCCGCCGCACCCGAACAGCGCCACCCAGGGCCATGTCTCGGCCGAGGGCCAGGCGACGTCGCCGTCCCAGCCCGCCGTGACGGTCCCCATGACCGCCTGCATGACTGTCAGCCAGAAGAGCACGCCGATGACGGTCTCGGTTCGCATGAGAACCCTGGTCGCGACGATCGAGCATGCAAACCCGATCGCGGCCGCCGCGGCCATGGCGAGGCCCAGCGCGTCCCCGCCCCCTTCCGGGCGGGCAACGCAGAGAGCCCCGGCGAAGCCGAGGGCGACGGCCATCGCTCGGGCGCGGGTCAGCCGCTCGCCCGCAAAGGCAAGCGCGAACAGCGCGACCCAGATCGGCGTCGTGAACTCCAGGGCGAAGACCTGCGCAAGCGTGATCAGGGACAGCGCGGAAAACCACAGGTTCTGGCCCGCGAAGTGCCCGATGTTGCGCACCAGATGGAGCGGCAGCCGGTCGAACCTGACTTCACGGATCCTGCGGGTGGCCGCGCCCACGGCGAGAACGATGGCGAGACCGATGAAGGAACGGTACATCATCACCTCGAAGCTGTCGAGCTCGACAGCGGCGGCACGGCCCGCGACCGCCATGGCCGAGAAGCTCACGACAGCGCCTGTCATCCAGAGGGCCGCGAGAAGAGGTCTTGACACGTCCGTCACGCGCAAGGCGCCCGGCAGGCTACGGCCCGGTTGCTGTCTTTCGGGCGGCGCCTTTCGCGGCGGGTGTCGCGGGGCGCGCCGGGAGCCCGGGCGCCGGCGCGGCCATGGGCCGCGACGTGCAGCGCGGCCGCTATTCCCATTCGATCGTTCCCGGCGGCTTCGAGGTGATGTCGTAGGTCACGCGGTTGATGCCCTGCACTTCGTTCACGATCCTGGTCGCGGTCTCGCCGAGGAATTCGTGGCTGAACGGGTAGCAGTCGGCGGTCATTCCGTCGACCGAGGTGACCGCCCGGAGGGCGCAGGCGTAGTCGTATGTCCGCCCGTCGCCCATGACGCCGACCGTTCGCACGGGAAGGATCGCGGCATATGCCTGCCAGATCTCGTCGTAGAGCCCGTGGCGACGGATCTGGTCCATGTAGACCGCGTCCGCCTGGCGAAGGATGTCGAGCCTGTCGCGCGTGACCTCTCCCGGACACCGGATTGCAAGGCCGGGGCCGGGGAAGGGGTGGCGGCCAGTGAGCTCCTTCGGCAGGCCGAGCTCCCGGCCAAGGGCGCGGACCTCGTCCTTGAACAGCTCGCGCAGCGGCTCGACGAGCTTGAGCCCCATCCTTTCGGGCAGGCCGCCGACATTGTGGTGCGACTTGATGGTGGCGGACGGCCCGCCGGAAAAGCTCACGGACTCGATGACGTCGGGATAGAGCGTGCCCTGGGCGAGGAACTCCGCGCCGTCGATCCCTTCGGCGCATTTCTGGAAGACGTCGATGAAGAGCCTGCCGATGATCTTTCGCTTGGCCTCCGGGTCGCTCTGGCCGTCGAGGGCGGCGAGGAAGAGCTCGGCCTCGTCCGCATGGACAAGGGGAATGCTGTAGTGGTCGCGGAACGTCGTGACGACCTCCGCCGCTTCGTTCTGGCGAAGCAGGCCGTGATCGACGAACACGCATGTGAGGTTGTCGCCGACCGCCTCGTGGACCAGCGCCGCCGCGACGGCGCTGTCGACGCCTCCGGAAAGCCCGCATATCACGCGCGCATCGCCGACCTGCGCGCGGATTCTGCGGACCGCGCCTTTCCGGTAGCTCGCCATGGTCCAGTCGCGGGAAATGCCCGCGAGCCGAACGAAATTCTCCAGAAGCCTCGCGCCCTTCGGAGTGTGATGCACTTCCGGATGGAACTGGACCGCGTAGAAGTCCCTGTCCGTGTCCGCGACGACCGCGAACGGCGCATTCGGCGACGTGCCGAACGACCTGAAGCCCGGCGCGAGCCTGGAGACATGGTCTCCGTGACTCATCCATACCTGCTCGCTGCCGCCCTCGAACCAGCCTTCCAGAAGGGGAAGCGCGCCCCGAGGCTCCACGAAGGCGCGGCCGAACTCGGCGGTGCCGCCGCCTGGGCTCCTGCCTCCGTCCACGGCGCCTCCGAGCATGTCCATCATGACCTGCTGGCCGTAGCAGATGCCGAGGATCGGCACGCCGAGTTCATACATGCGTGCGGGCGGTCGGGGCGCTGCGCCGTCCAGGACGCTGGCGGGACCGCCCGAGAGGATCACCGCGCTGGGGGCGAATGCCTGCAGGAACGCTTCGGTCACGTTCTGGAACGGATGTACTTCGCAATAGACGTTCAGCTCGCGCAGCCGCCGCGCGATGAGCTGGGTCACCTGGCTGCCGAAGTCCACCACGAGCAGGCGTTGGCGAGGGGAAACGGGCATGGCGCCGGAATAGGTCCGCTTTCGGAGAGTGGCAAGAGGAGGCCCGGTCTCGCTTGCGGCGCCATGTGGACGGCCGGCACGTACACGGGTCCCGCATGTCGCATTCCTGCGGCAGAGGACGCAATTTGCCTGAATTCCCCGGCGGTTCCGTGCGATGAGGCTCGGCGACTCGGGAATCGGAGCAGGTCCGATGGCGGATGGCAAAGCCAGGCGAAGCAGGGGAGGCGGCGCCGCCAGGAGAGCAGAGCGAACGGCCGTTCGGATGGAGGCGGCAAGGTACATCGAACGCCAGCTGCCGAACCTCGACATCCTGGACGAGGAAGCTCTTCAGGTCATCGAGTCCAATGCGGAGGGGATCCTGGCGGAGATCGGTGTCGTCTTCGCGGAAAACCCGGCCGCGCTTGACCGCTGGCGCGAGGCCGGCGCCGACGTCGACGACGACCGCGTGCGCCTGCCCAGGGGCCTTGCCCGCGAGCTTTGCCGCTCGGCTCCGTCAAGCTACGTCCAGCATGCCCGCAATCCCGCGCGCAGCGTGGAGATCGGCGGCGGCAACCTCGTGCTGGCGCCCGTCTACGGCCCGCCTTTCGTGCGCGACGCCGCGGGCGGGCGTCGTTACGCGACCATCGAGGACTTCAGGAACTTCGTGCGCCTGGGCTACATGTCGAAGTGGCTGCATCACTCCGGCGGAACGGTCTGCGAGCCCACGGACGTGCCCGTCAACGTCCGTCATCTCGACATGCTTCACGCCCACATGACGCTGTCCGACAAGCCGTTCATGGGATCCGTCACGGAACCGGAGCGGGCGCGGGATTCGGTCGAGATGTGCGAGATCCTCTTCGGCAGGGAGTTCGTCGCCGAAAACGCGGTGATCACGTCTCTCGTCAACGTCAACTCGCCGCTCACCTTTGACGCCACGATGATCGGGGCCTTGGAGGTCTATGCGACGGCGAACCAGGCCTCGATCATCTCGCCGTTCGTCGTCGGTGGCGCGATGTCGCCGGTTTCCGTGGCCGGCACGCTGGCGCAGGTGACGGCGGAGGTGCTGGCAGGCGTGGCCTACAGCCAGCTTGTCCGCAAGGGCGCGCCGGTCATCGCGGGAACGTTCGTGTCATCGATAGACATGACTTCCGGCGCGCCGACCTTCGGAACGCCCGAAGCCGCCCAGGTCACGCTCGGCATGGGGCAGATCGTGCGCAGGATGAAGCTGCCCTATCGCTCCGCGGGCGCGTTCTGCGGCTCAAAGCTTCCTGACGCACAGGCGGCGTACGAGAGCGCGAACAGCCTCAACATCGGGCTTCTCTCGGGCGTGAACTTCATGCTGCACGCCGCTGGCTGGCTTGAGGGCGGGCTGGTGGCCAGCTTCGAGAAGTTCGTCATGGACGCCGACCAGCTGGGCGTCCTGCACGGGCTGGCCGGCGGGATCGACCTGTCGGAGAACGGCCAGGGCATGGACGCGATGCGCGAGGTCGGGCCGGGCGGGCACTACCTGGGATGCGCCCATACGCAGGCGAACTTCCAGACGGCGTTCTGGCGCAGCGACCTTCTCGACTACAAGCCGTTCGAGACCTGGGCGGAGGAAGGCGGACGCGACACCCAGGCCCTGGCTTCCGAGCGGGTGTCCGGGCTGCTTGCGCAGTACAGGCAGCCGCCGGTCGACCCGGGCATAGCGGAGGGGCTGGAGGCGTTTGTGGCGAAGAGGAAGGCATCCGCGCCCGAGGCATTTGCGTGACGCATTGACCCGTCCCGGGCAGGCGGTGACGCGGTGCGCGCGATGCCGCGGCTCGGCGCAACGGGATGGGGAGCTTGCTGCATGGGACGCGTTGGCCGGCAGGCAGCCGGAAGCCGGAAGTCCTGCAAGCCGACGGCCGGGCAGGGAAAGCGCCTGCGGCCCCTGGCATCCTGCATGGGTGATGGCAGGTTGCGCCCCGCACGTCTCCATGCCGCCGAATTCCCAAGGGTTCCGGTCACGGTGCGGCCGTGCGCGTTGACGATGAAATGCATGCCTCCCTTCAGGGCCTTTCGGTCCGGGCGATCTCGGCATTGATGGCGTCAGAGTAGCGGTTTGATCGCTCCTTTGAGAACATGTCGACAACAAGTCCTGAAACCCCGACAAACGCGAGCGTGACGGCCACGGCCCGGTGCACGGGATGTTCCGAAAGCGCGAAGATCGCGAGTGCGGCGGCAAAGCAGACCGCCGCGCCGATCATCGTGTAGGTGTAAAGCGCCTGAAACGCATCGACACGAGCCCTTTCCGCCTCGACAAATGCCAGTGGGTCAGCCTCGAACGCGTCGGTGAATGCCGCCACTCTCGCGGATGTCCCGGAAGATCCCGCGAGACCCGCTACGAGAAAGAGGAGGGCGACAGCAGCCAGGGGGATCGGCAGCGCCTGCCCCAGCGGTGTCGGGGCAAGGCGCCACAGCCCGGCTGCCATGATCATGATCAATGACCCCACGCCCGCCAGCAGCGCCATCTCGAACGCCTCGCCCCTGAGCCACTCAACTGAATGATCCAGGAACGTCATGCCGGGCTCTCTTTCGGCGTTTCCTGAAGGCCGGTCATCTCGCGACTGACTCGCATCAGTCGCGCAACCTTCGCTTCGTCCAGCGCCTGAGGGTTGGGGGCGAGCAGCATGTCCTCGTGGACGAACTGACCTGACGCGTCGGCATATCCTGCTTCCAGCGCTGAAGCGACAATGCGCTCTCCGCCAACCCATGTCGGGGCGGCCAAACCGCCGAACAGTTGCGTGAACATGCGCTCGAACCCTTTCCTGTGACGCGCCAGGTTGGAGCGAACGTAGCCTGGATTCAGGCAGATGATCGAAGAGTCGGCGCCTTCAAGCCTTGCCGCCACGTCGCGCCCGTGCATTATGATGCACAGCTTTGCCTGCGCGTAGGACGCCATCATGGACCATGGGCTCGTTTCCAGATGCAGGTCATCAAGGCGCAGCTTGGCGACCTCTTGCGTGGCCGAGGTCAGATGGACGATGCGTGAGCCGGGCGTTGCCCTGATCCGTTCCAGCAGCAGTTCGGTCAGCAGGAACGGCCCGAGATAGTTCACCGCAAAGTTCATCTCATGCCCGTCGGGGGACAGCGTTCGCTCCGCGAAATTCACCCCCGCGCAATTGATCAGGTAATCAATGCGTTCACACCGATCCAACACTTCGGATGCCGCACGGCGCACGCCCTCGAGATCCATCAGGTCACACTGGATCACGCTGAGCCTGCCTTTGTGCCCTGCTCCGCGCAGCTCGTTCACCACGTTCTCCGTCTTGGTGGCGCTGCGCCCGAGCAGGTGGATGTCGGCCCCCATCTCGGCGAAGCGCTCCACCGCGACCCGGCCCATGCCGTCAGTGCCTCCGGTGAAAACCATTGTCGCGCCGGCCAGATCTTCGTTGGGAACCCTGTCCATCGTCTTCCGGGCAAAGAACGTGTCCATCCAGATTCTGCCTGCCGGTCGTTTCATTTGACACCTCATGCCAATCCAGCTGGGCAAGGACTCGCGAACGAGCCTTGCGGCTGTCCGGGGCCTTGACCTGAAGCCGCGCCCCAGGCATGTCCGGGGCGTTCGCGCCACGACATGCCAAGGAATGCGGCTCCTCATCCTTGCGGCCGACACTACCCGATGCTCGGAAACGGTTTCAAGGGAGGCCAGGGACTTTCACTTCACGTCAAGGCGGGGGCCTTCAAACCGAGTCACCGCCCACCTGTCGAACTGGCGCGACCCGTCCTGTCCGCAATGCTCTTCGGAGACGGCCGGAATGTCTTCCCGCAGGGGCGCCTGCACGACAATCCGGCCGGCTCCCATGAACGCTGCGAGGGCATTGAGCGCCGCCGCTGTCGGCTGGATGCTTCCGGCAGGCTGATGTCATGCCGACTCCGGGACGGAGAGCCCAGCTCGACGGCGCTCTGCCAGGTCCCGTTGACAGCCATCCTGCGATCGTCGGGCTCAATGTCCTGCCCCGGTGACCGCCGGAACGGCGGCACAGGCGACAGGAGCACTGGCGAGCAGGGCGACGGTGCGGACAGGACGGCGGCGACCGACGCCATGCTGCCGCGCAGGAAGTCCGGCCCCGGCCGCACGGCGGCGGCACGGTCGCCCGGGCGACCCGGCAGGCGTCCGGCGCAAGAGGTTGGCCTCCCAGCCAGGGGGTCGGACGCTCGAGAGGCGGACTGGCGCGCAGGGCCGCGGCCGTCGTGGAAGCGCCTGGATGCCTGGTCCGCTTCACGACCCTTCCCGTCCAGGCGCACGGCCCGAGGGGGTGCCGGACCTGCGCGACGGCCTTGCGTCCGGGGCGCTGGCCGGGGGCTTGGCGGGACGCGGCGCGGAGGCGGCGGCTCCGTCGAAACGGGACCGGAGCGCATGACCGGGACATGCACCGCTGGCGGCACCTGGGGGAGAGCCTCTTCGCGAAGGCCGGGGGGGGGGGGGGGGGGGGGGGGGATCGCGACGCGACGCGCGAGGACCGACGGGCGCTTCGCGGCGGGGAACCGTCTCGTCGCCGGCCTGCCGCCACTGCATCCCGAGGCGGTGGAAGCGGGAGGCTGCCGGGCGGCCGGCGCTCATCTACCTGCTGCGCAGTCGCACGGAGCCGCGTCGCCCGTTGCGCTCGAAATCGATCGCGTAGCCGGACACGCGGGCGCGCACGATCCTGCGCAGGTCGTCGGTGTCGGAGATCGCGGTTCCGTTGACGCTGCGGATCATGTCCCCCGGACGCAGTCGAGTGCGGCGCGCCGGGCCTTCGACGGCGGTGACGGCGACGCCTTCGGCGCTGACAGGAAGCCCTGAACTCTCGATCAGCACCGGGTTGACGTTTGCCACGCTCAGCCCCGCAAGAGCGGCCGGGGCCCGGATCCGGAACGGGTTGCCCGGAGGCGTCTCCGGGGCAGGGGCGAGATCCACAAGCGCACGACGCTCGGCGGAGTCCCGCATGTAGGTGATCTCGGCCTTGTCGCCGACCCCGAGCGCGAGCAGGCGGAAGAGCAGTTCCGGCCCGTCGTCGACCGGATGGCCGTCAATGGCGATCACCACGTCACCGGCCTGGAGTCCCGCGGCGCCGAACGGGCTTTGCCGATGCAATGCGCTGATCAGGACGCCTTGCGGCATCTCGAGCCCGAAGGCCCCGGCCAGGGCCCCGTCGACCGGCTGCATGGCGATCCCGGCCCACGGCCGCACGAGGTCACGCCTTCCCGCCTCCGCCTGCATGACGTACTGCCTGACCAGATTGGCCGGAATCGCGAATCCGATCCCATGCGATCCGCCCGAGCGCGTCATGATCGCGGTGTTTATGCCCACGAGCCGTCCTGACATGTCGACGAGGGCGCCGCCCGAATTGCCGGGGTTTATCGGCGCGTCGGTCTGGATGAAGTAGCCCGGCCGCCCGCTGATCTGGCTCGAGCGCGCGTTCGCCGAGACGATGCCGCTTGACACCGTCTGGCCGACGCCGAACGGATTGCCGATCGCGAGGACCAGGTCGCCCGCTTCCACGGCGTTGCTGTCGGCAAGCTCCAGTGCCGGCAGTTCCGGCGCGTCGACGAGCCGCAGGACCGCAAGATCGGATTCGGCGTCGCCGAGCACCAGATGCGCGTCGAACTCGCGCCTGTCCGGCAGAACCACACGAATGTCTGTCGCGTTCCCGACAACGTGGAAGTTCGAGACGACGAACCCGCTGCGCCCCAGGATCACGCCGGATCCGAGCGATCTCTGAAGCCGCGGGCGGCTCCGCAGGCTGCCGAAGAACCGGGAAAAGAACGGATCTTCTGCAAAGGGCGAGACATGCGACTCAACGACACGCCGGGCGTAGATGTTGACAACCGACGGCACGACCGACCTGACCACAGGCGCAAAGCTCAGCGCGATCTCGGCCTTGCTTGACGGGATCCGAGCCTGCGCCGCCGCTTCGGTCGCGACGGCCAGGGCAATCAGCATGACAAGTGTCTTCATGGACGCAACAACGAACGGCTTCGACGTCCAGATTGGTCGGCGCGCGCCCGATTTCAAGTCGGGCGTCTCCCCCGCCAGGGCTGCGCCGCAGCGATGCGTCTCGAGCTTGAGCGGCCCTCCGGATCTCGCTGGCCGCCTGCGCCGTACCGGGCGCGGCGCATCGGCGCGGCTCCCCGGCCAGGCGGCCGGCTTCAGGTGGCGAGCCGGAGCCGCGGGCCCTGAAGGCATGTTCAGGCCTCTTCGGCAAGCGCGGCAAGCGCCGCTTCGAGGTCCCCGTAGCCTGTGACCCGATGCTCGAAGTCCAGGCCCAGGCGCCTGGCGCAGGAGCGGGCCTTCTCGGCAAGTGCGGGATCGTCGGTCTGCGCCTGGTACACGAGCGTTCTGTAGTGCCCGAAGTAGCTGTCCCGCAACTCGGGATGCCGGTCGAGGCCGAGCGGCTTCCAGACGAAGGCGTCGAACTGCCGGACCAGGAAGTCCGTGAGGTAGAACGACGTGAACTCCCGGCCGGCCCGGCCAAGGAAGTCCTCGGTGCCCTGGTAGAAGGCGAAGCAGTGGGGTCCGGCCATCATCTCGACATCGAGCTCCTCGGCCGCCTTCGCGAGCTCTCCGCCCGTGCCGCAGTCGGCATAGGCGAGAAACACGCGCTCGTAGCCCGTGGCCCTGGCCACGGCATCGCGCACGGCGGGCACGATCTTCTCTGGATGGTTGTGGTAGATGGCCGGCAGGCAACGAAGATCGATGTGGTCGAATTCGCGGGTCAGCGCCAGGATTTCACGGGCGAGGGCGCCGCAGCCGAGCACGAGGATCCTGCCGCATCCCGCCGGACGCAGCCCCCGTTCGGTCAGTTCGCCGTCGCTCGGGATGTCCATGACGCAGCAACCTGTTTGGAACCTGCGGGAAGATTCTGCGACGGCGGCGTTGAATGCAAGGGAGATTGCATGCTCGAATGAGCGCCTTCCGAATGCCGGTCTGAGGGCGCTGAGCCACCGCCGCGTCTGCCGAAGGCGAACGATCCCCGATTCGCGCCAGTCACGAGTGTCTTGGAACCCGCTTCAGCTTGGAAACGGGCTGCCAACCTGCTCGATTGTCGAAAAAATTGGGATACACCCGGGGCGGATCAGGGGCTGGAAGTTCCGTTTAGCCTTACGATATGTATTGAGAACGAATTGTGGTGCTGAACAGTTACTGCTCATGTTCAGTGCATGGGGTTGACGGTCAGTTTTGTGCCCTGTCCGGCCGCCACCGGCGACCGGTTCCTCAGTTCCGCCTGCAACACTCCGGTCGGTTCGGGATCGGGAGAGTAAAGATCGATCATTCCGTCCAACGGGCGGGACCGTCAGCACAGAGGGCGGTCGGTCCAAAGACCGGATCGCAGTGTGGTGGGGTGGCAGTGCGGGGCGGCGGGGCGGTTGCTGACCATTGCCTGCAATCCTCGGGATCGAGGGCACGCAGGCGGGCATGACAGGGGCCCAGGAAACCCGCCAGGTCCTTGATCGTGACAAGATCGTCAGTGTCTTGACAATGTCGCCATGCCGGGACGGCTCCCAGGCATGGGGCCGGCCAGATGGCAAAAAAGTCTTGGGGGCCGGCGCGGGGTTTCGATTCCAGACGTCCGGGTTCGGGTTGCGTGATGGATGTGCGCAATCGTCCATTCCCGTCTCTTGATCCTGCACTCATAATCGTGTGCATCTTCAAGAGATGCCTTCAGGTCGTCATAATGCGTTTCCACCTCTCGATTGTCAGCGTCAATCTCATGACAGCACTGGAAGATGTGTCAGCCCGAAGGCGCGGAGCCAAACATCGTCTTCGTGCCGGAGCCATGGCGGGCGGCGGTACGGGCAATGAATGCACCCGCGGCGTGGTTCGGGGATGCGTCATCCGGCGGCCAAGCCGCGTCGTCAGTTGGACTCGGCGTTCTCCGGATCCGTTGGGTTGGACAGGAACCCGACGCCGGAATGCGGCAATCCGGACGACACCGGGTTGCCGTTGCGCCCGCACTTGCCCAGCTGGTCATCCCGGATGTCAACGCCGATCCACCGGCCGCAGTTCACCTTGCCATGGCCAAAAACCCAGGTCCCGCCGCGCACGACTGCGTTGCCGGACACCTCGCCGTTGCCGGACACCTGCGTGCCCGTCCCCGACAGCTTCGCCGCGCCGTGGACCTGCGCGTTCTCGGAGATTTTGACATTGTTCCGGATCACCACGGTGCCGGACACCGTGCCGCTCTCGACATAGCTGCCGATGATGCGGGCATTCCCGGATATGGACAGGGTGTAGCCACCGTAATACTGGGGGCCGCCGATGACGGAATTCCGTATCACCACGTTGTCGGAAATTGTTCCGCCCCGGATGGTCGCGTTGATGATGCGAACGTTGCCGGACAGGGTGCCGCCGCAGACCATCGAAGCGGGGCCGACATAGACCGAGTCGGCGACGGGAGGCTCCGGTCCGTCGGGGGACCCGAACACCGGCACCCAACCGCCGCCGTTGGGGTGCACCCGTCCCGGATCCCCGCCCCCGCAGGTCGTCTGGTAACTCTCGGCCCCTGCCGGCCCGCCCGCAAGGGCCAGCGCCAGCAGGGCGGTCGTCAGTGTCACTCTTGGCATGGGTCTCTCCTTGCGTGGGGTGTGCCGTGGCTTCATTCGGCGGGTCGCAGTCTACTTGACCGCGACAGGCCGGGCAAGGGGTGGAACTGGGTGGGATGCACCCGTCAACGGGCCCTACAGGGTGCCCGAGGACGTGGACAAAAAAGCCAGCGTACTCTGGACCCGTCATGGCGGCCGTGGTGTCGAACGATACACGCTTGGGGTCAGTGACCATTGGGGATGGAGAAGGCACTGGGTACACTCACAATGGGTACAATCCCAAACAGTCGCCGCGGCATCACCAAATGGTATCTTCGTTTCACGGGTCTTAGACCGGACCATTATTATGCATTGGAGATTTACGGCACGGCTGAGGGCTATGGCCGTGATAAACCTTTTTCCCGCAAATGCTTCCTGACCAGCAAGTGATCCTGCGTCCTGAGTCGCCGCGAACAGGGAACGGTTCGGTCGTGGCGCAGGCTGCGAACCCCCGTGCCAGTCTGCCCTGAAGCAGCCGGACACCTTCTGGCCTGACCATGGCCGTCCAACAGTCGCGCTCCGCCCGGTCATGGAGCCGACGCTGGGCAGACGCGGCGCGAGATCCTCGATCACGCCGCGCGTTCAGGTTCGCCGACTGTCCGCCGGCCTGCCGTTCAGCGTCTCGACATGCGGGCGGTCATGGCGCCCGGATCGAGAACGTGGCGGAACGTCGTCGTCGTGCGCTGGCGGGGGCCGTCGCGACGCACGAGGGCGGTTCCGGCGGTGTCCTGCAGGAACTTCCGGCCTTCGAGGCAGCTGCACGCGTTCGGCGTGCCGCCAGTGCGCGATTTCCCGTGACAGCCGCAAACCGGCCTGTCACATGGAATGCGGCGGCTGGGCATTCAGGCTTGGGCGTGAAACGGTCACTTGCGCATGTTCCCGCCGGAAGCTCCATTGCCGCATGTTCCGGGCCGCCGTCAACGCACGGCGCGCCCCGCGACCCACACCTGCGCGATCGCTCGATCGTCTCCCATCATGATCGTTGGAAAGAGCGCTTCCCAGATGTGCTCCGCACGGTCTGCCCGCTGTGCGATCGCCGGGGTGGACGCGAGGTCAAGGGCGACCAGGTCGGCGTCCAGGCCGGGAGCGAGGCTGCCGATCTTCTCCTCCAGGCGCATCGCCCTGGCTGATCCTGCCGTCGCCAGCCAGTAGAGCTGCGCCGGATGCAGCGCGGTCCCGCGAAGTTGGGCGATCTCGTAGGCGGCCGCCATCGTCCGCAGCATCGAGAAGGACGAGCCGCCGCCGGTATCCGTCGCGAGCGCGATCCGGTTGCCGCGCGCGGCCAGGCCTGCCAGGTCGAAGAGGCCCGAGCCGATGAACGTGTTGGAGGTCGGGCAATGCACCACCGATGCGCCGGTTTCCGCGATTCGCGTACGCTCGCGTTCGGTCAGGTGGATCGCGTGGCCAAACAGGGCGCCTTCGCCCAGCAGGCCGTGCCTCTCGTAAGTCTCGAGATAGTCTCGGGCGTCCGGGTGGAGGCCGAGCGCCCACTCCACCTCGTCGGTCTGTTCCGAGAGGTGGGTCTGCATCAGGCATTCCGGGTGCTCGGCCCAGAGTGCGCCAAGGGCTTCAAGCTGCTCCGGAGAGGATGTCGGCGAAAAGCGCGGCGTTATTGCGTAGCCGAGCCGGTCCAGACCATGCCAGCGCTCGAGCAGCCGCTTGCTGTCGTCATGGCCCGACTGGGCCGTGTCGCGCAGGTTCTCGGGCGCGTTCCGGTCCATGCACGTCTTTCCGGCGACGGCGCGGAGCCCGCGTTTCCGCGCCTCGGCGAAGAACGCGTCGACGCTTTCGGGGTGGACGGTGCAGTAGGAGCAGACAGTGGTCGTGCCGTTCATGAGCGTCAGGTCAAGATAGCGGCCGGCCGTCTCCCGGGCGTGGGCCTTGTCGCAAAAGCGTGCCTCCTCCGGAAACGTGTAGGCGTTCAGCCAGTCGACGAGCCGCTTGCCCCAGCTCGCGATGATCGCGGTCTGGGGGTAGTGCGCATGCGAATCGACGAAGCCGGCCGTCAGCAGGCACGATCCCATGTCGGTGACGGTCGCGCGCGGATGTGCATGCACCAGGTCGTCGGCCGGCCCGAGCGCCGCTATCAGCCCGTCCTCGACGAGCACGCCGCCACGCGGCTCGTGCCTTGCGGCTTCCGCAACCGGCGCCGTGAAGGGATCGTCCGCAAAGGTCAGCGTCTGGCCCAGTATCAGCGCCTTCTTGGTCATCGCGCCCGTTCGGGCCGGATCCTCCGGCAGGGAAAGGGAGGCGCCGGAAATGCCGTCCTTGCGGATGCCCGCGCAATCCCGCGACGGGGCGCCGAACGCCGGGACGGGCCCGGCATGGCGGGCCGCCGGCCGGCGCGCGTCGCGACGTTCACGCGCGGGCCTCCGCCGCGGAGGATTCCGACAGCCATCCGGCGGCAAATCCAACGGCGATCGACTGCGGGTGCTTTCCCAGCGCCGGATCCCCGATCGGGCACCTGATCCGGGAGACCTCCGTCTCCGCGTGCCCGAGTGACCTGAGCCTTGACCGGAAGCGGGCCCGCTTGGTTGCCGAGCCGATCAGACCGGCCGCGCGGAAGCCATGGCGGAGCAGCCGGTGGCAGATTTCGAGGTCGAGCGCGTGGGAATGTGTCAGTATCAGGTGCTCGGCGTCGCCAGGCGCATGGCGAACGGCGTCCGCCGGACTGGCCGCCACGAGGATCGTGACGCTGTCAGGGACCGCTCCGGGGAACCGGTCGGCGCTGATGTCGATCCAGGTTACGGAAATGCCGGGGAGCGGCGCCATCACCGCGACGGTCGCGCGGCCGACGTGGCCGGCACCGTAGATCCAGAGCGTCCGGAGGCGTGGCGTGACGGGCTCCATCAGCCATCCCGACTGGCACAGCGTTTCGGCGGCCCCGCCTGCGCCGCCGCTGGCGGCGGCGCGCTGCAACGCTGGCGGCATGCTCGCCCGTCCCGTCACGCGGCGCAGGTAGACGTCGCCCGGCACCATGTCGAGACGCGCCGTGTCGAAGATCTCGGTGGCCAGCACGACCGCGCCGCCGCAGCACTGGCCGAGCGCGGGGCCGAGCGGCCGGGAGACGAGCGAGTCGCGGCCCTCGGCGAGCGCCTCGCGGGCGTGGGCCGCGGCCTCGAATTCAAGCGCGCCGCCGCCGATCGTGCCCGACTGGCCGTCAGGCCAGACCAGCATCGCCGCGCCCGGCTCGCGCGGGGCCGAGCCTTCGACGGACGCGACGACGACGCGGGCAATCCGGCCATGCGCCGCCACGGCCCGCCTGAAGCCCTCCATGTCCATGCTCACTGCGCGCGCATCCGGTTCACGGCATGCAGGAGGCGTTCGGGCGTTGCCGGCGCATCAAGCGCCGGGTAGGGGCTGCCGCAGGCGGCGATCGCGTCCGACAGCGCGAGGAACGCCGAGATGCCCAGCATCAGCGGCGGCTCGCCGACCGCCTTGGAGCGATGGATCGTCTCTTCGGCGTTCCGTCCCCCGGACCACAGCGACACGTTGAAGATGTCGGGCCGGTCGGAGCAGGCGGGTATCTTGTAGGTCGACGGCGCGTGCGTGAGCAGGCGGCCCTTGCGGTTCCAGACGAGCTCCTCCGTGGTCAGCCAGCCTGCGCCCTGCACGTACCCCCCTTCGACCTGCCCGATGTCGATCGCCGGGTTCAGCGATGCGCCGGCGTCATGCAGGATGTCGGCGCGCAGGATGCGGTTCTCGCCCGTGAGCGTGTCCAGCGCGACCTCGCTCACCGCAGCCCCGTAGGCGAAGTAGTAGAACGGCCTCCCCTCGCCCCGGATACGGTCCCACCGGATCCGGGGGGTCTGGTAGAATCCCGTTGCCGACAGGCTGACGCGCCCTTCGTAGCACTCCCGCGCCGCGTCGGCGAAGCTCATCTCGTCGGCGCCGGCCCGGACCCGCCCTGCGCGGAACCGCACGTCCCGCGGCTTGACCTGGCGCGTTTCGGCCAGATGCGCCGCCATGCGCTCGCGGATCCGGTCGCACGCCGCCTTCACGGCCATGCCGTTGATGTCCGAGCCCGAGGAGGCGGCGGTGGCGGAGGCGTTCGGAACCCGCGCGGTGTCGGTGGCGGTGACCTTGACGCATTCGAGCGGCACCGAGAAACTTCCGGCCGCGACCTGCGCGACCTTCTGGAACAGGCCCTGCCCCATTTCCGTGCCGCCGTGATTCATGTGGATGGAGCCGTCATGGTAGACATGCACAAGCGCGCCGGCCTGGTTGAGATGTGTCAGCGTGAACGAGATGCCGAACTTGACCGGCGTCAGGGCGATGCCTCTCTTCAGGACGGGATTGGCGGCATTCCACTCGGCGACTGCCGCGCGGCGGGCGCGGTAGTCCGATGTCTCCTCAAGTTCGCCGACCATCTCGTGCAGCACGAAATCCTCGACGGGCATGTGGTAGGGCGTGGTCTGCCGCGTTCCATCGGCAGGGCTGCGCGCGGTCGCCGCGTCGCCTGCCGGGGCGTAGAAGTTGGCCCGGCGGACATCCAGCGGGTCGGTTCCGAGCCTGTGGGCGACATGATCCATCACGCGCTCGATTCCAGCCATGCCCTGCGGGCCGCCGAACCCGCGGAACGCGGTTGCGGACTGGGTGTTGGTCCTCAGACGGTGCGACGTGATTCGCGCCGCCGGCAGGTGGTAGGCGTTGTCGGCATGGAGCATCGCGCGGTCGGCGACGGGCAGCGACAGATCCCGGGCCCAGCCGCAGCGGCAGTACTGGACGAAGTCGACGCCGGTCAGCCTTCCTCCGGCGTCGAATCCTGCCCGGTATTCGATGCGAAAGTCGTGGCGCTTGCCGGTGATCATGATGTCGTCGTCCCTGTCGTAGCGCATCTTGCAGGGACGTCCCGTCGCATGCGCGGCGACGGCGCAGGCGACGGCGACGGCGTTCGCCTGGCTTTCCTTGCCTCCGAAGCCCCCGCCCATGCGTCGCACGACGATCTGGACGGCATGCATCGGCACGCCGAGGGCGTCGGCGACCTTGTGCTGGATTTCGCTCGGGTGCTGCGACGAGCAGTGCACGATCATGTCGCCGTTGTCCTGCGGCAGCGCCAGCGCGGCATGGCCTTCGAGGTAGAAGTGCTCCTGCGCGCCCGTCTCGATCGCGCCGTCAACGACATGCTCGGCCCCGGCGAGGGCGGCCTCGATGTCGCCCTTGAGGTAGACGCGCGGCCCTTCCTCGAAGCGGCTGCCGGCAGCGAGCGCGTCGTCGATCGACAGAAGCGCAGGCAGTTCCTCGTAGTCGATCCTTCCAAGCCGGGCCGCCTTGCGGGCCGCCAGATGCGTGTTCGCGGCAACGAGAAAGAGCGGCTGCCCGAGATAGTGCACCGTGCCTTCGGCAAGGAGCGGCTCGTCATGGACGGATGGCGAGACGTCGTTTGCGAACGGCAGGTCGTCCGCGGTCAGCACCGCAGCCGCGCCTGCCGCGGCGCGGACGTCCTCCAGCCGCATGTCGGTGACGTTTCCATGTGCCACCGAGCTCGTGCCGAAGGCCAGCGAAAGCGTGCCGTGCGGTGCGGGGATGTCGTCCACGTAGCGCGCGGCCCCGGTGACATGCAGCCGCGCCGCGTCATGGGGCAGGGCGGCGCCGACGCTCACGGGCGGATCCCGAGCACGTGCGTGGCGACGCCCTGGTCGTCCAGGAAGGCGCGGGTGAGCATGTTGCGGGCCGCGTCGAGCCGGTAGCCGGCAGAGGCGCGTAGGTCGTTGAGCGGCGTGAAGTCCCGCTCCCAGGCATCTCGCGCGTCGCCTATCGTGGCTTCGCTCCACGTCCGCCCCGAGAGCGCGTCCTCGACGTGCCGGGCGCGCTTAGGGATCCCGGCCATGCCGCCGAAGGCGATGCGCGCCTCCGCCACCAGCCCGTCCCGGACGCGGATGTTGAAGCACCCGCAGACGGCGGAAATGTCCTGGTCGAACCGCTTGGAAAGCTTGTAGCATCTCAGCCGGTCGGCCTGGCGCGGGAAGCTCACGGCCTCGACGAACTCGCCCGGCGCGCGGTCCTGGACTCCGTAGTCGACGAAGAAGCTCTCAAGCGGAAGGTCCCGGCGGTCGTTGCCGCGCCTGAGGTGCAGCGTCGCGCCGAGCGCGATCAGCGCGGGCGCGCAGTCCCCCACGGGCGAGCCGTTCGCGATGTTTCCGCCGATTGTGGCGGCATTGCGGATCTGCACCGAACCGAAGCGCCGGATCAGTTCGCCAAGGCCGGGATGCAGGTCGCCGACCGTGTCGCCGACCTCCGCGAGCGTGGCCATTGCGCCGATGCGCACCGACTTCGGGCCGACGCTTGAGGTCCTGAGCTCCCGGATCCGGCCGAGGAAGATGAACCTGCCGGGATCCCGCAGGGCCTTGGTGACCGTGAGTCCGACATCGGTCGCGCCGGCGACGAGCACGGCGTCGGGATGGGCGGCGTGCAGGGCGGCAAGTTCGTCTGCGCTTTCGGGCGCGATGTCGGACAGGCCGTCCTCCGGGGCCGTCGCGGCGGCTGCAGGCATGGCGCGGTCCCCGGCGATCCAGTCCGGGACGGGTTTCGACGCCGCGTCCTCGGCAGCGCGCACGATGGGCGCGTAGCCCGTGCAGCGGCAGAGGTTGCCGGCGAGCTGGACGTCGAAGTCGCGCCGTCCGTTCCCGTGCGCGCAGGCCATGGAGACGATGAATCCCGGCGTGCAGAAGCCGCATTGCGATCCGTGGTGCCTGATCATGGCTTCCTGTACAGGATGAAGCGATCCGTCCGGCCCGGAAACGCCTTCTACGGTGCGCACCGCCTTTCCGTGAAGCTGCGGCAGGAACAGGAGGCAGGCATTCAACGCTCTCGTGCCGTTCGCGTCCGACACCATGACCGTGCACGCCCCGCAATCGCCTTCGTTGCAGCCTTCCTTCGTGCCGGTCAGGCCGCGGTCCTCGCGAAGCCAGTCCAGCAGGGTGCGGGTCACGGGGACGCCGCTCAGTGCCACCGGCTCTCCGTTCAGGAGAAACGCTGTTTCGCGCATTGCGTGTCCGATGCCGCTTTCTGGTTCCGCGCGTCTCCGTCCCGATGCGGCGTAAGGCCGGAGCTGTCCCGCTCGTCACCAAGCAAAGCCGCGAACTCGCGGACTTGCAAGTGCAGATTTGGCGCAGCCGCCGCTCCGCGCGGCCGCCGGAATGGCTGGGCGCATGGCGGGATCCGCCTCCGGGCTGCCGTTCGCGCGTCCTGGGTGTTGACGTCCGCGTGTCCCGCCGCGCCGGGCTGGCGCGCGGCGGGACACGGCGAATGCAGGGTGTCTCTGGCCCGGAAGCGCGCAGGCTCCGGAATCAGCCCGCCGCCATCTGGTTGTGCTTGCGGGCGATGAATTCCTTCGCCGTCTCGACGGCGACGGCGGCATCGCGGCAATACGCGTCCGCTCCAATGGCCTTACCGAACTCCTCGTTCAGCGGGGCGCCGCCGACGAGCACGATGTAGTCGTCGCGTATGCCCATCCGCACCATCGTGTCGATCACCACCTTCATGTAGGGCATCGTGGTCGTAAGGAGCGCGGACATTCCGAGGATGTCGGCCTCTTCCCTCTGCAGGGTCTCGATGTAGTCCTCGACGGGGTTGTTGATGCCGAGATCGACGATCTCGAAGCCGGCGCCTTCCATCATCATCGACACCAGGTTCTTGCCGATGTCATGGATGTCGCCCTTGACGGTCCCGATGACCATCTTGCCCATGCGAGGCGCGCCGGTCTCGGCCAGGAGCGGCTTCAGGATCGCCATGCCGGCCTTCATCGCATTGGCGGCCAGCAGCACCTCGGGCACGAACAGGATTCCGTCCCGGAAGTCGTCGCCCACGATCTTCATGCCGCCCACGAGGGCCTCGGTCAGGACGCGGTAGGGCTGCCAGCCGCGATCAAGCAGGATCCGGGTGCCCTCCTCGATCTCCTCCTTAAGGCCGTCGTAGAGGTCGTCGTGCATCTGGAGCACGAGCTCTTCGTCGTCGAGTTCGCCCAGGACGATGTCGTCGTCTTCGTCTGCCATGTCCCCGTGCTCCGCAAAGGCCTTTCAGGCTTTCACGGTCTATTTGGGAATCGAGGGCAGTTGAAAGCCGAATCGCGACTCAATGCCCTGTGCCTGCGACCTGCCGCTTTCACATGGCGGGGGTGTGACAATTTTTTGACATCCGCGTTTTTCGCCTGCGCTTTCAGGAGCGGGCGCGTCGGACCAGGACCGGGCGAGCCGGCGGGCGGCGCGCTGCATGAGGCAGACGCAGGAGTGCGTGTCATGACTGACGAGAGCGAAGGGAGCCGGGTGCACCGCCATCCGGACGCGGCGGATTGTCCGGAGGGGCGAGGAAGGCGCTGCGGCGGTCCGTGCGCACGAGGGCGGGTTCACGCGATGCTGGATCGAGGACGGCCAGGTGCGCAGCCGCGACGTCGCGGGGGACGGCACGCCCGAGGCGCTGCCGGGGCGGTCCCGTCGGAGTTCGGTCCGCTGCCGCCGCGGCTGGCGGCGGACCCGGGCTCGGGGGTTCCGGACCCGGACGGGGGCGGGCGGGCGCTCCGGGACGCCTCGCCGGGCGGCGGCGCGGCTGCGCCGAGGCTGCTCTTCGGGCGGCTGGAGGCGACGCGGCCGGCGCCGGAGTGCGCGGCCTGCGGCAGGCCGACGGCCCGGCATTCGTCGGCGCCGAAGTCCTTGCCTCGAGCCGGCTGGGGCGGGTCGAGGCGGAGCGGTCGCGTTTCCGCTGCCGGTCGTGCGGCGGGGGATGCTTCCCGCCGGACCGGGCGCTTGGCCTTGAGGGGGACACCGTCACGCCGGGGATGGCGAGCGTCATCGCCGGGACGGTGCCGCTCATGGGCTTCGAGGCGGCGAGCCGGCATGTCGACAGCCTCGCCGGGGCGGACGCCTCGTCGAGCTCGCTGCAGCGCCGGGCGCTGGTTCTCGGCGAGGCGGCGGCCCGCTTCGAGCGCGAGGAGGTGCCGGACGGCAGGCCGCCGGAACCGCGCATGCAGCTCTCCGTCGACGGCACCGGCGTCCCGATGCGCAGGGAGGAGACCGAGGGCGTTCGCGGCAGGCAGGCCGACGGCACCTCGAGGACCCGAGAAGCCAGGCTTGCGGTCATCTGCACCGCCGAGGGCCGGGACCCCGGGACCGGCGCGGCGGTCAGGGCCGGGGCGGCGAATCCGTCACCTGCCTGACCGGCGGCGCGGCGGCGCCGTCCGGAGGCCGGGAGGCCTCGGACTTCGCGGCGCGGCCCGACCGGGAGGCGCGGCGGCGGGGGCTGCACGACGCGGGCGGGCCCGTCGTCGTCTCCGACGGGGCGGACTGGATCCCCAACGCCTGCGAGGGGCTCTTCGGGGGCCGGAAGGCCGCCATCGTGCCCGGCCTCCTCCACTGCCCGGAACGCGCCTCCGACGCCGCGAGGCGGTCCTGCCGGCCGGGGGCGGAGCGGGCCCGGCGGTTCGCGGAAGCGAGGCGGACGTCAGGGCGGGCCGGGCGGCGAAGGCCGTCCGGGATCTCGCGCCGTCCGGGGACCGGCACGAGGACGTGGAGGCCTGCTGCAGGCATTTCGAGAGCAGGCTCGACCGGATGCGGCACGACGCGTTCCGGGAGCGCGGCGTCCGGGCCGGAAAGCGGCGTCGTGGAGGGCGGATGCCGGCGGTTCGGGCTGCGGACGGAGCGCTCCGGAACGCGCCGGGCGGAGAGGGGCGCCAACGCCATGCTGGCGCTGAAGGTCCCGGTCATGAACCCCCGGCTGCCCGACTTCCTGGAATGGCGGGCGAATCAGGCCGCGGCAGCCTGACAAGGGAATCTGAACTACACCCGGCGGCTGACCGGTCGGGGCGTCCACGCGGACATGGTTGCAAGCCGGTTCTCGGTTTCGGCGCGGCGGACTGGCCTTGCGACGAAACTGCCACCGCTGCGCACCGACCTCTTCAGGCGCCTGGCGAGGGTGGGGGACCAGCTTCCCCTCCTATGAGACCGTCGTGCGGCCGCATGAGCCGGTCATGCCGAAAGCCGGCGTGGCAGGGTGGGGCGGGAAAGTGTTCGTACGGATGCACCCGACCTTGCCGGGCCAGGCGGGGATGACTGAATGGCCGCACCGCCACCTTGCAGCGCTCCGGGCAAAGGATTTGCCGGGCCGTGACCGCAGAAACGAGTCACGCTGGAATGTCTGCCATGCACAAGACGGACATCACGACGTCCCTTGCTGCCGTCTTGTTTCACGGACGCTGGCAGAAGCCCGCGGCGTCCAGTTCGCCATCGCGCAGATCGGTCGCCCGTCGTTGCGGCGGTTCGATTTGTCCTGCGTCAGGCGGACGGGGGTGTTGACGGTCCTTATGGGTGGGGGCCTCTTGAAGATCGCTTGTAGCCCGCTGCCCTCATGGGCCATGGACCCGGAAAGCCCCAACCGTGAATCGCGCCAGCGGATCGCCCGATTGCAGGAACCCATGGAAGCGATGCAAGCCTATCATGAAGGTGGGAATGCAGCCCAGATCGTTGACGCGTGCTCGTACCGCATCGTTTGGCTGGCAGAATGGTGATTTCCGGTCGCTTCCGGCCAGTGCGGACCGGTCAGGTGAATCGATCGTCAATATCTGCCCTCCCCCGAAACAGCGGCGTCACCGGGCCGCTCTCCGCGCTTCCGCAGGGAATGAATGGTCGCCCTCCCGGTGGACAGGACCCGCCCCGGAGCGGCGGAACGGCGGCCGCCCTGGCAGGCGGTCCACAGCCGGACGTCCGCGGAGCCGCTCCGGACGAAATCCGCCGTGCGGACCCGGAAGACAGCCAGCCCGCCGACGGGATGGGAGCAGGTGGCCTCGATCTCGAAGTCGGGGAAGGCGGAAGTGTCATGCTGCGCCTGCCCCCCCTGTGAGAGCTTGAATCATAATTCAATAATATCAATATGTTAAGAGATTCCAGCCGCCTGGCCCCGCGCCACCCGCCGCATCAGGAACCGGCACGCCGCGAGCTGCGCCCAGGCCAGCGAGCTCTCCAGCGTCCGCCCGGAGTCCTTCGGCCCGGGCGCCGGCACCGCGACATCCACGCAAACGTCCGCTCCACCACCCAGCGGCGGCACGGGACCGTGAATCCCCTTGTTTCCCTGGGCCTCTGCACGATCTCGATGACCGGCCCCAGGCCGTGCTCCGCCAGCGCGGCCTCGAGCTTCGGACCCGCGTAGCCGCCGTCCGCCCACAGCTTCGTCACCTGCGGCGCCTTCCCGGCATCGCCAGGATGACGGCCGGCGCCCCGTCCCGGTCCTGCACGTCCGCCCCCGTAGCACCCGGAGCGCGGTCGGGAACCCCTCGACGTCCACCGTCAGGTGCCGCTTCCTGCCCCCTGGCCTTCCTGCCCGCGTCGCAACCCGACGGCCCGCCCGTCTCGGTCGTCTTCACCGACTGGCTGTCGATCGCGGCCGCCGTCGGCTCGGGGGAACGCCCCGCCTGCGCGCGGCCCAGCGTGCGCAGCGCGGCCGGCATCCGTTCCAGGACGCCGTTGTCGCGCCACGCGCAGGAGTGGTTCTGGACGGTCGCAGAGGGCGGAAAGCACTTGGGAATCGCCCGCCACTGGCATCCCGTGGCCAGCATGTACTGGATCGCGTCGGACGTCTCGCGCAGGTCGGCCGTCCGGCGGCGGCCCGGCTTCGAGGGGGCCGGAAGCGGCGGCGCGGCCGGAAGCCGTTCCTCGTCGGCCGGCCGGTTTCATGTCGCTCCGGCTTGCGGTCATGCTCCTCGAGGGCGGTCTCGTCCCAGGCCATCGTGTCCTCCCCGTCCGGGTTGTGCCTGACAGGGAAATGCCACGTCTGGGGGAGGCCATCCACATTTCAGGTCAAGCTCTGAAGGCGAGCGCCGCCCTTCGCAGGGTGTGCCGGAGACGCTGCATGACGCGATCCTTCCACGCCGTATTCGGCAACCAGCCCTTCGATCATCTCCCCGTCCATGCCCGCGAAGGACGGCATCGCGCCGCCCCGAACGGGCGGGATCCATCGGCCCGCCTCGACCGTTCCGGCCTCCGTCACGGGAAGCCCGTCGCCGTCGACCTGCAGCCTGTCCATGAACGCCGCCGTGAGACGGCCCAGGGTCTCGCGCGCCTCCTGCATGCTCCTCGTCAGCCCGCCGGCAATCCGGGCTTCGGGAACGTCACGCGTCAGGACCAGCGGGGTGTCGTCCTGCACCATCGCCAGCCGCATGTTGAAGGACATCAGGTCGACGAGCGAGAGGGGGCTCTCATTCGGGAACTTGCCCGCTGCCGCGCAGGCCATGCGCCAGAGCGGCATGACATGAGTGTCAAGCAGCCAGAGATCGGCGAAGTCACGCTTTCTTTTCCTGGAAGCCGCCGCCAGGGCCTTGTTCGCCGCGAGGTCGGCGAAATGCAGCCTGTATCCGAAATCGCTGTCTTCGACCGGGGCGAAGTATTCCAGGGCGAGCGCCTGGGTCCACTGAAGGACGGCTCGCCCTTCCATCGGCTTCATGACATGGCATTCGCGGAACCCGTCATAGGCCCGTCCCGGACTGACGCCGAAACCGTTCGCCTCGAGAGCCGCGACGTCCTTGCGCATCGTCGGGTCCGGATCTCCCGCGGTGAAGACGTCATGGTCGTCGCTCAGGCGAAATCCGTGACGCTGGATGACGGATCCGCCGGCGAACGGGCTCGACGCATCCCTGTTTGAGGCGATGACGCGCAGGATGTCCTTCTGGAAACAAACATTGTATGAAATCCGCTGTTTTCTCGTAATCCTATTGATATGTATGTATTTTTCAGAAACTTCCGCGTGAGCAAAATTCCCATGGCGTAAGCACTTCGAAAGCGGATTGATTCCAATCCACGCGCTTCCCCGATGTCGTCTGTCGCTCTGAGGAGGCCGTAACCGTGTAACTGTTCAGGCGAGCCGTGGAGACTCGAAGGGCGCATGTCGCGAACCGTCGCAACAGCAAGAGGTTGCTCGATTGCGCCTGGATCGTCTCGCAGGGGTCCGCACTCGCCTACAGGAAGTACTGACGGCCTACATCGGTCAGGAACGGGCCGCGAAGGCCGCCCAGCGGAGACTGTGGCGCGGCGATTTCGTCGCCCCTTGGGACTGACGCCGGGACAAGCGCCTCGCAGCCGCCGCTCCCGCGGCCCGCACCGGGACCTGTCGCATCAAGGTGGAGTTGGTGACTGCTGTTGTCATCTGCCGTGTCGCGGTATGTAGTACAGGTCCACCTCACCGGGCTTCTGCGTCTTGTCGCCGTAAAGTGCGGTCTGAGTCGGCGTCTTGTAGGGCGCTGGGCGTTCTTGGAGTTCGTGGTCGGGCAGTAGTCTGTCAATGACTCGCACCACGATGTCTCGGGTCCGCTTTCGCGCGTCGGTGCGCACGCACCACACGGCATTTGCAAGGGTCCGCTTCATTGTCGCCCTGAAGCAGGCGGCCAAAGTTGCTTCATACCGCTCTGGGTTTTCGAACTTCTGATCGGTGCGCCAGTCGGGCCGGCATGCCCCCACTCCCAGTGCCCACAGCCGAAGCCAGCTATCGGCTCGATAGTTGGTCACTCCCAGATAGGGTGGAGACGTGAGTACGAGCCCAGCGTCCTCATCGTCTCTGGGCAGTTCTGTCGCGGCGTCACCCAGGGCCACTTTTGGGCGTTTCGTGCCTATTGGTTTGGGTATTCCCTTTGCGTAGCGCCATTCCGCTCGGCGCTGCAGGAATGTACAGGCGTCGATTTCAGGTGGGCGTTCAAGGCCCTTGCTGCGCCACCAACGGACGCAGTAGTCTGGAGCCATCGCTCGTGCCTGCCGGAGCTGGTTTGATAGGCCATTCCCGAGCTTGCCGTGCAAATGCTGGATCAGCAGCGCTGCAACCGTCCGATCGAGTCTGTTACGTCGCCAGTCCAGTTCTCTACGCGCGGCGTTGATGAATCCAAGCACGCCGCTGCAGAACGCCATCTCCTGAAACTCGTCCTCTGACTGTTGATCGTCGTCGGTGGCGCTTTCGAAGATATCGGCTATTCGCCCCTTCACTGCCCCGAGCCGCGGGTGTGGGTCGATCTTGGTCTTCGTGTACAGCCACGCGACGGGGTTGATGTCTGCAGCGACTGCGGGTATGCCCATCGTCATCGCGACGAACGGCACGGTCCCTCGACCGCAGAACGGGTCGATCACCGCGTATCCTGGCTTCGCGTGTCGCCGAATCGTCTCAGTGACAAATTCGATGGGAAACATCGCGTAGTACGGCCCAAGCCGTACCCACCGGCCCGGCGCTGTCTTCGCCGACAGGTCGGGCACGAACCTGTCCATTACCCCATCGGTCCTGGATCATTGAAGAGTTCCGCGAGCATGCGATGTCCCCGGCGCAGCGGGATCGCGGCGTGCGCGTTGGCTCGGATAAGGGGGATGAATCCGTCGCGGTATAGGTGACTGTACAGGTCGTCGATGATGTCCAGAGCGTCGCCGAGCCGCGGAAAGGCGTCGACGCTCGCACTGTTGGGCTTCTCGCCGACCTTGTTGACGATGGGGGTCATCAGCACAGCATGCTGCCCGTTGCGGCTCTTGTACATGATCTTCCGCCCGTAGTGCACTGCTTGGCCATACGCTTTGGTGCTGTTCGGATTCGGAGCGATGTGCTTGTAGACATACTCGGTGGTCGGGACAAGCGCGGTTCCGTTCTCGAGTCGCTGGCGTTGTCCCTCGGACTCGCGCCAATCGAGCTCCTCCAAGTGGTCGGTGAACTGGCCGGTTTTCTCAATACCCATCAGGAGCAACCCGGGTCTTCCTGCCTGCGTCAGCCCGTTGTGAATGCAGGCAACCTCGGCTTGCAGATGGTCTTTCAGCCATGCGGGCATTCCGAAGATCGCAAGTGGTCCGTCGATGATGAACGCGGTCCGGTCGAAGCAGCTTGGTGTCAGCTTCTGCTGGAAATACCGGATGATGTTCACCATCAACAAGTGCTCGGTCACCATGCGGAAAGCGGTGAACGCCTGCTCGCATGTGCCGTGATCGTGGAACCGTTCGTGCATGCGCAGGCTGTCTGTCGAATACAGCGGCGCTTTGCGGTCGCAGCCGCATGGTCCGTCGGTTGTTTTCCGTGGCACTTTCCCGGTTTCCCCATGTCCGCAGTCTTCGATGGGGCATTGGAAGGACGCACCGCTCTCGATCGCGTCGGCTGCGATGGCGTGGAAGGTTTCCAGCAGGGATTCGTGGTTGTCGTCCAGCTTGAAGTTCAGCTCTTGGCGGATCGTGTGGCGGAAGAACTTTTTTGGTGTGTCCTGCTCCACGCTGAATCCCACCACGTTCTGTCCTGGCAGCACCGCGCTCATCGTTTCGACTTGCTCGAGATCTCGAAGATCGCTTGGGCTGGGGATGTTGTCGCGGTCAAACCTGCGCAGCTCTTCGACCTTGATGACGATTACCGCGGCGTTGAAGAGCGCGGCTTCGGCCATTGGAAAGCCGTTCTGGACGGCTTTTGTCACTGTCGAGCCGTCCACGGCGACGATACGCCTGATGTTGTTCTGTCGCCGAGGGGGCTCCACCGTTGGCGGCAGACCGTCGTCGCCTGCGCGGTTCCGGACGCGAATGGCGCCTTTGAACGCCTTGACGCTCGGGTTTTCTTCCAGCCGCCACAGCGAGTCGCCTGTCGCGTGCTCTCCGCTGTAAGGCACCGTCGCGCTCCTATGTTCTGCTCCCGGGGGTAGCGAGCCCTCGCGGTCTAGTCGCCAGCGGAGGTGTTGCTGTGAACTCGTCGATCTGCACCGGGAGGGTGAAGTAACTCGATTGGGTCCTCATCTTCACGAGACCCTTCTCCGAGACGTTCCTGATGCTGGCTGCGAAGTCCTTGAAGTCATTGAACTTGCTGATCTGGTTCGTCTCGTCCGTGTTGTTCAAGTGGGCGATGAACCAGTTCTCCGTATTCTTCAGGATGTTCGTCTGGATGGACGATGGCTCCTGCGTGGAGTACACCATGCCGATGTTGAATTTCGCCCCCTCCTTGGCGATCCGCGCCCAGACGTTGGTGTTGTCGTCCTCGCTCGATCGCGGCAGCAGGGTGTGGGCCTCCTCCGCGTAAATGATTACGTGCGGCGGCTGCACGATTTCGCCCGTCTCGTCATCGACTCGGGCGTTGACGAAGTTCTGTTGCTGCGCCTTGAACAGGCGTAGCACGATCCGCGCTGCGGCTTGCCGGTTCATATCAGGCTCGCCCAATAGCTGATCGACAATGACGAGCTTGCCCTCTCTGACCTGCCGGACTACGGCCTCTGCGTAATCTTCGTCCGAGCCCAAGTCGTGCCAGACCCTTACGTTTCCTGTCGTGGCCAAGCCGCGCGTATTGTCGTAGATTCGAAGCAGTCCCTTGAGGTGAGAGTCGGCCCAGTTCCGCCCATCGTGTTTGTCGGCGTATTCGCGGTCGAAGCGCTTGAATTCGGACGTGCTGGTCCACTGCGCGAATGCTTGGACGAAGTTTCCGGCCACGTCCCACGGCATTCTCCCTCCCCGTTCGCCCAAGAGGCTTACGTATTGCTGCATGTCCTCCGAATTCTGCATCAATCTCTTGATTTCGCTGTTGAACATCCTGTCCGCTGTCGGGAGCCATTCTGGTGGTTGGAATCCGGCTTTCACCAGTATGCAGCGGTAGACGAAGAGGCGTCGGCGGAAGCGTGTGTACTCTCCGTGCCCGATCGCGCCGCTGGCGCCTCTGATGTCATCTAGACGTGCGTTTCGGAACTCCGTGACGTATCCAGCAGTCTCCTCGGAGAGCGCGTCGTCGATGATTTCCTTACCTTGGTAGAGGCTGTGCAGCAGCTCCTCAACTTCCTTGAGCGCCTCTTCGCTGGTCGGTGGGCTCAGCGGCTCTTGGGATCCGTAGAAGTTGAACTTCGTGATGTTTCGGTCTTTGTCATGGGGGTGCGGGTGCGACCCGTATGTCTGGACCTCGCCTTCGTACTGGGGTCTCTCGTATTGCAGGTTCCGCAGGCACCCCTGATCCTGCGGGTTGTCGTTGGCGTACTCTCCGTTCGGGTCGAATATCAGCTGCCCCACCTTCACCCCTGCGCTCTCGGAGCGCAGTTCGAACAGCGCTTTCGCGATCGTCTTGGTGGTGTTCGATTTACCCGTCCGAGTCATGCCAAACAGCGCGGTGCGCTGGGCGATGAAGTCGCTTGCCCGTATCGAGATCGGCACCGCCTCCGGGGCGTCAGCCTCCATGATTGCGGCTGAGTACCTCAGCCGTCCGACTCTCCGTGCCGATGATGAGCCTTTCTCGATTCGCCGACGGTTGACGATATGTTCAAGCGAGGAGCCGCTTGGCTTGTAGATCTTCATGCCTTGCCCGGCGTTGAAGTTCGATATGTCACTTCCGAAGTGAACCATCCACTCACCGTCCCGGCCGCTCTGGCAGGCCCGGAATGTTCCCAGGATCCGGCATCTGATGCCGGAGTACCGCAGCATATTCAGGGTGAACTGGTCTGTGTGCCCGGACTCGTCGTATGTCCGATCGGTGTCGTTCGCCCGCTTCACGGCCTCCAGTCGGGCGATCTCCAGGTCGGCGTCACTGCGCAATTTCGTGCTCTCCGACACCCTGATCAGCAGTAGCGACGGATCGTTGGGCAGACTCCTGGTCGCCAGATCTGCTGTCGTGATTCGGGTTGCGAGTAGCAAGCATCCATGGGGAATGCCGTTCGCTCGGTTCCTCTGGGTGTCGTGGACCAGAATGTCCGCGTGCTCGTAGTTCAACGTGATCAGATCGCCCACGTATTGGTCGGACGAGACCATGCGAGCGAGTTCCTGTTCCGCGTCTTTCTTCGTGTTCCTGCTGAGTTCGCTGGCGACGTTGGTGAGAAACTGCTTGGGGGAGGCTTGGCTCATTGGCTGCGTCCGTCAGTCCTTGTATCTTGATGTGCGTTGGTGCCCACGCGTCTCGCGGTCCATTTGTCAGCGCTGCTCTTTGGGCTGCATTCCCCCATTATACGATGGCTGTCGTCGTCTCCCCACCGACGTTCAGTCGTCTTCCGCTCGCCGGTCGTACCGACAAAGCGCCCCGAGAAGAGCGGGAAACCGTAAGCGGCCTCCGCCGCCCAGCGGCTCGCGGTGTCGCTGTCGGTGCGGCCGGCCAGCGGGCCGTTGGCGAACAGTGCATCCAGCCCGCCCTCGGCCTGTCCGCCTATCTCCTGGCGCAGACTCAGCGACAGGCCGCGCGCCGAGGCCGGGGCCGGGTCGAAGGCAAGCGAGGCCGACAGGCCCCGGTCCTTCAGACCGTCCGCCTCGTGGGCAAGGAGCGTGCGTCCCACGATGTCGAGTGAGAGTCCGATGTTCGGATCGACCCAGGCGATTCCACCGCCGAGCTAGAGCTTCGGCGTCACGCTGCCACCGCCTTCAAGGCCGACCGACCAGCCGCCCTCGAGACCGAGCCACAACCGCGTCACGTCCGAATCCGGCGCCTCCATGCCCGTCGCCTTCTCACCGAGGTCGTGTTGGCTCACAGCGCGTCCGAGACCAACCCCAGCGCCGGCCCGCCGCTGCCGTCCGCAGGCGGGGGCAGCAGGTCGCCCCGAAGCCCGAGCGCCGCCATCGTTCAGCCGGTGTCGGCCTCGATGGGGTCGCAACCGTCGGGCGTCAGCGTCACCTCGCCCGAGCCCAAGCCCGCCGCGCCCCACAGGCTCAGCCGCTCCGAGGCCCTAAGCGACGCATAGGGAGTCGCCGCCGTCAGCGAGGACTCCACTTTGTCGCCGTGGATGACGGCGCACTCTCTACCGGCAGCAGCGACGCGGGGTCGAGCCTCGGCGGCGGCCTCGCCTGGAGCGCTCCCGCCCTGAGCTTGAACCTCGACCTCTCGGGCCGCAACGCTCCTGCCTCGCGCACGGCGACGATGACCTGAAGGACCGGAGCTTCGCGACCTCGCTGGCACTTGGCCCCGACCCCACGACCGAGCGCGGCGCGTCGTTCAACATCCGTCAGGACTGGGGCGGACAGACCTCAAGCGGACTCGACGCCCTGTTCGAGGCCGACCCGTGACGACGCCGACATCAAGGGCGTCGTGGTCTGCGTGGCACAGGAGGTCTGAACGCCCCCACCGACGAGGGACTCCGGCCCGAACGCCCTCCATGCCCCCCCTTCATTGGGGAACGGCAGACCCTGCGAACGAGGGTGCGCCGGCCGTCATCAAGCCGGACGCCGCCGGATTCGACCAGGAGCGTCGCCGAGCGCAGCGGTGACGCTCGGCCGGGAGTCGAATGTCGGAGCAGGCACGACGCCTTCCTCCCTCCGCGCACGCCGTCGCACACCTGGCGATGGGTAACGCCACGTCCCGATTATCCAACCCCAACGGTGTACGCATAGGAATTGATTCCGGTAAACCTTGGGGCTCCCTGTACTTGGATAAGCCAAATGCAACGCTTGACCTATAACGAATTCGGAGTCCGAGTTGATGAACTGACCACGAAACGATATCCGCTGTTTGGAGCGACGAGTGGGCGACCGGCGAGGGCAGTAACGTACAAATGTGTCTCTCAAGGCCGCAGAATCAAGGGCTTGACGGAGCCCAGATGCATTTCATGAAATTGAGCCTCTCCGCCCCTGTGGGGTCTCGATAGACGTGGTTCGCATCTTCCGTTTCAGACGGCAAAGTGATCGGCAAACGGTATCCTAGCCACACCGACTCGAATGGCTCGACGTGCCCGGAAACAGGAATTGCCAACGAATCGAGCATGGAGGCTTCGGCTGCGACTCGTGTGCTGCGTGTCGTCAGAGGACTGTGCAACAGAATCATCAGTTGTCCCTTGCCCCGTTGCTGTACCAGTGCCGAGTACTTCTGCCGCTTCCGTTCGAGCAACATACTCGCCTGAAATGCTACGAGCGCGTCGGGTTCAGAATACACGCCCATTGGGTTGGTTCCATGGGCTCCGCCCCAGAGCCACTTGGCCTCATCGGAATCGTAGTAGGCGCCCGTCACCTCACCCCAAGTCGTGGTCGCGGTTCCCTTCGACATCTGAACGGTGAAGTCGACGTCAGGGGGGTCCTGCGCCGGAAGGCTCGACTGGACATGCGCATTCAGGTGTCGACCCAGCGCGACTGCCCAACACCGGCCCCAGTAATCTTCGTGGTCGCGTTGTCGCTTGGCCATAAACTGACTCTCCTCTAAGTGTCTCCAAAGTCGAAGTATAACGGCCGACACTGTTCAGAGCGCGCCACCATCGACTGAACTGTACTGGGATTGCCGGCGTGAACTGAAGGAGGGATTCCGGACGCGGAAGGGTCTGAGTTGCGCAGGGAGATCGATCTCCCCGAAACGGGTGATCGTTCGGACGGAAATATCCCGAGCGGTACCGTTATTCGGATCTGCTGGGGATCTGAAAGCATCTTCGTTTGGTCGGAGTTGCGCGAAGGGACGGTGTAGCTGTCTCTTCATTGGGAGGAAGGCAATTGAATTTTGTATGATGCGAGTCGAGGTGCCGCAACGGACATCTCGACTCGCTGCGTATACAATGGGCGGTATCAAGGACTTTGGAGGTCCTTCAGCTTAGCCACCAATTCTCTCAACTTCTGCAAAATTTGCCACTGGTCTATCGTTTCCCTGTTTACGTATTCAATCAACGCAAATCCAAACGCCGTGAGCTTGTACGAGAACATTTCCCTATCGCCTTTCATATCCTGGATCGAATTTAAGGAGTGCCTCGAAAACTCCGCTTCTAGTGCACCCATTCCGAGTAGTCTCCCGATAGCTGCATTCATTGGCGCGCTTCCTAAAGCGCTCTTGAGATTCCCCGTTGGATATTGTTGAATAGTTCCATTACCTTCGAGCAGTGCTTGGATTAGCACTGTCCAACTTGGGACATCGAGAGATTTGGCAGTCGTTTTGATCGCGTTTTGACGTTGTAAATCCCTTTCAGTAAGTGCGTCCCTGATAGCATGTGCAACATGCTCACGTGCACCCACACAATCGTTGTCAGGATCATAAGAATTGACCCGGACGTTTGAAATATCGAATAGTAGCCGACCTGAATCCGACCGAAACAGTAATACTTCTTCTGGAAGTCGAATTGCGTGTGCAATCCCCACTTCGTACATTACATTTCCATTTCGTACAGGTGTTTTGTCGATCCAATGTGTCGCGCTTACATCAGCGATAACAAGCTGGTCATTTGAGATACCACCCAGGATCTCGGTTAGGATAGAGTCACTGATGCGTTTCGTGTCCACGCGGTGCGGCTCAAGTGGAGTACCATCGACCTTTTCGCTTCTGATGGCAGGCACAAGTACATTTTCCCAACGGTCGTTGAATTGTTCATCGAAACTCATGGCAACGAATACTCTATTGTTACGTGGAAACGGTGGAAACAATCCGATGTAATGGCTGGGATACATTTGCAGACCTTGTCGGTAGAACTCAACGACGATGCAGATTGCGGGCGCTCAGTTCGCGCCCGGATAAGGCACGCACAAGCGGCGGCCGCGTTAGCGAAACAGTTGGTGCGCATGTGGCCGCCCGCCCCATCATGTTATTCGTTGACTGCTTCGCGAAGGGCTTTCGCAGACTTGAACGACGGCACCTTCGCCGCCGGGACGGCGACCGGCTCCCCGGTTCGGGGATTGCGTCCCTGACGCGCGGCGCGGGTTCGGACGGCGAACTTCCCGAACCCCGCAATGGCGACCGGCTCGTCCCGTGCGAGCTCGTCGGCGATGGCGGAGAACACGGCGCCAACCATCCGCTCGGAGGCAGCCCCGGTCGTGGAGGTCTCGGCGGCGACGTGCGAGACGAGCTCGGCCTTGTTCATGTCGTCCTTCCCTCGAGCTGCGGTTGGACTTGGGAGGATGGGGCGAGTCCAGATTAAGCGTGCCGGGTCTGGGAAGGGCGCGCAACCGGCGGTGCGCGAATGCTCGGGGGAACTCGCGCGGCGAGCTACAGTTTGACGACCGATGCGAGCGAGTGCGCGAGAACGCCTGAGCCCGTCATCAAAGCGCATGCAGGTGGATTCGACTTGGGGCGACATGGAGCGTAGCGGTGACGGTAGGCCGAGAGTCGAACGGGAACGCCGGCGAGACTCGGTCATCCTTACGCGTACGCCATCGAACCCCTGGCTATTGACCGCGCCACGACCCGGTTTTCCAGCCGGGTAATGGCAGGATGTCCCAGGAGAATCAGGTTTCAGAGAACCCGACGGGGTTCAGTCATGAACAATGGCGGGTCTGGAAGCGCTCCGTGCCGGGCAGTCATGACATTCATTATCCAGTGCCCGCATGTATGCCGTCAGTCCCGAGGCCGAAACGGTCTGGGCCAACCTGATTGGCCATGTGGCGGCAAACGCCGACACGTCATTCGTCTATCTCACCTACCCGGCGAGGTCGACCACACCGAGGATGGCCTCTCCGACGACAACCGCGACGTCGTCGCAGGGCGCGACACAGTCGAGGTCGACGGGATGCTCGACGAGCACACCGGCCACCCCACCCACCGCTACGAAGGGCTGCGCAAGATGCGTGAGCAGTACGAACGCAACCTCTCGGGGCTCGGAGTGCGAGCACCAGCGCCTACGATCGGAGGAACTCTGGCCCGAGTTGGTGCCGACTCGCGGTCCGGATCTACGGCGACAGCGAGAACAAGCACACGTGCGCTGCGCCGACCGCCAATGGTGAGGGACGCGCGTGATGAGCGAGTAGAGGTGGTCGCTCGCGCGCGACGCTGCGGTGGTCTCTGACACGGCCTACGCTCTCTGCTCCCGTTCGTCTTCGCTGCGACGTCGCCTTCGCCGACACCTTCTATCCGCCATCAAGGCCGGGGGCTTCGATCCTTTGGCTGGCAGGCTTGGACGAATGCCTGGACGTCGGAGACGTGGTCGGTTCGGTGGATCGCCCGATGGCATGAGGCGCACAAAACCGCGAAATCGTCGCTTCGCACCGTTCGCGAGCCGCCTTCCTCGAGCTTGCTGAACGGCGTGAGGTGGTGAAGTTCGAAGCTCGATTTCCAGACGGACTGCTTCTCTTCGTCGAATTCGTCGAGCGACCATCCGCACGCTTCGCATCGATATCCCTTTTCCTTGATGAACTGCCGGGAGGCACCTTGTCTTTCCAGCCGTTCGGAAATCCGCCGTTTCCGGGATTCGACGACGACTTCGTCGGGCGTCTGGGTCGATACGCGAGTTGTCATGTACCGGTGCAGGGACTCGCGAAATCCCGCAGCCCGGTCGTCATTCAACCCGTACCAGACAAAAGTCCTTGGCCCGATCCCGCCAAAAGGGCATTTGTGCTTGTCTCGCTTTCTCGGGAGGTGGAAACACCGCTCGGACTCGGGGATGACTGTCGCATCCGTCGCCGTGAAGTACACCTCGCGTTGCAGCCGGTCTCTTCCAGGTCGCTTGATGGGATGGCGATGCACGGTGGCGTTGGTGTACCACCCGGTCAACAGGAACTCGCTTGTCTCGCGATCCGTTGCACAGAAGAGCACTGAGACACCGTCTATCGTCTCATCTGTCCGACCGGCACCCAGCCTCTCGATCCCGAGTCCCTTGCCGCCATTCTCGACGAACCCGTAGTAGGTCTGCCTCACCGGGCGAAAATTGAGTGACTCATGCGGTACGTTCCCCTCGTCGACGTAGCTCCCCCCGCCTCTCGCCTCCTCTTCGTTCGATTGGTAGCCCGGCATCCAGGCCACTCGACAGACCAGCACCGGGCCGTCTCTCTCCGAGCGCTTGGACACGACTCGGTAGCCGAGCCGCTCGAGTCGGCCTTTCGCCTGGCCCGCATTGAAGTCTCCCAGGCGTCCCAGGCCCTGGTGCTGGTGCGCGGCACGAATGACCAGTTTCTGGTCGAAATGCGACCTGCCGATCTGGATGTACCAGTGCGTCGAGAGTCCCCCTCCGTACTTTGCGAGCATCGCCTCGGGGCCCCTGCGACGGAATTCCCTGATCGCGGCCTTGACCGCGTCCCTGCCGATCTCCCTCACTGCCACGATGTCTCTCCCAATCGAAGCCGAGTCCGACGCGGATTTTCGTCCAACTCGCTCACACATGCAGCGGTGGGCCGAATCCCGCCCGCTCGGCTCCCCGCTACTGCTCTGGCCGCCCTCCTCACCGAGTTGACTCGCTGCCTTGACCCCTTCGTTAATCCTGCCTGCACGCAGGCGGTCAGCGATGCGCAGCGGACCCGCGATAGCTTCGGCCACTCCGATGCGATCACCAGCGTACACGTCCTGTGCCTTTGGTAGATCGCCGGGGAACCGCAGCAGACCGCCACCCCGATCGCTTGTCGTGGCGCTGCCTCCTGCGGGTGTCGTGCCGCGACGCAGGATCGTTTCCGCCCGGTTCGGAGGCGCATCGGAAGCCCAGCCGAAGTGCACTCTGGACTCCTGGCTGGTCGTAGCCCACCTTGGACTGGCTGCTCCCCGATAGGTGATCGTGATGCTCGATTCTCGTGTCTGCTCGTGCCTGCATGCTCCGTCGCTTGTGGCACCGCTCCTGCTTCTCTGGCTGGGCTCGACCACGCCAGCGTTTGCCCACCGCGACCCCTTCACGCCCTTCGGCCAGCCCGTTCATCGGAGCTTGGCGAACGACGCCGGCGTGTCCCCTGCTCCGCAGTGGACTATCATCTGCCATACTGGTCAGTTCGTCGCACCGCGGCAGATTCACTCGCACACGACCCCATCGCCGTCCGCGTCACGCATGTACCGGTAGGCCGGATGGGTCCGGTGGACAGGCGCGATTCGATGACGACGCGCCTCGGCGCATGTGATCCTGCCGTTGCGGTTGTCGTCGTAACGTGCGAGTGCATCGCCGCCGTCGTTCCGGTTCGATCCGACGCTCGGACTGGACGGCGCGTTTCCGTCGCACGCGAAGGGCTCCAGCGCGGTGCTCTCGCACGCGGCAAGGACCCGTTCCAAGGCCGCCGCTTCGCGCCGGTCGATCGTCAGATCGTAGGCGCGGCGCACCTCCACGACGCGGGCGGCGAACCAGCACCGGTTTCGGGCGGGTAGCCATTCGGCAGGGTCCTTGCCGCCCTTGCTGTGGCGATTCACCTGCGGGGAGGCAAGGGTGAGGTTGCGCAGATCCGTCGCGAAGCGAGCCCTGGTCGCCCGGTCGCGCGCACACAACCCCGAGTCGTGGGCCTCGCTCGCTGCGACGATGTGCTCGATGTCGGTCTCGCTCGTCGATCCGAAGCACGTCCCGGTGTAGGGACCGTAGATAGCGCCCAGACGGTGCACGATCTCGCGCTCGACGGACTGCGGATACGGATAGTCGCGTTTCCGGTCGTAGGGCGAGCAACGATGCTCGGGCGCCACCGTCAAGTCGCGCCAGGTCTCGGCGGCGCAGGCGGCATCGACGAGCAGGACCGCGGCAATGAGCACGACGCATCCCGGGCCGACCAGCGAGGTGGGACGACGACCCTCATCCGGACGCCGAACGCGGAAGCCGGTGCAAGGTTCAGAACTCGACATCGTCGAACTCCTCCAGGTCGGCGGTATCCGGCGCCCGCCGGGCGATGAACATTCCGACCACCGCGACCGCCGGAAAGCGGGCGGACAGGATCGACTTTGCGGCGCGGAAGTGCGCGCCCGTCGTCAGCAGGTCGTCGACCACCGCGACGAGGCGCGGCGCAGGCTCCGTCAACGTCTGGTCGATGCGGTAGAGCGCCTCGATCTCCTCCGGGCGCGGCCGAACCTCCCTGTCATGAACGGCGTCCGTGCTCTCGGTCTGGACGATGAGCTCACGGACGTCGAGCGGCGGCTCGGGCCGGATTGCGCGGAGCATCCGCGTCAGGCGGTCGTCGTAGAGAGGATCCCCCTTGGCCTTCGACGGAGGGACGGGTACGAAGGTCAAGCGGTCGAGCGCTTCTGGATTCAGCGCTCTTCGGAACGCCGCGGCAGCGGTTCGGAGCGCCCGTTCCTTGTAGCGCCATTCCGGTCTCCCGCGGCGGTCGAGCGTCTTCTTGAAGTTCAGGATCAGGCTGTTGGTCGTGCTGTAGGCGAAGCCCTGCCGCGCCGTGTACTCGCCGATGAAGTAGCAGTGGTCGTCCTCGGTCAGATGCGAGTGATCCGGCCGCGTCAGGTCGTCGACCTCAGTGAGACGATTCGGAAAGGTGCCGCCGGACGTCATCGTAGTCCCCGATCCGAATGGCTCCCTTCCCGGCCATCTTGGCCGGCCACGTGAGCTTCGGATTGCGGAAGCAGCTATCGAGCACGAAGAGCCGGCGCCCCTGTCGGAGCGCCGCGCGCGCCTGGATGAGCGTGCCCGAGGTCTCGCCCGCCTCGACGATGACGGTCGCCTCGGTCAACGCCGACATGGTGACGTTGCGCTCGGGGAAAAAAGTTCGGTTGCGGCGGTAGTCCTGCGACTCGTAGCGCTTCACGGGTACCTGGCTGATGACCAGGAAGTGCTTCGCGAGATGGCGCTGGAGCTCTTCGTTCTCCTTGGGGTACGCATGGGAGAGCGGCGTTCCGATGACCGCGATGGTCCGTCCGCCCTCGGCGATGGCGGTCTCGTGGGCCATGCGGTCGATTCCGGCGGCGAGCCCCGAGACGACGGTGAAGCCGTCGGCCACGAGTTCGCGGACGAGGCGGCGCGTGCGCGAGAGCCCTTCGCGCGACGGCTTGCGGGTGCCCACCACTGCGACCGAGCGCGAGTACGCCAAGTCCCACCAGCCCTGGTAGTAGAGCAGCTCGACGGGATGGGCGGCGTCTCGCAGCCGCTCGGGGTACTCGCCCGCGCCGTGGACCCGCACGCCGAACGATTCGACCTCGGCCTCGAGGAGCCGCCGCTTGACGAAGACCGCGCACTCGTGAGCCTCCGATCGGGGAACGAAGTCCGAGGGCAGGCTGCCGGGACGCTGGGCGAAACGCTCCGCGAGCGACTTGAAGGTCGCGTCGCGTTCGGACCACAGCGTCTCGTAGGCACCCATCTCGCGGAACGGCGAGACGGCGCGGGCTGCGAAATCCGCGCCTCCGAAGTCGAGCTCCTGCTCCATCGCAATCCTCCCGCGCCTTTCCGCCCGCCGTCCGTGCGGTCGCTACTGTGGCCCCATCGTCAACGAGGGGTCAAGGACGCCGCCACGCCGCACGTCGCGCCGCCAGGCGATTGCGGAAGGCGGTCGAGCCCCTCGGTCTGTGGCCGCGCCTTGTCGTCCGGGGGTGGAAGAACGGCGCGAGGTGTCCATTGGGCCTGCACACGATCTCTTTCAAGCTCCGGCGCGGTGCGTCGTCGGGCGCTCCCGGGAAGATGCCCGTCAAGCCGGGGATTGGGAAACATCCTCCGGCGGCGGAATGCGACGGGAGGCCATCGACGCCGCATTCCTCCCGGCTCGGACCCAACCCGCCATGGCCGAACGGAGACGGCAGGCCGCAGGCAGCCGGCACTATCCGACTTCATTCCGGACGTCCAAAGGGTCCGGCAAGCTCTCCACGACGCGTACGGTCTCGACGATCAGGTGCGCGGCACGGCGGAGTGCCGCGACGAAACCGGGTGGATCGTCGAACCACCGGCTCCGCCCATTGGCTCATGTTTTTTCCAGGACAGGACCTCCAACCGTGTCAACAAGAACAAGTTCCTTCTTGAAAATGCCCAAATCGCCAAGTCCGAATCCTCCGGGCACCGGGCGTCCCTCCTTGCTGCACTCCACGAAGTCGTTTATCCGAATCGGCGTAAACACTCCCAAGTTGATTTTGCTCTGTTTCATTTCCACGGTCTCCGGCGCCGCGAACAATTCGCCTTGAGCATCGGAACCGACCGGGCTTGAACCTTCGACGAAGATCGTCTTGTTCGGCTCGAAAGAATCAAGCCTCCACAAGATCCCGTCCCCGAAATCGAAGTACACCTCCGCAGTGGCTTTGCTCCAGTTGTGGAGGAGTTTGCTTTTCCCATGCCACTCCACCGGAAACGCAAGTGGGTCCTCACAAATCGGATGGCTTGAACGACCCAGGTTGAAATAGCTGCCGTCGAGAGTTTGGCGACGGCCATCAGCCCCGCACCGATCCCCATTCACTATCCAGGCAATCCTGTTGTAGAAGTCCTCTCGACTCCGCATTTCGTCGGGACGGATCGGCGAATTCTGCATCTCGACAACCAATCCATGGGGAGTCTTTACGTCCGCAATGTGCTTTTCTCCAGTTACTGGATCTCGATGAACGACTTCTTGCCAGTCAAGCGGGAATCGATCCTTCCATGACCGATGCCATTCGGTTTCAGATTCCCACCAGGGATCGCAATCCTCCCTTCGTCTGTGAGCCCAGTGCCAAACCACGTGCTCACCGCACTTGGCTATCGTTTGCCCTCCGCAACACTGGCACACCCCCCTCAAGCGAGGTTGGGCTTCAGTTCGTTCGCCGTCAACGAGCGCGTATCTCACCGGGCACCCCTTTTCGGAATCCGGTCGGGGAGGGGCGGGAAACACCCTGCCCCGCTGCGTCGCGGCGTTGCCATGTGACTACGATTCAGTCCGGCACACGGTAGATTCGGTTTTCCAGAGGGTCCGAGAACAAGCTCGCGACGTAGGGGGCGAGCGGCTGCAGTTCGGCGAGACGATTTCGGTGAGCCAGCATGATGACGACCGGGATCGGCACCTCGCTGACGTTCTGCTGATGCTCGATGCCCCGATCCACGGTGACATGGGCGTCGAAGCCCTCGGCGGCGGCACGCTGCGGGAGGAGGCCGTTTCTCGTACCTGCCCAGTCCACATCCTGAACCATGCGCAGGGTGAACGATTCGGGAAAGGACAAGGCCAGACGCTTTGGCTCGGCTTCGTCAGGCAGCAGCTCTGTCACTGCCCGATACCAGCGTCGTCGTTGCCCGTTCCAGCAGCGCCACCGCCTGATGCCGGGACCCGGTGTCGTAGTCCGTCAGAAAGTCGTCGAGCCGGTCCACCGCCTCGAGGTGCTCCATCAATATGCGTACCGGAACCCGAGTCCCGGCGAACACGGGTGTCCCGCCAAGGATGTCAGGGTTCCGTTCGATTAGCGTGTCGGTCATGGTCATTCCCCAGGTTGGGTACCTTTCTCCGCTTTCGCTGCTCCGCTAACACCCGCTGTGCCGTCGGCGCTGGCCGTGCACGCGCGGCCCTGACCGGCATCGGCAATGAGATACGGTTCGCGTACGGAACGGCCATCACTGCCTCGCAACAAGCGACGCCGAACTCGCGTCGTATCGGTACCGGGTAATGGTTCCCTCCCGGACCTTTTCGACGGCGTCGTCGATGGCGTCGAGAGGCACCAGGAACCACTCGCGCGGCACGACCGGATTGCCGAAGCGGTCCTCGATCTCGATGTCAAGACGTGCCGGGGCGAAGATGCGGTGGATCAATTTCTCCAGCTTGGCGCGGTCGATGTTGTAGAGACGGTAGGTGGCGACGATCTCGACCTCGGCCATCAGGAACGTCGGGTCGAGCCGCGCGCCGACGATGCGGGTCTCCACCTTCGAGGTGGTGACGCCGATCTTGTGTACGAGAGCTCGGTTTTCGGCGACGAACGGAACATCCGCTTTGCTCCGCAGCACATAGATGGTGCCGCTGGCTTCGTCGCCGTCCGCGGTCACGTCGGCGAACAACGGGCCCGCCGATGTCTCCAGAATCCGCCTGCCTTTCTCGTCCTTGTGCAGCGCCCGTTGGAGCGAGCGACGGAGCATGTTGTTCTCGGTGCCGTTGTCGAAAATCACCCGCAGCCGCGCGTCCCGGTCGCCGTAGGTTTGCGTGAACTCTTCGCCCATCTCGGCCACATAGGCTTTCTGTCCGCCGACGATGAAGAACCGACCGGGCTCGATGTCGGCCTGAATGCCGAGGGGGCGGGTTTCCCGGAGACCGGCGTCCAGCTCTTTCTGCACTTGCTCGAAGAGCGGCCGGAACGTCTCGAAGTCCTCGCACTTGCGGCGGGTCGCGATCTCCTCGGAGGCGCGCTTCTCCGCGCTCGACCGCACGTGGCGAAGCTCGCCGATGTCCGGCGCACCGACCTCGACGCCGAGCTCCACCAGCAAGGCGTCGTCGTCCATGTCGTCCAGGGACGGGGAAGCGGCTTCGGGTGAATGTCTCAGGAGGTCTTGATGGTCGAAAGGAGACAGCAGCGCGCGGCAGTCGTCCTGCTCGCGGATACGGTCCAGGCGCACGGCGTAGAGGCGCTCGAAGATGTCGCCGTCCTCGCCGTGGCGGGGGGCGCGGCCATGCGTCTCGACGAAGCGCTGGATCTCCTCGAACCCCGCGATGATCCGCTCCTCGCGCGGCGTGCGGGCTGCCGCCTTTTTCGGATCGACGACGATGCCGAGTTCGGCGAGCAGAGCGTCGTCCTCGGCGGTGAACTTCCTATCCATCGGCGGCCTCGGCCTTCATGCGGGCGAGGAATGCCACCCCCTCCGCCATACGCTTCTCCCAAGGGTCCGTTGACATCACCGACGGCAGACGGCCGCGTTCCTGCTTGAACCTCAGCGCACGTCGCGCGAGGTCGCGCGCTTCCTCGGGCGTGAGCTGGATCTTCTTCGCCGTGATGACGGAGGCGACCTGTCTCAGGCTCTCCTCGCTCATCGTCTTGGCCAGTATCGCGTAGGCTTCGCCGAAGGGGTTGATCCTGTCGATCAGGTCGATGTCGAGATCGCGCACATCCATGGCGAACTTCCGGACGCCGTCGATCAGCGCGGTGCTGCCGTTCGTCTGCGCTTGGGTTTCGTCGAGCGCGGCCTCCTTCGCCTTCTGGGTCAGGTTCAGGGCGGCGACGGCGTGCTGTCGCACCGCCTCCCGGTCCTCCTCGGAGAGTTCCGGGTAGCGGTCCTTGATGATCTTGCCCATACGAACCTGGGTCAGCTCCTCGGGCACGAGTTCCTCGTCGAAGAGCCCGCGCTCTACGGAAGTCTTGTCCTGCGCGAACGCTGCGATCACCTCGTTCAGATCCTCCCGGCAGATGCGCTCGGCCTCCTTGCCCTTCGGCGCCGTCAGCCCCTTGATCTCGATGTGGAACTGGCCGGTCTCGTGATTGAATCCGACATTGCACTTCTCGGGATCGTAACCCTCCTCGCCGTAGTCCGCGCCCTCGACGGGACGGCTTTCCGGTCTCTTGGGCGTGAAGTTGAAACGGGGTGCGAGCACCTGCTCCATCAGCAGGCTCGCCGCGATGGCCTTGAGCGTATCGTTCACCGCCTCGGTGACGGCTTCTTCCGAAGCGTCCGGCTCGGCGATGAGGTTGGTGAAGCGGGCGCGGGCCTTGCCGGGCGCGTCGCGGGTCGCGCGGCCGATGATCTGCACGATCTCGGTCAGGCTGGAGCGGTAGCCCACCGTCAGCGCGTGATCGCACCAGATCCAGTCGAAGCCCTCCTTGGCCATGCCGAGGGCGACGATGATGTCGACATGCTCGCGGTCGTTCTTCCGTTCCGGATCCCTGAGCGCGGCCGTGACCCGCTCCCGCCTGCCCGGATCGTCGTCGACCAGGTCGGCGATCCGCAGGACCCGGCCCCCGGGCGTCTTGACCAGTTGGAATCCGGTCGCCGCTTCCGCGCCCTCCCACTCGCCCAGCTCTTCGATAATGTGCTCGACCTCGCGGATTTTGTCCTTGGTGCTCTCGCGCGAGTTGACGTTGGGGATGTGGACGATCGTCTTGTCGTCCGGGTCGAGCACCCTCAGGATGTCGTCGGCGTAGTTCCCGGTGTAGAAGAAGTAGCCGATGTCGAGCCGCTTCAGATACTCGTAACCGTTGAGCTGCTCGTAGTACGTGTAGGTGACGGTCTCGAACCTCGCCTCGTCATGTGGCATGAGCACCGGTTCGGCATCGCCCCGGAAATACGATCCCGTCATGGCCACGATGTGCGTTCTGTCGCGCGCGATGAGCTGTCCGACATGCTCGCCCAGTCGGTTGTCGGGATTGGCCGATACGTGGTGGAACTCGTCGACCGCGATCAGCCGACCGTCGAAGGCATCCGCACCGAACCGGTCGACGGCGAAGCGGAAGGTGGCATGGGTGCAGACCAGGATGCGGTCGCTGCTGTCGAGAAACGCCTTGACCGAATTGACCTTGCCGCCGTCCGTGCCCGGCGCATTGCAGAGGTTCCACTTGGGGGCAACGGTCCAGTCGGTCCAGAAACCGAACTCGCTCAGCGGCGCGTCGGCGAAGCTCGCGCCGATGGTCCTCTCGGGGACCACGACAATGGCCTGCCGAAGGCCCTGGTTGTGCAGCTTGTCGAGCGCGATGAACATCAGCGCCCGGCTCTTGCCCGATGCCGGAGGCGACTTGATCAGGAGATACTGCTCTCCGCGCTTCTCCCATGCCCGCTCCTGCATCGGGCGCATGCCGAGCTCGTTCGACCTCGTGGAACTCCCGCTACAGGAATAAGTGACCGAGACGGAGGGGATGGTTTCATTCATGTGAAGGCGTGACTCTCTGGTCGAATCGGCGAAGGAAGAGGCGTGCGGTCACGAGCGAAATCTGAAGCCTGAAGGTCGAATCTTCTTCTTCGGAGAGTCCCGGGTGCCCGCCATGGGGGTGCATTCTGCTCATCAACCCCTGGACGAATTGCGGCTTTTGGTTGTTGGGATTCCACTCGTTGTAGTCGACGAGCAAGAACGGCGGCTGAAGGGTGCCGAGGTAGTCCCGTCGGGCCTTGCTGTCACCGCTGGCGGCGTAGCCCAAGCCGGTGGCGATTTCATTGAGGTAGCTCTCATAGAAGTTTCGCAACTCTCCGTTGGCCGATGACCACTCCCCGCGACTGAACGCTGAGAGCGCCCGCGCCAAATGCCCCTTCGCAACGGCGAATCCGTGTCGATCCAACAGGAGTGTGACCTCGCTTTCGGCTTCCCGGAAGTCGAGCTCGGGAACGTCTGAAGGCAGCATCCGGACAAGCTGAACGGTCGTTTCGGTTCGCCTACTTGGCCAATAGTCGTCGGAGTCGACCTCTACCTGCGTAGACCGAAGTTCGAAACCGTCAAGTCGCAAGCCCGCAACAAGCCTTGTCCAGGCAGCGGAACGTCGCTTGTGCTCGGGTGCGGAAATCGCGATGTCGACCAATGCGCGGCTGAGATGTACCCGTCCACCCTCCGTCAGGACCTCAATCCCCTCCTCGCAGGCGATACGCGCCCAGTCCGCAACCCGTGCCGATTTGCTCGAAGCGCTGCACCTTCCCGCAATCCCCCACCGGACTTCCAGTACTTCCATGTCGCTGTGCGATTGGAAGCTCGAAACGACCTCGGCGGCAGCGACGACGGTCATGCGATTGAACTCGCTCACGCCGCCCCCTTTGCTACGCTCATGTCGATGTAAAGCTGGAAGAGCTTCTCCAGGCGTTCCGTATCGTTTCGGAAGCGGCGGCCGATGTAGATTCGCTCAAGAACCTCGTCGTTACGCTCGTGCACGGCGCGAAGATTGTCCGGCATCTTCGCTGGATCGTAGAGATCGGCGATGGTCGCCGGGAAGTGCGTCTCGCGGGCGAGCAGGATGTTCTCGGCGCAGGCCGTCAGGTCGGCCCTGTTCTTCCTCGTGAGCGACGGCACGGGGAAGGTGTTCCAGCCGAGGGTGTTGGAGTAGGAGAAGTCCGTTCGAAGCCGAACGCACACGGTTCCGATCCAGACCCAATGCAGCCGCGATGCGATCAGCGCAATGTTCCAGAGCGGGGCGTCGTAGAGTGCGAAGTTACGGTCTCCAATGATGGTTCCCGCGGCCGCAAGCCCGACCGGAAGATAATCCCGGTTCTCCGAACTCACCCGCGGAACGACGATTGCTGTCTCGTTTCCGGCTTGCCGGACCTCGCCGAACCGGAACGGCGCTGCCGCCAAGTCCCTTGTGGTCGGCCTATTTGAGTCCGAGCGCTGGTCCCGGACCGCCTCGAAGCGCGATTGCAGCCAGTCGTTCCTCCGGGCAGCTTCGTATTCGTCGTCGTCGACCCAGATGCATCGTCGTTCCATTCCGCGAATGAACTCTTGCGAGCCGAAGAACGGACGGATGAAGGACGGGTCCACAGCGCGATTTCCAATCGCATCCGCCGCCTCGGCAGTATTCAGGAGGAGATGTCCGCCATCGTTGGGCATGTTGCCGAAGCTCATCTCCGCGATGTCGCTCAGCGGTTCCGGGACCGCCCGCACGACGAAGTTCGGTGCGGACACGAGGTAGGGGTTGATGTTGTCCGCGTCCCTGACGATCCCACCGCCGTCGCCGGACAATGAGTACAAGCGGCGCTTCCCCTTCGCGTGGTTGGAAATCCCCACGATGACCACCGTCACCCCCGCGTTGTGAGCGGCAAGGTTGGCCCATTTGAAGGATGTGTGGGCGAACGGAATCTCGTGTCCGGTCGAAAAGACCAGGGGCCAGAGCGTGTTGACTTGGCGACCCTGGCAAATCGAATTCGTCGACACCAGCGCGGCGACGGCATCCGTCTGCGTTCCGTAATCGGCGGCCTTCATGAACCAGCCGGAGACATAATCCAAGGACTTCCAGTTCTTCGTTCGCCCCTCGAATACCGCCTTGAGATCTGCCTTCTGGTCACGAGTCTGCCATTGGCTTCCCCGGTACGGAGGGTTGCTGCATATGTAGGTTTCACCGCCTTCGTTCTCGAAGTCGATTTCGGCCTGATCCAGCGGCGTCTCGAACAGGTCGTCGGCGGTGTGTTTCACGCCGGTTCCGGTGGGCGGGCAAAGCTTCAGCCAGTCGAGCCTGAGCGCATTGCCGCAGGTAATCCAGTTCATGGCATCGAGCGGCAGGAACTCGGCGAGAGCTTCCTGCTGGCCGCGATAGAGCACGTCGCACTGATACTCGGCGATGATGAGGGCGAGCCGGGCGACCTCGGCCGGAAAGTCGCGAAGCTCGATGCCCCGGAAGTTGGTCAGCGGGACGTCGGACCTGCGTCCGCGTTCGCGCCGCCTCTCGTTGATCTCCGCTTCGATCTCCCGCACTGCCTTGTAGGCGATTACCAGGAAGTTCCCAGAGCCGCATGCTGGATCGAATACGCGGAGCCTCGCCATGCGATTGCGCAGGTTCAGGAGCTTGCGGGGGTTGGTCCCTGCCTCCGTCAGTTTCTCGCGAAGATTGTCGAGGAACAGCGGATTGAGTACCTTCAGGATGTTCGGCACGCTGGTGTAGTGCATGCCGAGCGCGCCGCGCTCCTCGTCGTCGGCGACGGCCTGGATCATCGAACCGAAGATGTCGGGGTTGATCTTCTTCCAGTCGAGGTTGCCGATGTGAAGGAGATAGGATCGCGCGATCCGGCTGAAGCGGGGCACGTCCGTCGACTCCGAGAAGAGCCCGCCGTTCACATAGGGAAACGTGGAGGCCCAGCGGGGGATGTCGGCACCCTTCCGCGCCTTGGTATCCGTGTTCATGGCGCGGAATATCTCCCCGATCACCTCGTGGGTGTTCGAACTGTCGGATGCGCTCATCCGTTCGATCGTGGCGGTGAAGAGATCGTCACCGTTGAAGATGTCCGTGTCTTCGGCGAAGAAGCAGAAGATGAGCCGCGCCATGAAGTGGTTCATTTCGGGACGGCGAGCGGCGGTACCCCATTCCGGATTCTCCTTCAGCAGCTCGACATAGAGGCGGTTCAGCCGTCCGGTCGCCCTGATGTCGAATGCGCTCTCGCGGATCTGCTTGACGGTCGTGATGCCGGCCAGCGGCAGGAAGAAGCCGAAATGCTCGGGGAAGTCCGGATAGTCGCAGACGATGACGTCGCCGCTGTTCAGGTCCTCGGCGTGAAACTCCCCTCCGTCTGTCGCAAGGACGAACTTCGCCTTCGCGCGCGCCGTCGCCAGACTGGCCTTGAGCGCCTCCAGGGTGGCTGCCGCCTCGCCTTCGGGGCATACCTTGATGTGGATGTTGCTGCGTTGGAGCACGCCCCCAAGGTCGGAACTGTTCGATGCGCCGGAGCGCAGGCGCTTGATCGTCGTAGCCTTGTTGCCGAAGGCTTGCAGAAACGAAAAAGGAAACTCTCCGCCTACGAAGGGCCGTCCGGCGAGTGCGGATACCGCTTCCTCGATCTCGACGGCGTTCATCAATCAGTCCATGTCCGCTGGAGGTTACGAGACGTGGCCTCGGCGGTCCCACCGTCGGGCAGTGGTGCGGGCATCGGTCGCGAGTACGACGAGCTCAATCTGCTGCCACGCCGCCCGTCGTCGTCCGATTGAGACAGCGCGATGTGGGCGAGAACCGTCGCACGAGGGCATCGGACGCTCAAGTGCCTGCCGCCTCATCGTCCAGTTCGAATGTCTCGTCCCGCACGGCTCTGGCGTCCATGACAATGCGCCCACATACAGCAGGAGGACGGCAGACGCACCCGTAGCAGCGGCGCGACTCGGGTTGCGAGGTCATCGTACCGCTCACCGCACTGCCTGGACCTTCAGGTGCAGTCCTTCGCGCTGCTGCAGGCAGCCGATGATCTCGAACAGATTGCGGGCCTGGGGGTTGCCGTGCGGGCCGAGCATGCGCATCAGGCTCTTCGGCGACTTGTCGGTGAGGCCGCCGAGTTCCCGAAACCCGATGGTGGCGTTGATGTAGTCGCGCAGCACCGACTTGCCGGTCTCCACATCGCCGGCAAGCAGGCACTCCACCCCTTCCTCGAGAAGCGCCTCGCGAAATTCGGGGTCGCGTTCGATCCGCGCGCGAACCGTCTCCTTGAAGTCGCGGGTCAGGGGCATGGTCCTCGATCCTCCTCCTCCTGCCGCCGGCGCCGCCGGTACTCCCGCCACAGGCGCCTCGCGGTCTCGATGTCGCGTTGCTGGCGCGCCTTCGCTCCGCCGCCGAGCAGGACGATCAGGGTAGCGCCATCGCGACCCGCCGCTTCCACTCCGAAGTGCAACATCAGCCAGCGAGGGGCGAAGCCCGAGCGGCGGCGGTCCCTTCACCGGGAGGCGTAGCCAGTCTTCCGGGGCGGTGCAAGCCCTGCCGGGCGCTGTCCGCGGCCCGCCGGACGCAGGGAGGGCGGAGCCCGACCGGAGGACGGCGGGCCGCGGACAGCGCGCATCTCCCCTCGGAGCCGCCCCCGGCGGCCCCGGAACGGCCCCCTCAGGGCGGCTGCGCCCGGGCAGGAAGGCCTCGGACGGGGTGAGGTAGCCCAGCGCCTTCCTCGGACGTGCGTCCGTCCGGTCCTGGACGGCCTTCACGGCCTCGTCCGTCACCTTGCGGAAGTCCGTGCCCTTCGGGAACCACTCCCGCACCAGCCCGTTCACGTGCTCGTCCGTGCCGCGCTCCCAGGAGTGGCAATGCCGCGCGAAGAAGAACCCCGCGCCGAGCGCCTCGGCCACCCTGGCATGGCCCGCGAACTCCTTGCCGTTGTCCGCGGTGACCGTGTGCACGGGGAGAGGGCCCAGCATGCCGGTCATGGCCGAGCCGACCGCGTCCGCCGTCTTCCTCTCGACCCTTTCGAGCAGGGTGTGCCTGGACGCCCTGTCCACCAGCGACACCAGCGCGCCGCCGGTGCCCTTGCCGTTGATTCGTGTCCGCCTCCCGGTCGCCGACCCGTTCCTTCGCCTCCACGACGTCCGGGCGCTCGGAGATGTCCACCCGGCCCGGGATGCGGCCGCGGCCCGCGTGGGCCCCGCCCTTCCGGTTCGGCTTCTTCCCGCGGCGGCGGAGATGCCGCCAGAGACCGCCGCCGGCCTTCCGGTCGGCGTGGATGCGCTCGCAGGTCCACTGACGCCCCGCCATCGGCTCGCCCTCCTTGCGGAGGCGCCCGCTGACCTGCTCGGGGCTCCAGCCCTCGGCCAGCCGCTCCTCCGCCATGCGCCACAGCTCCGGCGTCATCTTGCGCGCCACCGACGAGGCCGCGCTGCGGCGCCTGTCCGCCTTGCGCCGGGCCTGCTTGTGGCGGTAGCCGCGCCTGCCGGCGTTGCGCCGCACCTCGCGCCAGACCGTCGTGCGGTCCCGGCCGAGCTGGCGGGCGATCGCCGGGCCGGAAAGCCCGCTTTTCCTCAGGGCGTGGATCTGGCAGCGTTCCGCATGAGGCCGGTGGCGATGGCCCTCGGGCATGACAGTCTCCTTGCTTCATCACAGGGACTGTCGTCGCCGCCTGGCCGATTCGCAACATCATGTGTCGCCGAACGACCAGGAACACTGCATCAGGTGTTGCACTTCAGAGTGGAACGGGGGTGTGGAAAAGCCGTTCCTTGCCTCCCGGCGCCCTCCCGGTCGATGCCGGGTCCGGGACCCCCTCCGCCCGGCCGGGCGGAGGGGGTGCGGGGCCTGGCCCCGCAGGACGGGCCGGACCGGAGCGGCCCTGGATCGCGCGAGCGGATCCGTCGACGAGCGTGGTCGGCCCGCCCTCCCGTTGGCCTCCCGGGTCCCGATGGACGCCGGGTCCGGGAACCGGACCGTCGCGAGGACAGGAGCGGGAGACATGACCACCGCAGCTGCGGGAATCGACGTGAGCAGGAAGTCGCCGGACATCCGCCCGGGCGGGCGGGATCACGCCGCCACCAACGACACGGACGGGTTCCGCAAGGTCGCCCGCCTCCCGGGGAAGGGAATGCGGAGCGGGTCGTCCCGGAGGCCACGGGACGGATGCACCGGGCCCTCCTGCAGTCGCTGCATGACAGGGGCTTCAAGGTCGTCGTGGCGACCCGCGCCAGTCCCGGGACCTCCCCAGGGCCGGCGGCGAGCTGGCGAAGACCGACAGGGTCGACGCGCGCGTGCCGGCCGCCCTGCGCGCCGCGTTCCCGGACATGGCGCCCACCGCGCCGGCCGACGTCACCGTCGACAGGCTCCGCGACATGCTCGTGCTGCGGGAGGCCCTCGTCGACCGGCGCGCGGAACTGAAGGCGGTCCCGGGCGAGGTCGGAGAGCCGGACGCGGACGGCCCCGTCCGGAGGGTGCTGGAGGAACCGGACGGCGCCGTCGCCGCGTCCGGCCGGCGGATCGAGGAACTTGTCAAGGGCTCGGAGGGCCTGGCGGAGAGCTGCGGCATCCGGCCCCGGTGCCGGGCATCGGCCCGGTCACGGCCGCGTCCCCGGTCGCCCGGGCGGGCGGGCCGGGCGCGATCGGCAACCGCCAGGCCGCCGCCCTGGCCGGCGTCGCCCCCTTCGCCCGCGACGGCGGCACCCTCAGGGGCGGGCGCCACATGACCGGCGGGCGGCGGCGTCCGAGGGACGTCCTGTACATGGCGGCGATGGCGGCCTGCATGTCCGGTCCCGACATGATGGAGATGCACGGCCGGCTCCGGGAAAGGGGCAAGCACCACAAGGTCGCCGTGACCGCGGTCATGCGGAAGCTCGTCGTGACCGCGAACGTCCTTCTCCGCGACCGGTGCAGACGGGAGGACAGGTCGGCCGCCGCCTGACGCCCGGACGGGCCGCGCCCCCCGGCGGCCCGCCGGGGCCCGAAGGGAACCAGCCGTCCGGCCGCGCCCTTGCGGCCGGGCCGCCTGCCCCTGCCCGGACGGCCGCCGGGATGTGGACAGGCTGTGGAAATCCCCGGTCCCGGCCCCCGGAAAAGGCCGGATCCGGGCTTGACCCAGGACATGGATGCTCGTCGGTGGCGCGCAAGATGACGCCCGAGCGGTGGCGCATGGCGGAGGAGCGGCTGGCCGAGGGCCGGGCCCCGAGCAGGTCAGCGGGCGCGTCCGCAAGGAGGGCGATCGCCGGGCCGGAAAGCCCGCTTTCCCGGGGCGTGGATCCGGCGGCGTTCCGCATGAGGCCGGTGGCGATGGCCCTCGGGCATGGCAGTCTCCTTCTTTCAACCAAAGGGACTGTCGCCGCCGCCTGGCCGATTCGCAACATCATGTGTCGCCGAACGACCAGGAACACTGCATCAGGTGTTGCACTTCAGAGTGGAACGGGGGATGGCTTGTTCACTTTTTTCCCGAAAACTACCGGCTCGAAACCGGCCAGGAAGTTCTGGTCAAGGGCCGTGAACTCCCGCGCCGCTGACGTAGGGATTTCGATCGCCTACCAGCCTTTCATGGCCGCCGGTCTGGTCGATCTTGATCCGCATGTGTCCAATTCGCGCAATCTATCAGGGCTCTCAAAATGCTAGCCCCCCGGATCCCTGTAAACGCCCTGCTCCTTCAGGGCATCCAGCACCTCAGCGGGCATGTAGGTCTCGTCATGCTTGGCCAGAAGCTCATGGGCCTGAAACACGCCGTCCACGTAACGGCCCTTCGCTATCGTGCCCTGCCCCTCCCCGAAGAGATCGGGGGCCGGATCCGCGCCGACATACGTCACGGGAACCTCCGCGGCGCCGTCGATGACAACGAAGGAAAACCGCACTCCCTCGGCGCCCGTCATCGAGCCGTCCTTCACCAGTCCGCCCAGCTGGAAATACTCCTCGGCCGCGGGCGGCGCGGCCAGGACCTCGCTCGGGGACCTGAAGAACTGGAAGGCGTCCTTTGGCAGGAACCACAGCACGGCCAGAATGCCGAGGAGGCATGCGCCCGCCAGCGCGAGGACCTGCATGCGCCGCTGTTTCCTCAGGCCTTTCATCCGGTCATTCCATGCAAGGGGCGCGGCTGACGGAACCCTGCCCGGCGGCCTTCGGCGCGGCGCGAATGCGCCTCGCCGGTCCCGGTCCGCGAAACCGGAGGAACGACGGCCGCGCACGGGCCAAGGCCAGCCGGGCGAAGGATCCGGTGCGGCACGTCACGGATAGACCGGCGCGGCCATGAGACCGGCGGTTTCCTCTTCGCCGAGCATCAGGTTCGCGTTCTGGATCGCCTGCCCGCTCGATCCCTTGGTCAGGTTGTCCAGGACGACCGTCACGGTCGCAACCCGCTCCCGCCGGTCCCCGACCACGCCGACATGACAGAAGTTGGAGGCCCGCACGTGCTTCATCTGCGGAACGTGGCCGAACGGCAGGACATGAACGAAGACCTCGTCGCCGTACGCCTTGTCCAGCGCCGCGTGGATCCGTTCCGGCGCGCCCCTGACGTAGCATGTCATCAAGACGCCCCTTGTCGCGGGCAGAAGGTGCGGCGTCAGCGTGATCCCGGGCCGGCCGTCCGCCAGCCTGGCCAGCTCCTGGTCGAACTCCCCGAGATGCCGATGCGTGCCGCCCACCGAATACGGCATCACGCTGTCTTCCGTCTCGGCCATCAGAAGGTGCTGCTTCAGCGAACGCCCCGCGCCGGAAACCGATGCCTTCAGGTCAAGGACGATGTCGTCGCAGTCTATGCAGCGCTCCATGAAGAGAGGCCGCAAGCCGTACAGCCCGGCCGCCGCGTTGCAGCCGGTGCCGGCGACGAGCCGCGCCGACCGGATGCGCTCCCGGTAGAACTCGGTCAGTCCGTAGACCGCCTCTCGCTGCAGTGCCGGAGCCGCGTGGGGCTTGCCGTACCACTTCGCGTAGGCGTCGGGATCGTGCAGCCTGAAGTCGGCGGAAAGATCGACGACCTTGACCCGCCGGGGAACGGACGGAACGACGGCCTGGCTGGCAGCGTGCGGAAGCGCGCAAAACGCCAGGTCGATTCCCGACCAGTCCACCTGGTCGACCGTGACCAGATCAGGCAGATCGAGATGCCGGACATGCGGAAACACCGACGACATCGGCTGACCCGCATTCCGGTCGCCCGTCAGCGCGGCGATCCGCATCGACGGATGCGTGGATATCAAGCGAACGAGCTCGGCGCCTGTATATCCGCTGGCGCCGAGAATGGCGACGTCATGGGACATCGGGACCCTCCATCAGGAACTCGTGCATGACTAGCGCGGCAAGGGTTGCGCGACAATCACGCCGCGTGAAACTCCGCCTTCCGCCGGAGAAACCTGGTTGCCTGATCGGTCACGCGCCGAGGGTCGCCCGTCGTCAGGAACATTGGGGCTTCGCCGGCCCCCCGCATTTCGGGATGCCGCTTCAGGTAGTCGGCCAGGCTGTCGGCCACGAGGGCCGGCTGGCTGAACACCTTGACGCCGGATCCCAGCGCTGCGCGGAATTCATCCTCCACGATCGGGTAATGGGTGCATCCCAGGACCGCGGCCTCCGGCTCCGGCATCTTTCGCCTCAGCGCCTCGACATGGCTCCGCACAAGCGCGCCGGCCAGCATCAGGTCGCCCTCCTCGATGGCATCGACGACGCCTGCGCAGGCCTGGGTCTCGACGTCAACGCCGATCGCGCGGAAAGCCAGCTCGCGCTGGAACGCGCGGCTTCGGACAGTGGCCGGCGTCGCGAAGAGCGCGACGTTCTTCAGCGCGACTTCGCGGGGCGGCGAATTGTCGCCCCATCGCCGCTCGGTAAGTGCCTCGATCAAAGGGACGAACACGCCAAGCACGCGCTTGTCCCGCGGCACCCAGTCTTCCTGCATCCGCCGGAGCGCGGCCGACGACGCGGTGTTGCAGGCGAGGACGACCAGGTCGCAGCCCGCCTGAAACAGCCGCGAAACGCCATCGACGGTCAGCGCGTAGATGTCGTCGAAGTCGCGAACCCCGTACGGCGCGTGCGCGTTGTCGCCGAGATACACGAGAGGCACGCCGGGGAGCCGGTTCGCAACGGCCTCGCGGACGGTCAGGCCGCCCAGCCCGCTGTCGAACAATCCTATCGCCATGCGCACCTGCCCGTCCGCAGCCCGTCGAACCGGCGCCCGGTCCGAAGCCCGATCCGCCCTGAGGGCGCGGCATAGGCGCGGCGTCGGCGAAAGTCCATTGCCGGCAGGCCGGCTCCGCGACCTTCCCGCGCCTCCCCGTCCGGACGACAGGTCCGCCGGCGGGCGTCCATGGATCGCGGAAGGCGGCGCTTCCACCGCCGGGGTCATTCGCCGGAGGCCCAGGCGGACCGCGTGAAGCCATGGCATGCGCTTCGGTCCTCGCGCCCGGGCCGCGCGGGACAGGCCGCGACCCCGTGAAACCGTCCTCCGGAGCCTTGGGCTGACGCGCCATGCGGCAATCCATGCCGCCTCAGCCGCTGCCCATGCGGCGGTGCGCCCGCGAACGTCCCTGTCCGGCGCGCAATCCGCATCCCGAAGCCCGGCACGGCCGCTCCGGGCGCGATCAGCGACGGCGACTCGCTCCACGAAGGCGAAGACGGCGGCGAGGCCCGCCAGGACCCGGCCGGCATGGTCGCGGCCCGCCGCCGGCCGCGCCTGGCCATGCCCTCCGCGAGGCGGGCCCTCTCTCCGGCAGCCGCAGCGCATCGTGCGCCCCTTCGTGCGGAGGAGGGAGCCGGAACGGCCTGGCGAGGCCCAGGCTGCCGAAGGTGCGCTCGCAGCCCGGCGCCGATCGCGGCGCGGCGCCTTATTCGGCGGCGACGGCCATGGCCGTCCCGCACCTGAAGGACCGGAGAAGCGTTTCCCGACGCTCTGCGGCCCGGCGAGCGCTGGCCTCCTTCACGGGACCGAAGCCGCGCACCTCCAGCGGCCACTCCGCAAGCGCGATTGCGGCCTCGATGTTGCGATGCGGGTCCGCAAGGACTTCCGCCATGTCGCGCTCGTAGCGCGCGATCAATTCCCGCTCCATTCGGCGCTCGGCGCCGTGGCCGAAGGGATTGAACGGCGTGCCGCGCAGCCATTTCAGGCGGGCCATCAGGGGCCACGCCCGTTCGGCAAGGGCGCCGAAGGCGCGCTTTCTGGGTCGCCCGGACGCGTCGCGTCCGGGCAGGAAGGGCGGCGCGAGGTGGAACGTGAGCTTCAGGTCTCCCTCGAACGCCTCTTCGGCCATGGCGCGCGTCTTCGCCAGAAGCCGCGCAACCTCGAATTCGTCCTTGCAGGCCAGCACCCTGTGGTAACCCTTCGCGATCGCCTCCTGCAACGCGGGATCACCGGCCCTCCCGACCAGCCCGCGGTACCGGAGCGCCAGCCCTTCGGACTGGTAGGCGGCAAGGTGCCGGGCGCGAACGTCGACCATCTCTTCAAGCGTTCGCGGCAGGCGTGCCATGCCGCGCGCCGAAAGGCGCAGCGCCTTGTCGGCGTTGAGCGCGGCCCAGCGGCCGATCTTGAAAGCGCGCACGTTCTCCGTCACGCGCGCGCCGTTCAGCTCGATGGCCCGCAAGAGCGCTGCCTCGCTGAGCGGCAGCTGCCCGTGCTGCCAGGACGCGCCAAGCAGGATCACGTTCGAATAGATCGAATCGCCAAGCGTGGACTCGGCCAGCGCGAACGCGTCGAGGCAAGCCAGCCCGTCCTTCACGGCGGCCTCAACCGAAAGCCTGAGCCGGTCTCCGGGAATGCGGAAGTCGGGATCCCTCGTGAAGTCTCCTGTCACCGTCTCATGCACGTTGACAACGCCGGCGGTCCGGTCGGGCCGGACGAGCTGAAGCGTCTCGCGGCCTGCGGAAACGACGAGATCCGCGCCGATCAGCGTGTGGGCCTCGCCGGCAGCGACGCGAATGGCCGCAATGTCCTCCGGCGAATTCGCGATGCGGCAGTGGACGTGCACGGCGCCTCCCTTCTGCGCGAGGCCGGCCATTTCCATCATCCCGGCGGCCTTTCCGTCGAGATGCGCGGCCATCGCCAGCAGCGCGCCGGTCGTCACCACGCCGGTTCCGCCGGCGCCTGCGATGACTACGTTGTGGGTTCCCGCGATTTCCGGAGGCCGGGGTGCGGCCATCTCGCCAAGGCCCGGGTCCGCCGCCGCGCGCCTCCGGGGCCGTCCGCCCGCAACGGTCACGAAGGAGGGGCAGAATCCGGCCAGGCAGGAATGGTCCTTGTTGCAGGACGACTGGTCGACCGCGCGCTTGCGCCCAAGGGCGGTCTCGACCGGAATGACGGAAACGCAGTTGGACTGGATCCCGCAGTCGCCGCAGCCCTCGCAGATCTCGGCGTTGATGAACACGCGCCGGTCGGGATCCGGAGCGGCGCCGCGCTTGCGCCGGCGCCTCTTTTCGGCCGCGCACGCCTGGACGTAGATGATCGCGCTGACGCCCTCCGTTCCGGCCATGCGCGCCTGGACTTCAGGCAGCTTCGCGCGCTCGTGCCAGCCGACGCCCGCGGGAAACGCCGCGCGGTCAGGCGCCTCCTTGGCGTCGAAGACGACGGCCACGTCCCTGACGCCCATGGCCAGCAGCTCGCGCGCGACCCGCTCCGGCGGCAGGTCGCCGTCATTCGCCTGGCCTCCCGTCATCGCAACCGCGTCGTTGTGAAGTATCTTGTACGTGATGTTCACGCCCGCCGCGAGCGCGGCCCGGATCGCCATGATACCGGAATGGTTGTAGGTCCCGTCCCCCAGGTTCTGGAACACGTGCCCCCGTCGGGAAAACGGCGCCTCGCCGATCCAGTTCGCGCCCTCCGCCCCCATGTGCGTGTAGCCGCTTGTCTCCCGGTCCATCCAGAGCGCCATGAAGTGGCAGCCGATGCCTGCATGGGCCCGCGAGCCGTCCGGGACCTTCGTCGACGTGTTGTGAGGGCATCCCGGGCAGAAATGGGGCCGCCTCGCCGCGATGTCCGGGGCGGCGGCGCGCGCGCGCGCCGCCGCCAGCGCCGCAAGGCCGGCCTCGATCCTGTCCGTGCTCCGTCCCTCCTCGACCAGGATGCCGCCTATCCTTTCCGCGATCATCGCCGGATCCAGCGCGAACCTGGTCGGGAACAGCTCCTCCCGGCGCATCCCGCCCGCGCCGCCCTTGTGCCAGCCGTAGACCCTGCGGCCCCGGCGGTCGTCGAAGATCGCCTCCTTGACCTGCACCTCGATCAGCTTGCGCTTTTCCTCTGCCACGACGATCAGGTCGAGGCCCTCGGCCCAGTCGCGGAAGCCCTTGATGTCGAGCGGGAACGTCTGGCCCACCTTGTAGGTCGTCAGCCCGAGACGTCCGGCCTCCCCAGCGTCGATCCCCAGGAGGCTGAAGGCATGGTTCAGGTCCAGCCAGTTCTTGCCTGCCGCGACAAAGCCGATCCTGGCCCCCGGGCGGCCCCAGACCCTCCGATCGACCCGGTTCGCGCGGGAAAACGCCTCCGCCGCAAAGCGCTTGCAGTCGACGAGCCGTGCCTCCTGGTCGATCCAGTGATCGCCGAGCCGGATGTTGAGGCCGCCGTCCGGCATCGCGAATTCGGGCGTGACGAACGACATCCGGTCGGCCCGGCCGTCGACCACGGAGGTCACCTCGGCCGTGTCCTTCGTCATCTTCAGCCCGCACCAGGCCCCCGAGAAGCGTGACAGCGCATAGCCGTAGAGTCCGAGGTCCAGGATCTCCTGCACGCCCGCCGGCGAAAGAACCGGCATGCAGGCGTCGACAAGCGCCCAGTCCGACTGGTGGCACACCGTCGAGCTCTCGCCGGTGTGATCGTCTCCCAGCGCCATGAGCACGCCGCCGTGCGGCGAGGTTCCGGCCATGTTTGCGTGGCGCATGGCATCGCCCGAGCGGTCCACGCCCGGACCCTTGCCGTACCACAGGGAGAAGACGCCGTCATGCGTTCCCTCGCCCCGGAGCTCCGCCTGCTGCGTTCCCCAGATCGCCGTGGCGGCGAGGTCCTCGTTCAGGCCGGGCTGGAACCTTACGCCCGCTGCCGACAGCACGGCCCCGGCGGCGGCCATCTGCTGGTCGACGGCGCCGAGCGGCGAGCCACGGTACCCCGAGACGTATCCCGCGGTGTTCAGCCCGGCCGCCCTGTCCCGCGCCGCCTGCATCAGCATCAGCCGCACGAGAGCCTGTGTCCCGTTCATCAGGACCGGGCCGCAGTCAAGGTCGAACCTGTCGCCTAACGTGACCTCGCGGATCGACATTTTCCCACCCGGCGGTTTCGCGTCATCATAAGTCAAATTCGCTGACCTACAATGTCAAACTTTGCCGCCCGCGGGTTTGCAATCCCGCCCATGACGGGGTTACCTCCCGGCGCGCGCACGCGGATGCGGACGCCTTCGGAGAAGCAGGGTTTCGTCATGGACTGGGACAAGCTCCGGATATTTCACGCGGTGGCCGATGCCGGCAGCCTGACCCATGCCGGCGACTCGCTCCACCTCAGCCAGTCCGCCGTTTCAAGGCAGATCCGCGCGCTCGAGACGAGCCTCAACACGACCCTGTTCCATCGCCACGCGCGGGGCCTGATTCTCACCGAGCAGGGCGAGCTGCTCTTCAACGCGACATCGGCGATGTCGCGCCGTCTCGAGACCGCCGAAGCGCGGATCCGCGACAGCAGGGAAGAGGTGTTCGGCGAGCTGCGCGTGACGACCACGACCGGATTCGGGTCGCTCTGGCTCGCGCCGCGCCTGCCGAAGCTCTACGAGAAGTTCCCCGACCTGAGGATAGACCTGATGCTCGAAGAGCGCGTGCTGGACCTGCCGATGCGGGAGGCTGACGTCGCGATTCGCATGAAGGAGCCCAGTCAGGCAGATCTGGTCCGCCGCAGGATCATGGGAGTGAAGATGCGCCTCTACGCCAGCCCGGAGTACCTGTCCGCGCACGGCGTCCCCGAGGACCTCGCGCAGCTGAAGGCGCACCGGCTGATCAGCCAGAGCGCCAACGCCACGCAGGTGAGCGCGGGAGCGCAGCTTGTCCAGGAGCTGCTGGCCCACGACGTCCCGTTCCTTCTGACGGTGAACAACTACTTCGGTGTCTTGCAGGCGGTTCTGGCGAATCTCGGCATCGGGATCCTGCCCGACTACGTGACGCAGGACTTTCCGGACCTCCGGCGCGTCCTTCCCGGCATAGAGTCGAACGAGGTCCCGGTGTTTCTCGCCTTCCCCGAAGAGCTCCGCCAGTCCCGCCGGATCGCGGCATTCCGCGATTTCGTCACGGAAGAGATCATCGCGCACCGGAAGATGCGGAAGGCCGGCGTCGCCGGATAGCGATGCGCCGGGGACATGCCTGCCTTGGTCAACCTGCCCGGGCTGATCGAACGTCACGCGCCTCGCGGGGCCCCGGCGGAAGCCGCGGCATGGCCGTGGCATTCAATTCTCCCTGCCGGACTGGCCAGGCCCTGCCCGGCCGCCCTTCGGCTCGGATCTTGCCGTCTCGGGACAAGTGTGGTTTGTGCGCGGCAATGGGACTTGGCATCCCCCCCCCCCCCCCCCCCCCCCCCCCCAGGGCCAACGAAAGGGTCCGCTCATGAGCGACCGCCTCAGCAGCCATCTCGAAACCCATGACTGGGTGCTCGCCGACGGGGCCACCGGAACGAACCTCTTCAACATGGGCCTTTCCGCCGGGGAGGCCCCGGAATTCTGGAATGTCGACAGGCCGGACGACATCCGGAGGCTCTACAAGGGTGCCGTGGATGCCGGCAGCGACCTGTTCCTGACGAATTCCTTCGGAGGCAACGCGGCGCGGCTGAAGCTTCACGACGGCGAAGGGCGCGTTCGCGAACTGAACCGGGCGGCCGCCGAGATCGGCCGCGACGTGGCCGACGGTGCGGGCCGTCCGGTCATCGTCGCCGGCTCCGTCGGGCCGACGGGCGAGATCATGGAGCCTCTCGGCACGCTTTCCCATGCCGATGCCGTCGACATCTTCCACGAACAGGCCGAGGGCCTGAAGGAGGGCGGCGCGGACGTGCTCTGGGTCGAGACGATCAGCGCCCCGGACGAGTACCGCGCGGCGGCCGAGGCCGCCGGGCGAACCGGCATGGCCTGGTGCGGAACGATGAGCTTCGACACCGCGGGCCGGACGATGATGGGCCTGACGTGCGCGGACATGGTCAGGATGGTGCGGAAGCTCGACAGGCCCCCGCTCGCCATCGGCGCCAACTGCGGCGTCGGAGCGTCAGACCTGCTTCGGACGATTCTGGGCCTGGCCGCGGCGGAACGCGATCTGCCGCTGATCGCGAAGGGCAACGCCGGCATTCCCAAATACGTCGATGGGCGAATCCACTATGACGGCACGCCCGAGCTCATGGCGGACTACGCCACCCTGGCCCGGGACGCCGGCGCGACGATCATCGGAGGCTGTTGCGGAACGACGCCGGAGCACCTGCGGCTGATGCGCGCGGCGCTGGAAACGCGGCCGGGGGGGGGACGCCCCGAGCTGGCGGAGATCGAGCGGCGGATCGGCGGGTTCTCCTCGGTCGACGACGGCAGTTCCGGCAGCGCGCCCGCTCCCCGCGCGCGACGCAGGCGACGGCGCGGCTGACGCGCTCACCCTGCCAGCAACGACCTCGCCGCGGCCCTTGCTTCGTCGGTCACGGTGTCGCCCGAGAGCATCCTGGCAATCTCGTCGACGCGCCCCTCGTCCGAGAGGGGCGTCACCCGGCTCACGGACGCGCCATCCCTGACCGACTTCTCGACACGGCAGTGATGCGCCGCTCGGGCGGCGACCTGCGGGCTGTGCGTCACCGCCAGCACCTGCGATCCGTGCGACAGGGACTCGAGACGCCGGCCCACCGCATCGGCCGTCGCGCCCCCGACGCCGCGGTCCACTTCGTCGAAGATCATCGTCAGGCCGTCCGCGCCCGCCGCAAGGCAGGCCTTCAGCGCAAGGAGAAGCCGGCTGAGCTCTCCGCCCGAAGCAATCCTGTTCAACGGGCCGGCGGGCATTCCCGGATTCGTCGCGATCGTGAATGCGACACGCTCGCGCCCCTCAGGTCCGGGCTCCGCCTCGGAGACCCGTGTGGAGAAACGCGCCCGCTCCATCTTCAGGGGCGGCAGCTCCTTCGCAATCGAAACGTCCAGCTTCCTCGCCGCCGCCGCCCGCGCCTTTCCAAGCCCTGCCGCGGCGCTGTCATAGGCCTTCCGGGCACTCTCCACGTCCTGCCGGCGCCCCGCGAGTCCGCCCTCCCCTTCCCCGAGGGCCGCCAGTCTTGCCCGAAGCTCGTCGGCAAGACCCGGGAGGTCGTTCGGCGGCACGCCGTGCTTGCGCGCGAGCGCGCGAATGTCAAACAGCCGCTCCTCCAGGCGTTCCAGCTCCCCTGCGTCGAACGCCATGGCATCGAGAGCCCCGGCCAGGCCCTGCTCGGCGTCGCTGACCTCGTCCATGGCCCTCGACAGCGCCGCAATGGGCTCGTCCAGCGCGCCTTCGGCACCTGCCGCAACGCCGCCCAGCCATCGCGACGCATCGCGCATCGCGCCTTCCGCGCCTTCCGAACCAAGCGCTGCGCGCGCGCGCGCCACATCCTCGCGCATCCGCTCGGAAGCCCGCATGAGCCGGCGCCGTGCGTCCAGCCCGGCGTCTTCCCCCGCCTCGGGCGCAAGCCGGTCCATCTCGTCGACCGCGTGACGCAGGAAGCCCTCTTCCTCGCGCACCGCCGCCAGCCCGGCTTCCGCGTCGGAAAGCGCGGCTTCCGCCGCCTTGAGGCCGCGCCAGGCCGTCCGGCAGCGCGCCGCCTGCCTCTCGAGCCCGCCAAACGCGTCCAGCAGCCCGCGGTGAGCGCGCGCGTTCAGGAGACCGCGGTCGTCATGCTGTCCGTGCAGCTCGACCAGGGTGACGGAGAGCCGCCTCAGGATCTCCCCCGACGCCCGGCGGTCGTTGACCCAGGCCGTCTTGCGTCCGTCGCGGGAATTCATGCGCCTCAGGACCAGGCCGTCTTCCGCCGGGAGCCCGGCCTCCTTCAGGATCTCGCGGGCTTCATGTTCGCGAGGAAGGTCGAATTCGGCCGTCACCTCCCCCCGTTCCGCGCCGTCCCGGACCAGGTCGGCGCGACCGCGCCAGCCCAGCGCGAAGCCGAGAGAGTCGAGAAAGATCGTCTTGCCGGCGCCGGTCTCGCCGGTCAGCACGTTCAGGCCGGGAAGGAAGGCCAGCTCCAGCTCGTCGATTGTCAGGATGTCCCGGATGTCGAGACTTCTCAGCATGGCGCCCGCGTCACAGCCACTCGCCGCGAAGCGTCTGCCTGAAGACACGTCCCAGCCAGCTGTCGCCCCGCGCCACGGGCTCGAGCCCGTCGCCGGTCAGCAGGGCGTAGCTGGACTCGTACCATTCCGTGCCCCTGAAGTTGTGGCCGAGAATGGCCCCGGCGGTCTGGGCTTCGCTGTCCAGCCCAAGGGCCAGATAGCCTTCGACCAGCCGATGAAGCGCCTCCGGCGTCTGGCTCGTCGTCTGGAAGTCCTCGACGACGACGCGGAAGCGGTTGACGGCCGCGAGGTGATGGCCGCGCTTGAGGTAGTACCGGCCCACTTCCATTTCCTTGGCGGCAAGGTGGTCAAAGGCCAGGTCGAACTTGAGGGCCGCCGAGCGCGCATGCTCGCTGTCCGGATACCTCTCCACGGTCTCCCGAAGCGCCTGAAGCGCCCGGAACGTCAAGCCCTGGTCACGTCCCACGTCGTCAATCTGGTCGTAGTAGGAGAGCGCCACGATGTACTGCGCCCAGGGCGCGTCCTCGTCAGCCGGATAGTTGCTCAGGAACCGCTCGGCCGCCCCTCGCGCCGCCTCGTAGTCCCGCTCCGAATGCAAGGAATAGGCCTGCATGACGAGCGCGCGACGCGCCAGCTCGGAGTACGGATAGAGTCTCTCGACCTCGCCGAAGAGATCGGCGGCCGCCTCTCCGTCGCCGGATTCAAGGGTGAATTCCGCACGGCGATAGATCTCCTCGGCAGTGAGGTCTTCGAGCGACGCGTCGTCCTCCGACTGCTGGAAGAGCGCGCAGCCGGCCAGCGCCAGCAGGCATGTGCCGGTCACGGCGAGCCTGCACGCACCCCTTTTCCAATTCCTCATTTCCGTCATGCCCAGCGAACCCGGTAACGGACCGCTTGGTAGCACGGCAGGATCATGGTGCAAGCCGGTTCCGGCCGGGATCCGCCGGCCGCGTTCAGGCCGCGACGCCGAGAAGGTCCGCGGGCGCAAGGCCGGCGCCGGGAAGGCGGCGGGCCGTCCTGGAATCGCATTCGACCGTCTCGAACGCCTCCGGGTCGGAAAGCAGCCTGCGCAGCAGCCTGTTGGTCGTCGCGTGGCCCGCGCGCCGGCCGACATAGCGGCCGAGAATCGGGGCGCCGGCGAGCGCGAGGTCCCCGAAGGCATCGAGCATCTTGTGGCGCACGGGCTCGTCGGCATGACGCATTCCGCCCGGCGTCACCACCTTGTCGCCGTCCACGACGACGGCCGAAGTGACCGATCCGCCAAGAATCAGGCCCCGCGCGCGCATCTCGCCGATATCGGCTTTCCGGCAGAACGTGCGGCTGTCGCAGAGCTCGTGCACGAAGGCGCCGTTCGCCATGTCAAGGCTCTTCTTCTGGCGCCCGATGGCCGGGTCGGCGAAATCGATCTCGAACTCGATCTTGAGGTCGTCCGAGGGCATGAGGGCGGCCACGGCGTCGCCATGCGCCGCTTCCACGGGTCTCAGGACGCGAATGGCGCGCACCGGCGCATCGAGCGCCTGCAGGCCGCGCGAGACGATGCCTGCGACAAACGGCGCCGACGAGCCGTCCAGCAACGGCACCTCGGGGCCGTCAATGTCAGCCACGGCGTTGTGAAGCCCGCACCCTGCGAAAGCGGCCATGATGTGCTCGACCGTCGCGACGCTGACGCCTTCGGCGTTGGCGACGCGCGTGTTGAGATCCGTGTTCGTGACCCTGTCCCAACGGGCAGGGACCATCGGGTTGCGGCCCTTGACATCGGTGCGGCGAAACCAGATGCCGCATTCGGCGGGCGCCGGCCGGACGGTCACGGAAACCGCCTGTCCCGTGTGCAGCCCGGCACCATTGAAAACAACGGGAGACCTGATTGTCGTCTGCAAGGGATTGTCCTGAACGCCAAGCCGGCATCCCGTCCGGCAGGCGCATCTTGCACGCGCGGCCCGGGGCCTCAAGACAATCATTGCAACATACTGAAACAAGGCCGGGGGCGGTTCGGCGGTTCACCGCCCGGCTGGAGGCGTGTCCGCCCGGAGGGATCCCGCCGGCCGGCGCAGTCGGGCCGCCTTCGCCCGGGCCGGCCGGATGCCGGGTAGGCGTCGCACGCCTGCACCGCTCTTGTGCAGTCTGCCCGATACGAGGCAGACGGCCGGCCGGCGCCGTGTCCGAACCGACCGCATTCCCGCGCGGCGTTCCGCTCGCGCGGCGCATGAGGCAGACTGGCGCGCACGACCGAATCGAATCAGGAGAGAGCAATGTTCAGACCCACCATCGCAACCTTCGCCGCAACCTTCGCCCTGGCGGGCGCGGCGGCAGCCCAGACGAGCCTGCCGTTCGCGCTTGACTGGAAGTTCGAGGGGCCGTCCGCACCCTATTTCGCGGCGATCGACAACGGGCATTTCGCGGCCGCGGGCCTGAGCGTCGAGATCTCCGCAGGCCAGGGATCTCTCGACGCGATCCCGAAGGTCGCCACCGGCGCGTTCCCGCTGGGCTTTGCCGACATCAACTCGCTCATCAAGTTCCTCGACCAGAACCCGGGCGCGCCGGTCACCGCGGTGATGATGGTCTACGACAAGCCGCCCTTTGCCGTGGTCGGGCGCAAGTCGCTCGGCGTGAGCGTGCCGAAGGACCTGGAGGGCCGTGTCCTCGGGGCGCCGCCGCCCGATGGCGCCTGGGCGCAGTTCCCGGCCTTCGCCAGCGCCAACGGCCTTGACATGGACAGGATCACCGTCGAGCCCGTCGGGTTCCCGACGCGCGAGCCGATGCTCGCGGAAGGGAACGTGGATGCCGTGACGGGCTTCAGCTTTTCCTCGTTCCTCAATCTCGTCCGCCTGGGCGTGCCGGAGGAGGACATCTCGACCATCCTGATGGCGGACCACGGCCTCGCGCTCTACGGCAACGCGATCATCGCGAACACGGATTTCGCCGCGGCCAACCCGGACGTCGTCACGGGCTTCCTCGCCGCCGTCGCCGCAGGCTGGAGAGATGCAATCGCCGACCCGGCAAGGGCCATCGAGAGCCTGGTCGCGCGCAATCCGGCGGCCGACGCCGCTCTCGAGCAGCGCCGGCTGCAGCTCGCCATAGACGCCAACGTGGTCACCGACCACACCTCGGCCAACGGCATGGGCGGCATTGACGCAACGCGCATGGGGACGGCGCTCGGGCAGCTGGCGGAAACCTACGGCTTCCAGACCGCTCCGGACGCCAGCCTCTACTTCACGGACGCCTACCTTCCCGGCGAAGCGCAGCGAATGCTGAAGTAGGCTCCCGGGCGTGGCCAGGCCTCTCATAGAGATCAAGGGCGTCCGCCACGCCTACCGGACCCGGTCAGGGCGGCTTCCGGTGCTCGACGGCCTGGCGCTTTCGGTGCCCGAAGGCGGCTTTTCCGCCGTCGTCGGGCCCTCGGGGTGCGGCAAGTCCACGCTGACGAGGCTCATAGCCGGCCTGCTGAAGCCCGATGAGGGCGAGGTCTGGCTGCATGGAGAGCTGGTCAGGGGGCCCAAGGCAACCGTCGGCATGGCCTTCCAGAACCCGGTCATGCTCGAATGGCGCACGGTCCTGCAGAACGTGATGCTGCCGATGGAGATCGTGCCGACCGGCATGTCGAAGGGCGAGCGGACGGACCGCGCGCGCCGCCTTCTCGCCCTCGTCGGCCTCGAGGGCTTTGAGGACAGGCGTCCCAGCGAGCTCTCGGGCGGCATGCGGCAGCGCGCCTCGCTCTGCCGCGCCATCGTTCACAGGCCCGAGGTGCTGATCCTTGACGAGCCCTTCGCCGCGCTCGACGCCTTCACGCGCGAGGACCTCTGGCAGACCATGCACGCCGTCAAGGCGGAGGAGCCGTTCACCGGCGTTCTCATCACCCATGACCTGAGAGAGGCGATCTTTCTCGCCGAAGAGGTCGTCGTTCTTTCCGGCCGCCCCGCACGAACGCAATACGTGATGGACGTCCATCTCGAGGGTCCGCGCGACATCGAGCATCTCTACACGCCAAGGACCGTCGATGCGCTGAGCGTCCTGCGCAACCAGATCCGCATCGCCCAGGGCCGGGCCCCGGCGGCGGAGGCCGGCCAGTGAGCTGGAGGCAGGTCGTCGTTCCCGTCGTCGCGCTGGCGGCCTTCGGGCTTTCCTGGGAGCTGCTGGTCTGGGCCAACGGCTGGCCCGACTACAAGATGGCCTCGCCCAGCGATCTCTGGCCCGCCTTCTGGAAATTCCGCTGGCTTTTCCTCGAACACGGGTGGGACACGCTCTGGCGCACGGTCGCGGGACTGGCCCTGGCGGTGCTCTGCGGCGTGTTCCTGGGCATGACCATGGGGCTTTCACGCACCATGCGCGATGCGCTCTATCCGCTGCTCGTGGGATTCAACGCGATCCCGAAGGCCACCGTCGTGCCCATCGTCGCGCTGCTCTTCGTCGGCCAGCACGACATGAACACCGTCCTGATCGCCTTTCTCATCAGCTTCTTCCCGATCGCCGTTTCCGTCTCGATCGGGCTGTCGACGCTCGAGCCCGAATACCGCGACATCCTCGCGGCGCTCGGCGCGTCGCGCTTCACGATCTTCTGGAAGATCGCGCTTCCCAAGACCCTGCCCGAGTTCTTCGGCGCGCTGAAGGTGGCCGTCACGCTCGCCTTCATCGGCACCAACCTGATGGAGATCGTCGAGCCGCATGGCCGCGGGCTGGGCCATCTTTTCGACAGCGGCAAGATCAGCGCGGACTATCCGTTGATGTTCGCCGTTCTCATCGCCTTGGCGCTCATGGGAATCCTGCTCTACTACGTGGTCGTGGCAATGGAGCGCGTCTTTGCCGGATGGGCGGAGCGCGCCCCGAGCTGGTGACATGGCCAGGGGCGACGGGGGCGGCCGGGCATGGCGCGCGCCCCGTTCGGCAAAGGGCGGCCGGATCGGCCGTCATGGCAGGGCCGGCCCTTCAGTTCGCCTGACGACGAAGGAAGGCCGGAATGTCCATGCTCTCCTCACGGGTCGCCTCGTCAGGCCGCGCCTCCTCGGGCGGCCGGCCCGCGCTTCCGCCCCTGCGGCCGGCCATCCGGCTGATGAACCTGTTTATGCCGGACCTGGGCTGCTCGAGGGCGCCGGGCGCCCCGGACATGTCCTCGCCGTAGCGCGCCTCCCCGGGAACGCGACCCGCCATCGATCCCGGTTCACGGCCGGCAGCCTTCTCAAGGCGCGAAATCACCTCAGGCGCGGGCGCGACGAGCGGCGGCGGCGGCGATGCCGGAGGCACGGGCTCGGCCGGGCGGGGCGACTCGTCCGCCTCGAAGCGCGCCGCCTCGGCCTCGGCTTCGGCCGCCGGCTCGACGAAAAGGCCGCGCTCTTCCTCGAAGGCGGCGGGCGGCGGCGCAGGCTCGGGCTCGAACTCCCGTTCCTGCTCGAACTCGAACGAAACCGGCTCCGCGTCCGGCGCGCCCGAAAGGCAATGGACGTCCGCCACGCTGTCTATTCCCGTCGCCACGACGCTCACGCGCATCCTGCCCTCCATCGAGGGTTCCAGCGTCGAGCCGACAATGATGTTGGCCTCGCTCTCGACCTCGTTGCGGATGCGATTTGCGGCCTCGTCGATCTCGAAGAGCGTCACGTCGTCCGATCCCGTGATGTTGATGAGGACGCCCTTGGCCCCTTGAAGGCTGATCTCGTCAAGAAGCGGATTGGCGACCGCCATCTCGGCGGCCTTGACGGCCCGCTCCTCGCCCTCGGCCTCGCCCGTGCCCATCATGGCCTTGCCCATCTCGTCCATGACGGCGCGGACATCCGCGAAATCGAGATTGATGAGTCCCGGACGGACCATCAGGTCGGTGACTCCCTTCACGCCCTGGTAGAGGACGTCATCCGCCATCGAGAACGCCTCCGTGAAGGTGGTCTTCTCGTTGGCGATGCGAAACAGGTTCTGGTTCGGGATGATGATCAGCGTGTCGGCCACCTTCTGCAGCTCCTCGACGCCGTCATCCGCATGCACCATCCGCTTGTTGCCTTCGAACTGGAAGGGCTTCGTCACCACGCCGATCGTCAGCACGCCGAGCTCCCGGGCCTTGCGCGCGATGACCGGCGCGGCGCCGGTCCCCGTGCCGCCGCCCATGCCGGCCGTGATGAAGCACATGTGCGCGCCGGTCAGGCAGCCCTCGATCTCCTCCAATGCCTCCTCTGCGGCGGCGGCTCCCACCGAAGGGCGCGCGCCCGCGCCCAGGCCCTCGGTCGCTCGCAGCCCCATCTGGATCTTTGTCGGCGCGTTCGACTGCTGAAGCGCCTGGGCGTCCGTGTTCGCGACGATGAACTCGACGCCCTCGAGCTTCATGTCGATCATGTTGTTGACCGCGTTGCCGCCCGCGCCGCCCACGCCGAACACCGTTATGCGGGGCCTCAGGTCCTCATGCGAGGGGATTGTGAGATTCAGCGTCATTGGATTGCCCTCCTGCTTCGCCTTTCCTGCGTGGCGGGGTCCCGCTCCCGCGGCCATCCCCGTCTCCTGCCTCGTCCGCGTCCGCTCCCGGCGCCAAGCGGCCGGCCAACTGTCCGGACTGTGATCGAAACCACGAAATATGGCAAGCGATTTCGCCGATCGCCCATGATGTCGCGCCCGGCCATCCATGTAGCGGCGCGGGCACGTCACCTGCCGACTCCGCCGGCCTCCGCGCGCTGCCGCTCCCGGCCGCGCCAAGGCCGCCCGGATCGGGCGGCATGGTTTCCTGGTTTCCGCTCTCGCCTTTCTTCGTGGCCGTTTGCCGACCCTTGCGGCGACGGTAGCAGATTCGCTTCGCAAGGTCGCGCCTTATTTTCAGACGGCGCTTTCCCGGAGCAGGCACGGAGATCCGGGGCCGGAGCGCCCGGCCGGCGCCAGCGCAGCGGAACCGCGGCAGAAACGCGGTCCGGTCCCCGGCGGCCGGGCTGCCGACCGTGCCTGCAGCGGCGGCGCCATGGGGCGGAACGCGGGCGCCGCCCCGCTTCCCGCCCTACCAGTTCGCCCGGAACCAGTTGACCGCGCGCTTCAGCGGACGCGCCGCCCCGAGATCGCGCGGCATCTCGAAGTCCCAGCACTCGTCCTGGGGATTCGCCGCCAGGAGGCCGAGCCCCACGACACCGGAGAACGCGGTGCCTGCCAGGGACTGGGGAAGCCCGCGCACCCGCATCGGGTGGCCGACGCGCACCTGCTCGCCGAGGATCCGTGTTGCCAGCGAATCGATCCCCGGCACCTGGCTGGCCCCTCCGGTCAGCACGATCCTCTGGCTCGGCAGCTGCTCGAACCCGGCCGCGTCGAGGCGCGCGCGCACCGCCTCAAGTATTTCCTCGACCCGGGGACGCATGATGCCGATCAGTTCCGCGCGGCTCACGACGCGCCGCTCGTCGCCCGAATTGCCGGATTCCACGTCGATCTCGATCAGGTCACGATCGTCCATGCCGGTCGCGACGACGCCGCCATGAAACGTCTTGATCCGCTCGGCCATGTTCGCCGGAATCTTGAAACCCATCGCGATGTCATGCGTGACCTGCTCGCCGCCCAGGCGAACGCAGTCGGCGTAGATCATGTGACGCTCGAGGAAGATCGACATGCCCGTCGTGCCGCCGCCCATGTCAACGCATGCCGCGCCGAGCTCCTGCTCGTCCTCCACCAATGCCGAGATCCCCGACACGTAGGACGACAGGGCCAGGCCGGCCAGCTCCAGGTCGCAGCGGCGGACGCAGCGAGCGAGGTTGACGACCGGGATCCGGTCTGCCGTCAGCATGTGCACGTCGCAGGCCATGCGCTGCCCGGCCTGGCTTCTCGGATCCGCGAGGCCCGACCTCTGGTCCAGCACGAAGTTGACGGGCTGGGCGTGCAGTATCTCGCGGCCGCTGCCGTAGTCCGGGATTTCGCAGGACGCGAGGACGTTGGCGATGTCGGTTTCGGCGACGACCTCGCGCTCGACCCGCACCTGCCCGGTGAGGCCGTAGGACCGGGGCCGTCCGCCGGACGCGCAGACGATCACGTGGTCGACGCGACATTGCGCCATTTTCTGTGCGGCCTGCACTGCGGTCCGGATCGCGCGCTCGGTCTCGTTCAGTGCAGTCGTCTCTCCGGACTCCACGCCCCGCGACCGCGTGGTCGACGCTCCGATCACGCGAAACCTTTCCTGCCCCGCGAGGTCGCCGACGCCTTCCTCGCCCGCGGCGTGCAAGCTCTCGTTCAGGGCGAGGATGAGGCAGGCGATCTTGGAGGTTCCGACATCGAGAGCCGCGATGACGCCTCGCTGGGCCGCGGCCCGCTGCGCCGCACGCATTGCCCGCTGTTCGCCGTAGAGGTCCCCCATCATCTGCGCCCGCCCGCCGCCGCCTGCGCTTCCAGAAGAGACCCGGCCGCCGTCTCGCCGAGGCGCAGGACGGGGCGCAGCGGGTTGCGGAAGTCCACCACCGAAACGTCCCGTTCCAGCAGGTCCTGCGCCACATCGAGCTCGATGACCCTCTCGAGCGAGGTCGCCGCCTCCGTCTCCGGCAGCTTGATCGTCTGCCCGCGATCCAGGATCACGTCCCAGCGACGCTCGCCCACGCGAATGAAGCCGCGCAGGCGGTCCCGGACGGGTCCGGCCACTTCATAGAGCCGCAGCGCCTCCGGGACCTTCGCGTCCGCGCCGCGCCCCGCGACGAGGGGCAGGTCCGGCCGGGAAGCGCGCTCCGGCACGGTCGCGACCTGGCGTCCGGTCCTGTCGAGAAGCACCAGCCCTTCCTCGGAGCGCCAGACCGCGGCCGGCACGCGCTCGTCGACTTCGACTGTCAGCACGCCCTTCGGCAGCAGCCCGATCGACGCATGCGCGACTGCATCGAGCGCCTCGACCGTCTCCTTCATCTCGGCGAGCCGCAGGTCGAAGGACGACACCGGGAATTTCATCGCGAGGGAGTCCCGGATGCTGGCGGCCAGTCCCGGCGACGCTCCCTCGACGACCATCGACCTGACGGCAAACTCCGGGCGCTCGCTGATCTCCTTGCGAATCCCGGCAAGGGACGCCGAGGCCCTTTCCCGCCGATCCTCGCTGGCCAGCCAGGAACCGGCCAGCAGGACCAGGGCGGCCAAGGGGATCCCGTAGCGCACGAACGATCGCGTCGACGGGCGCAGCATCAGCCTGTACATCCTGTATTCCAGGCGGGAAGGAGCGGGATCCTTCACCGGTCGCATGACGAGTCCTTCACGATCCAGTCGCATAGATCGGGGAAGCTGGTTCCGAGATGCGCAGCCTGCTCCGGCACGAGCGATGTCGAGGTCATTCCGGGCTGGGTGTTCGTCTCCAGCGCGACAAGTCCCTCCGGACCCTTCGAGTCGTCCCACCGGAAATCCATCCGGCTGACGCCGCGGCAGCCGAGCGCGTCATGCGCCGCCCTGGCATGCATGAGGCAGGCCTCCGCGATCTCCTCCGGGACGTTCGCCGGCAATTCGTGCCTTGACGCGCCCGAGACGTACTTCGCTTCATAGTCGTACCAGCCGTCGGTCACGATTTCGGTGACGCAGAGCGCCCGGTCGCCCATCACCGTCACCGTCAGCTCCCGGCCGGCCACATACGCTTCCACCATCAGCGTCTCCGGCATGCCGTCGGACACGTCCGGCGGCCGGTCTGCCCGCTCAGGCACCATGATGACGCCGACCGAGGACCCGCCGTCGTTCGGCTTGACGACATAGGGCGGCGCCATGACGTGACCGGACCGGATCGCCGCCCTTGAGAACAGCCCGCCATCCGCAACGGGAATGCCTGCGCGCGCGAAGGCCGCCTTCGCGCGCGCCTTGTCCATGGCCAGGGCCGATGCCAGCACGCCGGAATGCGAATAGGGAATCCGCAGCCACTCGAGCATGCCCTGGACGCAGCCGTCCTCTCCCCAGCGTCCATGGAGCACGTTGAACACGGCGTCGGGAGACAGCTCGGTCAGCCGGCACGCGACGTCCGCTCCCGCGTCGACGGCAACGGCGTCGTAGCCCGTCTCGCGAAGAGCGTTCACGCATGCACGTCCCGAGGACAGGGACACCTCGCGCTCGGCCGAGAGCCCGCCCATGATCACCGCGACCTTGGGGAGTGTCCTGCCCGACATCCCTTCCCCGCCTGTTGCCAGGGCGTTGTCCGCCCTCGTTTGACTGCCTCATGCCGCCAGGGCCGGTTCCCCGACCCGCGCAATCTCCCATTCTAGCGCAATTCCGGAATGTTGGAAGACCCTTGTGCGCACTTCCTCGCCGAGCGCCTCCAGGTCTGCCGCCGTGGCACCGCCGAGATTGACCAGGAAGTTCGGATGCATCGCGGACATCTGCGCCTGTCCGAGGCGCAAGCCGCGCAGCCCGGCGTTCTCGATGACCTTCCATGCCTTCAGCTCGTGCGTGTCGTCCGCCTCGCCCGTGGAGCTGCGGCCGGCCGGATTGCGGAACGTCGACCCTGCCGTCAGCGCCCCGGCCGGCTGCGTCCGGTCTCGCCGCGCGACCTGCGCCTTCATTCTCCGTGCGAGGGATTCCGGCCCGCCCGGACGCGCCGCGAACCTTGCCGAAGCGATGACTGCGCCGGAAGGAAGGTCGCTTTGCCGGTATCCGAAGTTCATGTCTCCGGGACCCAGGGTCTTGCGGCTGCCGTCGCGCAGCACGGCCTCGGCAGAGACGAAATGGTCGGAAACGTACGAGCCGTAGCATCCGGCGTTCATCCGCACGGCGCCGCCTATCGCGCCGGGAATGGTGCGCAGGAAGGCGAGATCGAGCCCCGCTTCGGCCGACGTCGTGGCGACCCGGGAGGCCATCGCGCCAGCGCCCGCGGTCACGACGCCGCCGTCAACGGAGATTCCGGAAAACCCGCGGCCCAGCCGGATCACCGCGCCGCGAACGCCGCCGTCGCGCACGATGAGATTCGACCCGACGCCCATCGGGAACGCTGCAAGCTCTCTTGGCAGGGCGGCGAGGAAGGCGCTGAGGTCGTCCACGTCCTCGGGCAGGAACAGCCAGTCCGCCGGCCCGCCCACGCGCAGCCATGTCAGCCCGGAAAGGTCGCAGGCCCGCAGGAGCCGCCCGCGCAAGTCTGTCTGGTCCACGGCATCCATCGCGCCGGGGCTAGCATCGCACCCGCCCGATGGCCAGAACAAACGGTCAGGGTTGTTGCCTGAACGCCCTCCCCTACGAAGCATGATCCCCCCGTTCGGCCCCGGGCTGCCTGAGCGGAGCGCTCGTGGCCGAAGGCGCCCTTCGGCGCAAGTGCCGTGCGCAGCCCCTTTGCGTCTCCCGTCCAGGCGACGGCGGTCGTGCCGCCGGCGTACGCTGCGCCGGTCGGACCCATGCGCGGCTGCCCCCGAGGCCGCCCGCGGGAGCGGGGACGCGTGGCGGCGGCTCTGCGGGAGCGGTCCCTCGACGGCCTCCCTGGTCCGGCTTTCCGGGGAGGACGGAAACCGCATGGAGGAACGCTCCGGCGCGCTTCCGGCGGGTCTCCGTGAGCGGGAGGAGATGCCCGAGGGGGCGGTCTCGCTGCCGGTCCCGCCCGGCGGGGCGATGATGCGGATGAACGCCGGGACGGAGGACGGAAAGCCGGCGGACGCCGGCTGGCGCGGGGCGTCGTGCGGCGTCGTGGCGCTGGCCGACGCCGGGGGAAACATGCCGGGAGCCGATGCTTCGGGCGCCTCCCGGAGCGGGGCAGGACGAGCCTGAAGCCGCGGCCGGGGCCGGGGCGCTCCGCTGGCTGGAACGCAGCCCCGGCCTGAGGCCTGCGGCGGTCGCGGACGGCGCGAAGGACAACCGGGCCTTCCTGGAATCGCTGTCGCCCGATGTCATGCCTGTCGACTTCCGGCACGCGGCCCGGCATCCGGGCGCCGCGGCCGACGCCGCCTTCGGCGCGGACACGGCAGAGGGAACGGCCTGGTCCGGGAGGTGGCGGCACGTCCCGCCCCACGATCCCGGGGGCGTCGGCAGGGCGGTCGACGCGCTGCGGCATCTGCCGCCGAAGGGGAAGGGGACCGGCGACGTCCGGAGGGAGCCGGCCTTCCTGCGCAGCAACCGCCGCCGCATGGAATGCGCGGACGCCGCCGACGCCGGCCACCCGACCGGTTCGGGTTCAGCGGAGTCCGCCAGCAAGGTCCTGGTGACGGCGAGGATGAAGCGCTCGGGGCAGGGCCGGGGCCGCGACGGCGGCCAGGGCGCCCGGCCTTCCGGTCGTCCCCGGGTCCGGACGCCTCGACCGGGCCTGGGCCGCGCCGGTACCGGGCACGGGCCGCCACGGCGGCTGGAAGCCCCCGGGATGCGCCAACGACAACCGCCCGGTGGAGCGGGTCGCGCGCGCCGCGTGATTCGCAGGCGGAACATCAGTGGCTCAGAAAGTGAACCATACGAGAATCGCACCCCCGCTTGTTCCCCGCATTGAAAATCCGGACGAAAACGTCCATGATGACGTTGATGACGACGGTTGTTGACAGGAAGGCGCGGCCGGTGCCGGCAAGGCTCCCTTGCACGGGCATCTCCCTGGTTCCGGAAAGGTTCCGGTGCGAGGCGGACCGCCGTGCCTCGAGAGTCCGGATCGACCTTGCGTTCGAGGACATCGGTGAGGAGCTTCTTTCCCTTCGGAAGCAGGCCTTCGACACCAGTTTCGGAAGATCGCTCTGGAACGTCCCCGGCCATGCGACCCGCCCCGGGATGAAGGCCGTCGCCAATGCCTTGCGCTCCTGCGGCTCCATGCGGGACGCACGTCTTGGCAGCGCGATTCTCGAAGCCGTCGCCAGGAGGGAGATGCGTGCCTCTTGACAGTGTCCAGAAGAGAACTCACAGAATTCGACACCTTGCCTCATATGCGCTGACACGCGGTTGACCAATATAACTCGCTGTAAATAGTCTATCTTTTCGAGTTTCTCGACCCATCATGACCCTTGCGTTGTCGCCTCCGATGCGCTTCAATGCGTCTCGAATTCAGTCCGGTCGCTTTCGGTATGCTTACGCAACCCCGACCGAGCTGGAACCGCTCCGGGGCCCCAATGGCCGCTATCGCAGGAACCAGGACATGCCCCAACCCCAGTTCCGAACGCTCTCCAACCGCATCGTGCGCCGCCTCGCGGTCAACGGCAAGGACGCGGTGTTCTGGGACCGGGAGCTGCCGGGGTTCGGTGTCCGCGTCTACCCCACCGGACGCAAAGTGTACGTGGTCCAGACCCGGACGAAGGGCAAGTCCAAACGCGTGACGGTCGGCCTTCACGGCGACCTCACGGCCGAACAGGCCCGCAACGAGGCCGTTCGGCTCATCGCACGCATCAAGGCCGGCGAGCCCCTGACCGGGAAGGAAGCCGAGGCCGAACCGACCGTCGCCGACCTCGCCGAGCGCTACCAGCGCGAATACGTCGCGATGCACTGCAAGCCCGCGACCGTGAAGCACTACGGCCTCATGCTGCACAAGCACATTCTGCCCGGCCTGGGAGAGCTCCGCGTCTCTGAGGTCGAGCGCAAGGACATCCTCAAGTTCCAGTACAGACTGAGCGACATGCCCACGGCGGCGAACCGCTGCGTGGACATCCTGGTGAAGATGTTCAACCTGGCCGAGCTGTGGGAGATGCGTCCGCCCGGCCGGAACCCCTGCAAGTCGGTGCGCCGCTACAAGGTCGAGCCCCACAAGGAACGGTTCCTGACGCCGGAGGAACTTGCCCGGCTCGGCCGCACGCTCGACGTCGCGCCGGCCGAACGTCTCGCCTCGCGGCACGCGGCGGCGGCCATCCGGCTGCTGGTCCTGACCGGGTGCCGGCGCAACGAGATCATGGGCCTCGCCTGGGACGACCTCGACTTCGAGGCGGGCGAGATGCGCTTGAACGACAGCAAGGTGGGCGCGCGCATTGTTCCGCTGCCGCCGGCTGCGGCGGACGTGCTGGCGTCGCTGCCGCGCGTCGCCGGCAATCGGTGGGTGTTCCCCGGCAAGAAGAAGGGCACCCATCAGGTCAACATCAACGATTCCTGGGACCGCGTCCGCAGGCACGCCGGCCTCGATGGCGTCCGGCTTCATGACCTTCGTCACACCTTCGCCTCCCGGGCGCTCGCGATCGGCGAGGGCCTGCCGATGATCGGCAAGCTGCTCGGTCATACCCAAGTCAATACGACCGCGCGCTATGCGCATCTCGCCCGGGAATCGGTGAGGGCCTCGACGGCGAAGGTCGCCGGGAGCATCGGCGCCGACATTCTGGAGTAGCACCATGGCAAGACTCGATAGCGCAACGATCTCGCGGCGTACCGTCGAGGCGCTGCCGGTCGGAGACCGCGAGGCGGTCTACTGGGACCGGGAACTTCAGGGCTTCGGCGTGAGGGTCTATCCGTCGGGGGCCAGGGTCTACCTCGTGCAGACGCGGGCCGACGGGAAGTCCCGGCGGCTGACCGTGGGACGGCACGGGCTGATCTCGGCGGAGCAGGCGCGGCGCAAGGCGGCGCGGATCATCGCCGACATCAAGGCCGGCAACGAGCCGGTGCTCGACAACGGCGCCTCGGGCGAGGACGCCGGCCCGACGGTCTCCGAGGTGGCGGAGCGCTACATGCTCGAGCACGTGATGGTGCGCTGCAAGCCGACGACGGTGAGGCACTGCCGGCACACGCTCGACCGCCACCTGCTGCCGGCGGTGGGAGAGTTGCGCCTCGGCCAGATTGGACGTGAGCGGGTATCGGCGCTGCATTACAGCCTGCACGAGACGCCGACGATGGCGAACCAAGTGGTCGACATGCTCTCGCGGCTCTTCTACATGGCCAAGGAGTGGGGCGTCGCGCCCGAGGGCGGCAACCCGTGCCGGTTCGTCCGCAAGTATCAGGAACGCAGTTGCGAGCGCTTCCTCTCCGAGGAGGAGTTCCGCCGCCTCGGCCGCGTGCTGGGCGAGGTGGAGGCCGAGGGGAAGGTCTGTTCGAGCGCGGTGGCGGCGTTTCGCCTGCTGATGCTCACCGGCTGCCGGCGCAACGAGATCCTCACGCTGCGCTGGGAGGACGTAGACCTCGAGGCGGGCGAGCTCCGGCTCCCAGGCGCGAAGACTGGGGCGCGGTCCGTCGCGCTGTCGCCGCCGGCGCGGCGGGTGCTCGCGGGCCTGCCCCGCCTGCCCGACAATCCCTGGGTGATTACCGGCATGAAGCCGGGTGCGCGGCTCAGCAATCTCAACAACGCTTGGCTCGTCATCCGGGCGCGGGCGGACCTAAAGGATGTGCGCATCCACGACCTCCGACATTCGTTCGCATCCCGCGCACTCGCGCTGGGAGAGAGCCTGCCCATGATCGGGAAGATGCTCGGTCACCGGAAGGTGCAGACGACGGCGCGCTACGCTCACTTGGCGCGCGATTCGGTGAAGGCGTCGGCCGCGCGCGTCGCCGAGAGCCTGCGGGCCGACATGGTGGCGAACGGTGGTCAGTCACCGCCCCCTACATCGTAATCGCCGCATCGAGTCTCCGCGCCGCCAACGGAGCTGATCAATGCATTTCACGTCGACGAAATCCGGACAATGTAGTCTGCCAACACGCCGGACCATGTGTCGCGCTTGCGAACCGCTGAATAGCGACGGAAGCGCATGAACAATTTACCCTATTCCACCGAAGTCTCGTCGTCTGGACTATTCGGCGATTCCCGCGTCCGCCGCTTCCGATTCTCTACCTCGTCGTCGAGACGAGCGAGTTGCGCCTTCCGAATCACCCAAGGGAGCGAGAACGACCAAAGTAGCGCCATGCTTCCAACGCTCAGCGCGATATGTTTCACCCATCGCACATCGACTTCGGGCCCTGCATACGCTTCGATCAGATGCGCCCCGAACGCGGTCGCGATCACAGACAGATAGATCGAAAACAACATCGCGCACCGATTGAGCGCATAGCGAATTTCCCGCCGATGGGCACTCGCAACCCTCCAGCTCCCTGGATACAGGCTGCGTGGATTGCCCAGCATCGTGATTATCGCGAGCAGGATGCCAGCGAGGATCGAAAGCGCCGTGGCGAGTATTATGGGCGCCACGTTGCTCGTTGGGTGGTCTGCAGGTCCGAGGTAGAGGAGGTACGCAAGAAGCACCACGCCCGCTACGCCGAGCGCAAGGCGTCCCCATGCGGGTCCTTTGTTCATTCCTCAAGCATCCCGCCGTCCCTGAGCTCGCCGAAGTACTCCCGCATGTGGTCCCACGCGTCTCCATGATGCACAGTCTTCGCAAATGCGGCGACCGCCACGGTCTTCTTTAGCAACACCTGACCGCGCTTGATTCGCTGTCCCGTGCCGGTCTCGATTTCGACATCATCCTCGCTTTCGTCGGCGATATTGGCTGCGACCGCTATGAGGTCTTCCGGCGCTATTCCGGCCCGTCGAGTATCACACGTGATCACCAACTTCGCGTGAACATTCTCCGCCGCCTCAATGCGTTGCCGATCTTCGGGGCGAAGTACCAAATTCTCCAGAATGGCAGCGCCGATCCGCTGCACTATGGTCGACCGGCCATCGTCATGCTGGCGCGCCGTCTCCAGGTACTGTCCCAAATTGAGACCAATCCTCTTGACTCCTTGACGGCGTATCTGTTGAACGACCCTCTCGTCGGCGACGGGGACCAACTCGAAGCTCTCGATGTGCTCCGGAATCTGGGCGTCGTACTCGTCTCGCCCCCGCTCGAGCAAGCTTCGTAGGTAGAGTTCCAGTGTCTGTGACCGTAGTCCGCTCGGCATCAGGAGGCAGTGGTTCTCCGACACGAAAATCATTCCGTCGCCGTCCAGATAGTCCCACGCGTCATCGGGCACGCTTTGGTCCAGATCCGCTTCATTACCAAGTACCCCATGCGGGACGATCGATGCAGGCTCGCCTTCGGTCCATGCGGCGACATGGAGGTAGACACGTCTACGCGTCAGTCTCCGATGACGCACTTCGGCGTGCATGTCCCGCAAAGGAAGCCGGGTATCCTCCCTATCCGGAAAGCTCATGAGGCAAGTCTTGAGCGCCAACTCGAGCGACGTATCGGGCGGAACAGCCCACTGGGCACGAAGGTAGGAGATTGTCCGTTGTCTATTGTGGCCATTTGCCATAGGTGACTCCTGTCACGGCGCCGTTGGACCCACGCCGCCATTGCGGCTCGCTGCTGCACTTCGTGGAGACCAAGTCAGAGGCTGGATGGTCTGGCCGATTGACTCGAACGAGCGCCCTTGAACGAAACCTTCCGAGGTCCCGAGCAACTTCCTCGTATAGCCGCGCTGATACGATGTCCTCTCTGTTCCAACTGGTCTTGCCTCCTGCGAAATCACGCCCAACGATCCTTGGAGCATCTGTGACGAGTGGGAGAGTCGTTTTTCGAGGGCCGGGCGCGTATCCGACATGTTGGAGGTATCTGCCGCAGTGTACGTCCAGAGCGCAGCGCTCGGGCGGCCCGCGGCCCATCCAACCCATTGCCTCCACTTGGATTCTGACAGGGCGCGGGCTGATCGGCACCCAACGCTTCGAGGGCGGCCGCAAGCATTCCGGAAGCGGCACCGTTCCAACGCCTGCGCGTCGCTGACGGTCTTGAAGCCAATACCCGTCCGGTTGGGCCCCCGTTCCGACATCGCACACTCACCGCGGAGTCCATCCTGTCCTCGTTCGTCACCCGATCCGCCGCGATTCCGTACTGCATCCCCGCTGCGCCCGCCCAGCGAGCCGGCCGGTCTTCGCTTCGCCGGCGGACAGTACCACAGCGCCCGCTTGATCTTCCGGTAGCCGCGGTCGCGCGCGGTGTCGGCTGCGCGCCACCTCCCAATCGCCTTCCCTCAAGCCTGCCGGTCTCCGTGGGGAAGCCGAGTCCGCCTCCCGGTCGGACGACGGGTGTGCACCGTCCAACCACAGCGCACGGTGCTCCGCTCCAACCATCATCCCTTCTCCGGAGGAACGCTGGCTGCCGACACCGGGCTTGCCGGCGGCCGGTCTACGCGGCGCAACGAGCAAGTGCGACCCCGTAAGCAATTGCGGCAGGCATCTTGGCCGGATCTCCTACGCCCGACAGGCGGGTTGCCCATCGACATCCCGGCGCCCGCGCGTCACTCTGGAACGATGACCGGCCCTCCGCCTTCGTTCCTCGACGAGATCTACGGCGCGCAGGCGCTGGGAGCGCTTCTCGCCGGTGACCTCGAGTCTGCGCTCGACGCGCTCGGGCGGGCCTCGACGCGGTACGTGGCCGGATTCCTCTGCCGGCTCGGCCTGCTGATGCCGAGCATCTCGGCGCGTCTTGCATGCGGGCTGGCACGCCGCTGGCTTTCACGACTTCGGGGCTGACTCCGGGACCAACCCCGCACCGCCGCCTCCGGCTGCTCGGCCGCGGCGGTCTCGGTACAGGCATCGAGCGAGCGGCCGATCGGCAAATCCGGCCGACCGCGGCGAGCGCTTCGGTCCGTCCCGCCGCACGCGGTCACGAACGCGCGCGGAGAATCCGGCGCCCCGGAGAGTCCGGGTTCGGCCAGGGGAGGGGCGCGGCGGCCGGGGTTGCGTAGAGCGCGACCCGGTGCGTCGGCTCGGGGACACGGGTCCGACCCGAGCACACTCAGCACGCCGCACGCTTCGGCTGCCGGGGTCCTGCCAGCCACGGCCAGCGTCCCCCTTGTTCTCCGAGGAATTGACCATGCTCTACCACGACGCCGCGACCGAGCGGGCCGCGGGCCTGCTCATCGACGCCAAGCCGAGCCCCGGCAGCCGGCTCGACGCCTTTCTCCTTCTCGCCGGCGAGGAGCACCTGTGGCGCACCGCCGGCCCCGGCGCGGAATTCGCCGAGGCCGTTCGCCGGTACGAGGCCGCGACCGGCCGGGTGCTGCCGCGGGAGGCGTCGCTGCCGTCGTTCGGCGCGGTCAAGTGGCGGCGCGCCGAGCGCCGCGGCGAGGTGGCGGTGTGGCTCGCCGGGCGCTTCCTCGGCTGGCTCGCCAGCCGGAGCCGCGGCCGCTCGGACGCCGGTGACTGGCGGGCGGAGGAGCGGCTTCTCGTCGGAGTCGGGATAGCGCGCGAGACGGCGCGAATCGAGCCTCCCCGCATGCTGCTCGATGCGGAGCTCCGGGTCATCGAGCTCGCGCGCGTACACGTCGTCGGGCATGGCGCGGGCGTGTGATTCGAGAGATTGCCGGAGCACACCGGGAGGTGGCCGGGAGCCGGGGAGGCGGACGGAGGGCGCGCTCCGGAGGAGGCCCGGAGAGAGCGGCCGGGACGCGCCGGAGCGACCGTTTCACACGGGAGGACGACATGAACGCGAACACCCACCTCATCCACGCCATCGCCGACGCCCTCATCGAGGCGCACGGCGAGGATGCGACCGAGTGGCTCGAGGGCGGGGGCCGCGCGGAAGTCGAGCGTGGCGTCGTCGGCTGGCTCGCTGCGATTGCCGAAGGCGCCTGGATCGATCGGCCCGAGGACATCCTCGTCCTGCGTGCGCTCCGGCACGTCGAGCACGTCGTCGAGCTCGAGGGCGGCGCGCGCATCGAGGCCCGGATCCGCGCGCTCGTCGACGAGGACTGGCACGGACGGCGGCGCGGCGCAAAGGCGCGCATCGGGGAGGTCTTCGCGCACGAGCTTCTTCTCGGCGAAACGGGCGAGCCGTTCGAGTCCATCGAATACGCTTGGCGCGAGCACGGCGAGGCGGTACGCGGCGAGGACGACGAGCAGCCGTGGAACGCGGCGCCGCCGCTCTGCGACAGCAAGACCGGGGTCGAGGCGTGCCTCGCCGAGGCGCGCTACGTCGAGCGCCGGGTCCCATTCCTGGACCTGCCGGGACGGGTGCGCCAAGCGAAGGCGATGGCGGACGCGGGCGACGAGCGCGGCTGGACGCCGGTCGACGAAGGTCCGGTGTTCCGGTACGTGAGGTGGATCCGCGAGGACGGCGAGGAGCGGACGGTTCCGCCCGACTTGCGGCTTCGCACGGTCTACCTGGTCGAGCTCGTGTGTCCTCCGGACCGCTCGGTGGTGCTCGCCGAGGAGGGGTTCCGGGGGCGGATCGAGGACATGGCCTCGAACGCGGTCGCCAACGCGCGGACGAGCGACCGGTGGCGCGTCGGTCCAACCGAGCCGATCCGCGTAAAGCGCATCGAGTACGACCTCGACGAGCGCACGCACGTTCCGGTGCCGGCCGCTTGGCGGGCGGCGCCGAGCCGCGATTCCGCATGAGCCCGAACCCCGGCGGGCGCAATCCTCCCACGCCCGCAGGCGTAACGCGCGACGGTGTAGCCTTCGACTCCGAGCCGCCGCCCGGCGCCCGCTCCACCGCTTGACCCCGATCGGCTGCGCGCCGACGCGGCCCTCCTTGCCTCGCCCTGCCACCGCAGATTCCGGCGGCCGTCCCGATCGCCAACGCCTGCTCACGGCATCCTTGAGCGCCGTGCCCGCCTTGAACCCAGGCGCCGCCGAAGCCGGTATTGAAACCGCTTCGCCGAACCGCGGATTACGGGCCATGGGCGCCGGCCGGCTCTTCGTCATGAACGTCTCGAACCCCGCGGTCCGCACGTCCTCGTTCCTCGCCAGCAGCTCGTCGATCGTCTCGAACACCGTGTCGACCGCGCCCGTGGCCGACGACTTGGTCAAACCCATCCGCCCGGCCAGCCGGTCGGCAGTCCGGACTTGTTCGTCCTGCTCATCGCTTCTTCGCCACCACCGTGAACGGTAGCGCGTCCGCACGCCTTCGCTCGGTCGCAACCCCGGACCGGGAATCATGGCCCGTCCCCCCACGCGGGCCGACCACGCCGTTCGGCTCGACATTGCGGAGCAGCGTGACGTGGCACTGCCAGGACAAGCTCGGCGGTACACGGTCCTACGCGGTCGCGAGCGCCACGACGCACTCGGGGTCGTCGTTGCGAGGATTGTTCACCCGGAGATCGACCCGGTGCATTGCGAGCCAATCCTCGGGCGCCGGTCCGAGCCGGACATCCTCGCCCGTGAGCCAGGGCCCGAACGCCTCCACGGGCAAAATCACCGGCATCCGGTGATGCAGCGCGCACATGGCCGCGGACGCTTCGGTGGTGAGGATGGTGAAGGTCTCCACGACCTCGCCCGGCCGGCGCTCTGCCAGCGAGCCCCGCAGCGCCGCGCCCTCGGGCACACGCCAGCCCTCCCATAGTCCGGCCAACGCCATCGGTCGGCCGTCGCGCCGGGCGATGAGCCAGGGCTGGCGGACCGAGCCCTCGCGGCGCCACTCGTAGAACCCGTCCACCGGGACCAGGCACCGCCGCTTCGAGAACGCCGCCCGGAATGCGGGCTTGACCGCGGCGGTTTCGGCTCGGGCGTTGATGAGCTTGTTACCGACGGTGGGGTCCTTCGCCCAAGCCGGAATGAGCCCCCACCGGACCAAAGAGAGCCGGCGCCCGCCGGCGTCGTTCCGCACGACGGCCGCGCTCTGGCTCGGTGCGAGGTTGTAGCGCGGGCGAAGGTTCGCTGCCGGACCAATCAGACTCAGAAACGCATGCACCTCGCGCCATGAAAAGCGTTGAGTGAACCTCCCGCACATGTTCCGGAGGCTACCCGCGAGAGCGGGAGCGGCGCCAGTCCCGGAATGAGTCGCGCCCCTCGGTCGGCATTCCCTGTTGGCCGTCAGGGAGTGGCCTGGACGGTTCCCGGGGCGCGCAGTGAATTCTGCGCGCGAGGTCCCGACCCGACAATCGACCTGGGGCACGTCGGCTGTAGGCGGCGAGCCCGCGCGCTGTCGGCCTCGGTCGCATTCTCCCCCTGCGCGCGCTCGCGTCCGGCTCGCCCAGCTCCCTGCTCTCCTGCGCGCGGCCTGAGCGTGAGCGCCGCGACCTGACCGGCGGGCATCCCCTGCGCGCCGGATTTCGACCGCCTGATCCTCCCCGACGCGCTCGCCTCGCCTGGTCATCCCCGGTGCGGTTCCGGTGCGGCCGGCCCGCGACCTGCGAGCCGGTGAACGCCGGCGCGTTCGCCGCCGTCGTCCGTCGAGCCGCCAGGAGGCCGAGCCGGGCGGCGGCCGGTCGAGGCGCGTGTGGCCGAGCGAGTCCGCCGCGCCCGTCCCACGCAATCCGCCCGACCGGGGAAGTCCGCCATGTCCACCAACATCTCCGAGCAGCACCGCCACGCCTTCGAGGCCCTGACGAGCGGCCGCTACGACAACTTCGCTCTGTTCTCCTGTTTCATCGACGGCTCGCCCGGCGCCGCCATCGTTGCCGTCAACCCGCGCCCGCCGGCCGAGGAAGGCGCGGCGGCCGAGTACGCCGTTCAGCCCCTGTTCGTCTCAGTCACCCCGGCGATGACGATCACCAACCACGACGGCGCCGAGGCGTGAGCGGCGGCTCGCCGCTTCGCCGCCGTCCCGAGCTCCTCGTCCCTCCCGCGTGCCGCGCGCTCATCGAGCGCGGCGCGCTCGTCGCCGTCAGTCACTCCGGCGGCAAGGACAGCCAGTGCATGACGATTCTGCTGTCGCGCATCGTTCCCCGCGAGCAGCTCCTCGTCGTCCATGCGCCGCTCGGCGAGGTCGAGTGGCCCGGCACCGTCGAGCACATCGAGCGCACGATTCCGCCGGACGTGCCCCTCGTCCTCGCCCCGGTCGCGTCGGGCAAAACCCTGCTCGACCGCATCGAGGAACGGGGCATGTTCCCGTCGAGCTCGGCGCGCTGGTGCACCTCGGATTTCAAGAGGACGCCCATCGAGCGCGAGCTCCGCCGCTATCTCAAGGCCCATCCGCGCTTCGGTGGCCGCATCGTCAACGCGATGGGGATGCGCGCCTCGGAGAGCGCCGCGCGCTCGAAGCTCACGCCCTGGCGGCGCAGCGACCGCAGCAGCCGGGCGGGTCGGGAGTGGTTCGACTGGCTTCCCATTCACGGCTTCGAGAAGGCGGAGGTGTTCCGCATCATCCGCGACGCCGGCCAGTCGCCGCACTGGGCCTACGCCGCCGGCATGTCGCGACTCAGTTGCTCGTTCTGCATCCTCGCCTCGCGCGCCGACCTTTGCCGGGCGGCGGAGCTGAGGCGCACCCTCTATCGCCAGTACGTCCACTTGGAGCGGCGCATCGGCCACACGCTGTCGCCGACCGGCGTGCCCCTGCCTCAGTTGACCGGCATTCCGGTTGAGCCCGCTCCCGCCTCGTTGCGCCCCTGCGAGCGCCTTCGCCTCGGCCATCGCGCCACACCTTCCGCCTGCCCGTAGGCCGCCGTTCCCGGCCGCTCCACGCCTCCCGCCCCGTTCGCCATTCCTCTCCCACCCGTCCTCGGCGCCCGCCGACGCGAGCCGGAGTCGGGTCCGGGAGGGGGCGAGGCCGGCGAGGGGGAGCGAGTCCCCCGGTGCCGGCCGAGCGTCCGAAGGGGAGGCACCGATGCGCATCTACGCACGAACCGAGGTCTGCGGCTTTCGCTATTTGCGCCAGATGTGGGGCGAGCTCAGCAACTTCTTCCCCCTGGCCGTCCCGATCACCGCCGGCCCCTGGACGTTCATCACATCCGAGGCCCTGTACCAGGCCGCGAAGTTCGCCGCGCGTCCGGACGTCCAGCGGCGCATCGCCGAGGCGCCGACTCCGAAGGCGGCGGCCATCGGCCGCACCCCGGGTCTCGGCATCGACCCCGGCTGGAACGCGCAGCGCGTCGACGTCATGCGCTGGGTGCTGCGGATGAAGCGCGAGACGAACCGCGTCGCGATTGACGCGGTGCTGGCCGCGACCGGCGAGCGTCCCATCGTCGAGGTCTCGATACGCGACCCCTGGTGGGGCGCGCGGCCCGTGGCCGACCGCTACGAGGGCCGCAACGTCCTCGGGCGGCTGTGGATGGAGCTCCGCCAACAGCTTCGCGACGGCCACCCGGCGGCGCGCTCCAGCGCCTGGCTCGACCGCATCGAGGTCGGCTGCCTCGCAGGCCCCGCCGCCGTTCCGCACACCGCCCTGGAGGCCGCCTGAGCGCGGCATCCCCGCCGGCCTTGTGCCGTTCCGTCCTCGCCTGAGCGCCGGCAGGAGCCGGAGGGGCGCTCGGATGGAAGCGAGGCTCGGGCGTCCCGGAGGGTGCCCGCGCCGTCCCCCCGCCATTCGGAGCACCCCCATGACCCAACCCGCCACCATCGCCGCGGACTACACGCTCCGCCCGAGCGAGCTCGCGGACACCCTCACGCTGCTCGTCGAGGCGCGCCAGCCGGCCATCGTGTGGGGCCCGCCCGGCTGCGCCAAGAGCGACATCGCCCGCCAGGTCGCCGCGGCCCTCGGGCGCCTCTACATCGACGTGCGCGCGCTGCTGCTCGACCCCGTGGACTTGCGCGGCATCCCCTGGCGCTCGATGAACGTGCTGGAACGCATGCTGGCCGAGATTGTCGTCCAGCAGTGTCACGCCGACGGCGTCGCGACGGACGTGCCCGCCATCGTCGAGCGCTACCAGGCGGTCGCGGAGCTCCTCGACCAGCGCACCCGCTGGGCGCCCCCGTCGTTCCTGCCCCCCTCGCACTCCGACGAGCAGTTCCTCATCAACCTCGAGGAGCTCCCGTCCGCGGTGCCGATGGTCCAGGCCGCGCTGTACCAGCTCGTTCTCGACCGCTGCGTCGGCGAGTACGCGCTGCCCGAGGGCGCAGCGCTCATCGCCTGCGGCAACCGCGAGACCGACCGCGGCGTGGTGCACCGCATGCCGACCCCGCTCGCCTCGCGCTTCGTCCACCTCGAGGTCCGCGTCGATGCGAAGGACTGGTGCGCCTGGGGCGCGGCGAACGACATCGCGCCCGAGGTGCTGTTCTTCATCGAGCTCGAGCCGACGCTGCTGCACCACTTCGACCCGCAGTCGAAGGAGAAGGCATTCCCGTGCCCGCGGACCTGGGAGTTCGCGAGCAACATCGTCAAGCGCCGCAACGGCCTCGACCCCGCGGTCGAGCGGGCGCTGTTCCGCGGCACCGTGGGCGAGGCCGCGGCCGTCGAGTTCACCGCGTTCCTCAAGGTCTGCCGCGAGCTTCCGCACCCGCGGGCCATCGTCAACGACCCCGAGAACGCGGACATCCCGACCAACGCGAGCGCGCTGATGGCGCTCTGCGGTGCGCTCTACAAGCTCGCCACCGACGTCAACTTCGACGCCATCGTCACCTACGCGAAACGCCTTCGCCGCGAGGTCGGCGAGTCGCTGGTCGGCGCGTGCCTGCGCCGCACCCCCTCGCTCCAGCGCTCGCCCGGCTTCATCCGCTGGGCCGCGGCGAAGACCCAGTGAGGGAGGCGCCCATGCTCTGGCCGTTCATCCACTACCCCGCAGGTTCCGCGCCCTCGCGCGAGTGCGCGGTGCGCGCACCGAGCCTCGATGCCGCTCGGGCCAGGCTCGCCCGCGCCCTCGACGTCCCCGCCTGGACGCTTCGTGCGCTCGGGCCGGGGCCGACCCCGCCGACGGAGTCGCCCGCGGGCTGGCGCGTCACCCACTACCCGGCGGGCGACACCCCTTCGCGCGAGTACGCGGTGCGGGCGCCGAGCCTCGACGCCGCGAAGCGAACGCTCGCCGCCGCTCTCGGCGTTCCCGTGTGGACGCTCCGGTAGCAAAGCCCAAGGAGAACACGACCCATGAACCTCACCGACGACGCCATGCAGGTCAGCTTGCGCATCACCGCCTGGTCCGGCCGGCGCCACGACCGCGAGGCGAGCAATCACGTCGCCCTCGTACACGACGCCTCGGCCAGCGCCGGGCGCTACCACAAGCGCCTGCTCCCGAAGGCCGCCTTCGCCGCGCTCACCGCGACGGTGAGCGAGGCCCGCACGAAGCACTACGAGAACACCCTGCCCTGGGACGACCAGGGCTGGCGGCTGCTCACCGTCGCCAACTACGAGCACTACACCGCGCTCATGGACGGGCTCCGCGAGCGCATGGTGCGCGAGCGCGCCCGCTTCATCGAGGACTACGAGGCCAACATCGACCAGGCCCGCCTCGACCTCGGCAAGCTCTTCCGCATCGAGGACTACCCGTCGAAGGAGGCGCTCCAGGGCAAGTTCTCGCTCCGCTACCGCATCACCGAGGTCTCGGACCCCGAGCACTTCATGGCGAAGCTCGCGACCGACGACGTCGAGCGCATCCGGCGCGACATCGAGAGCGATGTCGAGGAGCGTCTGCACGGTGCGGTGGGCGACCTCTACCGCCGCTTCGGCGAGGCGATCGAGCGGGTCTCCGACCGGCTGCGCGAGGACGAGAACGGCAAGCCGCTCGTGTTCCGGGACTCCATGATCGAGAACATCCGCGAGCTCGTCGACGTGGTGCCCCGGCTCAACATCTTCGGCGACGACGAGCTCGCGCGCCTCTGCGAGCAGGTCAAGGAGAAGATCGCCGGCGTCGAGCCGGATGCGCTCCGGCCGTCCAAGACCTTCGACCCGGCGGCCCGCGAGCGCGTCAAGCGCGACGCCGACGACCTCATGGAGCGGTTCGCGGGCTACTTCGCGCACGCCGCGGAGCACGTCGCCGAGCCCGTGCGGGAGGCCGCCTGATGTCCGCCCGCGTGCTCGCGGAATCGGCGCTGCGGGTCAGCGACTGCGTGACCGAGCTGCTGCGCAAGCAGCCCTTCTTCGGGAGCCTGACCTTGAGGCTCCCGCTCCGCCCGGATGCGACGCGCGAGACGCTGGCGACCGACGGCTACGAGATCCGCTACTCGCCCCGGTGGGTCGCGGAGACCGCCTCGCACCTCATCGAGACCGCGATGGCGCGGGTGGTCATGGCCTGCGCCCTGAAGCACCACACGCGCCGGGGCGACCGCGACCCGGAGCGCTGGCAGAGGGCCTCGCAGCTCGTCACCCACGCGCTCATACGCGACGCGGGCTTCACGCTGCCGCCCGGCGCCGAGGCGTGGGAGGACCTGAGCGTCGAGCAAGCCTACGAGCGCCTGTCGGAGCGCGCGGACGACGAGGCCGGGGACGACGCGAGCGCATCCCCCGATGCCGGCTCCGCCGGTGCGGACGCGGCCGAGGCCGGGCAATCCTCGTCCGATACCGACGACGACGAAACCGCCGATCCGTCCGATTCCGCCGACGACGAGGACCGTCACGACGAGGACGGCGACGGTGACGACTCCGACGGCCAGGGAGAGGACCGGGACGGAGACGGCCGGGGCCAGGACGCAGACGACCAGGCCGGGGAAAGCGCGTCCGATGCGCCGCCGAGCCACGATCCTTCCGGCACCGGAGAGGTCATGGACGCGCATACCCGCGCCGGCGCCGACGGCGAGCCGGCCGAAGCGCCGGTCGACGTCACCGCCGAGGAGCAGGCGTGGGACGAGGCCATGCACCAGGCGCTCAACATCGCCCGCGCCGAGGGCAAGGTGCCGGGCCAGGTCGAGGAGACCATCCGCAGCGCCCATGCGAGCACGCTCGACTGGCGCACGCTCCTTCGCCGCTTCATGACCGACGCGACCCGCAGCGACTATAGCTGGAGCCTGCCCAACCGGCGCTTCATCGACTCCGGACTCTACCTCCCCGCCATCCATTCGGAGGGCATCGAGACGATCGCCTTCATCATCGACATCTCGAGCTCGCTCCCGACCACGACGCTCGCCGAGTTCTGGGCCGAGCTGCGCGAGGTCGCGGCCGAGATCCGGCCCGAGCGCGTCATCGTGCTCCAGGTCGACACGATGCTTCAGGACGTGGCCGAGTACGCCGCCGACGACCTTCCGGACGAGATTGCGGTCAAGGGCAGGGGCGGCACCGACTTCCGCCCGGGCTTCCAGTGGCTGGACGCACAGGGGATTGAGCCGGGGGTGTGCCTCTACTTCACGGACATGGAGTGCTCCGACTACCCCGACGCCGAGCCGGGGTTCCCGGTGCTCTGGTGCGACTACGGCGACGGCGACAGCCCGTGGCGGCACCCCGCGCCCTGGGGCGAGCGCATCGACATCGCGGCCTGAGCTCCGCGCGGGCGGCGGCGCGCCCGCCGCTCCGCCGGACACCGAACCACCACACGGGAGGACGACGCCATGATTCCGACCGCCACCTGCCAGTACTGCGGCTGGCAAGGGCCGGCCGACCAGTGCGGCCCGCTCGAGAACGCCTGGGAGCGCGTCCGGCCGGGCGACGTCATGCCGGCCGGCGAGTGCCCGAGGTGCAACGCCTCGGCCCTGCTCGACGAGCCCGAGCCCTGCCTGCGGATCGTCACCACGCGCGAGCCCGAGTGCGCCACGCACTTCACGTTTCGCAACGTCGCGCAGGCGCTCGCCCGCATCATGCCGCTCGCCGGGCACGCATCGAGCTACCGCGTGCAGCACATCGAAGGCGCCGGCTTCCGGGTCGCGATCTACCACGACTCTCCGTACCCGCAAATGGTCCCGGACGGCTATCTGCGCATCGTCACGGCATGAGGCCGGGGAGAGGCGGTCCCTCCGCCCCGGCCCCGAGCCCCATCGCAACCTCCCCCACCAGCGAGGCAGATCCCATGAAGACGACCCGAGACTTCAGGCCGCTGTCGGACCGCTACGAGTTCGACTGCGGCCCGTGCTCCTACGCCAACGGCTTCGCCCAGATCGACACGACGCAGGACGCCCCGTACTACGGCACATGGTGCTCGCCGACCGAGCGCACCATCGTGAGCTTCAGCGAGGGCGACGTGACCACGAGGGTGTGCGAGACCGACGCGGAGTTCGTCGCGGAGATCCGCGATCTCGTCCGGTGGAGCGACGGGGCCGGCTACGGCCCGACGAAGATCGACGCCATGCACCACGACGAGCTGCGCCAGTCGTTCGAGAAGCTCGGCCTCCGCGACCTGCTGCACTGAGCACCGCGCGCCCACCCCGGTCCCCAACGCTCTCGGCCACGGCGCCCGCGCCCCGCTCACCCGCGCCTTCCCCTGTCCGGGCTCCGGCCCGTTCGTCCCTTCTTCCAGTCGAGCCGCCATCGGACCGGCCCCCGGCCGGCGCCTCCCGTACCGTGCGCGGCTGCACCCGGAGGCAGGGCCGGCGCGGTGCCCGGCGAAGGAGGGCCCGGGAGCGGGAGCGTTCGCCGGCCCTTCCCATCCCCTCGCCACCGGAGCGCACCCATGATCCTGCCCAACCCGTCCGTGCCGTTCGACACCGGCGCGACGATGCGCGCCGCGCAGATCCTCATCGACCGGGCGCCGGGTCCCGCCACCCGCCTCGACGCCTTCCTCCTGCTCGCGGGCCAGGAGCACCTGTGGCGCCGCAGCGGCCCCGGCGCCGACTTCGCCGAAGCGGTGTGCCGGTACGAGGCCGCGGTCGGCATCACCCTCGCCCGGCCTCGGTCGCCGCCGTCGTTCGGCGTCGTCAAGTGGCGCGGCGCCGAGCGCCGTCACGAGGTCGCGGTGTGGCTCGCCGGGCGCTTTCTCGGCTGGCTCTCAAGCCCGACGCGCCGGTGCTGCCGCTCGGCCTGCGACTGGCGCGCCGACACCCGGCTGCTCGTCTCGCTCGGCCTCTCGCACGCCGCCGCCCGCGACGAGCCGCCGCGCGCGCTGCCCGATGCCGAGCGCCGCGTCACCGAGCTCGCGCTCGCCGGCGTCGTCGATCCCCGATGGGCGGCCGGTGGCGGGAGGGCCGCGCGGTGATCCGCGCGATCCACCCCGTCCCGGCCGACGCCGACGGGGAAGGCGCCCGCCGGCCCGCCGCCGCCGCGCATCCCCCGCGGGAACGCCCCCCGGAGGTGGAGCCGGGTCCGGTCCGGGCGGGCGCGAGCCGGCCGGAGAGGGCCGCGCTTCCCGCGTCCGTTCCTTCAACCACGGAGATTTCCATGAACCCCACCGCATCCCCGCCCGAGGCGGCCATCCGGGACATCCCGCTGTGCCGGCTCGCGCTCGCGCCCGAGAACGTGCGCAAGACCCCGCCCGACGCCGCCGCCGAAGTCCAGCTCAGGGCGTCCATCGCCGCCCACGGGCTGCTCAAGAACCTCGTCGCCCGCCCCGACGAGCCGGACGCGGACGGCGTCGAGCGCTTCGCCGTGGTCGCCGGCGGCCGCCGCCTCGCCGCGCTCCAGGCGCTCGCCGAGAACGGCACCCTGCACGCCGATCACCCCGTGCCCTGCAAGATCGCTGCGAACGGCAATGCGCAGGAGCTCTCGCTCGCGGAGAACGTGAGCTATCTCCCGATGCACCCGGCCGACCAGGTGGTCGCGTTCTCCGAGCTTGCCCGGTCCGGCGCCACGGTGGCCGCCATCGCCGCGCGCTTCGGCGTGAGCGAGCGCCTGGTCGAGCAGCGCCTGCGGCTCGGCAACGCCGCACCCGAGCTCATCGACGCCTACCGCGCCGAGGCCATCGACCTCGACACGCTCAAGGCGTTCGCGGTCACCACCGACCACGAGCGCCAGCGCGCGGTGTTCGAGCAGGCGACGAGCCAGGGCTACCGGCCGACGGCGTGGCAGGTCAAGCGCCTGCTGACCGAGGAGCGGGTGCCCGCCGGCGCCGCCGTCGCCCGCTTCGTCGGCGTGGACGCCTACGAGGCGGCGGGCGGTCCGGTGCTCCGCGACCTCTTCGCCGATGAGTACGAGAACGGTGTGTGGCTCGAGGATCCGAAGCTCCTGAACGACCTCGCCACGGCCAAGCTCACCGCCGTCGCCGGCGAGCTCGCGACCCGCTGGAAGTGGGCCGAGGCCGTGCTGGAGGCGGACTGGAGCGCGACCGCGCGCTACGGGCGCATCCGCCCGCAGCCCTCGGAGCCGACCGACGCCGAGTGCGCCGAACTCGAGCGGCTCCGCACCCGCCACGACGAGCTCTGCAACCTCGACGAAGAGGACTGGACCGACGCGCTCATCGAGGAGGGCGCGGCCGTCGAGGCGCGCCTCGAAGCGATCGAGCTTGCCGTCGACGAGCGGGCCACGTTCCGCCCCGAGGACTTGGCGCTGGCCGGGTGCATCGCCACCATCGGACGCGACGGCACGCTCCACGTCATCCAGGGGCTGGTGAAGCCGGAGGACATGCCGAAGGAGCCCGCCGCCGACGCGAACGGTCGGGATGCGGACGCCGGCGCCGGCGCTACGACCGATGCCGGCAGCCGCGTGGACGCCCCCGCGACGACGACGCCCATCGCATCGCCGCCGGACCCGCGCGCCAAGGCCCGCGCCGAGGCGGGCGTCGGCATCGGGCTCGCCGACGACCTGCGCGCCATCCGCACCACGCTCGTGAAGGCACATCTCGCGGGCGACTTCGAGGCCGCGTTCGACCTCGTGGTGTTCCAGATGGTGCGCAGCCTCTTCGCGCGGGGCTACACCGCATCGTGGCACGCGCTCGACATCGTCTTCAACGAGACCGCCGAGCGGCCCTCGGCGCGGGCGAACGACGACGGCTTCGCCACGTGGAGCCCGGGCGAGGCGATGCTCGCCGACTGGTCCGACCTGCCCTTCGAGTGGATGGAGGGCGAGGACGACGCGGCCCGCTTCGCGGCCCTCCAGGCGCTGCCCCGCGCGAACAAGGAGCGGCTGTTCGCGGCCGCGGTCGCGCGCACGGTCAAGGGCCAGCTCGCCTTCGAGCACGACGCCCGGCCCGAGCTCGAGGCCACGGTCGCGCGGCTCGGCATCGACTTCGCGAAGCACGTGCGCCCCACGGCGGAGATGCTGTGGTCGCGCATCACCAAGAGCCGCATCCTCGACGTCGCGCGCGACACCTTCGGCGCGGCCTGGGAGGCGGCCCGCTCGAAGCTCAGGAAGCCCGACCTCGCCAAGGCGATGGAGGAGGCGTTTGCGGCCGGCCCGCCGCCGGTGGGCCTCGGCGCCACGGCGCACGCGGCCGCGCTCGCCTGGACGATGCCGGGGTTCGCCGCGTTCGATGCGGGCGGCTCGCCCGACGAGGACGCCGGCACGGAGCCCGCGGCCGCCACCCCGCCCGCCGTGGAAACCCCGGACGCGTCAGGGGATGCGGCGGACGTCCCCGCGGCCGAGGACCGGCCGCGCACCCCGTCGGTGGTCGAGAGCATCGAGTCCCCGGCCGCCGCCGCGCAGCGCGCCGCCGCCCTCGCGGCCGCGAGGTCGAACGGCAACGGTGCGTCCCACGGCGCCCCGGAGTCCGGAGCCGCCGAGGTCCCGGACGGTCCCGCCGGCGGCAACGGCCACGCCACGCCGGTCCACCCGGAGGGCGAGGCGGGCCCGGAGCTGGCGAGCGGAGGCAGCGGGGGCGAGGACCGTCCCGCCGCGCCGTCGGTCGCCGACGCCATCGACGCGATGAACGCGGTCCCGACCGCCGACGGCGGGCCCCGGGTCGTCGTCCAGACCGTGGGTCCCGTCAACGGCGCCGAGGCCGGGGACGAGGCGCTCGACATCCCCGAGTTCCTGCGCCGCGTCCACTGAGCGTTCCACCCCCGTGCAGGCGCCCCGCCCGGCATCGTCCGGCGCGGGGCGCCTGTGTTTCCGCATCCATCACGGAGAGCGCACATGAACGATATTCCTGCACGCATTCGCGCGCGCATCCACGACAACGCCTTGAAGCGCGTCACGAGGACGTTCGCTGCGACGCTGGGCGACATCTTCACCGAGCTCCTTCAGAACGCCCGCCGGGCCGATGCCGCGCGCGTGCGCGTCGTCGTCGCCGGTCCCGACGACGGCCCCTTCACCGTCACCGTCACCGACGACGGCGCCGGCATCACCGACGCATCCGTCCTGCTCTCGTTCGGCGAGAACGGCTGGCGCGAGGACTTGGTGCGCCGGGAGGACGCGGCCGGCATGGGGATGCTGAGCCTCGCGCGCCGGGGCTGCACCGTCTCGTCCCGCCCCCGTGCTTCCGACGGCAGCCCGGTTTCCGGCTGGCGCGTCGACCTCGCGCCGGAGCACTTCCTGGGCGAGGCCCAGGCCGAAGTCCGACCCGACGACACCGCGCCCTGGCCGCAGGGCACCACCGTCACGTTCGAGACCGCCGGGGTCGAGACCGCCGATACCGTGTGTCACGCCATCGGCGCCGCCGCCTGGCACTACCCGCTGCCGGTTATCTTCGAGCACGCCCCCCACACCCCGACCGCGGGCGAGATGCTCGAACGCCGCGCGTTTCTCGACGGCGCGCTCCATGCCGAGCGCTGGCGCGGCGTCGTGTTCGGCGTCTTCAAGGACCGCTGGAACGGCATCGGCCTGAACGACCCCGATGTCAACTTCCACGGCGCCACCGTCGCGGTCCGCCTGCCCTCGGTCGAGGCCGTGCACGGACCGCGCTGGACGGTCGCCGCCGACGTCGAGGACTGCCCCGACCTCGAGCTCGTGCTGCCCGCGCGGAAGGAAGCGGTCGAGACCCCGTTCCTCGACGAGATGCGGGATGCCGCCCGCCTCGCCATCTACCGCGCCATGGCCGCGGACCCGGACCCGCGCCCTTCGTTCGAGGACCGCAAGCGCGCGCTCGCGGCCGATATCGTCATCGCCGTGCCGCCGGCCGAGCTCCGGCCCTGGCGCGCCCGCCTCGCCGACATCGACAACTGGCGCGAGCCGCCGAGGCTCCGGCCGGTCGGCGCCGATGCGCTGCTGGTGACGTGCGACCCCGAGCCGCCGGAGGCCCAAACCTTCCAGCGCGCGGCCGAGCGCAACGCCGTCGCCGAGCGCCTGTTCGAGCCCGACCGCCGTCTCGAAGGCTACGCCTGGTACGACGCGATCGAGCGCGTGGTGAACCTCCACACGGTGGTTACCCTGGACGGGCGCACCTGCGCGCTCGACACGTATCCCCTGCCGGAGCGCTGGGGCGCGCCCGACACACCGCCCCCGCCGCGCCCCGGTGCGATCTGCGTGAGCCTCGCCGTCCGGCCGGCCGAGGGACCGGGACGCATCCTCGACCTGCCGACCGACCTCGCCTTCGCGGGCGACACGTGGTCCTGGGTGCACGACGCCCTGCCGCTGGTGACCGCGGACAGCGCCCTGGAGCCCTGGGCGCTCGCCGAGCTCATGCGCGCGGGCTTCTTCTCGCCGAGCGACGACGCGGACGCCGATTCTTACGAGCGGCAGCGGACCGACTTCGACCAGGAGGCGCTGCACATCGCGACCCGGCTGCTGGTCTCCGACGACGAGGCGCGGCGCACCTCCATCGCCGAGGCGGTCGCGCGCGAGCTCTTCTGGTTCATCCCCCACGACCGGGACGTCGACATCGCGGTGCGCGACCGGAAGGTGACCGTGACGCTCGGCGAAGCTGCCACGGAGGCCGTGTCATGAAGACGCCCTGGACGATTCAGGTGGGTCTGGCCCGCTACTGGGGCGCCACCGTGACCGTCGAGGCGGAGACGCTGGAGGCCGCGATTCCGGCCGCCATCCGCGAAGCCGACGACAAGGCGCGCTGGGACGACACCGGCGACGCCTCGGATGCGTTCGCGGTCGCCGCCCGCCGCGGCGCCGGCGCCGACCCGTGGCACGGCCCCGTCTCCGCGCTCCCCATCCCGGACCGCTTCACCGAGCGCGGGGCGCCGCCGGTGGTGACGCTGGCCGGTCCCGGCCGGCCCGGCAGCATCGAGGTCGCGGGCGGCACGGTGCGCCTGCGTTTCGTCGACGAGACGAGCACCGTCACCGCCGAGGTCTCCGACCCGCCGCCGCCTGCGGGCAACAAGCCCGTCGTCACCGTCTCGCTCGACGCGCGAGGCAGGCCGCACGCGACGGTGCAGCACGGCAAGGCCATCGTTCGGATCCTCGACGACTGAGCCCGCCCCCGGCCGGTCTCCACCGCCATGCCGCCCGCTGCCCACCCCGGCGCCGCGCCGCGCGGAGCCGGGGGCGGCTTCCTCCCGGGTGCGGGAGGACCGGGGCGCGGGAGCGTCCCCGCTCTCCCACGTCCCGTCATCGTTCCACCGGAGGACCCCACCATGCACGTCCATCCCGACCCCCGCCCGGACGCCGGCGACGCCGCTCCGCAGTCGGGCGACGAGGCGCACAGGCGCGTCATCGCCCATGCGGTCTGGACCGAGATCCACTGGCTCTTCCCCCGCGACCGCCGGGTGACCGTCACCGTCGACGGCGACGACATCGCGGTCGCGCTCGGACCGCTCCGCACGACCGTCCCGCCCGCCGCCCACTGACCGGAGGTCTCCACACATGATGCTGCTGACCAAGAAGCACCGCGAGCGGCTGCTCAGGAACGGCCGCAACCGCGACCAGGACCACGCGCCGGTGGTCAAGTTCTTCAACCCCTGCGGCGCGGCGACCTGGCTCTTCAACGAGCTCGACCCGGAGGACGGCGACACGCTGTTCGGCCTCGCCGACCTCGGCTTCGGCACGCCGGAGCTCGGCTATTCGAGCCTGCGCGAGATCGCCGCCGTGCGCGTGCGCTGGGGTTTGGGCATCGAGCGCGACCGGCACTTCCGCGCGAAGCATCCGATGTCGGTCTACACCAAGGCCGCGCGCGCCGCCGGGCGCATCGTCGAGTACGGCCCCGAGCTCGACGCCGCCGCGGGCATCGACACCAGCCCCGCCGCGGATATCGACGCCACCGCCGCCGCCCGCGCCGCTTGACCGCCCCGCGGTCCCGTCCGCGCCCCGTTCCGGCCCGCTCCGGGACGGGGCGTTTTCGTCTCGCCTCTTGCCCGCCAAGGAGATGTCCCATGTCCGACACCCGCATCGCGGAGCGCACGCCCCCCGCTGCCGCTCCGCCGTCCGTGCACCCGATGGACCCCGCGAAGGGCGAGCGCCTCTCGCCGAAGTTCGCGGCACTCCTCTGCTGGGCCATCGGCCGGCCCGCCATGACGAACCCCGCCATCACCGGCGTCGCGGTGAGCGGGGAGTGCGTGTACGCCGCCACCACCGACGACCCGTTCTTCAACGCCCTCATCGGCTCGTGGGCCGACGTCGAAGCGAACCTCCGCGGCTGGGGCAGCGCGTGCCGGGCCGAGTCCACGGTGGTCGACCGCCTCGTCGACACCGTCCGGAGGGGCACGCCGTGAGCGCCCTCGACCCCCTGCCGCCGGAGTTCGACCGCCACCGCGACGCGCTCCTCATCACCGAGGTCGGCGCCTGCAACCCGTCCGGAATCTCGCGCACCCTGCACGACGCCTGTCGGCAGGCCACCGCCGAGGGCGGCCGGCCGCGGAGCGACCCTGCCGTGCGCCTCATCGGCCTCCAGCTCGCCTTCCTCCTCGACGTCGGCGGCGTCATCGACCCCGCCGAGTACGCCCGCCTGACCGCCGTCTGCCGCACCCGCGCCGGGGAGCGCACCGCCGCCACCTCGGCTTGAGCCCTCCGCCTCCCGCGCCCCGCCGGCAGGAGGACGTCCGGCCGGCCGGGGGCAGGCCCGGGGAGGCGGCGCGGGAGCCCATGCCCTGCGCCGCCTCCCCGGCGGCTCCACGCCCATCCGATTCGGAGAACGCCATGCTCGACGCCATCCCGGCGTCGGACGCTTCTGCGCGTCCGGCGCACGCCATCGCGCCCGCCCCGCCGCCGGGGCCGGCGACCCCCTCCGGCACCCCGGCCTTGTTCGTCGCGGCCACCGCCCTCCTGCCGGTGCTCGCCGCTGGCCGGCCGCTCGACGCCGCGGCGCTGCGCGACGCCATGACCCGCGCCTTCGGGGCGAGCGATGCGCAAGGAGCGTGGCTCTGGAAGGACGCCTACGAGGCGGCCGAGGCCGCGGTCGTGCTGTTCCTCAAGCGCTACGGACGCGCCATGCGCCGCCGGGCCGGCGCCGGGGCGGAGGGCCCCCGCCGCATGCTCGCGATGCTCGACGCCGTTGCGGCGCTGGAGCTCTCGCACACCAAGCGCTCCGAGGCGCAAGTGCGCCTCCAGCAGTTCTCGACCCCGCTCCCGCTCGCCTACGCCGCGCTCCGCGCCGCCGCCGTCCGCCCGGGCGACGTGGTGCTGGAGCCTTCCGCCGGCACCGGCATGCTCGCGGTGATGGCCGAGTGCGCCATGGCAAGCCGCGCCGCCGGCGCGCTGCACCTGAACGAGATTGCGGCCGTGCGCGCGGGGCTCCTCGCGGCGCTCTTCCCCGCCGCGACCGTCACCCGCCACAACGCGGAGTCCATCGCCGACCACCTGCCCGGCCTTCGGCCCACCGCGGTGGTGATGAACCCGCCGTTCTCGGCGACGCCCGGCGTCGCGCGCATCCGCCACGACGCAGATCTGCGGCACCTGCGCTCCGCGGTCTCGATGCTGCCCCCGGGCGGGCGGCTCGCCGCGATCACGTCGGCGAACTGCGTGCCGGGCGACGCCGAGTGGACCGCCGCCTTCGCATCGCTCGCGGGCGGTGCGCGCGTCGTCTTCACGATGGCCATCGACGGGCGCGCCTACGCCCGGCGCGGCACCGGCTTCGACACCCGGCTCACCGTCGTCGACCGAAGCGCCGAGCCCGACATCGCCGTCGACCGCGGCGCCCGCGCCGCCGACGCGGCCGAGCTCCTCGATGCCGTCCTCGCGACGGTGCCGGCGCGCCTTCCCATCGAGCCCGCGCCGGCCGCGGACCTCTTCGGCCACACGCCGGCGCCGCGGCCCGCAGCACCGAAGCCGGTCCGGAAGCCCGCCGGCACGCCTGCGCCGAAGTCCGCCCGCGACTGGGGCGCCGTCTCCGAGCTCGCCGTGGAGACCGGCGTACCCGAGGCCGGCACCGAGGCGCCCGCCACCGACTCGGCCGCCGGCCCCTACGCGCCGTGGCGCCCGGGCGCGGTGCGCATTCCCGGCGCGCTCGCGCATCCCACCCCGCTCGTCCAGTCCGCCGCCATGGCCGCAGTGGCGCATCCGGCGCCCGCGTACCGCCCGATGCTGCCCGAACGCGTGGTGACGGATGGCCTTCTGTCGGACGCCCAGCTCGAGAGCGTGGTGCTCGCGGGCGAGGCCCACGCGGGCCACCTCGCCGCCCACTACCGCATCGGCTCGGGCTGGGAGACCGTCCGGCGCTGCGACGACGACGGCGAGGCCGCGGGCAACGAGACGGTCACCGGCGACGGCGAGGTCCTGTCCGCCCCGGTCCGGTTCCGGCGCGGATGGGCCCTCGGCGACGGCACCGGGTGCGGCAAGGGCCGCCAGGTCGCCGCCGTCGTGCTCGACCAGTGGCTCCGCGGGCGCAAGCGCGCGCTTTGGCTCTCGCAGTCGGACAAGCTCGTCGAGGACGCGCGCCGCGACTGGACGGCGTTGGGCGGGCGCGACGAGGACGTCATTCCGCTCGGCAAGTTCCGCCAGGGGGCGGAGATCCCGCAATCGGAGGGGATCCTCTTCGCGACCTACGCGACGCTGCGCTCGCCGGCGCGCCAGGGCAAGCCCTCGCGGCTCGACCAGATCGTCGGCTGGCTCGCAGGCTCGCTCGACGAGGACGACCGCCACGCCTTCGACGGGGCGGTGATTTTCGATGAAGCGCATGCCATGGCCAACGCCGCGGGCTCGAAGGGCAGCCGCGGCGAGGTCGCGCCCTCGCAGCAGGGCCGCGCGGGCTTGCGCCTCCAGCGCGCACTCCCCGATGCGCGCATCGCCTACGTCTCCGCGACCGGCGCCACCACCGTCCCCGGCTTGGCTTACGCCGAGCGCCTCGGCCTTTGGGCCGCCGGCGAGACCCCGTTCGAGACCCGCGCCGACTTCGTCTCCGCCATGGAGGCGGGCGGGGTCGCGGCGCTCGAAGTCGTCGCCCGCGACCTGAAGGCCCTCGGGCTTTATCAGGCCCGCGCGCTCTCCTACGACGGGGTCGAGGTCGACATCCTGGAGCACCCGCTCTCCGACGCCCAGCGGCGCATCTACGACGCCTACGCGGGCGCCTTCAAGGTCATCCACCACAACATCGAGGAGGCGCTCAAGGCCACCGGCATCGTGGACGAGGAGGCGACGCGCAACAAGAACGCGAAGTCCGCCGCGATGTCCGCCTTCGAGGGAAGCAAGCAGCGCTTCTTCGGGCACCTGCTGACCTCGATGAAGTGCCCCTCGCTCATCCGCGCGATTGAGGCGGACCTCGAAGCGGGGCGCTCCGTGGTCGTTCAACTCGTCTCGACCGGCGAGGCCCTGATGGAGCGGCGCATCGCCGAGATTCCGGCGTCCGAGTGGGACGACCTCCACGTCGACCTGACGCCGCGCGAGACCGTCATCGAGTTCCTGGCGCACGCCTTCCCGGTGCAGCTCCAGGAGCCCTTCACCGACGACGACGGCAACGTCATGAGCCGGCCGGTGGTCGACGAGCACGGCCACCCCGTGCTATGCCAGGAGGCGGTGGCGCGGCGCGACGCCCTCATCGAGAAGCTGGCCGCGTTGCCGCCGGTGCCGTCGGCGCTCGACCAGCTCATCCACCACTTCGGGCACGACGCGGTGGCGGAAGTCACCGGACGCTCGCGCCGGGTGCTGAAGGTCACCGACGCGCGCGGCGAGCGCCTGGCGCTCCGAGGCCGCCCCGCGTCGGCCAACCTCGCCGAGACCGCCGCCTTCATGGACGGCGCCAAGCGCATCCTCATCTTCTCGATGGCGGGGGGGACGGGCCGGAGCTACCACGCGGACCTCGCCTGCGCCAACACCGAGCGGCGCGTGCACTATCTCCTCGAATCGGGATGGCGCGCCGACCAGGCCATCCAGGGCTTGGGGCGGACCCACAGGACGCACCAGGCGTGGGCGCCGCTCTTCCGCCCGGTGACCACCAACGTCAAGGGCGAGCGCAGGTTCATCGCGACCATCGCGCGGCGGCTCGACTCGCTCGGCGCCATCACGCGCGGGCAGCGCGACAGCCAGACCGCGATGGGCGGCGGCGACGCCACGCTCTTCCGGGCGAGCGACAACCTGGAGAGCCTGTACGCGAAGATGGCGCTCCGGCAGTTCTACATCGCGCTCTCGCTCGGGCACATCCCGGACTGGTCGGTCGACCGCTTCCAGAAGGCGACGGGCTTGAAGCTCGTCCACGAGGGGAGCTTGAAGGAGGAGCTGCCGCCGATGTCCCGGTTCCTCAACCGCCTGCTGGCCTTGCCCATCGACGAGCAGAACGCGCTCTTCGCGGCCCTGGAGGCCCGCATCGAGGCCAACATCGAGCAGGCCGTCGAGGCCGGCGTCTTCGAGGTCGGGGTCGAGACCGTGCGCGCCGACTCGCTATCGGCCGCAGATCGCGAGACGCTCTACGAGCATCCCGGCACCGGGGCGGCCACCGAGCTCGTCGAGATCCTGCGCCGCGATCGCCTCGAGCCCACCACCGCCGAGGTTGCGCTTGGGCTCGCCGCGCACGAGCCCGGCCCCGACGGCAGGCCGAGGCTGGTGGTCAACGCCCGCTCGAAGCGCGCCGCCGTCGTCCTGGCGGCGACGTCGCGCATGCTCGACGACGGCGCGGTGCAGGAGCGCGTGCGCCTGGTGCGCCCCGCAACGCGCGAGTCCATGGCGGTCGCCGAGCTCGACGCGTCGCACTGGCAGCCCGCCGACGAGGCGACCTGGCGCGTACTCTGGGAGCACGAGACCGCGGCGCTCCCGACCCACCGCGAGTCGCGCTTCTGGCTCGCCGCCGGGCTCCTCCTCCCGGTCTGGGACCGGCTGCCGGCGGAGAACATGCGGGTGCGAAGGCTCTCGACCGACGACGGCGACGCCCTCATCGGGCGCGTGCTCGACGCCGAGCAGGTGCGGGTGGTACGCGCGAGCTTCGGCCTCGACACCGCCTTCGCGATGACCGGGGCGGAAGCCTTCGAGGCGGTCATGGGCCGCGGAGCCGCACTTGCACTCGCCAACGGATGGCGGCTTGCGCGCCGGCGCATCATGGGCGCGGACCGCATCGAGATCGAGGGACCGGCCGACACCGACACCGCGACGCTCAGGCGCATGGGCTGCACCGTCGAGATTGTCTCCTGGCGCGCCCGCGCATTCGCCCCTGGTGCGCAGGTCCTCGACCGCATCCTCGAACGCTGGCCGCTCGCCGCATGAACGGCGCCCGCGCTATCCGTATCGCCGGCCCGCCGCTCTCCGGCGGCGCCGGCCCGTCCGCTACCATCCCCCTGCGGCAATGCCGCCGGGGGGCACGTGCCGCCGGCCCGCCGGCCGCCAACACCGCCACCCGCGCAAGGAGACCGCTCCAATGACCGCGCAGACGCTCCCCGACGAACCCAACTTCTGCTTCGTGCCGGCCTACGACGTCGAGACCGAGGTGCAGCAGATCCGCATCGTCATCGAGGGCCTCGCCGGCCACGTCCCGACCGCACTCATCGCACTCGACCTCGACGATGCGCTCACGATCTGCGACAAGCTGAACCGACGCCTCGGCCTGACGAGGGACCAGTGGACCGAGCTTGCCGCCCAGTCCATGCGCGCGGAGACGCGCGAGCCCGGAGACATCACCGAGCACTGACGCCCCGCCGTCCCCCGGGCTGCGCAGCCGGCCCGGCCCGGCCTTCGCCGCCACCCTCAGACCCGGCCCGCGGGATACGTCTCGCCGGCCCGCCTCCCGCCGCCGGGGGCACGTGCCGCCGGCCTGCCGTCCACGGGGCATTGCGGCCCGGCTCCGCCGGACGCCTCACCACGAGGCGGAGCCGGGCGCATTCGAGGGCGCGGTCCCGGGAGCGGTGGAGAGCCTCCGGGGCGCTCCCCCTTTGCTGCCGACCATGGAGGCGTCATGCCGCACACCGCCGCCGCCGTCCCCGCCGCGTCCCGCACGCCCCGGCCCGCACGGCGCAGGGCCCGACCGAAGCCGGTGCCCGCGACCGCGCTCGCGCGCATCGAGCGCGCAGGACCCGTCGCCCTCGAAGACCACGAGCTCCTCGGCCTCCTCGGGCTCGACGTCGACGCCGCCATGCTCGCCGCCTCGGGGGGCCTGCGCGCGCTCCTCGACGACCCGGGCGACCTCCTGCACGCCGTCCTGCTCCCGCCCGAGCACCGCGCCCGGGTCCACGCGCTGCACGAGGTCCACGCCCGCTGGATGGAGGCCCGTATCGAGCGCGACGGGGGGCCGCTCACCTCGCCCGCCCACACCCGGCGCTACGTCGAGGCGCGCCTTCGGGGCTACCGCAACGAGGTCTTCGCCTGCCTCTTCCTCGACTGCCGCCACCGCGTCATCGCGTTCGAGGAGCTGTTCCGGGGCACGCTCGACGGCGCCTCCGTGCATCCGCGCGTCGTCGTTCGCCGGGCGCTCGGGCACAACGCCGCGGCGCTCGTGTGCATGCACAACCACCCCTCGGGGGTCGCGGAGCCGAGCGCCACCGACCGCGCCATCACCCGGCGGCTCGCCGAGGCGCTGGCGCTCGTCGACGTGCGCCTCATCGACCACTTCGTGGTCGGCGACGGGGAGTGCGTCTCGTTCGCCGAGCGCGGACTGCTCTGAAGGCGCCGGACCCGGGGTCCGGCAGTCCCGGGTCGCGGACACCCGCCCGGCCGCGCGAGCCTCCGTCATCGAGCCCGAGGGTTGCGAGCACGGGGCGAGCGCCCGGCAGGGAAGAGGGAGAAGGGCTCCCGCCTCCCGATGCCGGACGCGGCAACCGGCTCAAGGAGTCTCGCCCATGTTCGATTTCGACGTTCAACCGCAATCCGGCGCGGACCTGCTCGCGCTGCTCGGCCTCGATGGCCATGCCATCCGCACCATTCTCGAAGAGCCGGCTCCCTTCGACCCGCGCGGCGACGACCGCGAGTAGGAGGGAAGCGAGGGAAGGGTGAACGGGAAGGGGCCGGGGAGAGTGAACCCCGGTCCCCGACCGCTTCGCAACCCATCGTCATCATCCAGACCATGAAGGAGAATCGCCATGGCATTCGGACTGAATCGCGCGGAAGTCATCGGCCGCCTCGGCGCCGACGTCACCGTCAACCACCTCCAGCGCGGCGGGCGCGTCGCCAACCTGTCGGTCGCGACCGACGAGTCCTACCTCGACCGCCAGTCCGGCGAGCGGGTCGACAAGACCGAGTGGCACCGCATCGTCACCTTCCAGGACGGGCTCATCGACATGCTCCAGAAGCACGCCGTGAAGGGCCGCCTGGTCTACATCGCGGGCAAGCTCCAGACCCGGCGCTGGTCCAAGCCCGGCGAGGACGGGGACCGGTTCTCGACCGAGATCCTCATCGTCCCCGGCGGACGGGTGCAGTTCCTCGACAAGCCGAACGGCAACGGCGCGCCGGCGGCCAACGCCCAGGCGCCCGCAAGCGCCCCGGCGATGCCGGCCGGCGGCGGCACCTCGGGCCCGGCCGACGACTTCGACGACGACATCCCCTTCTAGGAGACTCGTCGCTTCCTCCTCCCTCCCACTCGGGGACCGGCGCTTCGGCGTCGGTCCCCCCTTTTGCAGGGGGCTTCGAGTCTTCCGCCCCGGAGTCCGAGCAGAGCGCGCGTGCGGGCGCATCCCACGAACAGGAGAGAGAGCATGGCGCGCGACACCGGCAGCATCTTCGCCCACGGGGCGGTCATCGTCCCGGACTTCGTCACCCCCGCGGAGGAGGCGCGCATCCTCCTTCGCATCAATGAGGCGCCCTGGCTCCCCGAGCTCAGCCGCCGCGTGCAGCACTACGGGTTCCGCTACAGCTACAGCGGCGGCGGCTCGCGCGAGCCCGCGCCGGCCTTCCCGCGGTGGGCCGCGGTCATGGCCGAGCGGCTGCGCCCGCATTTCGGCGGCGCCCTGCCGACGCAGTGCATCGTGAACGAGTACAGGGTCGGGCAAGGCATCGGGATGCACGCCGACCACCGCGACTTCGGCGCCGTCGTCGCCTCGCTCTCGCTCGGCGCCGACTGGCCGATGCGGTTCCGGCCGCACGCCGTGCGCCCCTACGCCGCCGGCGCGCAGCCCGGCGACGAGGTCGCGGTGCTCCCGCGCCGCTCGGTGCTGGTGCTCTCGGGCGATGCCCGCCATCGCTGGATGCACGGCATCGACCGGCGGATGAGCGCGCGCGAGACCGCGACGCGCGTCTCCGCGACCTTCCGCACCCTGGCGGCGTAGGCCCAGAGGACGAGCCGCGCGTTGAGCGGGTGAGCGGGGCTGGCAGCGAGAGAGTCCCGTCCCCCACGTTCAAGGAGACTCCGACATGAGCAACATCCTCGACCGCCTCGTCTGCGCGAGCGCCAACGGCGAGCGGGCGCGCGTCGACGCCGACGACATCGGCGCACTCCTCGACCTCTACGAAGGCTCGCCGGGCGAGCACCCGAAAGCCGACGGCCCGTTCCACCTCAACGAGTACCTCGCGAACCGTGCCTACGGCGGGCCGGAGGAGGGCGGGTGGTGGTACGACACCGGCCGCTTCGTCGCCTGCCACGGCGCCTTCGGCACCGTGGACGAGGCGACGGCGGCCCGCGACGCGAAGGCGAACTGGCTCGCTGACCGCCGGCAGGGTCTTCACGACCCGTCCTCGGTGCTCTGCACCGGCTGGCCGGTGCTTCGCATCGAGTCGCATCCGGGCGCGGACTTCCCCGCGACCCGGCCGCGCTACGAGTAGCGGCACGTCATCCTCCTCCCCACACCGGGGCCGGCGCTTGCGCAGCGTCGGCCCCTTTCTCGTGCCGCCGGCTTCGAGTCCGGTCCCGCTCGGGCCTCGCGTTCGCGCTTCCCGCTCGGCCCTCCCGCGCTGGCCGGAGGCGGAGGGCGGCCGGTAGCGGGCGAGCGGACAGGGGCGGCGCGGGTCGTCCCTTCCTCCACCCCTCCAACCGCCAGGGAGCGCGCCATGATTCACTTCACCCGCGGCGACCTCTTCGCCCAGCCCGCCGAGGCCATCGTCAATCCCGTCAACTGCGTCGGCGTCATGGGACGCGGGCTCGCCCTCCAGTTCAGGCGCCGCCACCCCGACGCCTACCTCGCCTACCGCCGCGCATGCGCACGGCGTCGGGTGCGGCCGGGCCGCATGTTCCCGTTCGCCACCGACTGCGACCGGCCCCGGTGGATTATCCACTTCCCCACCAAGCGTCACTGGCGCGACCGCAGCGCGATGGGCGACATCGAGGCCGGGCTTTGCGACCTCGCCGCGACCCTCGTGCGCCATCGCGTCCGGTCCGTCGCCGTCCCGCCCATCGGGTGCGGCCTCGGGGGCCTGGACTGGCAGGCGGTGCGGCCCCTCGTCACCGCCTGCCTCGCACACGTGCCCTCGACGGTCATCGTCCTCGAGCCGGCCTCCCGTGCGCCCCGCCCGTAGCCGCGGCTCCGGCCCGCGCCCGTTCGGGCTTCGTGTTCGCGCTTGCGTAGCGCCCCGCTCGCCCTCCGGCGCCGGCCGGAGGCGGAGGCCGGCCGGTATCGGGGCGTCCCGCTCAAGGCCGAGGAGTCCCGTCATGCCGAACCGTTGCATCGTCTCCACCGGAGCCGCGCCGTGAACGCGGCCCGCCTCGCCGCCGCACTCTCCGAGCGCGCCGAGGCCGTGTGCCGCCGGTACCTCCCCCACGGCCGGCGCCAGGGCCGCTACTGGGTCGCGGGCGACCTCGACGGCGCCCGCGGGCGCTCGCTCTACGTGCGGCTCAGGCCCCCCGGCACGCCGGGGAAGTGGACCGATGCCGCCACCGGCGAGCACGGCGACCTGCTCGACCTCGTGCGCCACCGCTCGCGCGCGCCGACGCTTCGCGCGGCGCTCGACGAGGCCCGCGCCTTCCTCGCCCTGCCGGCTGCGCCGGCCGCGGGCGAGGGCGCGGGCGACTCCTACGACGCGACGCAAGCCGCCCGCCGTCTCTGGGCGCGTTGCCGCGCCATCGACGGCACGCACGCCGAGCGCTATCTCCGCGCCCGGGGGCTCGCGCGCTGCCGCTTCGCGGCACTGCGCTTTCACCCCGAGCTTCGCTACCGCGAAGGCTCGTCCGTCCGGCGCCTCCCGGCGCTGGTCGCCGCCGTGACCGGCGACGACGGCGCCGTCACCGGCGTGCAGCGCACCTGGCTCGACCCCCGCTCGCCCGCCAAGGCGGGCGTCGCATCGCCCAGGAAGGCGCTCGGGCGCATCTACGGCCTCGCGGTGCGCTTCGGGCGCCCCGCCGACGGCGCTTCGCTCCTCGTCGGCGAGGGCGTCGAGACCGTGCTCTCGCTCGTGACCGCGGTGCCGGACATCGACGCCGCGGCCGCGCTCACCGCCGGGAGCCTCGGCGCGTTCGCGCCTCCTTCCGGCGTCGCGCGGCTCCTCGTCGCGCGTGACAACGACGTGGAAGGGGAGCGGGCGGCGGAACGCCTCGCCCGGCGCTGCGCGCGGGCGGGCGTCCCCGCCCTGGTGCTGGTCCCCGAGGGCGCGGACTTCAACGACGACCTCGTGGCGCTTGGTCCGCATGCGCTCGCCGCCCGGGTCGGGCCGTGGCTCGTGCGGTGAGAGGGCGCGCGGGGCGGGTGCACGGGCGAATCGTCCACGAAGAGAGGAGAGAGCGCGATGGCCCCACTCGTCTACGCCGGCATCGGCGCGCGGAAGACCCCCGAGCCCGTCCTCGCCGTCATGCGCCGCATGGCCTGGTATCTGGTGGAGAAGGGCTGGCACCTCAACACCGGCGGCGCCGACGGGGCGGACCGTGCGTTCGTCGAGGGTTCGCCGAGCTTGCGTACCGTCTTCCTCCCCTGGCCCGGCTACAACGGCTGGCGCGGACCGCAGTGCGTGACGTACACCGAGGCGTCGCTCGACTTCCTCGCCTCCATCGCCGCCCGCCATCACCCCGCCTGGGAGCGGTGCAGCCCCGCGGTGCGAAAGCTCCACGCCCGCAACGTCGCCGTGGTCTTCGGCGCGCGCGCGAGCGGCATCACTCCGACCCGCGCCGTCGTGTGCTGGACGATGCGTGGACGCGTCGAGGGTGGCACGGGCGTTGCCATCCGGCTCGCCGAGACCGCGGGCATTCCGGTGTTCAACCTCGCGACCATGCATCCGCGCGACGTGTGCCTCGCCATGAACCGCATCGCGCAGGCAGCGCGGGCGGGCGAGGCGGCGTGAGCATGCGGGTCGCTTCCCTCGCGGGCGGTTGCGGGCAACCCCCCCACCGTTCACGCCCTTCTCGCTGCCGGGGCCAGCGTGCCGCACGTCCTCGCACCGTCAACCCACGCTGCGCGCGGGTCCTCCACTTCGTTCCGGCCGCTTCGCGGTGACGCCGCTGCGGGCGCGCGCCACTTCTGCCCCAGCAGCCGAAGGGCTCCCGGAAACGGAGGAGAGGACCATGCAGAGCACCGTCGTCAATCTGAAGCGCCAGCCGCACGCCGTGAGGAACGGCGCGGTGCGCATCGACCGCCGCACGAAGTGGGGGAACCGCTTCGTCATCGGCAAGCACGGGACGCGCGAGGAGGTCATCGAGCGCTACCGCCGCTGGCTCTGGCGGCGCATCCGCGAAGGCCGCGTGAGTCTCGAGGAGCTGGCCGCCCTGCACGGCAAGACGCTCGCCTGCCACTGCGCGCCGCTGCCCTGCCACGGCGAGGTGCTCGCCCGCGCCGCCGCCTGGGCCGCCTCGGTCCTCGCGGCCCGCCGCGCCGCGTGAGGCGGGCGGCGACCGCCCGCGTTCGGCGCTCACGCGCTCGCCGCACGCTTCGCGCGAGGAAGAGGAGCGCAGGGGAGTGGGCAAGCCCACCAGGAGAGAGGAGAGAGCCGATGGCTCCCCGATATGTCGTCCGCACCGTCGACGAGGACTGGATTGACCTGTTCGACCCGCCGTCGCGCATCCACGAGAAGCGCCCCGCATGGGACGAGGCCAAGCGGCGCATGCGCGAGCACCCCGAGCTCAAGACCGTCGTGCTCGACCGCCGCACCGGCGCGACGCTGTGGCAGAGCGAGCCCGACATCGCGCCGCGCTACCAGGTCGTCGCCGTCGACGAGACGGTGTTCTACGCGCTGGAGACCGACCTGCCCCTTCCGCGTGACGTGCTCTCCGTCCACAAGGAGAAGGACGACGCCTGGACCGCGTTCTACGAAGCCATCGAGGAAGCGGTGGGCAACGACATCATCGTGCTGTTCGACGCGACGCACGTGCAGTCCATCCTCGCCTCCTCCGACGAGGACATCTACAGCACCGATGCGGCGTGAGGCGGTGGGTCGTGTTCGCCGTCGCTGTCGTGAAGGTCGATGCGCCATTCAAGGAAAGGATTGGGCGCGTCGCTTCGCGACCGGGCTACCCTGCCGAGCCCGCTGGCGCGGTCTCGGCCCTTCGGGCGGGTATCCCTCGCGCCTCCGCTCGCAAGCTCGCTGCGCGCTCCGCTTGCCAAGAGCGGCGTTGGGGGAGGGAGCTCTCCTCCCGACGTAGGCCCATCGTCCCACACGTGCTCGCACCGTCAACCCACGCTGCGCGCGGGTCCTCCACTTCGTTCCGGCCGCTGCGCGGTGACGGCACTGCGCGCGCGTGTGCCAATGAACCTACGTCGGGAGGAACGCTTCCGGCGGCTGCGGGCCGAACGGCTCAACACTCACTTCCAGATACGGAGAACGTCATGTACGACACTCACAGCACCGACACCACGATGGCCCACGCCTTCGCACAGGCAGGCTTCGACTTCGACGCCACCGCCTCAATCGAGACCGGCGACGACGACGGCCCGCGCGCCCAGTCCCCGACCGCCATCATCTGCGAGCAGGCCCGGCTCTACGGCGCGCGGCCCGAGCGCGACGAGTTCGACCCCCGCGAGCTCTGGGACGAAGGCAGCGCGCTCGGCGCAGTCAGCGAAGCGTTCCGCAGCCTCGCCGACGCAGCACCGGACGGCTTCCACCTCGCCGACGAGCGCGAGTCGATGCTCTGGGGCTTCGTCAACATGCTCGACGCCCAGGTGCGCAGGCTCGACCGCAGCGTCGACCGCCTCGCGCCCCAGATGCGCGACCTCGAACGCGCCCAGGACGGCACCGAAATCAACGCGCGCGAGCTGGAGCTGGTGACCCACCGCGCGCAGAACCTCGGCGACCGGCGCGATGCGTTCGAGCGGATGCGCGACGCCGCCGCCGAGCACTACCGCGCAGAGACCGGCGACACCTGGCGCCCGCGCCGCGGCAGCCACACGAGCCAGACCGGGCACCTCACCTCGGCCGCCATCGACGCCCGCGATTACTTGCGCGCCCGCAAGGACCGCGAGACCCGCGCGCACCTGCCCGAGGGCACGCTGGTCGCGGTCGCCGGAGGGAAGCAGGTCTCCGACGCCGGCGCCGTCATCGCGCGCCTCGACAAGGCCAAGGCGAAGTACGACGACATGGTGCTCGTGCACGGCGGCGGGCCCGGCGTGGAGCGCATCGCCGCGCAGTGGGCCGAACGGAACGGCGTGCACCAGGTGGTGTGCAAGCCGGACTGGAACGCCCACGGCCGCGCGGCCCCGTTCCGGCGCAACGACGAGCTGCTGAACCTGCTGCCGAAGGGCGTCATCGCCTTCCCCGGTAGCGGCATCACCGACAACCTCGTCGACAAGGCCGTCGCGCTCGGCATCCCGGTGCAGCGCTGCGCGGCCTGAGCCGCATCGCCATCAGGGTCGCGTCGCCTCCGGGCGGCGCGGCCCTTTCTCTTTGGTCGGACCCCACGGGAGCGCCACCGCCGGCGTTCACCTTCGCTTCGCGCGTCGCCTTCGGCGCCGCGCTCCGCGGCGGCTCCGCCGCTTTCCCTCCGCACCAGCTCGCCCACTCGCCCATGCAGCCCGTGACTCGACGGTCCGGCATCCGTGTCCATGTGGATTCGGGCGCATCCCTTCGGGACCGCGCTCTCGTGCTGCGCATCGAGCCAAGCTGCGCTTGTCTCGACCCTGCGGGCTTCGATCGCTTGCGCGGGACCCTCGCGCAGAGCGCTCGGGTGGGTCGCCTCGCATCGCCGCCCATTCCCAGCCTCGCACGCGTGCTCGCCTGGTCAACCGCTGCGCGGTCCGCTCGCGCGGCCCTGCGGGTGACAAGGCTGCGCGCGCGTGGCCCGGCCGGAATGGCCGGCAACGCGGCCGGCGACCACTCGGAGGACGCTCCCATGACCACGCAGACCATCACCCTCTCCGCCAACGACGACGGCCGCTGGACGGTCTCGCTCGAACTCCCGCACGACACCCTCAACGCACTGTTCGCCCTCTCGCTCATCGACGGCGAAGATTTCGACTCCATGGCCGACGCCGCCGAAGCCGTCCACCACGCCATCGCCCTCGACCTCAAGCACGCCCGGACATGAGCCGGGCGTCGCGACGCTCGGCGGTGTCGGTGCTGTTGCCGACGATGCCGGCGCCGATGGTGCCGGTGAACGCGATGGTGCAGACGGTGATGGTGATGACGGTGCCGAAGATGGATACGGGTTCGCCGATGCATGCGATGAATCTGGGCGCGTCGCTTCGCGACCGGGCTTTCCGCTGCAATCTCCGCTTCGCTCCGATTTCCGCTGCAATCCCTCGCGCCTCCGCTCGCTGCGCTCGCTGCGCGCTCCGCTTGCCCGGCGGCTCGCTTCGCTCACCGCCGTTGCCGGCCCGACACGCTCTTGGCCACGTTCGACCGCATCGCCGGCTCGACCGCCGCGTCCTCCTCGCTCCGGCGCTGCGCGCCGCGCTCGTCCAGGTCCTCGCCTCGCTCGCCCTCGCCGGCTGCGCCGGCTTCGCGCATCGCCTCGGCGCGACGGCACTCCGTGCGTCGCCGGTGCCGGCTTCGCCGGACACCGCGCTCCGCACCGCGCCGTGCACCAGTGCCCGCACCCGTGCGGGCACTCCCGCCTCCGTCTCCGGCCGCACCGCCGCCCGCTCACGCGCCGCGGCGGCTCCGAACCGCCGCACTCGCCGGCGCCGATTCCCCTCCCGCTCATGCCGCCTCTCGGTGCCTTCCTCGACGCCGGGGGCGCTCTGTGCTCACACCCGACGCACCGATGGTGCATGCCCGCCACCGCTGCGAAGGGGTGCGATGGGGAGACCGTCAGGGGTGAGGAATCACAGCCCATCAATGGATTGTCGTGCCGGAACGACTGCGATCATTTTGCGCGCACGGCCCGTCGGAGGGACTATCGCCGTGGAATCAGCGCGTTACCTCGGGTGCATCCGCGCACGGAGGCGGCCCGGCCACCGCGGGCATAGCATCGCTCCCGCGCATGCGCCCAAAGCGGTTGCGCGCTCCCCTGCGCACAACCATGAAGGCGCGCGGTACGCGCGGCCGGTTCCCGGTTCGATGCGTTCCGGAATCCACCATTCCGGGACGACGGAACCTCCTCCGAAACGGCACAATACGGGGGCGTCTCCTCGCGGGAATCGCGCGGGAACGGCACAGCTTCGGGAGCAAAGACGGCCATGGCGAACACCATCGGCAGGCACATCCGCATCGACGAAGGCGACTGGCGGCGCATTGAAGCCCTCGCCGATGCGCGCGACATGAGCCCCAACCGGCTCCTCGTCGAGCTCGCCGTCGAAGCGCTCGACCGCCGCGAGTGGCCCCGAACCGAGCTCGAAATCCAGCTCCTGCGCTCGGCGATGTTCACCGCGCAGGCCCTCGCACGCGACATGATCGCCTCTGGGCGCGCCGAGGAGGTCGAGCAGATCCGGCGAAGCATCTCCGATGTCGTGCCGGGATTGCCGAAAGGCTCCGAGTCTCAAGGTACGCAAGGCACCCCGGACTGAAATGTCTCGACACACGCATGCTCGCCCTGACTGACAACCATTTCCGCAATGGACCGCAGTTTCGACAAGATGCAGGCTCGGTCCACTGGCTCTCTTCGTTGAAGGTATCTCCTTCGCGATGACTCTTGCACCGGCTTCGGGCGAGCGCGCGGCTCTCCGCGGATACCGCTGGCAATACGACCACATCGCGGCCCGCGTCTATGACGCTCTCCTCGACGGCGAATTTCACGCCGTTCGACTGGCCGATCCCGAAGCCGGGCGTGTCGATGATCTGGTTCTCATCGGACGTGATCGCACCGACGGCTACCAGTTCAAGAGCGTCGAGTACGACAGCTACCTCACCTTTCGCCAACTCGTCAGACCCCAACGCACACGCAGCGGAGCCAAGGCCCCATCGATAATACGGTCCCTCGCAGAGGGTTGGACACGCTTGCGGGAGCAGTGGGGCAACGCTCAGGTCCATCTCGTCACCCAACAGCTCGCATCCGTCAACGATCATCTCGGCGATGCACGACACCGCCCGTCTCCGGATCACTTCAGTGCGTTTCTCGCCACAGTGCTCGCACCGCTCCGTCGCAGGGAACTTGCGCTCGACCATGCCCCTGCCGAATGGCGTCCGGCACTTTCGAGGCTTCACGAAGCGAGCGAGGTGGCGCATGAAGAGTTCGAGCAATTTCTCGCAGCGCTGCACCTCGATGTTGCCGCGGGCTCGGCTTTGCCCCAGCCGCCATCGATCCGACATGCCGACGTCACTGCGCTTTCAACCGCTCTTCAGCGACACGTGTCCGAAGCGCACGGCGTGGTCGATCTCAACGAACGCGAATTGCTCGCCCTGATGGGATGGGAGCATAGGCCCCGCTTGCACAGTCCTCACGAATTCCCGGTCGACCTCGACACCTATCAGCCGCTGAACGATGCAGTGGAGCAACTGAAGGCGTCGATCGCACGCCATGACAGCGGTTACGTCGCGGTCATCGGCCCACCCGGCGCGGGGAAGTCCACGCTTCTGAGTCAGGCGCTGACCGGCAGCCCCGATCGAGTTGTCCGCTACTACGCCTACGTTCCGGGCTCTGCACCGGCACGAACGCGTCGCACGGCGCAGGCGTTTCTCCATGACATGGTCGTCATGCTGAACGCGGACGGGAGAAAGACCCGTGATCGCGAGCTGCCGGGCAACGACATCCCTCGGCTCCGTCAACAGGTTGCTGACCAGCTCGACGCGGCGAGTGCCGAGTTCGGACGAACCCGGCGTCGCACGATCCTGGTCGTCGATGGCCTGGATCACGTCGACCGCGATCATTCCGGAAATGATGGGCTTCTCGCGGAGATGCCTGTTCCCGACGAGCTGCCCGAAGGAGTCTTGGTGGTCGTTGGAAGTCGAACGCTCTCGCCCCTTCACGCCCACGCCCGGCAGCAGGTCGAAGAACGGCCGAGCGTGATCGATCTTCAACACCACCGGCTGTCGCCGGCCTCCGTTCTGGAGATATGCCGGCGTGCGTCACCGGCGGCGGCTCTGTCGCCGGAGATCCATCAACGTATCGCTGACCGCTGCAACGGCCATCCGCTGGCGCTGGGCTACCTTCTCAATCGGCTCCGGGACACGGATGCCGGGTCAGCAGGTGAGGTCCTCGAAGCGGCGCCCGCGTACGCGGGGGATATGGCGGCGGAGTATCGCGCGGTATGGGACGACATAGAGGACGACGATGCCGTCGTGGACATTCTCGCAGTTTGCGCGAGACTGAGAATTTCCTTTACGACCGAGTGGCTGTCGAGTTGGGCGCAACCTCCCGCCGTTCGAGCGTTTCGTCGGAAGCTTCTGTATCTGTTTCGTCGCTATCGCGACGGATGGCGATTCTTTCACGACTCGTTCCGGCAGTTCGCGGCGGACCGCACCGCATTGGGTGACGATGGTCTCCCCGATGAGCGCGCGAACTCCCAAGCGCACCAACGCGTCGCCCGGCTCTGCACCGAAGTCGGCGATCCGAGAGTAGCGGCGGAGGCGCTCTATCACCGGTACTGCGCCGATCAGCGCGACGCAGTGCTGGCCTTGGCGCGTCCGGCGGTATTCCGCGATCACTATCGGCAGCTTCGTTCACCAGCCCTCATCCGTGAGGACATCTCGCTTGCACTGCGGGTCGCCGCTGACCGTGCCGACGTATTGACGATGGTCCGGCTGATTCTGGCTCTGGTCGAAGCCGACGAACGGAGCTCGGCGCTCGAGGATGTGGACATGCCGGGCGCTCTGTACGACGCCGGACTCGTCGACGAGGCGATTGCCTGGTGCGGCGAGGAGACGCGGCGCGTTCCGCTTGCGCACGCCTATGGACTCGCCACCAGACTCGGCGCCGCCGGCGATCCGGCCGGACGCAGGCTCTTCGACCTGGTCGAGCACGACACGGACGATCCGGATCGGACTCGGATGCGTGGCGAGGAAGTCGAGGAAGCCCTGGCCTGGGCTCGAGCGGCCGCTCTCTTCCGCCCACTTCCGGCGGTGATTGCCGCCATCCGAGATCAAATGGACCACCACACCGGGGACGATCCCCTCCACGCTCAGGTCCAGGCTGAGCGATGGAGCCGCTATACGGACATGTATCGAGTCCTCATCGAGGTCCACGACAGCAACGAGGCGGCGCTCAACACGATCGACTCGGCGCTTGCCGACGACACCGCCCTCCTCGTCGAACGCGGGATCCCGCCAGATGGTGATGGCGGCGGCGGGCACGCCGCTCGCACTCGAAGGACCCGGCTCGCATCGATCAGTGATCTCCGGATCCAGATACGGGTCGCACTGCTCGCGATCGTATCGACCGCCGAGCAAGCGGAAGCCCACCTCAATCGCCTTCTGTCGATGGCAAATGATGCGCCGCTGTTTCTCCCCACAATTCTCGGCGTCGCCGAGCGCCTCGTCTCCCACAACCTGCCCGATCAAGCTACGACCCTGCTTGATCGCACTTCGTGTGGTGAATCACTCACCGTTCAGGATCTCGGTTACGACGGAGAAGCCGACGCGATCGAGCAGCGTTTTCGGTACTGGCGGCTCCGCTTCCTCCTTGCATCGGACGACGCCGATGTTCCAGCGCCGATTCCCCCGCAAGCGCACACCCCCGCCGGGAATTCACTCTCGCCAGAGGCGGCCGTGCATCGCGATGCCGACGCGATCCAGCTCGCGGCTCGAATCGACGCCGCCGCCCGCGCGCTTGCGAGACTGGATGCGAGGACGCTCTCCGGCTGCCCAGCGCCGCTGAGTGAAGCGTGGGCAACGCTCGCGCCATTGCTGGACATCTTTCCATCGCGACCTGAAGGAGGCAGCGCGAACCTTCGAGGAATCAACGCGCAGAGGAAGCGCGAGCTGATGGGTATCGCCGTCACCGTGGCGGGACGCCACGGCCGCGATCTTCCGCAGTGGCTGAGCGACATGCTGGCGCAACGCTTCACGAGGGAGCCGAATCGATGGCCGCCGTATCTGCGCCTCGATCTCGCCGATCGGCTGAGGTCTACGGGCGCATCGGCGCCTTGGTACCGAGAGACACTCGATGTGTACGAGGCAGTCATTGCGGCGGAAGACGTGCAATACCGGCTCCGTGAAACGAACGACCTTGTACAACGGCATGCACGCGACGGTGACATGCATGCCGCACAGCGGCTGGTGCGGGCGCTGATCCCAATGGCGTTCGGCGTGGGGTACCGAAAGGACCATCAGCTCACGTTCTGGGTTGCCTGGCTCGCCCGAGCGTTCGGGGAGCCTGGAGGGGGCGGACTGATCGACGATGCCGCCTGGATGGCTCGCATCCTGACCGCGGCCGATCCGATGACCGAGGGCGCGCCTCGCTCTGCCGCAGTCGATCTTCCCGTCGCGGTGACCCCCGTGGCTCCATTGGCTGCGGTTCGGATCTTCGAATATCTCGTTCGTTACGGAGCTGTCGATCATATGGATTCGCTCGCGGCGCTCGTTCGCGCGAACGTGGTGCGGTTGGATGCTGATGGAGCTTCGAGTGTCACGCTCGCAGCCGACATCGCCGCCGAGCTGCTTGCACGGGCCGGCAGACGCGCCTATCCGCGCCTCGCTCGATCCATTCTCGAGGCGGCCGAGCGCACCTGCGGCCCGGAGCACGCGAGGACACTGGCGACATCCATCGCGGCCCGCACGGACGCGTACGCATTGTCGACGACTCGATCCGCTTGGCGGCGAGGGCTCGGTTTCGCCACCGACGCTGAAGAACATGAGGGGAGCGATAGCGAAGCGTCGCCAGAGGAGGAGCACAATGCGCTGGTCCTCACCGACGGTCAACGGCTTCCGCAGAGTGCTGTCGTCTCCCGGGCTCAGACCGTGGACGACATCATCGCCTTGCGATGTGAGGAGGCACGGGAGTCCTTGTTCTCATGGACCCCAATTGTCGAGCAACGGACGCTGTCGAGCGAGGATGTGCGAGCGCTGGTCAACGTATTCGATGACGATACCCACCGCGACCTCCAGGTGCTCGCCTTGCTCGCCGAGGTCGCCGAGAGAAACGGCGACCGGAAGACGGCGTTACGTCTCTCGTCGCGTCTCTTGCAGATCGCCGATGGCCATTCCTGGTCCCGTTACTTCGGCGGGATGCGGGTACGAGCGGCGGCTATTGTCGTCCGCTTGTCAGGGCACGACGGATGCGTTGATGCCTGCCGGGATCTCGCGCATTGCATGACCGCCAACCGCGGCTCGGCGAGCCTTTTGCGCTCAGAGTTGGGCAGCATCGTCCGCGCGCTGGATTCCAGCATCGACGCGACGGTTGTCTGGCCGGAGATACGTGCCTACCTCGAAGGGATCGCAGAGACGCTCGACTTGCCGGATCCGGACGTTCTCTCTGATCATGGCTGCCGGTGGTGGCTTGTCCCGCAATCTGGGGACCGACGCCCAGAGAGTGACTGCCCCACAACCGGTGCGGCGCTCGCCGAGTTGGCGGTTGGCCACCTTTCGCACCCGGCGTGGCTGGTACGTGAGGCAGCGACCCGTATTGTCACTCGGGCGCTCCTCGCCGGGAACGAGGAGGTCGCCAAGGCGCTGGGACGATTCGCGCAACCTGAAGCAAGTGACGATACATTGGAACGAGCTGGCCGGTGCCTCGCGGCAGCGAGAGCCCACGACGGCTTTGCCGTTCCAGACTGTCTCCGCCCGCTCGAAGACGTCTTGGCAAGCCACCCGAGCCAAGTGATGCGCGATCTTGCTGCCGATCCTTCACCGACAATCCACCGGCCACTTTCGCCGATGTACCACCTCGCTATGCCGCCGGACTCCTCCGACGGCATCCGCTCGGACTCCATGACGCTGGCCCCGTACGGAGACCAGTACCAAGACCTCGCGGAACGCCTCGGACTGAATCTCGACACGTTGCTGGCGGTCGCCGCCCGGTACGCATCGGAGGCGGGCTCCACCCTGCCCGATGACACCGCCGTCCTGGAGGGTCTTCGCCACTCCCACATGCAGCATTACTTGTATCTGCCCAAGCTGGCCGCCGCTTCACGGGCTGCCTTCGGGCGGGTGTTGGGAGATCTGGCGGACGCGGAGCTCCTCGACAGCCTTCCATCGCGGCTGTGTCGCCTTCTCCGCACTGTGGACAATTCCGCGCTGAATCGCGCCCCGGAGCAACGACCGACGAGCATGCCGGCTCCCCCCGAAGCGGGACACCGCCAGACGACTGCTCGGTGGCATGCGGAGATCGAGAGTCGACTCGACGAGTACATCACGTACTCCACGCGGGGCGACCGGGTGCTTCTCGGTGCCCGGAGCCGGCTGAAGGTCCTGAATTGGGACCACGTGGAAGAATATCTCGTATGCGGCACGACCGTAGGAGCAGACACGCCGATGAATGGTCGAACCCTGGTTCCCCTACATTCGATGTTGCTTCGTGAGCTCACCGAGACAGCGCACCGCAGGTGGCCTGACGGGGGTGAAGCGGTTATTGCCGAGAATGATGCCTCGGCGTTTTTTCAACCCGCCGCCGACTGGCTCTCGTTCCGTCCCGATCTCGCAGCCACCCTGCAGTGGACACCGGACCCAGCTCGACCAGGCTGCTGGAAAACCGGGAGCGGTCACTTGGCGGTCGAGACGATCTGGTGGGTCGATGGATGGTGGGGCCGCAATGACCGCGCATTCAACGATACGGTCGCCGAAGGGCACGCGGTAGTCGCCACATGGCAGGGACTCCGAGACGTGACGGTCGCATTCGGGGCACTCTCTCGGCACTTCACGCTGATGCGACGCGGTCAGGACGACGGCGTGAAATCGGATCAAGTATCCGCGACACGGTCCGTCGCTCTCTACCAACCACGCGTATGAGGGCATTCGATCAGCCAACGCGGAGGGGCGTTGATGACCCTGTCGCGATAGGGTCGAGTGCTGGTGGACGCGTCCGAGTCGGAAGCTGCACTGTTGCCGCCGGAATCGCGGGCCGCCAGGCGCCCCGACTCCGGCGCAACGGGTTCGAACGCTGCGAACCCGCCAAGCGGGCCGGCGCGCTGGTCGCCGCGGTCTGCGAGATGCCTCAATGCGCGTACACGCGCCTCGGGGAGTCTCGCTCGCGATTGGCATGCGCTCACCGTGGCGTCGGAGACCGGTGGGAGCGTTCTGGACATCGACATGACCTATCCCGAAGTTGCGTCCATTTTCGGACTTCTGGACAAGTGGAGACATCTGCCCGCCTACCAGCTTGAGCGGCGTGCCGACATCTTCTTCGCCCTGTTTCTTCCCGACGTGCTCAACCGTCACCTGAGCCAGCGGGGCATCGCGATCGATCCCCGCCTCGTTCCCGAGTTTCCTCTCAAGCGGCGCGAAGACAATCGTTCCAAGAAGGCCGACTACCTCGCCCTGTCCACCGACCACAAGCACGCCTTCCTGATCGAGCTGAAGACCGACAGCGTTTCTCTCGACAAAGACCAATTCGGCTATCTGAACGACGCCGTGCACCGAGGCATGCACAAGCTGCTGTGCGACTTGAAGTGCATCGTCAAAGCGACCGAAGCTTGCAAACGCGGGAAGTACTTCCACCTGCTGAAGGCGCTCGACGATCTCGGGCTGATTGGACTGCCTGCATCGCTCGAGAACAGGATGTTCTCGCCCTCACGTGGGCCGTACAAACGCGTCGTGGACGAAATTGAGATTGTCTCCGTACCCGGCTCGCTGAGGATCATCTATGTGCTGCCCACGGCGACGGCGGGCTTCGAGGGCATCGATTTCGAGTTCTTCGCGGAAACTGTCGAAGCTCGCGGTGAGATTGGTAGGGTGTTTGCGCACCATCTCCGGAGTTGGGCCGCGATCGAGGCAGGAGCGCACGAGGGACGATACGGCTCGCACTCCGAGTAGGGGCCGGACTGCGGGCGCACCGGGCAAGCCGCATTGGCGGCACACCTGGTGCGCGTTGGTCTCGCAGAATTAAACGCCTGCTCGACTGCCGGAGAGGAGCGTGTCCATGCGCCTGAGACGACCACGCCCGGCCTCGCCCGACGAGGTTCGAATCACCCGAGAGGGCGGCACCGCCGTCATCGAGTACGCCGATCCGTCCGTCCGGGGCGTCCACCTGCGGCTCGGTCCGGCGCTCGCGGCGATGACCGACGCTGAAGTCCTCGAACGGTTCAACGCGATGCTGGAGGCGCAGGCCGAGCACGCGGCGGGCGTGGATCGGACGCTCGTCGAGGTCCCGCCGGGACGACCCCAGATTGCGTACCACGCGCGCGGCGATCAGTGGACGCCGCGGGGCGAGGTGCTTCGGTGCCACATCGAGACCGATGCGGAGCGCGGCACACTCGTCCTCATCGACGACGTAGAGCTCGACATGGCGGCGTTCGGGCGCCTGCTCGGGACCTTCGCGGGCTTCGGGATGCGCATCGCGTTCGTCGACGAGGACGACGTCGCCGAGGTGCCCGAGATTGTGGTGAAGGAGCCCGACGGCCGGTAGGCGCCGGGCGCGTCTACAGCGAGCGCTCGGGCTCGATGCGCTTGGGCTCGGGGGTCGTACCGGGCGTGGATTCCCGTCCCGTGGAGGCCGAGGGTCCGGACTCGCGGACAGCCCCGCGCTCTGGCCCGCGTTCCGGCTCCGGTACCTTCCCCTGGTCGGGCGCCACCGCCTCCAACGCGGCGATGCGCTCCCCGGTGGCGGCTTCGAGCCGTTCCTTCAGCGCCTCGCGATCATCGGTGACGAGCTCGGCGCGGTGGCGCGCGCGCGAGATCTCGACGTAGAAGGACTTCTGCGTGGTGAGGTGGGGATGGTTCGCCTCCATCGCCGCGATGACGTGGTCGACGGTGCGGCCCTGGAAGGCGTGGACGGTCGAGGCCCAGGCGCGGTCGACGTGGCGGAGCTGCGGATCGCCGGCGCGGAAGTCGAGGGTGCGCCCGTCTTCGAGGCGAAGCGACACCGTGCCGTCCTTGACGCCCTGGACCTCGGCGGTCGCGCTGTTGACGAGCCCGAGCCCCGCGTCGTTCCGGGTCCAGCGGATGCGGTCGCCGGCGCGAAGCTCGATGGTGTCCGAGCGGTAGACCTCGACGCCGCCGGAGCGCGCCGCGAGCTTCGCCGGCCGCCACGCGACGGGCTCGCCGTCCTTTCCTTCGAGGCGGACGGTGCCGTCGTCGCGGTTCGCGCCGAGCACCCGGAACTCGTCGCCCTTCTCGACGCCGAGGCGCTTGTAGGGGCGGTGGAAGGCCACCACGTCGCCCGGGCGGTAGTGGGCGGCGAGGGTCTTCTCGGCGTTGGTGTAGCCGCGCGAGACGAGGCGCTCGGTGGTCATGGCGGGCCCCCGGACCACGCCGTCGCGCACCAGCCGCTCGCGGATGATGGCGTTGATGCCCTCGCGGAGCTTGTGGCTCGGGGCGATGAGCCCCGCGCGCTCGCGCTCCTCGGGCGAGAGCGCGAGCCAGCGCGCGGCGGCCGCGCCCGGGAGGTTGTCGGGCTTGACCGCCTCGACGTTGTCGCCCAGCTTCTCGAACGCGCGCTCGACGTCGCCCGCGAGGCTCGCCTCGACGGCGGCCTTCAGGTCCGGGTCCTGCTGGCGGAGGATGTCGCGCATGACCGCCGTCTGCATGCCGGCGGCCTGGAGCTGGGCGAAGGGCTTGCCGGCGTCGACCGCGTCGAGCTGCTTGGCGTCGCCCACCAGCACCACGCGCGGGAGGCGAAGGGCGGTCGCGATGCGAAGGAGGTCGCGGGCCTGGACGGTGGAGGCGAGCGAGCCCTCGTCGACCACGAGCACGGTCTTCGAGAACGCCGCGCGCATCGCCTTCTCGGCCTTCGGGCTCAGCCTTCCTTCGGCGACGCCGGTATTGCGCGCGAGGAAGCGCTGCAGCGTCTCGCTCTCGATGCCTGACTCCGCGGCCAGGGTGCGCGCGGCCGAGGCCGAGGGGGCGAGACCGCGGACGGTGAAGCCCCGCTTCTCGGCGAGCGCCCGCACCCGGCTCAGCATCGCGGTCTTGCCGGTGCCGGCGTAGCCCTGCACGCCGACCACGCGGTCCTCGCCGGCGAGCACGAGCTTGACCGCCTCTCTCTGTCCCGCGGTGAGGGGGCCGTTGCGGAGCGCCTTGTCCACCGCCCGTCCCCGCATCGGGGCGGCGCCCCGGCCCTCGCCCGCGCGCATCAACGCGATGGTCTCGCGCTCGTCCACCAAGGCCCGGTCGGTGGTGAGCGACTCCCCGCGCGCGGGGAGGTTCGCCGCATGGAGGGCGCCCGCCTTCTCCAGCCGCCCGAGCGCGGCCTCGGCCTCGGCCACGTCGACCGCCCCGGGGCGCCAGGCGAGCGCGGCGGCGAGGAGCGCGGTCCGCGAGAACACCGCCTCGCGCTCGGAGAGGTGCGCCACGCCCCACGCGACGGCCCGGTCGGCGGGGGTGTCCGGCGTGGATTCCGGTGCGTCCCGCGGGGCCCCCGGACGTTCATCCGTCGGGTCCCGGTCCGCCTCCGGCCGCTCCGCCTCCCGTCCCGCCGCCCGCTCCCGCGCCTCGGCGACGAGCGCCTGCGCATCGAACCCGAGCGCCTCGGCCTGGCGCGCCCAGGTCTCGCGGAGCGCCGCCTTGTCCACGTCGCGCTTGTAGGCGCGGGTGACGAGCGCCGCGCGCTCGGCGAGGCGCTGGCTCTCCGCGGGCGTTCCCGCCTCCCTCCCCGCCATCGCCGCCTCGACGGCCGCGCGGCGGGTCGAGAACGCCTCCACCACCTCGCGCGAGACGCCGGCAATCTCGAAGCGCCCGTCCGCGTGGGTCTTCTCGATGCGGTAGCCGAGCCGGGCGAGCCCCCGGGCGAGCTCCGCGCGGTAGAGCGCGCCGAGGAGCATCTTCGCCGCATACAGGCGCTCGTTCGCCATCGTGCGCCACCGCCCGTCGGCGCCCTGGAGCATGTTGGCGACGACCGCGTGGGTGTGGAGCTGGGGGTCGAGATTCCTCGACGTGTCGTGGCGGAAGGTCGCGGCCACCATCCGCTGCCCGAGCGCGCGCGTCATGCGCCCCGTCTCCGGGTCCTTCATCCGGGTCTCGGCGACGTTTCGCTCCATCCAGTCGAGGGTGCGGCGCACCGCCCGGTCGTGGGCGTCGACGACGCGCGCGTCGCCGCCGACCAGGCCGGCGAGCGAGACCGACTTCGGGGCCGAGAGGGTGAGGTCGCGCCCGGGGCGGTGCGCGACGGTCCCGTCCCGCCCGACGCGCCCGAGCCGCCGCCCGCTCCCGTCCGGGACGTGGCCTTCGAGCACCGTGCGGAAGGTCTCCCCATCGACCTCGCCTTCGAGCCCGAGCGCCGCCGCGCCGGTGCCCGCCCAGGCGCTCGCCTCCCGGTGCTCGGGGTCGTCGGGGGCGTAGTAGCCGTCGTGCTCGTAGTACGAGAGCCCCTGGGAAGCCGAGGCGACGGCGCCGATGGAGGCGACCACGTCAGAGCGGAATCAACGGCTCGGGCGATCCGTCGTCCGGCGCCGGCGTCCCCTTGGATGCGCGCCCGGGAGGGGAGGCGGGCGTGCTCCCGTCGTCACCGTCCGGCGGCGTTCCGTCCGCCGCGGGCGCCGGACGCGGACGGTGCGCCCCTCCCCGCTCAGGTCCTCCATGGGCGGCGGGCGCTCTCTCGTCGCCGCCGTCCGGGGGATCTCCGGCTTCGGACGCCACCTGCGGCGCCTCCCCGGCCGGGACGGCCCCGCCGCGTCCGTCCCGCACGGCCTCGCCGGGTGGACGCTCCGCGCCGGGCGTCCCGTCGTGCGCGTCCTCCGCCGCCGCCGCCTCCCCGCCGTCCACCGCCGCCGGCCGCGGGGCCGCCTCCTCGCGCGCGACGAAGCGCTCGGCGGCCTTCGCGCGGCGCTTGTACCGGAGCCGTATCTCCGCGACCGGCCAGGGCCCCGGGAGCTTCAGATACCCTTCGAGGTTGGCGAGGCGCATGATTTCCGACGGGAGTGCGAGCGCGCGGAGCTCGCGCTTGGGCGTGAGCGAGACGCCGTCGCGGATGGTGTTCGCCCCGTAGGAGACGCCCTCGGCAATCTCCTCGACCTCGGCCCGCCCCAGGCTGTCGGCCGACCACTGCGCGGTGTCGCGGTCGGGGGCTGCGAGCACGACGCGGGTGCCGCACAGGCCCGAGATGGTCTCCGCGCCGTTGCGCCCGTAGAGGTCGCGCAGCGCCGAGGCGACCTGGACGCCGAGCACGAAGCAGCCCCCGAACTGGCGCGACTCCGCGAGCCCCGGCTGGAGCGACGGCACCTGGTGCAGCGTCGGGAGCTCGTCGAGGACGAGCCAGATCCGCCGCGCGTCGTCGCGGGGGAGCGAGAGCAGCGCGCTCACCGCGATCTCGAGCCAGGTGGAGATGAGCCCGCGTAAAGATGCGTGCTGGTCGCCGCGCGAGGTGAGGAAGAGGCAGCCGTCACCTTGGTCCCGGTCCACCCACGTGCGGATGGAGAAGGGCTCTCCGGTGTCGGGGAGATATTCGAGCGCGCCCAGGTTCGCGGTCAGCATCGCGCGCACCGAGAGCGCGGTCTTCGGGTTCTCGGGGTCCACGATGGACTGGGCGACGGTGCCCTCCATCGCCTGGGCGAGCGCGGTGAGCTCGGTCTTCAGCAGATGCTCGACCAGCACTCGGTTCTCGCTCACCCCCTTCGCCCAGAGCACCGCGGCGCCGTTCGCGAAGAGCTGCCGGGCGGCGGTCACCCAGAACGGGTCGATGGTGTCCTTCTGCTGGGGGATGAGGGCCGCGGCCATCATGTCGAAGTCGCGGGGGCTGCGGGCTTCGAGAAAGGGAGACCAGCGGGGCGCCCGGGCGTCGAGGGGATTGAGGAGCACGTCCCGCTTCGCATCGAAGAAGGTCTCGGTGTAGCTCCCCATCTTGTCGTAGAGGACGCAGCGCTCGCCCCGAGCGCGGATCTGCTCGACGAGGTCCGCAATCAGCACCGTCTTCCCCGCGCCGGTGGTGCCGGAGACGATGGTGTGCTGGGTCTCGGAGCGCTCGGGGTAGGGCACGCCCGCGATGCGGTAGGGCCGCACCCGGCCCCTGAGCGGGAGCGCGTCGAGACACCTCGAGGGCCACGGACGGATGCGCCCTCGGAGCACCCGCGCCGGGACGAGCTCCGCGCCCCGGATGCGGCGGTGGCGCCCGAGCGCCGCGCCCCGGAGCCAGAACCAGACGAGGAAGCCCGCGACGGCGACCACGGCGGCCTTCAATCCCGTCGCCGCGCCCGCGTGGATGGCGTCGAGAATCCGGCGCCGGATGGCGTGCGCCTCCGCCGACGCCACGATGTCGGGAAGCGCGAGGACCGCGAAGCTCCCGTCCCGGCGGCGCACGTTCTGGCGGTGCGAAGGCGCGTAGCCCACCAGCAGCTTCGCCTCGGCCATCGTGAGGATGGCGGTCGCGTACCACTCGTAGCCGGTGGTCGAGCGCGCGAGCGTCCACGCGGGCACCGCGACGGCGAGCGCGCCCGCGAGCACGAGCGCGGCGTTGAGGAGCTGGCCCCACATCCGCACCCCGTGGAAGACGGTCTGCCCGCCCCGGAGCGTGCTGCTTCCCATGCGCCTCACCGCGAGGCGCTCCGGAACGCCGCCCGGAGGCGGAGCCCGGCGGGGACGGGGGCGAGCGGTGCGGGGCGGTGGAAGTCCCGCGCCCCCTTCGTCCCCGTCACCCCGAGGAGACCGCCATGGCCCCCGTCCCCACCCCGCCGCCGCCCGGCGGACCCACCTGGCGCGACCGCGCCCTCGTGCTCGGCGGGCTCGCGCTCGCCCTCGTCCTCACCCCGGTGCTCCTCGCCCTCGACGCCGACGCCGAGGTCCTCGGCGCGACCTGGGCGCTCGCCGTCGCCTGGACGGCCGCCGCCGCGGTCGCGGGCGCATTGCGTCGCGGCCTCCGCCACGGCGACTGGAGCGCGTGGCGCGGCGGCCCCGCCCCCGATCGCGCCGAAGAGGACGAGTGGGCGACGCGGACCGGGCGCTACACGCATCTCCGGGACGACGACGAGGAGGCGGTGCGCCGCGGGGGCGACTCCCACATCGACCCCTATATATAGAATGAGTGCCGGCACGCGGAGCGCCTCCCTCACGGCATCATCGCCCGCTCGTCCACCGCAGATTCCTCTCTCCGCGACTTCGAGGCGGGGCCGTCCGGGTCCGCATTCGTGACGGAGCCGTAGAGCTTGCCGGCGAGCCAGTCGCCGACCACCGGTATCTGCTCCGCCACGTGCGCCCCGAACGGCGTCCCGGTCTCGACCGCGACGCCGACCTGGCCCTCGCGCACCGCGTCCTCGGTGACCGACGCCTTGGCGGCGCGGGTGATGCCGCGGTCCTCCATCTCGGCCTCGGTGGCCTCCGCCCGCCCCGCCGCGGCCGCAGCCACCGTGCCGGGCGCCGGGACGCCGCTTACGCGGGCATGCGCGCCGGCGAGCGACGCCCACCCCGCATGGGCCTCGGTCAGCCCCGGGCCGTGGCGGTCGTGGAAGCCCTCGCGCAAGCGTTCGTAGTCCGCCCGGCCGCCGACCGAGGCCGGGTCGGGGCCTGCGGGCGCCGGGAGGTGGGAGGCGACGAACGCCGCGGCGTACGCGCGAAGCGCCTCCGCGTCCTCCGGGGTCTGCGGGGAGACGAGGCGGAGCGCCCCGCCCGCGCCCAAGGGGCGCCCGTCGAGCCCGGGCTGCGATTCGAGCCACGCGAAGAAGGGCTGGCCGAGCTCGCGGTCGATGGCTTGCGCTTCGGCTCTGACTTGAGCCGCCTGGTCGCTCCAGCTCTCGGCGCTCTGGTAGCTCAGCCCCGCCTGGTCGTTCAGGCGCTGCATCCGCGCGACGTTCGCCTCGAAGCGCTCCTCGAGGCTCGCCGTGGCGCTTGTCCCCAAGGAGGCCGAGTACCGGCGCGAGGCGTCGGCGACGCTCGAGAAGAGCTCCAGCACCTGGTGCTGGGCCGCGTAGTCCTCGACCGCGTGCCAGGCGTCGCGCCCCAGCGTCTGCCCGCGCCACTGCGCGGCGCCGTTCGCCCCGAGCTTGACGACGTGATTGAGGCCGCCCCCGAGCCGGGCCTCGGCCAAGAGCGTCGCGGTCTCGTCCTTCGAGAGCGAGGCGAGCTCGGAGAGGCGCTCGACGTGGGAGTCCAAGGCTTGCGCCTGGCGGCTCTCGGTCTCGGTCACCCCGCGCGCGTGGGCGGTGCCGGTCGAGACGTCCCGGGCGTAGCGCTCGAGCATCGCCGTCGCGTCGGTCGCCGCGGCGCTCCGGGCCTCGCCCGCCTCGACCGACCACTGGCGGGCGAGGGTGCGCGCCTCGCCCGCCCGCGCCTCGTGGTGCGCGGCGAGCGATTCGGAGAGGCGAATGCCGGCGGCGGGGATGCGGCTCGTCGCGGCCGAGGCGTCGGCGACCGTGGCGCCGCCGGCGGTGACGGTGAAGGCGGCGCCCGCGGGGGCGAAGCCTGAGTACCGCCCGGTGTCGACCTGCGGCGAGGTGCGAAGCTGGCGGCCTTCGAGCGTCGCGAAGCGGTGGGTGTCGGCTTGGGTGTTCGCGAGCGAGAGGTTGCCGGTGGTCCCCTCGTGGGCGGCCGACGACGCCGCGTCCTGCCCGACCGCGAGCACCGAGGTCGCGAGGACCGTGGCCTTGCCGAGCCCGTAGGCCAGGGCGGCGGCGAGGAACGGCACCGACATCGAGAGGTAGCCGGACATCACCGCCACGTCCGCGGCGACCGCCTGGATGCCGGCCTGGGCGACGAGCGAGATGCCGATGTCCCCGCCCGGCATCGCGGCGGTCACCTGCATGCGCTCCGCGGCCTCGCCCATCGCGATGCGGTGCAGGACGGCGTAGAGCGGGCCCCAGCTCTGAAGCCACACGAGCCCCGAGAGGTAGGCCCGGAGGATGGTCCCGCCCGCGGGGGTAAGCATCAGCAGCACCGCCATCGGGAACGCGCCCACGTAGAGGCACTCGAAGACGATGCGAAGAAGCGGCACCCAGGTCTCGGCCTGGCGCCCGATGGCGCGGTAGGCGGAGACGGTCTGCGCCTCCGCGCGGGCCTCGGTATACGCCCGAAGCGCGGCGGCGTTCCCGGCCTCCGCCGCCCACTGCTCGCCGGCCGCATGCACGGCATTGAGCACCATCTGCTGGCGGAGGATGTCGCCCGCGGAGCGCGACGCCCCGATGAGGAAGGTGTGGGCGGCGGGCAGCGCCGAGAGGAGCTCGGCCCGCGCGAGCGCGTCGGTGGCGGCGCCCGGGAAGAGCCTTCGCCCGAACACCGCGCCTGCGCGGGCGAGCTCCGCGGTCCACCCGGCGTTCAGCTCCGCCGCCGCCGTCGCGCAGGTGACGACCACCCGGTCGACGCCGGTGGCGCCGCGGCGCGCGACCTCCACCATCCGCGCGGGCGAGGCGCCGGCGGAGGGGCTTCCCGGCGTGGTGACGAGCGTCCAGACGTCGACGCTCTCGCGCAGGTCGTCCGCGGTGAGGTGCCCGAGCAGCAGCGCGGGGAAGACGCAGCTTCGGGCGTAGGCGCGCAGGTTCCGCGCGAACACCGCGTCGGTGACCTCGAGCCGCGTCGCCTTCGCCGCCAGCCGCGCCCCGAACAGCAGCCCGTGGCGCCGGTAGGCGAGGTCGCTCGGGAGCGAGAAGGTCTGCTCGGTGAGGCGCGTGAGCCCGTCGCCGACCGCCGAGGTGGCGCTCGCGAAGAGCGCGAGCCCCACCGGCACGTTCGCGACGACCGCCGGGGCGAGCGCGGGGTCGAGGCGGTCCACCACCCGCACCGTCGCCCTCGGCACCACCATCGCCCCCCACACCGCGGCGAACAGCAGCACCCACTTGGCGTTGTCCTTCCACGACCCCCCGAAGGCGGTGCGAAGGAGAATCCACGCAAGGCCCGCGACGCCTGCGAGCTGCCCGAGCTGGACGAACGCCCCGCCGGCGGTGAGCGCGGCGACGGCGTTCAGGAGGTCGACGAGGTAGGTCCCGCCCCCGAGGGTGAAGAGCTCGTACATCAGCTACTGCGCCCCGGCCCCGCCCCGGGCGAAGGCGAGGGCTGCGCGGAGGTCCGCCGAGAGCGCGCCCGCGAGCTCGGTCTCGATAAGCCGGAGCTTCTCGACGACCGAGAGCGCGGTGTTCAGCCGCTCGATGCCCTCGTGGCGGTGGCGCGAGAGCGCGACGCGGCTCGCGCGAAGGCCCGCCCGCCAGCGCTCGAGCCGGTCGGCGTCGGCGACGTCGAGGGTCCCCGCCTTGGCCTCGATGGCGCGGTGCAGGTCGGTGAGCCAAACCTGGAGCACGTCGAGGGCGACGGCCTCGGCGAGCGCGTCCACCTCCTGGTCCACCACCGCGCCCCGGTAGGCGGCCGCGGCGTTCACCACCCGGTAGACGGGCAGCGTGGTGAGGTTCACGAGCCCGAGCGCCTCGGGCGGCGGCGCGGTGTCGGTGCGCACCGCGGCGACGAGGCGCCGGAGCAGGGCCGCCACCCGGGGCCGGAACCCGCCGTCGGGAGGAATGGCGACGCTCCCCCAGGCGGGGTTCAGGCACCGCACGGGCTCGTCGCAGCGGTAGACGGGGAGGCTCCCTCCGCCCTCCATCAGCACCTCGACGAGGCGCCGGTCGAGGGCGAGGGGCTCGAGCACCCGCACCCGGGGCCCCGCGGTGTCCGCATCGGTCGTCGGCGCGGTCACGACGACCGTGCCCGAGACCGACATCGCGAGCTCGGCGAGCTCGCGGTCGGCGGCGAGGAACCCGGAGTCCATCGCCGCGCGCCACGCGTAGTTGACGTTGACCGGCACCTGGTCGGCGAGCGCGCCGGAGGCCGCGGCGAGCGTCGAGTGCCGCTGCCCGTCCGCCCCGCAGCCGTGGCGCGCGGCCGCGTAGTCGGTGAAGATCCCTTGCGAGGTTCCGATGGCCGCGCAGATGGCGGCCGACGCCCGGTCGTTCCGCGCCCACGCGGCGCCGACCAGCGCCTGCGCGGTCTCGCAGCTATTGAGGTTCCGGCCGTTCACCCACTGCGCGAGTGCGCGGAGCTTCGCCATCGTCTCGGCGATGACGGGCGAGATGGTCTCGAGCGCGAGCTCGAACGCGAATCCGGCCGCGTTCTGCGCGACCGCCCGGCCGAACGCGACGAGCTGGTCGGAGTCGATGAAGGAGAAGGCGCCCGCGAACGCGTCGATGCCCCCGCAGCCCGCCCGGAACGAGGGCAGCCCCACCGTCGCGATGGCCTCGGTGCGCACGGGCGCGCGCACGTACAGGTTCCCGAGCGTCCAGTGCCCCGACGCCTGGCCGTCGAAGGCGGTGGGGCCGGTGGTGTTGACCGCCGCGCCCCGCCAGAACGCCGTCATCTCCGAGAGTACGTCGGCACGTACCGGGAGCGCGACGCCTCCCGTCAGGGCGATTGCGAGCGCGGCGGCGCGAAGGTACGCCCGGACCCGTCTCCCCACGCCACCATCAGTAGTCATGTCCGATCTCCCGTGCGGTGAGGACGAAGAGGCGCTCGGCGAGCTGGTCCTCGGCGACGACGCCGAAGGCGACGGGCCGGACGCGTTTCGTTCTCGTGTCGTAGAGGACCAGCGCGGGCAGCGGCACGCCTTCGAGCCCGAGCGCCGTGGCCCGCCCGCCGTCCGCCACGGCCTCGGGCCACCCGTCGAGCGGGCCGCCGCCGCGCGAGACCGCGAGCACGTCGAGCCCGTGCCTGAGCGCGAACGCGCGAAGGAGCGGGCCGAACACCCGGCAGGCCGCGCACGCCTCGTCGCCGAGGTAGATGAGCCCGTAACGCTCGCCGAGCCTTCTCAGCACCCCCTCGCGTTCGGCCCGGCGCGCGTCCGCCCAGAGGTGCTTGGCCAAGGCCCCGACCGGGCGCCGGAGCGTGTAGTCGAGCGCGGGCGTCGCCCACACGTTGCGCCGGACCGCGTCGGAGAAGGTGGCCGCACGGTCGAGCGCCGCGCGCTGAAGGTGGAGATACGCCGCGACGTTCGCCTCCGAGGACTCGAGCACCGCCTTCGCCCGCGCCTCGCCGAGGATGCGGCGCATCGCGGCGATGCGCGCGGTGGCCGAGCCGGGCGAGGGCTCCTCGGCGGCGGGCTCGGCCGGCGCTTCCGCATCGGCCGGCGGCTCGGACTCCTTCGTCTCCTCCGCGCGATCGCAGTAGAAGTGCCAGCCGAGCGAGGACCCGTCCCCGCACCACGCCCGCCACTCGCGGGCCTCGGCGCCCGCGGCGAGGCCGAGCGCGACGAGGGCGGCGGCGGCGAGCCTCACTGTCCCCTCCGATAAAATTCTTCTATGCGTGTACGGAGCACCGCTCCGGTCCCGTTCGCGTCGGGAAGGGTGACCGCCGGCGCCCGGCCCGCGTCGAGGAGGTCGTCCGCGAACTCCGAGAGGTCGAGGGAGGCGAAGTCGATGCGCTCGATCTCCGCGACGGTGAAGCCCTGGCAGCTCCCCCAGCCGATCCCCAGCGCGGGCCGGGCCTGCTCGTGGAGGATGCGCCCGAGCTTCGAGCCGAAGACGCACCACACGCGCTCGCGCCGCAGGCACACCCCGAACACCCGCCGCGCGCAGCGCGTGCCGAGATAGTGCGTGTTGCCCGCGTGGCGCTCGGTCGCGAGGCGGCGCTCTTCCTCGGTGCACCCGGCGAGGCCGACCAGGAGCCCGGTGTTCCGGCAGCAGTTCGCGAGCCCGCCCCAGCGGATGCGGCACGCGCGCCGCTCGCCTGCGAAGAAGCGGAGCCCGGCGCGGTCGAACTCCTCGCCCCCGAGCTCCATCACCATGTTGAGCTTCGTGGCCGCGTCGAGGAACCCGGTGTTCGCTTCGCTCGGGACGGTCTCGCAGCCCGCGCCGACGCAGTACGTGACGCCGCCGCACGCGCCGCCCGCGTCCGCATCGCCGAGCCCCGCCCCGCACGCCCTGGCGGCGCCCGACGCGAGCCCCGCTGCACCGAAGGCGGGGGTCTCGGGATGGGTGGTGACCGCGTCCGCGCGCCGCGCCACCGGTCCGTCCGCAGGCACCGGAACGGGCGTGCGCGTGGTCGCGCCCTCGACGACCAGGCGCCCGGCAGCGCCTCCGATGTCGTCGGGGTCGGCGAGGCGCGTGCGGGCAGCGTCCGGTAGGATGGCCGGGTCGAGGGTGGTCTCGGGCAGCGTGGTGCCCGCGAACCCCGGCACGGTGGCGGGCAGCGCGCCGTCGCGTGCGAGCGTCGCCGCGTCCGCCTGGCCGGCGGCGCCGAGGAGGCGGGCGGCGTCGCGGGGGTCGTCGCCGAAGGCCGGGGGCGTCGCGATCCACGCCGCCGCGGCGAGCGCGATCGCGCCCGCAGCCATCGCCCTGCATTCCGGCGCCCTCACGGACGTGTCTCCCGCAGGCGCGCGAGGTGCCGCTGTGCGGTCTCGCGGCCGACCGCGCCCTCCGCCGCGACCATCTCCAGGGCGGCGGCGAGCCCGACGTTGCCCGCGATGCGGTCGTGCGCCGGCGCGGGCTCGCCCGCGCAGCCCCTGCGCTGGCAGGCGGCGACCCCGCCCGGGACGACCGCCACCGCGGGGACCGCGTCGACCGCAAAGCGCCGGAAGAGCGCGGGGTCGACGGCGACGCCCGCGCCGCCCTCCGGGATGCGTGCACGGAGGCGGCGCACCGTCGCCGCGAGCCCGTCGGGGGCGACGCCCCGGAGCACGAGCGCCGCGCCCGCGCGGGCGGCGTCGAGGCTCCACCGCCGCCAGCTCGCCTCGGGGAGCGCGAGGCTTGCGAAGACGATGACTTCGGGACCGGAGGCTCGAGGTGCGAGGCCGCGGGCGAGCGCCGCCGCGGCGCGCTCGGTCGGGAGCGGGGCGGCGAGGGGTGTGGCGGGGTCGCCGGCGGGCGACACGGCACCGGCGGATTCGAGCGCCCGGTCGAGCACCGCGCGGCTCCAGGAGTCGAGGTCCTCCGCGCCGGGGCGGGCCGCGTCCACCGCGTCGACCAGCGCCCGGGCCGCGGCCTCGGGGGTCTCTTCCGGAAGCGCGGGGGCGGAGACGGCGAGGAGCAGGAGGGCGGCTCCCCCGGTTCGTCGCATGACTGGAATCATCGCTCTCTCCTCACAGCAGACAGCAGTTGCGCTTGCGCCACACGAGGTAGCCGAAGCTCTCGCCCGCGACCGGGACCTCGCGCAACGATTCCCACAGCACCGAGGACCGGCCCGTGGGGTTGCAGCCGGTAAGGGGCGTGGTGGCCGGCACCGGCTGCGTCATCTGCCAGCGGTACTGGGATTTGCGCATTACCGGCATCGGGTAGCGCCCGCAGAGCGCTCCGCTCCCCACCGTCCCCCAGGCGAGCCCGGCGCGGTGGAGCCGATAGAGGAGGCGTTCGCCGGCCAAGAGCGACGCCTGCACCCCGCCGACGTGCGCCGCGACGTTCCCGGTGAGCGGATATGCGCCCCCCTGGCACCCGAGGCACCAGAAGAGCGGGTCGAGGGGGAGTCCGGCGGAGGCGGCCGCGCAATCCGCGGCGCACGCCGCTTGCGCGGGCAGGCTCGCGAACAGCGCCGCCTCGGGGTTCAGGAGAAACGAGAGCTCGTCGTCGAGCCACGCGGGGTCGAGCTCCGAGGCCCAGGCGATGTCGAGCCCGCCCGCCTCGAGGCACCCGAGGTCGAGGAGCGCCCCAATCCATGAGAGCAGGGGATAGACGTAGTGGTGGGCGTGCCAGACCGAACCGCCTGCGCCGTCGCCCCCGGACGACCCGGTGCGGCCCCGTCCGGCGGGAAGCCCCGGGTCGATGGTGAGCCCCCCGAGGTTCGGGAAGCACCAGGGCGCGCGCGAGGCGTCCACGAGGCGCGCGGGCTCCCACACCCCGACCGAGAGTCCGACCCGCGGAATCGGCGAGCCGCACAGGCACAGCATCCCGCCCGGGTTCGGGGTGTCGGGGGCGCCGGCCGCGCTCCCGAAGGAGACCGGCCCGATGGAGAGCGGAAAGAGGCACTCCCAGCACACGTCGGTCAGCGGATTGACGAAGCGCCCGGTGCACGCCTGCGCTTGCGCCGTCGCGGGGAGCACCATGAGGAGGGCCGCGAGCGCGAGCGTCCGAGGCGTCATCCCTTCTCCCCCGGCGCCGGCGGTACGCTGACGAGCCCCCGCGCGTCGACCACCACCTCCCACACGCGCCGCTCCGCGCCCGCATCGTCCTCGTACGAGCGTGAGGCGAGCCGGCCCTCGACGAGCACCGCGGCGCCGGTGCGGACCTTCCGCTCGACCGCATCGACCGCCCCGCCGAAGACGACGACGCGGTGCCACTCGGTGCGCTCACCCGCCTCTCCGTTCCGCCGCCGCCACCTCGCCGTGGAGGCGAGCGTGAACGCCGCGCATCGGTCGCCGCTCGGGAGCGTGCGAAGCTCGGCGTCCCGGCCTGCGCGGCCGAAGAGGGTCACCCGGTTCACGTCCAGCATGGCGTTCTCCTCCTGTCCAAGTGTCGGGGTCGAGGGGCTGCGTCCGTCCTCATCGCTCCGCCCCCGCGCCGTCGTCGAGCGCGACCTCGACGACGCGAAGCCACCGCCCCTCCTGCGTCACCACCGAGGGGGTCGCCCGAACCTGGAATCTCCGCGCGACGGCCCCGCCCTGGTCGAAGAAGACCGGGCGCCGGTGGGCGCGGGCGAGCGCGAGCGGGCGCCCGGCGACGAGCACGAGCGTCGCGGGCGCGGGGTACCGGAGCGCCCACGCGACCTCCGCCGCGCGGGTGCCGTCGACGAGAAGGAGCGGGCGCGAGAGCCGGACGTGGTCGAGCGGGTTGACGCGCGTTCCGGCTTTCGCGAGGACCGTCCCGTCCGGCGCCGCGAGGTCGCGGGCGACGGTGACGGCGGGGTCGAGGCGCCGCGAGCGGTCCTCGGTCGCCGGCCCAATCCCCGGCACCCGGGGCGGCGCCTCCAGATGCGCCCGGGCGCGCGTCTTCGCCTCGGCCTCCCAGCGCTCGAACGCGCCCGCGTCGCGGAGCGCTTCGAGGCGCGCGGCGATGGCGTCGAGGAGGTCGGGCTCGGCGACTGGCCAGGTCGCGCCCCGCACGCCGAGGTCCTTCGCGGACGACGGGCCGCACGCGAGCGCTGTGGCGAGCAGGAGCGCGAGCGCGACCCCGCGGTGGACGGGGCGGCGCCTCACGGCCGCGCCTCCGCGGTCGTCGCGACCGGCTCCGGTCCCACCAGCGGTCCCGCGAGCCCGAGCCAGGGAAGGTCGGGGAGCGCGACGGCGCGCCCGCGGATGGCCGCGCGGGGGACGAGCCCCACCTCGGCGTAGCGGCTGTCGTGGCTGTCGGGGTGCGCCCCGTGCACGAAGTAGTGCCCGGCGGGCACCGTCCCGGGGGCGATGGCCGTGAGCGGGCGCCCGTCGAGGGCCCGGGGCTTCGCGCGCCCGAGGGGAACGCCGTTCACCGACACCGTGCGGTCGGAGTCCACCGACACTCGATCGCCGGGGAGGCCGCGCACGGTCTTCAAGTACGGCGCCGGCGCCCCGAGGGCCGCGGGCGGGTCGAACACCACGCGCTCGCCGCGCGCCGGGCTTCCGGCGGGCAGGAGCACGTAGCCCCAGGCCGGGTCGGACCAGCTCGCGTTTACGTGGACCCGCGAGGCGAGGCCGAGCCAGAGCAGCCCGAGCGCGGCGAACGCCGCGAGCACGAGGCGCGCGCGGCGCCGCACCCGGGCCTCGGCGCGGAGCGCGTCGGGCGAGGCGAGGTGCGCGCGGCGCAGGCGGAGCGTCACGGTCCGCCCTCCGCGAGCGTCGCATCGAGCGCCGCCCGGACCGCAGGGGTCAGGTCGGGCGCGCCGGCCGCGACCGCGCGGGCCGGGAGGAGCACCACGCGGTGGCGGTCGGCGACCTGTTCGAGGGCGGATTCGAGCGCCACTGCGAAGGCGCGGGTCGCCTCCGGCGCCGCCCCCTCCCGGGCGGCCGCCTCGACGTGCGCGGCGACGAGGGCCTCCAGGTGCACCCGCGCGACCGGCGGCGGGGCCTCGGGCGCGAGGCGGAGGGCGAGCGCCGCCACTGCGGCGGCGGTCCCGCCCGCGACGAGCGCGCACGCGGCAAGCCACTTGAGCCCGCTCACGCCCGCGCCCTCGCCGCGCGCGCGGGCGTCATCGAGAGCCACGCGCCGGTCCGCCGGTCGCGGAGCCACGCCACGCCCTCCTCGTCATGGAAGCGGTAGAGGTAGCGCCCGGCGTAGCGCGGGCTCGCGGGATCGCCCGAAAGCACGCCCGCGAGCACCGCGTCCTGGAGCACGGTCGCCGCGTCGTGCTCGACGCGAAGCCGCACCGGACGGGCCTTACGCGGCATCGGGAAGCGCCTCCGGGGCATCCGAACCCATCCCCGCGGCCTTCGCCCCGCCCGCCGGCGGGGACGAGAGCGCGGCGAAGCGTGCGAGCCAGAGCCGCGCGGCCCGGGCGGGCGCCGCCGGGCGCACCCGGCGCCTCGCGGGCGGGAAGGCGACGCCGGCGGGGGTGGCCCCGACGCCGAGGTCCCGGCGCTCGGCCGCGTCCACCATGCGCTCGACGAGCCCGAGGAGCGTCGCCCACTCAGGCGGCAGCTCGGGAGCGAGCCCCGCGGCTTCGCGCACCGCGCGCTCGACGGCGGCGGCGTGCCGGCGGAGCCGCTCGGCCCCCCGGGTCGAGGCGGGCGCGGGGTCTTCGCCGAGCCAGGCGGCGGGGGCCTGCGCGAGGAGCGCGTGGAGCGCGAGCGTGCGCCGCTCCGCGGGGCCGAGCCCGTCGAGGCCCTCGACCTCCTCGCTCACCGCCACCGCGTGCTGGGCGAGGCTCAAGAATTGGCGGCTCCGCCCGCCCCACCGGCAGGTGTTGGCGAGGACGTGGGCGAGCGCCTCGAAGTCGACGCCGGCCGCGGTGAGTTCCTCGGGGCTCCCCGGCCAGACGAGGGGCCGGGGCTGCGGGGTGGCGGTCCCGCTTCCTGTTCCTGCTCTTGCTCTGCTCATCGTCGTTCTCCTTCGGTCGTGGCCGGGGTGTCGCCCTCGGCGATGCGCGCGACGGCCTGTGCGGTGGTGAGCCCCTGCGTCTTCAACCGCTCGACCGCGGTGTAGACCGGCCCGCGCGAGGAGTAGAGGGCGACCGAGAAGGGGTCGAGGACGAGGCGCGCGAGCCGCCAGCCGTCGGGGCCGTGGAGCACGAGCTCGGCGTGGCGCCCGTCGACGGTGGCGAGGCTCTTCAGGGCCCGCTCCATCCCGGGGTCGCAGTGGATGCGCTTCTCGGACTTCAAGAGTTCCACCGACTCGTCCTTCTGCGCGAGGAAGAGGACCCAGTCCGAGTTCTCCCACGCGGCCCGCGCGGCGGGGTTCGCGTAGTAGTCGTTGACCGACTGGGTGCCGGTCACGAGCGCCCCGCGGTACTTCCGCGCCCTTCGGGCCGCGCCCTCGAGGAAGCGCCGGCTCTCCTCCCCTGCGAGCAGGTCCCACGCCTCGTCGATGACGATGGCCTTCGCGCGCGTGCGGGGCCCGTGGTACATCCGTTGCGTGGCGAGGAACACCACCAGCATCAGCACCACGCCCTGGACGTCGCCCCGGCCCTTGAGCTCGGAGAGCTCGAACACGGTGAGCGCGGCGTCGAGCGGGGGCGGGGTCGAGCCCTCGAAGAGCCGCCCGAGCGCCCCGCCCGGGCACCAGGGCTTGAGCGCGGTGGCGAGGTCCCGCGCCCGCCGGTCGCCCAGGGCGTCGAGATTCCGGCGCACGTGCTCAAGGTCCGCCCCGCTCCCCGCCCCGGCGAAGGCTTGGCCGACCGCCTCGTCGATGAGGGCGGCTTCGAGGTCGTCGAGCGTGCCCCGGCGCCGGCACATCCGGCGCACCACGCCTGCGAGCATCGAGAGGCACTCCTCGCGGTAGTCCGCGTCGCGCGCCGCGGTCTCCGCGTCCATCATCGCGAAAGGGTTGAGGCACGCCGGGTCCTTGCCGAAGGCGACGAAGGCGCCGCCGAGGGCCTCGGCCGAGTGCTGGAACGAGCGCCCGTCGTCGATGACGACCGCCTCGCCCCCCGCGCCGACGATGCCGGCGACCAGCTCCTGCATCAGCACCGACTTCCCCGAGCCGGACTTCCCCGTGACCGCGACGTTGTAGTTCCCCGCCGCGTTCGCGAACGGCGACCAGGGCGCGGGCTGGCCGCGGCGGCCGATAAGAAGAAGCACCGGTGGGGTGTCGTCTTCCGCCGGCTGTCCCCGCCACTCGCCGTGCACCGGGGCGAGGTTGACGACCGAGGAGGTGAGGAGCGTGCGCATCCGTCCCATCCGGGCCATGTCCGCATCGAGCCCGCCGGCGGGCGCCATCGGGAGGCACGCGAGCCAGGCGGGGAGCTGCACGTAGCGCTCCGCGGCCATCCGCCACCCCTGCCCGTGGTACAGCGTGCGCACCGCCTGCTCGGCGGCGTCGATGGCGCCGGCCGGCGCGTAGACCGCGGCGACGTAGCAGGCGGACACCAGCCGCTCCCCGTCCTTCAGCCGCTCGGTCACCAGCCGCCAGTCGCTCGCCTTCTCCGGGAGCCCCGGGAGGTAGCGCGCAATCCCCGTCCCCGCCTGCTGGACCGCGCGGGCGCTCTTCAGATGCGCCCGCTCGACCGAGGCCGCGTCCCCGACCTTCACCGTCAGCGCGGTGAGCACCGGCGCTCCGGGCTGGAGGAAGTCGCGGTGGAAGTCGCCGATGAGGGCGTTCCCCCGCCACCCGGGCCAGACCTCGGGGAAGGCGAGCGCCGTCAGCACCCGCACCGCCACGTCCGTCCCGTCCGGGTGGTGGAAGACGAGCCCCCGCGGGTGCACGGTGAGCGCCCGGCCCGGAGAAGCCGCCTGGTGGTGCAGGGGGTCGCGCGGCGCCCAGCGCCGCAGCGGCCGCTCGACGCCGCCGTCGTCCGCCCCCGCCACGTCCGGGGCGGCGAGCTCGGCGGCGAGGGACAGGAGCCCGTCGGGCGCGACCCGCCGCGCGGGCGCGCCCACCGAGGCGAAGGTCCCTTCGAGCGCGCGGCGGAACGAGGAGAGCGCGGTCTCCGTCGCCGGGCCCGGCCCGCCCCCGAGGGCCGCGCTCACGAGCACCCGGCAGTCCCGGAGCGTGAACGGCGGCCCGTCCGCATGCAGCGCCCGCCACCCGGCGGGACGGAGAAGTTCAAGCCTCCGCTCCGCCATCGCCGCCTGCACGCCGCCCGCGGCGGTCCGAGGCGCGGCCCACGAAGCGAGCGCCGCGCCGAAGCGCGGGCTCGCCCAGTGGAGCACCTGCACGGTCGCGCGCTCCGGAGCGGCGTCCGCGAGCACGCCCGAGAGCGCGGCGAGCGTCTCCGCGTCGAGCCCGACGAAGGGCGCGACCTCCAGCACGAACCCGGTGCTCGCCGCGTTCACGTAGAGCTCGCTCCCCTCATCGAAGGCCCTCCAGGGCAGGAGCGCATGCAGCGGCGCCGGTAGCGCCGGGCGGACCTCCGCCTCCAGCGCCGCCGAGCCCTCGAAGAGCGCGAGCAGGCGCGAGCGCATCACCGGCGCCACCCCGCCGGCGCGAGCACCGCCCGCACCCACGCGCCTTCGCGGTAGACGCCGCCCGCATCGACGAAGGGCGCGATCCAGATCCGCCCGACCACCTCGCCGGTGCGCAGCGCGTCCGGTACCGGCGGCGCGAGGAGCGTGGCGGGAGTGGAAGGCGACGCGCCCGCGGACGGCGGTGGCGTGTCCTCCGCGTCCTCGGTAGCCGCGGTCTCGTCGACGGATGCCGGCTCCGCGCACGGCGTCTCGGCATCGTCGGGCGCGGGCGCACCGGTCGTAGCCTCGACCGCCACCGGCGGCTCGGTCGGCGCATCGTCCGTTCCGCAGGGGATGACCGCCGCCGCGGACGGCTCGATCGGCGCGGTGGACGCGACCGGCGCGGGTGTGGTGGTTGCCTGCGCTTCGGCGGCGATCGAGCAAGGCGCGCCGTCGTCGCCGATCGGCTCCGCACCATCGTCGGTGTCCACCGGCGCCGCGGCCGCCTCCGGCACCGGTTCCTCTCCACCGCAGGGCGCATTGTCCGGGCCCGCGGTGGACACCGCCTCGGCGTTCTCCGCGGTCTCGGCCGCGGTGCCCCGCGGCGCGAGGAGCCGCCCGAGCCACGCGAAGGGGTTGCAGCCCTCGGCGCAGGGCCGGGTCTCCGTCTCCGGCGCCGCCGCTTGCGTGCCGGGCGTCCGGTAGAGCGGCGTGCGGGTGGCGAGCGGAGGGGGCTCGCGCTCCGGCGCGACCGCGGGGTCGGCGGCCGCGATGCTGGTGCAGACTTCGCCTTGCGCGAGCGGGCACTGCCAGTCGTCGCCCACGTGGGTGGCGGCGCACCCTGCGAGCGCCGCGGCCAGGGGGACGGCGGCGAGGATGCGGCAGAGGGGGACTCTCGTCTCAGCCATGGGTCTTCTCCTCCTCGCGCCCGTCGAGGCGGGCGCCTTCGATGAACACCACCGCGACGCGCGTGCCGGCCTGGAGCTGGATGACCGGCTGGTACTGCTCGGCGCGGCGGATGAGGTAGTCGGCGACCTTGCGCCCGGCGCTTCCGGCGCCGGCGCCTATCCCTGAGCGGGCGATGTCGCTCAAGCCCGTGTTGGCGACGGCCGCCGTGCCGGAGCCGGTCGCGACCGCCTGGGGCTCGAAGGCGCGGGAGACGCCGTCGCCGAGCCCCGAGAGCGCGCCCGCGAGGAACGCCTTCTCGACGAGCGCCCCCTCGCGGCTCACCACCGGGCCGCGCACACCGGTCTTGCCCGCGCCCGCGACGAAGCCTGCAACCTCGGTCTCGACCACGGCGCCGGGTTGGTCTCCGGCGCAGGTGAGTGTCCGGAGGCGCACGTAGACCTTCTCCGAGGAGAGGTCGCCGTGGGCCGCGCCGGTGACGGTGCAGCCTTCGAGGTCGACCTCGAGGGCCCGGCCCTCTTCGGCCGCGGTCCACGCGGGGCTCGTGATGCGAAGGAGCACCGGGCGGGGGTCGCTCTGGGAGACGATGCCGGCCGAGGCGTCCACCCCGGCAATCACCACCGCTTCGGCGTGGCTCCCCGCAGGGAGCCAGGCGCCGAGGGTCTTGTCGACGGCGCGGAACGTCTCCGGCGCCTTCGCCCCTTCGAGGGGGAAGGACTCGATGAGGGGCGTAGCGGGTGGAGCGCCGCTCGCCGGTGACGCAGGCCCTGCGGCCGATGCCGGCGCGAAGGGCTCGCCTGCGGGGAAGGAGCCTGCGAACGGGTCGGGCGGTGTGGATGCCCGCCGCTCCAGCGACTCGATGAGGGCGGCCTGGCGGTCGATGACCGTGCGGGCGTCGGCGTCGCGGGCGCGGAGCTCGGTGCGAAGGCGCGCGTTCTCCTCCTGCACGCGGCGGGCCCCGGTCTCCATCTCGCGGAGCCTTCGCTCCAGTCCCCCGATGCGGGCCTCGGAGCGGCGCACCCAGCTCGCCTCGGCGGCGCCGGGCCCTGCGAGCTCCGCGGCGATGCCGCCTTCGGGGAGCGGCGCCTTGCTCCCGCCCGCGGAGAGCCAGAGCGCGAGTCCGCCGAGGGCCGCGACCGCGAGCCCTGCGAGCAGCGCCTGCTGGACGCGGCGCGTGCGCTCCGTCGCGGGGTCGGCCTGCGGGGCGCTCATCGTCCCGCCTCCACCACCACCGCGTGGCGGGGTGCGTCGCCTTCGGGCACCCACACCGCGGCGACCTCGGCGCCCATCCGGCCTCCGAGGGCGGCGGCGCCGGTGGGTGCGCCCGGAGGCAGCGCCAGCACCCGCGCGGTGAAGCGCCGGGCGCGCCAGGTCTCGAGGACTTCGATTCCGGCCCGCCGCTCGCCGGTCGCCCCCTCGACGGTGACGCCCGCGGGCGGATTGCGCTCGGCGACCGCCCGCACGAGCGCGACGAGCGCCGCGATGCGCGCATCGCCCGGAGCGGGGGTGTACGCCTCTTCCGCCGCGTCCGGGTTGCGGATGAGCACTTGCGCTGCGTCCCGGTCGGCGACGGTGAGGGTGAGCTGGTAGGTGAACCCCCGCTCGGTGCCGAGGAAGACGGTCGCGGTCTCGGGGGTCTCCGGTCCCAGGGGCCGGAGGTAGAGGTCGCCCCGCGCCGCGTCGTGCTCGACCGCGAACCCGCCCGGCGGGCGCACGATGCGCGCGATGCGGTCGTCGGAGAGCGCGATACGGCTCACCGCGTGGGCCGAGACCTTGGCTTCGAGCGCTGCGTGGTCGGTGGCCGTCAGCACCTGCATCGCGAGCGTCTCGCCCGAGGCGAGGGCGCATCCTGCGAGCAGTGCGGTCCGGAACCGTCGTCTTGCGTTCGTGTGCATCACTCCTCCTCCCGCTCCTCGAAGCGGAGCAGCCCCAGGCGTCCGGCGTCGAGCCGGAAGACGAGGCGGTAGATCTTGCGCACCCGAGAGGTCTCCTCCCGGCCGATGAAGGTGGCGAGCGTGCCGGTCACCTCGGCGGCGAGCGCATCCACGTCGGTCTCGATGCGCTCGGGATGGAAGGCGCTCGCCAAGTCGAGCGCCGCCATCCGCTCGGCCTCGGCCGCGACCCAGGCGCCGATGGCGCCCCGGGCCGAGGCGTGACTCATGCGCGCCGCCGCCTCGCGCACTGCGGGGGCGTTCTCGGGCGTCAAAGTGAGGAGCGTCGCGGCGACCGTCCGGGCGGCGTCCTCCAGATACCGCCGCCCCGCCCACGTCTCCCCCACCTCCCAGGCGGGACCGGTGACCGCGGGCACCAGCACCGTCACCCGCTCGTGGTGCACGAGCCCGAGCCCCAGGATGGCGTTCGAGACGGTCGAGAGCGCGAGCAGCACCGCGAGCACGAGCCGCGTGTCCCGCACCCGCCGGCGCTCGGCCTCCATCCGCGCGCGTCTCATCCGGCGAAGCGCCGCAGGTGGCTCGGGGGCGTGGCCTTCAATCCGAGCGCCCGCCCCGGCAGCATCCAGTAGAGGGCGTAGAGCGCGACGTGCGCCCCGCCGCCGCGCTTGACGCGCCGCAGCAGGAGCCATGCCCCGACGCCGGCAATCAGCCCGATCACGAACGCGTTGGCCCCGAGCCCGAGGACGGCCGGCGCGAGGAGCACCGCCGCCTCGTCGAGCGTCCAGAAGAGCCAGCGCTCGGGCTCGTCGAGCCTGCGCGGAATGACGTGCCGGGTCTCCATCAGACGATGGCCGTGCCGACGAGGCCCGTCACGATGCCGGTGCCCGCGCCGGCGGCCACGCCGACGCCGACGGCGCCGAGGAGCTGCGTCGCGTTGAAGCGGAGCACCGAGCCGATGAGGGCGGCGCCGACCGCAAGCACCGCGGCGAGCTGCCCGCCGGTGCCGGAGACCATGCCGGTCACGGTCCCGAGCGGACCCGAGAACGTGGTATCGGTCGTCGCGAGCGCGGGCTCCAGGGCGAGCACCGCGACCGCGACCACGAGCGCCCGGGTCCTCATGCCGCCGCCCTCGCGAGGCCCTCGTCGGAGGTCGAGCGCCGGCGCCGGGACTCCGCCCACGCCTCAAGGTCGGCCAAGCGGTAGCGCACCCGGGACCCGAGCTTGTAGAACTCCGGCCCCTCCCCGCTCACCCGGTAGCGGTCGAGGGTGCGGGGCGACAGGCCCAGATGGGCCGCCGCGGCGCGGGTGTCGAGGTAGGTGGTGTCGTCTCGCATGGGGGTGTCTCCCTGGTTGGAGGAATCGGTGGTGATGGCAAAGGGTGACGGCGCCAGGACTTGCGCATCCGGAGCGGACTCCGGGAACGCCTCCCCGACCGCCCTCTCGATGGCCGCGCGCTCGGCCGCGCTCGCGTTCGCCCGCATCCACGCCCGCACCCGGTCCATGGTCGCGAGCGTCGGAGACGCTCCGGCCGTCAGCCGCGCGACGAACGAGGGGTCGCCCGCGGCGGCGAGCCCGAACACGGCCCGCTTCGTGCGGGTGACCGCCAGGAACGCCTCGACCTCTCGGCGAAAGCGCGGTCCGAGCGGCGCCTCCCCGATGAAGGCGAGCAGCCGGTCGGCGCTCGAGAGCCGGAGCGTCCGCCCGCGCTTCAGCGTCGCCGCGAGCCCCGGGTCGTTGAGGGCCTCGAGGCCGAGACGCCGGGCGCTATGCCCGGTGCGCGCCCGGTAGGCGTCGAGGAGGCGGATGAGGGCGGCCTGCGTCGTCATGGGCGCGCACCATAGGGACGGGGCGCAGGCTTGACAATAGGAAGAAGTAGTACATATCCTGCACTATATGACACACCGGCGAGCCCCCGCGATGGCCAGCGACCCCGTGCGAGAACGCCTGAAGGCGCTCCTTCGCCAGAACGACCTCACCATGAGCCGCGCCTCGACCGCCATTGGGCGCAACAAGACGTATCTTCAGCAGTACCTCGTGCGCGGGATGCCGAAGGTCCTCGGGTTTCAGGACTCGGAAGCCCTGGCGAAGCTCCTCCACTGCGACCCCGCCGAGCTCCGCCACGCCGCGCTCCCGCCCCGCAAGGCCCCCACCCGCACCCGGCGCTACGGCCCCCGCGCCCACCCCGACGCGCCGCTCGTTCCCGTCCCCGAGATGGAGGTCGAGGCGGCCGCGGGCGGCGGCGCCGTCGCCGGCGAGGTCGTCGAGGAGAAGGCCCGCTGGTATCTCCCCGAGGCGATGGTGCGCCACGAGGGCGATGCGGACCCGAAGACGCTCCGCATCCTTCGCGTGCGGGGCGACTCCATGGAGCCCGAGATGCGCGAGGGCGACCGGCTGCTCGTCGACACCGCAAGGCGAAGGCCCGCCACCGGCGAGCTCTTCGTGCTCTTCGACGGCACCGGCCTCGTCGTCAAGCGCGTCGAGATGGTGCCGGGAGAGGAACGCATCCGCCTCCTCTCCGCTAACCCCGCCTACGAGCCCTACACCGCGCTCGGCGAAGAGATCCACGTCGTCGGCAAGGTGGTCTGGGTGCTGAGGAGGATGTGAGGGCAGGCGTCTCTCCCACGGTGCCGGCACCGGCTTCCTCACGCGGGCCGTCCGGCCTGTCCTCGTATCGTAGGACGGACGCACGACGGCTGAGGCGGCGGCAGGAAGCGAAGTGATTCGGTAACATATGAGTTACTACGCTCCCATGTTGGAGATCGAGGCGTATGTCGATGCCCAGGGCGACAGCCCGTTCGCGCGATGGTTCGATCGCCTCGACGCCCGCGCCGCGGCCAAGGTGACCACCGCGTTGTCGCGCATCGAACGGGGAAACCTCTCCAACGCGAAAGGGGTCGGTGCCGGCGTGGTCGAGTACCGCATCGACTTCGGTCCCGGCTACCGGATCTATTTCGCCTGGCGGAACGCGGGGCGGAGGCGGTGATTCCGTCGAAGCGGAGCCGGACGGTGTCGCGGGCGCATGACCGGGAGGTCTACGGCTGGCGGCACCTGGTGGAGAACTTCTTCGCGAAGATCAAGGAGTTCCGTGCGATCGCGACCCGGTACGACAAGACCGACGCGAGCTTTGCCGCCGGGATTCACCTCGTCGCCGGCGTGGTCGCGGCGACATGAGTGTCAACGGGCCCTAGCTTCCATGGCCCATGATTCTGGCCACGGCCGTCGCCCGGGTCACGCTCGATCTCGGCGAACAGGCCAGACCGCGTGGTCACTACATCCACCATGCTGGCCAGGCCGCCGATCATGCGCCAACCAAACTGAACTGCGCTCCCTCTGTCGGCCCGGTTGAAACACCAGGCGGACAATGCTACCTCCCTGGCATGGTGGATACAGCATTCGACACACTGGCGGTGACGCGCCAGCTCAAGGCCAGGGGCTTTGACGCCGACAAGGCCGAGGCGATCACCGAGGCCGTCCGCGCCGGAGTGACGGGCGGGGTCGCGACGAAAGCCGATCTTGCGGAACTGCGCGGCGATTTCGCGAAACTGGGCGGAGAAATGGCGGAGATCAGGAACGACCTTCTCTGGGTCAAGCGGATCGGCGCGGCAATCGTCGCGATCCTGCTTGCGGCGTCCGGCTTCGCGTTCAGCATGCTGATCGACATGAACGCGCAGATCGCCGCGCTGGCTTCCGGCGGGTGAGCGCTCCGCATTCCGGGTCCCGCCCCGACGGCAAGGGCGTGGAGGCTATGGAATGCACACCTTGACACCTTGACACCTTGACACCTTGACACCTGAGACGGAGCCCGGGCAGGTCCATCCCCTCCGGTCCCCGGCCGGGACCAGGCGCCGCCAGGATGTCCGGCGGCCCCGCGACATGCGCCGGGGCCACGCGGCGCACCGTCCTCCCCGCGGCCCGTCTCCCCCGGATCTCCCAAAGGCCGTGCCTGGCCGTTCCAGATGCCGCGCCGGGTCAAGGCCTGACATTCCCCCTGGCCGCATCCGGCTCGAGAGAGACCTTCAGGTCAAGAGCCCTGGCAACCTTCAGGACGGTGGCGAGCGTCGGGTTTCCCCCTGCCGACAGGGCCTTCAGGCCGACGCGGCTCATCCCGGCTTCCGGTGCGCGTGCCGTCATGTTCCGTGCCCGTGCGGCGGTTCCAGGGGCGTGGGCGACATGGGCGGGGTCATCGCCGCCCTCTTCCATCACTGCCTCAAGACAGGCCGCGATGTCCTCTTCGCCCTTCAGGCAGTCGGCGGTGTCGTGGAGAGCATACGTCACTTTCTCCATCCCCCAATCCTTTCACTCCCTGGCGGGCCTTTTCGCCCGCGCGATGTCCCGGGCCCGGGACGACCTGTCGCCGGCCACAAAGCGGAACGGCACGTCCACAATGTACGCATGCGGAGGCTCCGCGGGTTCGTGCGCGTGCCGCAAGCCAGCCCCGTCCCGGTCTTGCCGTCAAATCCGGCGGAACCCGTCCCGACCCATGCCGCACGAGAGGTGCCGCCGCCATCGCGAAGCGGGGCATGAGCGTTCGGTGCCGAGGCCCCGCGGACGTGTGCCGGAAATGCGTGGCCCGCGCTCTCTGCCGCCCGGGAGCATCCAGCGCCTCCGTCCAAGTGGCGTTCGCGCGGGTCACGCCGCGGCGAACCGCTCCACTGCGATCCGGCCGGCCCGGTCGCGGGCCCGCCACAGGTCATGGGCCATCTGCATCCCCAGCCAGGTTTCGGGAGTGGAGCCGAAAGCCTTCGACAGCCTTATCGCCATCTCCACGGATATCCCCGCGCGTTCGTTGACCAGTTCCGAAAGTGCCTGCCGCGTGACGCCCAGCCCTTCGGCGGCCCGTGTGACCGTCAGCCCCAGGGGCTCGAGGCACTGCCGCCTCACGACGCCGCCAGGATGCGGCGGGTTGTACATCGCCATATCTCAGTCTCCTCAGTGATAGTCCACGTAGTTCACGTCGACCGCCGCGCCGTCCTCGAACCGAAACGTCACGCGCCAGTTTCCCGATACCCGAACCGACCAATGCCCCTCCAGCGGCCCTTTCAGCCCGTGAAGCCGGAACCCGGGCAGGTCCATCCCCTCCGGTCCCCGGCTGAGATCAAGCGCCGCCAGGATATCCCGCAGCTTCGCGACATGCGCCGGGGCCACCCGGCGCACCGTCCTCCCCTCGTACAGGGCTTTCAGTCCGCTGTGACGGAAAGACGAAATCATCGCCCTGCCATATGCGCTCACCCGGTGGATGGCAACGGCTGACCGGACTTCCGTCGCTTCCGGCGCCCGCAAGGCGCACTAGGGCCCGTTGACACTCATGTCGCCGCGACCACGCCGGCGACGAGGTGGATCCCGGCGGCAAAGCTCGCGTCGGTCTTGTCGTACCGGGTCGCGATCGCACGGAACTCCCTGGTCTTCGCGAAGAGGCTCTCCACCAGGTGCCGCCAGCCGTAGACCTCCCGGTCATGCGCCCGCGACACCGTCCGGCTCCGCTTCGACGGGACCGCCGCCTCCGCCCCGCGTTCCGCCAGGTCCTCCAGCAGCCAGTCCGCGTCGAACGCCTTGTCGCCGACGAAGGCCCCGAACGCCAGGCCGTCGAGAAGCCCCGGCACCCCCTTGAGGTCGTGCGCCTGGCCGGGAAGGATCCTGAAGCGGACCAGATAGCCGAGCGCGTCCACGACGGCCACGACCTTGCTCGTCAGGCCGCCTCTGGAACGACCGATCCCCTGGCTCGAGGTCCCCCTTTTGCGCCGGACGCCTTCTGATGCGCCTGGACGACCGTGCCGTCGACGAACACCCACTCGAGGTCGAACTCCTCCGACAAGGCGTCGCCGCTTCCACTCCGAAGTGCAACATCAGCCAGCGAGGGGCGAAGCCCGAGCGGCGGCGGTCCCTTCACCGGGAGGCGTAGCCAGTCTTCCGGGGCGGTGCAAGCCCTGCCGGGCGCTGTCCGCGGCCCGCCGGACGCAGGGAGGGCGGAGCCCGACCGGAGGACGGCGGGCCGCGGACAGCGCGCATCTCCCCTCGGAGCCGCCCCCGGCGGCCCCGGAACGGCCCCCTCAGGGCGGCTGCGCCTGGTGGAAGGCCTCGGACGGGGTGAGGTAGCCCAGCGCCTTCCTCGGACGTGCGTTCAGCCGGTCCTGGACGGCCTTCACGGCCTCGTCCGTCACCTTGCGGAAGTCCGTGCCCTTCGGGAACCACTCCCGCACCAGCCCGTTCACGTGCTCGTTCAGGCCGCGCTCCCAGGAGTGGTACGGGCGCGCGAAGAAGAACCCCGCGCCCAGCGCCTCGGCCACCCTGGCATGGCCCGCGAACTCCTTGCCGTTGTCCGCGGTGACCGTGTGCACGGGGAGAGGGCCCAGCATGCCGGTCATGGCCGAGCCGACCGCGTCCGCCGTCTTCCTCTCGACCCTTTCGAGCAGCGTGTACTTGGACGCCCTGTCCACCAGGGAGACAAGCGCGCCGCTGTGGCCCTTGCCCACAATGGTGTCGGCCTCCCAGTCGCCGACCCGTTCCTTCGCCTCCACGACGTCCGGGCGCTCGGAGATGTCCACCCGGCCCGGGATGTGGCCGCGGCCCGCGTGGGCCCCGCCCTTCCGGTCCGGCTTCCTGCCGCGGCGGCGGAGATGCCGCCAGAGACCGCCGCCGGCCTTCCGGTCGGCGTGGATGCGCTCGTAGATCCACTGACGCCCCGCCATCGGCTCGCCCTCCTTGCGGAGGCGCCCGCTGACCTGCTCGGGGCTCCAGCCCTCGGCCAGCCGCTCCTCCGCCATGCGCCACAGCTCCGGCGTCATCTTGCGCGCCACCGACGAGGCCGCGCTGCGGCGCCTGTCCGACTTGCGCTGGGCCTGCTTGTGGCGGTAGCCGCGCCTGCCGGCGTTGCGCCGCACCTCGCGCCAGACCGTCGTGCGGTCGCGGCCGAGCTGGCGGGCGATCGCCGGGCCGGAAAGCCCGCTTTTCCTCAGGGCGTGGATCTGGCAGCGTTCCGCATGAGGCCGGTGGCGATGGCCCTCGGGCATGACAGTCTCCTTGCTTCATCACAGGGACTGTCGTCGCCGCCTGGCCGATTCGCAACATCATGTGTCGCCGAACGACCAGGAACACTGCATCAGGTGTTGCACTTCAGAGTGGAACGGGGGCGTTGAAAACGCGTTCGAATACCCCCGAAAGCGCCCAGCGCCGGAACCGCCTGGAGACGCTGTTCCAGTTCCCGAACCGCGCGGGGAGGTCGCGCCACGGCGACCCCGTGCGGAACCGCCAGAGCACCGCCTCCATGAAAAGGCGGTTGTCCGCCGCCGTGCCGCCGGGATCGGACTTCTTGCCCGGCAGCATGTCCTCGATCCGCGCCCACATGGCGTCGGTCAGAACCGTCCTGTCTGCATTCATGATGTCACCTGTTTCCTGCCCGTGCCGCCGTTCCGGCGGTCATCGGGGAAGGAAATGGCATGGAAGCGGGCGATTCGCAAGGCAACTGTCAACGGGCCCTAGATCCTGACCTGGGTCCGCCGGGCCTTCTCGAACCTGAAGCGCTGGGCCCTGGGGGTGCGTCACGGGCTGAGGCGCAAGCACGGCCGGCGCTGCCTGGACGAGTTCGTCTTTCGCTGGAACCGGCGCCGCCACCGGCGGACCTCGCTCGACAGCCTCCTCGGCATCGGCCTCGGGCTGCCGTCCGCAACGTGTCAGGACATCGTCGAAGGACGCGCCTGACGCGGCCCCGGTGCCGGAACCACGCGCCAGGAGTCCGTCCACGCCCCCCCCCCCGCATCCCGGAAATCCCGCCGCCGGGACCGCCTTGCGGCCGTGCCGGCGCGTTCCGCGCAACGGATCCGGGAACCCGGCCGCACGGGCGCCGACACAACATCTTGTGCCGCCTTGGCCAGGGGGATAAGCCTTTGAGATTGTAAATGCGCTTCATTTGGTTTCCGCCGATTGACAAGCGCGAAGCAGCTAAGGTGGTGAGATGACGACTCAAAAGGTTGACAGTGATGACCTGACAGTTGCGGACCTCTTCAAGTCATTTTATGCAGTGCCGGATTATCAGCGGGAATATGTCTGGGGCACCGATCAGGTTGAACAGCTGCTGACTGACATCACCGACGAGATGTCCGGTCAGGCCGGGAACGCTCCGGAGTATTTCATCGGCAGCATCGTTGTTTGCCCCGGAAGGAACGGTGTTCTGGACCTGATCGACGGGCAGCAGCGCATGACCACCCTCTATGTCGCGCTCTGCGCAATACGCGACCGTCTGCAGTCGCTCGAAGAGAAGGAATTCTCTGTGCTGAACTCGCAGCTGGCCGATGCGTCTGTGGACGAAACCGGACAGGAGACGTTCCGCCATCGGCTTGATCTTCAGTATGAGGACAGCGGTGACGCGTTGGTGAGTCTGGCAAAAGGAAAGGGGATAGCCGGTCAGATGACGGGATCGATGAGGAACATTCGAAACGCCCACCACGTTATGACTCGCTTCCTGACTTCCGAATTCGGCGACGATGCCGCTAAGGTAAGGCGGTTCTACGGCTATCTCATGGACAAGGTGAAGCTGATCCGCTTTCAGACGGAAGATGTCGCGAAGGCTCTGAAGATCTTCGAGACGATCAATGACCGAGGTATCGGGCTCAACTCGATGGACCTGCTCAAGAACCTGCTGTTCATGAAGACGCCGCCGTCGAAGTTCGACAGACTGAAACACACTTGGAAGGAGCTGCAGGAAAATATCTACGACATGGGCGAAAAACCGCTCCGGTTTCTGCGCTACTTCATATTCAGCCGTTACGACGTTGAAGTCCTGCGTGAAGATGCAATCTACGGGTGGCTCTCGAAGAACGAAGCGACCGTAGGATACGGCAAAGACCCTATCAGGTTCGCCGAGGAGCTCCTAAAGGCCGCAAGGGCATATGCGCGATTCAAGTCCGGAAAGAACGAAGCAGGCGACCCGAACCCCCCTCTTTGGACAACATGCGGCTGCTGGGCGGCCAGGCGGCACGCCAGCACCTGATCCTGTTGCTTGCAGGTAGGCACCTTGCCGAGCCTCTCTTTGACCGGCTGGCCAAAGAAGTCGAGAACCTTTTTTTCTGCTACGTGATCACGCGAGAGCCCACCCGGACCTTCGAGAGAAATTTCGCGAGATGGGCCGCCGAGCTACGCGCGGTGAGATCCGGGGAAGAGTTCGAGGCGTTCATTTCGAAGCGGTTTGTCCGGGAAAGGGCCAACCTGTCCGTTCGTTTCGACGATGCGATCGGTCGCCTGACCCTTCAGACGCTTCAGCAATATCGGTTTCGCTACATTCTTGCGAAGCTGACCCAGAAAATCGATCTTGTCGCCTACGGCGAGACCGAAGGAACTCGCTGGCTCGGTACGTACGTTCAGGGTGGTTATGAAATTGAGCACATCTTTCCTCAAAACCCGTGTCAGGCGGCACTGGACGAGTTCGGCTCCTTCGAGAATCCGGACATTGCAGAGCGGTTGGGCAACTTGGTGCTTGTCGAGAAATCGATCAACGCATCTCTCGGCAACCGCCCTTACGGCGAAAAGCAGCCTGTCTACAGGGAATCGAAGCTGCTGCTGACGCGTGCCCTGGCGGAGAAACCGAAGGTCGGCGAGAACACAAAGATCGATCGGGCCGTGGCCTCGATTGAATCGTATGAGACCTGGAATGAGGCGGCCGTTTCGGCACGACAGGTGGGCCTTGTCTCCCTGTCGAGGACCGTATGGGGATTACCAAAGGAAGAAACTGAATTGCCATGAGGAATTTCACCGAAGACGAGGTAGAGGACGCCGCCCTCGAATGGCTTGCCGGGCTGGGCTACGCGGTGCTCCACGGACCGGACATCGGTCCGGAAGGGCCGGTACCGGAGCGCAGGAGCTACGGCGAGGTAATGCTGTCCGACAGTTTCGAAGAGGCACTCAGATGCCTCAATCCGCAGATCTCCGACAAGACGCTGGAAGACATTTCCCGCAAGGTCCGGCAGACAGAAACCCCCTCCCTCGTCGAGGAGAACCGGCGCCCGCCGCCGCTTCCCGGACGCCGTGCTGTCGCTCTCCAGGGCGTTCGCTCTCGCGGCCGCCAGCGACGAGGCGCGCGCGATTCGGGAGGACGTCGGTTTTTCCAGGCCGTCCGGGCGGCGTTCACCAAGCCCCCCCCCGGGGGGGGGGGGGGGGGGGTAAGGTCTTCGGCCGAACGGGACCTGGCCGTGCGGCAGATCGTCAGCCGGGCGGTCGTCTCCACCGAGATCGTCGACATTCTCAAGACCGCCGGGCTGGAGACGCCGGACATCTCCAGCCTTTCCGACGATTTCCTCGCCGAGATCCGGGGGATGGAAAAGAAGAACCTCGCGCTGGAAGCGCTTCGCAAGCTCATCGACGGCGAGCTTCGATCACGAAGCCGCGTCAACCTGGCGGAGACCCACGCCTTCTCGCAGAGACTGGAGGAGGCGATCGCCCGCTACCACGGCAATGCCGTCACCACGGCGGAGGTCCTTCAGGAACTGATCGGACTCGCCAAGGACATCCGTGCCGCGCACCGGCGCGGCGAGGAGGAAGGGCTCAGCCAGGAGGAAGTCGCGTTCTACGACGCCCTCTCCCAGAACGAGAGCGCGGTCGAGATGATGGGGAACGACCAGCTTCGTGTCATCGCTCTTGAATTGCTGAACGGTCTGAAGGGCAACGCCTCCGTGGACTGGCAGCACCGGGAGCCGGCGCGCGCACGGATGCGGGTTCTGGTCAAGCGCATCCTGCGCAAGCACGGCTACCCGCCCGATCTCCGGGACGCCGCCGTCCGGACCGTGCTGCAACAGGCCGAGGTCCTCTCGGCAAGATGGGCCGCGCGACCGCCAAAATGAGGATCTCTCCGTCATTCGGTTGGGTTCACGTCGCCGACGAAGGAAATCCGGCATTCGGTTTCCGTGGCATCCGCATTTGCGGCAGGGCTTCGTGCGTGGCGATGCCCTCGGCCACGATGCTGTCGTAACGGCGGCCGATCAGTTCCGCCAGCCGCTCCGGAAGGGGCTTTCCGTCCGACAGGTTGACGGCGTGGACGGCGCGGCGCAGAAGGCGGGCCGTCCTCTCCGCCCGATCCTCGTCGTCGAAGTCCACCCGGTCCCGGAGCTCGCTCAGGACGTGCGCGGCGCAGAGCGAGGGCACCGTCCCGGGGATGTTGAAGTACGGCCGCCAGTGGTCGTGCACCGCGACCCCGGTCGCGTCCGCCGTCACGTCGCCGCGGCCCGCGCTGTCGAAGTGGTTCGAGCGCTGCGCCGTCGCCCGCGACGGGCGCTCGAGGAAGCGCGGGATCGTGGCGCTGGCGCGCAAGCCGCTCGTGGCGCCGGGCGGTTCGCCGCGACCGGGCCGGTGCCCGAGGGCGCCGTCCTGTCGAAGGCACGGGAGGGGGAGACCGGAACACCCTGACACCCGGGCGGCCCGACGGGGCCCTCGGGGAACCCGGGCAGGGCGTGTGACCGGCAGGAGGCATGGTCCGCCGCATCCCGCGGCACCGTCCGTTCAGACGGGTCCCGCCTTCCGGAACGTCGCGCCGCCCGAACGGGGCGCCGTGGTCACGGGGCCGGCACAGGCCGGCAGACCGAACCGGACAGCCTGGACGCGCCGTCGGGCGCTCCCCGGAAAGCGACGTTCCGCCTGGAGAATCCCCGAGCGGCGCCGACGCCGCCTCTGAGAGGAGACGGGTCGATGTGACACGTCATGAAGAAAGCGCTTGACGGGAGGGGGCTCATAAGAGTTTCGGCGGCACCGAAACAGGATGGGGCGGGAACGATGTAGTCACGGTTTGGTCTTGATCGAGGGCGGCCGTCGCGACATGTTTGCGAGAGAGGAGCCCGGACCGGGAGCGACCTGCGATGGAACTTCCCATCCGCGACGCGAAAGCGCGCCTCTCCGAACTGGTCGCCGCCGCCCGCAAGGGCGAGCGCGTGATCATCACAAGGCACGGCCGGCCGACGGCCGAACTGGTGCGCTGCGACCGGCGCGGCGGGATCGACTTCGAGAAGCTGGAGGCCGCACGTCGGCGTCTCGGGATCGAGGGCGACGGGAAAGGCTGGCCGGAGAAATTCAACGATCCCGCCTTCAGCCGCGAGGTGCTCGGGCTCGACGGAGAGTAGCCGGACGAACAATGCGCGTTCTGCTCGATACGTCCTGCCTGTTCGACTTCATGGACAGGCCGGGCATGTTCCTGGACTCCGAACCGCCGGGCATTGGCGGCGCGGGGGACGGATTTCTGCGTCAGCGCTGTTTCGACCTGGGAGATGCGCCTCAAGCACGACGCTCGCCACCGGTCGGGCGAGCGCAAGAGCCGCTTCTCTCCCGCGGATGTCGTCGCCGCGCTGCAAGATCAGGACATGACGTTCCTGCCGATGACCATGCGCCACGCTGCCTGCGAACTCGAAACACCGCTGGACCACAAGGACCCTTTCGACGAACTGCTGATGGTCCAGGCCCAGGAGGAAGGTCTCCGGCTGCTGACCTTGGATGGGCTCCTTGTCGGTCATCCGTCTGCAATCGCGGTTCATGAGCTTGGGCAATGAAGTTCCGCTCAATGCAATCGCCCTGATGATGACCGAGGGCGAGCTGTCCCGGGCGGGGATCGCCGGACTCCCTGCCTTCAGGCGCTGCCCGCCGGTCGGCTGCCAGTCTCGAGCACCCCGTTCAGCACCATGTTGGCAATCTCGGAGGCGACATGCTCCGCGGCCATCGGATCCGGCGCCTTGCCGTCCAGGAAGAAGCGCACCTGCTTGCCCATGACCGCGTAGTATTCGGTCATCGCCCAGATGTGGAACAGCAGCAGCAAGGGATCGACGGGACGGACGCGTCCTTCGGCGATCCAGCTCTCGATCAGCGAAGCCGAGCGCCGGACGTCCTTGCGCGACCGCATCCAGTGATCCTGCAGCATGCTCGCGTCGCGCATGACCTCGCTCGCGAACAGCTTGACCTTGTCGGGATGCTCGAGCGAAAAGCGGACCTTCCGGACGATGTAGTCCCGCAGCACGGATTCCGGATCCCGGCTGGCGGCGCTCCCGTCGAACAGGTCGGCCCAGATCCCGATGATCCGGTCGATGACGTCCTGGTACAGCTCCTCCTTGCCGCTGATGTGATAGTGAAGCTTGGTCTTGGTCAGGCCCGCGCGGTCGGCGATGGCCTGCGTCGTCGTGCCGCGCAGGCCGTGCTCGGCGAATTCCGCCGTCGCGGCCTCGTGGATCCTCTCCCTGAGCGCCTCGCGCTTCCGGGCGAAATCGGTGCGTGAATTCATGCGCCTGCCCGGAGCAGGGCGGCCGCAACGCCGTCGCCGGCCGGGGCCGGGGACCCCATGTCCGGCCGGGACGGCGCCAGCCCGCGGGCGAGGCGCCGGATGCCCGGCTGCGCGAGGGAACGGCGTGTCGGCCCGGACGCGCGCCCTTTCCCGCGGCGGGCATGCGTCATTCCCCCCGCCGTCATGCCTCGATGCGCCGCAACGCTCTTTCGACGCGGGAGAGAAAGCCTGCGCGCCGGCTCTCGCTCGTGTTGTTGATGTCGTAGAGCTGGAGCCAGCTGTAGCGGCACTTCGGCGAAAGCAGCGGACGCATTCCCCGGGTCCACAGGCTGCGTCCGGGATCGCGTATCAGGCGGATCCACCACCAGGGCGAGCCGGACGTGGTGATCCCGACGAAGAGCCGGACATTGCAGAGCTTCCCCTTCGGGCGCCTCAGCCTGGCGCTGGCGACCTCGAAGGCGACGCCCGGCAGCCATACGCGCTCGAGCCAGCCCTTGAGCATCGCGGGAGGCCCGTAGAACCAGGTCGGGTAGATCACGAGGAGGCCCTCGGCCCATCTCAGCTCCTCGACGTGATCGGGATGCTTGTCGATTATGGCCCCGGTGCGCGGCAGGTAGTCGGACCATTCCCCCTCGCTCAGGACGGGCTCGAAGCCGTCCCTGTAGAGATCGCGCACGCGCACGTCATGGCCTGCCGCACGAAGGGTGCGGCAGGCCGTTTCCAGGAGTGCGGCGCCGAAGCTTTCGCGGCTCGGGTGGCAGAAGACCACAAGCAGTCGCACGGCCGGACGTCCCTAGGGCCTGAGTTCCATCCCGACCTTCTTGTTGACGAACCGGTCGGTCGCGACCATGCCGACATCGACCGAGCCGGCCTCGATGATTCCGGTCTCGACGGCCAGGTCATGGAACGCCTTGACCCGCTGCAGGTCGATCGCGCCGATCCCGGCTTCGAGCTGGTAGCCGCTGTCGATGATTCCGAGGGCCTTCATCTGCGCGACCTCCTTGGCGAGCTTTTCGGGCGACTGGTCGGGATTGGCCGCGATGATCGCCGCGTTGCCGGCGGCGTTGTCCCCGTACAGGTAGTTGTACCATCCGATGGTGGACGCGTCGATGAAGCGCTGCACGAGGCCGGGATCGCTCTCGACGAGCTCGGCTCTCGTCTCGACGGTCGTCGAGTAGGTGTTCCAGCCGTAGTCCGCGAGCACGAAGGTGTCGACCTCGGCCCCCGCTTCGGCCGCGTAGATCGGCTCGGCGATGGCGTAGCCCTGCTGCACCATCTTCTCGTCGTTAAGGAACTGGGCGAGATTGTTGCCATAGGGCCGGAGGCTCTCGTCCCGGAAGCCGTGCTCGGCCTTCATCCATTGCCAGAAGCTGAACTGCCCGTCCTTGGAGATCAGTATCTCCGGCGCGTTCACAAGGTCCTCCCAGCCGTCGTACTGGCCCTTGTGGGCGATCAGCACCTGCGGATCCTTCTCGAAGTAGGATGCCACGACGACCGTGGGGATTCCGTTGCGTACGTTGTCGATCGAGAGCAGCAGGTTGCCGGTCATCAGGAAGTCGATCTTGCCGGCGGGCAGCTGTGGACGGTTGTTCATCTGCGGGCCGCCCATCTGGATCTCGACGTCCAGCCCGTGCTTCTCGTAGGTTCCGTCGGCCAGCGCCTGGTAGAAGCCGCCGTGGCCGCCCTGGGCAAGCCAGTTGGTGGCGAAGACGACCTTGTCGGCGGCAAGCGCGCCGCCTGCGGCCAGGGCTGCCGCAAGGGCGGCGAGGATTCTTGTCATCATGGATCCATTCTCCTTTTGCATGACGGTCAGGGTTGGGCCCGTCCCGTTTCGGGCGGCCAGCCCCGGGTCTTTCCCGGGTTCATCAAGCCGTGCGGGTCGGCTTCCATCTTGAACGCGATCTGCGCCGTGTCAATTTCCTTCATGCCGCCGTCCTCGATCGTGATGACGTGCGGGTCGAAGATCGTGCATCCGTCTGCCTCTTCCATCTCGCGGACGATCTCGTAGATGCGCTGCCGCCCGCGCCACCTCACGAGAGGGAGCGCGAAGACCTGGATCTCGCCGTCCATGCGCGCCATCTCGTGATGGAAGAGGATCTCGTCGCCGTAGCGCTCCTGCTGGCGGCGGACGACGTCGGGATCGAACGGGCGCGGATACGCCACCTGAAGGTAGGTCCAGGCGTCCGGCTCGAGCTTCAGCGCCTGGAGCGTGGTGTGGTTCCAGCCGCATTCCCATGCCGGGGGCAGGTTGGCGGCCTCCATCCCCTCAAGGGGCTTCGCAAGGCTGACAGTGCCGGCCATCCCGGCCACGCGGCTGCCGAATTCCGCCATGGCGTCCGGCGCCACCATCGAGAAGACCGCGTCCCGCCGGGGAGGGAAGTGGCTTGCGAGGCGACGGTAGAAGCGGGCGAATCCGCGCTCGACGACCGTCATCAGGTAGGCGTCGAGACCGGCGTCCTGGGCCTCGACGGCGAATTCGAGCGCGTCGCCATACCCGTCGAAGAGCGCGATCGCATGCACCCAGCCGGTCTTCGGGGCGAGCGCGTAGTCCATCGCGACGATGATGCCGTTGGTGCCGTAGGCGTGCTGCGCCTTGAGAATGTCACGGCCGCGGAGCTCGATGACCCTGGGCGCGTCCTCGACGGTGACGATGCGCAGGTAGGTGATGTTCTCGCCGTCGCGCAGCATCCCGTGGCGCAACGAGCCGATCCCGCCCGAGCCGCCGGCGACGAATCCTCCCATCGTCGCCATTCTCTTGGTCGAGGGAAACATGGTCAGCATCTGCCCGGTACGGGCCGCCTCCCTCTCCACCCGCTCGATGCGGGCGCCCGCCTCGCAGACCACGCGCCCCTCGGTGATCTCGCGTATGGCCGAAAGGCCGGTGGTCTCCAAGATCACGCCGCCGTCGATCGGAACGCACTGCCCGTAGTTTCCGGTGCCGCCGCCCCGAACGGTCAGCGGGATGCGGTGCCTGCCTGCGGCCCCGGCGACGGCCACGACCTCGTCCTCCGTCCGCGGGCGCACGAGCAGCTGGCCGAAGCAGTGGTCGAGGCGCTCCTTCAGGAGCGGCGAGTACCAGTAGTAGTCGCGCGATTTCGCCTTCAGCAGCGCTGCGTCGTCGTGGCAGGGAACGGTTCCGATGTCCGCCCGGAAGGCCGCCAGCTGGTCGCCCGTTGCGCTCATGCCGCCACCCTGTCGTCCTGCCTGGCCTCGCCCATCCGCACGACCTGCCGGCGTGCATGCGGGCTGCGCAGCGCCTCGTTCCAGTCGGGCCCGTCGATGAGAAGGAAGTCCGCCCGCGCGCCAGCCGAGAGATCGGGCGGATCCAGTCCCAGCGCTTTCGCGGGCCCGCCGGTGATCGCGTCCAGCCATCCGGCGGGGTCGAGCTGCGCCGACACCGATGCCAGCCGAAGCACCTCGATCGCGTCGTAGCTGCCGAAGGGATAGAACGGGTCGGCGACGTTGTCCGATCCGAACAGCACGGGAACCCCGGCGGCGCGCATCTCGTGCACCGGTGCGATGCCGCGCATTCTCGGGGTTCGGTCGCTTGCGCTGTCCTGCAGCCAGAGATTGGCGGAGGGGAGCACGGCCAGCGCGACGCCGGCCGCCGCGGCGGCTGCGGCCGCGCGCGCGACTTCGCGGTCCGGCCGGACCGACAGCGAACAGGCGTGGCCGCAGAGGACCCGCCCCGCGAGCCGGTGCCCGGCCGTGAGCGCCACGATGCGCTCGAAGGCGTTCGCTTCCGCCTCCAGCCCTTCGTCCACATGAAAGTCGAGACGCAGGCCATGCCTCGCGGCCAGCGCGAACACCTGTTCCAGCCGCTCGTCCATCCGGGAATTGCGGTAGACGAAGCAGCCCAGGACCTCGCCGTCGCCGGCAACGCGTTCGGCGATGCGCGGCCCGTGGTCCGGATCCCCCAGCAGGTCGAGCGGTGTCAGTGAGGCGCGCTGCACGCGAATGCGGCCGCGCCATTCCTGCGCCATCTCGCCCATCACGTGCCATGCCAGCGGCGCCTGCGGCGCCGGCCAGTCCACGTGGCTGCGAAGCGCGCATGTCCCGCTGTCGCTGGCCTCCTTCAGGGCGCGGCCCATGCGGTGGCGCAGGTCGTCCTCGGTCCAGTTCGCCACGTCCGCCTCCATTGCCTCGATGGCTCCGAAGAGGCCCCCGCGCACCGGCTTGCAGCGCCCGGCCGTGAAGGTCTTGTCCAGGTGGACATGCGGGTCGACGGGCAGCGGAAGCGCCACCTGGCGCGCCGGGCCGGGTCGCGGCTCGATCGCGGCGATGCGGCCTTGCCGCAGGCTCATCGCGACCGTCCGTCCGCCCAGGAGGACATGGCCGAAGTCAGCCTTCACGGCGGATCTCGCTTTCGTGCCAGTGACCCAGAACCCTGCGCGAGGCCCAGCTGGTCAGGAGAAAGATCACGACGCCCAGCACGGACACCAGGAACAGCGCGGCGAACATCCGGGGGATCTCGCTGCGAAACGAGCTCTCTATGATCCGGCTGGCGAGTCCGGTGTGCTGCCCTGCCGTGCCGGCCACGAATTCCGCCACCACCGCGCCGATCAGCGCCAGACCGCCGGCCACGCGGAGCGCCGCCATGAAGTAGGGCAGGGCGGACGGCGCCAGAAGGTGCCGCAGCTTCTGCCAGGGCGTCGCGCGGTACATGGCAAAGAGGTCGCGCAGGTTGTGGTCGGCGGATCGAAGGCCGACCACCGTGCTCGTCAGGATCGGAAAGAAGGCGACGATCCAGGCGCAGATCAGGAGCGCCGCGAAGGTGCTGTCGACATAGATGAGGATGAGCGGCGCAATGGCCACGACGGGCGTGACCTGAAGGATCACCGCGAACGGGAAGAGGCTCAGCTCGACCGGCCGGGACAGGGCGAACAGCGCCCCCAGCAGAACGCCGCCGACGACCGCCAGCGCGAGCGACAGAAAGGTCAGCTTCACCGTGAACCAGGACGAGGCCATGAGCGACGCGAAGTCCCTTGCCAGCGTCTCGGCGATCAGGCTCGGGGCCGGAATCAGGTACTTGGGAACCTCGTGGTAGCGGACCAGGAGCTCCCAGGCGCAGATCGCCATGGCCAGCAGCATGACCGGCATGACCCAGCCCAGGATCCGTTCGCGCCTGGCGCGGCGCAGATGCCCGGTGTTGACCGGGGCGCCGGCCTGGTCAGTGGTCGATTTCGTCGACATTCAGCGTGCCTTTCAGGGTTTCCGAGATCCGCCGGGCCTCGGCGTTGAATTCCGGCGACGTGCGGTAGTCCTCGCCGCGCGGCCACGGGGCGTCCAGGGGCATGTCCGCGGCCAGCCGTCCGGGGCGCGCCGCCATGACGATCACGCGGGTGGACAGGTAGACGCTCTCGAACACCGAATGCGTCACGAAGATCACCGTCAGTCCGTGGTCGTCCGCCAGCCGGATCAGGTCGTTGTTGAGCTTGGAGCGGGTCATCTCGTCGAGCGCGGCGAAAGGCTCGTCCATCAGGAGGATCCGCGGCCGGGTGACGAGGGCCCGGGCGATCGACACCCGCATTTTCATTCCGCCCGACAGCTGGCGCGGATACGAGCGCGCGAAGCGCGAGAGGCCGACTTCCCTCAACGCCCCGCGCACCCGGGGATCGCCGTCGGGGCGCGCGACGCCGGCGAGCTTCAGCGGCAGGTAGACGTTGTCGAAGACCGATGCCCACGGCATCAGCGTCGGCTCCTGGAAAACGAAGCCGAGATCGTGCTCGGCATCGCCGTCCGGCGGCGAGATCGTGATCTTCCCGGCCGTCAGCGGCAGGAACCCGGCGATCATCTTCAGCGCGGTGGACTTTCCGCAGCCGGAGGGGCCGAGCAGGGTGACGAATTCGCCCGCGCGGACGGTCATGCTCATGTCGCTGACCGCCAGCACGTCCCCGAACTCCTTCGACACGCGGTCGATCGTGATGATCGGACGGCCCGTCATCCGGCGGCGTCCGGGTCGGCGACGGTGTCGAGGAACGACAGCGGCATGCGGTGCACCTCCTCCAGAAGGCGTACCAGCTGCCGTGCCGCGTGCGCGATCACGGCCCTGCCCTTTTCCTCGGTGGCCGCCGCCGCGTTGCCGCAGGCGCCGGCTGCATTCATGTCCTGTGCCATCCAGCCCAGCCTGCCTGCCGGAGAAAGCCCGACATGGGCGTTCGCGGGACCGATGTCGGCGATGGCGGGGCGGAAGTCGCGCGCGCGCTCCATCTGGACGAGCTCGCCGTGGAGGGCGAGCATGACGCTGGTCTCCATGTCGCCTGCGTGAATGCCGAAGCGCCGCTCGCGGGGCGAGAACAGCCCCTCGGGCAGGCCCTGGGCGAACCAGCTCGCGGCAATCGTCAGCATCCGGTGCCTGACGCGCAGGTCGCGCGCCACGATGTCCATGGGCGCGATCTGGCCGCCATGGGAGTTCAGGACCACGAGCTTCCTCACGCCCGCCGCGGCGACGGAGTCGCCCATCTCCATCAGCATGGCGATGAGCGTCTGCGCGGAAAGGGTCAGCGTGCCGGGCCACGCGCCGTGCTCGTTGGACTTGCCCACCGGCATGGTCGGGAGGAACAGGGCCGGCAGGGCCTCGGGGATCTGCGGCACGGCGGCGGCGATTATCCCGTCGAGGATCGCGCGGTCAGCGGAAAGCGGCAGGTGCGGCCCGTGCTGCTCGATCGCGCCGACCGGCAGCACTGCAACGAGGCTTTCGCGATCAAGCGCCGCGAAATCGCGTGCCGTGAAGTCGGCCCAGAAACGGTGCTTCATGCCAGCCCTCCCGCAGCGCGCAGCGGGGGGCCGGGAGAGAGGCTCTCGACGACCTTCAGGATCGAGTTCCGGTCAATGCCGAAATGGCGGTAGAGGTCGGCGACGCTTCCGGTCTGGCCGAAATGCTCGACCCCGAGTCCCGCCACGCGGTGCCCGTGCACCGAGCCGAGCCAGGACAGCGTGGCCGGGTGTCCGTCGATCACGGTGACCAGCAGGCAGTCGCGCGGCAGGCATTCCAGCATGCCCTCGACAGGGCTTTGGCGCGCATGTCCGTTGATCCGCGCCGTCTGCGCCGCCTGCCAGCCGGCATTGAGCCGGTCGGCGGACGTCACCGCGAGGATGCCCGTCCTGCGCCGCCCCTCGGCGAGCGAGCCGGCCGCCGCGAGCACTTCCGAGGCGACGGCGCCCTGGTATGCGAGCACCAGCTCGCAGTCCGGTCCCGGCTCGCGCAGCCAGTAGGCGCCCTCGATCACGCCTTGCCGAATCGAGTCGAGCGCGCGCCTGGGCTGTTCGAGCGGCCTGGTCGACAGTCGGAGATAGACCGACCCGCCGCCGGCCTCGCGCTTCCAGCTGGCCGCATCGGCCTCTGCGTCGTCGCGCTGCATGTACTCGAAGGCCCATTCCAGGATGCAGGCCAGCTCGTCGGCGAAGGCTGGCTCGAAGCTCGCCAGCCCGTCCTGCGACATCCCGATCAGCGGCGTCGAGATCGACTGGTGCGCGCCGCCCTCCGTGGCGAGCGACACGCCAGAGGGCGTCCCGACCAGCAGGAACCGCGCTTCCTGGTAGCATGCGTAGTTCAGCGCATCGAGCCCGCGCGCCACGAAGGGGTCATAGACGGTGCCCACGGGCAGCAGCCTCTCGCCGAAGAGGCTGTGGCTGAGCCCTGCCGCGCCCAGCATCAGCATGAGGTTCATCTCGGCAATGCCGAGCTCGAAATGCTGGCCCTCCGGCAGGAACTGCCATTTCTGGGCCGAGATCACCTTCTCGTCACGGAACGTGTCGGCCAGCCTCCTCGTCGCGAAGATTCCGCGCCGGCTGACCCAGGGGCCGAGATTCGTCGACACGGTGACGTCGGGCGAGGCGGTCACGATCCGGCCGGCCAGGTCAAGGTCGGATCTGGCAAGGGTGTCGAGCACCTTGCCGAACGCCGCCTGGGTCGAGATCTCCCGGTCGTCCGGGGCCGCCATTGCCGGCACCGGGACCGGCGGCGCGCTCATGCGGCGGGTTGCCTCCGAGAAGAACGGGATGCGTCGCATGAGCGCGTCGAATTCCGCGCCTTCCAGTCCCGTGCCCTCCGCCCTGTCCCATTCATGGCCCGCGCGCACGTTGAGCCGGTCGCGCAGCTCGGCGATCTGCCGGACGGTCATCAGCCCCGCGTGGTTGTCCTTGTGGCCTGCCAGCGGCGTGTTCCACCCCTTTACGGTGTAGGCAATGAAGGCGGTGGGCCGGTCGTCCGCGGCGGCCGCGTCGAACGCGTCGCAAAGCGTCCTGACGCAGTGCCCGCCGAGATTCTCCATGAGTCCGGCGACCTGCCGGTCAGTGCGGCGCGCGAGCAGTTCCGAAACGCCGCTCCGGTCGCCGATCTCGCTCATCAGCCGTTCGCGCCAGGCCGCGCCGCCAAGGTAGGTGAGCGCGGAATAGAGCTGGTTCGGGCAGGCGTCGATCCAGTCGCTGAGCGCCCGCCCGCCCGGCTCGGCGAAGGCCGAACGCTGCAGGGCGCCGTTCTTCAGCTGCACGACGTTCCACCCGCATGCCTCGAAGACGCCCTCGATCCTCTGGTGGAGTCCCTCGCGCACCACGCCGTCAAGGCTGTGGCGGTTGTAGTCGACGATCCACCAGCAGTTTCTGAGTTCGTGCTTCCAGCCTTCCTGCAGGCATTCATGGACGTTGCCCTCGTCCAGCTCGGCATCGCCGACGAGCGCGATCATGCGGCCTTCGGGCATGCGGCCCCACCCGCGCGCCCTGACGTAGTCCTGGACAAGGCTGGCGAATGCCGTGATCGCCACGCCCAGACCTACCGATCCGGTCGAGAAGTCGACGTCGACGCTGTCCTTTGTGCGGCTCGGATAGCTCTGAACGCCGCCGTATCCGCGAAAGTTCCGGAGGTTGTCCAGCGTCTGGCGGCCGGCCAGGTACTGCAGGGCGTGGAACACGGGCCCGGCATGGGGCTTGACCGCCACCCTGTCCTGGGGCCGAAGGGCATGGCCGTAGAGCGCGGTCATCATGGTCACCATCGAGGCGCAGCTCGCCTGATGCCCGCCGACCTTGAGGCCGTCCGTTGCGTTGCGCAGCTGGTTGGCGTTGTGAATCATCCAGCACGACAGCCAGAGCAGCCGGTCCTGTATCAGCGTCAGTTCATCTCGAGACAGCATGCCCTGTCAGTTCCCGAACGTTTGCATGGCGCCGCCTGAAATGCGGCCAGCTGATCAGGCCAGAAGCACGAAGCAGTTGGTTTGTCAAACGCCGCGGACGTGTCGGGACCGGGCCGGCGCGCTGGATGATCCGAGGCATCGAGGCGACGAGAGAGGTCCAGGCGCGATTGGCCTGCGTGCCGGGCGTGCACCCTGTCTGCCCGGACCCGGCGCCCTCGAAGGCGGATGCATGCCATGGCGGAGGGTCTGCGCGGCATCGCGCGGCGCCTTGCCCGCGCCTGTGCGTTCCGGAGAGCGGCGCCCCGGGCGGTTCATGCGGGCTCGGCCCTGACCTCGAGAATGTTGCGGGCCTCGCGCCCGCAGGCCACGGCGACCAGATGCACGGCCTGCCCGCGATAGCGGTTCGCGTAGCCCCGGTCCCGCATCTGCGCGAGCGCCTTCTCGAGCACGGCCTGCGCGCCTTCCGCGCCTTCGGCCATCTTGAGCTCGAGGACGAACACCTCGTCTCCCAGCGGCACCGCCATGTCCGCGCGCCCGTGGCTCGTGGCCTCCTCGGCCCGGACGTCCGCGCCGGTCGCGCGGAAGCACATGTGCAGCAGGCTCGCGTACCAGGCCTCGTAGCGCGCAAGGTCGCCCGTCGCGTGCCACTGGTAGGGGATCCCCGACAGCCAGGCCCCGAGCCGCTCGGCGAAGCCGGTGAAGTCATGCGCCTCGAGCAGGGCGCGCAGGGTCCGCCCCTCGTCAAGCGGCACCCGGTCCTGCGCGTCGAGATGCGCCAGAAGCTGGTCGTTCAGGCTCAGCTTCACCTCCAGGTTGGGGTAGTCCAGCCTGCAGAAGGTCCGGTGCCCCTCCCGGCGCTCCTCCGCGATGGTCAGGTAGCCGGTCTGGAACAGCAGCGCCTCGGCGCCGATGTCGTCCACGTCGAACCTCGACAGCAGCGACATCTCCGCCGTCCGCCCCTCCAGCTCCATCGGGCTGACCGACCGCGCCTTCAGCGTCTCGAACAGGAACGCCGGCGAGCCGGTCTCGAACCAGTGCGGCCGGAACTCCCGGCTGTCCAGCAGCAGCAGCACGTCGTAGGGGTTGTAGACCCGTTCGCCGCCCCGCCAGTGGTAGCCGTTGTACCACTTGCGGACCTCGTCGCGGTCCAGCCCCTCGAGCTCGGCCCCGAACACCCGGTCCAGGTCCTCCTCCGTGTAGCCGCAGACCGTGGCGAAGCGCGGGTCGAGGCTGACGTCCCTCAGGTTGTTGAGGCCCGAGAAGAGGCTCACCCTGGAGAACATGCTGACGCCGGTGACGAAGGTGAAGCGGACGTGCGCGGCGCTGTCCTTGACGATGCCGTAGAAGCCGCGGAGGTAGTCGCGGTTGGCCCGCGCGAGCGCCGGGTCGTGCAGCGCGTCGAGGATCGGCTTGTCGTACTCGTCCACGAGGACGACCACCCTACGCCCGGCGGTCCGGTGCAGGTGGTAGATGACCTTCTGGAGCCGTTCGGGACCGGCGCCCGCGGCACTGGCTGGATCAAGCCCGGCGGAATGCCCGATCAGCTCCAGCTGCGCAAGGACGCTGCGTTCCAGGTCCTGCGGTTCGTTGTACTTCCCGCCAAAGCTGAGGCGGAGCACCGGGTGCGTGGCCGTCCAGTCCCAGCGGGGGTGGATGTCCAGCCCCTCGAACAGCGCCTCGCGGCCCTCGAACAGCGCCTTGATCGTGTCCACCAGCAGGCTCTTGCCGAACCGGCGGGGCCGGGAGAGGAAGTACTGGCGGCCGCCGTCCACCAGCTGCCGGATGAGCGGGGTCTTGTCGACGTAACGGAAGCCTTCGCTCCGGATCGTCTCGAAGTCCTGGATCCCTATGGGAAGGCGGCTCACTGGAACTCTCCTTCCGTCACTTTCAGCACGATCCGCATCGGGAAGCAAACGCAGGCCTTCCGTCCTTCCGTCGCGGGGCGCGCCCCACCCTCCCGAAACGCCCCCATGCGGGCCGGACGCGTGCCGTGGAGGGACTCCCCGGGGACGGTCTTCGCGCGCGCGGGCGGCCGGAAGCGGTCCGCGTTCGCGGCCGCCATGGCCCGGGACGGTCTTCGCGCGCGCGGCCGGCCGGGGCGTCAGCGTTCCCGTGAAGCCGGCGGCGCCCCGGGCGGTTCATGCGGGCTCGGCCCTGACCTCGAGAATGTTGCGGGCCTCGCGCCCGCAGGCCACGGCGACCAGATGCACGGCCTGCCCGCGATAGCGGTTCGCGTAGCCCCGGTCCCGCATCTGCGCGAGCGCCTTCTCGAGCACGGCCTGCGCGCCTTCCGCGCCTTCGGCCATCTTGAGCTCGAGGACGAACACCTCGTCTCCCAGCGGCACCGCCATGTCCGCGCGCCCGTGGCTCGTGGCCTCCTCGGCCCGGACGTCCGCGCCGGTCGCGCGGAAGCACATGTGCAGCAGGCTCGCGTACCAGGCCTCGTAGCGCGCAAGGTCGCCCGTCGCGTGCCACTGGTAGGGGATCCCCGACAGCCAGGCCCCGAGCCGCTCGGCGAAGCCGGTGAAGTCATGCGCCTCGAGCAGGGCGCGCAGGGTCCGCCCCTCGTCAAGCGGCACCCGGTCCTGCGCGTCGAGATGCGCCAGAAGCTGGTCGTTCAGGCTCAGCTTCACCTCCAGGTTGGGGTAGTCCAGCCTGCAGAAGGTCCGGTGCCCCTCCCGGCGCTCCTCCGCGATGGTCAGGTAGCCGGTCTGGAACAGCAGCGCCTCGGCGCCGATGTCGTCCACGTCGAACCTCGACAGCAGCGACATCTCCGCCGTCCGCCCCTCCAGCTCCATCGGGCTGACCGACCGCGCCTTCAGCGTCTCGAACAGGAACGCCGGCGAGCCGGTCTCGAACCAGTGCGGCCGGAACTCCCGGCTGTCCAGCAGCAGCAGCACGTCGTAGGGGTTGTAGACCCGTTCGCCGCCCCGCCAGTGGTAGCCGTTGTACCACTTGCGGACCTCGTCGCGGTCCAGCCCCTCGAGCTCGGCCCCGAACACCCGGTCCAGGTCCTCCTCCGTGTAGCCGCAGACCGTGGCGAAGCGCGGGTCGAGGCTGACGTCCCTCAGGTTGTTGAGGCCCGAGAAGAGGCTCACCCTGGAGAACATGCTGACGCCGGTGACGAAGGTGAAGCGGACGTGCGCGGCGCTGTCCTTGACGATGCCGTAGAAGCCGCGGAGGTAGTCGCGGTTGGCCCGCGCGAGCGCCGGGTCGTGCAGCGCGTCGAGGATCGGCTTGTCGTACTCGTCCACGAGGACGACCACCCTACGCCCGGCGGTCCGGTGCAGGCGGTGCAGGATGTTGCGCAGGCGTCTTGGGCCGGTATCGGATGCCGGGGCGGGAGCGAGGCCATGTTCCCGCTCGACGCCTTCCAGCTGTTCGACGATGTCCCCTTCGATCTCTTCCGGCGCGCCGTACTTCCCGCCAAAGCTGAGGCGGAGCACCGGGTGCGTGGCCGTCCAGTCCCAGCGGGGGTGGATGTCCAGCCCCTCGAACAGCGCCTCGCGGCCCTCGAACAGCGCCTTGATCGTGTCCACCAGCAGGCTCTTGCCGAACCGGCGGGGCCGGGAGAGGAAGTACTGGCGGCCGCCGTCCACCAGCTGCCGGATGAGCGGGGTCTTGTCGACGTAACGGAAGCCTTCGCTCCGGATCGTCTCGAAGTCCTGGATCCCTATGGGAAGGCGGCTCACTGGAACTCTCCTTCCGTCACTTTCAGCACGATCCGCATCGGGAAGCAAACGCAGGCCTTCCGTTGATGCCGCAGCAGTTTCCGCTAGATTTTCTTTTCGTTCATTATCAGCCGGTTGCGCGGGCGCTCCGAACTCCTTTTCGTAGACTTTCGCCCCGGACCGGCGATACTGCGGCAAAACAGGCAAAGCCGAGCGGTCAAATGTCCTCCAGGGATTCCTTCCGAAAGCATCTGTCGCTGCCCGGGATGCTCCGTGCGGTGCGCGCGTGTTTCGACCGCATCGCCGATCCGACCGTCACGCATGTCATCAGCCTCTCCGACTGCCTGATGTCGGGCCTGGCCGTGTTCTCCCTCAAGATCCCGTCGCTGCTGCAGTTCGACACGCAGGCGCGCGGCGGCGGGGGCCGACGGGCCGGAGCGCGCCGAGGCAGTGGTGTTCGACACGCAGGCGCGCGGCGGCGGGGACCCGGTGCTGGCGCGGAACCTCCGCAATCCCTTCGGCGCGGCGCGGGCACCGTCGGACACATGGATGCGCCAGCGGCGCGACGGGGTCGACCCCCGCGGCCTGCGCCGCTGCTTCACGCGGATCCATGCCGCCCTGCAGCGCGGCAGGGTGCTGGAGTGCTGGACGGTGTTCGGCGGCCATCTCCTGATCTCTGTCGACGGCACCGGATGCCATTCCTCCCACAGCGTCAGCTGCCGCAACTGCTGCGTGAAGAACCATCGCGACGGGTCGAATACATACTGCCATCAGATGCCCTCGGGGCGTCGATCGTCCACCCCGACCACGCCGAGGTGCTGCCGCTGGCGCCGGATCCGACACGAAAAGAGGACGGGTCGTCAAGGAACGACTGCGAGCGCAACGCCGCGAAGCGTTTCCCTGACGATCTTCGCCGGGAGCACCCGCACATGAGGGCGGTCATCGTGGAGGACGGGCTTTCGTCCAACGGACCGCACGTCAGCCTGCTGAAGGAAAAGGGTTGCCGCTCGTCCTCGGCGCGAAGCCGGGCGACCACGAGCTGCTGTTCAGCTGGTTCGAGGCCAGCGACACGAGAGAGGCATGGGAGAGGCGCGACAGGAAAGCCGGCACCGTCCAGAGGTTCGAGCGGGACCGCGGACTGCCGACCGACGACGCGAACTTCGACCTCAGGGTCAACATGCTGAAATGCGGGGAGACCGACACGAAAGGGGGGGGGGGGAGACGATGACGTTCTCGTGGGTCACCGACCTCCCGCCCGGACGGGACACGGTGATGTCCGTCATGCGGTGCGGCCGCCGCCGGCGGGCGATCGAGAACGAGACGTTCCAGACACTGAAGGCAAGGGATCCGTACAGGTTCGAGCATGATTTCGGCCATGGCCGCGACCATCTGGCGGACGTCTTCATGACGCTTGCCATGCTCGCGTTCCTGATCGACGCGGGTCGCAGCAGCACTGCTGCCCGCTGTTCGGCAGGGCGCGGCGGCACCAGAAGCGCAACCTCTGCCTGTGGAACAGGCTGCGCAGCCTGTTCCAGAACTTCGTCATCCCGGACTGGCGGATCCTGTATCTCGCAATGTCCCGGGAAATGGGGGAAACCCGAACTCTCCGAAACGCTCCCCGCCGGACCGTAGCCGCCCGGCCCACGCCCGAACCACCCCGATCCCGCCCTTCGCCGAATCCCCTTTTCTGAAACCGGGCAGCCGCCCGGCCGTCAGCTGTGCGCATCCGGAACGCCCGCCCCGTGAAGTGCGACCGAAACGGCGGTCAGCCAGCCGGCGGATCCGTTAGCGGGAACTGCTGCCGATGCCGCCAGGGGTGTTGACGCCGGGTGCCTGGTGTGGCATGGCATTCATGGAAAGGCAGTGGCCTCATGTCGAGACCGCAGTTCGTGGACTCACGCCTACGCGGACTGGTGGTAAGGCGGGGTTTAATCTGGACGAGCCCTGAAGAAAACCGCGGGACCGCGGAGTTTTGCGAGAGCCAAGGCAAACGACAGGAACACACAATGCCACGACGGACGATGACACTAGCCACTGTACTTGCGTTCGCACTCACGGGCGGAAAGGCGGGAGCCTGGTGCCAGGACGGAGAATTTCGTGGGCATCATCCGAATGGTGGCGGACAGGTGGCCAGCACGGCCAAGGTGGCCGGCGACGCATACATCGGCAAGGATGCCAGGATTTGCGGGACTGCTGCAATCTCCGGCAATGTCGTTGTCCGAAAAGCATCTGTCAGTGACAGTGCGCATGTGTCCGGCAATGCAAGAATACTTGGCGAATCAACCGACGTCACGAGAGTGGAAGGCGCGGCCTCGGTTTCCGGCAATGCCGTTATTCGGGGGGCAGATGTATATATCGGTGGAACGTCCCATGTTTCCGGAAACGCACGCATAATCGGAAGCGGCAGCGAGATCGGGGCAATATACATCACTGATGGCGCAAGAGTGTTCGGAAACGCGAAAATCCGTCGTGGCGCCCAGGTCAAGGGGGCCGCGAAAGTTTACGGCGACGCCGTTGTTGGGAGCGATATGGTTGCGAGTATCGTTTCAGACAATGCCGAAGTTTACGGAAATGCGGTCGTCCTTTATTCCAAGATTCTAGGCAACGGGAAGGTGAACTGCGGCCGCTGGATTGGCACCATCGTCACCACCGACCGGACGGGCCAGTGCGGGAAGAACGGCAACGATTCAACGGGCGGCCGGGCGAACCGCGGCGACCAGCTCAGCAACCCGATCGATCCGGGAAACACCGAGTCGAACTGATTCGCCACATCCTTCCTGTTCGTCGCATCGTCTGTCCCTCCGTCAATTGCGTCGAATCGGAGGAAACCGTCGATGACGGCGCGCAATTCCGAAAGCGTCTCGCGCGGCAGCCGCGGGGTGTCGCGTATCGCAAGCAGCCCGGCATCCGCACGGGTCATCCATTCCGGAACGGCCAGCGGGCTTCCGTCATGCAATCGCACAAGCAGGCTTGCCCCGTTCGGCGTGGGACGACGCGAGACCAGCTCCGCCTGCGTGCCGACAAGAGGATGAAACCGGTACCGGATCGTCGGCCGGGACGGCCGGTTGTGGGCATTGTGACGCTGCCTTGCCCGGATCCGGCAAGACGTTCCTCGTCTGCGCGCTGGCGCACCAGGCCTGCCGCCAGAGGCTCTCCGCGCCCTGCCGCCGCGTCCCCGAGCTGGTCTCGGCGCTCGCCCGCGCGCGCGCGACGGGGAGCTTCACGAGCGGCTGACGCGCCGCCTCGCCAAGGTCTCGCTTCTCGTGCTTGACGACCGGGGCCTGCAGGGCTTCTCCGCCGAGGGTCGCCGGGACCTTCTGGAGATCGTCGAGCAGCGCTGCGGACGCAAGTCCATCGTGATCGCCAGCCAGATCCCGACGGACCGCTGGCCCGGGACGGTCGGGGAGCCGACGATCGCGGACGCCGTGCTCGACCGCATCGTCCGCAACGCCTGCCGCATCGAACTGACCGGCGAGTCCCGGCGCAAGAGGCACGCCCCGCCGCCGCCGGACGGCAGCGGGGCCTGAGGGGGCGCCGGCTTCGCCGGCGCACAGGGGCGTCTGCGGCGCCGGGGGAATGATCCTGATTCCCGGAAACGCGCGGCGGCCGTGCCTTGTGGAGGGCCGCCGCGTTCCAGCCTTGAATGCCAGAAATGGCTCGACTGCGCTCGCAAGGGGCCGGCCTCCGGCCAGCCCGCCGGAACCGGAAAGAGGAGAACCAGCTCACGCATCAAGCGGAGAGAGGCAGCGCGCTTCGCGCGGGCCGCCGCCGTCAGGTGCGGCAGGATCCGCCGCCAGATGTGGTAAGACTCGCCGTCAAGTGGTCGAGATTTAGCGGCGCAACGCCTGGAGATCTCCATTTTCCGGCCAAAGATATAATCTCCTCTGTGATCCAGAGGCTTCCGCATCTGAAGCGGGTTTGCCTGTAGCTATGTGAATGATACTGAACCTCAGAGCACAGGTCCAGAAGTTGGTGGTTTAATATCAATGCCCAAGGGCAAGACGCAACGCGACTGCGCTTTTGAGATGCTCCGAGATCAGGGCATCGTGCGGCTCTCCGAATTCAAAGCGGCCGGCATCACGGCGGCGACCATCGGCAGAATGCGCCAGGATGGGGACGTGCTGCGTCTCGCCCGCGGCCTGTATCAACTTCCGGACGCGCTGCTGGACATAAACCACAGTCTCGCAGAAGCGGCGAAACGCGTTCCGAAGGGAGTGGTCTGCCTCACCTCAGCGTTGGCATTTCACGAGCTCACGGATCAACTGCCTCGATCGGTCTGGCTCGCCATCGGGAAGAATGGCTGGTCTCCAACAGACGATGAGACAAGCCTGCGGATTGTTCGGTTTACAGACAAACTTCTGAAAGAAGGTGTCGAGACGACATCAATCGAAGGTGTGCCAGTGAAAGTCTTCGGCGTCGCGAAGACAATTGCTGACTGCTTTCGGCATCGACGCTCCGTTGGTCAATCGGCGGCGCTCGAAGGCCTTCAGGAAGCGATGCGACAACGCAAGGCCACACCGGCAGAAATCGCGAAGTCGGCGGCCCATGGCGGCGTTTCGACAGTTGTTCGCCCTTATCTCGAAGCGCTGACGGCGAATGGCTAAAGAGATCGAGAATATGGGTGCCTCGGTGCGCGCGCGGCTGCTCAACGTCAGCAAAGAACGCAGACAAGACTATCAACTCATCCTGACTCGCTATGCCAATGAGCGTTTTCTCTGCCGGCTGGCACAATCGGAACATGCTGGTCGCTTCGTTCTAAAAGGCGCAGTTCTTTTGATGACATGGTTCGACGAACCATTTCGCGGCACCCGTGATGTTGACCTGCTTGGGTACGGCGATCCCAATCCGGCGGCGGTGCTGGACGTCTTCCAAGATATCCTGGCCCGAGAGGGACATGATGGAGTGCGTTTCGACGCGAAAGGAGCCGAAATCGGTCGCATACGCAAAGACACGGAAATATGGAGGACTGCGGATCAAAGCCACGGCTGACGTCGGCGGTGCGCGCGTTCCTATCAGCATCGATGTGGGGTTCGGGGACGCCACCGAGCCGCAACCAGAGGAGCTAACGGTTCCGGGTTTGCTCGGCATGCCGCCTGCCAAGCTGCGCGGCTACGCCCGAGAAACGGTAATCGCCGAGAAGTTCCAGGCCATGGTTGCCCTTGGCCTGACGAATGCCCGGATCAAGGACTACTATGATGTTTGGTTGCTCAGCCAATGGTTTGAGTTCGATGAGGGTGAATTGGCGCACGCGACAGCGGCAACCTTCGAGCGCCGCGGAACGGATGTTCCGGCTGAGACGCCAGACGGCCTCACGTCGGCTTTTAGTGAAGACGAGGCCAAGCAGCGACAATGGGAGGCCTTAGTCAGGGATGTGTCATTTGAGCCAGGCTCGCTTCAGGACGTCGTCGCGGAGCTTTCTGGATTTCTAATGCCCGCAGCAGAGACTGCGGCGAACACGCGATCAGAACGGAAATCTGATGGACGATGAGAGAGGAGGAACAAGCAAGTATGCTTAGTCGGGATTCGGCATGGCGCAGTTGGGGACCTCATATTCATGCTCAAGGGACGGTTATGGACGATCAGTTCGCGGGTCCGCCGGCGTGGGATGACTACATCTCCGCCCTCGAAGCAGCATCTCCAGCCATCGAAGCGTTGGCTGTGACGGACTACTACGTGACGGAGACCTATCAGCGCATTCTTGATTTCAAGAATGCAGGGCGTTTGCCAAATGTTGGTCTCATTTTCCAAGTGTCGAAGCGCGCTTGGACGTCGCAACGTCAAATGGCGGGTTCATGAATCTGCATCTGTCGCAGGACTGGTCCGCGGTGGAAACCCTTGCGTACATGGCAGCGCGCCGTCCCAATTGAACCTCCCCTGATTCCGGCCCTGCAAGTCATTGATTCGCATGGCCCGGGATCTGCATCGAACAGGCCATGCTTCAAGAAGGACAGTCCCGCATGCCCGGACGCAGCATCCTGACGGCGGGCCGGCGGGCCGGCGCGCCGCCCTCTTCGACATGCCCACTGACGAGGCATCCCTTCTGCGACACTGCACGCTGGCGGACGACGACATCGAGCATGTCCGGCACAGACGGCGTCCGGAAAACCAGCTCGGCTTCGCGCTTCAGCTCTGCGCCCTGCGTCACCCCGGGCGCCTTCCGGGTTCCGGCGAAGTCATTCCCGGGGAAGCTCTCAAATTCATCGGCGCACAGCTGGGCGTCACGGGCGACGCTCTGCTCACCTATGCCGCCCGGCGCCAGACCCGGCAGGAGCACCTCGTCGTCCTGCGCGAGATCTGCGGCTGCCGGATGTTCACGGGCAAGTGCGCACGCGGGATGAAGTCCTGGCTGGCAAGCCAGGCCGAGGCGGCCTGGTCAGGTGAAGAGCTTGTACGGCGCTTCGCGTATGAGTGTCGCAGCAGGCAGGTCATCCTGCCCGGCATGTCGACGATCGAGAGGCTCTGCACCGATGCGCTGGTCGCGGCGGAGCGTCGGATCGGGGCCCGGATCGCCGCCCGCCTCGACGACTTGCTGGGCGAGAGCGCGGACGGACGCACGAGCTGGTTCGTCTGGTTGCGCCAGTTCCAGGTGGGCAACAACTCGGCCGATGCCAGCCGCCTGCTCGACCGGCTGCAACTCCTGCAGGAACCGGACCTGCCCGCCGCGGTTCTCGACGGCGTTCCGCCCCACAGGATCACGCGCCTGCGCCGCCATTGCGGACACCGTTGTCGAGACCCATGACCGGATCGTCGGCAGGGTCTTCCGGGAGGCCAGGAGGCTCGCCGATCTTCGCGTCGAGGAGGCGCACACGGACATCCGGAACACCCTCGGATCGTTTCGGGGGCTTGCCGACGCCCTGATGGAGACGAGGAGCGACGGTTCCTCGCTTGAGGGCGCGGAATCTGAACTACACCCCCTTCCGTCGCGGGGCGCGCCCCACCCTCCCGAAACGCCACCATGCGGGCCGGACGTGTGCCGGGAGGGACTCCCCGGGGACGGTCATCGCGCGGCCGGCCGGCCGGGCGTCAGCGCTCCCGTGAAGCCGGCGGCGCCCCGGGCGGGGGACGGGCGTCCGCTGCGCGATGCCGCCGGCCCGCCGCCGGTCATGATCGGCCCGAACTTGCCGGCCTCGTCCGGCCGGGCACGAGGGCGGGCGAGGCTCGAGGCAGATTCGAGGCGACGGTGCGTTTCGGGCCGGAGCGTCATCCGTTCCGTCCCGGCGCCGCCGCGCGGTAGAGGTAGCGGTCGATCTGGTCGAAGTTCGCGCTCGCTCTCTGCAGCAGAAGCGCAAGGTTCGGGTTTGCGGCACGGTGCTTCCAGAACAGGGCGTAGACCCCCACGAGTCGTGAAGACCAGGCGGGCAGGACCGGCGTGAGCATGCCTGCCGCCACTTCCTGACGCGCAAAGAAGGTGGGCATGAAGCAGATCCCGTGCCCGTGCACGGCGGCCAGCTTGACGATCCACGGATCGTTGCTGACGAACGCGCCCTTGGGATCGAACGCGATCTCCGCTTCGCCATCGGTGGCCTGCCAGACCCGGGTTTCGTTCTGGCCAAGCTGCACAAGGAGCTTGTGGCCCGCCAGGCCTTCGGGCGAGGCAGGCGGCGGCGCCGTCTCCAGGTATGCAGGCGAGGCAAACCACTTGTAGCTGAAATGGCCAAGCGCCCGGCGCGTCATCTCCGGGAAGTCATCGACCAGCGGCTCGCCCAGATGGATGATGCAGTCATACTGCGCCCGAATCTCCGGAAGCACGTCCCGCGGATGCGTCATCGCGCGGATTTCGAGGTGCGTCTGGTTTCGCGCGAAATCCATGAAGATCGACGACATGATGTTCGACGCGAACTCGCTCGTCGACGCGATGCGCACCTGCCGGTCCCGTGCGTCGCGGGCGGCGCAGATCGACTCGGCCGCCGCTTCACAGGTCCGGCGGATGTCGCGCGCGTGCGCCACGAACACGCGTCCGGCCTCGTTCAGCCGTATCCTGTTGTTCTTCCGATCAAGCAGCGACATGCCCAGATTCTGCTCAAGGCGCCTTAAATTGTGGCTGACGGTCGCCTTGGGGCGATTCATGAGCCTGGCCGCGCGTGACAGCGACCCGCTCTCAACCACCTGCAAGAAAACATTAATGTCATCCAGTTGCACGGACCGGCCTTCCCGTGTTCATCATTATTGAACGCTAGTATCAATAATTCAGCCTAGCAACTCCCCTCGCTTTTCAGGCAGACTGAAGCCGGACATGCGGAGGCACGGATGGAGCCAGCCGAGACACTTGGCGTCGCGATCGCCATTTCTTCCGACGTTCCGGAAGGCGAAGTGCATCCCGTCGTCGTGGACGGCACCGAACTTGCTGCATGGCGCGGCCATGACGGCGCCGCGCGCCTCTGGGAAGACCGGTGCCCGCACCGCGGCATGCGCCTGAGCTTCGGCTTCGTGCGCGACAACCGGCTGACCTGCCTCTACCACGGCTGGGAATACGGCGATGACGGCGCCTGCAGGAAAATCCCCGCCCACCCCGAGATGACGCCGCCCTCCAGCCTCTGCGTCACCGTGCGCCCGGCCAGCGAGAAGCACGGCATGATCCTCATGGGAGGCGCGCCCGGAGCCGGTGCGGGGGACGGGCCATGGCATGGCGTCCGGACCGTCTTCGTCGACCTGCCTGCCGACAGGGTCCGCGATGCGCTGCCGGAAATTTCCGACGCTGGCTGGACGGCCCGCGACGAGCTGTTCGTGGGCCGGCGCCGGGATCACGCCGTGTCCCTGGGCGTGCAGCCGGTCAGCGACGCCTGCACTGCCGTGCATGTGACCACCACCAACCCCGATCGCGACGCCCGCGTCGCGATCGCGCGCGATCTCGTGGCCTATCGCCGAGGCCTGGCGAAAGGGCCTGCCTGATGCCCGTCACGACCGACCAGGCCGCGCTCGACCAGTGGTTCCCCGTAGCTTATGACGGCCAGGTTGCGCCGGGCAGGCATCTTGACACCCAGCTTCTGGGCCAGCCGCTGCGCCTGTCCGTTGCGGAAGACGGCGGGCTGTCAGCGGCAACGGCCGAGAAGGGCGGCGAGGGCCGCAGCCTCCCGCTCAAGCAGGCCTTCACCGCCGTCTTCACGACCCTGTCCGGCGACCCGCGGCCGATGCCCGTCATCCCAGAGTTCGACGAAGTCGATCGGCGCATTGTCAACTGCGGCTCTGTCGGCGTGAACACGAGCCCGTTCCGCGTGGTCGAGAATTTCCTCGACATGGCGCATTTCTGCTTTGTCCACACGAACATACTCGGCGCCGTCGACGAGACCGAGGTCCTGAGCTACCAGACCGAGCTGCGCGAGGACGTGGACGAGATATGGGCGACGGATTGCAGGTTCTTCCAGCCCGCGGCATCCCAGTCGGCGAGGGACGCAAGCGCCGGGCAGGTCACCGAATACACCTACCGCGTCACCTCGCCCTTCAGCGTCATGCTGTACAAGAGCGCCATGGGCTACGACGACGGACGGCTCGACGCAATCTGCCTCTTCATCCAGCCGAAGACCGAGACCCAGTGCATCGCCTTCATGCCGATGGCCCTTCTCGACGAGGTCTCGACGGCCGAGGGGATGATCGATTTCCAGCAGACGATCTTCATGCAGGACCGGATCATCCTGGAAAACCAGCGCCCGAGGCTGCTTCCGCTGACACCGCGCCAGGAGATGCCCACCAGGGCCGACCTCAGTTCCATGGCCTACCGGCGCTGGCTGAAGTCAAAGGGCCTTCGGTTCGGCCTCCTGCCGGACGAGGCGGCCTGAAGCGTGATCCGCCTGCATGACTACACGTTGTCCGGCAGCTGCTACAAGGTCCGCCTGCTGCTCGAATTCCTTGCCGTCGAACACGAACTCGTCTCCGTCGATTTCCATCCCGGACGCCAGCACAGGTCCGCGGAGTTCCTGCGGCTGAACCCCCTGGGCCAGCTTCCCGTCCTGGAGGACGACCAGGTCACCCTGCGCGACGCCCAGGCCATCCTCGCCTACCTCGCCAGACGCCACGACCCGGACGGCCGCTGGCTCCCGCAGGATCCGGCCCTCTTCGGACAGGTCATGATGTGGCTGTCCTTCGCGGGAGTGGAGATGATGCCGGCCTCTGCCGCCCGGCTCCATGATTCGCTGGGCCATGATCTGGACATCGAAAGGGCCCGCGCCGACGCCCGCGCCGCCTTTGCCGTTCTCGACGACCACCTGGCCGAGCGCGGCATTCTTGGCAAGACCTGGCTTGTCGGCGATCTCCCGACCATCGCGGATGTCGCCTGCTTTCCCTGCGTCGCGCTTTCGGGCGACGGCGGCATCGGGCACGAGCCGTACCCTGCCCTGCGCAAGTGGATGCGCGCGTTCCGGCGGCTTCCCCGGTTCCGCGCCGTCTCCGGCATTCCGGAGTTCGTGTAGTGGCTCTTCTCGCGCTTGCCGGGATATCCAAGGCCTTCGGCAAGGTCGTTGCCGCGGAAAGCCTGGAGCTCTCCATCGCGCCGGGCGAGATCCATGCGGTTCTCGGGGAAAACGGCGCCGGGAAGTCGACGCTCATGAAAATGATATACGGCGTCCTCCAGCCGGATTCCGGGCAGATGACATGGAAGGGAAAGCCGGCGAGAATCGAAACGCCGGCACAGGCCCGCGCTCTTGGCATCGGCATGGTGTTCCAGCATTTCTCGCTGTTCGAGACCCTGAGCGTGGCCGAGAACGTCGCCCTTTCGAACGGCGTGAGCGTGGCCGAGGCCGCCGGGCACCTGCGCGCCGTCGGCACGGAATTCGGCCTCGGGATCGAGCCTGACGCGCTCGTTCACGCGCTGTCCCAGGGCGAGCGCCAGCGGGTCGAGATCGCACGCGCGCTCATGGGCAGTCCCGATCTCGTCATCATGGACGAGCCCACGTCCGTCCTTCCGCCCACCGCCATCCCCGGCCTCTTCAGGACCGTCCGCGACCTTGCCGCCTCCGGATGCGCCGTCCTCTTCATTTCGCACAAGCTCGCGGAGATACGCGCGCTCTGCGACCGCGCCACCGTCATGCGCCGGGGGCGAGTGGTGGCCACGGTCGACCCGCGCGAGGCGAGCGAGAAGGCGCTTGCGACCCTGATGATCGGTCGCGACATCCCGCATCCGCGCCGCGATGCCGCGACGCTCAGCGCCGCGCCCGTCCTGCGCGTCGCCAATCTCTCGATGCCCGACGACAACCCCCTCGGCATCGCGCTCGAGGACGTCTCGCTCGACGTGCACGGCGGCGAGATCGTCGGCATTGCGGGAATTTCCGGCAATGGCCAGCAGCTGCTGGCGTCGGCCCTGTCAGGCGAGGCGCCCCTGCACGGCGCCGCCGCGGGCGAGATCCTCATGAACGGTCAGGACGTGAGCCGGAGGAATGCCGACGCGCGCCGTTCCCTCGGCCTCGCCTACGTGCCCGAGGACAGGCAGGCGCGCGGCGCCGTTCCCGAGCTGAGCCTCGCCGAGAACGCGCTGCTCACCGGACACCGCAAGGGGCTCGTCGCATGCGGCATGGTGCGCAGGAAGGCCGCCCGGGCATTCTCCGAGGCCTGCATTTCGGAAATGGACGTTCGCTGCGCGGGCCCGGAGGCCGAGGCGCGCTCGCTCTCCGGCGGCAATCTCCAGAAGTTCATCGTCGGCCGCGAACTTTCCCTGGACCCTGCGCTCTTCGTCGCCGCACAGCCCACCTGGGGCGTCGATGTCGGTGCGGCGCAGGCGATATTGCAAAGGCTGGTGGACTTGCGTGGCGAAGGCGTGGGCGTGCTCGTGCTGAGCGACGAGCTTGAAGACCTGCTCGACATCTCCGACCGCATCCACGTGCTGTTCCGGGGCCGCCTGTCGCCGTCGATCCCCAGGGCGGAGGCCCGTGACGACCTGATCGGATCCTACATGTCGGGCACGTTCGTCGATGACGCGAAGGCGGCCGCCTCATGACCCTTCCCATATGGATCGAGCGGCGCACCTCGTCGCCCGGCGCCCTCCTCGCCCTCGTGCCGCCGCTTCTTGCGGTCGTCGCCACGGTCGTTGCGAGCGCGGCCGTCCTCACGTCGCTTGGCGTGCCGGTCGCCGATGCGCTCTACTACCTCTACCTCTCTCCCTTCGCGTCGCGTTTCAACATCGGCGAGGTGCTCCTGAAAATGGCGCCGCTTCTCCTGATCGCGCAGGCCCTGGCCATCGGTTTCCGGGCCCGGATCTGGAACATCGGCGCCGAAGGCCAGCTGATCCTTGGCGCCATCGGCGGCAGCCTTCTTCCGGTCCTGTTCAACGAGAGCGCGAATCCCTTCATGATCGTCGGCATGGCCTTCATCGGCATGAGCCTCGGCATGGCCTGGGCCGCGGTCGCCGCCTTTCTTCGCGCAAGCCTGAATGCCAACGAGATCCTCGTGACGCTGATGCTCAATTCCATCGCGCTGCAACTCCTGTACTACCTCGTCTCGGGGCCCATGCGCGATCCCTTCGGCTTCAACTTTCCGCAGTCCGCCCTGTTTCCCGACGTGGCGATGCTGCCTGCGCTCCTGGACGGCACGCGGGCCAATGTCTCGCTCGTCTTCGGCATCGTGGCGACGCTGCTTGCATGGACGCTGACGCAGCGCAGCTTCGCAGGATTCAAGCTGAGGGTCGGCGGGCTGGCACCCGGGGCCGCGCGCTATGCCGGCTTTTCCGAGCGCCGCGCGGTCTGGCTCGCGCTTCTCGTCGGGGGAGGGGCGGCCGGGCTCGCCGGTGTCTTCGAGGTCGCCGGCCCCCTCGGACAGTTGCAGCGCGTGGTCACGCCGGGCTACGGCTTTGCCGCCATAATCGTGGCCTTTCTCGGCGGGCTGAGGCCCCTGGGCATTCTCGCGGCCGCGTTCTTCATGGCAGTGGTCTATGTGGGCGGCGACATCGCGCAGACAGCGGCCGACGTGCCCCATTCCGTGAATCTCCTTCTGCAGGGCATACTGCTCGCCACCTACGTGGCGTCCCGCGCGGTCACCGACTATCGCGTGACGTGGCAGAGGGCCGGGGGCGCGGCATGAACGAAACCCTTGTCTTCCTCATGAGCGGCACGCTCCTGGCGGGCACCCCCATCCTGATTGCCGCCCTTGGCGAACTCGTCGTCGAAAAGGCCGGCGTCCTCAATCTCTCGATCGAGGGCATGATGGCCCTTGGCGCAATCCTCGCCTTCATGGTCGTGACCGGGGGCGGCTCCTACTGGACCGCCCTCGCCGCCGGCGGCCTTGCGGCCATGGCGCTTTCTGCAGCCTTCGCGTTCGTGGTGATCGTCGCGCTCGGCAACCAGGTGGCCGCCGGGCTTGCCGTGGGCATTCTCGGGATCGGTCTTGCCGGGCTGGTCGGCGACCCGTTCGAGGCCCGGACCGTGCCGCCCATGCCGCGCGCGCCGCTTCCGGGCCTCGTCGATGTGCCGGTCCTTGGCGAAGGCCTCTTCGATCATGTGCCCGTGGTCTATCTCGCGCCCGTCCTGGCCGTCTTGACATGGCTCGTTCTCGGACGCACCCGGCTGGGCCTTCTCCTGCGCTCGGTCGGGGAGGATCCGGATGCGGCGAACTCCATCGGCATCAAGGTGCGCACCGTGCGTTTTTGCGCCACGCTGTACGGCGGCTTCTGCGCTGGGGTGGCGGGCGGCTTCATCTCGGTGGTTTCCGCGACGCTCTGGGCCGATGGCATCATCGCCGGGCGCGGCTGGATCGTGGTTGCGCTCGTTGTCTTCGGCACCTGGCGCGCAGGCCGGATCGCCGTGGGCGCCTATCTGTTCGGCCTTGCCACGCTTGGCGGGCTTCTGGTGCAGACCACCGGCGCTGCAATCCCCTCGCAGCTTCTCACCGCCATTCCCTACATCGTGACGATCGTCGCCATCGCGCTCCTGTCGATGAATCCGAGGCTGACCTGGCTCAACGCCCCGGTCTCCCTCGGCGCGCCCTATCTTCCAACCAGATGACAGCAGAAAGGAAAACCGATGAAGAAGACCATATTCGCAACGCTCGCGGCCGTGTCGCTTGCCGCGACCGCAGCGGCGCAGGAACTGACCGTGGGCTACATCTACCCCGCGCCCGTCGCCGACGTGGGCTGGGCAAAGCAGCTCGATCTGGGCCGGGAGGCGGTGGAGGCGGCCTATGGCGACCGTGTCGCTTCGGTCGTGGTCGACAGCGTGCCGGAAGGCCCTGACGCGGCCCGCGTGATGAACCAGATGGTTTCGGACGGCGCCGAATTCCTGATGCTCGGCTCCTTCGGCTACATGAATGACGGCATCAAGCTCGGCCGCGCCAACCCGCAGATCGGGATGATCCATGCCTCCGGCTTCAAGCAGACCGACAACTTCGGCACCTTCACGGCCCGGAACTACGAAGGCTTCTACCTCGGCGGCATGGCTGCGGGCATGAAGACCGAGAGCGATGTCATCGGCCTTGTCGGCGCCTTCCCGATCCCCGAGCTCGTGGCCGAGGTCAACGCGATCACGCTCGCCGCGCAGTCGGTCAACCCCGATGCGCAGGTCAAGGTGGTCTGGATCAACACCTGGTTCGATCCGCCCAAGGCCCAGGAGGCCGCCCGCGCGCTGATCAGCCAGGGGGCCGATGTGCTCTTCTCGCAGCATCAGGACACGCCGTCGGTTGTCACGGTGGCCGAGAACGAGGGCGTCTGGGTTGTCAACACCGGCTCTGACATGAGCGAATACGCACCGAACTGGCTTCTCGCGTCCGTCACGAATGACTGGACCGACTACTTTGTCCGCGAAGTCGGCAGGAAGCTCGACGGCTCCTTCGTCGGCGCCGACGAACGCGGCGGCCTGGCCAGCGGCATGGTCAAGGTCGTGGCGTGGAGCGACACCCTGTCCGAGGAGCAGCTCGGCATGATAAAGTCCAAGGAAGCGGCCTTCATCGCGGGCACCGATCACGCCTTCGCCGGGCCCATCGTGGATCAGTCGGGCAGGGAGCGCGTGGCCGCCGGCGAGGTCCTGCCCGATCCCGAGATCTTCGGGATGAACTGGCTCGTCAGCACCGTTGACGGAACGCTTCCGCAGTAGGTGCGGGTCGCGCGCGATGCAGGGATCCGGCGAGTTCGGACGTGGCGGTCACCGCCACGTCCATGCCCGCATGGTCTTCGAAGGCGTGTTGACCAAGGCATTCGAGACATTCCTGCGCGACAAGGCGCTTCGGCTCTCGCTGCCCTTGCGCTATCATGCACGGCAAGGCGGCAGCGTCACGGTCGAGACCAGCGGCGCCGAGGCGCTGGTCGGCGCCCTGGAAATGTCCGCCATCATCGGCCCGGGGGACTGCGTGGTCGACGCCTGGCGTGTCGACATGCGCCCTGCAGACCCGCCCGAAGGCGCCGCCGGCCCGTAAGCCGTCGCCGTCAGGGACGGGCCTGCCGGGGGGGGCGTTCGGGGCCAGCGCCGCAACGCCTGCGGGCCCGCTTTCCCTGTCCGGCGCCGAGCCTGCCGATCTGATATCGCAGGTCCAGGGGGTGGGCGGCGCATGGCACCCCTGCCTTGCTCAGGGACGTCAGGCGGGCTCGGCCCTGACATCGAGCAGGTTCCGTGCCTCGCGCCCGCAGGCCACGGCGACAAGATGCACGGATCGGGCGACGTGACGGTACTTGTCGGCGTATCCCCGTGCCCGCATCTGGGCGAGCGCCGCGTCAAGCGCGGCATTCCTGCTGACTTTCCCCTCCGCCATCTTGAACTCGAGGACAAAGGCCTGCCCGCCCGTCAGCACCGCCATGTCCGCGCGGCCACGGCTTGACGCGTCCTCCGCCCGGACATCCACCCCGATCGCGCGGAAGCACATGTGCAGGAGGCTGGCGTACCAGGACTCGTAGCGGGCAAGCTCGCCGCTGGCGTGCCACTGGTACGGGATCCCGGACAGGTACGAACGAAGCCTGTCGGCGAACCCGTCGAAGTCGTTTGCCTCCAGAAGCGCGCGGAGCTCCCGGCCCTGACCTGTGGATTCCGCCACGGCCTTGCCCAGATGCTGCAGCAGTCCCCGGTTCAGGCTGAGCCGCACCTCCGCGTTGGGGCAGTCAAGCCGGAAGGGCGTGTCGAAGCCCTCCCGCCGCTCCTCCGCGATGGTCAGGTAGCCGGTCTGGAACAGGAGCGCCTCGATGCCGATGTCGTTCACGTCGAACCTGGAGACGAGCGACATGTCCGCCGTCAGGTTCTCCAGCTCCATCGGGCTGACGCCTTTCTCCACCAGCGTCCGGAACAGGAACGTCGGGGATCCGGTCTCGAACCAGTGGGGCCGGAATTCCCGGCTCCGCAGCAGCAGCAGCACGTCATGGGGATTGTAGACCCGCGCCCCTCCCCGCCAGTGGTAGCCGTTGTACCAGGTCCGGATCTCCTTCCGGTCCAGCCCGTCGAGCTCGGCCCCGAACACCCGGTCCAGGTCCTCCTCCGTGTAGCCGCAGATCGTGGCGTAGCGCGGGTCGAGGCTGATGTCCTCGAGATTGTTCAGGCCCGAGAACAGGCCGGCCTTTGAGAACATGCTGACGCCGGTGACGAAGGTGAAGCGGACGTGCTCGGCGCTGCCCTTGACGATCCCGTAGAAGCCCCGCAGGTAGTCGCGGTTGGCCGTCGCAAGCGCCGGTTCGTGCAGCGCATCGAGGATCGGTTTGTCATGCTCGTCCACGAGAACGACCGCCCGCTGGCCCGTGGCATGGTGAAGGCGGTCCAGGACGTTCCTAAGAGCTTGACCTAAAATGCCATATATTGAACTATACTGGCATATTTCCGAGATTTCAGCACAACATATAGTGTTTGGTGTGAATTTTAGGTCAAGCTCTAAGGCGCCTTGGCCCCGTGTCCGATGCCGGCGCAGGAGGGAGGCCGTGCTTGCGCTCGACAGCCTCAAGCTGCTCGATGACATCCCCTTCGATCTCGTCCGGCGCGCCGTACTTTCCGTCGAAGCTCAGCCGCACCACCGGGTGGGTGGTCGACCAGTCCCAGCGGCCGTGGATCTCCAGGCCCCGGAACAGATCCTCGCGGCCCTCGAACAGCGCCTTGATCGTGTCCACCAGCAGGCTCTTGCCGAACCGGCGGGGGCGGGACAGGAAGCAATGGTCGCTCCGGTCGATCAGTTTGCGGATGAGCGGGGTCTTGTCGACGTAGTGGCCGTCGGTCTCCCGCAGCCTGGCGAAGGACTGGATGCCGATGGGCAGGCGTTGGCTCATTGAGTTTCTCCCTTCTCCGGCATCGGCACGTGCCGACTCCAGGGGCGAATGCCGACCCTTGCATTCGACGGATGCGACCCTGTCGCCATTTGCGCCAATTCACCTCCCGTTCGCAGCCGGACACATGGCAATCCTGTGTCAGTTCGGCCTGCGATACGCGAACTGCATGACGTCGGTGTTGCCTGCGGAGAATCCTGCTGCGCAGGATGCGAGGTAGAGATCCCACATGCGGCGGAACCGCTCGTCAAAGCCCAGTTCGGCGATCCGGCTCCATCTGCGGTTGAAGCGGCCGCGCCATGCGCGGAGCGTTCGCGAATAGCTCTCGCCGAACGCCTCGGCGCCGACCGTCTCGAGCCCGGCGGCCCGGGACAGCTCGCCGAGTGCGGCCGGGCTGGGCAGCATGCCGCCCGGGAAGATGTGCTTCTGGATGAAATCCGTCCTCCTGCGGTATGCCGGAAACAGCCTGTCCGCGATCGTGATGGCCTGCACCGCCGCCGTGCCGCCCGGCCTGATCCGGTCGTGCAGGGTCGCGAAATAGGTCGGCCAGTACTTCTCCCCGACGGCCTCGATCATCTCGATCGAGGCGACCGCGTCGTAGGTCCCGCGCTCGTCGCGGTAGTCGCGCATCAGGACCTCGCCCCTTTCGGCCAGCCCCGCATCGAAGAGGCGGCGGCGGGCAAAGTCGTGCTGCGCCCTCGAGATCGTCAGTGCCGTCACCCGCGCGCCCCGTTCGCGGATCGCGTATTCGGCGAATCCGCCCCATCCGCAGCCGATTTCGAGGAGCCGTTCGCCGGGCGCAAGCGCCAGCCGGTCGCAGACGGCCGCGTACTTGTTCCGCTGCGCCTCTTCCAGGCTCTCGCGTCCGCTTCGGAACATCGCGGAGGAGTAGGTCATCGTCGCGTCGAGCCACAGGCGGTAGAACGTGTTGCCGAGATCGTAGTGCCGCGCGACGTTGCGCTGCGCGCCCGTGCGGCTGTTGGCGTTGAGTCGGTGACGCAGGCGCTCCCACAGGCGCAGGATCCCGGCGCCGCGGAACCGGCGCGCCATGCTGTCGCTGTTCAGCATCATCGAGTCCATGACGGCCTGGAGATCCGGCGTGGTCCACCAGCCGTCCATGTACATCTCGGCGAAGCCCAGGCTGCCCTCGCCAAGCAGGCGCTCTAGGAAGCCCCGGTGACGGATGTCGATCCTGCACCGGGGACCCGGCCTGCGCCCTTCCGCACGGAGGCGCGTGCCGTCGGGGAGTCCGGCATCGATCGCTCCGAACTCGATGCGCTGCAGGACCGCGAGGATCGGCCTGTGGCGCCGCGGAAGCGCCGGTGCCGCCTCGGGCGCTGCGGCATCCGCGCCGGGGCTGTCGGCCCGAACGGTCATGGATCCTGCCTTCGGCGGCGCGCGCCTTGCGCGAGCAGCCAGAAATAGGCCGGTCGCGGCAGGGCGGACAGGAGCCTGAACGCCGCCGCCATGACGAAGGGAAAGGCGATCTCGTGCCGGCGCCGGGTCATGCCGCGCACGATCCTCGCCGCGGCGTCCTGAGGGGTCATGATGAAGGGCATGCGGAAGGCGTTCTTCGCTGTCAGCCTCGATTCGACAAAGCCGGGACTGCAGATCTGCACCAAGACGCCGGATCCGTCCAGATCGCAGCGAAGGCTCTCGGCAAGGTGCATCATCGCCGCCTTGGTCGCGCCGTACCCCCATGCGTTCGGAAGGCCCCTGTATCCGGCCAGGGAGCCGATCAGCAGCACATGGCCGGAGCCGCGGCCGCAGAACGCCGGCACGCAGGCGGCAAGGACGCGCAGCGCGCCCGTCAGGTTGACGTCGACGATCCGCTCGAGCGCGTCAGGATCGGGCCGCCGCGCCGACATCGGCTCGTAGGCTCCGGCGCAGTAGATGACGCCGTCGACCGTGCCGACGTCGCGGAAGGCGGCGGCGGTGGCGGCGCTGTCGGTGACGTCCAGCGCGACCGCCTCATGGCCGCCGTGACGCGTCCGCACGGGCTGCATGTCCTCCAGGAGGCTCAGCAGCGCCCCTTCGTCGCGGGCAGAGGCGGCGACCGCGGCGCCCTCGCGGGCCAGGCACAGCGCGAGCTGCCGGCCGATGCCCGCGCTGGCGCCGACCAGCCAGTAGCGCTTGCCCGCAAGGCCGGTCATGGCTGCGCGGCCCCCTGCGGGGAGGCTTCGCCCCTTCGGAAGCAGGCGATGATCTCGCCGACCTTGAGACCGAACTTGGACATGCGTGCCCGGTTGATCAGCGTGCCGTCGTCGATCAGGTAGAGCCAGTCCTGCATGCTGACGACGACCTCTCCGGACTTCCGCGGCACCCGCAGCCTGTAGCGCATCGCCGCGACGTTGCCGCTCTGGGCGCCCTTCGCCACGCCCGGCACGTCATGCGCCGTGGCCGAAAATTCCCCGTCGCCGGCGAACTCGAGCTCCCAGCACCTTTCCCCGGTCTCGCCGTCGTCGTAGCGGAAACGCTCCTCGAGCCTGCCGCTGTTGCCCGTCCAGCTGCCGTTCATCTCGATGGTGAAGCGCCGTTGCGCATGCCCCGAAAGGCCGATGAAGACGCCGGACGCCGTGAGCGGGCCGTCAAGATAGCGCCGGAGGTCGAGCAGCGGCGTCTTGCGGGCGTAGGCGTCGACGCTCTGGGACGCGAGATCGAACAGCAGGCCCGAGCCGGGCACTTGTCTCATCTTCATGGTCTCTCCCTTTCGTTGACCAGGAACAGCAGTATCGGCAGCGCGGCGAGCTTGAGCGCGCAGGGCACGAGCGCGTACGCGGCCGAAAGGGCCATGCGCCCGTCCGCCGACGGAACGCCGGGATCGTATCCCGCAAGATCGAGCAGCGGCAGGACGATGCCGGCGGCGAGCGCGAGCGCGGACTTCTGCAGGAATGTCCAGAGCGAGAACACCTGCCCGCCGCCGCCGGTGACACGGGCCGCCAGCATTGCCGGCGCCAGCGTCATGTCGGCGCCGAGCGCGGCGCCCGATGCCGCCGCTATGGCGTAGAAGGGCAGGATGTCGCCGGCGCCCAGCGCATGTGCCCAGACGAAGGCAGGCACCGAGAGCGCCATGCCGGATGCGAGCGCGGCCCTGCGTCCGACGCGCGCGGCGAATCGCGCCCACAGGGGCGCGGCGCCGGCGGCCGCGGCGAAGAACACGAGCAGCACCGGCCCGGCGTGCGCTTCGGCGTCCAGGATGTCGGTGAGGAAGAACAGCACGAGCGTCGATGTCACCGCCGTCGGCAACGCATTGACGAAGCCGAATGCGAGCAGCGGCCTGACGCCGGGCGCGCGCAGGGCCTCCAGTGATCCGGCGGACGGCAAGGACATGCCGGAGGCCAGCCAGCGCCTGCGCATGCCGCCGAGGGCGAGCAACGCCATCGCCGCAAAGGCTGCGGCATAGCCGGGATAGGCCAGGGCGCCGCCCAGGGACGGCTCCAGAACGGACGGCGCCGCGGCGGCAAGGCAGATGCCGGCAAGCCCGCCGGCCTCGCGCCAGAGGGCGATTCGCGTGTGGCCTCCCCCGGCCGCGCTCGCCTGCGCAAGCCCGTGGTCGTAGAGCGCGATCTGCAGCGCGCTGAATCCGGTGAACGCGGCGATCAGGCCGGCCGCGAGCCGCGGCAGGGGCTCGCCCCATCCCGGCGGCGCGAAGAGCAGCGCGAACCCCGTGCAGAGCAGCGCGCCCGAAACCAGGACCCACGCTTCCCGGCGGCGCGGCAGGCGGTCCGCGAGGCGACCGATCAGCGGATCCTGAAGGCTGTCGATCGTGCGGGCCCCAAGCAGGACCGCGCCCAGCGTGGCGAGGCCGACGCCCATCTCCTCCGCATAGAAGCGCGGCGCATGTATGTAGAGCGGCAGGCCGGCGAAGGCGAGCATGGCCGCAACCGCGGCAGGCGCGAGCAGCTCGCGCCGCGGCAGGCCTTCCCGGCCCGCCTCAGTCATCGCAGCCTCCGGCGAGCAGCTCGGCGCGCCGCCTCTGCTCGCGGCTGCCGGGACCAAGCCAGATGTCGAGGAAAAGGTCGACGTCCTGCGTGAGCGCGCCGGTGGCGTCGCCGTTGTGGAAGAACTCGACCCGTCCGGGAGCGCTTCGCCAGGCGGTGAAGCGGTCGCCCTTCGCGATGTTCCGGAACGCCTGCTCCAGCTCCCGTCGGGCCGCGCCGAAGGCGCTCCGGGGCTTGCCTGACATTCGCGCCATCTCCTTTATCGAGGTGTAGACCAGCGTGCGGCGGGAGAAGTCGCGCCGGTAGACGAGGGACAGCGCGAAACGGTCGCCCGGCGGGGTTTCGGCGTCTGTCCACAGTTCGGCCCTGTACAGGCGCGCGGCGAGGAAGGCGTAGTCGGCGCAGCCCGCAGGACGCTCGGAGGCAACGCGGCCCGCAAGCTCGCGCGGCGCCGCGGCGGCGCCTGCGGCCAGCAGCAGGATGCACAGCATGACGCATCCCGCCCTCATGTGACGCTGCCCCCGGGAGGGTCCGGGCGCCGCCGGAACGGAACGCCCTTCCGCCAGAGCCGCAGCGCCTGCCAGTGGATCAGGGCCGACGTCCTGGCCGCGCCGAACGGACGCGACAGGAGCGCCCGCGCGATTTCCCGGTCGGTGAAGGGCCGCCGCTCGCCGGTGATCGCCGTCTCGAGTCCGCCGCCGCCGCCGTCGTCGTAGCGGATCCGGACGGAGACGCCGGATTCCCCCAGCCGGAAGCGGAAGCGGTACTCGCCGGCGATGTCGAAGAACGGCGAGACGTGGAGGCGCTTGCGCGACACTGTCCAGCAGTCGCCTTCCATGTCCTCGCCGGCTTCCTGCGCGCAGAGATAGGCGTGCCGGTCGCCCCACGTGTTGTGCACCTCGGCAAGGACCGCGCGGAGATTGCCCGTGCTGCCGGTCAGGAACCAGAAGCTGACCGGGTTGAACACGTAGCCCCAGTAGCGCGGCTGGGCCATGAGAAGCACGCGCTCGACGCCGCCTATGCCCGCGTCGCGCGCGAGGGCCCGGACGTCCTCGACGCCGCGGCAGCCCGGCACGCCGTGATCCGCCGGATGGAGCGAGACGAGGTTGGGCCTGCCGTAGGAGAACAGCTTCACGGCCGCTTTGCCGGCAAGCGCCGCCTCGTCGAGCAGCAGGCAGTCCACCGCGTAGCTGAAGCGGTTTGCCACCGGCGCGCGCCTGGCATGGCCCACGCGCGCCCGGATCACGGAGGGATCCGTCAGCCCCATGGCGGCGGCGCCCCCAGCCTGCGGGCCACCTGCACCGCGCTTGCAAGGCCGTCCTCGTGGAATCCCATTCCCGTCCAGGCGCCGCAATGCCAGGTGTTCGCCCGGCCCTGGATGGCGGGAAGCTCCGCCTGCGCCGCAAAGGCGCGGGCGTCGTATTGCGGATGCTCGAACGCGTGCTCGTCGAGGATGCGCGCTTCGTCGATCCTCACCGAGGGGTTCAGCGTCGCGAAGATCGTCGAGTCGTCCGGGATGCCCTGAAGCGAGTTCATCCAGTAGGTGACCGACGCCTGGCGCTCGTCGGGCCGCGAACGCGCGAGGTAGACCCAGCTTGACCAGCATGCCTTCCGCAGCGGCATCAGGCGGGCGTCGGTGTGCAGCACGATCCGGTTCCTGCGAAACCGGATGTCGCCAAGCACGCGGCGCTCGCCCGGCGCGGCGTCCCGGAGGAGCCTGAGCGCCGTGTCGGCATGGCAGGCGAGGACGACGGCGTCGAAGACCTCGGCATCCGTCCCGGCGGCCTTGACGCGAACCCCGCCGCGCCCTCGCGTCACGGCCTCGACGCGGGCGCGCAGGCGCACCTCGGCGGCCATGCCTGCGGCAAGCCTGTCCACGTAGCGGGCCGAACCGCCCTCGACCGTCCACCATTGGTGATGGCGGCGGAAGGACAGGAGCCCGTGATTGGCGAAGAACCTGACGAGCGGAAGCGCGGGGAAGTCCAGCATCCCGGCACGCGGCGTCGACCAGATCGCGCCGCTCATTGGCAGGAGGTAGTAGCGCGCGAACCAGGTTCCGAGCCGCCGCCGCCGGATCAGGTCGCCCAGCGTCATGTCCGGCACCCGGGACGTGTCCGCAAGTGCCGTGCGGTTGAAGCGCGCGATGTCGCGGAACATCCGCCAGTACCCCGGATTCGCCAGGTTCGCCGGTTGCGCGACCACGCTGCGCAGGTTGCGCGAGCCGTATTCGATCGCCCCGCCGTCGACCGAGACCGCAAAGGACATGTCGCTCTTGCGCACCCCGACGCCGAGATGGCCGAAGAGCCGGCACAGTTCGGGATAGTTCACCCTGTTGAAGACGATGAAGCCGGTGTCCACCGGCACGTCCCGGCGTCCCGCGCTGACCGTGACCGTTCGCGCGTGCCCGCCCAGGCGGCCTGCGGCCTCGAACAGCGTGACGTGATGGGATCGCGACAGAAGCCAGGCCGCGCCAAGGCCCGAGACGCCCGCGCCGACGACGGCAATCCTGCGCCGGCGGGCCTGGCGCGGCGCTTCTGTTTCTTCACCTTGCATCGCGACCTTTGTGCGCAGCGACGGGAGAGGCGGATCACCCATGGGGACGACATGCGGTGATCCGGAACCGCAGCGTGACCGCGTTAGGGCATGTGAGGAGGTCAGGCAACGTGATTGAATGTCGCGGCGCACGCGTCGCCCCGTTTCCGGCCGCCGGCGCCATGCCTTCCGCGGCCGCCGCTGCGGGCAGGGCGGCTCCCGAACCTCTCCGGCCTTCTCGTTGCCCGGCCCGTCGCTCCCGGGACGCCCGGGCTTTCCGTTTCAAGCCGTTGCGCCTTGCGCAGTTCGCGCGGCTTTCCCCGGGCCGGGATCCAGCGGTGCGCCTGCCGCTCAAAAAAACGTCACCCGCCGCAATTGCTGCCCAATTCTTGTCACTTTGGCGGTTTCGGCGCGAATCCGGCAGGCCCGATTCTTGCTGCGATGCAGCGACGCGAGTCTCCTGACCCCGCAGTCCGGGGTGCGTCAGGTCTCCGCAGCGCGTGAGGGAATCCATGAAGTCCATGATCACGGCACCCGATCCGTGCAGGCGCGAAGCGGCGCGCGGAGTGTCCGGATGCGCGCCGTGCCGGAGCACGGAAACGGGGCGTGCGGCCTCCGGTCCCGCCAGCGCGGCGCCGGAAGGGCCGCCAGCGCCATCTCCGGGTCCGGCGGCATCGGTGGCCGCAGGACCGTCGTTGCGGGCGCGCACTGGCGGAAGCGACAGAAACGCCCTTGGAGGCGGGAAAGGAACAAGCACATGAAACTCATCTCTCTTTGCCTCCTGGCGGCGTCCGTGCCGGCGTTGGGGATCGCCCAGGAAGCCGGGGCGGACGCGAGCGGGGCGGACGTGACCCCCTACGTCTTCACGACGCTCCTCTTCCTGGTCGGAGGCTTCCTGGTCTTCTGGATGGCCGCAGGCTTCGCGATGCTCGAGGCCGGGCTCGTCCGGTCCAAGAACGTGACGATGCAGCTCACCAAGAACGTCTCGCTCTTCGCCGTTGCGGCCGTGATGTACTGGCTGATCGGTTACAGCCTCATGTATCCCGGCGACGCCTGGTCGGTCGCCGGCTGGGTCGGCGTACTCGTCTCGCCGGCCGTGCTCGAGCCCGTCGGCCTCGAGCCTGCGGACGCTGCGCTGGACTACGCGTCCGCCGGGTCGGACTTCTTCTTCCAGCTCATGTTCTGCGCGACCACAGCATCGATCGTCTCGGGCACGCTTGCCGAGCGCATAAGGCTTTGGCCGTTCCTGGTCTTCGTCGTCGTCCTGACCGGCCTGATCTATCCCATCGGGGCGTCGTGGCAGTGGGGCGGCGGCTGGCTGTCCGAGGCGGGCTTCAGCGACTTCGCGGGCTCGACGATCGTGCATTCCGCGGGCGGGTTCGCCGCGCTGGCCGGGGCGATCGTCCTCGGTCCGCGTCTCGGCAAGTACAAGGACGGCAAGGTCAGCCCCATGCCGGGATCCAACCTCGCTCTCGCGACCCTGGGAACGTTCATCCTGTGGCTGGGCTGGTTCGGCTTCAACGGCGGCTCGCAGCTGGCCGCGGGCACGGTGGGCGACATTACGGACGTGAGCCGCATCTTCGCCAACACCAACATGGCGGCGGCGTCCGGCGCGATCGCGGCACTGGTTCTGACGCAGGCCATGTACGGGAAGGTGGACCTCACCATGGTGCTGAACGGCGCTCTGGCCGGCCTGGTCTCGATCACTGCCGAACCACTGGCGCCGTCACTCTTCGGCGCGCTGTGGATCGGGGCCGTGGGCGGTGTCATCGTGGTGCTGGCAGTGCCGCTGCTTGACCGGATCGGCATTGACGACGTGGTCGGCGCGATCCCGGTTCACCTGATCGCCGGCGTCTGGGGCACGATCGTGGTCCCGGTCCACAATGCCGACGCAAGCTTCGCTTCCCAGATCCTCGGCATCGTCGCCATAGGGGCCTTCACGTTCGTCCTCTCGTTCGTCGCGTGGACCGTCCTGAGATACGCGACGGGCATCCGCGTGGACGAGGAGGCCGAGATCAAGGGGCTCGACATCGCCGAGCTGGGCATGGAGGCGTATCCCGAGTTCTCGAAGGGCTGACCCGCAGTCCCGGCAGATCGCGAAGGCGCCCGGAAGCCCGGCCGGCGCAAGCCACGGGCCGCGGGCGCCTTCGCCGGAACGGCGGCGGATCCTGTCTTGCGGCCTTGAAGGCCGCGAGCGCGGGGTCCGCGGCCGTGACGGTCGCCCTGCAGGGCGTGCAGGCCGCCCGGCGCCGCGCAAGGGCGCCCCGCTTCCCGGCGGCAAGGCCGCCCCGGCCGCGAAACGCCCGTCTGCGCGCGCTTCGGGCAGTTCCGTGCCGGACGGGCTTGATCAGCGGCCGCGCCGCCACGAGATATGCGACGGCGGCGCGGGCAAAGGGGGAAGCTGCAGATGACGGGGTTGCGCGGCAAGCTGGCGGCCTGGCTCGAACGGCCGGCCGTTCAGCGCACGGTCATCGGCGTGATCATCTTCAACGCCATCCTTCTGGGCATGGAGACGTCCGACGCCATCATGTCGCGCGCCGGCGCCCTCGTCGTCATGCTCGACAGGATCTGCCTCGCGGTCTTCGTGGCCGAGATGCTGGCGAAGCTCTACGCCTTTCGCGGACGCTTCTTCCGTGACGGATGGAACGTGGCGGACTTCGTCATCGTCGCCCTTTCGCTCATGCCCGGCGCGCACACGGCCTCGGTCCTGCGCGCGCTCCGGATCCTGCGGGCATTGCGCCTCGTGTCCACGGTTCCGAGCCTCCGCCGGGTCATGGAGGGACTGATCGGCGCTTTGCCCGGAATGGCGTCGGTCCTCGGCCTCACGGGCCTCATCTTCTACGTCGGCGCCGTCATGACCACGAAGCTCTTCGGCGAAGACTTTCCGGAGTGGTTCGGCACGCTCGGCCGGTCAGCGTACTCCCTTTTCCAGATCATGACGCTCGAGAGCTGGTCCATGGGCATCGTCCGCGTCGTCATGGCGGACTATCCCTATGCATGGGCCTTCTTCGTGCCCTTCATCATCGTCACGACGTTCGCGGTCATGAACCTCGTGGTCGGGCTCATAGTCAACGCGATGCAGCAGTCGCATTACGAGGAGCAGTCCGGCGCGACCGACGTCTACCGGGATCAGGTCCTTCGCCGCCTTGCCGCCATAGAGGGCCGGCTGGCGGAAATGGGCAGGCGGGAATGACGGGCTCGACACCCCGGCAGGCGCCCGCCGCACGGGGCCAGTCACGCACGGAGGGACATCGGCGGGAGGCCATCCGCCGCGCGCGGAGGCTTCCGGAGCGAGCCGCCCGGGGGAATCGGGACAGCCACGGGGCGCAGTGACCGGGCACCGATCCTTCTGGCACAACCGAATGGCCCGGGAAAAGGCCCCGGCTTCCGGCTCGCGCCCGAAGCGCGGGGTCTTTCTTGTCCGAACGCTTGAAATCCCTGTCCGAATGCCATCGGCATGGGCTCGGGCCGGATCCGGGCCAGGTTCGGACGTCCTGACACCATACCGGATTTCCCGCGCCGCAATGAACGTGATGCCTCCCGGCGGTCCGCGCGACCTCCGGCACCCGCCGGACGACGCCACCGGCCGCTTGGACCGCCCGAGCCGGGCCTTGCGCTCCAGGGCCGCCTCCAGAGCCCCTCCATGAGGCACCGCCTGCCGTGAGCAGGGGGCGGAGGATTCCTGCCCGGGCGGCGCGCGTGCCGCTGACCGTCATCGATTTCGAGCCGGGTGCCGTCATCCGGGCACCTGCGCCGCCATCGGATTGACCCGGTCCGGTTGCGGAAGGACTGCGGATCTCGCGATTGTGCCGTGCACCCGGGCATGCCGCTGCATGGCAGCCGTCATGCCGGACCGACGTCATGTCCGGCGACTCCGCTTTTCGGCACGGCCCCGAAAGGCTATGCACCTGGTCATGCGCTTCGAACTCAAGTCGCTGGTCGACGACGTGCCGGGATTCGACATGGTGATCGACGTGAGGTCGCCGTCGGAGTTCGCGGAGGACCACATTCCCGGCGCCGTGAGCATGCCCGTTCTGAGCGATGCGGAACGCGCGCGCGTCGGCACGATCCACAGCCGGGAGAGCGCCTTCAAGGCCAGGAAGGTCGGAGCTGCGCTGGTTGCGCGCAACGCCGCACGGCACATCGAGGGGCCGTTGGCGGAAATGGGGGGCGGATGGATGCCCCTTGTCTATTGCTGGCGGGGCGGGCAGCGGTCGGCTTCGTTCGCGTCCATCCTCTCCCGGATCGGATGGCGGGCGGAGACCCTCGAGGGCGGATACGCGAGCTATCGCCGTCTCGTCGTTCGGCTGCTCTACGACTCCGCGCTTGCCGCGTCCGTCGTGCTTCTTGACGGAAACACCGGAACGGCCAAGACGGAGGTGCTGAGGCGCCTGGCGGCGAAGGGCGTCCAGGCGATCGACCTGGAACGGCTGGCCAATCATCGGGGCTCGGCACTCGGCGGGCAGGGAGGGCAACCCAGCCAGAAGGGCTTCGAAAGCCGTCTGGCGGCCGAGGTGGCCTCCCTTGATCCGCGCAGGCCCGTCGTCATCGAGGCCGAAAGCAGCAAGGTGGGCGCGCTCGGCATTCCGCCGCGCGTGTTCGAGGCAATGAAGCTGGCGCGGCGCGTAAGGATCGAGGCGCCCGTCGCGGCGAGGGCCTGCTACCTCACGCGCGCATACCGGGACCTGATGGGCGACAAGGCCCTGCTGCTTGAGCGCCTGGACCGGCTCCAGCGCCTTCAGGGCCGTGAGAGGGTCGCCCGCTGGAAGGCGCTCGCCGAGGCAGGCTCCTTCGCGCGACTCGCCGAGGAGCTGATCCGCGATCACTACGATCCGGGATACGCCAAGGCGCGCCGCCGCCACGCGACGGGACCCGAATCCGTCGTCACCTCGGACAGCCTGGACGACGGGGATCTGGACCGGCTGGCAGGGCGGGTCGCGGACCTGGTCAGTCGGCCCGCACGCTGACGTCGCCCCTCGGCTCGAACGAGCCGATGATCCTGGCGCCGTGCCCCATGCCGCGCACGGCATCCAGGACGGCGCTCGATCGATCCGCGGGCAGCGCTGCAAGCAGGCCGCCCGCGGTCTGGGGGTCGAACAGCAGGTCGCCGCGCATGCTGTCGCGGAACTCGATGCTGGCCGCCGCACGGTTCGCGGGCCAGATCGAGGATCTCGTCCCCCCCGCGCACAGGGCTTCGGCGCCGTCGTAAACCGGGATGTCCCCAAGGGAGATGCGCGCCGTCAGCCCGGACGCCTCCGCCATTCGGCCCAGATGGCCGGCAAGCCCGAATCCGGTGACGTCCGTCATCGCCGACGCGCAGCCGGACAGCAGGCGGGCCGCATCCCCCTGAGAGGTCGCCATGGTCCCAAGGACGGCGGCGACGTCGTCCCCGTTGGCGTCGCCCGCCATCTCTCCGGCAAGAATCGTTCCGGATCCGATGGGCCGGTTCAGCAGCAGCGCGTCACCGGCCCGCGCGCCTGACAGGGCGATTGCCTTGCCACGGGCCAGGCCGGTGACCGTGAACCCCATGACCAGTTCCGCGCCGATCATGCTGTGTCCGCCCGCGAGAGCGGCTCCCGCGTCCCGGAACGCTTCGGAAGCCGCATGCATGATTTCGGAAAGCCAGGACCTCTGCAGGCCCTCGGCCATGGGCGGCAGGGTGACCTGCACGAACGCCGCTTGCGGCTCCGCGCCCATTGCCCACACGTCGCCGAGCGCATGAAGCGCGGCGATCCGCGCGAACAGCCACGGGTCGTTCCAGAATGCGCGCAGGTGATCCGTGGTGACGACTTGCCGTGCATCGCCGGCGCCCAGGATCGCCGCGTCGTCCCCGGCCCCGAGCCGGACGTCGGCCCGCCCGGGTTCCGGCAGGCCGGCGAGCACCGGATCGAGCACGCCGGCCCCGATCTTCGAACCGCACCCCGCGCAGAGCGGCCCTGGCCCGAGGGCCCTGGTCACGCCCTTGGCGCGCGCGGCAGGCAGCTCCCCGGCCGCCATTTCGGGCAGCGCGTTCAGCCTGTCCATGAAGGCGCGGTCGATCCGGTCCTTCCAGCGCCAGACCCAGGCGCCGGCGACGCGCATTCCCCACTTGTCGGCGAGCGCCGACTTGCGCCCGAGCGAGACGAGCTTCAGGTAGCGCGACTGCGGCCGGAAGGCGTTCGGCTCCTTGCCGGAAACGGCGGCGCGGATGTTGGCGGCAAGCACGGGCGCGGCGCGAACGGCGAACACCCCCGCCTTGGGCCGCGGGGCGTGCTCGAGATGCGCGCAGTCCCCGACCGCGAAGATCCGTGGATCCGTGGTCGACTGGAGCGTCTTTCCGACCGTCACGAAGCCGTCCGTCAGGCCGAGCCCGGAGTCCTCGAGCCAGCGGAAGGGCCTTGCCCCGGCGGCGCCGACCGTCAGCTTCGCGGGCAGCTCCCGGCCGTCGTCAAGGACGATCGCGTCAGGCAGGACCTCGCTGACCCGGCCGTTGCGGATCAGCTCGATGCCCTGTCTTGAGAGCTCGGCCAGCAGCGCTGCCCGGGAGGATCGGGCAACGCCGGCAAGCGGGACGCCCGCCTCGACCACCCGGATCTCCTCGTCTCCAAGGACGTGCCGCATGGCCATGGCGAGCTCCGTTCCGGCCACGCCGCCGCCGATCACCGCCACCGGGCCTCCGCCTTGCGCGAGATGCCTGCGCCAGCGTGCGGCGAAGGGTCCGAGCGGCTTGGCGGCGATGCCGTGCTCGGAGAAGCCCGGCAGCTCGGGCATGTCCGAGGTGACGCCTATGTCCAGCGAAGCGACGTCATAGGCGACAGGTGCCCGGCCCCTGACCGAAAGCGCGCGTCCTGTCCGGTCAATGCCCGTGACATGCCCGAAGATCATGCGGGCGCCGGCAAACCTCGCCAGCCGGACAAGGTCGATCTCCAGCGCGTCACGCGGATAGTGGCCCGCCACGAAGCCGGGCAGCATGCCGGTATAGGGCGCGGTGGCGCCGGGGTCGATCACCGTAAGGCGCGCGCCGGGCAGCGGGTCCATGCCCCAGCTGCGGAGCAGGAGCGCGTGGGCGTGGCCCCCGCCGATCAGGACGATTTCCTGGGCAAGTGGCAGGGGCAGGGCGTGCATGGGATTTCCCTGGCTCGTGTCGCCCGGCACGTCAAGGACTGCAGCGCTGCCCGAGGCGCCGGGACCACTTTGTTTGATCCGGCCTCGTCGGTGCGATTTGCGTCTGTAGCGTGAAAGGCGGCAGTGTCACGTTTTCCGGTTGGGGTTCGACTGTGTGATCGGCGCATGGCAAGACGACCTGCTTCAGGAGACGGCCTTTCAGGTCACTGCCTCCTTGATCGCCGCCTCAACCTTGTTCAAGTTGCCAACTGCGGCGTATTTCCAAATGCCAAATTCCCCGCTGGCGTTCACGGCAAGGATCCAGCGATGTGCCGCCTGCGTCTTCACGTCCGCCAGAAGGTCGTAGCCCTTGGTCTCCAGAATTAGAAAGCGTTGCTTCTCACCAGACATCCGGACAATGAAATCAGGGACATACTCGTGATTCTCTCCATTGTGGAGATAGGGAATTGAGAATCCTAGACCGGCGTTCTTGACGAACGAATGCACGAGATCGCTCGTATCTAACCGATAGGCCGCATTCTGTTCCCATTTTGCGGTATCTGGCACAACCGCATTCACGTGGCTCTTGAGTACAGGGTAAGGCTCACGTCTTGTTTCGAAGTCGACTTCCGAAGTAGAGCCAGGCAGTCGTCCAGTTTCCATCCGCGGCAACTCTATAACCTCGCCAGCCCGATCATCAGGCTGTATGGCGGCAACAATTCGCTCTAAGAGCCAGCCGTACCAGGGCGCAAGGAATGCATCCACGTCACGCGCTGGGTCAATTGGGTGCACCTTCTCGCCCAGGTATCGGGTCACGATGCCTGCAAGCTGGGGAAAGAGCACATGGGCTGGTGCGTCACAGCCAGGCTGCTTGCTGTAGTCCCGTGTCAAATCACCTGCCATTTCAAAAACAAGCCGCTGAAGACGCTGACCTTCCCGATAGGGGTTCAGGTCTATTCGATCCAAACGACCTGGTCCCACAAGCGATGGACGGCCGGTGTTGCTGGGAAGTCCCGCCTTCATTTCCACCTCTGGCGGAATTTGTGTCGGGTCAAGAGAAAGAGGCGCGATGCTGTCCCAATCCACTTTCACGTGGTGGCGGATGCTCTGCAAATACCCTTCGACACGAGGGAACCTGATTTCCAAGTCCGCCCTTTCGGGTACTGCTCGGATGCGCCAAGTCCTGGACGGCGGCTTAGCACCGTTGATCGGAGGATTCTCCTTGAGCGGCACGATCTCAAACGGCACGCCGAGGATCTTCGCGACTTCCTCGCTCAGCTTGCCATCTTCTCCCACCGCATAGCTCGAGCGCCGAAGACCTCTTCCCACAACCTGCTCACACAGTAGCTGTGACATGAACGGACGCAGCCCGATTATGTGTGTGACGGTGTTGCAGTCCCATCCTTCTGTCAGCATCCCGACACTGACAATGCAGCGAACATCCCGACCGGGAGGATGCAAGGGTCGCTCGAGCTTGCGCGCCAATTCCTCGAACCCTTCCGGAAAGAGGTATCGGCCCTGACCGTCGCTCGGCCAATCGGCCTTGCCGACAGTATCGAGCGTCACGCGCATCCATCGATCTTCATCGGTCTTCGCTTGCCCACTGTCGGACTCGCGGACGACCTTAGAGTCCACGCGGATCGTACGGATTGCCCCGTCTGTGTTGCGTAATCCCTCGATACGGGCCGGCGGGATTCCGACCGGCGCCTTATCCCCGGCGAGCCATTCGAAAACCACTTTGGCGAGCGAGGTGTTCTTGCACACGATGATGAACACTGGTGGACGGTTCTCGTCCTCGCGTTCCTCCCATGCCTGGCGCAGAGCGTCCCAGAGACCTCCGAGCATGGCCATCGGCACGTGCGCGTATTTCAGCACCGCCTCCGGCTTCACCCTGGCGCGCCGCCCGCCACGCTCGGCCGGTGTCAGCTTCGGCAGAATCCAACGCCAGATGTTGAAATACCCGGGTACCGCATTCCCACTGGTATCCCGAACCGCTAGCTGCGGAACCTTGACCAAACCCGATTCAATCGCATCGACAAGCCCGAAATCGCTCACCACCCAAGGAAACAGCCGGTTGGCCTCCTGTCCAGCCCGTCCCAAGTAATACGGTGTCGCCGAAAGGTCGATGCATTGGCTTATGCCGCGGTGCTTGTGTATCCGATCGAGGCCGTCGACCCACACCGTGGCCTCGCGGTAAAACTCCTTGCCCTCGTCGTCTTCGCCGAACAGGTCCTCTTCGTCCTCGTCCGGTTCATCGCCTCGAATGCGGTAGGCGTGGTGCGCTTCGTCGTTCATCACCAAGATATTGCCCTTGGCGCCAATCTCGCGGCCGAGAACGCGTTCGATGAGCTTTGCGTCACTCTCAACATGGCGCACCGATTCGACCGAGACCGACTTGAGATTGCCCTGCCTGTCTCGCTGTTCGTCGAGCACGGTGATCAAACCGGTCGCCTGCTGGAGTTCAAGATCGTTGAGCGTCAGGTAGCGCGTCCCGCGCGCCGTCGTCGTCCTCGGACCGATGCGGACGGTTTCCCTGGTCCGGATTTCCCTCCCCGCTCGCAATACCCTTGCCGATTGGCCCGCGGTTTGGGTCGTTCTCGGCTCGAACACATGCCAGTTGGTGACCAAGACATGACCTCGCGCGACCTGCGGCATGAGGTGCGCAGGTACTAGATCCCGCGTGCGGTAGAGGCTTGCCTCTCCCCCCTGCGGCTTGAGTTCTTCTAGCCGGTTGCGGATCGTCACATTCGGGCACACCACCAGAACAGCATCCGAATAGCGCGCATTGCCCCGATCGGCGACCTTGTTGAGGATGCTCCAGGCCGCAAGCATTCCCATAACCGTCGTCTTGCCCGTCCCAGTGGCCATTTTGCAGGCATAGCGGCGGAACGCACGCATCCCGGCTGCCCTTGCGTCCTCGCCTGGCTCGTCGAACGGCACGTTGATCCCCTGCAAGAAATCCACGCGCGCCTCATTGAGGAAGATAATGGTCTCCGCCGCCTCTATCTGAGCAAAGAACAACCGATGCTGCCGACCTTCCCGGCGCCAGTAACGCATCAACTCCATGGTCGTTCGGGTAACGCCGGCTTCACCCTTCAAGGCCAGGGATCGCCACTCCCCAAGCTTGGCACGGATACGATTTACCAGTTTCAATTCGATCGCTGTCCCCGCCCCCTGCCGATCCAGCATCGCCTCGTGTCCCGGCGGCCGATAGAAATACATGGCAGGCCGCCGGCCCGCCCGCCTAACCGGCGGCTCGTGTTCCGAGATGCTCCAGTGCTCTTCCGGCTCCGTGAACGGCGAATTGAGGATCGGCTCGGGAACCTCTTGCACGCTCACGACTCGACTCCCAACGCGCGGCAGATCCCGTCGAGCTTCTCAACCACCTCTGGATGAATCTCCTCGGGGAGCATTGCCTGCCCAATCTCGTGATAGCGGGTATAGGGGAACTCACCGACCCCAGCCGCTTCGAGCAACGGAGGCAGAAGACGGGTGCGAGCCTTCGTCGCGTTCAGGAACTCATGATCGCCGAGCGGTTCTCTTGCAACCGCTGGCGGGAACGTTTCCTGCCAGTACGCGAGCATGTCCTCGATGTGCGGGCGGGCTGCCTCGGCGCCGACCATGGCTTCCACGAAACGGATGAGCGAGTCCGGATGCAGCAGGTAACTCTCGATTTCGTAGCGCCGCCAGCGCAAACGCTGGAGGCCCGCTCCGGCAATCTCGCTTTCCCGCATGTCCGGGTGCGCATCTCCGTCGAGGATTTCCACTCCCGGCAGGCCGTCGCGTACCAGTTGCAGGGCTTCGAAATGATCACGCGCGCGGACGCCGGCGTTGTCCACCCCTCTCTCTCGCGTCTGGAACACCGCGTGTTTCACCATCGCTTCGGTCGTCAGCAAGGTCTCCGCTCGATGACCCAGCTGCGTCGCCCATGCCCGCAAGATGTTGATGTCCGTGTAGTCTTCCACGTAAAGAACGCCGCGCACCGATTGAACTTGCATGACGTCGGCATTGCTCAGCACGCGAAGAGACGAAATCAGCCGATTGCGTTCGGCGTTGTCCGCGACCGCTCTCGGCTCATCGAGCATTACGTAAAGCTCGCGCGGCTCCACGGCGTTGATGACGACCTCCGAGTGCGTCGCAACGATGAGTTGCGAGCGCTGCCGGGCTGCCACGGTCTTCAGTTCGTGGTAGATCGCGTCCTGGAGAATGATGTGCAGATGGGCGTCCGGTTCGTCCAGCAGCAGAATGGCGCCCGGCCGCGTATTGAGAAATGCCAGCAGCATCAGAACCTGCTGGAAGCCGCTTCCGGCGCTCGCAATGTCCAGATGGGGACGTGCCACGCCCTCCGCATCCGCCATTCTGTACTCTGCGCGAATGTGCGGGCCATCGGTGTCCGGCGGAAGCAGCCTGTAACCGAAAAGCTTGACCATGGACGCCTGGAGCGCATCCCACGCGTATTCGTCGCGATTCGCTTCCGCAAGCAGATTGCGCAAGACCTCTCCGGGGCGACCGAGTCCTAGGAGCTGCTCGATCTTCGGCGCCTGGAACACCGGCTCGTCGATTCCTATTCCGGTCATCGGTGGAACGAACACCACGCCAGGATCGATCTCGCGTAGCATTTCTGCCGGCGTATCCGCCTTGGGCCGGACGTAGATTTGCTCCGTGCTGTCGGCCTTGAACTCCATGGCCACCGACCATCCGTCGCGATGCCTTAACTCGACCTCGACCCGAACACGGGGGCTGTAGAGCCGATTCACCCAGAGCAGATCGAAGCTTCGCAGCGGAACCGACGTGAACGACTGCCGGGCGATGGGCGCGTAGGTGTATCCAGCTCTCGGATTGAAGTCGTTGAGTTCGCGCCACCGCCGAAGCGCCAGAGACCACGAGGCGACCGCCTGAAGAACCGTGGTCTTCCCCGTGTTGTTGGGACCCGCGAGCACGACATGCCCTGGTAGCCTGAGAGTCGCCTCGGTGAAACGCTTGAAGCCACGGATGCGAACCGTCTGGATCACCCCGTCGCCTCCGACAGAGACTTGACCACCATCAGCTCATTGCCCCGGTCGTCGACCGCCTTCACCGCGATTTGCTCGTGTTCCCCCGCCTCAAACGGAGCGCTCACCGTTCCCGAAAGATGCGTCCAGACGCTGTCGTCGAACTCGCCCCGCAACGAGCGCTTGAGCCCCTCCCAGGCGGATGTACGCGGAAAGAACGCCTGACAGACGTGGAAGCAAAGGCCGTTGTAGTCCGTGTCAAGAAACCACGCGGGTATGTCGCTTCCCTCTCGGTGATCGGAATTCATGTTCACCGGATCGAATACGTCAAGGCCGAGGAGCGCGGCCTGATATTCTCCATCACCCGAACGCCTAATCTGGACGTCTGGCAGTCCACAGACGGCGAATATCTGGCTAGACCGCATGTTCCTGAGAAGGTCTCCCATGACCAGATCCATGCTTGCCTGCACCCAGGCTGCCGGCACTCCGATGGATTGTTCGCAGCTTTCGATCAGTCGCCGCGCGTCGGGCTGGATGGCAAAGCCGATCACGTAGAGCTGCCCGTAGCTTTTGGCGTAGGCTTCCCTCGCCGCCTCAAACACCAGCGTTTCCGGCACCGCGCCGTTCTCCGGGCCGAACACGATCGCGGCCGACCGTTCCTCATCGCCCTCGATTGACGCCTCGGCGGACAAATTCAGGGCGCGCGCTGGCCGCCGCACTTTCGACAGCGAGACGCGTTGTCCGCCGCCGACATGCAATGTCGGCGAGCGTCGCAATACCTCGATCATGCGCTCGACATGGTCAGCATAACTTTCTGCGGCAGCGCTGTCGCCTGAATGCTCTTCGCCGTCGCCCTCCCAGTCCACCGGGGTCGGGATGGTCGCCTCGACGCAGAAGGGCCCGCTTATCCGTGTCACGTTGCCGTCCTTCTCGGGCCGATCGACCAACACCTCTTCCCTGGCCGGCTCGTCATTTGCAATGGACTCCAGCGTCACGTGCGGAACGATCCCGCCCACTTCCTCGCCGTTCCTGTTCTGCCTGCGGCGGTATTCGAAGCCACCGGCGGGCCCGCGTTCGGAATCATTGAGCCGGTGGTAGTCGAAGGTGGCGGTTAGCAGCCGTTGGCGTGCCAGTGCGACCGGCACCCGCGAGGTGTCGCAGGTGATCCAGCGTCGTCCCCATTTCTCTGCGCACCAAGCGGTCGTACCCGACCCACAAGTAGGATCGAACACCAAGTCGCCAGGATCGGATGTCATCAGCAGGCAACGCTCGACCACTTTCGGATTCGTCTGGACGACGTACAGCTTTTCGCCGGTGAAACTGCCGGTCAGCGTGTCCGTCCAGAGATTGCCTCGTTCCTTGTATGGAAAGTCGGAAGCGAAGCGACGATACCGAATGCTATTGGCCGCAACGTGGATTCGATCCGCCTTGGCCAAGCGCTCCAACCCTTCCGGATACTTTGGCTTCCAGTGTGAGTTCGCCCCCGGCTTGTATACCTTCCCGCCAAACTTGAATGGCTGCGGTTCCCGCGCTGAGCCTTGCCCTTGCAGGTTGTCCGGCTCATAAAGACGGGCCCCCTCCGGCAACGCCGTCTCACGCCGCTTTTCCGCCGCGGTCACGCCTCGACAGCTTCCGTCCGGCAGCAGCACCCACCGCGCATTGCCTTCGCCAAGAACAGGAGGCTGCTCCTCAAACACCTTTCGTACCTTCAACCGCTCTGGATCGCGCGAGTACCACAGCAGGAAGTCGCCCAGCGTCGCGATGGCCTTCGTCTGGAATCCTGAGGTGGTCTGGAAACTGATCTGGGAGACGAAGCACTCGGCCCCGAACACCTCGTCCATCACCTCGCGGACGTGATGCAGGTTGGTGTCCGACATCTGCACGAAGATGCTGCCCGAGGGATGCAGCAGCTCTCGCGCCACCAGCAGCCGGTCGCGCAGATAGGTCAGGAACGAGTGCAGGCCGAGCTCCCAGGTGTCGCGGTACGCCTGCACCATCTCCGGCTCGCGCACCATGTCGTCATCTGCGCCGTGCGTGACGTTCCGCTTGCGCACGAAGGGCTGGAAGTTTGAGCCGAACTTCACCGCATAGGGCGGATCCATGTAGATGGTCTGCGCCTGCCCGCCGAGCCCTTCGTAGTGAAGCAGCGAGTTCATCACGATGAGCGAATCGCCCAGGACCAGCCGGTTCACCCAGCCATCGTGGTGTTCGTAGGCCTTGAGCAAACGGTCGTGGACCGGCAGGGGGCTTTCGCCAAACAGGTCGAACATGTCCGCCTGCCGGTCCCGCCTGTGCCCCTTCAGGGTCTCGATGATCGCTGCTGTGGAAAGGCGCTCGTGCACGAAGAGCGGCAGGGTCGGCACATCGAATGACAAGCGTTCGGCCTTGCCGGCCCAGTTCAGGAAGGGCGACGACATCGCCTTCAATGCCCGGGCATCCTCGCCCGCCGCAGCCAGTTCCTTGCGCGCCTCCGCGAGGGCGCCCGCGGACTCGCCGCTCCCTTCGATGGCAGCGGCGAGCCGCGCCATGCGCTCCTGGAGCGCTGCTATCTTCGCTTCGCCCCGCTCCCGGGCCGGGTTCTGCCCATCCGAATCGAGCGCTGGCGACAGCGAAGGGTCGTAGCGGTAGGTTGCGGGCTTTCTCTTCTTTCGGAATTGCGCCTGCGTGCCGACGTCTGGCCTAAGCAGTGCGCTCGCCCCGGAATGCCGGCACCCCTCGGCCCGTTGCCGCCTTTTGCCGCGTTTCACCCACCTGTCTCCGCTGATTGCTTCCGCGCCTGCCGTTTCGTGACGGCCTGTCCTGCATACAGCGAGACCCGTATGCCGGCAACGAGGCGCCGGGCATGCCCGGCTGGCTGCCGAAGCGCCAGCCCTGGATCGAGCGGAGCCTGGCCAGCCGCCACCTCAAGGGCGGGAACACGCTCATCCTCCACGACGTCAGGACAACGTGAATCCAAAAGCTGGCCCTGACCGGCATCATTTCCCGACGGACCGGAGCCTTGGGGCGGCGACGCCGGCATCGGGATGGAATGGCAGATCGTGACCTCGTCCCTTCCGACCCTCACCTCGCGAACGAGCAGGCGCACGATCGCTGGCGGTCGGACAGGGAGAGGGACCGTGCCCCTTCGCGCAGCCGCCCCGGAAACCGTTCCGTCGTCTCGGCCAGAGAAAGCCGGGCGCCACGGCCAGGTTCCGCGGCCTTCAGGGCCCTCAGCTCCGACTGGATGGCACGCTGCCGGGCATGGAGCGGGATCTTTCTCTCCCGCAGCCCGCCCAGGGTGATGACCTCGCCCTGGCAGGCGTCGAGCAGGCGCTGCATTCGAGTGGTGATGCGGGCCATCTCGCCCTGCAGCGAATTCGGTCCGTTGCCGGATGTCCGTCGTGTCGTTCGCGGCTTCCGGCCTGCGCGTGATCTCCCCCTGGACGAGGTCCGGGTTCCCGGGCAGGGCCGGCACCTTCGCCCACGCGGCCGCGTCGAGCCTGTCGGCGCGCACCGCGGGACTGTCGCGCACGGCTCGCTCCGGATGGCGCCAGCCCTCGCTCCCCTGGCGCCGGCAGTGGTGCAGGCGCGGCGTCCTGCGGCCGCCCGGGGTTCCTGAGTTCGGCGAAGGCGAGGGCGGTTTCCGGGCCGTTCGGGCGCGGCCGGAGGTGTTGCGGCCCGTCGAGGAGGGTTCCGGCAGGTTCGGGCCTCTTCGTCTCCCCGGACATCGCGAGACGGAAGGTTCGCCGGTCCGGGATGCCGAAGGCGCCTGGAACAGGCCGGCGACAGGTCAGTAGCCGCTCATTTCGAGATAGCCCTTGCCGGAATGGCTGCCGCTGGCCCTGACCGGACCCTCCCAGTAAGGAATTCGCGTGCCCATCCAGCTTTGCGGGTAGATTGCCTCGGCGCGGATCATGATGCCTCGTGCCTCGTGCGCAATGTCCCAGCCCACGGGGAGCCTGCGTCCGGCAACGTCGGCCAGCGCGACGGGGGTCATCCGCAGCGAGCCGGCGCGGAACGGCTCGGGCGATCCGTCCGCGTCAATCCAGCTGCCGAAGACGAATGCGTCCCCCGCGAGGTCGCGCAGGCGGAACGCCATCAGCTTCTCGCCGCCCGAGAGGTGGAGCGAGATCCAGTCCCAGCCGGCCTGGTCCGGGGCAAGGGGCTGGGAGGACCACTCGCGGTCCAGCCAGGCCTGGCCCGTGACGCGGACCTGGCCGTCCGGCAGGGTCAGCGTGCCGGTCACCGAATAGAACGGCTGGGAGTAGTAGTGGCTGGCCTGCCCTTCGAGCGACTTGACCGAGTATCCGTGGTCGCCCTGCGACACGAACGGCCCGCCGCCCGACAGTTCCAGGTCGTACCGGAACTCGTGGCCCTGGGCCGTGAGGCTCGCCTCGGCGAGGTCGCGCCCGGCCATGCGCCACTCGTCGATGAACGCCTCGAACGGCGCCGCTCTCACGCCCGCCTGGCCGATGCCGCCGCGCGCCAGGCGCTCCGTGAAGAGGTGGCCCGCCGGCGTGGACACCGCCGCATGCCCCATCCATGCCTGGTCTTCCGGCCTGCCGCCCGGCGCAAGCGCGCTGCGGAACAGCGTCCACTGGATTCCGTAGTCGGTTCCCTCGGCATCCTCGAGGTTTGCGGTCACGTACCACCATTCGACGCGAAACTCCGGATGCGGGCCGTGGTCGTCCGGAAACGTGAAGCGCGTCGCAGGGTCGGGCAGGGCGTAGCCTTCCGACGCCTGCCCCAGCCCTGCAAAGCCCTGCGCCGAGGCCAGGGGCGGCATGATGCAGAGGACCAAGGGCAGGAGGGTCCTAGCGCTCATGGCTGAACACCCTTGCGAGATCCGCGGGCGGACGCCTGGCAAGCTGGCGCGCGGGCCAGGCGCTCGCGAGCCCTGCGGCCCCGACGGACAGCGCCGCGAGCCGGAGCCAGTCGAGCGGAAAGAGATGCATCGGCAATCGCCATCCGAACGCCTCGACGTTGATGATCGCCAGCAGCATCCAGGCGAGGACAAGGCCGACGGGCAGCGCGAACGCGAATGTGAGCGCCGCGAGGGCCAGCGCGCGCAGGAGCTCGAGCCTTCCCAGGGCCGTTCGGGTGACGCCGAGCGCCCAGACGGGCGCGAGCTGCGGCAGCCGCATCGCGGCGAGCGTCAGCAGGCTTGTCAGGATGGCAACGCCTGCGACGGCGAGCGTGAGGGCGCTGAGGGCGCCCGTCACGGCAAAGGTCCGCTCGAAGACTGACAGCGAGAGCGCCTTGACCGCGCCCCGGTCCGTGACCCTCTCCTCCGGCAGGCCGAACTCCCCTGTCAGCGCGGCCCTCAGGGAGTCCCGGCTCCGCTCGGGCACGATGATGCCGAAGCCGGAGCGGTCGACGTCCGCGTAATGGCGGGTCAGGGCGTCGAGCGGCACGACGACCTGTCCCATGGGGTTGCCGTAGTCGCCGTAGATCCCGATGACGGTCGTCGCCCAGCCGCCGGGGAGGGGAAGCCGGTCTTCAAGCGACAGGCCTTCGCGCCGCGCGAGCTGTTCGTTGACCAGCGCGCCGGTTCCGGCGGCCACCCGGCTCCAGGCGTCCGGCAGGGCTGACAGGAGCGGCCAGCTCGCGGCGTAGACCGGGTGGTCGGCCACGCCGTAGATCTCGGCCGGCGCTCCCATGACCTCCGCGTCGACATGCCAGATCGGAAGGAGCGCGTCGGCCCTGCCTTCGAGAAACGCCGCGAGCGCCGGCATGTCGTCCTCGTCCTCCAGCGTCACGTAGAGGTCGCTCACGAGCCGCTGGTCGAGCCAGCCGGTGAACGTGGCGCGGAAGCTCGCGACCATGGTTCCCACGCCGACATTCGCCGCGAGCGCCAGCAGGAGCGCCATGAGCGCCAGCGAAAGGCCCGGCAGCTGCTGCCGGGTGTCCGCCCAGAACCATTGCCAGACCGGCCCCCGTGACCATCGCGCTGCAACGGAGACCAGCGACGACAGGATCAGCGGAAGGAGCAGCGCCGCCGCAAGGAGAAAGCCGCCGACGAGAGCGAAGCCGCCCGCGAGCCCGCCGTCGAGGATGAAGGCGGCGACGGCGGCGGCAAGGCAGGCCGCCGCGCCCCCCGCCTGCCGGCGCATGGCGCGGCTGCTTGCCATGGCCCACGCGCGCGGCCGCGCCGGCGCGAGGGGCGGCATTCCCGCGACGCGCCGCAGCTCGCTCGCGGCGGCAACGGCAGTGCCGAGGCACGCGACGGCCACGCCGTCCAACCACCGAAGCGGCGAGAGCGTCAGCGCCTCGCTGACGGTCGCGCCGTAGATGCCGCGAAGCGTGGCCGCGACGTCAGGGAGCAACGCGGCCGCCATGACGTGTCCGGCGGCGACGCCCAGCGCGCCGGCAACGAGCGCCAGCGCCAGCGCCTCGGCCACGAGGCACAGGACCAGGCGCCGGGCGGGAACCCCGAGCGCGCGCAGCGTGCGCAGGGCCGGGCGGCGCTGCTCGAACGCGAGACCTGCGGCGCCCCGCGCGATCGCGAGTCCGACCGCGAAGGACAGGAACCCGAACGCCGTCAGGTTCAGGTGGAAGCTGTCGGCGAGGCGTCCGAGATCGTCCGCCGTGGCCGGCGGCCTGACGGCCAGTCCGGGGGCCACCGAGGCGAGATCAGGGCGAAGCAGGGGCTGTTCGGGCGCCAGGACCAGCCTGCTGAAGCCCGCCATGTCCAGCAGTTCCTGCGCGGTCGCGATGTCTGCAAGGACGATGTTCGGCGCCAGTCCCTCGATCACGCGAAGCCTGCTCTCGAGATCCGGCAGCCGGCTCGCCGTAGCCTTGCCGGCAAGGAGCGTCCCGCCCGTCGCGACCAGCTCCGGACGGAGGTCCGGCCCGACCATCGCCGCGATGGCCGTGCCCTGCGGGACGGTGAAGGGATCCACTCCCAGCAGCCGGACGCGGCCGCCGTCCGCTGGCAGCCATCCGTCCACGAGAGGGCTTGCGAGCCAGCCGGCCCTTCGCAGGTTCGCGAAGGTCGCGGCCGGAATCGTTCCCCCGTCGCTCCGGACGATCTCCGAAAGGCCGCCGCCGAGAATGCCGGCAGCCTCCGCGTAGGACCTGCGCGCTTCGGCATTGATCGCCTGCACTCCGGACCAGAGCGCCGTGGCGAGCGAAAGGCCCGCGAGGAGGGTCGCCAGCTGGAGCGGGCGCCGCCGCCAGTGCGACAGAAGGGCGGCGAGAACGGGCCCGGTCACCTTGCCAGCTTCCCGTGGCTCAGGTGCAGGCGCCTGTCGGCGGCTTCCGCCAGGCGCATGGAATGAGTCGCTATCAGGAGCGCCGTCCCCCTGCCGCGGGCGAGGGCCAGCAAGAGGTCCAAGACCGCCCGTCCGGTGCCTTCGTCCAGGTTTCCGGTCGGCTCGTCGGCCAGGAGCAGCCGCGGCCCGCTCGCGACCGCCCGGCCGATCGCGACGCGCTGCTGCTCGCCGCCGGAAAGATCCTCGGGGAACTTCCCGAGATGGTCCGCGAGCCCGAGGGGCGCGGCGAGCGCCGGCAGGTCGACTGCCGCGCCGCGTCCGGCCAGGCGGGCATGAAACGCGAGGTTCTGGCCGACGCTCAGCGAGGGAACGAGGTTGAATTGCTGGAAGACGATGCCGATCGCGTTCCGGCGCACCGCCGCGCGTCCGCCGTCATCCATGCGGCAGATGTCCGCGCCGTCGAACAGCACGGTCCCCTCGTCGGCCGGCTCGAGCCCGGCGATGACGTGCAGGAGCGTGGACTTGCCCGAACCGCTCTCGCCCGTCAGCGCCACCACGTCGCCGGCGTCAAGCGACAGCGACACGCCGTCGAGCACCGCGATCGCGCGCCCGCTGCCGGGAAAGCTCTTCTTCAGGCCGTGCACGTCGAGCAGCATGACGCCAGCCTATGCCGGAAGTCCGGCGGAAGGACGAGAAAAAACGACGCCGGTCTTTCCCTCCCGTCGCGGCGACCCTAGGGTCGGGCCATGAGCAGGCATGCCGGATTCGTCCACCTCCGCGTTCACACCGAGTATTCCCTGCTTGAAGGCGCCGTCCGGCTCGGAGAGCTTCCGGACCTCTGCCGGAAGGCCGGCATGCCCGCCGTTGCGGTCACCGACACGAACAACATGTTCGCGGCGCTGGAGTTCTCGGTGTCCGCGATGAACGCCGGCATCCAGCCGATCGTCGGCTGCCAGGTCGACCTGGCGGACGGGGGCGCGGCCCCGGCGGGAGGCCGGGCCGCTCCGGCGCCGGTGGTCCTGCTGGCGCAGTCCCGCGAGGGGTATCGCAGCCTGCTGAAGCTGAACTCCAGGCTCTACGGCCGGGAGGCCGACGAGCCCCATGTGACCCTGACCGACCTGGAAGGGCATGCGGAGGGCCTCGTCTGCCTGACCGGCGGCCCTGACGGCCCGCTCGGGCGGCTCTGCAGGTCCGGCCGGCGCGGCGCGGCGGACGCGCTTCTCGGGAAGCTGGCGGAGATCTACCCGAACCGGCTCTACGTCGAGCTCCAGCGCCATCCGGCCGAAACCGGGCGGCTCCCGGAGCCGGAACGGCTCTCGGAGCGGCCATCCGTCGAGATGGCCTACGAGCGCGGCCTGCCGCTTGTGGCGACCAATGACGTGCACTTCCCCGGCAGCGACATGTACGAAGCGCATGACGCGCTGATCTGCATCGCCGAGGGAACCTATGTCGATCAGCAGGCCGACCGGCGGCGGTTCACGCAGCAGCACTATTTCAAGTCTCCCGCAGAGATGGCGGCCTTGTTCGCCGACTTGCCGGAAGCCGTTGAGAACACGATGGAAATAGCCCGACGCTGTGCATATGCCGCGGAAAGGCGCGATCCCATCCTGCCGCGGTTCGCCGTGGACGAGGTCGAGGAGCTGAGGCGACAGGCAAGGGAGGGCCTCGAGGCGCGGCTGGCGGCCATGGAGCCGTCGGCGCCGCGGGCCGACTACGAGGGGCGGCTCGCGTTCGAGCTCGACACCATCGAGCGCATGGGGTTCCCGGGCTATTTCCTGATCGTCGCCGACATCATCAAGTGGGCGAAGGGCAATGCGATCCCCGTCGGCCCCGGACGCGGCTCCGGCGCCGGTTCGCTCGTCGCCTACGCGCTGACGATCACCGACCTCGACCCGCTGCGCTACTCGCTCTTCTTCGAAAGGTTCCTGAATCCCGAAAGGGTGTCGATGCCCGACTTCGACATCGACTTCTGCATGGATCGTCGCGAGGAGGTCATCAGGTACGTGCAGGAGAAGTACGGCAGCGATCGCGTCGCCCAGATCATCACGTTCGGCGCCTTGCTGTCCAAGGCGGCGGTGCGCGACGTCGGCCGGGTGCTCCAGATGCCGTACGGCCAGGTCGACAGGCTCTCGAAGCTGGTTCCGGTCGAGGGCGTGCGGCCGGTCTCCATCGCAAGGGCCCGCAGGGAGGAGTCCCGGCTCGAGGAGGCGGCGCGCGCCGAGGAGGTCGTCGACCGGCTCCTGAACTACGGCCAGCAGGTCGAGGGGCTGCTGCGGAACGCGTCCACGCATGCCGCCGGCGTCGTGATCGGGGACCGTCCGCTCGACGAGCTTGTCCCGCTCTACCGGGACCCCCGCTCCGACATGCCCGCGACGCAGTTCAACATGAAATGGGTCGAGCAGGCGGGCCTCGTGAAGTACGACTTTCTCGGACTCAAGACCCTGACCGTGATCCGGAACACGCTGGACCTGTTGCGCGACCGCGGGATCGAGGTCGACATCGGGCAGATCCCGCTCGACGACAGGAAGACCTACGAGCTCTATTCCAGCGCGAGAACCGCCGCGGTCTTCCAGGTGGAGGGCTCGGGCATGATGGACGCGCTCAGGCGCATGAAGCCGACCTGCATCGAGGACATCGTGGCGCTCGTCGCGCTCTATCGACCGGGGCCGATGGAGAGCATCCCGGAATACTGCGACGTCAAGAACGGGCGCGCCGAGCGGCGGACGCTGCACCCGCTCGTCGACCACATCCTCGACGAGACGCAGGGCATCATCGTGTACCAGGAGCAGGTGATGCAGATCGCGCAGGAGATGGCCGGCTACTCGCTCGGGGGCGCCGACCTGCTGCGCCGCGCGATGGGCAAGAAGATCAAGTCCGCCATGGACGCGGAGCGGCCGAAGTTCATGGCGGGGGCGCGGAAGAACGGCGTCGACGACCGCACGGCGCGCAGGATCTGGGACCTGCTCGAGAAGTTCGCCGACTACGGCTTCAACAAGTCCCACGCGGCGGCCTACGCGGTCGTCAGCTACCAGACGGCCTGGCTAAAGGCGAACCACCCGGTCGAGTTCATGGCCGGCGTCATGAACTGCGACATCCACCAGTCCGACAAGCTCGGCGTCTACGCGGAGGAGCTGGGCCGCGGTCTCGGGATCGGGATCGTTCCGCCTTGCGTGAACCGGTCCGAAGCCCGGTTCGCCGTGTCCGAAGGCAGGCTGGTCTACGCCCTGTGGGCGTTGAAGGGCGTCAGCCGCGAGGCCACGCGGCTCATCACGGAGGCGCGGGGCGACAGGCCGTTCGTCAGCGTCCATGACCTTGCGCGGCGCGTCGACCTGCGGCAGTTCGGAAAGCGGTCGCTCGAGACGCTGGTCCGTTCGGGCGCGCTTGACGGTCTTGACCGGAACCGGAGGCGCGTCCTGGAATCGATCGACGCCCTCGTTGCCTATTCGGCCGCCGTCTTCGACCAGAGCAGCTCCGATCAGGGCTCGCTCTTCGGCGATGCGGGAGACGACCTGCCGGAGCCGCGCCTTGCGCAGGTCGACGACTGGCTTCCCAACGAGCGCCTGGAGGAGGAGCGGGCGGCGGTCGGCTTCTACCTGTCGGGCCATCCACTCGACGACTATGCCGTGGACCTGAAACGCAAGGGCATGCTCACGCTCGCGGAGCTGCGGGACAGGGCCGAGCGGGACGACGGCGCGGTGGGGCGCGTCGGGGTCATCGTCAGCGCGCTGCAGGAGCGGAAGTCGAGTCGCGGCAAGAGGTTCTTCCGCATGAACATCTCGGATCCGACCGGGCAGGTGACCGGCATCGCGCTCTTCCCGGAGCGCTTTGAGGAGGTCCGGAGGGTCCTCGAGAGCACGCCGCAGGTCATCATGAGCCTGGAGGCGCGCAACAACGAAGGCCAGTTCGATCCGGTCGGGCGGTCCGCGGTGCCGATCGACGGGGCGGTGACGGCAGGCGTTTCGGCAGGAGTGGACGTGCTGATCGACGCCCCGGACGCGGTGGCAGGCATCGAATCGGTCCTGAGGCGGTTCAGGAACGACAGCGCGATCAAGGCCCGGGGCCCCGTCCGCATCACCGCGCTGTCCGTGCCGTTGCCCGGCGGCGCCACACAGGACGTGCCGGTTGACATCGGGGGCGGCTGGCCGGTCTCGCCCCAGGTCAAGGGAGCCCTGAAGTCCCTTCCCGGCGTGCTCGCTGTCGAGGACCTGTCAGCGTAGGGACCGTTCCGGGCGCGGTGCGACGGGCGCGTGCGCGGTCCGGGGCGCCTTGCCGGCCCGCTGTCCCCGACACGCGCGCCCGCTATCCCTCGCCGTGGGTCAGCGCCGGCACGTCCGCCGCGCCGGCGGACCCGCGTCCGGACAGGGACGGGTTCTCCATGAAGAACCGGTGGCAGCTGAACGCGGTCTCGTTCGCGGGCGTCTCCGCGCGGGAGTAGCCGCCGTCGGGGCCAAGGATCCAGCTATGCGCGACGTCCGCCAGGTTCGCGGCCATGATCTGGCTGACGATCTGCGCCTTGACCGTCGGGTTGGTGCACTCGACGAGCGTTTCGACCCGCCGGTTCAGGTTTCGCCCCATCCAGTCGGCGGAGGAGATGTAGACCTGCGCCTTCCCGTGCGGCAGGCCGTGGCCGGCGCCGAAGCAGACGATCCGGCTGTGCTCCAGAAACCGCCCGACGACGGATTTCACGCGAATGTTTTCCGAAAGCCCGGCGATTCCGGGCCTCAGGCCGCAGTTGCCCCTGACGACCAGGTCGATTCCGACGCCAGCCCGGCTGGCGCCATAGAGCGCATCGATCACCTTGGGGTCGATGAGCGAGTTCATCTTGGCCCAGATCATTGCGGGCCGGCCCGCGCGCGCGTGCCCGGCCTCGGCCTCGATGCGCTCCAGAAGCGTGTCCTTGAGGTTGATCGGCGAGATCCGGAGGTTCTCCATGCCTTCGGGCTGGGCATAGCCGGACAGGTAGTTGAACACCTTCGTCGCATCGCGGCCCAGCGCGGCATCGCAGGTGAAGAGCGACAGGTCCGTGTAGATCTTCGCGGTGTCGGGGTGGTAGTTGCCGGTGCCGAAGTGGGTGTACGTGACCAGCTCCCCGCCTTCGCGGCGCACCACGGTCGATATCTTGGCGTGCGTCTTGTAGTGCAGGAATCCGTAGACGACGTGGGCGCCCGCCCGCTCCAGGCGGCGGGACTGCCGGATGTTGGCCGCCTCGTCGAAACGCGCCTTGAGCTCGACCAGCGCCGTGACCGACTTCCCGTCTTCCGCGGCCTCGCAGAGCGCGTCGACGATGGGCGAGTTGCGGGACGTCCTGTACAGCGTCTGCTTGATCGCGACAACGTCGGGGTCCCGGGCTGCCTGCGCCAGGAAGCGAACGACCATGTCGAAGGTCTCGTAGGGGTGGTGCAGCAGCATGTCCTTCTGGCCGATGGCCGCGAACATGTCGCCGTCATGGTCCTGCACCCGCTCCGGAACCCGTGGCTGGAACGGCGGCCAGAGAAGATCGTGGCGCTCGTCGAGGACGAGCTCGCCCAGGTCGCCCAGGCCAAGCAGTCCGGGCAGCTCGAGCACCTCGGCCTCCGAGACCCGAAGCTCTTCCATGATGACGCGGCGGAGCCTGTGCGGCGCGCCGTCCGACAGTGCCAGCCGCACCACTTCGCCGCGCCGGCGGCGCTTCAGCGCCACCTCGAATTCGCGGACGAGGTCTTCGGCCTCCTCCTCGAGCTCCAGGTCGCTGTCGCGAAGCACGCGGAAGGTGCAGTGCCCCGTCATCTCGTAGCCCGGGAAAAGCCGGCCCAGGTGGAGAAGCAGCAGCTCCTCCAGCGGAACGAACCGGTGCATGCCGCCGGTCGCGGGCAGCGCCACGAACCTCTGCACCTGGGCCGGGACCGGCAGGAGCGCGCGCAGGGGCCGCCTGTCCTTGCGGCCGCGCAGCTCCAGTGCAAGCGAGTAGCCTTCGTTCGCGATGAACGGGAACGGGTGCGCCGGGTCGATGGCCAGGGGCGACAGGATCGGGAAGACCTGATCCAGGAAGTGGCGCTCCAGATGCGTCCTGTCGCCCTTGGACAGATCCGCGCGCGTCAGCAGGCAGATGCTGTGCGCGGCCATTTCCGCCCGCAGCGATTCCCAGACGTCCTGCTGCTCGCTTTCGAGCCTGCGCGCGTCTGCGTCGATGAGGACGAGCTGCTCCGCGGGCGAAAGCCCGTCCGCCGCCGGCACCGCGTTCCCGGCATGCGCAAGTTCGCGCAGCCCGGCCACGCGAACGGTGTAGAACTCGTCCAGGTTCGTTGCGGAGATCGACAGGAACCTCAGGCGCTCCAGGAGCGGCACGCGCGGGTTCCGCGCCTCCTCGAGGACGCGCCGGTTGAAGGCGAGCCACGACAGCTCGCGGTTCATGAAGCGATCGGGGCCGGAGAAGTCCTTGCCCGCCAGTTCCCTCGGCCGCGGCATGGGAGCTGACAGAAAGTTGGTGAACGCGTTCATGGCACCCGACCGTCGATGTTCCGGAAGAGCGCCGTTTATGGACCTCTTTCCCGGCGCTTGTCCAGCACCTCGGCCGCGAGGTCCCGCGTGACCTTGCGGCGCTCCGCCAGCGCGCGTGCGTCTATTGCGGCGACCGCGCGCTGCGCCTCCGCGAAGGAGCGGTCGAGATTCCTGGCGAGCCAGCGGATCGCCGACGGCGTGACGGCGTTCTGGCGATCCGCAAAGAGCTTCATCAGAACGGCGGAGAGCAGGGCCTCGTCGGGCGCGCCGATGCGCACGACGTCGGTCGCCTCCATGCGGCTCTTCAGGTCCGGAAGACCGACCTTCCAGCGGCGGGGCGCACGGCGCGCGGTGAGCAGCAGGCGATTGCCCGACGCGGCAACCCGGTTGTGCAGATGAAGCAGGGCCGCTTCGGCGCCGCTTGCGATCCCGTCGGCGTCGTCGAGCGCCACGGAGCCCTCGAGGCCGCCTATGTCGAGCCGCTCCAGGTCCTGCGGCCGCATCAGGCGCGCGCCCTCACGCTCGGCCCAGACATGGGCGAGATGCGTCTTGCCGGCGCCTTCCGGGCCTGCCAGGACCAGCTTGCCGTCAGGCCAGGCCGCGGGGTCCTCCAGCCGTGCGAGCGCCATCCGGTTGACGTCCGAGACAAAGAAGTCTCCCCGGTCAAGCGAGGCCCGGACCGGCAGATCAAGGGTCAGCTGCAGCGCCATGACTCAGGCGTCGTCCCGGCCCGCCGCGCCCTTGTACAGGCGGCTCTGCCTGTATCGCCCGATGCCAAAACGCAGAATCACGCCGATGGCGGCAGCGACGGGGACGGCGACGAGAAGTCCGACGAACCCGAAGAGCGCGCCGAAGGCCGACAGCGAGAAGATCAGCCAGACGGGATGCAGTCCGACCGAGGAGCCGACAAGGCGCGGCGTCAGGACGTTGCCCTCGACGAACTGGCCGGACTGGAAGATCGCGTAGATCAGCAGGATCCAGAGCCAGTCCCCCCAGAACTGGAAGAGGGCGAGGCCAAGGGCCAGTGCGCCGCCCACGAGGGCCCCGACATAGGGGATGAACGTCAGGGCCCCGGCAACCGCGCCCACCACCAGCCCGAAGTTCAGCCCGGCCAGCATCAGGGCGACGGCATAGTAGATGCCCAGGATCAGGCAGACGGTGCCCTGGCCGCGCACGAACCCGGCAAGGCTCCTGTCGATCTCGCCGGCGAGGCGCCGGATCGTCGGGGCGTGGTCGAGGGGCAGGAGCGAGTCGACCCGGGCGACGATCCTGTCCCAGTCATGGAGGAGGTAGAACGCGACGACCGGAGCCACGACAGCGAGCACCACGAGATTCACGATGCCCGAGAGCGAGGCGATTGCGGCGTCCAGAAGCTCGCCGCCCCTGGCCTGAACCGCTTCTCCCAGGCCGGCCAGGGAACGTCGGACCGTCGAGTTCGCGTCACCGAGGTCGGGGAATCTCCCGGTCAGGAACGCCTGCAGGTCGGACGCGATCACGGGCGCCGCGGCCACGAGGCCCGCAGCCTGGCTCAGGAGCGTCGGCAGGACCAGGAGCGTCGTGACGCAGAACACGAGAATGGCCAGCAGCGTGATGGCGCTCGTTGCAACCGTTCGGGAGCATCCAAGCCGTTCGAGCCGGTCCGCGAGCGGGTCGAGGAAGTAGGCGATGGCCGCGCCGATGACGAATGGCAGGATGGCGTCGCCGACAAGCCACATCGCGGCCAGGAAGGCCGCCGTCACGACGCCCCAGATCTTCAGCTGCGTTCTCGCCGCGAGTGCCAACCGATCGTCCCCTTCCCGCCCTTGTCTGGCAGCCTGGCCGGGCCGGCGCAAGGCGTGGGGCAGGCGTCTCCCCGTGCCGCGCCTCCCGCTCTCCGCAGGGACCGCGCCGCCAGGCGGCCGCGTTCGGTCAGGCCCGTGTTCGCGGCGGCGTCCGCAGGCGTCTCGGGGACCGTCCCCTTCCGCCCCGGCACCTCGCTGCCGGGCACGCGCGGCGACATGGGTTCCTTGTCCGCAGGGGCCGCATGGCGTAACCCGGGCGGGCTGCCTCACGAGGATCCCGCGCCATGCGACTTTCCCGTTACTTCCTTCCCGTCCTCAAGGAAACGCCCGCCGAGGCCCAGGTGGTTTCGCACCGCTACATGCTTCGCGCGGGCATGATCAAGCAGGCCGCCGCCGGCATCTACTCCTGGCTGCCCCTGGGCTTCAAGGCGCTGAGAAGGATCGAGGGCATAATCCACGAGGAACAGCAGCGCGCCGGTCACATTCCGATGCTGATGCCCACGATCCAGTCGGCGGAGCTGTGGCGCGAAAGCGGACGTCACCAGGGATTCGGCGAGGAGATGCTTCGCGTGCGCGACCGTCATGGCCGCGACATGCTCTACACGCCCACGGCGGAGGAGCTGGTCACCGACATCTTCCGCGCGCACGTCTCCTCCTACCGCGACCTTCCGCTGACGATGTACCAGGTCCAGTGGAAGTTCCGGGACGAGGTCCGCCCCCGCTTCGGCATCATGCGCGGCCGCGAGTTCTACATGAAGGACGGCTACAACTTCGACCTGACGAGGGAGGGCGCCCTGCATTCCTACAACCGTCACCTCGTGAGCTATCTCCGCACGTACGAACGCATGGGGCTGCAGGCGATTCCGATGCGAGCGGCCTCGGGGCCCATCGGCGGCGACGACACGCACGAGTTCCTCGTTCTCGCGGAGACAGGGGAGTCGGGGGTCTTCTTCGACAATGCCGTGACGGACCTGAAGATGGGCGATCGGGAGATCGACTATCACGACGCGGCGCAATGCCAGGCCGTTCTCGACGAGTTCACGTCGCTCTATGCCCGGACCGATGAAACCCATGACGAGGCGCTCTTCAGGGAGGTTCCGGAAGAGAGGCGCAGATCCGCGCGCGGAATCGAGGTGGGGCAGATATTCTATTTCGGGACCAAGTATTCCGAACCGATGGGCGCCACCGTCCAGGACGCCGACGGCAACGACGTCGCGGTCCACATGGGATCGCACGGAATCGGCGTCAGCCGTCTTCTCGGGGCGATCATTGAGGCGAGTCACGACGAGAAGGGCATCATCTGGCCCGAAGGGGTGACGCCGTTCCACGCCGGGATCGTGAATCTCAGGCAAGGGGACGCGGGAACGGACGCGGCCAGCGAACGGCTGGAGGCGGCGCTGGCCGGGCGCGGGCTTGATCCGCTCTACGACGACACCGAAGAGCGGCCGGGAGCGAAGTTCGCCACGATGGACCTGATCGGGCTTCCGTGGAGGATCACGGTCGGGCCGCGCGGTCTCGCGCAAGGGTTCGTCGAGCTGGCGTCGCGGCGAACCGGAGAGTGCGAAAGGCTTTCGGTCGAGGCCGCCGTGGACCAGGTGGCCCGGATCTACGGCATGTAAGAGGCTGACCTAGGGCCCGTTGACAGTTGCCTTGCGAATCGTCCGGACCCATGCCATGTCCTTCCCCGACGACCGCCGGAAAGGCGGCACGAGGCGACAATGGCATGAGCGAGCAGAACGACGATCCAGACTCGCTCTTGCGGCATCCGGTATGGATGAGAAGGCGCAGGATGTCGGCCTGCCCTTCGCACGAAGGCCGTTCGGCGACGCACTGGCCAAGCGCTTCGTGAAGCCGGACGATCTCTTCCGCGGACAGGAACCTCGTGAGACGGGGCCTCGGATTCATCCGGGCCCGCCGCGCGGCGTTCGTGGCGATCAGGCCGTTGGCGACAGCGTGGCTCATGATCTGCCGGAGAAGCGCCAAAGCCTTGTTGGCGTTGCCCGGCGCCGTGGCACTGCAGCGGTCAAACCACGCATCCACGCCAGTTGGGTCGATCCTGTCGAGCCGCAGGTTTCCGAATTCCGGAAGCAGCTTCGTTCGGAGAAGGGAATCCACGAACCTCCGTGTCGAGGGTTTCCAGCGGCCGCGGCTTTCGGCCAGCCACGGGTCCTCCACGTAGTCTCCGAACAGGGGCATGCCGCAGCCGGGATTCGAACCGTTTCCGGATTCCGTGACGCTTCCGTTCAGCTGGATCGCAAGACACTCCGTGCGGGCGTCCGCGACCGACTTCAGCGTCACCGCGCCCAGCGAGACCCTGCGGGCGTCGCCCGTTCCCCTCTGATGGAAGACGTATCCCCGGAAGCCCGTCGTCCGGACGCGAACGCCGAGGCCGGGCGTGACCGTGTCCCAGACCGTGTAGTCCGTCCCTCCGGGCCTGAGGCGCAGGATGCCGGCGTCGGTCAGGCGCGTCCGCTTCGTCATGACCGGCCCTCCCCGCCGAGGACCGGTGCCACGGCTTCGACGGCGTCTCGCACCGCATGGTCCGCGAGATGGATGTACTTGAGGGTCGATTCCGGATCGCTGTGGCCGAGCAGGCGACCGATCGTGAGCACGGTCTCGCCGGTCCGGATCGCCAGACTCGCATACGAATGGCGCAAGTCGTGAAGGCGGACGTCCCGCAGGTCCGCCTCGTCGCGCAGTGCCTGCCAGAACCTGTCCAGGCCGCGTGCCGGTCGGGATCCGGTCCGGCCCGGAAAGACCCACGTTCCCGTTCGGGGCAGGCCGTCGAGGACCGTGCGGGCGGCGGAGGACAGCCAGACGGTCCGCGGTCCCGTCTTGCCGTCGCGCAGGAACAGATGTCCGTCGCGGAAGTCCGGCCACTGCAGGGTCATGATCTCGCCCTTGCGGCAGCCGGTCAGGATGAGCAGCCTGACGGCGGCGGCGAGGGCGTTGCCTTCATGCCTCGCAAGCGTCTTGCCCAGCCGGCGGGTTTCCTCACGGGACAGGAATCGTTCGCGGCCGCGACGCCGGTAGCGCCGGATGTTCCGGCACGGATTGCTGCCTTCCGGGCGGTGACCGAGCGTCTCGGCCTCCCGCATGATCACCGACAGGACGGGCATCGCCCGGTCGGCGGCGGAAGGCGTCGACCGGAGCGCGGCGAACCACTGCCGGACGTCCGCGCCCGTGATCGCGCCGATCGGCTGTCCCCGGAACCGGGGAAGGATCTGGTTCTTCAGGTACTTTCTGTTGACCGCAAGCGTGCCGGGCTTCCAGGTGCGGGAATGTCGGCGGAACGCGGCCTCAGCGACATCCTCGAACGGGGCCTTTGCCAGGGAATCCGCAGGTCGGTGCGGATCGTCCGTCCGGATCTTTGCAAGTTGCGCGCAGGCAAGGGCCCGCGCGTCGGCCAGGGACATCGAGTCGACGTCGCCGACGGTCTTCCAGGTCCGGCGGCCGTCGGCCTGCGCGTGGACGAAGAAGCGCCTGCGGCCGGAGGGCAGGATCCGGACGCCGAAGCCGCGGAGTTCCGTGTCGCGGATCTCGCGGACGGACCTGTCAGGTCCGAGGGTGTCGACCAGTCTCTGGGTCAGGCGGCGGTTGGTCATGGGTTCTCTCCCGAATCAGTTGCGTTGGCGAACCGGAAACGGGCGGAACGGCCGCCTTCCGGTCGATGACGCGAGAGAGAAAGTCTTTTTTTTCAGAACTTTGTGCCCGTTTCAGCACCGCAGGTGCGGAAACGGGTGTTCTGCTCGGGCGACCTCCGGGCGCACGGCCGCAAGGCCAGGCTGTTCGAGGCGATGATCGAGCGGCCGCCGAGGGACATCGACGTCCTGCTGATGGAGGGAACCACGATCGGCCGGCCGGGGACGGACGAGGGGTTTGCCACCGAGGCCGATCTCGAAGAGGAATTCGTGCGGGCGTTCCGGGAAACGGAAGGCCTTCACCTCGTCTGGGCGTCGGCGCAGAACGTCGACCGCATGGTCACGGTCTTCCGCGCGGCCAGGCGGGCCGGCCGGGTGCTCCTGGTGGACCTCCATGCCGCCGTCGTTCTCGAAGCCATCCGAAGGGACACGGTCCCCAAATCGGACTGGCCCGGCGTCAAGCTGTACATCCCGCAGGCCCGGCGCGTGAAGATCAAGAGGAAGGGCCTGTTCCCGGACCTCGACAGGCACAGGGCAAGCCGCGTCTTTCCGGAGAGCCTCCCGGGTCTCAGGGACCGCGCGGTCATGCTGTTCCGCCACATGATGACGGGGGACCGCGGCGTCAACGCCGTCCTTCGCGGCGCCCGGCTCAGCCATTCGATGTGGGAAGGGTATCTCGAGCAGGACCTGTCCCGTCAGTTTCTTGCATGGCTGAAAGACCATGACGTTTCCTGGAAATCCCTTCACACCTCCGGCCATGCCTCGCTGGTCGATCTCAAGCGCGTCGCCGCCGTCTTGGCTCCGCGGTCACTGGTTCCCATTCATTCGTGCGCAACGGACTGTTTCGGCGATCATTTTGATTATGTTGTGCGTCGAGACGACGGCGTGTGTTGGGAGGCTTGAGGGGGGATGACCACGATGCGGGCCCTGAGCGACCAGTTCGTGCGGGATCTAGGGACGGGAATTCTGAAGGAGGTGACGGCCACCGTTCAAGTGGATCCGACCCTCTGTGTTGAATTGAGGGGGGCCGGCCGTCAACGTGTATTACCGGGGCTGCAACCTCATGAAGATTGCGGAGGCAGGAGCGGAGTACCGGGCCGAATTCGACAGTAACTGGTTGCGGGACGGCCGGACACTCAAGGCACCGCGCTCCCTGACCCGTCCTGACGACATTGAAGCGCGGAACGCGCGGTGCGCGCCCTCGCCCGGCATCCCGATCCGCACCTCCGCGCCCGCGCCGTTGATCAGCGCCGCCGTCGCGGCGCGGCACACCAGCGTCACGCCGTGGCCAGCCATGGCGAGCTTCGTGCCCAGCAGCGACCCGCAGGACGCGCCCAGGACCAGGATCCTCCGCGACACCGCCGCACCCCCGCCGTTCCCGCGCCCGCACCATGGGCCGCCCGCGCCGGAACGCAACGCCGCGCGCGAAGCCGCCGCCCGCCCGGGACGGCCGCCGCCGCCGCGCTTTCACCGCAAGGGGCGGCGCGCGCCCCCGCTCCGTCCCGCAAGGAAAGCCCGCGACCGGAAACGCCATCGCGAAACCCGCCACCGGCGGCGTTCCCTCGCCGGGCATCTTCGGCAGCTTCTCGTCGTCGACGAAGTCGAGCGTGGTCGTGCTCCGCGAGCCGGCATCCGTGCGTGAGCGAGGAAGACTCCGTTGGCAGGGGGCTTGCAACCGGTAACGGATACTTGAACGGCCGCATCCGCAAGGGTGCTATCGTGCGCTCCTCACGGAGGGGCGGTGATGCACGACAGGATGATTGCACTTGTTGCGGCGATGGCGTTCGCGGACACGGCCCATGCCGAGGTCCCGCAGGGTCCGAAGAACGTGCCCGAGTTCGAACCGGCGTTCGAAAGCCAGACGCGGGCTCCCGATATCGGCAAGGCGCAACGCCTTGACGTCGAGGTCATCGCCGACGGGCTGGCGCACCCATGGGGAATCGAGGTTCTTCCCGACGGCGCCTACCTTGTCACCGAGCGCCCGGGAAGGATCAAGGTCATCAGGCCGGGGAAGGGCGTGCAGGTCGTGGCCGGCGCTCCCGAAGTGCTGGCCAGGGGCCAGGGCGGGCTTCTGGACGTCGCGCTCGCGGAGGACTTCGAGACCTCTCGCCGCATCTACCTGACCTACGCGAAGCCGCTTGGAAGGGGCGCGTCCGCCACGGCGGCCGCGAGCGCCGTGCTGCAGGACAGCCCCCCGCGGCTGACCGGACTGAAGGATCTTTTCGTTCAGTCGCCTCCCTCAAGATCCTCCAAGCATTTCGGCTCGCGGGTCGTTCCGCATGACGGGCATCTGTTCATAACGACGGGCGAACGCTCTTCGCGCAGGGAGCGGGTCCTGGCCCAGGACCTGGCGACGACCTACGGCAAGGTCGTGCGCATCAAGCCCGACGGCGAAGTCCCCGATGACAACCCGTTTCTCGGGCAGAGCGACGCGCTCGGGGAGATCTGGAGCTACGGACACCGCAACCCGCAGGGAGCGGCCATCCATCCCGGAACGGGTGATCTCTGGACGCTCGAGCACGGGCCGGCCGGCGGCGACGAACTCAACCTGATCAGGCGCGGCGCGAATCACGGATGGCCCCTCGTGAGCTATGGGGAGAACTACACCGGAACGCCTGTCGGAACCGGCAGGCCGCGCGCCGAAGGGGTTGCGGAGCCACGGTACTACTGGGATCCGGTCATCGCGCCGGGAGGCTTTGCGTTCTACGACGGCGACATGTTCGACTGGAACGGCGACGTCGTGGCGGGTTCGCTCAATCCCGGAGGCATCGTGCGGCTTAAGCTGCAGGGCACGCAGGTTGCTGGAGAGGCCCGCTATCTCGAGGAGCTTGGTCGCATACGCGACGTCGAGGTGGATCGCGACGGCGCGATCCTGCTGCTCGTCGACGCCGGCGACGGTGCCCTTGTCCGGGTCGCTCCCGCCCCGTGACCCGAATCTGCCGGGCTCTCGATCCTGCGGGACGCGAGGGACCCGGATATCGACGCGCGTCAGTCAGGATCAGCCCAGAACCGAGAAGCTCGATTCCCTGCAGATCTCGCGCTGCCGGGAATGGAAGCCGACGTTGGTGTCGCGTTCTATGATCGGCTTCATGAGGAACGCTGCCAGATTGACGCGACGGGGAAAGGCAGGCTGACAAAGGCGTCAAGCTTGATGATATCCGCGACAACCGGTCAGAGCGGGAAGTTCTCAAGCTTGTGGCTGTCGATAAGGTGTCCAGGGCCTTCCGTAACGGGGCCCCTGCCGCCAAGTGCGGATTCCTGCGCATTCGCTGCCGCAAGGCGCGGACCCGGCGACAGCGTCCCGGCGCCGGCGGCAACCGGCGGGGCGCTGGTGCCGGGAGCGGCGTTGGCCCATGGTCCGGAGCCGAGCGGCTGCCCGGTCCGCCGGAGCGACCATGGAAGTCTGGCGGAGCCGAGTCCTCGGCGGGGTCGCCACTGCCCCGGTTTCGTTCAAGGCCTTGCCACATGTTTCCGGCCATGTCCGCGTCATGTCCGCCGTCGGGCTGTCCGCGCCGCCGCTCGCGAGATGCCCGTCTTGGCGCATCAGCCAGCCCTCCATCATTGCCATGACCGCCAGCACGGCCCGCGGTGTCACCCGTGCACCGATCCCCCGCATAGTTCGGCGTCTTCATGACTCGGTCTCCTTCGGCAACGGGTTCTGCCGCGCCCTCTCCGGCAACGGCTTCGCCCCCCGGCCGGCTCTTCTCAGCCTCTCTCGCACGGGCGGAGCGGCTTGCATCGCGGCGCCGGCCGGGGCAACGTTGGGGGCATGGACGGGCGTGGATGGATGGAGCGATACGGGTTCTGGCCGCTGGCGCTGCTCTGGTTGCCGACGGGGATCGTCGCTCTGACGGTGATCCGGTTCGGGGCTTCGGGTGTCGCGTTCGCGGACGCCGAGGAGGCGATGGCGGCGCTCGTGTCGCTCGCTGTCACAGCATCCTGCGGCCTGCCGCTCGCGCTCGGCTGCAGCAGTCTGTCGCGTGTCTGCTGCCGGCGCGCGGCTTGGGCGGCGGGCATCGGGCTGGGCGTGCTGACGGTTCCGGCGGTGGTGGTTGCCGGGCTGCTCGGGCCTGTCGCGATCGCCGCCGTTGCGACGGTGCTCAGCCTGCCGGTATGGATCGCCTGGTTCTGGATATGGATCGCGCGGCGCGGGTGAGCGCGGCCGGCGACAGGCCGGCTGTGCAGCTGGGCGACGTGTCGACCGGGCGACGGCGATACGGATCCGGGGGTGGTCAGATCGCCGCTTCTTGCCGTCGCAGCAGGAAGACCGCCCGGCTCAGGCCGAGCCGTTCGAGGGCGGCCAGATAGTCTTCGGCCGAACGGGGTGGATTGCGCGGCGCCGCGCGGTGACCGCGAACGGCGGCCAGCGCGGCCTCGGCGTCGGCCTCGAACAATCGACGACAAAGGCGTCAGGGTGCTGTGCCGCAAGTCCGTGGCGCGCCAGCCGTTCGGCTGGAAAGTCCCGCAGGTTTTTGCGGGTCACGATGATGTCCGCGTCGCGATTCCCGGTCTCGCGCCATCACAACAGAGGCTCGCGCGGGCCATGGACAGGCCGCGCCCCGCTCTCTGCGAAGCCGGCGTTCAGGTGGCGTGCCCTTGGCCGAACCGCTCGCTCCAGGTCGCGAAGACGTCGCCGTCCGCGCGTCGCGCTTGATGGACCGCCCGCGCGATCGCGCGGGCAAGGCATGTGGCGGCCGCGTGCCCGAGGTGCAGCAGATCCTGCCCGATCGTCTTCCGGAGGCCCGTCGCCGCGCCGAAGACGAGGTCCCCGTCCAGCGGCGTGTGCGCCGGAACGATGGCGCGGGCAATGCCGTCATGCGCGGCGGTCGCCATGCGCTGCGCATCGGCCTTGGCAAGCGCGAGATCCGTCGCGACCACGGCAATCGTCGTGTTTGCCGGGCTGTCCAGCTTGGTCTTCGGCGCGGGCGCGAGCCCGCGTGCAGGGCCGAGGCCGCCGAACTCGCCTGCCTGCTCGAAAGGCGCCGCCCAGAAGTGTGGTCCCTCTCCCACCGTTGCCTGGCCGGCCGCGTTGACGACCACCACGGCGCCGACGATCGCGCCCGAGGGCAGAACTGCCGATGCAGAGCCCAGCCCGCCTTTCAGTCCTGCCGTGGTGGCCCCGGTTCCTGCGCCCACGCTGCCGAGTTCCATGTCACGGCCGCGCGCCGCGTAGGCGGCGCGTCCCAGGGCCGGATAGGGGTTCTCGTCCCACGCCTTCGCGCCGCCGCCGGCAAGGTCGAAAATGATCGCGGCCGGCACGATCGGCACCCTGTGGCCGGCCGCCTCGAAGCCGCGCCCGTCGGCGCGGAGGCCTGCCGCGACGCCGTCGGCGGCGGCGAGGCCGAACGCCGAGCCGCCCGCGAGCGTCAGCGCGTCCACGGCCTGCACGGTCTTGTCGGGCGCGAGGAGGTCGGTCTCGCGGGTGCCGGGCGCACCTCCCATGACATGCACGCCGGCGACCATCGGGGCGTCTCCGACGACGACCGTCACCCCTGTCTTCATGGGGTCGGCTTGCGCCTGGCCCACGCTCAGGCCGGGAACGTCGGTGAGCAGGTTCCGTGGTCCCGGCCGCATTTTCGCCTATCCTCTGGGTCGTTCCGACGACGCCGTCAGGCTCGCACGGGCAGCGCAGGCTGTGAAGCCCTTGCGCCCACCGGCCGCATCGCCGTATCCCGGGGCGGAAAAGGAAACGCCATGGCCTATTTCCGCTGGACCTTGCGCGTGCTCGTCGCGCTCGCCCTGGGCGGGGTCCTGCACTACAGCCTTCCGCAGCGCGACATCGTCCGGGTCGTGGACACGTATGAGGAGCGCAAGGACTTCGATGACTGGACCTCCGTGTTCTGGAACGGCCGGGCCACGACGAGCGCGACCAATCCCACGAAGGACGTCCTGTTCATCCAGACGGTCACGGCCGACGGGAAGGCCATGGTGTACCGCAACCAGGACACCGGGTTCTGGCCGCCCTATGTCAAGTTTGACTCGGCGGACCTGCAGACCGAGGCGGCCGATGCCGTTTCGACCAGGGACGATCCCGAATGGTACGTGCTGCGGCATTACGGCTGGCGGAACGTCTGGCTCTCGATCTTCCCGAATGCGCTTCGCCTGACGCCTGCCGAAGGCCCCGTGCAGCAGCTGATCCCATGGTTCAACATCGTGTTCCTGGCGCTCCTCGCGATGCTGCTGGTCACCGTCTGGCGGCTTTGGCGCAATTTCCGCAGCCGTCGCATCGTCCCGCTGCTGCTCGACATAGGCGTGGCCGCCGACCGGCTGCGCGGCTGGCTTGGAAGGATGCTCGGGCGGGGCTGACCGTCTTGCGCTCCTGCGGGCTCCGGAAAACGGGGACGGCGCCGCACGACGGCACGTGGCGGCGCCCGGAGGAAGACGCCACGCCTTTCGTTCGCGACAGGACCCATTGCCCGACCGCCCGGAGACGTCTATCTTGCAGGAGACAAGGGCAGGACATGGCGGACGATCTTCTCGCGGCGACCGTGGCGGACACCTATGACGCAGCTTCCATCGAGGTCCTCGAGGGTCTCGAAGCCGTGCGAAAGCGTCCGGGGATGTATGTCGGCGGCACCGACGAACGCGCGCTTCACCACCTCGCCGCCGAAGTCCTTGACAATGCGATGGACGAAGCCGTTGCAGGCCATGCAAGCCGCATCGAGGTCGAGCTCCATGAAGACCACTCGGTCACGGTTCGGGACAACGGCCGCGGCATCCCGGTCGAGCCGCACCCGAAGTTCCCCGACCGCTCCGCGCTGGAGATCATTCTCTGCGAACTGCACTCGGGCGGGAAGTTTTCGGGAAAGGCCTACGAGACTTCAGGCGGCCTCCACGGTGTCGGCATCTCGGTCGTCAACGCGCTCTCCGAGCAGCTTCGCGTCGAGGTCGTGCGGGACAGGCAGGTCCATGCGCAGCGGTTTTCGCGCGGCGTCCCGCTTTCCGGCGTTGAGAGGGTGGGCGCCGCCTCCAACCGGCGCGGCACCGCCGTCACCTTCCGTCCCGATCACGAGATATTCGGCTCGCTCAAGCTTTCGCCCGCGCGGCTCTTCAGGATGGCCCGCTCCAAGGCCTATCTCTTCAGCGGGGTCGAGATCCGCTGGAAGTGCGTGCCTGACGCGGACGGCATCCCGCCCGAAGCCGTGTTCCGCTTCCCGGGGGGGCTTTCGGACTTCCTGACTGAAAGCCTTGGCGGCGACACGACCTATGCAGAGCGGCCCTTTGCGGGCCAGGTCGACTTCAGGGAAAAGTTCGGCGAGCCCGGCAAGGTCGAATGGGCGATCAACTGGACGGCGGCCAGGGACGGCTTCATCCAGAGCTACTGCAACACCGTTCCGACGCCCGAAGGCGGCATGCACGAGACGGGTTTCTGGGCCGCGATCCTCAAGGGGATCCGTGCCTACGGCGAACTGGCGGGCAACCGCAAGTCCTCGCTGATAGCACGCGAGGACCTGACGGCCGGCGGGGTGGCGCTGGTGTCGGTCTTCATCCGCGAACCGCAGTTCGTCGGGCAGACGAAGGACAGGCTCGCCACCGAAAGCGCGGCGAAAATGGTCGAGGGCGCGGTCCGCGACCATTTCGACAACTGGCTCGCCGCCGACACCAGGTCCGCTGGGGCCATTCTCGACTTCCTGGTCCTGCGGGCCGAGGAACGGATGCGCCGGCGGCAGGAAAGGGAGACGGCACGCAAGAGCGCGACCAGGAAGCTCCGCCTTCCGGGAAAGCTGACGGACTGCACGGCCAAGTCCCGCGACGGCACGGAGCTGTTCCTCGTCGAAGGGGATTCCGCAGGCGGCTCCGCGAAGGCCGCCCGCAACCGGGAGTTCCAGGCGCTCCTGCCGCTTCGCGGCAAGATCCTGAACGTGCTCGGGGCGGCGTCGGCGAAGCTCTCGCAGAACCAGGAGGTCCGCGATCTCTGCGAAGCGCTCGGGTGCGGCATGGGCAGCCGCTTCGACGTCGACGACCTGCGCTACGACAAGGTCATCATCATGACCGACGCCGACGTGGACGGCGCCCACATCTCCTCGCTCCTCATGACGTTCTTCTACACCCAGATGCGGCCGCTGATCGACAAGGGGCACCTCTACCTTGCATGTCCGCCGCTGTACCGGCTCTCCCAGGGAGCGCGCCGCGCCTATGTGGCGGACGATGCAGAGAAGGATCGCGTTCTCGCCCAGGGCCTGGGCGGCAAGGGCAGGATCGACGTGCAGCGATTCAAGGGTCTGGGCGAGATGGACGCCAAGGACCTGAAGGAAACCACGATGGATCCGGAATCGCGCACGATGATCAGGGTCACGACCGACGAGGACGTGCCCGGGGAGACCGGGGACCTGGTCGAGCGCCTGATGGGGAAGAAGCCCGAGCTGCGGTTCCGGTACATCCAGGAGAACGCGCGGTTCGTGGAAGAGCTGGACGTCTGATGGCGGAAGGGGCGCGTGCGCCGCCCCGGTCCTGCCACGCAGGGCAGCCCCGGACCCGGCGAGCGGGGGTCAATGGAGCTTTCCGTCCTCCAGGCGCACGATCCGGTCCATGACCGACGCAAGCTCCCGGTCATGAGTCGCCACGACGGCCGCCAGGCCCGTTTCCCTTGCCAGTTCCATGAGTGCCGCGAACACGTCCTGCGACGTCGCCGGATCCAGGTTGCCCGTGGGCTCGTCGGCCAGGAGCACCCTCGGGCCGTTTGCCACGGCGCGGCAGAACGCGACCCGCTGCTGCTCGCCGCCTGACAGCGCGGCAGGCCGGTGCCTGGCGCGCTCGCCGAGGCCCACGCGCGTGAGCAGCCCCTCTGCGCGCGCCCTCGCGTCAGGCGCGGGCACCGCGTTCGCCAGCTGCGGCAGCATGACGTTCTCCAGGGCCGAGAATTCTGGCAGGAGATGGTGGAACTGGTAGACGAAGCCGATGTCCTGCCGCCGCGCGGCCGTGCGCGCGGCGTCCCCGGCCCGCGTCATGTCGACGCCGTCCACCGCAACGGTTCCGGCGTCGCAGGAATCGAGAAGCCCGGCGACGTGAAGCAGCGTGGACTTGCCTGCGCCGGATGGCGCCACGAGGGCCACGACCTCGCCTGCCGCAAGGGACAGGTCGGTGCCGTCGAGCACGGTCAGCGCATTGGGCCCGCCCGGGTTGTACGTCTTGCTTACGCCCTTCAGGGCCAGCGCGTCACTCATTGCGGAGAGCCTCGACCGGGTTCATCCGCGCGGCGCGCCGGGCTGGAAAGAGCGTGATGCCCCAGGACAGCGTCAGCGAAAGCCCGACGGCGGCAAGAACGTCGCCCGGCTCGAGCTTCGCCGGCAGGCGGTAGATCCCGCGCACCGATGCCTCCCAGACCTCGCCGCCCGTCACCCCGTTCACGAACGCAAGGATCGGGTCGAAATAGATCGCGAACAGGCAGCCGAGAACGACCCCGAGGAGCGTCCCGAGCGTGCCGATGAGCGCGCCGGTCAGGAAGAACACCCTCATGACGGCGCCCTGGGTCAGCCCGATGGTCCGAAGGATGCCTATGTCCCGGCCCTTGTTCTTGACGAGCATGACCAGCCCGCTGATGATGTTCATCGACGCGATGAGCACGAGCACGCTCATCAGCACGAACATCACGGTGTCCTCGACCTCGAGCGCCCTCAGGAAGCCGCCCGCGGAGTCCTTCCATGTCCAGACCCGGGCGCGCTCGCCACCGGCCTCCAGGAGCGCGCGCGCGACGGCGTCCATGGACTCCGGCTCGACGACGCTCACCTCGATTTCGTCCGCCACGCCCTCGCGGTTGAAGTACGACTGGGCCTCCGCGAACGGCATGTAGGCGCGCGTGCGGTCGATGTCGTAGCGTCCCGAGCCGAAGACGTAGACGACTTCGTACTCGTTCACGCGGGGGCTTGTGCCAAACGGTCCCTTCACTCCCTCGGGATTGATGAGGCGAACGACATCTCCGACGCTCACGCCGAGCCATCGCGCGGCCTCCCGTCCGATCGCGATGCCCCGTTCGAAGTCCCTGATCGCGCCGCGGGCAGCATCCGGATCGGCGATGCGCGGGATCCGCTCCAGATCCTGCCCGGCGATGCCGAAGACGTCCATGCCGCTGGTCTTGCCGCGGTGCACCGCCATCACCTGGCCCCTGATCAGCGGCGCGACGCGGGTGACCCCCTCGACCGCGGCGAGCCGCACCGCCCAGTCCTCATAGTCCGGTATCACGTCCGTGACGTTGCCGCGTTCGGTCACGTGGCTTTCGGAATAGACGGTGACGTGGGCGTTCGCGCCGAGAATCGTCGAGACGAATTCGTCGCGGAAGCCGGAGCGCACGGCAAGGGTGATGATCAGCGCCGCGACCGCCAGCGCGATCCCTACCAGGCTGATCCAGGTCATGGCGCTGACGCCGCCCTCGGCGCGCCTCGCGCGCAGGTACCGCCAGGCGATCAGGAATTCGTGGGCTGCGAACGGTGCTGGGGTTGCCATGTCTGCTCCGGTTTGCGCCACTCAATGATCGGGCGGGGACGCGAGGTCAACGCGTTTCGCGCGTGCGCCTCGGTGGGCCGTGCGGGCCGGTGGGCGCGGCGCGCGCGAAGCCTCCGCCGTTCCGAGCCGCATCGCGGCCCCTTGCAAGGCCGGTCTCTATGCTGCCGCCTTCAAGCGGCCCCGCCGCCCGCTCGCGCCGGAAGGCCGTTCCAGGCCAAGGGCCTGCAGGCGCGGAAACGGCCCCGCTGCCCGGGCACGCATGCGATTGCCGTCCCGCCCGGCGCGGGCCCGGAAGTTCATCCGGCGGCTCTGGGCGCGAATCCCTTCCCGATCTGGTCGGACGGCGCCACGGGGTAATCGCCCGAAAAGCAGGCGTCGCAGTACTGGGGCGTCCGCGGGTTCCGTCCCTCCGGCTCGCCCACCGCGCGATAGAGCCCGTCGATCGAGATGAACTTCAGTGACGTGACGCCCAGGTGACGGCACATCTCCGGCTCGCCCATGGTCGCGGCGAGGAGGCTTTCCCGGTCGGGCGTGTCGACGCCGTAGAAGCAGGGCCAGGCCGTCGGCGGCGAGGCGATCCGGAAATGGATCTCCGTCGCGCCGGCGTCCAGGACCATTTCCTTGATCTTGAGCGAGGTCGTGCCGCGCACGACGCTGTCGTCGACCAGCACGACCCGCTTTCCGGCGACGAGGGCGCGGTTGACGTTGAGCTTGAGGCGCACCCCCATGTTCCGGATCTGCTCGGTCGGCTCGATGAAGGTCCGGCCCATGTACTGGTTCCGGATGATCCCCATGGCGTAGGGGATGCCGCTTTCCCGGCTGTAGCCGATCGCGGCGGGCGTCCCGCTGTCCGGCACGGGGCAGACGAGGTCGGCGTCGACCGGCGCCTCCTTGGCGAGCTCCTCGCCGATCGCGGATCGGGTCTCGTAGACCGAGCGTCCGTTCAGCTGGCTGTCCGGGCGCGAGAAGTACACGTGCTCGAAGATGCAGAAGCGCGGCTCGCGCCGCTCGAACGGCATGTGGCTGACGACGTCCTCTCCCTCGATGACGACCATCTCGCCGGGGGCCACCTCGCGCACGAGCTTCGCGCCGATGATGTCCAGGGCGCAGGATTCGGAAGCGAGCGCCCAGCCCTCGCCGCCGACGCGGCCCAGCACCAGGGGGCGGACGCCCAGGGGGTCGCGGACGCCGATCAGCTTGGTGCGGGTCATGGCAACGACCGAAAACGCGCCTTCGACCCGCCGGAGCGCATCCTTCATCCGCTCGGGCACCGACCTTTGCAGCGACCGGGCCATCAGGTGCATGATGCATTCGCTGTCGGAGCCGGACTGGAATATCGAGCCGCGCTCGACGAGCTCGCGGCGCAGCGCTTCCGCGTTCGTGATGTTGCCGTTGTGCGCGATTGCCGCGCCGCCCATCGAGAACTCGCCGAGGAACGGCTGCACGTCCCTGATTTCGGCGGGGGCCTTGGCGCCTGCGGTCGAATAGCGCACATGGCCGATCGCCAGCTCTCCGCGAAGCGTGTCCATCACGGACCGGCTGGTGAACGTGTCACGCACCAGGCCCAGGCGGCGTGCGGAATGGAAGCCTTCCCCGGGCTCGTGGGAGACGATCCCGGCGGCCTCCTGCCCGCGGTGCTGCAGAGCGTGCAGCCCGAGCGCCACGAAGCTTGCCGCGTGAGCCGCGCCCATGAGGCCGAACACGCCGCACTCCTCGCGAAACTTGTCGGCGCGGAACGGATCGGCCGTCCGTGCGCGAGGCGGCGCGGGTCCGGGCGTGCCCGTCCCGATGTCGCCGGCGCGCCCCTCTCGACCCCCCGGAGGGACGCCGCGGGCCGGAAGCGGACGCCGGCTCTTCGGGCGGGACCGCCTCATGCGCCGCCGCCCGGAGCCGGGCAGTTCTCGATCAGGCGGTCGTATCTCTGCACGATCCAGCTCATCGCGTTGACGGACACCTGCCTGTCCATCGCGTCGACGGCCTCGGCGAGGACCGCTGCCGAGCGGCTCTGATCCACGGCGGGGACCGGCTCCGACACGACGACCCGCTGATAGACGACAAGGGCGACGACAACCAGGATCGCGCCGCGCAGGACGCCGAACAGGAAGCCGACGCCCCGGTCCACGCCTCCGGCCGCCGAACTCCGGACCGCGCCCGCGAACAGGGGCGACAGGATCGACGTGACGATCAGGGACGCCGCAAAGACGGCTGCAAAGGCGAAGATCAGGGCGAGTTCGCAGGAATTGCCGAGCACGCTGCGGACGACGGGGACTTCCTTCACCAGCGGCTCGACGACGGGCGCGAAGATGTACGCCAGGACCGCGGCGAGGATCCAGCCGAAGACCGACAGCGTCTCGCGAACGAAGCCCCGGTAGTAGGCGAGGACCGCGGAGACGAGGACAACGAGCGCAACGACGCCGTCGATGATCGTGAAGCCGTTCATGCCCTTGTCCCGTCGCTCCCTCGCGGTTCCCTACCCCGCCCCGAACACGTCTCCGACCAGGGTGGCGAGGTCGGCCATCTCCCGGGCCTTCATCCCGGCCGCCGTGCCGGTCTTGCTTCGGCCGGGCAGGATCACGGATTCGAATCCGAGCTTCTCCGCCTCCTTCAGGCGGGCTTCCGTCTGGCCGACCGGCCTCAGCGTCCCGGAGAGGCTTATTTCCCCGAAGACGACCGTGCGGGGGGGCAGGTGCACGTCCTCGCGCGCGGAAAGCAGGGCGGCGGCGGCGGCGAGGTCGGCGGCCGGCTCCGTGATCCTGAGGCCGCCGGCGACGTTGAGGTACACGTCAAGTCCGGCAAACGGGACGCCGCATCGCGCCTCGAGGACCGCCAGGATCATGGCAAGCCTGCCGCCGTCCCAGCCGACCACCGAGCGCCGGGCGCTTCCTGCAGGGGCCGGCGACACCAGCGCCTGGATCTCGCAGAGGACGGGCCGTGTGCCCTCGACGCCTGCAAAGACCGTCGTGCCGGGGCTGCCCGAGTCGCGGTCGGGCAGGAACAGCGCGGACGGATTCGCGACTTCGGCCAGGCCGGCGCCGGTCATCTCGAAGACGCCGATCTCGTCCGCGGGCCCGAACCGGTTCTTGACCGCGCGCAGGATCCTGAACTGGTGCCCGCGCTCGCCCTCGAAATACAGCACAGTGTCGACCATGTGCTCGATGACGCGCGGCCCCGCGATCTGGCCTTCCTTGGTCACGTGGCCCACGAGCACCACGCTGACGCCCGTGCGCTTCGCGAAGGACGTGAGTTCATGCGCCGCCGCGCGCACCTGCGAGACCGAGCCCGGCGCGCTTGCGACGGTGTCCAGCCAGACGGTCTGGATCGAGTCGATGACGGCGACCGACGGCCTTTCGTCCTCCAGCGTCGTCAGGATGTCCCTGAGGCCGGTTTCCACGGCGAGCTGCACCGGAGCGTCGGTCAGGCCGAGGCGCTTCGCGCGCAGCCTGACCTGGCTGGCGGCCTCCTCCCCGGAGATGTAGGCGGCTCGCAGCCCGTTCCGGGCAAAGGCCGCCGCAGCCTGGAGAAGCAGCGTCGACTTGCCGATGCCGGGGTCGCCGCCCACGAGGACGGCGCTCGCGGGCACGAGCCCGCCGCCCAGGACGCGGTCAAGCTCGGCGATCCCCGACAGGTCGCGCGGAAGGGGCCCGTCGTCGCTCGACAGATCGCTGAACGGAACGGCGCTGCCGCGTGCCGGGCCAAGGCCCTTCGATCCGGGGCCCGCCGACAGCGGCGCGTCCTCGGAAATCGAGTTCCACGCGCCGCATTCGTCGCAGCGTCCGGTCCATTTTGCGTGCACGGCGCCGCAATTCGCGCAGCATAGGCGCATGGACTTCGTCATGGCGCCTTCTTGCCCGTGCGGGCGTGGCGAGACAAGCAGGTATCGGGCAGGGGCGCAGGGCCGTCGCGCCTGGAGATCTCCGCCTGCCTTCCGCCCGGCTCCTCGCCGGAAGGCGCCGGCCCGGGCGTGCGGAGGCCGTGGCGCGCGGCCCCGCTTCCGGCGGAACGGGAAGCGGATGCGGCATGGCAGGTGCCGCGGGGCATGCAGGCCTGAAGCGGCGTCGCGGATGCCGGAAGTCCGGGCTGCGCACGAGGCGCCCGGGCGCCCGCCGGCCGGGGAGGCGCGCCAACGCCACGTCCGCGCCCGGGGCTCTGGCGACGGACCCCGGCCCGACGCGGCGGCAAGGGCCTCAGCGAACCGTCTCGATCGGCCCCTCGGCGCTGCCGGATATGAACTGCGCGACGCAAGGGTCGCCGCTGCCGTCCATCTCGCCGGCCGGTCCGGTCCACTGGATCATGCCGCCATGGAGCATCGCGACTTCGTCCGCGATGGCCCGGACGCTCGACATGTCGTGGGTGATGGTCATGGCTGTCGAGCCCATCTCGCTCGTGATGCCGCGGATGAGCTCGTTGATGACGCCCGCCATGATCGGGTCCAGCCCGGCCGTCGGCTCGTCGAAGAAGATGATCTCGGGCTCGGTGGCGATGGCGCGGGCAAGGCCCACGCGCTTCTGCATGCCCCCCGAAAGCTCCGCGGGAAGCAGGTCCGCGACGTCGGGCGACAGCCCGACCCGGCGGAGCTTCTCGATCGCGGCCTCTCGCGCTTCCGTCCGCGGCCTCCTGAGAGAGCCGCGCAGCAGCCGGAACGCCACGTTCTGCCACACCGTCAGGGAATCGAAGAGCGCGCCGCCCTGGAAGAGCATTCCGAACCTGGCGAGGAACGCGTCCCGTTCGGGCGTGCCCTGCCTGAGATCGGTGACGTCCTTCCCGTCCACGGCGATCGCGCCTCTGTCCGGCTGGACGAGTCCGAGCACGCATTTCAGGAGCACCGACTTGCCCGTGCCGGACCCCCCGATGATCACCATGTTGCTGCCCTTGCGCACGGTCAGGCTGACGCCGGTCAGGACCACGTTCGCGCCAAAGGCCTTGTGCACTTCGGAGATCTCGATCATGTCGAGAAGAACAGTTCGGTGAGCGCGAAGTTGGCCGCCAGGATCAGCACGCTCGCGGCGACGACCGCGCCCTTGGTCGCCCGGCCGACGCCTTGCGCGCCGCGGCCGGACCGCATGCCGAAATGGCAGCCCATCAGGGCGGCGATGAAGCCGAAGACGGCCGCCTTGGCGAGCGACGAGACGATGTCCAGCGGCTCGAGGAAGCCTATCGTGTTTCTCAGGTACGTTCCGGCGTTGAAGCCCAGCCGCTCGACGCCCACGACATAGCCGCCCATGATCCCGATGATGTCGCCGACGCCGACGAGGAACGGCATGACGATCGTCGCGGCAAGGACGCGAGGCAGCGTCAGGTACTTGGCCGGGCTGGTGGAGAGGGTGATCAGGGCGTCGATCTGCTCCGTGACCTTCATCGTGGCGATCTCGGCCGCTATCGAGGACGTGACGCGGGCGGCGATCATCAGGCCGACGAGGACCGGCCCCAGCTCGCGCACCATGCCGATGGCGACGATCTGGGGCACGACGGCCTCGGCCGAGAAGCGCGCCCCGCCGGCATAGATCTGAAGCGCCAGCGCCCCGCCGGTGAAGATGGTGGTCAGTCCGACCACCGGAAGCGAGAAGTAGCCGATCTGCACCAGCGCCTGCGCGAACTCGCGAGGGTAGTAGGGCGGGCGCCCCAGGTGGCTGACGGCATCCGCGGCGAACAGCGTGACCCGCCCGATGGCGGCGAGCATGGCGAGCGCTGTCCGCCCGATGGCCGCAATGGCGTTCATTGCGGCAGGTACACGCGTTCGCCGCGCGCTCCAAGGGACGTCAGGATCTCGTAACCGATCGTCCCGGCGGCGTTGGCAAGGGCGTCAACCGGAAGGTCCGGGCCGATGACCTGCATGGATTCCGGGGCCTCGGGCAGCCCGCTCACGTCAACGGTGACAAGGTCCATCGATATGCGCCCGATCACGGGGCAGGGCGTGTCTCCGGCGAGGGCCACGGCTCCGGGCGCCGCCGACCGCAGGAGGCCGTCCGCGTATCCGGCGGAGATCGTGGCAACCCTGGTCGCTGCCGTCGCGGTCCAGGCATTGCCGTACCCCACGGTTTCGCCGGGCTGCACGGTCCTTGTCTGGATCACCGGAACGTCAAGACGGATCACCGGCCGCGCATCCGCGAACGGCCTGCCTCCGTAGAGGCCGATTCCCGGCCGTGTCAGGTCAAGATGGTATTCCGGCCCGAGGAGGATCCCGCCGGTGGCGGAAAGCGAGCGGCGGGACGGGATTCCGTCGGTCATCCTGCGAAAGGCCTCAAGCTGGCGCGCGTTCATCGGATGGCCGGGCTCGTCGGCGCAGGCGAGGTGGCTCATGACGAGAAGCGGCCCGGACTCCGGGAGCTTTCCCCTGCAGTCGTTCCAGTCGGAAGGCTCGAAGCCGAGACGGTTCATGCCGGTGTCGAGCTGGACGCCAAAGGGATGGGCCGGCGTGTTCGCGGCATGGCGCGACATCTGCTCCGGCGCGTTCAGCAGGGGGACGAGGCGCGCGGAGGCCAGCGCATCGGACTCGCCTTCCATGTGGCCGGCAAGGACATAGATGTCGGGCTGGCCGCCGAGCGCGTCGCGGAGCGCGACGCCCTCCTCGGCAAGGGCGACGAAAAAGCTTCTCGCGCCCGCTGCCGCAAGCGCCTCCGCGGTTCGTGCCGCTCCCATGCCGTATGCGTCCGCCTTGACGACGGCGGCCGTCTCGACCTCGCTTCCCGAGAGGGCGTCAAGGGCGCGCCAATTTGCGCAAACGGCGTCGAGGTCGATGGTAAGGCGCGCGGCTCCCATGCCCGGCGGTGTCGGACACGGGGCGCGCATCGTCAACCCCGGATCCCGGATCGGCAGCGGGCTGGGGATGACGCTCTTGACACTGGAATGCCGGGCTGACAGCAAGGCCGCGGCGCGAGCGTGCGAGTTTCCGGGGCGGAAAGGAACGGCCATGACGGGATCCAGAGCCATGGCCGCGGCCGCGTTCGCGATGTCCATGCCGTTCGCCTTGCAGGGCGCCGCGGCGGCACAGGAGGCAGGCAGCTACCGCAGCGCGCACAGCTACGTCCGGGACTACGTCACGATCGATCATGCGGGGCTTGCGTTCACGGGCGGGACGCTCGTTGGAACCAGCACGGTCCTGGAAAGCAGCGGCCCGCCCTTCGCCAAGGGCGAGACGCGCGTCGGGAGGTGCGTCGTGTTCGCGCGCTCTTCGCGGGACGGCGCCGTTGACCTGGAGTCTCCGTGCATGCTGTCGGACGGCGCCGGTGACGAGATATACCTTCTGGCCCGTCGGCAGGCCGGGGACATGGCGGAGGGCGGCGGCGGCGCGGGCCGCTTCGAGATCATGGGCGGCACCGGGAAATACGCCGACGTTTCGGGTGAATGCGATTACGTGACGCGGTACCTTCCCGCGGGCCACGTCGAAGTCTCCAGCGAATGCACGTGGCGCAGGCCATGACGCCCCTTCGGGACGCGGTCGCCGTCCAGCGCCCGCCTGCAGGCCCCGCGGCCTGAAGGTTCCCGCCCTGAATCGAAATGGATGAGCCAGGGTGTTGCCCGGGCCCTGCGCGGCTCGAGCCCCCCCCCTGACGGGACGGACCCGGAAGGCCGGGACGGGCGGCCGAAGCCGGTGCGCTGACCCGTCAAGGCCGCCGCCGGGCGTCCGGCATGCGCCTCCGGCGACCGGCCGCAGGGCCGGCGCGCCCGCCGCCGCCAGCGTTGAAGCGGACGTCCGGAAGCTCCGGCAGGTGCGGAAACGGGTCTGACGCATGCGGGATCGCGTTCGCCGCCACGAAATGCTCCTGGAATCTCGGCTCGATCGCGGTCTCGACCTTCTGGATCCGAAGCGCTTCGGCCTCGATCCTGGCCCGGGCCGCGATGTTGCAGAGGGCGATTCGCGCGCCCGTTCCCGCGGCGTTCCCGACCGGCTTCACCTTGTCGGGATCGCAGTCGGGAATCATGCCGAGGACCATGGCATGCCTTGGCGAGACATGCGACCCGAACGCGCCTGCGAGCGCGATGCGGTCCACGCGCTCGACCCCAAGCTCGTCCATCAGGAGGCGCGCGCCCGCATAGAGCGCCGACTTCGCCAGCTGGATGGCGCGAATGTCCGCCTGCGTGACCGTGACGAGAGGGCCGCCGCCGTCACGCGCATCCCAGAGGACGTACGCGTTCGTGCGGCCGTCCGGGACGCAGAGATCCGATCCGGTCTGCTCCGCCGAGCCTATCAGGCCCGATGCGTCCAGCAGTCCCGCCATGCGCATTTCGGCGACGGCCTCGATGATTCCCGAACCGCAGATGCCGGTGACGCCGGTCGCTGACGTCGCCTCGGCAAAGCCGGCCTCGTCAGACCAGAGGTCCGAGCCGATCACCCGGAACCGGGGCGCCTTCGTCTCCGGATCGATCTCGACGCGCTCGATGGCGCCGGGGGCCGCGCGCTGGCCGGAGGAGATCTGCGCGCCCTCGAACGCGGGGCCGGTCGGGGAGGAGCATGCAAGGACGCGGTCCTTGCTGCCCAGCAGGATCTCGGCGTTCGTGCCGACGTCGCATATGAGAACCAGGTCCTCCGACCCGTAGGGCTCTTCCGAGAGCGCGACGGCGGCGCAGTCCGCTCCGACATGTCCGGCAATGCAGGGCAGCACGTATGCGGCGGCGGACGGGTTCATCGACGCCAGGCCGAGACCGGCGGCCTGCCTGGTGACCGCGTCCGAGGTGGCCAGGGCAAAGGGCGCCTGGCCGAGCTCCGCGGGACTGATGCCCAGGAGGAGGTGATGCATCACGGGATTGCAGACCACCACGGCCTCAACGACCTGGCGTGGCGGAACGCCCGCCTCGGCCGCCAGGTCGAGCGCGAGCTGGCCGACGGCCTCGCGCACCGCCTGGGTCATTGCGCCTTCGCCCCCCGGGTTCATCATCGCGTAGGAGACGCGGCTCATCAGATCCTCGCCGAAGCGGATCTGGGGGTTCATCACGCCTGCCGATGCAAGCACCTGGCCGGTCGAAAGGTCGCACAGATGCGCCGAGATCGTGGTGGAGCCGAGGTCGATCGCGAGTCCGTGGAGGCGTCCCTCGAAGAGCCCGGGCCAGAGGTCGACAAGCTCCGGGGCGCCGCCGCGATGATCGCGCCGGACCGCAACCGTGACCTTCCGGCCGCCGGCGCGAAGCGCTGGCTGCAGCGAAGCGAGGAACGCCGGCCCGGCCTCGGCGCCGGAAATGCCCCAGTCGCGCCTGAGGGCCTCGCGAAGCCGCTGCAGGTCGCCCGTGGGCTCGTGCATGTCAGGTTCGCGCACTTCGACGTAGCGAAGGAGCGTCGCCGGATCCATCGTGATCCGGCGCTGGGTCGCGTCCTTGCGGACGACCTGCCTGTGGACCTGGCTCCCGGCAGGCACGTCGATGACGACGTCGCCCTGGATGCATGCCTGACAGCCGAGGCGTCGTCCCGCCTTGAGCCCGCGCCTCTCGTCATGCCGCGCCTCGACCCCGTTCCGGGCGGACAGCGCGTCTCTGTCGACGGTCACGCCGTGCTTGGGGAACGTCCCGAAGCCCGGCGTGACCTGGCACCTGGAACAGATCCCGCGGCCGCCACAGACCGAGTCAAGGTCGACCCCGAGCTGCCGGGCCGCCGTCAGCACAGGCGTTCCGACCGGAACCCTCCCGCGCTTGCCGGACGGCGTGAAGATCACGAGTGCGGTGCTGTCACGCATCGGGCTTCCTGTCCCGCCCGCGCCGGCGCGCCTGCACGAACGGCCGTGGAAAGCCGTGCCGTCACGCGGGCGCCTGCCCGGGTTCCCATGCCGTCATCCGTCATGGCCGTGCCGTCCCGCCGGTGAAGCCTGGCTGTCGGCAGCGGGGCTTGCCCGGGTGCGTTCCGGTTCGCGCATGGCGATGTCAGGCCCTGCGCCGGCGCCGGCGTCTCTCGCGCCGTCCGCGGCCGTCGTCCCCGCCGCCTGCCGGCATGTTCATCCTGATCCAGTTGCCGCCCGACGGGTCGTTGCTGTTCAGGAAGTCGGCCGCCCTGACGGACAGGATTTCCTCCGAGGCGATGCCGGACGTCGGGGAAAGCCCCAGCAGGGGCGCCAGCCGCGCGGCGTCCGCGTCCTCCGGAAAGGTGATTCCCAGTTCCGCAAGCCTCGCGGCGCGCTCCCGGACCAGGGCCTCGGACGGGCCCATCCCCAGGAGGGGGCGCAGGGCGCGCAGGTCGACCCCCTCGGGCGCCGCGGCGCCGAGCGCCTTCAGGGCCTCGAGGCGCTCGCCGACAGCCTTGAGCGTGGGCGGCATCGCGACCGGGTTCATGATCGCGCTGGTCATGCCGTGCGAGGCGGCCATCGCCAGGAAGGCGTTGTTCATGCCGTGCCGGTTCGGCAGCCCGAACGAGATGTTCGATGCGCCGCAGGTGGTGTTGACGCCCAGCTCCTCGCGCAGGCGCCGCACCAGCGCGAAGACCTGCGTGCCTGCGGTCGCCACCGCGCCGACCGGCATCACGAGCGGGTCGACCACGATGTCCTCCGCCGGCATGCCGAAGTCGGCCGCCCTGTGGACGATTTTCCTCGCAACCTCGAATCGCACGTCCGGATCCTCGGAGATCCCCGTGTCGTCGTTCGAGATGGCCACGACGGGAACGTTGTGCTTGCTGGCAAGCGGCAGGACCGCTTCCAGCCGTTCCTCCTCGCCGGTCACGGAGTTGAGCAGCGGCCGCCCCTCCGCGGCCTCGATCCCCGCCGCCAGCGCGCCGGGCACGGAACTGTCAATGCATAGCGGCACCTCGACGAGATCCTGCACCAGCCCGACCATCCTGCGCATCAGCGGCGGCTCGGTCTCGTTCGGATTCGGGTTCGAGTTGTAGACGACCCCGGCATTCACGTCGAGGACCTGCGCGCCGCAGGCCAGCTGCTCGACCGCGTCCCTCTCGACGGTCGAGAAGTCGCCCGCCTCCAGTTCGGCGGCGAGAATCCTGCGCCCGGTCGGGTTGATGCGTTCGCCGATCACGCAGAAGGGTTCGTCGAAGCCGATGACAACGGTCCTTGACTTCGATTCGAGGACGGTGCGTGCCATGGATCTGGCCTTCCGGAAATCACGGGTTCGTCAGGCGGTCAGGGCCGCCGCGCCGACCGCGCCGCGCGTGCGCGCCCACGCCGCGGCCGCATTGATGCCGCCGAGCGGGAAAAGGTGCAAGCAGGCAATCGCGGAATCCGGCGAGACCGCCTTGTGCCGGGCGAGCGCCTTCACCATCTCGTCCGGCTCGAAGGGAAGGAGCAGCTTGCCGACGTCCCTCGCGCGTCGCTGCAGCACCTTGAGGGACGGGCCGACTCCGCAGGCGATCGCGTACCTGATGAGCGTCTGCAGCCGTGCGGGCCCGGCAATGCCGACATGGACCGGCAGGCCGATGTTCGCGCCTTCGAGGCCGTCCGCCCATTCGATGACCGGGCCGGCCTCGAAGGCGAACTGCGTGACCAGCGCCATCTCGGCGTCGGTGCGCTCGTTGAACTCGGACTTCCAGCGCATGGCGGCGTCGACGTTCCGGGTGCCGCCCTCGGGGTCGATGTCCCGGCTGCCTTCCGGGTGGCCGGCGACATGCAGGCGCCTGAAGCCGGCGGCGTCGAAGGCGCCTGACTCCAGGAGCTGCATCGAGCTGTCAAAGCTTCCGGCCGGGGACGCGACGCCGCCGGCAAGGACCAGGCCATCCTCGACGCCCGCCTCGCCCTGGTAGCGCGCGATCCAGTCTGCGAGCATCGGCCTGTCCCTGATGATCCGCGCCGGAAAATGCGGCATGACGCGAAAGCCCTCTGCGGAAAGGCGGGCAGCGGTCGCCACCATGTCCTCGATTGCCGTGCCCGGGACATGCGCGACGTAGACGCGGGTGCCGGACGGCAGGATCGCCCGGAAATCGCCGACCGCGGCCGCCGTGCGGGGCATGACCTCGATCGAGAAGCCGTCCAGGAGCTTCGAGACCCGGGGGTCGGCGGGCGCTGCGTGTCCGGGGCCGGCGCGCAGGCGCATCAGCGTCATCAGGAAGCCTCCGGGCGTGCGGATGCCGGATCCCATCCGTCGTTTTCGACCAGGGCCGCAAGCCGTTCACGGCCGTACGCGCGCTCGATGCGCGCCGCCTCAGCCTTCGCTATCTCCTCCGCGGCCCCGTCGCGGCCGTCCTCGACAGCCTTTCGCCACTGCGAAAGGTAGGCGTCGCTGTCGCGCATCCCTGCCTTCATGGCGGCGCGGTCGATCGCCTGCTCGAAACGCTCGGGCAGGGCGGCCTTCGCCCTGCGCCGACCCTTTCCCACGATGACCTGCGCGGGCATGTCCCGCCAGTAGACAATGGTGACCTCGGCCATTCGGCGCCCCTCGTTCCGCGCGTCTCTTAGCGCCGTCCGTTCGCGCCCGGAAGGCGATAATCGACTTCTTTCGAGGGCTCCGCGACCTCTCCCGTCGCGCGGGAACGAGGCCGGCGGTCCCCGGCGGATGCGCCGCGGGGCGGCCCGGCCGGGCTGGCGGCGGCGGATCCGCGGGATGCCGCGGCGCCGTTCCGGGGCAACGACGCGGAGGGACTGCAGGATCTGCGCCGGACGGCGGGAACGGCCGGCCGCCGTCGCGCGAGCGGATGCCGGTCCGGGACACGCCCATGCGCCGGCCGCTGCTTGTCAAGCCCGGATCCCGGCTATAGGGTGCGCGAACTCGGGCGAGGCGCGCCTCGCGCCTCGGATCAACCACAAGGACACGTCCAATGATCGTCACGCCTGCCTTTGCCCAGGCCGCTGGTGGAGGCGGCAATGCGCTCCTGACGCAACTGCCTTTCTTCATCCTCATCTTCGCGATCTTCTATCTGCTGCTGATCCGCCCGCAGAGAAAGAAGATGAAGGAACATCAGGCGATGGTCGCGGCGCTGCGGCGCGGCGACCAGGTCGTCACCCAGGGCGGCGTCGTCGGCAAGGTGTCGAAGGTCCGCGAGGATGGCGAAGTGGAGGTGGAGATCGCCGACGGCGTCAACGTCCGCGTGATCAGGAACACGATCCAGACCGTTCTGTCCAAGACGGAACCGGCGAACTAGAGGCCCCGATGCTGCAGATCGCCCTCTGGAAGCGGGTTCTGATTCTTGCAGTCTGCGCATCGGGCCTGCTGTTCTCCTTCCCGAACGGCTTCTATTCCCGCGTCGAGACCCGCAACGATGCCGTGGCCGCCATCGAGACCTTCGGCGCGACCTCGGAGCGCGAGGCCGCCGCCGCCGCGTGGCCCGCGTTCCTGCCCTCGACGCTGGTCAACCTGGGGCTCGACCTGAGAGGCGGGGCGCACCTCCTGGCCGAGGTGCATGTCGAGGACGTCTACGCAGACCGCATGGACGCCTACTGGCCGGAAGTCCGGCAGGCCCTGGTCGCGATGCGCGATCGTGTCGGGTTCGTTGAGCGCGTGGACGCCGCGCCGCGCGGCACGCTGCACGTGCGCATACAGCGCGCCGAGGCGATCGACGCGGCCCTGCAGGCGGTGCGCGACCTGGCGCGGCCCGTCGTCGGGCTGGCCGCGGGGATCGGCGCGACCGACATCGTCGCGTCGGGGGAGGGCGACGTCGTCGTCGTCGAGCTTTCGCCCGAGGAAAGGGCGGCCACCGACGACAGGACCGTGCGGCAGGCGCTCGAGATCATCCGGCGGCGGATCGACGAAGTCGGCACGCGCGAGCCGTCGATCCAGAGGCAGGGCGCGAACCGCATCCTGATCCAGGTGCCGGGCGTCGGCTCGGCCGCCGAGCTCAAGGCCCTCATCGGGACGACGGCGCGCCTGACCTTCCATCCGGTGGTCAGCTCCACGGCGGATCCGGACGCCAGGCCGGGTCCCGGGAACGTCCTGGTGCCGCACATGGATCGCGAGGGCGAGTTCTACGTCGTAGAGCGCACGGCCGTCCTGTCAGGCGAGGATCTCGTGGACGCGCAGCCCGCGTTCGACCAGAACGGGCTGCCATCGGTCACGTTCCGGTTCAATCCCGCAGGTGCGCGGACATTCGGCCAGTACACGAGCGAGAACGTCGGCGCCCTGTTCGCCACGGTTCTCGACGGGGAGGTCATCACGGCGCCGCAGATCCGCGAACCCATCACCGGCGGGTCCGGCCAGATAACGGGCAACTTCACGGTCCAGAGCTCGACCGAGCTTGCCATACTCCTGCGGTCCGGCGCGCTTCCTGCAGGGCTGACGTTCCTCGAAGAGCGGACGGTCAGTCCCGGGCTGGGCCAGGACAGCATCGACGCCGGGCGCATCGCCTGCGCGGTGGCGTTTGCCGCGGTGATCGTCTTCATGGCCCTTTCCTACGGCCTGTTCGGGGTTTTTGCGGACGTGGCGCTCATCGTGAACGTCGCGCTGCTCCTCGGGATCCTTTCGGCGTTCGGGGCGACGCTCACGCTCCCCGGCATTGCGGGAATCGTGCTGACGATCGGAATGGCGGTCGACGCGAACGTCCTGGTCTTCGAGCGCATCCGTGAGGAGCTGAAGACCGCGAAGGGGCCAAGCCGCGCCATCGAGCTCGGCTACCAGCGGGCGCTGTCCGCCATCATTGACGCCAACGTCACGACGGGAATGACGGCGGTGATCCTCTTCGCGCTCGGCTCCGGGCCCGTGAAGGGGTTTGCCGTCACCTTGATGTGCGGCATCGCCACGTCCGTCTTCACGGCGATCTTCGTGACGCGGCTCCTGATCGTGACGTGGTTCGAGCGGCGGCGTCCGCGGACCATCAAGGTATGACGCAATGCGCCTGAAACTTGTCCCCAGGGAGACGAACTTCGACTTCTTCCGCTTCAGGGCCGTCACGACGGGCGCGTCGGCTGCCGCGGTCGCCGCGTCGCTCGTCCTGTGGCTGTCGGTGGGGCTCAACTTCGGGATCGACTTCCGGGGCGGCACGACGATCAGGACCGAGGCGGTCCAGCAGGTCGACGTCGGCGCCTACCGGGAGGCGGTCTCGGCGATGGGGCTCGGCGAGGTTTCCGTCATCGAGGTCTTCGACCCGAACTTCCGCGAGGACCAGAACGTCACCCTGATCCGCATCCAGGCACAGGAAGGGCAGGAAAGCGTGTCGGGGGACATCATCGCCGACATCAAGGGGGCGCTCGGGCAGGTGGACCCCTCCATCGCGTTCTCGTCCGTCGAATCCGTGGGGCCCAAGGTGTCGGGCGAACTCGTCCAGACGGCCCTGCTGGCCGTCGCCTCCGCGCTGGCCGCAATCCTGGTCTACATCTGGCTCCGGTTCGAGTGGCAGTTCTCCGTCGGGGCCGTCGCGGCGCTGTTCCACGACGTGATCCTCACCATCGGCGTTTTCAGCCTTCTGCAGATCCGCTTCGACCTGTCGACCATCGCCGCGCTTCTGACCATCGTGGGATACTCGATCAACGACACGGTGGTGATTTTCGACCGGCTTCGCGAGAACCTGCGGAAGTACAAGAAGACGTCCCTGAAGGACGTCATGAACACCTCGGTCAACGAGACGCTCAGCCGTACGCTGATGACGAGCGGAACGACCCTGCTGGCGCTGGTTGCATTGCTCGTCTTCGGCGGCGACGTCATCCGAGGCTTCGTGTTCGCGATCACCTGGGGCGTGATCGTGGGCACCTATTCCTCGGTCTACGTGGCCAAGAGCGTTGTCCTGGCGCTGGGCGTCAAGCGTGACTGGTCGAAGCCGAACGACGGCGGCGGCGCGGGCACCCGGTTTGCGGACGTGGATGCTTGACCCGTTCCTTGCCGCCGCACAGGCGGACGGACTGCGGCTTCCGGGGCTTGGCGTGCTCCTCGCCGGCATCGTCAGGAGGGGGTTGCCTGCTTTGGCGCCGCGATGGTCTGCCGGTCGCGGCGCGGGCGCTGGATCCTTTCAAGGCGCCCGCCTCCATGATCGTGATGGACCTCGTTGCGCCGCTCATCCAAGCGCCGCGCGCCCTCAGGGACGGGAATCCGATGGACGTCCTGCGCCTGGCATGCGGGACGTTCGTTGCCGTGCGCGTCGGCGCGCTCGTTCCTTCCATGGCAGCGCCAGAGCTGTTTCGCCGCGGCGTTTCGGCCGTGGCGCTCGGACTTCCCGTCCTTCTGGCCGCCGGAATCCGGCACAGGGGCAAGCCGTCACCGCGCCTGGCCTGCGGTGCGGGCCTGCCTGGCGGCTTCACCGGCGGGTCCGCCGGATTGCCCGGGCCGCCCGTGCTTCTGCTGTACATGGCCTCCAGCCTGCCGGCCGCGACCGTGCGCGCAAACGTGACGCTGTACCGGATGCTGGCCGATCCAGCAATTCCCGGCAGAAAATTATATTATTTATCATACTGTTACAAGGCGCCGCGAAATGATTTTTCGTGGACTTTCAGTGCCGGTTCCTCACATTTCCAGCCCGATGCAGGGTCCTGTTCAAGGCATGTTTCCAATGACTTCCCCCGTGGAAAGCCGCTTGTTGCCATGCGGTCGCGCTAGCGGGAATTGCTGTGGCCGATCTGGCACTGCTGGCAGTTCTTCTCTGGAACGGATATCCGGCGGTTCCGGCACTGTCGGCCGGATTGATCCTGATCCTGCCATGCGGCCTTGGCAGCCTGGTCGGCGCGATGTCGTTCCCGCCGGACGCCGAGCGCCTATGCCGCGACATCGCCTGTCGGGTCATTGCGGCCTCGGCGATCATGGGCCTGCCCGTCCGGGACTGAGGAGAGAATGATGCGCATCACCGAAGTCGCCTACACGGGCGCCCTGCCGGTCGACGGGTACGGGCCGGGATTCTACCGCATAGGCGGCGAGGCGCATGAAGCGCCCTTGGCGATACTGCCGTCCGGCATAAGCCGGTGGGAAGGCATCGACGATTGCGACCCTCTTCTGCGCGCGGCCGGCCAGATCGATGTCCTCCTGGTCGGGACGGGGCCGGAACTGGCCGCGCTTCCGGACGGCCTCGCCGGCCGCCTGGCGGCGGCGGGCATCGGCGCGGAGGCGATGGCCTCGCCGCAGGCGTGCCGCACCTACAACATCCTTCTGGGCGAGGGCCGGCGCGTGGGCCTTGCGCTTCTGCCGGCCCGGGCGCCGGCATGAAGCAGGCAGCGTCGCGCCGCCCGCCCGCCCGCCCGGGCGGCGCCTCGCGCGCGGCCGGCCTCCGCCGCGGACCTGCCGCGAAGGGGCTTCCGGCCGCATGAGGAAGCCGTTGCTGACCCTGAACGGCCTGCGCTGCAGCCGGGGCGGCATGCCGGTCCTCGAAGGCGTCTCGCTTGCGCTGCGGCCGGGCGAGGCGGTCGCCGCAAGGGGGCCGAACGGGTCCGGGAAGACAACCCTCCTCAGGACCGTTGCCGGACTGCAGCCGGCAGCCGGAGGCGAGATGCTTCGCGAAGCCGATTCGATTGCCTACGCGCCGCATGCCGACGGCGTGAAGGGCGCGCTGAGCGTCGCCGAGAACCTCGCCTTCTGGGCCGGCCTTCATGGTGTCGGCGGCGTGGACGCCGCGCTCGGCCCGCTTGGCCTGCACCCGTTGCGGAACCGGCGCGCACAGACATTGTCCGCCGGGCAAAGGCGGCGGCTTGCGCTGTCGCGGCTCCTGGTGACCGGTCGGCCGCTCTGGGTGCTGGACGAGCCGACGGATGCGCTGGACGACGCGTCCGCAGGTCTTTTCGCGAAGATGGTTCGGGAACATCTCGCGTCCGGCGGCGGCGCCCTCATCGCGACCCATGCCGGCCTAGGCCTGGACGCGCGCGCTCTTGACGTTGCCGCCTTCCGGCCCAAGGCCGGGGACGTCCGGCCTGGCGACGGAGCGTTCCTTTGATTCTGCTCGTGCTGAGAGACCTGAAGCTTGCGGTTCGGGCCGGCGGCGGCTTCGGGCTGGCGCTGGCCTTCTTCCTGATCGTCTGCGTGCTGGTGCCCTTCGGCGTCGGGCCCGGACCGGAACGCCTTGCGGCCATCGCGCCCGGCATGCTCTGGGTGGGCGCGCTTCTTGCGTGCCTGCTGTCGCTTGACCGGATCTTCGCGGCGGACTTCGAGGACGGCACGCTCGAGCTTCTCGCGACCTCGCCGCTTCCGCTCGATGCCCTGGCGCTGTCCAAGGCCGTGGCGCACTGGCTGACGACCGGGCTGCCGCTGTCCCTCGTCGCCCCGGTCCTGGCCCTGCTGCTCAGGCTGCCGTCTTCCGCGCATGGCGCGCTGGTGCTGAGCCTGCTGATCGGCACGCCGGCGCTTTCGATGATCGGCGCTTTCGGCGCATCCCTGACGGTCGGGCTCAAGCGGGGAGGGCTTCTCCTCTCCCTGCTGGTGCTGCCGCTCTACGTGCCTACCCTGATCTTCGGTTCCGAGGCCGTCAGCCGGGCTGCAGCGGGGCAGGGCAATGCGGCGCCCCTGCTGCTGCTGACGCTGATCACGCTCGGCTGCCTTGCCGCGCTGCCCTTCGCCTGCGCCCTGGCGCTTCGCGTCAACCTTCGTTGATCGGAACGGGATGCCGCGCGAACGCCGGCCCCTGCGGGGCAGTTTCCGGCGGGCCCTTCGGCGAGGCGGCCGGGCGCCGCTCCCGGTCCCGAAGCCTTCAGGCCCGTGCGTCGCCTGCCAGCTTCCAGAGGCCCGGGACGACGATCGCGGCAAGAACGAGCTTCAGACCGTCACCGGCCAGGAACGGCCAGAGGCCCCACTCGAGGATGGGCTTGTCCCAGCCAAGGACATGGCCGAGCCAAAGCAGGCCCGGAACGTAGATGATCGCGTTGCCGATCAGCAGCGCAAGCGCCATCCACCTGATGTCCCTGTCCCATCCCCTGCGGGCAAGCCGGCCGAGCGCCGTCGCGGCAAGCGCGTATCCGGCCAGGTAGCCGCCAGTTGTGCCCGTCATGTAGCTCAGGCCGCTTGATTCGGCCGAACTGCCGGAGAAGACGTCGAACCCGAACGCGCCAACGGCCAGGTATGCCAGGATGGTGGACAGGCCGAGGGCCGGGCCGTAGGCGGCGCCGATCGCGAGGACGGCAAAGGTGCCCATGGTGATCGGCACGGGCCACATGGGAACCTTGAGCTTTGCGGCGACCGTCAGGGCGAGGACGCCGGCGACAGCCAGGGCAAGTCGCTTGATCCAGATCCCTGCTTCGGTCGCCTCCCCGAACGTTTCGGCGAGAACCGGACGGCAGGCGAGCGCGTTCATGGGCCTGTTCCTTTCCTTCGGCTTTCCCTGGCGGGCGCTTATCATGCGATGCCTTCACCGTGCAAGCCGGCGCGGCGGCCCGGGGTGCATCCCAAATTTGTTGACCGCCATGATTCGCTGGCGCTGCCGCACCATCGTTCCATCAAGGAAACAAGGCTGTCAGACATTCTCGAACAGCGGGCAAGCTGGACCATTGGGGCTCGATCAACCAGTCTGGGCTACACCCGGCGGCCCGCACGGGTCCGCGAAGGCGTCGCGGACGGCGGTCTCGCGTCAGTGTCGGGCCGCATTGCCGGATTCGCCCCCTGCGGCCGGGCCCAGGGGGGCGTAGGCGGAGTCCATGACGTAGTCCTTGCGCGGCCCGGTCACGGTCCAGACGCTGGCCCAGCTCGGCCAGCGGGCGAAGTCGTACGCGACATGGTAGCGATCCGGCGGGCACTCGTGGACCGCCTCCGGGCCGGCGGTTCCGAGAGCGATCTCGTGAAACGGCCGCATGTCGGCGAAATGCACCGCAAGCAGGGAACCGTCCTGCCTCCAGATAAGGCGCCGGCCTGACTCCAGCGTCCGGCCCCCGACGTGCAGCAGCCCGGACTCCTCCTGGACCAGCCGACAGCCCGAACGGGCGAACACGGCCTTGCCTTCGAGCGAGTCCTCGCGCCCGTCGGCGTGTCGGATGCGGCGTGCAAGCGACCAGTGTCCGGCGAGAGCCCAGAGAGATGCCGGTCCGGCCGGCCTCGTGTCGGCGGGCAGTGCCATCGGTTCCCCTTGGTTCCCTGCGCGCCGCCGGTTCCATGCCGGGCGCGGGCGGCCGGTCCCGGCCTCGTGCGCGACCCTCGCTTCCGGACGTGCCGCCACCCTACCACGCCGCCGCCCGGCACGGAAACCTGTTGCGGTGGCGTGTCCAGGGACGCGCGGCGCAAGGCGCTGCTCGGCGGCTTCGTGGCCGCCCAGTGCCGGCGCAGGCCCGAGGTCCATGCCGCAGCTGGCGCCCGACATCAGGGCGTGGCTGCCGTCGCGCCGGAGCGGGAGCGTCGGCGCAAGGAACGTCGCGGCCCTGTCCGGGTTCCTCGCGGACCCGACGCACGAGTGCCTTGCGGCCCCGGCCGCGGACACGGGGAAGGCCAGGCGGGAACGGACGGAACGGCTCGTCCATGGCGCGGCAATCAATCCCGCGTGATCAGGGCTGGCGGGCCGCGTGTGCGGCTGCCAGGCTTGGCGAGGGATCGGGGGTCAGGACGGAGGGGCGTCAATGCGGCTGGTCCGGCTCTTGTTCGCCGTGGCGCCTGCGCTCTGTCTGGGCATGGCCGGGCCTGCCATGCTTGGGCAGGGCGCGGCAAGCGCCGAGCCCGCGCTCTGGAAGCGCGAGTGGCCGAACACGGACTTCGAGGTCACGAGCGTCGAGAACTGGCGGGAGATCATGTCCGGAGGCCCGCCGCGGGACGGGATCCCGGCACTGGACGCACCCGGGTTCATCGCCGTTTCCGAAGAGGGCAGGATTGGAGGCCGGGAGGCGGTGATCACGGTCGAGATCGACGGTTCCGCGCCGCGGGCCTACCCTGTGCGCTACCTGACCTGGCATGAGATCGTCAACGACGTCATCGACGGCGTGCCGGTGGCGGTGACGTTCTGCCCCCTGTGCAACTCCGGGCTGACCTTCGACCGGCGCGCGGACGGGCGGCTCCTGACTTTCGGGGTTTCGGGCAAGCTCAGGAAATCCGACATGGTGATGTTCGACCGCGAGACGGAAAGCTGGTGGCAGCAGGCCGTCGGCACGGGCATCGTGGGCGAAATGACCGGCGTCGAGCTTGTGCCGCTGCCGTCATGGATGGAAAGCTGGGACGAATTCAGGTCCAGGAATCCGGACGGCCTGGTCATGGACCAGCCCAAGTGGCCCCGGATGTACGGGCGGAACCCTTACGTGTCCTACGATTCCATGCCGCGCCCGTTCCTCTATGACGGCGAGCTCCCGCCTCACGGCGTCCCGGCGCTGGCGCGCGTCGTCCGCGTCGGCGATCAGGCCTGGCCGGTGAGCCGCATACGGGAGGAAGGGCCGCTGACCGAAGCGGGCGTGACGATCTCATGGACCGGCGGACAGTCATCGGCGCTGGATTCGAGCGATATCGGAGCGGGAAGGGACGTCGGCACGATCCGGGTGCGCGACTCGCGGTCCCGTGACGTTCCGCACGACGTGATGTTCGCATTCGCCTTTCATGCGTTCTGGCCGGACGGGACGTGGATGCTCGGCGGCTGATCCGGCCTGGCGGGCGCATTGCCGGAGAGACGGTCCGCCGCTTCCCTGCCTCATCCAGATCCAGCTGATTCCAGGAGCCCTTTCATCAGGATCCTGCGCCCGGAACCGTGCTCCTGCGCCATCAGCAGGCGTTCGGCGAAGGCGTGACGGCCTTTCCGCGCGGCGCTTGACGGCCGTCATTCCCGCGCATTCGCTTTCCGCTGGCTGCATTGCGGCGCATCTGCCAGCCGCGCCGCACGCCGGCGCGCGGAGACCCTGTGCCAGTCCTGCCGCCGGTTTCGCCGCCGTCCGGCCGGGACGCTCGCAGACCGTCTTCGCGAGCTCGTTGCGGCTGTCGTTGGGCGGGAGTTCCGCCGTCCCCTGAACGCCGTCGATCTGGCGCCGGCTCACGCGGCGTCCTGAGCTCCGCAATCTGCCGGCCCACGGGCCGCTCCCGCACCTGCCTGACGTCATCAGGCGAATCGGAGGCGGCTGGCCAGCCGGTTCTCGAAAGAGGCTGCCGCGCGGAAAGGCCACGTCGTGTCAACGGGTTGCGCGAAGAAAACATCGTCGCAAAGCCGCAGGTCCCTCCGAATGCCCGGTAGTGTCTCAGTTTGAAATTCGAAATGGGTGTATCCCAATTTGTAACTGTTCAGGTTCTCTCCAGGCCGGCAGCGCATCCATCGGAGGGCCTTGCGCTGTTCGTAACAGGCTGAAAAAGCGACTGTTTTCCGGGGGGGGGGCGGAATCTTTCCTCACCCGGCTTTGCGTGATTCGCGCCGCCTTTCGGTCGTTTTCCGTCGCCGTATCGTCGCTATCCGGCATGGGGCCGCATTCGACCACCCGGTCCCGAGAGGCGGCTCGTCGCAGCGTCGCCGGACGTTCCCTAAATCGTGTCTGCAAAAAACCCGAAATTCTCTGGTAAGATCTTGAAAAAAATCGCTTTATTCGTGCATTTTTGCTGGCGAAGATTCGTGACACAGGGTACAATTCTGCCATCATGACACAAGATTTGTACGAAATCCGCAAATCTTCGCCAACCGTAGCGTCTCTCACGCACCGAGAGAGAACACTGGGGGAACCTTATGCGACAGACCTTTAATCCGCACCCCCCCCCCCCCTCTCGGCGTCATCCCGATCGAGAATCTCACCTTCAACCCCAGGTCCCGGGACGATGCCGAGGTGCTCTGTCATGCCTTGCAGGCGCTGTGGCGTGACGCCGAGACCCGGGATCAGGTTCTGGATCTCATTCGGAAGAGTCACAGCGAACGGGTCAACGGCGCGAATGGCCGGCCGGGCAGGGTGTGGTTCTCGTATGGCGGACTACCGTTTTTACAATATCCTGAAATGATGCAAAGTCGACGTTATAAGCGCTTTTTCCAAAAGAGACCGTGACCAAGAGGGCCGGCTCAAATGAAGGTTTGTACAATGCATCGCCGCCATACAGCCCGCCGTCATGCATCTTGGCTTCTAGCAGCACGATGCGGACGGTAGTCTCCCCCGTTCCACTCTGAAGTGCAACACCTGATGCAGTGTTCCTGGTCGTTCGGCGACACATGATGTTGCGAATCGGCCAGGCGGCGACGACAGTCCCTGTGATGAAGCAAGGAGACTGTCATGCCCGAGGGCCATCGCCACCTGACCTATGCGGAACGCTGCCAGATCCACGCCCTGAGGAAAAGCGGGCTTTCGGGTCCGGCGATCGCCCGCCAGCTCGGCCGCGACCGCACGACGGTCTGGCGCGAGGTGCGGCGCAACGCCGGCAGGCGCGGCTACCGCCACAAGCAAGCCCAGCGCAAGGCGGACAGGCGCCGCAGCGCGGCCTCGTCGGTGGCGCGCAAGATGACGCCGGAGCTGTGGCGCATGGCGGAGGAGCGGCTGGCCGAGGGCTGGAGCCCCGAGCAGGTCAGCGGGCGCCTCCGCAAGGAGGGCGAGCCGATGGCGGGGCGTCAGTGGATCTACGAGCGCAGGCGGCGGCCGCCGACCTGTCCTCCCAGGTGCGCCGGTCGCGGAGCAGCGCATTCGCGGTGACGACGAGCTTCCGCATGACCGCGGTCACGGCGACCTTGCGGGCCCTGCCCCCTTGGCCCGGGCCGGCCGTGCATCTCCATCATGTCGGGACCGGACATGCAGGCCGCCATCGCCGCCATGTACAGGACGTCCCCCGGACGCCGCCGCCCGCCGGTGATGTGGCGCCCGCCCCTGAGGGTGCCGCCGTCGCGGGCGAAGGGGGCGACGCCGACCGGGGCGGCGGCCTGGCGGCTGCCGATCGCGCCCGGCCCGCCCGCCCAGGCGACCGGGGACGCGGCCGTGACCGGGCCGATGCCCGGCACCGGGGCCGGATGCCGCAGCTCTCCGCCAGGCCCTCCGAGCCCTTGACAAGTTCCTCGATCCGCCGGCCGGACGCGGCGACGGCCCTGTCCGGCTCCTCCGGCACCCTCCGGACGGGGCCGTCCGCGTCCGGCTCTCCGACCTCGCCCGGGACCGCCTTCAGTTCCGCGCGCCGGTCGACGAGGGCCTCCCGCAGCACGAGCATGTCGCGGAGCCTGTCGACGGTGACGTCGGCCGGCGCGGTGGGCGCCATGTCCGGGAACGCGGCGCGCAGGGCGGCCGGCACGCGCGCGCCGGCCCTGTCGGTCTTCGCCAGCTCGCCGCCGGCCCTGGGGAGGTCCCGGGACTGGCGGGGGTCGCCACGACGACCTTGAAGCCCCTGTCATGCAGCGACTGCAGGAGGGCCCGGTGCATCCGTCCCGTGGCCTCCGGGACGACCCGCTCCGCATTCCCTTCCCCGGGAGGCGGGCGACCTTGCGGAACCCGTCCGTGTCGTTGGTGGCGGCGTGATCCCGCCCGCCCGGGCGGATGTCCGGCGACTTCCCGCTCACGTCGATTCCCGCAGCTGCGGTGGTCATGTCTCCCGCTCCTGTCCTCGCGACGGTCCGGTTCCCGGACCCGGCGTCCATCGGGACCCGGGAGGCCAACGGGAGGGCGGGCCGACCACGCTCGTCGACGGATCCGCTCGCGCGATCCAGGGCCGCTCCGGTCCGGCCCGTCCTGCGGGGCCAGGCCCCGCACCCCCTCCGCCCGGCCGGGCGGAGGGGGTCCCGGACCCGGCATCGACCGGGAGGGCGCCGGGAGGCAAGGAACGGCTTTCCCACAGGAATCCGCCCCCGACTTTTCCACAGCCACCTCCTTGGTCATTGCCGGTTCGCTGAACATGCGAGGCCGCGCTGCGGCGCCTGTCCGCCTTGCGCCGGGCCTGCTTGTGGCGGCAGCCGCGCCTGCCGGAGTTGCGCCGCACCTCGCGCCATACCGTCGTGCGGTCCCGGCCGGGCCGGCGGGCGATCGCCGGGCCGGAAAGCCCGCTTTCCCGGGGCGTGGATCCGGCGGCGTTCCGCATGAGGCCGGTGGCGATGGCCCTCGGGCATGACGGTCTCCTTCTTTCGACGAAAGGGACTGTCGCCGCCGCCTGGCCGGTTCGCAACATCATGTGTCGCCGAACGACCAGGAACACTGCATCAGGTGTTGCACTTCAGAGTGGAACGGGGGAACCTTTTCAGGGGCATTTTCACATAAATTTCAGTGAGATGCGCAATATGCTTGGCGGAGAGACAGGGATTCGAACCCTGGGTGGGCTTGCACCCACAACGGTTTTCGAGACCGCCCCGTTCGACCGCTCCGGCACCTCTCCGCAGGACCGGGGCCGCCGCCTACCCGATAATGCCGTCCGGTGCAAGTCTTTGTCTTGCTCGGCCAGCAATTCCCGCCAGCCTGACCGTCGGTGCGCGAAGGCGCGGTCATGGCGGACGGCAGTTCCGTGTGCGCACGACCGGCGGCCGGGCGGCGGCCCGGGATCGTGACGTTGCCGGCGAAGGGCGGGATCGGGGCCGTCCGGGCGTGGCCGGGACGGCTACGGGCCGTCGGGGAGCGTCCCGGCAAGTTCGGGCTTCTTCATGTTCCCGGCATGGCGAGACAGAAGGTCCGCCAGTCCGGGATGCCGACGTCTGGAACAGGCTGCGCATCCGGTCCCGGAGGCAGGGGATGCGCTTCTGGCGTTCCCGCGCCTTCCCGAACGGCGGGCAGCAGTGCCGCTGCACCGGTCGATCAGGAAGGCGGGCATGGCGAGCGTCATGAAGACGCCCCATGGGCGGTTTCCGCCATGGCCGGAGCCGTGCCCGAAGCTGCAGCCCTCCCGCGTCCCGGTGCCCGGAACGTCTCGTTCCCGGTCGCCCGCCTGCGGCGGCCGCACCGCATGACGGACACGCCGTGTCCCGGACGGGCGGGAGGCCGGCGGCCCGCGAGAACCTCCGGACCCTCCCTTTCGTGCCGGTCTCCCCGCATCCGGGCATGTCGGTCTTCAGGCCGAAGTTCGCGTCGTCGGCCGGCAGGCCGCGGTCCCGTTCGAAGCGGTGCACGATGCCGGTCTTCCCGTCGCGCCTCTCCCAGGCCTGCTTCGTCCCGCTGGTCTCGAACCAGCCGGACAGGAGCTCGTGGTCGCCCTTCTCCGCTCACGCAGCCTGACGTGCGGCCCGCCGGCCGCCGGCCCGTCCCCGGCGCCGGCCGCCCTCCCGTGTGCGGACGCTCCCGGCGGAGGTCCTCCGGGAGCCGCCTCAAGGCGTTCCGCTCGCAGTCGTTCCTCCTCCTGCCGTCCTCGTTCCGGACCGGCTCCGGGGCCGGCGGGACCCCCTCGGCGTGGTCGGGACGGACGGTCGCCGCGCCCAGTGCCTGGCGGCAGGAGGTCCTCGACCCGTCCGGCGGGTCCTGGCGCAGCGGCGCCTGCAGACGGCCTTGCGCGAGGAGCGGCGGCCGGTCCCGTCCACCGGGAGCGGAGACGCCCGCCGGACGCCGTCCGGCCCTCCAGCGCCTTCCCGCGCCGCAGGGCGGCGTGGACGCCCCCGGACCGCAGCGGCGGAGGCCGCGGGGGCCGGCCCCGTCGAGCCGCTCGCGCATCCGCGTGTCCGACGGCGCCTTCCCCACGCCGAAGAGCGCGCGCAGGTTCCGCGCCCGGACCGGGTCCTCGCCGCCCCGCACCTGCCGGCCGGACTGCAGAAGCGACGGGATCCCGGGCGAGAAGACCGCGAGCCCCGACATCAGGCAGTCAGCGAGACTGAAGTCGCGCGTGACGGTCGGGTCGGGGATGCGGTCGAAGCATGCACGCACGGCGCGAAGCATGCCGGGCATCGACAGATGCCTGCGAAAGGAATCTCTGGTTATTTTCAAGCCCGACAAGTAGCTGCACAGGCTCGCAATCGTTCCACAGCTCGAACCGGTCAAAGTCGCTGACTTCCTCCCCCGCCGCCGGCCAGGCGGCCATCAGGCAGGTTGCCAGCGCGGCCGCGACCCTCATGGCGATCAGGATGATCCCGGCAGGCCGATCAGGAACGCGAGGAAGGCGACCGCGAGGCCGCCGCCGCCGATCACCGTCGCGACGATGGTCACGATCAGCCGGGTCTCGCGCCGCGCCATGTCTTCGGCCAGGCGCGCAATGTCCGTCCGATATTCAGCCTGCATCGTGCTCATGCGTTCCTCCAGGACGGCGAGCTGCCGCGCGAGTGCGTGAATGTCCGGCGCGCCGCCCATGCCTCAATGTAGGGGACGGGCAGGTGATTCTCAATGCGTTTGTGCTCAACCGTTATCATGCCAAAAGGTAACTGTTCAGGTTCTGTCTTGATGGCCTCCCGCCCGGCCAGGCGGCTCAGCCCGCCCGGTCCGGCTGCCGCGCGGCGAGCCGCGCGACCAGCTCTTCCGGCGCGGTCCGCAGGGTCTCCAGCAGGTTCCAGCCCTGTTTCCGGGCCGTGTCGAGCACGGTCCGCAGCGCCGCGTGGTTCCGGGCGCCCGCCTCGCTGCGGAAGCTGCCGGAGATCCTCTGCCGCACCTTGAGGGGCCGCAGCGCCCGCTCTGCCTCGTTGTCGGGCGCGGGAACCGCGGGGTCGCGGGCGAGCCGCAGCACGCCGTCCCGGCTGTCCCGCAGCCGCAGGGCCAGGTTGTGGCCTCGCCGCCGCTTCCGTCGGCCCCGGCGCCCCTTCGAGGGCGGCGGGGGCCGGGCCTCGTGCATGGCGATGCCCTCGGCCACGATGCCGTCGCAACGGCGGCCGATGAGGTCCGCCAGGCGTTCCGGAAGAGGCTTTCCGTCCGACGGGCTGCCGGCGTGGACGGCGCGCCGCAGCAGGCGGGCCGTCCTCTCCGCCCAGGCCTCGTCGTCGAAGTCCGCCCGGTCCCGGAGCTCGCGCAGGACGTGCGCGGCGCAGAGCGAGGGCACGGTCCCGGGGATGTCGGAACACGGCCGCTAGCGGTCGTGCACCGCGACCCCGGTCGCGTCCGCCGTCACGTCGCCGCGGCCCGCGCCCAGGCGGAAGCGGCCGGGGTCGCGGTGCAGGCCACGTGCAGCCAGGCAAGGCGGCCGCGCACGCGCACGCCGGTCTCGTCCATGTGCCTGCCAGGCGCCGCCGCCACCGCGTCCGGACGTGCAGGGCAAGGCCTTCGACGCCCTCGGCCGCGCGGGAGACCGGTCCCGCGACGGTGCCTTGCGACAGATGCACGCCGAACGGGTCGGCCAGCGTCTGCCTCAGCCGCCGCAGCGGGACCGGCCGGGCGGCGTCGGGATGCACGGCCAGGGCGGCCAGCCGCGGGCCGTGGACGGCCGGCGCCGTCACGCCCTCGGGAAAGGCCGCGCGGGTCTCCGCCCCGCAGGCGGGGCAGACGCACCGGTGCGCCCGGTGCTCGGTCACCTCGAGCGGGGGTGGTGGCGGAAGGTCGTGGACCTGCCGGGCCGCAAACCCGACGGACATCCCGGCATCCGGCGCACCGCCGCATGCGGCGCAGGCCGCGGGACGGTGGTCCGCGACGCGGTCGGGGACCTCGCAGCGCGCAAGCGTGCCGCCCGCGTGGCCCCTCTGCCCGCCCGGCCGCCGGCCGCTCTCCTGCCGGCGGGACCGCTGGCGTTCCTCCGGCGCCTCCGCCGTCGGCTTCGCCAGCCCGTCGCGCGACGGCGGCCTGCCGCTGCCGGAACTGTCGAGCCCGAGCCGGCGCTCCAGCTCCGCGATGCGCCCGGCCTGGACGGCGATCGTTGTGCGGAGCTCGGCAATCACGGCATCGCGGTCCGCGAGCGCCGCCGTCAGGTCGGAGACCCGGCTGGCCAATTGTCCAGGATCGTCGATCGTTCCTGGCACGGGAGGCCTGCCTGCCCTGTCTGCTGCTCTCGCCGCGGCTTCAGCCGTCTTGTCCGGCAGGCCTGCGGGACATGCAGCCCCGATTGCCAGGCAAGATCACGATGGATGCGCTGCCGGCCTGGAGAGAACCTGAACAGTTACGCCAAAAGTAACAAACGAAGGCACACCCCCGTTCCACTCTGAAGTGCAACACCTGATGCAGTGTTCCTGGTCGTTCGGCGACACATGATGTTGCGAATCGGCCAGGCGGCGGCGACAGTTCCTTCGTTGCGAGAAGGAGACCGTCATGCCCGAGGGCCATCGCCACCGGCCTCATGCGGAACGCTGCCAGATCCACGCCCTGAGGAAAAGCGGGCTTTCCGGCCCGGCGATCGCCCGCCAGCTCGGCCGCGACCGCACGACGGTCTGGCGCGAGGTGCGGCGCAACTCCGGCAGGCGCGGCTACCGCCACAAGCAGGCCCGGCGCAAGGCGGACAGGCGCCGCAGCGCGGCCTCGTCGGTGGCGCGCAAGATGACGCCGGAGCTGTGGCGCATGGCGGAGGAGCGGCTGGCCGAGGGCCGGGCCCCGAGCAGGTCAGCGGGCGCCTCCGCAAGGAGGGCGAGCCGATGGCGGGGCGTCAGTGGACCTGCGAGCGCATCCACGCCGACCGGAAGGCCGGCGGCGGTCTCTGGCGGCATCTCCGCCGCCGCGGCAGGAAGCCGAACCGGAAGGGCGGCGCCCATGCGGGCCGCGGCCGCATCCCGGGCCGGGTGGACATCTCCGAGCGCCCGGACGTCGTGGAGGCGAAGGAACGGGTCGGCGACTGGGAGGCCGACACGAATCAACGGCAAGGGCACCGGCGGCGCGCTGGTGTCGCTGGTGGACAGGGCGTCCAAGTACACGCTGCTCGAAAGGGTCGAGAGGAAGACGGCGGACGCGGTCGGCTCGGCCATGACCGGCATGCTGGGCCCTCTCCCCGTGCACACGGTCACCGCGGACAACGGCAAGGAGTTCGCGGGCCATGCCAGGGTGGCCGAGGCGCTGGGCGCGGGGTTCTTCTTCGCGCGGCATTGCCACTCCTGGGAGCGCGGCACGGACGAGCACGTGAACGGGCTGGTGCGGGAGTGGTTCCCGAAGGGCACGGACTTCCGCAAGGTGACGGACGAGGCCGTGAAGGCCGTCCAGGACCGGACGGACGCACGTCCGAGGAAGGCGCTGGGCTGCCTCACCCCGTCCGAGGCCTTCCTGCCCGGGCGCAGCCGCCCTGAGGGGGCCGTTCCGGGGCCGCCGGGGGCGGCTCCGAGGGGAGATGCGCGCTGTCCGCGGCCCGCCGTCCTCCGGTCGGGCTCCGCCCTCCCTGCGTCCGGCGGGCCGCGGACAGCGCCCGGCGGGGCTTGCACCGCCCCGGAAGACTGGCTACGCCTCCCGGTGAAGGGACCGCCGCCGCTCGGGCTTCGCCCCTCGCTGGCTGATGTTGCACTTCGGAGTGGAAGCGGCGACATGAAAAACCTTTTCAGGGGCATTTTCACATAAATTTCAGTGACATGCGCAATATGCTTGGCGGAGAGACAGGGATTCGAACCCTGGGTGGGCTTGCACCCACAACGGTTTTCGAGACCGCCCCGTTCGACCGCTCCGGCACCTCTCCGCAGGACCGGGGCCGCCGGCTACCCGATAATGCCGTCCGGTGCAAGTCTTTGTCTTGCTCGGCCAGCAATTCCCGACAGCCTGACCGTCGGTGCGCGAAGGCGCGGTCATGGCGGACGGCGGTTCCGTGTGCGCACGACCGGGCGGCCGGGCGGCGGCCCGGGATCGTGGCGTTGCCGGCGAAGGGCGGGATCGGGGCCGTCCGGGCGTGGCCGGGGCGGTCACGGCCCGGCACGGACGGGCCGGCATGGTCCTCCTTGCCAGGCTCCCCCGCGAGCGCGCGGCAGGGGTCTTCCAGTCCCGGAAGACGAAAGCCCGGCCAGTTCCCGCATCCGGTCCCGGAGGCAGGGGATGCGTTCCTGGCGTTCCCGCGCCCGTCCGAACGGCGGGCAGCAGTGCCGCCGCACCGGTCGATCAGGAAGGCGGGCATGGCGAGCGTCATGAAGACGCCCCATGGGCGGTTTCCGCCATGGCCGGAGCCGTGCCCGAAGCTGCAGCCCTCCCGCGTCCCGGTGCCTGGAACGTCTCGTTCCCGGTCGCCCGCCTGCGGCGGCCGCACCGCATGACGGACACGCCGCGTCCCGGACGGGCGGGAGGCCGGCGGCCCGCGAGAACCTCCGGACCCTCCCTTTCGTGCCGGTCTCCCCGCATCCGGGCATGTCGGTCTTCAGGCCGAAGTTCGCGTCGTCGGCCGGCAGGCCGCGGTCCCGTTCGAAGCGGTGCACGATGCCGGTCTTCCCGTCGCGCCTCTCCCAGGCCTGCTTCGTCCCGCTGGCATCGAACCAGCCGGACGGCGGCCCGTGGTCGCCCGGCTTCGCGCCCGGGACGGGCGGAAGCCCTTCTCCGCTCACGAAGCCTGACGTGCGGGCCGCCGGCCGCCGGCCCGTCCCCGGCGCCGGCCGCCCTCCCGTGTGCGGACGCTCCCGGCGGAGGTCCCCGGCGAGCCGCCTCAAGGCGTTCGGCTCGCAGTCGTTCCTCCTCCTGCCGTCCTCGTTCCGGATCGGCTCCGGCGCCGGCGGGAACGCCTCGGCGTGGTCGGGACGGACGGTCGCCGCGCCCGGAGCCTGACGGCAGGAGGTCCTCGACCCGTCCGGCGGGTCCTGACGCGAGCGGCGCCTGCAGACGGCCTTGTGCGAGGAGCGGCGGCCGGTCCCGTCCGCCGGGACCGGGAGACGCCCGCCGGACGCCGTCCGGCCCTCGAGGACCTTCCCGCGCTGCAGGGCGGCGTGGACGCCCCCGGATCGCAGCGGCGGAGGCCGCGGGGGCCGGCCCCGTCGCGCCGCTCGCGCATCCGCGTGTCCGACGGCGCCTTCCCCACGCCGAAGAGCGAGCGCAGGTTCCGCGCCTGGACCGGATCCTCGCCGCCCCGCACCTGCCGGCCGGACTGCAGAAGCGACGGGATCCCGGGCGAGAAGACCGCGAGCCCCGACGTCAGGCCTCCCGGAAGGCTGAAGTCGCGCGTGCCGGTCGGGTCGGGGATGCGGTCGAAGCATGCACGCACGGCGCGAAGCACGGCCCTGGCATCGACGGATGCCTGCGAAAGGAATCTCCGGACATCTGCTGCCCGGCCTTTGCCTGTCTGGCCGCGGCAAGGCCGATTCGGCGGGAAAGGTCTGTGACAGGAAAATTCGTGACGGCCGCGCAACCGACTGACAATGAACGAAAAGAAATCCTGTCGGGAATTGCTGTTGCTCGGCAGTGTCTCAGTTTGAAATGTCCTCGCAGGGCTTTGTCGATGGGGTTTCGGCGCATCCACCGATGCCTCAGCAGGCGCCGTTAGCCTTTGGAAGACGGGCGGCGGCTCCGGCGGGCCGTCGTTGCTGCGGTCCGGGTGGCCGCCGGGCCGGGCGACGAGCAGCAGGGCCTGTCCGAGCGACACCGCCCCGAGGTCCGGCGGATCCTCCGGCCGCTCCCGGCCGGGGACCGGGAGGCCGCGGGCGATGGCGAAGTCGGGCGGCATCGCGGTCTCGGAGGCCGACAGCATCCTGTGCGCGGGCAGCTCCGGGGTGTGCCGGCCCATGAGCGTCAGCGCCGCCAGGCGCCAGGCGATCACCGCGTTGACCGTCACGGCCGCCTTCATCCGCGCGGCGGTGCGGAAGCCCGACCTCTCGATCCCGCAGCCGGTCTTCAGGATCCTGTGCCAGTCCTCGATGCGCCACCTCAGGGCGCAGAGGTCGAGGATGCGGCGCGCGTCGTCCGCGGTCCCGACGGGAAGCGTGGTCGGAGCAGCCATTCCAGGCCCTCCGCCCCGGAGGGCGGCGCGGGCTCGAGGGCGTGCACCGCCGTCAGGCGGACGGGGTCGCGGCCGAGACGCCCGCGCTCGCCCCTCGGCACAGGGACGTCGAGCTCCAGCCAGCGCAGCTCGACGACGGCGCGCCGCGCCTCGCGCCCGGCGAAGGCCTTCCGGCCGCGCGCGGCCCTCCGCGCCCTGTCGCGGATGTTCTCCAGGATGTCCATGTCCTTCCGGCCGCGCGCGGCCCTCCGCGCGCGCGCGGGCCCCATGCGGAGAGGCACTACCGGCAGATCGAGACGGATCGGCCCTCCGCGCGCGCGGGCCCCATCGTGACAGGGAGGGAGTCCTTCCGGCCGCGCGCGGCCCTCCGCGCCGAGGCGCGGTCGACGTGGACGCCGTCCGCCCGCGACGGCAGGCCGACGGGCGCCGCCACGGGCGCGGCCTGCAGCCGCGGCGCCCTCGGCACGCCCCTGCCCGGACCTCCGGGCGGCAGCCGGAACGCGCCCTCCGCCTCAAGCGCGGCCAGCGCGGCGATGCAGCTCGATGTCCGCAGGCGTCCCCGCGTGTCGACGAGACCGAGACCCTCGCAGACCGCCTGGGCGACAGCCATCCGTCCCGGAAACCGGGCGGGCGGAGGAAGGCCGGCCAGGAAGGCCCGCCCGGCCTCCGACTTCAGAACGGACGGAATGGAAGGCGATCCGGTCATGGCCGCCTCACGACAGGCGCACGGACCTCGATTGTCCGGGGGCTATGTGATCAATGGGCAGGCCGCGGGAAGACCGGGGACGCATCCTGCATCTCTGGAACCGGATGCGGGAACTGGCCGGGCTTTCGCCTTCCGGGACTGGAAGGCCCCTGCCGCGCGCTCGCGGGAGAGCCTGGCAAGGAGGACCATGCCGGCCCGTCCGTGCCGGGCCGTGACCGCCCCGGCCACGCCCGGACGGCCCCGATCCCGCCCTTCGCCAGCAACGTCACGATCCCGGGCCGCCGCCCGGCCGCCGGTCGTGCGCACACGGAACTGCCGCCCGCCATGACCGCGCCTTCGCGCACCGATGGTCAGGCTGGCGGGAATTGCTGTGCTCTTGAACGAGGGGCTTGACTTTGAAAGCATCGCCGACGATAAGCCGGGCGCCTGGCGGGCGGGGCCCCGCCTTGGTTTTCTAATGACGCCCTCATCGGGCGCTCCGGGCGAGGCGGCAGGTGCCGGGGAGGCCTTGCCGCCGGGGCCGAAGGGTGCGGCAAGGTGGAAGGACAGCCGATGTTTGCGGTTCTCAGGACCGGCGGCAAGCAGTACCGGGTCAAGGCCGGTGACATGCTTCGCGTGGAGAGGCTCGCGGCGGGCGCCGGCGAAGCGGTCCAGTTCAATGAAGTGCTGATGGTGGGCGCGAATGTCGGCACGCCCCTGGTTGACGGGGCCGCCGTGCAGGCGGAGGTCGTTGACCAGGTCAAGGGCGAGAAAGTCGTCAACTTCGTTCGCCGTCGCCGCAAGAGCTCGTCCAAGCGCACCAAGGGTCATCGCCAGCGGCTCACGCTCGTGCGGGTGACGGAGATCCTCGAATCGGGCGCCGGACAGTCAGGCGTCAAGCCGGCCGTCGGCGCCAGTTCTGCCGCGGCAGCGGCCGGCGTCCCATCGCAGACAGCCGGGCCCGAAGGCCAGGACGCGAGGGGAGCCGAAACGGAGGCAAGGGCCGAACCGGAGGCGAGGGGAGCGGATGCGCCGGCAGGGCCGGCGCGGAAGCAGGACCTCAAGAAGCTTGCCGGCGTGGGCCCGGCCCTGGAGAGGAAGCTGAACGAGGCCGGCATCACGACCTATGCGCAGGTCGCTGCCTGGACTGCCGACGACGTCGCCGGGATCGAGGAAAGGCTTGCCCTGGGGGGCCGGATCGAGCGCGACGGCTGGGTGGGTCAGGCCAGGGCCCTGACGTCCGAGGAGGAGTAGGCGGGATGGCTCACAAGAAGGCGGGAGGGTCCAGCCGAAACGGCCGGGACTCGGCCGGGCGACGACTCGGCGTCAAGAAGTTCGGCGGCGAGGCCGTGATCCCGGGGAACATCATCGTGCGCCAGCGCGGCACGAGATGGTGGCCGGGCGAGGGCGTGGGAATGGGGCGGGACCACACGATCTTCGCCACCGTCGCGGGCTGCGTGGCGTTCCGCAAGGGCCTCAAGGGGCGCACGTTCATCTCGGTCCGCCCGGAGGCCGGCCCGGCGGAATAGCCGCCGGCCCGCGCACGACGCCAGGGGGGCGGCAGACGCGCGCCGGCCCCTTCGCTCTCCGGGCATGCCGCCCGCGACGACGCGCTTGCAGGCCCGCTTGCCGCGGGAGGCCGTTCAACGGGCCGCGAACGACCGGCCGGGACCAGGAAGGAACGTCCGGTGAAGCGCGACGTGATCGCCAGCCAGCCGGTGATTCAGGCAGAGCGCCTGACCCTGCGTCCGCTGCGCAGTTCCGACGCGGCTCTCCTGAAGCTGTTCGGGGCCGACGCCCGCGTGGCGCGAATGTCGCGCAGCATTCCGCACCGGCAGCCATCCTGGGACGCGGGGGCGTTCGTCGCGCGCGCCCTTGCCGAGGACAGGACGGAAGACGTCTGGGCCCTCGACGGCAGGCCTTCGGGCCTCGGCGCGGTGCTGGGCCTCATCGGTCTTGACCAGATGGACCGTGACCAGTCGGAAGTCTCGTACCTGGTGGGCCCCGCGTTCTGGAACACCGGCCTTGCCACCGAGGCCCTGCAGGCGCTGATCCAAGCCAATCCGCATGGCGACAAGACGATGTTCGCCAGCGTGTTTCAGGACAACCCGGCGTCGGACAGGGTGTTGCGCAACACGGGTTTCCGCTATCTCGGCGATGCGGAGGCGTTTTCCGCGGCACGCGGCGCGACCGTTCCGACCTGGACGTACCTGAGGCGCCTTGGGTGATGCGGCGCAGGGTGGCGCCTCCTGCGGGATGAACCGTCTGAGGGTTCCGGCATGAAGTTCCTTGATCTCGCGCGGGTGACGGTCCGCTCAGGCTCCGGGGGCGCAGGGTGCGTCAGCTTCCGACGCGAGAAATGCATCGAGTTCGGCGGCCCGGACGGCGGCGACGGCGGCAAGGGCGGCGACGTCTGGGCCGAGGCGGTTGACGGCCTCAACACGCTCGTCGACTTTCGCTACCGGCAGCATTTCCACGCGCAGAACGGCCAGCACGGCATGGGACGGCAGCGGACGGGAAGGAACGGGGCGGACGTCGCTCTTCACGTCCCGGTCGGGACGGAGATCCTGGACGAGGACCGCGAGACGGTGCTGGCGGACCTCACGGCGGTCGGCCAGCGGGCGCGCCTCGCCGCGGGCGGCAACGGCGGCTTCGGCAACCTGCATTTCAGGAGCCCGGTCAACCAGGCGCCGCGCCGGGCATTTCCGGGCCAGGCCGGGGTCGAGCGCGAGATCTGGCTCAGGCTGAAGCTCGTTGCCGATGCCGGGCTTCTCGGGCTTCCGAATGCGGGCAAGTCTACCATTCTGGCGGCAGCCTCCAACGCGCGCCCGAAGATCGCCGACTACCCGTTCACCACGCTTCATCCAAGCCTGGGCGTGGTGGACCTGGACGAGGACCGGTTCGTCCTCGGCGACATTCCCGGCCTGATTGAGGGGGCGCACGGCGGACGCGGAATCGGGTGCCGGTTCCTTGGCCATGTCGAGAGATGTTCGGTGCTGCTGCACCTGGTCGACGGGACGGCGGACGACGTCGTGGGCGACTGGCGGATCGTCGTCCGCGAGCTTGCGTCGCACGGGAGGGGACTGGCGGCAAAGCCGCGCATCACCGCGCTCAGCAAGATCGATGTGCTGACGGAAGCCGACCGGAAGGCCAGGCGAAGCGAGCTGGAAGCCGTTGCCGGCCCCGTCATGAAGGTTTCCGGCGTGAGCCGCGAAGGGCTGGAGGACGTGCTGCGCGCGCTCAAGCGCCGGATCGACGAGGCCGGGCGGCTTGCCGAGGACGCCACCGGGGAGCTGGCGGCATGGCGTCCCTGAGCCGGGCGAGGCGCGTCGTTGTCAAGATCGGTTCGGCCCTGCTGGTCGAGGGCGGGAAGCTGCGTGTCCCTTGGCTGAACTCGCTCGCCGCAGACATCGCCTGGCTGAGGGGCGAGGGCAAGGACGTCGCCCTGGTCTCGTCCGGCGCGATCGCACTCGGACGGGCGGCCCTCGGCCTTCCTGGCGGGGCGCTGCCGCTGGAAAAGAGCCAGGCGGCCGCCGCCGTCGGGCAGATTCGCCTTGCGCGCGCCTACGAAGAGGCGCTTGCGCCGTTCGGGATCCCGACCGCGCAGGTGCTCGTCACGCTCGAGGACAGCGCCGACAGGCGACGCTACCTGAACAGCCGGGCGACGCTCGAGCAGCTCCTGGGCTTCGGCGTCGTGCCGATCGCGAACGAGAACGACACCGTCGCCACGGACGAGATCCGTTTCGGCGACAATGACCGCCTTGCCGCCCAGATTGCAGTCACGGTGGGGGCGGATGCCCTGGTGCTTCTTTCGGATGTCGACGGGCTTTACTCCGCCAATCCCAGGACCGACGCGGAGGCCCGACACGTCGACTTCGTCGACAGCGTCACGCCAGAGATCGAGGCGATGGCAGGCGATGCCGGAACCGGCCTCTCGAAAGGGGGCATGAAGACCAAGATTCTCGCCGCCAAGACAGCCGCTGCCGGTGGGGCGGCCATGGCGATCGCGAAGGGATCGGTGCCCAACCCGCTGAAATCGCTCGCCGGCGGCGCGCCGGCGACGTGGTTCGCCGCGGAAACAAATCCCCAGGCTGCGCGAAAGCGATGGATTGCAGCGATGAAGCCCAAGGGCGAGTTCCATGTCGATGCCGGCGCCGTGCTCGCGCTTCTTGGCGGAAAGTCTCTCTTGCCGGCGGGCGTGACCGGGGTGGCAGGTACGTTTGGAAGGGGCGAGCCGGTTGCGATCCTCGGCCCGGACGGGTCGCGGCTGGGGGTCGGCCTGACGCGATACACGTCGGACGAAGCGGACATGATCAGGGGCGAACGCTCCGGCCGCATAGAGGCGATCCTGGGCTATCCGGGACGCGCGGCCATTGTCCACCGCGACGACATGGCGATCTGATCGCCGATTGGACAACCGCATCGGGGACGTGTATCGACGGCCGGCATCGGAAGGGAGCGGCGATGAAGGACGTCACGGACGTTAGGGAAGTCATGGCGGACATCGGCCGGCGCGCCCGGGCCGCCGCCGCGAAACTTGCCGTCGCGCCCTCCGAGGCGAAGCGGACCGCCGTTGCAAGCGCCGCCGGTTCCGTCTGGAAGCGTCGCGGGGAGATCATCGCCGCAAACGCGTTGGACATCGCCTACGGTCGCGAAAGAGGCCTGTCGGCGGCCATGATCGACCGGCTCATGCTTGACGAGAGCCGCATAAGGGGAATCCGGGACAGCCTGGGCGATGTGGCCGCCCAGTCCGACCCGGTGGGCGAGGTCATGGACGAGTGGGACAGGCCGAACGGGCTGCATGTCAGGCGCGTCAGGACGCCGCTCGGCGTTGTCGGCGTCATATACGAGAGCAGGCCCAACGTCACCTCCGATGCGGGCTCGCTTTGCCTGAAGGCGGGAAACGCCGTGATCCTGCGCAGCGGCTCCGAGAGCTTCCACTCCGCCGCTGCCATCCATGCATGTCTCATCGACGGCCTTGATGCCGCCGGCCTGCCCAGGGACGCCGTGCAGCGCGTTCCGACCCGCGACCGTGCCGCCGTTTCCGAACTGCTGGGCATGACGGATCATGTCGATGTCATCGTGCCGAGGGGCGGCAAGGGCCTCGTGAGCGTCGTCCAGCAGGAGGCCAGGGTGCCGGTCCTCGCCCACCTTGAAGGCATCGTGCATGTCTACGTCGATGCGGCCGCTGACAGGAGTGTCGCCCTTCGCGTGGTCCTGAACGCCAAGACCCGGCGCACGGGCATCTGCGGCGCGGCCGAATGCCTCCTGATTCACCAGGAGGCCTTCAGGAAGGTCGGACAGCCAGTGATCACCGCACTACTGGAAGCCGGCGTCGAGGTACGGGGAGACGAATCCGCACAGGCCATCGAAGGCGTCGTGCCCGCGACTGCAGAGGACTGGGGCCGGGAGTACCTGGACATGAAGATGGCCGTGAAGGTCGTCGGGTCGATCGACCGTGCCATCGAGCACATCCGCGCCCATGGTTCCTCGCACACGGATTGCATCATCACGGCGGATGACTGCGCGGCGGAAAGGTTCTTCCGGAACCTGGACAGCGCGATCCTGATGCGGAACGCGTCGACCCAGTTTGCGGACGGAGGCGAATTCGGAATGGGAGCCGAGATCGGCATTGCCACCGGAAAGCTCCACGCGCGCGGCCCTGTCGGCGCGGCCCAGCTCACCAGCTTCAAGTATCTGGTGACGGCAGAGGGCGCGGTCCGGAGCTGACTTCCCTGCCATGGGCCCGTGCAGTTCCGGGCAGCGGCATGAAGCCGGCATTGCCGATGGCTCTCGCCGTCATGCCCCCGACCGGTGCTGGCGTCGATGCCGAAGAGCACGGTGGCCGGCAAGGAGCGGTTCTCGACCTTCAGGTTCCGGGTCAGAGTGGCGTCTGCACTCGGAACGCTTCGGACCAGGTCCGCTGTTCGGCTGGTGACGGACGGGACCGCGCTGTCGCGTCGGCCCTGGGCGTTTCTTGTGCCTGCACCGGATTGTGGTATCATTCCGGACCGATGCGGAGAGGCCGCGCACGCCGGAAGCCCGACGTTCAATGACAGAAGTCTCGTCCCTGCTCACTCCCGGCAATCTCGTCCGGCACCCGCAGCGTCCGGATTGGGGGACCGGCCAGGTGCAGTCCAACATCGGCGGGCGCGTGACCGTGAATTTCCCTGAAGAGGGAAAGGTCGTCATCCACAGCAGCAGGGTCGAGCTGATCCCGGTCTTTCGCCCCGAATGATGGCCGGTATTGCCTTCATGGGCCTTTCCGCGCCCGGCCGCCCCTTGGCACGGTCCCGGACGCGCATCCGCCCGGGGCTTTCCTCGAAGCGGGCAGCCCATGGATCTTGACGCTGCGCACCTGACGCTGCGCCTGGCCACGTCGGAAGAGGACCGTCTTGCGGCCGAGCGCCTGAGGTACGAGGTCTTCGTCGAGGAGCTGGGCGGGGATGGGGACATGGTCGACCATGAAGGCCGTTTCGAGCGGGACCGCTTCGACCCGGACTTCGATCACCTGATCCTGGTCGACGGCCGCCGGGACCGCGCGACCCTGGATCACGTCGTGGGCGTCTACCGCCTGCTGCCGGGCGGTCGCCGGGACGGGTTCTATTCCGAGGGCGAGTACGACGTCTCGCCGCTCATCGAGAGCGGCAGGAAGCTTCTCGAGCTCGGCCGCTCGTGCGTGCGCCGGGGATATCGGGGCGGCATGGCGCTGCACCTGCTCTGGAGAGGCCTGGCCGGCTACGTGCGCGAACGTGACATCGAGATCCTCTTCGGCGTGGCGAGCCTGCATGGCACCGACGTTGACGCGCTTGCCGCACCGCTGTCGCATCTGCACCATTCCTACCTCGCTCCGCCCGACCTCAGGGTGCGTGCGCGGGAAGACGCCTACCAGCCGATGGACCTGCTCGCGCCCGAGGAGATCGACAGGGTCGCCGCAATGCGCGCCACGCCGGCATTGATCAAGTCCTACCTGAAGCTTGGCGGGCTTGTCGGGGACGGCGCCTACGTGGATCACGGCTTCAACACGACGGACGTATGCCTGGTGATCGACATTGGCCTGACCAAGCCTTCCGTCCGCGCCCGCTACGCGAAGGGCTCCGCGGCATGAGCGACCCGGCCTGGCGTGCCGGCGCGGCGCCTGACGTGTCCGGTCCGGGCCTTGCCGGCTGGCTTCTTGCCGTCCTGCGGGGGGCGGCACTGGGCGCCTTGGTGTTCGGCTTCTTCGGAGTCCTGCTGCTGGCAAGGCTTTTCGAGCGCCCGCTCTTCGGCAGCCATCGGCCCTGGACGCCGCGGATTGTCGTCTTCGTTTGCCGCAGCGCGTTTCACGTCCTCGGTATGCGCCTGGAGGTCAGCGGTGCGCCGGCGGACCTTCCCGGAGTGATCGTGTCGAACCACAGCTCGTGGCTGGACATATTCACGCTCAACGCAGCGGGGCCTCTCTACTTCGTCTCGAAGTCCGAAGTGGCCGGCTGGCCCGGCATTGGATGGCTGGCGCGCGGGACGGGAACCGTCTTTGTCCAGCGGAAGCCACGGGAGGCGGGGAAGCAGAAGATGGTCTTCGAAGAGCGTCTGGCTGCGGGACACCGGATGCTGTTCTTTCCGGAGGGAACGTCCAGCGACGGCCGCCGCGTCCTTCCCTTCAAGTCGACGCTCTTCGCCGCGCTTTTCTCGGATCGCCTGCCGGACCTCTGGGTCCAGCCCGTCACCGTCGTCTACCACGCGCCAGCTTGTGCGGACCCGCGCCATTACGGATGGTGGGGCGACATGGCGTTCGGGGCTCATGTCGTCAAGACGCTCGGGACGTGTCCGCAAGGGAAGGTCGAGGTGACATGGCACGAGCCGCTGCGCGTCGGGGACTTTGCCGGGCGAAAGGCCCTTGCGGCAGAGGCCGAAGCGCGCGTGCGCGCGGCTCACCCCCAGGGGTCAGCCGAGGGCGCGGACGAGCTCGGATAGCGCCGCGGCAGGGTCCTCCCCTTCCCAGATCTCCTGGCCGACCCCGATGAAGTCGGTGACGGGGGCGAGGCGCGCGGCAAGGCTGGGGTCGAGGTCGCCCTCCGCCACGACAGGCGTCTCGATCATCTCGGACCACCACGCGAAGAGGCCGGTTTCGACCAGCGTGCCGTCACCGAGCGCCGACGCGCCGACCGGCCCGAAGGCCACGTAGCTGGCTCCCGCCTCGGCGGCGTTCATTCCGTCATGGCGGGACGCGCGGCAGAAGGCCCCGACGATGGCGTCCCTGCCGAGCGCCTTGCGCGCCTTCCTGACGGATCGCGGCCCGTCGGCGAGATGCACGCCGTCGAGCCCGAGATCCAGGGCGAGGGAAAGATGCGATTCGATCACCATGGCGACGTCGCGGGCGTGCGCCGCGTCGCGAAGCGCATCGGCTGCGCGCGACAGGCGTTCCGCGTCCCGGGTGGCCATGCTCAGGCGCACGCAGGCGACCTCCTGCGCATCCAGGACGGCGGCCAGCTGATCCCGGAACGCCGGGAGATCGAACTCGGGCGGGGTCAGCAGGCACAGCTGCGGCTTGTTCGGTGCGGCCATCTCGCGTCCCCCCGGGGGAGTCTTTCGCCCGGAGCTATAGCCGCCCGGCATCCGCATGCAAGGCTGCCCGTCCGTTCCGCAGGACCATTTTATTTCGGATCCGAGGGCCTCTGACGTGACGGCAGGCGGCGCGTTCCGCGTGCCCCGCACGCGGCCGGGATCGAAGGACCGTCTGCCGGGCGGGTGCAGGATCAGGTCGAGGGCTTCCTGGGCGCGCGCCGGCCGGTGCCGGCTGGTCTCGGGCATGTGGCCGAGCGCCCGTCGCGGCACACGATGGCGATGGCGGCGTTCGTCAGGCAGGAGAGGCTGCGCGGCAGGTGGCGGACGCAGGCCCGGCAGCGGTCCTCGTCGCAGGTGAAGTCGCGCACGCAGTGCACGCGGCTCTCCATGGTCCGATGGTTGCGCACCGGTTCGAGAAGCGCCTCCGGCCCGGCGCGTTCGGGACCCGGCGAGGCGGGCGCCAGGCCGCCTCGCGGCGGCGCTCCCCGGCCTTGAGGATCCCGCGCTCGACGCGGATGGCCTGACGGCGCCCGAGGGCGGCGTGGCCCTTGTCGACGGCCTCGTGCGAGGGCGCGCCGGCGAAGTCGATCGCCCAGGGCCGTCGTGGACGGTCTCCTGGCTGTCCCTGACCGCGGTGACGACGTGGTCGGCGCGGCGTCCGGGCAGGCCGCCACATGGAAAACGAAGGCCGGCCCCGAAATCAACGTCCGCGGGTCACCGGCGGGCAATAAAATCGTCCTGGTCCGTTCCGCCTTTCTTGGCGGAATGCCGTGATCCGTGAGCGTGATGCGCGCGCCGCCGCTCCGGCCCGCCGGCGACCGTGCCTCGCTGCCGGCTTGCACCGACGCCGCGGGCGCCCTATCTGCCCAAGCGTGAGCCAGCCGCTCTTCGTCCTTGTCGAGCCCCAGATGGGCGAGAACGTCGGCGCCGCCGCGCGCGCGATGCTGAATTTCGGTCTTGACCGCATGGCGATCGTTGCGCCGCGGGATGGCTGGCCGAACCCCAGGGCGACGGCCATGGCGCGCGGCGCGGGACGTCTTCTTGACGATGCGCGGCTCGTCGGGTCAACGTCCGAAGCCGTTGCCGACGCGGCCTTCGTCTATGCGACGACCGCGCGCGGCCGGGGCCTGCAGAAAGACGTTCTCACGCCGGAGGCCGCCATGCAGGATGCCGCGACGAGGATTGCGGGAGGGCAGCGCGTTGCCGTGCTGTTCGGGCCGGAGCGGGCGGGCCTTCGGAACGGCGACGTGGCGCGGGCGAACGCGATCATCTCGGTGCCCGTGAACCCGACGTTCCCGTCCCTCAATCTTTCGCAGTGCGTGCTGCTGGCCGCATACGAATGGCGGCGGGCGGCGGGCGGCGTTCCGGGCCGGGAGCGCGGTCCCGCGGCCCCCTTGCCGGCGTCGCATGCCGAAGTGGAGCGGCTCGCGTCCCATTACGAGGACCGTCTCGATGACGCCGGCTTCTTTTTCCCGCCGGACAAGGCCGCCGGGATGAAGCAGGGGCTCAGGAATCTCTGGTCGCGCATGCCGCTGTCCTCGGCGGACGTGCGGCTTCTTCACGGGATTCTGGGCCAGATGGTTCTCCGGAGGGAGCGAGGCGACTGACTGGACGGGCTGCGGACGCCGGACTACATTCCGTGCGCGGCAAGGAACGCAGGATGGGCGAGAAGCGCAGCATTTTCGAGGAGGTCGATGAAGGCGCGGCGCGGGTCGCCGTTCCCGCAGGCGTCGTGACCGGCCGCGCAGGCACGGACGCCCGGGGCGTCATTCGCCTCTGGCTGTCCGCGCTCGGCCTTCTCCTCGTGCTGATGATCGCCGTGGGCGGGCTGACGCGGCTGACCGACAGCGGCCTCTCGATCACCGAATGGCGGCCCGTCACCGGCGCCCTTCCCCCGATCGGGGCGGACGCGTGGGAATCGGAGTTCGAGAAGTATCGGCAGAGTCCCGAATACCGGCTTCAGAACGCGGGCATGTCCTTGGCCGAGTTCAAGACGATCTACTGGTGGGAATGGGGGCATCGCCAGCTTGGCCGCGTCACCGGCCTCGTCTGGGCCGCCGGATTCCTGCTCCTCCTCGCAACGCGCCGCATTCCCGCCGGCTGGACACGGCGCCTGCTGCTGCCGGGCGCCCTTGGCGGCGCCCAGGGCGTGATCGGTTGGTGGATGGTCTCGTCCGGCCTCTCAGGCGACATGCTGGACGTCGCCTCCTACCGTCTCGCGCTGCATCTGGGGCTCGCCTTCGTGATCCTCGGAGTGATTGCCTGGCAGGTGATGCTTCTTGGCCGGAGCGAGGTCGGGCTCCTCCAGGCACGGCGCGTGCGCGAGGCGCGGCTTCTTTCGGCGGGCACCGGCCTGATGCATCTTGCGTTCCTGCAGATCCTGCTCGGGGCGCTCGTGGCGGGGATCGACGCCGGTCGCGCGTTCAACGACTGGCCGGGCATGGCCGGGCAGTTCCTCCCGCCCGCCGCCTTCGACCTGGCGCCCGTGTGGCGGAACTTCACGGAGAATGCCGGGCTGGTGCAGTTCATGCACAGAATTGCCGGCTACCTGCTTCTCGTCCTCGGCCTGCTTGCCTGGCTGCGGGCCAGGAGATCGGGCGACAGGCCGGCCCGGAGGGCGTTCGCGGCGGTTCTCGCGGCGCTTGCCCTTCAGGTGTCGCTCGGAATCCTGACGGTGCTCCACGCTGCTCCGCCGGGACTCGCGATCCTGCACCAGCTTGGCGCGGTGCTGCTCTTCCTCCTGATCCTTCGGGCACGCTTCCTGGCGGCCTATCCGCTCGGCCGTTCGGTCAGGGACGCGGCATGAGCGCCTATGACGAGCTGATGACGTTCCAGCGCGAGACCGAGGCGCTGGGCCAGGTCATGGGGCGGCTTTCCTGGGACCAGGACACGGTCATGCCGTCCGGCGCAGGCGCGCAGCGCGCGGAGGAGGTCGCCGCGCTTGAGGGCGTCCTGCACCGCCGGCGCACCGATCCTCGCATCGGCGGCTGGCTCGAGGCGGCGCGCCCCGAAGGCGAGGTGCAATGCCGGCAGGTCGCGCTGATCCGCCGAAACCACGAACGCAGCCTGCGCGTTCCCGAGGCGCTGTCTGCGGCGCTCGCGAGAGCGGGATCGGTCTCGCGGCGCGTGTGGGCCGAGGCGCGGCGGACGGACGACTTCGGCATGTTCGCGCCGCAGCTCGGCGAGATCGTCGCCCTGGTGCGGGAGAAGGCGGCGGCGCTCGCCGACGGCGGCAGTCCCTACGACGCCCTGCTCGACGGCTTCGAGCCCGCCATGACCGGGGCCGAGCTCGACAGGATGTTCGGCGCGCTCCGCCCGCGCCTCGCAGAGTTGCGCGATCGCGTCATCGGTTCGGAGCGGCACGTTCCGGAAATCGATCATGCGTTCGACGAGGCCGGCCAGCTCAGGCTGTCGGCAGAGCTTGCGGAGGCTTTCGGCTACGACCGGTCGCGCGGCCGGATCGACAGGGCGGTGCATCCCTTCTCGTCCGGTTCCGGCCTTGACGTGCGGATAACGACGCGGACGGATCCGGGCGATCCGTTCAACTGCATCTACGCGACGATCCACGAAGTCGGCCACGCCTGCTACGAGCAGGGAATAGACAGGGCCCTTCTCCTGACGCCGCTCGGCGGCGGCGCCTCGATGGGCGTGCACGAAAGCCAGAGCCGGATCTACGAGAACCAGATCGGCCGCAGCAGGGAATTCACGGGCTGGCTCTTCCGGAGGATGCGGGACATCTTCGGGGATTTCGGGATCGCGGACGAGGACGCGTTCTTTGCCGCGGCCAACAGGTTTTCCTGCGGCTTCATCCGGACCGAAGCCGACGAGGTCGACTACAATCTGCATGTGCTCCTCCGTTTCGACCTGGAGCGCGACCTGGTCGGCGCGCGGATCGAGGCCCGCGACGCCGAGGAGGCGTGGAACGAGAGATTCCGGGCGGACTTCGGGGTCAGCGTCGACAGGCCCTCGAACGGCGTTCTCCAGGACGTGCACTGGTCCGAGGGCCTGTTCGGCTATTTCCCGACCTACGCCTTGGGCAATGTCTATGCAGGCTGCCTGCACGCCGCGATGACGCGAGAGGTGCCGGGGCTGGGCAACGCGCTTGCCGACGGCGCGACCAGGCCCGCCAGCCGCTGGCTCGGCGAAAGGATCCACCGCTTTGGCAGCTTGCTCGAGCCGCGCGACCTCATCGAGGGCGCGACGGGAGAGGCGCCCTCGGAAGCCCCGCTCCTGGATTATCTCGACGCGAAGTTCGGCGAGATCTACTGCACCTGACATGGCCTGGCCGAAAGGCGTCTGCCCCGGGGCCGGCATCCGTCCGGGAAGCGGACGCGACGGATTCGGCTTTCGCCGCGCCCCTCGGCCGCCGGTCCTGGCGGCGCGGCCTGAAACCCCGGCCATGGGGCGCGCAGCTGCCTGCGGGCACGCGGTCGCAAGGCCGCGGCCCGGGATGCGGGAGCCCGCGGGACGGGATTCACTTCCTGCCGCTCAGCCCCCCGTGTGGCTCATGTGGCGGCTGACCTGTCCGCCCGCACGCTGGCGCGAATAGTCGAAGTCGTGGCCCTCGGGCTTGCGCCCGATTGCATCCCGGATTGCGTCCTCGAGCGGCCCGTCGCTTTCCGTTGCCCGCAGCGGCGCGCGCAGGTCCGCCATGTCCTCCTGGCCGAGGCACATGTAGAGTTCGCCGGTGCAGGTCAGCCGCACCCGGTTGCACGATTCGCAGAAGTTGTGCGTCAGGGGCGTGATGAAGCCCACTTGCTGGCCGGTCTCCTCAAGCCGCGCATATCGTGCCGGCCCGCCCGTCCGGCGGGCCAGGTCGACAAGGGTGTAGTTCTCCGCGAGACGGCGTCGCAGGTCATTCAGGCTCCAGTACTGGCCGACGCGGTCCGCGCCGCCGAGGTCGCCCATCGGCATGACCTCGATGAAGGTCAGGTCCATGTCGCGCGAGGCGCACCATTCCGTGAGCCGGAACAGCTCGTCCTCGTTGAATCCCTTGAGCGCCACCGCGTTGATCTTGACACGCAGCCCGGCGTGCTGCGCGGCATCGACGCCCTTGAGCACCTGGGGCAGCCGGCCCCAGCGCGTGACGCGGGCGAACTTCTCCCCGTCCAGCGTGTCAAGCGAGACGTTGACCCGCCGGACCCCGGCGTCAAACAGGTCGTCGGCAAACCGCGCGAGCTGGCTGCCGTTGGTCGTGACGGTCAGCTCATCGAGCGCGCCGCGCTCAAGGTGCCTGGTCATGGCGCGGAAGAACGTGAGGATGTCGCGCCTGACGAGCGGCTCGCCGCCGGTGACCCTGAGCTTTCTCACGCCCAGCCGAACGAATGCCGAGCACATCCGGTCCAGCTCTTCCAGCGTCAGCAGGCTCCGCTTCGGCAGGAAGGTCATGTGTTCCGACATGCAGTACACGCAGCGGAAGTCGCAGCGGTCGGTGACCGAAACGCGCAGATACGTGATTGCGCGCCGAAACGGATCGATGAGCGATGCCTCCCGCATGACGGGAAGCTAGGTTGCAGGGCGCGCTTTCGCAAGCGGGAAGTGCGCGGGGCGCCGGGGTCGCAGGGCGGTCGCTTCCTTGCGCCCGGGCGCTGCATCCCTTGCCGGGCCTGCTGCGGGGCCGGGCGGCGTTTCGGGCCGCGTGCAGCAGCCAGGCTGCCGTGTCGGGCCGGACGCATGCAGCGCTGCGGATGCGGGGGCGCGGAGACGCCCTGCATCCCGCCGCGCAGGCAGCGCTCAGACTGCAATGGCCCGGGACGGTCCGCCCGACCTCGTGAAAAACGTGTTGACTTTTTCACGGCATCCGTTCTGAAATCTCCTGGCGGCTTGAACCTGGGGGGTCGCATGACCGCAGCCTTCGAATCCGGAAGCCTGGGCCGGGACCTGCGGGTCCTGCGTCGCCAGAGAGGCTTGACCCTTGCAGAGGTGAGCGAGCGCGCCGGACGCTCGGTCGGCTGGCTCAGCCAGGTCGAGCGCGGGATCTCCGAGCCCTCCATGAAGGAGCTCGACGCCCTGGCCGCCGCGCTCGACATGCCGCTCGATTCCTTTTTCGGCAAGTCGCCCCGCGCGCCGCGCGAGGAGGGCCGCATCGTCCGCGGCGGAGGCCGTCGCCCCCTCGGCCATCGCGTGCGCGGGCTTGTCGAGGAGCTGCTGTCTCCCGACCTGACGGACGGCTTCGAGGTGGTTCACTCGACCTTCGCGCCCGGGGCCGAACGGTCCGAGGACATCGCGCGCCCGACCCAGGAAGTCGGCTACATCGTATCGGGCCGCCTCGAGCTGACCATCGGCCGCGCGGCTTTCGCGCTTGGCGCCGGCGACAGCTTCCGCATCCGCGGAGAGCCGTTCCGTTGGGCGAACCGCACGTCCGAACCCTGCGTCGCGATCTGGGTGATCGCGCCGCCGGTGTACTGAAAGGATCCGTCGTGGCAGGATTCCCGACAACGGCCCGTGCGGTCATCATCGGCGGAGGCGCGGCAGGCGTCTCGGCGCTGTATCACCTTGCAAGGGCCGGATGGACCGACTGCGTGCTGCTGGAAAGGAACGAGCTCACGGCGGGGTCCACGTGGCACGCGGCAGGCAACGTGCCGACTTTCTCGGCGTCGTGGTCGATCATGAACATGCAGCGCCATTCGACCGAACTCTACCGGGGGCTGGGCGAGGCCGTGGGCTACCCGATGAACTACCACGTGACCGGCTCGGTCCGTCTCGCCCATTCAAGGGAGCGGATGCAGGAGTTCAGCCGCGCCTGCGGCATGGGACGCCGCCAGGGGATCGACATCCAGATCATCTCGCCGGAGGAGGCGAGGTCCCTGCATCCCTTCATGGAGATCCATGACCTCGAGGGCGCTCTCCACGACCCGACGGACGGCGACATAGATCCTGCGCAGCTGACGCAGGCGCTCGCGAAGGGCGCGCGCGCCATGGGCGCCCGGATCCTGCGGTTCACGCCTGCAACCGGCATCGACCGCGAGCGCGGCGAGTGGATCGTGCATACCGCCAAGGGCGACATCCGCTGCGAGTGCGTCGTGAACGCCGCGGGATACTGCGCGCAACGGGTCGGCGAGTGGTTCGTGCCCTTCGGCGGGCGGACGGTTCCGATGACGGTGATGAGCCACCAGTACCTCCTGTCCGAGGAGAATCCCGAAATCGCCGACTGGGCGCGCCAGAGCGGCCGCAAGCTGCCGCTGATCCGCGATGTCGACGTTTCCTACTACCTCCGGCAGGAAAAGAACGGCTTCAACCTCGGGCCGTACGAAAGGGGCTGCCGGGCGCATTGGGTCGCGCCGGACGATCCGATGCCGGAGGACTTCAGCTTCCAGCTCTACCCGGACGATCTCGACCGGCTCGAGGCCTACATCGAGGACGCCATGGCACGCGTGCCGCAGCTCGCCTCCTCCGGCATCGAGAAGGTGATCAACGGGCCCGTTCCCTACACCCCTGACGGCAACCCGCTGATCGGCCCGATGCCCGGGGTTCCGGACGCGTTCGAGGCCTGCGTCTTCACCTTCGGCATCGCGCAGGCCGGAGGTGCGGGCAAGGTGCTTGCGGAGTGGATGACCGAAGGCCAGACCGAATGGGACATGTGGTCCTGCGACCCCCGGCGCTTCACCGACTACACGGATCGCGAATACTGCGTCGAGAAGGGCATGGAGGTCTATGGCCACGAGTACGCGATGCACTTCCCCAGGCATGAATGGCCCGCGGGCCGCGACCGCAAGCTGTCCGCGCTGCACGGCCGGCTGAAGCGGGCGGGCGCGGTCTTCGGCGCCTGCAACGGCTGGGAGCGGGCGAACTACTTCGCCCGCCCCGATGATGACACGGGGCCCGAGGCGACCAGGACCTGGGACCGGTCGGGGCCGTGGGAAAGGCGCGTTCGCGAAGAGTGCGAGGCCGTGCGCGACCATTGCGGGGTGCTGGCGATCACGGGCTTCTCGCGGTTCACGGTGCGGGGCGCCGGCGCGCGCGCCCATGTCGACAGCCTCACGGCGTCGCGGCTGCCGGGCGAGGGCCGGGTGGGCCTTGCCTATTTCGCGGATGCCAGGGGGCGCATCGTCACCGAGATGTCGGTGTCGGTGCATGGCGGCGACGAGGTGCGCCTGATCGCCGCGGCGGCCGCCGGATGGCATGACGGCGAACTGCTTTCGCGCACGGCCCCGCCCGGCGTCAGCGTGGCGGATCACGCGAAGGATTTCGAGTGCCTCCTGGTGACCGGCCCGGCGTCGCGCGAGATCCTTGGCGGCATCAATGACGGTCACGACCTCGACGCCGGATGGCTTTCGATCAGCCCTGACGGGCGCATCGCCGGAAAGGGGTGCTGGCTGGCCCGCGTTTCGTTCGCCGGCGAGCTCGGCTGGGAGGTCCATTGCCGGCGCGAGGACGCTGCGGAGATCTGGGACGCCGTCACCGATGCCGGCGCGAGGCCGTTCGGCATGTGGGCGCTGGACTCGCTTCGCCTTGAAAAGGGCTACCGTGCCTGGAAGGGCGACCTGTCCTCGGACTACAGCCTTCTGGAGGGCGGCCTGGGCCGTTTCGTCTGCTTCGACAAGAGCGCGGACTTCCAGGGGAAGGCGGCGCTGCTGCTGCAGAGGCGGCAGGGCGTCGCGAAACGCTTCGTGACGCTTACGGTGGACGCCGGAGACGCGGACGCGCCTTGCATGTCGACGCTTTGGCATGGCGGCGAGATCGTCGGCGAGACCACCTCCGGCGGTTGGGGCTACCGCGTCGGCGCTTCCATTGCCCTCGGCATGCTGCGAGCCGATCTGGCCGTTCCGGGCACGGGGATCGAGGTCGACATCTACGGGGAGCGCCGCAGGGCCGAGGTGCAGCCCGACGCCCCGCTCTGGGATCCCGGAAACGAAAGGCTTCGTGCATGACGCGGGACGGGACGAGCCGGGTCGCCGTGATCCGCGCTCCCTCCGGTCGTGCGCGCCTGCACGGCGGGAATCCGCCGGAGCCAGGCCGCGGCCGTCGGGCGGGACGGGCCGTTCCCGGCGCCGGATGGCGGATGACCGCCCGGGAGTCCCCGCCGTGCGCCGTTGCCGCCGCGCCGAGGGGCGCGCGCGCGACACGGCCGGTCGCGCTCCGCGAGTCCGGATCCGCGAAGCCGTGCCCATGAGGGCGATTCCCGCATATGCCCGGGCCGTGATCATCGGCGGCGGCGTGTCCGGATGCTCGGTCGCCTACCATCTCGCCGAGCGGGGCTGGACGGACATTCTGCTCCTGGAGCGCAAGAGGCTGACCTGCGGCACGACGTGGCACGCGGCGGGGCTGATCGGGCAGCTGCGGGCCAGCGAGAACATGACCCGGCTCGCCAGGTATTCCGCCGGCCTGTACCAGCGGCTCGAGGCCGAGACCGGCGTGGCGACCGGATTGCAGCCGGTCGGATCCCTCACCATTGCCTTGACCGGGGACCGGAGCGAGGAGATCCGGCGCCAGGCGGCGCTTGCGCGCGCCTTTGGCATCGAGGCGGACGAGGTCGGGCCCGAAGAGGTCAGGGCGCTGCATCCCCACGTCAACGTCGAAGACATGGTGGCCGCCGTCCATCTTCCCGGCGACGGCCAGTGCGATCCGGCCAACATCGCGATGGCGCTTGCCAAGGGCGCCAGGATGAAGGGCGTGACGGTCGCGGAGGGCGCAAGGGCGACGGCGGTCACGCAGAGCGGCCGGAAGGTGACGGGCGTGGACTGGGAGATCGGCGGCGAACCGGGCCACACGAGCGCGGACGTCGTCGTGAATTGCGGCGGCATGTGGGCGCGGGAGCTCGCGGCGCGCTCGGGGGTCACGCTGCCGCTCCACGCCTGCGAGCACTTCTACCTCGTCACCGAGCCCGTCGACGGCGTCGGTCGCCTGCCCGTGCTCCGGGTGCCGGACGAGTGCGCCTACTACAAGGCCGACGCCGGCAAGATGATGCTGGGGGCCTTCGAGCCCAGGGCGAAGCCCTGGGGCATGGACGGCATTCCCGAAGACTTCGAGTTCGACACGCTGCCGGAGGACTACGAGCATTTCGGGCCGGTTCTCGAAAGCGCCATGAACCGCCTCCCGCTCTTCCAGACAGCGGGCGTCCACACCTTCTTCAACGGCCCCGAGAGCTTCACGCCGGACGGCCGCCACTATCTTGGGGAGGCGCCCGGGCTCGACGGATACTGGGTGGCCGCCGGCTACAATTCGATCGGCATCGTCTCGTCGGGCGGGGCGGGCATGGCGCTGGCCGCGTGGATTGACGAGGGGCGCGCGCCGTTCGATCTGTGGGACGTCGACATTCGCCGCGCCCAGCCGTTCCAGCGCAACCGGCGGTACCTCAGGGAGCGCGTGTCCGAGACCCTCGGCCTGCTCTACGCCGACCACTATCCGTTCCGCCAGGCCGAGACGGCGCGCGGCGTGCGCCGGTCTCCGGTCCATCGGCATCTCGCGGAACGGGGCGCGGTCTTCGGGGAGGCCGCCGGATGGGAGCGTGCCAACTGGTTCGCGCGGGACGGGCAGGAGCGCGAATACCGCCACGACTGGGGGCGCCAGAACTGGTTCGGGAACCAGAGGGACGAGCACATGGCCATGCGCGAGGGCGTCGGCCTTCTGGACATGTCCTCCTTCGGCAAGATCCGGGTCGACGGACCCGGAGCGCTGGGCTTCCTTCAGCGCGTCTTCGCGGGCGACCTTGACAGGCCGCCCGGCACGGTGACCTACGGCCAGATGCTGAACGAGCGCGGCGGGATCGAGTGCGACCTGACGGTGACCCGGCTCGGCGCGGCCGCGTTCCTCCTGGTGGTCCCCGCAGCCACGGTGCAGCGCGATCTTGCCTGGCTTCGCCGGCATCTGGCGGAAGAGACGGCGGTCATCATGGACGTCACGGCCGGCGAGGCCGTCTTTCCCCTCATGGGCCCCCGGTCGCGGGAGCTCATGCAGGCGGTCTCGCCGGACGACTTCTCCAACGCGGCGTTCCCCTTCGGCGCGGCCCGGGAAATCGAGCTCGGGACGGGCCTCGTGCGGGCGCACCGGACATCCTATGTCGGCGAGCTGGGCTGGGAAATCTATGCCTCGGCCGACCAGGCCGCCCATGTCTTCGAGACGCTCGTGGACGCCGGGGAGGGCTTCGGCCTCAGGCTCGCCGGCCTCCACGCGATGGATTCCTGCCGGATCGAGAAGGCCTTCCGTCACTTCGGCCACGACATCACCGACGAGGACCACGTGCTGGAGGCCGGCTTGGGATTCGCCGTCAAGACCGGCGCCAAGACGGCGTTCCTCGGCCGTGACGCCGTGCTCAGGAAGAGGGAAGAGGGCCTCAGGCGCCGTCTCGTGCAGTTCAGGCTAGAGGATCCCGGGCCGATGCTGTTTCACAACGAGCCGCTGGTCCGGGACGGCGAGATCGTGGGCATCGTGACCTCGGCGAACTACGGCCATGCCCTGGGCGGCGCGGTCGGCATGGGCTACGTGCCGTGCGCGGGCGAGGGCGCCGAAGCGGTGCTGGCCTCCGGCTACGAGATCGAGATTGCCGGAAGCCGTGTCAGGGCGTCGGCAAGCCTTGCGCCGATGTATGATCCCGGGGCGGCAAGGATGAGGGCCTGAGATGGCATGAAGGGGGCGGGTCCGGTCGCCGGCGCGCGGCATCACGTTGCATGGCCGGGATCCGAAGCACGGCCTTCGTCCTGAAGGGGGCCGTGCAGCATGGCGCCGCTGTCACGGCGGCCCGTGCCGCGGACCCGGGGACGTGCGGCGGTTGCGTTTCAGGGCGCTGCCGGTCACGGGACCTGGCGGCGTTCAGCGGGACGGGCGCGATTTTCGGGGCGTCCGGACAGCGCTTCGGGAATGTCCGGCATGCAGGTCCCGTCATTTCGCCGTCGCCGCCATGCAGCGCCTTCCGCCCGGGCCCTCGGCCCACCATCTGTCGTCCGCGCGGCAGAGCCATGCGGCGTCGCCGAGAAAGAGCGGGGCGGTCGCACGGTAGGAGAACGCCCTGAGCGTGCCGAGACGTTCGGCGGCAAGGCAGGCAAGCCGCGTTGCCAGAAGCGGCCCGTGCACGACCAGCCCGGGATAGCCCTCCTCCCGGCAGTAGCTCTCGTCGTAGTGAATGCGATGCCCGTTGAAGGTGACCGCGGAATAGCGAAACAGCGTGACTTCGCGAAGCTTGAGAGGGCGGCGCTCCCGGGCCCGGCCGGCTTCCGCGGGCGGCTTGACCGGGAGCGGGCCGGGCTCGCGATAGACGATGTCCTGCATTTCGGTGATGACGGTCGCGCGGCGCTGACGAACCTCATGCCTCAGCGTGACCAGTCCAAGCCTGCCGCTTTGTCCCTGCCTTTCCCTGACTGCGTGCAGGGTCGTCACCTTCCGTGCGGCAAGGCCGGCCCTGAAGGGCGCGTGAAACGCCAGCCGCCCCCCGGCCCACATGCGAACCGGCAGGCCCATGTCCGGGATGAGTCCGCCCGGCCCGGCGTGTCCGTCCCGCCCGATCCGGACTTCGTCCACAGGCTCCCAGAAGAAGGCGAAATGCGCGAGCGGCGGCAGGACGTCGCCCGGATCCACGTGCGGAGGCATTCCCAGCGCGGCCAGCAGCGCCTGCGCGCGCGGGATCTACACCGGTCTGCGACGATCACGGACTCCGACATGGGCGCCGCATCGCACGAAGTGCCGGAATCTGCAATATCTTGTGGTGGCGGAAGCTGACTGCGCCTCCCTTGGTGTTCGTCGTTGACTCTCGGGCCTTTTGGCCCGACACTTGGCGAACCGGAATCAATCGCGAGGCAGGCTTCGTGCGTTTCAACCGTCTTCGCCTTAACGGATTCAAGAGCTTCGTGGATCCGACCGACCTGGTCATCTCGGACGGACTGACAGGCATCGTCGGCCCCAACGGCTGCGGCAAGTCCAACCTGCTGGAGGCGCTTCGCTGGGTCATGGGCGAGAGCCGGCCCACGGCGATGCGGGGCGGCGGCATGGAGGATGTCATTTTCGGCGGCGCCTCGACGCGTCCGGCCCGCAGTTCGGCCGACGTGACCCTGGTTCTCGACAACAGCGCGCGCACCGCTCCGGCCGGCTTCAACATGACCGACACGCTGGAAGTGACGCGCAGGATCACCCGCGACGCGGGATCCGCGTTCAAGGTCAACGCGAGGGACGTTCGCGCGCGCGACGTCCAGGTGCTGTTCGCCGACGCCTCCACAGGGGCGCATTCCCCCGCTCTCGTGCGCCAGGGCCAGATCGCGGAGCTGGTCAGCGCCAAGCCCAGGGCCCGCAGGCGCGTTCTCGAGGAGGCGGCGGGAATATCCGGCCTCTACCAGCGCCGGCACGAGGCCGAGCTGAAGCTCGCCGGCGCCGAATCGAACCTCGCCCGTGTCAATGACGTGATCGAGCAGCTCGCGGCGCAGCTGGCCGCGCTTGCCCGGCAGGCACGGCAGGCGAAGCGCTACCGCGAGGTCAGCGAACAGCTGCGGGCTGCCGAATGCCTTCTCCTGTGCCTGCGCTGGAAGGAGGCGGAAGGCGCCCTGGTCTCGGCGGAGGCCGTCCTCGCGGAGGATTCGCGCGTTGCGTCCGAGGCCGAGCGCCATGCACGTGCGGCGGCAGGTGCGCGGGAGGGCGCGGAAACGGCGCTGCCGCCGCTCCGGGAGGCGGCGGCTTCGACAGCCGCCGCGCTGGCGCGGCTGCAGCATCGTGCGGAAAGCCTCGACGAGCAGGAGGTGCGCGCCGCGGAAGCCGTGGAGGCGCTTGGCGCACGCGTCGCTCAGCTCGCCCGCGACGCGGACAGGGAGGCCGGCCTTGAGCGGGATGCAGCCGAGACCCTCCGCGCGCTGGACGAGGAGGAGGCGGCGCTCGCCGATGCCGGCGAGATGCATTCGGACGCGGTGGAGGCCGCCGCGACGGAAGCGCGGGACGCGGCGCGCGTTCTGCAGGATCGCGAGACCACGGATTCGCAGCTGACCGAGGACGTCGCCCGTCTCGTGGCGCGCCACCAGTCGGCTGAGCGACTCGCGCAGGACGCCCGGACGGCGCTCGGGCGCAGCGAAGCCGCGGAGGCGCAATCCGTGTCGGATGGCGCGGCGGCGCGCAAGGCGCTTGCCGAGGCCGAGACGGCGCGCGCTGCGGCCGAGGTCGCGCTGCAGGCCGCCCGGAAGGAGGCCGCCGCGGCCGACAGGGCGCTGGCCGCTGCGGGTGAGGCATGCGACGCCGCGCAGGGCAAGGAAGCGGAGGCCCGGGCGGCCCGCTCCGCCGCCGAGGGCGAGGTGAGGGCGCTTCAGTCCGAAATGGCGGCATTGGCGAGCCTCGTGGACGACGGCCGGTCGGGGGCGCCGGAGGTGATGGACCAGCTGTCCGTGGCGCCGGGCTACGAGAAGGCGATCGGCGCGGCGTTCGCCGATGACCTCCGGGCGCCTGAGGTCAGGGGCGACGCCATGTCCGGATGGGCCGTCCTTCCGGACTACGAGACGCCGCAGGCCCTGCCGGGGGCTGCCGAGCCGCTGACGGACCGCGTCAACGTTCCCCCGGCGCTTGCGCGGCGGCTCGGCCAGGTCGGCCTGGTCGAGCCTGCGGCTGCGGCCGGCCTTCAGGCGGAGCTGAAGCCCGGACAGCGCCTGGTCAGCAAGGACGGCGGCCTCTGGAGATGGGACGGGTTCCGAGCCGGCGCGGGAGAGGTCCCGTCGGCGGCGGCTCTGAGAATGGAGCAGCTGAACCGCATCAGGGATCTCGAAGGCGAGCTGGGATCGGCCGCCGTGCGGGCGAGGGCGGCGAGCGGGGCGTACGATGCGCTGCGGTCGGAGCTGGAAGCGCTTGCCGAACGTGCCCGCGCGGCCCGGGAGACAGGCCTGGCCGCGGACCGCGCCGTGACGGAGGCCAGCCGGACGGCATCCCGGCTTGAGGCGGCCAGGGACATGGCGGAGTCGAGATGCGAAGCCGCCGCGCTTGCCGCCAGCCGGCATGGCGACGAGGCGGCGGCCGCACGCGGCCGCCTTGCGCAGGCCGAGGAAGCGCTTGCCGAACTTGGCGATCTCGGGAGGCTGCGCGCCGAAGCCGCCGAAAGCAGGAACCGTGTCGAGGAAGCGCGCAGGAACCTTGTCGCGCGCCGTTCGGCCCTGGAGGAGGCGAAGCGCCGGGGCGAGGCGCGCGAGCGCCGGCTTGCCGAGATCGGGAGAGTGCGCGGCATGTGGACAGACCGTCTCGGCAACGCGAGGGCCCGGAGCGGCGAACTGGCCGAACGCCGCGCTGCCTCCGAGGCCGAGCTTGCAGAGGCGCGGGGCGCTCCGGATCGCGTCGCGGCGGCGCGCGAGGCGCTTTCGGACGAGCTTGACGCCGCGGAAGGCCGCCGCCGCGCCGCCTCGGATGCGCTGGCCAAGGCCGAAACGGATGAACGCGCGGCCAAGGAGGCGGAGCGCGAGGCCGAGCGCACGGCGTCGGCGGCGCGCGAGCGGCGGGCGGCCTCGGAGGCGCGGCTGGAGGCCGCGCGCGGCGCCCTTGCCGCGGCGGAGGCGCGGATCGCCGAGGAGCGGCGGACGACGCCGGAGGCGCTTCTCGATTCCCTTGACGCCGACCCTGCGAGAATGCAGTCCGCCGACGGGATCGAGGCGGACGCAGTCCGCCTGAGGCGGACCAGGGATGCGCTTGGCGCGGTGAACCTGCGTGCCGAGGAGGATGCGCGGGAGGTGGAGGAGGAGCACGGGAACCTGCTGGCGGAAAGGGCCGATCTCGAGGCGGCGATCCGCAAGCTCCGCGGCGGGATCGGCAGTCTCAACAAGGAAGGCCGCGAGCGCCTGATCGCCGCGTTCGATCAGGTGGATTCGAATTTCGCCTCCCTGTTCAAGCACTTGTTCGGCGGCGGCAAGGCGCGGCTGGCAATGGTCGAATCGGACGATCCGCTCGATGCCGGCCTGGAGATCCTGTGCCAGCCGCCCGGCAAGAAGCTCTCGACGCTGTCGCTGCTTTCTGGCGGCGAGCAGACGCTGACCGCGATCGCCCTGATCTTCGCCGTGTTCCTTGCCAATCCCGCGCCGATCTGCGTGCTGGACGAGGTCGATGCGCCGCTCGACGATGCGAACGTGCTGCGCTTCTGCGACCTGCTGGACGAAATGTGCCGCCGGACCGAGACGCGCTTCCTGATCATCACCCACCATGCGGTGACGATGTCCAGGATGGACCGGCTCTTCGGCGTGACCATGGGCGAGCAGGGCGTGAGCCAGCTGGTTTCGGTCGACCTGAAGGCGGCCGAGTCGCTGGCGGCCTGAGCGGCAGGCGCACCGCCGTCGCGGACGTGCGGGACCATTCCCGGCGCGGCTTTCCGGAACCCGCCTAAGCGGCCTTCCACTTGATGGAGCATCCGGTCGAAGGCGCCTGCTCCTGCGGCCCCCTGCCGGTCGCGGCCACGTCCCGCATCGCCTCGAACAGCTCGCGCCGGAGATCCTGCGGTCCGGGGCGGCTCCCGGAGGCGTCGAGCCTTCCCCGGTACTGCAGTTCCAGATCGGCGTTGAAGCCGAAGAAGTCCGGGGTGCAGACCGCGCCGTAGGCGTGCGCGACCTTCTGGTCCTCGTCGTGCAGGTAGGGGAACGGGAAGCCGCGTTCCCCGGCCAGCCGCTTCATGCTGTCGAAGCCGTCGGCCGGATAGGCGGCCGCGTCGTTCGAGCAGATCGCCGCCACGCCGACGCCGAGCGGCCGCAGGTCGCGCGCGTCCCTGATCATGCGGTCAAGCACGGCCAGAACGTAGGGGCAATGGTTGCAGATGAACATGACGAGCGTGCCCCTGGGGCCCGCGGCCTCGGAAAGCGCCAGCACGCGTCCGTCGGTGCTCGGCAGCGAGAAGGCCGGCGCCTTCCAGCCGAAGTCGCAGGCCGGCGGTGATGCGGCTGCCATGGATCAGCTCCTCCGTGCGCTTTCCGCGGCGTCACGAAGCGCGCGGATGTTCCTGCCGTACGCCTTCGGCTTCGCTGCCGTTCCGCCCCTGAAGACGGAAGAGCCTGCCACCAGCACGTCTGCCCCCGCGCCGGCCGCGAGGCCTGCTGTGCGCCGATCGATTCCCCCGTCGACCGCGACATGGATGTCGCGGCCGCCGATCATCGCGCGCAGCCGCCTGATCTGGCCGAGCTGGGTTTCGATGAACGCCTGGCCGCCGAAGCCGGGGTTCACGGTCATCAGGCAGACCAGGTCGCAGAGGTCGAGCAGCGCCGCCGCCGCCTCGACGGGAGTTCCGGGATTGAGCGCGATGCCCGGCTTCACTCCGGCGCTTCGCACCGCCTGCAGGGCGCGGTGCGGGTGCGGCCCGGCCTCGAGATGCACCGTCAGGACGTCCGCGCCTGCCTGCGCGAACGAGTCGACATGGGGCTCGGCCGGCGCAATCATCAGGTGCACGTCCATCACCGTACGCACATGCCTGCGGATCGCCTTCACCGTCTGCTGGCCGAAGGTTATGTTCGGCACGAAATGCCCGTCCATGACGTCCACGTGGATCCAGTCGGCGCCCTCTGCCTCGACCGCCTCGATCTCGCGCCCGAAATCGGCGAAGTCCGCCGCAAGGATTGACGGGGCGATCTTTATCGAACGGTCGAAGTCCATGATCCGGTTATCAGGCGATTCCGGTCCCTGCGAAAGCGGAAAATGGGGGACAGGCCTCCGTGCGCCGTGGCTGAGGCACTTCGGCGCCGGGCAGGAAGTCGAGCCCGGCCGGAAGGCCGCCCTCGCCGAAGCGGGGCGCGCGGACCGCGACTGGCAGGGCAGAGGCCCGTCAGGTCGCGGCACAGCGGCCAGGGCGCGCCGGGACCCTCCGGCGTCAGGCGGCGCGGCGGCAGGACGGCCCCGAAACGGCCTTCCAGGCGCCGGGCGGCGTTGTCCCCGAGAGCGGCGAGGCCGCACGCGGGCGGCGCGGGCGCCGCCGGCCTGCGCCCGAGGGACAGGAGAAGCCTGTCGCTGCGGGTCGCCCGACCTCGTGAACGGACGGTCCGCCAGGTCATCCGGAGGTTGCCGCCTCGTACTTGCGAAGCGTGGATTCGACCGCTCCCAGCAGGATCTCCTCGGCATTTCCGCCGGCGAGATGCGGCAGGCACTGACTGGCAACCGGCGCGGGGATTTCCTTTCCGGCCAGGCGGGCATTCAGGTGCGAAACCGCGGATTCGGCTTCGGGAGTGGGCCAGTAATACCGTATGCGGTCCGAGTAGCTGAAGTGCCGTTGCAGCCACAGGTCTCTGGCGTCTCCTTCGTAGTGCTCCTGCCAGTTGCCGGGTGCCGCGATCATGATGTCTTCCATCCTTGCCATCAGCCCGCCTTTGGGCGGGCGGCCTTCCAGAACGTCGGCCACGGCGTCGAGCGCATAGAGCGCCTCGCGCAAGGCAAACGTCAGCCAGGGCCCGACCTTGAGGATGGCAAAGCCGCTCGCAACGAGCGCGCGCAGGCCCTCTGTCGTCTGGTAGTCGGTCGAGTGGGCCTCAAAGACGATGCCCGGGTAGGCGCCCAGCGCGGCGGACAGGGTTTCCGCCTTGTCCGCGTCAAAGTGACGGACATCGGCGCTGCCAAACTCGACGCCGGGCTGGACGACGAGCGCGATCACGCGGGAGAAGGCATCGTCCAGGCCGCGCGCTCGGAACGCGGACTGGTGGGCATCGTGGGTCCGGGCCACGGCGTCCGGCGCCGTCAGCCTGAGGCGATCGAGCGCATGTGTCGCGCCGCCGGGGGCGGGAACCTCGGTGCCGATGACATAGACCGGGGGCATGGCGCCCCTGTTCCGTTCGGCGGCGGCTGCCAGCCGGGCGGCCCGCTCGGCCGTTTCCGCGTCGGCGAGTGCGGCAGGCTCGCCCTTGCATCCAACGGACGTGTCCAGATGCAGCTTGGTGAAGCCGGCTTGCGCGTAGGCCGCGATCATCGCCTCGGCCCTGGCCATCGCCTCGTCGGCAGGCAGGCCCTTCCACGGATTGGGGCCGAGATGGTCGCCGCCAAGCACGATCCTGCCCGCGTCAAGACCGACCTTGCCCGCGATGCCTTCGACGAATTCGCGGAAAGCCGCGGGGGTCATGCCGGTATAGCCGCCATCCTGGTTGACCTGGTTGCACGTCGCCTCGATCAGGACGGCCCGGTCCTCGTCCCTGGCCAGGCGAAGCGCCGCCTCGATCGCCACGGGGTGGGCCGAGCAGACCGAGGTGATCCCAAGGCGCTCGCCCCGGTGATAGGCCTCGGGGACGGCAAGCAGCGGGTGCTTCACGGGGCTGCTCCCGTCACGCATCGGGCAAACGCCTCCAGCTCGCAGAGCGTCGCGGTGCCTTCCATGGGCCCGCGCACGGTCACTGCCAGTGCGCCGCTCGCGGCGGCAAGCTGCAGCGCCTTGTGCGGTTCCGTGCCCCGAAGCCAAAGCGCGGTGAAGGTTCCTCCGAAGCAGTCGCCGGCACCGGTCGGGTCGACCTCATCGACCGGGAAGGCCTTCACGGCGCGTGATCCGCTCTCGCTGTGAAAGCTGGCGCCAATCGCGCCGCGCTTGTGGACGACGGCCTGAACGCCCAGGGCAAGCAGCTCCTCAGTTGCGGCCTCGGGCTCGGTGGCCCTTGTCAGCAGGGTGAGTTCGTCGCCGCTTGGCAGGTAGAGGTCTGTCATGGAGATCATCCTCGACATGGCCTCGGGCATGCCTTCGGCAGACAGGATCTCGCGTCGCAGGTTCGGGTCGAAGGACACCGTGCCGCCGCGGCTTCGGATGCCTTCCGCCGCGCGAAGGTTCAGCGCGACGAGTTCCGGGCTGGACAGCGACGACCCCGTGACATGCAGGTGGTCTGCCGAAGCCATCAGGGCTTCGGCCGTGTCGGTCAGGTTCAGGCGTCCGGCGGCGCTGTGGCTGATGTTGAAGACGAAGTCCCTGCCGCCGTCTTCGCGGTAGCGAACGAATGCGCTGCCGGTCGGGCGCTCGGGGTCGACGAAGACACCGGAGACGTCCACGCCGTCGCGACCCAGCCGGTCCAGGTTCAGGTGTCCGAAATCGTCATCGCCAACCGACGATATCAGGGCGACCGGCTGCCCCAGCTTGGCGGCCTGGTCGGCGAAGATGGCCGGGGCGCCTGACGGGAAGGGTCCGGTCAGCGGCTGCGCCTCGCGGAATCCGCCGCCGATCGTGTCCGCCATGATCTCGGCCAGGATTTCCCCGACAACCACGATCCTCTTCCCCGACCGGGCAGGCGCTCGCAAACTTTCCATGAAGTGGCCTCCACCCGCTGTCCGGCGCCAGTCTCCCGAATCCCGGGCCCGCATCAAGCCTTTCCGCCCCGGATCGGGCCGTCCCGGGCGGGACCTCCTGAACGAAGCGGGAATCCCGGCGCCGGACCTTGGATCCGGACAGGGAGAGGTCGCCGGACTCTTGCCGGCGAGCCGGGCCGCGTGCCCGCGCTCGCAAACCGAGGCGGGCGGCGTCGCACATTCGGCGCGGGAGCGCCGGCGAGAGCCTCCGGCCTCGCGTGCAGGCGACGGGAGGGCGTCCGGCGTCATGGGAAATCGAAGGGCATCAGGGGGTGCATCTCAATTTTTTGACCGCCATGATTCGCTGGCGCTGCCGCACCATCACTTTGTCAAGAAAATAAGGCTTCCGGCATTGGGTCAGTTTGAAATGTTCGGGATTTTCCGGTGAGATCCAGAAAGCCGCGCGGCCTGGCCGGTCGCGGCGCGCCCGCTCCATCGCGCCAGCCGGCGGCGGCGTGTCCCGGTCGCGTCACCGGACCGACCCGTCGGCCTGGCCCGACCCGTTGACCCGCGCGCGGCCCGTGCCGCACGAGCGGACCGGGGCCAGGGCTGCGGTCGTCCGCCTTCCGATGGCTCCAGATGCGGGCGCCGGCCCTCGGGCGCACCGCGATGACGGCCGCGCGCGGCCCGTGCCGCCGGACCGGGTGATGACACCGGTCGCGGGCCGCGGCGGCCACCTGGCGCCGGGCGCGCCCTTCCCGTTCGGTGCATGCCGCCGTCCGGAGCGCCCGGCTTCCGGGCATCAGGCGGACGGTCGGCCCGCGTCACGCCGCTGCCGGGGCCCGAGAGGATGCGTTGCGTGCGACCGGGCGTGGCGTGCGGGCCGCAGCCGGCCACGATGATGCCGCCGGAGCCCGGTGCAGGCGGTCCGGGCCCGCGTTGCCGCCGCAGGGGACAGGATGCGCGGGGCGGCAGTGTCAGCGGGGCCGGCGGGCCATGATCACTCCAGCAGGCAGGTGGGCACGCCTCCGGTCCAGTCCCAGAAGCCCCTGCAGGTCGGGTTCTGCGTCCGTGTCTGGCAGCCCTTGCCGCCAGCGGCCATGATGCGGATCGCCGGGCTGTAGACCTTGTACTTGTCGAATTGGGGACTGCCGAGGGTTTTCTGCAGCGTGAGTAACATCTCAGGCCCGCCGCCGTAGCCGATGTTCTGGCCGGTCTTCACCCGGACCTCCATCGTGTGCTGGCCTTTCAAGTTTTGGTCAAACGTCGCTCTTCCGTTGCTAAAGAAGTTCATCCACCCCGTTTGTGCCCCTGTCCTGTTCCGAAACTCGAAGTGTCCGTAGTCGTCGCCCGTGGCCTGGATGTAGAGTGCATTGTTCCCGTTCCACGCATTCCCGTCCTCCTGCTTGGGCGGTATCCGCAGCCGCAGGGTCGCCACCTTCCCGTGCTCGCCGCAGCCGGTCAGCACGTTGCGACCGGGATTGTCCAGCACGATGATCGGCTTGTAGTTGGGATTAGCGTAGACGACCTCGGCTGTGGCCAGCGTGGGCAGTAGCGTCAAGGCCACCAGCACGGTGGCAAGGACCGTCAGGCGGTCAAGGGGGGGGGGGGGGTATCAAGTGTCTCATTGCCGGGGCCTCCCGAGTGGATGTGACGGAGCATAGCGGATGGGCGGCTCGAAGGCAAATCATATTTCAAACTGACTCACTACCAGGCTGCCCGACTCTCTTGAACTGCAGGCAAGTTGGACCATTGGGGGCCCGAGTCAAAAAATTGGGCTGCACCCGGCATCAGGCGCGGGAGAGCCTGGTGCGGGCTTGAGATTCCGCTTGACAGACGCACGCTCCTCGCTGCAAAGCGCGCATCTGTCAAAACGGGAGGACCACATGTCTGCCAATCGTACACTGCTCAGCACCGCAGTCGGCTTCGGGTTTGCGGCGGCGCTCGCATCCACCGCCGTGGCGGAAGAGATCACGATCGCCACGGTGAACAACGCCGACATGATCGTCATGCAGAAGCTCTCTCCGCAGTGGGAGAAAGCGACCGGCAACACCATCAACTGGGTTGTCCTGGAGGAGAACGTCCTCCGCCAGCGGACGACGCAGGACATCGCGACGGGCGGCGGCTCGTTCGACATCATGTTCATCGGCGCCTACGAGACGCCGATCTGGGGCGCCAACGGCTGGCTTACCTCGCTGAACGAGTTCTACGATGACCCGGACTACGATGCGGACGACATCTTCCAGCTGGTTCGCAACGGCCTGTCGGCGGACGGCAACCTCTACGCGGTTCCGCTCTACTCGGAAACCTCGTTCACCTTCTATCGCACCGACCTGTTCGAGAAGGCCGGCATCGCGCCGCCGACCGGGCAGATCACCTACACCGAGTTTGCCGAGATGGCCGCCAGGCTGCATGACCCGGACAACGGCGTCTTCGGCACCTGCCAGCGCGGCAAGGCGGGCTGGGGCGAGAACATGGCATTCGTCGGCACCATGGCCAACGCCTTCGGAGCGCGCTGGTTCGACATGGAGTGGAACCCGCAGCTCGACTCCCCGGAGTGGAATGCCGCGATCACGTACTACGTCGACCTGATGACCAGCTCGGGCCCTCCGGGCGCCACGGCCAACGGTCACAACGAAAACCGCGCGCTTTTCAAGGACGGCAAGTGCGCGACCTGGGTTGACGCAACCTCGGCGGCCAACGACGTGCGGAATCCGAACACGTCCAAAGTTGCGGACGTGACCGACTTCTTCCAGGCGCCCAAGCAGGTGACCGACAAGGGGACGGGCTGGTTCTGGTCCTGGGCGCTGGCAATCCCGGCAAGCTCCCAGAAAGCCGACGTCGCGAAGGACTTCCTGAAGTGGGCGACCTCGAAGGAATACTTCCAGATGGTCGGCGAGACCGAAGGCTGGGTTGCCGTGCCGAGCGGAACGCGCGCCTCCATCCACGAGGATCCGCGTCTTCTGGAGGCCGCGCCCTTTGCCGAGACCATCAAGAGCGCGATCTTCTCGGTCGATCCGGCAGATCCGACGCGCGACCCGGTGCCGTACACGGGCGTCCAGTTCGTGGCGATCCCCGAATTCCAGGGCATCGGCAACTACGTCGGCCAGCAGGTCGCCGCGGCGCTTGCCGGTCAGGTGACGGTCGAGCAGGCGCTCGCCAGCAGCCAGCAGTTCGCGGTCCGCGAGATGACGAAGGCAGGCTACATCAAGTGACTTGCTTCCTGGGCGGGCCGGGGAACGTGCCTCGGCCCGCCCGGGTCTCGGTCCTTGGTTTCGGCGTTTTGGAGAAGGCCCGGTCCGGGCCTTCCCTCGAGCGCCGATCCGCAATCCGCTTCGGGAGGGCGAAGCGCATGTCCACGAAGGCGTCACGGTCCGCTGCGAGAGCGATGATCTCGCCTGCCGTGCTTCTGCTTCTCGGCTGGATGCTGGTTCCGCTTTGCCTGACGCTCTACTTCTCGTTCCTGCGGTACAACCTGCTGCAGATCGGCGACACCCCGTTCGCGGGGTGGGAGAACTACTACTGGTTCGTCACCGATCCGAGCTTCAAGGCGGCGGTCAGGAACACGCTGGTGCTTGTCGGAGGCGTGCTTGCCATCACAACGGTCGGCGGGCTGTTCGCCGCGGTTCTTCTCGACCGGCCGATGTTTGGCACCGGGTTCATCCGCATCATGGTGATCGCGCCGTTCTTCGTGATGCCCACGGTTTCGGCGCTTGTCTGGAAAAACATGTTCATGAACCCGGTGAACGGCATTTTCGGGCGCATCGCGACGGGCCTCGGCTTCCAGCCGGTTGACTTCTTCGGGCAGATTCCCATGGCCTCGATCATCATGATCGTGTCCTGGACGTGGCTGCCGTTCGCGACGCTGATCCTGCTGACGGCGCTCCAGTCGCTTGATCAGGAGCAGCTGGAGGCTGCCGAAATGGACGGGGCGGGCTGGTGGAACAGGTTCTGGTTCATCATGCTGCCGCACCTCGCTCGCGCGATCACGGTGGTGATCCTGATCCAGACGATCTTCCTTCTGTCGGTCTTCGCCGAGATCCTCGTCACCACCAACGGAGGGCCGGGCACGGCGACGACCAACCTGACCTACCTGATCTACGTGTCGTCGCTTCTGCAGTTCGACGTGGGCATGGGCAGCGCGGGCGGCGTCATTGCCATCATCCTCGCCAACATCGTCGCGATCTTCCTGATGCGGATGATCGGCAGGAACCTCGACGCCTGAGGGAGGGGAGAGCATGGCGCGCGCAGTCTCGAACAGGACCAGGGTCGCCAACACGGCCGTTGCCGGAACGCTCGGCTTCGTGATGTTCTTCCCGATCCTCTGGATACTGGTCCTCGCGTTCAAGACCGAGGAGGACGCGATCCGGGCGCCGCTCGAGGTGCTGTTCGGCTCGGGCTGGACAATGGAAAGCTTCACGACGGTCCAGGAGCGGTCGGACTACTTCAAGCACTTTTCGAACTCGGTGATCATCTCGCTGGGATCCACGCTGCTCGGGCTGCTGGTTGCAGTTCCGGCAGCCTGGTCGATGGCGTTCGTCCCGTCCAGGCACACCAGGAACGTCCTGATGTGGATGCTGTCGACCAAGATGCTGCCGCCGGTCGGCGTGCTGGTCCCGATCTACCTCATCTTCCGTGACCTCGATCTTCTGGACAGCCGCTTTGGCCTGACGGTCGTGCTGATGCTGATCAACCTGCCGATCATCATCTGGATGCTCTACACGTACTTCAGGGAGATCCCCGGAGAGATCCTGGAAGCGGCGCGGATGGATGGCGCGAGCCTGCGCAAGGAGATCGTCTACGTGCTCACGCCAATGGCGATCCCCGGCCTGGCGTCGACCGTGCTGCTGAACATCATCCTGGCCTGGAACGAGGCGTTCTGGACGATCAATCTGACGGCCTCGGACGCAGCGCCGCTGACGCAGTTCATCGCCAGCTATTCCAGTCCCGAGGGCCTGTTCTACGCCAAGCTCAGCGCGGCTTCGGTAATGGCAATCGCGCCAATCCTGATCATGGGCTGGTTCAGCCAGAAGCAGCTCGTCCGGGGCCTGACCTTCGGCGCCGTGAAATAGGGAAAGGGGAAATGGGACGCATACAGCTCAAGCAGGTGCGGAAGAAATTCGGTGACGTCGAGGTCATTCCGCCGCTGGACCTGGAGATCGAGGACGGAGAGTTCGTGGTCTTCGTCGGTCCTTCCGGGTGCGGGAAGTCCACCCTCCTGCGCCTGATCGCGGGCCTCGAGGACACGACCTCGGGAACGATCGAGATCGACGGCAGTGACGCGACCGCGACGCCCCCGGCCAGGCGGGGCCTGGCAATGGTGTTTCAGTCCTACGCGCTCTATCCGCATATGTCCGTGCGCAGGAACATCGCCTTCCCGATGCGCATGGCGAAGATGAGCAAGGACGAGCAGGACAGGCGGGTGGAGGCTGCCGCCAGGGCGCTCAACCTGACCGACTACCTGGACCGCAGGCCCGGCCAGCTTTCCGGCGGACAGCGGCAACGCGTTGCCATCGGCCGCGCCATCGTGCGCGAGCCGGCCGCGTTCCTGTTCGACGAGCCGCTTTCGAACCTTGACGCGGCACTGCGGGTCGGCATGCGCATGGAGATCTCCGAGCTTCACAGGAAGCTCGGCACGACGATGATCTACGTCACCCACGACCAGGTCGAAGCCATGACGATGGCGGACAAGATCGTCGTCCTGCGCGCAGGCGTGATCGAGCAGGTCGGCAGCCCGCTGGAGCTTTACCGCTGCCCGCGCAACCTGTTCGTGGCCGGCTTCATCGGTAGCCCGAAGATGAACTTCGTCGAGGGTGGGGAAGCCGCCGGGCACGGCGCGCACGCGATCGGGATCAGGCCGGAGCACGTTGACGTCTCGACAGCCGAGGGCCCATGGCAAGGCACGGTTGGCGTGGCGGAGCATCTGGGCTCGGACACCTTCATCCACATCCATGGCATTCCAGGGTGCGACCCGTTCACCGCGCGCGCGCCCGGCGATGTCGCGGTCAGCCACGGTGATGCGGTGTTCCTGACGCCGAGCGCCGCGCACATCCACAGGTTCGACGCGAAAGGGCTGCGGATCTCATGAAGCGGCTTGACGGAAAGGTCGCCCTTGTCACGGGCGGCGCGCGCGGGATCGGCCGCGCGATCTGCGAGTCCTATGCACGCGAAGGGGCCAGGGTCGCGGTTGCCGACTTGCTGGACGCCGGCGCAAGGGAGACCGCCGCGGCCGCGGGCGGCCTGGCCGTGCCGATGGACGTCACCGACATCGCCTCGATCCGGGCCGGCGTTGCCGAAGCGGAGGAGGCCTGGGGCGGGATAGACATACTGGTCAACGGCGCCGGCATCTTCAACATGGCCTCGATCGACAGGATCACGCCCGAAGACTACCGCCGCCAGTACGACGTGAACGTCGGCGGCACGATTTTCGCCTGCCAGGCGGTCATTCCGTCGATGAGGAGGCGCGGTGGCGGCGCGATCGTGAACTTCGCCAGCCAGGCCGGCCGCCGGGGAGAGCCCAACGTCACCGTCTACTGCTCGACCAAGGCGGCGGTGATCTCGATCACCCAGTCCCTGGCGCTGGAACTGGCGGGCGACAACATCCGGGTCAACGGCGTCGCGCCTGGCGTGATCGACACCCCGATGTGGGACGTCGTCGACGCGCAATTCGCCGAGCACGAGGGCAAGCCGAAGGGACAGAAGAAGCGCGAGGTCGGCGCTGCCGTTCCATTGGGCCGCATGGGCGACCCGACGGACGTCGCCGGTCCTTGCGTGTTCCTTGCTTCCGACGAGGCCCGATACGTCACCGCGCAGACGCTGAACGTGGACGGCGGGAACTGGATGAGCTGATGCTTCGTCCGGTGAAGCTGTCGAACGCGAATCTGGGCAGGCTGCCCGAGGGCGTGCTGGCGCCGGGCTACGACCGGTCTCGCCTGGCCGCCGGGATCGTTCACATCGGGCTCGGCAATTTCCACCGCGCCCACCAGGCCTGGTACCTGCACAGGCTGATGCAGGCTGGCGAGGCCCTCGACTGGGCCATCGTCGGCGCAGGCGTGCGGCCCTGCGACGAGGCGCAGCGGCGGAAGCTGGCGGCGCAGGACTGCCTGACGACGCTGATCGGGCTGGACCCGTCGGGCAGTTCCGTCGAGGTCGTGGGCTCGATGGTCGACTACGTCCCTGTCGCGGAGGGCAACGGCCCCCTGATCGAGCGCATGGCCGATCCCGCGATCCGCATCGTGGCGACGACGGTCACCGAGGGAGGGTACTACATCGACCCGGCATCGAAGGGCTTTGACGCCGCCCACCCCGACATCCGGCATGACGCCGACAATCCGGACGCGCCGCGCACCGCGTTCGGGGCCATCGTCGCCGCACTGGCCCGCCGCCGCGCAGCCGGGGCAGGGCCGTTCACCTTGCAAAGCTGCGACAATCTGCAGGGCAACGGCGCGATCATGCGGCAGGCCGTGGTCTCGCTCGCGCGCCTCAGCGACCCGGGTCTCGCCGACTGGATCAGCGCCCGCTGCAGCTTTCCCGATTCCATGGTCGACTGCATCGTGCCCGCGACCGGTCCCGGGGAGCTTGCGCTGGTCCGTGAGCTGGGCATCGACGACGCGGTTCCCGTCACCCATGAAGACTTCCGCCAATGGGTGATCGAGGACAGCTTCTGCGCCGGCCGCCCGCCCTGGGAAACGGTCGGAGCCACGATGGCCGATCAGGTGCACGACCACGAGGCCATGAAGATACGCATCCTGAACGGCGGACATCAGGTGATCGCGGTCCCCGGCGAGATCCTGTCTGTCGCGACGATCTCCGGGTGCATGCAGCATCCCCTGATCGCCCCCCTGTTCCGCAAGGTGGCGATGGACGAGATCGTGCCGCATGTCCGTCCCGTTCCCGGCATGACGCCCGCCGCATACGTGGATCTGGTCGACCGCCGGTTTTCCAACCCCCGGATCATCGATACCACGCGCCGGGTGGCCTTTGACGGTTCCTCCCGCCACACCGGCTTCGTCCTGCCGGTGATCCGCGACGCGCTGGCGGCCGAGATGCCGATCGAGGGACTTGCCCTGACGGAGGCGCTCTGGGCGCGCATGTGCGAGGGCTCGCGGGAGGACGGAAGCGTGATCGAACCCAATGACCCGATGTGGGACGCCCTGACGGCCGCGGCCCGGGCCGCCAGGGAGAGACCCCTTGCATGGCTCGAGCAGCACGGGCTCTACGGCGGCCTGGCCGACAGCCGCCGTTTTTCGGAGGCCTTTTCGCGGTGGCTCGCCCTGATCTGGTCCGACGGCACCGAAGCCGCGATCGAAAGCTTTCTGGGCAGATGAACGCCCAGAGATCCACGCCCGGAGTATTGAATGAAGGCGGTCTGGTTCCCGTCGCCAAATGAGGTCAAGGTCGGCACTCTGCCCGACCCGAGCCCTGGCCCCGGGGAAGTTCTCGTTCGTGTCAAGGCAAGCGGACTCTGCCACACGGACATCGAAGTCATGCGATGCAACTACGGGACGTCGACCTTCCCGATCGTGCCAGGCCACGAATTCGCCGGAGAGGTCGCCGAATGCGGCGCCGGGGTGACGGGCCTTTCCATCGGGGACCGTGTCGTCGTCGACCCCAATCTCGAATGCGGCAACTGCCGGGCGTGCCGGCGCGGCTGGACGCATCTCTGCGAGAGCCTTGGCGCCTACGGGGTCACGGCCGACGGCGGTTTCGCAGAGTATTGTGCCGTGCGCGCGGACGCAGTGCACGCGATCGGGGACACGAGCTTCGCGGAGGCCGCGCTGACGGAGCCTGTGGGATGTGTCCTGAACGGGTTGTCGCCGCTTCGCAACAGGCTGGTTGAGAGGGCCATCGTCTTCGGCACCGGGCCCATGGGCCTTTTGCTGGGGCTGGTGCTCAAGTCACGCGGCACGCCTGAAGTGGTCATGGTCGATCGGCTCGAGGACCGGCTGCGCATGGCCGAGAGCGTGGGCTTGCGCGCGGTGGCGGATGGAGCTGGCGAGATGGACGGCCTGAAGGCATCCTGTGACCTGGCCATTGATGCTTCCGGCGTTCCTGCGGTCGTTGAGCAGCTCCCGGAATATGTCGGGGCTGGCGGCGCGATGCTTGTCTTCGGCGTAAGCCCGCCCGATGCCAGGATCGCCGTTTCCCCGTTTGATCTCTTCCGTCGCCAGCTTTCGTTTTTCGGTACGCATTCATTGAATCACAACATTCCTGAAGCGCTGCAATCGCTGAGCGCGATTGGCGGATCCGCGAAGGCGGTCATCAGTCATCAGGTGACGTTCGAGGAAATCGCCGCCATCATGGCGGGGCGACACCGGCCGGGAAGCATGAAGACGCAGCTGGCGATCTGAGATCCTGCAACTGGAAGTGGCGGTGCGTTGGCGCCAGCGAGTCGCGGCGGTCGGCAGGCTGGACCGGGGCGTCCGTCATCCGGACATGGACGGTGATGCCGCGCTGGCCGAGATCCGTCGGCATGCCGCCCAAACGGCCCTGGGCGTGGGCGGATTCGCGAAAGCCGCGGAATCGCGGCTTCAGACGAAGGGGCCGAGGCGTGAAACTCCCTGTCATCAAGGCTCCGAAGGGATTCCGCCACCGCCATGAGGGAACCGCATCCCCGTCAGCGACCGGCCTGCCAAGGTCGGGCAGCGCGCGCGGCCGCGGAGTTCGTTCCTTGCCGAACTCATGCGGGTCGGGAGGCGCGATGCGGAAAGAGGGCATGGTCCTGGCTCCGTGCCAGTCGTCCGGTATGGAAGTCCGGCGGGATCGAATCCACGCCTTCCAGCACCAGGCCCAGAATGCTCTCCGCGACCTTGGGCGCAACGCCAAAGCCGATCTTGAAGCCCCCGTTGGCGACGTGGTGGCCCGCGCGCCCCGGCCACGGCCCGAGCAGCGGCGCCCGCGTGACGCAGCGTGGCCGGACCCCCGCCCAGCGCTCGATGACCGCGGCGTCGGCCAGGGCCGGCATCATTCTCCCCGCACGGCGAAGGATGCCGTCGAGGCCGCCGTCAGTCGCTGCCGGCGCGGCGAAGTCACGCTCCGAAGTGGAGCCGACCGCCAGCGTGCCGTCGAGATGCGGCACGAGGTGAAGGCCGTCGGCAAAGATCTGCGGCTGGCCCCGGGCGTCGTGGCGAAGGAGCGCGGCCTGTCCCTTCACGCCGCCCCCGACCGGCCGTCCGAGCGCAGCGCCGAGTTCCAGCAGCCCTCGCCAGCCGGTCGCCCAGACGACCTGCCCCTGGTCGGGCCCGTCGGCAACGATGCTCCCTCCGCCCGCCCGAACTGCGGTCGCAAGGCTCCGGATGGCGGCGCGCGGGCGGATGATGGCCGACAGGGTGTCACGGACGAGCAGCCTGGTGGGCGAGGGCGGACTCCAGCCGCCGGCTTCCCGAACGTCGATGACATCCCAGGATGCGCATTCGCCCCAGTTTGCCCGCGCGGCGCCGGCGCGGCCGCGGGCCCGCGCGACGTCGCGCTCGCGCATGAGCGGCTGCAGTCGGCCGGCACGCGCGAAGCCGGAGGAGACGCCTGAAGCCGCGTCGACCCCCTCCCAGAATTCCCGGGCCCCTGTCAGGCTCTCGAGCTGGTACTGCTTCAGCGCGTCCCAGGGTTCGGGCACGAAGGGCTGGAGCGCGCCGACCAGCCCGCCCGACGCGCCTGAGCCGGGGCCGTTCGGGTCGATGACCCGGACCCGGGCGCCGCCCTGCAGGGCCTTCCATGCGATGGCGAGCCCGAAGACGCCCGCTCCCCGCACCGTCACGTCGGCGATTGCCAAGGCGTCCCTCCGTTGTCACTGTCGCCGCGGAACGGACCAACCTTAGGGAACGGCTTGCCGGACGACCAGCATCCCGACCTGGAGTGGCGGGGCCGCGTGCCTGTCGCGTCGCGCTACGGCGATCCGTACTATTCGCTCGACGACGGGCTTGCCGAGGCAAGGCATGTCTTTCTTGCAGGCAACGGACTGCCCGGCCGGCTTGTGCCGGGATTCCATGTTGCCGAACTCGGGTTCGGAACCGGGCTCAATGCCTTGGCGGCGTGGGCCATGTGGCGCGAATCCGGCCAGCCGGGTTCGCTGCGCTTCACGTCATTCGAGCGCTTTCCGATGGCGCCTGCCGACATGTCCAGGGCCCTGTCGGCCTTTCCGGAGGTTTCCGGCCTGGCCAGGCCGCTCGTCGCCGCCATGGAGTCGTCCAGGGGGGAGTTCGCGGCCCGCGGCCTGCGCCTCAGGGTCGTCTTGGGAGACGCCCGCGAAACCCTTGCGCGCTGGGAGGGCGTCGCGGACGCGTGGTTTCTTGACGGGTTCTCCCCGGCAAGGAACCCGTGCCTCTGGACGCCGCGTCTCCTGCGCCAGGTCGCGCTTCATACCCGGCCCGGCGGGACCGCGGCGACCTACAGCGCGGCCAGGGCCGTGCGCGCGGGCCTTGCGGATGCCGGCTTCATGGTCGAGCGCTTGTCCGGATTCGGTCGCAAGCGTCACATGACTGTCGCCCGCAGATGACGTCACGGTCGAACCGGGACGGCATCCTCCTGATGATCGCGACGGCGTTCCTGTTCGCCTTGCAGGACGGCATCTCCCGGCATCTGGCGGTGACGTACAACACCTTCATGGTCGTGATGATCCGGTACTGGTTCTTCGCCGCCTTCGTCATTGCCGTTGCCGCGCGCCGGCCAGGAGGCGTGCCTGCGGCCGCGGCCACCTCCCAGCCGATGCTCCAGCTGTTCCGCAGCCTCCTGCTCGCAGGCGAGATCTGCGTTGCGGTGTTCGGCTTCACGCTTCTGGGGCTGGTCGAGAGCCATGCGATCTTTGCCATGCATCCGCTGATCGTGACTGCGCTTGCGGGGCCGCTGCTTGGCGAACGGGCCGGGTGGCGACGATGGCTTGCCGTCCTTGCCGGCTTTGTCGGCATGCTGATCATCCTTCAGCCCGGCACGGGCGTGTTCCGGGGGGCCGCGGTGATTCCGGTGGTCTCGGCCTTCATGTTCGCGCTCTATTCGCTGACGACCCGCTATGCAGCGCGGCGGGACGATGCCGTGACGTCCTTTTTCTGGACCGGGGCCGCCGGAGCCGCGGTCATGACGTTCGCGGGCCTGCCGAACTGGGAATGGATGGCGCCCGGCGACTGGCTGTGGATGCTGGCGCTCTGCGTGACCGGCCTTGCTGGCCATTGGCTTCTGATTCGCTGCTACGAGCTGGCCGAGGCGAGCGCCGTGCAGCCCTTCGCCTACCTGCACCAGGTCTTCGCGGCGCTCGTCGGCATCTTCGTGTTTCAGGAGGGCTTGAAGGCAAACGTCGCGATGGGGGCCGCAGTCATCCTCGCTGCAGGGGCGTTCGCGCTCTGGCGCGCCCATGTCCAGCGGCGGGAAGACTAGGGCCCGTTGACAGTCATGTCGCGGCGACCACGCCGGCGACGAGGTAGATCCCCGCCTCGTACCGCGTCGCGACCGCCCGGAACCCCTTGATCTTCCAGAAGAAGTTCTCCACCAGGTGCCGCCAGCCGCAGGCGTCCCGGCCGTGCGCCCGCGGCGCCGTCCGGCTCCGCCTCGACGGGACCGCCGCCTCCGCCCCGCGTTCCGCCAGGTCCTCGAGCAGCCGGTCCGCGCCGGACGCCCTGTCGCCGACCAGCGCCCCGAACGCGAGGCCGCCGGGAAGCCCCGGCACCCCCTCGGGCCGTGCGCCTGGCCGGGAAGGACCGTGAAGCGGACAGGGCATCCCGGCGCGTCCGCGACGGCCACGGCCCTGCCCGTCAGGCCGCCCCTGGAACGTCCGGTCCCCCTCTTGCGCCGGACGCCTTCCGGTGCGCCCGGACCGCCGTGCCGCCGCCGGACACGCGCGCGAGGCCGGACTCCTCGGACAAGGCGTCGGAAACGCGCTCGAAGACCCCCGGAAGCGGCCGGCGCCGGAACCGCCTGGAGACGCCGTCCCGGTTCCCGGACCGCGCGGGGAGGCCGCGCCACGGCGACCCCGTGCGGAACCGCCACGGCACCGCCTCCATGAAGCGGCGGCTGTCCGCCGCCGTGCCGCCGGGGTCGGACGCCCTGCCCGGCAGCATGTCCTCGATCCGCGCCCGCATGGCGTCGGTCAATACCGTCCTGTCTGCATCGTCATCTCTCTGCTCGCTCATGCCGTTGTTGCCTCGTGCCGCCGTTCCGGCGGTCATCGGGGCAGGACATGGCATGGAACCGGACGATTCGCAAGACAACTGTCAACGGGCCTTAGTCAGCCATTCAGTTGATTATGAGCGACGTGGCGACGCCGATCCCGGCAAGGACAACGCCAAATCCTGCCAACATGATCGCGGTCTGCCACCAGCGCGCCGTAGCATCTCGCTCCGTTCTTTGCGCATCGCGCTTGACGGCTTCCGTTTCCCGCTTGGCCATGTCCTCGGCAAGACGCGCGATGTCCGTGCGATATTCGGCCTGGACCGTGTTCATGCGTTCCTCCAGCAAGGCCAGGCGCTCCGAGAGCTCATGGTTCGAGGGCGCCTCGCTCATGCGTCCAACATATGCCCGATCACAGCCTCAGGCAAGCGCGGCGACACCCTGAAACCCTGGGGTGCGATTCTCGTATGGTTCACCATTTGAACCACTGATGTTCTGCCCGCGAATCACGCGGCGAGGGCGATCCGGGCCACTGGCCGGTTTTCGTTGGCGCATTCCGGGGGCCTCCAGCCGCCGTGGCGGCTCAGGCGCGACGCCAGCGCGGCCCATGCCCGGTCGAAGCGTCCGGACCTGAGGAGCGACCGGAAGGTCAGCACGCCCTGTCCGCCGTCGCGGCCCCAGCTCTGTCCCGAGCGCTTCATCCTCACCGTCACCAGGGGTGTATCCCAATTTTTTGACATCCGCGTTTTTCGCCTCCCCCGTTCCACTCTGAAGTGCAACACCTGATGCAGTGTTCCTGGTCGTTCGGCGACACAAGAAGTTGCGCACCGGCCGGCGGCGCGCTGCATGAGGCAGACGCAGGAGTGCGTGTCATGACTGACGAGAGCGAAGGGAGCCGGGTGCACCGCCATCCGGACGCGGCGGATTGTCCGGATGGGCTGGGCGAGGAAGGCGCTGCGGCGGTCCGGGACGGGACCCCTGTCGCAACGGCTCGCAAGGGGCCGGGCGAGGCCGGCTGCGAGACCGTGCTGACGGGACGAGGCGCGTGAAGGCTTCGCCGAGGCGGCCCCGGTCAGGACGGACCGGCGGGACGCCGAGGGCATCGCGCAGCCGCTGCGGACGGGCCGGTTCCAGCCCGTTCACGAGCCGGGTCGGTCGCGTCCCGGGAGAGGCGGGCCCTGCCGGCCTCGCGCAGCGCGCTGGTGGAAGGCCTGGCGCGGCTCGAGCTCTCCGTGCGCGGCATCCTCCGCGACTTCGGCCTGAAGCCCGGCCGTGTCTCGAAGGGCCGCCGGGAGGAGCGGGTGCGGGAACCGGCCGCGGACAACGCGATGCTGTCGGACGTCGTCGCGCCGATCCTGCGGCTGCGCGCGGAGATGCGCAACGAGCCGGCCGCGATGACGAAGAGGGTCCGGACGCTCGCGCGGGCGGACGACGCCTGCCGGCTGCTGACGGCGATGCCCGGCGCGGGGCCGGCGACGGCCTTCGTCGCCGCGGCCGCCGGCCCGTCCCGGTTCCGGAGGGCGCGGGACGTCGGCGCCCGGGCGGGGACGGCGCCGACGCGGGGCCGGTCGGGGGAGCGGGACGTCTCCGGCGGGATCACGAGGGCCGGCGACGCCGCGCCGCGCACGGCGCCCTTCCAGGCCGCCACGGCGATGCCGCGCCACGGCGGGAAAGGGAACTGGCTGAAGTCCCGGGCGCTGCGCGCCGCGGGGAGGCGTGGCAGGAAGTGCGCCACGGCCGCGCCGGCCCGGCGCATGGGCGTGGCGCTTCTCCGGACGTGGCGTGACGGGACGGAGTTCCGCTTCGCCCGCGCGCCGGCGGCGGCGCCCGGCCCGGCATGGGCATGGCCGCACCGGAACTGCAGCCCGTGACGAAGAGGGAAGGAGCGGGATCCGCCTGTCGAGGCGGCCCGCCCGCGGACGTCCCCGACCGGGACGCGGTCCCCGATGACGTCGTGATGCGCCTTGTTGCCGAACAGCGCTGTCGCGTCCGGGCACGCCGATGAGACGGACACTCGGGGACCGGACCGGACCGGCATCATGCAGGCGGCCGACGAGCCGACCGCGGACGGAAGGAAGATGCCCGGCAGCGGACGGGAAGCGGACAGTCCCGGAACCGGCGAGGTGACGTCTTGAACGAAACCGGGCGGCGGCGAACCCGCCGTGGGCTGGCAGGCCCGCCTCCGCCGGACTCTTGCGGTCGCTCCGGCGGGCCTGCCAGCCCACGGCTCCGGACCAAAGGCCGGCGCCGCATCCGGCATCAGCGCCGCGCCCCTTGCCGCAGGCGCCGGGATGCTGCTGCCAGGCCTGCGCCCTGCGGCCGCGAATGCGCAGGAATCCGCACTTGACGGCAAGGGCCCCGTTACGGAAGGCGTAGCCCGTCTCCCCTCAGGAGCCGCCCCCGGCGGCCCCGGAAGGTCCCCTCAGGGCGGCTGCGCCTGGCGGAAGGCCTCGGACGGGGTGAGTTAGGGCCCGTTGACAGTCATGTCGCCGCCACCACGCCGGCGACAAGGCGATCCCCGCCGCGAAGCTCTCGCCGGGTCGCCCGGACCGCCGTGCCGCCGCCGGACACGCACTCGAGGCCGGACTCCTCGGACAAGGCGTCGGAAACGCGCGCGAAGACCCCCGAAAGCGCCCGGCGCCGGAACCGCCTGGAGACGCCGTCCCGGTTCCCGGACCGCGCGGGGAGGCCGCGCCACGGCGACCCCGTGCGGAACCGCCACGGCACCGCCTCCATGAAGCGGCGGCTGTCCGCCGCCGTGCCGCCGGGGTCGGACGCCTTGCCCGGCAGCATGTCCCCGGTCCGCGCCCGCATGGCGCCGGCCGTCACCGTTCTGTCTGGATCGTCGTTCTGCTCGCTCATGCCGTTGTTGCCTCGTGCCGCCGTTCCGGCGGTCATCGGGGCAGGACATGGCATGGAACCGGACGATTCGCAAGACAACTGTCAACGGGCCCTAATCTGGGCTACACCCGAGAAGGGCGGGCATGCGGGCTAGCTCCGTCGCCGGACCGATCAACCCGATCCGTTCAGCGCCGCAACGAGCCGGTCCACGTCGCCGCCCTGCCTGTCAAGCAAGGCCTGCATCTCCACGCGCTCGGCCTTCAGCAGGCTGATGCCCTCGAAGACGATGTCGATCAGGCGGAACTTGCCTGAGCGGCCTGAAACCACGAAGCTCGCTTCCAGCGGTTCCTTTCCTCCCCTCCTGGCGATCGCGCGTACCTCGTGGAACCTCTTCATCTTGCGCACTTCGGTGACCTCTATGGCGGCGTCCTTGAAATCGCGGAACCGCCTTCCGTACTTCCTTGCCATGTAGCCTGAGAAGGCATCGGTGAAGGCGCGAAGCTGCTGCCGCGAGGCCGTTCGCGCGGGCGGGCCGAGGACGGAGCGTGCCATTGCCTGGACATCCGCATAGTCGAGGAAGATCCTCTCGAACCGCCTGAGCAGGGCCTCGTCCGACAGTCCGGAGTTGATGGCACCGCGAATGTCGTTGACCGCGGCCTCGATCAGCGCACGCGCTTCCCCGTCGTCCGCCGCGAGGGCTGTGGCCATTCGCAGCGTGATGGCCCCGCAGGCGCCGGCGACCAGCAGGGTTCGGCGTGGCAGATCAGAATTCATCATCGATCCCCTCGTATATCTCGTCATAGAGATCCTCCAAGGGGTCGCTGTCGGCCCTTTCGGGATTCTGCCGGTTCAGCCTGAACGTCCGGTTCCCGATGTACGAGAGCCTGAGCTGCGCGTAGCTGTCTGCACTTTCGTAGAGAAGGCTGTCAACAGTGTCGCCAAGCTCGTAACGCGTGTTCAGCCTGGCGGGAATCCTGGAAGCGACGCTCAGGGCGGCTCCATCGCTGGAAATGAGGCTGACCGGGTTGGTCACGAAATCGACGACCAGCCCCGCAAAGTCCCTTTCCGTGGACGGTCCCGAAAAGGGCAGCTCCAGGTATGCCCCTTCCTGCGCTCCCCAGACGGCCAGCGTGTCCCCGAAGCCTGTCTGGCGGCTTTCCAGGCCGAAACCGTCCGTGGCAGGGTCAAGCAGGCCCGCGACGCCTATCGTGCTGTTGACGAGGAACCTGAAGAAGCTGTGTCCGGCGCTCTCCAGATCGCCCTGGAGGGCGTGGTTCGCGACGGATTTCGGCTCTTCGAGGTTGGAGGCGAAATTGGACAGGCCGCGGCGGGCCGGGTTCGGCACCGTCGCTCCGTACGCCTTGCTGACGGGGCGGATGACAAGCCGGTCAGCCCCCTTGTTGAATGCATGGCTCGTCCTGTTGAGAGATTCGTAAGGATCGTGCGGCGCGCCATCCTCCGCCGGCATCGAACACGCCGACGCGGCCAGTGCGGCGGCGGTCAGGAGTGCAAGTCGCGGGAACTTGAGGGGCAAGTGCTGCTCGATGTCATTGCCGACGGCCAAAGCCGGCCCGATTGACGCATTCTTAGTCTGCCTGCGGAGCAATGCAACAAGATCGGGCGTGCGGCGCGAAAAAAATCGGGCCAGCCCTGTTGCGCTTCGGCGTCTCGGCCCGAAAATGGCCCGGGAAGGCGCGACGTCCCGTCATGCCGCACAGGAGGGCAAGCGATGAGCGAATTGGAGAGGAAGCTTCGGGGCATGGGGCTTGCGCTGCCCGATTCGCCGACGCCGGCGGCAAATTACGTGCCCTTTGTCAGGTCCGGCGCGCTGCTCTTCGTGTCCGGCCAGGTCGCGATGGATGCGGACGGGAATCTCATCACGGGCAAGCTGGGCGCAGAGCTTGACGTGGAGGCCGGCGCCGCTGCGGCCGGCCGCTGCGCACTGTCGCTTCTGGCCCAGGCGCGCGCCGCATGCGAAGGCGACTTGGAGCGCCTGGTCCGGGTCGTGAAGCTCGTGGGGTTCGTGAATTCGACTCCCGATTTCACGGATCAGCCGAAGGTGATCAACGGCGCCTCCGATCTCCTCGTTGCCGTTCTCGGCGAGGCCGGGCGTCACGCGCGCTCCGCGGTCAGCGCCGGGGCGCTTCCGTTCAGCGTGGCGGTGGAGATCGAAGGCGTGTTCGAAGTCTCGTGAAAGTCCCGTTGCCGATCGGGTTTCCGGTCCGCCCCGTCGCCCGTCGCGCGCCGCACGACGCTTCCGGCGGCCGGTCCGAAGATCCGCGCGCGGCGGTCCGCGGCGCATTGGAGCGCGGCTGCGGGATCGAGGCGGCCGCGCTGCCCGCGCCGGACAGGCGCGCGGCCGCGGCCAACGTGGTCCTCGAAGGGTGTCTTCGCGACCGTGCGAAGCGGTCGCGGCTTCCGTCGCGGCGGGCCGGTCCGCGCCCATGAGCCGGTCCGCGCTGGAAGTCTCGATGCTGGAAAGCCTGTCGGCGATTGCGCCCGAGGAGTGGGACGCCTGCGCCTGCGCTGAAGCCGCGCCAGGCCTGCATCCCGCGGATCCGTTCACGACCCACCGGTTCCTGAAGCTGCTTGAGGACAGCGGCTCGGTCGGCCCCGGAACGGGATGGCTGCCGCGTCACCTGGTCGCCCGTGACAATGGCGAATTGGCCGCGGTCGCGCCGCTCTACGTGAAGGGTCACAGCCATGGCGAGTACATCTTCGATCACGGCTGGGCGCACGCCTGGGAACGGGCCGGCGGCAGATACTACCCGAAACTGCAGATTGCCGTGCCGTTCACGCCTGTCACCGGGCGTCGCTTCCTGACGCGTCCGGGGTGCCGCCCGGACTGCCTTGAAGCGCTGCTGGACGGCGCGCTTCGCATCGCCGCCGACAACGGGCTTTCGTCCGTGCATGCCACGTTCTGCGAGCAGGGCGAGGCGGCTCGCGGGCGCGCGCTCGGGCTTCTGCACCGCGTCACGCAGCAGTACAGATGGGTGAACGAGGGATACGATGACTTCGACGGCTTCCTGTCGGCGCTGTCGTCCCGCAAGCGGAAGGCGATCCGGCGAGAGCGGCGCATTGCGCAGTCCTTCGGAGGCGAAATCGTCGCTCTCACGGGCGGCGCCATCCGGTCCGGGCACTGGGACGCCTTCTGGGACTTCTACCAGGACACGGGCGCGCGCAAATGGGGCAGGCCGTACCTGACGCGCGCCTTCTTCGACCTGGCCCAGGGGCGAATCGCCGACGACGCTCTCATGATCCTGGCGGTTCGCGACGGACGTCCGGTCGCGGGCGCGCTGCACTTCATGGGGCGCGCCACGATCTTCGGCCGCTATTGGGGCGCGGTCGAGCATCACGACTGCCTGCACTTCGAGCTTTGCTACTACCAGGCGATCGAGTATGCGATCGCCCACGGATTCGGAGCGGCCGAGGCCGGCGCGCAGGGCGACCACAAGCTGGCGAGGGGATATCTGCCGATGGAGACCCACTCGCTGCACTGGATGGCGGATCCGGGCCTTGCCCGAGCGGTCGCGGAGTATCTTGAGGCGGAGCGGGCCGCCGTGGACGAGAACATCGAGGTGCTCACGAGCCTCGGCCCGTTTCGAAAGGTCACGGAGGAACCGGAATGAGCGACAGGCTGGACGGCGAATCGCGGCGAAAGGCTCTTGCGAGGCTGTCGGGGAGCGGATGGACCGAGGCGGAGGGCCGCGACGCCGTCGTGAAGACCTTCAGGTTCGGGAATTTCGCCGAGGCCTGGGGCTGGATGACGCAGATGGCCATCGTTGCGGAGAGAATGAACCATCATCCCGAATGGTTCAATGCCTACAACCGGGTCGAGGTCACGCTGACAAGCCATGACGTTGGCGGCCTGAGCGAGCGAGACATCGCGCTTGCCGACAGGATGGATGCCTGAGCCGGGCGTCTGCCCGCCACCGGACTGCCATGCACGCGGAGCGCGGGCGGCGGCCCTGCATCGCAGTCCCTGCGCCTGCCGGACTGCCGGGAGCCGCGCCTCAGATCATTCCCAGAAGCGTCTCTCCCGCCGTCACGTCGCAGACGCCGCTGTCCTCCTCGACCTGGAGGATCCTGATTTCCCCGTCCTCGACCAGCATCGCGCAGCGGGTCATGCGGTCCTTGAGGCCCACGGCGGGCACGCTGAAGACAAGGCCCAGGGCCTTCGCAAGCGCGCAGTCCCAGTCGGCCAGCATCGTGATGCCGGCCGCGTCCGCGCCCGAGGCCAGCCCCCAATGCTCAATCACCAGCACGTCGTTGACCGAGACGCAGATCACCTCGTCAACCCCTTTCGCCCGGAAGGCGTCGGCCGTGCGGACGAAGCTCGGCAGATGCGCCGTGTCGCAGGTCGAAGTGTAGGCGCCGGGCAGTCCGAACAGCACCACCCGGCGTCCGGCCACCCGCTCCGCAATGTCGACTTCGGTCACCGTGTCTCCCGCCTTGTGCAAGAGCTTCGCCGAAGGAATCCTGTCACCCGCCTGCGCCATTGTCCGAGTCTCCCGATTGCAAAGGTCTTCGCCGAGGATATATGCCTTCTGGCACCAAAGGCCAGCGGTCAAAGTGCATGGGCGGAATTCTGATCATCGGAGCGGGCCAGGCGGGGGCGTCCCTCGCCGAAAGGCTGCGTGCCGAAGGGTATGCCGGCGAGGTGACGCTGATCGGCGACGAGCCCGAACCCCCGTACGAGCGCCCTCCGCTGTCGAAGGCCTACCTCCTGGGCGAGGTGGAAAGGGAGCGCCTCTACCTCAGGCCGCCCTCGATCTATGAAGACAAGGGCATCAAGCTCCGCCTCGGCGCTCCCGCCGACGGCATCGACGTTCACGGGAAGACGGTGACGGCAGGGGCTGACAGCCTGCCCTACGACCAGCTCGCCATTGCAACCGGGTCGATTCCGAACCGTCTCCCGCACGCCGTCTGCCGCGACCTGGAGGGCATCCACACCGTGCGCACCCTCGCCGACATCGACCGTATCCGCCCGCACTGCCGCCGAGGCGCGCGGGTGCTCGTGGCGGGCGGAGGCTACATCGGCCTGGAGGCGGCGGCCGTGGCGGCCAGGCTCGGGCTGAAGGTTGTGCTCGTCGAGCTGGCGGAACGCATCCTGGGCCGCGTGGCCGCCCGCGAGACGGCGGACGTGGTCCGCGCCGAACACCGGGCCCACGGCGTCGACGTTCGCGAAGGCGTCGGGATCGAGCGCCTGACGGGAGACGGCCGCGTGTCGGGCGCGGAGCTCACGGACGGATCCGCGATTGACGTCGATTTCGTGATTGCCGGGACCGGCATCCTTCCGGACACGCGCCTTGCGGAGGCGGCCGGAATCGACTGCGACGACGGCATCCTCGTGGACGAGTTCGGGCGCACGTCGGCCGCGGACGTCTGGGCCGCCGGGGACTGCACCCGCTTTCCCTACGAGGGCGGCCGGCTGCGGCTCGAATCCGTGCAGAACGCGATCGACCAGGCGGAGGCCGTGGCGGCGAACATGCTGGGCGCCGGCGCGCCTTACGCGCCCGTCCCCTGGTTCTGGTCCGATCAATATGACCTGAAGCTCCAGATTGCCGGCTTGGGCGCCGGCAGCGACAGGGTCGTGGCGCGCATGTCCGGGAAGGGGCGGAGCCACTGGCATTTCCGGGGCGGGCGGTTCATCGCGGTCGATGCCGTCAACGCGCCTCGCGACTACATGGTGGGCAAGCGGCTGCTCGAAACGGCCAGGAACGTCGAGCCTGCGCAGGTCGGGGATCCCGATGCGGACCTGAAGGCGCTTCTGAAGGCATGAGGATAGTCGGCGGCCGCATGCGGGGCCTGAAGCTCGCGGCTGTCGGCAAGGCGAGGCCCGGCTCGCAGCCGAGGCCGACGACCGACCGGGTTCGCGAAAGCCTTTTCGGCCTTCTCCTCGGCGGCCGGTTCGGCGATCCGGTCACCGGCGCCCATGTGCTGGACCTGTTCGCCGGCACGGGCGCGCTCGGCCTTGAGGCGCTCTCCCGCGGGGCGGCCAGCGCAACGTTCGTCGAGAACGGGCGCATGGCCGCACGGATCATCGAGGAGAACGTTGCCAGGGCGGACGCTCACGGGAAGACCCGCCTGGTTCGCGGCGACGCCGCCCGTCTTGCGCCGGCGACGGGCGAGCCTGCGACACTGGTCTTTCTCGATCCGCCGCATCGCCGGGAACTGGGCGGGCCTGCGCTTGCCGCGGCCCGGTCAGGCGGGTGGATTGCCGACGGGGCGCTGATCGCATGGGAGGAGGCCGACGCGGTCTCGCCGCCTCGCGGGTATGCCATGCTGGACTCGCGCAGGTACGGGAACGTCTGCCTGACCCTTTGCAGGACGGAGGCCTCCGGCGCTTGACGCGCCTTCCGGCCTTGAGGCGATGACCGCCTTCGCCGCAGCGTCCGGCCTGCACCTGTCAGCCTGAACGCGGGCATGACGCGCCCCGGGCGCGGCGCATTCGGGCGGACGGGCGGACCGTTCCGCAAGGACATGATCCCCGCAGCCGGGAACCCGGCTCCGGCCCGGCCGTCAATGCCTGCCGCCATGCAGGCTTCCGGGTCCGCCCGTCAGGCCCTTCGCCTTGCAGGCCGGCCGGAACGAAGGCGGGCCTGCGGCCCGCGCGGAGCGGCAGCGGCTGTCAGGACGCGCCTCCGGACGGCTGCACCCCGATCCTCGAGGCTCTCGGGGCCACGCTCTCAGCTGTCGCCGATGCTCTCGTTCTGCCAAGGCATCGCAAGGTTCGAGAACCGCGTGAAGCGCCCCTCGAACGCGAGCTCCACCGTGCCGACGGGGCCGTGGCGCTGCTTGCCTATGATCACCTCGGCGCGATTGTGGACCTTTTCCATCTCCTCCTGCCATTTCGCTATGGCTTCGCCGTCGTGGTCGCCCGGTTTCTCGCGTTCCTTGTAGTACTCCTCGCGAAAGACGAACATCACGACATCCGCGTCCTGCTCGATCGACCCGGATTCCCGCAGGTCGCTGAGCTGGGGGCGCTTGTCATCGCGCGATTCGACCTGCCGGCTCAGCTGGCTGAGCGCGATCACCGGAATGTCCAGTTCCTTGGCGATCGCCTTCAGGCTCTGGGTGATCTCCGAGACCTCGTTGACCCGGCTGTCCCTGGCGGTCGACGCCCTCACGAGCTGCAGGTAGTCGACGACAAGGGCGTCAAGCCCGTGCTCCCGCTTGAGCCGCCGGGCCCGCACGGCCAGCTGGCCGATGGGCAGCGCCGGCGTGTCGTCAATGTAGAGCGGGCACGCCTCGAGACCCTTGGCCGCCTCGACGAACCGGCGGAACTCGGGTTCGTTCATGTCCCCGCTTCGCACGCGCTCGGACGGTATTTCCGACGCTTCCGACAGGATGCGGGCGGCCAGCTGCTCCGCCGACATCTCCAGGGAGAAGAAGCCGACGACGCCGCCGCTGACCGTCTCCTTGCGGCCGTCGGGCGACTTCTTGCTGCGGTAGTCGCTGGCAATGCTGAACGCGATGTTCGTCGCCAGCGCCGTCTTGCCCATCGACGGCCGCCCGGCAAGGACAAGCAGGTCCGACTTGTGAAGTCCGCCGATCTTCTTGTCGAGGTCCGTGAAGCCGGTGGAGAGGCCCGCCAGCCCTCCGTCCCGCCTGTAGGCGGCGGCGGCCACGTCCACGGCGGCCGTCATGGCCGTCAGGAAGGACTGGAACCCGGCCGCCGGCCCGCCCGATTCGGCCACCTCGTAGAGCGACTGCTCGGCTTCCGAGATCTGCTCCGCCGGCTCCGTCGAAACGTCCACGTTCGCGGCCTTCTCCGTGATGTCCCTGCCGACCTGCATCAGCGCCCGCCGGATCCAGAGGTCGCGGATCATCTGCGCGTAGTCGCGGGCCGCGAAGGACGAGATCGCGGATCCGGCCAGCCTGGCCAGGTATGCAGGCCCCCCGAGCTCCTTCAGCCCCGGATCGTCCTCGAGAAAGGCCTTCAGGGTGATCGGCGACGCCAGCGCGTTCCGCGAGATGCGGTGTCTCGCCACCTCGAAGATCCGCGCGTGCACCGGATCGAAGAAGTCGGTTTCCGACACCACGGACGAGACGCGGTCGAAGACGTCGTTGCTGGTCAGGATCGCCCCCAGGAGCTGCTGCTCGGCCTCGATGTTGTGCGGCACGGATTCCTGCGTTCCGGCCCCTGCCGGCCTGATCTGGGTCACCTCGCTCATGGCCTTTCCTGCCTCCGGCGGTATGCGCGTCCTCGAATGCTCGCGTTTCTAACCGGCGCCCCCGCGGTCGGTCCATCTGGAAATCATGTGGATTGCCTGTGGATGCGCGGCGCGCCCCATCATGTTGGGGCAGTCAGGCCATCGAGGTCAATACCTGCCGCCCGGCCCGCCGGTCAGGCCGAGTGCGCCGCCTGCCACGCGCGCGGGGCCGCGATGAAGGATTCCACCTCCGCGAGCGTGCCGGCGTCAAGCCTCCCTCCGGCCCTTGCGGCTTCGAGGACGTCCCGCCACGTGCACAGGTGATGGAGCGCAACCCCATGATTCCCTAGCCGTTCCAGCGTCTCGGGGAAGATCCCGTAGTAGAAGATGACCGCGGTGTGGGAGCAGGCGGCGCCGGTCTCGCGGACGGCGTCGACGAAGGACAGTTTCGAGCCGCCGTCCGTGGCAAGATCCTCTATGAGAAGCACTCTGTCCCCAGCCTTCATCACGCCTTCGATTCGCGCGTTCCGTCCGTGGCCCTTGGGCCGCTTCCTGATGTAGGTCATCGGCAGCCCGAGCCGTTCCGCCACGAAGGCGGCGAACGGAATGCCGGCGGTCTCGCCGCCGGCGACGTTGTCGAAGGCGTCGGCGCCGGCGCGGCGCAGGACGCGCGCCGCCAGGTAGTCCATGAGGCGGTTCCGGATGTGCGGGTAGGAGATCAGCCTCCGGCAGTCGACATAGGCCGGCGAGGGCAGGCCGCTGGACAGCGTGAAGGGCCTGTCCGCGTTGAAGTGCACCGCCCCGGCTTCGAGCAGCAGCTCCGCGGACAGCCGCGCGATCTCGGAGTCGTCCGGGCGGCTCGCGGGGCCGGGGGCCGTCGGGGACGTTTCCGTCCCTCCACGCCTCCTTCGGGCTCCGGCGGTCACGGCGCGACCCTCCAGCGGACCGGCCTGCCGGGGTCGAACACCGTCACCGGCCCCTCGCCGGTCTGCACCTGTCCCGGCATCTCGACCGGCTCTCCCTTCCGCAGCGTGATCCTGGCCTCGTTCCGGGGAAGCCCGTAGAAGCCCGCCCCGTGATTCGAGGCAAAGCCCTCAAGCCGGTCAAGAGCGCCGGCCTCGTCGAAGACCTCCGCCAGGCAGGCGAGCGCGACGGGCGCGGTGAAGCATCCGGCGCATCCGCACGCGCCCTGCTTGGCGTCAGTCGTGTGAGGCGCGCTGTCGGTGCCAAGGAAGAAGGACGGGTCGCCGCCCGTGGCGGCCTCGATGAGCGCCGCTCGGTGCGTGCCGCGCTTCAGGACCGGCAGGCAGTAGAAGTGGGGACGGATGCCGCCTGCCAGCATGTCGTTCCGGTCGAGCATCAGGTGGTGAACGGTGATGGTTGCGCCGAGGTCGTCGCCGCCTTCGGCCGCATAGGCCGTCGCCTCGGCGGTCGTGACGTGCTCCATCACCACGCGCAGCCCCGGCGTGCCGCGGCGAATCGGGTCGAGCACCTCGTCGATGAAGGCCGCCTCGCGGTCAAAGACGTCGACCTCTGGCCGTGCCACCTCGCCGTGGACGCAGAGCGGCAGGCCGGCCTCCGCCATCAGGTCGAGGACGCCCCGGATCCTGTCGAAGTCGCGCACCCCGTCCGCGGAATTCGTGGTGGCGCCCGCCGGATACAGCTTGGCCGCCCTGACAAGCCCGCTTTCTGCGGCGGCCTTCACGTCGGCCGGATCCGTGTCCTCGGTGAGATAGAGCGTCATCAGCGGCTCGAATTCGTGGCCTTCCGGCAAGGCCGCCAGGATGCGGTCGCGGTACGCCGCGGCGTCGCGCGCGGTGACGACGGGAGGCGAGAGGTTCGGCATGATGACGGCGCGGGCGAAGTGCCCGGCGGACCAGGGCAGGACGCTCTCCATCATCGCGCCGTCGCGCAGGTGCAGATGCCAGTCGTCCGGCCGCCTGATGGTGAGCGTGACGCCACTCATGGCCCTGCTCTACCGGAATGGCCGCCCGGGCGCCAGAGTCTCGAAACCGGACCTCGACGGATTCGCCGAGGCCTCCGCCGCGCGGCACCGGGCGACCGGCAGCGGCGACGGCCCTTCGGTCTCGAGTTCCTTCAGCCCGCGGGAACGTCGATTGCGGAACTGCCGCTCTGCCGCTTGCCTCCGCGAGGGCCACGCCAGGCTGGGCCTCCGGCTCATGAGCGGCCACGACGGGAGATTTCGCCTGATTCTTGACTGCATCGCCGAATGCACGCTAGACGGAATGCCGTTCGGGCCGATGCAGCATGTCGGGAGGCAGCGAGGTGCCAGGATGAACGTGGCAACGCCTGAACGCAGGCTCGAGGAGGACCTGGTCGCGAAGCTGCAGGATCTCAAGCACGAATATCGCCCTGACATCCGCGACCGGGCGGCGCTTGAGGCCAACTTCAGGCACAGGTTCGAGGCCCTGAACCGCGTCAGGCTCACGGACGGCGAGTTCAGGCGGCTCCTGGACGAGATCGTCACGCCCGACGTGTACGAGGCTGCATGCACCCTGCGCAACCGTGAGGCGTTCACCCGGGACGACGGCACGCCGCTCAACTACACCCTCGTCAACATCAAGGACTGGTGCAAGAACCGCTTCGAGGTCGTCAGCCAGCTCCGCATCAACACGGACTACAGCCATCACCGCTACGACGTCATGCTCCTGATCAACGGCGTCCCCGTCGTTCAGGTCGAGCTGAAGTCGCTCGGGATCAGCCCGAGGCGGGCGATGGAGCAGATCGTCCGCTACAGGAAGGACCCCGGCAACGGATACGCCCGGACGCTGCTCTGCTTCGTCCAGCTCTTCGTCGTCAGCAACCGCACTGACACGTGGTACTTCGCCAACAACGACGCGCGGCACTTCGCCTTCGACGCGGAGGAGCAGTTCCTGCCCGTCTGCCGGTTCGCGGACGAGGACAACACGCCGATCAGCAACCTCGACGAATTCGCCGACCGGTTCCTCGCCAAGTGCACGCTCGGACACATGATCAGCAGGTACATGGTCCTCGTCGCGAGCGAGCGGAAGCTCCTGATGATGCGCCCGTACCAGATCTACGCGACCAAGGCCATCGTCGACTGCATCGACCAGGACTGCGGCAACGGCTACGTCTGGCACACGACCGGCTCGGGCAAGACGCTCACGTCCTTCAAGGCCTCGACGCTCCTCAAGGACAGCGAGAGCGTCCACAAGTGCCTCTTCGTCGTCGACCGCAAGGATCTCGACCGCCAGACCCGCGAGGAGTTCAACCGGTTCCAGGCGAACTGCGTCGAGGAGAACACGAACACCGCGGCGCTCGTCCGCCGTCTCGAATCCGACGACCACGCGGACAAGGTCATCGTCACGACCATCCAGAAGCTCGGGCTGGCGCTCGACGGGAGCGGCAAGGGCGGCAGGCAGAACGGCGATCGGGCACGGCCAGCGTTCAAGGAGAGGCTCGAGCGCCTCCGGGACAGGCGGATGGCCTTCATCTTCGACGAATGCCACCGCTCGCAGTTCGGCGAGACCCACAGGGCCATCAGGGAGTTCTTCCCGAACTCCCAGCTCTTCGGCTTCACCGGCACGCCGATCTTCGATGAGAACGCGACCGTCAGGCAGGTCGAGGGAGGCGTCGCCACGCTTCGGACCACGCAGGACCTTTTCGAGAAGGAGCTCCACGCCTACACCATCACCCACGCGATCGAGGACCGGAACGTCCTTCGCTTCCACGTCGACTACTACAGGCCCAGGGGCGACTCCGCCCCCGGGCCCGGCCAGGAACTCGCGAAGCGGGCGGTCGCCGAGGCCATCCTCGAAAGACACGATGCCGCGACCGGAGGCCGGCGCTTCAACGCGCTGCTGGCCACCGCCTCGATCAACGACGCCATCGAGTACTGGGAGGTCTTCAGGACGCTGCAGGCCGAGCGCCAGGCCGACGACCCGGAGTTCGTGCCGCTCAAGATCGCCGCCGTCTTCTCGCCGCCCGCGGAGGGCGACAGGGACGTCCGGCAGATCCAGGAGGACCTTCCCAACGAGAAGGAGGACAACAGGCACGATCCCGAGGGCAAGAATGCCGCGCTGAAGGCCATCATCGACGACTACAACCAGAGGTACAACACGAACCACGACATCACCAACTTCGACCTCTACTGCCAGGACATACAGCAGCGCATGAAGGACCAGCGGTTTCCCAACCGCGACCTGCCGCGAAAGGGAGAGGAGAAGATCGACGTCACCATCGTCGTCGACATGCTCCTGACCGGCTTCGACGCAAGGTTCCTCAACACGCTCTACGTCGACAAGCCTCTCAGGCACCACGGCCTGATCCAGGCGTTCTCTCGCACCAACCGCGTTCTCAACGCGACCAAGCCGCACGGCCACATCCTCGACTTCCGCCAGCAGCGGGAGAGCGTCGATTCCGCCATCGCCCTCTTCTCCGGCATCCGGGCCGAGCGCGCCCGCGAGATCTGGCTGGCCAAGGAGGCTCCCGCGGTCATTGCCGACTTCGAACGGGCCGTCGAGGACCTCGGCGAGTTCCTCCGGTCGCAGCGCCTCCGGGCGACGCCCGACCAGGTCAGCAACCTCAGGGGTGACGAGGCGCACGCCCAGTTCATCAACCGGTTCAAGGAGGTCCAGCGGGTCCGGACGCAGCTCAGCCAGTACACGGACCTGACAGACGATCAGCGGGACCGGATCGAGCGCATCCTTCCCGAAGACGACATGCGCGCCTTCCGGGGAAGCTACATCGAATCGGCCCGGCGCCTAAGGGAGAAGCAGGGCAAGCGAGGGAAGGACGGCGAACCGGCCATTCCCGACGTCGAACAGCTCGACTTCGAGTTCGTCCTGTTCGCCTCCGCACTCATCGACTACGACTACATCATGAAGCTGATCGCCAGGTACTCTGGTCAGGATCCGCGGAAGCTGAAGATCAGCCGCGAGCAGCTCATCGAGCTGATCCGGTCCGACGCCAAGTTCCTCGACGAGCGGGACGAGATCACCGAATATGTCCGCTCGCTGAAGGAGGGCGAGGGCCTCGACGAGGCCGCGGTCCGATCCGGATACGAGCGGTTCAAGGCCGAGAGGCAGGCGAAGGAGATCGACGACCTCGCGCGGGACCACGGGCTGTCGGCCGGGTCGCTCTCGGCCTTCGCCGACACCATCCTCCAGCGCATGATCTTCGACGGCGAGCGGCTCACCGACCTGATGGAGCCGCTCGGCCTCGGCTGGCGCGAGCGCCGCGACCGTGAGCTTGCCCTCATGGCCGATCTTGTCCCGCTCCTGAAGAGGCGGACCCACGGCCGGGACATCCCGGGTCTCGACGCCTACGAGCGGGGAGGGGCGCGATGACGGCCTCCGGACAATCGCACCTTGTGCCGAAGCTGCGGTTTCCGGAGTTTGTGAAAGCCCCCGGGTGGGACCACTCCACGGTTGCAAATCTCGTCGATACGATCACACCGCCGAAGAAGCTGCCAACTTCCGCGTATTTGGAGCATGGTCGTTTCCCAATAGTTGACCAATCGCAGAATTACATCTGCGGCTGGACGAACGATGACGAAGCCGTAATCAAGAAGCCGCTTCCGGCCATCGTGTTTGGCGATCACACTTGCGTATTGAAGTTCATTGATCAGCCATTTTCTCAGGGTGCAGACGGGATCAAGATCTTCAAAGCTAGAAGACATGTGTCGACTGTATATCTGTACTACCAGTTGTCGCACAGACCGTTAGCGCAGGAACGGTACAAGCGTCACTTTTCTGAACTAAAGAACAAAACTGTTTTCTTTCCGGATTTTAGGTCAGGCGAGCAGCAGAAAATCGCCGACTGCCTCGGCTCGCTGGACGAGTTGATCGCTGCGGAGGACCAAAAGCTCGAAGCAGTGCGACGGCACAAGAAAGGGCTGATGCAGCAGCTCTTTCCTAGGCCTGGGGAAACCGTGCCATGGCTGCGGCTTCCGGAGTTTCGAAACACCGAAGATTGGAAAGCGAAGAACCTGAGAGACATTGTTTCACGGAGCAAAGAGAAGTTTGATCCAAAGTCCTGTAGGGAAACTCCACATTTGATTGAACTTGAAAATATAGAGCCAAACTCCGGGCGAATACTTGGTGTCTCTGAATTTCACGGACACATGAGTCTCAAAATTCGTTTTCAAGCAGGTGATATCTTGTTCGGAAAATTGCGTCCATACCTGCGTAAATTCGCGCGACCTACTTTCAGTGGCATTTGCACATCCGAAATCTGGGTGCTTCGAAGTAAGGTGGTTTCCACTGCTTTTCTGTACTATCTGGTGCAAACAGAACGATTTATGAATTTAGCAAATATCTCTTCGGGTTCGAGAATGCCTCGTGCCGACTGGCATCTCCTCGCAAGTGAAGATTTCTACATTCCCCAATCCGCCGAGCAACGGAAGATTGCCGACTGCCTCGGTTCGTTGGATGACCTGATCAATGCACAGGTCAGTTGCCTCGACGTCCTCCGAGCGCACAAGAAGGGCTTGCTGCAGCAGCTCTTTCCTGATCTTGAGGCGACATGACAACCCTCGAACACATCGCATCCGAGATGCGTGATGATCCTTGCAAAATCCAGCTGATCTACGGGTTCAATGCCGTGGGGAAGACCCGACTCTCCGTCGCGTACAAGGACATCACCAAGCGCGAGGTACGGTTCGCACGCGGGAATCTACTACAACGCATACAGCGAGGATCTGTTCGTCTGGAAAAACGACATCGAACACGACGGGGCGGACATCCGGCTTGCCGTCCTGCCAAGCAGGCTGAGCAGGCTGCACGCCGATCTGAACGAGAACGTCATCCATGCAAAGCTCAAGGCGTACAGGCCCGGCTTCGACTTCCGCTTCTCGATGCATCAGGATGCGGAACAGGGGATCGAGTCGATCTCGTTCTTCCCCATGGGCAGGCAGCCCGGGGACGTTCCCCCGATGAAGATCTCCCGTGGCGAGGAACGGGTGTTCGTCTGGTGCTTCTTCCTCGCGATGATGGAAGTGGAAGGCTGGGCGGACGAGCAGACCCGGCACATGTTCATCGACGATCCGGTCTCAAGCCTCGACGACCACAACATCTTCGTGACCGCATCGATGCTGCACGAACTGATCGAGGAGCACTTCGGCGAGCGGAAGATCATCATCGCCACCCATCACGTCGGGCTGTTCTCCATCCTTTTTGACTGGTTGATGAAGGGCGACAAGAGTGGCAAGTACCGGCCAAAGACAAGGGTGAGCATCCTGAGCGACAGGCATGGAGAAGTCTCGCTGGAGACCCATAGGGGCGACGTGTTCCTCTATCACCTCAGAGTCATTCAAGTGCTCGAGCAGGCCCGGCAAGAGAACGATGTCCGCGCCTATCATCTGGCCCTTCTCCGCCAGGTGCTGGAGAGCGTGTCATCGTTCCTTGGTGTCGGCAGGATCGGCTATGCACTTGAACGCATCGGGTTCGAGAACGCGGATGAGATCGCCCGGGTCGTGAACGCGCTCGCCCACAAGAACGTCTACCGTTATGAATCCGACCTGCTCGTACCGGACAGCCTGGCGCTGTTTGACGAGATTCTCGAGAAGCTGAACGCGCGCTACAAGTTCGTTACCCACTCCGGCTGACCCATGACCGAAAACCAGCAGAAACAGCTTGGCGCAACGCTCTGGTCCATTGCCGACGAACTCCGCGGCGCGATGAACGCGGACGACTTCCGCGACTACATGCTCGCGTTCCTTTTCCTCCGCTACCTCTCGGACAACTACGAGCAGGCCGCAAAGAAGGAGCTCGGGCGCGACTGCCCCTGCACGGACGGCCGCGGGGGCGGGTCGTCCCTGTCAGTCTGGTACGACCGGAACCCCGGCGACGTCCCGGATTTCGAGCACCAGATGAGGCTCAAGGCGCACTACGTCATCCGCCCCGAGCACCTCTGGACAAGCGTTGCCGACATGGCCCGCACCCAGAACGGGGAGCTGCTTGACACGCTGCAGGAAGGCTTCAGGTACATCGAGAACGAATCCTTCCAGAGCACGTTTTCCGGGCTCTTCTCGGAAATCAACCTCGGATCGGAAAAGCTCGGCAAGACCTACGCGGACCGGAACGCGAAGCTCTGCACGATCATCACGAAGATCGCCGAGGGCCTGGCGGCGTTCTCGACGGACAGCGACACCCTCGGCGACGCCTACGAGTACCTGATCGGCCAGTTCGCCGCGGGATCGGGCAAGAAGGCCGGCGAGTTCTACACGCCGCAGCGGATATCGGGCATCCTCTCCGAGATCGTCACGCTTGACAGCCAGGAGCCGAAGACGGGCAGGCGGAAGCGCCTCGGCAGCGTGCTGGACTTCGCCTGCGGCTCGGGCTCTCTCCTGCTCAACGTACGCAATCGCATGGGCCCGCACGGCATTGGCAGGATCTGCGGGCAGGAGAAGAACGTCACGACCTACAACCTCGCGCGCATGAACATGCTGCTGCACGGGTTGAAGGACACGGAGTTCGAGATCCACCACGGCGACACGCTGACCAACGACTGGGACATGCTCCGCGAGACGAACCCGGCGAGGAAGCCGCAGTTCGACGCGGTGGTGGCCAACCCGCCGTTCAGCTACCGCTGGGACCCGAACGAGGCACTGGCCGAGGACGTGCGCTTCAAGAGCCACGGAATGGCCCCGAAGTCGGCAGCGGACTTCGCGTTCCTGCTGCACGGCTTTCATTACCTCAAGGACGACGGCGTGATGGCCATAATCGTGCCGCACGGCGTGCTCTTCCGGGGTGGCGCCGAGGAGAGGATTCGAAGAAAGCTCCTGAACGGCGGGCGCGTCGACACCGTCATAGGCCTGCCGGCAAACCTGTTCTACTCGACCGGCATCCCGGTCTGCATACTTGTCCTGAAGAAGTGCAAGAAGCCGGACGACGTCCTGTTCATCAACGCGTCCGAGCATTTCGAGAAGGGCAAGCGGCAGAACTCCCTGTCCGACGGGCATATCGAGAAGATCATCGACACTTACCGGGATCGCCCGCAGAGCGTCGAGCGGTATGCCAGGCGCGTGGAGATGGACGAGATCGAGGCCAACGAATTCAACCTGAACATCCCACGCTACGTCAGCACTGCCGAGCCCGAAGCCGAGATCGACCTGTCGGCCACCCGTGCGGAGCTGGTCGCAATCGAGGAACGGATTCGAGAATCAGCGGCGAAGCACAACGGGTTCCTCGAGGAGCTGGGGCTGGCCCCGATTCCGCCATCCTGACGATCGTCTTGCGTCCCTGCCACAATGAACGAGCTGCACTTGATGGGATGAGCAAGAGACCGGGCGGCATCATTCCTTTGGTTCATCCATCAAGTCATCAGGAAGGCTCCGAACGCCAGAAACATCCTGTGGCGAGGCGTTCTTGCCGTCCTCAAGGCTGATCAGGCCTGTAGAGGCTGAACCGGTCAAGCCAAAGGCGATGGGCCGTCATCGGAATGACAGGCAGCCCCGCGGGCGCCCGACTGCCGGAATGCGGTCGCGTGAACGGCCGCCAGCGTGATCAGGTGCAATCCCTCGTCGGATGAGGGGCCGGGCACGCCCGAAGCACGGGGCCTTTGCGGTCCGAGCGCCGGAGATCCGAATGCCATTGCCGCGCCGCCCGGGGCGTCATGCGCCCCTTCACGGCGGCGACGGTCCGCCGATCGCGCTCGTGAGGTCCGCCGCAGAGCGCCTGATCGCCGCGCTGAAGTCCGCGACATTCCGGTCGGCGAACCGCGTGGAGGGCCCGGAGACGGAAATGGCGGCGATCGCCTCGCCCCGGGCGCCGAACACGGGCGCGGCCACGCAGCGCATGCCCTCATGGTGCTCTTCGTCGTCGAAGGACCAGCCCTGTCTCCTGACGCTTTCGAGTTCGGAAAACAGGCGGTCGGGGCTGGTGATCGTCTTCGTGGTGAATTCCGGCAGGCCCTTCCTCTGCAGCAGCGCTTCGACCTCGCCGCGCGCGAGCTGGGCGAGCAGGGCCTTTCCGACGGCGGACGCGTGCATCCGCGATCTCGTGCCGAGCCTGAAGAAGGCGCGGATCGGGTTGGAGGTCTCGACCTGGCTGACGAAGATCACGTCGCCGTCGTCGGCGATGGCGAGGTTCGCCGTCTCGCCGGTCTCGGTCACGAGGCCCTGCATTATCGGCCTGGCCGCCTCGACGACGTTGACGCGGCTCAGGAAGCCCGAGCCGATCCGGAACGCCTCGACGCCGATCATCCAGTCCTGCGCGCCTTCGTCGTGGTCGGCGTACCGATGGCCCTGCAGCGTCGTCAGCAGCCGATGCGCGGTCGAGGGGGGCATGCCTGCGCGCATCGCGATGTCGGCGAGCGAGGCGCGGCCCTCCCGCGCCAGGATCGACAGGATGTTCAGGCCGCGCTCCAGCGCAAGAACGGTGGAGGCCTCCCTCTCGGAGGGATCCTTCCTCGGCCGCCCGCGCGGCCTCCTCGCGACGTCTTCCACGGCAATCGCTCCTGTGCGCAAGCCAGATTCCGGATCTTCGTACAGGAACTTGGAAAATTTTTCCACATGATTCTAAAAAATTCACAGATTTTTTATAATTAATTGTATTTGTTCAATAAAAAATTTATTGACAGAACTGGAAAAACATTCCACAAGCAGGCCAGCCGAACCGCGCCCCTGCGCGCCCCACACAAGCGGAGACGACACATGCGCGACCAGAACCCGGTCTTCATCCCCGGGCCGACCAACATCCCGGACCGCCTGCGCTACGAGATGAGCATCCAGACCATGGATCATCGTGCGCCCGACTTCATCGAGCTGCTGGGGCCGCTCCTTTCCGACCTCAAGAAGGTGTTCAAGACGTCTTCCGGACAGGTGATCACGTTCCCCGCATCGGGAACGGGCGGGTGGGAAGCCGCGATCACGAACACGCTGTCGCCGGGCGACAAGGTCCTTGCCGCGCGGTTCGGGATGTTCTCCCAGCGCTGGATCGACCTTTGCCAGCGGCACGGCCTGGACGTCGAGATCATCGAGTGCGACTGGGGCGAGGGCGTGCCGGCGGATCTCTACGGCGAGCGCCTCGCCGCAGACGCAGGCCATCGGATCAAGGCGGTCCTCGTCACGCACAACGAGACGGCGACAGGCGTCCGCTCGGACGTCGGCGCCGTGCGGCGCGCGCTGGACGCGGCCGGCCATCCCGCGCTGCTCTTCGTCGACTGCGTCTCGTCGCTCGCGTCGATGGACTTCCGCATGGACGAATGGGGCGTCGACCTCGCCGTCACGGGCAGCCAGAAAGGCTTCATGCTCGCGACCGGCATGGCCATCGTCGGCGTGAGCCGGAAGGCGATGGACGCGTCCAGGGCCGCCAGGTGCCCGCGCACCTTCTTCGACTTCGGCGACATGGCCCTGGCGAACGAGAAGGGCGGCTTCCCCTACACGCCGCCGCTGCAGATCATGTTCGGCCTGCGGGCGAGCCTCGACATGCTTTTCGAGGAAGGCCTGGACAGCGTGTTCGCGCGGCACGCCCGCATCGCCGAGGGCGTCCGGAAGGCGGTGGACGCATGGGGCCTCCGCCTCTGCGCCAGGCGACGCGAGCTCTACTCGGACACGGTGAGCGCGGTCCTCGTTCCCGAGGGATTCGACTCGGACGCGCTCACGAACCACATCTTCGACACCTACGGCGTGTCGTTCGGGGTCGGGCTGGGCCGCATGGCCGGCAAGGCCTTCCGGATCGGCCACCTGGGCGCGCTGACCGACGTGATGGCGCTCTCGGGCCTCGCGACGGTCGAGATGGCGATGGCCGACCTGGGATACCCGGTCGAGATCGGCGCCGGGACGCGCGCCGCCCAGGAGCATTACCGCGCGACCGCCAGCGGCGCGCTCAGGCAGGCTGCGTGAAGCCGCGCGAAGGGGGATTGACATGAACGACACGGCCGACATGCAGGCTCCGGCCTGGTCCGACGTGGTCGCCGCGCACGAGCGGATCGCGCCGCACGTCCGCCGCACCGAGATCCTCACGAGCGACGGCCTCGACCGCCAGTCCGGCGCGAGCCTGTTCTTCAAGTGCGAGAACCTGCAGCCGCCGGGAGCCTTCAAGGTGCGCGGGGCGTCGAACGCGGTCTTCGGCCTGCCCGAGGACCGGGCGGCGAACGGCGTCGCCACGCACTCGTCCGGGAACCACGCGCTCTGCCTCGCCTATGCGGCCGGCAGGCGCGGCATCCCGTGCAACGTCGTCATGCCCAGGACGGCGCCCCGGGCCAAGAAGGACGCCGTGATCGGCTATGGCGGCCGGATCACCGAATGCGCGCCGTCGACGTCGTCCCGCGAGGAGGTCTTCGCCAGGGTCCAGGCCGAGTCCGGGGGCGACTTCGTCCACCCCTACAACGACCCGCGCGTGATCGCCGGCCAGGCCACGTGCGCGAGGGAGTTCCTCGAGCAGGTCGAGGATCTTGACGTCCTTCTCGCCCCGATCGGCGGCGGCGGCATGATCTCGGGCACCTGCCTGACCGTTGCGTCCGTCGCGCCGCACGTGAAGGTGTACGCCGCCGAGCCGGAGCAGGCGGACGATGCGATGCGCTCCCTGAGGGCCGGGCGCATCATCGCCGACGATGCCCCGGAGACGGTCGCGGACGGCCTGAAGGTGCCGCTGAAGGAACTGACCTGGCATTTCGTCTCGAGGCACGTCACCGACATCCTGACGGCCAGCGAGCAGGAGATCGTCGACGCCATGAAGCTCAGCTGGAAGCGCCTCAGGCAGGTGATCGAGCCGAGCTGCGCCGTGCCTCTCGCCGTGATCCTGAAGAACCCCGAAACGTTCGCCGGCAAGCGCGTCGGCGTAATTGTCACCGGCGGCAATGTCGATCTCGACAGGCTGCCATGGACGGACCGCTGAATGGGAGACATTGCGATGAACGCTCCGATCAAGATTGAAGACCTCGAAGTGGGCTACGACGTTCCGGCCGTCGCCGGCATGCGCGAAAGCGAGATCCAGACGCCGTGCCTCGTCCTGGATCTCGACGCGCTCGAACGCAACATCGCCAAGATGGGGGAATGGGCCGGCCGTCACGGCGTCCGGCATCGCGTTCATGGCAAGATGCACAAGTCGGTTGACGTTGCGCTCCTGCAGGAACGGCTGGGCGGCGCCTGCGGCGTGTGCTGCCAGAAGGTCTCCGAGGCCGAGGTGTTCGCCCGCGGCGGCATCCGGGACGTGCTGGTCTCCAACCAGGTGCGCGACCCCGCGAAGATCGACCGCCTTGCCTGCATCCCGAAGCTCGGCGCACGCACGATCTGCTGCATCGACGACCAGGCCAACGTGTCCGATCTCTCCGCGGCCGCCGTCAGGCACGGCACGCAGGTCGAGTGCCTGGCCGAGATCGACTGCGGCGCCGGCCGCTGCGGCGTGACGGACACGCCGTCCGTCGTCGCGATCGCGAAGGCGGTCGACGCGGCCCCCGGCCTGAAGTTCTCCGGCATCCAGGCGTACCAGGGCGCGATGCAGCACATGGACAGCTACGAGGACCGGAAGGCGAAGATCGACATCGCGGTCGCGATGGTGCGCGACGCCGTCGACGCGCTCAAGGCGGAGGGGCTGGAATGCGACATCGTCGGCGGCGGCGGCACGGGCTCGTACTACTTCGAGGGGACCTCCGGCGTCTACAACGAGCTGCAGTGCGGATCGTACGCCTTCATGGACGCGGACTACGGGCGGATCCTCGACAAGGACGGAAACCGCATCGACCAGGGCGAATGGGAGAACGCGCTTTTCATACTGACCTCGGTCATGAGCCACGCGAAGGCCGACAAGGCGATCTGCGACGCCGGCCTGAAGGCGCAGTCCGTGGACAGCGGCCTTCCCGTGGTCTTCGGGCGTGACGATGTCGAATACGTCAAGTGTTCCGACGAGCACGGCGTCATCGCGGATCCGCAGGGCGTCCTCGCGATCAACGAGAGGCTGCGCCTGGTGCCCGGGCACTGCGACCCGACCTGCAACGTGCACGACTGGTACGTCGGCGTTCGGGACGGCAAGGTCGAGACCGTCTGGCCGGTCTCCGCCCGCGGCAAGGCGTATTGAGCGGGAATCCGCGGACCCGGGCGCGGCACGTGTCCGGCTCGTCGAGGAAAGGACGGGGACATGCAGGACAGTCCTGAGGGTGGCGTCGCGGCGGCGGCCGGCGTTCTGGTCGTCACGGAGGCCGACTGCCGGCGCCTGGTCGGCCGTGACCGTGCGTTCGAGGCGGTCGAATCCGTCTTCGGCGCCATGGCGCGCGGCGAGGCCCGCAACTTTCCGGTCGTCCGGGAGGCCATCGGGCATGCCGACGCCCTCTACGGCTTCAAGTCGGGATTCGACCGCGCGGGCCTTGCGCTTGGCGTCAAGTCCGGCGGCTACTGGCCGGGCAACGCCGGGAGAGGGCTGACGAACCACCAGTCGACGGTGTTCCTGTTCGACCCGGACACCGGACGGCTGAAGGCGCTGGTCGGCGGCAACCACCTGACGGCGCTCAGGACCGCGGCGTCCTCCTCGGTCTCGATCGCCTATCTCGCGCGCCCTGACGTGCGCGTCCTCGGGATGATCGGCGCCGGCCACCAGGCGCAGTTCCAGCTGCGCGCGGCCGCCGACCGCCGTGACTTCGAGCGGGTGGTCGCGTGGAACCCGCATCCCGAGATGCTTCCGCGGCTCGCCGCGGCGGCGGAGGACGCCGGTCTGCCCTTCGAGGCCGTGACGGCCGAGGAGGTCGCCGCCCGGGCGGACGTGATCATCACGATCACCTCGGCCTTCGAGCCGCTGCTCATGGCGGGCTGGATACGGCCCGGCACCCATCTCGCCTGCATGGGAACGGACACCGAGGGCAAGCAGGAGATCGACGCCGCGCTGGCCGGGAGGGCGTCGGTCTTTGCCGACGAGGTCGCGCAGTCGGTCTCGATCGGCGAGATGCAGCATGCGGTCGCGGCCGGAACGCTGGCGCAAGGCGACATCACGCCGATCGGCGCCGTCATCAACGGGGCGCATCCGGGCCGCACCTCGGATGACCAGATCACGCTCTTCGACGGCACGGGCGTCGGGCTTCAGGACGTGGCGGTCGCGGCCGTCGCCGCCCGGGCCGCGGCCGACGAAGGCGACCCCGTGACGATCGCGCTTTGACGGCCCTGAACCGGCGAGCGAGGAGGTGAGGAATGGGCGTCCGGTCCTGCAACAATTTCCGAGACTTCCGCGCGCTGGCCCGTCGCCGGCTGCCCGGCCCGATCTTTCACTACATCGACGGCGCGGCGGACGACGAGGTGACGTACCGGCGCAACACCGAGGCCTACGAAGGCTGCGACCTGGTGCCGAACGTCCTGGCCGGCGTCGAGCACGTGGACATGAGCGTCGAGGTCATGGGGCAGAGGCTCGAGATGCCGGTCTACTGCGCGCCGACGGCGCTGCAGCGGCTTTTCCATCATGAAGGCGAGCGCGCCGTCGCGGCCGCGGCGCAGCGGCACGGCACGATGTTCGGCGTCTCGTCGCTCGGGACGGTCAGCGTCGAGGACCTTGCGGCGATGGCGCCCGGGCCCAAGATGTTCCAGTTCTACTTTCACAAGGACCGCGGCCTGAACGACGCGCTCCTCGACCGGGCCAAGGCCGCCGGCTTCGACGTGATGGCGCTGACCGTCGACACGATCACCGGCGGCAACCGGGAGCGCGACCTGAGGACCGGCTTCACCTCCCCGCCCCGGCTGACGCTCGACAGCCTCCTCAGCTTCGCGACGCACCCCTCATGGGCGCTCAACTACCTTTTCCGCGAGAAGTTCGACCTGCCGCATCTCTCGGGCCACGTGAGCGCGGGCACGAACCTCGCCACCTCGATCGGCGACTATTTCTCGACCATGCTCGATCAGTCGATGGACTGGAACGACGCCGAGAGGCTGTGCGCCAGCTGGGACGGCCAGTTCGCGCTCAAGGGGATCATGAGCGTCGCCGACGCGAGACGGGCGGTCGACATAGGCTGCACGGGGATCATGGTCTCGAACCATGGCGGCCGCCAGCTTGACGGCTCGCGCGCCCCCTTCGACCATCTGGCCGAGATCGTCGACGCCGTGGGGGACAAGCTCGACGTGATCTGCGAGGGCGGGATCCAGCGCGGCACCCACGTGCTCAAGGCGCTGTCGGTCGGCGCGAAGGCGTGCTCCGGCGGGCGGCTCTATCTCTTCGCGCTCGCGGCGGCCGGACAGGCCGGGGTCGAGCGCGCGCTTGGCAGCCTGCGCGCTGAGATCGAGCGCGGCATGAAGCTCATGGGCGTGACAAGCCTGGGGCAGCTTTCGCGGGAGAACCTCCGTTTCCGGTAGCGCGCAAGCGGCATCGGCGTCCCCGGGGATATGCGTGACGGAGATCCCCCCGAACGGGCTGCGTCCGCGGTGCCGTGCGGGCGAACGCCGCCATGTGCCGCGTCCAGACCGCAAATGCGACAGCCTTCGCCTGAACCAGGGGGGCCGGCCGTCACGCGAACGCCCGGCTCCTTCGCTCAGGCCAAGGTGCAGCGGACGCGGGACCGTGCGCCCAGCCGCGCCGGAATGCCGGTCGAAGCCTTGCGTTGTCTCACCGCTGCCGCACCGTCTCATTGCCTGACGTTCGCTGCGCGCGTGATCGAAGGCGCATCGCGGCATGTGCCCGGGGTCCGTTCGCGGGCCGCGCTTCGCCCGGGACACGGTGCCGGCGAAAGCCATCGCCGGAGATCCGTGCGGCCTCGGGATGGCGCTCCGCGACCCTCGGGCGGCGCGGACCGCTACTCGTCCGCGCGTGGGAGGAGGCCGCCGTCCGGGCCGCCGTCCTCCAGGGGCGGCAGCAGAGAATCGGCATCCGGGACGTCGCCCTCCTGCCTCACGGCGTCGGGTGCGGCGACGCCGAGACGGTCCAGAACGGATCCGCCTCCCGAGCTCCGGGCGGCGATGATCGTCAGCGCAAGCGAGGTGGCGATGAAGGCGACCGCGAGGGCCCATGTGACCTTGCCGAGCGCCGTTGCCGCGCCGCGCGCGGTCACGAGCCCGCCGCCCCCGCCACCGAGCCCGAGGCCCCCGCCTTCCGAGCGCTGCAGGAGCACGACCCCGATGAGGCAGAGAGCGAGGATCAGGTGGACGATGAGAACGACGTTGTCCATGGCGAGCGGCCCCGGATTGCAGGTGAGCGGCTTCTTATGCCGGGCCACACCCCTTCGCAACCCTGCATCCTCGGCACGCTGGAGCCGTGATCGAGGGCCGTCCGGCCGATTCCCGTCGCCGTCGCGGGTCGCCGGTCCCGTCTCTTCACGAAGGGCGTTCGTGGCGGCTTGGGCATCCGGGCCCCCGCGGCCGGCGGCACGTGCCGCGGAGAAGCGTGGACTTCCCGGGCGTCGCGACAGGAAAGCCGGCGGAGAATTCGCGCTCCCGGGCCGACGGCCGTTGCCGAAGGGATCCTCCGGATGCAGGCTGATCCGCACTTCCGTCCATCCTGCCCCGCCAGGGACGGTCCCGGCCATCCGCATGCCGGCTGCCCGGGCCGGATCGCGGTGCATGCGGGACTTGCATCCTGATGCGAGAAAGGCGAACAGGGTCCCATGAAGTACGACAGCCAGAAATCTCCCGTCATTCAGCTCTTCGCGAGCGAAGCCACGCCGGGCGTGCTGTTGATGCTTGCCGCCCTGGCCGCCCTCGTCATCAGCAACTCCTTCATCGCTCCGGTCTACGCGTCTTTCCTTGATCTTCCGATCACGGTTCAGATCGGGGCGTTCTCCATCGCCAAGCCCATGCTCCTTTGGGTGAATGACGGGCTGATGGCCGTCTTCTTCTTCCTGGTCGGGCTCGAGATCAAGCGCGAGATCCTGGAGGGTCATCTCTCGAGCCTCGACCGGGCGGCACTGCCACTGATCGCGGCCTTCGGGGGCATTGCGGTCCCGGCGCTCGTCTATGTGGCCATCAACCTCGAGTCGCCCGGAACCATCAAGGGCTGGGCCATTCCGGCGGCCACGGACATAGCCTTTGCGCTCGGCATCCTCGCGCTGGTCGGCCGTGGCGTGCCGGTCACTCTCAAGATCTTCCTGCTCGCCGTTGCAATCATCGACGATCTCGCGGCGATCGTCATCATCGCGGCCTTCTACACCGACGGCGTGTCGCTTGCGGCGCTGTCGGTCGCGGCAGGCGGTTGGCTCGCGCTTCTCGTGCTGAACCGCGCCGGCTTCAAGCGGATCACGCCCTACGTGCTTGTCGGGGTCGTGATGTGGGCCGCAGTGCTCAAGTCCGGCGTCCACGCGACCCTCGCGGGCGTGCTGGTCGCCCTGATGGTCCCGATCCGGGCGCGGGACGGCACCTCGCCGCTGAAGGTGACGGAACACGATCTTCACCCCTGGGTGGCGTTTCTCGTGATTCCGCTGTTTGCCTTCGCCAACGCGGGCGTCTCGCTTGAGGGCATCTCGCTGGCCTCGCTCGCAGAGCCGCTGCCGCTCGGCATCGCGCTTGGCCTGTTCGTCGGCAAGCAGGCGGGCGTCATGGCTTTCTCTTGGCTGGGGGTCAGGACCGGCCTCTGCCGTCTTCCCGACGCCACGAGCTGGCTGCAGGTCTACGGCATCGCGTGTCTCACGGGCGTTGGCTTCACCATGAGCCTTTTCATCGGAACCCTGGCATTCGACGCTGCCGAGCAGCTCGACCAGGTTCGTCTCGGCGTTCTGCTTGGCTCGGCGCTTTCAGCCGTGATCGGGTTCTCCGTGCTCAAGCATTCCCTGCGCCAGTCGCCGATGGCCGCGGACCCTGAGGCTGGGCGAACCGGGTCCTGAAGCCTTGCGCCCCGGGCCGATCTGGCCTCTTCCCGTCGGCAGCGGCGCCACTGTGCTTCGGTCATGTCAGAGGCCATCGCGTTCGATGCCCGCCGCTCCGTCAAGCGGCGGGCCGGCCCCGGCTTCGCCGAGCGGCAGGCCAAGGAGCATGTCGTCCTGCTCAACGGGAACCTCGCGGCCAGGACCGGCCTCGAAAGGGTGCGGGCCGAAGTCGCGAAGGTCGAGGCGCGCGTCGAGGAGGCGAAGTCCGCAATCCTGAAGCGGGTGTTCGGCGCGCTGGTCGCCCGGGGCGGCCCGATCGTCGCTTCCGTGAAGCTCCCGTGAGGGCTGGACGTAAGCGAATCCGGCTGCCCGGTCGGCCCGTCGCCCGCCGGGACGGGCCGGCGGCCTGGTCACGGGTCCGGAGGGCGGCCGTCCGCCCGTTGCGAAACCGTTCGGGGAGGCCTTGGCAGGCCCTCCGCTTGCCGCCCGCGCCACGCGTGCCCTGATCGCGCCATGGCCCCCGCAATTCCTTTCGTTCTCGCCGGAACGGCGCCGGCTGCCGCTTGACGCCCCCTGCGCGGTGGCATAGTGACGGCTTCGCCCCGGCGGGTATGGTGAAATGGTATCACACGAGCCTTCCAAGCTCTTGGTGCGGGTTCGATTCCCGCTACCCGCTCCAGCCCGTCCCGGCGTCTCGCGGCCATTTCCCGGCATCGGGTGCCTGACGGCCGGGGAAGGAGCCGAATGACCGACTTTTCCGGACATGACCGCGCCAGGTCACGGAACGTCCGGGCGCTGAGGTCGCTGTGGCCGTTCGTCCGGTCCTACCGCTGGATGCTTGCGGTGGCGTGCGTCGCGCTCGTGCTCACGGCCGTCGTCACGCTGATTCTCCCGATCGCGGTGCGCCGGGTGGTCGACGGGTTCGGGACTTCCGCGGCCGGCCTGCTGGACGGCTATTTCATGGTGGCGCTCGGTCTCGCGCTGTTGCTCGCCTTCGGGACCGGGCTTCGCTACTACCTCGTCACATGGCTGGGAGAGCGCGTGGTCGCCGACATCCGGATCGATGTCTTCGACCGCATGATCGGGATGAGCCCCGCCTTCTACGAGCGGATCATGACCGGCGAGATCCTTTCCCGCCTCACGACAGACACGACCCTGATCCTGTCCGTCATCGGGTCGTCGGTCTCGGTCGCGCTGAGGAACGCGCTCACGCTCGTCGGCGGGCTGGTGCTGCTCTTCGTGACGTCCCCGAAACTCGCAGGCCTCGTGCTGCTCATGGTGCCGGTGATCGTCGTCCCGATCGTCGTGCTCGGCAGGCGGCTGCGTGCGCTAAGCCGCGAAAACCAGGACTGGATCGCTGCATCGTCGGGGAACGCGTCCGAGTCCCTCCTGTCCGTCCAGGCCGTGCAGGCGTTCACGCACGAGGCCGAGAGCCGCAGGGCGTTTTCGGAGGTGACGGAGCGGTCGTTCCGGTCCGCGCGCCAGCGGGTCGCCACGCGGGCCGTGATGACGGTGATCGTGATCGCTCTGATCTTCTCCGGCGTTGTCGGCGTTCTCTGGGTCGGCGCGCGGGATGTCCGCATGGACGCGATGACGGTGGGCGAACTTGTCCAGTTCGTCATCTACTCGGTGATGGTGGCGGGTTCGGTCGGGGCCCTGAGCGAGATCTGGGGCGAGCTGATGAGGGCCGCAGGCGCAACCGAGCGGCTGGTCGAGCTCCTGAACGCCGACGACGGCATGAGCGACCCGGCCGACGCTCCCGCCGTCAAGACGCCGGTGAAGGGGGAAATCACCTTCGAAGGCGTGCATTTCGCCTATCCTTCAAGGCCGGGCACGGCCGCGCTGAACGACGTTTCCTTGACCGTCCGCCCGGGAGAGACCGTGGCCGTCGTCGGCCCGTCCGGAGCCGGCAAGTCGACGGTCGTGCAGCTTCTCCTGCGCTTCTACGATCCGGTCGCCGGCACGATTCGCGTCGACGGGCAGGACCTGCGGACCGTGAAGCGGGCCGACTTTCGCCGCCATTTCGCCCTCGTGCCGCAGGAACCCGTGATCTTTGCGGCATCCGCGACCGAGAACATCCGCTTCGGCCGGCCCGACGCTACGGACGAAGAGATACGGGCCGCCGCCCGGGCCGCCGCCGCCGACGGCTTCCTGAGCGCCCTTCCCGAAGGCTACGCGACGCAGGTCGGAGAACGGGGCGTGATGCTGTCAGGCGGGCAGAGGCAGAGGATCGCGATCGCGAGAGCGATCCTGCGCAACGCCCCGATCCTGCTGCTTGACGAGGCCACGAGCGCGCTTGACGCCGAAAGCGAGAGGGCGGTGCAGGCTGCGGTGGAACGGCTCGCCGAGGGCCGCACGACGCTCGTGGTCGCGCACCGTCTCGCCACCGTCAAGAAGGCCGACCGCATACTTGTCTTCGACCAGGGGAGGATCGTGGCGAGCGGAACGCACGAGAGCCTCGTCGCGGATGGCGGCCTCTATGCGCGCCTGGCCAGGCTCCAGTTCACCGAGGGCGGCGTCGCCGTCGGGTAGGGCGCGGCGCAGGACATGCCGCCGGAGGCCGTCCGGCCTTGCCGGATGCCGGGATTCGGGCGACGGTTCCATGAATGGCACGGAGGCGAGCATGAAATTTTCCAGCGTCAGCGATCGCGACGCCGTCGAAGCGGAAATGCCGTGGGATTCGCGCGATCTCCCGAAATCCGTCTATGGCGCCCTGGTGGCCACGGCCGCGGCCCATGGCGACGGAAACGCGATTTCATACCAGCTGCTTTCCGGGCCGGACGACCCGGCTGAAACGCTCACCTGGCGCGAGGTCCTCGACAGGACGACCCAGGCGGCCAACATGTTTCGCGCGCTGGGCGTCGGGGAAGGCGATGTCGTCGCATGCGTCCTGCCCAACGCGACCGAGACGGCGGTGGCGCTTCTCGGGGGCATGACGGCCGGAATCGTGCATCCCATAAATCCGCTGCTCGGAAGCGACCAGATCGCTGCGCTGCTGCGCGAGACCGGCGCCCGCGTGGTCGTCACGCTCAAGGCGTTTCCAAGGACGGACGTGCCCCAGAAGGTGGCGGCCGCCGTCGCCATGGCGCCGGATGTCGAGACGGTGCTCGAGGCCGATCTCCGGCGCTACCTGACGCCACCGAAGTCATGGCTCGTGCCCCTGCTGCGCCCCGGCAATCCGAACCGGCACAGGGCGAGGATCCTGGACTTCAACGCCGAGCTGGACCGCCAGGGCAAGGCGCTGGACTTCGCGCCGCCCGAACGTGACCGGGTGGCCGCGCACTTTCACACCGGCGGCACGACCGGTATGCCGAAGATCGTGCAGCACCGCTTTGAGGGCATGCTCTACAACGGCTGGCTGGGAGGCTCGATCCTTTTCGATTCCAAGAGCGTCATCCTGTGCCCGTTGCCGCTGTTCCATGTCTTTGCGGTCGAGCCGGTCCTGATGTCGGCGGCCTGCTCGGGGGCGCATGTCGTCTTCCCGACGCCGGCGGGCTATCGGGGGGACGGCGTCTTCGACAACTTCTGGAAGCTGGTCGAGCGATGGCGGGCGACGTTCGTCGTCGGCGTGCCGACCGCCTTCGCGGCGCTGATGCAGAGGCCGGTGGACGCGGACATCACGTCGGTCAGGATGGCGTTTTCGGGTTCCGCGCCGCTGCCGACGGAACTCTACAGGAAATTCGAATCCGCATGCGGCGTGGAGGTGGTCGAGGGCTATGGCCTGACCGAGGCGACCTGCCTCGTGTCGTGCAATCCTGTCGGCGGCGTGAAGAAAGCGGGCTCCGTCGGCATCCCCTTTCCCTACACGGACGTGAAGATCCTTCGCGCCGGTCCGGGCGGGCCGGAGGAATGCGCCGTCGACGAGATCGGCGAAATCTGCGTCGCAAGCCCAGGGGTGGCGGCGGGGGGCGCCTACACGGACGCGCAGAGGAACGGGGATCTCTACCATCTCGGGCGCTACCTGCGCACGGGCGATCTGGGCCGCGTCGATGCCGACGGCTACGTCTGGATCACGGGCCGTGCCAAGGACATCATCATGCGGGGTGGCCACAACATCGATCCCGCGGTCATCGAGGAGGTGCTCGCCGGCCATCCGGCCGTCGCCATGGCCGGCGCCATCGGGCAGCCCGACGCCCGCGCCGGCGAACTGCCCTGCGCCTATGTGGAGCTTGTCGCCGGGGCGTCGGTCGCGCCGGACGAGCTTGCCGGCTTTGCCGCAGAAAGGATCTCCGAGCGGGCGGCGCTGCCCAAGTGCATCGAGATCATGGACGAGCTTCCGAAGACCGCCGTCGGAAAGATCTTCAAGCCCGACCTGCGGAGAATGGCCATTCGGCGCGTTTACGACGCCGTGCTCGAGGCCGATGGCCATTCCGTGCGTGTCGCCGACGTGGTCGAGGACAGGCGCCTGGGGCTGGTTGCGAGGCTGGACGGGCGGGGCGAGGCGGATGAAGCGGCGGTGACGAGGACCCTGGGGGACTTTGCGGCACCACCCTGGCAGTGGGCCGAATGAACTGTCTTCGGGACGGTGTCGTTCGCTCGCCTTGCCGTCCCGGCCTCCAGCAGCATTCACCCCGTCCGCCGGCGAACGGGGCAGCCGTCCGTGCCATCGCGGGAACCTTCCCGGGCTGTGACTCCATGTCATGCGGCAAGGGAGTCGGCTCGATGCAGCGGCATCGCGAGCGGGTCCTGACGGGGGGCCGACGGTCTGCCGGGACGGGACAGGGGGCATCGTATAGTTAGCTCAACTACGACAAGCGTGAACAAACAGAGACCATCGCTACATATGGGTGTCCTGGAGCATGCGGTAGGCGGTTGAGCGGCCGATTCCGACATAACGGGCCGCCTGGGTGACGGATGTGCCGCGGGCCACGAGGTCACGAAGGTCCTGTGCGGCTCTCTCGCTCACCGCAGGGCGTCCTGGAACACGCCCCTGCTTGCGGGCCGTCCGGAGCCCATCCTTCGTGCGCTCGGCGATCAGCCGCCGTTCGAACTGCGCAATGGCCCCGAAGACGTGAAACACCAGCTCTCCCGTGGCCGAGCTGATGTTGAGGGCCATGGATGACACCCGTTATGGGAACGGTTCGCGCCCATGGGAGACCGATTCGCCTGTGGCGGCAGGCGAAATCCGGCAGGAGAGTGCAGTTCCCTGGTCAAACGACGCCTGGACGGTCCTGCGGGACGCGCCGGAAACCGCCCCGGGGGCCCGTCATGGCAACAGGAATCCAGCTGCGGGGACCCGGAACGGCGAATTCCCGTTTCATGTCAGGGGGGGGGGGGGGGGTTAGGCGCCCCCGTTCCACTCTGAAGTGCAACACCTGATGCAGTGTTCCTGGTCGTTCGGCGACACATGATGTTGCGAATCGGCCAGGCGGCGACGACAGTCCCTGTGATGAAGCAAGGAGACTGTCATGCCCGAGGGCCATCGCCACCTGACCTATGCGGAACGCTGCCAGATCCACGCCCTGAGGAAAAGCGGGCTTTCCGGCCCGGCGATCGCCCGCCAGCTCGGCCGCGACCGCACGACGGTCTGGCGCGAGGTGCGGCGCAACGCCGGCAGGCGCGGCTACCGCCACAAGCAGGCCCAGCGCAAGTCGGACAGGCGCCGCAGCGCGGCCTCGTCGGTGGCGCGCAAGATGACGCCGGAGCTGTGGCGCATGGCGGAGGAGCGGCTGGCCGAGGGCTGGAGCCCCGAGCAGGTCAGCGGGCGCCTCCGCAAGGAGGGCGCGCCGATGGCGGGGCGTCAGTGGATCTACGAGCGCATCCACGCCGACCGGAAGGCCGGCGGCGGTCTCTGGCGGCATCTCCGCCGCCGCGGCAGGAAGCCGAACTGGAAGGGCGGGGCCCACGCGGGCCGCGGCCGCATCCCGGGCCGGGTGGACATCTCCGAGCGCCCGGACGTCGTGGAGGCGAAGGAACGGGTCGGCGACTGGGAGGCCGACACCATTGTGGGCAAGGGCCACAGCGGCGCGCTTGTCTCCCTGGTGGACAGGGCGTCCAAGTACACGCTGCTCGAAAGGGTCGAGAGGAAGACGGCGGACGCGGTCGGCTCGGCCATGACCGGCATGCTGGGCCCTCTCCCCGTGCACACGGTCACCGCGGACAACGGCAAGGAGTTCGCGGGCCATGCCAGGGTGGCCGAGGCGCTGGGCGCGGGGTTCTTCTTCGCGCGCCCGTACCACTCCTGGGAGCGCGGCCTGAACGAGCACGTGAACGGGCTGGTGCGGGAGTGGTTCCCGAAGGGCACGGACTTCCGCAAGGTGACGGACGCAGAGGTGCAGGCCGTCCAGGACCGCCTCAACGCGCGGCCGCGCAAGGCGCTGGGCTACCTCACCCCGTCCGAGGCCTTCCACCAGGCGCAGCCGCCCTGAGGGGGCCGTTCCGGGGCCGCCGGGGGCGGCTCCGAGGGGAGATGCGCGCTGTCCGCGGCCCGCCGTCCTCCGGTCGGGCTCCGCCCTCCCTGCGTCCGGCGGGCCGCGGACAGCGCCCGGCAGGGCTTGCACCGCCCCGGAAGACTGGCTACGCCTCCCGGTGAAGGGACCGCCGCCGCTCGGGCTTCGCCCCTCGCTGGCTGATGTTGCACTTCAGAGTGGAAGCGGCGGCGGAAAAAGCCGGAATGAAGTTCCGGCTAGTCCAAGCCAAAGCGACCCACTGACGGCCACCCAGCGTGCGCTGCGGGGGTGATTGGGCCCTGGTCCCGGCCAAATCCCCGCGGACGGTTGCTGTCGGGCCCTCGCGTGACCAGGCGCCACCGACCGGTCCGGCACCGCCTGCAGACAGGACCCCCGCTGAGGGCCGCCAGAGCCACGCGGTCGAGCACATGCCGACGGGCCTTGCGTGTTGGCCCTCAGCCGTCGCCCAGATAGCGGACCCGGCCCACCGGACAGGTCACCGCTGCGGCCAGCACCGCCTGCAACCCGTCGGAGGTCAGCCGGACCATCTTGCCACGCTGTGGCCAGACCTTGCGGACCGGGACGGCATGGTCGGCCGGATCGGGTGCTTCCATAGCGGCCCCACGATCCAGGTCGACAGACCCAGAGCGGCAATCTTGCGCCACATCCGCCGCGCCTGGGTCTCGAGATCCCCAACGCCCGCCGCGCCGGGGGCCAAGACCAGCTGGGTGACACCCGCGCCGCAGGCATGGCAGGTCAGAAGGTTGGATCCGACCCGGGCCCGTGTCCGGATGACAGGCGGTGGCAGGGCAGGGGATCGGCCCGGACTGCCGGGGCCGTACGTTTCGTCAATGGTGGCGCTGAGGGCAGCCACCACCTGACCGAAACGCGCCTTGCGACGGGCGGCCAGCCGGTCATCCGGCGCCCGGGTGCTGCCAGCGCGTCCATCTGGCTCAGGCCGGTGGTCGGATCGGGTCGGACGATGACGATCCCCAGCTCGCCCAGCGCGTCATCATGGAACGCGTGACAGGGGGTGGCCATCCGGCATCGTCTTGCGGACCACCGTGATGCCATCGGGCCGGGCAAGGGCCATGGGGTGGGGTCCTCGGTCGATCCTGGAGAACACCCGGCAGGACGCGCCGGGGTGCGGGGAGTCTGTCAGAAAGGGCCGGGTGCTGCAATGCGTCCGGTCCTTGCGATCGACGATGGTCAGGCCTTCGCGCCGGACTTCCTCCTGTTCCTGCGTGAACGGCATGCGGCCAGTGCCGCCATCCTGCAACTGTTCATCGAGCCCAAGGGCCAGCATCTCATGCTGCTCGATGACTGGAAAGCGCGATTCCTCAAGGCCATCGAGGGCCAGGCCCGGCTCGAGACGCTGTTGCAGGGCCGCCATTGCACGGTGTACGGGCTGCCGTTCTTCAATGACACCGGATCGGCCAACACCGACTTCAAGACGGCCTTCGAGGGGTTTCTGGATCCTGCCTGATTGCGTCCCTTCCCCGGTTCCAGTCTGGGGTGCAACGGCCAGGAGTCAACCGGAGCGAAGGTGCCAGGACGATGGCGGAATGGCGGGCGGCGGGGTGAGGGTGTTTCGAGCCGATTGACAGGGCTGGTTCCCGTCCCTAAGTAAGGGTCGCAGGATGATGGACGATCCCGAGCGCGACAAGTGGCCCCAGCGTGTCCTTGCCTATCTCAATCACGAAAGGCGCCGCTGTACCTACGGGGCACTCGGGGACATTCTTGGTGTGCCGGCACGATTTGTGGCGCGCTTGTATCTCGGCGAGAGGCGCCCCTACGTTTCCTGGGTTGTGAACAAGAAGTCACGGCTGCCCACAGAAATCAAGGAGCACGACAAGCATCCGGATCTTGAAAGCAATCCTGCCGTGATCTGTGACCCTGAGACACTTTGTAAGTTGGTGAACGAGTATTGGCATGGTGTCGGGCGATCCATGGCATCAATCCCATCATGCACTGGACAGGCGACGGAGTGACCCTGTCGCAACAACACCTCCGCCCTTGCCGCGGGGCCCATATCCCCTTCCATCAGGGGTATGCTGATTGCTGCGACCCTCAGGGGACTGGCCCGCAAGACGGCCGACCGGACTGTCGGCCAAGCCAAGCCCCTCGATACCGAGGCCGCCGCCGCCATCCGCGGATCCCTCAAGGAGGATCCCCGTCCCCGGGCCATCCGCGATCTCGCCCTGATCAGTCTGCTCGCCTGCACCGGCCTGCGCCGCTCGGAGGTTGTCCGGATGCTCTGGCAGGACCTCCACGTCCATTCCGATGGCACGGCCCGGTTGATCATCCATCGCTCCAAGACCGACCAGACGGGGGAGGGTGCCGTCATTGCCGTCACCAAGCGCGCCATGGACGATCTCCTGCGCTGGTACGAGACCCAAGACCCGCCCGACACTGCCCGGGTCGTCTTCGATATCTGCAAGCTCCAGATCAGCCGCATCGTGGACCGGCGTGCCGCGGCACGCCGGGCTCGGGGATGCTACAGCGGCCATTCGGGCCGGGTGGGGCTGGCGCTGACCATGGACCCGCAATCAGCCGCCGTCCGCTGCCGTGCAGCGTCAGGGTCGCTGGAAGACCACCCGCATGATCGACCGTTACACGCGCAACGAGAGCGCAGGTGAGGCCCTGCGGTATTTGTGAGGGGCAGATGCCCGACATTCTTTTTGCAATGATTGAGCCGCTATCAGACCTGGGCTTTTGGGTTGGGGTGGCGCAAGTCGCACCGGGCCTCTTCAGCTTCACATCCCTTCTGGCGATCATCGAATGGTGTCATACAACGAAGCGGTTAAGAGACTGCGTGACGAGATATATTGAATCGATGGAGTTTGAGTGGACGAATAAGCCAAAGGAATTTGCTTTCACGTACCGAATTCGGGCTTTTGAAATTCTGCTTCGGCGGGTCCAGTCCATGCAACCCAGAACGTTTGGGGCATACCGGCGGGTTGAGGAAGTCCGGAATATTTTGGAGGAATGGCACACCGGCATGCTGATATGCAACATGCTGGTCTTGCCGCTGCCCGACCTTGAGCGATTTCCATTTGAACCAAGTGAGGAATCTGAGTGTGCTGTCCGCAAGCATGCGCTCGAAAAACTGCAATCCATCAAGTGGCTGAAGCTGAAGAAGGTCGCCCCATGCCCCTGACCAGTGCCCATCACCGGACCGTTCGCAAGCTCGATGCCAGGGCCAAGGTCCTGTTGGACAGAGGTGGCGAGGGGCCTTGCTCGGCGGCCTGCACGCCATGATGCTGGCCTTCAAGCCTGTTCTCGATGCAGCGGGGCCGGGCGAGTTGGACAAGTTATGTGGTGAGTCTCCCCACTTCGGCCAGTTCGCCCGCCTGCTGTCCGACTTTGCCGGCGCCATCAGTGCCGGGGCGTTCGATGCGGAGATTGGGTGCCGATGAAGCATTCCCGTCGGTGGGTCAAATCATCATGACCGCACGCGCACAGGATCCGGAGACCGCCCACCTGTCCGCCGGACGCAAAGCGGCAAGGACACGCAGGGCCTGGGCCCGGGAGCGTATCGATGATCTCTCTCCCGAGCAGATTGCAATCCTGCGCTTGGCCCGTCGTGCGGCAAGTGCGGCCTTGGGTCGGGCCCGACGGGTCGGTACTCCCTGTGGTGCCGACTTCAATCGCAACCTGCGGGCCCAGCTGGAGGGGCAGGGCTGGTGCTGTGCCTTGACCGGCATTCCGTTCAGTGAGGAGAGAACATCTGCAGGCGCGGGCGGGCGTGACTTTGCGCCCAGCCCTGACCGGATTGACCCGGGTTCGGGCTATGTGTCCGGCAACGTCCAGTGGATCCCCTGGTGCATCAATCGGGCCAAGGGGCGCATGCCGGAGCATCATTTTGAGCATGTGTTCCGGGAACTGGGTCGCGCTCTTGGGAAATGGCGTACCCAAAAATGAGGCGTCATGTAGCTGTAGCGACCTGTTGTGATGTGTAGGGGTGTGTTGTGGTAAAAACGATTGGCGGACCCCCCCCCCCCCCCCAGATTGGCGGACCTGTGGGGTTGGGTGGCGGAAAGGGGGTTCCGCCAATCCTGGCTCTATGGTTTCACAGGTTTTGCGGGCGTGGGCTGCGCTCTCCCCGGGCAGTTCGGGACGCCATTGTGCGCCCGTGATGGGTCATCCGGTGGGTCGGCTGGTGTGCGACCGGGTGCCGGAAGGGGTGCAGACGCGGTGGCCATGTGGGCCGACAGGGGGTCTGGCTGTGGGGGGCCGGACCCACCTGGGCGGGCGTGACTGGTCGGACACGCTGCCTGCCATCCCGCATGGCACCCACCAGGCCCGGCCCCGCTGCCGCGGCGACGGCACCCGGTGGCGGTCGATAGGGGTGATGGGGGTCATGGACGGGCTGGATGTCCGGCGCCCCGCCCGGGAAGACACGAATCCCTGACCTGCCCCTCGTCGGGTCGTCCCGATGTCCCGTCCGGATGGCATGGCCCCCGGATCGGGACTGACTGTGTGACCCATCGCGACCGGCCAGTCGTCCAGTCGGGACGCACAGGTCGTCTGATCGGGAGCCCAACTTCGCCAGATCGGGACTGCCACCCCGGCCAGCCGGCCCTGGGCCGCCCGCCGCGTCCCGTAGGGTGGACCACCCCGTGTCCCGGTGACCGAGTCCGGACTCCGTCCGTCCCTATCCCCTTGCCAATCCCGGGCCGGGCCTCTATGTCACAGGGGACAACGCCTGCGGCACGACAACCGAGGGAGAGCCACCATGCCCGCGCTCTTGCGCCACCACCGCACCGCCATCCAGGACCTCTGCCGTCGGGTCCGGGTCCGGACCCTCTCCGTGGTCGGTTCGGCCGCCCGGGGGTGGATTTCGATCCCATCGGGCGCTCATCACTGCCCGCAAGACCGATGCCCGGCGCCTTGATGCCACCGATGCCTGATCGTGCCGCTCTCCAGCTCCGCCGTGATGGGCTGGCACGGATTGAGTCCTGTCTGCAGGGAAGGCGAGTTGACATCTGGCAATGATCGCAGGGCATGACAGATCATGCTGAAACCGGGAGCCATCCCCAAGGCGTTGCCCTGCCTGACGGCCGTGCCCCGAGGATGGGGTCCCTGGCGGTGTCCACCCGGCCGATCCGCCCATCCGGCCCGGAGCGGCAGGGATGGACATCTGGAAGCAGTCGGAGGCGATCGGCAATGACAACCACACCCCAGCCATCGATCCCGGGGCCTGGCCCTCATAACGGGACACCCATCACCTGCAACTAAAGACAGGACCCATGACCCGGCAACGCCTGCCCATCGGCATCCAGTCCTTTGCCCGCTTGCGGGAAACCGACAGCTACTATGTCGACAAGACGCCGCTGATCCGGGATCTGATCGAGCGGGGCGATCATTGGTTCCTCTCGCGCCCCCGCCGGTTCGGCAAGAGTCTGCTGATCGACACGCTCCGGGCCCTGTTTGCCGGGGAGGAGGCACTCTTCGAGGGGCTGGCCATCCATGATCACTGGGACTGGTCGGTCACCCACCCGGTGCTGCGGTTGAGTTTTGGCGGGACGTATGATGGGCCGGACGACATCGCACACAGCCTTCGTGCCCAACTGGAATTGATCGAACATGCCGCTGGACTGGACCAGGACCCAACCCCCGGTCCCGGTCCCGTCCGGCTCCAGAAGCTGATCTATCACCTGCACCACACCACCGGCCAGCGGGTCGTGGTCCTCGTCGATGAATATGACAAGCCGATCCTCGACGCACTGCACGACCCCGATCGGGCCCGGGCCAACCGGGAGTCCCTGCGGGGCATCTATGGCATCATCAAGGACAGCGCCGAACACGTCCGCTTCGTGTTCGTGACCGGCGTGAGCATGTTCTCCAAGGTCAGCCTGTTCTCGGATCTCAACAACCTCAAGGATATCAGCCTCGATCCCCGCTTTGCCACGCTCTGCGGCTATACCGATGCCGATCTCGACACCGTGTTCGCTCCCGAACTCGCGGGGCTCGACCGCGAGGCGATCCGCGCCTGGTACAACGGCTACAACTGGCGCGGAGCCGACCGGCTCTACAATCCCTTCGATGTGCTTCTGCTGTTCGAAGATCGTGAATTCTACCCCTACTGGTTCGAGACTGGTTCGCCGCGCTTCCTCTTCGAGACGTTGAAGAGAAAGTCCATCAGCCCGCTGGACCTGGAGGGATGCCTGGCCGACCGATCCCTGGTGTCCAAGTTCGATGTCGATGATATCAGCCCCGAGGCCCTGCTGTTCCAGACCGGTTACCTGACCATCACCGATGAGGAGAAGGCGGGCTTCAACATGCTCTACCGGCTCGACTATCCCAATCAGGAAGTGCGGATCAGCCTGAATCAGGGCTTGCTTGCGTATCTGGGCAAGACTGTCACGGACGTGGCGGATCAGGGGCGTGACCTCCGATCCTCGCTCGAGGCCAACGACTTCACAGGCTTTGCTGCCACCCTCAAGGCCTGGCTGGCCAGCATTCCCTACCAGTGGCACACCACAGGGGATCTGGCCCGCTACGAGGCCTGGTACGCCAGTCTCCTGCACATGGTCTTCCGGTCCATCGGGGTGGATGTGCGCTCTGAAGAGGCCACCAGCCACGGGCGAGCCGACATGGTGGTCCATCTCGGCGGGCAGGTCTTCATCCTCGAGTTCAAGATGGCGGCCAGTGCGGACGATGTCGAGGCGGACCTTGATGCCGCGCACGCCCAGATGCGGGCACGGGGCTATGCGGACACCTATTGCGGCAAGACCGTCCATCTGCTTGCTGTCGTCTGTGGACGGGAGGCCCGCAACCTGCTGGAGGTGCGGGCGGAACCAGCCGGCATCCCCTGATGGGGTGGGTCGAGCCCGTTGGCTCTGGGGCTCATCATCTCCCGCACGGACGATGGGCTCACAGCACCCCGTGACGCCTGTCCATCTCCCAACACCATCCATACAGCACCCGGCGCTCCGGACGCTTCCGCCTCCCCACCGCCCGCGACCCTCAAGCCAACTGTCCTGTCCGCCCTGTCGATGACGACCCCCGCATGACCCCCTGCACCAGCACCGTTCATCGCCACCCGTCCCGACAGGTCCGCCCCGATCTGCCCAGTGCGGCCCCGGGCGCCTTCCGCCTCCCGGTCGGCCCAAGGGGGCGACCCCCTTGACCCCAGGCTTAGCTTGCGGGAATGACAGACCCCACACCTCACCAGCTATCCGAGCAGATCGCCCGACTGGAAGGTGAACTGAAAACGTCACGTGCGAAGAACGACGTAATGGAATCACGCATTGATGCCCGCCTCGCCGGGATGGAGGCCGACATGGCCAAAGGGATGTTGAAGCCGCCAAACGCGACAAGGACAATCAGCGCTGGGTGGTGGGATTCGGCCTAGGGCCCGTTGACAGTTGTCTTGCGAATCGTCCGGTTCCATGCCATTTCCTGCCCCGATGACCGCCGGAACGGCGGCACGAGGCAACAACGGCATGAGCGAGCAGTACGACGATCCGGACAGAACGGTTCTGACCGACGCCATGCGGGCGCGGATCGAGGACATGCTGCCGGGCAAGAAGTCCGACCCCGGCGGCACGGCGGCGGACAACCGCCTCTTCATGGAGGCGGTGCCGTGGCGGTTCCGCACGGGGTCGCCGTGGCGCGACCTCCCCGAGCGGTTCGGGAACCGGGACGGCGCCTCCAGGCGGTTCCGGCGCTGGGCGCTTTCCGGGGGTTTTCGAGCGCGTTTCCGACGCCTTGTCCGAGGAGTCCGGCCTTGAGTTCGTGTTCGTCGACGGCACGGTGGTCCAGGCGCACCGGAAGGCGTCCGGCGCAAAAGGGGGACCTCGAGCCAGGGGACCGGACGTTCCAGGGGCGGCCTGACGAGCAAGGTCGTGGCCGTCGTGGACGCCCTGGGACATCTCGTGCGGTTCACGATCCTTCCCGGCCAGGCACACGGCCCGAGGGGGTGCCGGGGCTTCCCGGCGGCCTGGCGTTCGGGGCGCTGGTCGGTGACAAGGCGTTCGACGCCGACTGGCTCCTGGAGGACCTTGCGGAACGCGGGGCGGAGGCGGCGGTCCCGTCGAGGCGGAGCCGGACGGTGCCGCGGGCGCATGACCGGGAGGTGTACGGGTGGCGGCACCTGGTGGAGAGCCTCTTCGCGAAGACCAGGGAGTTCCGGGCGATCGCGACGCGGCACGACAAGACCGACGCGAGCTTCGCCGCCGGGATCGCCTCGTCGCCGGCGTGGTCGCCGCGACATGACTGTCAACGGGCCCTAGCCTCGATTCCCAACGGCCGCAATTGACATGAACCTGGCGGCTGCTGCGGGTCGCTGGATCGATCCGGCATCGTTCGGCGGTCGGCGCTTGCTGTGCTTTGCGTCCGGATGCCGGCCCTTCACTCCCGGCAGGGAATCATCGCGACAGGGGTTTTTGGCATCAACCGTCACTTCTTCATAAAGTTTTCGGCATGGCACCGGGAGCCGGGACGGACCGGTTTCCGGGTCCGATGCCGGCTTCCGGAAGCCCTTTCAGGCTATCCTTTCATGCGTCCTGGACCGGCACGGGGCACGTCCGGTGCCGTTCGGTCCGGTTCCGGCTTGCGGCGGCATCCATTATGCAACAAAGTGGAAGAAGCGTCCAAACAGCGCAGATTGCGATGATCGACCTGGCCGAGCTCTTCCGCAAGCCCGAATCCCGCACCCATCTCCAGTACGAGGCCCTCAGGGCCCACTTCCTCGAGGGCCTGGAGGCCGGGACGGTCGCGGAGCGCTTCGGCTACAGCCTTGGCTCCTTCCGCAACCTCTGCACGAGGCTGCGCGGCAACCCCGACCTGTCCGCGTTCTTCGCCGTGCGCAGGCCGGGCCCGAAGCCGAACCCCGAGGAGCCTCTCAGGCTGCGGCGGGACCGGCGGATCCTGGAGCTGCGCAGGACCGCCGCGCTCTCGGTCGGGGAGATCAGCCGGAAGCTCGGGGAGGAGGGGATGGCTGCCGGAGCGACGACCGTGCAGCGCGTCCTGCGCAGGAACGGCATCGGCAAGCTGCCGCGCCGGTCGCCCGGCGAGCGCGAGGCGGCCCTGCGGCCCGCCGCCGCACCGGTCGCAGGCGTCCGGGCGCTCGACCTGTCGCCGCGGCGCCTGCGCACCGGGTTCGGCGGGCTGTTCCTGTTCGTCCCCGACCTCGTCCGGCTCGGCCTCGACCGGATCGCCGGCGACGCCGGCATGCCGGGCAGCGGGACGGTCCCGGCGGGCCACGCCTTCCGGGCCCTGCTCGCGCTGAAGCTCTGGGGGGCGGGGCGGCCGCCGCACGTCATGGCCGACATCCTCGATCCCGGCATGGCGCTGTTCGCCGGGCTCAACGCCATGCCCAAGCGCTCGAGCCTGACCGAGCATTCCGGACGCGTCGACCCGAAGCTGTGCACCGGCCTCATGGACCGCTGGCACCGGGCGCTGAACGGCTTGGAGACCGACCTCGGCGGGGACGGCTCCTTCGACCTCGACTTCCATGCCATCCCCTGGCACGGCAGGGATCCGGAGGCGCCGGTGGAAAGGCACTGCGTCTCCAAGCGGAGCCGCAGACAGAAGGGCGTCCTCGCCTTCCTCGCCCGCGACGCCGACGCCCGCCTGCTCGTCTACGCCAACGCCCGGGTCCGGAAGGCGGACCGGAACGACGAGGTCCTCCGCTTCGTCGGGTTCTGGGAGGAGCGCAACGGCGGCCCGCCCAGGGAGCTGGTGTTCGATTCCCGGCTGACGACCCATGCCGGTCTCGCACGGATCGACGCGATGGGAATCGACTTCCTGACGCTGCGCAGGCGCTCCCGATCGCTTCTCGACGCCATCGCCGCCTGTCCGGAGAGCGACTGGAAGCAGGTGCGCCTCACCAACGTCGGGCGCACCTGCCGCACGCCCCGGGTCCTCGACCGGCGCGTCCGCATCCCCGGCTGTCCGGGCGACATCCGCCAGCTGGCCGTGCGCGGCCTGGGCCACGAGCGGCCGACCCTGCTGCTCACCAACCAGACGGGGACGTCCGCGAGCCAGCTCGTCGACCGCTACGCACGGCGCATGGTGATCGAGAACGCCATCGCCGACGCCATCGACTTCTTCCACATGGACGCCCTGTCCGCGGCGGTGCCGATGAAGGTCGACCTCGACCTCCAGCTCACCCTCATGGCCAGCGGCCTGTACCGGCTGCTGGCCGTCCGCGCCGGAAACGGCAAGCAGAACGCGAAGTCCCGCACGCTGTTCCGGAACTTCGTCAAGGCGCCGGCCGACGTCACGATCAACGACGACGGCATCGACGTCCGGATCGGGCGGCGCGCGAACAACCCGTTCCTCCTCAACGCCTCCCATGACGAAACCGACATCGCCGTGCCGTGGCTCGGAAACCGCCGGCTGCGGATCAGCTTCCTGTGAGCTGAGGTCCCGGGATTCACATCAATTGCGGCCGTTGGGAATCGAGGCTAGGGCCCGATTGTGTTGGGGGTGCAGAGAGGATACGAGACACCCCCGAACCGGCCGCTCTACGGGCCTTGTCTCGCGCGATAGACCGTGCGGCCCGGCCGCGTCACTGGTTGCCGCCGAGCAATTCGCCACCCGGACCGACCCGCGCGCAGCCCTTGCCGCCCATGAACAGGAAGTAGGCGCTGCCTGCCGTCGCATACCCACGTCCAGAAGCAGGCGTGATGAGCTGAACAACCAGCTCGCCGGGGCCCTGGATGGGGTTGTTGGCATTGCGGTTGCTCCAGACGTGGGCACCGGCCTTGGGACGGCCCTCGACGATGTTCTCGCCCAGGGCGCCGCCGGCGAAGGTAAGGGAATCTCTCCCGCCAAGCACATTCTGCCAGGCATTGCTGTTCACTTCCGGCGTGCGCCACTCCCAGTCGGTGAACTCGGCACCGGCGCGGTTTGTATTACGTGTGCTCAGAAATTTGACGGTCGTGAAACTTTGCGGCGTCACGTTGGGGTTGCTGGAAGACAGGATGACCTTGAAGCGGCCCGGCGTGGCCTCGTCGCCGCAGCCGTCCACGACGGTGTTGCCGGAAACCGGCGCAAGTCGGATCGTGCAGGTGCTGGTGGTGCATTGCGGCGGCGGTGGCGGCAACTGCGCCTGCGCACTCGTGGCCAGAACCAGTGCGACCAGTGCGGCCGCCAGCAGGGCAGCGAGACAGGCGGGGAGCGCCGCCGTGAGCCGTGTCAGGGGGGGGGGGGGGGGTGAGTGTTTCATGGTGGGATCTATCCGTTCTATTCTATGATCGCCCGAATTCTACAACTGAGTCGCAGGAAAAACAAGACGAATCCATTCAAACTGAGACACGACCCGCCGGAGAGCGCCATCAACCCCCGAAACACGCACGGGAGCCGTCACGGAGACCGGTGCACGGTGTCCGGGGATCTGTCCTGGAATCAGAAGGAATTTAACGGCTCGTCCGCGGAGTTCTGCAAGAGGCTCGTATGAGAGAGAAAAGTTCGTCCCAGAAGCGCGCTATGGGGCTGTCCGCCCGCGTGAAGATGGACCCCGCAGAACCTTCCGTATATGGTGAACCCTAGGGCAGGGACATGAATCTGGCCCAGATGGACATTCACCATGGCCCGGCCGTGCGCTCCCGAAACGGGCATTTCGTCAACGACGGGCATGCCCAGCGCGGCGGCGACCTGAGAATCGATGCAACTCTCCCCCGCGCCCGTGTCGATCAAGGCATCGTATTCCTGTGGCGACAACAAGTTGGGAATGCCGCCGCCTTTCGCCCGATAACCGGGATCGAATCCGATACGGACCTTCAGGGTCGGCCCGAACTGTTCCAGATGTATGCCGCGACCGGGAAATCCGCACTCAGCCCGGAGCATGGCAGCCCGCCGGACGGTAGAGCACGGAGGCGGGAAGGGTGACGGGTGCGGCTCCTACCTCGCGAATGAGATAGGGACCCGACCCAAATTGCTCAACGGCGGCTTCCGCGGCCAACTCAAACGAGTCGTAAACCTCAACGAGCTTCCCGCCATGAACGACCACCCATTTCCCCAGGTGATTGATCTCAAGATTGCGGCGCATGCTCTCGTAGGCGGAGATTTCTTCGGTCAGGGATGACATGGACCTGTTTCCTCCATTCTTTTTCAGAAGCCCCGTAAGGGCCGTTCACGGTCAAGCCGCCCCGGTTGCGAGCGCGACGGCATGCGTGGCGCGGATCACTTTCCTTGTTTGGCCCTTCACGGCTTGGCAGACAAGGATAGGGGCGCTCCTGGGCGATCTTCAGATTCAGAGTCGTGACTGTCCGGTGCGTCGCCCATGCCGAAAGGATAGGGGCGGAGTCCGCGCCGGTCAAGACGGGCCGTCCGGGCGGGTGAGCCTCTTGCAGAACTCCGCGGACGAGCGGTTTTTTCCGAAAAACGGGCATTTTTCGACGGCTCGGCCTGGATATGGAGCCGTCCCTCCGGCATGCTGAAGGTGTTGACGCCACAACATACGGGGAGACGGCTCCATGTCCGTGGGAAAGTTCGTATCAGACGCCTGGCACCGCATTCAAGGGGAACCTTTCCCTTTCCTCGCCGAGGAGGTCGGCCCGCCGGGGGAGACGCACCGCAGGTTCGTGGCGGTCCTCGACCTGGCGCGGGTCGGGCGGCACCTCCACTACGACCACCGCGGCGTCGGGCACCCGACCGCAGCGCGCTGGCGCGGGCCTTCGTGGCCAAGGCGGTGCGGGACCTCCCGACCACGGCCGCGCCGGTCGACCGGCCCGGTGCGATCCCACGCTGCGCAGGCTGTGCGGCTGGTGCCGCGTCTCGGAGGTCCCCGGCGAACCGGCGTTCTCCCGCGCCTTCGCGTGGTTCGCGGAGACGCGGCTTCCGGAGCGGATGCACGGGGCTTTGGTCAGGGCCGCCCATGAGGGATCGGTCGTCGGCCACGTATCCCGGGACTCGACGGCGATCACGGGACGGGAGAGGCCGGCGCCGAAGCCCAGGCCGGCGCCAAAGCCTAAGAGCTTGAATCATAATTCAATAATATCAATATGTTAAGAGATTCCAGCCGCCTGGCCCCGCGCCACCCGCCGCATCAGGAACCGGCACGCCGCGAGCTGCGCCCAGGCCAGCGAACTCTCCAGCGTCCGCTCGAAGTCCTTCGCCAGACGCCGGCACCGCGACATCCACGCGAAGGTCCGCTCCACCACCCAGCGGCGGTACAGGACCGTGAAGCCCCTTGTTTCCCTGGGCCGCTGGACGATCTCGACGATCGACCCCAGGCCGTGCGCCGCCAGCGCGGCCTCGAGCTTCGGACCCGCGTAGCCGCCGTCCGCCCACAGCTTCGTCACCTGCGGCGCCTTCCCGGCATCGCCAGGATGACGGCCGGCGCCCCGTCCCGGTCCTGCACGTCCGCCTCCGTAGCACGCGCACCGCGATCGGGAACCCCTCGACGTCCACCGTCAGGTGCCGCTTCCTGCCCCCTGGCCTTCCTGCCCGCGTCGCAACCCGCCGGCCCGCCCGCCTCCGTCGTCTTCACCGACTGGCTGTCGATCGCGGCCGCCGTCGGCTCGGGGGAACGCCCCGCCTGCGCACGGCCCAGCGTGCGCAGCGCGTCCAGCATCCGTTCCAGGACGCCGTTGTCGCGCCACGCGTAGAAGTGGTTCTGGACGGTCGTAAAGGGCGGAAAGCACTTGGGAATCGCCCGCCACTGGCATCCCGTGGCCAGCATGTACTGGATCGCGTCGGACGTCTCGCGCAGGTCGGTCGTCCGGCGGCGGCCAAGCTTCGCCGGGGCCGGAAGCAGCGGCTCGACCAGAAGCCATTCCTCGTCGGTCAGGTCGGTTTCATGTCGCTCCGACTTGCGGTCATGCTCTTCGCGGGTGGTCTCATCCCAGGCCATTGTGTCCTCCTTGTCTGGTTTGCCTCTGACAGGGATTTGCCACATCTGGGGGAGGCCATCCACATTTTAGGTCAAGCTCTAAGCGGAGGCGCGGTCGCCCCGGGAAGGGCGAGGAGCCGGTCAGGGAGCCGACGCGTCTGGAGCGGCAGCTGAAGGGCGGCATGTCCGCGGCGGAGATGGTGGCGGAGCTTCCGAAGGCCTGCGACGTGGGCACGAAGCGCAACGCGAAGGGATGCAAGGAAAGCTGGAGAGGGTGCAAAATGCATGTCGACGCCGCCGACGGCGACGTCCCCGTCAGCTGCATCCTGACCTCGGCGTCGCTCCACGACAGCCAGGCCGCCATCCCGCTGGCCCGGATGACCGCGGAGCGGGTGGACCACTGCTGCGAACTCATGGACGCGGCCTGCGATTCCCGGGAGATCGGGCTGCACGCCCGCCTGGCGGGCCGCGTGGCGATCATCGACACGAACCCCCGCCGCGACGCGAAGCTGAGGGAGCGCCTCGCCACCGAGGCGCGGGCGCAGCGCAGCGCGGGCCACGTCCGCCACGACCGCGTGCGCTGCAGGCAGCGCTCCGGCGTGGAGCGGGTGAACTCCGCCCTGAAGGACTCGTACGGAGGACGGCACGTCCGGGTGCGGGGGCACGCGAAGGTGGCCTGCCACCTGTTCTTCGGCGTGCTGGCCCTGACGGTCCGCCAGCTGATGCGGCTCGTCGTCTGACGCCCCGCCAGCGGCAGCGCCGGACGCCGCCGACGCCGCCCCCGGGAACGGGACGGCGCGGACAGCCATGCGCGGACGGCGCCCGAAGGGCCGGCATCCGCGACATTCCGCCACACCTTGGCCCTCCGGCTCTCCCCGGATGCCTGCCGGGCCCGGCTCCCGCACGCCGGCGGACGCCGGAGGCTGGCCACGGCCGCCGGAACCGCGATAATTGTGCAAGAGGCTCGAGCTAACAAACTATACGATGCCCCCGGACAGGTTCGCGGAATGCATCGTGCAGGCACGGGATTTCGGGGGGGGGGGCGCAGGCGGCCAACCCCGCTTCGGATGCGGCCGCAAGTGGCGTGGCCCGGCGTTTCGGCCCTGGCATGGAAGGCGGAATGCGCCGGGAGCGTCAGGACGGCAAGCGCATGAAGGCGCCGGGAGTCCGGCCGGACTTGCCGTGGATGTCCCGCCGTTCCCGTCCTACTCGATGCGCGTCCAGGTCTGGGCCCTGCAGAAAACCAGAACGCACCCTGAGACACTCAGCGTGTCGGGGTCCTTCAGCTCGAATCTGGAACGGTAGGTCCGGCCGTCTTCGGGATTGTAGATCCGGCCCCTTGTCCATTTCCCGTCGCCGGCCTCGGCGAACCCCGACATCATTTCAAGCCCGATGATGGGCCGGGTCCGCAGCGTCTCGTTCCCGTTGCTTTCGTCGACCTTCGGCGTGCCGTCCGCGTTGCGAGGCTCGGCCAGCCAGACGATCCTGCCGCAGAGCTTCTCGCCGCAGGCCAGGATCTCGATGCGCGACTCGCCCTCCTGGGTCAGCCATATCCCCGTCGGGTCGGCGTTCGCGGCGCCAGCGAGGGGAGCTGCCGCCACAAGCCCTTCGAGAGCCCTCTTGACCAAACCATGAACCATGATCTCCACCTCTGGAGTCATTCACTGGCCCTCGCCTCGGTCGCCGCGTGCGAGTCACGAATGTCCGGGTGCCGCAGCGAACTGGGCATGCTGAATTCTCGATAGCGAATCCGGCCGCACTTGAAAACGGCCGTTCGCGCGCGGGCCTGCCAGAGGACTGCCGAACGCATCGTGACTCCGCAAGAAGACGGAGCGGAGAGGCCGTCCTGTCCCCGGGGGCCGTCCGCCCGGGCGCGCGTCGGCGCTTCAGGCCGCGAATTCCGCAATCTCGGCGCCCGAGACTTCGGCCAGCCGCTCGGGCGCGACGAGAAAGACGTGCCTCGGCGTTCCTGCGGCGGCATACACGGCGGAATGCTCCAGGAGCTTCGGATCGAGGAAAGCGCGCAATGGGGTCAGGTGACCGACCGGGGCGACCCCGCCGATCGCGAACCCGGTCCTGTCGCGGACGAAGCCGGCGTCCGCCCGGCAGAGCGTCTCGCCCACCACTCCGGACGCCTTCACGGCATCGACCCGGCTCCCGCCGGCCGTGATGAAGAGGAAGGCCGATCCGCTTTCCTTGCCGCGAAGGACGATCGACTTGGCTATCTGGTCGGTCCCGCATCCGGCCTCGCGGGCGGCGTCATCCGCCGTCCTGGTCTCGCCCGGCATCTCGATGATCTCGCAGGCGAGACCTGCGGACTCGAATGCGGCCGCGACGCGTGCAAGGCTCTTGCTCATGTGGCAATGCTGTCGGCTTTGCCGGCTCGTTGCAAGCCTGATCGCGGCGCCTTGCGCCGGCAGCCCGGCTTGCCGCACATCCTGCGGCTCGCAACCAGGGATCAGGGCTGCAGTCGTCAAGCCTCGCGAACTCCCGCTGCAAGCGGTTCCGGCGTTCGGGCCGTTTGCGGAACCGCGCCGAAACGGAGTAGCATTGCGTCATGCGCGGGATCGGCTGGCAAGATGTGCGACGACCTTGATCCGAAGGGACTGATCCGCGAAAGCTACCGGATCGCGGGCATCGGGGAGCCCGAGTGCCGCTCGATCTTTCTTGACTGGGCCATCGCGCTGCCGGAAGGCCGCGCGGCGCCCGCCGCGGTGTCCTTGCTGCTTGACCGTCACGGCAGGGACTTTCCGGAGCACCCGATGACCCGGGTTCTGGAGGCCGCGCTGCAGCCTGCCGGGCCGGCCGGCCGGCGCGGCGGCGCCCGGGCGCGCCGCCGCGCCTGAGAGGCCGCGCCAGGAAGCCATGCATTGATGCGAGGCGGCGGTTCAGGAAGTCCGGGACCCGATGCATGGCGCTTGCGCATGACTGTCGGGCGCTGCGCATCGCGGAACGCTTGCGGCGGAAAGGAAGCCGTCTTTCGCGCCAGGCGGCGTCGTCAGGGAGTGCCGGAGCCGGAGCGGGGGATGGACGTGGGGCCTTGCCGCGCAACCGGGCGCGGTCCCGCTTCGGCCGGACCTTTCCTGGAGCCTTTCAGCGCGGTTTCTCTTCGTGGATGCCGTCGTCGCAGAAGGCGCCACCCTGGAAAACGGCGCGCGCGTCGTCGGGGCGCGGCGGATCCGTTTTTGCGTCGAGCTTGTCGCGAAAGGCTTCGGCGCTGTCCTTCGGCTGCCAGCCCAGGTACGCCACCTCGCGGTTGTCCCACCAGCTCGCGGAATTGGCCGAGACGCCGTAGATGATCGGACATCCCAGGCGCGGGACCATGAAGATCCGCTCGATCAGCTGGATGAAGTCGTCGTGGCTCATCCAGGTCGACAGCATTCGGTGGTCGCGAGGTTCGGGAAAGCAGGATCCAATTCGGATCGACGCGGTCTCGATCCCGAACTTGTCGTGATACATCGACGCCAGCGCCTCGCCGAACACCTTGGACACGCCGTAGAGTCCGTCTGGGCGTGTGAGCGAGTTCGCGTCAAGACGCTCTGACTGCCTGTGAAAGCCGATGGCGTGGTTTGACGAGGCGAAAACGATCCGCGGCGTTGCCGAGGACTTTCGCGCGCCTTCGTAGAGGTTGTACATGCCGTCAAGGTTTGCGGCCCGGATCGTCGGCCATGGGGCCTCGGTGGCCTGTCCGCCCATGTGAACGATGCCGTCGCAGCCTTCGACCATCGCCTCGACCGCCGCCTTGTCCTCGAGCGGGCAGTAGACGATCTCTTCGTTTTCGCGCGCCTCGCCCAGCCCCTTGCGTGCAGCGACCCGCATCGTTTCGGTGATGTGGGCGAGGCGGTCGCGGCAGAGGGCGCCCAGGTTGCCGCTGGCGCCGGTGATCAGGAGTCTTTTCAGCATGGTTCCCTCATCGCTGTTCAGGCATGGCGCCATTGTGGTGCAGGAAGCTCAAGAAGCTCAAGGCGATGCGGTGCTCTTCGGGCGTTTCGACCTGGCCGGGCGGAGGGAAAGTTTCCGAGCGTGCAGCTCCTTGGAAGTCGCCAAGGGAAAGCAGGATTGCCTCAGGCCCGGCGCTGCCGCCTGTCCCTGGGCCGTTCATGTGCATCGCTCGTTCCATCGTCAAACGTGCCGAACCACTTGTCCCGCGGCATCTCGGGGATTCCGCAGCTCGCCTCCAGGCGCTCGTGGCGCATCTGGCGGTGGAGCGTCCCGCGCGAGCCGCGTCCGGCCCTTCACCAAGAGGCCCCCGAATCCTGCATGTGACTCCGCAGTTCCTGGGCCAATCAGGCCGTGCCATCGACTCCCGCCGGAAGTTCCTAGTGGTTTGATTCATTCATTTGATGCCATTTCCTGAAGCTTCTGGTGGCCTCGCTTCCAGGCCGCGACGAGGTCCTCCGGTCTGCGGCTCCAGCGGAACGGCCGGGCGTCGTTGGCATCGTGATGCGCGATGCATCCCTCGATCGCCGCGACGCACCCGGCAGGCGAGTCGAAGACGGCATTCCTGAGCCTCTGTCGCGTCAGCTTCGAGAAGAGCCCCTCGACGGCGTCCGTCCACGAGGCCGATGCGGGCGTGAAGCGGGACGTCCGGTCGGGACGGCCCTTCAGCCACCCGCGGACCTCGGCCGACCCGTGCGACGAGACGTTGTCAAGGATGACGTGCACCGGGGTTCCGGGCGCGATCCCCTCGGCGACATGGTCGAGGAAGGCGAGGGATTCCGCCGAGCGGTGCCGTTCGACCGTCCGGCCGGCGACCTGGCCGGTGGCGGCATCAAGGGCCGCGAGCAGGCATGCGGTGCCGTTCCGCCTGCAGGCGCGGGTCCTCGTCCCGGCATGGCCCGGCGTCATGGGCAGGGGCTTCTGCGTCCGCCCGAGCGCCTGGATCCGGTTCGCGCGCTCACTCGAACCGGTGGCGTTCACGCGCTCGCTCTCGTCCGCCGACAGCACGACGGCGTGGTCGGGCGGGTCGACGCAGGGGCCCGCGACGTCGCGGACCTTCAGCTCGAACCGCGGGTCGCGCGACACCTTGAAGGTCTTCACCCGGTGCGGCCTGAGGCCGTTCCGCTTCAGGATGCCGTGCACCGTCGAGCGCACCGTCCCCGGCTTCCCCGCCAGCGCCCGCACCGTCCGGTGCCGGGCGTGCGGCGGCGGCGGCGACATCGCGAGGCCGGCCAGGGCCTTCACCCGGTCCTCCGGGACCGGCGCCTTCCCCGGCGGGCGGGCGGCGTCCCGGAGAAGCCCGCCGGCGCCTTCGGCGAGGAAGCGGTCCCGCCGGCGCCAGGCCGTCGGCTTCGACATGCCCGTCCGCCGCATGGTCTCCGCCAGCCCGCAGCCCGCGCCCGGCGCCAGGACGATGCGGGCCCGCCAGGCGTGCTTCCGCCGGCTCGCCGGGTCACGCACGATCCCCTCGAGACGCTCCCGCTCCCCGTCCGAAAGCGCGATTTCCCGCCTCGTCGACTTCCTGCCCGTTCGCCTGTCTCCCGTTCTCGCTGTTTTCGCGGGCCGCGTGACTGCGGCAGGGAGCGCAATGTCATGGTTCGGGAGAAACTGGAATCTCTTGTATCGAACTAGGGCCCGTTGACAGTTGTCTTGCGAATCGTCCGGTTCCATGCCATTTCCTGCCCCGATGACCGCCGGAACGGCGGCACGACCCATCTTTAACAAAATTTCGCGGCAAAAGGCCACATTCGAGGATTTTCTTGATCGGGTGGAATTTATCATGTTTTAAAATCAGTGTCTTAGATGTTTCCGGGCGTGTGATTCTTCAGTGCAGGGACATAAGGTGATGTCCGTCTCTTGCGCCGCGACTTGCCTTTCGGCAGGCTGGGCGCATGTTTGTTCGCAAGATCCGAACACGCACCACATCCAGCGGGGAATCCTATTTTTCCCACCGTCTGGTCGCGAGCCGGCGGGAGGGCGACAAGGTCCGGCAGAAGACGCCATTGAACCTGGGACGCCACTTTCCCATCGCGCAGGAGGACTGGCCGCTCCTGTGCCAGCGCGTGGACGAGCTGATGACGTACCAGGCGACGCTCAACTTCATGACACTACCCACGGCGGTCGAGACAGAGGCGCGGCGGATCGTGAAGCGTCTCCTGGAGCGTCAGGAGCGCCGATCGGAGGCACCGGACTGGGAGAGTGTCGATGTCCAGTCCCTCCAGAACAGCGATGCGCGGTCGATCGGGATCGAACATGCGGCGCTCGAGGCGCTCAAGCTGCTGGACATTCCGAATCAACTGTGTGCGCTTGGTCTGAATAAACGACAACAGGGCTGTGCGCTGGCGAATGTCATCGGCCGGATGGCACAGCCGGGGTCCGAGCGGGCCACGAATGCGTGGCTCCGCACCGCCAGCGCCACGGGAGAGCTGCTGGGGATCGACTTTGGCGCCCTGAGCGACATGGCGCTCTATCGTGCGTCCGATCATCTCTTCAAACACAAAAAGGCACTTGAGGACCACATGTTCGGCGCGGTCGAGACGTTGTTCAACCTGCAGCCAGTCGTCACGCTGTATGATCTGACAAACACCTGTTTCGAGGGTGAGGCTTCAGGCCAGCCCAAGGCGAGGCACGGGCATTCGAAGGAGCGGCGTTCGGATGCGCCCCTCCTCACGCTGGGCGCCGTTCTCGACAGCAGCGGCTTTCTGCGCCGGACCGAGATCTTCCCCGGTAACGTCGTCGAGGCGCGCACGCTGGCGACGATGTTGACCACCCTCGGCGTACCCAAGGGTGGCATCATCGTCATGGACCGGGGCATTGCCACCGAGGAGAACCTCGCCTGGATGCGGTCTGAAGGGTATATCTACCTCGTCGTCTCCCGCAGCCCCGCTCGGGTGTTCGACCCCGACGCTGCAACCACGACCGTCACAACCGCCGGGCAGGAGGAGATCGCTGTCTGTCTCGATCGTGTGGAAGATCAGGAGGAAGACGCGACCCCGTACACGGAGGTTCTCCTGCGGTGCCACTCGCAAGCACGGGAGAAGAAGGAGACCGGTCTGATCACGCACTTCCAGGATCGGTTCGAACAGGGTCTCCAGGATCTGCACGCAAATCTCGCAAAGCCCCGAACACGGAAGACCTTGCCCTATGTCCAGCGCAAGATCGGACAGCTCCAGAAGGCGAACGCCGTGGTCGCGCAGCATTACACCATCACCGTCACGCCCGATCCGGAGAATAAACGGGCGGTGGCAATCACGTGGGAGCTGAACCCGTCGGACGGCTCCATGCTGCAGAAACCCGGCGTCTACAGCCTGCGGTCGAATTGTCTCGATTGGGACGCGGAGGCGATGTGGAAAGCCTACGCGATGCTCACGGATGTCGAATCCGTCTTCCGGTCCCTCAAGTCCGAGCTCGGTCTCCGCCCCATCTACCACCATAAGGAACGCCGCGCGGATGGGCATCTCTTCATCTCGGTGATCGCCTACCAGGCGATCCAGGTCCTCCGGACGCGCATGGCCCAGACCGGACTGACCGCAAGTTGGACGACGATCCGCAACGCCCTGCGGACCTTGCCCCGCATCACCACCGCCTTCGCCCGCCCCGACGGCCGCCGGGTGCATGTGCGCAACACCGCGCTCCCGAATGCCGACCAGGCCGCAATCTATCAGGCGATGCAGATCGCATCCCCGGCCCCGAACCTGCGCAAGACCATCGTCTGAAACCGCCGACAAGCCGTCGCGCAAAAATCCCGTAAATCCAAGTCTGTAGTGCCACTACGTTTTTTAACGTATTGAACATAAATCTTTTTTTCACAAGATGTTAAAGATGGGACGAGGCAACAACGGCATGAGCGAGCAGTACGACGATCCAGACAGAACGGTGACGGCCGACGCCATGCGGGCGCGGATCGAGGACATGCTGCCGGGCAAGAAGTCCGACCCCGGCGGCACGGCGGCGGACAGCCGCCTCTTCATGGAGGCGGTGCCGTGGCGGTTCCGCACGGGGTCGCCGTGGCGCGACCTCCCCGCGCGGTTCGGGAACCGGGACGGCGTCTTCAGGCGGTTCCGGCGCCGGGCGCTTTCGGGGGTATTCGAGCGTGTTTCCGACGCCCTGTCCGAGGAGTTCGACCTCGAGTGGGTGTTCGTCGACGGCACGGTGGTCCAGGCGCACCGGAAGGCGTCCGGCGCAAGAGGGGGACCTCGAGCCAGGGGATCGGCCGTTCCAGAGGCGGCCTGACGAGCAAGGTCGTGGCCGTCGTGGACGCCCTGGGACATCTCGTGCGGTTCACGATCCTTCCCGGCCAGGCGCACGACCTCAAGGGGGTGCCGGGGCTTCTCGACGGCCTGGCGTTCGGGGCCTTCGTCGGTGACAAGGCGTTCGACGCCGACCGGCTGCTCGAGGACCTGGCGGAACGCGGGGCGGAGGCGGTGATCCCGTCGAAGCGGAGCCGGACGGTGCCGCGGGCGCATGACCGGGAGGTGTACGGGTGGCGGCACCTGGTGGAGAGCCTCTTCGCGAAGACCAGGGAGTTCCGTGCGATCGCGACCCGGCACGACAAGACCGACGCGAGCTTCGCCGCCGGGATCGCCTCGTCGCCGGCGTGGTCGCCGCGACATGAATGTCAACAGGCCCTAACCACTAGCGATCAGCCACCGAGGCCTGGTAGGCTTCCAGGTCGCGAATGAGCGACGGCCCCGCCGGGGTTCCGGATCGTCTGCAGAATTCGGCCCAGACGTCCGCATGCGGCAGGTCCCGCGACTCTTCCGCCAGGGCCAGCCGCGCGGTGAAGTCGAGCATGTCCTCGGCGGCCCGCAGCCGGTCCCAGGGCTTCAGCAGGGCCTGCAGCAGGGCCTTCTGCACGTTGCGCGTCCCGATAACCCAGGCGGCCGTGCGGCTGATGGTGGCGTCGAAGAAATCAAGGCCTATGTGCGTGCGACCGAGCAGGTCGCCGCTGACCAGTTCATGCGCGACCGCCAGCACGTCGTCGCTCAGGAGGACCACGTGGTCGCTGTCCCACCGCATCGGGCGCGAGACATGCAGCAGCATCTCGGGAATCGACAGCGAAACCGCGGACAGCTTGTCCGCGATGCTCTCGGTCGGATGGAAATGGCCCATGTCCAGGCACAGGAGCGTCCCTTTCCGGATCGCGTAGCCAAGGTAGAATTCGTGGCTGCCGACCGTGCAGGCCTCGACGCCGATGCCGAAGAGCTTGGACTCGACGGCGTCCGCCATGTGGTCCAGGGGCTCCGCCAGCATGGCGTCGAGCGAATCCTCCAGGCGCGCGCGGGCGGCCGTCCGGTCCACGGGAAAGTCCTTGTACCCGTCGGGCGCCCATATGTTGTTGATCGAGGAGGATCCGAGTTCCTTCCCGATCCGCGCGGCGATGTCCCGGGAGCGTCTGCCGTGCTCGATCCAGAAGTCGCGCGTGCCCCGGTCCGGGTGCGCAAGGGTCAGGTTGTCGTCGGCCCGTTCATGGGCGAAGAAGGTGGGGTTGAAGTCCATCCCTATCCCCCGGTCCCTGGCCCAGTCGACCCAGGGCGTGAAGTGGCGGTACTCTATCGCGTCCCGGTCCGGGGAATCGTCCGTGTCCAGGTACATCGCGTGGAGGTTCAGCCGGTGCTTGCCGGGGATCCTGGCATAGGCGAAATCCAGGTCGGCGCGCAGCTCGTCCGGAGTCCGCGCGCGGCCCGGGCAGCTGCCCGTCGCCTGTATGCCTCCGCCGGAGAGCCCCGACCGGCTTTCGAACCCGACGACGTCGTCGCCTTGCCAGCAGTTCACCGAGATCGGGATCCTCTCCAGCCGCCGGATCGCGGTCTCGGCATCAACGTCCCAGTCCGCGAATTGCGCCCTCGCGCTCTCATAGGTCATCGTGCCGCTCCTCAGCGCGTGAACGCCTGAAGGTGTCCGGCGTCCACGTTCAGGATGTTCCCGGTCGACTTCGAGGACGCGTCGGCCGCGAGGAAGTAGCATGCCTCCGCAACGTCCTCGGGCAGGACCGACCGCTTCAGCATGGACCGGTTGCGGTACATCTCCTCCAGTCCGTCCTTGTCGGTGCCATGCATCCTTGCCCGCTTCGCGAGCCAGTCGCCCTCCCAGATCTTCGATCCCCTCAGCACCGCGTCCGGGTTCACCACGTTCACCCGGATCCCCGCCTCCGCGCCCTCCAGGGCAAGGCAGCGCGCCAGATGGATTTCCGCCGCCTTCGCCGTGCAATAGGCGGAGGCATCGGGCGACGCCGCCAGCCCGTTCTTGGATCCGACGAAGACCACCGACCCGCCCATGCCCTGCGCGCGCATCGTCTTGAACACCTCGCGGCTGACAAGGAAGTAGCCGGTGCTCAGGATGTCCATGTTCCGGTTCCAGAGCTCCAGCGTCGTGTCCTCTATCGGCGCGGACGAAGCGATGCCGGCGTTCGAGACGAGAATGTCGACGCCCCCGAACTCCACGGCCGTCTCGGCAACGCCCGCGGCGACCGCCGCTTCGTCGGTCACGTCCATGACCGCCGTCCGCACCGCGTCCTTGCCGAACCTGCCCGCCAGAAGGGCCTCGGCGGCCGCCAGGCCCTCGGCGCTGATGTCGGCCAGCATCACGCAGGCGCCCTCCGCAAGGTACCGCTCCGCCGTCGCGGCGCCGATCCCGCCCGCCCCGCCTGTCACGAGCGCCACCCGGCCTGCAAGCGATCCCGGTTTCGGCATGCGCCGGAGCTTGGCATCTTCCAGCGGCCAGTACTCGATGCCGAACGCCTCCTGTTCCGGCAGGCCGCGGTATTCGCCGACAGCGCTTGCCCCGCGCATCACGTTGATGGCGTTGGCGTAGAACTCGCCCGAGATGCGGGCCGTCGCCTTGTCCCTGGCAAAGGTGATCATGCCGACGCCCGGCACGAGATAGACCACGGCATTGGGATCGCGCATGGCCGGACTGTCGCCATGCCTGCAGCGTCCGTAGTATGCCGCATAGTCCTCCCGGTAGGCCCCAACCTGCCTCGGCAGGCTTTCGACGACCTCGTCGACGTTGTTCCTTGACGGCTCGAAGCCCACGACGAGCGGCCGGATCTTGGTGCGCAGGAAATGGTCGGGGCAGGAGGTGCCGAGCGCCGCCAGGCGATCCAGCTCCTTCGCGTTCACGAACTCCAGCACCGGGCCGCTGTCGCTGAAATGCCCGACCATGTGCCGGTTGCCGCTGACGAGCCCGCGGATGGCCGGCATCAGCCTTGCCGCGACCGTCCGGCGACCCTTGCCGGACAGGCTTTCGTGCCGCGGGCCGCCGAAAGCGGGGACATCCGCGGTGCGCGCCGCCAGCCATCCGGCGGCCGTGTTGATCACGTCGATGGTGCAGTCGTAGCAGTCCCGGGAGTCGCGGCCCCAGGTGAAGAGGCCGTGGCTTTCGAGGACCACGCCGTCGGCGTCCGGATTCTCGATGCAGAACTCCTCCAGCCAAAGCCCCAGCTCGTATCCAGGGCGCTTCCACGGCAGCCAGCCAATCCGCTCGCCGAACATCCGCGCGGTCAGCTCCCTCGATCCCCTGGACGCCGCGATCGCGATGATCGCGTCGGCATGGACGTGATCGACATGCCTGCGCGGAACGTACGCATGCAGCGGCGTGTCGATGGATGCGGCGCGCGGGTTCAGCCCGAAGGTGCAGTGGGGCAGATAGCCCACCATCTCGTCCTCCGACCCGGCCCCGCGGTACAGCTTCTTGAGAGCGTGCAGCCTGTCCATGTACAGCGTCGCGAAGCCGTCGAGATTCATCGAGCCGATGTCGCCCCCCGATCCCTTGACCCAGAGGACCTCGACATCCTCGCCAGACAGGGGGTCCCTCTCGACGATCTTGGCGGACGTGTTGCCGCCGCCATAGTTGGTGACCCGCTTGTCGGCGCCGAGGATGTTCGAGCGGTACAGGAGCAGTTCCCGTTCGCTCATGCCGGCGGCGGCCTTCTCGTCCCACCTGTTTTCAAGAAGCCGCTTCCTGGCGCCGCTCGGCATGTCGCCCCGCATTTCGTGCCGGATCCGTGACCTCGATAGGCCGGTGCATGGGATCCATGGGATATCCGGACGCGGGGCAATGTCAATCATTTTCCGTCACAAACGATCATTTACCGTGCTCCATGACCGAACCTGACCATTTCCGATTGACATAACCGGCGAATCCGCGCATCGTGTCCCAAAGGGAGGGCCGTCTTGCACGAAAGGGAGCGACACAGGATCATCCTGTCTGCCGTCCAGGACCGCCCGGTGGCGACCGTGGCTGATCTCCGCAGCCTGACCGGTGCCAGCGAGGCGACCGTCCGGCGCGACATTTCCGCGCTTCACGTGCAGCGGAGGCTGCGCCGGGTGCGCGGCGGGGCCGAGGCGATGTCGCCGTCGCCGGTCGCCGGTCTCGCGGGGCGGCCGTTCGTGCTGAACGAGACGCTGCGCATCGCCGAGAAGCAGGCGATCGCGGGCGCGGCGGTCGCGCTTTGCCGTGACGGCGACAGCATCATCGTCAACGGAGGGACGACGACCTTCCAGATGGTCCATCCCCTGGCCACGCGACGGATGCAGGTCTTCACGAACTCGTTTCCCATCGCCGAGCACCTGCTGAAGCACTCGAAGAACACGATCATGCTTCCAGGGGGCGCAGTCTACCGCGAGCAGAACATCATACTGAGCCCGTTCGAGAACGACGTGTCCCGGAACTTCTATGCAAGGCGCATGTTCATGGGCGCGCAGGGTCTGGGGCCCCTCGGCCTGATGGAGGCCGACCCGCTCCTGATCCAGGCCGAGCATAAGCTGATCGGCCAGGCGGACGAGCTCGTCGTCCTGGTCGACAGCTCGAAGTTCGCGCAGCGGTCAGGCCACGTTCTCTGCCCGCTGAGCCGGATCGGCGCCGTCATCACCGATGACGGGATCCCGGAACACGCGGCGACCATGCTCGATGCCGCCGGCGTGACGCTGATCGTCGCCCGGCCGGCCGGCCTTCGAGAGGAGGTGGCGGCCTCGTGACCGGCCTCGGACCAAAACCGTGACATGAAAACCGTGACATCAAGGGAGGATTCAAGGAGATGAAACGCCGCACGTTCACATCGCTCTTTGCCGGGCTCGGCGCCGCAGCCAGCCTGTTCGGCACGTCGGTCATGGCGCAGGACGGCATGCGCATCGCCCTGGTCGTCAAGGCGCTTGGCATCGGCTTCTTCGAGGCTGCCGCCGAAGGCGCCAACGAAGCCGCGGCCGAGCTCGGCAATGTCGAGATCATCTACACGGGCCCGACCGACACGACGGCGGAAGGCCAGATCGAGGTCATCAACTCCCTGATCGCGCAAGGCGTCGACGCCATCGCGGTCTCGGCGAACGATCCCGACGCGCTGGTGCCGGCGCTGAAGAAGGCCATGCAGCGTGGCATAACCGTCATCTCGTGGGATTCAGGCGTTGCCGAAGAGGGGCGCCAGATGCACCTCAATCCGTCCTCGAACGCCCTGATCGGCAACATGATCATCAAGCTCGCGGCCGACCACCTGCCTGGCGGCGGCGAGGTCGCGGTCCTGTCCGCCTCGGCCACCGCGACGAACCAGAACACCTGGATCGCCGAGATGAACAAGGTGATGGGCAACTACCCGGGCATCGAGGTCGTGGCCACGGTCTACGGTGACGACCTGGCCGACAAGTCCTACCGCGAAGCGCAGGGCCTGATGCAGTCCTACCCCGGTCTCGACGCGATCATTGCGCCGACCTCGGTGGGCATCGTGGCGGCGGCGCAGGCCGTGGCGGACGCGGGCAGGATCGGCCAGATCAACGTGACCGGCCTTGGCCTGCCGTCCGAGATGGCCGGCGCCATCGAGAGCGGCGCCTCGAAGTCGTTCGCGATCTGGAACCCGATCGACCTTGGCTACTCGGCGACGATGCTGGCGCATGCCATCGCGAACGGCGCCGAGGCGGCGCCGGGGGCGGAGATCCCCATGGGCCGCATGGGCTCGGTGATCCTGGACGAGACGAACGCGGCCGCAATGGCGGACCCGTTCGTCTACGACGCTTCAAACATCGACCGGTTCAAGTCCATCTTCTGATCGACCGGGACCGGTTCCGGCGCAGGCGCCGGCCTGCGCCGGAGCGCCCCGCCCTCGAGGACATGGCCACGCCCGTGCAGCTGGAGCCGAGACCGGACGCGCCCGCCCGAAACGAAGCCGGCGCCGCGCCCCTGCTGGCGCTCACGGGCGTGACGAAGACGTTCCCGGGCGTGCGGGCGCTGTCGGACGTGTCGCTGAGCCTTCGCGCGGGACGGGTCACGGCGCTCGTCGGGGAGAACGGCGCCGGGAAGTCCACGGTCGTCAAGATACTCACGGGCATCTACCAGCCGGACGCCGGCGACATCCGGATCGCGGGGGAGACGACCCGCTTTCCGACGCCTCAGTCGGCGGAAAGCGCAGGGGTGACCGCGATCCATCAGGAGACCGTGCTCTTCGACGAGCTTTCGGTGGCCGAGAACATCTTCCTGGGTCACGCGCCCCGGGGGCGCTTCGGGCTGATCGACTGGGCCGGGATGGCGGCGGCGGCAGGCCGGATCCTGGCAGGAATCGGCGCCGGCATTGATCCCGGCGCGAAGCTGAAGGACCTGGGCACCGCCAGCAGGCATCTCGTCGCGATCGCGCGCGCGCTCAGCGTCGACGCGCGCGTGGTCATCATGGACGAGCCGACGGCCGCCCTGTCGCACAGGGAGATCGAGCAGCTCTGCGAACTTGTCGGGAGGCTGAAGTCGCAGGGAAAGGCGATCCTCTTCATCAGCCACAAGTTCGAGGAGATCTTCCGCATCGCCGACTTCTACAGCGTCTACCGCGACGGCCGGATGGTCGGCGAAGGGGCGATTCCGGACGTGACCGAGCCGGAGCTCGTGAAGCTCATGGTCGGCCGCGATGTCAGCCAGATCTTCCCTGCGCGCGACCGCAGCGTTGGCGACGAGGTCCTCGTGGTCGAGGGCTACGAGCATCCGACCGAATTCGCCGGGATCGGGTTCAGGCTCCGCCAGGGCGAGATTCTCGGCTTCTACGGGCTGGTCGGCGCGGGACGGTCGGAATTCATGCAGGCGCTCTTCGGCATCACCCGTCCCGCGGGCGGCTCCGTGCGGGTGGACGGCGCGGCGGCCGACATCCGCTCGCCGGCCGACGCCGTCAGGTGCGGCATCGTCTACGTGCCCGAGGACCGCGGCAGGCAGGGCGCGATCGGACCCCTGCCGATCTTCCAGAACGTGACGCTGCCGTCGCTGGCGCGGACCTCGCGCAGGGGGTTCATCAGGCTGGCCGAGGAATTCAGGCTTGCGCGCGAGTACGCCGAACGCCTGGACTTGCGGGCCGCATCGCTGGACACCGAAGTCGGCAACCTCTCCGGCGGCAACCAGCAGAAGGTGGTGATCGCCAAATGGCTTGCGACCCGGCCGAAGGTCATCATCCTCGACGAGCCCACGAAAGGCATCGACATAGGCTCGAAGGCCGCGGTGCACGAGTTCATGGCCGAGCTTGCCGCCCGGGGGCTTGCCGTCATCATGGTCAGCTCGGAGATTCCCGAAATCATTGGATTGTCCGACCGCGTGATCGTTATGCGCGAAGGGCGGGTCGCGGCGGAGCTTTCCGGCGCCGGACTGACGCCGGAAGCCCTTGTGCGACATGCGGCCGGCATCCCGGAGGACGCGCGATGAAACGCGTTCCCGTCTCCCGCGAGGCGCTTCTGCTGCTTGCAACCGGCCTGCTGCTGGCCCTTGTCGCGGCCCGGTTCCCGGCGTTCGTTTCGCCGTCGAACCTCGTGGACGTCTTCAACGACACGTCACCCCTGATCCTGCTGTCCATGGGCCAGATGATCGTGATCCTGACAAGGTGCATCGACCTCTCCGTCGCCGCCAACCTCGCGCTCACCGGCATGATCGTGTCGCTGGCCGACCTGGCGGTGCCGGGGCTGCCGGTCGTGCTTGTCCTGCTGATCGCAATCGGCTTTGGCGCGGCCCTGGGAATGGTCAACGGCGTCCTCGTGTGGAAGCTCGACATGCCCCCCATCGTGGTGACGCTTGGCACGATGACCATCTTTCGCGGCAGCATCTTCCTGCTGACCGACGGAAAGTGGGTGAACAGCCACGAGATGAGCGACGCCTTCAAGTCGTTTCCGAGGGCCGAGATCCTGGGCCTGCCGGTTCTCAGCTGGATGGCGATCGCCTCCGTGGCCCTTTTCTGGGTCGTCATGACCCGCACGACGCTGGGCCGTGCGTGCTACGCCGCCGGCGGCAACCCCCATGCGGCCACCTACGCGGGAATCGATGTCGGCCGCACCCAGTTCTGGGCCTTCACCATCTCCGGCGCGCTGGCGGGGCTGGCCGGATACCTCTGGGTTTCGCGCTTCGCCGTCGCCTATGTCGACATCGCCGCCGGCTTCGAGCTTACCGTGGTCGCATCCTGCGTCATCGGCGGGGTCTCGATCATGGGCGGCATCGGGTCCGTTCCGGGCGCGCTTCTTGGCGCGCTTTTCCTCGGCATCGTCGCCAACGCGCTTCCGGTCGTGAACATCTCGCCCTTCTGGCAGATGGCGATCTCGGGCGGCGCGATCATCATCGCGGTCGTGCTCAACGCGCAAGCCAGCCGGACGCCCGGCAGGATCATCCTTAAACGCGCGGAGCGCGCGACGTGAGCGCGGCGGCACGCAACGGCATCCCGGACCGCCTGCGGTCGCCGCTCGAGCGCCGGCTGAGGAGCTGGGAGAGCTTGCTGGCGCTGGTGGCCATCGGCATCTTCGTCGCCAACAGCTTCGCCTCGCCATATTTCCTGAATGCCTGGAACCTGTCGGACGCGACGTTCAACTTCACGGAAAAGGCGATCATCGCCTTCGCGATGGCGCTCCTGATCGTTTCCGGCGAGATCGACCTGTCGGTCGCCGCGATCATCGCGCTGGCCTCGACCGCCATGGGGGCGGCCGCGCAGGCCGGGGTCGGCACGCCCGGGCTTGTGGCGACGGGGCTGTCTGTCGGGCTGGCCTGCGGCGCCTTCAACGGGTATCTCGTGACCCGCGTCGGGCTGCCGTCGATCGTCGTGACCATCGGCACGATGAGCCTGTTCAGGGGCGTCAGCTTCATCATCCTCGGCGACCAGGCGTTCCGGGGGTACCCGCCGGGCTTCGCCTTTTTCGGGCAGGGCTACGTGTGGTGGGTGATCTCGTTCGAGCTCATGCTGTTCTGCGTCATCGCGGCGACATACGCGGTCGTCCTGCACGGGACGAATTTCGGCCGCGCGGTCTACGCGATCGGGAACAACGCCACCGGCGCGCTGTTTTCGGGCATCCGCGTGGCGCGCGTGAAGTTCGTCCTGTTCCTGCTGACCGGCGTGATGTCCGGGGTCGCGGCGATCTGCCTGACATCGCGGCTCGGCTCCACCAGGCCGTCGATCGCGTTCGGGTGGGAGCTCGAGATCGTGACCATGGTCGTCCTCGGCGGAGTCAGCATCCTGGGCGGGTCCGGATCGATTCCCGGCGTGGCGATCGCGGCGCTCGTGATGGGGCTGCTGACGTTCGGGCTCGGGCTGCTGAACGTGCCGGGCATCGTGATGTCGGTCGTGATCGGGGCGCTGCTGATATCGGTGATCGCCCTGCCGCGGCTCTGGAGCATGCGGAAGCCGGGCTGATGGAGAAATACGCCTTCAAGATGCACCTCAAGCCGGGCGCGCGGGACGAGTACAGGAAACGCCATGACGCGATCTGGCCGGAACTCGTCGCCCTGCTGAAGGAGGCGGGAGTGTCGGACTACTCGATCCATCTGGACGATGAGACGGGAACGCTCTTCGCCGTGCTCTGGAGGCGCGACGACCACGCGATGGATGATCTTCCGGGCAGCGCGATCATGCAGCGCTGGTGGGCGTACATGGCCGACATCATGGAAACGGGACCGAACGGCGAGCCGGCGGCCGTGCCGCTGACGCCCGTCTTTCACATGCCATGACCCGCATGCACGTCGCCGTCATCGACATCGGCAAGAGCAACGTCAAGCTCGCGCTGGTCGACGCGGCCGGCAGCTCCGAGATCGACGTCGTGACCCGGCCCAACCTCGTGCTTCCCGGGCCGCCATATCCTCATTTCGACGTCGACGGACACTGGGAATTCCTTCTCGGCGCGATCAGGCGGCTTCACGCACGGCACGGGATCGACGCGATCTGCCCCACGACCCACGGCGCGTCCGCCGCCCTGATCGGCGCCGACGGAACGCTTGCCGCGCCGATCCTCGACTACGAGCATGCGGGCCCGGACGAGGTTTCGGCACGGTACGACGCGCTCCGGCCGGATTTCGAGGAAACCGGATCGCCCCGGCTCCCCGGCGGCCTGAACCTCGGTGCGCAGATCCACTGGCAGTTCTCCCGGGATCCGGGCCTGCGCATGCGGACACGCTCCATCGTCACCTATCCGCAATACTGGGGCCATCGCCTGACCGGGGTCCCGGCCAGCGACATGTCCTCGCTGGGCGTTCACACCGACCTGTGGAACCCGTCGGAACGGCGCCATTCCTCGCTCGTCGACCGGCTCGGCATCGCGGAGAAGGTCGCGCCGGCCCGAAGGTCCGCGGACGTGCTCGGCGGCGTGCTGCCGGACGTCGCCGCCCGAACGGGCCTGCGCGCAGGCACGCCGGTCCATTGCGGCATCCACGACTCCAACGCTTCGCTGCTGCCGCACCTGATGAGCCGGGAGCCGCCGTATTCCGTCGTCTCCACCGGCACGTGGGTCGTCGTGATGGCAGTCGGCGGGGCAGGGGCCGCCCTCGACCCTGCGCGCGACACGCTCGTCAACGTGGATGCGCTCGGCGCCCCTGTCCCGTCTGCAAGATTCATGGGCGGCCGGGAGCACGAGATGGTCCTGGACGGTCACTGCGGCGACTGCGACGAAGCCACGGCGGCGCGCGTGGCCGCCGGGGGCCCGATGCTGATGCCGGCGGTCGTCCCCGGCAGCGGCCCGTTCCAGGGCCGGGCCGCGCTCTGGATCGGGCGGGAGCCGGCGCCGGGCAGCGCGGAGCGCGCCGCGGCGCTCGGGTTCTACCTCGCGATGATGACCTCGGAGTGCCTGTCCCTTGCAGGGCACCGCGGGAGGATCATCGTCGAGGGTCCGTTCGGCGGGAACGCGTGCTATCTTTCAATGCTCTCTGCGGCGGCCGGCAGTCCGGTCGTGGTGGCGGAAGGATCGACCGGAACCAGCCGGGGCGCCGCGATGCTTGCGGGCGCTGCGGCCGGGCCGGCCGGCGGATCGGGCTTCCGGCATGCCGTGCCCGGGAGAGCATCGGCCCTTGCCGCCTACGCCAGCCGCTGGCGCGCGGCCGCAGGCAACCCTCCGGCGCGATAGGCGGGCGGGGGACGGCGGCGGCACTGGCCGCCGCCGCCCTGGACGCGATCATGGTCCGGGCCTCCCGCCGGGAGCTGCACGGGGCGCGCGACGGCTGCCCGGCGTCAGGGCCCCGGACCGGCGCCATCGGCGCGGCCCTCCGCAACCGACGTCCTGATCATCTCGCTGGAAATTTCCGGAGAGGTCGGCCAGGCGCCCGTCCGGGCCCCGGCATGGATCCTGCAGCCTTCGTGGCCGGCGCTCCCGAAGTCCGGGGCGCAGGGATCCCCGCGGGGATCCACGAACAGGCCGAAGTCGAACTGTGGCGGAACAGAGCAGATCCACGCCTGCGCGCGGTCGCAGTCCTCGCGGAGCCAATTGTTGAGACGGCCCGCATCCACCTTCCGGATCAGGCTTTCCTCGTCAATCTGCTCCTGGCGCAGGACCGCTCTCCTGCGAAGCTCCTGGATGATCATGTCCGGGCTGCGGCCCGGACTCCTTTCCGCCGCCGCCCATGCGACGGGACCAAGCGGAAGGATGCGTTCGGAGATCGTTTTCAGGTCGAGGATGTCGCGCGTTTCGCTTCTGTCGATGGCGGCGATGACCTTGCTGGTCGCCTGGTCAGCCGGATGGAGCCGGTACCCGAAGACTTCATCCTTCTCAGCGGGGAAGAACCTGTAGTCGCTGTCGAAGCTCCAGTCCATGCGAGTCGCGCTCCCGCCGATGCCGATCAGGGCGCTGCGGAAGGTGTCGTTCCGCCTTTGCCAGGTGACGGAAAGGCCTGCCTGCCGCAGTGATCTCTCGTCCTGGCCCGCCACGCGGTCCAGCTCCTCCTTCCTGTCGGAAAAGAGGTCGATGTCGTCGGAAAAGCGGTCCGTGTCCACGTTGATGACGGCTCCGCCTGCCACATAGTTCCCCGGGTCCCTGTTGGTGGCGACGGCCCTAAGGACGCGCTTCTGCAGATCCGTCAATGGCATTGCAGATCCCCTCCAGCTTGCGGGCGAAGGCGTACTCCTCCTTCCAGCCGTGCAGCTTGAGCCGGCGGGCGACAATCCGGAGATTCTCGGTGCCGGGATTGTCAACCGGACTCATGTTCCAGAGACACTTGGTTCCGTAGCGACGATACGCTTCACGATACGCATCCCGCATTTCCTGGAGCGAACTTCCGGTCATGTGCCTCGCTGCCGGCTGTAATCGGTCTCTGGCGGCCGCTCCACCCAGAGAGGCGAGGGCTGTCGTGAAGGCTTCGCGGCCCCGGATGCAGGTTATGGAACTGCGCCGGAAAGTCAAGCGGCCGTTCCAGGTCGGCAGGAGTGTCCCACGCTGGTTTCGGGTTGATTTTCGTTGACACCGTGTGCTGCAGCTGCTGCGTCCCGGTCCTGCACTTCCGCCCCGTGCAGCTGCAGCGCAACCGGGAACCCCGCGACGCCCGCCGTCAGGTGCCGCTTCCTGCCCTGGCCTTCCTGCCTGCGTCGCATCCCGACGGCCCGCCCGTCCTTGCCGGCCGGCATCCGTTTCAGGACGTCGCTGTCGCGTCAGGCGCAGGAACGGTCCTGGACGGCCGCAGAGGGCGGAGGGCCTCACGGGAACCGCGCGCCACCGGCATCCCGTCGCCGGCACGTGCCGGACGTCTCGCGCTGGTCGGCCGTCCGGCGGCGGCCAGGCCTCGACGGGGCCGGAAGCGGCGGCGCGCCCGCCGCCCGCTCCCCGTCGGTTTCATGTCGTGACGCGTTGCACCATGCTCCTCGTGGGTGGTCTCGTTACAGGCCATCGTGCCCTCCCGGTCCGGGTCATGGCTGAAACGGAGATGCCACATCTGGGGAAGGCCATCCACATTTCAGGCCAAGCTCTGAGAGCTTGACCTGAAATTCCATATATAGTTCCATAATGGCGCATTCAAGGGATCTTAACACAACATATAGTTTTTTATATGGCTTTTAGGTCAGCTCTGAGAGATTGAAGTCGCGACCTGCGATGCCTCTTGAGTGCGCGAAGCCAGACGAGTCCGGAATCAGACCAAGCCCTTGACCAAGCCGATGCCGGAGCCATCCTGTCTCTCTGGAGCAAGAATCCACTACCACTGCGGTGGAGGCTTCCGATGCGGTTCGGACGAGGAGCGGGATGATCATGACGCGACGCGTGAACGTCGGGGAGGCCAAGACCCATCTGTCGGCGCTGCTGGCGGATGTGGAAGCGGGCGAGGATTTGGTGATTTGTCGGGGTGCGAAGCCAGTCGCCCATGTGCCGCGGGTTGCCGATGCGCAAGAGCATGCCGCGCTCAGCGCGGCGCTTCGCCGTGAACGGGCGAAGCAAAAGGAGGTGACCACCTCGGAGATCCTGTCCTGGCGTCACGAGGGACGCACGCGCTGATGACCTTTGTCGCCGACGCCTCGGTGGCGGCCGCCTGGGTGCTGCCCGATGAGGAGGGCGGCGATTGCCGACCTCGCGCTGGAGCGGCTGGGCGAGGAGACGGCAAAAGTGCCGGACGTGTTCTGGGACGAGCTGCGCAATCTGCTGCTGTCGGCCGAGCGCCGGGGACGTATCGACGCGCGGTATGCCGACGCCTCCATGGCACGGCTGCGCCGGCTTCGCATCCAGTGGGCAGGCGAAGCCGATGACCGTGATGACGGTAGCGGTCATGGCTCTGGCGCGGATCTACCGCCCCACCGCCTACGATGCGAGCTATCTGGCGCTTGCGACCCGGGAAGGTTGTGCGCTCGCGAGTCTCGACCGGCGGTTGCACGAGGCGGCGACTGCCGAAGGGGTGCCGCCGTTCGCTTGAGCCGAGTCTATGGTCCAATCCGGATAGTGCGACGACGGCCGCGACGAGTCCCGCTCTTCGCGTTACCCGAATGCGTCCCGGGATCTATTGGCGAACCTGATGCACTACGCGATCATTCGCACGAATCTACGCGAGGACCGTACCAATTGAACATCCGAGGCAAGTTGGCTGACCCTACGCGCAGATGGAAGATTTGAAGACGACTGGGAGGACTGATCGCGCCCCGTGCGCCTGTCGGTGCTCTTCGTGGGCGACGGGGAGCCTTGGCGGGATGTTTCGGATCCTAGGCCACGAGCGGGCTGTGCCAGATGTTGCTGGGCCTCCAGGCCCCGCACGATCTGCATCTCGGGTCACGCCTTCGGGGCGGTGCATGCCCGGCCGCGCGAAGGGCCGGAATCCGGCGTCAGTCGGTCGCATGCAGTCCTGCCGTTCCGCGAAAGGCAGGACTTTCCCGCCCTGCAGCTGATCGCTCGGGCGTTCGCTGAACGGACGACGGTTCGGCTTGTGCTGGCCGGATTCCGTGGCTGTAGGGCCGTCAGCGCGCCGGTGCCGGTGATGCGCACGTGCGACGTAATGGACGCCCGTCGTCAAGAAGGATGGACCGGAACCATCGTGGGACGCCCCTGCCGCGAGGGACATGGTCTTGACCGAGGCCGCAGCCGAAGATAAAGGTAACCGTACAGTTACAAGCGAGGCTTGAATGCAGCTCTCCGACACGAATGCCCAGGTTCGTGACGCCGCACGTGCCTTTGCCGAAGACGTGATTCGCCCCGTCGCGGGCGAACTTGATGCCCCCCGTTCCACTCTGAAGTGCAACACCTGATGCAGTGTTCCTGGTCGTTCGGCGACACATGATGTTGCGAATCGGCCAGGCGGCGACGACAGTCCCTGTGATGAAGCAAGGAGACTGTCATGCCCGAGGGCCATCGCCACCTGACCTATGCGGAACGCTGCCAGATCCACGCCCTGAGGAAAAGCGGGCTTTCCGGCCCGGCGATCGCCCGCCAGCTCGGCCGCGACCGCACGACGGTCTGGCGCGAGGTGCGGCGCAACTCCGGCAGGCGCGGCTACCGCCACAAGCAGGCCCAGCGCAAGGCGGACAGGCGCCGCAGCGCGGCCTCGTCGGTGGCGCGCAAGATGACGCCGGAGCTGTGGCGCATGGCGGAGGAGCGGCTGGCCGAGGGCTGGAGCCCCGAGCAGGTCAGCGGGCGCCTCCGCAAGGAGGGCGAGCCGATGGCGGGGCGTCAGTGGATCTACGAGCGCATCCACGCCGACCGGAAGGCCGGCGGCGGTCTCTGGCGGCATCTCCGCCGCCGCGGGAAGAAGCCGAACTGGAAGGGCGGGGCCCACGCGGGCCGCGGCCGCATCCCGGGCCGGGTGGACATCTCCGAGCGCCCGGACGTCGTGGAGGCGAAGGAACGGGTCGGCGACTGGGAGGCAGACACCATCGTTGGCAAGGGCCACAGCGGCGCGCTGGTGTCGCTGGTGGACAGGGCGTCCAAGTACACCCTGCTCGAAAGGGTCGAAAGGAAGACGGCGGACGCGGTCGGCTCGGCCATGACCGGCATGCTGGGCCCTCTCCCCGTGCACACGGTCACCGCGGACAACGGCAAGGAGTTCGCGGGCCACGCCCGCGTGTCGGAGGCGCTCGGCGCGGGGTTCTTCTTCGCGCGCCCGTACCACTCCTGGGAGCGCGGCCTGAACGAGCACGTGAACGGGCTGGTGCGGGAGTGGTTCCCGAAGGGCACGGACTTCCGCAAGGTGACGGACGCAGAGGTGCAGGCCGTCCAGGACCGCCTCAACGCGCGGCCGCGCAAGGCGCTGGGCTACCTCACCCCGTCCGAGGCCTTCCACCAGGCGCAGCCGCCCTGAGGGGGCCGTTCCGGGGCCGCCGGGGGCGGCTCCGAGGGGAGATGCGCGCTGTCCGCGGCCCGCCGTCCTCCGGTCGGGCTCCGCCCTCCCTGCGTCCGGCGGGCCGCGGACAGCGCCCGGCGGGGCTTGCACCGCCCCGGAAGACTGGCTACGCCTCCCGGTGAAGGGACCGCCGCCGCTCGGGCTTCGCCCCTCGCTGGCTGATGTTGCACTTCGGAGTGGAAGCGGCGTGCGGAAGAGCGGTTCCCGGGCGAGCTTTACGAAGAGATGGGCGAGCTCGGCCTCTTCGGCATCTGCGTTCCGGAGGACATGGGAGGTCCAGGCCTGGACACGCTGGCCTACGCGCTGGTGATGGAGGAGCTTTCCCGGGGATATGCCTCGGTCGCGGATCAATGCGGGCTGATCGAGCTGATTGCCACCCTTCTCGTGCAGCACGGCACCGGGCGGCAGCGCGAACGCCTGCTGCGCGACGTGATGGTGGCGAGGACCAGGGTTGCCTATTGCATAACGGAGGCGGAGGCAGGGACCGATGTCGCGGCAATTCGCACCGAAGCGGTTCGAGACGGCGCGGGATGGGTTCTGGACGGCTGCAAGATATGGATACACAACGCGCCTGTGGCCGATGTCGGCTTCGTGCTGGCCCGCACGGACCGGGAGGCCGGGCGCAGGGGCATGTCGATCTTCATTGTCGACCTCAACGCCAAGGGGGTGGAAAGGGGTCCCAAGGAGCGCAAGATGGGCCAGCGGGCCAGCCAGGTTGGGGCGCTCGCCTTCTCCGGCGTGCGCCTTCCAGAAGATGCGCTCCTGGGCGAAGAGGGCAGGGGCTTTCACGTCATGATGAGCGTTCTCGACAAGGGCCGCGTGGGAATCGGCGCGCTCGCCGTCGGCATTGCCCAGGCAGGCCTTGAAGCCGCGCTCGGATACGCGCAGGAACGTCGCCAGTTCAAGCAGGCGATTTCGGAATTCCAGGGCATCCAGTTCATGCTTGCGGACATGGCGAAGGACATCCATGCGGCGCGCCTCCTGGTCCACACGGCGGCGGGCAGCGTCGACCGGGGCGGGAATCCGACAATGGCCTGCAGCATGGCGAAGTGCTTCGCGAGCGACATTGCGGTGCAACGCACGGCAGACGCGGTCCAGGTCTTCGGCGGTTCGGGATACATCAGGGGCATGGAAGTGGAGCGGCTGTACCGGGATGCCAAGATCACGCAGATCTACGAAGGCACGAACCAGATCCAGCGCGCGATCATTGCGCGCGAACTCCTCAAGAACGGGGCCAGGGCGTGAGCGGGCAGGCTGCGCTGGTGACCGGATCGACCCGGGGCATCGGCCTTGGAAGCGCCCTGGCCCTCGCGCGGCTGGGATTCGCCGTGGCGTTGAACGGGCCCGCTGACGATGACGAGCTGGCGGCGGCGGTGGAGCAGGTCGCCGCGACCGGCGCGCGTGTCGCCGCCATGCCGCTTGACCTTGCCGATCCCGGCGCCCACGAAGCCGCCATCGCCGGCGTGGAAGACCGGATCGGCCCCCTGACGACGCTCGTGAACAATGCCGGCGTCAGCGTGGCGAACCGCGGCGATCCTCTGGACGTTTCCGAACGCAGCTGGGACCGGTGCATGGCGGTCAATGCCAAGGCGGCGTTTTTCATGACGCAGGCATTTGCAAGGAGGCTGCTCGCCCGGGAGCGGGACGCGTCGTGCTTCCATTCCGTCATCAACGTCACGTCGTCCAATGCGGAGGCGGTCGCGCTCGCGCGCGCGGAATACTGCGCATCGAAGGCGGGAGCGGCAATGGTGTCCAGGGTCTGGGCGGTGCGGCTCGGCGCCGAAGGCGTTGCCGTCTATGACGTGCGGCCGGGCGTCATAGACACGGACATGACGTCGCCGGTGATCGGCGATTACGCGCGGCGGGCAGCGGAAGGGCTGACGCTCATTCCGCGCGTGGGACAGCCCGGCGACGTGGGCGAGATCATCGGGTCTCTCGCCTCCGGGAAGCTTCCCTACACGACCGGGCAGGTCATATCTGCCGACGGTGGCATGCTCGTGCCGAGGTTCTGAGATGAAGATTGCGCTTCCTGGCCCCGACGGGTCTCTCACGGACTACGTCATGCAGGGAACGCCGATCAGGCCCGAGCCCCTCGGCCCTGATCCTGTCCGGGTCGTGCTTTCCGCAGCGCATGTCGTGGCGGATCCGCTCACCGGCAATGACCCTTCGGGGCCCGCGACCATGGACTGGGAGGCGACGATGGCGTTTCGCCGCCACCTGGCAGGCCTGGGTCTCGGCATCGCCGAAGCGATGGACACGGCGCAGCGCGGAGCGGGCCTCGGCTGGCCGGAGGCGCTGGAACTCATCCGGCGGACGCAGTCGGAATTCCCTGACGCCCTTGTGTTCAATGGCTGCGGCACGGACCACCTGATGCCGGGCGACGCGCGAGGCCTCGACGACGTGCGCCGCGCCTATCTCGAGCAGGCCGAGGCGATTCAGGGCTTCGGCGGACGCCTGGTCATCATGGCGAGCCGCGCGCTTGTTCAGGTCGCCGAGCAGCCGGAGGACTACGTTCGGGTCTACGAGGACGTGCTGGCCGCCTGCGACAGGCCGGCGATCCTTCACTGGCTGGGCGACATGTTCGACCCGGCGCTCGCGGGCTACTGGGGCAGCGATCGCTTCGAGGACGCGCTCGAGACGGTGCTTGCCATAGTCGGCGGAAACGCCGCGAGGGTCGACGGCATCAAGATGTCGCTCCTGGACAAGGAGAAGGAGATCGTCATGCGTCGCCGCCTGCCTGGCGACGTGAAGATGTACACCGGTGACGACTTCAACTACCCCGAGCTGATCGCCGGCGACGAGCTCGGCTGCAGCCACGCGCTGCTCGGCATTTTCGATCCGCTGGCCGTGGCCGCCTGCAAGGCCGTTGGCCAGCTGGGCCGGGGGGACGAGGCGGGCTTCCGCGCGACGCTGGATCCGACAGTGCCCCTGGCGCGTCTCGTTTTCCGCGCGCCCACGCAGCACTACAAGACGGGCATCGTGTTCCTTGCATGGCTGAACGGATTCCAGGACCATTTCGTGATGCCGGGCGGCGCCCAGTCGATGCGGCCCTTGCCCTATTTCGTCGACTGCTTCCGCCTGGCGGACCATGCCGGGCTTCTTTCGGACCCGGATCGCGCCATCGCGCGGATGCGGACGCTCATGGGGATCCATGGCGTTGCGTGACTTTGCGGGCGACCTCAGCGCGCTGGCCCTGAACACGGCCACGCTTGGCCACAATCTGGACGGCTACGGTGCCGGATGGCCTGTGGAACGGGTCGTCGACGCCTGTGCCGAGCGCGGCTTTGCCGGCCTCGTGCTCTGGCGGCGAGAGGTCGGCGCCCGGGCGCAGGCCATCGGGGACCGCGTCCGCGCCAGCGGCATGAAGGTCGTGGGGCTTTGCCGAACGCCGTACATCACCGGCCCCGGCGCTCCCGCGACGCTTGACGAGGCCCGCGAGTCCGTCGACATGGCGGCGGCGCTCGGCACCGACGTGCTCACCGTCGTGACCGGCGGCACCGAACGCGGCACCAAGGGCGTCGAGGAGAGCCAGAAACGTCTGGCGGAGCGCGTCGCAGACCTTGCGGAATACGCGGCAAGGTGCGGCGTGAGCCTGGCCCTCGAGCCTCTCAACCCGATGTTCGGCGGCAACAGGACGTGCGTGTTCACCGTGGCCGAGGCCATCCGCATCTGCGACCGGGTGGGCGCGCCGAACGCGGGCGTGGCCGTCGACGTCTACCATGTCTGGTGGGACACGGCCCTGCCGGAGACGCTGAAAGCCGCAGGCCCGCATCGGGTTCTGGGATACCACTTGTGCGACTGGCTGGCCGATACCGGCGACATGCTTCTGGACCGCGGCATGATGGGCGACGGCGTCGCGGACCTGAAGGGCATCCGGTGCGCCGTCGAAGGTGCGGGATACGACGGCGCGTGCGAGGTCGAGGTGTTTTCGGCCGGCAACTGGTGGCAAAGGGATCCGGCAGACGTCCTGGACACGGTTGTCGACCGGTTCAGGACCGTATGCTGAGTGAATCCGGATGCGCGACGCGGACGCTGGCACAGGATCCGGCAGTCTCAAAGTGATCAGGCGAACCGGCGGGCGCGGCTGACCTGCCGCAAGGCGAGCCGCACGCGGAAGCGCATGCGGCCGTGCCCGCCGGCTGCTGGCCGTGGTTTCCATGGGGCCGGACCCATGCGGCCGCACGGTCGCTCCAGGCCTGCGGTCCTTCCGCATCCGAGCGGGCTTTCACGTGTCCGTCCGGCCTTTCGATGGCCGGCTCTGATCCGGGTCCTTCCCTCCGGCACGTGTCGACGGTGCCGGAACCACAATGTCCGGAGGAGACGGCCCCATGTCCTTGGGCGATTCCCCGGCATCTGCATGCGCATCGGCAGTGCCGCCTTGGGCGGCAACGTCAGGCAAGCACGAGCCGCAGGATGGTGTCGATGTTGAAGGCGAGTCGGTCGTCGAGCGCCTCGCGGTCCATGAAGTCGCGCTCGAACAGGATCGTTCCCGTGAACCGGTTCGTCAGGTAGTAGTAGCCGATGGCCGCGACCGTTATGTTGAGCTGCACCGGATCGACTCCCGGACGGAAGACCCCGTCGGCGACGCCGCGGTCCAGGATTTCCTGAACCATGCCGACAAACCTTCGGCTCGCCTTACGCAGCCGCTCGGACTTGTCGAGATGCTTGCCGCGGTGCAGGTTGGCGCTGTTGACCAGCGTGATGAATTCAGGGTTGTCGAGGTAGTATGCCCAGGTGAAGCGGACAAGGCGCTCAAGGGCTTCGCGCGGCGGAAGGTGGCCGAGCTCCAGCTCCTGTTCGGCGCTGCGGATGTCCAGATAGGCTTCCACGAGAACCGCGCGAAACAGGTCCTCCTTGCCGCCGAAGTAGTGGTAGATCATGCGCTTGTTGGCGCAGGCCTGCCTGGCGATCTCGTCCACGCGCGCGCCTGCGAGGCCAAGTCGCGCGAATTCCGACTTGGCGGCGGCGAGAATCCTGGCCCTGGTCGCGCTTGCGTCGCGAACCCGATGCTGTTCCTCCGCAACAACTCCCACGTGAATTCCTTCAGGCTCCCCCGGATCGTCTCACGGCGTCGCCCGGCCGTGCCGCTTATAACCCGCTTGACAGCAAAGGGAAGCAGGAAGGTAACTGTTCAGGTTCCATCCTGGCGGCTTCCCGCCCGGCCCGCCCGGGCCGGCGCTCCAGTTCGGCGATGCGCGCGGCCTGGTTTGCGATGCTCTCGGCCTAGGCCGCGTTCTCCGCCCGGAGCGCGGCCATGGTCGCGTCACGACCCGACGGTTCCTCCTCAAGGGCGGAGACCCTGCGTCCCGGGACATCCAGATCCACGTTGTTCGCCATGGCCTGCACTCAACTCTGCTCGGAAACGCGGCTTCAGCCGTCTTGTCCGGCAGGACTTTGGGACATGCAGCCCCGATTGCCAGATCACGATGGATGCGCTGCCGGCCGAATGCCGGCCTGAAGAGAACCTGAACAGTTACGACACCTTTTCAATTACTTCCCCGTGATCATGGAGGTCTCGGTACCGTGACGGGAGTGCGCACTCCCGAGTCCGATTCCCCGACAACAACGAAGTGATCCCAACCACGAACGGCAGGCAGCCGGCTCGGCCACGCGCGCCCTGCATCCGCGGCAGCACTTCATCGAGAGTGCGTCCCTCTTGCCGCCGCGCTGGATGCACTTGCCGCGTACGTTCCGTGCCGAACATCGGGGCCATTCCCGACTCGAGGCAAGTCCCGTCATGCAATGCAACGGACAGTGCAACAAACCCGGGGGGCTTTTGGAATCCCCTTGCAAAGGAACGGGCGTGATGCTAGGGCCCGTTGACAGTTGTCTTGCGAATCGTCCGGTTCCATGCCATGTCCTGCCCCGACGACCGCCGGAACGGCGGCACGAGGCAACAACGGCATGAGCGAGCAGAACGACGATCCAGACAGGACGGTGACGGCCGGCGCCATGCGGGCGCGGGCCGGGGACATGCTGCCGGGCAGGGCGTCCGACCCCGGCGGCACGGCGGCGGACAGCCGCCGCTTCATGGAGGCGGTGCCGTGGCGGTTCCGCACGGGGTCGCCGTGGCGCGGCCTCCCCGAGCGGTCCGGGAACCGGGACGGCGCCTCCAGGCGGTTCCGGCGCCGGCCGCTTCCGGGGGTCTTCGAGCGCGTTTCCGACGCCCTGTCGGAGGAGTCCGGCCTCGAGCGCGTGTCCGGCGGCGGCACGGCGGTCCGGGCGACCCGGAAGGCGTCCGGCGCAAGAGGGGGACCTCGGGCCAGGGGACCGGCCGCTCCCGGGGCGGCCTGACGGGCAGGGCCGTGGCCGTCGCGGACGCGCCGGGATGCCCTGTCCGCTTCACGGTCCTTCCCGGCCAGGCGCACGGCCCTATGGGGTGCCGGGGCTTCCCGGCGGCCTCGCGTTCGGGGCCTTCGCCGGCGACAGGGCGTCCGGCGCGGACCGGCTGCCCGGGGACCTGGCGGAACGCGGGGCGGAGGCGGCGGTCCCGTCGAGGCGGAGCCGGACGGCGCCGCGGGCGCACGGCCGGGAGGTCTGCGGGTGGCGGCACCTGGCGGAGAGCCTCTTCGCGAAGGCCGGGGAGTTCCGGGCGATCGCGACCCGGCACGACAAGACCGACGCTAGCTTCGCCGCCGGGATCCGCCTCGTCGCCGGCGTGGTGGCGGCGACATGACTGTCAACGGGCCCTAAATAAGTATACAAAAAAAATATTCAAAAGTGTCGTTCACGTTGACTTGAAGCCGGAATGCGTCTGCCTGAAGCCATAAATACCCTCACTGACTGGGCCAGGAAAGGGCGGGTCCTGTTCACGCTCGAGGATCTGCGCAAGCTGTTCCCGCGAGACAGGGACGCAGCCTTCAGGGGAGGTCTCGATCGCCTGGTTTCCGCAGGCGTGCTGCACCGGGTGTCCAGGGGCCTCTTCGTGTTCGCGCTGGCAGGGCGCCGGGATCCGCATCTTCTCGAACGGATCGCGGTCGCCTTGCGAAGAGGCTGTTACAGCTATCTCAGCCTGGAATCGGCATTGTCGGAGCATGGCGTGATCTCGCAGGTTCCCCTGGCCGGGATCACCGTCATGACGACGGGCCGTGCGGGCCTGTTTGACACGCCGTTCGGGCGGATCGAGTTCACCCACACGAAGAGAAGCGTGAGTGACATCCTCAAGCAGACGCGGGAGACTGGACGCCCCTTGAGAATCGCCACGCCCGGCGCGGCGGCCCGCGACTTGCGACGGGTCGGACGCAACGTGCACCTGATCGACGAACATGAACTGGAGGAGGCCATTGCAGATGGCAGGCAGGGTGAACCTGAACGACCTGGTTCGAGGTGTCTTTGACCGGAATCCGGAACTGGAGGCATTGCAGCCGGCCGTCGTCAAGGAACTGGTTCACCATGAGATCATGTGGTCGCTGGACAAGGCCGGTCTACTCAGGGGCCTGACCTTTCACGGCGGAACGGCACTTCGGCTTTGTTACGGCGCGTCGCGGCTGAGCGAGGACATCGACTTCACCGGCGGGCCGGGATTCACCAGGACTGACGTGGATGGCATTTCAGGGGTGGTGCAATCCCACCTGGCCGACCGCTACGGCCTCGAAGTGTCCGTCAAAGACCCCAAGCCCCGAAAGGAGGCCAACCATCCGGTTGTGGTCGATACGTGGCAGATCAGCGTCGTGACGGATCCGGGACGGCCTCGCCTTCCGCGACAGCGGATCAAGATCGACATCGCGACCATGGAAGCACGGACAAGGGACGCGAAGGCCATCCGTCAGAACTATTCGGTTCTGCCGAGCGGTCTCGGCGACCTGCTGGTTCCGACCATGAGCAAGGACGAGATCATGGCGAACAAGCTCGTGTCGTTGCCAGCGTCCGCGCATCAGGGGAACATCCGCCACCGCGATATCTGGGACATAGCGTGGCTGGCCCAGAACGGGGCCGAACTGAACCATGAGTGGGTCGCGAACCGTGTCGCGGAGTTCAGTCTCGAAGACTACGGAGACCGCCTGGACATGATGCGGCGCGTGCTGCCGGATCATGTCGCCGGTCACAGGTTCCGTGAGGAGATGTCCCGGTTCCTGCCCCGCGAAGTCGTCGCACGGACGCTCGATCGTCCGGAGTTCGTCCACTACCTGGCGAACACGGTGAATGAATATCTGGCAAAGGCGCTCGCAGCGCTTCCCGGCCCGAAAGGGACGGGGGAGTACGACAACGGCCTGAAGATGTGATCCGCTCTGCATCCGGCCCTCGGGGAATCCGGGCAGGGCGTGTGACCGGCGAGGACCTTGGTCCGCCGCATCCCGCGGCACCGTCCATCCAGACGGGTCCCGCCCTCCCGGAACGTCGCGCCGCCCGAACGGGGCACCGTGGTCACGGGGCCGGCAAGCGTCGGCAGACCGAACCGGACAGCATCCATGTCTTGGGTCAAGCCCGGATCCGGCCTTTTCCGGGGGGCCGGGAGCGGGGCTTTCCACAGCCTGTCCACATCCCGGCGGCCGTCCGGGCAGGCGAAAGCGGCCCGGCCGCAAGGGCGCGGCCTGACGGCCGGCTTCCTTCGGGCCCGGACGGGCCGCCCGCAGGGCGCGGCCCGCCGGTGACGTGGCGCCCGCCCCTGAGGGTGCCGCCGTCGCGGGCGAAGGGGGCGACGCCGGCCAGGGCGGCGGCCCGGCGGCTGCCGACGGCGCCCGGCCCGCCCGCCCGGGCGACCGGGGACGCGGCCGTGACCGGGCCGATGCCCGGCACCGGGGCCGGATGCCGCAGCTCTCCGCCAGGCCCTCCGACCCCTCGACGAGCGCCGCGGTCCGCCGGCCGGACGCGGCGACGCCGGCGCCGGTCCCGGCGAGGACCTTCGGGACGGGCCCGTCCGCGTCCGGACCGCCGGCCTCGCCCGGGACCGCCTCGGCCCGGCGCGCCTGTCGACGGGCGCCTCGCGCAGGACCGGCATGTCGCGGAGCCTGTCGACGGTCCCGTCCGCCGGCGCCGTGGCCGCCATGTCCGGGAACGCGGCGCGCAGGGCGGCCGGCACGCGCGCGCCGGCCCTGTCGGCCTTCGCCGGCTCGCCGCCGGCCCTGGGGAGGTCCCGGGACTGGCGCGGGTCGCCACGACGACCTTGAGGCCCCGGTCGTGCAGGGACTGCAGGAGGGCCCGGTGCATCCGCCCCGTGGCCTCCGGGACGGCCCGCGCCGCCTTCCCCTCCCCGGGAGGCGGGCGACCTTGCGGAAGCCGTCCGTGTCGCTGGTCGCGGTCCCGTCCCGCCCGCCCGGGCGGATGTCCGGCGTCTTCCTGCTCACGTCGATTCCTGCGGCTGCGGCGGCCATGGTCTCCCGCTCCTGTCCTCGCGACGGTCCGGTTCCCGGACCCGGCGTCCATCGGGACGCGGGAGGACGGCGGGAGGACGGGCCGACCACGCTGTCCGACGGATCCGCTTGCGCGATCCAGGGAGCTGTCGGTCCGGCCAGCCCTGCGGGGCCAGGCCCCGCACCGCCGCCGCCAGGCCCTGGCGGCGGGGTCCCGGACCCGGCATCGACCGGGAAGGCGCCGGGAGGCAAGGGACGGCCTTTCCACAGGAAATCGCCTCCAGCCTGTCCACGGCCACCTCCCCTGGTCATTGCCGGTTCGTTGGACATGCGAGGAGCCTGGACGCGCCGTCAGGCGCTCCCCTCAACCGCGACGTTCAGCCCGGAGCGTTCCCCGGGACCGGTGCCGAGCCGCCCCTGAAAGGAGACGGATCGAAGTGACGGAACGGGAAGACCCGCGAGCGGCGGCCGGCTGCCGGGAAAGGAACGGCCCGGGCCGTCCGTGGTGCCGGAAGCGAGGCGAAGCCGGGAAAAGGGTATCCCAATTTTTTGACATCCGCGTTTTTCGCCTGCGCTTTCAGGAGCGGGCGCGTCGGACCAGGACCGGGCGCACCGGCCGGCGGCGCGCTGCATGAGGCAGATGCAGGAGTGCGTGTCATGACTGACGAGAGCGAAGGGAGCCGGGTGCACCGCCATCCGGACGCGGCGGACTGTCCGGAGGGCCTTCCCGAGGACGAGGCGGCGGCGCATCCGCCGCCGGTCCGCAGGCACGCGGGCGGGTTCACGCGATGCTGGATCGAGGGGGGGGGGGGGGAGCGAGGTGCGCAGCCGCGACGTCGCGGGGGACGGCACGCCGGAGGCGCTGCCGGGGCGGTCCCGTCGGAGTTCGGTCCGCTGCTGCCGCGGCTGGCGGCAGCGGACCGAACTCCGCCGGGACCGCCGCAGACGGGCGACCGGGAACGGGACGTTCCAGGCACCGAGGCGCGGGACGGCTGCAGCTCCGGGCACGGCTCCGGCCATGGCGGGAGCCGCCTTGGTGGGGCGTCTTCGCGACGCTCGCCATGCCCGCCTTCCCGACCGCCCGCCGTTCGGGAAGGCGCGGGAACGCCGGGGACGCATCCCCTGCCTCCGGGACCGGATGCGGGAACCGGCCGGGCTTTCGTCTTCCAGGACTGGAAGACCCTCTGCCGCGCGCTCGCGGGGGAGCCGCAGCTGATGGCGCTGGCGCAGACGGTCAAGCTCCCCTCTGCCGCGCGCTCGCGGGGGAGCCACCTGCGCCTTCATTCTCCGTGCGAGGGATTCCCCCTCTGCCGCGCGCTCGCGGGGGAGCCTGGCAAGGAGGACCATGCCGGCCCGTCCGTGCCGGGCCGTGACCGCCCCGGCCACGCCCGGACGGCCCCGAACCCCGCCCTTCGCCGGCAACGCCACGATCCCGGGCCGCCGCCCGGCCGCCGGTCGTGCGCACACGGAACCGCCGCCCGCCATGACCGCGCCTTCGCGCACCGACGGTCAGGCTGGCGGGAATTGCTGAATGCGCCAATGTGCACCAATTGTGCCCTTGACACCGCGATGCATCATCGGCAGACACTTTCCGGAAATCGTGCGATGGACCTCCTGTCCGCGGCTTAGGCGGCGGATGGGTGGCCGTGCGGTTCCTGAGGCAAGGAGATTGGAATGGATTGCAGGGCGTCGAGGGACGGAAGCGCCGTGGTCGTCGAAGTCGAAGGGCGCATCGACGGCGCAACGGCCGGGGATCTGGAGAGTTCGATGATGGCCGAGGTCGCTGAGACTGACAAGGTCGTGATCTGCGACCTTGGCGGCGTTTCTTATGTCAGCAGCGCCGGACTCCGGGCGATTCTCGTCGTTGCCAAGCAGCTCTCCAAGCAGTCTGTGGAGTTCGCGATCTGCGGCCTGTCCGGCCCCGTGGCGGAAGTCTTCCACATCTCCGGGTTCGACAGGATCTTCAAGGTCTACGAGAAGCGCGAAGAGGCGCTGGCCGGGGTGGCCGCGAATCCAGGACTGTCCTGAAGTGCCCGAGGTTGAGCGCCTTGAGATTGAAAGTCAGGTCGAGAACCTTTCCAAGATCGAGGCTTGGGTGGATTCGTTCTGCGAATCCCACTTCCCGGCGGCCGAGTTCCGGCAGAAGATGCATCTTGTCGTCGAGGAGCTGTTCATGAACGCCGTCATGCATGGCTACGGAGCCGGCGGCGGAGTCGGCCCTGTCTGGCTCGCCCTGCATCCCCTGCAGGAAGGCGCGGCGCTCGTCATGGAGGACGAATCCCCGCCGTTCAACGTTCTCGAGGACGGACCGGCGCCGGACACGCAGTCCGACGTGGAGGACCGGCCTGTCGGCGGGCTTGGCATCATGCTGGTCCGGAACATGTGCGACCGCGTGAGCTACGACTACGACAAGCGCAATCGGATCACTGCCGTGTTCGGCAGCGGGCGGCCGCCAGACGGCGGCGCGCGCGCTGACGGGCCGGGGGGGCGGGAATCGTCGCCATCGGGGTCCGGCAAGCCAAGGCAGCCGAGAGATGCGACCCGGTAGACTGACGCTTCAGTTCATGCTCGTTCTGTGCCTGCTGCCGATCGTGGGGCTGTCGGTTGCCGGCTTCCTGAACTACCTCAAGTTCGAGCGCTTGCTCATCTCGAATGTCGCCGCCCGCTATGACGGCGTGCTTCGTGACCTGGTCCTGGCCATCGGGAACAGCCTCGAGGAGGGGCTGACGCTGGACACGACCAGGTCGACGGAACAGCTGATACGGCGCTCCGCAGGCCAGTTCGACGGCGCCTTCGACCTCTTCGTGGCGGACGGGGAGGGCGTCCTGCTCTACACGACCCGGCCTTCGGCCGAAGGGCAGGACGGCGCCGGGTTCGAAGGCGGCGTGACGAGGCTCGAGGCGCCGGCGCCGGGCGACATCCTGCACACTGTCGATCCAGGGCAGGAATTCACCGCCCGAACGCCGATCCTTCAGGGCGGCACGCCGGTGGGGATGCTGCTGCTTTCCCACAAGGGCGGCGACGTCGCGGCGCGCCTGGACGAGACGTCGTCGCGCCTGGTCGACGCCCTGCTCGGGTCGCTGCTGCCGGTCGTGCCGCTCCTGGTGCTCGGGACCGTCTGGGTCCTTGGGCGAATCGAGGGGCGGATCGAGGAGCGGGGCGAGACGCTGCAGGAGGCAAGCGGGCCCGGGGCTCCGAAGCCGGCCTCTCCCGACCCGCTCGTGCAGGCCGTCTGGAAGATCGGCCAGGAAACGGCCAAGCCCGGGAAGCCCGCCTGACATGAAGTCCCGCTTCCTCTCCGCCCCGATGCTGATCCTGATGCTGCTGACGGTGATTCCGTTCCTTGCCTTCGGGACGCTTTCGGTCCGGATCTTCGAGGCGCGTCTCCTGCCAGAGGTGGAGACCCAGACGTTCAATTCGGGCCTGGGCCTCCAGCGGCGGATCAATCTCGCCATTTCGCTGTCCGACGATCTGCAACTGCTGCGCGGCGTCGAGGAGACGCTTGACGCGACGCGGTCCCTTTCCCCGGAAATGGAGTTCCTGGCGCTGACCGATCCGGACGGGAAGGTCCTCCATGTTTCCGCGCGCGATCCGGCCAGCGTTGCGGGGACGCTGGCGGAGCTGGCCAAGCCGGCGCCGACGACGATCGCCGACCGGCTGGCCGAGAGGTGGGAGATTGTGATGGGCAGGCCGCTCTTCGTTCCCATCGAGATGTCCGGGCGGCGGGTGGGCAACCTGCTCGTTTCGAGCCTGCCGCTCGGGAGCGATCCCGGCAGTCCCGACGGCTTCCTGCACGCCGGCGTCAACGTCGAGGTGATCAACGCGCTGACGCGCGACATCTGGTTTGACATCGTCACCCTGGTGATTGCGGTCGCGCTCGTGGCCATCGAGTTCCTGATCCTGAGCTATGCCGTCCTGATCGTCCGCCCGCTTTGGATAATCGAGTTCCTCACGGCCAGGCTGTCGGCGAAGGACCTGCGTTTCGTGCCCGCGTCACTCTGGGGCGGAGGCCTGCAGAAGCTGGTCCGTCAGGTCAACCAGATGATCTGGCAGGGCATTGACGTCGCCAAGACCCGCGCGGGCGAGATCGGGCTGCTGCTGCCCGGTGCCGACGGCCCCCGGGCGATTCGGCCTCCCGCGGTCTCGTACATCCGCCTCCCCCTGTTCATGTTCTTCCTTTCGGAAGCCATCCTGCGGCCGATCCTGCCGCAGTTTCTCGGCCAGTTCGCGCCGCCGGACGGCGACACGGCCCTGCGGATAGGCCAGATCATGGCCGGCTTCATGGCCGCCTCGCTGGTTTCGGTGCTTTTCGGCTCGGTCCTCGCGGAACGCTACGGCGTGCGGCGCGTGTTCTTCTGGGGCGCCATCCTGAGCGCCGTCGGCGTGGCGGGCCACCTCGTCGCGCAGGGCTTTGCCGCGATCCTGCTGTCAAGGTCGCTTGCGGGCTTCGGCTACGGGCTGGTCTATGCGGCCGCGCAGATCTACATCAGCCAGCATGCCAAGCGCGATCGCCGCAGCTCGGGGTTCTCCGTGTTCTTTGCCGTGATCGTCTCGGCCGAAATCTGCGGCCCGGCCCTGGGCGGCGTGCTGGCGGACAGGCTCGGTCCAGGGTCCGCGCTGGTGGCGGCGACCGCCGTCGCCGCGATCTCGGCGCTGGTCTGCATGCTCCTCATCTCGCGCGCGGCGCCCGACCTGACGGACGCTTCGGACACGCCGGAGGCGGCCGGACCGGAGGGCGCTTCCGGCGGCCCGCGACGCATGCCCGTCATCGACTTGGACGTGTTCCGGGCAATCCTGCTGAACCCGAGGTTCCTGGTGACGATCATCTGCTTCGCGATTCCCGCCAAGGCGCTCCTGACCGGCGGGCTCTTCCTTCTGGTGCCGCTTGCCGTCGCCGAATCGGGAGGCAGCGCCGCCGACAGCGCCCGGGTGATCATGGCCTACGGAATCGCGATCCTGCTGCTTGCGCCCGTGATGTCGCCGCTGGCCGATCACTGGCGGAAGTTCCATCTCTGGGTGGCCGTCGGCTGCGGCGTCGCGGGGACAGGGCTCGTCATGCCGCATACGTGGCACACGCTGGGCTTCGAAGGCCTGGTCGTGCTCATGGTCGCCACCCTGCTGTTCGGCGTCGGCCAGACCCTGTCCATACCGTCCCAGATCAGCTATCTCATGCAGGTGTCGGAGGCGCGGGGCACCGGTGCCGGCTCGGTGCTGGGCGTCTTCCGCTTCATCGAGCGCCTTGGCTCGCTCGCCGGCCCGCTGGTCGCGAGCGGCCTGCTGCTCGCGTCGCAGCCGGAGGAGGCGCTCATGCTGATGGGAATCGTGGCCGTGCTGCTGATGGCCTGCGGACTGAGCTGGTACCTGGCGTTTGGGGACCAGGACGAGGGAGATGCGATCCGTGACCTGCTTGTCGAGACGTGACCTGCTTGCCTGTCCGCTTGCCCTGGGCGTGGCGGGCGCCATGCCGGGAGGCGTTCGCGCCGACGCTTCCGGCAAGTCCGTCTTCATGGTGCTGTGGCGTGGCGAAACCGAGGTCGAGAACGGCTTTCGCGAATATTTCGCGGAGGCCGGCGTTCCCGTCAACCTGACGATTCGGTCCATAGACCGGGACGTGAGCAGGATCCCGGCCATCCTCGGGGAGATCGAGCGTGTCCAGCCCGATCTCGTCTACACTTGGGGCACGTCGGTCACGCTCGGCATAGCCGGGCGGGATCCGGAACTGGCCGACGGTCCGGAAGACTATCCCCCCAGGATCCTGGACAGGCCCGTCCTGTTCACGATGGTGTCGCAGCCCGTTCGCTCCCGCATCATCGAGGCCTTCGGACCGACGGGCCGCAACGTGACCGGGGTCAGTCACATCGTTCCGGTGGAAACGCAGGTCAAGGCGCTGACCGCCTACATGCCGGTGGACCGCATCGCGGCCATCTACACCCCGACGGAGTCGAACTCGGTGCTGGCGGTCGAGCAGCTCGCCTCCACGGCGGACCGTCTCGGGATCCGGGTTGACGAGTTCCCGGTCCCGCTTGACTCGGAAGGCAACCCCAGCCGGGCGGCCCTGCCGGCGCTCGTCGAAGAGGCGGCTGGCGGCGGGCCGCAATTCCTCTACCTGGGGCCCGACAGCTTTGTCGGAGAGAACGCCCAGCAGATCACCGATCTCGCGAATGCGCGGCGGCTCCCGTCCTTCGCCTCGACCGAGCGGATGCTCGCTGCGTCGGATGCGCTGTACGGGCTCGTGGCCCCCTACCGGAAGGTCGGCCGCTTCACCGCCCAGAAGGCCGAGCGCGTGCTGTGCGGCGAGGACGCCGTGGGAGACATCCCTGTCGAGGTGATGCCGGAATTCTCGTACCAGATCCGGGCAGACGTCGCGCGGTCCCTCAAGATCCTGCCCAACCTGTCGCTTCTCGACTACGCGGAAATCATCGGCCAATGACCGCTGCACCCCTTCCAGGCCCCGCGCGAGAGACCAGGGGCGCGCTTCGGGACGCCGCGGAACGCCGCCTTGGGCGGTGCGCCGAAGCCATGCCGGCAGGAACCGGCCTGCGGCTTGCGACGATGGCGGACATCCCGGCCCTCACGGAGATCACCGACTGGGCGACGAGCCGGTCGCGGCGGGAGGGCCTGTTCCTGCGCATGTCCGAGGAATTCCTGGCGGGTTTCGTCCGGGACGGCATCGTGCTCCTTCCGGTATCTGGCAGCAGGATTCTCGGATACAGCAACGCGATGCAGGCAAACGACGACCATCCGCCTTTCCTCGATGGCACGTACCGCCAGCTGCCAGGACTGCTCTTCGGCACGGTTCTCGGTCCCGAAGCGCGCGCGCAGCGGTGGCATGACAGGCTGATCCGCATCCGCACGGACATCCTCCGCATGTTCGGGCTCCCTTCCGTGCAGTGCACGGTGTCGCCCTTCAACCGGATCTCCCTCGGCAACCTGCTTGCGGCCGGGTTCCGCGCCCATGGATTGAAGGACATGCTCGACGGACATCCGCGCTTCCTGCTCCAGCATGACTTCGGACAGAAGGCGATGCCGGACAAGGTGCGCAGCCTACCGCTGCCGGAGTCGGGAAGCCTGGCGGATCACGCGGCCTTGCTGGCGGACGGCTTTGTCGGGGTGAGCCTGGAGCGGGGCGAGACCAGCGTCCTGCACTACGCGGCGGGATCCGGGCAGGGGGCTGAAGCCGGCGGCCTGGAGGAATGAAGGGGAATCATGCCGTTGACTGAACCGGCGGAACATGACGCGTCCGGTGCGTGCCGGAAGGGCGGGCCTCCTGCCGGCCTTCGGCACGGCAAGGCCCTTCGGGGCGCAGGACGCGACCGGGCCTCCGGGACCGGGGCGCCTGCAGGGCGAGCGGCGTTTGCGCCGTCAGCCCCGACGGTCCGTGAAACCGGCTTGCAGGCTGGTGCGCGCCGCGTTCCGGCCAGCGGTGCGGCTTCCGGATGAAGGCGGGGTCCACAGCGGGAGCGGTCCGGGCGAGGCGGAGCCTGCGGCGCGGCGTCACCCTGATTGCGGCGGCGGCCCTGATTGCGGTCTCGGCGATCGTCATCGCCTATGCGGAATTCCGCGAGAGCCTGGTGAGCCGACGGTACGAAGCGGCATGGACCGCGGCGCAGTCGGACCTTCTCAGCACGATGCTGGACCTCTATCGCGCGCGGCTGGGGGACATCGTCAGGCAAGTGGTCCTGAACGACGAGATCGACACGGCGCTGGGCGGCGCCGCCTCCGAAGAGCTCGGCCGGGTTCTCGACCGCGCGCGCAACGTTCTCCCCGAGCGGCCGGAATTCGCGGTGCTCTCCGCCTCGGGAGAGGTCCTGGCCACTGCGGGCGACGAGGCGGGACTTGTCCTGTCCGGCACGGCGCTGCGACGGGCGACGGATGAATTCCGGAGCCGCACCGTCTTCCAGGGCCTCGGGCGCTCCCTCTCGGGGTCCCTTGGCGGACAGGCGGCGGACGAGGTCCGGAACCGCATCGTCTTCTCCTCGAGCGGGTCCCCCTTCCTGGCTCACTACGCTCCGGTGAGGCGCGGCGACGCCGTCGTGGGCCAGGTCGCGGCGTTTCTCGAGATCAGCGACGGCATCTCAAGCTTCTTCCCGGCGCTGAGCGGGCTGGCGTTCGTGCCGCCTGCCGGCGGGCCGATCAGGCTTGCGGGCGACGTTCCGGCTTTCGGCCCCGCCCTGTCGGAAGCCGGCGAACGGGCTGGGCACCGGATCCTGACGAGCCCGGACGGCAGGCGGTTCGACGTTGCGATCCTGCCGCTCGCGGATGGCGACGGGCCCCCTTCGGGCGCGCTCGTCTTCCTGAGGGACATTTCCGACGCCCTGGAGCGCGAGGAGGTGCTGGCCATGCTGGCGCTTTCGTCCGTCCTGGTCATCATCCTGCTTTCGCTCGGGCTGCTCGCGCAGGCGCTCCGCATCGGCTTCAGGCCGCTCGGCGCGGTGGTGTACCTGCTTGACGCCATGGCGCGCGGAGAGACCGGCCTGCGGATGCGCGATGTCGAGGCGCGGCCGGACCCCGAAAGCCTCGTCGAAGGGGTGCCGGAACGATTTGTCCACCACAGCGCCGCCAGGATGGACGAGAAGGCGGACGGCCACGGGCAGGCGGGCGCCGGCCGGCGCGCGGTCGCGGAGATCGACACGCTTCTCGACACGGTGGAACGCTTCCGGGCCAGCATCGGCGTCCGCAACGCCCTGATCGCGGTTCAGGAGCAGCTCGAGAGCGCGAGGCGGATCCAGCAGTCCCTGCTCCCCGAGGACTTCGCGCTGGATCCGGGCCTCGAGATCGACGGACGCATGCGTGCCGCCCAGGACGTCGGGGGAGACTTCTTCGACGCCTTTCCGGTGGGAGAGGGCCGCATCGCCGTTGTGATCGCGGACGTGTCGGGCAAGGGCATCGCCGCCGCGCTCTTCGCGGCGCAGGCGAGCGTCGTCCTGCGGTCGCACTGCCAGACGCCCGAGAACCTGTCCGAGCAGATAAAGGCGGCCAACAACGCGCTCTGCCAGCGCAACCCGGAAGAGATGTTCCTGACGGCCATCATGGCCTTCGTGACGCCGCGAACGGGCGAGGTCGCCTTCGTCAATGCCGGCCACTGTCCGCCAATGATCGCCGGCCCGGACGGCAAGGTGAGGCTGGAGACGACAACGCCCAATCTCGTGCTCGGCGTCATACCGGACGTGGACTGGACGCTGCATCAACTGACCCTGGGCCCCGAGGAAACCCTGCTCTTTCACAGCGACGGGTTCGACGAGGCGCAGACGAACGACGGCGAGATACTCGGCCGGGACAGCTCCATGGAGATCTTCGGCAAGGTTGTCCGCGAGGCCGGCGGCCTGGGCTGCGCGGACGTGTCCGCACGCATCCTGGAGGAGATCGACCGGTTTGCGGGCGATGCGCCGCAAGCCGACGACATCACGCTGATGACGATGAGGCGGGCTGGCTGAGCGCGCGGCGGCGCCACCGGGGAGCGCTCTTGCCTGGCGCCGGCATGAAGAGGGCGCGCCGGGCCCGGGCCGGAAGCGGACGTCCGGGCGCGATCAGTGCGGAACGGCTCCCGGCCCGATCTGCCTGGTCATCCTCTCGAGGCGCTGCATTGCCCGCACCCCGTCATCGATCGTCGGCACGTCGCGTTTCCGGCCTCTCAGGAAGGCCGCCACATCTGCCAGCAAGGCCGCATAGCCCTTGTGATCCTCGTTTTCCGCCACGGTGAAGTTCGGAGTCCAGCTTACGGTGTCGCAGCCCTGGTCAAGCGTTGCGTCCTGCCGTTCCGCCTTCAGCGGGGGATCGCGATACAGCGACACGTTGACCACGTTGTCGATATGCAGCCTCGCGTGATCACCCATGATGCGCACTTCCTCCATCGGCGTCCCGCGTGACTGAACGGTGCCCATGACTATGTTCCCGAGCTTGCCGCTGTCGGTCTGGAAGCCGAGATGCACGAGAAGCTTGCCGGGCGCGGTCGAGAGGCTGCGTACCGACATCGTGCCGAGATCCTCGTCGAGGAACCACGGAATCAGGTCCATGTAATGGATGCAGTGATGCAGGTAGAAGCCGCTGTGGTCCGTCTGGCCGGCGAAGTATCCCGGGGCGGTCATGTAGGCGCCGGTTATTCCCAGCACTTCGCCGAAACCGCCGTTCCGGAGAACGTTCCTGGCGATCCGGTTGCCGACCGAATAGCGTTTCATGAATCCGACGAAGACCGGCTTGCCTGCCTCCCGGGAGGCCGCCGCGATCTCGGCCGCCTCGGCGGCGGTTGCGGCTGGCGGCTTTTCCAGGAAAACCGCCTTCCCGGCCCTGAGCGCCGCCATGCTCGCGGTCTTGTGCGTCTCCGGCCCGACGGCCACGCCGATGACATCCAGCCCGGGCATTGCAACCATGTCCTTGAAATCGGTGAAGCGCCGGGAGACGCCGAAATCTCCTGCGGCTTGCTGCAGCGCGCTTTCCTTGCGGTCGCACAGGGCCGCGATCCTGATTCCGCTCCGGCCAAGCTGCGGAAGCAGCATCCTGCGGGCATGCCGTCCGCACCCGATCCATCCGATGCTGATCATCCTTCCCGCCCCGCCAGTGCCATCGCGCTGCGAATCACTTCCAGCCCGGCGCGAAGCCTCGCGCTCTCATCCTCCTGCGGCGGGCGCCATTGCGCGATGGGAAGGGCGATGCGGTCATCTTCACGCCGGAAAGGCTCAAGGGATATCGGACCCTGGTAGCCTGCCGCGTCCAGGGCGAGCATCACCGCGTTCCAGTCAACATGACCGGTGCCGGGATGGCCGCGATGGTTTTCGTTTGCCTGGAAATGCGCGATCCGGCTCCCGGCCGCCCGGATCGCGCCGGTGATGGAGGGATCCTCCATGTTCATGTGGAAAGTGTCGAGCAGCAGCTTGCAGGCCGGACTGCCGACCGCATCGACAAGCTCGATGGCCTGGCGGGTCGTGCAGAGAATGTCGGTCTCGAACCTGTTCAGCGGCTCGACCGCCATGACGACCCCTGCCGAACGTGCAGCGGATGCCAGTCTCGCAAGGCCGGAAATCGTGCGGTCCCGGCGCGCGGCGATGTCAGTGTCATCGCGCGGCCCGGGGCGGCGTCCGGCAAAGACCATGGGCTCGCCGTAGAGAGGGCCGCCGACAATCCCGGCGCCAATCTCGGCGGCCAGGTCGATGCAGTGCATGATGTAGTCGAATCCGCCCTGACGGCTGCGGGCGCTGGCCGAGGCGATCGACCGCCGGAGATTGAGGCGGGCCGCGAGGACAACGGATATTCCCGCGCCGTCGGCGGCTGATTTCACGTCGGCGGCCTTGAGCCGGTCTTCGGGCTCAGGCACGAGCAGTTCGATGAAATCGAACCCGAGTCCGGCCGCCGTGTCGAAACAGTGCAGGTCATCCCCGGAAAGCGGACGGGCGAACTGCATCGATATTATGCCGACCGGATTCTTCACCGGTCCGCCTCAGCAGAGGCGCGGCCGGCCAGGAGCGGCGCCTGCAGTGCCGCGGGCGGACCCGGTCGCGGAAAATGCGCAGGCCCCGGCTTCCGGCCCGGCGCGGGCGCAGCCTGCCGAAAGGCCGCCTTCGCCATCTCCCGGCCGGTCCGGAAAGCGATCGCCGGCGCATGCGCCCGGCAAGGGCATGGCCGGCGGAGGCGAGCCCGGGCCGCCCGGAAAGAGGTCATGCCGGCATGCCGGAAGCCGCCGGCCCGCCACGGGCGGCGGCCGCTGCTTCCGTCTCCCGACGGACGATGCGGATTCCGCGCGTCGGGCGCGGCGCAGGAAGGGGGGCGTTCATGCGCGATCATGCGTCCGTCAGGCTGCAGCGTGGCTCCGGGCGTGGCGGACGCCTGCGAGGCCTTCCCTTCCGCGCAGTCTCCGGCGCCGGGCCGCGGCCGACCGCACGGGGATGACGGGCCCGTCTTCAGGGTTCGAGCCGGCCGGCGCAAGGCGTGCCGAAGACGCACCGCGAGGAAACGCCGCGTCGTCATGCCGGCCATTCCCCTCCCTCCCGGCACCCGTTGGCGGCCGTTCCCCGAAGCCGCCCCGTCATCCCTTCACCGCGCCCCGGGTCAGGCCGGAGATCAGCTGTTTCTGGACGAGAAGAAAGAGCACCGTCGCGGGCAGCGCGCCAACGATCCCTCCGGCCGTCAGCAGCCCCCATTGAACTTCATACTCGCCGATCAGGGTCTGCACGGCGACGGTGATCGGCCGCACCTCGCGGCCACCGAGCGTCAGCGCATAGAGATACTCGTTCCACGACGTGATGAAGATGTAGATCCCGGTGGCGACAATGCCCGGCAGGCACAGCGGGAGAATCACGCGCCGCAGGGCCTGGATGCGCGAGCAGCCATCGGTCATGGCCGCCTCGTCCAGGGATTTCGGAATTCCGTTCATGTAGCTGACCATCATCCAGATCGAGAACGGGATCGCGACGGTGGAATTGGCTATGATCAGCGCAAGATGGGTGTCGAGCAGGCCCAGCTGCCGCATCAGGATGAACAGCGGCAGGATCAGCAGGACAAGAGGAAACATGTTGATCACCAGGAACTGCGTCATCAGGGCCTTCCTTGCCCTGAACTCGAATCTCGAGAAGGAGTAGGCCGCGGTCACGCTGAGCGACAGGCCCACGACGACGGTTCCGCTCGCGACGATCAGGCTGTCGAGCAGGTTGTCGGCAAACCCCACCGTTCCGAACAGCCGCGCGTAGCTTTCGAAAGTTGCATCGGCGAGCGACGGCCCGCGAGTGAACAGGGTGCTTTCCTGGCTCACCGAAGTGACGAACATCCATAGATACGGCGCGAGAGTGAACGCGAGTATCGCCAGCATCGGCGCGTCGACGGTCAGGATCCGCCTGCCGAGAGCCGATCTGCGCGCCGCCGTCATGAGAGCGCCCGGCCTGCGCGCCGCAGGTAGAAGAGGACGAAGAGCATCAGCAGCAAGGTGAACAGGACGGCGATCGCGGAACCGTAGCCGAAGTCCAGGTTGGTCCGGGCCCTGATGAAGGCGTAGAGCGGCAGCGTATGTGTCGAGTATCCGGGACCGCCGCCCGTCATCACGAATATGACGTCAAAGCTGTTGGCAACCCAGATCAGCCGAAGCAGGACGGCTGTCAGCACCACGCCGGATATTCCGGGAAGCGTGATGTGCCAGAACTGGCGCCACTTGCCCGCGCCATCGATCCGGGCCGCCTCGTAATGGCTTGGGGGTATGGCCTGCAGTCCCGCCAGGATCATGACGGCAAAGAACGGGAAGCCCTGCCATGTCAGGGTGAGAACGATGGACGCCAGCGCGGTGTCAGGATCCGCCAGCCACGGCACGGCCTGCCGGATGATGCCGAGACGGAGCAGGAACTCGTTCGCGACGCCGTAGTTGCTGTCGTAGATCCACGCCCACATCAAGGCAATGACAACCGACGGCAGCGCCCATGGAATGATGATCAGCGCACGGGCAGCAGGTCTCCAGGGAAAGTCCTGGTTGAGCAGCAGGGCGGTGACAAGCCCGAGGAGCAGCTGCGCCGGAATCGTCGCCCCCATCCAGATGACCGTGTGCCGGAACGAGATCCAGAAAACCTCGTCCGCAAGCAGCGTCCGAAAGTTCTCGAGGCCGATCCAGCGGAAGTCGTTGGGCCTGAAGAGGACATATTCGTGCAAGCTCATCCATGCCGTCTGCAGCATCGGCAGGAACACGATGCCCAGTGTCACCAGCACTGCCGGCGACAGCAGCGCATATGGCAGCACCCGCCGGCCGAGCCGTTGCATGCCGGCCGTGCCCGCGCGGGGGGACTGCATGGCTGCCGTCGCCGCCGGAGTTCGCAGCGCCTATTCGGCAAACAGCGCTTCGATGGCCGCGTTCATCTCTGCAGCCGTGATTTCGCCGATGAGCACCCGCTGCATGTTGGTGGGCCACACGGTGTTGACGAAATCCGAAGTCGCCGGGCTGGCCGGGAGAAGCTGCGCAGCCTCCAGGCTGTCGATGGTTGCATCGACGAAGCGTTTCGGGTGCAGCGACCAGCGGGCGGCATCCGCCTTGACGACGGGCAGCTGGCCGGTTGCCTCGTTGAACAGGGTGTTGTTGCCCTCCGAGGACAGGAACGTGATCCACTTGAACGCGGCCTCCTTGTCCTCTGCGCCTGAGAGCACCGCGGTGCTCTCGTCTCCGAACGCGGTCCAGGATCCGCCGCCGCATTCGGGAACCGGGGCTGCCGACACCCTGTCCCCCAGAGCCTCGACCATGCCGTTCGCAGAGCCGATATGGTGGATCGTCATCGCCGTTCTGCCAGCCTTGAACGCGCCGATGATCTCCTGAAAGCCGTCATTGGGGGCCGATGGCGGAAACACCCCGTCTTTCTGGAAGAGGTCAGCGACGAACTGCGTCCCCGCCACGCCGGCTTCCGAGGTCAGTCCCCCGCTCAGGCTGACGCCCGTCGCGCCCAGCGTGAAGGTGGCCCAGTGGTCATGGCCGCCCTTGGCGCCACGGAATCCGAAGCCGTACACGTCGACCTGGCCGTCGCCGTCGGTGTCGCGTGTCAGCGCCCTGGCCGCCTCGCGGAACTCGTCGCAATTGCCGGGCGCTTCGAGCCCTAGCTCTGCAAGCATGTCCTGCCGGAAATACAGGTACAGCGCAACGTACTGTACCGGCAGGTAATACTGGTTGCCGTCACCAGCCTTGACCAGTTCCAGCAGCCCGTCCTCAAGATCGTCCAGGCCGCTCCAGCCCGCCAGCATCTCGTCAATCGGGGCCAGGGCGCCAAGCTCGACAAGACGGGGCTGCGCGAACAGCTTCACCATGGCGGCATCAGGAGCATTGCCGCCGACGATCGAGGTGTAGAGCTGGTCATAATAGCTGTTCCACGGGATGTTCTCGGCCTCAATGGTGATTCCGGGATTGGCGGCCTCGAATCTGGCGACCAGCTCGTCGATCGGGTTGTCGGCGTTGTCGAAATGATACCAGAAACGGACATTGCTTTCGGCGCTGGCAGCTGCGGCCAGCACGGCAGCCGCGGTCGCGGCCGCGAACAGTCTTGCAAGTTTCATCGGACTCTCTCCTTGTCATGTCCCTTGATTTGCGGTGAGCCGCCGGAATGCGGCTCCCGATTTCCCGAAGGCCGTCCTGGCCTCGGAAAGCGAATTGCCCATCTGCATGAAGCCGTGCACCACCCCGTTGAAGCGGTCATGGATGTCGTCACGGCCGATCGCCCGCAGCCGGGCGACAAGCCTCTCGGTGTCGGAAAGAAGCGGATCCAGCGCCGCCGAATTGAGGTAGAGCGGCGGGAGGGCGGCAAGGGCGTCGTCGGAGGCGGCAAGCGGCGCAACTTCCGGATTGGCGCGCAAGCCGGCGGGAGCGTACCAGTCCCAGAACCGCATCATCTTGGCGCGGCTCAGCCATGGCCCGTCGGCGTAGGCCAGATAGCTCTCGGTATCGAAACTGGCGCCGTAGACGCCGTAGAAGAGCAGTCCGGAGGCCGGCAGCGCGGATTTCTCCCCGGCCAGTCTCAGCATCGTCGCCAGCGCCAGGTTGGCGCCGGCGCTGTCTCCGCCCATGCTCCACCGGCGATTGGCAGGCCGTGCCGACCAGGCGGACAGTACATCCTGCAGTCCCGCTGGCCAGGGATGTTCCGGCGCAAGCCGGTAGCCGGGCACGAGAACGGGACAGGCGCAGGAAATTGCCAGCCTGCGTGCGACCGATTCGTGCGTGAGCGGAGAGCAGAAGGACCAGCCTCCGCCATGGACGTACAGGATCGCGTCCGTGCTGCGGTCGTTCCAAGGCGTTATCCGCAGGGCGGGCTTCCCGTCATGGATGACAGTCCTGGATTCCGCCACGTCGGGCAGGGAGCCGTTCCAGCGGTCACTCGTCAGCGCGACCAGGGTTCGCCCATGCTGCGGGAGCAGCAATGTCGGGTCGGGCAGTTCGCCGTCTTCGACGGCAAGCCGCTCAAGCAGCTTCCGCATGTTCGCGCCCAGCCCGGACATCGTCAGGCTCCACCGCTCTTCCGGTCGGGAGCCGGGCCGACGGTCGTCATGATGTGGTGAGAGAGCAGCCGTTCCAGCCGGCCGGCATCCCTTTCCTTCAGCGCCTGAAGGATTGGTGCGTGCCGCTCCGCGGTTGTCGCCAGGTCACGGCGCATGTCGGAGTTCAGGATCTTGAAGCGGTGACTGTGCATCAGGCACCGCTTGAGGATCGGGTCAACCAGTGGAAGGTCTGCGGCTCGGAACATGCGGGCGTGAAACTCGCGGTCATATCCGGACAGCAGGTACTCGTCGCCGTCACGCGCCGCATCGCGCATGGCATCGAGGAGTTCCTCCAGCTGGGCGCCAAGACCGCTGCCGGCATTCGCGACGACACGGTCCAGGAACCCGCACTCGACCTCGCAGCGGACTCTCTGGAGCGAACGGGCATCCGCAGCGCGGCAGGGCGCCACGCGGGTTCCGCGATTCGGGTAGCGGACCACCAGCCCGTCTTCCTGAAGCCCGAGAAGCGCCTCGCGCACCGTTCCCTGGCTGCACGCAAACCGTTTCGCGAGCTCCAGCTCGGTCAGGGCCTGCTCCGGCCCGAGCTGGCCAAGGGAGATCTCCCTCTGCAGCGTGTCGGCGACGGCCTGGCTGCGCCGGCTGGACCGGCGCGCCGGGAAGCCCGGCAGTGACTCGTCGTTGCAGCAGCTTCCGGCCGCCATTTCCCCAGCCTCCCGAAGACTTTCCGGCGACGCTTGACTATGCGTAGCACGAGCATTATCGATAATGCAAGCACAAAGTTTCGGCGGCACCGGGATCCGGAGAATGGCAAGGATAGAGATGCGGGGCGTCGTGAAATTCTACGGCGGCGACTGCGCCGTTCGCGGTGTCGACCTCGTGGTGGAAGACGGCGAACTGATTGCCCTTGTCGGCCCTTCGGGATGCGGGAAGTCGACGATGCTTCGGATGATCGCCGGGCTGGAGGAGATGTCGGAGGGCACGCTCAGGATAGGCGGAAAGGTCATGAACGGTGTCGAGCCAAGGGGCCGGGACGTCGCCATGGTCTTCCAGGACTATGCCCTCTATCCGCACATGACGACGCGCCAGAACATCGCCTTCGGGCTCAGGATGCGCGGGATCCCTGCAAGGGAGATCGCCAGGCGCGTCGAGGGCGCTGCGGAGATTCTCCGCATCGGGGACTGCCTGCATCGCAGGCCGGGCCAGCTGTCAGGCGGCCAGCGACAGCGCGTCGCGATGGGACGTGCGATCGTGCGCGAGCCCAATGCGTTCCTGTTTGACGAGCCGCTGTCAAATCTCGACGCAAAGCTGCGGGTCGAGATGCGCACTCAGATCAAGCGCCTGCATCGCATGCTGCGCGCGACAATGATCTATGTCACGCACGATCAGGTCGAGGCGATGACGCTTGCCGACAGGGTCGTGGTGCTCAGTGGCGGATCTGTCATCCAGGAAGGTCCGCCGATGCAGCTCTATAACAGTCCGAACAACCGCTTCGTGGGAGAGTTCATCGGCTCTCCGCAAATGAACATCATGCCAGGCATGCTGGACCGTTCTGCGGAGACGCCCAGACTCGTGATGGACGGAGCGATGCTGGAGCTTGGCGCAATCGATGCCGGGGATGGTGCGCGAATCGACGTGGGAATCCGCCCCGAGGACCTGTGCAGCTCCGCGAAGGCCGGTGCCAGGATCAAGGCGACCGTCGATCTGCAGGAGCCGCTCGGCTCCGACACGCTGGCGATCTGCCGCTTCGGACAGAACGAGATCACGGCTCGCCTGGCGCCAGATGCCACTCTCGTTCCCGGAGAGACGATCCACCTGGATTTCGATCCCGCAAAGCTTCACTACTTCAGTCAGGAGACAGGCAAGCGCATCAACAGTGACTGCCGGCCTGACTGAGCACAGCTCTTCGCGGCGGTTTCGCCCCCCCCCCCCCCCCCCCGGCTGAGCGCACAGTCCGGTCCCTTGCGCATCTCTGGCCCGGCGTGCCGGGACAGGAATGGCAAGGGACGCAGAGAACAAGGGACACCGCCATCCGGACACGGCTGCGTATCTGGAGGGTCTTGGCGACGAAGGCGCTGCGGCGGTCCGGCCGCAACCGTGGCAGGCTGGCCATCCGGGTGTGGTTCTCGCATGGCGAAGTGCGGTTTTCGCAGTGCACTGGAACCGAACGGCATTTTCCGCGCCGGATCGGGAGACGGGCGCTGGTCCGGCCGAATCCGCGAAAATCCGGGACGCGGGCCGCGTTTTTTCGCGACCACGGGGTTTGCCGCCGTTCCTGGCCCTGGATCCGGGGTGTGGCAGGGTGCTCCTGAAGCCAATGTGAGAACGCCCCTGTGCGCGGGGCGGAAAGGAGCGCTCCGATGAAGAGCCTGCATCCCGAATCCCCGGTTGCCAGCATCGATGACGGAGGCGGGTCCGTCACGGCGGCGGCGGAGCGCCTGGCGCAGGCGGGCGTCGCCCTGGCCGGGACGGTCCGCCGAGGCCGAGGCGGCGTTCCGCGACATGGTCTTCGGCCTGGCCCGCCCGGTCCTGAAGGACGCGTTCGAGGCGCCTGGCGACCGCGGCGACACGGCCGGGGCCGGCGGCGGGACATGCCGGAGGGCCGGGGCCACGCCGGGGCGCGCGATGACGGTGTTCGGTCCGGCCGGCTTCCTGCGGTCGCGGCATCGCCCCTCGGGGACCGGCGCGTCGCCGCTCCCTTCCGGGGCCGTCCCCGGCCTGACGCCGGCGGCGGGCCTGTCGATGCATCTGACGGGCGGCCTGACGGCCCGCGGGAGCGGGGACGCGTGGCGGCGGCTCTGCGGGAGCGGTCCCTCGACGGCCTCCCTGGTCCGGCTTTCCGGGGAGGCCGGGAGCCGCATGGAGGAACGCTCCGGCGCGCTTCCGGCGGATCTCCGTGAGCGGGAGGACATGCCCGAGGGGGCGGTCTCGCTGCCGGTCCCGCCCGGCGGGGCGATGATGCGGATGAACGCCGGGACGGAGGACGGAAAGCCGACGGACGCCGGCTGGCGCGGGGCGTCGTGCGGCGTCGTGGCGCTGGCCGACGCCGGGGGAAACATGCCGGGAGCCGATGCTTCGGGCGCCTCCCGGAGCGGGGCAGGACGAGCCTGAAGCCACGGCCGGGGCCGGGGCGCTGCACTGGCTGGCGCTCAGAGCTTGACCTAAAATGTGGATGGCCTCCCCCAGATGTGGCAAATCCCTGTCAGTTTCCAACCAGACAAGGAGGACACAATGGCCTGGGATGAGACCACCCGCGAAGAGCATGACCGCAAGTCGGAGCGACATGAAACCGACCGGCCGACGAGGAATGGCTTCTGGTCGAGCCGCTGCTTCCGGCCCCGGCGAAGCTTGGCCGCCGCCGGACGACCGACCTGCGCGAGACGTCCGACGCGATCCAGTACATGCTGGCCACGGGATGCCAGTGGCGGGCGATTCCCAAGTGCTTTCCGCCCTCTGCGACCGTCCAGAACCACTCCTGCGCGTGGCGCGACAACGGCGTCCTGGAACGGATGCTGGACGCGCTGCGCACGCTGGGCCGTGCGCAGGCGGGGCGCGAGGCGCAGCCGACGGCGGCCGCGATCGACAGCCAGTCGGTGAAGACGACGGAGGCGGGCGGGCCGGCGGGTTGCGACGCGGGCAGGAAGGCCAGGGGGCAGGAAGCGGCACCTGACGGTGGACGTCGAGGGGTTCCCGATCGCGGTGCGCGTGCTACGGAGGCGGACGTGCAGGACCGGGACGGGGCGCCGGCCGTCATCCTGGCGATGCTGGAGAAGGCGCCGCAGGTGACGAAGCTGTGGGCGGACGGCGGCTACGCGGGTCCGAAGCTCGAGGCCGCGCTGGCGGCGCACGGCCTGGGGTCGATCGTCGAGATCGTCCAGCGGCCCAGGGAAACAAGGGGCTTCACGGTCCTGTACCGCCGCTGGGTGGTGGAGCGGACGTTTGCGTGGATGTCGCGGTGCCGGCGTCTGGCGAAGGACTTCGAGCGGACGCTGGAGAGTTCGCTGGCCTGGGCGCAGCTCGCGGCGTGCCGGTTCCTGATGCGGCGGGTGGCGCGGGGCCAGGCGGCTGGAATCTCTTAAAATATTGATATTATTGAATTATGATTCAAGCTCTCAGGCCCGACCTGAAGCTTGCGGTCGTTGCCGATGCGGCTCCTGACAACCGGACTTTCCTGGAATCGCCGATCCCCGATGTCATGCCTGTCGACTTCCGGCACGCGGCCCGGCATCCGGGCGCCGCGGCCGACGCCGCCTTCGGCCCGGACACGGCAGAGGGAACGGCCTGGTCCGGGAGGTGGCGGCACGTCCCGCCCCACGACCCCGGGGGCGTCGGCAGGGCGGTCGACGCGCTGCGGCATCTGCCGCCGAAGGGGAAGGGGACCGGCGACGTCCGGAGGGAGCCGGCCTTCCTGCGCAGCAACCGCCGCCGCATGGAATGCGCGGACGCCGCCGACGCGGGCCACCCGACCGGTTCGGGTTCAGCGGAGTCCGCCAGCAAGGTCCTGGTGACGGCGAGGATGAAGCGCTCGGGGCAGGGCCGGGGCCGCGACGGCGGCCAGGGCGCCCGGCCTTCCGGTCGTCCCCGGGTCCGGACGCCTCGACCGGGCCTGGGCCGCGCCGGTCCCGGGCACGGGCCGCCACGGCGGCTGGAAGCCCCCGGGATGCGCCAACGACAACCGCCCGGTGGAGCGGGTCGCGCGCGCCGCCGCCGGGCGCCTAGCAGGTCGGCTTCCATTGCGTGTAGCCCCTGTCGAGGTAGTATTGGGAGACGGTGTCGTCATCGGTCACCTCGACGGTGACGTTCAGCTGATCGGTGAGGTTGATATCTCCCGCCCCGAGGTTGGTGATCCGGGTCTGCGCCTGCATCCGCTGCACCGTGGCACCCACGTTGCGGCAGTTGTTGTCCTTGGACGTGCCGAAGATCTCGATCCGGCAGCCGGTCGCCGTGAGGCAGTCGCCGGTCAGCTCATCCCCGTCGGCCACCCCGTCCACCTCCGAGATGCCGCCCCGGAAATCAACCGTGTCGAACCGGGTTTCGCTGGGCCTGAGGATGGAGACGGCCGGTCTGGCGCCGTTCAGGGCGCCGGTGCAGCTGTATTCCAGTTTGAAATCCCAGGTCGCCCCCTCATCGACGGTCAGGGTGTTGGTGGTGGTGTCAAAGTCCTTGCCCGGGTCATCCGACCAGAAACTCGCGACCTTGACGCTGCACTCCAGGTTCTGGGCAAGGGACGGGGCGGCGCTGAGTGCCAGAAGGAGGGCGGCCAGCAGGGGGGGGGGGGGTCCGGTGGGTCATGACGGTCTCCTTGTCTGTCGGTGTGCGCCCGCCGGGGGCGGGCGCGGTCCAGGGGTCCGGGCCGGGCGGAGGCTGCGGTCCGGCGTTCCCGGAAGCCGCGCCTGCCACCCTGACGCATGCCCGTCGTTCAGGGAGCGACGGCCACGGCGCACGGGCTGGCCGGAGAAGGCGCCGGCGACGCCGTCCTTGCAAGCCCGGGCGCCGCGCTTTTGCAACAATTGCGCACTTTTGCAACAATTCGTGAACCCGTGCCGTGCCCGCCCCTTCCTTCCCGGGTGTCCGGCCCGCGGGCGGCGGGTCCGCGCGAACGGCCCTCGGGCCTGACGGGGACGGCCGTTCCGGGGGCGTGGGCGGAGAGCCGGGAGCGCCGCGCGGTGCTGGAGGCGGGCCGGTTCCGGCCGTGCGGCCGCGTTGGCCAGGCCCTGGAAGGCTGGAAGGCGCGCCTGTCGTCGAGGGCGCGCGCGGCGTCCCTGCGTTTTCGGCGTGTTGGGCGAGATGTCGCGGATTGGGGGCTGGAAGCTCCGGCCCGGTCACGGAGTGGTCCGCCTCACGGAAGCCGTCTGCCGAAAGGGGCGGGGCCAGGCCGCATGAGGTTGCTTCGCCCTTGGGGTCAGGCCCGTTCCTCAGGAGGTGCAGGGCTTTCGGACATTCGACCCTTTCGGCCCCGACCAAAGAGCGCGAAGTAAAGGACTGGAGCGGCAAGCAGGGTGAGGACCGTCGCGAACGCCAGGCCGCCCATGATGGCGACGGCCATGGATTGGAAGAACGCGTCCCAGATCAGCGGTGTCATGCCCAATATGGTGGTGGCGGCCGCAAGCATCACAGGCCGCATGCGCGAGACCGACGCCCGGGAGACAGCCTGCGACAGGGGCAGATCCGGTTCGGCCTGCCTGGCAATGTCGATTTCCTCGACCAGAACGATCCCGTTCTTGATCAGCATGCCGGCAAGGGACAGAAGGCCTAGAAGGGCGGTGAAGCTGAAGGGCAGGCCTGTTCCGTACAGCGCAAGACTTACGCCAATCAGTGACATCGGGACCAGAAGCCAGATTATGATCGGCTGGCGCAGGGCGTTGAAGAGCAGCACCGAGATCAGGACCATCAAGACGACGGTCAGCGGCAGTTGTCCGCCCAGCGCCTCTTGTGCGTTGGCGGAGCTTTCCAGTTCCCCACCCCATTCGAAGCGGTATCCGGCGGGGATCTCCATCTCCTCGATGGTTGCGCGCACCTGCCTTTGCACCTGGCCCGCGGTCAGCCCCTGGGCAATGTCGGCGCTGACCGTGATGGTGAACACCCGATCGACACGCATCAGCAGCGTGTCCTGTGCCTCGAATGCCAGGCCGTCCGTCACCTGCTCGAAGGGAACGGTCGCATTCGACACGTCGGACCAGATCAGCTGGTCATTCAGCGAATGCCCGTCGCGCGGGCTGCGCAACACTATGGGGATATGGCGTTCGCCCTCCCGGAAGACCCCGGCTGCGATCCCGGCGGTGGCAAACAGCGTGGTGTCCGCAACCGCGTCACGCGAGATGCCCGCCTGCTGCGCGCGTTCGGTGGCGTAGAGCGGCTTGAGGACCTGCTCTTTCTCGCGCCAGTCGATGCTTGGCGCCACAATGTCGTCCGAGGCCGCCGAGAGCCGGGCCGCCGCCTCTTCGGCAAGCCGCCGCAGGACAGTCGGGTCAGGGCCGGAGAAGCGGGCCTGTATCGGGCTGCCCCCGCCGGGCCCGAAGGCCAGCCTTTGCACGCGCATCTCGCCTTGCGGCAGAGCCCGGGCCGCATAGTCTTCAAGCCGGTCCATCAGGCCGGGGATCACGTCCTTGGCTGGCGTGCGCACGATCAGGTGGCCGTAGCCGGGGTTTGGGTCCCGGGCCTGATAGGTCAGCAGAAAGCGGCTCGCGCCACCACCGGCATACGCCGTGACGCTTGTCGTTTCGGGCTGCTGCAGGAGCCAGTCCTCGAGCGCTGCCAGATCCGCCGACGTTTCGTGTATGGAGGCGCCTTGCGCCAGCTGGTAGTGCACGAAGAAAAGCGGCGTGTTGCTGAACGGGAAGAACTGCTGCCTGACCTGGCTGAAAACCATCACGCTGACCACCGTCAGCCCCGCAAGCGCGAGAATGACCAGCCACCAGACCCTCAGGCAGGCCCCGAGAACAGCCCTGTAGGCGCGGAAGGCGAACCCGCCATAGGCGTCTTGATCGCCGGCCGGCCCCTGTTTGAGGAAGTAGTGGCCCAGCAGCGGCGTGACGGTCAGCGCCAAGGCCCAGGAGAGCAGGAGCGAGATGGCAATCACCGCGAAGAGCGAGAAGAGATACTCGCCCGTGGCGTCGTTGCTGAGACCGATTCCCGCAAACGCGAGGATCGCGATCACTGTCGCGCCGAGAAGCGGGATCTGTGCCTTCGATGAGGACTCGCTCGCGGCTCTGCGGGATGGAACCCCGCGGCGCATGGCGACCTGCATCCCCTCGGCGACCACGATGGCATTGTCCACGAGCATGCCCATCGCGATGATCAGGGCGCCCAGTGAAATCCGCTCCATCTCGATGGAAAACAGCCACATGAACAGAAGCGTTCCCGCCACGGTCAGGAGCAGGGTCGACCCCACGACCACCGCCGCCCTGACGCTCATGAAGAGGGCCAGCACGACGACCACGATGCTGACAGACAATGCCAGGTTGATCAGGAACCCGTTCGACGCCTCCTCGACGACAGCGTGCTGCTGGTAGACCGGCTCGATGCCGATCCCGACAGGCATGGACTCGCCAAGCTGCGCCAGCCTCGCGTCGACACGCCGGCCGACCGCGACGATGTTTTCCGTCGCCAGCCCCGCCACCCCGAAGGTGAAGGCCTCCTTGCCGTTGTGACGAATGATGAGATCGGGATCGGCTTCGCGGGCTCGGGTGACGGACGCGAAATCCTGCAAGGAAATCACCTCGCCCCCGACGCCGATGCTGAGGCCTGAGATCTCCTCCACGGAATCGTCGCCTTCCGGCGTCTGGATCATCGCGCGGCCGCCCCTGCGTCGAAAGCCGCCCGCATCTCCGATCGTGTTCGCATTTTCCAGCGCGCCCTGCAGGACCGACGGGGGGACGCCGAGATTCGCGGAAAGGGCGAGGTCGGGCTCGACGTAGATCACCTCTTCGGGCACCGCAGACAGGGCCACGTCGGCGACTCCCGGCACGGCAAGAAGCTCCCGCCTCAGGTGCTGCGACAGCGCGTAGACCTCTGCGTCGCTGTAGCCCGGCGCACTGGCCGCGTAGTAGATCCCGAAGACATCACCGAACCCGTCATTGACGAAGGCCGGGCCCGCGCCGGAGGGAAGGGCCGCTTGCGCGACCTTCTCGCGCAGCTGTGTCCACAGGCCGGGCAATTCGCCGCCATCGAACTCGTCGCCCATGTCCACGAAGATCAGCGAGGCCCCGGGCTGGTTGCGCGAGCGGATTTCCTTGACCTCCCCCATCTGCTGGATCACCGATTCCAGTGGCTCGGACACTTCCCGGGCGACGGTTTCCGCGGAGGCGCCGGGGTATTGCGTGTGGACGACGGCCGTCTTGATCGTGAATGCCGGATCTTCGAGACGGCCGAGATTCATGAAGCCGAGCACGCCGCCAAGCGAGCAGGCAAGGATCACGATCCAGGTGTATATCGGGCGATCAATGGAGAGTCGTGCGAGATTCACGTCACGCGCCTCAGTCCGGGAACCCGGCAAAGCGGCGGACCTCGTCCCCGTCGCCGAGCAGGCTCGCGCCCGCCGCGACGATCTCCTCGCCGATTTCGAGGCCGCGCGTGACCGCGACTTCGCCATGGGGCGTCGGCGCGATTTCGATGCGTCTGAGGGCGACCAGGCCCCTGTCGTCCCGCGTCGGCGTGAAGACCATGACCTGCGGAATCCCGTCTGCCGACGTCACAAGGGCGGATTGGGGAATGATGATCCGCGGGACCTCGTCAAGGAAGCGGACGACGATCGTGACGGAGGATCCCGGCAGGATGACCAGGCCTTCGGGCGGAGCCATGCCAAGAGTGATGGTATATGTCTGGCCAACCGCGGCCGCCTCGGCATTGAACTCCACGGGCTCGACGGGGAAGAGCGTCTCGCTGGCGGGAAACCCGGCAAGCAGCTCGACATTCGGATCCTCTCCGGCCCGGGAAAACAGTATCTCGGGCACCTGGATCTCGATGCGCAGCTCCGACATGTCGTGAATGCGGACGACCGGAGCGCCTGGACTGATCGTCGAGAAGTTCGCGGTCCTTCTTGCCGCCACCAACGCGTCGAAGGGAGCCACGAGCGTTGCCTGCCTCACGGCGCGCATGGCTTCAGCCACAGAGAGGTCGGCCAGCTCGAGCTGCGTCCGTGCGTCGTCAACCGCTGCCCGGCTGACGGACGATCCGCTGAGTCGCTCAAGCCTTTCCAGCGCGCGCCTGGCTTGCCCGGCCCTTGCCTGCGCCCGGCTCAGCGCAAGCTGGAACGGCTCCAGGTCAAGCCGTGCGATCAGGTCGCCCGTCGCGATGGTCTCGCCCTCGACCGCAGGGAATTCAATGATCTGCCCGCCAACCTGAAACGCAAGATCCGTCGTCTGGCGCGCGACCACGCTCCCGAAAAAGCGCCTCTCCTGCGATGCGCCGGATGAAGCAACGGCCTCGATCTTTGCCAAAGGAGCCGGTTGCGCCTGAGAAAGCGCCGGAACCAGGGCAGCCATGAGCGCTGCCGCGAGGATCTTCATTCCCATGATGCCCATCCTTCCGGGTTTTCAGGTGTCATGGAGCCACCCGACAATTCGCCAGGGTGGCCGGGCTGCAACGAAAGGCGCGCGACGCTCCCGCCTGGACCGGGACGGGCTGTGCAGGATCAGCCGCATCGGCCGCGCTTCCCCGTCTGGTCCTGCCGTCCGTCCGGCCCGATCACTGGCGCGCGAACCGTTGCTCACCTTGGCTCGGATCCCATGGGCGCCTTCAGTTCAGGCGCCTTGCCCGGCACGGCAACCGGCGCGATGGAGCGGAATACGGGTTCCGTCGCGCACCGGCCCGAGGGGGCGCCAACGCTGACGATCCGACTGATCCTTGCGGTGTTCATTCCATCGGTCAGTTGCTGCGTGGCATGGCCGCACTCCTGCAAGGCCGGTCCGATCTCCCCGGAACAGCAGTCCTGACCGACGGTCGTTTGTCAAGCCTGACAGCGCCATGGCGCCATGGAGTTTTTCGGCAAGGTGACAGGCAAGGCCGCGAGCGCGGATCGCGCCGGCGCCGTCGGAGCGCGCTCTCGAGGAGACCGGCCGATCCGCCGGAAACGTGACGCAAGCTGATTCGGCGGCAGCGCGCTACCCAACGCGCAGCCTCCCCTCCACCACGGTGCGCGTGAACACGTCCCTCACCGCCTGCGCGGTGTCCTCGAGATGAGCCGCAAGCGTGTCGAGGTCCGGAAAGTCGACGCATCCGAACATCAGTTCCCGGAATGCGCGGGGCGCGGTATCCGGGTCGAACCGTTCCTCGAGACAGAGGCGGACGACCTGCTGGATCTGGGTGTACAGCTGCAGCGCCTTGACAAGCGTCGCGGTCTCGCTCTCGCCGATCATCGCCGGTCCGAGCGCCTCAAGCGTCGACCGCGTTTCGGCTCCCGGCGCCGGGAGGTCGGCGACGACATGCCCGGCATGCAGGCGCAGGAACTGCGCGACGAACTCGATGTCCATCAGGCCGCCCGGGACCAGCTTCAGGTCCCAGAGGCTTGCGGGAGGCTTCTCTTCCGCGATTCGCTGACGCATCTCCCACATGTCCCTGGCGGACTTCCTCACGTCGCGGGCTGCAAAGAGCACCTCGTCGAGCACCTCCCAGACGTCGCGCGCGAGCGACTGGTCGCCGGCAACGACACGCGCGCGCGTCAGCGCCATGTGCTCCCAGGTCCATGCCTTCTCGCGCTGGTACCTGCGGAAGGAATTGATGCTGGTGGCCACCGGACCCTTGTTGCCGGAGGGTCTGAGGCGCATGTCAACCTCGTAGAGCACCCCCTCCGCGGTCGGGGCGGCAAGCGCGGCGATCAGGCGTCGCGCGAGCCTGGTGTAGTAGCGAACCGGGTCGACCGGCTTGTCGCCGTCCGACTCCGCGCAGTCCGGGTCGTGCGTGTACAGCAGGATGATGTCGACGTCGGAATCTGCCGTCATCTCGAGGCTGCCCAGCTTTCCGAGCCCGATGATCGTCACCTTTCCCCCGGCGATGCGGCCGTGCGCGGCCTCCATTTCCCTCGTGACCGCGGCGAGCGCGGCCTGCATCGTCAGATCGGCTATGTCCGTGAAGGCCCAGGCCGCGCGCTCGCCGCTGATGGCGCCGGTCAGGAGCCGCACGCCGATCAGGAACTTCTGTTCGGCGGCGAAGATGCGCAGGCGGTCCAGGATCTCCTCGTGGGCGAACTCGCCGCCGAGGAACGCGTCAAGGCGCTTCGACAGCACGCGACGGACCGGGAGCTCCGACAGAAGCGCCGGATCCAGCATGCCGTCGAATATGTTCGGCTTGCGGGCTATCACCGTGGCGAGCTTCGGGGCGGCGCCGAGGATGTTGACCAGCAGCGACAGCAGGCCGGAGTTGCTGCCGAGGATCGAGAAGAGCTGAATGCCCGCCGGCAATGACGAGAGGAACGCGTCAAACTTCACGAGCGTCTCGTCCGGGCGCCCGGTATTCGCGAATGTCTGCAGAAGCCGCGGCATGATCTCGGCGAGGCGATGGCGCGCCGCGCCTGTCCGGGTCGCGCGACAGCTCCCGGACTGCCAGGCCCGGATGGTCGCCGACGCTTCGGACGGCCGCTGGAATCCCATCCCGCCCAGCGCCTCGAGCGTGCCGGGGTCGTCGTCGTCGCTGGCGAAGACAAGGCCGGCTTCCCCGACAGGTTGCGCGCTCTCCCGCTCGAAGAGCCGGTCGTAGTGACCCTCGACCAGCTCCAGCGTGTTCCGGAGCGTGTCCGCAAAGGCATCCGCGCGCTCAAATCCCGCCATCAGCGCGAGTTCGCCGAGCTCCTCCTCGTTGTCCGGCAGCAGGTGCGTCTGCTCGTCGCGGCGCATCTGGATCCGGTGCTCGACATTGCGCAGGAACCAGTAGGCGTCGCGTAGCAGGATTTCGGTCTGGCGGTCGATCCATCCCTCTTCGGCCAGCGCCGCGAGGGTCCTTTCCGTCGGACGCGTGCGAAGCGCGGGCATGCGCCCGCCCGCGATCAGCTGCTGGGTCTGGGCGAAGAACTCGATCTCCCGGATGCCGCCGCGTCCGAGCTTGACATTGTGCCCAAGCACCGCGATTTCGCCGAATCCCTTGTGCGCGTGGATCTGCCGCTTGATCGCGTGAACGTCCGCGATGGCGACGTAATCGAGGTGCTTGCGGAAGATGAACGGCGTCATCTCCCTGCAGAAGGCGCTGCCGGTCTGCAGGTCGCCCGCCACGACGCCCGCCTTGATGTAGGCGGCCCGCTCCCAGGTCTGGCCTCTGTCCTCGTAGTAGCGCATCGCCATTTCGTAGGGCAGCGCAAGCGCGGTGGAGCCCGGGTCCGGCCGCAGGCGGAGGTCCGTCCGGAAGACGTATCCGTCTCCGGTGCGTTCCTGCAGGATCCTGACGAGACCGCGGATCATGCGGGAGAAGGTGCGCGTGGCCTCCCGCCGGTCCCGCACGATCCCGGCCTGCGGATCGTAGATCACGACGAGATCGATGTCGGAGGAATAGTTCAGTTCGCCCGCACCGAGCTTGCCCATGCCGATGACGGCAAGCCCCGAGGACCTGCTCGGCTCCTCCTTGTGCTTCAGCGCCAGCCTGCCTGAATCATGCGCCGCCATAAGCGAATGGTTGAGCGCCGACGATGCGGCGGCGCGCGCGAAGGCGCTGAGCCAGGCGGTGACCCTTCGCGTCTCCAGGGCGCGCCTGAGGTCGTAGAGCGCCAGCGAGAAGGCGAGCTGGCGCTTGAGCTCGCGCAGGCGCCGCATGAGGCCGGCTTCGGACGGATGGGTTCGCCAGGCCTGCCTCGCGTCCGCGACAAGGCGGTCGAGCAACCGGTCCGGTGTCTCTGCAAAGGTTGGCAGGATGCATTCCGGATGAGCGGTCGCGATGCCGCGAAGGTGCGGCGAAAGCGTGATCGAGGCGAGCAGGAGGTCCCGGTTCCGCGATTCCTCGGTCAGGAACGTGACAAGTTCGGGCCGGTCCGATGCGGCTTCAAGAAGATGCCCAGACGCCTCCCGCGCGGATTCCCCGCGCGCGGGCCTGATCGGCCTGCAGATCCCGGCACGAGAGAATTCGTCGGCTGGGCCGGCGGTCGTCGGATCCTTGCCAGGCATGCGAAGTGCCCCACGTTCGAACGCTTCCGCCACACTGCGCGCCAGGCACCGAGGCGCCGCGGCCGCCCGATGTCATCGCATGCGGCTCGGTCAGGCCTTGGCCGGAGTCGCCTGTGCCCCGGCCTCTGCGGCATGCGACCCGGAAGCCTTGGGCGGGGGGGCGGCAGGCCTTTCGCCGGTCGGATCCTTCAGCCGCTGAACCGAACCGTCGAACTGCGCGCCGGATTCGATCGCGATCGTCTTGTGGAAGATGTCGCCCTCGACGCGCGCTTTGGACGTGAGGCGCACCTTGAGCCCTCGCACCCGGCCCATGACGCGTCCGTGCACGACCACGTCGTCCGCGCTGCATTCGCCCTTGATGACCGCGCTTTCCCCCACGGTGAGGAGATGCGCGTGGATGTCGCCCTCCACCTTGCCTTCGACGTTGAGGTCGCCGGTCGTGCTGATGTTGCCGACAATCTTGAGATCCGGCGCCAGCACGGAGGGGGGCGGCTTGGCCTTCTGCGTGCGTGCGGGCGTCTCGCTCACGGCCGCGAAGTCCTGTCCCTCTCTTGCCTCGCCGGCTTGGGCGGGCCTGAGGCCGGCTTCGGATTCCCTTGGCTTGTACTTAGAAAACATCTCTTGCTGCCTTGATGTAAATCAGTGGGTTGATCGCTTCCCCATGCATGCGGATTTCGTAGTGCAGATGGGTCCCCGTCGAGTTTCCGGAATTCCCCATATCACCGATTCTGTCTCCGCGCGAGACCCTTTGGCCTTCTTTTACCCGGATTCGCGCAAGATGCGCGTATCGGGTCTCGAAGCCGAAGTCGTGCCTGATCTTGACCAGCCTGCCATAGCCTGCCTGCCGCTGCGCAAGGGTCACCACGCCGTTCCCGGTGGCAAGGATCGGGGTTCCGGACGGGCCAGCCCAGTCATGGCCGTAGTGCATCCTGCCCCAGCGCCTTCCGAATCCGCTGGTCGAGCGGTGAACGCCGCGAATCGGATAGCCCAAGGGCAGGCTCTGCACGGCGATTCGATAGATGTCGGCTTCGCGGATCCGGTCCAGGACCTCCTGGGCCCGGAGGAGCGACCGGGCTTCCTCACGGGCCTCGCCGGAGGTCGGGGATGCGACCGGCGGCCGCAGGCCGCCCTGTCCGGAATAGCGTCGTCGCACCTGCTCGATGATGCGGTCGGTCGGCAAGCCGACGGCCGCGAACATGTCCTTGATGGGCGTCAGCGAAGTCTCGACGGCATCCTCGATCTGGCGGAAGAGCCGCTCGTTTCGCGCGCGCTCGAGCCTTTTTCCGAACGCGATCTCGTCGAGGCGGACCTCCGCCGCGGCAACGGCTCTCCGCACGTCGTCCCTCTCCTGCGCGACGCGCTTCAGCGCTGCGGTCAGGACTCCGAGCGTCGCGCGAAGCTCCTCCTCCGTCGCCGCGGCGGCGATGCCCGCGGCGCTTTCGCCCGGCGCCCGTGGCAGTGCCGTGGCTTGCAGCCGCGCATTGTCACGCTGCCTCACGGATTTCCTGAGCGTGCCGGCGATCACGTCGATGCCGGTCTCGATCTCGCGGCGGCGGCCTTCGGCGTCCAGAAGCCGTGACTGCAGCGCCGACACCTCGTCCATGACGGCGGCGAGCCGCTCGGTGGCGTCGGCTGCCTGCCTTGCGCGGTCGTTGCGTTCGAGCGCGAGGCCGTTGATGCGCGCTTCGTAGACGGCCTGGTCCCGGAGCGCCTGCGCGTAGAGCGTGCCGGATCCGAAACCGTGCATCAGGACAATGGCAGAGGACACGACCGTCCAGCAGAGGATCAGCGCGCAGCCGGAAATTCCGATGATCTGGACCAGGGGCGTGAGCCGGATGAATCTCGTCCTTCCTTCAGATCGAAGGAAGAGCCGCTTCTCTGGAAGGACGCGCGGGAGCGGCGACCGGAACGTCGTGCCGAACAGGTTCACCTGCAGTCCTCTCCTCCCTGCAAAGGGCGTGACGGGATCATCTTCTCGAGCCGGACGGCATGTCAAGACCCAGGCCGCGCCCGCTGCCTCTTCACGGCTTTCCTCCCGGTCGCAGGGACGCGCATGCAGGCCTTGACGGGCGGTGCCGGGACCCGCCGGGCGGATGCATGGCGGCATGCTTGCGCAAGCGGCCTCTTCGAGGCGTCGCGCGGCCGTCGAGGCATCCGGCAAGGCGCGGCCGGCCCAGCGGACCAGGCGCGCATGCCGCTCCCGTCGACGCGAGTGCATTGGCACATGCACGCGCGCGCACATCCGGTGACGCCGACGGCAGGTCCCGCAGGCAGGGGGCGGCCGGGCCCGGGTTCGGCAATTCAGGCAAACCGCGATCGGCGGGCCATGCCGTCTGACGCGCGCGCCGCCGCCGCGAAGGCTCCGCCCTGCCTGTGCAGGTCGCCTGGCAGGCCACATCGCGGGACCGTGACCTTCACGCGTCTCCTGACGCAACGAAATCACGCAATCGCAAGGAAATCACACAATATTGTACGTGAATGCGAAGGCGCCCGGCGGCAACTTCATTGACAAGGAGCCAACTGGCCCACACCTCGATTGAAGCGAACCCGACCGAAGGCCCGCCCTGCGGTCAGAAGCCGGCATCGAGAGGTCCTGAAATGGCATTCACGCTCAACATCAACGGCCAGGCGCTTGAGGCCGACGTTCCCGAGGGCACGCCGCTCCTCTGGGCCATCCGCGACGGGCTCAGGCTCACCGGGACGAAGTTCGGCTGCGGGGTCGCGTCCTGCGGGGCGTGCACCGTTCATGTCGACGGAGCGCCGACGCGCTCCTGCGTGACCAATGTCGAGGACGTCGCAGGCGCGGAGATCACGACCATAGAAGGCGTTCACTCGGATGTTGCGGACGCGGTTCGCCAGGCATGGAACGAACTGAACGTCGTTCAGTGCGGCTACTGCCAGTCCGGCCAGATCATGTCGGCGATCGGCCTTCTTTCCGAGAACCGGACCCCCGGGGTGGAGGACATCGAGGATCGCATGTGGGGCAACGCTTGCCGCTGCGCGACCTATCAACGCATTCGCGCCGCCGTCCAGCGCGCGTCCGAGATCCTGGAGGCCTGATCCATGACCATGCAGCTTTCGCGACGCGGCTTTCTCAAGTCGATGTCAGCCATTTCCGGCGCCGCGCTCGTAATCGGCTTTGACACGGGCGACGCGCTTGCCGGCGCTGACGGCGACGCGGCTTTCACGCCTTTCGTGCGCATTTCGTCTGACGGCAAGGTCACCGCGCTGATCAAGCACTTCGAATGCGGTCAGGGAACCGCGACCGGCCTTGCGAGCCTCGTTGCCGAGGAGCTGAACCTTCCGCTGGACCGGATCGAGGTGGAATTCGCGCCTGCCGATGCGGCCAGGTACGGGAATTTCCTGTTTGGCGGCGTTCAGGGCACCGGCGGATCCACCGCCATGGCCAATTCCTACATGCAGTACCGTGAGGCCGGCGCAGCGGCGCGCGAGATGCTCGTTGCCGCCGCCGCGGAGACCCTGGGCGTTCCGGCCGACAGCGTCACCCTGGCGGACGGCCAGCTGAGCGCCGATGGACGCACCGCGCCGATGGGAGATTTCGTGGCGGCCGCGTCCGCGCTCGACGTTCCCGAAGCTCCGCGCCTGAAGGATCCCTCGGAGTTCACGGTCATCGGCAATCCTGGCACGCGGCGGCGAGACAACGGTCCCAAGACCGACGGGACCGCCGTCTACGCAATGGACCTGCACCTGGACGGGCAGATCGTGGCCGTCATCCTTCGCAGCCCGAAGTTCGGCGGCGCCCTGGTTTCCTTCGATGACAGCGCTGCAGGCGACGTTCCCGGATTCATCCGCGCCGCTGCCTTGCCGACGGCCGCAGGGGTCGTGGTCTACGGGCAAAGCACCTGGGCTGCGTTTCAGGCCCGCGACGCGATAAGCGCCGAATGGGACTTCTCCCAGGCCGACAGCCGCGGCTCCGACCGGATCAAGGCGGAGCTTCTGGCCGCCGTGAACGCCGATGCGGAGTTCGACGCGAAGGGAGACGCGGTCGAGACGGCGGCACTGCTTGAAGGTGCGGCCCAGGTCATCGAGCGCGACTTCTTCTTTCCCTATCTGGCCCACGCGACGATGGAGCCGCTCACGTGCACCATCGCGCCCGCCGAATCCGGCGTCATGCTTTACGACGGCTGCCAGATGCCGACCGGCGCCCAGGCGGCTGTGGCGGCGGTGCTGCAGATCCCGAGCGAAAGCGTTCAGGTCACGACCCTTTACGCAGGCGGCACTTTCGGGCGCCGCTCGACCCAGACGGCGGACTATCATGTGGAGGCCGCGCTCGCCTTCGCCTTGAGCGGCGGGCAGCAGCCCGTCAAGCTTGTCTGGTCCCGCGAGGATGACATCAAGGGCGGGTACTACCGGCCCGCGGTGGCGCACAGGGTGCGCGTCGGCCTGGGTGAAGACGGCCGCATCGTCGGATGGGACCATCGCATTGCAGGCAAGCCGATATTCAAGGGCGGACCCTGGGACGCGGCCATCGTGCAGAACGGAGTGGACTCATCTTCCGTCGAAGGGGTGCGCGACACGCCATACGACATTCCTGGCCAGTATGTCGGCCTGACCGACGACAGGTCGCCAATCACGGTGAACTGGTGGCGGTCGGTCGGTCACAGCCACACCGCCTACGCGATGGAGACCATGATGGACATGGCGGCCGCGGCCGCGGGACAGGATCCGGTGAGCTACCGCATGGCGCACCTGAGCGGAGGCACGGCGGACCAGGCGCGCATGGCAGGCGTCCTGGCCCTCGTCGCAGAAAGGTCAGGCTGGAACGACCCGGTCGCCGAGGGGCGAAGCCGCGGCATCGCGGTCCACAAGTCCTTTGGGACCTTTGTGGCCGAAGTCGTCGAAATCTCAGGCAGTGCCGGCGACGGGATTGTCGTCGAGAAAGTGACATGCGCCGTGGATTGCGGCGTTCCGGTCAATCCGGATGTCATCGCCGCCCAGATGGAAAGCGGGATCGGCTACGGGATCGGTCACGTGATGCGCAACGAGATCACCTTTACCGATGGCGAGGTCGATCAGTTCAATTTCCCGGACTACGAACCGCTCAGGATCAGCGACATTCGCGCGATCGAGACGCACATCGTGCCCTCGACCGAGGCGCCGACGGGGGTGGGCGAGCCGAGCACGCCGCCGTCCGGCGCGGCCCTGGCCAACGCCATAGCGGTGGCAGGCCCCCGAGTGACCCATTTGCCGATGGCGTCGAATGGCGTCAGCTTCGCTTAGGTCCCTGCCGCCCTGGCGCGTTCAGATGCGCCCGGACCCTCTTCCTGCGTGGTGTCGCCAGCCACGGAAGTCGATCCCCGGCCCGAGGCTCTGCAGCGGGCATCGTGAAACCTGCCTCGCAACCGGCATCCGGTTGCGCTCATGATGAGGTTGCCGGCGGCAACGGCGGCGGCCCGGCCCCGGCGGCGCGCGGAAACGTTCTCATGAAGCGTCTGGACGCACAACGGAGCCGGCCCGTGTCGCGCATCTGCCGTCGAGGCGGTCCGCTCCGGACCGCTGTTGAAGCGTGGAAGGCGGCATCTGCCGCGTTGACCAAAGCACAAGGCGACCTCGAGAGGCCCGGGGCTTGCGGCGCTGGCAGCCGGGCATCGCCGCGTTTCCGTCCGAACCCTCGCATGCCCTGGCACTGTCCCGGCTGAATCATCGGGAACCTTCCGAGCGACCAGAGACGGCGGCGTCAGGCCCGGCCTTGCCGATGATCTCGCTTCGGGGAGGGCGAGGCGGAACCGGCGGCGCCTGGCATGTTGCATGCCGGGCATGGCGGGTTATGTCTTGTCGCACGTGATGCGGAACGGCTTCCGGCGTGAAGACTGCGGAAACAGGCAGGGGCGGCAAGCGTCCCAAGGCCCGAGAGGCGGGCGGGACGGGCAGGCGCCTGCTGGCCGGCCTGGGGATCGCGCTGTCGCTCGCGGTCGCCGTGCTGGTCATCGCCGCGGCTGCCCTCGTCATGTCGGGACGGTCCCTGCCGATGCCGGAACCCGTGCGCGCCATGGTCGAGGGCAGGGTCAACGCCCTGTCCGAGGACGTCGCGATCGATCTGGGCGGCGTGGACCTTTCAATCGAACGTGACGGATCGCCGTCGATCCTGATGCATGACGTCTTCGTGGCCCAGGGTGACGGCAGCTCGCTTGCGCACCTGAACCGAGTCCGGGCAAGCCTCTCGCTCGAAAGCCTCTTTCGCGGCAGGGCGGCCATGTCGCGCATTCTCGTGGAAGGTGCGCAGGTCACGGTGCGACGCGACCGGGACGGAAGGTTCTCCTATCGTTCGGGAGCGAATTTCCGGGAGCCGGGGGCGGGGTCGCTGACGGGCGTTCTCCGTGGTGTCGACCGTTTCATGTCCGGACCGGCGCTCGCGTTTCTGGAGGAGGCTCGCGCGACAGGAGTCATGCTGACCCTGGAGGACGCCCGAAGCGGGCGGATCTGGCATGCGCCCGACGCGTCGGCCGTGGTCCGGCAGGCCGAAGGAGCACTGACGGTTTCGGCGCGTTCGGACGTCTTCGGCGGCAACGACGAAGTCACCGGTGTGCATCTCTCGATTTCCAGAAGCCGCGAGACCGGGCGTGTTTCGCTTGGCGTCCAGGTCATGGACATGCCGGCGGCCGACATTGCGGCCCAGTCTTCGGCGCTCTCGCCGCTGGAAGCGCTCGATGCGCGGGTTTCGGGATCCCTGCGGATCGAGCTCGGAGCGGACGGCGCGCTGGCCGGGATTGCAGGGACGCTTGACATCGCCCAGGGTGCGCCTGGCGCGGCAGGGGACATCCCGTCCGTGGAATTCGACTCCGCACATGCGCAGTTCGCCTTCGATCCGGAACGGCAGAGAGTGCTGATTTCGGAGATTTCGCTTTCCGCTTCGGGCGGCGAGGCGCTCGGTTCCGGCCATGTCTATCTGCGCGATCCCGTCGGATCCGGTCCCCGCTCGTTCCTCGGCCAGTTCAGCATCGAGAGGCTTGCCTATTCCGGCGGCCTCTTTGAGGCCCCGCTCTTGTTCGAGGATGTCAGGATGGACGTTCGCCTGAGGCTGGATCCGCTCTCGGTGGATCTGGCCCAGCTCGTCATCGTCGACACTGACGGCGTTCCTCTCAGGGCAAGCGGCAGGGCGGGCGTCCGCAACGGCAGCTGGCATGTGGCGATCGACGCAACGACCGAAAGGATCGCGGCAAGACGTGTCGTGGAGCTGTGGCCGCTGCGGCTTGCTCCCCGAACACGAGGCTGGCTCGCGGAAAGGGTGGCCGGCGGCGCGCTCCACAACGCCTCGGCGGCCGTCCGCTACGCGACCGGGGACAGGATGCCCGAATACTCCCTTGGCTTTGAAGTCCGGGGCGGGTCGGCAAGGATCCTGTCCGGGATGCCGGCAATCGACGACGTAAGGGCCTTGGGAACCATCCGCGACAACGCTTTCGTCCTGGCCATGCCTCAAGGGGGCATGACGGCCGGAACCGGCGACAGGATCGATCTCTCCGGTTCCGCGTTTCTTGTCGGCGACCTCCGCAAGAGGCCGGCGCAGGGCGTCATCGAGATCGACGTGACCGGATCCCTGCCCGCCGTCCTGACCACCTTGAACAGCCCTCCGCTGCGCATCATGGACAGGGCTGGCCGGCCTCCGGAGATTGCGGACGGCGACGCGGAAGGCCGCGCGATCGTGCGCCTGCCCCTGGCCAAGGGCCTGAGGCAGGAAGACATCGCATATCAGGTCGACGGACGGGTCCGTGACGTGCATTCGGAACTGCTGCTGGAGGGCAGGGCCTTCGCTTCGCCGGAACTGACGCTGTCGGCGAACGGGCAGGGTATCGATGTCGCGGGTTCCGCCACCCTGGACGGCGTTCCGCTGACCGCAAGCATGCGCCAGCCTCTCGGCGAAGGCGCCTCGGACGGCGCGCGCATCAGGGGGACTGCTGTCATCTCGCCCGAAGCCATGGCCGCGTTCGGCGTGCCCTTGCCGTCCGCGTCGGTTCGCGGAAGCGCCGTTGCGCAGTTCGAGCTTGCATTGCCGCCGGCCCGGCCGGCCCGGCTGGCGCTTTCGACCGATCTGAAAGGGATTGCGGTAACGGTGCCCGAAACGGGCTGGAGCAAGCCGGCAGATGCCGTCGCCGTGCTCGAGGCGGAGGCGACACTGGGCGACATGCCCGAAATCGAACGCCTTTCCTTCACGGGCGACGGCCTGTCCTTCGTCGGGTCGCTCGAACTGCGCGACGGCGGCCTCGGGCGCGCGGCATTCGAAGAAATCAGGGTCGGCGACTGGCTTGACGTTTCGGCCGAGCTGTCGCCACGGCCTGGCGGCGCAGCCGTCGCGATCACCGGAGGCACGCTTGACCTGCGCGAAAGCGAGCTTGGCGGTGCCGGCGGATCCGGCGGCGCGGGCGGCGTGGCGATCGACATCAGCCTGGACAGGCTGATCGTTTCGGACAGCATCGTCCTGTCGCCCGTCATCGGCCACGCCGAGAGATCGTCGGCCGGCCTTTCCGGCGAGATAGAGAGCCGCGTGAACGGGCGGACCGCGATCGCGGCGAGCCTTGTTTCGGCGGACGGCGGGACAGCGATCCGCATACAGTCGGATGACGCGGCCGGGGTGCTTCGGGACGCGGGCATAACGCCCAATGCCAGCGAAGGGGTGCTCGATGTCGCGATCGTGCCCGTCCCCGGGGCGGGGGGCAAGACATACGACGGAGAGTTCCGCATCGCGCGCCTGCGCCTTAGGCAGGCGCCGGCAATGGCGGAACTGCTTGACGCGATCAGCGTTGTCGGCCTGCTCGACCAGCTTGACGGACCCGGAATCACGTTCGCGAACGTCGACGGAAGCTTCCGCCTGACGCCGGGGCGCGTTCGCATCAACGAGGTCGCTGCGGTCGGCGCGTCGCTCGGGCTGTCCGCGGACGGGACATATCAGCTGGACACCAAGGAACTGGATATCGAAGGCGTGATCTCTCCCGTCTATTTCCTGAACGCGATCGGCTCGCCGCTGGCGCGCCGGGGAGAGGGGCTGTTCGGCTTCAGCTATCGCATGGCGGGTTCGACGGACGATCCGAAGATCTCCGTCAACCCGCTGTCAATTCTGACCCCTGGGAGGTTGCGCGACATGTTCCGCGCCCGTCCGCCGGCGGGGGAATAGGTGCCGTGCGCCTGTCCGATTTCGACTTTGACCTGCCTGAGCGCCTGATCGCGCTCCGTCCTGCGCGCCCAAGATCGTCGTCACGGCTCCTGGTTGCGACGAGGGGCGATGCCATCGACGCTCGTTCCGCCGACCTGCCGGACCATCTGCGCCCGGGCGACCGCCTGGTGCTGAACGACACGCGGGTGGTGCCGGCGCGGCTGGTTGGCGCCAGGCCGCGCCGGGGCGCGAACGGAAAGACGCGGGCGAGGATTGAAGCGACCCTGCTCGAGCCGCACGCCGACGGAACCTGGGAGGCCCTGCTGAAGCCGCTGAAGAAGGTGCGCAGGGGCGACGTCGTCGAATTCCCGAGCGGACTGTCCGCCGTGGTCAAGGGAAGGGCGAGGATGACCGTCAGGCTTGACTTCAGCCTGAAGGGGCCCGCCTTCGACCAGGCGCTTGCCGAAGCGGGCGCGATGCCGCTGCCGCCCTACATCGAGAGCAGGCGGCCTGCGGACGATCTTGACCTGCAGGACTACCAGTCCGTCTGGGCGCGCAGGAGCGGCGCGGTCGCGGCCCCCACCGCTTCGCTGCACTTTGACGAACCGCTGCTGGCCGGGCTTGACAGGGCCGGGATAGATCGCAGTTTCGTGACGCTTCATGTCGGAGCGGGCACGTTCCTCCCGGTCAAGGCGGACGACATTTCCGGCCACAGGATGCACGCCGAACGCGGCGTCATCTCGGAAGCCGCGGCTGCGGAGATCATGAAGACCCGGGAGGCCGGCGGGCGGATCGTCCCGGTAGGGACGACGGCACTGAGGCTGCTTGAGTCTGCCGCGGACGCGGACGGGAAGGTCGGTCCGTGGAAGGGGTCCACCGAGATCTTCATCACGCCGGGCCATCGGTTCCGCATCTCGGACGCGCTGGTGACCAATTTTCACCTCCCCCGCTCCACGCTGATGATGCTGGTTTCGGCGTTCATGGGTCTGGATCGGATCCGCGAAGTCTACGCGCACGCGATCGCGCGGGAATACCGGTTCCTTTCCTACGGCGACGCTTCGCTGCTGCTGCCCGGCGAGTGAATTGCCGTCCGCCGGCGGGCGGCAGCTGCGAACGGGGCCGCGTCGCCCGGAGCGTTCCTGCCCGTGCCAGGCCCGGGACCGGCACATGCCCGTGCCCCAGCCATGGATCACGGCATGTTCCCGGTCTTGGCGCCGGAAGAAACCCCGGCCACGCGCCGCCGGCGCCGCATGGCTGGCCTCCCGCGCGCCCGGCCCGAGCCCGGGCGCGCCTTCCGGCCCGGCGTGACCGTGGCGGAGGCAGCGGCGCCGGCATGCGAATCAGCACTTGGCCGCGGCGCGCGCCCGCCGTCAGCGGCGCACAGGGAGAGTTTCCGACATTTTCCCGTCGCAGATAGGCGCATGACGCGTCCCCGGCACCTGTATCCGGCGGGAACGAGGGACGAGGGAGCACGCAGATGCTTAGGGTCATCGGCAGCGTCTGGGCGCTCATGCTCGGCATGTTGCTCTTGATGGTCGGAAACGGCCTCCAGGGCTCGCTCATCGGGATCCGGGGCGCGATCGAGGAGTTCTCGACCAACGAGCTCGCCGTCGTCACGTCGGCCTACTTCGTCGGATTTCTATTTGGCTCGCGCGTGGCGCCGGCATTGATTCGTCGCGTCGGCCATGTCCGCGTCTTCGCGGCCCTTGGCTCGCTCATCTCCGCCATGTTGATCCTTTACCCCATGCTTGCCTTTCCATGGGCATGGATCCTGATGCGCGCGATCATCGGCTTCTCGTTCTCCGGCGTCTATGTCACGGCCGAGAGCTGGCTGAACAACGCGTCGCCGAACGAGAGCCGGGGCAGGGTGCTCTCACTGTACATGATCGTCCAGATGTCCGGCATGGTGAGCGGTCAGGCACTACTGAACCTCGCGGATCCCGCGGGGTTCGAGCTGTTCATCATTCCGTCGGTGCTGGTGTCCTTCGCGTTCGTCCCGATCCTGCTTGCCGCAACGCCGACGCCCGCCTTCGAGGCGGCCAAGGCAATGAATCTCGTACGGCTCTGCAAGGTTTCCCCGACCGGGGTCGTCGGCATGTTCCTGCTTGGCCTGATCTTTTCGGCACAATTCGGGATGGCCACGATATACGGAACGCAGGCGGGCTTCACCGTTTCCCAGATCGCGCTCTTCGTCTCCGCGATCCTGTTCGGCGGGATGGTCTTGCAATACCCGTTCGGATGGCTGTCGGACCGAATCGACCGCCGCGCGCTGATCCTTGCGGCAGCGGTCGGCGGTTCGGCCGGCGGGGCCATTGGCCTCATTTGGGGAGGCGTCTTCGAATTGGCGCTGGTGGCGGGCTTCGTGGCGGGCGGCGCCTCGAACCCGCTCTACGCGCTCCTGATCGCGTACACGAACGACTGTCTCGAGCCGGACGACATGGCCTCGGCGTCGGGCGGGCTGATCTTCGTGAACGGGCTGGGCGCGATCATCGGCCCGATCATTGTCGGGCAGGCGATGTCGGCCGTCGGGCCGAACGGCTTCTGGGCCTTCATGGCCGGAGTCATGCTCACGCTGGTGGCATGCGTGGCCTACAGGATGGGGCGGCGCCCGTCCATATATGCGGCCGACGACGCGTCGGCCGCCGTGAGCTATGCGCCGGTCCTGCCGACGGCGACGCCGGTCGTCGTCGAGGCGGCCCAGGAAATCTATGCCGAAAGCGCGGAGGCTGGCGCGGACGGCGACCTGCAGGGTCCTGGCTGAGCGCCTGCAGGACGCCCGCTCTCCCGGCCGCGGCGCGGAAGCTCCCGCGGCAAAGCCGGGCGGATGTGGCCAAAGCGCCATGCCACGCCCGGCAACTTCCGGACTTCCGGGAACCATGTTGCGATCAACGTCAGATGGAATGTAAGGGGTACGTGATGAGGAATCGTCCTTGGGGGGCGGAATCGGAGCGGCCAGAGACGGTGTTCCATCTCAATCCCGAAGAAATCCTGTCCTTCTGGCTGGACGAGACCGGACCGTCCGGATGGTACGAGGGCGGAGCGGAGCTGGACCGGGAAATCCGAAACCGGTTCGAAGGCAATCATGAGGACGTGTGCAAGGGCAGGCTGTCGGCTTGGCTCACCTGTCCGGAAGGGGCGCTTGCCTACATCATCCTGACCGACCAGATGCCGAGGAACATGTTTCGGGGCAGCGCGGCGGCGTTCAAGTCCGACAGGCTGGCCCTGTCGGCTGCAAAGATGGCGATAGCGAAGTGCTGGGACATGCGGTTCGACGAGCCCGCGCGACAGTTCTTCTACATGCCGCTCGTGCACTCGGAGTGTCTCGCGGATCAGAATCGCGCGGTTCGCCTGATGATTTCGCGCATGCCGGCGAAGGGCCGCCTTTCGTTGCGGCACGCGCGCGCGCACCGCGAGGTGATCCGTCGCTTCGGCAGGTTCCCCACGCGCAACGAAGCGCTTTCACGCAAGAGCGGCGCGGCTGAGCAGGCCTATCTCGATGCCGGTGGCTACAAGACGGTTGTCGCCGAGATGGAGGGCGCCTGACCGCGCCTCTGTCGGGGGCGCTTCCGCGAGATGCGGATCAGCGCTGCCGTCCCTGCGACTTGCGTGGCCGGCCCGGGCGGTCATGCGCGAGAGTCGGCGACCGCAGCCGGTCCGCGTTGCTGGCATGCGAGGGTCTCGGCGGCCCCGGTCCATGCGTGACACCCGGTCGGGGCTGTGGCAGGTTGCCTGACGACAAGAAATTCACTGCTGGAGAGCGGCATGGCTGAAAGGGCATTTGACGTCATCGTGATCGGCGCGGGACCGGGCGGGTATGTCGCCGCGATCCGGGCCAGCCAGCTGGGCCTCAGGACGGCCATCATCGAACGCGAGCACATGGGGGGCATTTGCCTGAACTGGGGGTGCATACCGACCAAGGCGATGCTTCGCTCGTCAGAGGTGCTGCACCTGATGCGCCGCGCCGGCGAGTTCGGATTGAAGGCCGAGGGCGTCGCGCATGACCTGGGCGCCGTAGTCAGCCGATCCCGCAGCGTCGCAAAGCAGCTCAACGGCGGCGTTGGCCATCTGATGAAGAAGAACGGGGTCGAGGTTGTCATGGGAGAGGCGACAGTGCCCGCCCGGGGCAAGGTCGTGGTCAGGACCGGCGTCGGGGAGGAAGCCCTCGCGGGCAAGTCGATCGTCATCGCCACCGGAGCACGTGCGCGGGAGCTGCCCGGCCTTGAGGCCGACGGGGAGAGAATCTGGACCTACAGGCACGCGCTGATGCCTCCTCACATGCCGGGGAGGCTGCTCGTGATCGGCTCGGGTGCGATCGGCATCGAGTTCGCCAGCTTCTACAACACGCTTGGAGCCGAGACGACCGTTGTCGAGGTCATGGACCGGATACTGCCGGTCGAGGACGCCGAGATCAGCGCTTTCGCGAAAAAGGCCTTCGTCGGGCAGGGGATGAAGATCCTCGAGAAGGCCAGGGTGAACAGGCTCGACCGCGGGGAAGGCAAGTTGACGGCCCATGTGGAGATTGCCGGCAACGTCGAAAGGCACGACTTCGACACCGTCATTTCCGCCGTCGGCATTGTCGGCAACACCGAAGGTCTCGGGCTTGAAGCGCTTGGCGTCAGGATCGACCGGACGCACGTGGAAACCGATGAATTCTGCAGGACCGGCGTTGAGGGGCTGTACGCGATCGGCGACGTTGCCGGCGCTCCCTGGCTTGCGCACAAGGCAAGCCACGAAGGGGTCATGGTCGCGGAGCTGATCGCGGGCAGGGACACGGTGCATCCAGTCAGGCCGGAGGCCATCGCGGGCTGCACATACTGCCATCCGCAGATCGCAAGCGTCGGGCACACCGAAGCCAGGGCCCGCGAGCTGGGCCACAAGGTCAAGGTCGGCAGGTTCCCTTTCATCGGGAACGGCAAGGCCATTGCGCTTGGCGAGCAGGAAGGGCTGGTCAAGACGGTCTTCGACGAGAGCACCGGCGAGTTGCTGGGCGCGCACATGGTTGGCGCGGAAGTCACTGAACTCATACAGGGCTACGTCGTGGGCCGGCGGCTGGAGACGACGGAGCAGGACCTCATGGACACCGTCTTCCCGCACCCGACGCTCAGCGAGATGATGCATGAAAGCGTGCTGGATGCCTATGATCGGGCGATCCACATCTGATTTCGCCGTCCGGGGGGGCTTGCGCGTCGGGCCGGTCGCCTCCACGGAGCCGAATTGCCTTTCTGACTCTTCGACGCCATCCGCCCGAACCGCTTCAATGGGGCCGAGACCGCAGCCAGGCCGTCGGCACTGCTACATCGGATGCATCGTCATGGACTGCGCGATTCTTGCCTCGATTTCCCGGACTGCCGCGGCAACGGTGTCGGCGATCAGCTCCAGTTTCCGAATCTGGTTGATGCGGTCGCGGGTTCTCTCGCGTTCCGGCTGCGCGAGCAGATGATCGAATATCCCGCACACATCCGCGAGTCCCACGATCGCGATGTCGCGCGCTTCCGGAATTTCATCGCTGAACAGCAGGGACATTATGCGCAGCTTTACTTCCCGGCGCTCGGACGCGCCCTCGCGGGTCGGATAGCGGCGTGACTTGAACACCCACAGAAAGAGGTCTTCCTCCGCTTTCAGGACGCCGTTCGCGCACAGGCGGTCAAGTGCCGCCTGCCGGATGTCATCGGACTTGCGGCTGAAGAATCCGACCCAGTGACGGGCATCACGCTGTTCCTCGGAGGCGCAGATGTCGCGAAGCGTCGAATCAAGAAGGTCGTCCCCGGTGGGTTCCCGGTTCGTGACGAACAGTCTCTCAGGATCCGTGTCGATCCTGCCTTCAAAGGCAAGGTCCATCAGCACCGCGCCGGAAAGCGCGTGGCTGACAGCATGGTCCGGAACGTTGACGAACTTCCCGCTCTCGTCTTCGAGCGTGAGAAGGACGATCTCTTCAGCGAGGGTCAGCAATGCTTGTCTCTCCCCAGTCTTGCCGCAATTCCGGTCGGCCGGCTCCGTTGCAAGCGGCATCATTGTGGCGAAGGCCGATCAGGATGCGCGGCGCCGGCCAAGCCTGCCATCATTCAGCCGCGTTGGCAATGCGGCATCGCCGGTCGGGTGCAGTTCAGATTCCTTGTCAGGCTGCCGCGGCCTGATTCGCCCGCCATTCCAGGAAGTCCGGCAGCCGGAGGTTCATGACCAGGGCCCTCAGCGCCAGCATGGCGTTGGCGCCCCTCTCCGCCCGGCGCGTTCCGGAGCGCTCCGTCCGCAGCCCGAACCGCCGGCATCCGCCCTCCACGACGCCGCTCCCGGCCCGGACGCCCCGCTCCCGGAACCCGCCGTGCCGCATCCGGCCGAGGTTCCTCTCGAAATGGCGGCAGCAGGCCTCGAAGTCCTCGTGCCGGTCCCTGAACGGCGCGAGTTCCCGGACAACCTCGTATGTCGCCGGTCGGGATGCGTCGGCCCCGCTTGCGGCGCCTCCCGTTCCATTCCCGAAGCCGCGTGCGTCGATTCATCGGCCCAGGCGTCGCCTGCGGCGGCGGCGGCCGACGGTCCCGCGGTTCGGAGGCGCGGCCGGTGGAGCGGCGGACCGGACGCTCTGGCGGGCTCCGGCCGCGTTCTTCCGGACTGGCACGCGCCGGCGCCCGCCGGCGCCGGACATGCAATGAGGGCCGGTAGCTCCGGCAAGGCGGCGGCGCAGAGGCAGGAAGGCCGGCCTTGGGCAATGACGCCTTGCAGGGCGGATTCCGCCCGCGCTGCGTCAAGAATCGCCTTTTCCGCCGGCCTGAGTCCGCCTATCAGTGAGGCGCGGCAGGGGGGCGGCGAATGACCGAGCACAAGAACATCGAGGTCCGGGGCGCTCGCGAGCACAATCTCAAGAACATCGACGTCGACATCCCTCGCAACAGCCTGTCGGTGATCACCGGCCTCTCGGGATCCGGCAAGTCCTCCCTCGCCTTCGACACGATCTACGCCGAAGGGCAGCGTCGCTACGTCGAGTCGCTTTCGGCCTATGCGCGGCAGTTCCTCAACATGATGGAAAAGCCTGACGTGGATCATATCAGCGGGCTGTCGCCCGCGATTTCGATCGAGCAGAAGACGACCTCCAAGAACCCGCGTTCGACCGTCGGGACGGTCACGGAGATCTACGACTACCTGCGCCTCCTTTTCGCCCGCGCCGGCACGCCGTGCTCGCCGGAAACCGGCCTGCCGATCACGGCGCAGCAAGTGCAGGACATGGTCGATCGCGTCATGGCGATGAAGCAGGGCGTCCGGGCCTATCTCATGGCTCCCTTGGTTCGCGACAGAAAGGGCGAGTACCGCAAGGAGTTCCTCGAGCTTCGCAAGCAGGGATTCCAGCGCGTCAAGGTGGACGGCAGGTTCTTCGAGCTGGAGGAACCGCCCGAGCTGGACAAGAAGTTCCGCCACGACATCGACGTGGTGGTCGACCGCGTGGTGATCAAGGAGGGCATCGAGACGCGTCTGGCTGACAGCTTCCGGACCGCCCTGGACCTCGCAGACGGCATCGCGGTCCTTGAAACCGCTCCGGCGAGCGGCGATGCCGAGAGAATCACGTTTTCCGAGAACTTCGCCTGTCCGGTTTCCGGCTTCACGATTCCCGAGATCGAGCCTCGGCTCTTCTCCTTCAACGCGCCGTTCGGGGCCTGCCCGGATTGCGAAGGCCTGGGCGTCGAGCTCTTCTTCGACGAGCGTCTCGTGGTTCCGGACGGGAACCTGAAGATCCATGACGGCGCGCTTGCCCCCTGGCGGAAGGGCAAGAGCCCGTATTTCAGGCAGACCGTCGAGGCCCTTGCGAAGCATTACGACTTCGATGCCGGCGCACGGTGGAAGGATCTGCCGGCCAGGGTTCGGCAGGTCCTTCTGCACGGCTCGGGCGAGGAGCGGATCCTGTTCCGCTATGACGAAAACGGCCGCGTGTACCAGGTCAGGCGGCCGTTCGAGGGCGTGATTCCGAACATGGAGCGCCGGTATCGCGAAACCGATTCAAGCTGGGTTCGCGAAGAGTTCGAGCGCTACCAGAACAACCGTCCCTGCGGATCGTGCGAGGGGCATCGGCTGAGGCTGGAGGCGCGCGCCGTGAAGATCGGCGGGCTCCATGTCGGCGAGGTCGTGCAGATGTCGATCCGCGAAGCGCTGGCGTGGGTCGAGGGCGTGCCGAAGCAGCTCACCAGGCAGAGGAACGAGATCGCCCGGGCGGTGCTCAAGGAGATCCGCGAGCGGCTCGGATTCCTGAACAACGTCGGACTCGAATATCTCACGCTTGGCCGCAGCGCGGGCTCGCTTTCCGGCGGCGAGTCCCAGAGGATCAGGCTTGCAAGCCAGATCGGTTCCGGCCTGACCGGCGTGCTCTACGTTCTTGACGAGCCTTCCATCGGGCTGCACCAGCGCGACAACGGCCGGCTCCTGAAGACCCTCAAGAACCTCCGCGACCAGGGAAACACCGTCATCGTGGTGGAGCATGACGAAGAGGCGATCCGGGAAGCCGACCACGTGTTCGACATCGGGCCGGGAGCGGGCGTGCACGGCGGGCAGGTCGTCGCCGAAGGCGCTCCCGCGGAGATCGCCGCCAACAGGATGAGCATCACCGGCGACTACCTGGCCGGCCGGCGTGCCGTCAGCGTGCCGGCTTCGCGCCGGGCCGGCAACGGCAAGTCGGTCACCGTCGTGAAGGCGACCGGCAACAACCTGAAGGAGGTCACGGCGGAATTCCCGCTGGGGAAGTTCACGTGCGTGACCGGCGTGTCAGGGGGCGGCAAGTCGACGCTCACCATCGAGACGCTGTTCAAGACCGCCGCGATGCGCCTCAACGCCGCACGCCAGACCCCGGCGCCCTGCGAGGGAGTCAAGGGGCTTGAACATCTGGACAAGGTGATCGACATCGACCAGCGGCCGATCGGCCGGACCCCCCGTTCGAATCCGGCGACCTACACCGGCGCCTTCACGCCGATCCGTGACTGGTTCGCGGGCCTTCCGGAATCCAGGGCCCGCGGCTACAAGCCCGGGCGCTTCAGCTTCAACGTCAAGGGAGGGCGGTGCGAGGCGTGCCGGGGCGACGGCGTCATCAAGATCGAGATGCATTTCCTGCCGGACGTTTACGTGACCTGCGAAACCTGCAAGGGCGCGCGCTACAACCGCGAGACGCTGGAGATCAAGTTCAAGGGCAAGTCGATCGCCGACGTTCTCGACATGACGGTCGAGGACGCGCAGCAGTTCTTCAAGGCGGTTCCCTCGATACGGGAGAGGATGGACGCGCTGATGCAGGTCGGGCTCGGCTACATCAAGGTTGGCCAGCAGGCCACGACGCTGTCCGGGGGCGAGGCGCAGCGGGTCAAGCTCTCGAAGGAGCTGTCGCGGCGTGCGACTGGCCGTACGCTCTACATCCTCGACGAGCCGACCACCGGGCTGCATTTCGACGACGTGCGCAAACTTCTCGACGTGCTTCACGAACTTGTCGCGCAAGGCAATTCCGTGATCGTCATCGAGCACAATCTCGACGTCATCAAGACCGCAGACTGGATCGTCGACATCGGGCCCGAGGGCGGCGACGGCGGAGGCCGGATCGTCGCGGCCGGCCCGCCCGAGGACGTGGCCAGGTCGCCGGACAGCCACACCGGCCGGTACCTGGCAAGCCTGCTCGGAGCCGAGAGGATCGCCGCGGAGTAGGTTGGGCGGCTTTCGCGCGATCGGGATTCGCATGAAGCCGTCGGCGAGCCAATGGCATTTCCTTAAGGACTCGTGCCTGTCCGATGCAAGCGGCCCCTGCCGTTTTCGGGGTCTTCCGGCTTCAGGTCGCGGCCTGCGCCTCCTGCTCCACTTGCTGGCGGGGTTTCATGGATCTCCTCGGACACGACCGTCCCGGGCGGAGCCGGGCGCGCAAAGGCGGTCCGGGAGCTCGCGCCGTCCGGGGACCGGCACGAGGACGTGGAGCCGTGCTGCCGCCATTTCGAGAGGAACCTCGGCCGGATGCGGCACGACGGGTTCCGGGAGCGGGGCGTCCGGGCCGGGAGCGGCGTCGTGGAGGGCGGATGCCGGCGGTTCGGGCTGCGGACGGAGCGCTCCGGAACGCGCCGGGCGGAGAGGGGCGCCAACGCCATGCTGGCGCTGAAGGGCTGCGCCATGAACCTCCGGCTGCCCGACTTCCTGGAATGGCGGGCGAATCAGGCCGCGGCAGCCTGACAGGGAATCTGAACTACACCCAATGCTCGTCGCCCTCTTGCGCCCGACAGTCGGATTCCGTTCTGACTCTCACGCTCTTGCTCCAATGGCCGGAGGGTACGTACGCCGTTCCTGAGCTGTACTTATAGTCCTCTCCGGATCCGGCGGTCCCGCAGCGGGTGAAGCAGCAGTACCGGATCGCGAAGTCGGCGGGCTTGCTCAGTTGGAGTCGAAAGGTCGCGTATCCGCCTTCCGTCACCTCGGCATCCGATACCGTGAGTTGCTGGGCCGCAGCCGGCTGGGACAGCGTCGCCGCGAGCATCAGGGCGGCGATGCCGGTCGTCGTCCCCCGCAGCAACCGGGATGTCGTGCCGGGGGTGCGGTTCAACTTCGTTGGCGATTGCGATTCGCAGATTCCCGTGATGGCGTTGCAGCGCCATGCAGCAAAGGCTGTTCCACGTCCTGAACCAAGCCGGCAAGTCAGGCCGTCGCCGCCTCACCAAAGAAGTTGAACTACACCCCCGTGCCGGAACCCCCTTTGCGTGACTGTCTATGCATGTCGTGTCCTCCTTCTGTCGCATGTCGCACGTTCACCTGGCCGGCGGACGGCCCGTCTGGTCGTGAACGCGTTGCGCCCGGCTTCCAGGTCATTCGCCCCAGACGGTGCCCGTGTACCCGGCGCCGTATTTCTGGCTCTCGTAGCTCGTGCCGCTCAGGTCGACGATGGTCGCCGTGACGGCGTGGGTGCGCGGGAGACGGTCGAACCCTTCGAACCAGCGGCTGGGACAGGGCTGGTAGGGGCTTTTCCAAGCGTGGTTCCAGTCCGGCGTCCAGTTCACCTGCGGCGAGTGCAGCTCCAGCGTGAAGGTCTCGCCCTGCTCCGCGCGATGGTCCCGGCGGGTCTCGACGCGGATTTCCTTGGAGGTCTCGAACCGCTCGAAGGTCAGGACGCCCGACAGGGACACGTAGTCCTCGGCGTTGGCGGTGCCGTCCCGGGTGCGGAACCTGTAGCGGACCGCGGCATAGGTGCGGCGGGGCTTCCTGATCGTGAAAACCGCGGTCTCGCCCTCCTTCGCCGCCACGGGCGGCGTGACGATGGGCGCGGCGAGCTGGGGCGAGCGGCAGTTCGCGTCCCCGCCGGGGCTCTGGGCCTCGCTCGGGACGGAGGGCGGGGTCCAGCTCCAGTAGTAGTGCTGCACCCAGGCGGAGGCGGGCGCGGGCGCCAGAGCCGCGAGCGCCAGAAGCGCGGCCGCCCGGACGGGCTGCCGCATCGGTCTGCGGGGCATGTCGTCTCTCCTTATTCGTGGGGCGCCCGGCAGCCGCCGGACCCGCAGCCGTGCGCTGGGGGCGGAGACGTCCGTGACGGCGGCGGTCGGGGCGGTCGGTTTCATGGGCGTGCCTTCATTGTTCTGAACGGGACCCGGGGCGGGTCCGATAACGGAAACGTTACAGGCCGTGAGGGGCTTGTCAAGCGGCGCCGCTCCGCGGAGCGGTCAGCCTTTGCTGCAAGGCCTTTCCCGGACATGGCGGACAGCCGCGCCCGCGTCGTCCGTGAAGGCGCCCGGCCGAAAGCGAATCAGGCGCCGCGGCGGATCCCGAGCGACTGAACCTCTGCCGCGTCCGGAACACAACGGCAAGGGCCGGCCCCTACCGGCCTGCCCGGGCGACCGCCCGCTTCCGCCGGGACCCGGGCGCGGGTCGCCGCACGCACGTGCCAGGGGCCGGCACCCATGGCGCCTCCTGCCTGTTCCGGGCGCCGGCCGGCGCGACGTCCCGCGAATCGATGCCCGGCCTCCGCATCGGCTCGTCGACCGGCAGGGTCCGGGTTCCGACGCGTCAGCGCTACGTGACCAGATCCGGGAGCCCGGCGGTGTATGTCAACCCTCTTCGCCAGGACAAAGGATGCAAATGTGAAGTTTCTTTCACCCGATGCGGTGATGTGCTGGCGACGCAGATCCAAAACACTGGACAATCAAGCGAGTATCATGAATCGGATGAGCCGGCCTTGCCTGGGTCTCGGCGAGCCGTGTTCACAAACAAGTATGGCGACATATGCAATGTGCAGAAAAGTTATGACAGACGGGAATCGCCCGCTCTCGGCAGAGCGCGTCATTGAGCCGCAAGAAACCCTCACTGACGCCAGAGCGTGTCACCCTGTTTCCTGCAATGGGAATTCAGGCTGGTGACCATTGGCATCAGAATGACCAGTCCAGCCCGGCCTGCAACCCGTAAACCACATCATCGGCACCCAGACCGCGAGAGAACAAGCCCCATCGAAGCGCCCATTCATTCTGCCGGTAGACTCCGCCGGCATCCATGAGCACGGAAGTGTTCTTGGCTGAGTTGTGCAATGTTCCGAATGCCGAGGTGGCTCGGCTATCGGCATCAATGACCTGTTCCAACCCCACACCCCCATGGAGAGCGAATGTGCCAGCCCCGACCGTTGCCGGTGGTCCCTTGACCTCAAGACCGAGCCCCGTTGTCGTTCGCTTGTCTCTTGCCGTCGCTGTGACGTTCAGCGTATCCTTGAACGGGCTGACCGATACCTCGGCATGGCTGATCCAGCCCCGTCCGGTCACACGGGTCCCGCTGGTCAGATCCCAGTGCCGCCCGCCCTCGAGGTCAAGGGCGTATGCGTCCCCTTTGGCCTCTGCAGACACGGTTTCGCCCCGGAGGTCGACATCGTACCGCGACAGGGAGAGCCGTGCCTCGCCATAATGACGGGTCCCCTCAAGGCGCAGTCCGCCATAGAATCCCGGACCCCGAACCTTGATGTTGCCCACGTTGCCGACAGTTTTGACGGTCGCATCTCCGGTCACCTGCCGTAGCCCCAACCAGCCTGTCATCTGCTCGGTCAGAGGATGCGTCATGTGGGCCCCCAGTGCCGACTGGTTGTAGGTGTACCGCGAACCCGTGGTCGATCTGTCGGGTGTGACCTTGCCTCGACTGCCGCAGGTCACAGCCACTACGCCCTGCTGATGGGCGGATGTCATCCGGCAGGGCACTGTATGGATGCGTCGCAGAACTCCCGGCAGCACCTCGGCAAGACTGGCGTTGGGAAGATCGCGCTGCTGCCAAGAGGCTTCCTGTGAGAAATCCAGTTCGTCCGCACCAGGATTGAGATCCGGATCAAACCGGAACTCACGCCAGCCGGCGGGCGCCCAGACATCCACCGGCGCACCATCCTTGTACACTTCCACTTCATTCAGCGCCACCTCCAAGGCATCCTCACCCACAACGAATTTTCCGCCAACGAGCTTCCAGGGAGCACGTCGGCGAACCAGCAAATCGACACGAAGATCACCATCTTGCGAACGAATGGCGCTACTGCCGTCTGCAGCGCCGAGAAAACCTTCCGGCCCGATTCTCACATTTCCCCCACCCTCAAGGTTGAGGCCAAGAGTGTCTCCTCGTACTGTACCATAAATATGAACATCATTCCTTCCTTTTTGGTTTATGATTCTGATGGCGGCTGCCTTTGTTGCTGTGATCTTTGTTCGCTCATCAACTGTGAGTTGAATGTTTCCGGTGCCTGTGTCCGTATGCCAAACCAAAATTCCATGTGCATTTTTGCCGCTTGTTTCGATGTCGGTGCCGGAAGTTTCGAGGCGGACATCTCCGCTGCCCTGGTGACGGCCATAAATTCCATGTGCATTTTCGCCGCTTGTTTCGATGTCGGTGCCGGAAGTTTCGAGGCGGACATCTCCGCTGCCCTGGTGACGGCCATAAATTCCATGTGCATTTTCGCCGCTTGTTTCGATGTCGGTGCCGGAAGTTTCGAGGCGGACATCTCCGCTGCCCTGGTGACGGCCATAAATTCCACGGCCACCTTCGCCTCTTGTTTCGATGTCGGTGCCGGAAGTTGAGAGGTGGACATCTCCGCTGCCCTGGTGAAGGCCATAAATTCCACGGCCACCTTCGCCTCTTGTTTCGATGTCGGTGCCGGAAGTTGAGAGGTGGACATCTCCGCTGCCCTGGTGAAGGCCATAAATTCCATTTGCATTTTTGCCGCTTGTTTCGATGTCGGTGCCGGAAGTTTCGAGGCGGACATATCCGGTGCCGTTATGCCAACTCAAAATTCCATTTGCATTTTCGCCGCTTGTTTCGATGTCGGCATCGGAAGTCAGTAAATGAATATTCCCGAGGCCCTCCCCGTAGTGAAGGCCATAAATTCCATGGCCACTTACGCCGCTTGTTTTGATGTCGGTGCCGGAAGTTTCGAGGCGAATATCTCCGGTGCCGTTATGCCAACCGATAATGCCATGTGCACCGTCGCCGGTCGTATCGACGTCGGCATCGGAAGTTGAGAGGCGAATATCTCCGGTGCCCTGGTGATAGCCATGAATGCCATAGGCAGCTTCGCCGGTCGTATCGACGTCGGCATCGGAAGTTGAGAGGAGGATATCTCCTGTGCCCCGGTGAAGGCCATGAATGCCATATCCACCAACTGCATCATCGGTGCCTGCACCATCATTGCTTGTTATGATGTTGGCATCGGTGACATCAATGACAATATCTTCATTCTCATTCGCAATGCATTTGACTTGCGCCGTTATTCCATTTGCCGGTTCCTTGGGGCATTGGCTCACCTGAGCCGTTACAATACCAGGCCACATCAAGCTGCTTGCAACCAGAGTTGAAAAAACCCATGCAAGGTAATCCTTCGCTGGTTTTTCTTGACAGCGGACCATCATCCCGGCCTGCAAGCCGGGGAAACGAATCGCCTTGTCGTTCCGCAGGAAGCCGTTGCCGATGCGCCCGGCCACCTGATCCCGACGCCAGACGACATGTTCGCCGTAGCGCGGGAAAGTCCTGAAACCCACGCCAGACCAAAGCCGGATTTTAGGGGGGGGGGGTGGGGGATTGTGGCATGGTCTGGTCTCCTACCTGAAAGCACATGACCGGGCGTCTTGAGACAAGCCCCTGCAGGCCTATAGATTGATTCAGTCTACCAGCCGCGCCAGCTTCTGACAACCCCTTCCCGGAAAAGAGGCGTTTGCGCTGCAGCGTTTTTTGACAGTGCCGGCGGCGTCAGCGGTCGGCACCGGCGGCTGCCAACGCGATCCGCGCATCGGAATCCCGGCCCGACCGGCTGTTTGGGTGCCCGGAAGCGACCCTCCGCGTCGCGAGAGCCGTCCCGAACGGAATCCCGGGCATGCCGGGGCGCCCGGCGTCGGGTCCGGCACGGTTTTCGGGCTGTCGGGTTCGGGTCTCAGGCGGCCTTCAGGTCGGGCCTCCGGACAAGGGAGCGCATCATCTCCGGACGTCCGGCCCGGACGTGGCCCGGCGCAGCCGCCGTCATCACCGCGACGACCAGGCTGCAGCGAAGCGCCATCTCCGTCCGGCCGCGGACGAAGTGCGTCTCCATGCCATGGACCCGGTCGCTGCGGGAGCTGATGCGTTCCGGTGCGCTCCGGCGGCTGCAGCCGCGCTTCCAGGACGGGCTGCCCCAGGGGGCCGGCGTGAACACGCGCCGGTCGGTGTCCGCGTCCCCCAGCGGGATGCGCACGACCCGTCCGCAGTCACCGGCCCTGCGGCCTCCCATGCGGCGGCAGGAGGCGCGGCCCGCGCAGTCGAACCCGTACGCGGCGGCAGGGCAGCGGCACTTCAGCGTCTCCCGGTCACGCTCGAACCCTTCGAAAGCCATGTTCCGCCGCTCGCCGGTCTCCGGGCAGACGCAGAAGAGCTCCCCGCGCTCGCTGTGGACGATGGTGTCGGCACGGTCCGGATCCAGGGGGCGCGTGACCGTCAGGGACGGGTCGTGCCCCGGCCCGTCCCTTTCCGCGCGCCACATGAGGCGGGTGTCGGTCAGGGGCCGGATCCGCCACCGGTCCCGGAGCGCGGCTCTCGATCGCCTTGCCGTCGTGGCCGGGATGCCGCCCGAAGTCCGGGAGCGCGGCCATCAGCGCCGTGCGCAGGTCGTCCACCATGGCGCTGACCAGGCCTCGCCCCTCCTCGACGTCCGCCAGCGCCTTCAGCAACCGCGAGACGTTCCAGCCGTTCGGGACCGTGTCCGCAATGTCCCCGCTGAGGCGGTGCACGGGCAGGGGGGTGAAGCCGCACAGGCCGAGCAGGGCCGGATTGCGGTTGCGCTCGCGGAGCAGGGATTCAACCGACGGGTGCCGGAACACGGTCCCCGCGATCGCCGCGCGCCGCATGGCCGCGACCGGGAAGTCGTCGCGTCCCGCGCCGCGACGCCTCCGGAGCTCGGCGAGGAGCGCGCCGTCGGGGAGCGCGTCGCGCGCGAGTTCAAGGCGCCGAAGCTCGGGGCGGGTCTCGACATCGGCCCGGGAAAGGAGCATGCGGGATCCGGGTGCCATGATGGATTCCTCCGGAGAACAGGATCTGGTGGCACAGTCCTCATGCCATGCGGCACCCGCCCCATCCAGGCCGGAACATCCCGGCGCGCCGCACCGCGCGCCGTTCCGCGTTCGCGGCATGCGACGCCGGCCCGGGTGGGCGCGGAAGGCCGCAAGCCCCGAAAACGGCGCCATGCGGCCCGTCGGCGACGGAAAGGGCGTGCGAATCGCCCACTTCCGGGTGAAAGGAATTCGGCATCCCTTGAAAAGCCATTGCGGTTCAATTTGTTACGAACTGCGCAAAAGCCTCGGAAAAAAATCCGCGCGGGCGCTGACCCCCATGAAAACAGGGCTGCGCGGGACCGAAAGCCCGACGGGTCCTGCGGTCAAGAGAAACGCCATTGGTCGGCGAGCCCCCGTCGCCAGCGTCATGCGGCCTCATGACGGGCGCGGCAGCGGACGGCGTCCGGGCCGCTTCAGGCGTCCAGCTCGATCCAGACCGGTGCATGGTCCGAGGGTCTCTCGCGGCCGCGCATCTCGGACTCGATCCAGCAGTCTTTCAGCAGGTCCGCCGCCTGCGGCGTCAGCAGCATGAGATCTATCCGGATGCCGTCGTTTCGGTCGAAGGCGTTCCGCTGGTAGTCCCAGAACGAGTAGTGACCGGAATCCTGACGTCGTGCGCGAAAGGCGTCGGTGAAGCCAAGGTTGAGGATTTCGCGATAGGCGGCACGGGTCTCGGGCCTGGCAAGCGCATCCTCGCGCCATGCATCCGGTCCGGCTGCATCCTCGTCCCGCGGAATCACGTTGTAGTCGCCTGCCATGACCGCAGGCTCCTCGGCCGACAGCAGTTCCACGGCCCTCGCCTGCAAGCGCCTCATCCAGGCGAGCTTGTAGTCGTACTTCGCGCCCGGGGCGGGATTTCCGTTCGGAAGATAGAGGCAGCAGACGCGAACCGGCTTCCCGCCGGTCACTGTCGCTTCGATCCAGCGTGCCTGCCCGTCGTCCGGATCGCCCGGAAGGCCGCGGACGACATCCTCCAGCGGGAGCCTTGAAAGGATTGCCACGCCGTTGAAGCCTTTCTGGCCGTGGGTCTCCACGCGGTAGCCGAGGTCCTCGAGGCGCTCGCGGGGGAAGGCCGCGTCCTGAGACTTTATCTCCTGGAGAAGGGCGACGTCGGGCGCGCTGGCGCGGAGCCAGTCCCGCAGGCCCTCAAGGCGCGCCTTGACACCGTTGATGTTGAATGTCGCGATGCGCATTCGGTCCCTCCGCGTCAGGTGCCGGTCCATGCGTTCGGCCTTGGCGGGCGGACCGGCAGGGCGGCGTCACGTTCCGGCGCAGGCGTCCGGGACGTGACGGCCATGCGCCGAAGAGCTTTTGCCGGGAAAGGCGCGCTGTCGACCTCGATCATATGTGCGGACGGCGGGATCAGATCGAGAACGAGGTGCCGCAGCCGCAACTGGACGTCGCGTTGGGATTCTCGACAACGAAACGCGCGCCGATCAGTTCGTCAGAGAAGTCGATCACGGCGCTTGAAAGAAACGGAAGGGACACCTCGTCCACGACGACCTTCTGGCCCTCGCCCTCGAGAACGAGGTCTCCGTCTGCCGGCTCGTCGAGATCGATGCTGTACTGGAAGCCGGAGCAGCCGCCGCCCTCGACCGCGACACGAAGCGCCTTGGGGTCCTCCTGGCCCGAATTGATCTCGGCCAGCCGCTCGAAGGCGCGGTGCGTGACCTGAGGGGGAATGACGATGTCCATGCCGAACTCCGGCGTTTTCAATCCAGGCAAGGGCGCATATACCGGGCGCGGCTCAGCCGGGCAAGAGTGAGGCCAATGTTGGAACCCCATGCATCGGATCCGAGCAAGAGTCGCGGGCGCCTGTTTCCCGAGGAGCCAAGCGCCTTCCGGTCGTGCTATCAGCGCGACCGTGACCGCATCGTCCATTCCGGCGCGTTTCGCAGGCTCATGCACAAGACGCAGGTCTTCATCGCGCATGAGGGGGACCGCTTCCGGACGCGTCTGACGCACTCGATCGAAGTCGCCCAGGTCGCGCGCACGATCTCCGGCGCGCTCGGGCTCAACACGGAGCTGACCGAGGCCGTGGCTCTGGCGCACGATCTTGGCCACACGCCTTTCGGCCACACCGGCGAGGACGTCCTGGCGGAGCTCATGGCGCCTCACGGCGGCTTCGATCACAACGCGCAGGCGTTGCGGATCGTGACCGAGCTGGAGCGTCACTATGCCGATTTCGACGGCCTGAACCTCACCTGGGAAACGCTGGAAGGCATCGCGAAGCACAACGGCCCGGTGACCGGGGACCTGCCATGGGCGCTTGCGGCCTGCCAGCGGCGACACGATCTCGAAACGGACGCCTTCGCCGGCGCGGAGGCGCAGGTCGCTGCGGTTTCCGATGACATTGCCTACAACCATCACGACCTCCATGACGGCTTGAGAGCGAAACTGTTCTCGACCGAAGACCTCGCCGGCCTTCCGATTCTGTGCCGGTGCTTCGAGCGCGTGGACGCACTGCACCCGGGTCTTGACCGCCACCGCCGCCGCCACGAGGCGTTGCGCCGGTTCTTCGGCAGCCTTGTCGAGGACGTGATAGAATCGTCGAGGCGGAACATTGCCGGGCTCGCGCCGCGGTCGCCAGAGGACATTCGCGCGGCAGGCTTCCAGGTCGTTCTCTTCTCGGATGCGCTCCATGAGGATCTGAGGGTGATCCGGAACTTCCTGTTTGACCGCATGTACCGTGCGCCGACGGTGGTCAGGAAGCGCAGGCAGGTCGCCGGCGTGGTCAGGGACCTGTTCAATCACTTCGTCGAGCACCCGGAAAGGCTGCCTCGCCGCTGGCATGCGAGCATCGCGCAAGCCGATGGCGGCACCGGTCTTGCGCGGATCGTCTCGGACTACATTGCCGGCATGACGGATCGCTTCGCGCTCCATCTCCACGAGGAGTTCGTCGTCGGTCGCCGGCGCCCGGCGCCCGGCGCCAGTGTTTGACTGCGACACGCTGGGTGATAGACCCTGCCCATGAACGTCTTCAGCAACATCCGCGCATCGGTTCTGGAAACGCTGGACGCCCTTGCGGCGGAAGGCGCGCTGCCGCCAGGCCTCCCGTTCGGCAGCGTGACGGTGGAGCCGCCGAGGGACGCGGCCCATGGCGACATGGCGACGAACGCCGCAATGGTGCTTGCAAGGCTCGCGAGCCGGCGGCCGCGGGATCTTGCGGAGACGCTGGCCGAGAGGCTGGCGCACGCTCGGGGCGTCTTGCGTGCCGAGGTTGCGGGCCCCGGCTTCATCAACCTGCGTCTGGCTCCCGCGATCTGGCAGGACGTGCTGGCGGAGGCGATCGATGCCGGACCGCGGTACGGGCGCTCCGGAATGGGGGCGGGCGTCAGGGTCAACGTCGAGTTCGTGTCCGCCAATCCGACCGGCCCGCTGCATGTCGGAAACCTCAGAGGCGCGGTCTTCGGCGACGCGCTTGCGTCACTGCTGGAGTTCACGGGCTTCGACGTCACGCGCGAATACTACGTCAACGACGGCGGCACGCAGGTCGACACCCTCGCACGGTCGGTCCACCTCCGGTACCTGGAGGCGCATGGACAGGACGTCGTCTTCGACGCGGACGCGTATCCGGGCGACTATCTCGTGCCGGTGGCCGAGGCGCTGAAGGAAAGCGTGGGCGATGCGCATGTCGGAAGGGGCGAGGGGGCCTGGCTCGCGGACGTCAGGGAGTTCGCGACCAGGGAGATGATGAACCTCATCCGGGAGGATCTTTCGGCCATCGGCGTGAAGATGGACGTGTTCTTCAGCGAGAGGTCGCTCTTCGGCACCGGCCGGATCGAGGCCGCGGTCGAGGAGCTGCGGAGGCGCGGTCTCATCTACCGGGGCACGCGCGAGCCGCCCAAGGGCAGGCTTCCGGACGACTGGGAGCCTCGCGAGCAGACGCTGTTCCGCTCCACGGCTCACGGCGACGACGTCGACCGGCCGATCGTGAAGTCGGACGGTTCATGGACGTATTTCGCGCCTGACATCGCGTATCACTGGGACAAGCTCTCCCGGGGCTACGACGAATTGATCGACGTCTTCGGCGCCGACCACGGCGGATACGTGAAGCGCATGTCGGCAGCCGTGTCGGCTCTTTCGGACGGGCGCGTGCCTCTGGACATCAAGCTGACCCAGCTGGTCAGCCTCTGGGAGAGCGGCAGGCCCTTGAGAATGTCCAAGCGCGCGGGCGCGTTCGTGTCGCTGCGGGATCTGGTCGGGCGCGTGGGGAAGGACGTGGCCCGGATGGTGATGCTGACCCGCAGGAACGACGCGCCGCTGGACTTTGACCTCGACAAGGTGACGGAACAGTCCAGGGACAATCCCGTCTTCTACGTGCAATATGCCCACGCACGCATTCGCTCCGTGATGCGCAAGGCCGAAGAGATGCATCTCGGCCGGTCCGACGACGCCGGGCTCGAGGACGAGGCCGAGTTTGCATTGGCGCGCAAGGTCGCCGAGTGGCCGAGACTGGTCGAGATTGCGGCGCGGAACCATGAGCCGCACCGGATATCCTTCTATCTCCACGACCTGGCCTCCGAGTTCCACGCGCTCTGGAACCTCGGCAACTCCAGGCCCGCGCTGCGGTTCCTGCATGAAGGGGATCCGGAGGCCACGGCGCGGAAGATCGCGCTTCCGCGCGCCGTGGGCATTGTAATTTCCAATGGATTGAGTATTCTGGGCGTGACGCCGGTCGAGGAAATGCGCTGAAGGCAACAAGGCGCCCGGGCCGTGCGGGGGACCAGCAGTGCGACCGCCGGAGCAACCGGCGGCGGAAACGAGGCGCGGAAATGACGGCAACCGACTTCGAGGACCGGGGGGAATCCGCCGGGGACGGGGCCCTGGCGACAGCCATGAACTGGGCCGGGGCGCTCCTGTCAGTGCTGCTGATTGCCGGGCTGGCGGCCTGGGGGTGGCAGCTGTGGGTCCGGGACGTGACCGGCGTTCCCGTGATAAGGGCGCTTGCGGGCCCGATGCGGGTGCTGCCCGATGATCCCGGCGGGCTGGCAAACGGCAATCGCGGCCTGACCGTCAACCGGCTGGCGGAGGAACGGGCGGGCGCCGCTCCCGAGAGAGAGGCGGTCCTCGTTTCCGAACCCGCCGCATTGGACGAAAGGCAGGATCTCGCAATGGGGGCGCTGCCGGGCGCCGCCAGCGATGCCGAAGGTGCGACCGTGGTCGTAAGCGAGACTCCGCGTTTCGGCCCGGAGGCGTCCGGGGCCGTGCAGGAGGCTTCCCCGCGCTCGGCGACCGACCTGGCGGTTCGGGAAGCGCTGGCCGGATTCGTGACGGCGCCTTCGGTCCCGGCGGCAGGCGCAACCGGAGCCGCGAGGAGCCCGGCGATGGTCCGGCCGCCTCCGAGGCGTCCGGAAGGAGGCCTGCACGCCTCGTCCGAAAACGCTGCGGGTCCGGGCGTCCCCGAGGTTCCGTCCTCGGCGGTCGCGCCGGGCACGCGGCTCGTGCAGTTCGGCGCCTACGAAGACGCGGACGCCGCGCGCGACGGCTGGAGGAGCATCGCGGCGCGCTTCGGCGCATACATGGTGGGCAAGCGGCGGGTCGTGCAGGAAGTGACGTCCGGCGACCGCACGTTCTACCGGTTGCGGGCGACGGGCTTTGTCGATCTGGCCGACGCCAGGCGGTTCTGTTCGGTGTTGCGGTCGGATGGCGCGGACTGCGTCCCCGTCGTGCAGCGGTAGGTGTCGAAGGGCGCGTATATCTTCGCGCCGTCCGGGCCTGAGCTTGGTTGCAGGGAGGCCCGGTTCCTTTTCGAGGCGGAGCCCTTCGGGTTCATCCTGTTCCGGCGGAACTGCGAGTCGCCTGGGCAGCTTCGCCGGCTGGTGGCGGCGCTGCGCGATGCCGTCGGGCGTGACGCGCCCGTCATGATCGACCAGGAGGGTGGCCGCGTCCAGAGGATGCGGGCGCCCCACTGGCGCGAGTGGATGCCGCCCCTTGATCAGGTGGAGGCGCTTGCCGGCGACGGCGGCATGTCGCCTGAGGCCGAAAGGGCGATGTATCTGCGCGGGCTCCTGATCGGGACCGAGCTTCTCGCTCACGGCATAGACGTGAACTGCGGCCCGTGCGCGGACGTTGCCTGGCCCGAAACCCATCCCTTCCTCAGAAATCGTTGCCTCGGCGTGACGGCGGCTGCGGTCACGGCCATGGCCCGCGCGCTGGCGGCCGGCCTGACGGATGCAGGCTGCCTGCCGGTTCTCAAGCATGCGCCGGGCCACGGGCGCGCGACGCGCGACAGCCATCAGGCGCTGCCGCGCATCGAAGCGTCGCTTGCCGACCTGACGGAGACGGACTTCCTGCCGTTTCGCGAACTTGCGGACCTGCCGGTGGCGATGACGGCTCATGTCGTCCTTCCGGAAATCGATCCTGACCGGCCCGTGACGCTTTCGCGGGCAGGCGTGACGTACCTGCGTGAAGAGCTTGGGCTTTCGGGGCAGCTGATGACGGATGACATCTCGATGGGCGCGTTGTCCGGCACGGTGGAAGCTCGTGCCGCCGCGGCGCGGCATGCCGGGTGCGATCTGGTTCTTCACTGCAACGGCGACCTTTCCGAGATGTCCGCGATCGCGTCAGCCGTTGGTCCGATGTCCTTGTCGGCAGCGAGTCTGGCAGATGTTGCGTTTTCCGGACGAAAACGACCACTAGATGTTGACATTTCCGAAATCGAGGCCGAGTTTGAGGCGCTGATGCGGAAAGCGAGGGACAATGCCGGACGGTGATGCGGACTTTGACGGGTTCGAGGCGCATGCCGAGCCCCACGCGCTCGTTGTCGACGTCGACGGCTTCGAGGGGCCGCTGGACCTGCTTCTCCAGCTGGCGCGCAGCCAGAAAGTCGATCTTCGCAAGATCAGCGTCCTGGCGCTCGCAGAGCAGTACCTCCTGTTCATCCAGCGCGCGAAGACGCTCAGAATCGAGCTTGCGGCTGACTATCTGGTCATGGCGGCCTGGCTGACCTTTCTGAAGTCGCGGCTGCTCGTGCCGCGAGATCCGGATGACGGGGGGCAGTCCGGCGAGGAACTGGCGGCGCATCTTGCCTTCCAGCTCGAACGCCTGGCCGCGATGCGGGACTCCGCCGCCAGGCTCATGGCGCGGGATCAGAAAGGCAGGGATTTCTTCGTGCGCGGCATTCCTGAAGACGTGGCTCGCGTCCGCCGCGTTCGCCACACCGCGACCCTTCTGGATCTCATGCAGGGCTATGCCCGGGTCCGCACGCGGGACGAGTTCCGTCCGCTGACCTTCATGCGCGAGCACGTGATGACGCTCGAGCACGCGCTCGAGCGACTGCGCGGTCTTGTCGGGCATGCCGGCGAATGGACCGACCTCATGTCCTACCTGCCGGAAGGCTGGGAGACCGACCCGGAACGGCGCCGCTCGGCCAGGGCATCGCATTTTGCCGCGTCGCTGGAACTTGCCAAGGGCGGCGCCATCCGGATCCGGCAAAGCGGGACATTCGCGCCGATCCAGATCAAGGCGGTTCAGGGTGGTTGATGCGGACGAAGACGCGAAGGCGCCGGAGAGCCTGTTCGAGGCTCCGTCCCTGGACGAGCAGGAGCGGATGGTCGAGGCCATTCTGTTCGCTTCGGCGGAGCCGATCTCCGCAGCCGACCTCAACGCCCGCATGCCCCGGGGGAGCGATGCCGCCAAGGCGCTCGAGCTGCTGAAAGCGCGCTACGAGGGGCGAGGCGTCACCGTGCGAAAGTCGGGCGGCGGCTGGGCCATCCGGACGTCGCCGGACCTCCGCTTCCTGATGACGAAGGAGACCGTCGAGATCCGCAAGCTGAGCCGTGCCGCGATCGAGACGCTTGCGATCATTGCCTACCACCAGCCCGCGACCCGGGCGGAGATCGAGGAAATTCGGGGCGTGAGCGTCAGCAAGGGAACCATAGACCAGCTCTTCGAGCTTGACTGGATAAGGCTGGGCCGCCGGAAGTTGACTCCCGGGCGGCCGGTGACCTACGTGGTGACGCAGGCGTTTCTGGATCACTTCGCGCTTGAAAGCACGAAGGACCTGCCTGGCCTCAAGGAGCTTCGGTCGGCGGGCCTTCTGGACAGTCGCCTGCCCGACGGCGCCGCGTCCGAGGACGCCGGCCTTCAGGCGCGACCGTTCGCCGGCGAAGAGGCTGCGCAGGATTGAGCGGCGCGATGCGTCGCCGCAGGCCGTGCGCCGGCCCTGCCGCTTTTCGCCGTTGCTGGAGAAACGAGGCGTCAGGTTCCCGGCGCCGCCTTGATCCAGTGTCCAGTGTCGTTTCCTTGCATGTCTTTCGCCGGCGGTTCATTGGCTGCAGGGCGTGCGTTCGCAAGGGGCGGCATGGCAAGCATGAAGACGGAGCGGCGAGGGCCTGCCGGACGCCAGGCGCGTGCCGCGGGTCCGGACATGCGGGAGGTCGTGCCTTGATGCCGCGCCAGGTTGCGGGAGAGCGGCGGGAGATGTCGCGATGAACGACGAGGAGGCGGCCGTGCTCAGCATCACCCCGTCGCCGGTGCGCCGATGGATGGCGATCCTGGCGCTGGGGTTCCTCGCCATCCTGCTGATCAAGCTGGCATTCGAGGAGATCCCGGCCCTCTGGCGCATCCTCTTCGTCGTGCTTGGAGCAGGGACACTCTGGGCCGCATGCCGGCTTCGCGTGGCGACGATGGATGGCATTGTCCTGACCCGCAGGGGCGTGCGCACCGCCAGTGGCAGGACCTTGGCGGACCTGGAGAATGTCGCAAGGGTCGAGCGCGGCGCGCTGGCCTTCCGGCCCTCGAACGGATTCACGGTGCGCCTGAAGCGGCCCGGACGCGCAGGATGGGCGCCCGGGCTGTGGTGGAGGGTCGGGCGGCGGCTCGGCGTGGGAGGGACGCTGTCCGGCGGCCAGGCAAAGGCCATGGCCGACCTGCTGGCGGACATGGCCGCGGAACGCGAGGAACAGCGGACGGCCCCGCATTGACCGGACGCCTCCTCGCGACGGCCCTGGCGGAGAAGCGAAATTCCACCGTCTCCGGGCGAGGGAGGGTTTCAAGGTTCCTGACGGATCGCGCGCTGTCCCGGCGCCAGGGGACAGACCGGCAGGAACCCGATCGCCACGGACCTGAACGTCAGCGGACGGAAGGAAAGCGCGGGCGTCACGTCACGGGCGGATCCGAAGGCTGCAATCGCGCCGCCCTCCGCGATGATCCGCGCGTTGGCCTCGACGTTCTGACCGAACGCGACCGCGACGATGCGTAGTGTCTCAGTCTGAACAGAAATTCCCGACAGGATGTACTGGAGCCTCTTGCACAATTTTCGCGGTTCCGGCGTCCGTGGCCAGCCTCCGGCGTCCGCCGGCGTGCGGGAGCCGGGCCCGGCAGGCGTCCGGGGCGAGCCGGAGGGCCAAGGTGTGGCGGAATGTCGCGGATGCCGGCCCTTCGGGCGCCGTCCGCGCATGGCTGTCCGCGCCGTCCCGTTCCCGGGGGCGGCGTCGGCGGCGTCCGGCGCTGCCGCTGGCGGGGTGTCAGACGACGAGCCGCATCAGCTGGCGGACCGTCAGGGCCAGCACGCCGAAGAACAGGTGGCAGGCCACCTTCGCGTGCCCCCGCACCCGGACGTGCCGTCCTCCGTACGAGTCCTTCAGGGCGGAGTTCACCCGCTCCACGCCGGAGCGCTGCCTGCAGCGCACGCGGTCGTGGCGGACGTGGCCCGCGCTGCGCCCGCGCCTCGGTGGCGAGGCGCGCCTTCAGCGCCGCGTCCCGGCGGGGGTCGATGACCGCCACGCGGCCCGCCAGGCGGGCGTGCAGCCCGATCTCCCGGGAATCGCAGGCGGCGTCCATCAACCCGTGGCAGTGGTCCACCCGCTCGGCGGTCATCCGGGCGAGCGGGATCGCGGCCTGGCTGTCGTGGAGCGACGCCGAGGTCAGGACGCAGCTGACCGGGACGTCGCCGTCGGCGGCGTCGACATGCAGTTTGTACCCTCTCCAGCTCTCTTTGAACCCCTTCGCGTTCCGCCTGGTGCCCACGTCGCAGGCCTTCGGAAGCTCGGCCACCATCTCCGCCGTGGACATGTCGCCCCCGAGCTGCCGCTCCGGACGTGTCGGCTCCCTGACCGGCCCCTCGCCCTTCCCGGGGCGACCGCGCCTCCGCTTCGGTTTCGGCGCCGGCCTGGGCTTCGGCGCCGGCCTCTCCCGTCCCGTGATCGCCGTCGAGTCCGGGGATACGTGGCCGACGACCGATCCCTCATGGGCGGCCTTTGCCAGAGCCCCGTGCATGCGCTCGGGCAGCCGGGTCTCCGCGAACCACGCGAAGGCCCGGGAGAACGCCGGTTCGCCGGGGACCTCCGACACGCGGCACCAGCCGCACAGCCTGCGCAGCGTCGGGTCGCACCGGGCCGGTCGACCGGCGCGGCCGTGGTCGGGAGGTCCCGCACCGCCTTGGCCACGAAGGCCCGCGCCAGCGCGTTCCGGTCGGCGGGAGGGTGCCCGCCGCCGCGGTGGCCGTAACGGAGACGCCGCTCCACCGGGGCGAGGTCCGGCACGGCGACGAACCTGCGGTGCGTCTCCCCCGGCGGGCCCACCTCCTCGGCGAGGAAAGGGAAAGGTTCCCCTTGAAACCGGTGCCAGGCGTCTGATACGAACTCTCCCACGGACATGGGGCCGTCTCCCTGCATGTAGTGGTTTACGCACCCCTTTCATGCCGGAGGGACGGCTCCATGTCCAGGCCGAGCCGTCGAAAAAAAAAGCCCGTTTTCCGGGGAAAACCGCTCGACCGCGGAGTTCTGCAAGAGGCTCACTGTTCAGGCGAAATCGGGTCACTCCGGTGGTTGCGACTTGCGGATCCCTGCCCGCCTATGAGGAGGCACCAACCATTTACCGTCTGATCTGACCGTTTTCCCGAGGGGCCGCCAATCGGGCTGCGCGCCGACCTCTCACAACTCTCCCCGCGCCATGGCCTCTGAACAACGTATCCGTGCCCACGCGCCTATCCGAGCCACCGGCCCGGGCGGCAGGCGACTCGGTAGTGGCGCGGACAGAACACGGTCAAGCGACTCGGATCCGATTCCGCAGGCGAGTTCGGCCACCGATATTCCCGCAAATGTCCCTCGCGCAGTGCCGAGTCCGTTCTGGCAACAGGCGGAGAATAGCCCTTCCTCCAGTTGACGGATCACTTGCACTCCGTTCAGACTCAGACAAAGACGCCCGCCCCAGCGGAATTCCATTCCGACACCTCCCAGCATCGGGAACCGGGCCGCGAATGCCCGGTCATGGCTACGGGCGGCGTAGTCAAGTCGCCTCGCGCCGACCTGCATCGATGGATCGAACGTAAACCGGCAGCGGACCACGATCCGATTCCCGCCGGTTCCGGAAACCCGCCGGACGGTCGTGCCCAAGGGATCCGCCGACGTTACAGCCCAAACCGGCTTTCCACCCAGACGCCTGACCTCATCCGGGGCCAGCGCCCGCGTCATCGAAGCATAGGTAAAAACATGCGCAAGTCGACCGGGAACGAGACCGTAGCTGTTCAGGTGTCCATTCACCGCGAGAATCACGCGAGGCGAGGCTACCTGGCCGCGCGGCGTTACGGCCACCCAGTCACCGGCCCGCCGCAGCTCGGTTACCGGGCTTTCCTCATGCACCGCCACGCCACCGAAGCGCAGCGCCTCCGCTAGACCGCGGATATATAGGGCTGGCTGGATAACCGCGGCACCTGGCGTGAACAGCCCACTTCGATAGTAACCTATTCCCGTGAGTTCGCGCATATGTTCGGCGTCGAGCAGCTCATACGATTCTCCCATCGCGTCAAGATGCCTCGCGTAGCTGAGGTTGCGCCGGTGCCCCCGCACCGTCGCTGCGGCATTGATCTTTCCCGACCTGTCGAAAGCTTCCGTACCAAGACCGCACTCCTCCGCAACGCCGGACGCGAACTCGATTGCACTGCGATTGTCCCGGGTCTGCTCGATGTCGCTGCCCACGGCACCGCCATAGTCCTCCGACGCCAGATCGTGGGGAAGATCGACCATGAATCCCGAGTTCCTTCCAGCCGGTCCTTCACCGACCCGGGTGGCATCCACAACCACGATACGGGAGCCCGGATCCAGCTGCGCGAGACGTCGTGCGGCCGACAGTCCTGCGAATCCGGCACCAATGATCAGCCAGTCGGCGGCAAGCCGTCCTTCAAGCGGAACCGCGGGAGCCGGCTCGGGCAAAAGGCGGTTCCACCCCGCCGGGCCGGGATCGACCGGCAATCCCAGAACTTTCATCCTTGATTTCCCTCGGTTAGCCCCAGAATGTCTTCCCGACGGACACCTTCCGTATCTGCCAAGACGCTCCATCCGCGCGGCGCCGCGGATGCACGATCCCCGATAAAGCGGTACTTCCTCACAGTCCCCCCCCCCCCCCCCCTAATTGGAAACAGCCGCATCAGCATTCCAGATAAGTGGCGAGTTTCCGTTGCAGTTTCCCGTGACGACCGGATGGGTTTCCATATAAGCCTCACCGAACAGCAGAGCGCACATTTCCAGTACATCCTCCGTGTTCCTGGGACTTGTCGTCATACTCATAAAAGTCTTGTCGGAGTGAGCCTCTTGCATAACTTCGCGGTCGAGCGGTTTTTCCCGTGAAACGGGCTTTTTTTCGACGGCTGGGCCTGGAAACGGGGCTGTCCTCCTGGTATGCTGGAGCTACCATACACACAACATGCAGGGAGACAGCCCCATGTCCGTGGGAAAGTTCGTATCAGATGCCTGGCACCGCATTCAAGGGGAACTTCTGCCTTTCCTGGCCGAGGAGGCCGGCCCGCCGGGGGAGACGCACCGCAGGTTCGTCGCCGTGCCGGACCTGGCGCCGGTGGAGCGGCGCCTCCGTTACGGCCACCGCGGCGTCGGGCACCCTCCCGCAGCGCGCTGGCGCGGGCCTTCGTGGCCAAGGCGGTGTGGGACCTCCCGACCACGGCCGCCCTGATCGACCGGCTCAGGCACGACCCGACGCTGCGCCGCCTGTGCGGCCGGTCGCCGGGTGTCGGAGGTCCCCGGCGAGTCGACGTTCTCACGGGCCTTCGCGCGGTTCGCCGAGACCCGGCTTCCCGAGCGGATGCACGAGGCTTTGGTCAGGGCCGCGTACGAGGGATCGGTCGTCGGGCACATGTCGAGGGATTCCACGGCGATCGCCGGACGGGAGCGGCCGGCGCCGAAGCCGGAGCGGAAGCCCGGCGGGCCGGGCGCCATCGGCAGCCGCCAGGCCCGCCGCCCTGGCCGGCGTCGCCCCCTTCGCCCGCGACAGCGGCACCCTCAGGGGCGGGCGCCGCATCACCGGCGGGCGGCGGCGTCCGAGGGACGTGCTGTACATGGCGGCGATGGCGGCCTGCATGTCCGATCCCGACACGAAGGAGATGCACGGCCGGCCCGGGCCAAGGGGGCAGGGCCCGCAAGGTCGCGGTGACCGCGGTCATGCGGAAGCTCGCCGTCACCGCGAACGTCCTTCTCCGCGACCGGCGCACCTGGGAGGACAGGTCGGCGGCCGCCGCCTGACGCCCGTCCGGGCCCGAAGGAAGCCAGCCGTCAGGCCGCGCCCTTGCGGCCGGGCCGCTTCCGCCTGCCCGGACGGCCGCCGGAAAAGGCCGGATCCGGGCTTGACTCCAAACATGGATGCTCCCTGCGTCTGGCGGGGCTTGCACCGCCCCGGAAGCCCGGCTACGCCTCTCGGTGAAGGGACCGCCGCCGCTCGGGCTTCGCCCTCGCTGGCTGGTGTTGCACTTCGGAGTGGAAGCGGCGTATGAATAAATTATGATTCAAGCTCTTAGAGTGGGGAGCATGGTAACATCCGGCACCATTCGGGCCGCCTATCTGGCCCCACGGCCCTGACGGGATGCACCCACGGCCGCGCTTTCACCCCACGTTATCCCCGTCGCGCGGGTCCGTCAGGTTGATCCAGATCACCTTCTGCTCGGTATATTGGTCATGGGCAGCCAAACCGTTGTCACGACCACCGAATCCTGACAGCCCGTATCCTCCGAAAGGTGTCGTTATGTCGCCTTCACCGTAGCAGTTTACCGTCACGGTTCCCGCCCGGATCTCACGCGCGGCGCGGATCGCCCCGCGGGCGTTCGCGGAGAATACGCACGCCGTCAGACCATAGTCGGTGTCGTTTGCCACCGCGATCGCCTCGTCGGCGGAGGAAACCTCGATCACGCTTAGGATGGGGCCGAAGATCTCCTCGCGGGCCCGCCGATCGTTCCGGTCAACCTCGTAAATTGTGGGTTCAAGGAACGGCCACTCCGCGACCCCTCCGGTAATAAGGCCGTCCCGCCCGAGATATCCGGACACCTTCTCGAAGTGCTCACTGTCGATCAAGGCGCCAAGGTGGTTTGCCGGATCCAGCGGATCACCGGTTTTCCAGTCACGCAGCCTCGCCAAAATAAGATCCATTAGCGGCTTCCTGACCTGCCGATGGACGATCAGCCTCGATGTGGCCGAGCAATTCTCCCCCATGTTCCAGAACGCGGCGTTGACGATGTGTTCCGCGACGTGATCGAGATTCTCGGCGTCCTGCATAACCAGTGCCGGGTTCTTTCCACCACATTCCAGAACAACCTTTTTCAGGTTGGAATCCGCTGAATATCGAAGGAAACGTCTTCCAGTGTCGGTTGATCCTGTAAAACTGACCATATCGACGCCCATGTGCCTTCCGAGCGCCTCACCGATGCCCGGTCCATCGCCCGGCAGCACTTGAAGAACACCTCGCGGCAGCCCCGCCTTTCGCGCCAGTTCCGCAACCCAGAGAGCCGTCATACTGGTCTGTTCGGCCGGCTTTACGATCACCGAGTTACCCCCGGCCAGCGCCGGGCCGATTTTCCATGCAAGCATCAGAAGCGGAAAATTCCACGGAAGTACCACCGCGACGACACCGACGGGTTCCCGTAAAATCACCGAGAGCGTATCGTCACCCGAAGGACCGGTCTGGCCGTAAATCTTGTCAATCGCCTCCGCATGCCACCTGATCGCGTTGATCGCCTCCGGGACGTCAATCAATTCGCAGTCCCTGATCGGCTTGCCGGACTCAAGACACTCCATGACGGCCATTTCCCGGCGGTTTCGCATCATTAGCCTGCAGAGATCACTGAGCGACTCCTTGCGGCTCGATGGGTGCGCGCCCGCCCAGTGCCCCTGCTCAAAGACTTCTCGGGCCCTGGATACGGCAATATCCACGTCGCCGGCCCCTGCCATAACTATGTGCGCCAACCGTTCCCCTGTCGCGGGGTTCAGCGTCGGCATGCGCGGCCCATCGCCTGAGCGGAAGCGCCCGTCGATGAACGGAGCCGCGGGAAAGTCCAGTCCATCGGCGATCGCCGCATATTCGGCCCGCGTGAGCAGCTCGGTCATCACCCGCTCCTCAGGTTCCAGTCCGCGACCGCCGGATATCGGTAACGTTCGATGGGATCGTCTTCGCTCCGGTGGCTTTGACGACGGCCCTGTCCATATTTCGAATCACCCCTTCAAGTTCCCGTTTCGCGTTCTTGGTAAGGGGCTGCATGGGTCTTCGCGGGGGGCCCGCATCGATGCCACGCATCGTCAATCCATGCTTTATGCACTGCACGAAAGCTCCTCCCCGCTCCAGGACCCGCATCAGTGGAAGCATTGCGGACATGATCGCACGTCCTTTCGTGAAATCTCCTTCGACAACGCAGGCCCGGTACAGCGCGATATGGGCTTCCGGCGCGAAGTTGGACGCGGCGCAGACCCAGCTCCGGGCACCCCAGGCAAAGAATTCCAGAGCTTGGTCATCCATTCCACAGCACAGTGCGATATGCGGATAATCCCTCGCCAGCATGTGAAGCCGGTTCGGATCGCCGGAGCTTTCCTTTATAGCACGGAAGTTCGGGTTGCGACCCAGGCGGTCCAGGCATTTCTCGTCCATGTTCACGCTCATGCGTCCCGGATAGTTGTATAGCATGACCGGCAGGTTGGCCGCCCGGTCTATGGCCAGCGCATGCAGAGCGATTTCGCGGCCGGTGGGATAGGTATAGGGCGGCGTCGCCACCAGAAGCGCATCGGCTCCAGCCGCTTTCGCGGCCTTCGCGAACATCACACTTTCCTCTGTCCGCATGGCTCCCGTACCGACAATCATTGGCAGGCGTCCCGCGATGAGTTTCCGCACACGGCCCATCATGTCGATGCGCTCCTCCATCGACTGCGCGTAATACTCACCAGTCGTTCCAGCAACAATTATGCCATCAACCCCTGCATCGATCAGGAACTCCACGGTCTCGACCAGCGAAATCACGTTCAACGAGAAATCATCGTTCCAAGGTGTGACCAAGGGTGTATAGATTCCTTCAAACTTCATTTTGCCGCCCACTTTCATAAAGACTCTGACATCGGCATGAATGACTGGCGGGTCAGCCAAAGGGAGTACGGTCTTTCCATGCCCAGCTTCTATATCATTCCGCCAACCGATTTCAACACCCCCGTTCCACTCTGAAGTGCAACACCTGATGCAGCGTTCCGGGCGGTTCGACGACACAGGATGTTGCGAATCGGCCAGGCGCCGCCGACAGTCCCTTTCGCTGGAAGAAGGAGACCGTCATGCCCGAGGGCTGCCGCCACCTGACCTGTGAAGAACGCTGCCAGATCCACGCCCTGAGGGAAAGCGGGCTTTCGGGCCCGGCGATTGCTTGCCAGCTCGCCCGGGACCGCACGACGGTCTCGCATGTTCAGCGAATCAGCAATGGCCAAGGGAGGTGGCTGTGGACAGGCTGGAGGCGATTTCCTTCCGTAATGGGGGCCCTTGCCGTCAAGCGCGGATTCCTGCGCATTCGCGGCCGCAAGGCGCAGGCCTGGCAGCAGCATCCCGGCGCCTGCGGCAAGGGGCGCGGCGCTGATGCCGGGTTCGCCGCCGCTCAGGTTTCGTCGTTCAAGACATCACCTCGCCGGTTCCGGGAAGGTCCGCTTCACGTCCGCCGCCGGGCATCTTCCTTCCGTCCGCGGTCGGCTCGACGGCCGCCTGCATGATGCCTGGTCCGGTCCCCGGGCGTCAATCTCATCGGCGTGCTCGAACGCGACGGCGCGGTTCGGCAACGAGGCAGGAGACGACGTCATCGGGGACCGCGTCCCGGCAGGGACGTCCGTGGACGGGCCGCCTCCCGGGCGGACCCCGCTCCTTCCCTCTTCGTCAAGGACTGCGGACCGGGGCGCAGCAATTCCCGCCAGCCTGGCCGTCGGTGCGCGAACGCCCGGTCATGGCGGACGGCGGTTCCGTGCGCGCACGACTGGCGGCCCGGGATCGTGGCACCTTCGCCTCGTCGACGGTCCTGCCGTCGGCGTCGGTCGCGACGGCCGACGTGCCTGCCGCCGACACGTCCGTTCCGACAAGGATCCGCATTGTCGTCGTCCTTTCCTCCGTTGCAGGTTGCGGCGCTCCCCTCCGGAACGCTTCCGCCAGGCACGACGGCACATGTCGTGCCTGGCAGGGACAACGACACCAGACCGACGATCCTGTGGACGCGGTTGCGCGTCCGCATGCGCTCGGCGACGATCCTGCCTCGCGTGCCCGCGCGACCCGGCGCAGCTCGCGGAACGCCTTCGGCGGCACCATGCCCGGGCTGCAGAGGCCGGACCGGCAGACCCGGGCCGGCCAGACGCTGTCGGCGACGTCGGTCCTTCGCCCCTTCAGCTGCCCGGGCGGCACGCCCGGGCAGCTGAAGGGGCGTGGCGCCGGCCTCGGCGACGGTGTCGCAGGCCGTCTCCCGGCACACGCAGGCGCCCTGGCCCGCCGTCCTCCGGTCGGGCCAATCCCTCCCTGCGCCCGGCGGGCCGCGGACAGCGCCCGGCGGGGCTTGCACCGTCCCGGAAGCCCGGCTACGCCTCCCGGTGAAGAGACCGCCGCCGCTCGGGCTTCGCCCCTCGCTGGCTGATGTTGCACTTCGGGGTGGAAGCGGCGTTGGAAAGACAGGATGAACGCTGCAAGGAACAGGACGGCCTTTCGCGGAGGCGTGGACCTGATGTGGACCTGATGTTGAACCGTGCCGCGGCGCTCATGGCTCTTGCGTCCGGTCTTGAGGGCAGGGCGCGCTCCTGCGTGACCGGGAAGCCGCCCGTCGACGGCGTCATCGATCTTTCCGCTGCGGGCCGCGGCGCTGGCTGTCGCGGTCGAACGCCAGGCCGCCGAAGGCCCCTTGAATGGCAGGGCTTCAGTCCCGGGATCGGGGGAGGCATGCGTGCCGCCGTCTCCCGATCCGCGGCTCCGGCAGGGCCGCCCGTGATGCCGGCGCTTGCGCCGTGAGTCTTCCGTCCGGCTTCCTTGACGACCTGAGGTCGCGCGTCTCGCTCAGCCAGGTCGCGGGCCGGAAGGTCACGTGGGATGCCCGCAAGTCGAAAAGGGCCAAGGGCGACATGTGGGCGCCTTGCCCGTTTCACCAGGAAAAGACCGCGTCGTTCCATGTGGACGACCGGAAGGGTTTCTACTACTGCTTCGGCTGCCATGCGAAGGGCAACGTGTTCCGGTTCGTCCAGGACACGGAGAACGTCACCTTCATGGAGGCGGTCCGGATCCTGGCGCGCGAGGCGGGGATGCAGGTGCCGGAGCCGGACCCCGAGGCGCGGCAGGGGGCGGACCGGAGGGCCCGGCTCGCCGAGGTGATGGAGGAGGCGGTTCGGCACTACCGCCTGAAGCTGCGGTCCGGTGCCGCCGCCGCCGCCCGGGACTACCTTTCGGGGCGCGGGCTTTCCGGGGAGGCGTTGAGCCGCTGGGAGGTCGGCTTTGCGCCCGCCGAGAGCCGGAACCTGCTTGCGCACCTGACCGGCAAGGGGGCAGGGGCCGACCTGGTGGTCGACGCGGGACTGGCGGTGCGGCCCGATGACGGCAGCGCGCCCTATGACCGCTTCCGCGGCCGCATCATCTTTCCCATCCGGGATCCAAGAGGCGTTGCCGTCGCGCTTGCGGGGCGCGCGATGGATCCGAAAGCAAGTGCCAAGTACCTGAACTCGCCGGAGACCGAGCTGTTCGACAAGGGCAGGTGCCTCTACAACCACGGACCGGCGCGGAAGGCTGCGGGCAAGGCGCCGCTGATCGTTGCAGAAGGGTACATGGACGTGATCGCGCTGTCGGAAGCCGGGTTCGCGGCGACCGTTGCGCCGATGGGAACGGCTGTCACCGAAACGCAGCTGAAGCTCATCTGGCAGATGGAGAGCGAGCCCGTGATCGCCCTTGACGGGGACGACGCGGGATTTCGTGCGGCGGTGCGCGTCGCGGAGATGTCGCTGCCGCTCCTGGAGGCCGGAAAGTCGCTGAGATTCTGCATGATGCCGGAGGGGATGGATCCGGACGACCTGGTCCGCTCCGGCGGCGCGGCGGCCATGCGGCGCCAGGTCGAGGGAAGCCTTTCCCTGCTTCATCTGCTGTGGCGGCGGGAGACCGAAGGCCGGAGCTTCGACAGTCCGGAGCGGAGGGCGGCGCTCGACGGCAGGTTGCGCGCCGCCGTCGGGCTGATAAGGGACCCCTCGCTAAGGCGTCACTGCAACGACGAGATCTTTCACCTGATGAGGGCGCTGTCCGCCGGGCGCCGCGGCGCACCGCGCGCGGGCCTGCGGTCCGGGGCGGCAGGCCCGATGGCCGCGACCAGGGCGAGCGCGCTCGTTTCCGCGGACGCCCTGGCTCACGAGCACCTCAAGGAGGCGGTGATTCTCGCGAGCCTCGTGACGCACCCCGGACTCGTGCCGCGCTTTTCGGCCGATCTCGAGCGGCTGGACACGATCCGCCCGGAGCATGAGGCGGTGCGGAAGGCGCTTCTGGCTGCGGGGGAGTCCGGCCGGGAGGCCGTTGCGGCGAATTGCGGGCCGCAGGCCCTTGAAAAGCTGTTCCGCTCCCGCCATGTGCGCATCGCGCCTGCCATGCAGCCGGGCGCCGACGAGGCGTTCGCCGCACTTGCCGTGGCGAAGGAGTTCGAGAACCTTGCTGCCAAGCGTGGTGCGCACAGGGACATTCAGGAAGCCATGAAAGACATCGAGGGCCAGGCCGACGAATCGCTGACATACCGGCTCGGCGAGGCGGCCCAGACGCTGGCCGGGTCGGACCTGGCGGCCGGCGAGGACGAGACGGAATACGATGTCGGCACGAACGGCGCGCGCATGAGCCGCAGGGAAAGAAGCGCTTTCGACGCTCTGGTCGCGGGCCTGGACTACGAGAAGCCGCGCAGCAGGACATAGGGCGCCGCTCGCGATGTGGCAAAGGCGCCGCCGTGCAGGTAGGGAATCACTGATTCGCGACGGATGATTCGCACGGGACGGCGCATCACCAAGAGACTCCCGGGAGTGGCGAATGGCTGCCAAGGACACCAGCGACGAGCGGACGACGGACGACCAGGAAGGCGAGGTCGTTCTGGACATGAGCCAGGCGGCGGTCAAGAAGATGATCGTCGATGCGCGCGAGAAGGGCTACATCACCTACGACCAGCTGAACCGGGTCCTGCCGCCCGATCAGGTCGCGTCCGAGCAGATCGAGGACGTGATGTCGATGCTGTCCGAAATGGGCATCAACATCATCGAGGACGAGGAGGACGCCGACACGGACGATGACGGGAAGAAGCCGCAGGCGTCGACGGAAGTGGCAGAGACGTCAAGCTCCCGCGAACTGGCGGTGTCCCAGTCGGAGACCGAGAAGCTTGACCGGACGGACGATCCGGTGCGGATGTACCTGCGCGAGATGGGTTCGGTCGAGCTCCTCTCCCGGGAAGGCGAGATCGCGATCGCGAAGCGGATAGAGGCCGGCCGGAACACGATGATCGCCGGGCTCTGCGAAAGCCCGCTCACCTTCCAGGCGATCACGATCTGGCGACAGGAGCTCCTGGACGAGGAGATCCTGCTTCGGGACGTCATCGACCTGGAAGCCACTTTCGGGAATTCAGCGGGAGCGGCTGACGGCAAGGACGGGAATTCCGCCGCCGAGGGCGCGAACGGGAAGCGGCCGGGGACGGGCGCAGGTCGGCCGGAGGCCGGTGGCGCGGAAGTCCCGGCCCGGAAGGACGATGACGAGGAGGACGAGACCGCGAACATGTCGCTCGCGGTGATGGAGGCGGTCCTGAAGCCTCGCGTTCTCGAAACCCTGACACGGATCGCGAAGGACTACGAAAGGCTGTCAAGGCTCCAGGACAGCCGCATCGCCGCGACGCTCAACGAGGACGGCAGCTTCTCCGCGCGGCAGGAAGGCAGGTACCAGAAGCTGCGCCAGGAAATCGTGGACATGGTGAACGGGCTGGACCTTCACAACAACCGGATCGAGGCGCTGATGGACCAGCTCTACGGGATCAACCGGAGGATCATGTCGATCGATTCCGCGATGGTCAAGCTTGCCGACCAGGCGCGCATCAACCGTCGCGAGTTCATAGACGAGTATCGCGGCCACGAACTGGATCCGAGCTGGCTCGACCGGATGGGAGAGAAGTCCGGACGGGCCTGGACGACCTTCGTCGACCGGTCGGCGGAGAAGATCGAGGGTCTGCGCGGCGACATGGCGCAGGTGGGCCGGTACGTGGGTGTCGACATCTCCGAGTTCCGCCGCATCGTCTCGCAGGTCCAGAAGGGCGAGAAGGAGGCGCGCCAGGCCAAGAAGGAGATGGTCGAGGCGAACCTGCGCCTCGTGATCTCGATCGCGAAGAAATACACCAACAGGGGGCTGCAGTTCCTCGACCTCATCCAGGAAGGCAACATCGGCCTCATGAAGGCGGTGGACAAGTTCGAGTACCGGCGGGGGTACAAGTTCTCCACCTACGCGACCTGGTGGATCCGGCAGGCGATCACGCGCAGCATTGCCGACCAGGCGCGCACGATCCGGATCCCCGTGCACATGATCGAGACAATCAACAAGCTCGTGCGCACCGGTCGCCAGATGCTTCACGAGATCGGCCGCGAAGCGACGCCGGAGGAACTTGCCGACAAGCTGCAGATGCCGCTGGAAAAGGTCCGCAAGGTCATGAAGATCGCCAAGGAGCCGATCTCGCTGGAAACGCCGATCGGGGACGAGGAGGATTCCCAGCTGGGCGACTTCATCGAGGACAAGAACGCGATCCTGCCGCTGGACAGCGCGATCCAGGAGAACCTCAAGGAGACGACGACGCGCGTTCTGGCATCTCTCACGCCCCGGGAGGAGCGCGTGCTGAGAATGCGGTTCGGCATCGGCATGAACACCGACCACACGCTGGAGGAGGTGGGCCAGCAGTTCAGCGTGACCCGGGAGCGGATCCGGCAGATCGAGGCAAAGGCGCTGAGAAAGCTCAAGCATCCCAGCAGGTCGCGGAAGCTCAGAAGCTTCCTTGACCAGTAGGCGGCGTCCGGCGCCTCGGCGCGGGGATCCGGGGCATTCGTGCCCGGGCCGCCCCCTGCTCCCACGGCGGATGCGGTCCGGAGGCCCCTCCCGCGGTGCGCGGGCGTGATGGCGGGCGGCCCGTGCGGGGACTTGCCAAACCCGCGCCGCTCGCCGAGGGTCGGGCTGCATGCGAGAGGTCCGTTGACATGCCACATCCCGCGCTGACTTCGGAATCGGTTGCCACGGTCACCGGAGGCGCGTCCGGAATCGGCCTGGCCTCGGCCGAGCTCCTCGCCGCCGAAGGCATGCGGCTTGCGATCGTCGACAACCGCGAGTCCCTGCTGGCGCCAGCCGCCGAACGGCTGGTCGCTGCGGGCGCGCCGGACGTCATGGCGGAAGCGGTCGACGTCTCGGACCTCGGCGCCTTGCAGGCTCTCGAGGCCAGGATCGCCGACCGGTACGGCGGCACGGACATCCTGATGAGCAACGCCGGCATCCAGCCGGGCTCCGCGATGTTCGCGAACGGGGGCGACTGGCAGCGGATCCTGGGCGTGAATCTCTGGGGGGTCATCAATTGCGGCCGCGTCTTCGCGCCGCGCATGATCGCCCGCGGCCGGCCGGGCGCGATCATCAGCACCGGATCGAAGCAGGGCATCACGACGCCGCCGGGAGATCCGGCCTACAACGTTTCGAAGGCGGGCGTGAAGGCCTTTGCCGAGGCGCTGGCCCATGAACTGCGCAACACCGACGGATGCCGCGTGACCGCGCATCTTCTCATCCCGGGCTTCGTGTTCACCGACCTGACGCGCCGCGGCCGTGCCGAGAAGCCGGCCGGCGCCTGGACCCCCGAGCAGACCGCGCTGTTCATGCTTGAGGGCCTGCACAGGGGAGACTTCTACATCCTCTGTCCCGACAACGACGTGGACCGTGCCACGGACGAGAAGCGCATGGCCTGGGCGATCGGCGACATCGTCAAGAACCGTCCGGCGCTTTCGCGCTGGCATCCGGACCACGCCGCCGCCTTCGAGGCGTTTCTCAAGTCCCAATGAGCGAGTTCCTGCTTGCGGTCGTCGTCTCCGGGGACGGGTTCATCGCGCGCGCCGCCGGAGAGCCGCCCCAGGCCTGGGCGAGCGCGGAGGAGCAGGAGCTCTTCTTTCGCGACGTGGAGGCGGCTGACTGGTCGATCATGGGACGGCGAACGCACGAAGCGGCCGAAAGGCCCGACCGGCGGCGGATCGTGTTCTCGACCACGGCGAGAGGGTGGAGGAGGCCGTCTCAGCTCTGGGTGGATCCCGGTCGCCTGACCCCGCGGACGCTCCCGGCGCGCGTGAGGGATGTCCGCCCCCTGGCGCGCGGGCTCATTCTGGGCGGCACGCGCGTCCATGACTGGTTTCTTGCCCACCGGGCCATCGACCGGGTGCACCTGACCATCGAGCCGGTCCGGTTCGGTTCCGGGCTTCCCGTGTTCTCCGGCGTGCGGGGCGCCGACCCTGTGGCGTCGTTCGTCGAGCGCGGCTTCGCCGTCGCCTCGGAGGAGCGGCTCAATCCGGCCGGAACGCGGTTCCTGGTGCTTGGTCCGGCCTGCCCGGCGACCGGCGGATCGCCGGCGCATATGGCGCGCTGAATTTGCCCCTACCCAAAATGATGGCGCTGCCCTATAGTGGCTGCGTGGAAGAGGGGCAGGTTCCCCAAGACACGGTCAGGAGGAACGTATCATGCGTTGTCCGTTTTGCGGAAGCACCGACACGCAGGTCAAGGACTCGCGCCCGGCGGAGGATCATGTGGCGATCCGGAGACGACGGTCCTGCCAGGCCTGCGGCGGACGGTTCACGACCTACGAACGCGTTCAGCTGCGCGATCTCGTGGTCATCAAGTCCACCGGCAAGCGGGAGAATTTCGACCGCGACAAGCTGGAGCGCTCGATTCGCATCGCCATGCAGAAGCGCCCGATCGAGCCGGACCGGATCGACCAGATGATCAGCGGGATCGTCCGCAGGCTGGAAAGCATGGGCGAGACGGACATTCCCTCGACGGCCGTCGGCGAGATCGTGATGGAAAGCCTGGATCGGATCGACACCGTTTCCTATGTGAGGTTTGCCAGCGTTTACAAGAATTTCCAGGCCGCAGACGACTTCGACAAGTTCGTGAGCGAGCTGCGGCCCGCCCAAGGGGACGCGTGACAGCAGGCGACGCCCGGCACATGGCGCATGCGCTGGCGCTCGGGCGGCGCGGGCTTGGGCGCGCTTGGCCGAACCCCGCGGTCGGGTGCGTGATTCTCGCGGACGGTCGCGTCGTCGGACGTGGATGGACCGGTGACGGCGGCACGCCTCACGCCGAGACGCGCGCGCTGGCGCAGGCGGGCGAGGCCGCCCGAGGCGCGACGGCGTATGTCACGCTGGAACCATGCGTTCACGAAGGAAGGACGCCGCCCTGCGCCGATGCCGTGATCGCGGCCGGCATGACCCGCGTGGTCGTCCCGATGGAGGATCCGGACCGCAGGGTGGCGGGACGGGGCGTCAGGCGCCTCCGCGAAGCCGGTGTCACGGTGGACGTGGGCCTCCTGGCGGACGCCGCGCGGGAAGCTCACGAAGGGTTCCTGATGCGCGTCAGGGAAGGGCGCCCGCTTGTCACGCTGAAACTGGCTTCGACCCTCGACGGACGGATCGCGACGGCGACGGGCGAAAGTCGCTGGATCACGGGCCGTGAGGCCCGTCGGGCCTCCCATGCGCTGCGAATGTCCCATGACGCGGTGATGGTCGGTGCGGGGACCGTGCGGGCCGACGATCCGGACCTGACCGTGCGCGGCATGGGCGCGGTTCGCCAGCCGGTTCGCGTCGTCGTGAGCGGCGGCCGGGACCTTCCGGCGCGATGCCGGCTCGCGCAGAGGGCGGGAGAAGCGGGACCGGTCTGGCTGGCTCATGGGCAGGCAGAGGGCGAGGGCGCGGAGGCCTGGAGGCTGGCGGGCGCGGATCTCGTGCCAGTGCCGGCCTCCGAAGGGCGCGTCGACGTGGCGGGCCTGATGCGGGAGCTTGGGGCGCGCGGACTGACACGGGTCCTGTGCGAGGGCGGCGGGACGCTTGCGGCTTCGCTGCTGTCCGCGGGCCTGGTTGATCGGCTGGCGGTCTTCTCGGCCGGCAAGGCCCTCGGGGCGGAGGGCCGGCCGTCGGTCGCCGCCCTGGGCATCGGCAGGCTCTCGGCGGCTCCGGAATTCGGGCTCCTGGAGCAGCGCCGGGTCGGCGTCGACATCTTGCATGTCTGGCGGCGGGGCTGACCTGCCCCTTCCCGGGAAGTCCCGAAGGCTGCGCGTCAGCCCTGCACATGGCCGCCCGGCCGCCGCGTCCCGGGGGTGCGGACGGCCGATGGCGCGGAGGTTGAGGCGCCGGCCGCAGTCAGGTAGTGCAGCGAACGGCGGTGATCGTCCGGGAGCGAGGGCCGGCAAGCGACAGCGTCTTGCGCGACCGGCCCGGCGGGGTCCGCCTGAGTCGATGCAGGAAAGGGTCAATCGATGTTCACCGGCATTGTGACGGACATCGGCGAAGTCCTCGGCGTTGCGCGGGCGGGGGCCCTGAATGCCAGAATCGCAACCTCCCGCGACCTCGGCGACCTTGACGTCGGCGCGTCGGTTGCCTGTGACGGGGTCTGCCTGACCGTGGTCGACTTCGGACGCGGCCAGCGCACGTGGTTCGCCGTGCAGGCGAGCGAGGAAACGCTTTCGAGGACCAATCTGGGCCAATGGACGCCGGGGCGCCGGATCAACCTGGAGCGCGCCCTGAAGGTCGGTGACGAGATTGGCGGGCATATCGTCTCGGGGCATGTCGACGGGCTCGCCGTGGTCGGCGACGTCCGGGATGAGGGCGACAGCACCAGGATGCTTCTTGACGCCCCGGCTGGACTCGCCCGTTTCATCGCTCCCAAGGGGTCGGTTGCCTTGAACGGCACGTCACTGACGGTGAACGAGGTCGACGGCGCGCGCTTCGGCATAAACTTCATTCCTCACACCAAGGCCGTCACGACCTGGAGCGAGGCAAGGCCGGGAGACAGGGTGAATCTCGAAGTCGACACGCTGGCCCGCTACGTGGCGCGCCTGAGCGGGTCGGCCTGAGGCCCCGCGGCCCACGCTTCGGCCGCCCGCCATTCCCGCGCAGACCCGCCGGGGGCCTCCCGCCCCGGGGGGCGTCGCGCCCCAGGCGGACGGAGCCGCTCCGCAACGAGCGTCCTCATCCGGCGCACGGCATCCGGCCCGGGGCGATCGCGATCAGGCGGTCCGCGCATGCACGTCCCCCGTCGGCAATGCCGCCCAGAGAACGCTGCCCTTCGCATCGCCGATCAGCACGTGGGACAGGGATCCGGCGGTTGCGATGGCCGTGACTTCGGAGCCCGTGGACCCTCTAACGACAGTCGGTTCCCTTGCTTCGTCAAGCTCGGCCAGAAGAACCGCGCCATCCTGGAATCCTGCAAGGACGGCATTCTCCTTGCCCAGGGGCTGCACGCAGGTCGCCAGGCGCTTGCCGCCGTGAGCGACGCAAAGCGGCGCCCGGCCCATGGGTCCGTCCTTCCCGTCGAACGGCCAGCAGATCGCTTCATCCGCGCCGGACGTGACCAGATGAGGCGCGTCGCCCGCCCACGCGAGGCTCTTGACCTTGGCCGGGTACCCCTGCATGGTCATGTGGCCCTTGTCGCGCAGGCGCCAGCCATGGAGCGCGTTTTCCTGCATGGCCGTGACAAGATACTTGCTGTCCGGACTGAAGCTGACGGCGCAATGGGACCCTTTCCAGACCAGCTTCGAGGGCTTCCAGCGTCGTTCCCCGCGCGCCCAGACCGTCGCGCCGCCATAGTGGGCGGCGGCCAGGCGCCGGCCTTTCGCGTCGAAGGCGAGGCCGCCGACGGTGCTGACGTGATCGAGCGATGCCGGCGAGGCCTCCCCCTTGCGCCAGACATGCACGGTCTTTCCGGAGGAGCATGCCCGTTGTCCGTGACGCGCGGCAACGCAATCGACCCAGCGCGAGCCGAAGTCGGCGATCTCCTCGACCTGGCCGTCGGGCGAGATGCGGAGAAACCGTCCGTCGTCGCCGCCGGTCAGGACGTGGTCGGCGTCAGCCGCAAGGCAGAGCACGGCGCCGTCGTGAGCCTGCGTCACGGAGGGGGCCCCTTCATGGCGGAAGAAGCGGACGGCCCCGTCACCGGACGCCACGGCGACGGCCTCGCCTGCCGTGACGGCGCCCGTGACCGGAGCGCCGGTCTCAATCGTCAGGCCGCGCCTCTCCAGTCCGGATCCCGGAAACCCCTCCCGCCGGCCGGCGCGCCGCGGCATGCCTGGCGTCACGCCGCCCGACACGCCTCGAACCCCTCCTTCAGCCCCATGCTTTCGAGATCGCGGCCGATGAACACCACCCGGGACACGCGGGGCTTGCCTTCTGGCCATGGCCCCATTGGCGATCCGTCCATCAGCATGTGGACGCCCTGGAAGACGTAACGGTCGTCATGCCCGGAGAAGTCAAGGATGCCCTTCGAACGCAGTATGTCCTGGCCGCGCTGCTGCAGGAGCCGGCCGAACCATTTCTGGAACCTGTCGAGATCGAGCGGCGTTTCCGAGACGAACGAGACGCTCTTGACGTCATCGTCGTGGTCGTGGTCGTGGTCGGAGGTCAGGAAATCGGGTTCCGTCTCCAGGACGCGGTCGAGGCTGAACGCGTTCAGCCCGAGGACTTCGTCCAGCGGCGCCGCGCAGCGGGCGGTGCGGATGATCTTGGCGTAGGGATTGATCCTGCGGATTCGCGCCTCGGCCTGCGCAAGCCCGCCGGCCTCCACGAGATCGGTCTTGTTGAGCAGGACGACATCCGCAAAGGCCACTTGCTCCTCGGCCTCGTGATGCTCGCCGAGCTGCGCGTCGAGATGGACGGCGTCCGCCACGGTCACGATGGCATCAAGCCGCGTGCGGTCTGCGACATCCCGGTCGACGAAGAAGGTCTGCGCCACGGGGGCGGGATCGGCAAGACCGGTGGTTTCGACGACAATGGCGTCGAACCGGTCGCCGCGCTTCATCAGGCCGCTCAGGATCCGGATCAGGTCGCCCCGCACGGTGCAGCATATGCAGCCGTTGTTCATCTCGAACACCTCCTCGTCGGCGTCAACGACGAGATCGTTGTCGATTCCTTCCTCGCCGAACTCGTTGACGATGACCGCGTAGCGTTTGCCATGGCGCTCCGTGAGGATGCGATTCAGGAGCGTCGTCTTGCCGGCGCCGAGAAAGCCGGTGAGCACGGTGACGGGAACTTGTGCAGGTTGATTCATCTCTTGTCCTTTCAGTTGCCTGTTGCGCCCGGGCTGCAATCGCTGCAGCGCCCGTGGATCTCGATGACCGCGCGGCCGGGCGCGAAGCCCGAGCCGGTGGACAGGGCCGCGATGTCGCGGGCGAGACGCGCGGAGGCCACGTGCTCCGTGACTCTGCCGCAGCCGTCGCAGATCTCGAAGACCGGGGCCTCGGGATGATGCGGCGCGCGGCAGGCCGTCCATGCGTTCAGGGACTCGATCCGGTGCACGTGGCCGGCCTCGATCAGCTTGGCCAGCGCCCTGTACACGGTCGTCGCCGCGGTCACGCCGTCCTCGCGGAGCGCGTCCAGGATCTCGTAGGCGGAGAGCGGCCGCCCCCGGCGCCTGAGCAGCCCGAGCACCCTGTCTGCATGCGTGGGGCGGGATCGTCCCTGTGGCATTTGGCATCTCCCTGTCGCCGAGGCTCTTGACTAGGGCCCGTTGACAGTTGCCTTGCGAATCGCCCGCTTCCATGCCATTTCCTTCCCCGATGACCGCCGGAACGGCGGCACGGGCAGGAAACAGGTGACATCATGAATGCAGACAGGACGGTTCTGACCGACGCCATGTGGGCGCGGATCGAGGACATGCTGCCGGGCAAGAAGTCCGATCCCGGCGGCACGGCGGCGGACAACCGCCTCTTCATGGAGGCGGTGCTCTGGCGGTTCCGCACGGGGTCGCCGTGGCGCGACCTCCCCGCGCGGTTCGGGAACTGGAACAGCGTCTTCAAGCGGTTCCGGCGCTGGGCGCTTTCGGGGGTATTCGAACGCGTTTTCAACGCCTTGTCGGAGGAGTTCGACCTCGAGTGGGTGTTCGTCGACGGCACGGTCGTCCAGGCGCACCGGAAGGCGTCCGGCGCAAAAGGGGGACCTCGAGCCAGGGGATCGGTCGTTCCAGAGGCGGCCTGACGAGCAAGGTCGTGGCCGTCGTGGACGCGCTCGGCTATCTGGTCCGCTTCAGGATCCTTCCCGGCCAGGCGCACGACCCGAGGGGGTGCCGGGGCTTCTCGACGGCCTGGCGTTCGGGGCCTTCGTCGGCGACAGGGCGTTCGACGCGGACTGGCTGCTGGAGGACCTGGCGGAACGCGGGGCGGAGGCGGTGATTCCGTCGAAGCGGAGCCGGACGGTGTCGCGGGCGCATGACCGGGAGGTCTACGGCTGGCGGCACCTGGTGGAGAACTTCTTCGCGAAGACCAGGGAGTTCCGTGCGATCGCGACGCGGCACGACAAGACCGACGCGAGCTTTGCCGCCGGGATCCACCTCGTCGCCGGCGTGGTCGCGGCGACATGAGTGTCAACGGGCTCTAAGGTAGACGATGAGAATACCGGATGCAATGTTACAACATAACATGGAGCCGGCAATGCGCCACGGCCAGACGATCCTGTCATTCTGCACGGCCTTCCGGGACGGCCGCGAGGCCGTCCCGGGGGCTGTCCGGCGACCCGGAGGGCGCCGCGCCGGGCCGTGTCGCGGCGTTCGAGGGCCTGCTCCCGCCGCATCCCGCGACGCCGGAAGGGTCCCTGCGGCGCGCGGCGCGGCAAAGGGAGGCCCGCACGTGAGGGGCCTTGCCGCCCCCGGACCGGCCCGGCGCCCGCAGGCGGCGTCGCAGGGTGCGGGCGGCCCGCCGCCGACGCGGACGAGCGGCGAATGACCGGCCGGCCGTTCCTTGTCGCCGACAGGCTGCGCTACAGCGCGGCAGACGGCGCCGTTCTGGTGCAGGACGTGTCCTTCAGCGTGGACGAGGGAACCGTTCTCGCCATCGCCGGGCCGAACGGCGCCGGGAAGACCACGCTCCTCCGGCTCCTGAGCGGCTCCGAAACGCCGACAGGCGGCCGCGTGCTGGTAAGCGGGCGGAACCTCGAACGGCTTTCCGCCACGGAGCGGGCCCGCATGATCGCCGTCGTCAGCCAGCAGGAGCAGCCCGACGGGCGGCTTCGCCTGCGCGATTACGTGGCCCTCGGGCAGATCCCGATCCAGGCGGACCGGTCGAGCCGGGCGCACGCGGAGGACATGGAGCGGATCCTGCGCCTGACAGGCCTCGCCGGCCTGGCCGATGCGCGGATGGCCGTGCTGTCAGGCGGCGAGCGCCAGCGGGCGCACATCGCGCGGGCCTTGGCGCAGGATCCGTCGCTCCTTTTCCTGGACGAGCCCACCAACCACCTCGATCCGGATGCCAAGGGCCGCATGCTGTCACTGGTCGCCGAACTGGGGATCACCGTGGTGATGATCGTCCACGACCTGGTGATGATCCCAGAGTTCGCCAGCCATGCCGCCCTGGTCAACGCGGCGCGGCTGGCCGGGTTCGGCCCGGTCGACGAGGTGCTGACGCCGGACCGCGTCCGGGACATTTTCGGCGTCACCTACCTGCACTTCGCGCATCAGGGTCGCCTGATCCCCGCGCTGGACATCCGAAGGAACGAGCCCCCGACGGAAACTACGGAAACCATGGAAAGGAGCAACCCGTGACGAGACACCTCTTGCCCGGAGTCGCGGCGGCCGTCATCGCCGGCGCCGCCGCCGCCGGCGGCGTCACCGTCGACAACTGCGGCGACCCGCTGGCCTTCGACGCCGCGCCCGAGCGGATCGTGGTGCACGACATGAACATGACCGACATGGCCTTTGCGCTGGAGCTGCAGGACAGGATTGTCGGCCTGACGGGCATCACCGGCTGGTACAAGACCAGCCCCGGATTCGACCAGCTGCGCGGCGACATACCCGAGCTGGCCCCGAAGCATCCCACCATCGAGAACCTGGTTTCGGCGGAACCGGACCTGTTCCTTGCCGGATGGTACTACGGCATGCGCCCCGGCGGCGATGTCACGCCGGACACGCTTGCGCCCTTCGGCATCAAGACCCTGGTCCTGACGGAGAGCTGCGTCCATCTCGACAAGGATCGCCCCGTCGCCAGCATGGACCTGCTGTTTGACGACGTCCTGCGCCTGGGCAAGGTCATGCAGGTCGAAGGCCGGGCCGAAACGCTCGTGGCCGGCTGGAAAGCGGAGCTCGCGGCGATCGAAGAGCGGACCGCCGGCCTGGAGAGGCTCCGCACATTCCTGCTGGACGGCCCCGCCGACGCACCCTTCACCGCCGGGAAGTTTGCCATTCCCGATGCCATGATCGCGGCCGCGGGCGGCGTGAACGTCACCCATGATCTCGACACAAGCTGGGGCCGCACCTCGTGGGAGGCGGTGGCCGCGACCAATCCGGAGTTCCTGGTGCTGCTCGACTACCAGACGGGAAACGGCGCTGCCGACACCTTCAGGTTCCTGCAGGAGCACCCGGTGATGTCCCGGACCGACGCTGTCAGGAACGAACGCTGGATCGGCCTGAGGTACGAAGAGCTTACGCCCGGCCCGGCGAACATCCGCGCCATCGCGAAGATGGCGCAGGCGATGCATCCGGAGCTGAACTGACTTGGCCAGGCTGGGCCTGGCCAATCTTGCGGGGGCGGCTGTCCTGGCCGCCCTCCTTCTGGCGTCGACCCTCTACGGCACGACGCGGATCCCGCTTTCCGACGTCGTCGAGGCGCTTGCCCTGAACAGCGGTCTTGCCGATGGCGAAATCTCTCCGCTGCACCGGATCGTGTTCGAGCTGCGCTTGCCGCGCGCGCTCTTTGCTGCCGTGATCGGCGCCGGGCTGGGCATCGTGGGCGTGGTCCTGCAGACGACCACGCGCAACGACCTGGCCGATCCGTTCCTGTTCGGGCTGTCATCGGGCGCGGCTGCGGGCGCCGTCTTCGTCATCACCGTGACGGGCGACATCCTGGGCGTCTGGACGCTTCCGCTGGCGGCGTTCTGCGGCGGCCTCGTCGCCTCGGGCATCGTTCTGGCGCTTGTCCACGGCCTGCGCACCAGCGCGCCGGAGAAGCTGATCCTCGCCGGGCTGGCAGTGTCCTTCCTCTTTGCGGCGGTCACCAACTATCTCATTTTCGCGGGCGACAGCCGTGCCGCGCACTCGGTGATTTTCTGGATGCTGGGCGGTCTCGGCCTGGCCCGCTGGGAAACCTTCCCGCTGGTCTGCGCCGGGCTGGCGCTGATTCTTTCCTATTCCCTCTACCGCAGCCGATGGCTGGACGCGCTCCTGACCGGCGACCCCACGGCATCGACCCTCGGCGTGCCCGTGCAGGGGCTGCGGTTCAGCATGTTCTTCGTGGCCGCGCTGGCCACCGCCGTGTTTGTGTCTGTCGCCGGCGTGATCGGCTTTGTGGGCTTGATGGTGCCGCACCTTGCGCGCGGAATCGCCGGGCCGCTGCACCGCCAGCTTCTGCCAACTTCAGCCATCGTGGGCGCCGTGCTGCTCACCGCCTCGGACATGCTGTGCAGGCTTCTGCTTGCGCCGCAGGAACTGCCCGTGGGGATCGTGACCATGTCGATCGGGTCTGCCTTCGTGTTCCTGCTGCTGTTCAGGACGCGGAAAATGCAGGGATAGAGATCCCGGGAAATCGACCGAAGGACGGCATGTCGTCGCGGTTAGCCTTCACATGCTCCCTTCTCGACTGCGATGTCCATCCCCGCGTGTGCGGGGAAACACTCGTGCCCGCCCATGCCCCGCCGCTGCCCAATGGCATTCGGACAGGCTTGCGGCTTGGCGGGTGACATTTTTCGTCGCGCAACCCGTTGACAGGGAGCGGCTTTCCCGCGCCGGCACCTTTTCTCCGGAAACCGCCTGACATGCCGCTGCCAATTCGCATGCTGTTGTCAGGCAAGTGCGGGAGCGGCCCATGGACCGGCGAATCACCGACCTCAGGCCGACCACCTTCTCCGGCCGCCGCCTGACCCGGCGGCAGATCGCCGTCATCCAGTAGACCGTTGGACCCTTTCCCAACGACAGCCGCAACGAGCTCGCGAAGACGATCTGCGAGCATCTTGGCTGGAAGACCGCGAAGGGGGCCTGCAAGGTGGGGGCCTGTCTCGGGATGCCGGGACGCTCTTATGAGCTCCCTCCTGTCAAGCGCTTTTTTGTCCGGCTCCGCCTCCTTGATTCATGAAAAGGAAAGGGCTGTCGTTGCCGTCCTGCGGAGCTTGCGGGCGAGAGGCCCGCGAGTGCGGGCAACGCGGCGGGCGACGCCCTGGCGTCGTCCACGGCTTGTCCACACGTCCCGAAAGGGCGCGGGCCGGCCCGAAGGGCTCGTCCACAAATCCGCAGGACCCTCCCGGATCGCGCCATGGACGAGGCCCGGGCATTCCTTTCCAGACAGCAGCCACCCCGCGCAGCGGCCCCGCCGTGCCGTCACATTGTTCTTCTCCCTGCCGTCAGGACGGCCCGGCGCCGCTCGGGGGATGTTCCAGGCAGGACGTCGCGGTTCCTCGGCGCGCCCGACGACGCGTCCATGCTGTCCGGTTCGGCCGTCCGGCGGTCGCCGGCCCCGTGACCACGGTGCCCCGTTCGGGCGGTGCGACGTTCCGGAAGGCGGGACCCGTCTGAAAGAACGGTGCCGCAGCCTGCGGCGAACCAGGCGTCCCGCCGGTCGCACGCCTTGCCCGGGATCCCCGGAGGCCCCGTCGGGCCGCCCGGGCGTTCAGGCGTTCAACCTCCTCCTCTCAGGCCGGCGACAGGACGGCACCCTCCGGCACCGGCCCGGCGGTGACGCATCTCCGCAGCGCCGCCAGCAGCTTGCGCGCCAGCGCCACGATCCCCCGCTTCCGCGAACGCCCGTCGCGGGCGCTGACGTGCTCCCGGAACCGTTTCGACAGCGCGCTGCCCGGCTGGAACTGCAGCCAGCGCCAAGCCGTCCGGACCAGGCGCTTGCGCAGCAGCGGGCTGCCCGCCTTGCCGGTTCCCCGGCCACGGTCGGCGCCGCCGCTCGCAAAGGGGACCGGCGCCAGCCCCGCCAGGCCGGCCGGTTCGCGGCGGTTGCGGAAGTCCCGGCAGAACAGCTCGGCGTCCAGGAGCACGGCGTCGTTGGGGCCGACCCCGCGCAGCCTGACCGGCGCGGCCGCGATCCGGAGCCGGATCCGGCATCCCCGCGGCCTCCGTCCGGCCGTTCCGCCCGATCCCGTCAGGCGCCTCCTGCGCCGAAGACCCCGCATCCCCGCCGTCCTGCGCCGGAAGGCGGCCAAGCGCTTCCCGCGACGCCTACAGCGCCGCCGCCTTCTCCGCCGCGACCGTCTTCGGCTCCGCGACGGCAAGCTCCAGCCGGCCCGGGATGCCGTGGATCCCGGCCAGGAGCCCCGGCCGCAGTTCCGTGCCGCAGGCGGTCTCGAGCCCGTCGCGGCGGGCGCGGAACCCTTTCCCGGCCGGATCCCCGATGGACACGCCGTGCAGCCCGAGCAGCCCGGCGTTCGCGTGTCGCAGCCGCTCTTTCGTCAGGCGCTCCCGCCGGCGCAGAAGCCGCTTCGCGTCCTCCTCCCCGACCGTCGGGATCCGGACCGGCGACATCGCGTCACGGTCGCCGCCGTCCCGGGCCCGGAGCGCACGGACCATCTTGCGGGCGCTGATCCGGTCCGTCTTCGCCCGCCTTTTCTTCCGCACGACCTCGAGGCTCGCCGGATCGCAGGTCACGACGTCGATCTCCGGCGCGTGCCCGCCGAGCCGGCGAGCCAGCCGCGGAAACCCTCAAATCCCGCCTCGCAGGCCAGCAGCGCCCGGGACGGCCCGCCGGCGCCAGCTTGTGCATCCCGACCTTGTCCCGCTGTTCCGGATCGCCGGTTCCGACCACCCATGACGTGCCGCTCGCTTCCAGCGCGACGAACGGCGTGCCAACCCCGCCCATGGAAGGGGCCACGTCGTTCAGCTCCTTCGACATCGCTGATCCCCTTTCGCCCGGCAAGGGGTTGTGCCGAAGCGGCCCCTTGCCACTGCATGTTGATGTCCGTACGCTCTCCTGGACCGAATCACCCCTGAACGCAAATCCTTGGCTCATGGCATCTGGAGCGCCACGGGATCCTCAGGCTGCCGGCGAGGCGGGAGGACAGCGTCCGCGACATCGGGTCTGCGCGAGCGACTGGCACTTGGGGCAGTGCCGGTTCCGGCATGACGCGTACTGGAAGCCCACCACCCCGCACTGGCCGCACTCGGTCCTGAAGCCGCCGAGCGCGGCTGTGCGGCAGGCCGCCAGGTCGTCCACGGCCCGTTGCTGCCGCGGCGAGAGCGGATGCGCCGCGCTGCAGGCGTCGGCGGATGCCCGCAGCATGTCGGCCGCCTCCAGCGCCGGCCTCCGGGCCGGCGCTGCGTGGTCTGCATGCGCCACCGGTCAGGCCGGAACGGCATCCGGGAACTCCGGCAGGTCCGGCGGGGACGGCGTGGCGCCCGCCGCCTCGTGGGCGAGATGCAGGTACCGCATGGTCGACCGGATCGAACCATGGCCGAGGCGCCGCTGGACGGCCCGGAGCTCGACCCCGTCCTCCAGAAGCCCGGTTGCGTAGCAATGCCTCAAGGTGTGGATGCGGATGCCGCCGGACTTGGCGATCCCGGCCTTCCGCTTGGCGCCGTGGTACATGAATGCCGCTCCGTCGCGGGACATCGGCCGGTCCGCCATGCCGGCTGGGGAACAGCCAGGAACGGGGACGCTGGTGGCGCCAGCAGTGGCGGAGCTGCGCGAGAAGCCGCTGCGAGGGCGGGACGCAGCGGTCCTTGCTGCCCTTGTCTTGGTCGACGCGCAGGCACATCCGCCCGGAGTCGATGTCCGTGACCTGCAGATGGCAGATCTCGCTCACCCGGAGCCCGGCAGCGCAGGCCGTCATCAGCACGGCGAGGTGCCTGACGTTCCGGGCGGCCGTGAACAGCCGGACCGGCCCGTCATGGCTGAGGATCTCCGGCAATGTCGACGGCGCCCTGGCGCCGGGCACGCAGAAATGGGGGTCGGGCCGGCCGAGCGTGATGCGGCAGGGGAAGCGGATCCCGTGCCGGGCGCAGTTGCAGCTCTTCCAGGACAGCCCGCGCCGCTGGTGCAAGCGGAGCAGGCAGTCCTGGACCTCCTGTGCGGAGATCCTCTCGGGGCTGCGTTCGTAGAAGCGCGCGAGGCGCGGCGACGGAGTCGAGATGCGAGCGTGCCGTGTTTTCCGCGAGGCCGCGAACGGCCATGTCGTTGATCATGCGTTTGCGCAAACGTGTCATGTGTCTTCTCCCTTGAGTGTCAACGGTCACGGAGAACGCCGGCATCGATGTGCCGAAATGCGTCCGAAACCGGTTGGAAGGATATCAGGGAGAGACGGAAACGGCCGAAACGACGACAAGGACCGTCAAGTCGCGACCAGGCCGTCCGTCAGGGAACGACAGCCGGGGTGGACACCCTTCCGCCGCGGAACGCGGCGCAGTTCAGCTCCCGCTATGTCGATATCGGCATAGCGGCAAGGAGTTCGCGGGCCATGCCCGCGTGTCGGTGGCGCTCGGCGCGGGGTTCTTCTTCGCCCGCCAGCATCACTTCCGGGAGCGCGGGACGGACGAGCACGTGAACGGGCTGGCGCGGGAGCGGTTTCCGAAAGGGACGGACTTCAGGAGCTCGGCTGACGGGGAGGTGCAGGCAGTCCAGGGCCGGAGCGACGCGCGTCCGCGCAAGGCGCTGGGATGGCTGACGCCGCCCTGAGGGGGGGCGTTCCGGGCCGCCGGAGGACGGCGGGTCCGGGGTGGGAACGAGCACTGTCCGCGGCACCGCTGGCCTCCGGCCGGGCTTGCACTGTCCCGAAAGCCTGGCTACGCCTCCTCATGAAGGAATTTCCGCCGCTCGGGCTTCGCCCTCGTTGGCCGCCGTTGCACTTCAGACTGAAACCGGCGAAGGTTCCCTTGAGGTAGGGAAGCTCCTAGAAGCTCAGACAGTCCGACGCAACAGCGACGTATGTCACAGACAAATGAAGAGGAGGTTTCATGATCTATGACCCGAAACGATCCTTGGAATTGCTCAGAGACGGAACCAGCGATCAAAAATCGGCATTTCGAGAAGGACAGCAAGATGCCATTCGTCACATTATGGAAATGCGTGGGCGACTTCTCGTGGTTCAGAAGACAGGATGGGGCAAGAGCTTCGTTTATTTCATCGCGACTAAGCTATTGCGTGAGGCCGGCTTAGGACCTGCGCTGCTGGTGTCACCCTTGCTCTCACTCATGCGAAACCAGATTTCCTCAGCGGAAAGGATGGGAGTGCGTGCCCTGCAGATGACCTCAGAGAATCCGCAGGATTGGCCCGCGGTAGTGGAACATCTTGAACACGACCTGGTGGATATGCTCCTCATTTCTCCTGAGCGCTTCGGCAATGAATATTTTCACGCCGAAGTTCTTGCCAAGATCGCCGACCGCATTTCCCTTTTGGTAATCGACGAAGCGCACTGCATTTCAGACTGGGGGCACGACTTTAGACCACACTACCGGATTATTGGACGAATGGCCCGTACCATGCCGCCGAATGTTCGACTGCTCGCAACAACCGCTACCGCAAATGACCGAGTGTTGGAAGATCTGCGATTGGTTCTAGGCCCCGACTTAGCAGTCCTTCGTGGAGACCTAAGCCGCCCCTCTCTCAAGCTTCAAACGATACGCCTAGACCAGCAGTCCGAACGCCTCGCATGGCTTGCAGAACACATCCCACTTCTCCCTGGCAATGGTATCATCTACACGCTGACCGTGCGTGACGCGAACCAAGTCGCCGAGTGGCTGAAATCGCAGAATATTAGGGTGGAAGCCTACACGGGACAAACGGGCGATCGCCGTGTAGATCTGGAACGGGCATTGCTCAACAATGAAGTAAAGGCTCTCGTCGCGACCATCGCTCTCGGAATGGGTTTCGACAAGCCAGATCTTGCTTTCGTGGTTCATTACCAGAGTCCAGCCTCTGTCGTGGCTTATTATCAGCAGGTAGGGCGAGCTGGCCGTGCGATCAATGCAGCCTACGGGATCCTGTTAAGTGGGAAAGAGGAAACAGAAATCTCCGAATACTTTATAGACACTGCCTTTCCGTCCCGCGACGATGTCGAACAAGTCGTGGCAGCCCTCGATGTTGCAACCGACGGTCTCTCCGTCCCGAACTTGCTTGGAGATGTCAATATCAGTCAGGCACGAGTCGAGAAGACGGTTCAACTGCTCTCCCTTGAGGCGCCTGCGCCCATAGTCAAGGTCGGAACGAAGTGGCAATTGACCTCAGTAGACCTGAGCGACCGTTTTTGGGAACGAGCCGAACGCCTGACTCGGCTTCGCCGTGACGAGCAGGCACAGATGCAAGAGTATCTGCGGCTGGAGTCCGGGCACATGGATTATCTCATCCGCGCGCTCGACGGGGACCCAAAGGAAATTCGGTCGCCCGATCTACCCAACCTTCCAACCCGGGCCGCGCCCGAACTGGTCCGGGAGGCAGTTCAATTCCTTCGGCATACCAGTGTCCCCATCGAGCCTCGAAAACAATGGCCATCCGGTGGATTGCCTCGATTCAACCTTCACGGAACGATTCCCATCGGCCTTCGCTCGGAGCGCGGAAGAGCTCTCTGCATCTGGCGTGATGCCGGATGGGGCAACCTGGTTCGACGTGGCAAGTACGAGGGCGCCCGATTCTCCGACGAACTTGCCTGCGCTTGCTCTACCATGATTGCCGAATGGTCCCCGGAGCCACCACCTGAATGGATAACTTGCATACCGTCACGACGATACCCCGATCTCGTTCCTGATTTTGCTTCGCGGCTCGCGAACCAGCTTCAGCTGCCCTTCCATCAAGTGTTGGAGAAGAGCGAGGACCGCGTCGAACAGAAACGCATGGCCAATAACACCCAGCAGGCTCGAAACGTAGACGGCGCGCTTTCGCTTTACCAAGGGCCTATCTTTGAAAGCCCGCTACTTCTCGTGGATGACATCGTCGATTCGCGCTGGACCATCACGGTGGCCGCATGGTTGCTGCGCTCAAGAGGCAGCGGAGAGGTCTGGCCGGTCGCCCTCGCACTTGCAGGCGGTAGCTCATGAACGCTGACCTCTCTTCGAACACGCAGGCGATTCTGTTGCTGACCGCTCCGCTAATCATTGGTCAGAGCGGGGCATCCATCAAGCCGCTCACGGCTAGTGAGTATCGTTCCCTTGCCCGTCGTCTGAGGGAACTGAAGCGCCAACCTGGAGACTTGCTGGAGCATTCTTCAAGGAGCGAGATGACTGAATGGGAACTCGATCTGGAAGCCGGGCGCCTGCTCCGGCTGCTCGATCGTGGCTTTCTTCTAGCCCAGGCAATCGAGCGCTGGCGCACCCGAGCGATCTGGGTGTTAAGCCGCGCGGACCCAAGTTATCCGACCCGCTTGAAGGAGCGACTCAGAGGAGATGCCCCCCCTGTTCTCTACGGTTGCGGCGATGGCTCCATCCTGAATTCGGGAGGCCTCGCAGTTGTTGGTTCCCGAAACCTAGACGATACACTTATCGCATACACCAAAGCAGTAGGACAGCTCACTGCAAAGTCCAAGCGTACCCTCGTATCTGGTGGCGCCAAAGGTGCGGATCAGGCAGCGATGCTTGGAGCAATGGAATCCGGAGGGCACTCTGTAGGCGTGTTGGCAGACAGTTTAGAAAGAGCCGTTATGCGGAGAGAGTATCGTAATGCACTAAAGAGTGGCCGGTTAGCCTTGATTTCCTCCTACGACCCCGCCGCCCGTTTTCATGTCGGTCATGCGATGTATCGTAACAAGCTGATCTATGCCCTCGCGGACGCCGCGCTAGTCGTCAATTCAGATTACCGAAAGGGCGGCACTTGGACAGGAGCGGTGGAGCAGCTCGACAAGCTCAGATTTGTCCCTGTCTATGTTCGCTCCCGTGGCGAATGCGGGAAGGGACTTGATGCCCTTCGCGAACGGGGAGCGATCCCTTGGCCCGACCCAAAGACACCCGAGGCTTTAGAATTGTGCCTTACTCCGCATCTTGCCTTTGAAACTCAAGTGCCGGATGACAGTGCGGTCTCGCCACCCAAGCGGGATGGAGTGCCTTCCCCAACCGATGAACTGCCGGACAAGTTGTCGCAAGGAGCTACGTCCTTCTCATCTGCGGATACCTCATCAACCACGCCAGCCGAAGAACTATTGGCCATGGTAACAAACCTCCTCGACTCTATGGATGGTCCTAAGACCGAGGCGCGTGTTGCCGAATATCTTGAGGTCTCCAAAAATCAGGCCGGCGCCTGGTTAAGAGCATTCAGGGAGGCCAAACTCAAAGAATTGTTCGACCGCACGAATGAACTCAGAACAGAAGCCCAGCTCGCAAAGGCGCTTCACGTTTCGGGATCTCAGATCCGTAGCTCCCTGAAACGAATGGTAGACCAGGGTTCAATTGAGAAAATTTCTCACCCTCGTCCCAGTCGGTATCGACCGACAGGGTCCATCGGCACGCTTTTTGATAGGCAGTAAGCGGTCGTGCGGTGACCGGGTTGGTCATGCGTCCTGCCGTTGATTTTTCCGGTGCGGGGCTGCACGGTTGCCTATGCACGATCATTCACGCCGACGATTTTGAGCCGGCTCACTCCGACATCAGCGACAACGCTGCTTGCCGGTTGCCTGCCTCCTTCGCTCAGAATGCGGGTTGCGTGGCGCGCGGGCGCTGAATCGCGACGATGGCCAGCAGGATCAAGAGCGCCGGGACAAAGAAGATCTCCTTTGGCATGCGGTCGTTCTCGATCGCGACGGCCGTGATCCAGGCCGGTTCATCGCCGTAGAAGTCATAGTCATTGGCCAGCTGGCCGAAATACGGCGTTCCCGGGAAAGGCTCTTCCAGCGCGAGGACGCCGTCGCCCGCGACGACGGTCAGCCCGACGGCTTCCAGCCGTTCCAGTCCGCTGCCTTCGCTGCCGGCCGTGTACGGCAGCGTGATCGTGCCCGTCTCGCCGGTGTCGAAGTCTGGAGCCGAGACGCGCAGCCTCGCCGTTGCGCCGACCGGCAGCCTTTCGAGCGCGTCAAGCGCGGCCGGGCCTGCCGTCTCGGTGTATTTCTCCTGCCATTGGTCAAGGAAGAAGTCCGGCCGGAAGAGCATGAACACGACAAGCAGCATGACCGCGGATTCCCATTTGCGCGATCTGGCGATGAAATGGCCTTGGGTGACCGCGGCAAAGACCAGCATCGCGATGAGGGAAACGGCGAAGACCAGGACCGCCTTGGCCGGACCCACGTCGATCAGCAGCAGGTCCGTGTTGAATATGAACATGAAGGGCAGGAGCGCCGTCCGGATGTCGTAGCTGAAGCCCACGATGCCGGTCCTGATCGGGTCGCCGCGCGATATGGCCGCCGCCGCATAGGCGGCGAGGCCCACCGGTGGCGTGTCATCCGCGAGTATCCCGAAATAGAACACGAAGAGATGCACGGCGATCAGCGGCACGATCAGGCCGGATTGCGCGCCCACCGAGACGATGACCGGCGCCATGAGCGACGAGACCACGATGTAGTTGGCGGTGGTGGGAAGCCCCATTCCGAGGATCAGCGAAAGCGCCGCCACCAGGACCAGCAGGATCAGCAGGCTGTCGCCGGCAATCGCCTCGATCACCTGGCCGATGATCTGATGCGCGCCGGTGAGCGAGATCGTTCCCACGATGATGCCCGCAGCGCCGGTCGCCACGCCGATCCCGATCATGTTGCGCGCCCCGCTCTCGAGCCCGGCGACGAAGTCCCGCCAGCCGGCCAGCGCCTCGGCCCGCAGCCTGCCGGCCCCGCCGCGGAACATCGCCTTCAGGGGCCGGTGCGTCACGGCGACGATGATCATGGCGATCGTCGCCCAGAAGGCCGAGAGCGCCGGCGAAAGACGGTCCAGGTCCTCGGTGCGCACCATCAGGTTCCAGACCAGGACGAAGATCGGCAGGGCGTAGTACGCCCCGCCCAGGAACGTGGGCGTCAGCCGGGGCGCCGCTACCACCTTGCTGTCGGGGTCGTCGGCCACGACATCGGGAAACCTTGAGGCGACGTACACGAGCGCCAGGTAGGCCGCCAGCAGCAGCGCGAGCGCCGGATAGATCGAGGCGTCAGGCATCGCCGGCTCCAGAAGCCCGCGGAAGCCGGCCACGAGGAAGGTGATCGCCGCCGTGCCCAGGAAGCCGGTCAGGAACAGCAGGAGGATCATGGCCACGCCGATGTGCCGCCCCGGCTTCTTCAGCCCCTGCAACCCCAGCTTGAGGCTTTCGAGATGCACGATGTAGAGCAGCGCGATGTAGGAAATGACCGCGGGCAGGAAGGCGTGCCTGATGACCTCGAAATAGGGGATGTTGACGTATTCCACCATCAGGAAGGCCGCGGCCCCCATCACCGGCGGGGTGAGCTGGCCGTTCGTTGAAGAGGCCACCTCGACCGCGCCCGCCTTCTCCGGGGCGAAGCCGATGCGCTTCATCAGCGGGATCGTGAAGGTTCCGGTGGTGACCGTGTTGGCAATGGACGAGCCGGAGATCATCCCGGTCATCATCGAGGAGAGCACGGCCGCCTTGGCCGGGCCGCCGCGCAGCGAGCCCAGAAGCGCGATGGCCACCTTGATGAACCAGTTGCCGCCGCCCGCCCTTTCCAGCAGCCCTCCGAACAGCACGAAGAGGAAGATCATCGTCGTGGACACGCCGAGCGCGACCCCGAAGATGCCTTCGGTCTGCATCCAGTAGTGGCCCATCGCCTTGGCGAAGGACGCGCCCCCGTAATTGGTGACGCTGCCCACCCATTCCGAGTGGCCGCCGAAGAAGGTCAGCGCGAGGAAGGCGGATGCGATGATCACCAGCGGCAGGCCGAGCGAGCGGTAGACGGCCGCCATCAGCACGCTCATGCCGATCCCGGACGCCACGATGTCCGTCATGGTCCAAAGGCCCGGCCGCTCGGCGATCTCGAAGCGGAACACGACGAGGTAGAGGCAGGAGGCGACGCCCAGCGTCAGCAGGATCCAGTCATAGGCGGGAATCCGGCTTCTGTGGCCGAACATCGGAAAGGCGAGCGTCGCGAGGCTGAGGGCGAAGGCCAGGTGGACGTAGCGGGCCTGGGCCACGACGTTGGCGAAGCCGCCGATCCCCGTGGCCTGGGCCAGGAACCCGGGCGCCTTCGAGGCGATGTAGAGCTGAAAGAGCGACCAGGCGATGCAGAGGGTGAAGACCAGCTTTCCGGCAAGCGGCCCGGCATCGCGGCCGCCCGTGTCGACTTCCGCCACCATCTCCTCGGCGGTCTTGCGCGTGGCGTCCGTCATCGGCCCTGTCGGTCGCAGGCTTTCCCGGAGCGGGAGCGCCAGCGCATCGGGATGCGCTGGCGCGGGGTCCGGGACGCTCTCGCGGACGTCCCTATTGCATCAGGCCCAGTTCCCTGTAGGCCCTCTCGGCCCCCGGATGCAGCGGGGCGGACAGGCCGTCGCTGATCATCTGCCCGGCGTCGAGGTTGGCAAAGGCGGGGTGCAGGCTCCGGAAGTCGTCGAGATTGGCCATCACCGCCTTGGCGACCACGTGAGCCACCTCTTCCGGCACGTCCGCCGACGTCACGAAGGTCGCGCCCACGCCGAAGGTGGTCGTGTCGCTGTCGGTGCCGGCATACATGCCGCCCGGGATCGTGGCCACGCGGTAGAAGGGATTGTCCGCGACGAGCCTGTCGATGGGCGCGCCGGTCACGGAAACCAGCTTCACGTCGCAGGTGGTGGTGGCCTCCTTGATCGCCGCCGCCGGGTGGCCGATTGTGTAGATCATCGCGTCGATGTTGTCGTCGCAGATCTGCCTGGCCATCTCGGATCCCTTGTATTCGGTGGCCAGGGCGAAGTCGTCCATGGTCATGCCGAAGGCTTCCATCACCACTTCCATCGTGGCGCGCTGGCCGGACCCGGGATTGCCCACGTTCACGCGCTTGCCCTTGAGCCCTTCGAAGGACGTGATGCCGCTGTCGCCGCGCACCAGGAGCGTGAAGGGCTCGGGGTGGACCGAGAACATCGCGCGGATCTCGGGGAACGGGTTGTCGGCGAACTTCGACGTGCCGTGGTAGGCGTGATGCTGCCAGTCGGATTGCGCAACGCCGAACTCCAGCTCGCCGGCCTTGATCGTGTTGATGTTGTAGACCGACCCGCCGGTCGACTCCACGGCGCAGCGAAGGCCATGTTCCTTGCGGTCGCGGTTCACGAGCCGGCAGATCGCTCCGCCGGTCGGATAGTAGACGCCCGTGACCCCGCCCGTGCCGATCGATATGAACTGCTGGTCCTGCGCTGCGGCAGGGCCGGCGAAGGAAAGTGCGGCCGCCGCAAGCGAGCCGGCAATGAATTTCGTGTGCTTCATGATGTTCTCCTTCAATCTGCGTGCATGCTTTGACCTGCAGGTCGCCAACCTCTCCGGGATAGCACGCAACCCCCTGAAAAGACTTGAATCCCAAGATCCAGATGGCATCCTATCAGCTAACGCCGGGGCCCGCCACAGCAGAAACCGGTGCGACCGGTGCACCGATGCATGCGCCCGGCCGATGCCCGGCTGCATGGCCACGAGGCTTCAGAGCGTGATCGTGCCTTGCTTCGAACAGGCCGGCGCTGCAGGACAAGCCGCTTGCACGGCACTGCCTGTCGGCGCTAAGCGGATCGCGTCCGGACGGAGCCCTGGTCCGGGCCCGCGGACCGGCCGGCGGCCTCTCCATGGAAGTTCGCAAGCACTGCCGCAGGAACGGAAACCGCCATCCAGCCCGCCTTGGACCAGACGCCATGCCAAGAGACAACGTCAGCAGTTCCGAAGTGAGCGCGATGCGCGACGCCATCGTCCGGCGCCTTCGGGCATCCGTCGGGAAGAGCGCCGAGCGCGCCACTCTCCACGATTGGCGCATGGCCCTTTCGCTCGCCTTGCGCGATCTCGTCATGGAGCCCTGGTTCGCCTCCGCGAAAGCGACGTGCAGGGCCAGGGCGAAGCGGGTCCATTACCTGTCCATGGAGTTTCTGGTGGGCCGCCTGATCGAGGATGTCGCGGCGAACCTCGGGGTCGACGGGGCGGCGCGCGAGGCGATGGCGTCGCTTGGCCAGGACTATCCGTCCGTGGTTGCCGAGGAGCCGGAGCCGGCCTTGGGCAATGGCGGTCTCGGACGCCTCGCCGCATGCTTCATGGACAGCCTCGCAACGCTGTCCATCCCTGCCTACGGCTATGGCATACGCTATGAGCACGGGCTGTTCGAGCAGCGCTTTGACAATGGCATGCAGGTCGAGAGCGCCGAGGCCTGGCTGAGCCGACGGCATGTCTGGGAATTCGAGCGGCCCGAAGTCTCGTACCCGGTTCGTTTCGGGGGCAGCGTCGGCAGAAGCGGCGGCAACGTTGCCTGGCATCCCGAGGAAACAGTCATTGCCGCCGCCTATGACACGCCGATCATCGGCTGGAGGGGCAAGTGGGCCAACACCCTGCGGCTGTGGGCGGCCAGGCCCGCCAGGCCCTTCGACCTGGAAAGCTTCAACCGCGGCGACTTCCTGGCCGCCAGTGCGCCCGAAAGCCAGGCGCGGACCCTCTCGCGGGTGCTGTATCCGGATGACGCAACCGAAGCGGGCAGGGAACTGCGCCTCAAGCAGGAGTACTTCTTCACTTCCGCGTCCCTCCAGGACGTGCTTCGCCGGCTGGTCCGGGAAGGCCACGCGCCGGCTGACCTCGCGCGCCGGGCGGCGATCCAGCTCAACGACACGCATCCCGCGATCGCGGGTCCGGAGCTCGTTCGCCTGCTTGCGGACGATCACGGAATGAAGATGAGCGACGCGATCAGGACGGCGCGGGGCTGTCTTGCCTTCACCAACCACACGCTGCTGCCGGAAGCGCTGGAGCGCTGGCCGGAAGGCCTTTTCGCGCGCGTCCTGCCGCGTCACCACGAGATTGTCGGGATCATCCAGCAAGCCCATCTCCGCGAGACCGGCAGCCCGGTTCGCATCGTCGATGGCGGCGAGGTCAGGATGGGCGAGCTCGCATTCGTGATGGCGCGCCGGGTCAACGGCGTGTCGGCGGTTCACTCGCGGCTCGTCAAGCGCACTGTCTTCGCCGACCTGCTGCGCGCCTATCCGGGTCGCGTCGTCAACCAGACCAACGGCATCACGCCGCGCCGCTGGCTTCACGCCTGCAACGAGCCCCTGCGCGACCTGATCGACGACGCCGTCGGCGCGGAATGGCCGGATGATCTCGAACGGCTGGCCGGGCTTCGCGACCATCTGGACGACGCAGGCTTCCTGGAGAGGTTCCGGGCGGCGAAGACGCGGAACAAGCGGCGTCTTGCAGGCTGGCTGCAGGACCGAATCGGCGTGCGCGTCGACCCTGACGCGATGTTCGACGTGCACATCAAGCGCATCCACGAATACAAGCGCCAGCTCATGAACATCCTGGAGACGGTCGCCCTCTGGAACGAGATCCGGGATGCGCCCAACGGCGACTGGACGCCACGCGTCAAGCTGTTCGGGGGCAAGGCCGCGCCAGGCTACGCCATGGCCAAGTCGATCATCCGTCTCATCAACGACGTGGCGGAGACGATCAACCGCGAGAGGGGCACGCGCGGACTGCTGCAAGTGGTCTATCCCCCCAACTACAACGTCTCGATGGCCGGACTGCTGGTTCCCGCCGCCGACCTGTCCGAGCAGATCTCCACGGCCGGAATGGAGGCGTCCGGCACGGGCAACATGAAACTGGCCTTGAACGGCGCCCTCACGATCGGCACGCTGGACGGCGCCAACGTCGAGATCCGCGAGCATGTCGGCGCGGAGAACTTCTTCCTGTTCGGCCTGACGGCGGAGGAGGCGGCGGAACGCAGGGCAGTGACGGGATTCTCGCGTGAAGCCATCGAGGCCAGCCCGCGCCTTGGCAGAGCGCTCCGCCAGGTGTCGGACGGAACCTTTTCCGGGGGCGATGCAGGACGTCACGAGGCATTGCTCCGGAGCCTCCATGACCACGACCGCTTCCTTGTCACCTGCGACTTCGACAGCTATTTCGAGACACAGCGCAGGATCGACCGCGCATACGGGGAGACCGCAGGCTGGAACAGGATGGCGGCCAGGAACACCGCCGGCATGGGCTGGTTCTCGTCCGACCGTGCGGTCCTCGGCTACGCGAAGGACATCTGGAACGCCTTCCCTATGGCGTGAGTTCCGGGGCTCTCCGTCCTGACGCGCCCGGAACGCCGCCGCCATGGTTCCGGGCGGACGGAACGTGCAAGCGCCGCAGGGCCGTCGCATGCGGGCCGAAACCTCAGAATGTCTCGAGCGTTCTGGAAGGACGGCGGGAAGCGCCGTCTTGTTCCCCCTGGATTCTCATTCGGCGCCTCGGGACCTTCAAATGCGAGAGCCCTGCGGGCGCTGCCGCCGATCTTGCCGCGCCTTGGCCAAGGCGATAAGCCTCCGCTGAGCGCGCTCCGGTCCGACGGGAGCGCGGCCGTCTGCGGCGCCGCGCCCCGGCCGCGATGGTCGCGTCCGGCGCGCTCACGCGTCCGGGCGCCCCTACGGCCCGAAACATTCGTCCGGCGTCGCCCTTCCCGGGGCCGGCGCGGCTGCGCAAGGGACATGACAGCATGCTGGAAGCCGAGGACGCGCGCAGGATTTCGGCGGGAACGCATGCGGACCCGTTCTCCGTGCTGGGCGTGCACGAGGTTGACGGAAGGCAGACAGTAAGGGTCTTCATGCCGGACGCGACCGGGGTCGAGCTGCTCGACCCTTCGACCCGGCGCCGCATCGCGACCTTGAGGCAGGTGTCCGGGGCGCCGGGCGTTTTCGTCGGACAGGCCGCGCGTCGCGGGAAGCCGTTCGCCTACCTTCTCCGCATCTTCCACGGCGACGGCCAGCGGGTTGCCGACGATCCGTACAGGTACGGGCCTGTTCTCGGGGAGCTGGACGAACACCTCATCGGCGAGGGCGCGCACCTGGATCTCTGGAAGGCCCTGGGCGCGCATGTCATGACGCATGAGGGGACGGAGGGCACGCATTTTGCGGTCTGGGCCCCGAATGCGCGCCGCGCTTCGGTTGTCGGAGACTTCAACTGCTGGGACGGCCGTCGCCATGTGATGCGACTGCGCGGGCGGACCGGCGTCTGGGAGACGTTCGTTCCCGGCGTCGGAGAGGGCGCGTCCTACATGTACGAGCTTCTCGGGCCCGACGGGCGTCTCCTGCCGCAAAGGGCCGACCCTTTCGGATTCGGTTCCGAGCACCCGCCCCGGACGGCGTCTGTCGTGCGACGGCTGGACGCCCACGCATGGGAGGACGAGCAATGGATCTCGTCCCGCGCGGCGCGACAGGGGATCGACCAGCCGATATCCGTATACGAGGTCCATCTCGGCTCCTGGCGGCGCGTGCCGGAAGAGGGCGACAGGCCGCTGTCCTACGTGGAGCATGCGCGGCATCTCGTCGGCTACGCCAGGGACATGGGCTTCACGCATATCGAGCTGATGCCCGTCGCGGAGTTCCCTTTCGACGGTTCCTGGGGCTACCAGCCGGTCGGCCTCTACGCGCCCACGGTTCGTCACGGCACGCTGGAAGAGTTCCGTCACCTCGTCGAGGCCTGCCACGCCGCCGGAATCGGCCTGATCCTGGACTGGGTGCCGGGACACTTCCCCGGGGATCCGCACGGACTCGGGCGTTTCGACGGCACGCCGCTGTACGAGCATCGGGATCCCCGCGAGGGCTTTCACCCGGACTGGAACACGCTGATATACAATTACGGTCGCCGGGAGGTGTCCAACTACCTTGTCGCCAACGCGCTGTACTGGCTGAAGGAGCATCACGTGGACGGGTTGCGCGTCGATGCGGTGGCGTCGATGCTCTATCGGGACTATTCGCGAAAGGAGGGGGAGTGGATCCCGAACAGGCACGGAGGCCGCGAGAACCTCGAGGCGATCTCGTTCATGCAGCGCACCAACGCCGCTGCCTACGGCGACGTGCCCGGCATCATGATGGTTGCCGAGGAATCCACCGCCTTTCCCGGCGTCAGCAGGCCGGTCGACCGGGGAGGCCTCGGATTCGGGTTCAAGTGGAACATGGGCTGGATGAACGACACGCTGTCCTACATGAGGGAGGATCCGGTGCATCGAAAGCACCATCACCACAAGATGACGTTCGGCCTGCAGTACGCGTTCTCGGAGAATTTCATCCTGCCCCTCAGCCACGACGAGGTTGTCCACGGCAAGGGATCGATGATCGACAAGATGCCCGGCAACGGGCTCGACAAGTTTGCGAACCTGCGCGCCTATTACGGCTTCATGTGGGGCCATCCTGGCAAGAAGCTTGTCTTCATGGGCTGCGAGTTCGCGCACGGCGCGGAATGGAATCACGACTCGTCGCTGGACTGGAGCCTGCTCGAGAGCGACCTGCACGGCGGGATGCAGCGTCTTGTGCGGGACCTGAACGCGCTCTACCGCAGTGCGCCCGGCCTTCATCGGCGCGACTGCAGGCCTGACGGATTCGCGTGGATCGAGGACGGCGCCTGCGAAGAATCCATTCTCGCCTGGCTTCGGCGGGGCGGGGACGGGATCCCGCCGGTCCTGGTCGTGTGCAACTTCACGCCGGTGGAACGGAGGGACAGGCGAATCGGCGTTCCCGAACCCGGCCGCTGGGTCGAGCTGCTGAACACCGATGCCGCGGCCTATGGCGGAGGCGGTCGCGGGAATGCCGGCGGCGCGGACAGCGAGCGCGTGGCGGCATCGGGCTGCGAGCACTCCCTGTGCCTGACCCTGCCGCCGCTGTCGACGCTGTTTCTCGGGCCGCGGGGAGGAGGGGCCTGAGAGCCTTCACGTCCAGTCAAGGGGAGACATGCGATGGACCGGGAGATGCACAAGCTTGCCCAGCAGTCGATGGCGTTCGTGCTGGCCGGCGGGCGTGGCAGCCGACTATACGAAATGACCGACCGGAGAGCCAAGCCGGCCATCTTCTTCGGCGGCAAGAGCCGGATCATCGACTTTCCCCTCTCCAATGCGGTGAACTCCGGCATTCGCCGCATCGGCGTCGCGACGCAGTACAAGGCGCACTCGCTCATTCGGCACCTTCAGCGCGGCTGGAGCTTCTTTCGCGCCGAGCGCAACGAGTCGCTCGACATCCTGCCGGCGTCGCAGCAGCTCAACGACGAGAACTGGTACAAGGGCACGGCGGATGCGGTGATGCAAAACGCCGGGATCATTCGAGGATACGGGCCCAAATACATCGTGATCCTCGCCGGCGACCACGTCTACAAGCAGGACTACGCGATGATGATCGCGCATCACGTCGAAAGCGGCGCCGACGTCACCGTCGGCTGCATGGAGGTGCCGCGCGCCGAAGCGAGGGGTTTCGGCGTGATGAAGGTCGACGCCGGGGACGGCATTCTCGACTTCGTGGAAAAGCCCGAGGATCCTCCCGCCATGCCCGGCAACGCGAACGCGGCGCTTGCGAGCATGGGCATCTACGTGTTCGAGACGTCGCGCCTGCTCTCGATCCTGGAGGACATGAAGGACGATCCCGGCTACGGGCACGACTTCGGCGGCGACGTGATCCCCGGGATCGTCAGGGCGGGCGGTGCGGTCGCGCACCCCTTCAGCCGCTCCTGCGTCCGCTCTTCCGCAGAGGAAGGCGCCTACTGGCGGGATGTGGGCACGATCGACGCGTACTGGCAGGCCAACATCGACCTCACGGACTTTCGGCCCGCGCTGGACCTCCACGACCAGAGCTGGCCGATCTGGACCTACTCGGAGCTTACGGCGCCTGCGAAGTTCATCCACAACGAGGACGGCCGGCGCGGGCACGCAATCTCCTCCATGGTGTCCGGCGGCTGCATCATCTCAGGCTCGAGCCTGAAGCGCTGCCTCCTGTTCACCGGCGTCAAGACCCACTCGTTCTCGCGGCTCGAGGGAGTCGTCGCGATGCCTTATGTCGAGATCCACAGGGGCGCGCGGCTGACGAATGCCGTGATCGATCGCGGCGTCGTGATCCCGAAAGGGCTTGTGGTCGGCGAGGATCCGGAGCTGGATGCCAGGCGGTTCCGCAGGACCGACGACGGGATCTGCCTGATCACGAGACAGATGATCGAGCGTCTGGAGCCCTGACGTGAACCTGCTGTTCGTGGCCTCTGAGTGCGCGCCGTTTGTCAAGACCGGCGGCCTCGCCGACGTGATCGGCGCCCTGCCCAAGGCCCTCGCGTCCGTCGGGGTCAGGGTCAGGGTGCTGATCCCGGCCTACCCTCCGCTCGCGGGCATCGCCGCGGCAGGCAGCCCGGTCGCGCGGTTCGGGGATCTCCTTGGCGGCGGGGCCGAGGTCAGGGCGGCGCGTGCGTGCGGGGCGGATCTCCTGCTGCTCGCGGCCCCGCACCTGTTTGACCGTGCGGGGGGCGTCTACCTGGGGCCGGACGGACGCGACTGGCCTGACAACCACTTGCGCTTCGCCGCCTTGAGCCTGGCCGGTGCGGAGATCGGGCTGGATGGCGTGGACGGCTGGAAGCCAGACGTCGTGAACGTGCATGACTGGCAGGCCGGCCTGCTGCCGGCCTATCTCGCGCAGTCCGCGCGGAGCGCGCCTCCCGTTGTCATGACCATTCACAACGTCGCTTTCCAGGGCCTGTTCGACGCCGCGCACCTTCCGGACCTGGGGCTTGAGCCTGGAATGTTCACCGCAGACGGCATCGAGTATTACGGCAAGATCAGCTTCCTGAAGGCGGGCATCGCGCTGTCCGACAGGATCACGACGGTGAGCCCGAGCTACGCCCGCGAACTGCTGACGCCGGAGTGCGGGATGGGCATGGAGGGCGTGCTCGCCGCGCGGCGCGGCGACATCAGCGGCATCCTGAACGGAATTGATCTCGAGGTCTGGAACCCGGAAACGGACCCGCACCTGCTCCGGACCTACTCGGCGCGCGCGCCGAGGGGCAAGGCGGCGAACAGGCCCGGGATCGAGGCCCGGTTCGGGCTGGCGCGGGGCGACGGGCCTCTGTTCTGCGCCGTCAGCCGCCTGACTTCGCAAAAGGGCGTGGACCTTTTGCTGCAGTGCCTGCCGGATCTTGTCGCCGAAGGCGCGAGCCTGGCGATTCTGGGGGCGGGCGACCGCCAGACGGAGCGGCAGCTTGCGGCTGCCGCGGACCTCCACCCCGGCCGGGTCGGCCTGATTGCCGGCCATGACGAACCGCTCGCGCACCTGCTGCAGGGCGGAAGCGACGCCATCCTGGTCCCGTCGCGTTTCGAGCCGTGCGGCCTGACGCAGCTCTGCGGGCTGCGATACGGCACGCTGCCGGTCGTCGCGAGGACCGGCGGGCTTGCCGACACGGTCATCGACGCGAACGAGGCCGCCCTGGCGGCCGGCTGCGCGACGGGCATCCAGTTCGCCCCGCGCGACGCCGCGGCGCTGGGGCAGGCGATCGCCCGGGCCTGCGCGCTGCACCGGCGCCCGAAGGCATGGGCGGGCATGATGCGCCGCGCCATGCGCCATCCGGTGGGATGGGAGGCCTCGGCGACGGCCTATCGGGAGATCTACGCGAGCCTTGCGGGGAAATGAGTTTCAGGATCGGCCAGTCGATGACACGGTTTTCCGTCACCGCCGGGACCTTTGACCGCCTCGGCGCCCATCACGACGGCGGCGGCGTCAATTTTGCCGTCTTCTCGGAGCATGCCTCGAAGATCGAGCTTTGCCTTTTCTCCGCGGACGGAGGCAGGGAGGTCGGCCGCGTCCGGCTGCCGGAACGGACCGGCCCGGTCTGGCACGGCTATGTCGAGGGCCTGCCTGTGGGGAGCCTTTACGGCTACCGGGCCCATGGCAGCTACGCGCCCGAATCGGGGCATCGCTTCAATCCGAACAAGCTGCTCAACGATCCGTACACGCGCGAGTATTCCGGGCATTGGAGACACCATGCCGCCACCTTCGGCTATGACACTTCGTCGCCGGAGGGAGACCTGTCGTTCAGCCGCGCCGACAGCGGCCCGCATGTGCCGAAATCCGTCGTCTCGGATCCCGGTACGTTCGGCGGGATCCCCGGCGGAAGGCACGGGCGCGGCGACAGCGACCTGATCTACGAGGCCCATGTCAAGGGCCTGACCCGGCAGCATCCGGGCGTGCCGGAGGAACTGCGCGGAACCTACGAGGGCCTGGCCTGCGACCCGGTCGTCGAGCACCTGCAACGGCTTGGCGTGAAGGCGATCGAGCTGCTGCCCGTTCACGGCTTCGTCGACGACGCGTTTCTTCTCGAGCGCGGCCTGAGGAACTACTGGGGCTACAACTCCATCGGGTTCTTCGTCGCCGAACCGCGCTATTTCGGGCCGTCGGGACTGGCAGGCTTCCGCAGCATGGTCGACCGGTTTCACGAGGCCGGGATCGAGGTCGTCCTGGATGTCGTCTACAATCACACTGCCGAGGGCGACCATCGCGGGCCCACGCTGTCCTTCCGCGGCCTCGACAACGCCTCATACTACCGGCTGCTTGCCGGGCAGCCGCGCTACTACGTCAATGACACAGGATGCGGAAACACCCTGAACGTCTCGCATCCCTACGTGCTGCGCCTGGTCCTCGACAGTCTCAGGTTCTGGGTCGAGTGCATGGGCGTGGACGGATTCCGCTTCGATCTGGCCACCACGCTGGGACGCGAGAGCCACGGGTTCGATCCGCACGGCGGATTCTTCGACGCGCTGAGGCAGGATCCCGTTCTCGCGCGGGTGCGCCTGATCGCGGAGCCCTGGGACGTCGGGCCGGGCGGGTACCAGCTGGGCGGGTTCCCGCACGAGTTCTCGGAATGGAACGACAGCTACCGCGACGCCGTGCGGCGCTACTGGCGGGGCGATGCGCACAGCGCGCAGGAGCTGGGCGCCCGCCTGCTGGGATCGGCCGACAAGTTCGACCGTGCGGGGCGGCGCAGCTGGTCTTCGATAAACTTCGTCGCCTCGCATGACGGCTTCACGATCGCAGACGCGACGCGCTACTCCTGCAAGCGCAACGAGGCCAATCTCGAGAACGGCAAGGACGGACACGACTCGAACTTCAGCGACAACTGCGGAATCGAGGGGGACACCGACGACCGGGAAATCCAGGCCGTCCGCCACCGCCGCGTCCGCAACATGCTGGCCACGCTGTTCCTGTCCCAGGGCACGCCGATGCTTCTGGCAGGGGACGAGTTCGGCAACACGCAGGCCGGCAACAACAACTCCTACTGCCAGGACAACGAGATCGGCTGGCTGGACTGGGACCGCGCGGACAGGCGCCTCGCGGATTTCGTCGCGACGCTGTCGGCCTTTCGGACCGCGCATCCGTCCGTGCGCCAGTCGCGCTTCCTGCACGGCGCCGCGCGGGATGCCGACGGGCTGGCCGACGTCGAATGGACCGACTTCAACGGCGCGGCGCTTCAATGGCAGGATCCCGGCCTGTCGAACATCTGCCTGACGCTGAGGCGCTCGGCCGACGCCCAGGACGGCGGGCCCGGCGACGACGTGGTGCTGGCCGCGTTCAACCGGACGGACAGGACGCTGGAGGTGAGGCTTCCGCGGCTGGATCCGGGCATGCGCTGGATGCGCGGCATCGACACGGACCTGGCCGTGCAGCCGGCCGCACGCGCGGCCGGGTCCGATGCCGCGCCGGTCGCAGGGCACTCCGTGGCGGCCTTCTTCGTGGAGCGGCATCGTGCCCGGCGATGAGAGGCGATGCCGGGCCCGCCCGGCCCGCCAGGGTCCGCGGAACCCCCTGACGCCGTCGCGGCCGGCCGCGGAAACGTCGCGCCGCGGCAGGGGCGCCGTCCCGGGAGGCCGGGCTTCCGGCGACCGGCGGGAATCGCGGAAGGATCCAGCCGCCACGTTGCAAGGACATGCCATATGAACATCCGATTCGTCGCGACCAGGCCGTTCGGGGACCAGGAGCCGGGCACGTCGGGCCTGCGGAAGAGGACCCGGACCTTCATGCAGCCGAACTACCTGGAGAACTTCGTGCAGGCGATCTTCAACGCCATCGGCGGCGGTGACGGCAAGACATTCGTGGTGGGCGGCGACGGGCGCCATTTCAATGCCGAGGCCATCCAGGTCATTGTCAGGATCGCGGCGGCCAACGGCACGGCGCGGATCCTGGCCGGCAGGGACGGCATCCTGTCGACGCCGGCCGCATCGCACCTGATTCGCAAGAACGGGGCCGACGGCGGGTTCATACTTTCCGCGAGCCACAATCCGGGCGGCATCGACGGGGATTTCGGCGTGAAGTTCAACGCGTCGAACGGGGGCCCTGCGCCCGAGGCCCTCGCCGCCAGGGTGTTCGAGGAGACGAAGGCGATCGCGGGATACGCGACCACGGACTCCGATGACGTCGACCTGGGGCGGATCGGGGCGGCCGGCTGCGGCAGGATGCGGATCGAGGTCGTCGATCCGGTCAGCGACTACATCGACCTGATGGAGCGTATCTTCGACCTCGACGCAATTCGCGGACTCTTCGCGAGCGGGTTCTCGATGCGCTTCGACGCGATGCATGCGGTTACCGGGCCGTATGCGCGGGCAATCCTGGAAGACCGCCTCGGCGCGCCCGGGGGAACCGTGATCAACGGCATTCCCAAGGCCGACTTCGGCAAGCTCCATCCCGATCCGAACCCGGTCTGGGCGCGGCCGCTGGTGGACGCGATGATGTCGGACGGCGCGCCGGATCTTGGCGCGGCCTCGGACGGCGACGGCGACCGCAACATGATTGTCGGACGCGGGGCGTACGTGACGCCCTCGGACAGCCTCGCGATCCTGGCCGCCAACGCCCATCTTGCGCCGGCCTATTCGGGCGGGCTGGCCGGGGTCGCGCGGTCGATGCCGACGAGCGCGGCCAGCGACCGCGTCGCCGAGCGGCTCGGCATCGCCGCCTACGAGACGCCGACAGGCTGGAAATTCTTCGGAAACCTCCTCGACGCCGGAAAGGTCACGATCTGCGGCGAGGAGAGCGCAGGAACCGGGTCGGACCACGTCCGGGAAAAGGACGGGCTGTGGGCCGTGCTGCTCTGGCTCAACATTCTCGCCAGGCGCAGGATCTCCGTCGCGGAGATCCTCAGGGACCACTGGCGCACCTACGGCCGCGACTACTATTCGCGCCACGATTTCGAGGCCGTCCGGACCGAGAGGGCCAACGCGCTCGTGGACGGGCTTCGCCGCAGGCTTGCACGCCTGCCGGGGCGGAGCTTCGCCGGCATGACGGTAAGGGCCGCCGACGAGTTCTCCTACAACGATCCCGTCGACGGGACGGTCAGCGGCAACCAGGGCATCCGCATCCTCTTCGAAGGCGACGGCCGCGCCGTGTTCCGCCTTTCGGGAACCGGAACGGAAGGCGCGACGCTGCGCATCTATCTCGAGCGGCACGAGCCTGCCCGCGGCGATCACGCGATGGATCCCCAGGACGCGCTTCGGGCGGTTCGGAGCGCCGCCTGCGCGATCTGCCGCCTGGAGGCGCATCTCGGCCGCACGGAGCCCGACGTGCGGACCTGAGGCCCTGCGCGCCGTCACGTCACGCCACCTCCGCCATCAGGCCTCTCCGACCCTCTTCCTCCTGCTTTCCGGCCATGTCCTGCAGCGTCCGGACAGGGATGCGCCCCCTGCCGGGGGGGGGGCGAAATGATGGCCACCCCTTCCCGGACTCTTCTTCCGGAGTCCCCTTCGCGCGTGCGCATGCCTGGTCCCGCATCGGCCCGATCCCGTCAATCCAGGCCAGGTCCGCCTCGCAGGTGCGCACTGTCTTGATCCCGCGGAGCGGAATGGACGCACAAGCGCAAATGCGATGGAAATTACATACGTAAGTGCCAAAACGAAAGGATTCAGTCATGCCCGGCGCCGAAACCATCCCCTTTCGCGGTCACGTTCAGAGATCCACTCGGCGAGGCGATCCAACTGATCGCCGGACCATTGAGCAACGTATCGCTCACCTTCGGCATCGCATAGCACAAGTAGGTTTCCTGCCATGTCGAACGTGGACACCGGAACAACGCCGTCAACTTGCGGAAGATATTGATGAGATGTTTCGGTTGCGGGACTCAATGCCGACTCCTTGATTTCCGGCATCATGCCGCGGACTATTTCGCGGATCACGTTTGGAAGCGTGATGCCATTGAATTTTGTTGCGCAATGATGTGAAATCACATTGGGCTATGCCCGCGGGTGGTCGCATAACCATACCCGACGAGGAGAACGGGCAAGAAATCTGAACGCCGCGCTATCGCCGCCCGCGGTCCTAACGGCCAAGGACGATGTCGATGCCGGACAGCAGCAGATCGAGCTTGACCGAGGGAAGCCGCCCCGTGCGCTCTTCGAGACACGCGCGGTCGAGCGCAACGATCTGCGTCGCGTTCGCGACCGAGTCTTTCGGCAGGCCCGTCATCGCGGCGGTCAACAGCACGTTTCCCGGCGCGCTCGCCCACCGGAGATTGCTCGTCAGCGGAAAGCAGACGGCCGTGGCCAGTCGGCTACGGTTCAGCGCGTCGCCCTGGACCACGACAACCGGTCGCCGGAACCCCGGCCCGGAGCCCGTCGGCTCCGACAGCTCTGCCCAGCAGACGTCGCCCCGGGAGATCACCATTCGGTGTTGGCGAGCGCCCGCACGCCCGCGGCGGTGAGGAAGGCGTCATCGCTCCCTCCAATACCGTCGCAGACCCGGTTCATCGCCGCGGTGACCTCGTCCGGCGCGCGCCGCGCGAGATACTCGTCCAGGGCGGCGGCATACACTTCGCTCCGCGAGCGCCGTTTCTGCAGGGCCAGCCGTTCGGCGCGCGCGAAAATCTCGTCGGGGATTGATACGGCGGTTTTCATACCCGCAGTATAACTCCTTCCCGTGAGGGACGGTCAAGGATTTTCTTCGTCCCGCTCCCGTCCGCTGACGTCGAAATTCGCGGATCATGGCGCTCGCCGCCCGGTCGGGGATTCGGTGACGGCGAGGATGGCGCCGAGGTGCGCCGCGTCGGTCCCGCACTGATATTCGAGCGGCCGCCGGGAGTTCCCGCGCGGCGGGAGGGAGCCGGAGCGGGGCCGAAGCCACCAACGCGGGCTGGCCGCCGGTTACCGAAGCGGCGGTCGGGCAGACGGGTCGATCTGTCCCGCCCGGACCGCGCCGGATGGCGGGTCCCCCGGCGCCGGCACGGCCGGGGAATTTATATTCACGCCCGCCTCGGCGTCCTGGATGAACGCTGTCGAGGGGTTCTTCTCGAAACTCGCACGCCAGCGGCTCAAGACTGCTATCTTCAACTCGCTGGAGGAGTGCATTGCGGCTGTGGAGCGCCATATCGACCATCACAACACCCATGAGGCCAGACCCTTCCGCTGGCGCCGGGATCCCGAGGATCTCGGCGCATCCTGGAAGCGCGGGCACCGGCGGTTGCAAGATATGAAACTATCTGTATGATACAAAACACTAGGCCAGCCTCTGAAGCTGACAGTCCATGCTTGAGATCCCGGCCCCAACCTCTGGGAGATGCCGGTCCCGGCCACTCCATGGCACCGGACGATCCACAGGATCGAAGCTCGGGGCACCACGCGGATGACGGCATCAATTGCGGAGAATTCGAAAAGCATCATGCATCGCAGGCGCATCTGGATCGTGCTCGTGCCCGGAAACCGGAAAGAGGCGATCGGCGATGGATTCGCGGACCGCCCAGCCCAAGCCCGTCGCGGGCCTCACGCGCCTGAAATGGCGCCATCGTGCGCTGCGCCCGCTGACGCTCGGCTTCATCGAAGGCGATCAAGGCAAGAGACGACATGGGCTCAGGCCGTCTCGCTCCCGGCCGGGTCCGCCGGCGGGACGGGAATGACGGCGCCGGAGGTCATCAGCACGACCAGCCCGCGCTTCGCGCCGGTCATGTCGAGATAGGCCCGCACCTGCGCGCGGTAGTGATCGAGCGTCCCCGGCGACGGCGCCACGTCGCTCTTCCAGTCCACGACGACGGCCGGGCGGCCCTCGGCCGTCAGGGCCAGGGCGTCTGCGGTCCCGGCCGTTGCGGTTTCCTCCCCGCCGGACGCCCGCGCGGCATAGACGGGACATTCGGCCACAAGGCCCGGCCGCAGGGTCGCGATGTCGGGCAGTGCCAGGGTCCGGACGACACAGGCCGCCAGTTCCCCGGCCGACAGCCCCTTTGCCGGGTCGGCGGCCGGAGACCTGCCGAGTGCGCGAACGAGCTCGGCCGCCCGTCCGGCCAGGGCGGCCTCCGCCTCAAGGGTTTCGCCGGTCAGCACCTCTTCCATGAGCTTGTGGAGGACCAGCCCGCGCTCGCGGCCGCCCTGCACGGGGCCGTCGCCTTCCGGCCCGGAGGGCCGGTCGTCGGCCGAGCCTGTCCATATGGCCGCTTCCTCTTCCCGCAGCACGGTCCCGGCGGCGTCTTCGTCGCGGCTGGGCGCAAGCCAGGCCAGCCGGGTCTGCGCCGCGGCGATCGTTTCGGCCTCGGCGGCGAAGACCGCGCGCGTCTGGCCGTTGTCCGCACCCGCCCCCGTTGCCGCGAGGCCGGCCGGCAGGCGGGAGACGTCCAGGCCGGGCAGGTCGGCGAGCGAGAGGTCGACGAGCCCGATCCAGGCGGCGCTCGCCGCTGCGGCGTCGAGCCGTGGGAGGACGAGAAGGTCGCGGGCACGGGTGGCCGCGACGTACCAGAGCCGGATGCGCTCGCGGTCCAGTTCGTCCCTTTCCGCGTCGCGAGCGGCTTCGCCGCCTTCGGGCGAAACGCCCAGGACCGGGCAGTGGAAGGTCTCCGTCTTGCGGTCGGTGAGCGCGCGCTCTGGCGCCATGACGCCGGTCATGGTGTTGACCGGAATGACGATCGGCCATTCCAGCCCCTTTGCGGCGTGCATGGTGAAGAGCGCGACGGACTCCTCCTGCGCATCGGGCCGGCCCTCGACGGCGCGGGCCTCGTCGGACCACGCCGCCGCCATCGCATCGGCGAAGGCCCGCAGGCCGCGCACGGCATAGCCGGCGGACAGGCTGAGATAGAGATCGACATTGGCGAGCGCACGCTCGGCCTGTCCGCGATGGCGCTGGAGAAGGAGCGGCCGGACGCGCATCACGTCCACGGCCTGCGAGAGCAGCTCATGCGGGGTCGTGCCGTTGCCGCGCCGGGAAAGCGATTGCAGCCGCTCGATGACGTTGCGTGCAAGAGGGTGCGAAATGACGGCAGGATCCGTGCCGAGATCCAGGCGCGGAATCCGGTCCGGCCGCTCCTCCGGGCGAGGAAGGTCCCAGACGATGTCCAGCAGGTCTTCCTCGGTGAGGCCGACCAGGGGCCCGCGCAGCAGCGCGCCGAGCGCCAGCGTGTCGCGGCGATCGGCAAGAACGCGGGTCAGCGCGATCAGGTCCTGGATTTCCTGGCGGCGGAACAGCCCCTTGCCGGCCTGGGTCGCCACGGGGATGCCAAGGCGCTCCAGGGCTTCCTCGTAGCGCCACAGCTCCGTGCCGGTCGGCGCCAGCAGGGCGATGTCGCCCGGCCGGCAGGGGCGTTCCGCGCCGCTGCCACGATCGATGACGGGGCGGCTTTCGATCAGCCGCGCGCACAGCTCGGCGACGGCGCCAGCTTCCGCGTCGCGCTTCCTTTCCGCGCTGGCCCTGCCGCTTTCGTCGGCCACGGCAATGTCAAGGGCCGCGACGCACGGATCGCCCCGGTCGTCATGGAAGGGGTCGAGAGCGGCGAAGCCCGGCTGGCCGTCGGCCGAGAGCGCGGCCTCGAAGCGCTCGTTGACGAAGGCGAGGATCGAGGCGCACGAGCGGAAATTGGTGGAGATCGACAGGAGGCTCGCGGGGTCCTGGGCGCGGAAGGCGTCCCGCGCCTGCACGTAGGCGCCGACATCGGCGCCCCGGAAGCGATAGATCGCCTGCTTGGGGTCGCCGACCAGGAACAGGGCGCCCGGCCGGATCCGGAACCGGGTCCAGTCGTCATCGTCATCGACCGGCTCGCCGCACAGCCGCCAGAAGATCTCGGCCTGCAGCGGATCGGTGTCCTGGAACTCGTCGACGAGGACATGGGCGAAACGCTCCCCCAGCGCCCGGCGCACGGCGTCATGCCCGCGCAGCAGGTCGCGTGCGGCGAAGATCAGGTCGTCGAAGTCGAGCAGGGCGCTTGCGCGCTTGTGGTCGCGGTAGCGTTGCAGGATCGGCCGCGCTTCCTCGATCAGCGCCGCCAGGGCATGTCCGGCGGCGGCTTGCCCAAGCGCTGCCCAGGCGTCGCGGCAAGCGGCGTAGCGTGCCTCCGCGGCATCGTTCAGCCTTTCGCCCTCGGCCCTGGCGAGACCGGCCTGCCTGGCCGCGGCGATCCATTTTCCCTTCTTGCGGTAGGAGGCGAGGGCGCCGGCCTTGGTGCGAAGGTCCGGGTGGGGCCGCAAGGCCAGGAGGCGGACGAGACCCGCTGGCGTTGCGGGACCGGGCGCGTCGGCCAAGGCGGCCGCCATTCCGGCCAGTCTCTCGACGATCGCCGCGGTTTCTGGTTCGGCGACCTCTGCGCCGTCCATGAAGCCCGCGAAATCCGCAGCGGCCTGCCGGAATGCCGCGATGTGGCCGGCAGGAGGGGAGGCGGATGGGGCCGAGAGCGTGGGGCGGCGGCGAAGATGCTCGGCGACCTTGTGGATCAGCGCCACCGTCTCGACGGGACTTTCCAGCACCATCTCGGCCAGGAGCCCGCCCTGCCCGGCGGAAAGGCGCTCGCGCATCCAGCCGTCGACGATTTCGAGGAAGATGAGATCGGCCTGGCCGCGGTCCATGATGCCGGCGCCGGGATCGATGTCCGCCTCCGCCGGATAGGGCTTGATCAGGCGCTGGCAGAAGCCGTGAATGGTCGAGCAGGTCATTTCGTCGATCGCGGCGGCGGCGGCAGCGAGATTGTCGCGATGGGCTGGGGACAGCCCGTCGGGCAGCGCGACGCGGAGCTCGGTCGCGACCGTGCCGGCCGAGAGGTCCGCGACGAACCCGCGGACGCGCGACAGCAGTTCGCTCGCAGCGAGTTCGGTGAACGTGACGGCGGCGATGGAGCGCGGGGAGACGCCCTCGGCGAGCATGGCGGCAATGCGCCCCGCCATGACGGCGGTCTTGCCCGAACCGGCGCCGGCCTCGAGCAGGATCGAGCGATCATGGTCGCTGATCGCCGCGCGGCGTGCGCCGTCGTCCTTCAGCGCCCTGGACACGCTGCCTGTCATTCGGCCTCCCAGACCTGAGCCGCTTCGCCAAGCCGTTCCATCGCGGCCGGACGCTTGCGCCTGCAGTAGACGGCGCCGGCGTTGGCCGGCAGGGCGAAGGCGAGATCGTCATGGTCGCCGCCGGTGTCCGGACCGGGCAGGGCCGCCCCGTCGGCGAGACTCGCACGCGCCGCCCGGAGGTGGCTCCTGATCTCCTCCAGCACGGCTTCGGGATCCTCGAGCCGGAGATCGACGGGCTCGCGCGGGTAGAGCAGCGAGGCGCTGATGGCGACGTCGTCGCCGAGGAGCGCCTTCACCGCGAAGGCATAGAGGCAGCGCTGAAGTTCGCGCCCGCCGTCCAGCCGGATGCTGCCCGACGGCACGCGGCCGGTCTTGTAGTCGCGCACAAGCGCACGCTTGCCGTCCCCCGAGATGTCGAGCCGGTCGATGTAGCCGGCGATGTTGAATCCCGCGCCGGGAATCGTGACCGGGGCGCTCGCGTCCCATGGAGCTTCCGCTCCGGACTTGGGCTCCGCGCCGCCGAAGGGCACCTCTCCGAAGGAGCGTGCGCGCGGCAGCAGGCCATCGCCATGGGAGAGGGCGCGGCCTGCCAGGTCGCGGGCGTCGATGAGCGTGCGCTCCCAGATGGCGGCCGGCGGAACGGGACGTTCGCCTTCCCAGTCGGCGGCGACGGCCTGCACCGCCTGCGCGACAGCCGCCCCGAGGGTTTCCGTGTCGGCGGAGGCAAGGCCGTCTCCGGATTCGAGCGCGCGCAAGGCGCGGTCGAGAACCATGTGGACGAGATCGCCGGTCCCGAGCGCGTCCAGCACGAGCGGCTCGGCCGTGCTCCGCGGCTCACGCCATCCGAACGCATAGACCCACACGAAGCCGAGCGGATTGCGCAGCAGGCGGCGCAGCGAGCTGGCCGACTGGGTGCGGTCGAGGGTGGCGAGAACGAGGGGATGATCCGCCCGCACGAGCCCGTCATGGGGGGTGATGCCGGCCTGCCGCCAGTCGCGCCAGCAGCCCTGCGCGCCGACCGCTTGGGGATCGCCGGCGAACTCCCGAGGCCGTGCCATGAGGCGGTCGGTCTCGCTGAAGGCGTGCGCGGGCGCCGCGTTGCGGCGCAGGTAGGCCTCATCGCCGCGTCCGGCGAGAAGCGGGCTGCGTCCAAGGAGGCGCCCGTCGCTGTCACGCCGGGCGCGAGAGAGAACGACGGTGTCGGCCGTCGTGGCGAGGATCGTCTCGAAATCGCGGCGGTCGGCGAGACCGGCCGGCAGCGGATCGAGCGCGGAGGTCGGGATGACATGGTCCGGGATCAGCCGGTCCTCGGCGATCCCGCGCGGCCAGCGCGAGGAATTGAGCCCGAGGAGCCGCACGAAACGGCGGGGCGATGCCGCGAGCGCGCTGGCCGGCATCCAGGCTGCGGAGACGCATGCCTCCAGTCCGTCGTCCTGTTTCAGGGTCTCGAGCGTCGCGTCGATCGAGGCGGCGGGTCCGGCGAGCAGCGCCTTGCGCCAGATCGCGAGCGCTCGGCCCTTGAGAAAGACCTCTCCGGTTTCGTCGGCAGCGTCCGGACCCTTCGTCAGGGTATCGACCGCCGTGCGCAGCGCCGGAACGTGGTCCGCGCCGTCCGGCCAGTCTTCCGGCGTCAGCCGGGCGAGCAGGCGGTTCCAGGCGTCCGGGGTCGAGAGCGGTGCGTCCGTCGGCAGGACGCGGCGCCAGCCTTCGGGCAGGGACCCAAGAGGCCCGCTGTCCCGGCATGCCGCCGCGAGGCGCCGCAGCCGTGACTGGGAAAGGCCGCGGACCACGATGTCGGCCAGCGCCGCGGCAGCCTGCCCCTCGCGGGTGTTGACGGTGCGGATGCCGTGGACGAAGTGCAGGTCGATGCTGGCGTCGGCGCGCAGGGCCAGGAAATGATCGTCGTAGTCGGCGGGCGATGCGGTCGCGATGGCGATTTCCGAGGGCGGCACGCCAGAGGCGAGCAGGCTTCGCGTCCAGCGCATCGCCTCGATCGCCTCGTGAAAGGCCGTCGCGGCGCTCGCAGCGCTGATTCCCGGCGCATGCGCCGGAGCGCGCGTGACCGTGACGCCCGTGCCGTCCAGCCATGCGGGAATGCTCCGCGGGCCGGCCGTCCACCGCACGGGGACATGGGCGGCGAGGGCCTGAAGGAGTGGCCGCCAGCATGGCGAGAGCTCGGTGAGGCCGGCGATCTCCACCGGGCCGAGGATCGCCGGTGCATGTCCGATGCGGGCGGTCGCGGCGGCGACGATGTCGACAGGCCGCATCATGCCGGGCGGAAGCCGGTCAAGAACGGCCGACTCCAGCCGCGCGAGAGCGCCGAGCCGGGGATGATCGTCCGAGCGCATGGCAAGGTCGAAGCCCGCCCGCCAGGCCTTGTGAAGCGTGTCGGTCGCCGCGTCGACCATGCCGGGAAGGGCCTTGATTCCATTCAGTTCGCCCATCTGCGTGGCGGGAAGCGCCGCCTGGATGGCCGCGCGCAGGCTCTCGTCGTCGATCGGCCGGGCGAATCCGCCGACCAGCCGGACGGCCGCCTGCTCAAAGGACATGATCTGAAGGCCGTGAAGCCCACGCCGCGCCGCCGCCAGCCGGCTTTCCCGCATGGCGAGGCGCCCATGAACGACCAGGGTGGATCGGCAAGCGAAGGTCATGGCGTCTTCCATGTTGCTATGCCGGTACCGGCATGGCGGCAAGGAGTTCGCCGGCCATGCCCGCGCGTGTCGCGGGCGGCGTACCCTGTGGCCGCCGCCATGGTGGCCGCAGCCGTTCTCCGGGCCGGGACGAAACCTGCTTCATCGACGAGGCGGGGGATCTCGGAGCGCTGGCCGAACCTCCGCGACCGAACGACCAGCCCGTCCCGGTCATCGGCGGACCGTTCGTCGACGCTGTGGACCTGGTGGCTTTCACGTCAGGCTTCCTCGCCCTGAAGCAACGGCATTTTCCGAACCCGCCCTTGTCCCTCGCCCAGGCCGCCCGACCGTATCCTGCCGGAAATCAAGGGCGCCGAAATCGGCAGGAACGCGACCCGGGGCAACGCGCGCCAGCTTGCCTGCGGCCTTCTCGACCGCGTCACGGGCCTTTTGCAGCGTTGCGGGATACGGCTCGCGGCCCGCATCCGGGTCAAGGCGCCCGGCGCGGCGCTCGACGCCACACTTGTCTGGCAACGGCGGCAGGAATCCTGCGGCCGGTCAGATCGCCGTTTCGTGCTTTCGCGGCAGGGAGACCGTCCGGCACAGGCCAAGCCGTTCGAGGGCGGGCAGATAGTCGCCTGCCGACCGGGGCGGACGGCGAGACGCAGGAGCAGGTCGCGAAGGCCGGACGGATAGAGGACATTGGCGTCGAGCAACGCCGTCGGAGCGGCCATCGGCTATTGCAGGCCGAGCTCCTGGTCGCGCGCGGTCAGTTCGTCGAGCGCCTCGCGGCGGCGGGACGCCGTCTCGCGGCACCAGGCGAGGACATCGTCGGCGCGGACGCGACGGTGCGAGCCGACATTGCGGAAGGGGATCCGGCCTGCGTCGAGAAGCTGGACCAGATGCGTCCGTGACACCTGCAGCAGCTCGGCCGCCTGCCGCGTGGTCAGTTCGGCGTCCACGGAGGTGAGCGCGACGCCCTTGCCATGCGCCATGCGGTCGAGGATGTCCCGGAGCAGCCGCACCGCCGGCGTCGGTAGGTCGACGGTCTCGTCGCCGAAACGGGCGGATACCGGCCGCGTGCCGTCGATCAGCGCCTCAAGCGCCCTGCCCGCACGCTCCGCAAGCGCCGCGTCGCCTTCGCCCGGGATGCCATAGGGTGAGTCTGCGGTCGTTTCCATTCCGGCTGCTCCTTCTCCAGAACGGATCGTGGGCCATGAATGCCGCAAATGCAACAAGTAGCGCGAGTCACGCCTTGCCGATAATCGGTGCGGAGGAAAAGGCCTCGGGAAGTGGCCTACAGATACTCTGCAGGCGGGACTCTCGCTCTCGCATGAGCCTTTGCTTACAGCATGTTGGCCCATGTAGGAAGCGGATTCCGCGAGGCGGTGCGGGGCGCGGCCGGCCTGCGCAGGCAGGCATGCGCCAGTGAGAGTCCCTCAGCTGCCAAGGCCCAAAGCCCATGCTCGCGGGACGGCGTTGCCTCTGGCTTTCGACCCGTCGCCGGGCTATTGGCGACACCTCAAGGGCAAGTCCGAGGATCCTCCGATGTCGTCAGAACCTGCCGAAGAGGCCGAAGGGCATTGGCGTGACGCCATTTCCTCGATCGAGGAGATCATCGAGGATGCGCGGAACGGGCGGATGTTCGTTCTCGTCGACCGCGAGGACCGCGAAAACGAGGGTGACCTGGTCGTGCCGGCCCAGATGGCGACTCCGGAGGCGATCAACTTCATGGCAACGCATGGGCGGGGGCTGATCTGCCTGGCGCTGACCGGCCAGCGTTGCGACGCGCTCGGCCTCCCGCTCATGGCGTCTCACAACTCGTCGCGGCACGAGACGGCGTTCACTGTGTCAATAGAGGCGCGAGAAGGGGTCACGACCGGAATCTCGGCCCATGACCGCGCGCGAACCGTTGCGGCGGCGATCGACCAGTCGACGGGCGGCGCCGACATCGCGACGCCGGGACACGTCTTTCCCTTGCGCGCCCGAGACGGCGGGGTGCTCGTGCGCGCAGGCCATACGGAGGCCGCCGTCGACGTCTCGCGCCTGGCCGGCCTGAACCCTTCAGCCGTGATCTGCGAGATCATGAACGAGGACGGCACCATGAGCCGCCTGCCGGATCTGGTCGCGTTTGCGCAGCGGCACGGCCTGAAGATCGGCACCATCAGCGATCTCATCGCCTACCGCCGCCGCCACGACAACCTCGTCGCCGTGACAAGCCGCAAGACGGTCATGTCCGAGTTCGGGGGCGAGTGGGAGATGCGGATCTATTCGGACACCGCCCATGGCGACGAGCACATCGTGCTGGTCAGGGGCGACATCTCCTCTCCGGAACCCTGTCTTGTCAGGATGCACGCGCTGGACCCGATGCTTGACGTGCTCGGGCTCGGGCCTGCGGGGCGAAGGAGCGAGTTCGGCGACGCGATGCAGGTCATCGCCAGCGAAGGGCGCGGGGTCCTGGTGCTGCTCAGGGACACGACGATGAAGCTGAAGGACGGCGACAGCGTCTCGCCGCAGACGCTCAGGCAGTACGGCCTGGGCGCCCAGATCCTGTCCTCGCTGGGCCTCTCGGAGCTGGTTCTCCTGACCAATTCGCCCAAGCCGAAGATCGTCGGGCTCGAGGCCTACGGCCTCGAGATCGTCGGCATGCGCAAGATCTCGGATCTCGGCTGATGGCCGGGCAGTCCTGCCATGCGCTGGCGCTGCCAACGTTCGAGGCGCCGCCGAAGGTGCTGATCGTCGTGGCCCCTTACTACGACGACATCGCGGCCCGCCTCGTGGACGGCGCCCGGGCCAGGCTGGCGAAGGTCACGGCCGCCGTCGACCTCGTCGAGGTGCCGGGCGCGCTTGAGGTGCCGACGGCCATCGGCATTGCCTTCAGGCAGGCCGGTCACGACGGCTTCGTCGCGCTGGGCTGCGTGATTCGGGGCGAGACGACGCATTACGAGGCCGTCTGCGACAACTCGAACCGGGCCCTGCAGCACCTCGGCCTGGCCGGCGCCTGCATCGGCAACGGCATCCTTACGGTGGAAACCCGCGAACAGGCGGCCGTGCGCGCGGATCCGTGCAACGGAGACAAGGGCGGCGGCGCAGCGGCGGCCGCGCTGCATCTCATCGCGCTCGCGCGGCGGTTCGGCCCGTGCAGGCGCGAGGCCGGGCCCGGCCCGGTCTCCTCCGGCTCCGCGTGACCTTCCGGCAGCAGAGGCGGAGCGTTGCGCGGCTTCACGCGGTGCAGGCGCTGTTCCAGATGGAGGCGGGCGGGCAGTCGGCGACGACCGTTCAGAAGGAGTTCGAGGCTCACCGTTTCGGGGAGAGGCTGGACGGGGCGGAACTGGCGGCGGGCGACCGGGACCTGTTCCGGAAGCTTGTCGACGATGCCGTGACCTGGCAGGCGCGGATCGACCAGATGGCGGAGCGGGCGCTCGCGGACGGATGGCCGATCGACCGGATCGATCCGGTCCTCCGCGCGCTGTTTCGCGCGGCCGGAGCGGAGCTGGTGGGGGGGGAGATGCCGCCAAGGGTGACGATTTCCGAGTTCGTGGACGTGGCGAAGGCGTTCTCTCCTGCGGGGCGGGAAAGGGGCTTCGTGAACGCGGTGCTGGACCATATGGCGAGGGAGGCCCGGCCGGAGGCGTTCCGGGAACGGGCCGGGGGCTAGCAGTTCGGGACGCTGACGGCGAGGCCCCCAAGAGCCGTTTCCTTGTACTTCCCGTTCATGTCCCTGCCGGTCTGGCGCATCGTCTCGATGGCCGCATCGAGCGGCACGAGATGGCTTCCGTCGCCGCGAAGCGCAAGGGACGCTGCCGAAACCGCCTTGATCGCCCCGAGCCCGTTCCGTTCGATGCAGGGGACCTGAACCAGCCCCTTCACGGGGTCGCAAGTCATTCCGAGGTGATGCTCGAGGGCGATTTCGGCCGCGTTCTCGACCTGCTCCGGCGTGCCGTCCATCACTGCGGCCAGTCCGCCGGCGGCCATCGCCGAGGCCGAGCCGACTTCGGCCTGGCAGCCGCATTCGGCGCCCGAGATCGACGCGTTCCGCTTTATGAGGGCGCCGATCGCCGACGCGGTCAGGAGGAATTCGCCGATGCGCGACGTGCGGGCGCCCGGCACATGGCCCGCCCAGTACCGGATGGTGGCGGGGATCACGCCGGCAGCGCCGTTCGTTGGCGCGGTCACGACCTGGCCGCCGGCCGCGTTTTCCTCGTTGACCGCCATGGCATAGGCGCTGATCCAGTCATTGACGACATGAGGGGCGGTCAGGTTCGTGCCGCGCTCGGCCTCCAGGGCCACGCGTATCGCGGCGGCGCGGCGACGCACGTTCAGGCCGCCGGGAAGCGTGCCTTCGGTGCGCAGGCCGCGTTCCACGCACGCGTCCATGACGTCCCAGACGCGCTTCAGCCCGGCGTCAAGCCCCGCAGGACTCGTCCCGGTCAGCTCGTTGGCTCGCGTCATCTCCGCAATGCTCTTGCCGGAGGTTCGCGCCATCTCCAGCATCTCGGCCGCAGACCGGAACGGGTAGGGCACGGGCGGGCCGTCATCCCCGCCCCCGCCGGAGGCCAGCTCGGCTTCGGTCAGGACGAATCCGCCTCCTATGGAATAGTACGTTTCCTGAAGGATCACGTCGCCTTCGGCATCGGTTGCATAGAGCCTGAGTCCGTTGGCGTGGCCAGGCAGCGGCGTGTCGTAGTCGAAGCGGAGGTCCGTGTCAGGATCGAGGGAGAGCGCGCCGAGCCCGTCCGGCGTGACGCGCCTTGCCTGCCGGATTTCCCTGAGGGCCGCCTCGGCCGCGGCCATGTCGTAGGTGTCCGGCTCGAAGCCCGCGAGCCCGAGGATCACCGCGCGGTCGGTCGCGTGACCCGTCCCGGTGAACGCGAGCGAGCCGTGCAGGGATGCGCGCAGTCCGAAAGGCCTGAAGGCGGAGCCCCTGAGGCTTTCGAGAAACCTTCCTGCGGCCACCATCGGTCCCATGGTGTGGGAGGACGACGGGCCGACGCCCACCTTGAACATCTCGAGGACGCTCAGGAACACGGGCTGTCTCCGCGGGGACGTGCGGCGGCCGGGCGCCCCTGCGCGACGGCCCGTGCAGAAAGGGCTTCCGCGATCCAGGCCGGCATCCGAGCCGCTCGCCCGCCAGGCGCCGGCCCGTTCGCGGGCGCGCGCAGCCTCAGCTTCTCGCGAGCCAAATCAGAAGGACTCCCACGGCAAGGGCGCCAAGACCGAATGCCCGGCGGGTCTCCAGGGGCCAGGACGCGACCGCCCGCACCAGCCTGTCCAGCCGGTTCGGCATCAGGGCGAGAACGAGGCCCTCGATGACAAGCACGAGGCCGATCCCGAGAAGCGCGAGCTCCATTCGCCTCAGTTTGCCGTCGTTCCGGCGGGTTTCGGGCTGGCGCCGTCAAGGAATTCGAAGAACTCGCTGTCAGGCGTGATCACGAGTGTCGAGTTCTCCCCCTGCAAGGCGCGCTCATAGGCGGCAAGAGAACGGTAGAACCGAAAGAAGTCTTCGTCCGCGCCATAGGCGCCGGCGAATATGGCGTTGCGCTCCGCGTCCGCCTCGCCGCGGACGATCTCCGCCTCGCGGTTGGCTTCGGAAACGATTTCGACCACCGTTCGGTCTGCCTGGGCCTGGACTCTCTGCGCGGCCTCCGCCCCCCGGGCCCGCTCGTCGGTCGCCTCGCGCTCGCGTTCCGCGCGCATCCGCTCGAACGTGGCCGCGAGGTTCTGCTCGGGGAGGTTCGTCTGCTTAAGCCGCACGTCCACCACGTCCAGCCCGAGCGCCTCCGCCTCCGCGTCGGCGTTGGTCCGGATCCTGTTCATCAGCGCGGCCCGCTCCGAGGACAGGATCGTGTTCGAGGTGACGCCCTCTGCGCCCAGGACGGCGCGGATCTCGTCGATGAGGATCGACGCCAGCCGGTCCTCGGCAAGCCTCACGCCGCCGGGACCCACGGCCTGGCGGAACTGGACGATGTCCTCGTCCTGCCGGCCGATGCGGTAGCGCGCGAAGGCGTCGACGACGAGTCGCCTGTCGTCGGAGGGCGTTATCTCGATTTCGGGCGTGTCAAGAGACAGGATCCGGCCGTCATAGCGCACGACTTCCTGGATGATGGGGATCTTGAAGCCCAGGCCGGGTTCCGTCTTGACCTGCTTGATCTGGCCGAACTGGAGGACAAGCACCTTCTCCCGCTCGTCCACGATGAAAATGGACGAGAGGGCGATGACCGCCGCCGCGACCAGGGCCGCCGTCAGAAGGATTCCGCTTCTCAGCATCTCAGTTTCCTCCCTGCGACGCGGGGCTCGATCCCTGCGACGCGGCTGTGCTGCGACGGAGCTCGTTCAGCGGCAGGTAGGGCACGACGCCCTGACCTCCGCCGCCGTTGACGCCCTCGTCAAGAATGATCTTGTCTATGCCTCCGAGAACCTTCTCCAGGGTCTCGATGTACAGCCGTCGCCGGGTGACGTCCGGCGCGAGGCTGTATTCGGTCAGGACGGCGGAAAAGCGGCTGGCTTCGCCCTTGGCCTCGTTCACGACCTGGGCGCGGTAGGATTCGGCCACTTCGAGTATCTGCGCCGCTTCGCCGCGTGCACCGGCGAGCACGCGGTTGGCGTATGCGTCGGCCTGGCGCTCGAGCCGGTCGCGCTCCTGCTCCGCCGCCTGGACGTCGCGGAACGCGTCGATCACCTCGCGCGGAGGATCCGCCTTGTTGAGGTTCACGCGAACGATGTTGATGCCCGCTTCGTAGTTGTCGAGCGTCGCCTGGATCAGTTCCTTGGCTCTTTGGGCCACGACCGCCCGGTCCCGGTTGAGGAGGGGCGCAAGCTCGCTGCCGGCCACGATCTCGCGCATCGCGGATTCGGAGACCGCGCGCACTGTTTCCGGTCCGTCCCTCAGGTTGAACAGGAAGTCGTCGGGCCTGGAGATGTTCCAGACGACCTGGAAATCTATGTCGACGATGTTCTCGTCAGTGGTCAGCATCAGGCCGTTGTCGCCCTGACGCCCGATCCCTATGTCTTCGGACTGTTCCCGCGTCACCGGAATGACCTCGTGGGTCATGACCGGCCATGGCGCGAAGTTCAGGCCCGGCTGCCCGATCGAGGAGAATTCCCCGAGGAACAGCTCGACCGACTGCTCCTCCGGCCTGACCGTGTAGAACGAGGAATAGGCCCAGAGGCCCAGGATGACGGCTGCGCCGATCGCAAGGGAGCCGCGGGAAAGTCTTGGTCGCTGACCGCCGCCGCCGCCTCGGCGGCCTGAACCGCCTCTGCCGCCCATGAGCGAGGAGAGCCGTTCCTGGCCCTGCCGGACGATGTCGTCGATGTCGGGAATGCCGGATCCCTGCGGCCCGGCCCGGCCCGGCCTGCGGCCGTCTCCGTTGCCGCCCCTCTGAGGGCCGCCGCCCCAGGGTCCGCCGCTCTTGCTGGCCATGAGTGGTCCTCTCGCTCGGTCTCTGGGATGCAAACTGTAGTGCGCGGCGAGGTTTTTCAAGTCGCCCTTGTCGGAGTCTTCATTGTCACCAGTTCCTCCGACATCGTCGGATGGACGGCGACCGTCCGGTCGAAGTCCTCCTTCGTGAGGCCGGCCTTCACAGCGATCCCGACCATCTGGATCAGTTCGCCCGCGCCGTCCGCGACGATATGGCAGCCGAGCACCTTGCGGCTCGCCCGCGAGACGACGAGTTTCATGAGTGCCTGGTTCGGCCTGCCGACAAAGGCGGTTCGCATGGGATTGAACGCTGCGGAGTAGACCTCGATCTCTTCCCGCTCTCGCGCGGCTTCCTCCGTCAGGCCCACGGCGCCAAGCTCCGGCTGCGTGAAGACGGCCGAGGCCACCAGGTCGTGATCCGGGGCGGTCGGGTTGCCGTTGAAGACCGTTTCCGTGAACGCCTGCCCCTCTCGGATGGCGACGGGGGTCAGGTTGATTCGGTCCGTCACGTCTCCGATCGCGTAGACCGAAGGCGCCGCCGTCTGGCTGTAGGCGTCGACCTGGATGGCGCCGCGCCGGTCCACGGCGACTCCGGCCGCCTCGAGCCCGAGGTCCCCGGAGCCGGGCGCGCGGCCGGTGGCGAACAGCAGGCGGTCGAAGCGCCGCTCGACGCCGTCCGTGGTCGTGGCGACGACCGCGCCCTGCGCGGTCGCCAGGCTGCCGCGCGGGGCCGGAGCCGGCCTGCCGCCCTCGCCGATTCCCGCCGGACGCAAGGCGACGACATTCGTGTTGACCTGCAGGTCGATCCCCTGCTCCCGCATTCTGCCTGCCACGACGTCTCGCGCCTCGTCGTCAAAGCCGCGCAGGATCTGCGCTCCGCGGTAGAGCTGCGTCACCGCCACGCCCATCCCGTTCAGGATGCAGGCGAACTCGCAGGCGATGTACCCCCCGCCGACGATCAGCACCGATCCGGGCAGCCTGTCCATCTGGAAGACGTCGTCCGAAACCATGCCCAGCGCGGCGTTCGGGACGTCGGGGCGCACGGGGCGGCCTCCCGTCGCGATCAGGACATGCCCCGCCGTGACGCGCGCGCCGTCCTCGAGCTCCACCGTGTTCGGGCCGGACAGCCGCGCGCGCATGTCGTGAATGGCGACGCCGGAGGACGTCAGCAGGTTGCGGTAGACGCTCTCGAGCCGGTCCAGCTCGGCGTCAAGCCGTGCACGGAACGTCTTCCATTCGAACGCCCCCGACTCGGCGGTCCATCCGTAGCCGCGCGCGAGCGCGGCCTGTCCGCGGAACTCGGACGCGAACACCATGAGCTTCTTCGGGACACAGCCCCGAATCACGCATGTTCCGCCCATGCGCCGGCTTTCGGCCAGGGCGACCCGGGCGCCGGCGGCAGCCGCCGTTCGGGCCGCGCGCACCCCGCCCGAACCGCCGCCGATGACGAACAGGTCGACGTCGCGGGGCGTCATTCGGCGGCCGGCCGGACGCCGCCTCCCGCGTGCCTGGCCCCGCGGGCGCCCGTCTCGCCCCGCGACGGGCCGATGGTCTCGGCCGTGCCGTCGGGCTTTCCGAGAACGACCGTGTCGCAAAGGCCGACAAAAAGCCCGTTTTCGACGATTCCGGGTATCTGGTTGAGGGCTTGCGCCAGGCTGCGGGCATCGCCAATGCGGTCCAGGTGAAGGTCGAGGACGTGATTGCCCTCGTCTGTCGTGAAGAGCCGGCCGTCCCTGCGGCGAGGCACGATTCGGCGACCGCTCACGTCCTGGGCCTCGAGGGTCCGCTCCACCAGCGCCGTCGTGGCGCCCATCCCGAAACCCAGCACTTCGACCGGAAGGGGATATGCGCCCAGCGTCTCGACCCGCTTGGAATCGTCGACCATCACGACCGTCCGGTCGGATGCGGCCGCCACGATCTTTTCCCGGAGGAGCGCGCCGCCGGCGCCCTTGATCAGGTTCAGGTCCGGATCGAACTCGTCCGCGCCATCGACCGTGAGATCGAGCCGGCCCGCTTCGTCCAGCGCCGCAAGGCGGATGCCCTCCTCGCGTGCCAGGGCGGCCGTCGCGGACGACGTCGGCACGCAGGTGATCTCGAGGCCTTCCGAGCGGACCCTCTCGCCCAGATGCCTGACCAGGCAGGCCGCGGTTGACCCGGAGCCCAGGCCGACCTTCATCCCGGAGGTGACGAGGGCGCCCGCCCGCGCCGCAGCGGCGCGCTTGGCGGACTCGGTTCGGGACGGGGCCTTGGCCATCGGCATCTCCACTTGCTTCGGGATGACCTATACCGGCTTGGATCGGCGAATGCGAGCGGCCCGCAGGCCGGGCGAGGGAGGAGCCGCCTGCTGGCGGAACCCTGGCCACGCCTGGCAGCGCATCATGGGTGTGACCCTCGGAAACCTTGGCAGCCGGGTGGCTGCCGCCTTGCACAGCGCCGCCTCTTCCTCTCGATCTGCAAGCCAATACAGCAGGTTGCGGGCGCGCGCAAGCGGAATTCCCTGCGCAGGGTGTAGCCCCAGGGCCCGTTGACAGTTGTCTTGCGAATCGTCCGGTTCCATGCCATGTCCTGCCCCGACGACCGCCGGAACGGCGGCACGAGGCGACAACGGCATGAGCGAGCAGAACGACGATCCAGACAGGACGGTGACGGCCGGCGCCATGCGGGCGCGGGCCGGGGACATGCTGCCGGGCAGGGCGTCCGATCCCGGCGGCACGGCGGCGGACAGCCGCCTCTTCACGGAGGCGGTGCCGTGGCGGTTCCGCACGGGGTCGCCGTGGCGCGACCTCCCCGCGCGGTTCGGGAACCGGAACGGCGTCTCCAGGCGGTTCCGGCGCCGGGCGCTTTCTGGGGTCCTCGAGCGCGTTTCCGACGCCTTGTCGGAGGAGTCCGGCCTCGAGTGCGTGTCCGGCGGCGGCACGGCGGCGCCGAGCTTCTGCCGGGCGGCTGGACGCGACGCTGCCGGCGCCGGAGTGCGGGGCCTGCGGCAGGCCGACGGCCCGGCATTCGTCGTCGTCGAAGGCCTTGCCTCGAGCCGGCTCGGCCGGGTCGAGGCGGAGCGGTCGCACTTCCGCTGCCGGTCGTGCGGCAAGGGGCGCTTCCCGCCGGACCGGGCGCTTGGCCTGGAGGGCGGGACGGTGACGCCGGGGATGGCGAGCGTCATCGCCGGGACGGTGCCGCTCATGGGCTTCGAGGCGGCGAGCCGGCACGTCGACAGCCTCGCCGGTGTGGACGCGTCGTCGAGCGCGCTGCAGCGCCGGGCGCCGGAGCTCGGCGAGGCGGCGGCCCGCTTCGAGCGCGAGGAGGTCGTCGACGGCAGGCCGCTGGAACCGCGCATGCAGCTCTCCGTCGACGGGACCGGCGTCCCGATGCGGAGGGAGGAGACCGAGGGCGTTCGCGGCAGGCAGGCCGACGGCACCTCGAAGACCAGGGAAGCCAGGCTGGCGGTGGCGTGCACGGCCGAGGGGCGGGACCCCGGGACCGGCGCGGCTCTCAAGGACCGGGGCAGCGAGTCGTCCGGCTGCCTGACCGGCGGCGCGGCGGCGCCGTCCGGAGGCCGGGAGGCCTCGGACTTCGCGGCGCGGCGCGACCGGGAGGCCCGGCGGCGGGGGCTGCACGACGCGGGCGGGCCCGTCGTCGTCTCCGACGGGGCGGACTGGATCCCCAACGCCTGCGAGGAGCTCTTCGGGGGCCGGAAGGTCACGTTCGTGCCCGGCCTCTTCCACTGCCTGGAACGCGCCTCCGACGCCGCGAGGCGATCCTGCCGGCGGGGGCGGAGCGGGACCGGCGGTTCGCGGAGGCGAGGCGGACGTCAGGGCGGGCCGGGCGGCGAAGGTGGTCCGGGAGCCGGCGCCCTTCAGGGACCGGCACGAGGAAGTCGAGGCCTGCTGCCGGCATTTCGAGACCCCCGTTCCACTCTGAAGTGCAACACCTGATGCAGTGTTCCTGGTCGTTCGGCGACACATGATGTTGCGAATCGGCCAGGCGGCGACGACAGTCCCTGTGATGAAGCAAGGAGACTGTCATGCCCGAGGGCCATCGCCACCTGACCTATGCGGAACGCTGCCAGATCCACGCCCTGAGGAAAAGCGGGCTTTCCGGCCCGGCGATCGCCCGCCAGCTCGGCCGCGACCGCACGACGGTCTGGCGCGAGGTGCGGCGCAACTCCGGCAGGCGCGGCTACCGCCACAAGCAAGCCCAGCGCAAGTCGGACAGGCGCCGCAGCGCGGCCTCGTCGGTGGCGCGCAAGATGACGCCGGAGCTGTGGCGCATGGCGGAGGAGCGGCTGGCCGAGGGCCGGGCCCCGAGCAGGTCAGCGGGCGCCTCCGCAAGGAGGGCGAGCCGATGGCGGGGCGTCAGTGGATCTACGAGCGCATCCACGCCGACCGGAAGGCCGGCGGCGGTCTCTGGCGGCATCTCCGCCGCCGCGGCAGGAAGCCGAACTGGAAGGGCGGGGCCCACGCGGGCCGCGGCCACATCCCGGGCCGGGTGGACATCTCCGAGCGCCCGGACGTCGTGGAGGCGAAGGAACGGGTCGGCGACTGGGAGGCCGACACCATTGTGGGCAAGGGCCACAGCGGCGCGCTTGTCTCCCTGGTGGACAGGGCGTCCAGGCACACGCTGCTCGAAAGGGTCGGGAGGAAGACGGCGGACGCGGTCGGCTCGGCCATGACCGGCATGCTGGGCCCTCTCCCCGTGCACACGGTCACCGCGGACAACGGCAAGGAGTTCGCGGGCCATGCCAGGGTGGCCGAGGCGCTGGGCGCGGGGTTCTTCTTCGCGCGGCATTGCCACTCCTGGGAGCGCGGCCTGAACGAGCACACCAACGGCCTCGTGCGGGGATACCTGCCCAAGGGCACGGACTTCCGCAAGGTGACGGACGCAGAGGTGCAGGCCGTCCAGGACCGCCTCAACGCGCGGCCGCGCAAGGCGCTGGGCTACCTCACCCCGTCCGAGGCCTTCCACCAGGCGCAGCCGCCCTGAGGTGGCCTTCCGGGGCCGCCGGGGGCGGCTCCGAGGGGAGATGCGCGCTGTCCGCGGCCCGCCGTCCTCCGGTCGGGCTCCGCCCTCCCTGCGTCCGGCGGGCCGCGGACAGCGCCCGGCAGGGCTTGCACCGCCCCGGAAGACTGGCTACGCCTCCCGGTGAAGGGACCGCCGCCGCTCGGGCTTCGCCCCTCGCTGGCTGATGTTGCACTTCAGAGTGGAAGCGGCGAGAGGAACCTCGGCCGGATGCGGCACGACGGGTTCCGGGAACGGGGCGTCCGGGCCGGAAAGCGGCGTCGTCGAGGGCGGATGCCGGCAGTTCGGGCTGCGGCTCAAGCGCTCCGGAACGCGCCGGGCGGAGAGGGGCGCCAACGCCATGCTGGCGCTGAAGGGCTGCGCCATGAACCTCAGGGTGCCCGACTTCCTCGAATGGCGGACGAATCAGGCCATCGCCGCATGATGTCAAAAAGTTGGGCTACACCCCCGAGGCCCCCACGGCCGATGACGGGCGGTTTCATGCACTCTGGGGCGGCGCGCGTGCCGCGTCAACCCCTCCCATCAGGGGGTGCATCCCAAATTTGTTGACCGCCATGATTCGCTGGCGCTGCTGCACCATCGTTCCATCAAGAAAACAAGGCTGTCAGACATTCTCGAACAGCGGGCAAGCTGGACCGTTGGGGCTCGATCAACCAATCTGGGCTACACCCCATCAGGGGGGAGAAACACGAAATTATTTCAATGATTTATGTCTAGGCAACGCCACCAGCCTGAATCTGCAAATCACCGGACAGAACTGACCGCAATCGGACCGGAATCGGACCGGACGAATCAGCCCGGATTGACGCCCGCGTGCGAACGGTTACGTTGCGGGCATGAGCGCCGCGCCGGACATCCACGCACTTGCCCGGCAGGTTGCCGTCCTGAAGGAACGCATGAACACGATGGATGAACGCTATGACAAGGGCTGGGCCTTGCTGCGCGAAGACATGGCGAAGCGCGAGACCCGGATGCTGGTCACGGTCGGCGGAATGATCGGCCTTGCCGTCGCCGTTCTCGGCGCGGGCTTCGCCTTCCTCGGCGTCCTGATCGGCCTGCCGGGTTGAGGGTCGCGGCCGCGCTGGCAGCCTGCCTGATGGCCGCCTGGCCTGCGGCGGGGGAGGAAGTCAGCGACCTTGACCGTTTCTCGCTATGGAACGGTTGCGAGCCTGTGAAGCTGCTTGTCTGGCTTGATAACGAAGGCGCTGAAAATGTCGGCCTGACAAAAGACGGCATCGAGACTGCCGTCCGAGTCCGTCTGCGAAGCGCCAGGCTGTATGGCGGCGATTATGAAGCTCCATCGCTGATTTTCGCTTTGTCAAAGTTGGTGTGGGAAGAAATGTTTATGACCAGTAGTGTCCCATTAGGGCCCGTTGACAGTTGTCTTGCGAATCGTCCGGTTCCATGCCATTTCCTGCCCCGATGACCGCCGGAACGGCGGCACGAGGCAACAACGGCATGAGCGAGCAGTACGACGATCCAGACAGGACGGTGACGGCCGACGCCATGCGGGCGCGGACCGGGGACATGCTGCCGGGCAGGGCGTCCGACCCCGGCGGCACGGCGGCGGACAGCCGCCTCTTCATGGAGGCGGTGCCGTGGCGGTTCCGGACGGGATCGCCGTGGCGCGACCTCCCCGCGCGGTCCGGGAACCGGGACGGCGCCTCCAGGCGGTTCCGGCGCCGGGCGCTTCCGGGGGTCTTCGCGCGCGTTTCCGACGCCCTGTCCGAGGAGTCCGGCCTCGAGTGGGTGTTCGTCGACGGCACGGTCGTCCGGGCGCACCGGAAGGCGTCCGGCGCAAAAGGGGGACCTCGAGCCAGGGGATCGGCCGTTCCAGAGGCGGCCTGACGAGCAAGGTCGTGGCCGTCGTGGACGCCCTGGGACATCTCGTGCGGTTCACGATCCTTCCCGGCCAGGCGCACGACCCGAGGGGGTGCCGGGGCTTCCCGGCGGCCTGGCGTTCGGGGCCTTCGTCGGTGACAAGGCGTTCGACGCCGACCGGCTCCTGGAGGACCTGGCGGAACGCGGGGCGGAGGCGGCGGTCCCGTCGAGGCGGAGCCGGACGGTGCCGCGGGCGCATGACCGGGAGGTGTACGGGTGGACGGGTGGCGGCACCTGGTGGAGAGCCTCTTCGCGAAGACCAGGGAGTTCCGTGCGATCGCGACGCGGCACGACAAGACCGACGCGAGCTTCGCCGCCGGGATCGCCTCGTCGCCGGCGTGGTCGCCGCGACATGACTGTCAACGGGCCCTAAAAATCAAATAAATTCAACTGCTTGCTCGGCCCGTCCGGCCGGATCTGATGTACCGTCGTGTCAAGAAGTTGATTTAACGGGGTTTTCTCGAAGATCGTGAGGCTCAGAATCTGCAGGATTGTGTGAAGACTCTCCTCGATTTTCAGGCGCTTCCGTATGATCGCAACGATCACGCAGACCGAGACCGCGATCCAGATCTGGCTCTTCACGGCGTTCTCCGAAGTGCCGAGGAACGACTTTGTCCGAAGGTGCTGCCTGATCCATTTGAAGAAGAGTTCCACCTGCCACCTGGAACGGCAGATGTCCGCGACCGTCATGGCCGGCAGGACGAAGTTGTCGGTCAGGAAGACCAGGGTCTTGCCGCGCTCCCGGTCGCGGCACCTGATCCGCCGCAGCTTGTCCGGGCAGTCGGTCGCGCTGTTGATGCCGTCCGGCCGCACACGACCTGGTCGCAGACGAGGCCGGTGCCGCGGTCCACGGGTCGTGACGAGAGGCGGCGAAGCCTGGTGTTCGACTTCGCTCTCAGGACGAAGAAGCCGCCACGGAGATGGAGATGGTGAAGGCGCGCGAAGTCGGGACAGGCTCGGTCCATCACGTGGAAGGATCCGGCCTCCGGGACCAGCATGTCCAGGACGTTGACGTCATGCAGCTTTCCGTCGGACACGTGGATGAAGGCGGGAATGTTCCCGTGCAGGTCGAGGAGCGTGTGCAGCTTGACGGCGCCCTTCGTCTTCCGGAAGCGCGCCCAGGGGAACAGCGACAGGCAGAGGTCGATCGTCGAGGAGTCGAGCGCGTATGCGGTATCCCTGACGTCAAGGCCGGGAAGCGCGTCATCGGCGTGGGCGTCCCGGGCGACGTGGACGGGATGCTGCGCGAAGTCGGCGTGGATCTTCCAGTCGCGGGCCCGGTTGGCATTGGCGAGGGTGTTGCGGGAGACCCCGCCGCGGATGCCCATGTGAACAGCTTTCCGGACTGGGCCCGCAGGCAGGCCTCGATGTCGCGCAGGCTGCTCCTGCAGGTGAGCTGGGCAAAGGCCATGCACCGGCACTGATCCGCGCAACTGAACGCCTTCACGCACCGGTCGCCGCCGTACCGGTCGACGCAGCGGTCGAACGCGTGCCACGGGAGATGTCTCATGACCTGGGCGAAGACGAGGCGGCCGGAATGCATCGCGTTTCCCTCCTTGACGTTGCGGTGCGGGGAAAGTGTGACGGCCGGAGACGCAGTTTCAAGTCGGCAACGCCGACAAGGCCACATTAATGGCTTTAATCGGAACTTCAGGCCCGCGATTCTCGCCCAACTCGTTGACAGGAAGCGGGAATTCGCCGTTTCGGCACCCCCGCAGCTGGATTCCTGTTGCCATGACCGGCATTGCCGCGGTTTCCGGCGCGCCTGACGGGCCGTCCAGGCGCCGTTGAACCAGGGCTCGGCATTCTCCCGTGATGTCTCCTGGCATCACAGACGAATCGGTCTCCCATGGGCGCGAACCGTTCCCATGGCGGACGCCCGCCGTGGCCCCGACATCGAATCCGTCCCAAACCAGGCCGGAAAGCCCGCCATCCCGGCTCGCGCGAGGCCTGGCGCGAGGGAAGGCGGATCCGCAAGCGCACCGTCGCCAGCCTCTCGAGGCGCCCGCCCCACGTCGTCGAGGGCTTCCGCGCGGTGCTCAAGGGCGCCGGCGCCGTCCGCGACGTCGGCGACCTGATGCGGGTGGAGCGCTCCCTCCCGCACGGCCACGCCGCCGCCGTCCTCGGCACGGCGCGGGACCTGGGTCTCGAGCGCATCCTCCACCGCGCCGGCGGCCGCGGGCGCGACCTGGCGCTGGCGGCCGTCGTCGCGCGGGTGCCGTGGCCGGACTCCAGGCTCGCCACCGCCCGGCGGCTGTCGCCGGAGACCGCGACGGGCAGCCTCGGCGCCCTGCCCGGGCTCGGGGAGGTCGCCGGCAACGAGGTGCCGGACATGCTCGACTGGCTGCCCAGGCGCCAGCCCTGGATCGAGCGGAGCCTCGCCAGCCGGCACCTGGAGGACGGCACGCTCATCCTGTACGACGTCAGCTCCATCTGCCTGGAAGGCTCGAAGCGCCCGCTCGCCGCCTTCGGCCACGACCGCGACGGCAGGAAGGGCAGGCGGCAGACCGTGTTCGGGCTGCCCTGCGCCTCCGACGGCTGCCCGGTCGCCGTGGAGGTCTTCCCCGGCAACGCCTCGGACCCGTCCACGGTGGCGCGCCAGGCGGACAGGATCCGCAGGCGCTTCGGCATCGGCCGCGTGGCGCCGGCGGGCGACAGGGGGATGCTCGCCACGGCCCGGATCCGCGAGGACCTCGAGCCCGCGGGGCTCGACTGGATCCCGGCGCTGAAGACCGTGGACATCCGCAGGCTGCTCAGGGAGGGTCCGGACGGCGCTCCGGCCCCGCTCGTGCCCGAGGCGCTGGTTCCCGACGCGGTGGCGGAGGTCACGGGCCCGGACTTTCCCGGCGAGCGCCTGACGGTCTGCCTCAACCCCCGGCTGCGCCAGGAGCGGGCCCGCAAGCGGGAGGACCCGCTCAGGGCGACGGAGGAGGCGCTCGCCGGCATAGCGGCGTCGGTGCGCTCGGGCCGGCCGAAGGGCCGGGAGGCGATCGGCCGCCGTGTCGGCCGGGACGTGAACCGCCGCAAGGCGGGCAGGCATCTCGAGGTCGACGTCACCGACGACGGCATCGCCTGGCGCCGCCGGGAGGACCGGATCGCCGCCGAGGCGCGGCTCGACGGCGTCTGCGTCATCCGCACCAGCCTGGACGCCGCCTCCATGGGCGCGGCCGAGGCCGTGGAGGCGTACAAGGGCCTCGCGGGCGTGGAGCGCGCGTTCCGGAACGCCAGGACCGACCTCCGGATCCGTCCCGTCCACGTCCACTCGCCCGATCACGTCCGCGCCCACGTGTTCATGTGCATGCTCGCGCTCCACGTGGAACGGCACATGCGCCGGCGCCTCGCGCCGATGCCGTTCGAGGACGACGACCGCGAGGCGGCGCGGGCGCGGCGCGGATCGCCGGTGGAGAGGGCCGAGGTCTCGGAGCGCGCGAAGGCCAGGGCCAACACGAAGCGGACCCCGGACGGGCTGCCGGTCCACAGCCTGCGCACCCTGCTCGACGATCTCTCGGGCATGGCGCTGAACCAGCTGCGCCTGCCGGGCCACGGCGACAGCCTGCTGACCGTCGTCACCACGCCCGCCCCGGTCCGGGAACGGGCCTTCGGACTTCTCGGAGTGAAGCCGGACCGGAACGTTCCCATGAGAATGACAGGCTGACAGGCCGCCCTCGGGCACGAAAATAACTGAAAATCAACAGGATGGTCGCGGAAAACCGCTTTCGCCTCCCCTGAAGTTCCGGCTAATGGGCAGGCTGTCCCTGGGCGCACTGGCGGATTTGGCCGTCCCCTGCGTGAGCGCGGTGGAAAGCGCGTATCGCCTCGTGTACGACTGAGGAGACAATTGAGGAGTCCGCGACATGGAGGAAAGGAAGAGAGACGTCCCGGGATTCGGGCGCGAGGCGCTGGAGGACTTTCTCGAGGAGCGGGACGGCTCCCCGCCGCCCGTGTTCGTTGGACGCGAGGACATTCTCGGAGAGATCGAGAGGGTCGCCGCACGGACATGGAAGGGCGCCGGCGCCCCCGCCCACGGCATGGCCAAGGCGACGACCGTCATCAAGGGCGCTCCGGGCGCCGGGAAGAGCGCCGTTCTCGACGAGCTGAAAGAGCGCGCCGTCGAACGCGGCGGCGCTTCTGGACAGTCACGCGTCGTGACGGTCGAGAGTCAGGACCTGGTCGACGACCTGCCGACAGTGATCGATCTCATTGGCGTCGCGGGCGGCCTGCCCGAAAGGAAATGGAGGGAGATTTCGTCCTCTCTGTCGACGGGCCTGGACCTGAAGGCATTCAAGGCGGAGATGCAGAAGACCCGGAGCGCACCGGACGATGAGCGTCCGAAAAGCCTGGTCCAGCTTGCTAAAACGGTACCTATCGGCAAATGGCAAGGTCCTGTCGTTCTTTGCGTCGACGAGGCGCAGAGGATCTCCGGTGACGAGGCGACGGCCCATGCACGGTTCCTGCAGGCGCTTCACGGCAGCAGGTCCGGGCTGCCGCTCTCGCTCGTTCTTGCGGGTCTTGGCGACACCATGGAAAGGGCGAAATCCATGCACTTGACGCGGCTTGAGGCCAGGGAATGCACATCTTTGACCTGCGAGGGACGTTACAGCGAGGTCGCGTTTCTCATGGGGAGGTTCTGCAGGAAGTTCGGCGTCGACCCGACCGGGTTTGAGGCACGCCTGGACGCGCTCGCGGCGCCCTGCGAGGGCTGGCCCAGGCATCTTCATTTCATGCTCCACGCCTTGGGGCGCGGGCTGTGCGAGGCTGGCGGCGACCTGGAGAGAATGAACTGGGCGAATGTCGAGGCCGAAGCCGCTGAGAGCCGCAAGACATACTACAAGGGACAGAAGAGTTACGAGATGAAGGACGCCGACATCCTTGTTGCGCGCGTGATGGACGGCCTCGAGGACGGCATGAGCCAGAGAATGGTCAAGAGCCTGGTCAGGAGATCGGTTGACGACAGGGACGGATGCCGCCTGCCCGGAAGCATGGAAATCGACGGCTTCTTCGACCACCTGGTGCACCAGGGCGTTCTGCACGAACGCGCCGACGAGACCTTCCACTGTCCCATCCCTTCCTTCAGGACGCATCTCGTCCACGCCGGCGGCCTGGATCCGGACGGAAGGCCGGCGGAGAAAACGGGAGGATGAATCCCCGCCGGTACCCTGATTCGGTGCCGCCCCTTTCAGGAACTTTCCAGGACCGCAGCTCCACGCCTCTTCGCCATCCGGCGGAGGGCCGGCTTTCGGCCATTGCAGGCCTGGTCTTCATGGCACGGCCCTAATGCCGTGCCTGCCCTATCGGAAACGGACGTCCGGGCCGGACGTCTGTCAGGCGAGGCCGCCCGAACTGCTGGCGTCGGCTCCATCTGATCAATGCGTCGCGCGCGCTGCACTTGGGCGCCGCCGCCGAGAAGACGGCGCTGGCCATTCGCCGCTGCCGTCGGTCTCTCGCCGATCTTCGACGGCGCACCGGCGTCTCGGATGCGAAAAGTGTCCCTCGGGCCTTGCGCAGGTCGCGGCGCCCGGACTAAGTGTGCCGCGACACGGACGAGAACGCGGGAGCGGGCCTTGACTCTGGCGGCATCACTCAGGCAGTACGCGCCTCGCGCCTCGCGCCTCGCGCCTCGCGCCTCGCGCCTCGCGCCTCGCGCCTCGCCGAACTGCGTCACGTGACCGGCTAGGGCCGCCGCCCCTTCGCGGGCCCGCGCCGCATTCCGGCCGCGCCGGACATGGGCAAGTCGCATGTGCAGGCAGCGCCGCGCAGACCGCGGCATGGCTGTCAGATGCACTGACCTCTCGGGCCGCCGGCGGCCGGAACCAGGCTTCCTGAATGCCCGCGCCCGTGACGCACCTGGCCTACGGAATCGACGACCGGTACCTGCCGTGCCTGGTCGTCTCCATGTACACGGCCCTGAAGCGCGTGCGGGGGCCGGTGCGGGTGACGGTCTTCGCGGCGGGCGCGGAGTTCGACACGGGCGCCGTCCGCGATCTGGCAGGCCACTTCCCGGACTCGGCCGTCGAGGTCCGCCGGTTCGACTCCGGCCCCCTCGCCGAATACGGGAAATCCCGCGATGCCGCCCGGTATCCGGCCGCCAGCATGGTGCCCCTTTTCCTGCCGTGGCTTGTCGAGGGCAGGTGCCTGTTCCTCGACGCGGACACCCTGGTCCTGGACGACGTCGCCGAACTGTTCCGGACGGACCTGGGGGGCCGCCTGATCGGCGCCTGCCTCGCTTACCCGGCAGTGCTGTCGTTCAGGAAGCATGAAAGAAACGACAGGCTTCTTTCGGCGCTTCTTCCTCGCAGGTCGAGGATGAAGCGGGCGGAATACAGCCTGTTGGCAGAAGAAACCGGACAGGCGGCACGGGAAGCGGCCCTAGGCTACTTCAGCTCCGGCGTGATCCTGTTCGACACATGCGCGGTCCGCGCGGCGGATCCCGGCCGCCGTCTCCCCCGTGTGGATGACTGGAAGGCCGGCGGCAGGCAGCTGGTTGACATGGAAATACTGAACAGGTTCTTCGCGAACCGCGTTCGCCACCTCGACCTGAGGTGGGACTTCACGAAGGACATCCTCTGGTTCAACAGGCCGTACGCCTCGCCGGAGCTGTGGCGCGAGATCAGGGCCGCCGTCCGGAACCCGGGCATACTCCATTTCACCGACATCTACAGGCGCAGGTCCTGGGACCGCCCGTGGTGGAAGGCCCGCCGACGCTACCGGATCTACCGGCGGACCTGCGCGGAGATACGCGCGCGGACGGGCATCGACGTGGCCGGCATGTTCGAGGCGCGGGCGTGACCGGTTTTCGCCCCCTCCCCATCATCACCTCTGCCAAGGATGTTTTCTGACAGTGTCGACGACGCACCTGGCCTACGGAATCGACGACCGGTACCTGCCGTGCCTGATCGTCTCCATGTACACGGCCCTGAAGCGCGTGCGGGAGCCGGTGCGGGTGACGGTCTTCGCGGCGGGCGCGGAGTTCGACACGGGCGCCGTCCGCGATCTGGCAGGCCACTTCCCGGACTCGGCCGTCGAGGTCCGCCGGTTCGATTCCGGCCCCCTTGCCGAATACGGTAAGTCCCGCCATGCGGCCCGGTTCCCGGCCGCCAGCATGGTGCCCCTTTTCCTGCCGTGGCTCGTCGAGGGCAGGTGCCTGTTCCTCGACGCGGACACCCTGGTCCTGGACGACGTCGCCGAACTGTTCCGGACGGATCTGGAAGGCGGCCTGATCGGCGCCTGCCTTTCGTACCCGACCGTGCTGTCGTTCAGGAAGTATGAAGGCGCCGGGCCTCTTTCGATGCTCCTTCCCCGCAGGTCGAGGAGGAAGCGGGCGGAACACGGGATGCTGGCAGACGGGAAGCGCAGCGCGCGGGAGGCGGCTTCGAGGCTCTTCAGCTCCGGCGTGATCCTGTTCGACGCATGCGCGGTCCGCGCGGCGGATCCCGGCCGCCGTCTCCCCCGTGTGGATGACTGGAAGGCCGGTGGCAGGTGGCTGACCGACATGGAAATACTGAACAGGTTCTTCGCTAACCGCGTTCGCCACCTTGACCTGAGGTGGGACGTTCCGAAGGACATCCTCTGGTTCAACAGGCCGTACGCCCCGCCGGAGCTGTGGTGCGAGATCAGGGCCGCCGTCCGGAACCCGGGCATACTCCACTTCTCCAGCATCTACAGGCGCAGGTCCTGGGACCGCCCGTGGTGGAAGGCCCGCCGACGCTACCGGCTCTACCGGCGGACCTGCGCGGAGATACGCGCGCGGACGGGCATCGACGTGGCCGGCATGTTCGAGGCGCGGTCGTGACGGGACTGCGGGACGCGTGTCGGTTGATGAATGACCGCCGCAGAGTCCGGCGGTGGCTTTCCTCAAAGCCGCGGCTGACGCCCGAGGGGTTCCTCATGTCCGGCCACAAGGCATGGTTCGACAACGGGTGGGAAGCGCAGGAAAGGAGATTCATGAACGCGATCCTTCCCGAGACGAGCTTGTTCATCAACATCGGGGCGAACCACGGCTTCTATGTCTGCTTGGCGCTGGCCCGGGGAGTTCGGACCATCGCGTTCGAGCCGGTCCCCGAGAACTGCGCAGTGCTGATGAGGAACGTCCTGGCGAACGGATGGAACGACGGGCTCTCGCTATTCCCTGTCGCGGTTTCTGACAGGGCGGGCCTCGCGGAGATGCACGGGCTGAACAGGACCGACCAGTCCTTGATTCCGGGCTTCTCCAGAACTGGCCACCTTCGCTCGCAGAACGTTCCCGTGCACCGGCTGGATGACATCATCCGCGCAAGCGACATCTCGGGCGTGAGGGTGGTCGTCCTGGTGGATGCCGAAGGCGCGGAGGCGTCCGTGCTGCGGGGCGCGGCTTCGCTGCTCGACGTCCAGCCCAAGCCGACATGGCTGATCGAGGTCCTCGACATGCCACCGGATGTCCGCGGCGGCTCCGGGGTCTTCGGGACCATGCGGTCCTTCGGCTATGCAGCCCTGGCGTTCGACGGTGAGGGACGCCTGGGGCGGGTGCCGGCCGGTGCGGCCGCATGCCCGAGCAGCAACTTCGTGTTCTGCGACGACGAGCCTGCGATGGCAGGCCTCATGTCCGGTTCCGGACCTCGCCAGCCCTGAGCCGCCATGCCGATTTCCATAGTCATTCCGACAAGGGACAGGCCGAAAGAGCTGCCCGGCGCACTTGCCTCCGCGAGGGCCGCGCTTCCTCCGGTCGGCGAGGTCATCGTCGTTGACGATGGCAGCAAGGTCCATTCCAGGGACGTCCTGGGCGACTGCGGCGAAAGCGTGTCCGTCATCGACAATCCTGATCCTCCCGGCCCGTCCGGTGCGCGCAACGCGGGTGTGGCCAGGGCGCGCTTTCCGGTCTGCCTCTTCCTCGATGACGACGACCGCCTGTTCCCGGACTGCTGCACGCGGATACTGGCCGTCGCGGCCGACCACCCCGAAGTCCTGTACGGCACTTCCTCGCATGTCCGGCGCTCCAGGCGGGGCGACGTTCGGCGGCCGAAAAGGCCGGTATCGGGGAAACGGGATCATGCGGCTCCGCTGAGGTCGCGGCTCATTCCGAGCATCAGCGGCCTGTGGGTGAGGCGCGAGACGTTCCTTGCGCTCGGCGGCTTCGACGCGGACCTGTGGATCAATGCGGACACCGAGTTCTGCATCCGCTTGGCGCGCATCAGGGCTCCCATGTGGTTTGACGCGAAGCCAGGGTTTCGCCGTCAGCAGGAGCGCCTCGAATGGGGACAGGCCGACAGGCCGTCCAGCGCCAGCCTGTCCCGGCGGATTGCGCCCAGGGAACGAATCCGGTGCTACCGGAAGATACTGGGGGATCACGGGCACTGGCTGGCGGACAACGAGCCTTCGCTGCGCCGAAGGTTCTTGAGCCAGATCTGGAAGTACCGGGCAAAGGCGCTTGTAGGCCTCGGTCCTTTCGACATGCCATCTCAGTAGGTCCCGTCAATGGCGCGCAAGGTCACGAAGGCGGTCTTCCCGGTGGCGGGGCTGGGCACGCGGTTCCTTCCGGCGACGAAGTCCATTCCCAAGGAGATCATGACGCTCGTCGACCGGCCGCTGATCCAGTACGCGGTCGACGAGGCCCGCGCGGCGGGGATCGAGGAGTTCGTGTTCGTGACCTCGCGCGGCAAGGGCGCGCTGGAGGACTACTTCGACCGCTCGCCGGTCCTCGAGGCGGCGCTGCGCGTCTCGGGCGACGCCCGGCTCCTGCGGGAGCTCGAGGGCACGACGATGCCGTCGGGGGCCATCGCCTACGTCCGCCAGCACCGCCCGCTCGGCCTCGGCCACGCGGTCTGGTGCGCCCGGAGGCTGGTCGCGCCGGGCGAGGCGTTCGCGGTCATCCTCCCCGACGACGTGATCGCGGCCGAGACGCCCTGCCTTGAGCAGATGGTCGCGGCGCACCGGGCGACGGGCGGCACGATGGTCGCGGCGGCGGAGGTTCCGTCGGGGATGGCGCACGCCTACGGCATGCTGGAGGTCGAGGAGACGGGGGCGCCGGCCGTCCGGGTGACGGGCATGGTGGAGAAGCCCGGGGAGTGGCCCTTGCCGTCGGGCCTTGCGGCGGTGGGGCGGTACATCCTCGCTCCCCGGATCCTGCGGCACCTCGGCGAACTGAATGCTTCGGCGGCAGGGGAGCTGCAGCTGACGGACGCGATCGCGGCGGAGATCGGGCGGGGCGGCCGCGTCAGCGCCTTCCGCTTCAGCGGCGAGCGGTTCGACTGCGGCTCCAAGGCGGGCTTCCTCAAGGCCGCCGTCGCCCTCGGCCTGCGCCGCGACGACCTGCGCGAGGAGCTCCTGGCGTTTCTCGCCGACGCCGCGGCCCCCGGGCCGGACATGTAGCCCGCCTTCAAGGGAGGAAGCGATGGAAGGAAAGGCCGGAGCCATTCGCGGCTGGAACCGCGCCCGCCGCAGGCGGCGGCGGTGGCGGCGCCTCGAGCGGAACCTGGGGCGCCCGCCGGTGGAAACGAAGGAAGGGTTCATGTTCCTGGACGACATCGGCGGGTTCGACGACGACGGCTGGGAGCGGGGGACGCGCAAGCTGGTCGACGGGCGTCTCCCGGGGGTTTCGCTGTTCGTGAACGTCGGGGCGAATTCCGGCTTCTACTGCTGCATGGCCCTCAGGGCCGGGGTGCGGACGGTCGCGCTGGAGCCCGAGCCGGCGAACTTCCAGTTCCTGTGCAGCAACATGGCCGTCAACGGCCACCAGGACGATGTCGAGGTTCTTGCGGCGGCGGCGGGCTGTCCGCCTCCGCGGATTGCCAGGATCTTCGGCATGAAGCACACCGCCAGCCTGTCGGCGGAGTTCAGGAGGGGCGGATCGATGCCGGCGGACGCCGACACGGCGTTCGGGCAGTTCACGCCGGTGGTCGGCCTTGACGACGTCGTCCTCGGGCACAGGTGGATGTCGGGAAGGCTCCTCGTCCTGGTGGACGTCGAGGGATGGGAGCGGCACGTCATCGAAGGCGCGCCGGGCCTTCTGGCCCTTGATCCGAAGCCGTTCTGGATCGTCGAGGTGCTGCCCGATTCCATTTCCGGCAGGACGGAGCCGACGGACGTGTTCTCGATCATGTCCTCGAGGGGCTACCGTGCCTACAGGATCTCCGACCGCTCGGACCCCGTCGAGGTGGCGCAGGACGAAATCCCCTCACTCATGCAGGCGCAGGACTTCTGGAACTATCTTTTCATCGACGCCCGGCTGTCCCTGCCTGATCTCCCGCTTCGCCCAGAGGTGGATTCGGTTGAGTGAATTGAACTTGCCGATGCGACGCTATATCGTAACCGACGATTGGAGTTTTGAGTGATGATCCTCGCCAAGCACGGACCTCTCCGCACCCTCAATCGCAAGATTCGTCATCATCTGCGTCATTTGCGTTACCGCGGCAATCTCGAAGAGGTGTTCACGCATATTTACTCCCGCAATCGCTGGCGCAGCAGCGAGTCGCGAAGTGGCAAGGGCAGCGAGCTGCGATCAACAGAGATGATCCGGGATGCCCTCCCTCGGCTTTTGAAGGAGCATGACATCAGGCGGTTTCTCGACGTGCCCTGTGGAGACTTCAACTGGATGAAGCATTTGGTCGATGATCTTGACGTTGATTACATCGGAGGTGACATTGTCAGGCCCTTGATTGAACGCAACCAACGCGTTTGGGGGAGGGACAGGGTCGCGTTCAAACGGATTGACCTGACGTGTGATCCCTTGCCGGATGCTGATCTGATGATGGTTCGCGATTGCCTGTTTCATTTGTCATTTGCAGATGTCCTGAAGTTTCTGCAGAATTTCTGCCGAGCAAACATCCGGCTTTTGCTTACGACCAGCCATTGGCCACCGACGGGAAAGAACCAGGATATAGTGAGCGGGGGTGCGCGCCTCATCTATCTGTGTTCACCACCGTTCTGCTTTCCCCCAGAACCCCTCGGTCATGTTCGTGACTCCTGCGATGAAAGACCGGACAACAATGCACTGCTGCTCTTTGACCGCACGCAGGTGGCCGTTGCCCGGGATGCCATGAGCCGCCGGTTGGGCGTTGCCGGAGTTTCTGGCGGAGATGCGGTCGATCCCGCTCGAACTGCGTGATGGATATGTGCGTGCTTCCCGCGGCCAGCTTGCATGAAGCGGGCCGAGGACCTGCCTCTGTGACATCGACGAGGAAAGGTCAATGGCGCACGTTGGCGTCCGACAGGAGAGGATCGACTGGAACGGCTGCCAGCCAACGCGGCCGCACCATGCCTGAGCAGCAACTTCGTTTTCTGCGACGGTGGCGAGACTGCGGTCGCAGCCCTCATGCCAGGTTTCGGACCCCGCCAGCCCTCAGCCGTCATGTCGGTGTCCATAGTCATCCCGACAAAGGTCAGGCCGAAAGATCTGCAAAACGCTCTGCCTTCGCAAGAGCAGCGCTGCCCTTCAGGCGACGAGATTATCGTCGTCGGTGATGCCAGCAGGGTCCATGCCATGGAGGCGATTATGCCGATATCGGTAATAATTCCTAGCAAAGACAGGCCTCAAGGCCTTATGCTCGCCGTTGCTTCGGCAGCGAAAGCGCTGCCCGAGGGCGGCGAAATTATTGTCGTCGATGACAGGAGCATGGTTCCTGCAGCCAAGGTTCTTGCGCAGAGTGTAGTGGGGGGGGCGTCTGTCATATACAACGCCGGACCGCCCGGTCCGTCTGCCGCGAGGAACGCTGGGGTGGCGCACGCCAGCCGGCCGATCGTTTTGTTTCTGGATGATGATGATCAATTTTTCCCGGACTATTGCCGGCGCATTTTAGACGTTGTGAACGAACATCCGGATGTGGGTTTCGGTTCATCAGCTGCAATGAAAGTGAAATCGTCCGGGCGCCAGATTTTACGCAGGAATACTCGTTATCCAACTGGAAAATATGCTCCAAATGTATTAAGAAATTTCCGATCATCTGGAGCATCTGGGTTGTGGGTGAAACGAGATATATTTTTGGAGGTTGGAGGATTTGATGAAAATATTTCCTTTAGTGAAGATGGAGAGTTTTTCATACATCTTGTGCGAGCTGGGGAGATCATGTACTATGATCAGAGACCTGGAGTGAAATATATTCGGCCGAGATCGAAATCAAGTGACAGGCACAGCCTTTCACGCAGCACTGATTTCAGTTACAGAATCAAATGTTGCCAGTATATTTTGAATAAACATGGTCATTTTATGTCTTTAAAGGGTCCAGATATTAGACGAACGTACATCCGACGGATACTGAAGTACAAGGTGAATTCTGCCTTTAACTGTATGGTTGGAAGGTGAATTTTGGAATACCAGTGATTTTCAAAGGAACATTATTTCCCCCGTTCCACTCTGAAGTGCAACACCTGATGCAGTGTTCCTGGTCGTTCGGCGACACATGATGTTGCGAATCGGCCAGGCGGCGGCGACAGTTCCTTCGTTGCGAGAAGGAGACCGTCATGCCCGAGGGCCATCGCCACCTGACCTATGCGGAACGCTGCCAGATCCACGCCCCGGGAAAGCGGGCTTTCCGGCCCGGCGATCGCCCGCCAGCTCGGCCGCGACCGCACGACGGTCTGGCGCGAGGTGCGGCGCAACTCCGGCAGGCGCGGCTACCGCCACAAGCAGGCCCGGCGCAAGTCGGACAGGCGCCGCAGCGCGGCCTCGTCGGTGGCGCGCAAGATGACGCCGGAGCTGTGGCGCATGGCGGAGGAGCGGCTGGCCGAGGGCTGGAGCCCCGAGCAGGTCAGCGGGCGCCTCCGCAAGGAGGGCGAGCCGATGGCGGGGCGTCAGTGGATCTACGAGCGCATCCACGCCGACCGGAAGGCCGGCGGCGGTCTCTGGCGGCATCTCCGCCGCCGCGGCAGGAAGCCGAACCGGAAGGGCGGCGCCCATGCGGGCCGCGGCCACATCCCGGGCCGGGTGGACATCTCCGAGCGCCCGGACGTCGTGGAGGCGAAGGAACGGGTCGGCGACCGGGAGGCGGACACGAATCAACGGCAAGGGCACCGGCGGCGCGCTTGTCTCCCTGGTGGACAGGGCGTCCAAGTACACGCTGCTCGAAAGGGTCGAGAGGAAGACGGCGGACGCGGTCGGCTCGGCCATGACCGGCATGCTGGGCCCTCTCCCCGTGCACACGGTCACCGCGGACAACGGCAAGGAGTTCGCGGGCCATGCCAGGGTGGCCGAGGCGCTGGGCGCGGGGTTCTTCTTCGCGCGGCATTGCCACTCCTGGGAGCGCGGCCTGAACGAGCACGTGAACGGGCTGGTGCGGGAGTGGTTCCCGAAGGGCACGGACTTCCGCAAGGTGACGGACGCAGAGGTGCAGGCCGTCCAGGACCGCCTCAACGCGCGGCCGCGCAAGGCGCTGGGCTACCTCACCCCGTCCGAGGCCTTCCACCAGGCGCAGCCGCCCTGAGGTGGCCTTCCGGGGCCGCCGGGGGCGGCTCCGAGGGGAGATGCGCGCTGTCCGCGGCCCGCCGTCCTCCGGTCGGGCTCCGCCCTCCCTGCGTCCGGCGGGCCGCGGACAGCGCCCGGCAGGGCTTGCACCGCCCCGGAAGACTGGCTACGCCTCCCGGTGAAGGGACCGCCGCCGCTCGGGCTTCGCCCCTCGCTGGCTGATGTTGCACTTCGGAGTGGAAGCGGCGTTTCCTAAAACTGCAAGCTCCCTGAGTGATTGCCTTCGAGGGATTCGAGCGCGGCCGGGAGACGCTGAAGCACCGCTGCCCGGCTGCCGCCTACGGCTTCCACTGCGTTGGCTGCGCAGCCTGCCACCGTATGGGTGGAAGCCTGGTCGGCGACTGTGGGCGGGCCGTGCGGATCCCCTTGGTGACCGCGGATCGCCGGATCCTCACGCCGATCCCTTGGAGGAGCCCATCCTGGCAGCGCGGCTACAACTGCCGTATCGCGCTGGAGCGGATCCAACTCCCGCATCCTAACTCCCGCATAGACCGGGTTTGCGGAATGGAGAGCCATTTCTTCCGAGGCAGGGACAGGATGGAACTTCGCTACAATCTGGTCGTCGCGCTGATGATGACGACGGTGCTTGGTCCCGTCCGGCCCGGATGGCCGGAGACGATGCGCTTCCTTGTCAGGAGACCCGGCCTGAAGGCCTCATGAGGCCCCGACAGACAGCTGGGAAACATTGCCGGAGAAGCTGCCGCCGAGTCCCGCGTTGCGGACCTCGCGTACGGACTGCCGGGCTTGAGGTTGCAGGCCAGTACATGGGTCGGGCAGCGGCTGGCCATTGCGTCCCTCCCGAACCGTTTGCGCACGCGAACCGGAAACGGGCCGGCGGCCGTCCGGCTCTTGACGTGGGAGGGAAAGTCGCCTTGACTCAGACTGTTGCAGGCTGGCCGGCACCGCAGGTGCGGATGCGGGTGTGGCGGAACTGGCAGACGCACCAGATTTAGGATCTGGCGCCGCAAGGCGTGGGGGTTCAAGTCCCTCCACCCGCACCAGCTGCAGGGCGCCCGGAACGCCGGGGGGCGCAGGCGCCGCGACGGGCCCTCGCCGGCCGTGCCGGCCGCCTTCCTTCGCTTTGGCCTTGCGGACAACCGCGCGCCTTCATAGAAGAAGCGCGGATTTTACTGGCCCGTGCGGGACGTGACCGGCATGGGTGCGAGAGAGGGTGCCCATGCAGGTCACAGAGACGCTGAACGAGGGCTTCAGGCGCGGCTACAGGATAACCGTGACCGCGAACGAGCTGGACGAGAGGGTCAACTGCAAGCTGGCCGAGGCGGCTCCCGGGATCCAGATGAAGGGGTTCCGCAAGGGAAGGGTCCCGACCGCCCTGCTCAAGAAGCAGTTCGGAAAGCGCCTCCTCGGCGAGGCGGTGCAGGAAAGCGTCGATGCGGCCGTTACCGAGCACTTCAGGGACGCCGGCGAGGAGCCGGCCCTGGAGCCCAGGATCGAGATGCAGAACGAGGACTGGAAGGAAGGCGACGACGTTGAGCTTGCGCTGACCTACGAGGCGCTCCCCGAGATCCCGGAAGTCGACTTTGCCGGCATCGCGATGGAAAGGCTCGTAATCGATGTCGACGAGGCAGCGGTCAACGAAGTGCTCGAAGGCTTCGCTGCAAGGACTCCCGACTACGTCGATCGCCCGAAGTCCTCGAAGGCCGAGGAAGGCGACCAGCTGATCGTCGATTTCACCTGCATGGTCGACGGCGAGATCGTTGACGAGGTCGCCGCGTCGAACATTCCCATTGTGCTTGGCGACAACCAGTTCGTCCCCGGGTTCGACACCCCTCTTGTCGGCGCGGTGGACGGCGAGACCAGACGGGTCGAGGTTGCTTTTCCCGAAGACCATGCGAGCAGGAAGCTGGCGGGCAAGGACGCCGTGTTCCAGGTTTCGGTCATGGCGGTGCAGGAGCCAAGGCCTGCGGCGATCGACGACGAGCTGGCCCGGAAGCTCGGCGAGGAGGACCTCGAGAAGCTCAAGCAAAGGGCGGTGTCGGCCATCAGGGCCGAGAGCGACTCCATTGCGAGGTCAATCCTGAAGCGCACGCTTTTCGACGAGCTCGACAAGGTGTTGAGCTTTGGCCTGCCGCCGTCGCTTGTCGCGCAGGAAGCGAAGCTGGTTGCGCGTCAGCTCATGGACGAGGAGCCGCCTGACGGCGAGACCCGCGTTCCTGCGGAAATCGAGCCGGACGACGGGCACAGCCGGCTGGCAGAGCGCCGCGTGCGCCTCGGCCTGCTGCTGTCGGATCTTGGCAAGAAGTCGCGAATCACGGTCACGGCCGCCGAGATGAACCAGGCCGTCGTCAGCCGCGCGAGTTCGCTTCCCGGACGGCAGCGGGACTACTACGACCTCGTGCAGCGTTCGCCCGCGCTGCGCGACCAGATCCGTGCGTCGATTTTCGAGGAGAAGCTCGTGGACCATGTCCTCGAAAGAGCCACGATCACGGAAAGGGCGGTCAGCAAGGACGAGCTTCTCGCGGCGTTCAGGGCGCTGGACGAAGACGCGTGAAGCGTCGGCCCTTGTCCGGATCGCATGCGGATCCCGGACGCCCGGGTCGGGTGCTTGAACGCCCTTCCTTGCATGGCGGCGGCTCCCGTGCGCGGGTCGCCGTCATGCCAGCGGCGTTCCGGCGAACGGCTTCAGCCTGATCCCTGCCGACTCGAGGCCGTCCCGCACGCGGGTGGCCAGCGCGACGGCGCCGTCGCCGTCGCCGTGGACGCAGACCGTGTCGATGCGTGCAGGCAGCCTCCGGCCGTCGCCGGTGATGATCGCGCCTTCCCGCACCATTTCGGCGACGCGTCTCGCGGCTTCGCCAGCGTCGGAGATCGTCGCGCCCGGCAGGCGGCGGTCGACGAGGGTGCCGTCGGCGCTGTAGGCCCGGTCGGCGAAGATCTCGCCCGCCCAGCCGCAGCCCAGCTCGCGGCACGCCTCTTCCATGCGCGTCGCCGCGAGCCCGACGACGATGATTTCCGGCGCGACGTCCAGTGCCGACCCGTAGCAGGCGCGCGCCATTTCGAGGTCGGCGCTTGCCATGTTCGAGAGGGCGCCGTGAAGCTTCACGTGCCGGACCTGTCCGCCGACGGAACGCGCCATCGCCCGGGCGGCCCCGACCTGGTAGCGGATCATGTTGGCAAGCGTCGCCAGCGGCACCTGCATCCGGCGCCGGCCGAAGCCCTGCCGGTCCGGGAAGCCGGGATGCGCGCCGATTCCAACGCCGCGCTCGACGGCCGCGCGCATCGTCGCGGACATGACGTCGGCGTCGCCGGCATGGAATCCGCAGGCGACGTTCGCGGAGGTCACGACCTGCAGGAGTCCGGCGTCATCGCCCATTCTCCAAGGGCCGAAGCCTTCTCCCATGTCGGAGTTCAGGTCGACGGTCAGGGCCATGAGGCCAGAAGACCCCGCGCGCGAGGCGGCCGCAAGGCCTTGCATGGCGAAATTCCGTGCGGGCCGGAGCCATTCCGATCAGCACTTTCCGTCACCGGCTCCCTGCCTTAGGAACGGCTGCGTCCGCAAGCGGCAGGATTGCGGATCCTTGCCTTTGTGCCATCGGGCGGCACGGGGCTCGTTGCGTCTCCGCCCGTGTCGCCAGCTGTCTCATGGACGCGTCCAGGCCGGTCAAGATCAGGGCTCTCGTCGCGCGCCTTTCGGCGCGGGCCCGGGACGTGCTGCGGGTCATCAGGGAGGACGGCCCCGGGCAGGTCCAGTTCTGGTTCATCGCGCTCGCGGTCGGAATTGCCGCCGCCGCCGCCGCCGTGCTGTTTCGGCTCGGCGTCAACCTGCTGCAGGCAACGCTCTACGGCACGGATGACCCGAGGCTGATGCACTCCTTCGCCGAGACCCTCCCGTGGTACGTGATCGTCCTGATCCCGGCATGCGGCGGACTGGCCGTCGGCATCATCCTGGACCGGTTCACCGCTGACGGCCGGGCGAGGTCCGTCGCGGAGGTGATCGAGGGCGCGGCGCTCCGCGACGGGCGCGTCGAGGCAAGGGAGGGCGTGGCCTCGGCGGCGGCATCGATGATCACGCTTGGGTCAGGGGGGTCGTCCGGGCGGGAGGGCCCGGTCGTGCATCTGGCGGCTGTACTCTCCTCCTGGGTGCTGAACCGGATCAACGCCGACGGCGTCACGGGACGCGACCTCCTGGGCTGTGCAGTCGCTGCGGCAGTTTCTGCATCGTTCAACGCGCCAATCGCGGGGGCCCTGTTCGCGCTGGAGGTGGTGCTCAGGCACATTGCGGTGCATGCGTTCGCTCCGATCGTCATCGCCAGCGTGGCCGGGACCGTGATTTCGCGCCTTGCCTTCGGAGACGTGACCGAGTTCGCGCTGGTAGAGAACGGGAGCCTGGCGTTCTACGTGGAGCTTCCGGCATTCCTGATCCTGGGGATGCTGTCAGGGCTGATCGCCGTCGTCATGATGCGCTCCATATTCGCTGCGGACGACTTCGGCAACCATGCCTGCGAGCGCTTCGGCATCCCTCGCCTCATCCGCCCCGCCGTCGCCGGGCTGCTGCTCGGGGCGCTGGCGCTCGGCTTTCCGCACGTCATCGGGGTCGGCTACGAGACCACGTCGGCGGCCTTGACCGGCCGGATCCTGTGGCACGAAGCAGTCGTGTTCTGCGCAGTCAAGGTGGCCGCCGTCGCGATCACCATGGGCGGGCGGATGGGCGGGGGCGTGTTTTCGCCGTCGATCATGGTCGGCGCCCTTCTGGGCCTTGTCTTCGGGCTGGCGGCGACGGCGACCTTTCCGAGCGTGTCCGGGTCCGAAACGCTGTATGCGCTGGCGGGGATGGGCGCGGTTGCCGCAGCCGTCCTGGGCGCGCCGATCTCGACGACGCTGATCGTTTTCGAGCTGACGGGGGACTGGCAGACCGGGCTCGCCGTCATGGTTGCGGTCTCGACGTCCACAGCGACCGCCTCGCGCCTGGTCGACCGGTCGTTCTTCCTCACCCAGCTGGAGCGTCGGGGCGTGCACCTTGCGAAGGGGCCTCAGGGCTACCTGCTGTCGCTTTGCAGCGTTTCGGGCCTGATGCGCAGGCCCGGAGATCCCGGGGCTGCGGCGGAGGAGGCGGTCTGGGCGGCCATAGCGGAAGGGGCCTGGGTTGACGTCAACGGAACCCTTGAACTGGCGATGCCGGCCTTCGAGAGGACCGGCCTTCCGTTCCTGCCGGTGCTCAGCTTCGGCGGGAAGGGCGAGCCGCCCAAGGTCCACGGGGCGCTGTTCCACGTTGACGCCCTGCGGGCGTTCAACCGCGCCCTGGCGTCCACGGCGGAGGAGGAGCACGGCTGAGGGCGACGCTGCGGGCGTGCGGCCATGGGGTCTGTTTCGGCTCTGCCGGTGGTTGCGGCTCGCCGGCGCGCAAGGTGGCCTTGCAGCGCCATGCAGCAAAGGCTGCCGGACGCCCCCGACTGGCTGGCGAGCCAGGCCCTCGCCGCCTCACCAGCGAAGTCGAACCGCACCCCCGGCCATGCCCGCCCTTGCGGAACGGCACCCGCGCACGGTAGGACTGGCGATGCGAGAGGAAGGAACGCGATCCATGTCCGACGTCACCGAAAGCGCCCCGCATGGCTTCACGCGGGCGCAGCTGGACTGGCTCGAAAGGCGGATCGGTGCCAGTCAGGCCCTCGACAGGAGCACGGTCACGTGGCTGGTCGGCGGGCTTGCTGCGCTGGGCGTCACGGCCATCTCCGCCCTCTATGTCGTCCTGAGCGCCCAGATCGATACCGTGCGCGAGGACGTCCAGTCCGTGCGTGCGGAGATCCGGTCCGTCGAGGACGGCCTGCGTGCCGAGATCGGCGAGAACCGCGCGGGCATTGCCGAGATCGCCAGGGGCCAGGCGCGCATCGAGGCCATCCTCGCGGAGCGTCTGCCACGCTGACCGGGCTGGACGCGCCCGCATGGCGCCCGAAACCTGCACGGCCTGCACAACGCGGCTGGCCAGAGCGTCCCGGACAGAGGAACCGGCCTGAACCTCTCCAGAACCATGCCGCTCCGTGAATGCGCCCCCTCGGGCGTCCGGATTTCGCCCGTCACGGGCGTGACGGCCTGAACGGCGACCTCCGCCTGCAGCCGCGCAGGAAGGCTGCAGGCCTTGGCTGATTCCCGCGGCCAAGGCGCAACACTGGTCGCGAATGCGTTGCCTGTTTCAGGGGGGGGGGGTGAATCACGTGTTCCGTCCGGGCGGGAAAGGGAACCTGCAATGACCGTGAGACTGATCCGGGAAAGAGGCGCTGGTCCGCGGGATCGCGGTCATTCCCCGGAAGAGCCGGTCGACGCCAAGCGCGACCATCAGCACCCCGGTCAGAACGGCGACATGGCAGCTGCCCGGCAGGGAGCCGGATGCATGCCCGAAACGGCCGATGGCCGGCTGGGGCCATTCGATGCCCGCCTGAGCGAGGCGCGGGCGCGGATCACCGCCGCGCTGGACCGTCTCGGCCGGACATGGTCCGGCTGACCGCGATGCTGACTGACCGCCATGCTCTCCGCGTCATCGCGGCCGTCGTCGCAATCATTCTCGCCGCCATCGGAACGCGACGTCCCGGGCAAGAAGGGCGGCGCCTTGCCCAAGCCCGCCCGCATCCTCCGATGCCCGGTCGCAACAGGAAGCGGATGCCGGGACCCCCGTTCGACTCTCTCCGGGCCGCTGCTCCCGGAGAAGCCCGCGAACCCTGGCCCGCGCGTCAGTCGAGAGGCCTTGCGGCCGCTTCGAGCCACTTTCGGGCCGATCCGGAGACCAGGCCGGAAAGCCTCCCTCTCGCTTCGGAGTGGTACGCGTCGATCCAGTCCCGTTCCCACGGCCCCAGCAGCGTGGCGTCAATCAGGCGGCGGTCGAACGGCACGAAGGTCAGCGTCTCGAAGCGAAGCCGCTTCCGTCCGTCCAGCGACTCGCCGTCCTCGCGCACGAGCACCAGGTTCTCGATGCGGATGCCGAACTCGCCGGGCCGGTAGCAGCCGGGCTCGTTCGAGAGGATCATCCCCGGCCGCAGGCTTTCCGTCCCTGCAGGCGAGATCCGCTGAGGTCCTTCATGCACGTTCAGGCAGGCTCCGACGCCATGGCCGGTGCCGTGGTCGTAGTCGAGGCCGTTGCGCCAGAGCGCGGCGCGGGCGAGGGCGTCGATGTCCCTGCCGGCGCGCCCGCTCGGGAACCTGGCGAGAGAGATCGCGATCAGTCCCTGAAGCACCCTCGTGTAGCAGTCGCGGTGAACGACGGACGGATCTCCGACGGCAAGCGTGCGCGTGACGTCGGTGGTCCCGTCGACGTACTGGCCGCCCGAATCCACCAGGTACAGCTCTCCCGGCCGGATCCTGCGGTCCGTCCGTTCGGAAACGCGGTAGTGAATGATCGCCGCGTTGGGTCCGGAACCGGAGATCGTGTCGAAGGAGAGGTCGAGAAGGCCGCCCGCCTGCGCGCGGAAGCCCTCGAGCGCCCTGGCCGCGGAAACTTCCGTCAGCGCGCCCTTGGGGGCTTCCGCGTCGAACCATGCAAGGAACTCGACCATCGCCGCGCCGTCCCTGAGATGCGCGTTCCGCATGCCCTTGATCTCGGCATCGTTCTTGCACGCCTTTGCCGCGAGGCACGGATCGCCGTCCTGCACGGCCCGGTCCGCGAGAATCTCGGCAATCTTCCACGGTGCGGTCTGCCCGTCGATCCGGACCCGGCCGTCGATGCGCGCGAGGGCGGATCCGAAGGCGTCCTCGTCCTCGACGGCGACGTTCGGATCGGGACCCAGGTGCGCGAACCTTTCCGGCGAGGCGAACAGGCTCACGCGACCCGTGTCGTGAAGGATCGCGAATGCCTGCACGACGGGGCTGTGCGGAATGCCGTCGCCCCTTATGTTGAGAAGCCAGCAGACGCTCTCCGGCAGCGTCAGGACCGCGGCGCGCTGTCCGGCGTCCCTGAGCTCCCGCGCCAGGCGCGCGCGCTTCGACGAGGACTTCTCGCCCGAAAGTTCGAGAGGGTGCGCGCGAACCGCCTGGACCGGCGGGGACGGCCTGTCCGTCCAGATCCCGTCAACCAGGCTGGCCGTTGGCACCAGGACGGCATGGTCGCCGATCGATCGGGCGAGCTTCGCGATCTCGTTCACGCTGTGGAGCCATGGGTCGAAGCCCACCCTGGCCTGCCGGTCGACGTTCCTGGCCAGCCAGTCGCCCGGCTTGACCTCCGCCGGGTCCAGCGCCGTGACCTCCGCGGCGACCTGGTCGCGGACCTGCAGCCGGTAGCGTCCGTCGACGAATATGGCGGCCGCGTTCGCGCAGATGACGGCGAGCCCGGCCGATCCCGTGAAGCCCGTCAGCCAGGCAAGGCGCTCGTCCGCAGGCGCCACGAACTCGCCTTGGAACCTGTCGGCGCGAGGCACGAGGAACGCGTCAAGGCCCGCCACTGCCATGGCGTCGCGCAGCGCTGCAAGACGTGGCGGCCCCTGCTCCGGGCGGGCCGTCTCGGCGAAGGACTGAAGCATGGCGCCAGAGAGCAGGAACCGCCCCCGGGCGCAAGCCGGAACGGCCGCCCGAACCGCGCAACGAACGCGCGGCGGCCCGTCGCCTGCGCGGCTGGCCGGCATCCGCGACGGCAGGCTACCCTGCCGCACCCCTTCGCCCGCCGCCGCGCCGCGCCATGCGCTTCCGCCGGACCGGATCGGCCTCGAAGAGCCTCGCCAGCTGTTCCGTGATGGCGCCGGCAAGCTGCTCCACGTCCGTGATCGTGACCGCGCGCTCGTAGTATCGGGCCACGTCATGGCCGATGCCGACGGCGAGAAGCTCGACCTGGTTCCTCCGCTCGATCATCGTGATCACTTTCCGGAGATGGTCCTCGAGGTAGTGCGTCGAGTTGGCCGAGATGGTGGAATCGTCGACCGGCGCGCCGTCCGATATGACCATGAGAATGCGCCGCGACTCCTGCCTTGCGAGCAGCCGCCGGAAGGCCCATTCCAGCGCCTCGCCGTCGATGTTCTCCTTGAGCAGGCCTTCCTTCATCATCAGGCCGAGATTCTCCCGGGCGTGCCGCCATGGCGCGTCGGCGGCCTTGTAGATGATGTGGCGTATGTCGTTCAGGCGCCCGGGCAGCTGCGGGCGTCCCAGCCGCAGCCAGCTTTCCCGCGCCTGGCCGCCTTTCCATGCGCGTGTCGTGAAGCCGAGAATCTCCACCTTCACCGCGCAGCGCTCCAGGGTCCTGGCCAGCACGTCGGCGCAGATCGCGGCGATCGAGATGGGGCGGCCGCGCATCGACCCGGAGTTGTCGAGCAGGAGCGTCACGACCGTGTCGCGGAACTCCATGTCCTTCTCCTGCTTGTAGGCCAGGGGCAGGGTCGGGTTGACGACCACGCGGGCCAGGCGGCCGGCATCGAGGATGCCCTCTTCGAGATCGAATGTCCACGTGCGGGTCTGCTGCGCCTGAAGCCGGCGCTGCAGCCTGTTCGCAAGCCGGGAAACCGCTCCCTTCAGCGGCTCGAGCTGGCTGTCGAGATGAGCGCGCAGGCGCTCGAGCTCCTCCGGCTCGGCGAGTTCGTCGGCTGCGATCTCCTCGTCGAATTCGGAACTGTGGACCGTGTAGGCATGGTCCGCGTCGCTGAAGGGCTGGGGCGAGGGCGGCTCGATCTCCACGTCGCCTCGGGGAAGCTCGGTTTCCTCTCCCTGCTCCGCTTCCGCCATCTCGTCGAGGGAGACCTGCGCCTCGGCATGGTCCTCCTGCCGCTCCTGGCTCTCGTCGGGCGCGGCGTCGGCGCCTTCCCTTTCCCGCCCGCTCTCCTTCTCGCCGCTCGCGTCCTCGTCCTCGGGCGCGTCGTTCGCGGCCTCGCTGTCCTGGTCCGGATCCTCGCTGTCCGGATCCTTGCCCAGCTGGTCGCCGTAGCCGAGATCCCTGATGACCTGGCGGGCGAAGCGGGCAAAGGCCGCCTGGTCGTCCAGCGTGCTCCCCAGGCTCTCGAGGGTCGCTCCCGCCCTCGCTTCCAGCTGGTCGCGCCAGAGATCCAGGACGTTCGCGGCGGCCGGGGGCAGGGCGCGGCCGCTGGCAAGCTGGCGCACCAGGTATCCCGCGGCGTCGGCGAGAGGCGCGTCCGAGACGTCCTTGAGCTCGTCATACCCCTTGCGCATCGCGTCATGTCCGATGCGCGCGTCGATGTTGCCGGCCGTTCCCGGCATGTCGCGCGCGCCCACCGCCTCGCAGCGCGCCATTTCCATCGCCTCGTAGATGTCCTGCGCCATCCTGCCCTGCGGCGAATAGCGCTCGAAGCATGTCTCGTCGTGATGCCTCCGCCGCATGGCGAAGCCGTCGGCGGTGCCGCGCGCCAGCAGGACCTCGTCCCGTGTCATCCGGCGCGTGACCTGCGGCAGGCTCACCCCGTCCGCGGACATGCCCGGCGGGTCGACCGAATAGCCGACGGCCATCTCGGGATCGTCGGCCAGTGTCCTGGTCGCTTCGGCGAGCGCCTTCTTGAAGGGGTCGGCGGGACTGTCAGGCGCGGGTGCCATGGACGCGTCGCTCGCCAGGTTGCGCGCCGGAGCGTCCCGCCCTCACTGACGGGCCCCGGTCCGGGCGCGGCAGCTCTTGCGGAATTTCGGGACGTCGCGAGGCAGGCATCGCTCCCGGCATCCGTGACCGGGCGTGCCCGCCGGCCAGGCCGCGCGCCGGCGCGGTCACGGGACCGCCACGCTTGCGGCGCTCTCGGGCAGTTCCTCGGCAAAGCACCGCTGGTAGAATTCCGCGACGGTCTGGCGCTCGAGCTCGTCGCACTTGTTGAGGAAGGTCAGGCGGAACGCATAGTCCACGTTCCGGAATATCTCGGCGTTCAGCGCCCAGTTGATCACGGTCCGCGGGCTCATGACGGTCGACAGGTCGCCGTTCATGAACGCCGTCCGCGTCAGGTCGGCGACGGCAACCATCTGGCCGACGGTCCGGCGGCCCTTGGCGCTGTTGTAATGCGGCGCCTTCGAGAGCACGATCGCGGTTTCGGCGTCATGGCTCAGGTAGTTCAGGGTCGCGACGAGCGACCACCGGTCCATCTGCGCCTGGTTGATCTGCTGGACGCCGTGATAGAGGCCCGTCGTGTCGCCGAGCCCCACGGTGTTTGCGGTCGCGAACAGCCGGAAGGACGGATGCGGCTCTATGACGTCGTTCTGGTCGAGAAGCGTGAGCTTTCCGTCCGATTCCAGGACCCGCTGGATCACGAACATGACGTCCGCGCGGCCCGCGTCGTACTCGTCGAAGACGATCGCGGTGGGGTTGCGCAGCGCCCAGGGCAGGATTCCTTCCTGGAACTGGGTGACCTGCACGCCGTCCCTGATCCTTATCGCGTCCTTTCCGATGAGATCGATCCGGCTGATGTGGCTGTCGAGATTGACGCGGACGCAGGACCAGTTGAGCCGGGCGGCGACCTGCTCGATATGGGTGGACTTCCCGGTGCCGTGATAGCCCTGGATGATGACCCTCCGGTTGTGCTGGAAGCCCGCCAGGATGGCGAGGGTCGTGTCAGGGTCGAACTTGTAGGTCGGGTCTAGAACGGGAACGCGGTCGCCCGGCTCGGCAAACCCCTTCACCTTCATGTCCGCCTCGATGCCAAAGACCTCGCGCACGTCGACGTCTTCGCCCGGCTTGGCATCCGCGTCCGGAAGGCGGTTGTCCATGACACTTCTCTTTCGCTTGCGGGGCGGGCCTTGCAGGGGTCCGACGTGCCTCATTCCGCGGGCGGGCGCAAGGGAAACCCTGCTGTCGCGCAACGCATCCGGCAAGCGGCGAGGGACCGCGGGCCTGCCTGCCTAACCGCCCGGGAAGTTCCTGCTTTCCTTGATCTGGTCCCAGGCCCAGACAACTTCGGAGAGCTGCTCTTCATGGCTGCGGTCGCCGCCGTTCATGTCAGGATGAAGAACCTTGATCAACGCCTTGTAAGAGTTTCGTATCTCCGCCTTTGTCCAATGATCCCTGGCCTCGAGTATCTCCAGTGCGCGCCGTTCGGTCGGAAGGAGCCTTCGTGATCCCGTGATCGACTTGCCGGGGTTCCGCGTGGCGTTCTCGCCCAGGATCTGATGCGGGTCGTCAACGCCGAGCCGCGACCATGCCCGGGCCTCCTCGCCGTGCTTGCCGAACGGCCTGGTTTCGCGCTCCCAGACCCGGTCCCGGCCAGCCTGCCTGGCCATCTCCTCCTCGGTGTGTCCGTGGAAGAAGTTCCACTTCAGGTTGTATTCCCGCACATGCTCCTTGCAGAACCAGTAGTACTCGTCGAGATCGTCAGGGGACTTGGGCGCGCGGTACTGCCCCGTGTTCGTGCATCCCGCGTGCTGGCACTTCCGGGTCGACGTCTCGAACGCGCCCGACATGCCGCGGCGCGACCGCTTTTTCTTGTCATTGGAGACGCTGAGGTCAAAACCAAACGGATCCTTGGCCATGTGCCTTTTGCCTTTCCGACTCGGACCGGACAGTCTAGCTTCATGGCCGGCAGATTGAAGGGGCAAATGCCGGAAATGCGCGTCGAGGACGAAATTCGCCGGAAGCTCGCGGCTGCGTTCGCGCCGCGCGCGCTCGACGTCGTGGACGAGAGCGAAAGCCATCGCGGCCATGCAGGCTACCGCGAGGGCGGGCAGAGCCACTTCAGGGTCCGGATCGCGTCCGGCTCGTTCGCGGGGCAGAGCCGGATAGCGCGGCACCGGGCCGTTCACCGGGCGCTGGGACCCGGCCTGATCGGCCGCATCCACGCGCTCGCGCTGACGGTCGAGGAATAGGCCCGGCTTGCCGGACGTCCCCGGCCGCCCTGCTACAGCCCGAGCCGTTTCGCGACCAGCGCGCTCACCGCCCTCGGGTTCGCCTTTCCGCCCGTCGCCTTCATGACCTGGCCGACGAACCAGCCTGCGAGCCTGGGGTTGTCGGTCGCCTTTTCGGCCTGGCCGGGATTGTCCGCGATGACCCTGTTCACGGCCTCCTCGATGGCGCCGGCGTCGGTGACCTGCCTCATGCCGCGGGCGTCCACGAGCTCGGCCGGATCCCCGCCCTCGGACCATACGATGTCGAAGAGCTCCTTCGCGATCCGTCCCGAGATGTCGCCCCTTCCGATCAGGTCGAGAATGGCGCCGAGCTGCGCCGCCGAGACAGGGCTGCGGGAAATGTCCAGGCCGTCCTTCCTGAGGCGTCCGAAGAGCTCGTTGATGACCCAGTTCGCCGCCGACTTTCCGTCCCGGCCCCTGGCCGCCTCCTCGAAGTAGTCGGCGGAATCGACGTCCGCCGTCAGGACGCCGGCATCGTAGTCCGTCATGCCGTATTCGGCGACGAAACGCGCCTTCCGCGCGTCGGGAAGCTCCGGCAGCGTCTCCCTGATCCCGTCGACCCATGACCGCTCGATCTCGAGCGGCAGGAGGTCGGGGCAGGGGAAGTAGCGGTAGTCATGCGCCTCCTCCTTGGAGCGCATGGACCTGGTTTCGCCCCTGTCCGGGTCATAGAGCCGCGTTTCCTGCTCGACCCTGCCGCCGCTCTCCAGAACGCCTACCTGCCGGCGCGCCTCGAACTCGATCGCCTGCTGGATGAAGCGCATCGAGTTCATGTTCTTGATTTCGCATCGCGTGCCGAGGACGCCGTGGTTCCCGGTCTCCAGGTACGCGTCGTGATCGCCGGGACGGCACACGCTGATGTTCACGTCCGCGCGGAGGCTGCCGTTCTGCATGTTGCCGTCGCAGGTGCCGAGGTAGCGCAGGATCTGGCGCAGCTTCCCGACGTATGCCGCCGCCTCCTCCGGGCCGCGGACATCCGGTCTCGAGACGATCTCCATCAGGGCGACGCCCGTCCGGTTGAGATCCACGAAGGACGACTCCGGGTCCATGTCGTGAATGGACTTCCCCGCGTCCTGCTCGAGGTGGATTCGCTCGATGCGCACCTTTCGCGCGATCCCGGGCCCGAGACCGACAAGGACTTCGCCCTCCCCGACGACCGGGTGGTAGAGCTGGCTGATCTGGTATCCCTGCGGCAGGTCGGGATAGAAGTAGTTCTTGCGGTCGAAGGCGCTGAAGAGATTGATCTCGGCGTTGAGGCCGAGGCCGGTGCGCACCGCCTGGGCGACGCAGAACTCGTTGATGACCGGGAGCATGCCCGGCATCGCGGCGTCGACGAGGGAAACGTTCGTGTTCGGTTCGGCGCCGAACTCGGTCGAGGCGTCCGAAAACAGCTTCGATTTCGACGCAACCTGCGCGTGCACCTCGAGGCCGATGACGACTTCCCACTGTCCGGTGTCGCCGCTGACGACCTTGGGTTCCGGAGGGCTGAGGTTCAGGCCGGGCATCTTGGGCGCATCCTCGAACGGGTCCGGACGCGTTCTAGGGAACGTCGTCCGGGCCTTCAAGCCGGAATGGCCGCGCCGCGGTCCTGCGCCGCCAGGGCCGCCGCGCGGTCCCGTGCGCCCGGCGCCGCGGCGGGGCCCTGGCGGACGGCCGGCGCGCTCAGCCCGGAATCCGGGCGCTCTGGATCAGCGACACGGTCGGCGAGTGCCGCCCGCCAAGCGCCAGCGTCGCCCGTTTCATGATCTCGATCGCCTCCTCCGACCTTGCGGGCAGGGCGGCGGGAGAGATCGGCTCGCCGATCCTCAGGCGATAGGGCTGGCGGTCCTTGTTGAGGGTCTCGTGGAACAGCGTGATGTCGCGGAGCGTCGGGTGAATGGCGTCGAAGAGGTAGAACAGCGCGGAGTTCCGCGCCCGGATGTGCAGCGGAACCACCGGCAGGCGGAACTTGCGCGCGATCATGGCCGCCGACGCCATCCACTCGCGCTCGTGCAGCTTCAGCCCGCGCCGCTTCGCGAGCCTTCCCGAAGGGAAGATCACGCCGATGCGCCCGGCCCTGATTGCGGTGCGGGTGTACTCCAGGGTCTCGCGGGTCTTGGCGCGGGATCGCTTCTCGACGCGCCATTCGACCGGGGCGACGATGCTCCGGAACTGCGGAAGAAGGCGCAGGATGTCCGAGTTCGCGTAGATGAACAGGTCGGGCCGTATCGGCGAGATCGCGTGATGCAGCATGATCCCGTCCGCGATGCCGGTCGGGTGGTTGGCGACGACCAGCGCCGGGCCGTGCCGCGGCAGGCTTTCCAGGCCCGAGATCCTGATGTCGCGGGCAATCAGGCCGGCCAGATGGCGCATGATCCGCTCCGCCGGCCAGGGGTCGTAGAGTTCGCCGAGCGCGATGGTCCTGCGATAGCCCAGAAGCGACATCAGGACGTGGCGGGAAAGCGCGGCAAGCCGTGTCTTTCGGAAAAGCCATGGAGCGCGCTCGGCAATCAGGGGATCAAGGCGTTCCTGCATCGCGGACTTCAACCTGACTTTCGCAACGGAGTCATGACAGGCCTTCGCATGGGCGACCCCTCGCCCGACAAGGCTTATCCCCATGGCAGGGGTGCCACAAGATGTTGCGGCGTGGCCGGCCCGGCGCCCGGAGCCGGCGCGCAGGCCCTGCGGGACGCGCGGCGGGGGCGATCTCTCGCCGGCCCGCCTGCGCCAGGGAGGCAGGCCCGCTTTCCGGACACGGGGATCCGGCCGTGCAGCCCGCAATGGCCGCCGAAGGCGCGGACGCGGGGCAGGCAGGGCTGCGGCCGGCTCAGCCGTCGAGAATCCGCGTCACGATCTCTCCAAGGTCCCGGCTGGGGTTCCTCAGGAGGCGCGTGAGGGCCCGGGCCATCATGCCCTGCCGCCTCTCGTCGAGGAGGCGCATCGTCTGGAATGCCGTGGCCGTGCGCGCGGCAACCTGGGGGTTCACCGGGTCAAGCCTCGCGATCCAGTCGGCGACCAGCTCGTAGCCGGCGCCCGACGGGTGGTGGAACGCCGGCACTGTCGCGGCAAGGGCGCCGATCACGGCCCGGAAGCGATTGGGCGCCTTCCAGCGGAACAGCGCATGCCCGGAGAGCTCCTTCGTCCTGGCGAGCGCCACGTCCGGCCCGGCTTCGAGAATCTGGATGGAGAACCACTTGTCCAGGACGTTCGGCTCTTGCTTCCAGCGCGCGAAGAAGGCGGCAAGCTCCTCGTCCGCTTCGCCGGCGCGGACCAGCGCTCGCAGCGCTCCGAGCGCCTCCGTCATGTTGTCGGCGCCGGCGAAGGCCTCGCGGGCGAGGCCCGGCCCCTCCGTCCGGACCAGTGCGGAAAGCGAGGCGAGGCGCAATGCCCGCCGGCCCGCATGCGCCGGATCGGGGCGGTACGGACCCGGCACTTCCATCTCCCGGAAGAGCCGGGAGAACGTGGCGTGCAGGCCTTCGGCGACGGCTGTCCGCATCGCCTGGCGGCAGTCGTGGATGCGCATCGGGTCCGGGACCTGCCCTTCGTCGCGGATCGCGCGGAGAACGTCCTCCTCCGAGGGCAGCTCGAGCGCGGCGGCGCGGAAGGCCGGATCAAGCGAGTCGTCCGAAACGAGCTGTCCGAGCGCCTCGATGTGGGCGCCGCCCGGCGCGGCGCCGCCCGCCGCCATCCTGACGATGGCCCTCTTGGCCAGCATTCGCCCGGCTTCCCAGCGGCTGAACGGATCCGGGTCGTGCGCAAGGATTGTCAGGTGCTCGGCCTCGGGCATCTGCCGTTCCAGGATGACCGGCGCCGAAAAGCCGCGGTTCAGCGACAGGACCGGCGTGCCGGCCGCGTCGGCCACGGGACCGTCCAGATGCGCTTCGGTTTCCGTCCAGCCGCGTCCGGGCGCGAAGATCCAGCTCCCCGTCTCCGTCCTGAGATCAAGCACTTCGGTGTCGGCGACCTGGGCGCCGTCGGGGCCCAGCACGCCGACCGCGAGAGGGATCCGCAACGGGCGCTTCTCCGGCTGGCCGGGTGTGGGCGGCGTGCTCTGGCGGAGCGTCAGCCTGAGACGGTCGCCGTCCCAGTGCCGGCAGACGGCGATTCGGGGCGTGCCGGACTGGTCCCACCATCGCTCGAAGCCGTCCAGCGGGCTGCCTGCGGCGTCCGCGAAGCAGGCAAGGAAGTCCCCGATCGTCGCGGCCCGGCCGTCATGGCGCTCGAAATACGCCTGAAGCGCCCTTTCGTAGGCGGCGTCGCCCACGAGCGCCTTCAGCATGCGAATGACCTCGGCGCCCTTGTCGTAGACGGTCGCGGTGTAGAAATTGTTGATCTCGACATAGCTTTCCGGCCTGACGGGATGCGCGAGCGGGCCGTTGTCCTCCCCGAACTGCCGTGATCGCAATGCCATGGCGTCGTCGATGCGCCGGACGGCATGGCCCCTCGTGTCGCCGGCGAACTGCTGCTCGCGGAACACCGTCAGCCCTTCCTTCAGGCAAAGCTGGAACCAGTCGCGGCAGGTGATCCGGTTGCCGGTCCAGTTGTGGAAGTACTCGTGCGCGACGGTGCTCTCGATCGCCTCGTAGTCGCGGTCGGTCGCGGTGTCGGGCGAGGCAAGGACATATCTCGAATTGAATATGTTGAGGCCCTTGTTCTCCATGGCGCCGGCATTGAAGCTGTCGACCGCAACCAGGTTCAGGACGTCAAGGTCGTAGGCGCGGCCATAGGTGCGCTCGTCCCACCTCATCGCGCGCTTGAGGCTTTCCAGCGCATGGGCGCAGCGGCCCTCGTCGCCCGGCCGGACCCAGATGCCGATGTCGATGCTGCGGCCGTCGCGGGTCCGGTAGCGGTCACGGCGGGCGACGAGATTCCCCGCGACGATCGCGAAGAGGTACGAAGGCTTGGGCCAGGGGTCGCGCCACTCCGCGAAGCCCTTGCCTTCCGCGACCAGGTTGCCGTTCGAGAGCAGGACGGGAAGGTCGCCCTCCAGGCGGACGTCGAAGGGCGCCATGACGTCAGGACGGTCCGGGTAGTAGGTGATCTTCCGGAACCCTTCCGCCTCGCATTGCGTGCAGAAGATCCCGTCAGAATGGTACAGGCCTTCAAGCTCGGAATTGGCGCTCGGGCTTATCTCGACCTCGCACTCCCAGGTGAAGGGCCGCTCCGGCACTGCCGCGGTCAGGCCGCGGCCGTCAAGGCGCGGGCCGGCCGGCCGGCCGTCGATCGCCGCGCGGACGAGGCGCAGGCCCTCGCCGTCGAGGTGAAAGGTCCGGTCGTCCGTCCCGGGGTTCGGTGAAAACGCGACACGCGAGGTCACGCGGGTCGTTTCGGGATCGAGCAGGAAGTCGAGACGGACGGAGTCGACGAGCCAGGGTGGCGGCCGGTAGTCGGCGAGGCGCACGGGCTTTGGTCTGTCCGTCATCGGCGGGGTCCCGGCCAGCTTCGGCGAGGGTGCATGTAGCGCCTGGCGGAGCGGCGATCAACGCCGGCGGGCCGCGCGCCCGCGGTGATCGCGCCTCGAGCGGCCCGCGAGGGTTCCGCCATGCCCGCGCGAATCGGCGATCGGTCATCCGCGTGCCGGGCGCCCGCAGGAGGGCTGCGGCGCCGGCTCCCGGCGTCTCCGCCCCCGGACCGCGGCGGCCGCCCTTCGTCCGACGCCTCACGCTGCCGCGGCAACGCGTGCAGGCCGCCTGCGAGCCATTCCCCGGATCCCGGGCCGCCGATGCAGGCGCGCGCCGGGAAGGCGGAAGCCCCCTGCGGGGATCAAGGCCTTCGCCGGGACCGGGCGGCCTTGTGCAGGCCCGGCGCGTCGCATTACATGCCGCCCGGCGCCCTCGTGCCAGGGGAGAAAGTGATGGCCTTGCCCGTCGTCGGCATCATCGGCAGCGCGCATCTCGTGGATGGCGAGTACCCCGTTCACCTGGGCGGGTGCATGAATTCGGCCGCGATCCGGGACGTGTCGGGCGCCATGCCGCTGATCGTGCCGTCCGATCCCGGCCTGGTCTCCGTGGCAGGGCTGATGTCCGTCTGCGACGGCTTCCTGTTTCCGGGAGGGCGGGCGAACGTGCATCCCGAAGAATACGGAGAGAGCCCGACGGCGGCTCATGGCGCCTTCGACCGGGACCGCGACAGGATCGCGCTGCCGCTGCTTCGCGAATGCGTGGCCACGGGCCAGCCGGTTCTCGCGATCTGCCGCGGGTTTCAGGAGATGAACGTCGCGATGGGCGGATCGCTTCATCCCGAGATCCGGGACCTGCCCGGCCGCATGAACCACAGGATGCCGCCGGACGGGACCCTGGACGAGAAGTTCGGGCCTCGCCACGCGGTGACGCTGACCGAAGGCGGCGTGTTCCATGGCCTGCTTGGTGCCACGACCGTCCTGACCAACACGCTTCACGGACAGGGCATCAAGGAGGCCGGCGACAGGATCGTGATCGAAGGGCGCGCGGCTGACGGCACGGAAGAGGCGATCCGTGTCGAGGGTGCGCCGGGCTTTGCGCTCGGCGTGCAATGGCATCCCGAATACAGGGCGACGGAGGATCCGGCTTCCCGGCCGCTGTTCGAGGCATTCGGCGAGGCGGTCCGGCGTTGGGCGGCCGGAGAGAGGCCGGCGCGCCTCAAGAGCGCGTAATGGCCCGTCGGCATCGATCGACATGATGCCCGCTTCCGTCAAGGACGCAATGCATGGCAGTCCAGCGAGCGAGATTCCTGCAGATCCGGGGCTCCGCAAGACTCAGGAGGCGCCAGACGGAACTTGCAGTCCCCGGCAGGCGTTCGGCCGTGAGGTGATGGCAGTGGGCCCGGGCGTCATTCCGGCCCTCTCTCGATCGGCGCTTGCTGCCTGATTTCTGACGTGCCATCGTCACTCGCTGGCCCGCAGGAACTCGCTTCCGGCATGGCAGGCCGAAAGGCGTTCGGCGGTCTGGGCGCAGGGCAGCAAGGCCGGGACCTGGCCGCCTTGGCATGGCACGGGGCCGGTCCTGGACCGGACGCTGCCGAAGAACGGGTCTGGACACCGTGCGCCGAAGCCGTCACGAACCGCATGACGCTCGTGCAGGAGGAGACCGGATGAAGCGCTCTCGCGTAAACGACATCATGGCGGCCGCGGAAGCGATGATGCGTTCGTTCGGCTTCACGCTGCCGCCGTTCGCCCACTGGGCTCCGGAAGAGTTCCGCCTGCGCGTGAATGACGGGTCGGCAAGGCGCATCGCCGGCGCGCGTCTCGGCTGGGACATCACGGATTACGGGCAGGGGGAATTCGACAGGCTCGGCCTCTTCCTGTTCACGCTGCGGAACGGCTTTCTCGCCGACCTGGAGCGCGGGAGGGGCATGGTCTACGCCGAGAAGCTGCTGATCAGCCGGCAGGACCAGGTCAGCCCGATGCATACCCATGTCATCAAGTCCGAGGACATAATCAACCGGGGCGGGGCGACGCTCGCGGTGGAGCTGTTCGGTTCCGCTTCGGACGGGAGTTTCGACGGCGGGAAGGGCGTCACCGTCCTGACCGACGGGCTGGAGCGCCGGCTGCCTCCCGGCGAGATCCTGAAGCTGGCTCCGGGCGAGAGCGTCACGTTGAATCCGGGCGACTGGCACGCGTTCTGGGGCGAGGGCGGGGACGTGCTGATCGGCGAGGTCTCGACCGTGAACGATGACGTGACCGACAACGTCTTCCGCGAGCCGATAGGGCGGTTCGCCGACATCGAGGAGGACTGCGCGCCAGCGCGCCTGCTGGTCAGCGACTACGACACGTGGCTCGCCTGAGGCCCGCGCCCCCGGCGGCCGCCCCGCGCCTGCACGCGCGGGCGCCTGCGCCGCCGGCAAGCGCCGGCCGGGAACGCGGGCCCCGATCACAGGACCGGACGGCCTCGGCGAGCGCCGGTTCGACGCGCGTCAGCCAGCGCCCGTGAACCGCGGGACGTCGACGAACGTCTCCGCGGGAAGGGCCGGGGCGGCCGTGCGCGGCCTGGATGTCGGCGGACAGCCGGCGCAGGCCGGGCCCGGCACGCGGGACGCCAGGTCCGGCACCCGTCCGGGGCGCGGGATGACGAAGCGGGAGTCGTTGCAGGCCGGGTGCAGGCGCCGGAACCGCCGGTCCGGCGTCCACCCGGTCCAGCGGTCGCGCGCGGCCGGCCTGGACGCGCCCGGCTGCCGGCCGCCCGGCGCGAGCCGGGTCCCGCCGTGCAGCGCGACCCGGGCAGTAGGCCCTTGCCGACGATGCCGTGGAACCGCAGGCAGCGGCGCTCCTCGACCGGACGGTCCCGGAGTCGGTGCCCGCGCCCGCCGCGGGTCGGGCGCACCGTGACCGCGCGCAGGTCGACAGACGACTCCGGCGTCGGAAGAGCCGCCATGGCCGGCACGCTGCAACGTCAAGAACGGAATGGCCAGCCCTGAAATCACTGGGCGGGGACAATAAAATGGATTATATACCTAATTAAAAAACTAAGTCTTTGAATCCAATACTTTTCTATTATCCACCGCCTCCATTAATCAATCTTTTTGCATTTTTCACCATTTCATCCGGTTCCGGCTCGTTTGCCGATTTTTAACTTGTTTTTTTTAATAACATTTGTTGTTTAGTTAAGTATATAATCCCCAATAAAAGGGGATTATATACTTGACTTGCATATCCGTGATCGTTATCAGGATACCGGATCATGGATGGAGAGTCAAGGATGGCGAAAAACAGGTAGTGTCTCAGTTTGAAATCGTCGCAATGACGAAACGGGGCGACCCGCGGGCCGCCCCGTGTGGATGGTGTCTGATGCCGGCCTGCCCGTCGCGCCGCCCCGCGGCGGGTTCTCCGTCGCGAGCGGCGGGCGGCACCGTCTCTAGCGGCTGACGCAAAAGGCCCGTCTAGTGCCCGATTGTGTTGGGGGTGCAGAGGATACGAGACACCCCCGAACCGGCCGCTCTACGGGCCTTGTCTCGCGCGATAGACCGTGCGGCCCGGCCGCGTCACTGGTTGCCGCCGAGCAATTCGCCTCCCGGCCCGACCCGCGCGCAGCCCTTGCCGCCCATGAACAGGAAGTAGGCGCTGCCTGCCGTCGCATACCCACGTCCGGGGCCAGGCGTGATGACCTGCACCACCAGCTCGCCGGGGCCCTGGATGGGGTTGTTGGCATTGCGGTTGCTCCAGACGTGGGCACCGGCCTTGGGACGGCCCTCGACGATGTTCTCGCCCAGGGCGCCGCCGGCGAAGGTAAGGGAATCTCTCCCGCCAAGCACATTCTGCCAGGCATTGCTGTTCACTTCCGGCGTGCGCCACTCCCAGTCGGTGAACTCGGCACCGGCGCGGTTTGTATTACGTGTGCTCAGAAATTTGACGGTCGTGAAACTTCGCGGCGTCACGTTGGGGTTGCTGGAAGACAGAATGACCTTGAAGCGGCCCGGCGTGGCGTGGTCGCCGCAGCCGTCCACGACGGTGTTGCCGGAAACCGGCGCAAGTCGGATGGTGCAGGTGCTGGTGGTGCATTGCGGCGGCGGTGGCGGCAACTGGGCGTGCGCACTCGTGGCCAGAACCAGGGCGACCAGTGCGGCCGCCAGCAGGGCAGCGAGACAGGCGGGGAGCGCCGCCGTGAGCCGTGTCAGGGGGGGGGGGGGGGTAACGTAGCATGGGGAATTCCTCCAGTTGGGAGATGGCTCCCTCTATCACCTTTGCCTCGGTAAAGGCAAGAGAAAATTTCAAAGTGAGACACTACCGAAAAACACGGTAGTGGCTCGGTTTGAAAGTTTGTCTATTTTCAGAAAGGAAAGTACTATATAATGCCCCCGTTCCACAGTGAAGTGCAACACCCTATGTGGGTGAATGGTGGTCGTATCGACGCATGATGCTGCGAATCGGCCGGATGGCGGCGACAGTCCCGGTGTTGAGCCGAGGAGACCGCCATGCCCGAGGGCCAGCGCCACCTGACCCATACCGGGAGATCCCGGATCCACGCGCTGAGGGAAAGCGGGATCTCCGACGCGGCGATCGCCCGCCAGCCGGGGCGCAGTCCGTCATCGGTCCCGCGCGGGATCCGGCGCAACGGCGGAGCCCGGGGCCAGCGGCACGCCCAGGCGCAGCGGAGGTCCGAGGCGCGGCCCCGTCGGTGCCCAGCAGGATGACGCCGGAGCCGGTGGCGCTGGTGGAGGGGCGGCTGGCGCGGGGCTGGAGCCCGGCGCGGGTCTCGGGGCGGCTGCGCCTTGAGGGCCACCCGGTGGCGGGGCGCCAGTGGACATGCCGGCACGTCCACGCCGACCGCAGGGCCGGGGGCGGGCTCTGGCGGCACCTGCGCCGCCGGTCAGGGAGGCCGAACCGCAGGGGCGGGGCCCACGCGGGCCGGGGCCACATCCCGGGCCGGGTGGACATCCCCGGGCGCCCGGCGCCGGGGGAGGGGAGGGAGCGGACCGGCGACCGGGAGGCGGACACGAATCAACGGCGCGGGCACCGGCGGGGCCGTGGTGTCGCTGGTGGACCGGGCGTTGAGATACACGCTCCTGCGGCGCGTCGGCAGGAAGACGGCGGCGGCGGTCGGGGCCGCCATGACCGGCCTTCCGGGGCCGCACCGCGGCGCGGTGCACACGATCACCGCCGACAACGGAAAGGAGTTCGCGGACCACGCGCGGGTGTCGGCGGCGCTGGGCGCGGGGTTCCCGTGCGCGCGGCCCTGTCACTCCCGGGAACGGGGCCCGACCGGGCACACCAACGGGCTGGTGCGGGGGTACCTGCCCAAGGGCACGGACCTGCGCAAGGTGACGGACGCCGAGGTCAGGGCCGTGCAGGACCGCACGGACGCGCGTCCGCGCAGGGTCCTGGGTTACCTGACGCCGACGGAGCGTTCCTGAGGGCGCGGCCTCCCTGACCGGCGCCGCCCCGTCTCGGGGGGGCACGGACAGGACTTTCCGGGCGCACCGGGGTCACCCCGGGCGACGCCCCCGGCGCGCCCTGCCGGCATGCCTTGCGCCGCCTGGCGGGCGGTGCTACGCTCCTATTCGAAGGGACCGAGCCGTTCCCGTGCGGAATCGGGGGGCCGGAGGGCGCGGAAAGCGCAACGCCCGGCCCTTCCCTCCGCTCGGGCCAGTCCCTCGCTCCGGAAAGGGCCGGGCGTTGCGCTTCGGAGTGGCGCCGGGGATGCAGGAAAATGTTAACCATGAGGAACACAGTCATGAACCAGAAAAACCTTAATTCGCCCCCCCCCCCCCCCCCCCCCCTCGCTAAACTAGCGACCCTCCTGCTGCTTGCGGCCATCGCATGGCCGGCGCAGGCCCAGCAGCTGGTCATCCCGGCGACCACCGGGGCGGATGCCTGCACGGAAGGTGGCTCGCCAGAGTCCGATACGCACCTTTTTTCTATCGGGACTCCCACACAAAACAGTCTGACATTCAACATTTCGAGGATCCAGTTTGGCGATCCATTCACAGTATATGCGGGGGTTCAAGAAGGCGGGACGGGTACTCCACAGCAGGTTAAAGATCTCGGTTCATCCCAACCACTGGCGGTACAGACCGTCAACTTCACCAGCCTGAAGAAGAATACGCGCTACACAGTCGTTATGTACGGTGGCACAGCACCATATACAAGTCCGATTGACCGCCACTGCTTCAAGACCCGCGGCGAGTTCACGACTGCCGAGCAGAACCTGGTTTTGTCTGAAGGCACTTGGGTACCCAACCTAGCCCAATATAACCAGACCGGGTGCTATGCGGTGGCCCGCACGCGGCAGGACATTCGGGACTGCTATTGCAACGGCAGGCGCAACGGAACACACATCCTCGCCGGCCAGACTGTGGCGAGCCAGGCGCAAAGGCAGTATCTCAATTGTCCGGACCTCGACAGCTGATCCATCCGGTTCTCGGGAGTGCGGGCCACGCGAGGGCGTCAGTCCGGAACCGGATATCGCCGGAGGATCGCGGAACATCCCGAACACGGGGCGGCCTCCTGGCCGCCCTTTCCCCACGCAGGCCTTGAACGTTCAAACTGAGCCACTGCCGAAAACACAAGCCTGCACAAGGCCCGACAGGGCGGCGGGTATGATGAATTCTACACCCAGCCTGCCGACATCAGGAATGAACTCCAGCACTACGAACACCACTTCAAAGGCAAGGTCGTCTACTGCAATTGCGATGGTCCCAAGATCAGCAACTTCTTCGTGTACCTCCGCGACAACTTCCACCACCTCGGCCTGAAACGCCTGATCACCACTTGCTACCGGAACCAAGACGCGGAGATATGGTCAGCGCATGATGCCGGGAAGGCCATCATGCCTGAATACGATGGGTTCCGGGAAGGCGATCACCCGCCCGGCGTGGATGACATCGGCATCACGGAACTGGATGATGACGGGGATTTTCGGAAAGAGGAATCGATCAGGATCCTCCAGCGTGCCGACATCGTGGTGACCAACCCGCCCTTCTCGCTGTTCCGGGAGTACGTGGCCCAGCTGGTGGCGCACGAGAAGGTTCTTGTTGTTCTCGGTGACAAGAACGCCATTACCTGCAAGGACTTTTTCCGCCTATCAAAGACAGCAGGATTCGCGCTGGTGCCACATCAACGAGAAAGGATCCGCTGTTCGATGTTCCGCCGGATCGAGCCAGGGCACTGCTGAGAAGCGCGAAAGGGGGCAGCAAGTACAAGATTGTCGACGGCGTTGTCAAAGGCCGGTCTCCAAGCATGTGGTTTACCGATATTGATCATAACAAAACCAGGACGAAGTTGGATCCGGTAAGTCGTTACAGTCCTGAAAACTATCCTTCCTACGACGATTATGACGCTATCTTTGTCGGCAGGGCCAAAGATATCCCAATGGACTGGGGGGGGGCAATGGGAGTTCCCATCAGTTCTCTTGACCAGCACAACCCAGACCGGTTTGAAACAATCAGTGCCAACGACATTCGCCGTCACAGTCAGGTTCCGGTCAAGCCCCATGGGCTGATCAAGGATAAAGACGGAACGATTGACGGGAAACCCAAATACGCCCGCATTGTCATCCGCAACCGGAACCCTGCAATATCGTCATCCAGCCATCCGGCTGCACAACAATCAGGCAGAGACCAGGACAGGCCTGGCAAAGAAGGTTTTGAGCGAACCGTCACCCTGACCCAACCGGAACGCAGCCCGAAGAACCGCATGAAGGCGATCCGCAGGCATGGCGTGCGGTGTTTCGGCTGTGAACTCGAAATGGCCGAAATGTACGGCGTGATCGCCGAAGGCTTCATCCACATTCATCATGTGAAGCCATTGGGCAAGGGCCGAGACCAGTCACCCCAGATCGATGATCTGATCCCGCTTTGCCCGAACCGCCACGCTGTCGTGCACCTTGAGGACCCGCCCGTGACCCTTGAGCGACTGCGGGAGATTGTCGCCAACAACAACCTGAAAGGAGACGTCCCATGACAAACGGTGTTCCTCAAAAGCCCTCCGAATATCCTCCCGTTGGCGATTTGTTAGACGTACCGGTTGACACTTATGACGCATCAGGCGACGGCAATCACCTATCGTTGAACCTTCAGGTGGCGAAGGCTGATGGGTAGGAGTCTGTAAAGAAGCGCTGGTGGACCCTGATTGTTTTTCGGCATGATCCACAGCAAACTGCTCAAAAGATTCGGAAAGCGCTTGATCAGTCGTCATGACCGCACTCCTCCATTGGCCCCGCTCCACATCCCGGTGTCGGCAATCAGGGCCTTGTAGGTGAGGCGCTTGCCGACCGTCAGGGCGACCACCCGCTCCAGCTGCTCCATCGTATCGCCCTCCCGCATGTTGTGCCGACCGGCGAACCCGTTGATGTAGCGGTGCAGGCGCTTCTCCGGGAACTTGTGGTGGACGCCCCTGTGCGCCCTCTTCAGCATTGACCAGAAACTCTCGATGCCGTTGGTATGGATGTCGCCCTCACGGACGGACTCATCAGCGGAGTGATTGACGGTCTCGTGCCGGAAGGCATTGATCACGTTCGGCAGCCGCCCATAGGCCCCGTGATCGTCCGTGTAGACGGTGGATCCCCGTGCGGCATGGCCCGCGACAAACGGGATCAGGTCAATGGCACCGGTGGACTGCACAACCTGCGCCCGCACTTGCCTGCTGTCCCGGTCCTTCATACCGACAACGGCGGTCATGTCAACCGTCCCGCGCCCGGTGGCGGCCTTGCGCTCGGCATTGGACCTGTTGGCTCGGATGCCGCCCACATAGGTCTCGTCAACCTCATCCGGTCCACCCATCGGTGGCTCATCATCGTCCCGCCTGAACACCTCGCGGATGCGCCGGAGCATGAACCACGCCGTCTTTTGGGTCACGCCAATGTCCCGATGCAGTTTCATGGAACTGACACCCTTGAGGCTGGTCATGTGCAGATAGATGGCCAGCACCCACTTGCGCAGTGGCAGGGGTGAACGTTCCATGAGGGTGCCGGTCTTGACGCTGAAATACCGCTGACAGTCATGGCAACGGTACGGGAGCGGATGGGAGGCCTCCTTGCGGCACTCGATGGTGCGCGCGCTGCCGCAGTACGGGCAGGCGCGACCCTCAGGCCAGACGCGGGCCTCGAACCATTTGCGCGCCGCGTCCTCGGTCGGGAACATCTCCATCAGGTCGAAGATCGTGAGGCCCCTGCGGAAAGCCTTGCCAGGGGCGGCTTGGGTCATTGTGCGTCTCCCAATGCCTATGGGAATCAATATAGTGCAGCCGCTCTGCAAATCAAGTATATAATCCCCTAAAAAAAAGGGATTTATAAACAAAGGGCGCCGGTCCCACAGGCCGCCCCTGGCCTGTGGGACCGGCGCCCCTTGGTCAGCGGATGCGCACCCCGTCCTCATGGACATGGCCGTCCGGATCGTTACAGCCGGAGGGCAGGCTGCGGCCGCAGCCCCCGCCACTTGAGAAGAAGGCGATGGTGCGGGTTTTCCTGACTGCAAACGGCTTGGGGTTGGCCGTAATTTCAGAAACCCGGAAGGCCATCATGCCGCTGCCGATGCCCCCGCGCCAAGGCCCTTGATACTTGTGCGTGCACTGACGCGCGAACCCCTGTCTACGCCTTGTTTGAGAATGTCGAAAGCGGCGCCGCGTGAATGAGTTCCTGGCGTAGTTCGTGGAAGTTCAGGCGTGGCATTGCAGCATCCCCGATCACGTCAGTCGTCGTCCAGGATGTTGAAATACACATGTTCGCGGGGATTGTCGGCCAAAGCGATTATCAACCGGTTGGTGGGATTGTCCTTGACCCCGTTATCATGTGGCGACGCAACAATAAAAGATGCAAATGCTTCGCGCGCAAATATGACACCGCAGCTAAGGTTTTCGGAACCCCATTGCGGGAGAATCCGTACTCCTAAAACTTTGGCCACAGCGCTTTTGCATTCGTTGCCACTGCATGGGGTCGTGTCCCAGACATTCATGCAGAAACCCACTTCTTCTAGCACATTGGCATCTAGACCAGGGCAACCGGCCATCCTATTGACTTGAATCCCGTTTTGGCCGTAGTCTGAATTATCTTCATTCATGGTGCCAGCACCCAGAAATATAACCTTTTCCAGGGTGAACAGGCTTCTGTCATTGCATTGTTCTGCTGTCGGCATCTGCGCCTGCGCCGGTCCTGCAAGCAGCAGGAAGCCCAGCATCGCGGCGGCAGCGAGGGCCGTCAGTCTAGCGGTGGGGGGGGGGGGGGGGGGTGAAACTGATCATGGGAGACATCTCCACCTGTAATGGGGCTGATTCTGTCAGTCTATGGGATTTGCCCCCGAAAGGCAACGCAGCCCGGCTCAGGGGGTGTGTCCGGAATTTTGCACTGATTTCCAGCTTGAACCTTGATTGGTGATTCGCGGTCTGTCTTGATGTCCTCAACGGCGCGGCTGTGGCAACGATGCTGCGGACCTGCCGGCAACAGGGACAATCGCGGCAGGGTTGAAGCAGATGACAGACATTCAGGACGAAGGCGCGGATCCTTTCCGCTTCCGGGACACGGGAATCGCGGAGGCGTTGCTACGGCTGGGCCCGGAAGCGGCGGCGGCGCATCCGGGGGTGCTGACGCGATGCGGCGGCACATGGGTCCGTCACGTTTGCGACGGCGGGACGGTCGGGGTCCGGGAGGTCTCCGGGGCGGAGCCTGAGGCGCTTCAGGTCCGCATCCGGGACTTCCGGGACCGCATGGAGCCGTTGCCTGCCCTCGCCCGGGCTTCCGGAGACGCGGAAAGCGGGGACGCGCTGAAGGGCGCGGCGCTGGCCGATGCCGCAAGAGCCTTCGGCCAGGACTTCGGCCGCGTGCTTGGGGAACCGGACGGTGCGCGCCCCGATCCCGGCGCGATGGAACTGCGGCTTCGGGACAGCGCGCTGTCCGGGTCCGCCGCCGCGTGCCGGGCGGTTCTCGAGGCCAGGGACGCGGAGCTTCCCGCCCCCGAGTGCCCGAGATGCGGGCGGGCGACGAGCGGCGACGGCGGAAGGTCCCGAAGACCTTCCTGACCCGCCTGGGCGAGGTCGCGGTGAGGCGGAGCCACTCTCGACTTCCTACATTTTCGGCTGTAAGTCATTGATTTTCGGCGGCCCGGATTTCGAATGGGCACTACATCGCGGGACGTTCCCGCGTTCATTGCCGCCGGTTTCGGGGCTCTGTCACCCGCCTGCCCGCCGGGCTGCGGTCTTTCGCGTCGGCTGGAGCCGGAACGGGGCTTCGTTCCATCCGAGGCCGAGGCTCCGGTAGATCCGCCGGGCCTTGGCCGAGGCCCGGCTGGGCATGGCGTATTTCTGTTCCGTGCCCTTTCTGTGCAGCACGCTGATCTGCAGGGCGTTGAGCTCGCGCCGGATGACGTCCGGGCTCATGGGGTGGCCGGACAGCGCGAGCCTGTGGCGGAGGTGCTGCAGGCAGCAGAACGCCATGTAGCAGATGGCGATGTGGGCGCGCACCCGGCGTTTCACCCAGTGGAAGACCGGGCGGATGCGGAGATCGTGCTTGTTCACGCGGAAACACGCCTCGATCTCCCATAACCGGCGGTACTGCATGACGAGGAAGCGGGCGTCGGCGTCATCGTGGCCCCAGGCCACGATCCCGCCTATCCCGTCCCACCGCGCCGCTTCGGCGACCTTGTCCCCGTCGATCTCGATCCGGCCCTCGGGGAAGGCGAGGAAACGGGCGTACCCGCGCCCGGCGACCGACGCGGGCCTGTCGCTCCCGGCGAGACGCCTGCGCAGCCGCTCCAGGCCCTGCGCGCGCTGGCGCGCGTCCTTGCGCGCGCGTTTGGGCGACCAGGTGACGATGACCCTGGTCGAGCCCTTCCTGAGGCTCTTGTAGCGCGCGATCGAGGTCGGGAACTCCTTCATCGGCCGCCACGCCACGAAGCCGTCGGGCTCGAGCGCCCGGTTCCGGAACTCCGCGGTCTGGGACTTGAGCCGGGCACCGAGAATGTACGGGATGCCGCGTTCCTGAAGCAGCCTCTCGTTGTCGGCGCTGATCATGCCGGCGTCGGCCACCACCGTGAAGCGCGCGGTGGGGTAGCGTTCGGCCAGCCCCGCGAGAGAGGAGATCAGGGTGTGGCCCTCGTAGCTGCTGCCCGGGAACAGCTCGTAGCCCAGCGGGATGCCGTCGGGGGTGACCAGAAGGGCGAATACGACCTGGACGCGGTGGTGCTTGCCGTCCTTGCTGTAGCCCTTGGCGCGCAGGCCGTCCTCCACCTCGCTCTCGAAATACAGCGTCGTGGTGTCGAAGAAGATGACGCTGACGGGCTCGTCATAGAGCTTGCGGGCCGCCGCGTGGGACTGGCCGCGGATGGCGTCGATCAGGCCGTCGTCGAGAAAGTCCATGGTCCTGTAGACCTGGTCGAGGTTCAGCGACAGATCGCCATGGCGGTCGAGCTCGCGGACCGTGGCGCGCTTGCTGAGCGGCTGCGCGACGCGCGCGAGGACCATCTCCTTGAGGATGCGGTTGGAGCTCATGCGCCGCGCGCCCAGCACCCGATCCCACCCCAGGCGTCCGTAAACCTCGCCAAGCGCCTCGCGCAGCCCGACCGAGATCCGCGACTCCTCGCGGCATTCGGCCAGGTCGACCCCGAAGGGCCGCGGATCCGCCACCGCCAGACGGGCCTGGGCGATGAGATCGCTGTACTGCTTCGGCGTCAGCAGGTGAAGCTGGGCCGTCTCCGCCTGCCTCATCTCCTCGATGATCAGCCGCCCGAGGCGGTCGAGCTGGCTGAGCTGCCCGTCGCTCGTCGCGGTGCCGACATGGCGCACGACCCTCTGGCGCACCCTGTCGCCGTCGCGCACCGACCTGACGACCTGGACGCGGATTCGGTCTCCGCTCTTTTTGTGGCGAACGAACATGCCGGAAGTATGGACCGGACGGGCCGGAGGTTCAAGCGGAATATACCCCGTGGGCACTACATCGCCGTCCCGGGGAATCGAGACCCAATGGACCACAAATACAGTCAGTTACGCACCGCCAGAATCCGGCAATGTAGGAAGTCAAGAAACAATCAGTGCCAACGACATTCGCCGTCACAGTCAGGTTCCGGTCAAGCCCCATGGGCTGATCAAGGATAAAGACGGAACGATTGACGGGAAACCCAAATACGCCCGCATTGTCATCCGCAACCGGAACCCTGCAATATCGTCATCCAGCCATCCGGCTGCACAACAATCAGGCAGAGACCAGGACAGGCCTGGCAAAGAAGGTTTTGAGCGAACCGTCACCCTGACCCAACCGGAACGCAGCCCGAAGAACCGCATGAAGGCGATCCGCAGGCATGGCGTGCGGTGTTTCGGCTGTGAACTCGAAATGGCCGAAATGTACGGCGTGATCGCCGAAGGCTTCATCCACATTCATCATGTGAAGCCATTGGGCAAGGGCCGAGACCAGTCACCCCAGATCGATGATCTGATCCCGCTTTGCCCGAACCGCCACGCTGTCGTGCACCTTGAGGACCCGCCCGTGACCCTTGAGCGACTGCGGGAGATTGTCGCCAACAACAACCTGAAAGGAGACGTCCCATGACAAACGGTGTTCCTCAAAAGCCCTCCGAATATCCTCCCGTTGGCGATTTGTTAGACGTACCGGTTGACACTTATGACGCATCAGGCGACGGCAATCACCTATCGTTGAACCTTCAGGTGGCGAAGGCTGATGGGTAGGAGTCTGTAAAGAAGCGCTGGTGGACCCTGATTGTTTTTCGGCATGATCCACAGCAAACTGCTCAAAAGATTCGGAAAGCGCTTGATCAGTCGTCATGACCGCACTCCTCCATTGGCCCCGCTCCACATCCCGGTGTCGGCAATCAGGGCCTTGTAGGTGAGGCGCTTGCCGACCGTCAGGGCGACCACCCGCTCCAGCTGCTCCATCGTATCGCCCTCCCGCATGTTGTGCCGACCGGCGAACCCGTTGATGTAGCGGTGCAGGCGCTTCTCCGGGAACTTGTGGTGGACGCCCCTGTGCGCCCTCTTCAGCATTGACCAGAAACTCTCGATGCCGTTGGTATGGATGTCGCCCTCACGGACGGACTCATCAGCGGAGTGATTGACGGTCTCGTGCCGGAAGGCATTGATCACGTTCGGCAGCCGCCCATAGGCCCCGTGATCGTCCGTGTAGACGGTGGATCCCCGTGCGGCATGGCCCGCGACAAACGGGATCAGGTCAATGGCACCGGTGGACTGCACAACCTGCGCCCGCACTTGCCTGCTGTCCCGGTCCTTCATACCGACAACGGCGGTCATGTCAACCGTCCCGCGCCCGGTGGCGGCCTTGCGCTCGGCATTGGACCTGTTGGCTCGGATGCCGCCCACATAGGTCTCGTCAACCTCATCCGGTCCACCCATCGGTGGCTCATCATCGTCCCGCCTGAACACCTCGCGGATGCGCCGGAGCATGAACCACGCCGTCTTTTGGGTCACGCCAATGTCCCGATGCAGTTTCATGGAACTGACACCCTTGAGGCTGGTCATGTGCAGATAGATGGCCAGCACCCACTTGCGCAGTGGCAGGGGTGAACGTTCCATGAGGGTGCCGGTCTTGACGCTGAAATACCGCTGACAGTCATGGCAACGGTACGGGAGCGGATGGGAGGCCTCCTTGCGGCACTCGATGGTGCGCGCGCTGCCGCAGTACGGGCAGGCGCGACCCTCAGGCCAGACGCGGGCCTCGAACCATTTGCGCGCCGCGTCCTCGGTCGGGAACATCTCCATCAGGTCGAAGATCGTGAGGCCCCTGCGGAAAGCCTTGCCAGGGGCGGCTTGGGTCATTGTGCGTCTCCCAATGCCTATGGGAATCAATATAGTGCAGCCGCTCTGCAAATCAAGTATATAATCCCCCAATAAAATCACCCTGGGAGGCGCCCGGGTGTGTGTGCTGTGTGTGCTGTTCGGCCTGCCGCCCGAGTGACCCGATGCATGACACCGGGACCGTCTGGTTGCACACCGCGCAAGCGGCGGCGGGATGCGAATGGGAACGCCACGAACGGACGGCCCCGGAAGGGGCCGGGCGGGCGAGGATGAGAGGCGGGGTTTTGGCGCTGGGTGCGCCAAAACCGCTGGCCGGGCCACCGGGTCCGGTCGGCCCGGCTGGCGGATCTGTTTTTCATCGGCCGGGGGTCAAGGGGGTCGCCCCCTTGGGCCGGCCGGGGGACGAAAGTCGCCCGGGGCCGCACTGGGCAGGGCCGACCGGACCCGGACGGGTCTGGGCGCGACGGAACAGTGCTGGTGAAGAGGGTCATGTGGGGGGGGGGGGTCCTTGGGGCGGGTTGGCGGTGGGGTGGTGCTCAGCGGGATGGATGGTGTTCGGGGAAGGGACAGGTTTCACGAGGCACCATGGACACACTTGTGCGACCCGGAGACTCGCTGCATCCGTCGATGGGTCGGAGTGACCGAAACTCAGGGTTTCGGTGCCAACTGACATGACCCGCCACCTCAGAGCTTGACCTAAAATGTGGATGGCCTCCCCCAGATGTGGCATTTCCCTGTCAGTTTCCACCCAGACAAGGAGAACACAATGGCCTGGGACGAGACCACCCGCGAAGAGCATGACCGCAAGTCGGAGCGACATGAAACCGACCTGACCGACGAGGAATGGCTTCTGGTCGAGCCGCTGCTTCCGGCCCCGGCGAAGCTTGGCCGCCGCCGGACGACCGACCTGCGCGAGACGTCCGACGCGATCCAGTACATGCTGGCCACGGGATGCCAGTGGCGAGCGATTCCCAAGTGCTTTCCGCCCTCTGCGACCGTCCAGAACCACTCCTGCGCGTGGCGCGACAACGGCGTCCTGGAACGGATGCTGGACGCGCTGCGCACGCTGGGCCGCGCGCAGGCGGGGCGCGAGGCGCAGCCGACGGCGGCCGCGATCGACAGCCAGTCGGTGAAGACGACGGAGGCGGGCGGGCCGGCGGGTTGCGACGCGGGCAAGAAGGTCAAGGGCAGGAAGCGGCACCTGACGGTGGACGTCGAGGGGTTCCCGATCGCGGTGCGCGTGCTACGGAGGCGGACGTGCAGGACCGGGACGGGGCGCCGGCCGTCATCCTGGCGATGCTGGAGAAGGCGCCGCAGGTGACGAAGCTGTGGGCGGACGGCGGCTACGCGGGTCCGAAGCTCGAGGCCGCGCTGGCGGAGCACGGCCTGGGGTCGATCGTCGAGATCGTCCAGCGGCCCAGGGAAACAAGGGGCTTCACGGTCCTGTACCGCCGCTGGGTGGTGGAGCGGACGTTTGCGTGGATGTCGCGGTGCCGGCGTCTGGCGAAGGACTTCGAGCGGACGCTGGAGAGCTCGCTGGCCTGGGCGCAGCTCGCGGCGTGCCGGTTCCTGATGCGGCGGGTGGCGCGGGGCCAGGCGGCTGGAATCTCTTAACATATTGATATTATTGAATTATGATTCAAGCTCTCAGGGAAGGACAGCCGGCACCGCCCTCGCCTCGAGAAGGTTGCGCACCTCGCGCCCGCAGGCGATGGCAACGAGATGAACGGGCAGGCCATGGTATGTGTCGGCATAGCCGCGGGCCCGCATCTGGGCGAAGGCGGTCTCCAGTGCGGTGGTGGCATCGTCCGCACTGTCCGCCATCTTGAATTCAAGGATGAAGACCTGCCCGCCGAGATGGACCACCATGTCGGCCCGCCCGTGGCTGGTGGCCGCCTCGGCGTGCACTTCCACCCCGATGGACCGGAAGGCCATGTGCAACAGGCTGGCATACCAGGCCTCGTAGCGGGCCAGATCCCCCGTCGTGTGCCACTGGTAGGGGATGCTGGCCAGCCAGGCCTTGAGGGTGGCGGCAAAGCCAGCGAAATCGCCTGCTGCAAGCCGGTCCCGCAGGGCGGCCCCCTCATCGAGGGGCACCCGGCCCTGCGGGGACAGGGCCGCCAGCAGATGATCGTTCAGACTGAGCTTGACCTCCTGATTGGGATAGTCGAGCCGGTAGAGGGTGCGGTGGCCCTGGCGGATCTCGTCGGTGATGGTGAGGTACCCCGTCTGGAACAAGAGGGCTTCGGCACTGATATCCTCCACCTCGAACTTCGAGACCAGCGACTCGTCAGCCAGCACGCCTTCGAGGTCCAGTGGGCTGATGGACTTCCTCTTCAGGGTCTCGAAGAGGAAGCGCGGTGAGCCGGTCTGGAACCAGTAGGGTTTGAACTTGCGATCGTTGAGCAGCAGCAGCACATCGAAGGGATTGTAGAGACGCTCTTCGCCCAGCCAGTGATAGCCGTTGTACCAGGTGCGGATCGCCTCGCGGTCCAGCCCAGCAAGTTCGGGGGCAAAGACGCTGTCGATGTCGGCATCGGTGTAGCCGCAGAGCGTGGCATAGCGGGGATCGAGACTGATGTCCTTGAGATTGTTGAGATCCGAGAACAGACTGACCTTGGAGAACATGCTGATGCCGGTGACAAGGACGAAGCGGACATGTTCGGCAGCGCCCTTGATGATGCCGTAGACGCTGCGCAGGGACTCCCGGTTGGCCCGGGCCCGGTCAGGGTCGTGGAGCGTATCAAGGATGGGCTTGTCGTATTCGTCGACGAGGACCACGACTCGCTGGCCGGTGGTGTGGTGGAGGCGGTCCAGCACATCGAACAGAGATTCCGGCGCGGTTTGCCATGGGGACGCTGCAAGGTCTGCGCTCCGCTCGATCGCGTGCAATTGCACGAGAATGCTGTGCTCGATATCCCTCGGTCGGTCATATTTCCTGTCAAAGCTCAACCGCACCACGGGGTGGGTGACCGACCAGTCCCAGTGGTCATGGATGGCCAGGCCCCGGAAGAGGGTCTCCTGGCCCTCGAAGAGGGCCTTGATGGTGTCGAGGAGCAGACTCTTGCCGAACCGGCGGGGCCGGGAGAGGAACCAGTGATCACCCCGCTCGATCAGGCCCCGGATCAGCGGCGTCTTGTCAACGTAGTAGCTGTCGGTCTCCCGCAGGCGGGCAAAGGACTGGATGCCGATGGGCAGGCGTTGGCGGGTCATTGACTGTCTCTTGGCGCGTTACTGGTCCAAATGGAGAACATCGCATCGTATTTCCAAGCGCATACGTTCGTTCTCTTTTGGCACTTTGTAAACACCCCTTGGACGGGGCGGAAAGGAGCACTCCGATGGAAAGCCTGCATCCTGAATCCCCGATTGCCAGCATCGATGACGGAAGCGGATCCGTTGCGGCCCGGCGGAGCGCCCGGCGAAGGCGGGCGCCGCCCTCGTCGAGAAAGCCGCCGAGGTCGGCCTTGCGGCGGACGTCGCGGCCCTTTGCCGGGACGACCCGCCGAGGCCGAGGCGGCGTTCCGCGACACGGTCTTCGACATGGCCCGCTCGGTCCTGACGGACGCGTTCGAGACGCCTGGCGGTCGCGGGCCGCCGCTCGGCCGTCAGTCGTGCGCACACGGAACCGCCGTCCGCCATGACCGGGCGTTCGCGCACCGACGGTCAGGCTGGCGGGAATTGCTGCAGCGGCGCACGAACCGGTTGTGCGGGGCAGGTGTCCGGAGTACACACGCCGCCTGACAGCTCAGACGACTTGGACGGGAGACGGCCGATGAAGGTCGGAGTGCCGAAGGAAGTCGCCTCGGGAGAGGCGCGGGTTGCGATGACGCCGGCGAGCGCGCGGGACCTCCTGAAGCTCGGGCACGCATGCCTGATCCAGGCGGGCGCGGGCGCGGCTGCGGGCTTCGGCGACGGGGACTACGAGGATGCCGGGGCCGAGGTCGTGGCAGGGGAGGCCGTCTGGAGCGACGCGGACCTGGTGGCGAAGGTGCAGCCTCCGACCGAAGCCGAGGCGTCGGCGCTTTCACGCGGCCAGACGCTGATCTCCTTCATCTATCCCGCCGCCAACGGGAGGCTCCTCGAGATCGCGCGGGACAACGGCGCGAACGTCATCGCCATGGACATGGTGCCGCGGATCAGCAGGGCGCAGAAGATGGACGCGCTGAGCTCGATGGCGAACATCGCGGGCTACCGTGCGGTCATCGAGGCCGGGAACAGCTTCGGGCGGTTCTTCACGGGCCAGGTCACGGCTGCGGGCAAGGTCCCGCCGGCGAAGGTCCTTGTCGTGGGCGCGGGCGTTGCCGGCCTTGCGGCGACCGGCACCGCGACAAGCCTCGGGGCGATCACGTACGCGTTCGACGTGAGGCCGGAAGTGGCCGAGCAGATCGAGTCGATGGGAGCGGAGTTCGTGGCGCTGGACTTCGAGGGCGTGCAGCAGGACGGCGCCGCTTCGGGCGGCTATGCCGCGCCGTCAAGCCCGGAGTTCAGGGAGAAGCAGCTCGAGAAGTTCCGCGAGCTCGCGCCCGAGATGGACATCGTCATCACGACGGCCTTGATCCCGAACCGCGACGCGCCGGTCCTGTGGACCCGCGACATGGTCGAGGCAATGAAGCCCGGAAGCGTCATCGTCGACCTCGCCGCGGAGCGGGGCGGCAACTGCGAGCTGACCAGGAAGGGCGAGAAGATCGTCACGGACAACGGGGTCACGATCGTCGGGTTCACGGACTTCCCGTCCCGCATGGCCGCGCAGTCCTCGCTCCTCTATGCGACCAATGTCCGGCACATGGTCTCGGACCTGACGCCGGAACGGGACGGCAGGATCGTGCACGACATGGAGGATGACGTCATCCGCGGGGCCACCGTCGCCTTCGGCGGCGAGACCACCTACCCGCCGCCTCCGCCGAAGGTCCGGGCCATCGCTGCGCAGCCCGCGAAGGCGCGCCCGCCCGAGCCGACGCCGGAAGAGAGGAAGGCCGGGGAGCGTGCGGCCTTCCGGGAAGCGACGAAGCGGCAGGTCGCGCTGCTCGCTCTGGGGGGCGCCCTCATGCTCTTGGTCGGGGCTTACGCCCCTGCGAGCTTCATGCAGCACTTCATCGTCTTCGCCCTTGCCGTGTTCGTGGGCTTCCAGGTGATCTGGAATGTCCAGCACGCGCTTCACACGCCGCTGATGTCGGTGACGAACGCGATTTCGGGGATCATCATCGTCGGGGCCCTGCTCCAGATCGGGTCGGCGCACTGGATCGTCGTGCTGCTGAGCTTTGTCGGCGTGCTGATCGCGTCAGTCAATGTCGTGGGGGGCTTCCTGGTGACGCGCCGGATGCTCGCCATGTTCCAGAGGTCGTAAGGGGCTCGGACGATGTTGCCGAACGGACTTGTCTCGGCCGCCTACGTCGCGGCGTCGGTTCTCTTCATCCTGTCGCTTGGCGGCCTTTCGAACCAGGAAAGCGCCAAGCGGGCGATCTGGTACGGAATCGCAGGCATGGCGATCGCCGTCCTTGCGACGGTGCTGTCGCCGGGGATCCAGAACCTTGCCCTGATCGTCGTCGCCGTGGCGGCGGGCGCCTTCGCGGGCCGGCACGTGGCCGCCCGGGTGCAGATGACGGAGATGCCGCAGCTCGTGGCCGCGCTTCACTCGTTCGTCGGCCTTGCGGCGGTCTTCATCGGGCTGAACGCCGACATCATGCTGAACGCGGTCACGGGGATGCGCGAAGCCGGCACGGCAATCGGGGAGGCGGGCCTCACCGCCTTCGGCGAAAGCCTCTGGAAGAAGGACGCGACCGAGATAGCCATCCTGAAGGTCGAGGTCTTCCTCGGCATCGTGATCGGCGCGATCACCTTCACCGGATCCGTCGTCGCGTTCGGGAAACTTGCCGGCAAGGTCAGCGGCAGGCCGAGGAAACTCATGCTGCCATCGGAACGCATGCCCCTGCCGGTGATTTCCGGCCACTGGCTGAACGCGGTCGCCGCGGCCGCGTGCCTGGCCCTGGGGCTTCTCTATTTCGACGGGGCCGGGATCTGGACGATGGTCCTGGTGTCCCTCGTGGCGGGCTTCATCGGGTGGCACCTGGTCATGGGGATCGGCGGCGCCGACATGCCGGTGGTCGTCTCGATGCTGAACAGCTACTCGGGCTGGGCGGCGGCGGCGATCGGCTTCACCCTGGGCAACGACCTCCTGATCGTGACAGGCGCTCTCGTGGGATCTTCCGGCGCGATCCTGTCCTACATCATGTGCCGCGCCATGAACCGGCATTTCGTGAGCGTGATCCTGGGCGGCTTCGGCGGGGACGGCGGTCCGGCGGCGGAGGTCGACGGCGAGCAGGTCGCCATTGACGCCGACGGCGTCGCGACCGCCCTGAACGAGGCCGAATCGATCATCATCGTTCCAGGCTACGGCATGGCAGTGGCGCAGGCGCAGGCATCGGTCAGCGAGCTGACCCGCAGGCTGCGGGCCGACGGCAAGGACGTGCGGTTCGCCATACACCCGGTTGCCGGAAGGCTGCCGGGCCACATGAACGTGCTGCTGGCCGAAGCGAAGGTTCCCTACGACATCGTGCTTGAAATGGACGAGATCAACGAGGACTTTCCGGACACCGACGCGGTGGTCGTGATCGGGTCCAACGACATCGTCAATCCGGCCGCGCAGGACGATCCGAACTCGCCGATCGCCGGGATGCCGGTGCTCGAGGTCTGGAAGGCCAGGCAGGTCTTCGTTTCCAAGCGGGGGCAGGGCACGGGATACGCAGGCATCGAGAACCCGCTGTTCTACAAGGAGAACACGCGCATGTTCTACGGCGACGCCAAGGACAGCGTGAACAGCCTGCTGCCGAAGGTCGGTTAGGGGCCGCCCGGCTCGCGTGCGGGCCGGGCGTCTCGCACGATGAGCGGGCCGTGGCCTCGTGGCGGTCCGGCCTGGCGCGGCCAGGGCGCCGGATCGGGGGATCCGGCCGCACGGGGGCCGCGGCGGCATCCTGTGGCGCCTCGCCAAGGGGGCTTTCCCCGTCCGTGCGGGCCTTGCCAGGAAATGCGCCGCATGCTCAACTGGACGGGATGAGACGGCCAAGGGAAACAACGCTTGCCGGCAGCCTTCCGGCGACAGTCCCGTTTGTCGGCCCCGAAGCCATAGAGCGCCGCCTCGGCCGCCGTTTCCGGGCCCGGATCGGCGCGAACGAAAGCGCTTTCGGGCCCTCCCCCAAGGCGGTCAGGGCGATCCGGGACCTGGCGGGCGAGGCATGGATGTACGGAGATCCGGAGAGCTTCGAGCTGCGCGAGGCCCTTGCCGGCCATCTGGGAATCGCCCGGGACGAGGTCGTCGTGGGCGAGGGGATCGACGGGCTCCTCGGATATGCGGTGAGGCTTTTCGTCGAAGAGGGCGACCCGGTCGTGACCTCCGACGGGGCCTACCCGACGTTCAGCTACCATGTGGCGGGTTTCGGCGGCGACCTCGTGAAGGTTCCGTACCGGGACGACAGGGAGGACGTCGGCTCCCTGCTCGAAGCCGCACGGACGTCCGGGGCGAGGATGGTGTACCTGGCGAACCCCGACAACCCGATGGGAACCTGGCAGGATCCGGCCGATGTCGAGGCCATGGCTGCGGAGCTCCCAGGGAATTGCGTCCTGATCCTTGACGAGGCGTATCTGGAGTTTGCGCCGGACGGCATTGTGCCGGCGGTGCCGGTCGGCGATCCCCGCGTGATCCGCATGCGGACGTTCTCCAAGGCCCACGGAATGGCCGGAATGCGGGTCGGCTACGCCTTCGGCGAGCGGAGCGTGATCGCGGGCTTCGAGAAGATACGCAATCACTTCGGCATGAACCGGATCAGCCAGGCCGCCGCGCGGGCCGCCCTGTCCGACCATTCCTGGCTCGGCCGCGTGAGGCAGGAAGTCGCAAGGGCCCGCGAACGGATCGGGATGATTGCACGGGATGCCGGCCTGCATCCGGTTCCGTCGGCCACGAATTTCGTCGCGGTGGATTGCGGCAGGGACGGCGCCTTCGCCCGCCGTGTCCTTGAAGAGCTTGAAGCGCGGGACGTCTTCGTGCGTATGCCCGGCTTCGCGCCCGGCAGCCGCTGCATCCGGATCACCGCCGGGCGTCCGGCCGACCTGGACCTTCTTGCGCATGCCCTGCCGGAGGCGCTCGCCGCCGCAAGGCGCTGATCCTTGCCGGCGGCACTGTTTGCGGGACCCCGCGACCCGCCGCGCCGGCGCCACCGTTTCCTGCCGGCGAGTCCTGGCCGTCGCCCTCCGGGACCGCCGCGGCGCCAGGCGGCTGTTCGTTCAGCACATGCTCGGTCCGCCACGCCAACGCGGGAAGCCGTAGCCGTTCACCATGACCACGTCGATGTCGGCGGCGCTTTGGGCGATGCCTTCGCTCAGCACTGCTTCGGCTTCGGACTGCATCCGGCGGAGGATCCGGTCCATGATCTCGCCCCTGGCGAACGGCCGCGGCGCGACGCCCCTGCGCGAGCGCTCATGCGCAATTGCGCTGGCCACGAAATCGGAGGGAACGCCGGCGCCCCCGCGGTAGTCGTACCATCCGGCGTCCGCCTTGCGTCCGAAACGTCCCGCTTCGCACAGGCGATCGGCGACATGGACGTAGCCCTCGGGCATCCCGCCTTCGGCCAGGCGCCGCTTGCGCATGGCCCAGGCGATGTCGAGGCCGGCCAGATCCTGCATCTCGAAGATCCCGATAGCGAAGCCGAAATCGCGCATGGCCGCGTCGACCTGGCCCGGGGCCGCGCCTTCCATCAGGAGCAGGTCCGCCTCGTGGCGGTAGGCCGACATGATGCGGTTGCCGATGAAGCCGTCGCAGACGCCCGAGAGCGTCCCGATCTTGCCCAGCCGCCTGGCCAGGCGCGCGGCGGTGGCCACCGCGTCGTCCGCCACGGCATCGGGCAGCACGATCTCAAGCAGCTTCATGATGTGCGCGGGGTAGAAGAAGTGCAGGCCGATGGCGCGGGAGGGGTCGTCCAGGACGCCCGCGATCTCGTTCACGTCGAGGTAGGAGGTGTTCGTCGCGATGACGGCGTCCGGCCTGGTGATTGCCTCGACCTGGCGGAACACCCGTTTCTTCAGGTCCATGTCTTCGAAGACCGCTTCGATCACGAGATCGGCGTCGCTCAGGCTGCCATGGCTGTCACTTGCCGTCAGGGACTCCAGCACGGCATCCGGATCCTGGACGAGGCCGCGCCTGCCGCTGGCGGCGAGGGTCTCGGCGATGGTGCGCCGGGCTTGGCCGGCGCGGTCTGCCGCCTGTTCGACCAGACGCACTCTCAGGCCGCGCATCAGGCAGGCGGCGGCTATGCCTGTGCCCATCGTGCCGCCGCCGATGACGCCGATGTCGGCGAAGGGCCTGCCGGGCCCCTTTGTGCGCGGATCGCGCAAGGTCTTGCGCTCGGCGAAGAAAATGTGGCGCAGGGCGGCGCTTTGCGCGCTGTGCTTGAGGCGCAGAAAGGCATCGCGCTCGGCGCGCTTCGCCTCGTCCGGGGCCATCTTCAGGGCGCGGTCGACGGCGGCCAGGGCCTCGAGGGGGGAGATCTGCCCACGCGCCCTGGCCCGCGTCCTTGCGGCAAGGCCGCGATATTCCGCCCGGTCAAAGGCGCGCAGAGGCCTCTCGATCGTGCCTCGTGCCTCGGTCTGACGGGCCAGGCTGGCGGCCTCTTCCAGAAGGTCGCCCGCCGCGATCCTGTCGATCAGGCCATCGGTCAGGGCCACCTCGGCGGTCACCGGCCTGCCGCCTGCGATCATGTCCAGCGCACGGTGCGCAGGCACGAGGCGCGGCAGCCGCGCCGTGCCGCCCGCTCCGGGAATCAGTCCGAGCGTGACTTCCGGCAGCCCCAGCGTGGTGCCTGGCGCGGCTATGCGGGCGCTGCATCCCATGGCAAGCTCCAGGCCGCCGCCCAGGACCGTCCCGTGAAGAGCGGCAGTCCATGGTCTTGAAGCCCCCTCGATCGCGTCGATGACGTCCGGCAGGTGGGGTTCGGCAGGAGGCCTGCCGAATTCGGAGACGTCCGCGCCGGCCGAGAAGGTCCTGCCTTCGCAGGACAGGACCACCGCCTTGACCGCCGGATCGGCCTCCGTCTCGGCCAGGGCCTCCATCAGCCCCTGCCGCACCGCTCGCGATGCCGCGTTTACCGGCGGGTTGTCGATGGTGACGCGGGCGGTGTCGCCCCGGACCGCAACCGAGACGACCATCAGGGGAAGGCCTGCGGCCCGGCCCGGTCGCGGCCGGGGGCCGGCGCATGGACATCCCGGGCGTTCGCCGCCTCAGGGCGCATGACGCGGCGGCGGGGGTCATCGGGCATGGCGGTCCTCCTGGATCCGGGCTGCCTGCGGAGGAAAGCCCTTCAGGCCTGAAATTTCAAGCGAGAACTTCAAGCTTGAAATAGTCCCGGTTTCGGGCAAGCCTGAAGGCGAATCGACACGAGGGGGAGCGTGCGGATGCGGATTGCCTGCCTTGGCGGCGGACCTGCGGGGCTCTATTTCGCGATCTCCATGAAGCTGCGCGACCCGTCCCGGGACGTGACCGTGATCGAGCGCAACCGTCCCGGCGACACCTTTGGCTGGGGCGTGGTCCTGTCGGACGAGACCCTGAACAACCTGGCCGCCAACGACCCGGCGTGCGCCGCCGCGATCAAGGACCATTTCGCCTACTGGGACGATGTCGCGTTGCATTTCCGGGGCGACCGGATCCTTTCTTCCGGCCACCGCTTTTGCGGGATAGGGCGCAGGCAGCTCTTGCTCCTGCTGCAGGCGCGGACGCGGGAGCTTGGCGTTGACCTGCGCTTCGGCACCGAGGCGGAGAGCGCCGAGGCTTACCGTCGGGACTATGACATCGTCGTCGCCTCGGACGGGCTGAACTCCAGGACGCGGCTGCTCTATGCCGAGGCGTTTCGGCCCGACATCGAGGAACGGCTCTGCCGGTTCGTCTGGCTCGGCACCCATCAGAAATTCGACGACGCCTTCACCTTCATCTTCGAAGAGACCGAGCATGGCTGGGTCTGGGCGCATGCCTACCAGTTCGACGACGACACGGCGACGTTCATCGTCGAATGCGCGCAAGAGACGTTCGACAGGTGGGGCTTTGCCGCGATGTCGCAGCAGGAGTCGATTGCCGTCTGCGAGGACATCTTCAGACGGCACCTGGGCGGCCATGCCCTGATGACCAACGCGAACCACGTCCGCGGGTCGGCCTGGCTGCGCTTCCCCCGGGTGCTTTGCGAGAAATGGCATCACGAGAACGTCGTGCTTCTGGGCGATGCGGCCGCAACGGCGCATTTTTCCATCGGGTCGGGCACGAAGCTCGCGCTGGAGAGCGCAGCGGCGCTGGCGGATCTGCTCCATGGCGAGACGGATCCGGAGGCGGCCTTTGCCCGCTACCAGGACGAGCGCCGCCTTGAAGTGCTGCGCCTGCAGTCGGCGGCGCGCAACTCGATGGAATGGTTCGAGACGGTGGAGCGCTATCTGGGCCTCGACCCGGTTCAGCTGAACTACTCCCTGCTCACCCGGTCCCAGCGGATCAGCCACGAGAACCTGCGTGAGCGCGACAAGGGCTGGCTGGAAGGCGCCGAGCGCTGGTTCATGGACCAGGCCGGCGCAAGCGCAAGCGCGCCGCTGCGCGCGCCGATGTTCGCGCCGTTTCGCCTGCGCGGGATCGAGCTGAAGAACCGCATCGTCGTCTCGCCCATGGCGCAATACATGGCCAGGGACGGCACGCCCAGTGACTGGCACCTCGTCCATTATGGCGAGCGTGCCAAGGGAGGGGCGGGGATGGTCTGCACCGAGATGACCTGCGTCAGCGCCGAGGGGCGGATCACGCCGGGCTGTCCGGGGCTCTACGCGCCCGGGCATGGGGCCGCGTGGGCGCGGCTCACCGAGTTCGTGCATCGGCATACCGACGCCAGGATCTGCTGCCAGATCGGCCATTCGGGGCGCAAGGGCTCCACCCAGCCCGGCTGGGAGCGGATGGATGCGCCGCTGCCGCGCGGCAACTGGGACCTGGTCAGCGCCTCGGCGATCCCCTGGTCGGACGATAACGCCATCCCGCGTGAGATCACGCGGGCGGAGATGGACGCGGTTCGCGATCAGTTCGCCGCCTCGGCCGCCATGGCCGACCGGGCCGGCTTCGACATGATCGAGCTGCACGCCGCCCATGGCTATCTGGTGTCTTCCTTCCTGTCGCCGGTCTCGAACATGCGCGCGGACGAATACGGCGGAGGCCTGGAGAACCGCCTGCGCTGGCCTCTGGAGGTGTTTGCCGCCATGCGCGCCGCATGGCCCGGGGAGAAACCCATGTCGGTGCGCGTTTCCGCCAATGACTGGGTGGGAGAGGCCGGGGTCACGCCGGACGAGGCCGTGCTGATCGCCCGGGCCTTCCACGCGGCCGGCGCGGACCTGATCGACGTCTCCGCGGGGCAGACCACGCCCGAGGCAAGGCCCGTCCATGGCCGCATGTTCCAGACGCCCTTCAGCGATCGCATCCGCAACGAGGCCGGGATCAGGACCATGGCCGTGGGCAACATCTATGAGGCCGACCACGCCAATTCAATCCTGATGGCGGGGCGCGCGGACCTGGTCGCGGTGGGCCGTCCCCACCTGGCAGACCCGTTCTGGACGCTGCGTGAGGCCGCAAGGATCGGCGACCGCGCCGCCCCCGACTGGCCTCTCCCCTACCTGGCCGGCCGGGACCAGGCCTGGCGTCTCGCTGACCGCGAGGCGGAGGCGATCCGGGCATGAGGCGGGTCCTGGTCACGGGCGGCGGGACGGGGATCGGGCGCGCCATCGCGCATGCGCTTGCGGATGCGGGCGACGCCGTGACGATCACGGGACGCCGCGCGGCGCCGCTGGAAGAGGCCGCCAAGGGGCGCGCCATCGCCTGCCGCACGGCTGACGTGACGGATGAAGCCCAGATGGCGGCGCTCTTTGATGCCGGCTATGACGTGGTGATCGCCAATGCGGGCGGGGGCGCCCCGGGCAGGCTCGCCGAGACCTCGCTCGAGGACTGGAACGCCACGCTGGCGGCCAATCTCACAGGCACCTTCCTGACCTTCCGCGCCGCGTTGCCGCACATGGGCGAGGGCGGGCGGCTGATCGCGGTTGCATCGACCGCGTCGCTGAAGGGCAGCCCTTCGGTCCCGGCATATGCGGCCGCCAAGCACGGCGTCCTGGGCCTCGTCCGCTCGCTGGCGCTCGAGGTGGCCGGCTCCGGCATCACCTGCAACGCGATTTGCCCCGGCTTCACGGACACGGAACTGGCCGGAAACGCGATCGCCGGGCTGATGCAGCGGTTCGAGATCGACAGGGACAGGGCGGCCAAGATGGTTGTCTCAGGCAACCCGCAAGCGCGCCTGGTCGACCCGGGGGAAGTGGCCGCGGCCGCGCTGTTCCTGTCCTCGCCCGGCGCGCAGGCAATCAACGGCCACGCCCTGTCTGTCTCAGGAGGCGAGATATGAAACCGGACCCTGAAAGGCCCGCGGGGCCGGCATCGAAAGAGCGGCTGCGGCTCTGGCTCAAGCTCTTGAAGCTTTCGTCGGGGATCGAGGCCGAGCTGCGCCGCCGCCTTCGCAGCGCCCATGACACGACCTTGCCGCGCTTTGACGTGATGGCCGCCCTGTCGCGCCATCCCGGCGGGCTGAAGATGAGCGAGATTTCGGGCTGCCTGAAAGTCTCCAACGGCAACGTCACGGGCATCGTGGACCGGCTGACCGAAGAGGGGCTGGCCCTGCGCGTCGCCGTCCCTGGCGACCGGCGCGCGCAGGCCGCCAGGCTGACGCCCAAGGGGCGGGCGGTGTTCGAGGCCCTTGCCGTCGAGCACGAGGCCTGGATTGACGGCCTTCTGAGCGGGCTGTCGGCGGAAGAGGCACGGGCCATGGGCGCGCATCTTGACCGGGCCCTCGTCGCGGGAGGCGCCCATGACTGATCCTGAGCACTTCCGATGCGAGGTCAAGGGCGGCATCGCGCGCATCGCCCATGACCGGCCCGAGCGCAAGAACCCCTTCACCTTCGACAGCTATGCCGAGATGCGCGACTGGTTCCGCGCGCTGGCCGGCGCCGAGGACATCCACGCCGTGGCGATCCTGCCCAACGGAGGCAATTTCAGCTCGGGCGGGGACGTGCATGACATCATCGGCCCGCTGACGCGCATGTCCATGAAGGAGCTGCTCGCGTTCACCCGCATGACCGGCGATCTGGTCAAGGCGATGGTCCACAGCGGCAAGCCGATCGTCGCCGCCGTGGACGGGGTCTGCGCCGGCGCGGGCGCGATCATGGCCATGGCCGCGGATCTGCGGATCGCGGGGCCGGAGGCGAAGGTGGCGTTTCTGTTCAACCGCGTCGGGCTTGCAGGCTGCGACATGGGCGCCTGCGCGATGCTGCCGCGGATCATCGGGCAGGGCCGCGCGGCCGAGCTGCTCTATACCGGGCGGATCCTGCGGGCCGGGGAGGGCGAGCGCTGGGGGTTCTTCAATTCCGTCAGCGCGGCGGAGTCGCTGGAGGCGGATGCGCTTGCTCTGGCAGGACGCATCGCCAGCGGGCCGACCTTCGCCAATTCCATGACCAAGACGATGCTGGCCCAGGAGTGGAGCATGAGCCTTGACCAGGCGATCGAGGCCGAGGCGCAGGCCCAGGCGATCTGCATGCAGGGCCGCGACTTCGCCCGCGCCTACGAGGCTTTCGTCGCCAAGGAAAAGCCTGTGTTCAAGGGTGATTGATGGCGGACAGGAGCTATCTCGGCTGGCCCTTCTTTGACGCCGCCCACCGCGACTGGGCGACCGAGGTGGGCGCGTTCGCCGCCGGGCTGGGCGTGGACCATTCCGATACCGACGCCGCCTGCCGGTCGCTGGCGGCCGCGCTGGGCGAGGCAGGCGTCCTCCAGCCCACCTCCAGCGACGACGGCAGTCTCGACGTCCGCAAGATCTGCCTGGCCCGCGAAGCCCTGGCCTTCCATTGCGGACTGGCCGATTTCGCCTTTGCCATGCAGGGTCTGGGGACCGGGGCGATCACGCTTTTCGGCACGCCCGCGCAAAGGGCGGCATGGCTGCCCAAGACACGCGCGGGCGAGGCGATCGCGGCATTCGCCCTGACGGAGCCCGGTTCGGGATCAGACGTGGCCAGTTCCACGATGACCGCCACGCGCGATTGCGAGGGCTACGTCCTGAGCGGCGAGAAGGCCTGGGTTTCCAATGGCGGGATTGCGGATGTCTACACGCTCTTTGCCCGCACGGGCGAGGCGCCTGGGGCCGGCGGCCTTTCGGCCTTTGTCGTCACGCCCGACCTGCCGGGATTCGAGGTCGCCGAACGGCTCGACGCCATCGCGCCGCACCCGCTGGCCACACTGCGCCTTGCCGATTGCCGGGTGCCCGGTTCGGCCATGATCGGCGCGCCGGGGCAAGGCTTCAAGATCGCCATGTCGGTCCTGGATGTCTTCCGCACGACCGTCGCGGCGGCGGCCCTGGGCTTTGCGCGCCGGGCCCTGGACGAGGCGCTGGCCCGCGTCAGCACCCGGCACGTGCAGGGCGCGCCGCTCTTTGACTTGCAGATGGTGCAAGGGCATGTCGCCGAGATGGCGCTTGATGTCGACGCGGCCGCCCTTCTGACCTACCGCGCCGCCTGGGCCCGGGACAGCGGCGCGGCTCGCATGACCCGCGAGGCCGCCATGGCCAAGCTCTTCGCCGCCGACCAGGCGCAGCAGGTCATCGACAAGGCGGTGCAGCTCTTTGGCGGCCAAGGGGTGCGCTCCGGCGAAGTCGTCGAAGGCCTCTACCGCGAAATTCGTGCGCTGCGCATCTACGAGGGCGCCAGCGACGTGCAGAAAGTCATCATCGCCCGCAAGACGATGGAGGCCTACCGTGGCTGACCTGACTTCCCCCGCGAGCTGCGGCGGCCGTCTCGGGCCGGACCGGGCGCCGAATGCGCGGACCCTGCCGGGCAAGGCGCATGACGGGACCCTGCCCATCCTGCAGCGCCGGGCGTCCGGGCCGCGGACGAGGCTGGCGCCTGCGGGGCTTGACGCTGTACGGGAGCATGTGGCGCAGGGTGCCGCGTCCGAGGGGCTGAAGCTCCCGGCGCGCGTGCGGCACGTCATGGGGCGGTTGAATTCGGCCCGTGACGTCCTGCGGACGATGACGCCGCTCGGCGGCACCGGACCCCGGGAGGCGCCAGGCCGGGGCTCGGGCTCTCTGTCCTGCCGATACTGGCGCATCAGGCCCGGACCGGGCGCCCGCCGGCGTCCCGTGATGGCCGCCCGCGGCGCGCGGGCCGGCTTCCCGGCCCGGCCTGAGGCGGAATCCGCCGTCCCGCGCCCCTGTCAGGCGGCCCCGGCCGGCGCCGAGACGCGAGGCGCGCCGGGCCCCGAGGGCGTCTTGCGCTCCGGCGACAGCCGGCATGCGCCGGTCGAGGGGCCCGGCGGTCCGCTGGATCGCCTTCGCGGGCGGCGGTTCGGCCATGCCGCTGCGGCCGGGCGGGTCATCCGTGCAAGACCCGGCGCCGGGGGCCTGTCCTGCCTGCGCGCCACGCCGTGCGCCGTGCATGTCCCGGAGCTCCGGGCGGTCCGGAGGGAGTCGTGATGACCATATCCTCCCATACCGGCCATACGGACAGCTTTGCCCGCGACAACCTGCCGCCTGCCGGTCTTTGGCCCGACTTCAACCTTGACGGCTTTCGCTATCCGGAGGTGATGAACGCAGGTGTCGAACTGACCGACAGCATGGTCGCCAAGGGGTTCGGCGATCACACGGCGCTGATCGGCAACGGGCGGCAGCGAACGTACAAGGAGCTTGCCGACTGGACCAATCGCCTGGCCCATGTGCTGGTCGAGGACATGGGCGTCGAGCCCGGGAACCGCATCCTGATCCGGTCTGCCAACAATCCGGCGATGGTGGCCTGCTGGCTGGCCGCAACCAAGGCCGGAGCCGTTGCCGTCAACACCATGCCCATGCTGCGAGCGCGCGAGCTGCAAGGATACGTCGAGCTGGCCCGGATCAGCGGCGCGCTTTGTGACACCCGCCTGATGGGAGAGATGGAGGCCTGTGCCTCCAGCTGTCCCGGGCTGCGGGTGATGGGCTTTGACGGCACATCGAGCCATGACGCCGAGCTTGATCGGCTGGCCCTGGAGAAGCCCGTCAGGTTTGACGCGATCAAAACGGGGCGGGATGACGTGGCGCTGCTCGGCTTCACCTCGGGCTCGACCGGCACGCCCAAGGCGACGATGCATTTCCACCGCGATCTGCTCGTCATCGCGGACGGCTACGCCAGGGAGGTGCTGGAGGTGGTGCCCGGGGACGTGTTTGTGGGCTCGCCCCCCTTGGCCTTCACCTTCGGCCTCGGCGGCCTGGCGATCTTCCCGTTGCGCTTCGGGGCCACGGCGACGCTGCTGGAGCAGGCGACGCCGCCCGACATGATCGAGATCATCCAGAAATACGGAGCGACGGTATCCTTCACGGCGCCCACCGCCTATCGGGCGATGCTGCGCGCCATGGAGGACGGGGCGGATCTGTCCTCTTTGCGGGCGGCCGTCTCGGCCGGCGAGACCCTGCCGGCGCCGGTCTACGAGGAATGGATTGCAAGGACGGGCAAGCCCGTGCTCGACGGCATAGGCGCGACCGAGATGCTGCATATCTTCATTTCGAACCGTTTCAACGATCACCGCCCGGGCTGCACAGGCAAGCCCGTGCGCGGATACGAAGCCAGGGTGGTCGATGCCGAGGGCAATGATGTCCCCGACGGAGAGGCCGGGCGCCTGGCGGTGCGCGGGCCGACTGGCTGCCGCTATTTGCGGGGAGACCGGCAAGGGACCTATGTCGAGGGAGGCTGGAACATCACCGGCGACAGTTTCGTGCGTGACCGGGAAGGGTATTACCACTTTGCCGCGCGCAACGACGACATGATCGTCTCGTCCGGCTACAACATCGCTGGCCCCGAGGTGGAGGCCGCCCTCCTGTCGCATGAGGCTGTGTCGGAATGCGCGGTCATTGGCGCGCCCGACGAGGAGCGCGGGCATGTCGTCGAGGCGCATGTCGTCCTCGCTGACGGCATGGAGGCCAGCGATGCGACCGCCAGGTCCCTGCAGGACCACGTCAAGGCGACCATCGCTCCCTTCAAGTACCCGCGATGCGTGGTTTTCGCGGACGCGCTGCCGAAGACGGCGACCGGGAAAATTCAAAGGTTCAGGCTGAGGAGATCGACCTGATCGAGCTGCAGGATGCCAATTCAAGGAGAAGGAGGACCCTCATGAAGAAACTGCTTTCATTGACGGCAGCGCTCGCGCTTGCCGCAGGCGCCGCGTCCGCTGAGACCAGGATCGGGATGATCACGACATTGTCGGGCGGCGGCGCCGCGCTCGGGATTGACGTGCGGGACGGCTTCATGCTGGCGATCGCGCAGTCGGGCCGGGATGACATCGAGGTCGTGATCGAAGACGATCAGCGCAAGCCCGACATTGCCGTGCAGCTGGCTGACAAGATGATCCAGTCGGAAAAGGCGGACATCATGACGGGCATCATCTGGTCGAACCTGGCGATGGCCGTGGTGCCGGCATCGGTGAGACAGGGCGTGTTCTACCTGTCGCCCAACGCAGGGCCCTCGGCGCTGGCGGGCGCGGGATGCCACCGGAACTACTTCAACGTGGCCTGGCAGAACGACAACCTGCACGAGGCGGCTGGCGCCTACGCGAACGATGCGGGCCATGCGAACAGCTTTGTCCTTGCCCCGAACTATCCCGCCGGCAAGGATGCGCTGACCGGCTACAAGCGTTTCTTCGAGGGCGAGCTGGCCGGCGAGCTCTATACCGAGCTCGGTCAGACCGACTACGCCGCCGAGATTGCGCAGATCCGGGCCTCGGGAGCGGATTCGGTTTTCTTCTTCCTGCCGGGCGGCATGGGGATCTCCTTCCTCAAGCAGTATTCCGGCAGCGGCGTGGACCTGCCCGTGGTGGGGCCGGCCTTCAGCTTCGACCAGGGAATTCTCCAGGCTGTCGGCGGGGCCGCCCTGGGCGTCGTGAACACCTCCCAGTGGAGCAAGGACATCGACAACCCGACCAATGCGGCCTTTGTCGAGAGCTTCCAGGCAGAGTTCGGCCGGCTGCCGTCGCTGTATGCCAGCCAGGGCTTTGACACGGCGAACCTGATCCTGTCGGCTCTGGAAAGGGCGGACGTGTCAGACGCCGACGCCTTCCGGGAGGCGCTGCGCGCGGCAGAGTTCGACAGCACCCGGGGCGCGTTCTCGTTCGGCCCGAACCACCACCCGGTGCAGACGATTTACGCGCGCGAAGTGGTCCGGGAAGGAGATGTCTTCACCAACAGGATCCTTGGTGTCGCGCTTGAAGACCACGCCGACGCCTACGCCGGCGAATGCAAGATGTGAGTGACCCCTGCCTGCCCCGGACTCCGTCGGGGCAGGCAGGCGACACGCCTTGAGGCACGAAGATGTCCGCGATCCTCATCATCGAGCAGGTCCTCAACGGCCTTCAGTTCGGCATCATGCTGTTCCTGATGGCGGCCGGACTGACCCTGATCTTCGGGGTCATGGGGCTGATCAATCTCGCGCACGGGTCGCTCTACATGGTCGGGGCCTTTGCCGCCGCGGCCGCGGCCGGTGCGACGGGCTCGTTCCTGCTGGCCCTGGTTTCCGCTCTCGCCGCGGCCGCGCTCGCGGGCGCGATCGTCGAGATCGTGGTCATCCGGCGCCTCTACAACGCCGCCCATCTCGACCAGGTTCTCGCAACCTTCGCCCTTATACTCATCTTTTCCGAAGGCACGCGCTGGGCTTTCGGCTCTCTCCCGCTGTTCCTCGACGTGCCGGGCTATCTGTCCGGCCCCGTGACGCTGCCGGGGGGCATCCAGTACCCGCTGTACCGACTTGCGTTGATTGCCATCGGCCTGGCCGTCGCCGCCGGCCTCTGGTGGCTGACAGCCCGCACGCGGATCGGCATCCGGATCCGGGCAGGCAGGAACGATCGCGAAATGATCGCGGCCCTGGGCGTCGACATTTCCAAGCTCTACACCCTGGTTTTCGCCCTTGGTGCGGCATTGGCCGGGCTGGCGGGCGCCCTGGTCGGCGCCATCCAGTCGGTTCAGGTCGGCATGGGCGAGCCGGTGCTGATCCTCGCCTTCGTGGTGATAGTCATTGGAGGAATCGGCTCGATCAAGGGCGCGTTCGTTGGCGCGCTCCTCGTCGGGCTGGCCGACACGCTGGGCGGCGTCTTCCTGCCCCAGCTCTTCAGGATCTTCATGGAGGCAGGGGCTGCCACGCAAACCGGGTCCGCCCTGGCCTCGATGGCCGTATACATCCTGATGAGCGCGGTCCTGATCTGGCGGCCCACCGGGCTCTTCGGGACACCGGCATGATCCGGGAAGGCCATGTCAATGCCGTTGTGCTGGCGGGCTTCCTGGCGCTGCCGGTGTGGGCGCTTGCCGCAGAGGAACCCTTCACGATCACGCTTGCGACCCGAGCCGTGCTGCTGGCGCTGGCCGCAGTGGGCCTGAATGTCGCCCTCGGCATTGGCGGGCTGGTCAGCCTTGGCCACGCGGTGTTCTTCGGCCTGGGCGGCTATGCCATGGGCATACTGGCCTTCCACGCCCAGAGCCTCACGCCGCTGGAACTGGGCCCGCTGACCGTCGCAGGCACCAAGTCGATGCCGGTCATCTGGCTCACGGCGATCGCGGCGTCGGCGCTCGCAGCCCTGGTCATCGGTCTTTTGTCGCTGCGCACGACGGGCGTCTACTTCATCATGATCACGCTGGCCTTCGGGCAGATGTTTTTCTTCTTCTCGATCTCGTGGAGCGCCTATGGCGGCGAAGACGGGCTGTCAATCTGGACCCGCAACGCGTTTCCGGGCCTGGACACCCTGGTGCCGATCCAGTTCTTCGGACTTTGCTTTGTCGCGCTGTGCCTGGCGCTCTTCATCCACTGGCGGCTGCGGGCCTCGCCGTTCGGACTGGCGCTGAACGCGGCCCGCCAGAGGCCGGCGCGCGTGGAAACCGTTGGGTTGAGCCCTGTCCGCCTGAAGCTCCTGGCCTTTGTCATCTCGGGCGCGATCACCGGGCTGGCCGGCGCGCTTTTCGCGGATCTCAACCGCTTCGTCAGCCCCGCCATGTTCAGCTGGCAATTGTCGGGCGAGCTGATTGTGCTGATCGTCATTGGCGGCGTGGGACGCCTGATGGGGCCGGTGATTGGCGCAGCGCTCTTCGTGACGCTGGAACATGTTCTGGGCGGGCTCACCGATTTCTGGCACGTCTGGCTGGGGGCGATCCTGCTGCTGATCGTGCTCTTTGCGCGCGGCGGGCTGATCGGCATCCTGACCGGAAAGGCAGGTCCGCATGTCTGACGCGATCCTCGAGACCCGCAGCCTGAACAAGAGCTTCGGGGCGCTGAAGGCGACGGATGAAGTGTCGCTGGACCTTCGGGCGGGCGAGATTCACGCCATTATCGGGCCCAATGGCGCGGGAAAGTCCACCCTGATCGGGCAGATCAGCGGGGGACTGAAACCGGACACGGGCACGGTGCGCCTGGCCGGGCGCGATGTGACGTCGCTTTCGACCGAACAGAGGGCGGCGGCCGGGCTGGGCCGGACCTTCCAGATCTCGGCCCTGGCCATGGAGGACACCGTTCTGGAGAATGCCCTTCTGGGCGCCCTGGGGCGGTCGGGGCGCCCGTGGCGGTTCTGGACCCCCGCTGCGAAGGACCGGGATCTCGTCGCGCGCGCCATGCAGGCCCTGGACAGGGTGGGGCTTGCGGACGCGGCCGACCGGATCACCGCGAGCCTCGGCCACGGACAGCGCCGCCAGCTGGAAGTGGCCGTGGCTCTGACCCTGGAGCCCGTCGCGTTCGTGATGGACGAGCCCATGGCGGGCCTTGGCGCCGAAGGCTCGAAGGCCATGACGGCTTTCCTGGACGGGCTGCGGGAGCAGGCGCCGATCCTGCTGGTGGAACATGACATGGACGCGGTCTTTGCGCTCGCCGACCGGATCAGCGTGCTGGTCTACGGCCGGGTGATCGCGTCCGGCACGGTCGAGGACATCCGCGCCTCCAGAGATGTCAGGGAGGCCTATCTGGGGGACGCCGCATGAGCTTGCTGACCGTCGAGAACCTCGCCGCGTCTTACGGCCCCGTCCCGGCGCTCTTCGGCGTCGATCTCAGCCTGGAGGCGGGCGAGGTCGTTGCGCTGATGGGCCGCAACGGCATGGGCAAGACCACGACCGTCAAGGCGATCTGCCGGATGATCGGGTCAGAGGGCGGCCTGCGCTTTGCCGGTCATGACCTGCACCGGCTGCCCAGCCATGCAGCCGCGCGGCTTGGGCTTGGGCTGGTTCCGGAAGGGCGGCGCTGTTTCCGGGATCTTTCGGTCGAGGAAAACCTTGTCGCCGCGGCGAGGCCCGGGAACTGGGACTTCGCCAAAGTGGCGGGGCTGTTTCCTCGCCTCGCAGAGCGCCGTCGCCAGATCGCCGCGTCCCTCTCGGGCGGCGAACAGCAGATGCTGGCCATCGGCAGGGCCTTGATGACAAACCCGCGGCTTCTGATCCTCGACGAGGCGACGGAGGGCTTGGGCCCCATCGTGCGCCGGGAAATCTGGAGCGCGATCAGCCGGATCAAGGCCGAAACCGGCACGGCGATCCTTCTGATCGACAAGTCCCTGAAAGAACTCTCCGGCGTGGCCGACCGCACCGTGATTCTCGCCCGCGGCAAGGTTGTCTGGTCCGGAAGGATGGCCGAGCTCACCCCTCGGGTCACGCAAGACCACGTTGGCGTCTGATGCCGTTCGAAGCGCACCAGAAGGTCCTGTTCAAGCACTGCGACCCCGCGGGAATCGTCTTTTTCCCAAGGTATTTCGAAATGATGAACGACTGCGTCGAAGCCTTTTTCGACGAGGTCCTCGGCCACCCGTTCGAGACGCTGCACGATCGGGGTGCGGTGCCCACCGCCCGGATCGAAACCCGGTTCGTCGCGCCAAGCCGTCACGGGGACCGGCTGGTCCTGCGCCTGCGGATCGCGCGTCTTGGAAGCACGTCCGCATCCTACGCCATGACGGCCCATTCAGGCGATGAGCTGCGATTTGAAACAAACGCCGTTCTCGTCAATGTCGATGCCGACGGCCGTCCCTGCGCCTGGCCTCTCGAAATAGCAAGGAAACTCAAGGAGATGGAGGATCCCCGACATGCCCCATGAGGTCATTCATCCGGACGGCTGGCTGCCGGCTTCGGGCTATGCCAACGGCATGCTCGCCAGGGATGGCATCTTGCACGTTGGCGGGCAGGTCGGCTGGGACGCGAACAAGGCCTTTGTGAGCGACGATTTCGTTGGCCAGGTGCGGCAGGCTCTTCTGAACATCAAGGAGATCGTCGAGACGGCTGGCGGCACGGTCGAGGACGTGACCCGTCTCACGTGGTTCGTGACCGACAAGGCCGGGTATCTCGCGTCGCAAAGGGAAGTGGGCCAGGCCTACCGCGGCGTCTTTGGAAAGCACTTCCCGGCGATGTCCGTGCTGGTCGTTTCGGAGCTGGTCGAGGATCGGGCCAAGGTCGAGATCGAAGCCACGGCGCATGTCCGGTGAGCCTTTCCGGGGCCTTCATATGCGACTTTCAGCGCACCCCCATCGGGCGGTACGGGGGTGCCCTGGCCTCGGTGCGCGCGGACGACCTGGCGGCAGTCCCGGTAAAGGCCTTGATGTCCAGGAACCAGCTCGACTGGTCCGAACTGGACCAGGTCGTGTTCGGGGCGGCGAACCAGGCGGGCGAGGACGGCCGCAACCTGGCGCGCATGGTCGTCCTGCTGTCCGGGCTGCCCGAGACGGTGCCGGGCATGACGGTGAACCGCCTTTGCGCCAGCGGCCTCGATGCGGTCATCACGGGCGCCCAGCAGATCCAGGCCGGAGCGGCGGATCTCGTGATTGCGGGCGGTGCCGAGAGCATGAGCCGCGCGCCCTTCGTCATGCCCAAGGCCGCCGCGCCCTTCGCGCGGAGCCCGGAAATCCACGACACGACCATCGGCTGGCGCTTCGTCAACCAGCGGATCGCGGACCGGTTTGGGGTCGAATCGATGCCGGAGACGGCGGAAAACGTTGCCGCGGAATTCGGCGTGACCCGCGAAGACCAGGACAGGCTCGCGCTCTCCAGCCAGCGGCGCGCGGCCATGGCGATGGCCGAAGGCGTCTTTGCAGGCGAGATCTGCGCGGTGGAGGTCCCGCAGGGACGCGGCGATCCTATCAGGGTGGACACGGACGAGCACCCCCGCCGCACGACCCTGGAAAGGCTGGGCAGCCTGCCCACGCCGTTCCGCGACGGGGGCTGCGTGACGGCGGGCAATTCCTCGGGCGTCAACGACGGGGCGGCCGCCCTGCTTCTCGCGTCGGAAGGGGCCGCCGCACGCCACGGGCTGGTCCCGCTTGCCCGCCTTGACGGGTCGGCCAGCGCCGGTGTCGCGCCGCGGACCATGGGAATCGGGCCCGTTCCCGCGACCCGGAGGCTCTGCGCGCGCCTGGGGGTCTCGCCGCGCGACTTTGACCTCATCGAGCTGAACGAAGCCTTCGCCGCGCAGGCCATCGCGGTCTGCCGGGACCTGGGGATCGACCCGTTCGCGCCGCACGTGAACCCGCATGGCGGCGCGATCGCCTTGGGGCATCCGCTGGGAATGACAGGCGCGCGGCTTGCCGGCACGGCAGCCATGGCCCTGTCGCAGGGCGCCGCCAGGCGCGCGCTCGTCACGCTCTGCGTGGGAGTCGGCCAGGGGGTGGCGGCGGCGCTGTCCAGGCCGTGCCCGCCCGGTTCGGACGGATAGACGGCATGGATGCCCGTGCGCGGGTCCCCGCGTCGGGCGGGGCGGCTTTCTTGCCGGGAGCCCGGGAGACCGGGGCCTGTCCGGCATGCCGGAGCCGCACGACCCCAGGACGCCTGAGGCCGGCCCCATGTCCCTGCCTGCGCGCCTGCGCGATCGCTGGCGCAGCTTTCAGGGCGGGCGGCCCCGAGCTTCGAGCAGGGCCCGGCTCCCGTCCGAGGGGCTGCGGGCGTTTCGTCGCCGTCGTCGAGATGGCTCGGCCGGAGCGCTTGCCGCCGGGGCCGGTCGGCGGGACGCCGGATCTGGCTTTGGCTGACGCCCGGGGCCTGGCCATGAGCCTGGCGCTGCCGGCCCCGCCGGGCATCCTGACCCGATGGCGTCAGCCGTGCGGCCGGGGACTTGCGGCGTTCTCGCATCGAGCGCGCCCGGGCGCGTGCCGCCGGCAGCCCGCATCTCAGGCCGCGCGAGATGGCGGCGCGGACCGCTACGCCTTCCCGGCGATCAGTTCGGACGCCCTGAGCGCGCCGCCGGGGGCGTGCGGCAGCCCGATGGCCTTCAGGCCCGCCTCGATGGTGGCGAGGGCGCCGAGGATCATGTGGGCGTTGACATGCCCCATGTGGCCAAGCCGGAAGAAGTGGTGCCACTCCGGCGCCGCCCTTTCCGCCATGCCGAGGCCGATTCCCAGCGTGAGGCCGGCACGGTCTTCGCACCATTGCCGGAGCGCGGTCGCCTTGTCCGATCCGGCGAGCAGGGCGGTCACGGAATGCGACCGTACCGAAGGCTCCGGCGCGTTCACCTCCAGGGGCCCTCCCTCGCCCCAACGGTCGAAGGCCGCCCAGACGGCTTCGGCAATGGCCGCGTGCCTTGCCCAGACGTTTTCGAGACCCTCCTCCGCGATCATCAGCAGCGCTTCGCGCAGGCCATACAGATGGTGCGCAGGCGCCGTTCCCGCGAAGTGCTGGTAGAAGATCTCGGGCGCGACGCGCGTTCGCCAGTTCCAGTAGTAGGAGACGAGGCCGGCGCTGTCCCTTGCCGCGTCAGCCTTCCCGTTGAAATACACGAAGCCCAGCCCGGGCGGGGTCATGAGGCCCTTCTGGGATCCGGCGACCATCACGTCGACGCCCCAGGCGTCCATCTCGAAGCGGTCGCACCCCAGGGACGCGATGCAGTCGACCATCAGGAGCGCCGGATGGCCGGTCCTGTCGATGGCCGACCGGATGGCCTCGATGTCGTTGCGAATGCCGGTCGACGTGTCTGTGTGAACGGCAAGGACGGCCCTGATCCTGCCGTCCCGGTCTTCGCGAAGGCGCTCGATCAGGCGTTCCGGATCGACCGCGCGGCGCCGCCCGAAGTCCATGACTTCCGTTACGACACCCATTTGCCGGGCGACTTCGGCCCAGCCATGGGCAAACGCCCCCGTGGCCAGCGCGAGCGCCCGGTCGCCTGCCGACAGCGCGTTCGAGATCGCCGCCTCCCAGGCTCCGTGACCGTTGGCGATGTAGATCGCCACGTCGTGCCGCGTGCGCGCGACCCGCTTCAGGCGCCGGACAAGGTCGGGGACCATGTCCACAAGCTCGCCCTCGTAGATGTTGGGCGCGCTCCTGTGCATCGCCGCCAGCACGCGTTCAGGCATGACCGAGGGGCCGGGAATGGCAAGGTAGGGAATGCCGCTGGAAAGGTTCATGGCTGGAGCTCCGGCTTGCCGGCCGGACATATGCATGTCCGGAGCCAGGGGCAACGCCTCGCGTGCACGGGCCGGAAACAGGGAGGTTTCGCAGCGATCGCGGCCTGGCGAGGGCCGGATGCGGCGGCAGCTGCAGAGTCGGGGAATGCAGGCCTGCGGGCGCGGCGGTCAGCCAGCCCGGCGTCGGGGTCACGCAAAAGGAGGATTCTGGAAAGGGCTCGCCAATCAACCGCTTGCGGACAGCCGGAATGGCCCGGCAATGCCGCTGGGGGGGGGTCCGGCCAGGGGTGCGGCCCAGATTTGTCAGGTCAGGCGGCGACCCGCCACTGGAAGAAGTCGGGGACCCGGTTGTTCATCCTGCAGCACCGGATGGCCATTATCCCGCTGTCGCCGTCAACCGACCAGCGGCTGCCGCTCTTCTTCAGCCTGTCGACGACGACGGTCCTGCAGCCGCCCTCGATGATTCCGGAACCGCACGGGATGCCGCGTCGGCGACATTCGTCGTGGCGCATCCGGCACGGGTTCGGCCGACAGCAGCGCACGAACTCCGCGACCGCCCCGCAGCGGCTCCCGTGCGGCGCAGGCCCCTCGACGGCCTGCGCCGCGTCGCCGGCCCTGACCGGGCCCTTCAGCCGGTCGAACCCGGCCTTTCGTTCCGGGCTGTCCGGCATCGTCTCCTTCAGGGCGTCCCGAAGCCTCTCGAGCACATGGAAGATGCCGGGCACGAAGGCCGGCTTCATGCCGGCGAACACCCTCCGCGTCGCGTTCCCGGTCCATTTCGCCCCGTCCGACAGGATCACGACCTCTTCGGCCTGAAGCGCGCCGCGCCGCTTCGCCTCGCGCCAGAGGCGCGCCGCGAACTCCGACATCCCGCCGCCCGAAGCCTCGGCGCTGTCGATGACGGATGACTGCGTGACGCTGCCCGCCACGGCGGAGACCTGCCCCTTGCGGTTGCGGGCGACCTCACGGATGCGCAAAAGCTTCGCTTCCCGCGTCTTCGCGGTGCCGTCCTCCTGCCGGCCCGCCCGGCCCTCGGGCTCCGGCCTCCGCATCGGGACCCCGGTGCCATCGGCCGAGACCGCCGGCAGCGGAGGGCCTTCCAGCGCGTCCGGCGCCGCCCTGCGCTCGAACCCGACGACTTCCGAACCGAGCGACCGCGCCTCCCGGTCGAAGCGGGAACGGACGGTCCGCACGCCGGACAGCTCCCCGACCGGCCGCGACGCCCGCCGGCCGCCCGTCTCCGCCGCGGCCGCCATGACCGTCCGCTCGGCCCCCGGCGTCATCGACCGGCCCTCGATGCCGAGCCGGGCGTCAAGCGGGCAGAGACCCTTGCCGCAGCCGGTGCAGCGGCAGTGGCTCCGCTCCACCGTGACCTTCCCAAGACGGGTCGTGAGGGTCTTCGCGCGCTTCGGGCCATGGCGCTTCATCACGCCGCCGCACTTCGGGCAGGCCGGCGGGTCGGGATCGTCGTCCCTCGCCTCCAGCAGCCGTCTGCACACCTCGGCGGACGCCGCCAGCCCGTCGTCCCGCAGCGCCGTCCCGCCCGCGTCGGGGCCGGGCCCCGGCGCCGACAGCTCCGCCGCTCCCGTACACGAACCGGTCGAAACGCGCCGGCCGCGCCCGCAACGCCCGCAGGTCCTCGCCCGAAACCACCGCGACCGTCACCTGACCCCCTTCACGGCGATGGTGGACGTGCACGCCGCCGCGTTCGACAGGAACCCCGGGATGCAGCGCGGCGAACTCCCCGTCCAGGGCCGTCAAACGCTTCTCGACGGCCGGGTCCCGGTACCGCTCCCCTTCATCAATTGCCCGTGTCATGGAAACCCTGCCTCACGGCCCGGTTTTCCGGATCGACGGCTCAGGCCCCGGGCCATGCAGCCGGGCCGCTCCGCAAGGAAAGCCGCGTCGCGAATCACATGGCAACCGGATTCAACCGGAATCCCCTGCAAATCTGGGCCGCGCCCTCCGGCCAGAATTGCTGCGGGTGTAGCGCAGATCAGGGCCCGTTGACAGTCATGTCGCGGCGACCACGCCGGCGACGAGGCGGATCCCCGCCGCGAAGCTCGCGTCCGTCTTGTCGTGCCGCCGCGTCGCGATCGCCCGGGACTCCCCGGTCTTCGCGAAGAGGCTCTCCGCCAGGTGCCGCCAGCCGCAGACGTCCCGGCCGTGCGCCGCGGCGCACGGCCGGCTCCGCCTCGACGGGACCGCCGCCTCCGCCCCGCGTTCCGTCAGGTCCCCGGGCAGCCGGTCCGCATCGAACGCCCTGTCGCCGACGAAGGCCCCGAACGCAAGGCCGCCGGGAAGCCCCGGCACCCCCTCGGGCCGGTCCCCTGGCTCGAGGTCCCCCCTCTTGCGCCGGACGCCTTGCCCGGCAGCATGCCCTCGGTCCGCGCCCGCATGGCGTCGGCCGTCACCGTCCTGTTCGCGTTCATGATGCGCCTGCCTTCCTGCCCCGTGCCGCCTTTCCGGCGGTCGTCGGGGAAGGACATGGCATGGGACCGGACGGTTCGCAAGATGACTGTCAACGGGCCCTGGCTGACTCGGGTCCCAATGGTCCGGCTTGCCTGCTGTTCGAGGATGTCTGACAGCCTTGTTTTCTTGATGGAATGACAGTGCAGAAGCGCTAGCGAATCATGGCGGCCAACAAATTTGGGATGCACCCCTCAGAAGCTTTATGTTCGAGTTCCGGCGCCTGACGTGACGGCAGGCGGGCGTGGCTGAAGCGGTCGGAGCCATCTGGGCAACGGTTTCGACGGCCAGCTCTGGCGGTGCCGGGGTCTGCCGGGGCGGTTTTCGGGGTGTCCGGGCACGGCCGTCCCGCCGCGCCGTCCGACGGCGCGTTCCGCGCGCCCTTCGCGCGGCCGGGACCGGAGGATCATGTGCCGGGCGGGCCCGGGACCAGGTCGAGGGCCTCCCGGGCGCGGGCCGGTGCCGGCCGGCCCCGGGCATGCAGCCGAAGCGGCCGTCGCATCGCACGACGGCGATGGCGGCGCAGGTCAGGCAGGAGAGGTCGCGCGGCAGGTTGCGGACGTGCGCCCGGCACCGGTCCCCGTCGCAGGTGAGGTCGCGCACGCAGTGCACGCGGCTCTCCGTGGTCCGGCGGTTGCGCGTCCTGCCCATTACCCACAAGTATCTTCCAGCTTGAACATTTTGCCGAGTCGGCTCTGATTGCCGAGGCCGCGGCTCAAGCCGACGATCCAGGCGGAGAACGACAGCGCGCTGTGGCCGTTCCACAGGATCTCGTTGCCCGGAGGGGCCTCGCTGCCGCGGTTCAGGTACCCGCCCATCATCGCGACCAGGCCGAAGGCGCTGCCGAGGCTGTCCGGCGGCGGGCGTCCCCTTTCCCGCGCGAAGTCGGCCAGCATCGCGAGTTCCACGTCGGAGAAGGCCTTCCCCGCCGGGAGGCCGGGGTTCGCGCGCCCGAGTTCCGTCAGGGCCGTGATCCGCAGGCGATGACGGCGTTGATCGCCAGGGCCCGCTCGACGCGCTCGCGTTTGCGGTGGGCGATCTCCTCGATCTTGCAGCCGGACTTCAGGACCCTGTGCCAGTCCTCGATGCGCCACCTCAGGCGATACAGGGCGGCGACCTTCTCCGCGTCGCCGGACGTCCTGACCGGAAGCGTGGTCAGCAGCCGCCACAGGATCGGCGGGCTGCCGTCGGAGGGAGGCTTCGTCTCCCGCGCCTCGACCGCGGTGATCGGGACGGGCGGCGCGCCGGATCCCGACCCTCTGGGCGCGGGCAGCGACACGCTGCCCCAGCGGAGCTCGAGAGCCGCCCGGCGCCCGGCGCCCGGCGCGCGCCGGGCGCGCCTTCTGGGTGCGCGTCGAGTTCCGCGCCGACTGCCGCTCGACCGTGACGGACATCCTTCCGCCGGGCCGCAGCGCGGCCAGATGCGCGAAGAGCTTTCCCCGGCCGCGGCCGAGGCTGCGGTCGTGCCGGGCGCGCACCAGAAGCGCGACGCCCTTGCGGGGCGCGGCGAGAATCTCGAAGGCGTCCCCTTCCCGGTCCATGACCGCCACCGCCCGGACGCCGTGGAGCCGGGACGCCAGCGCGACGCTGTCTTCCAGCCCGCGCAGCCAGCGGCCGGTCTTGCGCTCCATGAGGGGCCTGCCCTTCTCGGCGGCGCCGTCGGGCGCGTCGAACTCGATCCGGACCACGCCCAGCGGCACGCCGTCGCCGTTGACGGCCAGCGTCGAATGCATGTGCAGTCCCAGCGTGCCGGAACGGCCCTTGCCGTTGCGTCCGATGACCCCCAGGCCCTCGCAGCCGTGATGCGTCGCCAGGTTGACGTCGGTCCCGTCCTGGATCAGCAGCGCCGTCTCCTGCTCCGACATCCGGCGCAGCGTCCGCCTGCGATGCCCGGCCATGATCCCCGCCGGCGTGACCGCGTCGCGGTCCGGGTGGTCGATCAGCCGATAGTGGCCCTTCACCATCCTGCTGTCCCCTGCGGCCGCCATGAAGAAGGAGCGCGACGGAAGCCGCGCCTGGACCCCGGCGCAGGCGACGAGCCGTTGCGCAAGGCGCGCGTCGCCGAGTTCGGCGCCGCCGAACTCCTCCGTCACCCAGCCTTCGCTGTCAAGGGAGCCGGGAAGCGGGTAGTGGGTCAGTTTGAAATGTTCGGAATTTTCCGGCGACCTTCAGCAAGTCGTTCGGCTGAGTCGGTCGCGGCGTGTCCTGGCCGCGTTACTGGTTCCCCCCGATCTGGTAATGTCTCACTTTGAAATTCGTGAGTGTCAGCCCATTTTCAGGGTCGATGCTGCTGCTGTCGCTGCCGTCGCAGCATCCCCGATCACGTCAGTCGTCGTCCCGGATGTCGAACACCACATTCTGGTGTGGATTGACGGCCAGGGCGACAATGAAGCGGTTTGTGGGATTATCCCTGACCTCGTTGTTATTCGTCGCCGCCAAAAGGTAAGTTTGAGCTGTCCTGCCAGTTTCCATTAAAGCGCACGAAGTGGCCGCGTTAAAATCTGACCCTGTAACTTTGGTTGCCAGGGTGTCTGGGCAACTATCCCAACCCCCAGTGCATGGGGTTGTGTCCCAGACATTCATGCAGAATGGCACCTCCTTCATCAAATTCAAACCCAGACCACGGCATCCAGCCATCCTATTGACCTGGATTCCATTTGCGCCTCCTCCGTCTAAGATTGATGCGCCTTCATTCAAGACGCCATCACCCAAAAATATTTTCTTTTCGATGGTGAACAGACGTGCGTCATTGCATTGCGCTGCTGTCGGCGGGTTCTGCGCCGTCGCGGGCAGGGCGAGGGTCAGGGCCACCAGAGCGGCGGCCAGAAGGGTCAGGGGGGGGGGGGGTGAAGCGCCCTATTCTCATGATGAATCCTCCATTTGTGTGACGGCTCTTACTCTGCCACCTTTACCTTCGGCCAAGCAAGGATGAAATTCAGACTGACCCACTACCGGGAAACGCCGGCGCCGCGCCGCGCCGGCGCCGCCAGTCCCGCGCAAGGGGAAGGAAACAGACGCGCTTGGGCTCCTCGACGGCGGCCCGCCTGACCCGGCCCGCCGTCTCGCCGACGCAGCGCCAGCCCGAGGCCCTGAAGCAGGTTCCGTCGCGAGACGCGTCGACGAAGGTTTGGGCGGCGGCGAGCCGCTCGCCGTAGCGCGCCGCATGGTCGTCGGCAAGGCGGCGGAACGCCAGCGACAGGACCCGCGTCGCGAGGTTGCGGCAGCCCGCCGGCCGGATCAGGAAGCGGCTGAGGCAGACCGTCCGGTCGAGGCGCGCGTTGTCCGCCTCCCCGTCCCACCCGATCCATTCGTCGCGCTGGCGCAGGCGCCGGGTGCCCGGCGAGAAGACCAGGCCGCCCAGCCAGCCATGCGCCGACGAGACCAGGTACTTCACCTGCCGGCCGACGTGCAGGACCGCGCCGCGCGGATGTTCGGCCGCCAGCATGGTGTTCAGGAGCGACCGGCGGTGCCGGTCGTCAACGAGAACGACGGAAAGGTCCCTGACCAGGCCCGCGCGTTCCGGAACGTCCTCCGGAAACGGCAACCGGCGCGCCGAGCGCCAGCACGCGGCCCTTGCCGCCGCCGCGCCGCGCCGGCGGAAGGGTGACATGCCCCCTGCGCTCCAGGGACCGAAGCGCGGCAAGACAGCCCGTGACCTGCAGGTCGCCGCGGCCGTCGGCGAAGCCGAAGCTGCGGCAGACCCGCCGTGCGAGCTCGCTGCGCCCTGCGTCCGGATCGGACAGGATCGCCGCGAGGCGGCCTTGCCGCTGAGCTTCGGCCAGCGTGCGGAGAATCGGTCTTCCGCCATCCATGTGCCGAACATGGCACGGAACGAAAACCGAGTTGAGTCACAATATATGGGCTATGGGCAGGGCGCACCGGCCCGGCGTCTGGACGCCGTGTTCCTCGAGAAGCTCGATGGCCCGGCTGGTCGAGAGATGCCGCCCCTTCCTGTTGCTCGTCCGGATCTTCAGGGCCGCGATGATCTCGCAGTATCGGGCCAGGTCCCGCTCCGGGATGCTGCGCGGCTTTCCCCGGTCCGCCCGCTTCAGCCCCTTCGACTGATGCAGCGCCTTCAGGAAGCGGTAGATCGTGGACGGGCTGACGCCGAAGATCTCGGCCGTTCGTCCGACCTCCCGTCGAACCGTCGAGCGGGCAGGCAGTCTCGCCAGCCGGGTCCTGAGCACAAGCAGCGTCTCCGCAGGGATGCGCACGCCCCTGTCAGCCATCGGAGAATTCCCCGACATAGGCGTAGAGCGTGGCGCGGGAGATGCCCATGAGGCCGCAGATCTCCGCCACCGTGCGCTCCCGCGACCGGTAGAGGTCTACCGCGTGGGCGCGCTGCCCGGCGCCTCAGCGCCTTCTTCCGGCCGCCCCTGCGTCCGCGTGCCCTCGCCGCCTTCAGGCCGGCCCGGGTCCGCTCGCGGATCAGGTTGCGCTCAAACTCGGCCAGGGCGCCGAAAAGGTGAAAGACCAGCTGCCCCCCCCCGCTCGACGCGGTGTCGATCGACTCCTGGAGGCTCTTCAGCCCGGCGCCCATTTCCTTCAGCTCCTTGGCCCGGGAAACGAGGTCCTTGAGGGACCGTCCGAGCCTGTCCAGCCACCATGCGACCAGCGCGTCACCGTCGCGGACCTGCTCCAGCGCGCGGTTCAGCCCCGGCCGCTCCGTCCTGGCGCCGCTGGCCCTGTCGTCGAAGATCCGCGCGCAGCCCGCCGCCCTGTTCCTCCCGCGACATGCGTGCGTAGCCGGTGAGCATGTGGAAACGTCCGGAAACCCGTGTGTGGCCGACGAATCCATACGGTGCTTTCCGGACGGAGCAAACAGACAGGATTCCGCTGAAAGACCGGTCCTCCCAAGCCGTCCAGTCCCGCGCGGACGCGGACAGTCTCAAGCCGCTACAACTACGCCAGAGGACAGCTCGCCGTACGCGGCGCCGTCGCACGGCTCAGGCACGGCGCGGGCCGGACCTGCCAGGCGGACGTCGTCATGCGGGCGCTCAAGTCGCTGACGGACGCCGGGATGGAGCTGGCCGACGCGCGGGCGGCGGCGGGCGTTTGAGCAAGCGCGTCTGCGGCCAGGCCTGCGAGGGCCGCGACGCGAAGGGGCGGCGCTGCAACAGGCCGGTCAGGCGCGGGCGCTTCTGCAAGGCGTGCCGCCGGGCCGCGAAGGGCGCGTCCGTCACTGGTTGCCCCCGAGACGCTCACCCGCCGGTCCGACCCGCGCGCAGCCCTTGCCGCCCATGAACAGGAAGCAGGCCTCGCTCGAGCCCGTGTATTGCAGGGGACTGAAGGCCGGTTTGATGAGCGGGATCACGAGCTCGCCGGGGCCGCGCTGGGGATTGCCGGCGGTGCGGTTGCTCCAGATGTGTGCCCCGACCTTGGGGCGGACCTCGATGATGTTCTCGCCGAGGCTGAAGCGCGCGAAGGTCATGGAGTTGTTGCCGCCGCGCACCGCCTCCCACTGCGACCGGCTCGCCAGTTTCCACTCCCAGTCGGTGAACTCATCAGCCGACCGCGTGGCGTCTTTCGTCGTGCTGAAAAAACATGGCCCTCGGGAAGCTTGCCGGCGTGGCGCCGGGAGCGGAGGACGAGAGGATCGCCTTGAAGCGGCCCGGCGTCGCCTGCTCGCCGCAGCCTTGCACGACCTTGCCGCCGGGGACGCCTGCAACCCGGAAGGTGCAGGTGCTGCCGGTGCAGGCCGGCGGTGTTTGCGCCGTAGCGGGCAGGGCGAGGGTGAGGGCCGCCAGCGCGGCGGCCAGTGCCGTCAGGTGCTTAGGGGGGGGGGAGCGTTTCATGGTCTGTCTCCTCCAAAGGCCAGCACGCGCGGCCGCGATCCTCAGGCCGATCAGGATGATCCCGGCAGGCCGATCAGGACGCCGAGAACGGCGACGGCGAGGCCGATCATTCCGGCGACCGCGAGCAGCATCCGGGTCTCGCGCTTGGCACTCTCGGCATCGCGCTTGGCCATGTCCGCCCGCAGCCTCTCGAAGGCTGCGTTGCTGCGCTCAAGCGATGCCGAAAGGTCGGCCTGCATCGTGTTCATGCGTTCCTCCAGGACGGCGACCTGCCGGGCAAGCGCGTGGATGTCCGGCGCGGCGCTCATGCCGCAACATAGTCATCCGCACGTGCGGGCGTCAACCCGGTGGCGGCAATTGCCAGGACCATTTCATTTTCGGGTCTGGCGCCTGACGTGACTGCAGGCGGGCGTGTCTGAGACGGTTCGAGCCACCGTCGCCCCGGTTGCGACGATGTCCGCTGCCGTCCCGGGCTTTCCGGACACGGTTTTCGGCGTGTCCGGGCACGGCCGTCCTGCGGCGCGTTCCGCGCGCCCTTCACGCGGCCGGGGCCGGAGGATCATGTGCCGGGCGGGCCCGGGATCAGGTCGAGGGCCTCCCGGGCGCGGGCGGACCGGTGCCGGCCGGCCTCGGGCATGTGGCCGAAGCGACCGTCGCATCGCACGACGGCGATGGCGGCGCCGGTCAGGCAGGAGAGGCTGCGCGGCAGGTTGCGGACGTGCGCCCGGCATCGGTCCCCGTCGCAGGTGAAGCCGCGCACGCAGTGCACGCGGCTCTCCGTGGTCCGGCGGCTGCGCACCGGCCCGACGCGCGGCGGCAGGTCTCCCTGAACCGCGGGACGTCGACGAACGTCTCCGCGAGCAGGGCCGGGGCGGCCGTGCGCGGCCTCGATGTCGGCGGACGGCCGGCGCAGGCCCGGCACCCGCCGGGGCGCGGGATGACGAGGCGGGAGTCGCTGCAGGCCGGGTGCAGGCGCCGGAACCGCTGCGCCGGCGACCAGACGGTCCAGCGGTCGCGCGCCGCCGTCCTGGACGCGCCCGGCCGCCCGGGCCGGCCGGGTCCCGCCGTGCAGCCCGGCCCGGGCGGCAGGCCCTTGCCGACGATGCCGTGGAACCGCAGGCAGCGGCGCTCCTCGACCAGGCGGTCCCGGAGCCGGCGCTCGCGCGCCCCGTGCGTTGGGCGCACCGTGACCGCGCGCAGGTCGACGGACGGCTCCGGCGTCGGAAGAGCCGTCATGGCCAGCACGCTGCAACGTCAAGAACGGAATGGCCAGCCCCGGAATCACGGCGCGTCGGTCACTGGGCGGACAATGAAATCGCCCTGCAGCAATTGGGTGCATCCCAAATTTGTTGGCCGCCATGATTCGCTGGCGCTGCTGCACTGTCATTCCATCAAGAAAACAAGGCTGTCAGACATCCTCGAACAGCAGGCAAGCCGGACCATTGGGACCCGAGTCAACCAGGGCCCGTTGACAGTCATCTTGCGAATCGTCCGCTCCGTGGGATTTCCTGCCCTGACGACCGCCGGAACGGCGACATGAGCGAGCAGGGAGATGACGATGCAGACAGGACGTTGACGGCCGACGCCATGCGGGCGCGGACCGGGGACATGCTTACGGGCAGGAAGTCCGACCCCGGCGGCACGGCGGCGGACAGCCGCCGCTTCATGGAGGCGGTGCCGTGGCGGTTCCGCACGGGGTCGCCGTGGCGCGGCCTCCCCGAGCGGTCCGGGAACCGGGACGGCGTCTCCAGGCGGTTCCGGCGCCGGCCGCTTCCGGGGGCCTTCGCGCGCGTTTCCGACGCCCTGTCGGAGGAGTCCGGCCTTGAGTTCGTGTCCGGCGGCGGCACGGCGGTCCGGGCGACCCGGAAGGCGTCCGGCGCAAGAGGGGGACCTCGGGCCAGGGGACCGGCCGCTCCCGGGGCGGCCTGACGGGCAGGGCCGTGGCCGTCGCGGACGCGCCGGGATGCCCTGTCCGCTTCACGATCCTTCCCGGCCAGGCGCACGGCCCGAGGGGGTGCCGGGGCTTCCCGGCGGCCTGACGTTCGGGGCCTTCGTCGGTGACAGGGCGTCCGGCGCGGACCGGCTGCCCGGGGACCTGGCGGAACGCGGGGCGGAGGCGGCGGTCCCGTCGAGGCGGAGCCGGACGGCGCCGCGGGCGCATGGCCGGGAGGTCTGCGGGTGGCGGCACCTGGCGGAGAGCCTCTTCGCGAAGACCAGGGAGTTCCGTGCGATCGCAACGCGCTGCGCCAGGACCGACGCGAGCTTCGCCGCCGGGATCCGCCTCGTCGCCGGCGTGGTGGCGGCGACATGACTGTCAACGGGCCCTGATCTGGCCCACACCCTCCGTCCAGCGCGCACCCGCGCCGTCGGGGCACGGTTCCGGGGTCGCGGTTCGGCCCTCGGACGTCAGTCGGTTCGCCGTTCGAGCCCGTCGAGAGGTTCGGCGCCCCCGTCCGAGAGACCAAGCGTGGACAGCCCGCGCGGCGAGAGCGCGACCCGGTGCCCGTTCACCATGGCCTGTCCCCCGGTTCCGTTCAGCTCGCACAGCCGCAGGATCGCGCCACTGCCGTCCTCGGCCCATTTGAGGGTGGAGACATGGGCGCCCTGCGCCTCGACCTCCAGCCATTGCCCGCTCGGCGCGCCCTGCCCGCCGCGGGCCACGTGGGGCACGACGACCGGGGGCTTGTTGAGTGTCTCGGCCAGGGTCACGGCGTCCTTGCGGCTGACGCTGGCGCCCGAGGCGATCACGAACGTGAAGGCCTGCTCGCCCTGGTCCATGAAGCGATAGCGCGCCCCGTCCTCGAGCGGGACCGGGTCGTGGTGCGCAAAGGCGGGCGAGCGGACGGCGGTGACATAGACGGTGCCGTCGCTGCCGGCGAAGGAATGCTTGGCATCGTTGACAAGGGCGGTCTCGCGGCCGCCCCCTGTCGCCCTGATCCAGCGCAGGGCCGGCACCTCGGCGCCGTCCATCCGCCGCTCCAGCCAGCCGCCGGGAACTTCACACTCCATCTCCGTCGCCCCCAGGGGATAGGCCAGGCGCAGAAGGGTCCGCTGGTGGCGCCAGTCCAGGTGGACCCGCAATTCGACCGGCAGGCTGCCGTCCCGAGGCAGGTGGACCGCGGTGGTCATGCGGGAGGCCCCCGCGCGCGCCGTCACCTCGACCACCTTGCGCACCGGGCCATCCTCGATCAGGCGCACCCGCTCGAGCGTCATCTCCCGCCCCGTGACGCCGAAGGACTTCGTCCCGTGGCCCCAGGTGTCGCTGAGGTCCTCGACCAGGATCGCCCGGTGGCCGGGCGCGGTGAAGATCTCCTGGCCGTCCGCGCCGCGCAGGGAGGCGATGGCCCCGTCCGCCCCGATCTCCATCCTGTAACCTTCGGTTTCAAAGACGCGGTCCTCCGTCGGCGCGCCGAAGCCGACCGGCGGGGCCCGGACCCCGCTGCCGTCAACGGAAAAGCGCAGCATGCGCCAGCCGTAGGGCGGCAGCTCCAGCAGGAAGGCGATGCGCTGCAGGCCCGTCGTCTTGCCATGGGGGTCGGCATGCTGGAACGGGACGGGCGCGCCCTCCTCGTCCACCACGATCCGGCGGGAGGCGACGTCCTTGTCCACCCAGGGCTCGGCCTCCATCAGCAGCCGCGCGGGCTGGCCGTTGGTGTTGACCAGCAGCATGGTCGCATCCTCCGGAACCGGCGAGGGCGCAAGGGTGCGGGCAAGGTGGCGGACGGCGGCGTTCAGCGCCAGTTCGGCGCCGTGGACCACCCCGCCCAGCTCGCGCTCGCTGTCGATGCAGGCGGACTCCAGGGACGTGCCCCCGAGGGTGTCGTGGAACTGGTTGAACAGAAGGGTGCGCCAGAGCCTCTCGAACGCGCCGCGGGGATAGGGCACGCCGGCCGCGCGCGTGGCCAGGGTGGCCATGGCCTCGGCCTGCTCAAGCAGGCTTTCGGCCTTTCGGTTGAGCGCCTTGAGACTGGAGGCCGCCGCATAGCAGCCCACGGCGTGGAACTGCAGTTCGGCGTCAAAGACCGGCCAGCCGCCGCCCCGGACCTCGTCGAAGAAGCTCTCGGGGTCCGAGAATTTCAGCCGCTCTCCTGCCGCGATCCGGCGTTCGATCTCGTCTATGCTGGCCCTGGTCGGCGCGCCGCCGTGGTTGCCGACGCCGTAAAAGCACATGAAGGGATGGCCGGCCGCGCCGATACTTTCGTAGTGCAGGTCGGTCTTTTCCGGCAGCGGCATCTCGCGCCTGGAGGTGTTGTACGCGCCCTGGATGCGGAAGGCCGTGACTTCGGAGCCGTTGGGCGCGCGCCAGCTGAAGAGCTCTCCCGGCAGGTCCAGCTCGGAGGCGTTGGGCCGCATGAAGGCGTAGCTGTCGGACCCGGTGTGCCGCAGCAGCATGGGGAAGGTGCCGGGGTGGCCGAAGCTGTCGACGTTGTAGCCGGTGCGCACCTCGATCCCGAAACGGGACCTGAAATAGCCCTTCCCGTAGAGCGCCTGCCGGATGACGCTCTCGCCCGAGGGGATGTTGCAGTCAGGCTGGATCCACCAGCCGTTGACCACGACCCAGCGGCCCTCCGCGACGCTGCGGCGGATGCGGTCAAAGAGGTCCGGCTCCATCTCCTCGATCCAGGCGTAGACGTGCGCCTCGCCCTTGGTGAAGACGAAGCCGTCGCTCTCCTCCAGCCGGTCGATGGCGGCCCAGCAGGTGCCGATCGCCTCGGCGCAGCCCTCCTGCCAGCGCCAGAGCCAGACCGGGTCCAGATGGGCGTTGCCGATCATGTGCAGCATGGGCGGCCGGCCATCGATGTCGGCGCCCTTCGCGGAGACTCCGGCAGACGGGGAGGCGACGGATGCGTCAGAGCTGGACAGCGCGGTCACGGGCATTCCGGACATGGGCTTCCATCGCGGCGACGGCGGCCTCCCGGTCGCGCGCCTTGAGCGCGGCGATCACCGCAAGGTGGTCGGCGAAGGCCGACGGCAGGGTCATCCTGGTCAGGAGGATGCGGTCGAGCCTGATCAGCCGGATGCGGATCGAGTTGACGTTGTAGGTCTGGACCATCAGCTCGTTGCCCGTCGACCCGATCAGCAGGTCGTGAAAGGCGCCGTCCACGGCCTGCCCCTCTTCGAACAGCTCCGGCGGGGGAGCGCCCTCGGCGGCGAGCCGGCTCAGGACGTCGCGGTGCTGCCGCTCCAGCTCCTCCAGGACATGGTTGCTCATGCTCCGTACCGCCGCCAGCACGGCCTCCCGTTCAAGGGCGATCCTCATCTGGAAGGCCTGGCGGATCATCGGCAGGTCGATGGCGGTGATCTGGATGCCGCGCTGTGGCTGCACGTGCAGCAGGCCTTCGGATTCGAGCCGGGGCAGAAGCTCGCGCAGGGCGCCGATGGACATGTCGAGGAGCGAGACAAGCTCCTTTTGCGACACCAGCTGGCCGGGTCGCAGCCGCCCTTGCAGCAGGGCCTCCTGGAATCTCTCGTAGGCGGCCCTTTTCAGCGGCGCGCTGGCCGTGTCGGATCTTCTGGCGGCGCGACTCATCTCTCCCCTCCCGCTGTCGCCGTCAGGCGGCCTTCGCGGGATCGTATCCGGTTTCGGCCAGCGCGGCGAGGACGGCCTTTTCGCCCGGGCCGCCCAGCGGGGTCAAGGGCGGCACGACGCGGGCCCAGCCGGGGTCGCCGTAGCGTCGGGCGAGCATCGCCTTGAGCGCGGCAAGGCCTCCGTTGCCGTCCACCGCAGCGATCCGGCGGCCGGCGGCGCCGCGCAGCGCCTCGGTTCCCGCCGCACCGGGCGCGGCAAGCACCCCGCAGGCGTCGGCGGCGAAGAGATTCGGCATCCCGCCGATCATCCCGGCCCCGCCGGCCTGCCGCAGGGCCGGCATGACCCGGTCATCGCCGGTGAAGACGGACAGGTCGGGGAACGCCCGGACCAGGGACAGGGAGTTTTGCAGGTCGCCGGTCGAATCCTTGATCCCGACCATGCGCTCTCCGAAACGGTTCACGAGCGCCTCGACCAGCCCGACGGTGTAAGAGATGCGCGAGAAGCGGGGGATGTTGTAGAGGACGAGGTCGATCCCGGTGCTCGCCGCCCGGTCCAGGAGCGCGTCAAAGAAGGCGAGGACGCCCGCGTCGCCCGGATCGGTGTAGAAGAACGGGGGCAGCACCAGCGCGGCGCGGCAGCCGGCCGTCTCCGCCGCGGCCAGCATGTCGGCGGCATCGGACAGGACCGGGGTCATGATCGCGGGCACCAGGCGCGCCGCAGGAACGCCTGGCCCGACCAGCGCCTGCATCGCCAGGACCTTCTCGGCGGTCGAGAACGAGACTCCCTCCCCCGTCGTGCCGAAGACGGAGACATGGGAGCAGCCTTCGTCAAGCACCGAGGCGCAGTGCCGCGCCAGGGCGGGCACGTCGATGCGGAATTCCGGCGTGACCGGCGTCACCGCCGCACAGACGATTCCGTCCAGTTCAGCCATGCCCGACAAGGGGTCTCTCCTCCAGCCCAACTGATGAGATCAGTCATACGATTTTTCATATTATTAGTGTTTACATCAGTTTGGCGATGCTGCAAGGTCCGTCTCGCGAAACAGGCCGGCCGGCGCGCAACGCACGGGACAGGACCCGCGCTCCGGCAGCCCCAGATATGGAGGGAGGAGCCCCATGAAACGCCTGAATGCCGCACGTCTTGCGCTGTCCGCAGCATCCGCCGCAGCCCTTGTGGCCGGAGCCGCAATGGCCCAGGATCCGATCGAAGTGAAGTTCACCACCGTCTCCGTTCCGACGGACCTGCACACCCGGGCGATGCGCGTTTTCAAGGAGACCCTGGACGAGCTTGAGCCGGGCGCCTTCGACATCCAGCTCTACGATTCGGGCTCTCTCTTCAACCAGAAGGGCGACCTCGATGCGCTCCAGCGCGGCAACGCCGAAATGGCCTACGTCTCGTTCCAGTCGATCGCCGACGCGATCCCGCAGTTCGGCCTGCTCACCGCCGGCTACCTGTTCCAGGACGCCGACCACTACCGCGCTTTCATGGAAAGCGACCTCGGCGCCGGGTTCAAGGACACCGTTCGCGACGAGATGGGGATCGAACTCCTGTCGGTCTGCTACCTCGGCACCCGGCAGCTGAACCTGCGCACCGCGATGGACGTCCAGACCCCCGCGGACCTCGCCGGGCTGAAGCTGCGGATGCCCGGCTCGGACGCCTGGCTGTTCCTGGGCGAGGCCCTCGGCGCCAACCCCACGCCGCTGCCTTTCTCCGAGGTCTACCTCGGCCTGCAGGCCGGCACCGTGGACGCGCAGGACAACCCGCTTCCGACAGTGGAGGCGGCCAAGTTCTACGAGGTGACCGAGCAGATCACCCTGACCAGCCACCTGGTGGACGGCCTGCCGATGGCCGTCAACTCCCAGACCTGGGAGAAGCTGGACAGGTCGCAGCAGGCCAGCATGGTCGCCGCGGCCCAGGCCGCCTGCGACTGGAACAACGAACGGCGCTACGCCGAAGAGGATCGCCTCGTCGCCTTTTTCGAAGAGCAGGGGCTGACGGTCACCACGCCGGACGTGGACGCCTTCCGCAGCCATGTCCTGGAAGCCTACATGAGCTCCGACCGCGCCGCGGACTGGCCCGATGGCTGGGTCGAGCAGATCAACGCCCTGGCCGACTGACGGACCATGGCGCGGGAGGTCGCTCCTGCCCTGGCCGGCCTGCTGGCCTGGCTCAAGAGGGGCGCCGACGCCGTCGGCGTCCTTCTCTTCCTTGCGGCCTTCTGCGGGTTCATCATCCAGGTCTTCTGGAGATACGTGCTGAACGACCCTCTGGCCTGGACGGAAGAGTTCGTGATGATCTGCTTCATCTGGACGGTGTTCTGGGCCGCGGCCTTCATGGTGCCGGTGCGCGAGCACGTCTCCTTCGACGTCGTCTATGACGCGGTGACGCCGCGGACGCGCCGGGCCTTCTGCATGGTCAGCTTCGCGACCATCGCCGTCGCCTTCCTCTGGCTGGTGCCCTACACGTGGGATTACCTCCAGTTCCTGACGCGCAAGAAATCTCCGGTCCTCAGGGTCGAGATGCACTGGGTCTACGGCTGCTACATGCTCTTCATCTCGGCCTTCGCGATCCAGTCCGCCTGGTGGCTGGCCCGGCTCTTCCGCCCGAACTGGCGCGACCAGATCTAGCGGCCAGGGACCGGCATGCTCGCCTCCGTCGCGCTTCCGCTGATGATCGCCGTTCTTGTCGTCACCACGGTCATGGGAATGCCCCTTGGCATTTCGATGATCGTCTCGTCGATCTTCTACCTCATCATGGCCGGCCGGGACGTGGGCCTGGCCGCCGAGACGGTGCTGAACGGGGTCTTCGGCAACTTCGTCGCCCTTGCGGTGCCGCTCTTCATCTTCGCCGCCAACATCATGAACGCTTCGCAGATCTCGGACCGGCTGCTGCGGTTCGCGCTGGCGATGGTCGGACGGCTGCCGGGCGGGCTGGGGCAGGTGAACATCTTCACCTCGCTGCTGTTCTCCGGGATGAGCGGCAGCGCGGTCTCCGACGTGGCCGGGGTTGGCAAGATCCTCACCGGCATGATGACCGAAGGCGATCGCTACCCACGCGGGTTTGCCGGCGCGGTCACCGCCACCTCTTCCGTTGTCGGGCCGATCTTCCCGCCGTCGATCCCGATGGTCTTCTACGCCCTGATCTCCTCCACCTCGGTCGGGGCGCTGTTTCTCGGGGGCGTCGTTCCGGCCTTGCTGGTGGTGGTCACGCTTGGCATCGTGGTCGGCATCGCGGCCAAGGTCCGGAACCTGCCGGTGGAAGAGGCGATTCCCTTTCGCGTCATCCCCATGGTCGTCCTGCGCGCGCTTCCGCCGCTGATGATGCCGGTGATCCTGCTCGGCGGAATCTACACCGGCGCGTTCACCCCGACCGAGGCCGCTGCCGTTTCGGCCTTCTACGCCCTCTTGCTGGCGGTCTTCGCCTACCGGTCGCTGTCCCTGCAGGACTTCATTGCCGTGGTCGTCGCGACCGTGCGGACCACGGCCGTCGTCACGATCGTCCTCTGCGGCGCCTTCGTCTTCAACTACGTGGTGACGGTTGAGCGCGTCCCGCAGGCGGTGTTTGGCTTCTTCGGCCGGTTCGAGCTTTCCGTCGTCATGTTCTTCCTGATGATCAACGTGCTCTACCTGGTGCTGGGCTGCTTCCTCGACGTCTCGACCATCATGCTGGTCATCACGCCCCTGTTCATCCCCACGGCGGCTGCGCTGGGGATCGACCTTCACCACTTCGGCATCGTCATCGTCTTCAACATGATGATCGGGCTGATAACGCCGCCCTATGGAATCCTGCTGTTCATTATCAAGGCGCTGAACGGCATTCCGCTGGGCGAGATGATCCGCGAGATCTGGCTGTTCATCGCGGTGCTGATCATTCTGCTTCTCGTCATCACCTTCGTTCCCGCGCTGAGCCTCTGGCTGCCCACCGTCGCCGGGCTGCTGGGTTAGGGCGCATGGATCGAGGGGGCGTGCATCGGGGACGTGAGCGCCGTGCGCTCCGTTCGCCGGCGGTGCCAGCGCCCGGCCGAGCCTTGCGGGCTGAAATTCGATCGCACCCGTTTCCGCCGGGCGCCGGAGAGCGACGGCGGCCGGATGACCGCCTGGCGGGCCGTGTTCGTGGCGCAGTGGCCGCTGGGCCGGCCCGACTCCCGGCGCAGCGAGAGGCGGGGGCGGCCAACGCGCGACCATGCCAAGCCAGATGGGCAATCACGCGGAGCGGGCGGTCGTTCTCGGCCCTGCGTTCGGCCGGCAGCGGATGGGCCCGCGCTCCTTCGAGGCCAGCTCCCGATTGACGCAAGCAGGAGGGGAAGCGAGCGCTTTCGATCCCTCGGCATGGCTGCTCGGCAATTCCGCCCCCATGGGCGCGTCGCCGTTTCGATGACATGGAGACTGGGCGAATCGTTTCCGGGCCGGGCTCCTGTGGCTCGGTCGCGTGGGCGCCGCCCGTGATTTCCGGCGAATGCGGGCAAAAGGCGCTGACGAGCGGCAGGCAGTCAACGTTGAATCGATCAATGCGGCAGCCAGGCTTCAGGCGCGGCTTTGAATGGACATGTTCAAGCGCCAACACGATTCGCTGGTTGCCTTGGGGCGCTCCGGTTTGGGGCGTCGCGTTCGCCGATGCCGGGAAGACGATGGCGGCCCTTGTGTCGCTCGCCGTCACAGTCCCCTGCGGCCTGCTGCCGGCGCTGGGTTGCCGCAGCTTCCTGCGTCTCAGCTGCCGGCGCGCGGCCTGGACGGCGGGCGTGCGGCCGGGCTGGCGGGGAACGGCGCGGAGTCCCGGCGGGGATCACGACGGCAGCAGCCGTTCCAGCTCCGCCATGCGCAGGATCATCATCAGCGGCTCGCGCTCGGAGAACGCGCGGCAGCCGAACCGGACGTAGAACGCCTTCGCCCTTTCGTCGACGGCCTGCACGATGACCGCACGGGCGCCGATCGTGCGCGACGCCGCGAGCGCCCGGCATCGACCAGCAGGCCGGTTCCGAGCCGCCTGTCCCTGCAGCACTCGTCCAAGGTGCTGATTTTACATCGGCATTCCGGTTCCTGAAGGGAGGCCCGGGCCCCGATCGGCTGAATGGAAATCTTTGAACGATAGAGTGCCAGACGCGTTCAGGAAGGGAAGCGCCCCGCCAGCTTGTGCGTGCGGCACCGGCGGGCTAGCAAGTGCCGCGACGTGGTCCGAGGAACCGAGGGCGTGAGCGAGCATCCCCGCAGATCGGCGGACAGGTCCGAACCGCACGACAGGCATTCCAACCGTGAGCTGGTCGGATGGGCGTGGCGCAACTACCTGAAGATGCACTGGCCCAAGATCGCGGCCGCACTCGTGCTGATGGCAATCGAGGGGTCCATGCTCGGGGCGCTTTCCTACATTGTGCAGCCCATGTTCGATCTGGTCTTCGTCGCCGGGAACCGGGGGGCGGTCTACTGGGTGGCAGGCGTGATCGCAGGCATCTTCCTCGTCAGGGCGGCATCGGACTTCGGGCGCCGGCTGCTCATGAACGGCGTAGGCCTGGCGGTCATATCAAGCATGCAGCGTGACATGATGAGCCATCTCCTGACGCTGGACAGCGCCTACTTCCAGTTCAACGCGCCGGGCACCCTGATCGAGCGCGTGCGAGGCGACACCACGCTTGCCAACCAGATCTGGACGCAGGTCCTGGGCACCGCCTGGCGCGAGGTTGTCACCGTCATTGCCCTTCTCGGCGTCGCGATCTCGGTGGACTGGCTCTGGACGGTCATAGCCGTCGCAGGCATTCCGCTTCTCATCGGCCCGGTGCTTGGAATGCAGCGCTACGTGAGGAAGAAGGCGCTTGCCGCCCGCGAGTTCGCCGCACGGCTTTCCACCCTGCTGGACGAGACGCTTCACGGCGTTGACACGATCAAGCTCAACAACAGCGAGACGTTCGAGGACGCGCGGTTCAGTGCGGCGGTCGATCGCTACCTCAGCCAGGAAATGAAGGTCAGGACGGGGCAGGCGGGGCTCCCCTCGACCATGGACGTGGTTGCCGCGATCGGATTCGCATGCGTCGTGATCTATGGCGGCGGGGAGATCATCGACGGCGACAAGACCGTCGGACAGTTCATGTCGTTCTTCACCGCGATGGCGCTCCTCTTCGATCCGTTCCGCCGGCTCGCGACCGTCGCGGGCGCCTGGCAGGCGACGCGCGCAAGCCTGGAGAGGATCCGGAACGTGTTCAATGCAGCGCCGACCATTCATGCGCCCGCAATGCCCGCCGCCTTGCCGGGCGACCCGCGCCGCGCGGACATCAGGTTCGCGCATGTGACTGCATCCTACAGGCACGTTCCTGCGCTCAGGGACGTGTCCTTTGTGGCCAACGCTGGGGAAACGACCGCGCTCGTGGGAGCATCAGGCGCAGGAAAATCAACAATTTTCAGTGTCCTGACACGCCTTCTTGATGCCGACAGCGGCGAGATCACGCTTGGAGGCGTTTCGTCAACCGACCTTGATCTCGCCGACCTGAGGCAGCTTTTCGCGGTTGTCACGCAGGACGCCCCCATGTTCGACGAAAGCATTCGGCACAATATCGTGCTCGCAACGCCCGACGTGACGGAAGAGCGCATCGCCGCGGCTGTCGATGCCGCCCATCTGCAGGACTTCGTCGCCGGGTGTGCGGAAGGGCTGGACACGCCCGCGGGCCCGCGCGGCACGAAGCTTTCCGGCGGCCAGAGGCAGCGGGTGGCGATCGCTCGCGCGCTTCTGCGCGACGCGCCCGTCCTCCTGCTGGACGAGGCGACCTCGGCCCTTGACGCGAAAAGCGAGGCTCATGTCCAGGAGGCGTTTGACCGCCTGTCCTCGGCACGCACCACGCTGGTCATAGCCCACCGACTCTCGACCATTCGAAAGGCTGACAAGATCGTTGTCATGGACAGGGGCCGTGTCGTGGACGAGGGCCGCCACGAAGAGCTCCTCTCTCGCGGCGGGCTGTATGCGAGACTGTACGAGCTCCAGTTCAGCGAGGAGTGACGCGTCTGGAGTCCGGGCTCACGTGCATTTTGCCAGCGCGCGACCGGTGTGATGATTCTACCGACGGGCCGCGAACGCGCCGGCGCGTCCGGACGTGTCGCGGACCTTCAGTTCCGGCCTTGGTCGACAAGCTTGCCCTCCGAGATCCAGGGCATCATCGCGCGCAGCCTTTCGCCGACCTCTTCGATCCGGTGCGCGTCGTTGTTCCGGCGCGTCGACTTGAAGAAAGGCTGTCCCACGGCGTTTTCCGTCATGAAATCGCGGACGAACTTGCCGGACTGTATGTCCTTGAGGATGGCCTGCATGCGGGCCCGGGTCTCGTCACGGGGAAGGACACGCGGTCCGGAGACGTATTCGCCGTACTCGGCCGTGTTGGAGATCGAGTAGTTCATGTTGGCGATGCCGCCCTCGTAGATGAGGTCCACGATGAGCTTTACCTCGTGCAGGCACTCGAAATACGCCATTTCAGGCGCGTAACCGGCGTCGACCAGGGTCTCGAAGCCCATGCGGATGAGCTCAACGAGGCCGCCGCAAAGCACGGCCTGTTCACCGAACAGGTCGGTCTCGCATTCTTCCTTGAAGTCGGTCTCGATGATGCCTGAACGTCCGCCGCCGATGGCCGAGCAGTAGGACAGGCCGATTTCGAGGGCCTTGCCCGACGCGTCGTTGTGCACCGCGACGAGACAAGGCACGCCGCCGCCCCTGACGTATTCGCCGCGGACAGTGTGGCCGGGGCCTTTCGGCGCCATCATGACGACGTCGATGCTGTCGGGCGCCTCGATCAGCCCGAAGTGCACATTGAGCCCGTGGGCGAACGCTATGGCGGCGCCCGGGCGGACATGGCCCCTTACATGGGCTTTCCAGGTCTCGGCCTGCAGTTCGTCAGGCATGGTGAACATCATGAGGTCGCACCAGGCGGCGGCCTCGGAGATGCCCATTACCTTGAGGCCCTCGGCTTCGGCCTTCCTGGCCGACGGCGAGCCCTCGCGCAGCGCGACGGCGATGCTTCTCGCTCCGGAATCGCGCAGGTTCAGCGCGTGTGCGTGGCCCTGGCTTCCGTACCCGAGTATGGCCAGCTTCTTGTCCTTGATCAGGTTGATGTCGCAGTCGCGATCATAATATACGCGCATCGGAGCCTTCCTTGCCTGAGGTTACGTGCATCCGGGGAGCTTCTAGCGCAGATTCCCCGGGATGCAAGCGACGGCCGCGACGGTCGAACCGAAGGCCGGAAGCCTGCCCCGGCGCGCGTTCTTCCTGCCGGCCGCCGGTGCCGGATCATGTCGCCGCGCCGCCGGTTCGTGAGCGGGCGCAAGGGTCCGCCTGGCTCCGTTCCCGGCGGCGCCATCCGCGCCGGAGTTCAGCTTGCGAGGCCGGCTCGCATGATGCGTTCCCGCAAGGGCGCCCAGTCGCCGGCCAGCCGCAGCCCGGCCGAGCGCATGGCCCGCCCGGCAGGCGTTCCGTCGCGGCAGAGCCGGTTGTAGAAGTCGATGACCAAGGTGCGCGCCAGCACGTCACGCTGCCTGAGCCGCGCAAAAGTGTCGAGCTGCGCGGACGTTCCGAGCTCTCCCGGCGCATTGCGCGCAAGCTCGACCAGGCGCCAGACGTCGGCGAGCGAGACGTTCAGGCCCTGTGCGCCGATCGGCGGCAGGACATGGGCCGCCTCCGCAATCACGGCGACGCGCCGTGCTGTGAAACTGTGCGCCATCTGGGCGACAACCGGCCAAACCTGACGGCCAGACATGGGGGACAGCGGGCCCAGCAGGCTGCAGGAGCGCCAGGTCGCTGCCTTCCCGAGCGCAGCGTCGTCCAGTTCCGCGAGCCGCAGCGCCTCGGGCCCGTCATGCATCCAGACCACTGCGGAGCACGGCACGCCGTCCGTGTCCGGCAATGGCACCAGGACGAACGCGCCACCCGAGAGATACAGTTCGGTCGAGGCCCTCTGGTGAGGCAACGGGTGCGACACCGCAAACGCCAGCGCCTTCTGGCCATAGCGGATGGTCTTGACTCCAATGCCGGCCGCGTCGCGCAAGGGCGATGCGCTGCCATCGGCCGCAATGGCCAGGCGCGCGCGAAGCCTCGTTCCGTCGGTCAGGCCGACGACCGCCTCGTCGTGGCGTGTCAGAAGCGAGGAGAAGCCGGCGCCGTACCTGAGATCAATGCGCGGGCTGGCTGCCGCCAGGTCGGCCAGCCTGCGCCGCGTCCGGACGTTGGGAAGGTTCCATCCCAAGGCGGGAATGCCCAGGTCGGCGGCATGGAACGAGCGTTCGGCTTCGATCTTCGGCGGATCCCCCGCGCAGTTGGCGACGCGGAGGATCTCAAGCGGCGTCGCCGCGTCACACAGCGCGTCCCAGACGCCCATCGCCTCCAGGTGCCGGCGCGACGGCTCGAGGAACGCAGTGGAACGCAGGTCGTCGTCACCGCCCGCCGCGGGCGGCGGCGCGGGATCGGCAAGCGTGACCGACAGGCCGGCGCCGGCAAGGCCGAGTGCGCACAGCAGCCCGGCGATCCCCCCGCCAGAAACGAATATGTCGGTTCTTTCCGCACGCATGACGGGAACCGTCATTGCCTCTGGCGCCCGTTGCGGAGGAGCGGGGACTTCATCGGGCGAGGCCCCGCAGGAATGCCGCGAGATCCGGCGCATGGTGCTGGACGTGCGGCGCGGCACTGTGCACGCCGGCCACGAGGATCGTGCGCATGCCGAGCGCCATGGGCGCGACGAGATTGCGTTCATCGTCCTCGAACATGGCCGCGCGTTCCGGCACGAGGCCGTCACGCGCGATGACGGCCTCGAACGCGAGGCGGTCGGGCTTCGGGAGATAGCCCGCATGCTCCACGCCATAGACGGCCTCGAAGATGCCTGACAGGCCCCGCGCGCCGATGACCCGGCGCGCGTGCGACTCCGATCCGTTGGTATGGACGATCGCCCGTCCCGGCAGGGCGGCGATCGCGTCCGCGAGGCCGGGATCCGGCTCCAGGCGATCGAGGTTGATGTCGTGGACGTGATCGAGATAGGCCTCGGGATCAACGCCATGCTCGCGCATGAGCCCGGCGAGCGTCGTGCCGAAGCGGACCCAGTAGCGTCTTCTGATCTCGTTCGCTTCCGTCCTGTCCACGCCCAGGGCCTCGACGACCCATTCGGTCATCCTTGCCTCAATCTGCTCGAAGATCCGCGCATCCGGCGGATAAAGCGTGTTGTCGAGGTCGAAGATCCAGGTGTCCACGCCGCTGAATCCGGAGGCTGTCATGCGCGACGTCTAGCCGGAACCGCGCCGGCCTGGAAGACGGTTTCGCCCAATGCGCGCAGGGGGCGGGGTCGGCCGGACAATATCGGGATACGCTTGCAGGATCTTGAACAGGTCGGGCCGGTCGAGGTTCACGAGATCGGGTGAAACGGCCAGCGCTTCCGCCAGGTCGGCGAGCGCGTCGCCAAGGCAAAGGACCATGGACTGAACGCCCAGTCCCTGGCACGAGGCGGTCTCGGAGAGGCTGTCGCGACCGGACTCGAACTCGACGATGTTCGCGGAGTAGTCAGAAACTGCGGCCTCGAGCGACGGATACTGCCAGCGCGGAGCCATCAGTCGCGCGCCTGGCACGTGGCTGCGAATGTCGCGAAGCACTTCTGTTTCCCGGCACCAGAAGAAGGCCGCCTCGATCATGCCGCGCTTCACGACTTCGCTCAGAACGGCTTCAGGCTCGGCGTCCTTGATCTCGATGTAGACGCCAATCCGGCCTTGCGCCATGTCGAGCATCTCGTTCAGCGTGGGCACCCGCAACCCTGCGTGGCCCGGCGTCCTCCAGCCGCCGGCATCGAGGTTCCTGATTTCGGCCAGTGTACGCGACGAAACCGGGCCGATGCCGTCCGTGGTGCGATCCAGGGTTGCGTCGTGAATGACGACAAGCTCCCCGTCCGACGTCGTGCGAACATCCATCTCGACGAACTGAAAGCGCTGATCGATGCAGATCCGAAGTGCTTTGCGCGTGTTTTCAGGCGCCAGAAAGTTCGCGCCGCGGTGGCAGACTATTCCTGGCGCACTGCCGTCCCAGGGTCGGCAGGGCTTCAGTGTCTCGGGCCGATCGGAGCAGATCCCCAGGACCGGCAGCCCTTCCAGGCCGTCGAGCACTTCGCGCCGGTCTTCGTTCCACAGGACGATTGCGGCGCCAATGCGCTCGCATCGCGAGATCAGGTCCTCGGTAATCAGCTTGTGCGGCTCGGAGGAAGCGTCGCGCCAGCACAGGTGCAGGATGTCGGGCTGGGCTTCGGCGCTGTAGGAAAACGGGTCGGCGCCGTTCGGGACGAGGACGGAAAGCGGATAGGGGCATCCTTCGCGTCTCAGGGCGGCAATCCATCCGACATTGAAGGACCCGATCGCCGAGAAAGCGAATTTCCTGGCCTCGAGAACCCGCAGGGCGGCATTTGCGGAACCCTCAGATTTGGCCTCGATATAGAGGCCTGCGCCGCGTTCGGCGGCGAGGTCCACGACGTTCTCCAGTCGAGGGACGAATTGCCCGTCCCGCATCCGGAACGAGCAAATCTCGCTCCAGGTCGCCTCGGAAATGCGCAGGCCCGCGCGACCCGTCACGCGGGCGAGGCTGTCGTCGTGCGACACGACGGGAACGTCGTCGGCGGACATCCGCAGGTCGAGCTCCCACATTTCCGCGAAGAGGTCGGATGCCAGGGCGAACGCGGCAAGCGAGTTTTCCGTTCGATGGCCTGAGGCGCCCCTGTGCGCGATGGCCAAGGGGCGCTCTCCGGATGCCGTCCACCCGAATTTCGTCATCCACTGCCGGTTGAACTGCATCAAAGGCGCACGCCGTCCTCGCCGAACATCAGGACATTCTCCACGTCGACGCCCCAGGCAACCTTTTCGCCGATGGTGGCGGTGCTCGTGGCGCTCTGTATCGAGCGCAGGATCTGCCCGTCCTCCAGCGCGACGTCGTAAAGCGTTTCGCGGCCCTGCGCCTCGACGAAGGTGATCCTTCCTGAAACGGTTTGTGTGCCGCCCGGACGGAAGAACTCGGGGCGAATGCCAAGACGCATCTTGCGCTCCCGCGGACCTTCGTTGAACGGCAGGGCAACGCTCATGGCTCCAGAGGCTGTCGCAAATCGCCCGTTGCTCGCCACGCCTTCGACAAAGGCGATCGGGGGGTTGCCAAGGAATCCGGCGACGAAGTCGCTTGCGGGGTTGTCGTACATCTCCATCGGCTCGGCAACCTGCACGATCCTGCCCTCGTTCATGATGGCGATCCTGTCGCACATGCTCATCGCCTCGACCTGATCATGCGTCACCAGAACGGCAGTGATGCCGGTTTCCCGCTGGATCCGGCGGATCTCGGAACGCATCTCGAGCCGGAGCCTGGCATCGAGATTGGCCAGCGGCTCGTCAAGCAGAAGGACATCCGGCTTGCGGACGAGCGCGCGGGCAAGAGCCACCCTTTGCTGCTGCCCGCCCGAGAGCTGCGCGGGGCGCCTTTCGAGCAGGTTCCCGATATGCACCAGTTCGGCGATCTCGTCGACCTTCCGGGCGATTTCGGCCTTCGCCTCCTTCCGGACCATCAGGGGGAAGCCGATGTTCTCGGCCGCCGTCAGATGCGGGTAGAGGGCGTAGGACTGAAAGACGACACCCACGTTCCGTCGCTGCGAAGGCATGCTGGAAACGTCCCTGCCGCCGAACAGGATCCGCCCGCCGCTGACGCGATGAATGCCGCAGATCGCGAACAGCGTTGTCGACTTTCCGCAGCCCGAGGGGCCGAGCAACGCGAGCATCTCGCCGTCGTTGATTTCAAGATCCATCCTGTCGATGACAGTCATGGAACCGAAGGATTTGGTGAATTGATCCAGAAGGATGCGCATCAGCCCTTGGTCCCCCCGCCGTAGATGCTCATGAGCCTGCCCTGGAAGAACAGGAACATGATGACGACCGGGACGACGTAGAACACGCCGACCGACTTGAAGAGCGCCATGTCGAAATTGTTGTCGTCCGCGATCAGTGCGGCCAGATAGACGGAAAGCACCTGCACCTTGTTGTCCGGCGCCAGCACGAGCGGGAGGACGAACTCCGACCAGCCCGCGAGGAACGAGAAGATCCCCAGCGCCATGACCGCCGGCATCACCTGCGGCAGCACCAGCCTGCGCCAGACCGTCAAACGGCTTGCGCCGTCCTGGATGCCGGCCATTTCGATCTCCCAGGGCACGGTGTCGTAGAAGCCCTTCATGATCCAGATCCCGAACGGCAGCTCCAGCGCGGCCTTCACGAGAATGACGCCGATCAGCGTGTTGTAGAGTCCGATGAACTGCAGGATCAGGAATATCGCGATGATCAGCGTCACGGTCGGAAACGCATGCAGGACCATGACGCCGGCAAGAAAGAACGCGCGAAACGGGACGTTGAGGCGCGAGATTGCGTATCCGGCCGTCGAGGATATCGCCAGCACTATCAGCGTGGTGGCGGTGGCAAACACGAACGTGTTGAGAGTGGCGACGTAGATCGACGGACGTCCCGGCAGCGTTTCCCAAAGGAATCGCCAGTGTTCACCCGTGAACTCGTGCGGAACGACAGATCCCGGGGCCGTGTTCGTCACCGTGTCGACGAACAGGTAGACATACATCAGCACCAGAGGAAATGTGACGACTCCAAGAGCGAGGATCATCGGCCAGCTGCGGTGGTTCGAAGTCATCGCCGCTCCCTACTGTTCAATCGGCGGAGGTGCCACGAGGCTCTTGAAGTCGAAAAGCCGCAGGTAGGCCAGCGACAGGATCACGCCGACAGCCACGAGAACCAGCGCGAGCGCGGCGCCGTAGCCGTATTCGAGATTGCCTGCGTAGTTGTTAAGCGCGGTAAGGTAGGCCGTCAGCGCCCAGACCTTCGTCGCGCCGCCGGGACCGCCCTCGGTGGCCAGAAGGATGTACTCGAACGATGTCAGAAGCGACAGGGACTGGTAGCAGGTGATAAAGAGGATCGGCCAGCGGAGCTGCGGCAGGATCACGTAGCGGACCTGCTGCCAGCGGTTCGCGCCATCGGTTTCACTTGCGTAGAACAGTGAAACCGGGATCGCCTTGATCGCGGAGGAGAATATGAGCATCCCCATGGACGCGCCCACGAACCCGTTGATCAAGACGATGAACACCCAGGCGTTGGCAGGATTGTCCAGCATCCAGTTCCGGGACTCGAAACCGAGCGGCAGAAGCAGCCGCGACAGGAATCCGGTATCCCATGCCAGCCATTTCCACAGAAGAACGTAGAGCACCGGTGGAGATATTCGCGGAAGAAGCCATATGGCGCGAAAGATCCCGGCCGGCCTGTCCGGCATGTAATGCGTCACGATCGAGAGCACGAGCGCAAAGCCGGTGTTGAAGATGGCCAGCGTGGCGAACACATAGATGATCGTGTTGAGAAACGTGCGTCTGGTATCGGGCAGCGAGAACATCCGGGAGAAATTCTCGCTGGTCCACGTCCAGCCGGTGTAGGTCGTCGTCAGCAGGGCCGCGCGCTGCGTTGCGCTCAGCGCGATTCCAAGCCCGGCGACCGCGTCGAGGAACTCTTCCTCCGTGGCGAACCGCGTGTTCACGATGGAGCGCTCGAACAATGCGGAAAGCGACTTGAGCGCCCTTGTGCCGCGCGGACGGTTGTCGAGCGCCTTGATCGCGCGCTCGAGTTCGCGGCGGCTGTCGAAGGATTGCCCGGCAAGGCTGCCTTCAAGCTCGCTCACAAGCGCTGCGGAAGCGCCTTCGACGCTGGCGGCGTCGATGCCGGGCCGATCCACGGCATATCGCACCTTGGCAAGCGCGTCCGCAAGCGCCTGCTCGCCATGCCGTTCGCCAAGTTCGCGCATGGCGCTCTGGGTGACCTGGTAGGCGCCTCCGGCAATTCCGGTCGCGGTGCTCATGTTCGTCAGCGCGAACACCGCCGTGAGCACCACCGGCGCAAGAAAGAACATGACAACGAACACGAAGGCGGGCGCCAGCAGCATGAGGCCCAGCATGCGCGATCCGCTCATGGCTTCACCATCCGAGCAGGCGCGGAGCACTTGCTGCTCCGCGCGGTCTTCCGGACTCTAGCGGATGACGATGTTGTCGCCGAGCGTCGCCTTCAGCTCGGTCTCCGCGTCCGCGATTGCATCCGCAACCGTTTTCTGGCCGGTCCAGGCGGCTTCAAGCCCGCTCCACATGATGCCGACATACTGCCCGAAGTTCACGTTGTTTGGCTGTGCCGTTGCATGTGGCAGCAGGCGTTCGGTCGCTTCCGAGGCCCAGCGGTCATCGGCATACAGCGGCACGCCGGACTGCGATTTCGCGATGCCAAGGTGCGCCGACTTGATCGCGTGCAAGGTGTTTATCCGGGGCTCGGACGCTATGGTCACAAGCTCGGCCGCGAGGGCTTCCAGGTTCTCGTCACCCTGGTCGGTGATGAGATACATCAACGGGTGGGTGATCGTGTTTGCCCTGCCGCCGTCGCCTCCTGCGGGGATGAGCGTGAACTGGATGTTGCCGAAGAAGTCATCGAGTCCCTCGCGTCCGGTGTAGCGCGCGTAATGCCACGTCCCGCCATGCCAAAGGCCGGCCTTGCCGCTGGCGACTTCGCCATACCACTGGTCCCACGGCGTGCCGATGTGATTCTTGCGTGTAACGCCCGCTTCGACGGCGTCCACGAAGAACTGGTAGAAGTCGCTCATCGCGGCCCTGTCGAAGACCAGCTTGCCGTCTTCCTCCATCGTTCCGCCAAAGGAGAGGTAGAACTGCCAGTAGTCGGGGCCGTTTGACACGCGCGGATAGAATCCGTAGCCCGCTTCGACAAGCCCGGCATCCTGGATCCTCTTCGCGTCTTCGATGACGTTCTGCAGCGTGTAATCGCCCGCTTCCACCCTGTCTGGCAGCGCTTCGATTTCGGCGTCGGAATAGCCGATCCCTCGCATGTGATCCTTCCAGAAAAAGAATGGCCTGGATTCGGCGTCTTGCGGGATCCCGTAAACGATGCCGTTGTATGACGCGATGTCGATGAGGTTCTCGTACAGGTCGTTCAGAGGCCAGGAATCAAGATCGACGTAGTCCTCCGCCGCGACGATCAGGCCGGCTTGCGCCCAGGGCGCAATGTCGGTGTGGCTGGTCACGACAATGTTGGGCGCGGCGCCCGACTCGGCAGACAGTGTGACTCCCTGCTTGAACTCCTCCCAGCCGTCGTAAGGCTTTCCCTCAATGGTGATGCTGAGATCTTCGCCCCGAATGGCCGCCTCGTGCTCCAGCAATTCGGCTGCCATTGAGATCGCATCGATCCTGTAATGGTCGCTGGGCCCGCTGCCCCCGGACCAGACGGAGATCGTATGGTTCGCGGCAGCGGCCGCGGTCGTGCCCATAGCCAGTGCGGCCACGGCTGTGCAGACTTTCTTGGTCAGTGTCATGGTTCTTCCTCCAGATTGTGACATGGCCATCGGGCGTGTCGCATGCCAACGTAACAAAAGATAAACACGTGCAACACGCGCTCAATCCCTCCCTTCAGGTCGCCAGCTCGCAACTCTCCATCGTCCGATGCCGCGCATGGCTGCGGCAGTCCTTGCGGCTCAGGGATCCCGTCCGGCCTCGATCGCGGCGGTGAAGCGTTCGAACAGGTACATGCTGTCAACCGGTCCCGGGCTTGCCTCGGGGTGGTACTGGACCGAGAACACCGGACGGTCGGTCATCCGGATGCCGCAGTTCGATCCGTCGAACAGCGAGACGTGGGTTTCCTTGACGCCGGCGGGCAGGGTCTGGCTGTCCACCGTGAACCCGTGGTTCATGGACGTGATCTCGACCTTCCCGGTCTCGACGTCCTTCACGGGATGGTTCGAGCCGTGATGCCCGTGGTTCATCTTCACCGTCCGCGCGCCGAGGGCGAGGGCGAGCATCTGGTGCCCGAGGCATATCCCGAAGACGGGGATGTCCGAGCGCGCGAGCACCCCCCGGATCATCGGCACGGCATATGCGCCGGTCGCCGCAGGGTCGCCCGGCCCGTTCGAGAGGAACAGCCCCTCCGGCCTCAGGGCCAGCACGTCATCCGCAGTCGCGGTCGCCGGCAGGACCGTGACGTCGCATCCGGCGGTGGCAAGGCAGCGGAGGATGTTGCGCTTGGCGCCGTAGTCGATGGCGACGACCCTGTGCTTCGGGGTGTCCTGCCTGCCGAAACCTTCCGGCCAGGCCCACCGTGTCTCGGACCAGCGGTAGCTTTGCGCACAGGTCACCTTCCTGGCCAGATCCAGCCCTTCCAGGCCTGGAAACTCGCGGGCGGACGCGACAAGCGCCTCGACATCGAATTTGCCGGACGGGTCATGCGTCAGCGCGACATGCGGCGCGCCCTGTTGCCTGACCGCGCGGGTGAGGCGCCTGGTGTCCACTCCGCCCACGCCGATGCGGCCCCTGCGCTCCAGCCAGTCCGAGAGCGCGCTGGCGGAGCGCCAGCTGGAAGGCGCGGTCGGATCCCACTTGACGACAAGGCCTTCGGCCATCGGGTCGGCGGCCTCATCATCCTGGTCGTTGACGCCGACGTTGCCGACATGCGGAAAGGTGAAGACCACGATCTGTCCGGCATAGGAGGGATCGGTCGTGACTTCCTGGTAGCCTGTCATTGCCGTGTTGAAGCACAGCTCCGCCACGGTCGTCCCTGCCGCGCCGAATCCCTGGCCCCAGAAGACCGGCCCGTCGGCCAGGGCAAGGCAGGCGGTCGGCGACTTGGAGGTTTCCGGCATGAGGGGGCCACGGAAGGCGAAGGGAACATGAACATTCGCTAGTCTACGAGGCCGGCCGAGAAGGGTCAAGTGGCAGGGAGCGCGGGGGTGCATCCCAATTTTGACATCCGCGTTTTTCGCCTGCGCTTTCAGGAGCGGGCGCGTCGGACCAGGACCGGGCGAGCCGGCCGGCGGCGCGCTGCATGAGGCAGATGCAGGAGTGCGTGTCATGACTGACGAGAGCGAAGGGAGCCGGGTGCACCGCCATCCGGACGCGGCGGACTGTCTGGAGGGCCTTCCTGAGGACGAGGCGGCGGCGCATCCGCCGCCGGTCCGCAGGCACGCGGGCGGGTTCACGCGATGCTGGATCGAGGGGGGGGGCGAAGTGCGCAGCCGCGACGTCGCGGGGGACGGCACGCCGGAGGCGCTGACGGGGCGGTCCCGGCGGAGTTCGGTCCGCTGCCGCCGCGGCTGGCGGCGGGCCCGGGCTCGGGGGTTCCGGACCCGGACGGGGGCGGGCGGGCGCTCCGGGACGCCTCGCCGGGCGGCGGCGCGGCGGCGCAGCGCCCGGACCACTTCGACAGCGCGCTCCGCGGCTGGTGCCGCAGCCAGCGCCAGGCCATCTGCACGAGGTGCTTTCGCAGCATCGGGCTGCCGGCCTTGCCGGTGCCCTGGTCATGGTCGACGGCGCCGCTCGCCCACGGCACCGGCGCCAGCCCGGCCATGCCCGCCAGCTCGCGCCGGTTGCGGAAGTCGCGGCAGAGGAGCTCCGCGCCCGGCAGCAGGGCGTCGTTCGGGCCGATGCCCCGCAGCCTGACCAGCGTCGCCGCGTGGCGGGCGTGCCCCGGGACCTCCGCCGGCGCGGCTCCGGGCGGCGTGTCCGCCTCCCGTGCCGGCCCGGCGGGCGTGGCAGCCTTCGCCGCCCTGGCCGCCTCCCGTGCCGACTTCAGCGTCGCCGCCTTCTCCGCCTCCACCGCCTCCGTCTCCGCGACGCCCGGCTCCAGGCGGCCGGGGATGCCCGCGGTCTCCGCCAGGAGCCCCGGCGGCAGCGCCGCGCCATGGCCCGTCCTCATGCCCCCGAGCCGCTCCCGGAACCCGGCCTTCGCCGGATCCCCGGGCGGCACGCCGTGCAGCCGCAAAAGCCCCGCGACCGCGCTCGCCAGCCGCAGCCGCTCCTTCACGAGCCGCTCCCGGCGCCCCGGCAGCCGCTTCGCGTCCTCCTCCGCGACCGTCGGCACCCGCACCGGCGACATCGCGTCCCGGTCGCCGCCGTCCCGGGCCACGGGCGCCCGCACCGTCTTCCGCGCGTCGATCCTGTCCGTCTTCGCACGTCTCTTCCTGCGCACGACCTCCAGGCTCGCCGGGTCGCAGACCACGACCTCCAGGTCCTCGCCCTCGAGCCGGCGCGCCAGCCGGAACCCCTCGTACCCTGCCTCGCAGACCGGCATCACGCGGACGTCGTCGCCGGAGACGGCGGCGGCCCGCGTCCGTGCCTGCCCCAGCTTCGCGAGCAGGCCCGCGACGTCATGTGGTGCCAGCCTGTGCAGGCCCGTCCGCGACGCGTCCGCCGGATCGCCCGCCGCGAGGATCCAGCTCGTGCCGGCGGCTTCCGGCGCCGCATGCACCGTGGCAGCCTTCCCGCCGAAGGGGGTGCTTGAGTCGATCATCTCTCTCTCCTTTCGATCGGCAAGGGGTGCCGCCTGTCGGCCCCCTTGCCACCATGTGCTGACGTCCGGACGTCCCTCTGGACCGAATCATCCCCAGACGCAGATCCCGACCAGGCTCATGGCATCTGACGGGAGGACGGGCCGACCATGCTCCACGACGGATCCGCTTGCGCGATCCAAGGGTGATTCCGGTCCGGCCAGCCCTGCGGGGCCAGGCCCCGCACCCCCTCCGCCAGGCCTGGCGGCGGGGTCCCGGCACCAGCATCGATCGGGAAGGCGCCGGGAGGCAAGGGACGGCTTTTCCACAGGAAATCGCCTCCAGCCTGTCCACAGCCACCTCCCCTGGTCATTGCCGGTTCGCTGAACATGCGAGGGCGGATGCCGGCGGTTCGGGCTGCGGACGGAGCGCTCCGGAACGCGCCGGGCGAAGAGGGGCGTCAACGCCATGCTGGCGCTGAAGGCCCTGGTCATGAACCTCCGGCTGCCCGACTTCCTGGAATGGCGGGCGAATCAGGCCGTCGCCGCATGATGTCAAAAAATTGGGATACACCCCCGGGCGAGAAACGGCTGGAACCGCGCGGCGGAACGGTGTAGGACGCTCCCGACGGAGACGGAAAGGGGACCGGACCCATGGCCGAGGCCGCCTTCAACATGATCGCGGAGACCCAGCGGCTGCGCGACGCGGGACTCCCGCAGCAGCAGGCCGAGGCCGTCACCTTGGCGATCCACGCCGGCGTCACCGGAGGCGTCGCGACGAAGGTGGACATCGAGGCCCTCAGGGGTGACGTCAGCAGGGACATCGAGGCCCTCAGGGGCGACTTCAAGGCCCTCAGGGGCGACTTCAAGGCCCTCAGGAGTGACGTCAGCAGGGACATCGAGGCCCTCAGGGGTGACGTCAGCAGGGACATCGAGGCCCTCAGGGGTGACGTCAGCAGGGACATCGAGGCCCTCAGGGGCGACTTCAAGGCCCTCAGGGGTGACGTCAGCAGGGACATCGAGGCCCTCAGGGGCGACGTCAGATGGATCAAGGCCATCGGCGGCGTGATCGTAGCCATCCTGGTCCTGCCGTGGCTGGCCGGGATCCTCGGAGTGGCCCTGCCGGGACCGTGAAGCCCGACCGGGTGCGGCCCGACAGATCACCCTTCGGCTGGGGGGTGGTGGTGGTGATGGCGGCCGCCGCGTCATCCGCCGCCTCCCCGCAGCGCCGGCTACCGGATTTCACGATATGGGAGCCTCTTGCAGAACTCCGCGGACGAGCGGTTTTCCCCGGAAAACGGGCTTTTTTTTTCGACGGCTCGGCCTGGACATGGAGCCGTCCCTCCGGCATGAAAGGGGTGCGTAAACCACTACATGCAGGGAGACGGCCCCATGTCCGTGGGAAAGTTCGTATCAGACGCCTGGCACCGCATTCAAGGGGAACCTTTCCCTTTCCTCGCCGGGGAGGTCGGCCCGCCGGGGGAGACGCACCGCAGGTTCGTGGCGGTCCTCGACCTGGCGCCGGTCGGGCGGCACCTCCATTGCGACCACCGCGGCGTCGGGCACCCTCCCGCAGCGCGCTGGCGCGGGCCTTCGTGGCCAAGGCGGTGCGGGACCTTCCGACCACGGCCGCGCCGGTCGACCGGCCCGGTGCGATCCCACGCTGCGCAGGCTGTGCGGCTGGTGCCGCGTGTCGGAGGTCCCCGGCGAACCGGCGTTCTCCCGGGCCTTCGCGTGGTTCGCGGAGACCCGGCTGCCCGAGCGCATGCACGGGGCTCTGGCAAAGGCCGCCCATGAGGGATCGGTCGTCGGCCACGTATCCCGGGACTCGACGGCGATCACGGGACGGGAGAGGCCGGCGCCGAAGCCCAGGCCGGCGCCGAAACCGAAGCGGAGGCGCGGTCGCCCCGGGAAGGGCGAGGGGCCGGTCAGGGAGCCGACGCGTCTGGAGCGGCAGCTGGAAGGCGGCATGTCCGCGGCGGAGATGCTCGGGGAGCTGCCGAAGGCCTGCGACGTGGGCACGAAGCGCAACGCGAAGGGATGCAAGGAAAGCTGGAGAGGGTACAGAATGCATGTCGACGCCGCCGACGGCGACGTCCCCGTCAGCTGCATCCTGACCTCGGCGTCGCTCCACGACAGCCAGGCCGCCATCCCGCTGGCCCGGATGACCGCGGAGCGGGTGGACCACTGCTGCGAACTCATGGACGCGGCCTGCGATTCCCGGGAGATCGGGCTGCACGCCCGCCTGGCGGGCCGCGTGGCGATCATCGACACGAACCCCCGCCGCGACGCGAAGCTGAGGGAGCGCCTCGCCACCGAGGCGCGGGCCACGTCCGCCACGACCGCGTGCGCTGCAGGCAGCGCTCCGGCGTGGAGCGGGTGAACTCCGCCCTGAAGGACTCGTACGGAGGACGGCACGTCCGGGTGCGGGGGCACGCGAAGGTGGCCTGCCACCTGTTCTTCGGCGTGCTGGCCCTGACGGTCCGCCAGCTGATGCGGCTCGTCGTCTGACACCCCGCCAGCGGCAGCGCCGGACGCCGCCGACGCCGCCCCCGGGAACGGGACGGCGCGGACAGCCATGCGCGGACGGCGCCCGAAGGGCCGGCATCCGCGACATTCCGCCACACCCTGGCCCTCCGGCTCTCCCCGGATGCCTGCCGGGCCCGGCTCCCGCACGCCGGAGGCTGGCCACGGCCGCCGGAACCGCGATAATTGTGCAAGAGGCTCATGGGTGCATCCCAATTTTTTGACATCCGCGTTTTTCGCCTGCGCTTTCAGGAGCGGGCGCGTCGGACCAGGACCGGGCGCACCGGCCGGCGGCGCGCTGCATGAGGCAGATGCAGGAGTGCGTGTCATGACTGACGAGAGCGAAGGGAGCCGGGTGCACCGCCATCCGGACGCGGCGGATTGTCCGGAGGGGCTCTTATGAGCCCCGGTGCTGTCAAGCGCTTTCTTCATGAATCGTCACATCGATCCGTCTCCTGTCCGGGGCGGCGTCAGCGCCGCTCGGGGATTCTCCAGGCAGAACGTCGCGGTTCCTCGGCGCGCCCAACATTCAACGGCGCGTCCAGACTCCTCGCATGTTCAGCGAACCGGCAATGACCAAGGAGGTGGCTGTGGAAAAGTCGGGGGCGGATTCCTGTGGAAAAGCCGTTCCTTGCCTCCCGGCGCCCTCCCGGTCGATGCCGGGTCCGGGACCCCCTCCGCCCGGCCGGGCGGAGGGGGTGCGGGGCCTGGCCCCGCAGGACGGGCCGGACCGGAGCGGCCCTGGATCGCGCGAGCGGATCCGTCGACGAGCGTGGTCGGCCCGCCCTCCCGTTGGCCTCCCGGGTCCCGATGGACGCCGGGTCCGGGAACCGGACCGTCGCGAGGACAGGAGCGGGAGACATGACCACCGCAGCTGCGGGAATCGACGTGAGCAGGAAGTCGCCGGACATCCGCCCGGGCGGGCGGGATCACGCCGCCACCAACGACACGGACGGGTTCCGCAAGGTCGCCCGCCTCCCGGGGAAGGGAATGCGGAGCGGGTCGTCCCGGAGGCCACGGGACGGATGCACCGGGCCCTCCTGCAGTCGCTGCATGACAGGGGCTTCAAGGTCGTCGTGGCGACCCCCGCCAGTCCCGGGACCTCCCCAGGGCCGGCGGCGAGCTGGCGAAGACCGACAGGGCCGGCGCGAGGGTGCCGGCCGCCTTCGGGGCCGCCTTCCCGGACATGGCGCCCACCGCGCCGGCCGACGTCACCGTCGACAGGCTCCGCGACATGCTCGTGCTGCGGGAGGCCCTCGTCGACCGGCGCGCGGAACTGAAGGCGGTCCCGGGCGAGGTCGGAGAGCCGGACGCGGACGGCCCCGTCCGGAGGGTGCTGGAGGAACCGGACGGCGCCGTCGCCGCGTCCGGCCGGCGGATCGAGGAACTTGTCAAGGGCTCGGAGGGCCTGGCGGAGAGCTGCGGCATCCGGCCCCGGTGCCGGGCATCGGCCCGGTCACGGCCGCGTCCCCGGTCGCCCGGGCGGGCGGGCCGGGCGCGATCGGCAACCGCCGGGCCGCCGCCCTGGTCGGCGTCGCCCCCTTCGCCCGCGACAGCGGCACCCTCAGGGGCGGGCGCCACATCACCGGCGGGCGGCGGCGTCCGGGGGACGTCCTGTACATGGCGGCGATGGCGGCCTGCATGTCCGGTCCCGACATGATGGAGATGTACGGCCGGCTCCGGGAAAGGGGCAGGCACCACAAGGTCGCCGTGACCGCGGTCATGCGGAAGCTCGTCGCCGCCGCGAATGCGCTGCTCCGCGACCGGCGCACCTGGGAGGACAGGTCGGCGGCCGCCGCCTGACGCCCGGACGGGCCGCGCCCCCCGGCGGCCCGCCGGGGCCCGAAGGGAACCAGCCGTCCGGCCGCGCCCTTGCGGCCGGGCCGCCTGCCCCTGCCCGGACGGCCGCCGGAATGTGGACAGGCTGTGGAAAACCCCGGTCCCGGCACCCGGAAAAGGCCGGATCCGGGCTTGACCCAAGACATGGATGCTGTCCGGTTCGGTCTGCCGGCCTGTGTGCCGGCCCCGTGACCACGGTGCCCGGTTCGGGCGGTGCGACGTTCCGGGGGGCGGGACCCATCTGTGCGGACGGTGCCGCTGCCTGAGGCCGCGGCGAACCATGCTCCAACACGGTCACACGCCCTGCCCGGGATCCCCGAGGGCCCCGTCGGGCCGCCCGGGTGTTCCGGTCTTCCTTCCTCCCGTGCCTTCGACAGGACGGCGCCCTCGGGCACCGGCCCTGTCGTGGCGAACCGCCCGGCGCCACGAGCAGCCTGCGCGCCAGCGCCACGATCCCGCGCTTCCCCGACCGCCCGTCGCGGGCGCTGACGTACCCGCGGAACCACCCCGACAGCGCGCTGTCCGGCTGGTGGCGGAGCCAGCGCCAGGCCATCTGCACGAGGTGCTTTCGCAGCATCGGGCTGCCGGCCTTGCCGGTGCCCTGGTCATGGTCCACGGCGCCGCTCGCCCACGGCACCGGCGCCAGCCCGGCCATGCCCGCCAGCTCGCGCCGGTTGCGCAGGTCCCGGCAGAGGAGCTCCGCGCCCGGCAGCAGCGCGTCGTTCGGCCCGATCCCCCGCAGCCGGACCAGAACCGCAGCGTGGCGGGCATGCGCCGGCACGGCGGCCTCCGCGCCACCGTCCTCGGGGACGTCACGCGCCTCCCGCGCCGCCGCCTTCTCGGCCTCCACCGTCCGCAGCTCGGCCACGCCCGGCTCCAGGCGGCCGGGGATGCCCGCCACCTCCGCCAGGAGCCCCGGCGGCAGCGCCGTGCCGTAGCCCGTCACCGTCCCGGCGAGCCGGTCCCGGAACCCCGCCTTCGCCGGATCCCCGGGCGGCACGCCGTGCAGCCGCAGAAGCCCCGCGACCGCGCTCGCCAGCCGCAGCCGCTCCTTCACGAGCCGCTCGCGCCTGCGCAGGAGACGCTTCGCGTCCTCCTCGGCGACCGTCGGCACCCGCACCGGCGACATCGCGTCCCGGTCGCCGCCGTCCCGGGCCACGGGCGCGCGGACCGTCTTCCTCGCGTCGATCCTGTCCGTCTTCGCCTTCTTCCTGCGCCGGACCACCTCGAGGCTCGCCGGGTCGCAGACCACCACCTCCAGGTCCTCGCCCTCGAGCCGTCCTGCCAGCCGGAACCTCTCGTACCCTGCCTCGCAGACCGGCATCACGCGGACGTCGCCGCCGGAGACGGCGGCGGCCCGCGCCCGCGCCTGCCCCAGCTTCGCCAGCAGGCCGTCCGCGTCCAGAGCGGCGCCAGCCTGTGCAGGCCTGTCCTCGACGCGTCCGCCGGATCGCCCGCCGCGAGGATCCAGCTCGTGCCGCCCGCTTCCAGCGCCGCATGCACCGTGGCAGTCTCCCCGTCGGAGGGGGTGCTTGAGTCGATCATCTCTCTCCTTTCGATCGGCAAGGGGTGCCGCCTGTCGGCCCCCTTGCCACCAGATGTTGATGCCCTGACGTCTCCTGGAACGAATCGCCCCCAAGGGCAATTCCCGATCAGGCTCATGGCATCTGGGCGAGGAAGGCGCTGCGGCGGTCCGTGCGCACGAGGGCGGGTTCACGCGATGCTGGATCGAGGGGGGCGAGGTGCGGAGCCGCGACGTCGCGGCTGGCGGCGGACCCGGGGGTTCCGGACCCGGACGGGGGCGGGCGGGCGCTCCGGGACGCCTCTTCGAGCGGCTGGACGCGACCCTGCCGGCGCCGGAGTGCGCGGCCTGCGGCAGGCCGACGGCCCGGCATTCGGCGACGCCGAAGTCCTTGCCTCGAGCCGGCTCGGCCGGGTCGAGGCGGAGCGGTCGCGTTTCCGCTGCCGGTCCTGCGGCGGGGGATGCTTCCCGCCGGACCGGGCGCCGGGGCTGGAGGACGGGACGGTGACGCCGGGGATGGCGAGCGTCATCGCCGGGACGGTGCCGCTCACGGGCTTCGAGGCGGCGAGCCGGCACGTCGACAGCCTCGCCGGGGTGAAGGCCTCTGCCCGGGCGCGCTGCAGCGCCGGGCGCCCGGGCTGGGCGAGGCGGCGGCCCGCTTCGAGCGCGAGGAGGTGCTGGACGGCAGGCCGCCGGAACCGCGCATGCAGCTCTCCGTCGACGGCGCCGGCGTCCCGATGCGGAAGGAGGAGACCGAGGGCGTCGCGGGCAGGCAGGCTTGCGGTCATCTGCACCGCCGAGGGCCGGGACCGGCGCGGCGGCCAGGGCCGGGGCGGCGAATCCGTCACCTGCCTGACCGACAGCGCGGCGGCGCCGTCCGGAGGCCGGGAGGCCTCGGACTTCGCGGCGCGGCGCGACCGGGAGGCCCGGCGGCGGGGGCTGCACGACGCGGGCGGGCCCGTCGTCGTCTCCGACGGGGCGGACTGGATCCCCAACGCCTGCGAGGATCTCTTCGGGGGCCGGAAGGCCGCCTTCGTGCCCGGCCTCCTCCACTGCCCGGAACGCGCCTCCGACGCCGCGAGGCGGTCCTGCCGGCGGGGGCGGAGCGGGACCGGCGGTTCGCGGAGGCGAGGCGGACGTCAGGGCGGGCCGGGCGGCGAAGGCCGTCCGGGATCTCGCGCCGTCCGGGGACCGGCACGGGGAGGTGGAGGCGTGCCGCTATTTCGAGAGGAACCTCGGCCGGATGCGGCACGACGGGTTCCGGGAGCGGGGCGTCCGGGCCGGGAGCGGCGTCGTCGAGGGCGGATGCCGGCGGTTCGGGCTGCGGACGGAGCGATCGGGAACGCGCCGGGCGGAGAGGGGCGCCAACGCCATGCTGGCGCTGAAGGGCTGCGCCATGAACCTCAGGCTGCCCGACTTCCTGGAATGGCAGGCGAATCAGGCCGTCGCCGCATGATGTCAAAAAATTGGGCTACACCCACCGGCCTTGCCGCGGCTAGGAAGGAGCCGGCAGCAGGTGTAGAGGAAATTCCTTTCGCAGGCATCTGTCGATGCCAGGGCCATGCTTCCCGCCGTGCGCGCCTGCCCGCGGAGGCCTCCGGGCTCCCGGCCCGCGAGAGGTGGGGCTGGCCGGATCGGATGATGTGCCGCTGGGCGCGCGGCTTCCCGTCACAGCCGGCGGCGCACCAGTGCGCAGCCAGGCGTTTCCAGAATGATCCGGACCGCTTCATCGTCCGGAAGTGCAGCAGCCCGAAGTGCGCCCCGAAGCTCGACTGACGCTTGCCGGTCGGTTGCCGGATCGGGCTGGCCGCGACCCCGGTTTTTCTCACGCTGGCCGTGACGGCCCGGAACCTTCCGGCCCCAAGCCGGACGGTCGGCAGGACGGCAGTCCGCAGGACATGACGGCGCGGCCAGCGAGCGCGAAGGCTGCAAGCAGGCCCATGGCCGCCTTCATCCCGCCAGCATCCAGCCGACCGCCGCAATGACAATGCCCGCGAAGGCGGCATTGACCAGGACGATGCGCCAGGTCAGGCGGGTTTCCTGCGTCGCCATTTCAGTGCGCAAGGCTGCCATGTCGCCGCGAAGCTCCGCCAGGTCGCTCCGCATCTCGCCGCGAAGCTCCGCCAGGTCGGCCCTGGTCGCCACGCCGCCGGTCACGCCATCCTTGATCGCCGTGGTGATCGCAGCGGCCTGACGTTCCTCGATGCCGCTCTCGCGAAGGAGCCGGGCCGTGGCCAGGGTGTCGAACGCCGCATCCGCCATGCCGGTGAGGTAGCACCGCCTGCCCGCCGCTTCAAGCCCGGGTGCGACTGTCCAGCAATTCCCGCCAGCCTGACCGTCGGTGCGCGACCGCCCGGTCATGGCGGACGGCGGTTCCGTGTGCGCACGACTGATGGCCGTGCGCCTGGCCGGGAAGGACCGTGAAGCGGACAGGGCATCCCGGCGCGTCCGCGACGGCCACGGCCCTGCCCGTCAGGCCGCCCCTGGAACGTCCGGTCCCCTGGCCCGAGGCCCCCCTCTTGCGCCGGACGCCTTCCGGGTCGCCCGGACCGCCGTGCCGCCGCCGGACACGCGCTCGAGGCCGGACTCCTCCGACAGGGCGTCGGAAACGCGCTCGAAGACCCCCGGAAGCGGCCGGCGCCGGAACCGCCTGGAGGCGCCGTCCCGGTTCCCGAACCGCTCGGGGAGGCCGCGCCACGGCGACCCCGTGCGGAACCGCCACGGCACCGCCTCCATGAAGAGGCGGCTGTCCGCCGCCGTGCCGCCGGGGTCGGACGCCCTGCCCGGCAGCATGTCCTAGATCCGCGCCCGCATGGCGTCGGTCAGAACCGTTCTGTCCGGATCGTCGTACTGCTCGCTCATGCCGTTGTTGCCTCGTGCCGCCGTTCCGGCGGTCATCGGGGCAGGGCATGGCATGGAACCGAACGATTCGCAAGACGACTGTCAACGGGCCCTGGTTGACGACCGCGATTCTCTTCTGCCACGCTTTCCCTGCGGCGCATCGTGCAACGGCCGGACGAACCGGCCTGCGGCGCGCCGCATGAGGCAGATGCAGGAGTGCGTGTCATGACTGACGAGAGCGAAGGGAGCCGGGTGCACCGCCATCCGGACGCGGCGGACTGTCCGGAGGGCCTTCCCGAGGACGAGGCGGCCGTGCACCCGCCGCCGGTCCGCAGGCACGCGGACGGGCTCACCCGATGCTGGATCGAGGACGGCCAGGTGCGGAGCCGCGACGTCGCGGGGGACGGCACGCCGGATGCGCTTCCGGGGCGGTCCCGTCGGAGTTCGGTCCGCTGCTGCCGCGGCTGGCGGCGGACCCGGGCTCGGGCGCGCCCGACCTGGACGGGGGCGGGCGCGCGCTCCGGGACGCCTCGCCGGGCGGCGGCACGGCGGCGCCGAGCTTCTGCCGGGCGGCTGGACGCGACGCTGCCGGCGCCGGAGTGCGCGGCCTGCGGCAGGCCGACGGCCCGGCATTCGTCGTCGTCGAAGTCCTTGCCTCGAGCCGGCTCGGCCGGGTCGAGGTGGAGCGGTCGCACTTCCGCTGCCGGTCGTGCGGCAAGGGGCGCTTCCCGCCGGACCGGGCGCTTGGCCTGGAGGGCGGGACGGTGACGCCGGGGATGGCGAGCGTCATCGCCGGGACGGTGCCGCTGACGGGCTTCGAGGCGGCGAGCCGGCACGTCGACAGCCTCGCCGGTGTGGACGCGTCGTCGAGCGCGCTGCAGCGCCGGGCGCTGGATCTCGGCGAGGCGGCGGCCCGCTTCGAGCGCGAGGAGGTCGTCGACGGCAGGCCGCCGGAACCGCGCATGCAGCTCTCCGTCGACGGGACCGGCGTCCCGATGCGGAGGGAGGAGACCGAGGGCGTTCGCGGCAGGCAGGCCGACGGCACCTCGAGGACCCGAGATGCCAGGCTGGCGGTGGCGTGCACGGCCGAGGGGCGGGACCCCGGGACCGGCGCGGCTCTCAAGGACCGGGGCAGCGAGTCGTCCGGCTGCCTGACCGGCGGCGCGGCGGCGCCGTCCGGAGGCCGGGAGGCCTCGGACTTCGCGGCGCGGCGCGACCGGGAGGCCCGGCGGCGGGGGCTGCACGACGCGGGCGGGCCCGTCGTCGTCTCCGACGGGGCGGACTGGATCCCCAACGCCTGCGAGGAGCCCTTCGGGGGCCGGAAGGTCACGTTCGTGCCCGGCCTCTTCCACTGCCTGGAACGCGCCTCCGACGCCGCGAGGCGATCCTGCCGGCGGGGGCGGAGCGGGACCGGCGGTTCGCGGAGGCGAGGCCGACGTCAGGGCGGGCCGGGCGGCGAAGGTCGTCCGGGAGCCGGCGCCGTCCGGGGACCGGCACGAGGAAGTCGAGGCGTGCCGCCGCCATTTCGAGAGGAACCTCGGCCGGATGCGGCACGACCGGTACCGCGATCAGGGCATCCGGGCCGGGAGCGGCGTCGTCGAGGGCGGATGCCGGCGGTTCGGGCTGCGGCCCAGGCGATCGGGAACGCGCCGGGCGGAGAGGGGCGCCAACGCCATGCTGGCGCTGAAGGGCTGCGCCATGAACCTCAGGCTGCCCGACTTCCTGGAATGGCAGGCGAATCAGGCCGTCGCCGCATGATGTCAAAAAATTGGGCTACACCCCCGGGTCATGGCGCTTGTTGCAGCGAAGTCATGGGTGCGGTAGTCTTGCTTCTTTGTCGCCGAACGTGGGGCACACGATGGAACTCAGGCAACAGATCGAGGCTGCTTTGAAGCAGGCCATGCGCGACCGGGAGGCGGTGCGGCTTTCGACGCTCAGGCTCATCACCGCCGCCATCAAGGATCGCGACATCGCCTGGCGCGCGAAGGGCGGGGACGCCGCTGATTCCGGCGTCGGCTCAGAGGGCATCCTCGAGATACTCGGCAAGATGGTTAAGCAGCGCCACGAATCGGTACGGGCCTACGAGGAAGGCGGGCGTGTCGAACTGGCGGAAAGGGAGCGCTTGGAGATCTCCGTCATAGAGGAGTTCCTGCCAAGGCGGCTGGACGAGGCGGAGACGGAAGCAGCGGTGCAGGCGGCCGTTGACGAGACGGGCGCAAGCTCGATTCGGGACGTGGGGAAGGTCATGGCGGCCTTGAAGGCAAGGTATGCGGGGCGGATGGATTTCGGCGCCGTCGGTTCGAAGGTGCGGGAGCGCCTCGGGTAGCCGGACTCGCCATGCCGTTCCCGGCGGTCAGGAGACGCGCCAATGCGTGGGACGCGCTGGCGCGCGGTTTTCACGCACGGATCAGTCTCTGAAGCTCCGCATGCAGGTTCTTGCGCTCCGAGGGGGTCAGGAACGCGCCGAGCTCGACCTCCCGTCCGCCGCCCCGAAGCGTCAGGTAATCCTCGACCGGCCCTTCGCGTGACAGGTGGACCGTGACCCGGCGGAGCGTCGCGTTCCACGTCATTGAAGGACGCCTTGGCGCCTGATGCTCGAGGCTGATGTGGCCTGGCGAGAGAGTCAGCTCCTCATGGAGCTGCCTGTCATGGCGGTTGGCCATGATCGCGCGCCATGCGCCACCGACGGCGGAAAGCATGAATGCAAGCAGGATCCAGACCGCCGGCGATCCAAGCACCGCAAGCAGGGGCAGGGACAGGAAAGCCGCAGTCGTCCCGATGAACCAGGCGAAGCCCTGGGCGGTCATCGACTGATGCGGCCAGAGATCGAGTTTCCTGCCATTCGCTGTTTCAGTCCAACGATAGGGCATTCTCGCAACCGGTTCCGTCCCTCCGGCGCCCCGGGCGGCCGGGATCGCTCTTCGGAATCTTGCGCGACAGCGGCACGGGACCGACGGCAAGGGAGCAGGCGGCCCGCCGGTCACATGCGGTGACAGCCGCGCGCTAGTGAGCGTGGCCCCTGTCCCAGTCCTCGCGTCGCGGCAACGTCTCGAAAGTGTGCGCTGGCGGCGGCGTCGGCAACGTCCACTCCAGTGTGTCCGCATGCTCGTTCCAGTAGCTCTTGTCTGAAATGGGCCTGCCGGCGAGGATCGTGTAAACCACTATTCCGATGAAGAGCAAGAACGAGGCGAACGCGAGGAAGGCGCCCCAGCTGGATATCTCGTTCCAGTAGGCGAACGCTTCGGGATAGTCGATGTATCGGCGCGGCATGCCTTGGCGACCGAGGAAATGTTGCGGGAAGAAGGTGACGTTCGCGCCGATGAACATCGTCCAGAACTGGATCTTGCCGAGCCATTCCGGATACTGGCGGCCGCACATCTTGCCGATCCAGTAATACATGCCCGCGAAGATCGCGAAGACGGCGCCGAGCGACATCACGTAGTGAAAGTGCGCCACCACGTAGTAGGTGTCATGATAGGCCCGGTCGATGCCGGCCTGCGCGAGAACGATGCCGGTCACCCCTCCGACGGTGAACAGGAACAGGAAGCCGAAGGCATAGAGCATCGGCGTCTTGAACTCGATGGAGCCGCCCCACATCGTGGCGATCCAGGAGAAGATCTTTATGCCGGTCGGCACCGCGATCACCATCGTCGCAAGCATGAAATAGGTCTGCTGCGTAAGGCTCATGCCGACCGTGTACATGTGGTGCGCCCACACGACGAAGCCGAGCGCGCCGATCGCGATCAGCGCCCATACCATCGGAAGGTATCCGAAGATCGGCTTGCGGCTGAAGGTGGAGATGACGTGACTGATGATGCCGAATCCCGGAAGGATGATGATGTAGACTTCCGGATGCCCGAAGAACCATAGAATGTGCTGGTAGAGGACGGGATCGCCGCCGCCTTCGGGCTGGAAGAACGTGGTGCCGAAGTTCCTGTCGGTCAGCAGCATCGTGATGGCGCCGGCCAGCACGGGCAGGGAAAGCAGGATAAGCCATGCCGTCACGAAAATCGACCATGCGAAGAGCGGCACCTTGAAGAGCGTCATTCCGGGGGCGCGCATGTTCAGGAACGTCGTGATCATGTTGATCGCTCCGAGCACCGATGACGCGCCGGAAAGATGCACCGCGAAGATCGCGAGATCCATCGAGAAGCCCTGTTCGGAGGTCGAGAGCGGCGGATATAGAACCCATCCGACGCCAGACCCCATCTGGCCGTTGCCGCCGGGAGTGAGCACGCTGGCGATCGCGAGCGACGAACCGGCGACATACAGCCAGTAGCTGAGATTGTTCATGCGCGGGAAGGCCATGTCCGGCGCGCCTATGTGCAAGGGCATGAAGAAGTTGCCGAAGCCGCCGAACATCGCCGGGATGACGACAAAGAACATCATGAGGATGCCGTGCGCGGTCACGAGCACGTTCCAGAGGTGGCCGTTGGGCGCGCAGGTGACGTCCGCGATCAGCCTCGCTCCTTCGGCGCACATGAACTGCACGCCGGGATCCTTCAGCTCCATCCGCATGTAGACCGTGAAGGCGACTGCGACGAAGCCGACCAGGGCTGACGTGAACAGGTAGAGGATCCCGATGTCCTTGTGGTTCGTCGACATGAACCAGCGTTCGAAGAATCCGGGCTCGTGATCGTGATCATGTGCGGCGGCGTCAGCCATGCATGCCTCCTGAAGTCGCGCTTTCGCAAACCTGCGGCGTGCCGCAGCGTGCCTGAAGCCCCTCTTACGGCCATGATCCGGACTGGGCAATGGCCGACGGGCGCTGAACGGCGAGAAAAGCTGTCCCCGTTGTCGCACTTGCAGAACGCGCGCCACTTCCGGGCCGCCGCCGCGGTCCAATGGCATTCGAATAGACTTGCGGCCTGGCGGTTGGCATTTTTCCGTCGCGCAACCCGTTGACGTAGCGCGGCTTTTCCGCGCCCGGCAGGTTCTCTTCGAAAGCCGCCTGACGCGCCGTCCGTGATTCGCATGCTGTCCCCGGATTCCCGGGAGTGGTGCCATGGACCGGCGCATCATCGACCTGAAGTCGACCACCTTCTCGGGACGCTGGGTGAACCGCCGGCGGATCGCCGACATCCAGGAGACCGTCGGGCTCTTTCCCGGCGACAGCCGCAACGAGCTGGCGAAGACCGTCTGCGAGCGCCTCGGCTGGAAGACGGCAAAGGGATCGTACAGGGTCGGGGCGTGCCTGGGCATGCCGGGACGCTCGAGGGCCACGGCATCCTCAGGCTGCCGCCGAGGCGGGAGGAGAGCGTCCGCGACGCGAGGGCCGCCGACAGGCCGGCCCGGACCTCCGCCCCGGACCCGCGGCCGGAGATCGCCGCGGCCCTCGCGGCGCTGCGCCCGCTGACGCCGGAGGCCGTCGCGGACGCGGAGGGCCGGCATCCGTGGAACGCGCTCATGGACCGCCACCACTGCCTCGGCTGCCGCCGGCCCTTCGGGGCGCACGTGCGCTGCTTCGTCACCGACGGCGAGGGGCGCAGGCCGGGGTGCCTGCTCTTCGAGGCGGTGACGAAGGCGCTGCCGTGCCGCGACCGCTGGATCGGCTGGAGCGACAGGGTGAGGGACCGCAGGCGGCACCTCATGGTCGTGAACCCGCGGCATCTCGTGTTTCCGTGGGTGCGGTCGAAATTCCTGGCGTCCTCGGCGCTGGCCATGACGGCCCGGCGGCTGGCGGACGACCGGGAGCGCCTCCACGGCTGGCGGCCCGTCCCCTGCGAGACGTTCGTCGACGGGACGCGGTTCAGGGCGTCGTGCTGCCGCGCGGCCGACCGGGAGCGCGTCGGGGAGACCGCCGGCAGGGGCGGGTCCCGCGGGGCGAAGTCCCGCAAGGGCGTCTGCGTGACGCCGCCGCGCGGGGGCGCGCGGGAGATCCTGCGCGGGCAGCGGGAGGCCGGGGAGCCGAAGCCGCCGACGCGCGGGCCGGGCGCGGGCGCCGGTTCTCGAAGCGCTTCGAGACGCCGGGCGCGGCCGCCACCGCCGTCGCGGCGCGCGAGAAGCTGGACGAGGCCGCGTTCAGGCGCCTGCACGCCGGGATCCTCGCCAGCGCCCCCGAGGCCACGCCCTGGAAGGGCCGCAGGGTCCTGGCCGTGGACGGCTCCGGGATCGCCCTGCCGCGGGAGCTCGCGGACCACGGCTTCCGCGTGGCCGACGGCGCCCGCCATCCTCAGGGCATGGCCGCGCCCTGCCGGCTGCGCGACCGCATCCCCGTCGGCTTCGACCTGTTCCGCCACGAGAACGAGCGCACGGCCGCGCTTGCGCACCTCGACCGCGCCGCGGAGGGAGACGTCATCGTCCGCGACAGGGGCTGCCGGTCGTTCGCGATGGCCATCGCCCGCCTGGAGCGCGGGACCGACTTCGTGTTCCGCCTCAGACAGGCCGCCGGTCCCGCGTTCGACGCCTTCATCGCCTCGTCCGAGACCGACCGGACCGTGACCCTCGACGCGCCGAGGGACGGGACCGCGCTGCGCGGCCGGACGCTTCGGCGTCCGGGCGCTGTCCGACATCTGCCACGGCCGCCGGGGCGTGGAGGAGACGTGCAAGAGCGGGAAGGCCGTGATCGAACGGTTCCACGCCAGGTCGGAGCGCGGCGTCCGCCAGGACCCCTGCGCCGCCTTCGTCCTGCTCACGCCCGAAGCGCGGGGCCTTTCCTGTCCGAACGCCAGGAATCCTCATCCGAATGCCATCGCTCCGAGGAATGCCGCGCTCCACCCGGCGCGGCGGGAGGCGCCCGTCCCGCTTCGGGCGCCTGCATCAGGCCGGCCGTGCCCGTCCGCGTCGCGTTCCTGCCCGGGGCCCGGTCTTGTGCCATGATGCGTTGATTCAGCGCTGCAGCCGGACGGAAAGGGGCGCTGCATGCGGCATGAAGCCTGCGTCAGGCCCTCAGCCGAATGCCTGGCCGAACGTCTGTCTGAGCGCAACGTCCACGTCCTCCATGGAGACGGGCAGGCCGAGGTCGACGAGCGACGTCACGCCGTGGCCTGACACGCCGCAGGGCACGATGCCGCCAAAGTGGGACAGGTCGGGGTCCACGTTGACCGACACGCCATGAAACGAGACCCACTTCCGCAGCCGGATGCCGAGCGCGGCGATCTTGTCCTCCCTGGGCGTTCCGTCCGCGAGAGGCGGCTTCTCGGGCCTTGCCACCCACACGCCGACACGTCCTTCCCGGCGCTCTCCCGTGACGCCGAACTCGGCAAGCGTGGCGATGATCCAGGACTCCAGGTCGTGCACGAACCTCCTCACGTCACGGTCGCGGGCCGCCACGTCAATCATCACGTAGGCCACCCTCTGTCCGGGGCCATGGTAGGTGTACTGGCCGCCGCGCCCGCTCTGATGGACCGGGAAACGGTGCGGATCCGTCAGGTCGGCCTCGCTGGCGGATGTGCCGGCGGTATAGAGCGGGGGATGCTCGACGAGCCAGATGGCTTCGTCAGCCTCGCCGGAGCGGATGCGGGATGCGCGATCCTCCATGACGGCGACCGCATCCTGGTAGTCCTGCAACCCGTCGGTCCGGATCCATTCTACCATCGTGCTTGCTCCGGCGGAAATCCAGCTTCAGCCGTCTCGCGACCGAGGCATCGGCGACGTCGCTCGGGCGTCCTTGTATCCAAAGGGGGCGACAATGCCAACGTTCGGGTTCGGGGGGGGGGTGCATCCCAAATTTGTTGACCGCCATGATTCGCTGGCGCTGCTGCACCATCGTTCCATCAAGAAAACAAGGCTGTCAGACATTCTCGAACAGCGGGCAAGCTGGACCATTGGGGCTCGATCAAACAATCTGGGCTACACCCGGTTCCGCACCTGCGGTGCTGAAACGGGCACAAAGTTCTGAAAAAAAGACTTTCTCTCTCGCGTCATCGACCGGAAGGCGGCCGTTCCGCCCGTTTCCGGTTCGCCAACGCAACTGATTCGGGAGAGAACCCATGACCAACCGCCGCCTGACCCAGAGACTGGTCGACACCCTCGGACCTGACAGGTCCGTCCGCGAGATCCGCGACACGGAACTCCGCGGCTTCGGCGTCCGGATCCTGCCCTCCGGCCGCAGGCGCTTCTTCGTCCACGCGCAGGCCGACGGCCGCCGGACCTGGAAGACCGTCGGCGACGTCGACTCGATGTCCCTGGCCGACGCGCGGGCCCTTGCCTGCGCGCAACTTGCAAAGATCCGGACGGACGATCCGCACCGACCTGCGGATTCCCTGGCAAAGGCCCCGTTCGAGGATGTCGCTGAGGCCGCGTTCCGCCGACATTCCCGCACCTGGAAGCCCGGCACGCTTGCGGTCAACAGAAAGTACCTGAAGAACCAGATCCTTCCCCGGTTCCGGGGACAGCCGATCGGCGCGATCACGGGCGCGGACGTCCGGCAGTGGTTCGCCGCGCTCCGGTCGACGCCTTCCGCCGCCGACCGGGCGATGCCCGTCCTGTCGGTGATCATGCGGGAGGCCGAGACGCTCGGTCACCGCCCGGAAGGCAGCAATCCGTGCCGGAACATCCGGCGCTACCGGCGTCGCGGCCGCGAACGATTCCTGTCCCGTGAGGAAACCCGCCGGCTGGGCAAGACGCTTGCGAGGCATGAAGGCAACGCCCTCGCCGCCGCCGTCAGGCTGCTCATCCTGACCGGCTGCCGCAAGGGCGAGATCATGACCCTGCAGTGGCCGGACTTCCGCGACGGACATCTGTTCCTGCGCGACGGCAAGACGGGACCGCGGACCGTCTGGCTGTCCTCCGCCGCCCGCACGGTCCTCGACGGCATGCCCCGAACGGGAACGTGGGTCTTTCCGGGCCGGACCGGATCCCGACCGGCACGCGGCCTGGACAGGTTCTGGCAGGCACTGCGCGACGAGGCGGACCTGCGGGACGTCCGCCTTCACGACTTGCGCCATTCGTATGCGAGTCTGGCGATCCGGACCGGCGAGACCGTGCTCACGATCGGTCGCCTGCTCGGCCACAGCGATCCGGAATCGACCCTCAAGTACATCCATCTCGCGGACCATGCGGTGCGAGACGCCGTCGAAGCCGTGGCACCGGTCCTCGGCGGGGAGGGCCGGTCATGACGAAGCGGACGCGCCTGACCGACGCCGGCATCCTGCGCCTCAGGCCCGGAGGGACGGACTACACGGTCTGGGACACGGTCACGCCCGGCCTCGGCGTTCGCGTCCGGACGACGGGCTTCCGGGGATACGTCTTCCATCAGAGGGGAACGGGCGACGCCCGCAGGGTCTCGCTGGGCGCGGTGACGCTGAAGTCGGTCGCGGACGCCCGCACGGAGTGTCTTGCGATCCAGCTGAACGGAAGCGTCACGGAATCCGGAAACGGTTCGAATCCCGGCTGCGGCATGCCCCTGTTCGGAGACTACGTGGAGGACCCGTGGCTGGCCGAAAGCCGCGGCCGCTGGAAACCCTCGACACGGAGGTTCGTGGATTCCCTTCTCCGAACGAAGCTGCTTCCGGAATTCGGAAACCTGCGGCTCGACAGGATCGACCCAACTGGCGTGGATGCGTGGTTTGACCGCTGCAGTGCCACGGCGCCGGGCAACGCCAACAAGGCTTTGGCGCTTCTCCGGCAGATCATGAGCCACGCTGTCGCCAACAGCCTGATCGCCACGAACGCCGCGCGGCGGGCCCGGATGAATCCGAGGCCCCGTCTCACGAGGTTCCTGTCCGCGGAAGAGATCGTCCGGCTTCACGAAGCGCTTGGCCAGTGCGTCGCCGAACGGCCTTCGTGCGAAGGGCAGGCCGACATCCTGCGCCTTCTCATCCATACCGGATGCCGCAAGAGCGAGATCAAGGACCTCCGATGGTCCGAGGTCGACGGGGACACGCTCCGGCTCGCCGACGGCAAGACCGGTCCGAGAACCGTGTACCTGAGCGCCGGCGCCCGTGCCGTCATCGACCGACAGAGGTTCGGAAGCGGGCCGTTCGTGTTTCCCTCTCAGATCGATCCGGGCAAACCCTACGGCAGGGAGTTGAAGCTCTGGACCCGGGTCCGGGAACGGGCCGGCCTCGAAGGAGTCCGGCTTCATGACGTCCGCCACACGTATGCCTCCCAGGCCGTCATGAAGGGCGTGCCGCTGCCGGTCGTGGCGCGGCTGCTCGGTCACCGGAATCTGCAGATGACCATGAGATACGCCCATGTCGGGGACCGGGACGTGATCGAGGCGGCGGAGAGGATCGGGGCGGCGATTTCAAGGGCGCTGGACGGTTCCGGCTGAGCGGCAGGGTCCCGCCGCACCCGCCGACAGAAAGGCGGGAAAGGTTGCGGTTCCCTGGTTGTGCCATTCCAATGCGCGTCCGGAGGGGCTTGCCACTACCCAACGACCCGGCCGGCATTGCGCGCTGCGAGAATGCAGGTTGAAAAGGCCTCTGGCGATCCGCTGTCAGTGACCTATCCGTTCGCTGACACGGTCCTGATTGTCCCACATTCGGGCGTCCTGGTCATAGCTGGCGGCGATCTGTTCCAGCATTCTCGCGACGAAGGGGCATTCGAAAGCCACTTCCCGGGCCCAGCTACGATACTGTTCGGCCAGTTCCCGTTCCTGGGATCCGCCCTCGCCGCGCCAGGTCGGCCCGCGGGCGTTCCGGATGCCGACGAGCATTCCCGTCGCAATGTCCTGCGATCCGATGGCGTCGACAGCCTCGCGCACCGGCTCGCAGGGCCAGATGTCGTCAGCGCCTCGCGGACAGCGGGAAAGCAGCTGACCGATCTTCTGGTCGCCGATTTCAGCACGGCCGTACTCACGGGCAAGCGCGCGCGCCTGCTCCAGCCAGTCCGTCAGTTCCCTGAATTCAATGCTGCCGTCAGGTCCGGTTCCGGGAATTCGGCTGGCGCCGGTGAGAAGCGCATGCGCGGCGCTCGCGACCGCTTCCCGGTTGTCAGGCTGCACCTGCCATTCGGCCGGGTCCACTCCACCGTCGTTTCGCCGAAAGGAATGAGCGAGAGCCTGCATGAACAGTGCAGGCGTCTCCGCAAGCTTTGCCTCCAGGTTCCGGATTCCGTGATCGGAACGGTCGAGCGCCTTGATGTGCAGGAATTCGAGCCGCGCGAGATCATCCCGTGTCGTGTCCCCCCGCTGCTCAAGCGTATCGAGCGCCTTCGCTACGTAGTGGCCGTCAATCCTGTAGTCGGCCGGAGGTTCGGCACCATTGGTCGCAACCTCGGTCAGGAGGCGTATCAGTAGGGGGGATTCCATGAGCTGCCAATCCATGTGGGCGGCGTGGAACGCGGCGCGCGGCCGATCAACCTTGAGCAGTTCGTCCACGATAGTCGCCGTCTCGGAAGCGTCATGGCGCCTCCAGCAGGGAACAACCTCCGTCCAGTAGCACCGCTTCAAACGCTCCGGCAACCGGTCGACGTGCTGCCAGGTTCCGCCGTCGAAAGGCGCGCAGCGCAGGAGCCTCACGCACGCATCCTCGTCGACCTCAAGACGAACGAGCAGTTCCGAGAGGACGGCGTCACGCACCGGCATTTCGAGCCTGGCCAGGAATCCGGAAACGCACTGCTCCAGCCTCTCCCGCAGTTCGTTAGCCTCTTCAGGCATGATCTCCTGAACGAAGTCCGCGGCCTCTCGAACACCGGCACGGATTCCGGCCATGTGCCACCCCACCACACTCGATGCGTTGCCGGATCGGCAGAGATCCATGATTCCGTCCGTCCCCCTCTTCGCCCAGACCTCCAGAAGCGCGCCATGTCTCTGGCTGGCAATGCGCTTCTCTCTCTTGTCATAGTCCAGATCTTCGTCCTCAAGCTCGTCGGCCGATTCATCGACCCAGTGGCTCAGGAAGAGCCACTGGTGACGCGTCACGGGGTCCCGGGACTCAAGCAGCGCACAAGCCTGGCGGGCATGGTTCCTGTCCGCGTCTTCTAGATCGAGGTGCCGGCCGCGTCGGGTCAGGACGCAGCGCCGTATCCGCTCGCGCAGCACCGCCTTTTGGTCGTCAGTAGGTTCCCTGCCGTTCCAGTCGGAAACAAGATCCCACACCTGAATGCGATGGTTCGGCTCCAGCGCTTCGAGACGCTCGACGAGATCGCCGAGCGTGCGCACGTCGTGCGACGGCCACTCAAGCACAAGTCTGATCGCATGAAGCCGACCCTCCCGCGCCTCGCCGATCGTGGTGACCTCTCCCGCGTCATGGGCGTCGGTTCGCCATCGAGGCCTGTTGCTGCAATCACCATAGGCCGGGCCCGGGCCAAGCTGTTCGAGGCAGACCTGCCACCCCACTTCCGGAAACCTCCCCACAAGAAACTCCAGCGCCCGTTTGCGCTCGCCCAGCGAAGCGGCGGTCTGCGGCATCCAAGACCGGAAGATCGCACTGAGCGTGCCCAAAGGTTTGTTGGCCCAGTTGTCGTCTATCTTCCACGCGCACATCTTGGCGAGTATGGACGTCACGGGCACCAGCCGTTCCGGCTCCCAGGCGAGCAGTTCGAGCGCCCAGAGCATGCCGGAACGCGGGCAGTCGCCAAAGATTCCCGTGTCCGCCGGCGCGAAGAGCGCCGCGACTTGCGGGTCCTCGCTGTTCAGGTCAGCCTCGACGATGGCGAGGAACGTGTCCGGCGCCGCCTCGGCGTACTGCGGCAGATCGTTCTTCTGCGACAGCCACATCGACGCAGTGGAGGCGGCAAGCAGGCTGTGGACGACGCCACGGACACCTGCCTTAAGGTCAATCCCCAGACGGTCGCCGACGAGTGCGTTGCCGTGCACCGCCAAAAGCACGAGCGTGTCGCACAGGCCTTGGCGCAAGGCCGAGGAATGGTCTCGACTCTTGCCATAGAGTTCGGCCGCCCACCGCTTGTCCTCCGGCAGTTCCAAGGCCGGATCCTCCTCCGAAAGGACAACTTCGGCAGCGAACAGGAAGTCCTCAAGATCTTGCTTCGTGAGAATAGGATGGGCGGCGTAGAGCGCATCGATCTTGGAGACGACGCCACGAAAGTGATCGATCGACCAGACGGGCGGTTCCTCCAATGTCTGCAGCCGCGCGACCGTTCGTTCGGTATCTTCATCGAGTTCTTTGGTCAGGCAGTGGAGAATTTGCTTGTCGGCTTCGGCGCTCGAATCCCACGCGCCAGCGAGCATGAACGGAATCATTGACCGCGCAGCTTTTTCGTCATTGGCCCAGTCCGGTGTCTTCACGCCTTCAACCTGCGCGAGCCGCCGCCGCAGGACAGTTGGCGAGCGCACGGATTCGCGCGCGAGCTGGGCTATCCGGGCGTCGTCAAGCCCGGTGTCTCGCAGGGCTTCGCGGAAGGGTTCATGGCCCAGCAGGCCGAGTGCTATGCTCGCGTTTCCGGTGACCGAATTGCGGCCGCGCACGATGATCGTGTGTGTCTTCCTGTGAAGACCTGCCAAGGCTTTCTCCACGCCCGGCGAAGCGACTATGGCAACGAAGTTCGAAGAGATCCCGGCTATGGTTCTGAACGCCGCAAGTGACCGGATGACGACTGCGCGTTCATGTGCACCGGAGCACGACTCTCCGACTCGTCCCATTGCGCAATTCAGAAATGCCAAGGCTTCCAGAATCGAGTCTGCAGTGACAACGAATGGTTCTGCCGGAGGCGCATTCAGCCATTTCTCGAGTTGCTCCCGGTGCCGTTCCGCGGCCGGAGTGAACAGCTTCTCCGGCAGTTCCGGTTCGGTCACATTCGCCCATTCCTGCCAGATTTGGTACAGCGTGGCGACGTCCTGGGCGGGCGAGCCCAGAAATTCCCGCATCCGGGTCTGAGCCGGGACGGACTGTTCCAGCCATTGCTCCAGGTCGCTGGCATCGAATGCCCGCACGTCCTTCCACTCGTCCCGCGCAGTCTTTTCGCTGGCCCAGTCGCCCTTGCCCTGCCAGTTCCTAGTATCCCAGCCTCATTGAATTGCCGGGTATAGGGACTTCAGCCTGATCCGGGCGTCCTCGGTCCTGAACCGCCAGTCGACGGGTTGCGCCGAGCCGTTGCGGTGCCGCTGCCATGCGGCGACCTCGCGCACCATCGTCCCCCGGTCCGGGATCCGGCGGTCGAGGCACTGCCGGGAGAGGACGTTGATCTCGATCTCGGCCATGTTGAGCCAGGAGCCGTGCTTCGGCGTATGGTGGACCTCGAAACGGTCGGCAAGGCGCGACGCCTCCGCCGGCTCGAAGGCCTCGTAGAGCGTCGACAGCCTGTGGGTGTTGAGGTTGTCCATCACGAGCACGATCCTCCTGCCGGGGAAGTGGACGTCGGCGAGGTCCTTCAGCACCCCGGCGAAGTCCCGCTTCGTGCGGCGGTCGGTGACCTCCACATGGCGCCAGGCGTCCAGTGGGGCGTAGACCATGAACAGGTTGGCCGTTCCGTTGCGCTCGTACTCGAAGTCGTATGCCGCCGGCCGCCCGGGGCGGGTCGGCAGCGGCGTCCGCGTCTCCTTCGTCTGCTGCTTCGACGTCTCGTCGAGGCATACCAGGACGGTGTCGTCGTCGAAGTCGCGGGCGTAGGTCTTCAGCACGTCCTCCATGGCGGCGACGAATTCGGCGTTCGCCTTCGGCGGGATGCACCAGCATTCCTTAAGCCAGGGCTTGATGCCGTTTTTTCTGGCGCCTGCCGGACCGTCTCCCGGCCGATGCCGTCGACGACCTCCAGCTCCACCAGCCGGTCGGCCAGCAGCTTCAGGGTCCATCGCGCCTGCCCCTCGGGAGGCTCCGAGCAGGCCAGCATCGCCAGCGTCGCCTGGCCCTCCCCGTCGAGCCGGGGCCTCCTGCGGTTCTCCTGGACCTTGCGGTCAAGGGCCGCGTCAAGGCCCTCCATGACGCACTGCCTGCGCGTCCGCTCCGCCGTCGCCACGCTGACCTCAAGCGCGTCCGCGATCCGCGCGTCGGTCCAGCCGCCGTTCGGACGGCCCTCGTCGGCCAGCAGCAGGACATGCGCCCGCCTGCGCCGTTCCTTCGAACCCCCGCCGCCGTCGACGATGTCCTTCAGCCGCGTGCGCTCGTGCGCCTCGAGCCGCACCCTGTAGATCTTCCTGCCTGCCTGTTCCATCCCTGTTCCGCCCCTGATATGCCCCCTGACGCCACCCAGGGTGGCCGGAAGGTCTGTTGTCCAATGTTGCGGTCGGGAGCGTAACCCGTCCCGGGCAGGGATGGAACCGGCAATTCAATGAGGCTGGGATACTAGGGGTCACGAACACGAACGTCATCGACTTTCTTTTTTCGCCCGGGATTCCGCCGGTACGGGCCCGATAGTCCTTCTCCGCCTTGTTGTGGGGATTCTTGCCGCATCCGAACTCCCACCCGGACGTGCCGCGGGGTATCCAGGGCGAGGTCGATTCGGAAGTCACCAGGCCGTCCCAGCCCTTCCGCTGGGAATTGTCGAAAGCCGGAAAGTCGACTGCTGCGAGATTCGCGCCGGTCGAGTGCACAAGCGCGCGCAGCAGAGCCGGGAATTGCGCCCGGGCATCAAGGCTGTCGGCCCATGCCGCAATTTGAAGGGCCGTGATCTGCAGATACGCAGGCACGTAGGCGCGGATTGCGATGTCGTCCTCCTCGGCACGTGCCAGGCATTCGTCATGTCGCGCCTGCATGCCAAGAAGGGTTGACGCATCGATCCGGAATGCCTTTTCGATCCGCATCGCCATGTCCGGCGAGAGTGCTGCCCTGCCGTTCAGGAGATTCGACAGGGCCGGCCGGCCGACGCCGAGCATCTTGGCGGCGTCCTTCACGGAGAGCTTCTCCGGAAGGACCGATTGCCTGATGTACGGCCCTGGATGTTCCGGCGTTTCCTTACGATGTGATTTCATGGCCTCTACTGTCCTTCGTTGCATCTGACCCTCCGCCCCGGGCGGGAATCGGCGGCGCTTGCGCTGATCCCTTGAGCTTTCCATGTTTGTGTAGTGTGTTGCGCAATACGAGTCAATATAATTCACTTTCGGACGTCTAGGCCTGTCGCCAGATGGCCAGATGCATTGCAATGCCGTCCGACAGAGTCCCCCCTGACAAAAGACCCTGCCGACTTCCTCCATGATTGCTCCGTTCAATATCGTGGGACAAAAACGGGACCGCCGTCACGCGAACCGGCGCACAAGCCGCGTACCTCAATTGAGGCAATGGCGGTGCCTGCGCATGACACGAACGTTCTGTCCGATCTGTTCGGACCGGATCCGATGCAGCGGTCACTTCGCTGCTCCCACTTCACAGGACATAAGACCGCCACGCTACCGAGGTCGGCGAAGCGTGATCTCGGCTCGGGGTCGACATCATGCCGCCGGGAAGTCGACGCGCCGGACTGTTGGCGGGACCTTGCCGGACCCTGTCCATCGAATTCGTCGCGTCCGCCCGTTCCGAGGCCGCCGCTGAACGGCGGGCCAATGACCTTTGAACGAACCAAGAAGCATGGACATCAAAATGCTGGGGTGCACCCTTTTCCGCCGGACGCTTGACAATCCGAGACCCAAAGGGATGACGGACTCGCGGCTGCCATGAGGTGGACGGCGACCTACAGGGAGAAACGGAAACTTGGTGAAAAAAATTCAGGACATTCTCAAGGCGCATGATGAACATCTCACTCTCATTGTCGGAAACGGAATAAACCTCTTCAACGATGACGCGGGGAACGAATCCTGGAAGGAAATTCTCGTACGGATCGGCAGGAACCTCGGGTTCCCGGTTTCAAGGCAAGAGTCGGGCAAAGGGTCGTTGGCTGAATTCAGCGACCTGCTGCAACTTCATTCTGATGATACCGACTATGATGATGATGATCGCAATATGTCGGTGCAGAGAGCATTTAGCGAGACGATTGAGAATTGGAAACATGGACGGAGTCACGCCGCCATTACGAAATGGGCGAAAAGATACGACGCCCCGATTCTGACCACAAATTTCGACACGACCCTCTCTGACGCTTGCGGCGCAAAGCTGGAACATGCGAAGAAAGGCCCAGAAGGTGCGCCGTTCTCTCGCTTATATCCATGGAGCTCCCGATACGAAGTCCCGGGCCGGCCAATTGACAAGCCTCGGAACAGTTTCGCGATCTGGCACATCAACGGGATGTCAGAGTGCCTCAGCAGCGTTCGGCTTGGACTTTCACACTACATGGGCTCGGTTCAGCAGGCCCGGACTTGGATGCATCGCGGCGACGACCGGCTGTTTGCCAATGAGCATGCGATCGATCGCTGGAAGGGGTGTAACACATGGCTTGACGCCTTCTTCGCGAACGATCTCCTGATTTTTGGGCTCGGGCTGAGCAGGGACGAGGTGTTCCTGCGATGGCTGTTGATCGAGAGGGCCAGGTACTTCCGAAAGTTCGGAAGCCGGGATCGCAAGGCATGGTACGTCTTGGCGAAGGGAGAGGAAAGGGAAGATCGGGACAGGGACTTTTTTCTGAAACACGTCGGCGTGCAGGTTGTGGGTGTGAAGAGCTTTGGTGCAATTTACTCGTGCCAGACTTGGAGCGCCTGAGCATCTTGAGGCGGTGCGAACGAAATGAAGAGCCTGTCCGATCGTCGTTGCGGACGACAGCGAATTCCGGGAAGGATCGCAGCCGCAGAAACCGGGCTTCGGGGAGGGAACTGGCGTTGCCAGGAAAGTCGAACGAACAGGCACTGACCGGTCCTGGATGCGGGCCGGACGTTGTGGCCGCAGGAAAGAGAATCCGATGGCAAGACGCACAGGACTTGCGACGATCATCACGGCGGCGGCACTTCTGACTGCCTGCGCGAAACGACCGGAGAGCATCCCGGCCGCAAAGACCGAGACCGAAGCATATGAGCGTGCCTCCTGCGATTCCCTTCGCGTAAGGCGCGCAGAGGTCGAAGCCGACCTGGACGCCCTGGCCGCAGCGCAGAGAGGGGCGGCGAACGCCGACGTCGTCGGAGTCTTTCTTCTGGCGCTTCCGATATCCTCGATGGCTGGGAACGACAGGGAAGCTCAGGTTGCCCTCGCCAAGGGGCACCTGGACGCAATCAAGATCGTTCAGGCGCGCAAGGGCTGCAGTTGAGGCTTCGCGAGGACCGGGCGCACGAGACCAACCGAACCCGGGAAGTCGATCATCAGGAAGCCGGCACTGGCGGTCGCCGCATCAACAGTCCTGCTGACGGCCTGCTACCAGCCCACGACACTGCAAGGCAAGATCCGAGGCACCAACCGACCGGCGGCAGTCCTGTTCGAGCACCAGCAGTTCCCGCACGCGCACATGCTGACGGCCACAATCGACGACGAAACGTTTCTTGACTTCAGACATTTGCGCCCGGTCGTGATCTGCAGACCCCTATATCGCTGGCGTTTGCGGTGGTTCCTTCCGCAAACCGGAATGTAGTGCCCTTTGGCAATATTTTCCCTGCGGTTCCCGGAGATCCGCTGTAGATCCTCCGGATCGTGTTCGTTCGCGGGAAACCCCTCGGTGAGAACCGTACCAAGGTGCAGATCGTCACCTCCATCCGCGATGGCGCCAGGGTCCGCCAGCGGGTTGTCCGCCATGTCGGCACCGCCACCTCGGAGGCCCAGCTCGACCAGCTGATGTCCCTGGGGCGCCTGATCATCGAGGAGATCACCGCGGAGGAGAGCCGACAGCCGGCGCTGTTCTCGCCCAGGCAGTTCCACGATCTTCTCGATCAGGTGCCGGCCGCGCGGACGGCCGGGACCGGTCCCGATCCGTTTGGCGTGGATCTCGCGGACTGTCGCGAAGACCACCGTGCGGGCATCGGGGTGCGCCAGGCCTTTGGCGCGGTCTACGACCGTCTCGGGTGGGAGGGCCTGTTTGGCTCCCGACGCGGGAGTGCCAGCCGGATGATCCGGGAAATGATCCTGGCGCGGGTCGCGCGGCCGCAGTCCAAGCGGGCGATGGTGGCCCGACTGCGGCAGGAGGGGGTGCTGGCGCTGAACCTGGACTCGGTCTATCGCAGCATGGACGCGATCACCGACGCGCGGGTGGACGCCATATGCGCCCTTTCACGGGAGCGGGCGCGGACCCTGTTGCCCGATCCCATCACGGTGGTGTTCTACGCCATCACGGTGGTGTTCTACGACACCACGACGCCCTACTTTGAGAGTGAGCGGGAGAACGGCCTCCGTTTCAAGGGATACAGCAAGGACGGCAAGCCGCATCGGGTCCAGGTGGTGCTGGCGCTTCTGATCACGCCGGAGGGGCTCCCGGTCGGCTATGGGCTGTTTCCCGGAAACTTCTATGAGGGCCACACGCTGGTCAAGGCCCTGGCGGCGCTGGAGCGGCGCCATCCGGAGACCCGGTTCACGCTGGTCGCGGACGCCGGCATGCTCAGCCGCGCCAACCGGCAGGCGCTGCGGGACCGGGGCACCCCGTATATCCTGGGCGCCCGGCTGAAAGCCTGTCCGAAGGCGCTCAGGGCGCGGATCCTTGACGTGGCCGCCTACGCGGCGTGGGGACGGTCGGAGTACGCGGACTCGGTGGCCGCCATCCGGGATCTGCCCCTGGAGGACGGGGGCCGTCTGGTGGTCACCCACTCGCCGCGCCGGGCCCGCAAGGACGCGCGGGACCGCGCCCGCCGGCTCGAGAAACTGCGCAGGAAACTCGACAGGGGCGCCACCCCGGCCGCGCTCAGCGCGTCGGCCACCGCCCGCTTCCTGGACTTTCCCGAGGGACGCGTCACCATCAACGAGGACAGGATCGCCGCAGCCGCCTCCTGGGATGGATTGCGCGGCATTGTCGCGTGGGGCTGTGACGCGGAGGATCCACGGGACCTTATAGGCCAATACCGGCGACTGGCGGAGATCGAGGCCTGCTTTCGCACCAACAAGCACGACCTGCGCATCCGGCCGGTGTTTCACTGGCAGGATCGGCGCATCCGGGCGCACATCGCGATCTGCTACATGGCCTTCTGCTGCGTGCGGCATCTCCGCTACCGTCTGGCGGCCCGCGGCGTTCCGTTGAGCCCGGCGCGCATCCAGGACGCGCTCAACGCACTGCAGGTCAGCCTTCTCCACGAAACCAACGGCACGCGCAGGTTCGGACTGCCCAGTCGCGCCACCCAGGACGCGCAGACCATCTACCGCACGCTGGGCCTGACATGGAACACCGCACCCTTTCTGTACACACCGCCCCGGAAACCGCATCGCACATCACGCAGGACACAGGGAAAGACCAAACCCTGACGCACCGCAACCCGCCGAGCCGGTTCGGCGACCATCCACCGGCGACCAAAGCCCGCCAGGGGCCGAATGTAGTGCCCTTTCAGAAACTGGAAATCAAATGGAATCAGAATCTTGCGCCAGAATATGTCTGAACTCAAGATCCGAGGCACCAACCGACCGGCGGCAGTCCTGTTCGAGCACCAGCAGTTCCCGCACGCGCACATGCTGACGGCCACAATCGACGACGAAACGTTTCATGGCAGGGGCGTCCAGGACAAGTCCGACACATTCGGACAAATCGGCACCCGGCCAACATTCTTCACGATATACGGAAACGAAACCGCAATCCTCCAAGGCTCAGGAGGATCGACCCTGATTTGCCACTTCGCATACGACAGTCCAAGTTCCGGCCCATATGGAGGCGGGATAGGAAAGTGTGACCACACGAACGGAATGACAATCGACTTGATTTTCTGAGTCTTCCTGCCAAGGGAATTTCGAAGCGAACAGGCTTTGCTTCAAGGCGACATGCTCAGTTCTTTTGCATAGCCTTCCGAATGCAATTTGGCCAATATTTCTATGACAATTAATGACTGCTTGTCGGAAGGAATTCGGTCTGGCATGTGCGCGGCGACGTTGAGAATGTCGCACTCCGTGGGCGAGAGCACGCGCCTTGCCTTGCCCCAGTCAAGCGCTTCCGACCAGAACCGCGCACCCGCATTGACAACGGCAATCTGTGCCTCGATGCCGTTCAGTTCGAGCTGATGCTTCTTGCCGGTCTTGATCACCTCTTTCTGCTCCTCGACCGAAATCAGTTCGTCGAGGAATGCACGGGTCCAGTTGACGTCGAGCTTTCGGACCCTTTCCCAGCACGCCTGCTTCTTGGCCCATTCGGTCACGTTGCTGATGCCGCCCGTCGGTCGGACAAGCACCTCATGGACCGCCAGGGCGGCGACCGAAATCGCATCGCGGAAGGCAGCGCTCAGGGACTGCCGCTTCCAGATGGATTCGAATTCAACTGCCAGCTTCCGGTTCGCGACGTCATGGGCCAGCTTCGCGAGCGTGTGGGCGACGATGTTCGCGCGATACCCGCCCTGGTACCAGGGCTGGTCGGACACGATGCGTTCGGCGGCCTTGAAGATGATGGCCTTTGCGACGGCGGCACGATACCACGCCTCGTTGAAGTCGTCGGATGACTTTCTCCACGCTGGCCCGATGCGCTGCGCGAACTTTGCGAAGTTCTTCTGTGCGCCAAGACTCACCTCGTGCGGGCGCTGCTCCCAGACGTTCAGGAACTTGGCAATATCGGTCTTGGTGAAGAGCTGGTTCCTGGGATTCTCCAAATCGAACTTCCGGCGCTGGGCGGTCGTGAGGTTTGCGCGGGCATCCGCGTACTGCCCGCGCGCCCGTTCGTAGAACCACCTGCTTTGTCGAAAGGTCCCGTCCGGCGAGGGCGCGAAAATTCGCCGCGAAAAGCCCTCGATGCGAATGTGGAACGGATGGTTGGCGAAGAAGTCGGCGGCACTCACCCGGTTCTGGCTGTTCGCGTATTCGGAGATTCGCGGCACCAGTTCCGCCGCCTTGTCGGCAGTCACCACGGAGAGCTTCATCTGGACGAACGTACTGGAAAGATCGAGCTTGCGGAGCTTCGCGACATGAATCGAGGCGGTCGTCTGCCCGCCGTTCACGATCTGGAAGTTGCGAAGGCTGCGGAGCAGGAGCTGCCCTCCGTCCCTTGCCATGTCGATGTCCTCCGCGGTCGCGGTGATGCCGTTGTTGTAGGCGAAGAACATTGACGGCTCGTTTTCGAGCGTGATCCTCATGCCGCGGTTGACCTTTCCGCGCGCCTGAAGAAACACCCGGACGTTCTGCTCGAGAAGTCGGGCGCCCCATCGGTCGTATATCTCGGCGAGGACCTGTCCGGGAACGATGGTGAGGTATGTCCGGTGATCTGCCTCTGCCTGCTGGGCGGGCAGGATCGGGAGCGCGCCTCCGAAGTCCCCGGCCAGGTCTATCTCGATGTCCTCGCGGTCGTGGCCCACGGTGGCCTGCGCGTGGAGACGCCTTATGTCCCAAACGCCGTAGGTGACCTTACGGCCCTCGATTTCGCCGGCGGCCCGACCGTCGACGCGCTCGCTGAGCTCCCGGTTGCTGATCAGCAGAAGGCGGACCCGCGCGGTGCTCCGCCATCGCTGCGCGATGAGGTCGGCCAGCCCGAATGCCGGGCTTGTTTCTTCGAGGGCATCCCGCCAGCGTTCGTCAAGGGTCTGCCGCAGGTAGTTGGAAAGGCGGCGAAAGGCGGTGTCCATCTCGGTGCGGGTAAGCCTACCGATCTCCTGGGCCGGCCGGAAGTCTAGAACGATCAGGTTCAGGGTTCCCGCCGTTTCGGCCGGGTCGCCGCCGTAGCCGTCGACGCGGATCCCTCTTGCGGGCGCCCGGTAGGCCACCCTGTCGGCGGATTCGAGATCTCCCGCCTCCATGAGCTGTTCGCAGGATTTCTGGAAGAAAACGTCCTCGAGGAACTGGCCGTCCGCATCCGATTCGGCGAGCATGTCCTGAAAGAACTCGCGGGCAAACTCTTCAACTTCCATCCGCTGCTCCGGACATGGCCCCGGCCAGTACGGTCATGTCGACCCGGAAGCTCTCGCAGCGGGGAAGGGCAACCGAATATTCCACGTCATCCACTCCCGGCCGAAGCATCGGCGGCACAATTCGCGGAAATCCTTCCAGGACCTCATACAGTGCCGCGTCTCCGATCAGGAGCGGGTTGTCGGAGTAGTCGTCGTTCCAGTCAAGTCCTGCCGCGCCGAGGCGCTCCTCGAACAGAATTGCCGCGGACTGATCCAGCGAGGCAACGACGTCGCGAACGCGGGAGGCAACGTCGGTTACCGTCACCGAAGATGAATGGCCCGGTGCGTCGGACACCTCAACGACGTGAAGGAAGAGGCGCGCGGTGCCCGCAGCGTCAAGCTGCCCGGCAGAGGAAATCCTGATGCGTGGCACATGGGGCGAATGGGCCTTTGATTCGATGCCTATCCGACCGATCAGAAAGTCCTTCGGCGCACGGTTCGGACCCACCCAGGAAAGAACTGCGTCGGCAGGCCCCAGTGCCGGGATGAGCCGGTGTTCCAGCACGCAAAGCTCGCCCACGAGTCCTTTCTGCTCCTCCTCGCTGAGGCGGACGTCCCCACCTCCCCTCAGCAGGCGGTGCCACCGCCAAGTGCGGGCGAGGAAGCGTTCGGCGGCTTCCTCCTCGGTGCGCGAGGGTCGCGTGGCGTCGACGACGTCCAGGCAGAAACGGCGGAACAACTCCCTCTGTTCGCCGTCCGTGAGACGAATGACGAGGCGTTCTCCGGACCGGTCCTCCGTAGGCTGGATCTCGACAAGCAGCCCGCGCAGCCGAGGCAGGCGTCGCGCAGGAGGGTGCTCCGACCTGTGCTGGAGAATGAGAAGACAGTGGCCATGGCTGTCCAGACCCCAGTAGAGCCCCCAGGCGTGCGTTCCCGTCTCCGCTATGCGTCGTGCGCTGATTCCGACCTTCGCGGCCGGCGGATCGATGCCCGCCCACGGGTCTTCAGAACTCATCGTCGTCGTTCTCGTCGTCGTCCGAATCATCTTCGCCGAAATGCTCCTGGAACCAGGTCGTGTTGACGACGTACTCCACCGTCTTCTCCGCAAGCCCGGTTCCGGGAAAGCTGATGCTCCAGGCCGCCACCGGACTGCCGCTGCTCAGGTCGTCGTTCCTTTCGCCTATCGCGAGAAGATGAATGACAAGCAGGGGTCTTGTGCGGACCTTGGTGTATATCCAGTCGGGGTAGTTCTTTCTGCCGCCGGGAGACCGCGATCCGTTCGCGTCGTATTCGCTCTCGGCGGCCAGGACCTGTGATTCGGTCAGGCCCATCTTGGTTATCCCGCGCGAACTGACCCTCTGCTTGTTGGTCACCATCAGCATCGACCTGTCGCTGCGCTTGCCGGGAGCGCGGCGCTGGCATACCAGCGGAAATCCCAGACGGCCCTCAACGAGGGAACGGCCGTTGCTTCGCCTGATGACGCCCGCGAACAGAACGTCCCACCTGCTCAGTTCGTCTCCCGCCCTTTGGCGGATATAGCGCCGGACCGGATCGCTCTCCGTGGCGGGAGATCCCGGATGGTTCCTGAAGGCGCCCAGAAACGCGTCGACGAGATTCACCGGGACGTCTCGCACGAGGCGCCCGCCGTTGACGACCTCCCCGTTCTCCGGGGCGCGGTTTTCGGCCCGCATGGCTTCGGCGAGGCGGAGAGCGGCACCGAGGTTCGCGCGCAGTGTCCTTTCGTCAGGATGAAGGATCGCGGTTTCCACGAACTGGTTCGCAAGGCCGATCAGGACCCTATGACGCTGCCCTGATCCCATCTTGTTGCGTGCCGTGACCACGAGCGTGTCGGGATGACTTCGCACCTTCAGACCGAATTCCCTGGGAGTCGCGTTCGCGCTCTGCATGCGTGCCAGTTCATCACGGAGTTCGTCGATGGATTCGGAAATGTGGTCGTACCAGCCCTGGGCCTCCTCCTGCATCCAGACCCGGCAGAGATCGTCATAGCCGTCGCGGTACCCGAACCAGCGTCCCATCTGGAACAGCGTGTCGTACATCATCGAACGTCGAAGGAAATAGCTGACGGTCAGCCCTTCGAGCGTGAGGCCGCGCGAAAGGGAGAGCCCGCCCACGGCGATCACGTTCAGGCCGGTTGCCTCGTGCTCGGCATAGTCAAGCGATCCTGCGGCGCGGCTGTTTATCTCGACGATTCCGACCGCACTGACGCTTGCATGCAGCAGCGTCTGGACCTGCGGCCACGGAGTGCCGCAACCGTCACCGCCGCAACCGTCACCGTAGTGCTCCCGGTAGACGCGGTTCAGATCCGCAATCTCCGGATCCTGAAGAGCCTCTTCGAAAGGTCTTGCGCCGTTTATCCTGACGCTCGACGCGATCCGGTCGACGAAGGACTGTATCTCGTTGCGGACTTGTTGCTGCACCGCCACGAAACGCGACACGTTTACGAGCATCGAGTTGTGGCTGCGCTCCTGTCCGCGCGCCAGCCTGATGGCCCGGGCCAGAACGAAGGCGCGAACCGCATCCTCGAGACTTCCCGGCAGACCGGCGACGGCGTGGTCGATCTTGTGTGACGTCGGCAGCAGGTCCTCGTGATCGTCGACGTCGCGGAGGACGGTGTCCGCGGAATCCCTGAACACTCTGGCCCCTCCGAAGTAGTTTGTGGGCGGATCAAGGCTCACGATGAAGTCGCGGGGAAAGAGGTCGTGTCCCGCCATCTGGTCTTCGGAGTCCGGGTCGATGAATATGTTTGCGAACGGTGTGGCCGTGTAGCCGACGTAGTTGCTTCGCTCAAAGAGGTCGAGAAGTTCCCGGATCTGCCCGTTGATCCGGGAAACTTCGGCCATCCGGTGCCTGATGTTGATCGAGGCGTTGTCCGCCTCGTCGTCTATCAGGAGCATTGGCTCTCGGATCGTTTCGGCGCCCAGTTGCGCATTGTGGGTCTTCAGCCAGTCGATCAGGTTTCGCAGCGTGCTCGGATTCTTCTTGATCACGAAGACCGCCGGCTGACTGAGGTTCCGCAGGGGGACGTTCAGGCTCTCAGCGATGCCCTTGTGAAAGTCCCGGTGGGAAGTGGTGAAGGCGCTGGGCCGATGACGGGAGTCGTACCGGCCCACGCCGAGAACAGTCTGTTTCAGGGGCTGGCGTCGCGAACCGGCCGTGCTGCTGAACCCGATGAAACCCTCGTCAACGCGCCTCTGTGTCTGGTCGCGCAGCTTGTTCTGCAGGCCGGCGATTATGATTATGACGCGGTAGCCCGCGTCGGCGGCCTTGGTGACGACGCCGATGTAGTTTGCCGTCTTCCCGGACTGCACATGACCCATGACCATGCCCCGGCGATCCCAGCTGCCGGGCCTTTCGGGATTTTCGAGCAGCCCGAGAATCCTGTCCGTGACGTTGCCCAGCCCGCCGAGAACCTGACCGGACAGTCCCTTTTCGGCCATGAGACGGCGATAGCGGTTCCAGTAATAGAAGTCGATGTCGGAGCGGGCGCCGTCGAGCCACGGCTCGAACCCGGGATCCTGCAATGCTGCGCCGTCGGTCATCCTGACTCCGTGAACGGCCTCGAACTCCAGCGCGAGATCCTCCGCCTGTGCATCCGTCACGCCGGGACAGGCCGGACGCACTTCGGCGATGATCTCCCGTATGCGGGACTGCGTGGGCAATTCCCGGGCAAGAAGTCCCTCCACCATTACCTTCAGCCTGTCGGTTTCGTTCATCAGTCCTCGCCCTCCGCCGCACCCTTGCGGATGTCGTTCAAAGCCCTCGAAGTCTCCTCCCATCGGGTGCGGAAGGGATCGGCGGAACGCATCCACTCCTCGATCTCGGTGGTCGACTGCCCCCGGTTTCTGAGGATGTGCCACATCGACGATGCGATGATCCGAAGATCTTCCGCACCGATTCCGGAGGGCCTGACCTCCTCCGGCCTGGCGCTGATGTCCACATGCAGGGCATCGAACGGAAAGGTTGCGGCGAGCAGACGCAGAATCCGTTCGAACTCGCGTGCCCGTGCCGCGTCGAGACCGTCCCTGAATGCGGAAATCACGGGATTTTTGCCGTCGATGTGATAGGTGATGTGGTTCTTGTCCTGCACCCGTCTCCAGACGGGCAGGCGACTCGCTTCGGTCAGCTTGGCTCCACGACCCGCATAGGCCTGACGGGACGGAACGCCGATGCGCGCAATGATCCGGCGCAGGCGGTCACGGACGGCGGCCGGCGGCTGGGCGGAGGCCTTCTTGACGTCGATCTTCCATTCGGCATCGAGGGTGTTGGGAATGTCGATGCCGACGCGTGCGAGCTTCGTCAGCTCCTGTTGCCGGACGAGCCGAAACCAGGTGCCGTGAACGATCAGGCGTCGGTTGCGGTACAGGTAGAATCCCTGGTTGCTGACATACCCTTCCGGTCCTGCGAACCTTTTCCATTCATCTGCGCTGACCTTGTCATGGTGCGGCAGGGTCACCGGCCATATCCTGACCTCTCCGCTGTCGAGGCGAATTTTCTCCTCCTGGTGGTGCTGGGTTGCAGGATGGTTCGAATTGAAGGGATCGAACGGCCGCAGTTCACGGTCGTTCAGCGAGATCGTCAGGCGGGGGCCCTCCCGGCCGGAGAGGAAACGGTGGAAGACGAACTCCACGTGCGTTGCCGCCTCGTCAAGCTGGTCCACCAGGTCCTGTCTGCCGTCCTGTCGGTCGGCGTCGATGAGTCGATCAAGCTTTTCCCAGACTACCAGGGTGCCGTGATCCTGAAGTCGCCCGGACCAGCGGACGGAGTCGGCGCTGTCGGGAACCGTGACGATCCAGCGGTTCTCCTCCGCGACCTTGTCGAGGTCCCATGTCGCGCAGGAGACGATCGAATCCTTCCGTGTCACCACCGTGACGCGCCGGCATTGCGAGAACGAAGCGGTCTTCAGGCCGAGGCCGAAGCGTCCGAGGTCGGTCTCCGCGCGGGATTCGAGCGGGTTTCGCGTTCCGGGCCGCATCGCCTCGAACAGCTCGTCCGGCGTCATGCCGTCCCCGTCGTCGAGTATGCCGATTGCGGGTTCCGCATGATGCGTGTCCGCGAACAGGCTTATGCTGGAGGCGCCCGCTGTGATCGAGTTGTCGATGACGTCGGCCAGGGCGGTCCTCAGGGAGTAGCCCATGTCGCGGAGACTCTCAACAAGAGAGGATGCGTGCGGAGGGAGTTCGCGCTCGCTGTATCGGGGAACTGCGGTCATGAGCCGTCGGCGCCCACGAGTGATGCGGGGACTGGCCGGGCGACGGATCGCTTGCGGGAATCTGCGGAACGGCCTGTCTCCGCCCCGTCGGCAAAGGCGTCGCAGCGGTCCATGATGCCTCCGAACTCCCGCGCGATCTGCCATGCGAGAAAGGGCGGTACGGCATTGCCGACCTGAACGTACTGCTGCGTGCGGCCGCCGTGAAAGAAATAGTTGTCGGGGAACGTCTGGAGACGGGCGGCCTCGCGGACCGTGAGACTGCGGCACTGGGCCGGATCCGGATGAATGAAGTAGTGCCCGTCCTTCGATATGTGGCTCGTTATGGTGGTGGAGGGGTGATCGCGCAGCTGCACCCTGAAGCGGTCCGCGAACTTTCCCGAGTTCCAGCTCCTGTGGTTGGCGGCGAGCGTCGGCGGAAAGTCTCCGGCTCTCGGTGACCTGCCGGACGCAATCGCGAAGGCCGAGGCGTAGAGATACCGGGCAATGTCCTCGTCAATGTGCCCCCTGGTCTCGTTGTTGGGCAGCCGGGTGACGTTGGGATCGGTGATCCAGTCGCGCAAGGCGGAAGGGCACGTGTCCGGGCAAGCGGTGCTTCCCTGAATTTCCCGACAGGGCAGCGCCGCACCCGTCGTCGAGGTCAGCGCCCGATCCAGCGCCACCCGGAATTGCCGCCTGATGTCTGACGGCATAAGCCGGATTTGCCGAATGCTCTGCCGATGCGCCCTCTTCAGGATCTTCTGCCACGAGCCACCGCCGTCTTTCCGGCTGAGTCGGCTGCGAAGCATCGGCATTGCGCCGATGACGTCGTGCACCGAGGCGGGAGGTCCGCTTCGGTCAAGCATCGGCAGGAGGTCGCGCGTCAGGCTCGATGCGACGTCACGTCTAATGCAGACGACGAAGACACGATGACGCCTCTGGGGCACGCCATGCTCCTCCGCGCGGACGAGGAAGTCCTCGGGACTCAGCCCCTCCCTCCACGACTGGGTGGAATCCGCCGGGACAAGGGAATGGAGTCGGTACCGGTCCTTTCCACCGGCGTTGGCGAGCGTGTCCATGACGTCGGAGAAGACCGGTCTGCCGCCGTGCCTGGCGGAAAGCATGCCCCTGACGTTTTCCATCACCGCGATGGCCGGCTGGAGGCGTCGCAGCACATCGGCGTATTCCAGATAGAGTGACTGCCGCTCGTCGCTTGCCGGGTCGTAGAGGACGTTGCCGGCATTCCTGGCCCTTCCGGCGAGCGAATAGGACTGACAGGGCGGACCGCCGAGGAGCACGGTCCTGCCGCCGTGCAGGGCGCGAATCCCGTCGATGCGCCTTCGGACGAAAGACCTCGCGTCGGGCGTGCCAAGCGTCAGGCACCGCGTCTCGTCGCTGGCCTCCTGCCATTCCCGCGGGTAGAGTCCGGCCCAGTCCGGTTCGAGAGGCACGTCTCCGTTCAGGAAGTCGTAGTACTCTTCCGGGAATCCGGACGGGAACTTTCGGAGAAAGCCGCGCAACAGCAGCGTACGATGGGCCGTCGGCTCCATCTCGACCGACAGGACTACCTTGAAGCGAGGTCCCCGACCGGGATCCCTGTAGGCGGCGAAACCCTCCGCCAGACCGCCGGGGCCCGAAAACAGGTCAACAACAGCTACAGGTTCGTTCATGACAGGCCCGCTCAAGCCAACATTCAGCCCAACGCCGGCCTGGATGCTGGCCGGGATTCTATTTTCAACGCGCCGCCCTGTATAGGGCGATTCACGGCAACCGCGAAACTGGCATCACGTGCCCGATTTCTCTCCCCGCGCGTTCGACCCCATCCGCCCCGATCGCAACCCTGCCCGCGATCCGCCGGTCAACCGATCCGGGATGGGTGTCATGCGTGCCGGCATCAGGAATCCCCGCGGTCTGCCCTGAAACAGGTCCGACGAGCGCAAGGCTGCCACGGATGGGGCGCCCAACGATTTCTCGCGTTGCATTTCCGGAGCATTGGAGCAGCAAACTGGCATCCGGTCGAAGCAGCCAAGGTTCAAGCCAATCCACAACTCGCGCGCGCCCATGTCGGTCCCGACAGAGACTCCGGCACAAGCTGTCGCTGATTTCGATTCCGTTGAGCACGTTGACGGAGGACCCGTGACCTTTCGCCGGATGTCGCAAATTGCGACTTTCGCACGCTCGGGCCGACCGATCCTACCCGGACCAGAATTGCCGCAGCAGCGCCACGAGCCAGCGGATCTCGTCGGAGGCGCCCAGGAGCAGCAGGAGCGATACGGCCGTGCCCCAGGACCGAATCCCGTGCCGTACGCCGTCGACACCGGGCCGGACGGAGTCCAGGGCGTTCGCGCACCGCTCCAGCCGGCCGGAGCACTCGTAGACGGCGGTCCTGGTCGACACCTCCGTCGCTGACACGTCCTCCAGGGCCGAAACGACCGCCGCCGTGGAATTGGCCCTGGCGACGGCCGCGCGGGTCTCTGGCGTCTCTCCGCCCTCCCCGTCGGCACCGGCCGGCCCCTCCTGTTCCTGCCGGATCGTGCGAAGCGCCTCGGCCGTCTCCCTCTGCGCCCCCAGCATCTCCCGCCAGGGGAATTCCGCCATGGCCCTGACGGCCTCCGCCACGTCCGTCCGCGTCACCCTCTCCCTTTCTCCTGCCATGCCCGACCCCCTTCGTTCCATTTACGTTCGCCGGCGTCCCTTGTCCGACATTCCGCCGTGTCCCGTCCACCGCCGAATCGGCCCGCCCGCCGACAGCTTTCGCCGGTGGCACGGCCGGGGCCGAATCCGTATGATCGCCTCGATGCCCCGAACGGACAGGACCGATCCCCCATGGTCGCCACCGTCACGTCCCTGACCTCCGCGGCGGTCACGACCCGCTACTTCGAGCGGGACGGCTACTACGCGAAGTCGGACCCCGAGCACAGAAAGGCGAGCCGCTGGCACGGGCGTGGCGCGGCGGCGCTCGGCCTCGGGCGCCACGTGGCGCCGTCGCGCTTCGAGGCGGTCCTCGCGGGAAGGGTGCCGGGAACGGAGATCACGCTCGGGCGCATCAGGGACGGGAAGGTCGAGCACCGTCCCGGCCTCGACGTCACGCTCCAGGCCCCGAAGTCGGTCTCGCTCGCCGCTCTCGTCGCGGGCGACGCGCGCATCCTGCGCGCGCACGACGAGGCGGTGCGTGCGACGCTCGACTTCGTGGAGGGGCACCTGCTCTCCGTCAGGCAGTGGGACCGTGAGCGGCGGCGCCACGTCCGCGTGCCGTCGCCGTCGATGGTGGCGGCCGCGTTCCGTCACACGGCGAACCGGAACCTCGAGCCCCACCTCCACACCCACGCGGTGATCGCGAACATGACGCGGCGGCCGGACGGGACGTGGGCCAGCCCCGAGACGGGGGCGCTCGCGCGGTCGGAGAAGCTGATCGGCGCCTACTACAGGAACGAACTCGCGGGCCGACTTCGCACGCTCGGATACGAACTCAGGCCATCCACGGTGGGGCGTGTGCCCGGCTTCGAGATCGCGGGCTACGGCCGCAGGCTCCTGGAGGAGAACTCCAGCCGGCGCCGCGAGATCCTGGCGTGGGTCCGGGAGCGCGGCCTCGCGGACACGGCCGCGAACCGACAGCGGGCGGCGCTGGCGACGCGGAAGGCCAAGGACGAGCCGCACCGCAGGGAGCTCGAGGCCGGGTGGCGCGCACGCGCGAGGGAGATGGGGCTGGACCGCAGGCCGCCCCGCCCGTCCGCGGGACGCAGGCGCGCGGAGAGGGAGGCGGGAACGCACCCGTGCATGACCGAGATCGTGACCCGCTCGGCGGAGCATCTCGCCGAGCGAGCCTCGGTGTTCCGGGAGGCGGACCTCGCCACCCTGGCGCTGGCCCATTCCCCGGGGCTGCACGCCCATTCGGACTACCTGGCCGCGCTGGAGGGACTGAGGCGGGACGGCCATCTCGTCGACGCCGTGCGCGGCGGCCTCGGCCCCTGCCTCGTGACGGCGCGCGCGCTCCGCGCGGAGCGCGAGATCGTCGACCGGATGCGGGCCGCGCGGGAAGCAGGCGGTCCGCTCGCGGACGCGGCCCGCGTCGGGGAGGCGCTGGGTAAGGGCAATCTGACGGAGGGCCAGAGGGAGGCGGTGCGCGCGATCCTGCTCGGGGAGGGCCGCATCGTCGGCGTGCAGGGCTACGCGGGCACCGGCAAGACCGCGATGCTGAGGACGGTGCGCGATCTCGCCGGGACGCGGCGGGTCGTCGCGCTCGCGCCGAGCGCGGCCGCGGTCCGCGCGCTCAGGCGCGAGGCCGGGCTTCCGGCACGCACGCTGCAGGGCTTCCTGTCCAGGTACCGGGACGTCGCGGAAGGCACGGTCTCCGCCGAGGGTCTCGCGCGGCTCCGGAAGGGCTATGCCGGTTCCGTCCTCGTCCTCGACGAGGCCTCCATGGCGGGGACGGTGCAGATGCGGTCGCTGATGCGGATCGCCGACGCGCTGGGCGTCGGGCGTCTCGTCCCCGTGGGGGACGTGCGACAGCTCAGGTCCGTCGAGGCGGGACAGCCGTTCCGGCAGCTCCAGGAGGCGGGGATGCCGACGGCGGTGATGGACGACGTGCTCCGCCAGAGGACGCCCCGCCTGAGGGAGGCGGTGGCCCACGTCATCGGCGGCAGGCCCGCCGAGGCGCTCGGCAGCCTCGGCGAGGACGTCCTCGAGGTCGGGGCGCCGGATCTCGGGCGGACGGCGGCCCGGCTCTGGCTCGGGCTGGACGCGAAGGCGCGCGCCTCGACGGCGGTGCTCGCGCCCACGCACGCCGTCCGTGCGGAGATCGCCGACACGGTGCGCGAGGGACTGGCCGAGGAGGGCGTGCTCCACGGCCCGGAGATCGAGGTGAGGCGGCTCGTCTCCCGGGGACTGACCCGGCCGCAGACCGGCGACGTCCGCAACTGGGAGGCTGGCGACGCGGCCGTGTTCCACCACGACGTCTGGGGCGGGAAGGCGAGGGCGGGCGAGGTCTTCGCCGTGAACGCCACGGACGGCGAGCGGGCCGAGCTCGTCCACGAGGACGGACGCGTGCTGAGGGTCAGGCCGGGAGGGAAGAGGCTGCGCTACCAGCTCGAGCTTCACGACTGCGCGACGATCCGCATCCGCGCGGGCGACGAGGTCCGCTGGACGCGGAACGACGGGCGACGCGACCTGGTGAACGGGGAGCGGGCGCGGGTGGTCTCCGTCGGACCGAAGGCGGTCCGGTTCCGCACGGCGGACGGGCGGGGTCTCCGGCTCTCCCGGGACGACCCGCAGCTCAGGCACCTCGACCACGCGTACTCGTCGACCGTGCACGGGGCGCAGGGCACGACCGCCGACAGGGTGATCGCGGTGCTCGATTCGGGGCACGGGGCGCTCGTCGACCAGGCGACCTTCTACGTGGAGGTCACGCGGGCGCGCGAGGAGGCGGTGATCCTGACCGACAACCGCGGGCAGCTTGCGGAGACGCTCGAGGAGCGCACGGGGCTGCGCATGACCGCGCTGGAGGCCGTGGGCGAGCGGGTCGCGGAGAGGGTCGGGGAGCGGGAACGGGAGGCCGTCCCGGAGGTCGGGCCGGGGACCGCGCTGCCGGAGAGGCCGCTTCCGGAGAAGGCGCCGGTCCGGACGGTCGCGAAGGCCCTTCCCGCGCCGGAGGCGCGGCCCGGTCCGGAGAGTGCCGCCCCGAAGATCGGGGACGGGACGCCGGACCCGGCAGAACCGGCACGCCCGACCGACGGTCCGGCGACGCCCGGCGGGCCTGCCGACGCGGAAAGGGCCGTCATGAAATCGGCGGGGGATCCGGCCGCCGAGGATCGGTCCCTGCCGGAACCGCAGGAGGGCGCGCCGCATTACGACCGTCGCGAGGGGTCGCGGGCGAGCGCCGCGGCCGGGACCGACGCCGCCGAAGGTGCGGAACGGGCGGACAGCGCCCGCGACCGGGAGCTCGCCGCGATCGGGCGGGAGTGGCGGAGCCGCCGCGCGAAGGCGGCGGCGCGGGATCGCGACATCGCGTTCCTGCCGGGAACCGAGGCGCTGCTCGGGCGGACCCGCGAGTTCGACGAAGGGCATCCCGGCGCGCTGCCGGAGGCGACGGCCGACCTCGCCAGGGACTGCGGGGACGTGCGGCGCAGGTGGGAGCGGCTGACGGCTGTCGCGGGGGAGCTCGCGCGATGCGACGCCTCCGGGGCGCCCGGGAAGGCCGTCCGCAGGGCCATGACCGAGGCGGGGGAACTGCTCGCGGACGACCGCCTTTCCGCCAGGGCCGGGCGCGAGGGGATCCGCGCGCCCCTGGAGGCGATCCTCGGCACCCTGGAGGACAGGCGCGCGGCGGCGGACCGGATCGGGGAGCTGCGCAGGGAAAGGGACGCGATCGAGGCGGAGGCGGAGCGGCTGGGCTGCCATCCGTTCCACGCGGCGGGGCACCGCCGCTTCGTCGAACGGCTCGCAGGCTTCGGCGACGACCTGCCTCCGGACCTGGCGGGCATGGTCGAGGAGCTGCCCGGGCTTGAGGCGAAGGACCGGGGGATCCGGGACCGCGTCAGGGAGGTGACCGCGTTCGAGGACAGGCGCAGGAACATCATCGAACGGGCCGCATGGTGGCGGCCGGAAAGCCCGCTCGGCACGGGCCTGGCCACAAGCTACGGGCGCTGGAAGCTGTCCGCGCCGAAGGTGATCGAGCGCGGCGAGACGCTGGCGAAGGATCCGCTCGTCTTGCCGGACGACCGCAAGGCGCTGGAGCGGGCGACGGCGCGCATCAGGGACACGCTCGACGGCTGCGGCCTCGAGGCGCGGCATCTCCGGACCTGGGAACGGATTCTCGACGGGGCGGAGGCGCAGGGATGCCACCGCTACTTCGTCAAGGGCTACGGGAGCTGGGTCGACGACCTGGGCCAGCAGGCGTGCGTGGGCCCGGGAAAGAACGCGCTCGCGGCCCGCGAGCGGCTGCTTCGCGACGACATGCGGGTCGCGCAGGCGTGCGTCGAAGGCCTGGAGGACGATCTCGCGAAGTCCGTCCGGGAGCGGGAGGAAGGCGGCGAGCGGTTCGTGTCGGCGATGCACCCCTACGCCGGGTGGAAACGCGAGGCCATGGACCGCGTCAGGTATTTCCGGCATGTCCTCGGCGACAGGGACCGCTACGGCCCGCATCTTGACAGGGTTCCCGGGCTGGAGAAGCGGCTGCGGGAGGCGGCCGCCACGATCTCGGAGACGGTCGCTCGCGACGCGCCCGTCCGGAAGGAGGTCGAGGCGGCGTACAAGGTCCAGCTGGAACGCGAGAGGGAGATCCGGGAGCGCGAGCGGGAACTGGAAAGGGCCCGCAATCCGTCGCGCTACATGGGTGCCGAGATCGACTACGGGCGGTAGGCGACCGCGACCGGCGGTCGGCTGCGACCTGACAGTCCGGACGCTCTCCCGTCCGCCTGACTCACGAAAGAACCCAGCGAGGCGAGAAGAGAGTACGGCACCCCCGAAGTTCGCACTTCGGGGGTGAGCGTCTTCGCTTCAGTCTCTTTCGGCGACGAAGGAACCCACGTATTCGGCATCCTGATCGTTCACGACGCCGCCGACCCAGCCGGACGGGTCGCCTGCGTCGCTTGGATACCACTTCGCTTCAACGCTGTCGCCCGAACAGCCGCCGGACGTGCAGTCCATGTTGTAGCGGAAATCCCCCCAGTCCTCAAACTCGTGGTCATGCCAGGTGGCGGTGCCATCGATGGCGGTGGAATAATGGGCCTCGAAGTTGTTTACCCGAAGGTTGAGGTTCGGACGGTCGCCGAACGCGTAGCGCAGGTTCGCGTCCGCCCGGAGCGCCGCACCCAGGAAGTTCGGGTCAAGATCGACACCCAGGAAGTTGTCCTCGCCGCTCCATGTCGCCGTGGCTGGCAGGGAAACATTCTCGGAGGGCTTTCCGCGAACCCATCCGCGTCCGGCAAACTCGACAGCGATGGAAAGGTTTCCTCCGGATTGCCGCCCTGGTGCCGTCCGGCCGCTGACCTCAAGTTCCTCCGTAATCCAGACGCCCAGGTGTCGATGGAGGATGGCGCGCCAGACCTGTAGACCGCGTTGACGTTGCGGGCGTCTTCGTTCCATGTCGCATCCGGGACGTGCCTGATGTCTTCCGGCGTCACGTGGTAACGACTGCGCCCCCCGATCTGGTCGTCATAGCCCATCACGCTGCCAGAGCCGTAAGGCGCGTGATAAGGGTCGATCCCGCCCGGCGCTGACGAGCATCTGTCCCCGGACGCGCAGTCGGCGGGCATCCTGCCGTAAGGGTGCCTGTATCCGAACTGGTGACCCGCCTCGTGGGTCACGACACCGAAGAAATGCTGAAATGCGGTCTCGCGGGTCGCATCGTGCCCGCTTGCGAGGTCGAAGAAGACTTCCTCAAACCAGTCGTCACGCAGGACCACTGCGTTGGCCGATCCGTTATAGCAGGCAAGGGCATTCACGTGGTGACCGCAGTTGAAGGTCTCGTCCTCCCCGATCTGGATCACCGGGGGTTCGACTTCGTAGTCGAGATGACGGGTCCACTGCCAGTATGCAGCGTATGTCAGATACACAACGTTGATAAGTGCCTCCGCAGTGCGCCGTTCGTTGCGATAGAAGGCCGGATTGGATTGCAAACGATCTATCAACGCCGGACTCAGATCAAATTCAGAGAGTAAGAAGTCGCCTTGCGAATCCAGGTCCACGTGAAGCCCGTCTGTCCCGTCTTGCGGCAAGAATGGGAAGGTGGGCTGCGCAAGCCAGTCTTCGTCAAAGAGGAATCTCTCCCTGAGAAACGCGCTGCGGTGGGTTTCGGATTCCCTCTGCTGGGTCGGTTCGTTCGCGGGCGGGTTCGCAGCTCCCGGTTCGGGATCAAGCACGACGCTGCCCCCTCCGCCACACGCCGCGAGAAGTGCGGTCGCCGCGACGGTCACGGTTAAGGTTCTCCACTTTATCACTTTCACGCTCTCCCTCGTTGGCAAGCCGCCCGGCGGGTGCCTGGCCATTGCAAACAACTCTTGAGTAAAAAGTCCCCGCCCATTCGCCAAGGCGTCAGAAGCAATCCCGTTGCCGGGTCAGGCCTATTCGGCGGGTGGCCCGGCCCATGTTGACCGGACTCCTGAGCTTGTTTGCGGGGCGCACTTGCGCACGGGCGCCGACAGAAGGCAACAGTTGACTTCAGAGGACGGCAGAAGGGTTCGGGCCAGCGATGCAACGGGCGGAAGGGCGCGAAGTGAACGATCAGGCGAACCGGGAACCGCAACGCGGGCGCGGCAGGCCGCGCAAGCCGTTTCCGAAGATCGATGCGACTCGAGAGGAGACTGCCCGCGCCATCTTCCTGGCGGTGAACCCGCCCGATCCGTCGCCGCGGAAATTGAACGTGTAGAAATCCGCGACGTCCGTCGCCGCGTCGTGAGCGGGCCTCGGCCAGTCTGGCGCATAGGCACCCAATCATCCGCAACCGTCCCGACACACCCGGATTGTCGTTCGCGGCCTGGCAACGGGATTGCGGGCAGAAACCGCACGAGATCGCCATTGCAAAGAAATCCGGGACCGACGTCCCGGAGATCCGTCCGGCCATCTCGGGCCAAGGCGCAGGAAGTCTTTCCGAAACATGCGAGGGGACATTCATGCGAAGAGCAGGAAAAGGTTCAACACCGGACGCCCTGACGAGGATGATCGTGCGATCTGCGCCGTCCGTCGAGACGCTGTCAACCAAGCCCTGGCCAACGAGCGCTCAGCCCGTCTCGGCGTCACCGTCCGGCAGAGCCAGCCACTCCGCCGCAACCGCCGGCGCCGCGTCGCCGAAGACGTCCCGCAGGAGGGCGCAGAGCTCCTCCGACCGTCCCTCCCGGTCCATGGCGACGATGCGGTCCTCGCACAGGATCCGGACGGCGGACCCGAGCCAGTCGTTGTCGTCGTGCACGGCCTCCGCCTCGGCCGCCGCGAGGCCGAGCACCGCCTCGTGCATCTCGCGCTGCTCCTGCGGGGACAGCGCCTGCGCCGCCACGGGCCGCGCGTTCGGCGAGGGGTCGTCGGTCAGGCATCTGCGCACGACGTGGCGGCCGATCGGCTCGCCGGCCGCCTCGGCCGCGGCCCGGATGCGCGCCCACTCCCCGTCGGTGCAGGACATCGAGTTGCTGACCGCCCTTTCCCTCCGCCGCGTCACGGGTTTCCGTCCCGGCTGAGGTCGTCCGCGACGTCGTCGAGGAGGTCCCTCGGAGGCGTGCCCGCGCCGGGGATGTCGAACAGGTCCGCCCGGGACGGGAACGTATCCGCCGGGCGTGCGGCGTCGGGGACCGCCGCCGCTGCGGTGCCCGGCAGGGATTCGGGAGCCGCGCCGTCGGCGGGACCCAGGGCCGGCGCGGGCGGAGGGACGGTCGCCGTCCCGGTCTCCGCAAGGAGTTCGTGATACGATCCCGAGCCGGGGTCGCCTTCCGTTTCCGGCCCGGTCCCCGCCGCCAGGTCCCTGTCCGCGCAGGAGGCGAGCACGAGGAACCGCACGGCCTCGTATGCTCAGCGAATCAGCACTGATCAGGGGAGGTGGCTGTGGAAAAGTCGGGGGCGGATTCCTGTGGAAAAGCCGTCCCTTGCTCCCGCCGCCCTCCCGGTCGATGCTGGTGCCGGGGCCGCCGCCGCCAGGCCTGGCGGCGGCGGAGCGGGGCCTGCCCCGCAGGACGGGTCGGACCGGAACGGCCCTGGATCGCATTCGCGGATCCGTGCGCCAGCGTGGTCGGCCCGTCCTCCCGTCAGATGCCTCCCGCGTCCCGATGGATGCTGGGTCCGGGAACCGGACCGTCACGGGGATAGGAGCGGGAGACCATGACCACCGTAGCCGCTGGAATAGACGTGAGCAAGCACACCCTGAACATTCACCTGAACGGGCGGGACGACACAGCGACCAACGACGCGGACGGGTTCCGCAAGGTCGCCGGCATCCTGAGGAGGGGGAAGGCGGAGCGGGCCGTCATGGAAGCCACGGGGCGGATGCACAGGGCCCTCCTGCAGTCGCTGCACGACCGGGGCCTCAAAGTCGTCGTGGTCAACCCGCGCCAGTGCCGGGACTTCGCCAGGCCCGGCGGCGAGCTGGCGAAGACCGACAGGGTCGACGCGAGGGTGCTCGCGGCCTTCGGGGCCGCGTTCCCGGACATGGCGGCCACGGCGCCGGCCGACGTGACCGTCGACAGGCTCCGCGACATGCCGGGGCTTCGGGGGGCCCCCGTCGACCGGCGCACCGGGCCGAGGCGGTTCCCGCCGGGGTCGGAGAGCCGGATCCGGAAGGGCCGGTCACGGGGGTGCTTGAGGAACTGGACGCCGCCGTCAGGGAGTATGACCGGCGGATCGAGGAGCTGGTCAGGGACTCGGAGAGCCTGGCGGAGAGCTACCGCATCCCGGTCTCGGTGCCGGGCATCGGCCCGGTCACGGCGGCGTCCCTGATCGCCTGGATGGGCGGGCCGGGCGCGATCGGCAGCCGCCAGGCCGCGGCGCCGGGCGGCGTGGCGCCGATCGCCCGCGACAGCGGGACGCTCAAGGGCGGGCGCCACATAGGCGGCGGACGCAGGCGTCCGGGGGACGTGCCGTGCATGGCGGCGATGGCGGCCTGCATGTCCGACCCGGAGATGAAGGCGCTGTACGGGCGGCTCCGGGAAAGGGGAAAGCACCACAAGGTCGCCGTGACCGCGGTCATGGGCGGGCCCGTCGTGACCGCGAACGTCCTCCTGCGCGACCGGCGCATGTGGGAGGACAGGTCGGTGCCCGCCGCCGGCTGACGCCCGGCGCCGGGCGAACCGCCCGCGCCTGCCCGCACGGCATCCGCCGGTGGAAAGCGGTGTGCAGAACCCGGATCCGGAGGCCCGCAGACCGAAGGAAAAGCCCGGATCCGGGCCTGGACCGAAACATGGATGCTGGCGCAGCGTCGTCCCCGTGTCCCAGAGGAAGCGCTCCCCCAGGAAGCGGTGGCGGTCGGCGACGAGACGCTCCACGTGTTCCAGCTGCCGGCGCTGCTCGGCGCCGGTGAGCGCCATCGGGTAGCCCGCCTCGGGATGGGGCGGCCCGTCCGGGGCCTCGCCGTCGAGGACCCGGGACAGGATGTACGAGGAGACGTCCGTGTCGGCCGCACGGGCCCTCTTCCCGATCGCCCGCCACTCCGACGGCCTGCACGTCACGCAGCGCTGCTTCCTGACGCGTCCCGCCGCCACGGTCACGTACCCTCCAGCGCGAGCTCGGCGTCGAGCCACGCGCCCTCCTCGGCGACGATGCCGTCCCAGAAGTCCCCGGCCCCTGCGTCGGCCATCCGCCGCTCCTCCACCCGGGCCAGGATCAGCATGGCCAGCGCCGTGCGCCGGCGCACCTCCGGGGGAAGCGCGGAAGGCGCATCGTCCTCCCGTTCCGGCTCCCGGGATTCCAGCGCGCGCTCCACGAGGAAGCGGGAGACCGACATCCCCGCACGTCCGGCAAGCGCGCCGATCATCTCCCACTCGCTGTCCGTCGTCATGACGCAGCGCCGCCGCGTCCTCTCCCTCGGCGTCCGGGCCATGGCGGGTCTCCCGTTCCGGTTCCGTAACGTCGATCCGATCATACACGCTCAGGGCGCGATCACAACGGGGCCGGGGCCTCCTGCCGCCCGACACGGATTCACATGCCATCCATATGCTCTCCGACCGCAGATCCCGCACCCGAAGGCGTTTCCCGCACGCACCAGGATGTCAATGGTCGCGACTTCGGTGCTCATGTATGTCACTTTTCGAATCAAAGAAGCCGCTTGCTACATTGCCTAACTTTCTGTAAAGGCGTGACTTAGCGAGAGCAAGAGTCCGACGCGTAGTGTTTCTGTATGCCATGACCCTTAGCCTGTTTTACTACACCCGGTTTCGGGCGCCCACGACGCGGGCCATGGTGCCGGAGATCCCCGCCATGACCGCGCGGCCCGATGCGCTGCGGGACCGGCGGTCGGATTCTTTTGCCTGCCCGCCCCTTCACAAGCCCGCGAACGCCCGCTAAGAGGCAGAGGCTCCAATCGGTGCGTGCGGTCGTGGCGGAATTGGTAGACGCGCAGCGTTGAGGTCGCTGTGGGGTAACACCCGTGGAAGTTCGAGTCTTCTCGACCGCACCAGTTCCAGCGGATCCCGGCCGGGCGCGCACGGCGGGACCGTCGTCCGGCAAGCCGCCCGGATGGCGCCGCCGGGCTCCCGGGCGGGTCGGGGCACGGTCGGGGATGCGCGGTGCCGGGGGATCATTACACGATCCGGCGGGACATCTGGTCAAGCTTGGCGATCACGCTCATCGCCGCGAGAACGGAACTGCGCGGATTGTCCGGCAGGGACTTGCCGCTGATCCGGAACCGGAACGCGCCGAATTCGCCTCGGGCACGGATTTCGTGGACATTCTCGCAAATGTCGCCATCGGCGATCAGCCTGACCATCGTGCTGTCGAACCCGACGCCGGCCAGCGCGACGGCGGCGGCGACATTTGCGTTCCTCGGATATTGCAGCGCGGCATCACGGGCGGAGCCGGCGAAATGCGTCACGGCCCCGCTTCGCAGCGCGTCAAGATCCGTCACGCGCTCGGCCGGCGAGCCTTTCCAGCCGCCGGGAGGCTTGCGTCCGACATAGGTGACCTCGTCCAGCGCGCCCACACGTGCGGCTTGCAGGCAATCGAGTGCGCCGATCGCGCCGCTTGCCAGGTGCAGTCGGGCGTTTCCCTGCACGGCGGCCGCCTCAAGCCTGGCCGACAGGCCGGCATCGGCGAGGGCCCCGACGGACACCGAAACCAGATCCAGCCCGCGTTCCAGGATCGCGGCTCCGTGCGCGCGCAAGGCGTCGTGGCCCGCACAGTCGATGACCGCATCCAGCCCGTCCGGCAGCGCCGCGGCGGATCCGACGAATCGCCCTGGCGCCTCGGGGACGCGTTCCGGACGCACAAGGACCGCCTTGACCGTGTGCGGGGTGGCGGCAAGCGCCCCGCGCACATGGCCCGCGATCGCGCCGGTTCCGATGATGGCGATTCTCATGGGTGTGCCCCTTTGCGGACATGAGGCTCCTGGACTGCATGCGCCTTGGCATGGTTCCCGATCGCCGCCTCCGCCGATTCGGATTGGATGTATCGGAACCATGCGCCATCCTGGGCGGAGCGACAACGACGGGGCGAAGCATGATGCGGTACGCCAAGCACGAGGCCAAGGACCATGCCCGCGATCATATGTGCGACATCCGGGCCGCCGCCATGAACCCTTTCGGCGACGACCTTGCGCTGGACGAGGCGGGGCTGCGCTCGGACATCCGCCGCTGGATCGACGATCTGTGCGTGTGAGCATGCGGCGCGGCTGGCGGGACCTCGACCAGGAAGAGCTTGAGCGTCAGTACGACGCCCGGGCCTCGGTCCCGGACTTCGAGGCCGAGATCGCGCGCTACCGGGATCTGAGCGCGGAATGCCATGGCGACTGCGAGGTCGTCCGCGACCTTGCCTACGGCCCTTCGCGCGACGAGCGCATCGACTACTTTCCCGCGGGCTCCGGCAGGCCGGTTCTCGTTTTCCTCCATGGCGGCTATTGGCGGCTGCTCGGGCGCGCCGAGAGCGCGTTCATGGCGAAGGCGCTCGCCGGCCGCGGCATCGGCACGGCGGTCGTCGAGTACAGCCTCGCGCCCAAGGCCAGCCTTGACGCAATCGTCGCGCAGTGCCGCCGCGCCGTCGCCTGGATCCACCGCAACATCGCGCGGCATGGCGGCGATCCGGCGAGGCTGTTCGTCGGCGGTTCGTCCGCAGGGGCGCAGCTGGCCGCGATGGCGCTGGCAACCGAATGGGGCGCGTTCCCCGGCGTGCCCCGCGATGTCCTGAAGGGCGGCGTGCTGGCAAGCGGGCTCTACGACCTGGAGCCGGTGCGCCATTGCAGGCCCAACGAATGGCTGCGGCTCGACGCCGCCGCGGCCCGCCGGAACTCGCCGCTGGGCATGGCCCTTCCCGGGGAGGCCAGGCTGCTGGTCGCCTGGGGCGGGCAGGAAACGGACGAGTTCAGGCGCCAGAGCCGGGACTACTCCAGGCATCTGCAGGAAGCGGGCATGGAAGTGACATGCCTGGAAATCGAGGACCGGAACCATTTCAATGTCGTCACGGACCTGGCCGATCCCGGCCGGCGGCTTCACCGGGCGGCGGCGTCATTGATCGACGGCTGCGCGGCGCCTTGAGGCGAAGGCGGGCCGCTTGGCATGAGTTTGCGGCGGGCATGGGACTTCCGTTCCGGCAGCGGGCTTCGCCATGGACGAGCGGCAGCCGATCCCCGCGACGCTTGCCCGGCCCGACAGCCTTGCCGGCCTTCGGGAAATCCCGGCGCCGGAGGCGTTTCCAAGCCGCGCCGCCGCCGGTCGCCGCGCTGCAGGGCGGTCAGCGTGGCAGCCTTGCTGCTGCGGCGCGGTTTCCCTGCCTCGCACATGTCGGCTATATGAAGATCGACGGGGTCGCCAAAGGTCTGGAGACGGGAGACGGACGGCGTGTTCGGTGCCAGCCCCCGGTTCGCCCGGGTCTCCGCCTGCCGGGCCCGGCGATGGGCGTCGTCGCGGCGAGGAAACGTCTCGCTCGCGAAGCCGCCCTTTCGCCTGACCTGGGCCCGGCAGGTGCCGGAGGGAAGCTTGGTTATGGTGGCCGTCTCCCGTGTGTGCAGCGTGTCGTCGCAGGAGGGGGCAGGTTCCGGTATGCCGGGGCGTGCCGGGGCGTATTCAAGCTTAGCAGCCAGCGCCGCCAACAGTCTGGAGATGCACAAGAATGAAAACGGGCCAAATCTCTAGATTGTCCTGTGCCCCCATGATGGAATGGACGGATCGGCATTGCCGGTACCTGCACCGGCTCATGTCGCGCCATGCACGGCTCTACACGGAGATGGTGGCGTCCGCCGCACTGGTTCGCGGCAACGCCAGGCATCTCATCTCCTTCGATGAAGCTGAACATCCGTTGGCCCTGCAGCTTGGCGGCTCGGACCCTTCCGAGCTGGCCGAAGCCGCGGGGATCGCCGCGGCGGAGGGTTATGATGAGGTCAACCTGAACGTCGGCTGTCCATCCGAAAGAGTGCAATCGGGAGCGTTCGGCGCCGCGCTCATGAAGAGGCCTGAACTGGTGGCAGAATGCCTGGCGAAAATGCGATCCGCTGTCGCGGTCCCGGTCACGGTCAAGTGCCGGATAGGAGTCGACGATCAGGATCCTGCCGTCGTGCTTCCGGATTTCCTGCGACTCGTCAGGGATGCTGGCGTGACGACCGTGGCAGTCCATGCGCGAAAGGCGTGGCTTCAGGGGCTCAGCCCGAAGCAGAACCGCGAAATTCCGCCCCTGGACCATGAACTCGTCTGCGTCATGAAGGACCGGTTTCCGGACCTCCGGATCATCGCGAACGGCGGCATCGCCTCCCTGGAACAGGCACGCGTCCTGCTGGACCGAGGCATGGACGGCGTCATGATCGGGCGGGCCGCCTACCAGTCGCCCTGGCGCATCCTGGGCACGGCTGACCGTGACATCTTCGGGGAGCAGCCGCCATTCTCGTCGCCTGCGGACGTGGTTCGCGCGATGTGCCCCTACATCGAGCGTCACGTGAGCGACGGTGGCCGCCTCCGTTCCGTGACGCGGCACATGCTCGGACTCTTCGCAGGGCGCGCTGGCGCGCGTCGCTGGCGGCGCAGTCTTTCCGAGCATGCCGGCGAAGACGGGGCGGGGGCTGAAGTCGTGCTTGAGTCTCTTGAAGCGGTCGAGCGGTCCGGCGGGGACGGAGACACGCATTTCGGGAGGGCCGCCTGACGCGCAGCGTGCACGAACTCTTATGAGCCCCCTCGGTAGGATGATTGGTAGCCATGCGATTGACGGAAGACCAGTCCAATGACGTGACGGTGACGCTACCGTCAGCGATCGACGGGCTTGTGACGGTGGGACATAAGCCCGGTCCAGGGCGGAACTGGCCATGTATGGCGGCGACATCCGGTTGTCGGTCATCTGGTGGGAACCGGGCCGCGCATCGCCGGACGGTTCGTGCGTTCGGGTCAGGGGCGACGTCAAGAAATTCAATGGAGGGCTTGAAATCCACGCGAGGGAAACCGGGGTCGAGCAATGTGGAACGACCAACGGACCACTCCCCTCCATCGCCGCGTTCCATCTCGCGTGCGTTACGCCGTCGCCATCCCGCTCACGTCCGGCGACAATGGCAAGGGACACATCGTACTTCTTGGCTCCGCACAATACTGACATTGCGTCCTGCAGCCTCCGGCCGCACCGCTTCCACGACGCGACGAGGTCGTCAGGGTCTTGGCTCCAGCGAAAGGGCCGGCCGTCGTGGGGGGGGGGGGGGCGATGCAGCCCTCGACAGCCGCGACACACGCATCGAGGGAGTTGGAGACGGCGTTCTTCCGCCACTGCCGGACCGGTTTGAGAAGAAGCCCTCCACCACGTCCATACAGGACGCCGACGTCGGCGTGAAGTGGAAGGACCGGTTTGGGTGATCCTTCAGCCGGGCATGGACACGGGCGGACGGTCAAGGCCGGTTGATTCTCGGGTCTTGATCGAATTCAACGGGATCTGGACGGCGTTTGTCCGCACTGCCATAACTCGGGCGCGCGCCTGCGCCTGAGCGAAACGGGGAGAAAGAAAGATGCTTGCAATTCTTCGTCGGACTCTGTCCGCGACACTGTTTCTCGGAATGTCTGCCGGGGCCGCGGATGCGGCGACATGGAAGTTCAACAACGGGCTTCCGGAAGGCCGTGGAGAGTCAGCGCAGCTCGAGAACTTTGCCGCGGACGTGGCAGAGCTGAGCGGCGGCAGCCTCGAGATCGACGTGTTCCACGGCGGTTCGCTGAACCTGAAGGACAGCGACGTGGCGCGCTGGCTGCCCCGCGGAGCGGTCGAAATGGGCCTGGTCTGGGCGAACTATCTCGGCCGCGACGTTCCCGCCCTGAACGCGGTCATGGTCCAGGGATCGGTCGGAAGCCCCGAGGAGCTGATTGCCGCGCTGCCTGAAATCCAGGAGATCTACGCCGAGGTGCTGGGCGAGCTGGGCATCGTGCCGACCGGGTTCATGGCCCTGCCGCTCCTGAAGGCCTCGATCTTCTGTCGCGAGGACCCGGTGCGCTCGCTTGAAGACCTCAGGAAGAAGAAGCTGCGCGTCTGGAGCAACGATCAGGTCGAGACCTTCACCAAGCTTGGCGTCTCGGCCCAGATCGTCGGCCAGAACGGCCTCTACGTGGCGCTCCAGACCGGCGTCGTCGACTGTGCCGTCTATCCTGCGCTCTTCGCGCACACGATCTCGCTTCAGGAGGTGACCAGGCATGCCTCCTACCTCTATCCGGTGGCGGGCGTTCCCTACGTTCTGGGCGCGTCGAAAGGCGCATGGGAGAGCCTCCGCGATTCCGAGCGCGAGGCGGTCACCACGGCGGCGGCCCGTGTCTGGGAGCGCACCAACGAGTATTCGAAGGCGGAGGAGAACGAGCAGGCCGCCCGCGCCGGGCTGGCGGAGCAGGGAATCGAGTTCCTCGAGCCGTTCTCTGAAGAAGATCGCGCCGCCTTTCTCGCCGCCGCCTCCGCCACATGGCAGGAGATGGCCGAGGAGGCCGGGGGCAAGGCGCCCGAGTACCGCCGGAGAATCCTCGGCGTCCTCGGACGCTGAGCTTGGGCGACGGCGACACAGAAGACGGGCGCAAGGCACGTTCGAGCCGGATCGAGGGCTTGCTGGCGCCTGCCTTCGTCGCGATGGCTGTCTTGGCGGCGCTGGCAGGCGGGGCGATTGTCGTTCTGATCGGCGCAAGCGTGACAATGCGCTACTTCGCGTTCTCCCCGTTCCGGTTCACCGAGGAGCTGGCCGGGCTCCTGATGACGGCCGCGTTCTTTCTCGCCCTGCCGCTTGCCACGCTTCGGGCCGAACACGTTCGCGTGCTGGCGCTCGTCTCCGCGCTGCCGGGCAGGGCGGCGCGCCCGTTCGGCGTTCTGGCGGCGCTCTCCGGCGCCGCGTTCTGCCTGTGGTTTCTCGCGCTCTCCATCCCCTGGCTGGAATTCGCGTTCGACCGCAAAATCAAGACCGAGGTCGGCCGCATCCTGATGTACCCCTGGATGGCGCTGATGCCGCTGTCCATGGCCTTGAGCACGGTTGCCTTCCTGGTGCGCGGCGCATCGGGCGGCGACGAGGGGAAGACGGGCCGGTCCTGACCGGGCAGAAGGAAAGCGATGTTCGGTTTCTGGGGGCTTCTGTTCGGCGGCCTTGCGGTTTTCGCAGGCTCGGGGCTCGCGCTGGGAGCGGCGCTCGGCCTTACCGGGCTCCTGATCCTTCAGTTCCATGCCGGCGGGTCGACCTATGTCGCGGTCGACGCTGTCTGGAACGTTCTCAACTCCTTCACGCTCAGCGCAATTCCGCTCTTCATCATGCTCGGCGAGATCATGCTGCGAAGCGGGGTCAGCGAAAGGATCTACATGGCTCTGGCGCCGCTCTTCCAGCGCGTTCCCGGCGGGCTTCTCCACACCAACATCGCCGTCTGCACGCTCTTCGGCGCGGTCAGCGGCTCAAGCCTGTCGACCGCAGCGGCGGTCGGTTCGGTCGCCTACCCCGAGATGACCGAACGTGGCTACGACCGGCGGATGGTCGTCGCGTCGCTGGCCGGCGGCGGAACGCTTGGCCTGCTCATCCCGCCCAGCCTCTCGCTGCTGATCTACGGCGCGCTGACCGAAACCTCGGTCGGGCGGCTGTTTCTGGCGGGCCTCCTTCCCGGCCTGCTCCTTGCGGCGATGTTCATGCTCTACATCTTCGCGCGGTGCCTGTTCCGGCCAGGTCTTGCGCCGATGGGCGGTGCGGCTGCCGGCCCGAGGGCGATCCTGCTCAATCTCTTGAGCCTGTGGCCTTTCCTGCTGCTGGTCCTGGCAGTCATGGCCAGCATAGCCTTCGGAATCGCAACGCCGACGGAGGCCGCGGGGGTGGGGCTGATCGCGACGGTCGTCGTGGGCCGGCTCTGGGGCAGCCTGACGCTGAAGACACTGGTCGCGAGCTTCCATGCCGCGATCCTTCTCTTCGCCTCGATCGCGTTCGTCGTCATGGGCGCGACCATTCTTGCGCAGGCCGTGAGCCTTCTCGGCGTTCCGCAGTCCATTCTCGAGACAGTGCGCGCCGCCGATCTCGGGCCGCTGCAGGTGCTGGCGCTCGTTGTGCTGATCTACCTGGTGCTGGGCTGCTTCTTCGATGGGCTCTCGCTGATGATAATGACGCTTCCGATCGTGGTGCCGCTCATGGTCGGGCTTGGCTACGACGCGATCTGGCTTGGCGTCGTCATCACCATCCTGATCGAGATCGGTCAGGTCACGCCGCCCGTGGGGCTCAACCTGTCCGTCCTTGTCTCCGTCACGAAGCAGAGGGTGTCGCTCGGTGAAGTCGCCATCGCCACGATACCCTACTGGCTGATCCTGCTCGCGGGGATCGCGGGCCTGGCAGCGCTTCCGCAGATAGCGCTTTTCCTGCCGGCGGCGTTGATGTGAGGCGCGATATCCGGTTCACGATCAGAGCCGTCTTGAGCGACGGCGGGTTCACCATCCCGTGCCGGATGTCGACGGCCGCTTCCGCCGCTGCCGAGATGAACGGCGGCAAGTCAGCCTGGCCGGCATGCGCCCGGGCCCGCCAGGCCGGCGCGTCGGCAGGCGCGCGCCGGCCTTCCGCGGTTTCGCGTATGAGACGGATCCGCCGTCCGTCGGGCAGGGACTTGCCAAGGCGCTCCATCGGGCCTTCCGGCGCTCTGGTGGTTCGCAACGGTCGGGCCTTGGGCGCGCGGGAACGGCCGCGGACTGCACGGCTCTCCATGTCGCTATCCGGGCCTGTAGTCCCGGTGCGACTCGGGGTCTTCCATGCTGTAGGGGAGGGCGTGCAGGGCTTCCACAAGCTCCTGCGGCAAGGTCGTGTCGTTCCATTCGAGCATCTCGCGAACCCTTTCGGGCCTCGATACCCCCACGATCGTCGAGGTGACCCGCGGATTGCCGGTGGAGAACTGAAGCGCTGCCGCGCCGGGAGCGACGCCATGCCTTGCCGCCAGCGCCTCGATCCGGCGCACCGGCTCCAGGGCGCTCTCGTCGGCAGGGCTGTAGCTGATCTTTGGCATCCGGTCGGCGCCCTTCGCCAGCACGCCGCCCGCGAAGGGCGCGGCGTTCAGGATCGCGATCCCCCTTGCGCTCGCATGGTCGAACATCTCGCCGGCCGACCGGTTCAGAAGCGTCCAGCGGTTGTGGTTGACGAGGGCGTCGAACGGCCTTTCCCTGAGGATCGGAAGCATCACGTCGATCCGCCCCATCGCGAGGCCGACCGCATCGGCGATTCCCTCGTCCTTCATCCTGAAGAGCTCGTCTAGCGCCCCGCCCGTGCGGGTTATCTCGCCAAGGTCCGCCGCGTGCTCCGGGTCGTGGAGGTGCAGAAGGCCGACCCTGTCCAGGCCAAGCCGGCCGAGGCTCTGCTCGACCGACCGGCGCGCCTGGCCGGCGTCGAACCTTCCGGTCTCCATGTCGCGGTCCAGCTTGGTCGAGATCACGAACCCCTCGGGAAGCCCGCCGCGGGCGCGAATCGCCTGGCCGATCCGCTCCTCGCTTCTTCCGAACCCGTAGTTGTTCGACGTGTCGATGCAGTTCACCGGTCCGGCGAATATGGCGTCGAGCGTTTCGCGCGCGCGTCCCTCGTCCACGCCGTAGCCGTAGGTGTCCGGCATGTGCCCGAGCGCCGAAGTCCCGAACATGATCGGCGTGACCTCGACTGCTGTCTCTCCGACGGCGTGACGTTCCATTGGACCTCCTCAGATCGAGCCGGCCTCGACCATGTAGTTGCTCGCCGTGCACATGGCCGCGTCGTCAGAGGCCAGGAAGAGGACCATGCGGGCGACGTATCGGGGTTCGATCAGGTCAGGCAGGCACTGCCTTTCCCTGTGCGCGGCCAGGGTCTCCGGCGTGGCCCAGAGCTCCTTCTGCCGTTCGGTCATGACCCAGCCCGGGACAACGGCGTTGACCCGGATCCGGTGCTTGCCGAGATCGCGCGCCATGGTCCGCGTCAGGCCGTGAACGGCGGACTTGGCGGTGGCGTATGCGGGGAAGCCGCCGCCGGCCTCCCACCAGCTGTTCGATCCGAGGTTGATGACGGACCCGCCCCCGGCCGCGATCATGCCCGGGGCCACGGCCTGTATCGCGAAGAACATGTGGCGCAGGTTCGTTGCCTGGCGTTCATCCCAGTATTCCGGGGTCACGTCCTGCCAGCCGTGGCGATCGTCGCGGGCCGCGTTGTTGACCAGCACGGAAGCGCTTCCCATCCTGCCGGCGAGCGCCGCGATCGCGCCCTGCAGCGCGCCGATGTCGCGAAGGTCGCAGGTTTCGTGCTCGACGACGCCTTCAATGCCCGAGGCGAGCACGGCGGCGCCCTCGGAGTCGCGGTCGAGGAACCCGACCTTCGCGCCCTGCGCCGCAAACGCCCGGACGATCTCGGCGCCGATGCCGCTTGCGCCGCCGGTGACGAGGACGGTCTTGCCCTTCAGGCTTGGATAGATCGCGAACTCGGGCATGGCGCCTCCTCAGATCCGGCATTCGAGCGCGGTTGCAGGCCTAAGCCCTCGCGAGGGTGCTGGCAAGCGGTGAGCGAGGGCGGGCCGAATCCCGTTGATGACCGCGGTTCGCGGATGCCGCGATGGCGTTGCGGCGTCATCTGCCGAAGGCCCTCTTTCTCGAACCGCAGGCGTCGCCGGCTGTCGCCGCATGGCGGCCCGGGACGGCTCGATCCGGCTCTGACGGGGCGCGGAAGGCGCCCTCGGCGCCCATGCCCCGGGCGCGATGCGGGCCGTCACCCCCTGAAACGCGTCTGGGGGAGACCCTGAACGCCAATCCCGGAGATCGCGAAGAGCGACCCGGCCTCCGGCTGTTCGCGCCCTGCGCTCAGGCCAACGCCAAGCGAGGTGACATACAGCGTGTCAAGGTTCGCGCCGCCGAACATCGGTCGCGAGGGGCGCTCGACGGGAAGGTCGACCGTCATGTCGACGCGGCCTTCGGGCGTGATGCGGTAAAGCTGCCAGCCGTCGACTCCTGCCTGCCAGTAGCAACCGTCTGCGTCCACCGTTGCGCCGTCCGGACGCCCGGCAACGCGCCGGGTGTCGAAGAACACCTCCGGTTCGCCCGGCGTGCCGGTGTCCGGGTCGTAGCTTGCGCGCCATATCGTGCGCACGGCCCTGCTGCTGTCCGAGAAATACATCGTTCGCCCGTCGGGCGAGAACGCAAGCCCGTTGGTGGTGAAGAAGCCGCCCTTCCAGGGCCTGACCTCCAGGCTGGCGTCGAGGCAGTAGAGCCGTCCTGCGGCTTCGGGGGCGCCGCCATCCTTCATCGTTCCCGCCCAGAACCTGCCTCTGGTGTCGGTCGCGCCGTCATTGAAGCGGTTCATGGCGAGATGCGCTTCGGGGTCTGCGACGTGCCGTCGCTCGCCGCTGCCGGGGTCGAAGAGGCAGAAGCCCGACTTCGCCGCCAGAACCAGCCCGCCAGCCTCGCGAACGGCGAGACACCCGACCGGCTCGCCAAGGTCAAGCGTTGTGTTCCTGCCGCTCGACGGGTCGTAGCGATGGACCAGGCCGGCTGGGATGTCCACCCACCAGAGCGCCTGCTCTCGATCATCCCAGACGGCACCCTCGCCGATCCGGCTCCTGCTCCGGACCACGCATTCTGTCTTCATCTGCGCGAGAGTCTCCATCTGCAACTGACAGGGTGAGCGTAACACTGGTCGGCAGTCAAGGTGTCCCGCAGAGCAGGGCAGTGGGTCAGTTTGAAAATGGACTCCGTAACTACTCGCCCCTGTTGACCATTGATGGTCCTGCTTGACGGGATTCGGGTCAGGCACCCTCTCCCTTTCCCGGCCGCCGTCGCGGCCCGCTGGGGCGGATATAGCCCGGGTGTGGTTCAGATTTTTGACTCCGGCGGTTCTTTTACGCCATCCATGCGGCGTGCCGTGCAAGTGCCGTGCAAGCCGGCCGGCGGCCCTTCGAGACCCGGCCGGGCTTCAGCCCGAAGTCGCGGAGGATGCCGCGCACGGACAGCTCGAGCCGCGCGAGGCCCTCCACCGGCGCGCTGCGCGATGCCTTCCGCGTCCCGCCGGTCCGTCCTGACCGGGGCCGCCTCGGCGCGGCCTTCACGCGCCTCGTCCCGTCAGCACCGTCTCGCAGCCGGCCTCGCCCGGCCCCTTGCGAGCCGTTGCGACAGGGGTCCGGTCCCGGGCCGGCCGCGGCGACGCTGCCGGGCAGCCCGCCCAGGCGCCCGCCGGGCGATCCGGGACCGGACGGCACATGTCCTGCCTGGCAGGGACAACGACACCGGACCGGCGATGTTCACGAACCAGACGACGCGGGCCTGATTCGCCGCCCCGCTGCGGCATCCGACCGGCAGCGCGGCGGCGCCGTCCGGAGGCCGGGAGGCCTCGGACTTCGCGGCGCGGCTGGACCGGGAGGCGCGGCGGCGGGGGCTGCACGACGCGGGCGGGCCCGTCGTCGTCTCCGACGGGGCGGAACGGCTCCCGAACGCCTGCGAGGGGCCCTTCGGGGGCCGGAAGGTCACGTTCGTGCCTGGCCTCTTCCACTGCCCGGAACGCGCCTCCGACGCCGCGAGGCGGTCCTGCCGGCCGGGGCGGAGCGGGACCGGCGGTTCGCGGAGGCGAGGCGGACGTCAGGGCCGGCCGGGCGGCGAAGGCGGTCCGGGAGCTGACGCCGTCCGGGGACCGGCACAGGGAAGCGGAGGCCTGCTGCCGCCATTTCGAGAGGAACCTCGGCCGGATGCGGCACGGCGGGTTCCGGGAGCGGGGCGTCCGGGCCGGGAGCGGCGTCGTGGAGGGCGGATGCCGGCGGTTCGGGCTGCGGCCCGGGCGATCGGGAACGCGCCGGGCGGAGAGGGGCGCCAACGCCATGCTGGCGCTGAAGGGCTGCGCCATGAACCTCCGGCTGCCCGACTTCCTGGAATGGCGGGCGAATCAGGCCGCGGCAGCCTGACAAGGAATCTGAACTGCACCCGTCCTCTCCGGAGACGCTTGCATGTGCCGCGACGGTGGGCTAACAATATGCTAGCAATCCAGGAGACAAGCCCGGTGGCAGCAATCCATGTGCGACAACTCGACGACGAGTTGGTGGACCGGCTCAAGCGGCGCGCCTCGTCGAATAACCGCTCCCTGGAAGGCGAGGTGCGCCACATCCTCAAATGCGCCGCCGACGACGACATGGCGGCGAAGCGGGCGAGGTTCCTTGCGGCCTCGCGTCGGTTGCGGGAGAAGACCAAGGGCTGCAGGCACACGCCGGCGGAAGCGCTGATCCGCGAGGATCGCGACCGTGGCCATCGCGACGGGTACTGATGCGCTTCGTCGTCGACGCGAGCGTGGCGGTCAAGTGGCTGGTCGCCGAAGAGGACGCGGATATTGCGGACCAACTGGCGGCGAGCGGGCGGGAGCTGCACGCGCCGCGCCTGATGGCTTCCGAGACCGCCAATGCACTGTGGCGCAAGGCGCGGGCGGGGGAGGTCGAGTGCACCGAAGCCGGTGCCGCCATGGCTTTGCTTACCGACATGCCAGTGCGCTGGAACGACGACGAGACCGTCGGCGCGGACGCGGTACGTCTGGCGCTGGCCCTCGACCACCCGGTCTACGACTGCGTTTATCTCGCGCTCGCGCATCGTATCGGCGCAACGGTGGTGACGGCGGACCGTCGATTCATGTCGGCCGTTGCACTGGCTGAGCACGGTGAATCGGTCGTGACGCTGGCGGATTACGCGAAGGCGCGATGATTGCCAAAATGTTCGCCGAGAACACACACCAGGGTCCATTGGGGGTCGATTTGATTTCAAGTTCAGTAACTGTTCAGTAGCACAATTCGCTGCCGGGCAAGACGGCTGAAGCCGCGTTTCCGAGCAGGGTTCAGTGCAGGCCATGGCGAACGCCGTGGATCTGGATGTCCCGGGACGCAGGGTCTCCGCCCTTGAGGAGGAACTGTCGGGTCGTGACGCGACCATGGCCGAGCTCCGCGCGACGAGCGCGCCCCAGGCCGAGCGCATCGCCGAACTGGAGCGCCGGCTCGGTCCTGGCGGCTCCAGCGGCGGCAGGCCGCCGGGCGGGCAGAGGGGCCACGCGGGCGGCACGCTTGCGCGCTGCGAGGTCCCCGGCCGCGTCGCGGACCACCGTCCCGCAATCTGTGCGGGCTGCGGCGGCGCGCCGGATGCCGGGATGTCCGTCGGGTTCGCGGCGCGGGCCGGGTCCACGGCCTTCCGCCATCGTCCCCGCTCGAGGCGGCCGGGCGCCGGGCGCACCGGTGCGTCCGCCCCGCCTCGCATGGGCGGAGACCCGCGCGGCCTTTCCCGAGGGCGTGACGGCGCCGGTGCAGCACGGCCCGCGGCCGGCCGCCCTGGCCGTGCATCCCGACGCCGCCCGGCTGGTCCCGCTGCGGCGGTTGAGGCAGACGCTGGCCGACCCGTTCGGCGTGCGGATGTCCCGGGGAACGGTCATGAACATGGTCTCCCGCGCGGCCGAGGGCATCGAAGGCCTTGCCCTGCACGTCCGGGACGCGGTGGCTTCGGCCCCCGGCAGGCACATGGCCGGGACCGGCGTGCGCGTGCGCGGCCGCCTTGCCTGGCTGCACGTGGCCTGCACCGGACGCCCGGCCGCTTCCGCCTGGGCGCGGGCCGCGGCGACGTGACGGCGGACGCGACCGGGGTCGCGGTGCACGACCGCTGGCGGCCGTGTTCCGACATCCCCGGGACCGTGCCCTCGCCCTGCGCCGCGCACGTCCCTCGCGCGGGCTCCGGGACCGGGCGGACTTCGACGGAGAGGCCCGGGCGGAGAGGACGGCCCGCCTGCCGCGGCGCGCCGTCCGCGCCGGCAGCCCGTCGGACGGGACGCCCCTTCCGGAGCGGCTGGCCGACCTCATCGGCCGCCGCCATGAGAGGCATCGTGGCCGAGGGCGTCGCCATGCACGAGGCCCGGCCCCCGCCGCCCTCGAAGGGGCGCCGGGGCCACGGCCCGGCCCTGCGGCTGCGGGACAGCCGGGACGGCGTGCTGCGGCTCGCCCGCGACCCCGCGGTTCCCGCGCCCGGCAACGAGGCAGAGCGGGCGCTGCGGCCCCTCAAGGTGCGGCAGAGGATCTCCGGCAGCTTCCGCAGCGAGGCGGGCGCCCGGAACCACGCGGCGCTGCGGACCGTGCTCGACACGGCCCGGAAACAGGGCTGGAACCTGCTGGAGACCCTGCGGACCGCGCCGGAGGGGTTGATGAACCGGATCGCAGGGTCGGCGTTCGCCCTGACCCGCTGATCCCCCTTCCGGGCCCGCAGCTCCTGGCTCAGGAACCTGAACAGTTACGGATGGATCTTCAAATTGAGACACTGCCCGCAGCAGCGGATCCGAACGCTACCGGTCTCGCCGAGGCCCGGTCGAGGGCGATACCTGCGGGGGAGCTCCGCCTTTTGGCCGCAAGCGCATGGGAAATAAGGATCAGGCATGCTGCAGCCAGGCCCGACGCGCTCTTGACAACTCCGTTGATGCGGGCGATCGCCCGTTGCCGGCCTCCGGAGACTCATGCCGAGGCCCGCAGCAGGCGTCCGGGCCGTATCGCGGGGCAGGGACCTGGCACGGGAGCGATGGTTCCGGGCGGACCGGGCCCGGGCGGCGGGCCGGAGGTCTGCCGCTGCGGTACCGGCGGCGCATCCCGAATGGCCGTCTTCATCGCACGCACTTGCCGGGATCTTTCGCGGGAAGCCGTCATGCCAGCCGCCGCCGATGTTGGCGAACGGCCTCCCGCCGCGCTGAACGGGAGGCCATGCCCGGCCGCCGTTCCGCGCCGGTGCATCGATCGCAAGGCCGGAGACGCTTTTGGCTGGAATTCCCGGCGAGCTTGCGTCATGCTCCGAACAGGTCGGAAGGAAGGTTCGCGATGAGCATTTTCGGGGCGCTTGTTCGAGCGGTCACCTGGTGGAACGGACAGACCTGGGGCACTCAGCTCCACACCTGGATCAACGGCAGGCGGGTCGGTGAGGACGGGCAGGGCAATGTCTTCTACCAGTCCCGCGACGGAAGGCGGTGGGTGATCTACAATGGCGAGGCCGAGGCAAGCCGGATCGGCGCGGACTGGCACGGATGGCTGCACTACACCTATGACGAGCCGCCGACGGAGCGGCCGCTTGCCCGCAAGAAATGGGAACTGCCGCATCAGCGGAACCTGACGGGCACGCCGCTGGCCTATGCGCCTCCCGGCTCCATCCGGCACTCCAGGCCGGTTGACCGGAAGGATTACGAAGCCTGGACACCGGAGTGACGGCAATGTCGGAAAGCAAGGCGGAAGTCCTGACAGGCGCCGGCGTTCTAGCCGTGGCGGCAGCTTTCCTGGTCTACCTGGCGCAGGTCGGCGGCCTGAACGTTTCGGCGTCGGGCACGGAAACCTACACGGCGTCCTTTCGCTCGGCGGAAGGGGTCGGCATCGGCACGGACGTGCGGCTGGCAGGCGTCAAGGTCGGATCGGTCGTCGGACTGAGCCTCGATCCGCAGTCCTTTCGCGCCAACGCCTTGATCAGCGTTCAGGATGACGTGCTCCTGCCGGACGACACGGCCGCCGTCATCTCTTCCGAAGGCCTGCTCGGCGGCAGCTACGTGGAGCTACTTCCCGGCGGGTCGGCGATCAATCTCGAGCCGGGAGACGAAATCGAGGACACGCAGGGAGCGGTTTCCGTCATTCAGCTTCTCATGAAGTTCGTGTCAGGATCGGAATGACGGTCCGCGCCCTCCTGCTCGCGGCGCTGCTGGCAGGCCCGGCCGTCGCCCAGGGGGATGGACCTGCCGCCGGCGGCAGGTTCGCGGCGGGCCCCGGCAGCGCGCCCGAGGGCGTCAGGGTGATCCGGTCGGGCGGCGTGATTCTCAAGGGCCTGGACAAGGTGTCGGGCGACGTGACCGATGTCGAGCTGCGCGTCGGCGACACCATTGCCGTGGGTCGGGTCGAGGTCAGTCTCGGTGAATGCCGGTACTTCGAGGACAATCCCGCAGGAGAGGGGTTCGCGTGGCTCACGATCCGCGATTCCGCGCGCAACGCGGTCATCTTCGACGGCTGGATGATCGCGTCGAGCCCGGCGCTCAACGCGCTCGATCATCCGCGATACGACGTCTGGGTGATTCGCTGCGCGACGGCCTGAGGATCCGGCTCCAGGGGCAGCCGGCGTATGTCGGCCGGGGTCTCGAGGGCCCGCGCCAGCGTCGCCCTGTACGCCGCGCGCGTGACCTCGATGACGCCAAGAGTGGCCAGGTGCGGCGAACTGAACTGCGTGTCGAACAGGACGAAGCCGGTTCGCCGGAGATGGTCCACGGCCCAGGCAAGCGACATTTTCGAGCCGTCGGTTTCCGTGGAGAACATGCTTTCGCCGAAGAACGCGCCGCCGAGCGCCACGCCGTACATGCCGCCGACGAGCCGGCCGTCCGTCCAGACGCCGAATCCGTGCGCATGTCCCATGGCGTTAAGCCTGACCATGAGCGCCCGGATCGTCCCGTTGATCTAGGTTTCGTCCCGGCTGGCGCAGCCGTCGAGCACCGCCTCGAACGCGACGTCCATGGTGGCCGTGTGGCTCCCGCGCCGCATCCGGCGCGCAAGAGACCGCGACATGTGGAACCCGTCGAGGGGCAGCACGCCCCGCACCTTGGGATCGACCCAGTGGATGCCCGGGTCGTCGCGCGACTTCGCCATCGGAAAGACGCCCGCGGCGTAGGCTCCAAGCAGAAGCTCCGCCGTCAGGCCCCGGTCGCTCACGGGATCCGTCCCGGCCGGCCTGGCGCGGACCCGGCCAGGGGCCGGCGCCTCAGCCGGAGTTCCCGGCGAGCCACTTTTCCAGCCAGTGAATGTCGTAGTCGCCCGACCGGATCGCGGACTCCCCCAGGAGAGCGTCGAAGAGCGGCACGTTGGTGTCTATCCCGTCCACGATCAGCTCGGAGAGGGCGCGGGCCAGGCGCGCCAGCGCCTCCGGCCTGTCCCGCCCATGGACGATCAGCTTGCCGATCAGGGAGTCGTAGTGGGGCGGGATGGAGTACCCGTCGTAGATTGCCGAATCCATGCGGACTCCGAGGCCGCCGGGGGCGTGGTACTGGGTGATCCTCCCGGGGGAGGGAGAGAACCCGGGAAACCTTTCGGCATTGATCCTGATCTCGATGGCATGGCCGTCGATCTCCAGGCCCTCCTGCGAAAAGGAGATCGGCAGGCCGGCAGCGATCCGGATCTGCTCCCGAACGAGGTCGACGCCGTATATCGCCTCAGTCACCGGATGCTCGACCTGCAGCCGCGTGTTCATCTCGATGAAGTGGAACTCCCCGTCTTCATGGAGGAACTCGACAGTCCCGGCGCCCGCATAGCCCATGCGCGCGACGGCATCGGCGCACGTCTTGCCGATCCTGTCGCGAGTCCCTTCGTCGATCGCCGGCCCGGGCGCTTCCTCCAGGACCTTCTGGTGGCGGCGCTGCAGCGAGCAGTCGCGTTCGCCCAGATGCACGGCCTCGCCCTTTCCGTCGCCGAAGACCTGGATCTCGATGTGGCGAGGCCTCCCCAGCCACTTCTCTACGTACACCTCGTCGTTGCCGAACGCGGCCCTTGCTTCCGCGCGCGCCGTGCGGAAGGCCGTTTCCATGCCGTCCGCGGACCTTGCCAGCTTCATGCCCCTGCCGCCGCCGCCCGCCGTGGCCTTCACGATGACAGGGTAGCCGACCTGCGCGCCGACCGCGGTCGCGTCGTCGAGCGTCTCCACGCCGCCTTCGGAGCCCGGCACGCACGGCACGCCCAGATCCCTCATCGTGTCCTTCGCGGTGATCTTGTCTCCCATGAGGCGGATGTGCTCGGCGGAAGGGCCGATGAACCTGATCTCGTGGTCGGCCAGGATCTGCGCGAACCTCGCGTTTTCCGAAAGAAAGCCGTAGCCCGGGTGGACCGCCTGCGCGCCGGTGATCTCGCAGGCCGAGACAATGGCCGGGATCGAAAGGTAGCTTTGGGCGCCGGGGGGCGGGCCGATGCAGATGCTCTCGTCGGCCATGCGCACGTGCATGGCGTCCATGTCAGCCGTCGAATGCACGGCGACCGACCTGATGCCCATCTCGCGGCACGCGCGAATCACGCGAAGCGCGATCTCGCCCCGGTTCGCGATCAGGATCTTCTCGAACACGGGCGCGACCCTACTCCACGACCATCAGCGGCGAACCGAACTCGACGGGCGCGCCGTCCTCGACGAGTATGCGCCTCACCGTGCCCGACCTGGGCGCCGGGATGCTGTTCATGGTCTTCATGGCTTCGACGATCAGCAGGGTCTGGCCCTCCGTGACCATGTCACCCACCTTGACGAACGGTTCGGCGCCGGGTTCCGGATGAAGGTACGCGGTTCCGACCATTGGAGAGGCCACGGCGCCAGGCAGCGCGGCGGGATCCCCGGCATCTTCTGCCGGGGGCGCGGCGTTCGCTTCAGGCCCCGGCGCCTGGGGCGCCGGGGCCTGCCCGCGGGCCGGGGCAGCCGCCGGAACCGCGCCGGCCTTGCTCATGCGCACATTGAGGCGCCCGTTCTCGGGATGCTCGCGCTTGACCTGCAGCTCGGAAAGGTCGTTCTCGCTCAGAAGTTCGGCAAGAGACCTGATGAACTCCACGTCCTCTTGATGCGATCGCTCTGCCATTGTCGCCCCTCGGCCGTGTTCGCGTGTCATTGCGCGATGTCTATAAGGGCCGCGGACAAAGGGGAAGTGCCTTGGGGCGTGACAGGTCCGTTCGGCTTCGCCGTCTCCCGTTCCGTCGTCCCCAAACGCGTGCCCGGCATCAACGGGACGGACCGTTCGGGAGCGCGCTTCGGGCGTGGCGGGCAAGGGGTGCGGACGACGGTGCCGTCGCGCATGCCAGGAGGGCCAGGTGCATGCGCAGCCGGTCTCCGTGACGCCTCCCTCGGGGCCGGATCCCCATCTTCGGACGGCCCGGCATGCCGATGCCGGCGTCGGACAGGGAAGGGATCTGGCACGCCCGGCGGGGCGGGGTCCGCGGCGTCTTGCAGCCATGACCGGCTCCGGCCTTCGGATCGGGCGACTCCCGCTGGATCGGGCGCAGGGTCCGGAAAGGGGCGCCTTCACGCCGGGGATGGCGAGCGTCATGGCAGGAAGCGTTACGGGCACGGGTTTCGCCGGCGGCAGGTTCCGCATCACGTGCCCTGCCGGGGTGAAGGTCTCCACGGGTTCGCTGCAGTGCCGGCCACTGCCGGCACGCATCCCTCGCCTTGCCCTGATTCGGCCGCTCGCGCGGCGGTCATCATGAATCGAGCCGTTTCGACGTGGCATCCCTGTCGGGAAAGGCATGCATCCGCATCCATGGATCCGGATGGGGGGGGGGGGTCTGACAACTGCATGAGAATGAATGCATAAAACTGGAACCGAACCTCGGGATCCCGGCGCCTTGGGCCCGGCACGCGCGTTGGCCCGCGAGATTCCCGCATTGACATTGCAACTTTTTTGACATCAGTTCAAGAAAGTTGACAGCTTGGTAGGGAGGACCAGATGACTGGAAAACGGATTTTCGGAGCGCTTGCCTGCGGGATGGCGCTCGCGGCGGCTGCGGGCCCGTCGGCGGCGCAGTCCGCTGACATCAGCGGCGAGCTGGTGATCATGAACTGGCTGCCCGGCACGGACGGGGCCACCTTCCGCCGCGTCGAGAGATCGTTCGAGGAGAAGCATCCCGGCGTGACGGTGCGGGACATCGTGCTTTCGGGCGCGGGCGACCCGCGCGGCGCCATCCGTGCCGCCCTCCTTGCCGGAGAGACCGCCGACCTGCTCGTGAACACATGGCCTGCATTTCGCGCAGAGCTTGCCGAGGCGGGGCTGCTGCGCGAAATCGATTCTGTTTGGGAGGCGTACGGAATCGGCGACAACCTGAACGATTCATGGAAGGCGCTCGGACAGACTGACGGCGTCACCTACGGGGTGCAGTTCACCTACGGCGACAGAAGCGGGATCTGGTATCGTCCCGACACCCTTGCCGCGGCGGGTCTTGACGGCCCCCCGGAAACCTTCGACGAGCTTGTTGCGTCCTTCGGGCCGCTTCTGGCGAACGGCGTGACCCCGTTTGCCATCGGAGCGAAGGTCTGGTCGCACGGAGAGATGTTCGAGACCTTGCTGCTCCGAACGGCCGGCGTGGAAACCGCAGCCGCTCTCGCCGCCCACGAGATCGCGTGGACGGATCCTCGTGTGAGAAACGTGCTGGAGATCTGGCAGGGCATGATCGAGGCCGGATGCTGCGGAGATCCCGAGACCATGCTGGCGAACGACTGGGACGGCGCGGTCGATGCCGTTCTCGTGTCGGGCGAAGCGGCCTACACGATCATGGGCATGTGGGTCAACGGCCGCGCCCGCGACGAATTCGGCCTGGAGGAAGGCGTCGATTACGCGCTCTTCCAGTTCCCTGCTCTTGGCCGGGGTTTTGACAGCACGTCAAGCGTTGACGCAAAGGAGATCGTTGCACTGTCTACCGGTGACAACGCCGCCGCCGCCGATGCGTTCCTGGCGCACCTGGCCACCGCCGAGGCGGCGAATGCCGTGGCCGCAGGCGGCCTCGCCTCTCCGTCCAGTGCGGTCGACACCTCGATCTACGGCCCCGTCACGAACACCGCGACCGCCGCGGTCGCCCAGTCCGAGGTGCATTTCGTGCTCGGCGACCTGCTCCCGGGCGATCTTGTCGACGAGTATCGCGTGCAGCTTCAGCGCTTTCTCGCGGACCCGTCCGACAGGAACATTGACGCAGTGCTCGCCGCCATCGAGGCAAAGGCACGGCAGTTTGACTGAGTCGGGCCTTCGGCTCGTCAAAGGTCATGGAAGAATGCCGTGCATATCGACATCAGGGGCGTCGCGGGCGGCTGCCGCCGTCGGCGACGCCCCGGCAGACGCCCGAGGCGCTGGCCGCGCTGATCCTGGTATCCCCTGTCCTTCTTCTCTTCTCGCTGACGGTTGTCTACCCGGTCATCGAGACGTTCCGGCTGAGCTTTTACGACATCCAGGGGCTGTCGCGGCCGAGATGGGTCGGCCGGGGCAACTTCACCGAGCTCTTCGGGGATCCCGATTTCAGGAACGCGTCCGTCACGACGCTGATCTGGACGCTGTCCTCCACGGCGGTTTCCGTCGGGATCGGGTTCCTGCTCGCGCTGCTGTGCTCTCAGGCGCCGCGCGCGACCTATCCGTTTCGCATCGCGTTCTTCACGACATACGGGATTTCCGAAGCCGTGAGCGCCTACATCTGGCTGGGCGTCCTCAGGTCCGGCGACGCAGGGCTGCTCAACGCGATTCTTGGCCTCGTCGGCCTCGAGCATCTGGCCAACCCCTGGCTCGGTGACACCGGCACGGCCATCTGGGGCGTCGTGGCGGCCTATTCCTGGACGCAGGTGGGCTTGCCGCTCATGCTCTGCTTCGCGTCAATGCAGTCCATTCCCAGGAGCCTGACCGAGGCGGCGTTCATTGACGGGGCGAGGCCGTTCTCGATCATGAGGTTCATCGTCCTGCCGCTGTCAATGCCGGGCCTGCGGGTGTCGGTGTTCATCAACCTCCTGGCGTCGCTTCGCGCCTTTGACATGATATTCGTCCTGACTTCCGGAGGCCCGATCCGCAGCACCGAGACGATCGGATACTTCATGTACAGGGAATCGGTCACCCAGTTCAAGCTCGGCTACGGAGCCGCATCGACGATGATTCTCCTGGGAACCGTCGTTGTCGTGTCGCTTCCTGCCATCCTGAAACGCACGCGAGAGATAGGATGAGGCCGTCGGCCCGGGCCCCGTACTGGGTGGTCGGCCTGGTCGGCCTTCTGGCATTGCTGTGGATCGTGCCCGTCCTTGGTATCGTCGTCACGTCCCTGCGACCCTTTTCCGAGACGGCGATGGGCTGGTGGCAGGTCGACGAGGTGACGTTCACGCTGTCCGCGTGGAAGACGGTCTGGAGCAAGTATCCTCTTGCAGAGGGCCTTGCAGCGAGCTTCAAGATAACGCTGGCCTCTACGGCGCTGACAGTCGCCTTGAGCCCCGCGGCGGCATATGCGTTTCATTACCTCAAGTTTCCGTTCCGGCGCGTTTCCCTGATCGTTCTCGTCAACGCCTTCGTGTTGCCGCAGCAGGTGATCGTCATACCCCTGTTCACGCTCTGGCGGCAGTTCGGGCTGATAGACAACGTCTGGGCGGTCATCCTGCCGTATGTCGGCATGTCCTTTGCATGGTCCGTCTTTCTGGCGAAGAACTTCCTCGACGACTTTCCCGGAGAGCTGATCGAGGCCGCCAAGGTCGACGGATGCGGGCCGATCGCGACCTATTTCTTCGTTGTGCTGCCGAATTCGCTGACTTCGATTGCTGCAATGGCCATTCTCCAGTTCCTCTGGGCGTGGAATTCCCTGCTGATTCCGCTCCTGTTCCTCCGAACGAATGAGCCGATGCCGGTCCTGCTTTCGAGAATTGCCGGCACGTACGAGCCCAATCTCGACCAGCAGTCGGCCGTCGCCTTGCTGACGATGGTCGTGCCGCTCGTCGTGTTCCTTGCGCTCCAGCGCCATTTCGTTGCTGGAGGCATTTCGCGAATGGGCCTGAAGGGATGACGTGCGGGCTGTCGCAAGGCGCGCGGGATCCGGCTGCCGGCCGACAGGCTCTCCGCGCACGCCCGGAGGGCCTTCGGGACGGTTCCCGCATGGGCGCGAACCCCGGCTGGAGGCGCTGAAGTGGCTGGTCTGGAGGGCGGCAGGGCAAGGAGGGCGACGATACACGACGTGGCCAGGGTGGCGAACGTGGCCGTGGGGACGGTTTCGCGGTACCTGAACGGTCAGGAGGTCCGCTCCGGAAATCGCGCGCGCATTGAAAGGGCGATCGAGGAGACGTCCTTCAGAAGGAATGCGTCGGCGGCCTTCATACGGCAGGACCGAAGCCAGTTCATCGGATTCCTCGTCCCGCGGTACGACGAGTTCCACGCCCGGCTCCTGGAGCGGGTCGTGGCCAAGCTCAGGAGGCATGGGCGTGCCGTCATTCCGCTGAGTCACGGAGACCGGGAATCCACCCTGAACGAGGCCCTCGACTTTTTCAACGAACAGCGTGTCGGCGCCATGATCATGTCAGGAGATCTGGACTACCAGGAGCTGACGCGGAGAGTCGTGGCCTGGGACCTGCCTGTTGTCCTGTACAACAATGACATTCGCGGGCTTCTTGTCGACCGCGTGCTGGTCGACAATGTCTCGGCCACAAAGGTCGCCATGCGGCACCTGTTCAGTCTCGGACATGAGGCCATCGCCTTCCTGGCCGGGCGTGACGGCGATTCAAGCGCCGAGGAAAGGGAGGCCGGCTACCGCGCCGCACTGGACGAAGCGGGAATCGGATTCCAGGACCGATACCTTGTCCATGGAAACTGGCAGTTCCACGGCGGATATCTCGGAACGCAAAGGCTGATGAGCCTTGCCGTCCCGCCGACAGCGCTGCTTTCGGCCAACCACCAGATGACGTACGGAGCGCTGGAGTGGCTCAAGCAGGCCGGAATCGACGTTCCGGGAAGCCTTTCGCTGATCAGCTTCGACGACTGCGACCTGTTCCGGCTGCTTGGCGACGGCATAACCGCGATTTCGCAGCCCCTGGACATGATTGCGGAGAGCATCGTGGAAATGGTGCGCTCGCGCATCAGCGATCCCGACATTTCCGACATTCGAAAGGTCACCCTGCGCTGCGAACTGGTGCAGCGCGCGTCGATCGCCAGGCAACCCGCGAAACAGGTGCGCACCAATGGCTAGCATTTCGTTCGAGTCCGTCGGGAAGAGCTTTGGCGATATCGAAGTGATCAAGGGACTTGACCTGGAGATAAGGGACGGATCCTTCACCGCCTTTGTCGGTCCGTCCGGATGCGGCAAGTCCACCCTGCTCCGGCTGCTGGCCGGACTTGAGAGCATCACGCGCGGATGCATCAGGTTTGACGGCCGCGCGGTGAACGAGATGGGCCCCGTCGAGCGGGGCATCGCGATGGTGTTCCAGAACTATGCGCTCTACCCGCACATGACGGTTGCGCAGAACATCGGCTTCGGCCTGCGCATGGCCCGCATTCCGTCTGCCAAACGGAAGGAAATGGTCAGGAATGCGGCGGAACTGCTGCAGCTGACCGAGTATCTTGACCGCAAGCCTGCGCAGCTGTCAGGCGGGCAGAGACAGAGAGTGGCGATCGGGCGGGCAATCGTGCGAAGCCCCTCCGTCTTCCTGTTTGACGAGCCGCTGTCCAACCTTGACGCGGAGCTGCGGGCAAGCATGCGGATCGAGATCGCCAGGCTCCATGATTCAATCGACGCAACCATGGTATACGTGACGCATGATCAGGTCGAGGCCATGACGCTTGCCGACCAGATCGTCGTCCTCCGCGCCGGAAACGTCGAGCAGAAAGGCGCGCCCGGCGAACTGTACGAGGATCCCGACAACCAGTTCGTCGCGGGCTTCATCGGCAGCCCCAGGATGAACTTTCTTTCCGGCAGGTCCAGGCGCGATGAATCCGGCAGGTGTCATGTCGAGCTCGGGGACGGCCAGATCCTCCAGGCAGGCGCGATCGGCGATCCTGCCGGTCCGGAGGTGATCGTCGGCATCCGGCCGGAACACTTCGTGCAGTCGCGGGATGCCCCGAACCAGATGCGCGTGCGCGCCGATTTCGTCGAGGACCTTGGTGGCGTGCGCCACGTCGTCGGCACCTTGCCGACAAGCGAGCCGGTCACCGTCGAGGTCCGCGGAAAGCGCAATGTCCGCAAGGAGGAGATGCCTGTCGGCGTCATGCCGGAGCACGTCTACCTGTTCGAGAAGTCAGGCAGGAGAGTTCGCTGACATGATCACGTGGCGGGCGGACGGCCGGAGCGTGAAGGTGCAGGACGGCACCTTGCCGCTTGAGACGGGGACGGGAGCCGGGGGCGCGAAGGCCGGCTCGCCCGGCCGTCCCGGCGGGAGAGCGGGCTCCTGCCTGCCCCGGACAGGAGCATGGACTCCGTGGCCGCGCCATGCCGCGCGGCCGCCCGATGTCCCTGGCGACCGTCATTCGCGCCGGCGCGACGCGCCCCGCCACGCGGAGGTGCGGATGCCGGCGATGTCGCCGCGGCGACCGCCCCCGGCGGAAACGGCGGATCGCGGCCTGTCCTCTTGCCGGCGCCGAATCGGGCGAGAGCCATGGAGATCAACAGCAGAGCAAAGGATGCCAACATGAGGTTTCGCCAGGTTCATCTCGACTTCCATACGTCCGAACTCGTGCCGGACGTCGCGTCGCGGTTTGACGACAGGGAGTTCGCCGAAGCCTACAAGTCGGCAAGGGTTGACAGCGTCAACCTGTTTGCAAAATGCCATCACGGCCTGTCCTACCATCCGACGGACGTCGGAATGACGCACCCCAATCTTGGCATCGACCTGCTTGGCCGCCAGATTGACGCGTTGCAGTCCGCAGGCATCAAGACGCCGATCTACCTGTCCGCCAACTGGGACGAGCATGCCGCGCGAACGCATCCGGAATGGCGCGTCATGTCGCCGGCGGGCGACCTGCCGCGGCAGACGGCGCCGCCGAACGGCGCCGGCTGGGCCTACATGGACTTCGCCTCCGACTATCTCGACTACTTTTGCGCGCAGATCGACGAGGTTGCCGGCCGGTATTCGCGAGGGGACGGGTTCTGGATCGACATTGCCTGGCAGCCGGTGAGCGTTTCCGAGGCGTCACGCCGCGGAATGGCGCAGCTCGGCCTGGACTGGACGCGGGAGGCGGACCGGAAGGAGTTCAACTCCCGAACGGTGACCCGCTTCTTCGAGCGGGTGCGGGACACGGTCAGGAAGCATCATCCGGACTGCCCGCTCTTCTTCAATTCCGGCCATGTCAGGAAAGGCTTCAGGAGGCACTATGCCGAGTTCTACAGCCATCTGGAGATAGAATCCCTCCCGACCGGCGGATGGGGGTATGACGACTTCCCGCTCAGCGCAAGATACGTGGAAACGACCGGCGAGACATACCTGGGCATGACCGGGAGGTTTCACACGCACTGGGGTGAATTCGGCGGCTACAAGAGGAAGGAGGCGCTGATCTTCGAGTGCGCCACCATGCTTGCGCATGGCGCGCGTTGCTGCATCGGCGATCACCTGCACCCCACGGCAAGGGTCGATGGCGCCTCGATGGCGATCATCCGCGCGGCCTACGAATGGGTGGAGGGCCGCGAGGGCTGGGTCGACGGGTCCACCTCTGTCGCGGACATCGCCGTTCTGAGCAACGAGGCGGCTGCGGACCACAGGATCGGCCAGAGGCCGGAGGCGAATCACCCGTCCGACGTGGGCGCGGCGCGGGTGCTGCTCGAGGGGCACTTCCTTTTTGACGTCGTCGATCGTGAAACCGACATCTCCGGCTACAAGCTGCTGATCCTGCCTGACGAGATCCGTGTCGATGATCGGATCAGGGACTGGGTCGACGCGTTCGTGGCCGGCGGCGGCCGCGTCCTGCTGACGGGAAAGAGCGGCATTTCGGATGGAGGCTTCGTCTGGGACGTCGGAGCGAGATGGCTCGGGACGTCAGGCATGGAAGGCGGGGACTACGCCCTGCCGGTTCCGTCCCTGCGGCCTGACTCGATCGACAGCCCGCTCTTTCTCTACGTGCCGACGGAGCGCATTGCCCTGACCGACGGCGAGGGGCTGGGTGATGTCTACGCACCGTATTTCGACAGGACGCCAAGGCATTTCAGCGGGCATCTGCATGCCGCCGAGCAGCCCGAACCGTCGGGCTGCGCTATCGGTTCGGCAAAGGGATCGTTCGTCTACTTCGCCGCGCCGATTTTCTCGATCTACCGACAGTTTGGAGCGGTGGCGCACCATGAGATGGCGAGGAAGCTCATAGAGCTGGCCATGCGGAAGCCAAGGACCCTCGAGGCATTGCTCCCCCAGGCCGCCCGGATCACCTTGCGGCGGCAGGGCCGCGAGAACCGGGACGTCCTTCATCTGCTCTATGCCACTCCCGCACCGGTCGGCACCTTTCGCGGAAAGGAGGTGCTCCCGATCCAGGACCTGGTTCCGTTGCACGACATTTCTGTTTCCGTCCGCGTTCGTGGAGGGGTTGAAAGCGTCAGCCTGGTTCCACATGCCGTTGAGCTTGAATTCCTCGCCGAGGACGGGCGCGTGAGCTTCACCGTGCCGCGCGTGCTCGGCCACGAGATGGTCGAGATCGCCTATGCATAGCGCCTGCGCGCCGGCGCTGCTGGTCCGACGGAGTGCGGGCGTCTCCTGGCGCGCAGGCCGGCGTGCTGTCGGGAATCTCCCCGGCCGGTACGGTGGCCCGCTCCGGGCGCGTGGCGTGGCGCGGGCGGCGGCTTCATCCCCCGCCGTTCCGCAGCGACGGGCAGCGCCTTCGCCGCCGAAGGTCTGCAAGGATGACCGCCGCCGCCGCGCCGGCCGCTGCGCTCGCGGATTGCCTTGCGCGCAGCGCGCGGTTAGGAAGGCGACTCCTTCGGACGCGCGAGCACGGTGGCGCATTGCGACGTCATGTCTCTCGGATCTCGCAGGTGTGGTGCAATGACCCGTATGCAAGCAGCGCCAAACGGCGACGAGGCGGCAATCCGCGCCGATGTCGCGGCGGCCCTTCGGCTCGCCTGCCGGAACGGATGGCACGAGGGGGTGGCAAACCATTTCTCCGCCGCGGTCAGCGCGGACGGGAAGGAGTTCGTCGTCAACCCCCGTTGGGTGCATTGGAGCCGCGTCAGGGCCTCGGACCTGATCCTCTGCAATTGCGACGATCCCTTGACGATGGAGCGGCCTGACGCCCCGGACAGGAGCGCTTGGTCGATCCACTCGGCCCTGCACCGGAACCTTCCGCAGGCGCGTGTCGCGCTTCACATTCATCCGCCCCACGCAACGGCGCTCGCAAGCCTGAAGGATCCGACCATCAAGCCGATCGACCAGGTGACCGCCCGCTGGTTCCGGCGACTGGCCTACGACCTGGCCTTTGGCGGGATCGCGTCGGACACGGAGGAGGGAGAGCGCATTGCCCGAACCGTGGGCAGCCATCGCGCCGTAATGATGCAAAACCATGGCGTCACCACCTTCGGCACCAGCGTGGCGGAGGCCTGGGACGCGCTGTACCACCTCGAGCGCGCCGCCCGGACGATGGTCATGGCCTACCAGACCGGGCGGGAGCTTGCCGTCATGAGGGACGAACTTGCCGAGGCGACGGCATGCGGGTGGGAGGCCTGCGGGGACGCGGAAATCGCGCATTTCGAGGAGATGAAGCTGGTGCTTGACAGGGAGGAGCCCGACTACAGTGACTGAGGCCCCCCGGGCCTGCCACCCCTGTTATCGAGATGGTGATCTTCACGCCGGAACGCCTTGCACGCCCAAGGATCCCGGAAACGTTCACGGGGCAGCTCCAAGATGGGCGAGGGCCGCGAGTGCCGTGACGCCGCACGCCGCGAACACGCCGGCCCAAAGGTCGTCAAGCATGACGCCCAATGCGTCCCTGCGACTGTCCGCCTTAGCCGCGAGCCATGGCTTCCATATGTCGAACAGGCGGAACAGCAGGAAGGCCGCGAGGATGCCCGGCCAGAGCCGCGCCGGCGAAGCGCCCGAAGCCGTGGCGCCCGCAGCGACCGGCAGAAGCGCGATCCACTGTCCGACGACCTCGTCAATGACGATCCAGCCAGGGTCGTGCGTTCCGCTTTCCCCGAGCTCCCTCTCCACGGCCCGGACGCCCGCTGGGAAGGCCGCAATGATCGCGGCGGCAAGCAGGAACGGTCCGCCGAAATTCCACAGCGCCCACGCCGCCGGCAGGGCCGCCAGCGATCCCCATGTGCCGGGGGCGGGTTGCAGGAAGCCTGTGCAGAAGAAGCTGAGGAAGATGCGTCTCGTCACCCTGCCACCAGCGCGGCGGTCGCGATCGCAGCGATGCCTTGGCCGCGGCCGGTGAATCCCAGCCGTTCGGACGTTGTCGCCTTCACGCTTATCCGGTCCTGTGCAAGGCCGATGATCTCGGAGAGCCGCGCCGTCATCGAGCGCGCGTGAGGGCCGATCTTCGGGAATTCGCAAATTATGGTGGTGTCGACATTTGCGATCCGGAAGCCTCGCCTGCCGGCAAGCGAGGCCGCATGCTTCAGGAAGGTTGCACTTTCCTCGCCTTTCCACCGGGGGTCGGACGGCGGGAAGTGCCGGCCGATGTCGCCCTCGGCCAGCGCGCCGTAGACCGCATCGGTGATTGCATGCATTGCGGCATCGGCGTCCGAATGGCCGGTGAGGCCGCGGTCATACGGGACATGCACGCCACAGAGCGTGACATGGTCCCCGGGACCAAACCGATGCACGTCAAAGCCGTTGCCTAGGCGAAGTTCCATCCCGGACCATGTCCTTTGCGTGGTGCCGCCTTGTCTAGTCTGTCTCGGTTCCTCTGGCAATGCCGGCAGGGCGGGCGCGCCTGAACGGCTTCCCTCGCCCCTGGCTACCTTCCGGGAGAGGGTCCTCCGGACGGCGCCGCCGCGCTGCCGGTCAGATGCCGCAACGGGGCGGCGAATCAGGCCAGCGTCGTTTGCCTTGTAAATTTCTGCCCGGCAGAGCGAGCGTTGCCGCTGGCCGGATCTTCGCGGATCCGGCCCTGAGGGAACGTGATGCGGTTGCGGCGGCCCGGGCGGCATGCGGGCCGCCCCGCTCCGGCCCAGGCCCGTGCCTGCCTGCATCTGCGTCCGTTTGCGCTGGCGGTCGCCGCCTCGCCGTCAGGCCGCCGGCCGTGCCGCCACCGCGTCCGGCATGCCGTGCTTCCGCAGCATCCCGGACCGGCGCGGCGCATTGCGCATGACCGGCAGCGCCTCGTGGCCGGTTCCGGGGTCGTGGCACGGTTCTCCGGTCAAGAGCATGCGGTGGATGATGCGCAGCATCTTGCGGGCAGTGGCAACGGTGGCCCGCCTGCAGCCGCGGCGCACGGCCGGCGCCTTGTGACACCCCCTCCCCCCTGAACTGGCAGTGGCCGCTCCGGGCCGCCGCCCGCGCGCACTCGACCGGCAGCGTGCGCAGCGCCCGGCTGCCCTTGCGGACGCGCCCCGAGCGGCGTTTCCCCGCGCTCTCGCTGTTGCCGGGCGCGAGCCCGACCCGGGCGGCGCAGCGGCGCAGCGGCGCGCCGACGGGAAGACGGAGATGTCGGGCCCAGGCTCGATGACGATCGCCGACGCGGCGCGACGGTCGATGCCGGGGATCGCGGCCGGCAGCCTGACCTTCGTCCGGCGCCCGGCGAGCCCCTCGTCGATGACGGCGTCGTACCCGGCGAGCCGCTCCCCGGCCCGGTCGGAAAGCCCGGCCTGGTCGCGCAGCAGGAACCGGCAGGTCTCCGGGAGCTCCGTTGCGCGCGCGTCCCCGAGCGTCTCGAGACGCCTGCGCACGCGGGCCGGGAGCGAGGCCGGGATCCCGGCGCGCGACCGGCCCGTCGGGAAGGCGCCGCCCGCTGGCCCCGGAGATGTCGGAGAGGACGCCGCCGACGCGAAGGCCGGCGCCGTCGACGATCCTGTGGACGCGGCTGCGCGTCCGCGTGCGCCCGGCGACGGTCTTCCTTCGTGCCCGCGCGACCCGGCGCAGCTCGCGGAACGCCTTCGGCGGCGTCATGCCCGGGCTTCAGGGGCCGGACCGGCAGGCCCGGGCCGGCCGGACGCTGCCGGCGACGTCGGTCCTTCGCCCCTTCAGCTGCGCGTGCAGCGGCAGGGGCGTGGCGCCGGTCCTGCGGCTGCGCGCGCAGATGCGCGACGAGCTGGCCGCGATGACGAGGAAGGTCCGGACGCTCGCCCTGTCGGACGCCACGTGACGGCAGCTGACGGCGATGCCCGGCGTGGGGCCGGTGACGGCAACGGCCTTCGTCACGGCGGCCGCCGGCCCGTCCCGGTTCCGGAGGGCGCGGGACGTCGGCGCCCGGGCGGGGACGGCGCCGACGCGGAGCCGGTCGGGGGAACGGGACGTCTCCGGCGGGATCGCCGCGACATGACTGTCGACGGGCCCTAAATGGACTTCCCGTATTGGGTGTAGCCCAGATTGTTTGATCGAGCCCCAATGGTCCAGCTTGCCCGCTGTTCGAGAATGTCTGACAGCCTTGTTTTCTTGATGGAACGATGGTGCGGCAGCGCCAGCGAATCATGGCGGTCAACAAATTTGGGATGCACCCTCCCGTAGGGTGCATCCCAATTTTTTGACATCCGCGTTTTTCGCCTGCACTTTCAGGAGCGGGCGCGTCGGACCAGGACCGGGCGAGCCGGCCGGCGGCGCGCTGCATGAGGCAGACGCAGGAGTGCGTGTCATGACTGACGAGAGCGAAGGGAGCCGGGTGCACCGCCATCCGGACGCGGCGGACTGTCCGGAGGGCCTTCCCGAGGACGAGGCGGCGGCGCATCCGCCGCCGGTCCGCAGGCACGCGGGCGGCCACACGCGATGCTGGATCGAGGGGGGCGAGGTGCGGAGCCGCGACGTCGCGGGGGACGGCACGCCGGAGGCGCTGCCGGGGCGGTCTCGTCGGAGTTCGGTCCGCTGCCGCCGCGGCTGGCGGCGGGCCCGGGCTCGGGGGTTCCGGACCTGGACGGCGTGGAGCGGGCGCTCCGGGACGCCTCTCCGGGCGGCGGCGCGGCGGCGCCGAAGCCGCTCTTCGAGCGGCTGGACGCGACGCGGCCGGCGCCGGAGTGCGCGGCCTGCGGCAGGCCGACGGCCCGGCATTCGGCGACGCCGAAGTCCTTGCCTCGAGCCGGCTGGGGCGGGTCGGGGCGGAGCGGTCGCGTTTCCGCTGCCGGTCCTGCGGCGCGTTCTGCCACGCGATCGGCTGGACCGGGCCGGACGGCGGGATCAGGGCCATGATGGCCCGGCTCACGATGCTGGCGATGCACCGGGACGGGACCGTCACGCTGCCGCCGCCCCGGCGCGCGCCGAGGCGGCTGCGGGAGCCGGAGCCCGGGCCGGAGACGGACCCGCCGCAGGCGCCGATGCCGGAGACGCTGGACGCGGTGCGCCCGATCCGTCTCGTCCGGGTCACCGGGGCCGGCCCCGAGGCCAGCCGCGTCTGGAACGGGTTCGTCGCGCGCTGGCACTGCCTCGGCTACACGCCCCTCGTCGGCGCGCAGATGCGCTACGCGGTGGAGGACCGCGAAGGCCGCCCCCTGGCCATGCTCGGCTTCTCGGCCGCGGCCTGGAAAACCGCGCCCCGCGACGCCTGCATCGGATGGTCGCCGGAGGTCCGCGAGCGGAACCTCCAGCGCGTGATCGACAACTCGAGGTACCTGATCATGCCCTGGGTCCGGATCCCGAACCTGGCCTCGCACATCCTCTCCGAGGCGCGGCGCCGGCTGCCGCGGGACTGGCACGACCGCTGCAGGGTGACGCCGGTCCTGATGGAGACCTTCGTCGAGGTCCCGCGCTTCACCGGGGCCGTGTACAGGGCCTCCGGATGGATCCGTGTCGGCACGACCCTGGGACGGGGCAAGTACGACAGGAAGAACCAATGGGCGAAGCCCAGGAAGGACATCTGGCTCTGCCCGCTCCGCAGGGACTGGAAGCGGACGCTCAACCGCTGAACCCCGTTCCGCCCGCAATCCCGTGCCCGGCCCGCGGCCTGCGGTCATCAGGGCCCGGCCTCTGGCGCGTCAGTCAAGGTGAGAGTCTCTCATCCAGACTGTCGCGCCATACCGGCCACGGCAACGCCGTCGTGACGCAAGTCGCGGCAGGCACGAATGAACACCCGGAACCAGCGTGCATCATGCGGCGCGGTCCGCGAAACGGTTCCGGCATCGCCAAACAAGGCCAGAAATGGCCGTCACGCCTTCACCGAACGATTACGATTCATTTGATGCCATTTCCCGGAGCTTCTGGCGGCCTCGCTTCCAGGCTTCGACGAGGTCCTCCGGCCTGCGGCTCCAGCGGAAGGGCCGGGCGTCGTTGGCGTTGTGATGCGCGATGCATCCCTCGATCGCCGCGACGCACCCGGCAGGCGAGTCGAAGACGGCATTCCTGAGCCTCTGTCGCGTCAGCTTCGAGAAGAGCCCTCGACGGCGTCCGTCCAGGACGCTGACGTGGGCGTGAAGCGGGACGTCCGGTCGGGACGGCCCTTCAGCCACCCGCGGACCTCGGCCGACCCGTGCGAGGACACGTTGTCGAGGATGACGTGCACCGGGGTTCCGGGCGCGATCCCCTCGGCGACATGGTCGAGGAAGGCGAGGGACTCCGCCGAGCGGTGCCGTTCGACCGTCCGGCCGGCGACCTGGCCGGTGGCGGCATCAAGGGCCGCGAGCAGGCATGCGGTGCCGTTCCGCCTGCAGGCGCGGGTCCTCGTCCCGGCATGGCCCGGCGTCATGGGCAGGGGCTTCTGCGTCCGCCCGAGCGCCTGGATCCGGTTCGCGCGCTCACTCGAACCGGTGGCGTTCACGCGCTCGCTCTCGTCCGCCGACAGCACGACGGCGTGGTCGGGCGGGTCGACGCAGGGGCCCGCGACGTCGCGGACCTTCAGCTCGAACCGCGGGTCGCGCGACACCTTGAAGGTCTTCACCCGGTGCGGCCTGAGGCCGTTCCGCTTCAGGATGCCGTGCACCGTCGAGCGCACCGTCCCCGGCTTCCCCGCCAGCGCCCGCACCGTCCGGTGCCGGGCGTGCGGCGGCGGCGGCGACATCGCGAGGCCGGCCAGGGCCTTCACCCGGTCCTCCGGGACCGGCGCCTTCCCCGGCGGGCGGGCGGCGTCCCGGAGAAGCCCGCCGGCGCCTTCGGCGAGGAAGCGGTCCCGCCGGCGCCAGACCGTCGGCTTCGACATGTCCGTCCGCCGCATGGCCTCCGCCAGCCCGCAGCCCGCGCCCGGCGCCAGGACGATGCGGGCCCGCCAGGCGTGCTTCCGCCGGCTCGCCGGGTCACGCACGATCCCCTCGAGACGCTCCCGGTCCCCGTCCGAAGGCGCGATTTCCCGCCTCGTCGACTTCCTGCCCGTCCGCCTGTCTCCCGTTCTCGCGGGCCGCTTGATCGCGGCGGCAGGAGGATGCCGTGATCCGGGAAGGAATGGAATCCTTTGTTTTTAACTGACCACTAGAGAGCTGAATTCCGCATGGCCGGACATGGGGTTACAGGCGCGCGGGGCTAAAAAATCCGCGATCATCGCCCCTTCGCGCAATCCGCCAGCGTCACGACCGATTCACCGTGCTCGGTCGGTGCCACGGCATTCGCGAATCGGCGGTCCGCGGTCACCACCTTGGCGTCGATGCGGTGCGCCAGCGCGAGATACACGCAGTCGTAAACCGGGTGTTCGAGGGCCAATGCCAGACGCACGGCATCGGCGGAAACAAACTCGTCGGCGCTCCAGCGCACGGGGATGTCCGGCAGGCTGGCCAGCAGGACGCCCGCGGCACGACGTTCCATCCCGCCCGCCAGCGCCTTGCGCCAAAGTGCATTGGCTATCTCGGAAGCCATCAGGCGCGGCGCGTGCAGGTCGTGGCCGCTCGTCGCCAGCTCCCGCGCAACGTCCGAATCCTCTTCGACGACCAGCCACTTGACCGCCACGTTCGCATCGACCACGAAGCGCATCAGTAGTCGTCGCGATGGCCGCGGTCGCGGTCCTCGCGGATCAGCACCTCCGCCGGGGTCTGCCTGCGCCCTTCGGTCAGGGGGCGCAGCCGCTCCATGGTCTCCGCGAACGCCGTGCGCTTCGCCGCCATTTCGTCGGCGGCGGCGCATTGCAGGATGTGGCGCGCCTCGCCCTCCAGAGAGCGGTTGTTTAGAGTGGCGCGTCGCTTGAGACGTTCCACTACGTCCTCGTCGAGCCGCCGCACATTGATCGTCACCATCAATTCGCCTCCCAACATCAGTTATCAAACTGTTATCATTTTGCCCTGCGGCTAGCAAGCTCTTACTCTCCGACTTGCGGTCATGCTCCTCGTGGTTGGTCTCGTCCCAGGCCATCGTGTCCTCCCTCGCATGTCCAACGAACCGGCAATGACCAGGGGAGGTGGCCGTGGACAGGCTGGAGGCGATTTCCTGTGGAAAGGCCGTCCCTTGCCTCCCGGCGCCTTCCCGGTCGATGCCGGGTCCGGGACCCCGCCGCCAGGCCTGGCGGCGGCGGTGCGGGGCCTGGCCCCGCAGGGCTGGCCGGACCGACAGCTCCCTGGATCGCGCAAGCGGATCCGTCGGACAGCGTGGTCGGCCCGTCCTCCCGCGTCCCGATGGACGCCGGGTCCGGGAACCGGACCGTCGCGAGGACAGGAGCGGGAGACCATGGCCACCGCAGCCGCAGGAATCGACGTGAGCAGGAAGACGCCGGACATCCGCCCGGGCGGGCGGGACGGGACCGCGACCAGCGACACGGACGGCTTCCGCAAGGTCGCCCGCCTCCCGGGGAGGCGAAGGCGGCGCGGGCCGTCCCGGAGGCCACGGGGCGGATGCACCGGGCCCTCCTGCAGTCCCTGCACGACCGGGGCCTCAAGGTCGTCGTGGCGACCCGCGCCAGTCCCGGGACCTCCCCAGGGCCGGCGGCGAGCTGGCGAAGGCCGACAGGGCCGGCGCGCGCGTGCCGGCCGCCCTGCGCGCCGCGTTCCCGGACATGGCGGCCACGGCGCCGGCGGACGGGACCGTCGACAGGCTCCGCGACATGCCGGTCCTGCGCGAGGCGCCCGTCGACAGGCGCGCCGGGCCGAGGCGGTCCCGGGCGAGGCCGGCGGTCCGGACGCGGACGGGCCCGTCCCGAAGGTCCTCGCCGGGACCGGCGCCGGCGTCGCCGCGTCCGGCCGGCGGACCGCGGCGCTCGTCGAGGGGTCGGAGGGCCTGGCGGAGAGCTGCGGCATCCGGCCCCGGTGCCGGGCATCGGCCCGGTCACGGCCGCGTCCCCGGTCGCCCGGGCGGGCGGGCCGGGCGCCGTCGGCAGCCGCCGGGCCGCCGCCCTGGCCGGCGTCGCCCCCTTCGCCCGCGACGGCGGCACCCTCAGGGGCGGGCGCCACGTCGCCGGCGGGCGGCGGCGTCCGGGGGACGTCCTGCACATGGCGGCGATGGCGGCCTGCATGTCCGGTCCCGACACGAAGGAGATGCACGGCCGGCCCGGGCCGAGGGGGCAGGGCCCGCAAGGTCGCCGTGACCGCGGTCATGCGGAAGCTCGTCGTGACCGCGAACGTCCTTCTCCGCGACCGGCGCAGACGGGAGGACAGGTCGGCGCCCGCCGCCTGACGCCCGGACGGGCCGCGCCCTGCGGGCGGCCCGTCCGGGCCCGAAGGAAGCCGGCCGTCCGGCCGCGCCCTTGCGGCCGGGCCGCTTCCGCCTGCCCGGACGGCCGCCGGGATGTGGACAGGCTGTGGAAAACCCCGCTCCCGGCCCCCCGGAAAAGGCCGGATCCGGGCTTGACCCGAAACATGGATGCTGTCCGGGTGGTTTCTGGCACGGAGATGCCACGCCTGGGGTAGGCCATCCACATTTTAGGCGGAACTTCACGGGCATGAAAGACAGTTTCGCCAAGCGTGACAGGGGTTTGCGCGGATTCAGGCTGTCACGCTTATGCAGTCGTCCTGGTCCGGGTCCACGCCGAGCAGCTCGAACGCCTTCGCCTGCAGCCCGGTCGGCTCCGAGGCGATCCGGAACCGGCTGTCCGGCCCAGGACGCGCGCCAGCCCGAGCGACCGGAGCGTGCCCAGCACGGGGTGTAGCCCAATTTTTTGACATCATGCGGCGATGGCCTGATTCGTCCGCCATTCGAGGAAGTCGGGCACCCTGAGGTTCATGGCGCAGCCCTTCAGCGCCAGCATGGCGTTGGCGCCCCTCTCCGCCCGGCGCGTTCCGGAGCGCTTGAGCCGCAGCCCGAACTGCCGGCATCCGCCCTCGACGACGCCGCTTTCCGGCCCGGACGCCCCGTTCCCGGAACCCGTCGTGCCGCATCCGGCCGAGGTTCCTCTCGAAATGCCGGCAGCAGGCCTCGACTTCCTCGTGCCGGTCCCTGAAGGGCGCCGGCTCCCGGACCACCTTCGCCGCCCGGCCCGCCCTGACGTCCGCCTCGCCTCCGCGAACCGCCGGTCCCGCTCCGCCCCCGCCGGCAGGATCGCCTCGCGGCGTCGGAGGCGCGTTCCAGGCAGTGGAAGAGGCCGGGCACGAACGTGACCTTCCGGCCCCCGAAGGGCCCCTCGCAGGCGTTGGGGATCCAGTCCGCCCCGTCGGAGACGACCACGGGCCCGCCCGCGTCGTGCAGCCCCCGCCGCCGGGCCTCCCGGTCGCGCCGCGCCGCGAAGTCCGAGGCCTCCCGGCCTCCGGACGGCGCCGCCGCGCCGCCGGTCAGGCAGCCGGACGACTCGCTGCCCCGGTCCTTGAGAGCCGCGCCGGTCCCGGGGTCCCGCCCCTCGGCCGTGCACGCCACCGCCAGCCTGGCTTCCCTGGTCTTCGAGGTGCCGTCGGCCTGCCTGCCGCGAACGCCCTCGGTCTCCTCCCTCCGCATCGGGACGCCGGTCCCGTCGACGGAGAGCTGCATGCGCGGTTCCAGCGGCTTGCCGTCGACGACCTCCTCGCGCTCGAAGCGGGCCGCCGCCTCGCCGAGCTCCGGCGCCCGGCGCTGCAGCGCGCTCGACGACGCGTCCACACCGGCGAGGCTGTCGACGTGCCGGCTCGCCGCCTCGAAGCCCATGAGCGGCACCGTCCCGGCGATGACGCTCGCCATCCCCGGCGTCACCGTCCCGCCCTCCAGGCCAAGCGCCCGGTCCGGCGGGAAGCGCCCCTTGCCGCACGACCGGCAGCGGAAACGCGACCGCTCCACCTCGACCCGGCCGAGCCGGCTCGAGGCAAGGACTTCGACGACGACGAATGCCGGGCCATCGGCCTGCCGCAGGCCGCGCACTCCGGCGCCGGCAGCGTCGCGTCCAGCCGCCCGGCAGAAGCTCGGCGCCGCCGCGCCGCCGCCCGGCGAGGCGTCCCGGAGCGCGCGCCCGCCCCCGTCCAGGTCGGGCGCGCCCGAGCCCGGGTCCGCCGCCAGCCGCGGAAGCAGCGGCCCGAACTCCGCCGGCCGCCCGCCGTCCGGACGGTGGCCCGCCAACGGCAGCTCGGCCGCCGCGACGTCGCGGCTCCTCACCTCGCCGCCCTCCAGCCAGCATCGGGCGAACCCGTCCCCGTGTTCGCGGACCACCGGCGGATGAACGGCCGCCTCGCCTTCCGTCAGGCTTTCCAGACAGTCCGCCGCGTCCGGATGGCGGTGCACCCGGCTCCCTTCGCTCTTCGTCATGACACGCACTCCTGCATCTGCCTCAAGGCGCGCCGCCGGCCGGCTCTTCCAGCCCTGGTCCGACGCGCACCCGCCGGAAAGTGCAGGCGGAAAACGCAGATGTCAAAAAGTTGGGCTGCACCCCCCCCCCCCCCCCCAGCACGGCCGCCACGTGGCCGTGCTGGGCAGCGCGCGGCGGATGAAAAGCCATTGCGGTTCAATTTGTTACGAACTGCGCAAAAGCCTCGCTTAGGTCAAGCTTTCATGGCCAGCCGTCCACCTGACGCCACGGAGACCGCAGGCATCAGGCAGATGGCGGCTGCCCATCCCGCGAAACGGTTCTGCTCCCTCGCGGGCCGCGATGATCCCGCTCTCGGCGACCAGCCCATGGGCAGCCGGGAAGGCGTCGCGCCCGATCTTCGGAGCCTCGCCGTCATCGAGGTCCGGATGCCGGGCGCCGCCCGTCGTCGGGCGCTTCGCGGACACGCACAGGCTCCGGCTCCTCTTCGAGCGACAATGCCGCCCTGACGCAATTGCCGGCGGCCAGGCCGGCGGTTGCGTCGCTGCCCGCGGCGACTCGGCATGGATTTCGCCGGGTGTCCTTGCGGCCCCCGCCAGCTTTGCCTGGACAGCCATCGCGGGAACCGGGGAATCCTGTCGGGCGGCATGCCATGGTGTCCGATGCCTGCCGGGGCTCCCGGGCGCACGTGCGGCGCATCGCCGGGCAGCGACGGCCCCGAGGGATTCCCGGCAGCGCGGATCCGGCATCTCGACATGCTGCACGGCAAGCCGGCGGCGGCCCGAACGCGTTGGCGTCTGGACAACGGCACGGCCACCAAGGAAAGTGATGCATGGCAGGCTCGGATGAGCGTTGCCCGATGCCGGTGATGCGCGGCCCCGTGCGGGAACGGCCGCCCGGCCAGGGTCGGCGTGACGGCATGCCGTGCAGGAGAGGCGGGAAAGGAAACGCGGTGATCGGGTCCGGGTTCTCGACATTCTCGCGCAGGCCGTCCTCGGTCCCGACGCTGTTCCCGGTCCGGGCGGATTGCCGCCGGCGCCGCGCGAGGGCATTTCGGGCGCGAGGTCGCGGAATTCGCGCCGATGCAGGCTCCCGTGCAGGGTATGCATGCACCGGCGTGCCGCGCGGGCCGGCGTCGGCGCGTGCCGCGGGTCGCGAATGACCGGGGTCCGGGACCGCTTCTGGTTGTCGATTCCCGTGCCCGCGGTCCTGCTCGACGAGAAGGACAGGATTGCCGGGATGAATCCGGCGGCAGAGAGCCATCTGAACGCGTCAGCCCGCCATGCCGTCGGCCTGCCTGCATTCGACGCGTTTGCAACGGACGCGCCGATGGCCGAGCACGCGGCGAGGGTCCGGCGTGAGCAGGCTCCGCTCTTCATGAACAACATGGATGTCGCCGCGGGCGATGGCGCGGCAAGGCGCTGCGACATAAGGCTGGCGCCCATGGCCGGCATGGCAGGCCACCTCGTGATGCTGGTGGAGCCCAGGTTCGTCGGAGAGCGGATGGCCGTGTCCGGGCGCTCGGCGGCCAGGTCCGCGATCGGCATGGCCGAAATGCTGGCGCACGAGATCAAGAACCCGCTGGCGGGCATCACGGGCGCCGCGCAGCTCCTCGGCATGAACCTCGCCGAGGACGATCTTGCCCTGACAGAGCTGATCGTCAGCGAGGCGCGCCGCATCCTGGGCCTTCTCGAGCAGGTGGAGCGGTTCGGCAACCTGCGGCCGCCGGCATGCAGGGCGGTGAACGTCCACGACCTGATTGCGCGTGCGAGGCGCTCGGCATCCGTGGGATTCGCCGCCCACATGGAGCTGGTCGACGAGTTCGATCCGTCACTGCCGCTGGTCTGGGTGGACGAAGACCAGATCCTGCAGGTCTTCTCGAACCTGCTGAAGAACGCTGCCGAGGCGACGGAAGGATCGCCCGGCCGCATCCTGATCCGCACCTTCTACGACATGTCGTCCAGGATCCGCCGGAGGGGGCGTGCGAACGGACTGGCGCTGAACGTCGAGATCGCCGATGACGGCCCTGGCATTCCGCCGGACATCCTGCATGGCATTTTCGATCCGTTCGTGTCGGGGCGTGAGAACGGGACCGGCTTGGGGCTTGCCTTGGCTTCGAGGATAGTTTCCGATCACGACGGCTGGATCTCCGTTGACAGCAGGCCCGGCAACACGGTCTTCCGCGTGTCGCTTCCAGCCGCCCCGAAGGATCAGCAGCAATGACGAGGCGACAGGCCAATGGACGGCACGGTACTGGTTGCTGACGACGACCGCACGATCCGCACGGTGCTCACGCAGGCCCTGACCCGGGGCGGCTGCAAGGTTCATGCCACGTCGTCGCTCCTGACCCTGATGCGATGGGTCAACGAAGGGAAGGGCGACCTGGTGATCACCGACGTGATCATGCCGGACGGAAACGGCATCGAGCTTGTCACGGAGATAGGTTCGGCGCGTCCGGATCTGCCGGTCATCGTGATCTCCGCGCAGAACACCATCGTCACGGCGATCCAGGCAGCCGAGGCGGACGCATATCACTACTTTCCGAAGCCTTTCGATCTGCCCGACCTGATGAAGCGGGTCAGCCGGGCCCTTGCCGACAAGCCGCGCGCTCCGGCGCGAGCATGCCCGGCGGAAGAATCCGTGGCCGCCGAGCTGCCCCTTGTCGGGCGCAGCCCGGCCATGCAGTCGCTCTACCAGTCGATCGCCAAGGTGATGAACGCCGATCTGCCGATACTGATCACCGGTGAGAGCGGGACCGGCAAGTCCTTGGTTGCGCGCGCGATTCACGATCTGGGCGATCGGCGCGCCCTGCCGCTTGTCAGTGCCGCCGGAGCGGACCTCCTTGGCTTCGGCGCGCCGTCGTCGCTGGTCGGCCGCGCAAGGGGGGGCACGCTGCTGCTTGACGAAGTCGCCGACCTTGCGCTCGAGGCGCAGGCCCGCCTCGTCCGCGTCATTGACGGTCTCGGGGAAGATGGTCCGCGCGTGATCGCGACCACGCAAGCCGACCTCGCGGCCGCGATGGACCAGGGAAGCTTTCGGCAGGATCTTTACTATCGGCTGAGCGGCGTGACGCTGGGGCTGCCGCCGCTCCGGGAGCGGATCGAGGACATCATGCTGCTTGCCGGTCACTTCGCCCGGCGGGCCGGGCAGGACGGGCCGCGGGCGCTTCAGTTCGGCAGCCAGACCGCCGAGCTCCTTCGCGCCTACTCCTGGCCCGGCAATGTCCGTCAGCTCGAGAACACGGTGCGGCGCCTGATGCTCCTGAGCGGAGATCCGCAGGTTCTGGGATCAGACGTGAAGTCGTTGCTTGACAGCCAGCCGGAAGGCGCTCCAAAGGCGGTCGCGGATGACGGCGTGTCCACGTCGGTCGCCAGGCATCTCCGGAGGTACTTCGATCTTCACGGAAGGCACCTGCCGCCCGCCGGGGTCTATCATCGTGTCCTGCGTGAGGTCGAGTTGCCGTTGATCGAGACGGCGCTGGACGCCACGGGCGGAAACCAGGCCAGGTGCGCTGAACTGCTGGGCATAAACCGCAACACGCTTCGAAAAAAGATCACGGAGCTTGACATTCGCGTGGCACGGCGACGGAAGCTGATGTAAATCGGCAACATTTCCGTGTCGAATCAGCGACCGCCGCTGCAGCATCCTCAGCATGCTGTGTCGGCCGCACGGCCCGGCGCGGCATCTTGACGGGAACATCCGTGGCTCAGGGAGCGCCGTGGCTCAGGGAGCACGCACAATGCCGCCAATGGCTGCCGGCCCGGTCTGGCAATCGCGCCGGCTCCGCAACGCCGGGCGGCTGAGCCTTGTCATCCTGGGGCCTGTGGCGGCCCTGGCGACCTTCCTCGTGCTTGGCCCGCTGGACGGAAGCTCCTCGCCGCTGACGCTGCGCCTCGTCCTGCTGGCGGACCTGGTCTACGTGCTGGCGGTCGCGGCCCTGGTCGCGAGGCGGATTGCAGCGATGGTCGCCGCGCGACGCGCGAGGTCGGCCGGCTCCCGCCTGCACTTGCGCCTGACCGGCGTCTTTTCCCTGATCGCGCTCGCTCCGACCGTGATGGTGGCGATATTCGCCGGACTGACGATCAACGCCGGGCTGGAAAGCTGGTTTTCCGAACGGGTGAGCGGCGTCGTGCAGGCGTCGCTGTCGGCCGCCGTCGCCTATCAGGAGGACCAGCGCCGCGAACTTGCCGAGGACGCGGAGGCGCTGGCGGAGTTCCTGAATGCCTCGCGGGGCCGGCTGGCCTTCGTTTCCGACGGCGACCTCCGGCAACTGCTGGGACAGGGTCAGGGCCTCGTGCAGCGCGGGTTGCGGGAGGCGTACGTGATCGACGGCACGAGGGCGGTCCGCGCACGCGGAGAGCGATCCTACCTGTTCGGCTTCGAGACGCCGGACGCGGAGCAGATCGCCGCTGCCGCGGACGGAGAGACCGTGATCATCGAGGACCAGGAGGCTGACGAGTTCCGGGCGCTCGTGATTCTCTCGGCGTCTCCCGATCGCTATCTTTACGTGTCGCGCAACGTCGACGGCAGGATCCTCGGACTTCTGGACGAGGCGGCGGAGACGGCGAAGCTGTACGGCGAGCTGGAGGCGGCGCGCGGACGGCTCGTGTTCGAGTTCGGGCTTCTGTACCTCGGCTTCGCCGTCATCCTGATCCTGGCGGCGACATGGCTGGGCCTCTGGTTCGCCGAGCGGCTGGCGCGTCCGGTCGGCCGTCTTGCCGGGGCCGCGCAACGTGTCGGCGCGGGAGATCTGGACGTGCAGGTGCGCGAAGAGCCCGGGGATGACGAAATCGCCGTGCTGGGCCGCCTCTTCAACCGGATGACCCGGCAGCTCAAGAGCCAGCGCGAGCGGCTGCTCGCGACGAACCAGCAGGTCGAGCGGCGGGGCCGGCTGCTGGACAGCGTGCTGTCCTCGGTGACGGCAGGCGTCATCGGCCTCGATGCCGAGGGGCGGATCACTTTCGTCAACCGCTCGGCAGAGCGCATCCTCAAGGTCGGAAGCGACAGCCTGTCCATGCCCCTGGAGGAGTCGGTTCCGGAGTTCGGGCCTCTGCTCTTCCGGCTGGACGACGGCGGCCGGGCCACGGAACAGGACGAGGTCCGGGTGTCGCGGGACGGCGTCGTGGGATCCCTTCTCGTGCGAATCGCGAGGAGACGCGGCGTGGAGGGCGAGGAGGAAGGGTACGTGATCGCGTTCGACGACGTGACCGATCTCGTCATGGCCCAGCGCATGGCGGCCTGGGGCGACGTGGCGCGGAGGATCGCGCACGAAATCAAGAACCCGCTGACGCCCATCCAGCTCTCGGCGGGGCGGATCAAGCGGAAGTTCCGCGCGGCGGCGGGGGATGAAGCCGATCAGCTCGACCAGATGACCGACGTGATCGTGCGCCAGACGGACGACCTGAGGCGCATCGTGGACGAATTTTCCAGTTTCGCGCGAATGCCGGTGCCCGAGCGCAACCGGCTGGACCTGGCGACGATCGTCCGGGATGCCGTCACCTTGCAGGCGACGACGGAAGCGCATGAGGTGACCTCGGAGATTCCGGAGGCTCCGGTCCATGCCGACGTGGACAAGACGATGATGGGCCAGGCCTTGACAAACCTGATAAAGAATGCCGGTGAAGCCATTGAAACACTTATGGAAAAAGGTCCTGTTGCGGAGGGGTACAGGCCGAGGGTCAGGGTCGGCCTCGAGGCGATCGGTCAGGTCGCGCGCATTGCGGTTTCCGACAACGGCATCGGGCTGCCGGCGGACCGGTCCCGTCTCTTCGAGCCATACGTCTCGACGCGTGCAAAGGGCACCGGACTGGGCCTGTCCATCGTGAAGAAGATCGTGGAGGAGCACGGAGGATCGCTGGTCCTGAAAGACGCCGCGCCGCTGGACGGCTCGGGACGGATCGGGGCGCGCGCGGAAATCTGCCTGCCCCTGGCGGCCGGTGTCGACCGGACCCACGGCCAGGAGCCTGACGAATCACGGAGACATGTTGATGGGTGACATTCTGATCGTCGACGACGAGGAGGACATTCGGACTCTCATCGCCGACATTCTGGGAGACGAGGGGTTCGGCACGCGCATGGCGGCGAGCTCGGAAGAGGCGATGGCCGAGTTGAACCGGGATCCGCCCGGCCTGATGATTCTCGACATCTGGCTGAAGGACAGCCGCATGGACGGGATAGACGTCCTGAAAGCCACGAAGCGCGACAATCCCGGCGTTCCGGTCGTCATCATATCGGGACACGGGAACATCGAGATCGCGGTCGCGGCCATAAAGCAGGGGGCCTACGACTTCATCGAAAAGCCGTTCAACGTCGACCAGCTGCTGGTCGTGATCTCGCGTGCGATGGAAACCTCGCGGCTGCGGCGGGAAAACTCCGAGCTGCGCCGCAAGGAGCTGAACTCGGCGAACCTCATCGGGTCCTCGACGGCGTGCAAGGCGCTGAGGTCACGGCTCGACAGGGTGACGAGGTCCAACGGGCGCGTGATGCTGACCGGCACGTCGGGATCGGGAAAGGAGATCGCGGCGCGCTACATACATGCGAATTCGGATCGCGCCGACGGACCGTTCGTTTCGGTCAGCTCGGCGTCGATCGCGCCGGAGAGAATGGAAGAGGTCCTCTTCGGCCGCGAAAGCGCCGAGAGGGGAATCGAGGCGGGGCTGCTGGAGGAGGCGCATGGCGGCGTGGTCTTCTTTGACGAAGTTGCGGACATGCCCCCCGGAACGCAGTCCAAGATCCTTCGCGTGCTTACCGAGCAGCAGTTCCAGCGCGTCGGCGGCACGGACAAGGTTCGGGTCGACCTGCGCGTCATCTCTTCGACGACACGGGATCTCGAGGCCGAGGCCGAGGCCGGAAAATTCCGCGCGGAGCTCTTTCACAGGCTGAACGTCGTTCCCGTCAGGGTCCCGGGCCTGGCCGAGCGCCGGGAGGACATTCCGGAGCTCGCCCGTCATTTCATCGCGTCGTTCAACAAGTCGCAGGGCCTTCCGCTGCGGGACCTTGCCGACGATGCCGTTGCGATGCTTCAGTCGATGGCCTGGCCGGGAAACGTGCGCCAGCTGAAGAACGTGATCGAGCGGATCCTGATCCTTGGCCCGGACAAGGATGACATCGCCGCTTCCGAGGTCGAGGGCGAGGGTCGGGCCAGGGCGCGAGACAGCGACCGGACCTCGTTGCCGGGGGGCTTCACCGACCTTCCGCTCAGGCGGGCGCGCGAGATTTTCGAGCGGGAGTACCTGAATGCCCAGCTTGATCGCTTCGGGGGCAACATCAGCCGGGCGGCGAAGTTCGTGGGCATGGAGCGGTCGGCCCTGCACCGCAAGCTGAAGTCGCTGAACGTCATCGCATCTTCGCGCAGCCCTTCAGGGGGCGGCGCCTTGCCGGACGACGCACGGGAGGACGTCTGAGGCGCGGAACGGGGATCCGCTGCTGCGCCGTGCGCAGCGCGGCAGGGGTGGTCGCGCTCCACCCGCGGCGCAGCGCCGAGACCACGGCCGGCCAGGCGGAACGTCAGGGGGGCAAAGCGGGACCGAATGGGCGCAGGCCCATGATCCTGACGCGGATTTCCTTGCGGACGGCGAGGGAGATGACCGCGCCGGACCTTTGCGGAGCCGTGCCATTGTCGTGCGGAGAGCTTCAAGATCGACGATCTGCTGTCGCGGGCGGGGCAGACGCGTCCGCAGCGGTGGTCCCGCACGATGCACGGGCGCGTCCCCTTCCGTGCCCAGACACTCGAGAGCATGCCCTTCTCGCGGGTTCCCGCTTCGTCCCGGAGGAACACGGGCACATCCTCGCTGGCCGCCGGCACGGCCGAGGCCCAATGCACGGTGGCGGACGACAGCGTGAATGCGGACCGGCAGTGCGGCCCGGATCGTCATCGCCAACGGCGCGGGCTACACCGTCAGCGACGATGGGTGCCGTGAACATCACCATCATGGAAAATGACGACTGCGCCAATCCCGGCGACGAAGCTGTCCGCAAGTTCAACGGCGGGCAGTCCTGCCGCTGCACGACGCGGAGCCTGAGCCCCGAGGTGCGGCGCCTCTACACGCCGGAGCCACGCGTCATTCTGAGGAAAAGGCTTATCCCTTTGACCAAGGCATGTCCACATTTTGTGTCCGACGGGGGTTGACGATCCGTTTTGTTCGCTTTATGTTCCTCCCATGGCATCGCGATGGAAACACGACCGGCCCATGTCCCGCCAGGAGTTCGAGGAGCGCTTCCCGGACGACGGTGCCTGCGCCGGGCACCTGGCCAGGCTGCGCTGGGGCGACGGCTTCGCGTGCCCGGCCTGCGGCTGCACGAAAGGCTGGCAGCTGAAAGGGGAGCGCCGCCTCCACGAGTGCGCGGGGTGCGGACGCCAGACGTCGGTGACGGCGGGCACGGTGATGCACCGCAGCCACCTGCCGCTCAGGACATGGTTCCTCGCGGCCCACATCGTGGCGACGCATTCCAACGGCATCTCCGCGCTGCAGCTCCAGGCGCAGCCTGGCATCGGGAGCTGCAAAAGCGCCTGGCTGCTGCTGCACAGGCTGCGCCGTGCCATGGTCGACCCCGACCGGAGCCTCCTGCAGGGGATCGCGGAGGTGGACGAGACATCCGTGCCCTGCCGCGACGGCGGCGGCGCGGAGGCCGGCGGCGGCGCGGAAACGGACGGGGCGAAGGGCGTCGCCGGCAGGGGCCGCAGCGCCGATGGCAGGATCCTTCTGGCCGGTGCCGTGGAGCTGTCGGAGGACGGGGCGCCGCGCCGCATCCGGCTGGAGGCCATCGGGGACTATGGATCCGGCGCGCTCCGCGGCTTCATCTCCGGGGCCGTCGCGCCGGGCGCGTGGGTGGTCACCGACGGATGGAGCGGCTACGCCGGCCTGCCCGGCAACCCGCGGGAGCGCAGGGTGGTCGGCGGCCGAAGGGCCCACGAGGTCCTGGCCTGGGTCCACCGGGTCTTCTCGAACCTGAAGCGCTGGGCCATGGGCGTGCATCACGGCCTGCGGAGGAAGCATTTCCAGCGCTGCCTTGACGAGTTCGTGTTCCGCTGGAACCGGCGGCGCCACAGGCGGACGTCCCTCGACAGCCTGCTCGGCATCGGGCTGGGGCTGCCGCCCGCCACCTGCCGCGACCTCATCGACGGACACGCCTGACGCGGACGGATCCCGCCACGGGACCGGCGGGCGCACCCGCGCACCACCCGAATCACCACATTCCCGCACCGTCCGGGCCGCCGCGCGGTGCCGCCGGCGTGGATTCCGTCGGGGATCCGGGGATCCCGCGACCGGCCGCCGGCACAACATCTTGCGGCGCCGTAGTCAAAGGGATAAGCCTTCTGAGGAAATGCGCGGATGGCGGAACCCCGGGGAATCCCCCGGAGTGTCAGACTGAACATGATGTGAGCTCGACCCAGAGGCAGTCCGTGCAGGCACGCCAAAGCCTCCTCAGGTCGCTGGCCAGCCAGTTGCACGATCCGTCCTGTCTCTACTGCGACGAGTCGCCATACAAGGGGCTGCCGTGGTGACACGATGACACCGCGCGGAACAAGGGGCGCGGCCTTCGGGTCGCCCCTTTCCGTGAAGCGACCTGTCAGTTGCAGGCCGGGTCACTGCCCATCATGGCCATGTACGGACCCGTTCCGGCACCTGAGGATTCCCATCCGGGACAACGGCTGACCGCGGGCCAGCACACGGAGAGATTGCGGGAGCGGTCTCCGGGCCGCCCTTTTTCCGGTCGCATTCGGTAATTTTCACACACTGCCCGCCGTCGGGAACGGCTGCCTCCGCCAGCCGCGCGAAGCCGTTGCGGAATGCTTCCTGCGCCTGCAGGCCCGCCCTGGGACGGACCGGGCGCGGGGACACGTGCCGGAAGCCGATGCGCAGCGTCAGCCGACGCGTGCCTTCAAGCGTGCAGCGCGCGCCGAAGCCGTCCATGATCCGCTCCCGGACTTCTGCCTCGGTCCAGCGGACTGCCCGCCCGCGCCGGGGTCCGGCCCGGCCTCCAGCCACGATGCGACCTCCGCCGTCCGCTCCCCGTCCAGCATCGGCGGCCGTCCCGGCCGCCAGGGCAGGCGCGGTGGAGGCTCAGGCGGTTCCGCGCGTGCGTGGCGGGGTGCGTTTCTGATATGGGTGGCTTATTCCCGTTCTGTTCCTCCTTCAGACCTCACATGTTCTCCTGTCCGTGTCAATCCGCGCTGTTGAGTCACGATTCCGGCCTTCCGGGCCGCCCTGTCTGCTTCCCGATTCGTGCCGTTCCATGCATCAGGAGTGATGGATTCGGACCGCCCCGCCACGCTTCCCGAGAGCCGTCTTGCTGCCTTGCGCGAGGAACTCGGCCATCCCGTTCCGGGGCGTCTGCCGGAAGGGTTCGTGGCGAACATGGCGGGGACGCACGAGCGCCTGGAAGCCTTTTCCCGGCACGGATCCTCCGAGATCCTCGAAGACGGCGTCGCCGATGCCGGCGACCGTCTTTCGGCAGCGATCATGCGCACCGCCCTCGGTTCGCTGGACGACGGCGCGGCCTCCATCGAGCATGACGGGGAGAGCTACCGGCGCGAGGACGTCTCGCGCAAGCGGGTGATGACGTCCTTCTGCGCGATCGAGTACGAGCGTCCCCGGTACCGGCGCAAGGGGCGGCCGTCGCTGTTTCCGGTGGACCGGCGCGCCGGGACGGTCGAGAGCGTCTGGACGCCGCGCGCGGCCCGCATCGCCCTCCACCGTCTGGCCCTGCTGCCGCCGCGGGAATGCGTCCGCACCTTCCGCCAGCAGGGCGGGATGCGTCCGAGCGTCGCGAGCCTCGTGCGCCTCTACGAAACGGCCGGACGGCGGTGGAAGGAGATCGGACAGGACGCCATTGCGCGGATCCGCGACCGGGAGGAGGTTCCGGACACGGCGGCTGTGGCCAGCATCCGGACCTGCGGCGTCATGGTGCCGATGCTGCCGAAAGCCCATGCAGGCAAGGGCGAAGGCGGCGTCGAGTGGCGGGAGGCGGCCTGCGCCACGGTCTCCCTCGGAACCGCCGAGGGGGAGCTGCTCCGCACGATCCGCCATGGTCGCATGCCGGAACGGAACAAGCGCCGCCTGAAGAAGCTGGTCGTGGAAGAGGTGGACGCGATCCTGGCGAAGCGCCCCGACATTCGCCTGGTGACGATCGCGAACGGCGCCCATGACAACTGGCGCTTCCTGGAAGGAGCCTTCCCGAAAGCGGACCGGGTACGCGACTTCTTCCATGCGGCCCGAAGCCTGAAGAAGGCGATGGACCAGGCCTGCGGCAAGGACAGCGAGCGCGGGCTGAAGCGCTGGCGCGACCTGCGCCGGACATTGCTCACCGAACCCGGGGGTGTCGACCGGGTGATCGCGTCCCTCCGCTGTCTTGCCCGTCGGCACGCGCCGTCGGTCGCCGGCGTCGCCGGCTATTTCATCAACAACCGGGAACGCATGGACTATGCGGCGTACAAGGCCGGGAACCTGATGGTTGGCAGCGGAATCGTTGAGGCGACAAACAAGGTTCTGGTGACGCAAAGGCTCAAGGGGTCGGGAATGACTTGGAGCTTGTCAGGCGGCGAGGCAATCCTCTCCCTGCGGGCATTGGTCATGTCAGACCTCTTCGATGCGGCGTGGAAAATCCTGGGTCCGTACTGGCAAAATCACGACGGTGCGGAGAACCCCGAAAATGTCCCCATATGAGAATCGGTCCCTGCGTGGCGCGTGCCCAATGCATCTTCGCCGAACCCGTTGGGGAGAGCGGATCACCGTGCCGCATCTTGATCACGGTGATCGCTCATGACAGAAAATCGCCACTGGAACGGCCAAGAGTCTCATCCATGAAGGTCATCATCTGCGGCGCGGGCCAGGTCGGCTGGCAGATCGCGCGGCAACTCTCGGGCGAGCGAAACGACGTGACCATCGTCGACAGGAGCCCGACTCTCGTGCGCAGGGCCACGGACACGCTGGATGTGCAAGGCGTTGTCGGACATGCCAGCTATCCCGACATCCTGCAGCGCGCCGGCGCGAGAGACGCGGAGATGATCATTGCGGCCACGCATTCCGACGAGGTGAACATGGTCACCTGCCAGGTGGCCCACTCGATTTTCAACGTGAGACGCAAGATCGCGCGGCTGCGCGCGCAATGCTATCATGCGGAAATCCATTCCGACCTGTTCCGCAAGGATCACGTGCCGATCGACGTGATCATCAGCCCCGAGCGCGAGGTCGCGGAAGCCGCGCTGAGACGCCTGAACGTGCCTTCGGCCTTTGACGCGGGCGCCTTTCTTGGAGGAAGCGCGCAGCTGCTTGGCATCCAGCTGGACGAGGGCTGCCCGGTTCTGGACACGCCGCTGCGGCAGCTGACGGACCTGTTCTCGACCTTGCGGGCTCTTGTCGTCGCCGTCAGGCGAAACGGCAGGCTCTTCGTGCCCAGTGCCGGCGACCAGCTCTTTTCCGGAGACCAGGTCCATGTCATGACGCATTTCGAGGACGTCGCGCGAGTCTTCGGGATTTTCGGCAAGAAGGTGCAGCGGCAGGAGCATGTCGTGATCCTTGGCGGCGGGAATGTCGGCCTGGCCGTCGCGCAGGCGCTCGAGGAGCGGGCCGAGCGCCGGCACGTGCGCGTCATCGAGAGGGATCTCGGACATGCCGAGGGCGCCGCCGACGCCCTGGAGCGCACCATCGTGCTGCACGGCGACGGCATGAACTCGGAACTTCTCGCGGAGGCCGGAATCGAGCGGGCCGACGCGATTCTCGCGGTGACGGACGATGACAACACCAATCTTCTGGCTTCCGTTCGGGCGAAGCAGGCCGGGTGCCCGTTCGCCATCGCCCTCGTCAACGACCCGACGCTGATTCCGTTGATGGATCCCTTGTCGATAGACGCCTACATCAATCCCCGCGCAACGACCGTCGGCTCCATCCTGCGCCACGTCCGCCATGGCGGCCAGGTCAGGAGCGTCTATTCGATCGGGGATTCCGAAGCCGAAGTCATCGAGGCGCCGATCCTCTCGACCTCGTCGCTTTCCGGTAGGCATGTCCGCGACATCGCCTTCCCGGAAGGGGCGATCGTGGGAGCCGTGGAGAAGGGCGGCAGGATGGAGAAGCCGACCGGCTCGACCCGCATCGACGAAGGCGACGTGATCGTGGTCTTCGCGCTTGCCCGCGACGTGCCCGAGGTCGAGCGCCTGTTCCAGGTCTCGATCGACTTCTTCTGATGATCAGGCTTGGCGACGCGCCGTTCATCGTGAGCCTGACCGGGCTTGCCGGACTCTCGATGCTGCTGCCTGCGGCGCATGCGCTGGCCGTCGACGACCATCCCACGTCGCGGGCGTTCTTCTATGCCGCCCTCCTTTCCGGCCTTCTCTTCCTGATGGTGGCCCTGGCGACGAGCGGAATGCGGGTTCGGAGCCTTTGGCGCAGCCATCTGATCTCCATCGTCGCCTGCATGGTGCTGCTCCCCGTGATGCTGGCCGTGCCTGTCTCGGAAGCGGCGCCCGGAGTCGCGTTCTTCGACGCGTATTTCGACATGGTTTCAAGCCTGACGACGACTGGCCTGGCCATTCTGGATCCGGAAGCCCTCCCGCCCTCGGCCCACCTCTGGCGGGCGCAGGTCGGGTGGATGGGAGGGTTCTTCGTCTGGGTGATCGCGATCGCCATCCTGGCACCGCTGAGCCTTGGCGGCTTCGAGGTCTCGTCCGACGCCGAATTCGGGCGGCAAGGCTGGCCGGCGATCCTGCCGGTCGCCCCGTCCGCGCGACTGCGACGCCATGCGCTGCGGCTCTTTCCGGTCTACGGCGGCCTGACGCTCGCCCTCTGGCTGTTTCTGTACCTTGCGGGCGACAGCGCGTTCGTGGCGCTCTGCCATGCCATGTCGACCATCGCGACGTCCGGAATCTCTCCGGTCGGCGGCATGGACGGAAGCGAGGCCGGCCTGCTGGGCGAATTCTTCATCCTCGTGTTCTTCGTCTTTGCCCTGTCGCGCCTGACATTTGCGCGCGAGGAACGGCCGGACGGCTGGCCAAGCCTCCTGGCCGACCCCGAGCTGCGGATGGGACTCGTCCTCGTGCTCGTGGCCGTCGTCCTGCTTCTGCTGTGGAGCTGGATCGCGAGCTTCGGGACGGAATCCGCCATGTCCCCGTCCGACGCGCTGCGAGGGCTTTGGGCGGCGCTCTTCACGGCTGCCTCGTTCCTGACGACAACGGGATTCGTCGCGCAGGAGTGGAACACGGCCCTGGCTTGGTCAGGTCCTGGCGCATCAGGCGTCCTGCTTCTCGGGCTGGCCCTGCTGGGCGGCGGCGTGGCAACCACTGCGGGGGGCGTGAAGCTCCTGCGGGTCCATGCGCTCTACCTGCATGGCGTGCGCGAGATGGAAAAGCTGGTGCAGCCTTCCTCGATAGGCCGCCCGGGCCGGCACGGGCGCCGGCTCAGGCGGCAGGGCGCGTATGCGGCATGGGCGTTCTGCATGCTCTTCGTGCTTTCCTGCGCGGTCGTGATGACCGGGCTTTCCGCTTTCGGAGGCCTGGATCTCGAGGCGTGCATCATACTGGCGACCGCGGCGTTTTCCACGACGGGGCCGCTTGTCGGGATCGCCGGCAGCGCTCCGGTGGAACTGGCCGGCCTCGGCAATGCCGCCATGGGCCTGCTGTGCGCGGCGATGGTGCTGGGCCGGCTCGAAACGCTTGCCCTGATCGCGCTCCTGAACCCGGACTTCTGGAGATGAACCTTCGTCCGAGGAGAGCCGCCAAGCGAAGAGGATGCCCTGAGACCGACCGGGCCTGCTGTTCGGGGCTTCGGGCGCTTTCGACATCAAGGCCGGCAAGCCCTGCCGTGTTCGCGGGGCCGATCGATTCCCGCAAGATGCCGGCCATGCGGGCGCTTTCGCTCCGGAGCTTCGGGATCAGGGGCCGGAACGGGGGCGGGCAAGAGCGCCGGAAAGGAGGCCGGGCGTCACGGTCAGCGGACGTGATCTGCCTGCCATCCCTCTTCCGGTCTTCGGCCCGCTCTGGCGCGACCTCCATGCAAGAAGCGTGAAGAGGGCGAGCGGCCGTCAGTGAACGGGGAACGTCCAGATCGAGGTCCGTGCGGAGGGGTGCGCCGGCGACGCGGCCTGAGACTGCGCCCGGGGTTCCGCCACGCGAACGAGGAATCGCTTCATTGCCGTCCGCTCCGTCTCGCGGAAAGTCGCCCGGGCCGCATGCCGGTCCCGGAGGCCGCGGCATTGGTCGGCGAAGGCCTGTTCATGGCCTGCTGCGCCAGGCTCGGCCTGGCGAGCCTGGCGGGGAAGAGGGACTTCCGCGACCTGGCGCGCTTCATTCCCGATGAGGAGGCGGACCCGCACGTTCGCTGACGGGCTTGAGGCGGTCGCGGAAGCCTCCCGGCGGGCAGCGTGAGCGTCCTCGCTCCGGGAAATGTTGCGCGAATGCGCCAATTCCGGCGATTCGGCGCAATTGGGCTGGTCATGGACCGCCCGGAACCTCATATTGCGCCCCTGATCATGCGACAGGTCCGAGAGACGACCGCACAGAAAGAGGCTGCGATCCATGGCGAAAGACAGACAGAACCTGCAGGACGTTTTTCTGAACCACATCAGGAAGTCGAAGGTTTCCGTGACCCTATTTCTGGTCAACGGCGTGAAGCTGCAAGGCGTCATCACCTGGTTTGACAACTTCTGCGTCCTTCTGCGGCGCGACGGCCAGTCCCAGCTCGTCTACAAGCACGCGATTTCCACCGTCATGCCGGCCCAGCCGATCTCCCTTTATGACGGCGACGGGCAAGATGACGGCGACGGGCAAGATGACGGCGACGGGCAAGAGTCCGCGACCCCGGACTGAAACGCCGGACCCGGAACGTGGGCGTCTTCGGGACTCGGCGCGGCTCAGGTCGGGAGACGACCGGGGCGCCCGCTGCATCCTGAGCCATGCGTGAAGCTGCGCACATGCACGCCCTTCTGCTCCATCCGGACATTGCGGGCCGCCGACGGCGTCGTGATCCCGCCCTGGCGCTTGAAGAGGCCGTCTCGCTTGCGGCGGCGTTGCCAGGGGCCGAGCTTGTGGGCGTGGAGACGGCGCGGCTTTCGCGCATCGCTCCCGGAACGCTGTTCGGCAGGGGCAAGGTCGCGGAAATCGGCGCGCTTGCCGCGGCCCGGCAGGCGGACCTGGTTCTCGTGAACGGGCAGGTGAGTCCCGTGCAGCAGCGAAACCTGGAGCGGGCGTGGAAGGTCAAGCTCCTGGACCGCACGGCGTTGATCCTGGAGATCTTCTCGGATCGTGCGGTGACGCGGGAGGGCGTGCTTCAGGTCGAGATGGCCGCGCTGTCGTACCAGAGGACGCGCCTGGTTCGGGCATGGACGCACCTTGAGCGCCAGAGGGGCGGCTTTGGATTCGTGGGCGGTCCCGGGGAGACCCAGATCGAGGCCGACCGCAGGGCCATCGACGAGCAGCTGGCGCGCCTCCGGCGCCAGCTGCAGAAGGTCGCCAGGACGCGAGGCCTTCACAGGGCGGCCCGGGCAAGGGTTCCCCGTCCGGTCGTGGCGCTCGTCGGTTACACGAACGCGGGCAAGTCGACGATCTTCAACCGTCTGACCGGGGCGCGCGTGCTTGCGAAGGACATGCCCTTTGCGACGCTCGACCCGACAATGCGCGCCGCGCGGCTGCCCGGCTCGGGCCGGGAGGTGATTCTGTCTGACACGGTCGGCTTCATTTCCGATCTGCCGACGCAGCTTGTGGCGGCGTTTCGCGCGACGCTTGAGGAGGTTCCCGCGGCCGACGTCATCCTGCATGTCCGGGACATTTCCCATCCCGAGACCGAGGAGCAGCGGGCGGCGGTGCTCGCAATCCTGGAGAGTCTCGGGATCGGCGGGGAAAGCGCCGTGATCGAGGTCTGGAACAAGGCGGACCTGCTCGACGGGGAGGCGCGGGCCTCCCTGGAGAGGGTCGCCGCGCGCAGGGCGAACGCGGTGATGACCTCCGCCCTGGACGCGGCGGGCATCGCGCCGCTGCTCGAGCGCGTCGAAGCCGCATCTGATGCCGGGCGGAGCCGCGCCGTGATCGAGATCACGCATGGGGAAGGGCGGAAGCGCGCGTGGCTGTATGACCAGAGGATCGTGGTCGGAGAGGTCGAGAGCGATGCGGGAAGCCGAATCGAGGTGAACTGGACCCCGTCGCAGTCCAGTCGCTATTCGCGGCTTTGAGCCGCCCTGCCGGTCTTGGGGCGCAAGCGCGCCGGAGGCGGATCGCAATCCGGAAGATGCCGCTTCCGATGCCGCCGACCGAGAAGCGGCCTCGGCGCGCCCCGAGGTCCGCCGGTTGCTCGGCTGCAGCGGTGTCGGCGCCCCTCTCCCGGTGCCCGTCGCCGGCGCGATGCGCCTGTCGTTCGGGAACGTCCGGCGGCCTCCTGAATGCCGGCGACCTGCCGCCGGGTCAGACGGCATGGAATCAACGGCGCAGGAGGGGCCCGGGAATGCCTCCTGTCCCGTGCACGAGATGGCCGTCACTCGTCCGGCAGCAGCCAGGTTGTTCCGATGGAGCCGGCCTTCGCGAGGGCCGGATCGAGCGTCATCGGGATGTACTCGCCGCGCCGCCAGAGTTCGCCGAGATCCTCGTAGTGGCGGCTCAGCGGGTGCCCGGACTGTCCGGTGGAGATCACGAAGACGGAGCTGTCCGGGTCTGCAAAGTCGTAGACACCGCGATATCCGGCACCGTTGTCGCTGAGAAAGGGCTCGCGCCCGAAGCCGACGGTCTGGCCGCGAAGCAGCGTATGGTCTCCGCCCGGCGTTGACTGGCGGATGTTCACGAGAGGGGCCAGCCAGCGGCTGTCGCCCAGCACGGGATGCCGGTGGACCGCCTGGTGCGCGTCTCCCCAGCGCAGCGTTTCCAGCGGCGCGCCGTAGGTCTCGTCGATCCACAGCAGCGCGTCGTCAAGCGAGAGCCGCGCGATTTCCGCACATGTCTCGACGACTTCGGACTGGATCACGTCGCACCACGCGCCGGCGCCCTCGATGTCCCGAAAGACGCGCTCCAGGAAAATCGGCCTCGCCCTCCGGAACCTGTCCGCGAGCCGGCCGAGCTCGTCCCTGATGAGCCTGTCCTGCAGTTGCCGTGTCCATGCCGCGTAGATCAGCGGCTCCGGGAGGTGCTCGTTCATCTCGCCGTTCCAGTTCGCCAGGAGATCCAGCGCGTCCCTGCGCAGGCGCTCGACCGTGCCGCTCTCGGCGGCGTCGCCCGTGAACCAGAGGTCGCGCGCCACCAGCGGCAGCAGCGCGCGCGCGGCCACCGAGACGGCGTCAAGCTGCGCCTCCATGAAACTCTCGCGGGTGTGCACCTTGCGGTCAGCCATCAGCTGCTGCAGCCTCCGGATCCTCTGCGTGTCGCCCCAGCGATGGCTGACATGCAGCGGGTAGGCGCGATTCGTTGTCCTGTTGTTGGTGTTTCCGATGAGGCCGTTGGAAGGGTTCCGCACCTCCGGATTCGTCGTGTAGGGCAGGATTCCCAGCCATCGGTTGTCCGCATGCCAGCCGGGCGTCGGGATCCGGCCCTGGGTCTGGCTTCTGGCGGAGCGGCGCGGCATTGCGCCAATGACCTTGAGCGCGATCTGGTCGGGGTCGGCGACAACGAGATTCTGCGCCGGCGCGACGAAGTCCTCGCCCGCCGCGATCGCCTCTTCCACGCTTCCGGCCCGCATGATCCCCATCATGGCCTGCGCCGACGTGTCGGCGGCATCGAGGGCGGTCCATGCGAGCGCTGCGACATGTCCGGGAGGGACGACGGTCTCAAGTTCAAGGCTGGCGTTGGACAGGATCGGGCCGTTCTCGCTCCATCTCAGCGTGAGGGTCACGGGTTCCGAATTCATCACGTCCACGATCGACGGGCGCGATTCAAGCCGCTTCCAGCCGTCCGGCGAAAGGACCTCTTCCGAGTTGTCCGGGTTCAGCCGTTCGATGAAGATGTCCTGATCGTCGGCATGGGCTGACGTGAGCGCCCAGCCGAGGCGCTCGGACCGGCCGGTCAGAACGGCCGGAATGCCGGGAATCGTCCCGCCGATGACGCCGCCCGTCGCCAGCTCCAGCCGCGCGAGGTACCAGATCGAGGGAGCCGTCAGCTCGAGATGCGGGTCATTTGCCAGGAGGGCGCCGCCTGCCGCCGTTCTTGCGGGTGCGGCGGCAAAGGCGTTGGAAGCGCCTTCCGCCCCCGGCCCCGGGACAGGCGAAAGCGGGACGTCCTGCGCCGCGGCCCCCGCGTGCCGGGGCGCCGGGGCGTCAAGAAGCGCCGCAAGGTCGGATGTCCCGGCCACGGCATCGTCCTGCGTGTCGGGGAACAGGTCCAGCAGGCGTGCCTCCGGCAGCACGCCGGACGCCTGGGCGCGCAGCACTTCTTCACGGAGATGCCCGGAAAGCCGCAATGCCATGAGCTTTCCGATGGCGATCGAGTCGGCCGGCTGCCAGAGCGAGATGTCGGACCCGAAGAGCCAGAACTCGGGCGCGCCCCGGCCCCGGGCCCCCGTGCTGACCTGGGCCAGCCAGGCATTGACCCCCGCAGCGTATGCCTCGAGCGCACGGCGCGTGTAGGCATCCTGGGCGTCAACCGACGCGACGGCCTGCGAATTGATGTCCAGCCTCCGCATCATCTCGTCGACCGGCAGGGTCCGGGTTCCGAAGATCTCCGACAGCCGGCCCTGCGCCGTGCGCCGAAGCATGGTCATTTGCCAGAGCCTGTCCTGCGCATGCGCGAGGCCAAGGCCGAAGAACACGTCCTCGTCGGTCTCGCCGAAGACATGCGGGACGTTCGCGCTGTCGCGGACGATCTCCACGCGCGCCGTGATGCCCTCGACCTTCAGGGCTTCCGAATAGTTGGGGATCGAGCGGGAAAGGAGCCAGTACAGGCCCAGGGAAAGCAGCAGCGCGAATGCCAGCAGCCAGGCAACCAGTCGGGCAAGCCAGCGAAAGAGAACGACCATGGGCGCCTTGTTGACTGCGTCCGCCTGTGCGGTAGGAAATGCGGCAGGGAAACGATATGCCTGCGCAGAGGGGGATGCCATGGCAAATTGCGCGTTCATCGGGCTCGGCGTCATGGGATATCCGATGGCGGGCCATCTCGTTGCCGGCGGACATGACGTTGCCGTCTACAACCGCACCGGGGCCAGGGCCGAGGCGTGGGCCGGGCAGCATGGAGGCGCCTTCCGTGCAACGCCCCGCGAAGCCGCCGAAGGGGCGGACTTCGTGATGGTCTGCGTCGGCAACGACGACGACCTGCGCTCCGTCTGCCGTGGCACGGACGGTGCATTCGCCGGAATGGCGGCAGGTTCGATCCTTGTCGACCACACGACGGTCTCGTCCGCCGTCACGCGCGAACTCGGCGATGTCGCCGAAGGCCTCGACCTGTCATTCGTCGACGCCCCGGTAAGCGGGGGGCAGGCCGGTGCCGAAAACGGCCTGCTTTCGATCATGTGCGGCGGTCGTGAGGACGCATTCCGGCGTGCGGAGCCCGTCATGCAGGCCTATGCACGGATCTGCCGCAGGATCGGGGATCGCGGCGCGGGCCAGCTGGCCAAGATGGCGAACCAGATCGCGATCGCCGGACTCGTCCAGGCGCTCGCCGAGGCCCTTCACTTTGCCGAGAGGGCGGGCCTCGACGGGCGGGCGGTTGTCGAGGTCATCAGCCAGGGCGCCGCCGGTTCCTGGCAGATGTCGAATCGCCACGAAACCATGCTCGACGACCATTTCGAGCACGGCTTTGCGGTGGACTGGATGCGGAAGGACCTGCGCATCTGCCTGGCCGCCGCCGACGAGCTCGGCGCAAGCCTTCCGGTGACGGCGCTGGTCGACCAGTTCTACAAGGAGGTGCAGAAGATGGGCGGCGGTCGCTGGGACACCTCGAGCCTGTTCAGGCGCCTCAGGGAGCTTGGCTGAGCGTCGCGCCTCCCGCTCCTGCCGGAACGGGCGCGGGTCAGGGGACGATCCGCGTGTACTTCGTGCCGACCGCGGAGGCGCCCGCGAGCAAGCCGGCCTGGCCGAACACGACTCCGATTATCGGGGCGAGAGCGGTCATTGTGCCGGAGCCTATGTTGCCGCCGTCGCCCGTCGTGGCGTATTCGATCTCCGTGCCTGCCGCCCAACCCCTCGAGGCGCGGAAGTTCGAGAGCGCTTCCTTGGTCATGAAGAACAGGACGTGCGCGTACTGCTGCCCGCCTGCCTTGAGTCCGAAGCTTGCCTGCGTCGCCGAATAGTAGTCCACCGTGACCTCGTTGACCCTGAGTGCGCCACGTCCGTAGGATCCGCCGTACAGGAAGCTCGCTTCCGTCACCAGGGGCATGACCAGCATCCCCGCCGCCTTTTCGCGGAGCTCCCTGGTCTCGGGATGGTTCTCGTCCAGGAACGCGAGCGCCGCATCGACGCGCGCGTCCACCTTTTCGCCGCCTGTTATGCCGCCGCTGCTGCAGGCGGAAAGCGCAAGCGTTGCCGCGCCGCCAGACAGAAGGGCGCGACGGGGAATGGATGTCATGGGATCTGCTCTCCGTTTGCGGTTGCCTCGCTGATGGCCTTGGAGCGGCCACTCTTGCTGCCAGCATACAGGTCGAAGGCGCTGGAGTCACGCAAAAACTGCTGCATCCCTGCTGCATTGCCCGGCCTTTCTGGCCCCGCGGCGCCACGGGAGCCTTTCGGCCACGCCGTTCCGACGCATGCCGGACGACGGCACGCCGGGCGTTCAGGCCACGTGGCGAAGGCTGGCCGCCGGAGCTGTTCCGAGGGCGCGCACCACTTCGCGCGTCAGATGCGGCCTGTTGAGCGTGTAGAAATGAAGGTCGCCGACCCCGCCGTCCAGCAGGTCGCTGCAGAGCTCCGTGCATACCGAAATCGCAAGGAGATCGTGGCGGCCGTCGCGAATCGCGGTTTCGAAGGCGTCAGCCAGCCATTCGGGAACGTGCGCGCCGCAACGCCTCGCGAAGCCCTTCGTCCGCGTCCAGTCCTCGATCGGCAGGATGCCGGGAATGATCGGCACGTCGATGCCGGCGGCGTCGCACGCGTCACGGAAGCGGAAGAAGCTTTCCGCCTCGAAGAAGAACTGGGTGATCGCCGAGGAGGCGCCGGCGTCAACCTTGCGCTTCAGCCATTCGACATCCGCGCCCGGCGCGCGCGCATCGGGGTGCGGGTCGGGATAGGCGCCGACGCGTATGCTGAACCTTTCCGTCTCGGCAAGCGCACGGATCAGTCCGCACGTGTCCTCGAAGCCGTCAGGATGCGGGCGGAACCTGCCGGCGCCGGCCGGCGGGTCGCCTCTCAACGCGACGATCTCCCGGACGCCGGCGGCATGGTAGGATTCGGCGACGGCCAGCGTTTCCTCGCGGGTCGCGCCGCAGCAGGTCAGGTGCGCCGCAACGGCGAGACCGAACTGCGTCCCGATCGCCTTTGCCGTCTCGAGCGTCAGGTCGCGCTTTGCGCCGCCGGCGCCGAATGTCACGGAGACGAAGCCGGGGTCGAGGGGGGCAAGCTCGCCCAAGGCCTCCCAAAGCCGGAACGACGCCTGGATTCCCTGAGGCGGGAAGAATTCGAACGACAGGCCTGGCAGGGGCATAGGCGCGGGACTCCTCAGTCGGCCGGACCCTTGTGCCACGGTCGCATTCGTGAGACAATTTCATAATCTTCACGAAGATCATGAGGCGGGCACATGCATTTCGAGCTGCGCCATCTGCGCACGATCAAGGCGGTCCACGACGCGGGAGGGCTCGCGCGGGCCGCCGGCCAGATGAACGTGACCCAGTCCGCCCTGAGCCATCAGCTGAAGGGGCTTGAGGATCAGGCCGGAGTCGAGCTTTTCGTCCGCCGCACCAAGCCGCTCCGCCTCTCGGCCGCGGGCATCCGGTTCCTGAAGCTTGCGGAACGCGTGCTTCCCGAGGTCGATGCGCTTGAGCAGGACTTTCGCAACCTGCGGCAGGGAAGGTCCGGAAGGCTGCACATCGCGATCGAGTGCCACGCCTGCTTCGAGTGGCTGTTCCCGGTTCTGGAGCAGTTTCGCCGGGCGTGGCCGGAAGTGGACGTGGACATTCGGCCGGGCCTGGCTTTCGATGCGCTTCCCGCGCTTCAACGCGAGGAAGTCGACGTCGTGGTTTCCTCGGATCCCGAGCGCCTTGACGGAATCGACTTTTCGGCGCTGTTCGACTACGAGCCGGTCTTTGTCGCATCGTCGCAGCACCGGCTTGCCGGCAAGGAGTTTGTCGTCGCGGGCGACTTTGGAGACGAGACCCTGATCACCTATCCGGTGGACCGGTCCAGGCTTGACGTGTTCACGGAGCTGCTCCTGCCCGCCAAGGTGGAGCCCCGCGCGATCCGGCAAGTGGAGCTGACGGCCGTGATCCTGCTGCTCGTGGCATCGAATCGGGGCGTCGCCGTCCTTCCCGACTGGGTGCTGCGGGACGTGAGGCTTGATTCGGACTACGTGACCCGGCCCTTGACCGAGAAGGGCATAACGAGACGGCTTTATGCCGCGACGCGGGACAGCGACACCGGCCGCCCGTTCATGGCGCATCTCCTTCGCCTTGCGCGCACGGAACCGCTGAAGCCAAGGCGCATGCCGTCCTGACCGTGGCGCGCCCGCGCATGCGGCGCCTGTACCCGAGCGCCCCCGGCGGCCCTTCCCGGGACGCCGGCCTTGCTGGCCGTCTCGATCCATTCCGCTTCGGGACCGCTGTCCCGGAGGATTCCGTCGCCCGCCCGAATGCAGGGCTTGCGGTCCTTCGGCACGGCAGTGCGCAACGCGATGCACATGTCCATGCCGCCGGCGCCGAAGCAGCCGGCCCCGCCGCCGCAGAACCCGCGCTTCGGGTTCGAGCTCATCGACGATCTCCATCGCCCGCACCTTCGGCGCGCCGGAAAGCGTGCCGGCGGGAGGTCCTGCAAGCAGGGCGGAAAGCGCATCGTGCTCCTCCGAAAGCTCGCCGACGACATTGGACACGATGCGCATGACGCGGCTGTAGCGCTGATCACGAATTCCTCGGCTGGCCGCACGGTGCCGGTCCTTGCGACGCGGCCGACGTCGCCGCGGCCCGGGCCGAGCAGCACGAGGCGCTTGGCCGGCACCTTTTCGTCGGTCAGGGGCTCGGCTTCCGGCGCACGGTCCTCGTCCGGGGTCTTTCCGCGCGCCCTGGTGCCGGCGATCGGCGAAATGTGACTTCGCCGCCGAAGGCGCAAGCCAGGATTTCGGGCGACGCGCCGGTGACCTGGAAGTCGCCGCAGTCGAAACGGAGCATGAACGGCGAAGCGCTGGTCCGCCGCAGCGCGTTGCAAAGGGAGAATGGCGGCAAGTCGAACGGCACGGTCCGTCTCTGGGAAGTCACAGCCTGGAAGACGTCGCCGGGGGCGATGCAGTCGCGCGCCTTCTCGACCGCCGCCAGGCAGTCCTTCCCGGAGAGGTCCGAGACCGGATCCGGCGTGTCCGCCTCGTCTGCGAAGTCGCGGTTCGAGGGGGGGGGCAGGGGCTGGTCAAGACCGCGGATGGCATCCATGACGCGCCTTGCTGCCAGTTCGGATGCGGCGCGCGGGGGAAGGCCTGACGCCGCCCATGCCGGCGAGAGGCAGTGTCTCAGTTTGAAATGTCCTTAGCAGGCTTTTGTCGACGGGGTTGCGGCGCATCCACGAATACGCTCCCGGTGCGGTGTCAGCATCCGGAAGACGGGCGGCGGTCCGCGACGACAGGGACGGTCCGGATGCCGCCAAACCCGTGTCCGGCAAGGGCCGCTACCGGCATCCCCAACGGTTCAGGAGATCGGTGTTGTCCTGTGGTGAGCTGAACAGGGGCAGGACGGCCTTGCGCCCGCACCAGCAGCTGCGGACATCCTGAAGGGTCAAGGGGCTGATCGAGAAGCACCCGCTGCTCCGGCCCTGAGTTCCAGGGGCGACAGTCATGGTGGAGGTGCAGGTGCCGCCGGTCATGAAGCAGTGTCGGGCAAACACCTGGTCCGGGACACTCGAGACCGGTTTGCCGTCTGCATCTTGTGCCTGAACAACAGCTTCCACATAATAAAGAGTCTTCGCTGACAAGCCAGTTTCGGTCCGGCAGATCGATGCGGCGGCTCTCGCCGCCGATCCCTCTCAGCGACGCCAGCGGATCCTCCTCCTCCTCGAACGTGTCCGGGTCGTCATGGAGGTGCCGGCGTGCCCTGGCCACGCGCCCGTGGCACTCCCACACGAGATCCGTCCTCATTTCGATGATCGAGCAGCGCCCGCGCACTTCGCAGCCGGTCACGCTCTCGGGGAGGGACGAACGGGCCTGCGCGCCCGCAAGCCGCATCATCAGCGCGACCGGCGCGTCCATGTCCGCGCCGGGCAGCCTGCAGACCGTCTGGCTTTCCCCGCTCTCGTCAGGCCGCCTTGAGGGCGTCGAAAGGCGGTTTCCGGCGGCGTGTCAGCGCAATTGCGCATGGACGGCATTGAGCGCCGCCTGGTCCACTTCGACTTCGGCCTGCTCGACCAGGGCCCGAACGTAGGCGTCCAGCATGCCGCTGGACATTCCCGCCGCGATCCAGGAGGCAAGCTGATCGCGTTCCTCCGCTGCGTCGGGCGCCTCGATGTCGGGTTTCGAGATCCTGTCCAGCCGCATCAGCCAGGCGCTGCCGTCGAAGGGCAGGACCCGAACCTCGCCTGGCTCCATCTCGAAGAGGGCCCCGATGAAGTCCGGCGGCGTGCCTTCGATGAATCCGTTGCGCAAGATGTCCTGGTCCGACTCGAGATCCAGCTCCTGCGCGGCGATTTCCCGACCTGCGCGCAGCTGTTCCGCAACAGCCTCGGCACGGGCCGTCAGCGCCTCCTCGGTGCGGTCGCGGACAAACGCGTCAACGACCTCTTCGCGGACGTCGTCCAGCGGGCGAAGCTCCGGTTCGCGGACCTCCTCCACCGTCATTGCGAATATGCCGCCATCCTCCAGTTCGACAACTTCGGGGAACATGTCCGTTCCGGCTTCCGCCGCCGCCGCGCGAAATTCCGCGTAGGCGGCAATTCCGTCAAAGACGTCTTCGTTCCACTCGATCCGGCTTGCTTCCATGCTGGTCCGCTCCGCCAGCATGGCCATGTCCGCCCCGCCGGCGAGGAGATCCTCGACCTCCGGCAGCAGCTCAAGGATCTGCCGCCGCGCCCGATCGAGCGCCGCCTCCTGCCGAAGCCCTTCCGCGGCGTCCTCAAAGGCGGTTTCCCTGCTGGCGAGGATTCCGTTCATCCGGTACAGGGCCGGGCCCAGGTCGGACGGAAGCGGGCCCACGACACCAGGCTCCTCCAGCGCGAATATTTCGGCGGCGGCTGCCCCGAGCTCCTCCTCGGCGACATCGCCGAGATCGACATCCGAGAGGTCAAGACCCCGCTCCGCGACGAGAGCGTCAAAGGTGACCTGGCTGCTGTCGATGCGGGCCATGGCAGACGCCGCTTGCGTTTCGCTCGTGAACACGAGGCGCTCGACGAGACGCCTCTCGGGCTGCACGAACTCGTCCATGCGGGAATCGTAGAGCGCGCGCAGCTGCTCGTCGTCGACGTCGACTTGCAGGGCCAGGTCGTCGGGGGTCAGCAATGCGTAGCGGATCGCCTTCGTCTCGGGTCGCATGAAGGGATCGGGATTCTCCCTGTGGTACGCGGCAAGCTCGCTTTCGTCCGGGGGCCGGACGGGTTCCTTCAGGTCCTCGGCAGTCAGCCGGGCCCATGTCGCGTCACGTGCCTCGCGCTCGTGGATGAACAGCGTGTCGACCAGAATGTCGGGCGCGCGGACGCCGGCAAGAACGGCGTTTTGCAGCAGTTCCTTGGCGACGTCGCTCCTGATCTCCGTCTCGAATTCGCTTGCCTTCAATCCGGCCCGTTCGAGCGTGAACTCGTAGACCTCCCGGTCGAATTCGCCGGAGGCGTCGTGAAACTCGGACAATGACCTGACGCGGTCGCCCACGGTCTCGTCGCCGGCCGAGATCCCCAGCCTCGCGGCCTCGTCTTCGACGGCGGCCGAATTGACAAGCTGGGCGAGCACGGCGCGGTCCATGCCGAGACTGCGGGCGTCCTGGATCGTCAGCGGCTGTCCGGTCCGGCTCTCCAGCGCCCGCATCTGCCGTGAAAAGGCGCGCGCGTAGTCGTCGATGTCGACCTCGGCTTCGCCGACAGAGGCCACGGAACCTGTCGATCCCCCGAAGTTCGTCACGCCGAATCCGCCGAGCCCGAGGATGAGCAGGGCCATGATGACGAACGTGCCGGTGCTCTTCGCCTTGTTCTTCGCCATGCGGCCCTGCCTCCGGTCTCGCGTCGCGACCTCTAGCCGAGGCTCGGGTTCGGGGCAAGTGCCGTCCATGGGCCGGGGCGCGATTCTCGCATGGTTCGGAAGGCTCATCCCGGAAACGGGCATTTCCTGGCTGGCTGACCCGGACATGGCGCCGTTCTCCGGCATGATGAAGGTGTCGATCCACAACATGCAGGGGGTCGGCCCCATGTCCGCGAGAGAGTGCGCATCAGAGGCCTGGCATGGATTCCAGGGGGGGGGGGGGGGGGGACTTTTCCCGTTCCCGGGCGGGGATGTCGGCCCGCCGGGCGTCCGGCCGAAAGCGAATCAGGCGCCGCGACGGATCTCGAGCGGCCTGCCGTGATGCCGGCGGGCCCCGCCACCGCATCGCGTCCCTGCCGGTGCCCGGCGACGCCGGCTCGCTTCAGGCGCCGCAGGACCGGCGTCGCGCGAGCGGTCGGGCGTCTGCCGCGTCCGGAACACCATGGCAAGGGCCGGCGTCGACCGGCCTGCCTGGACGACCGCCCGCTTCTGCCGGCACCCGGGCGCGGGCCGCCGGACGCACGTGCCCGGGGCCGCCGTCGTCGCCGAACGCCAGCCGCAGCATGGCGTGGAGCTCCTCCGACCGCCCCTCGCCCTCCAGGGCGGCGAACCGTTGCCTGCACAGAGACTGGACGCCCGCCCGGAGGATCCACAGCTCGGGATGCTCCGGCATGGCCGGGTCCGGCCTGGCCCGCGTCCAGCCGCGGATCCCCTCGTACATGCGGCGCTGCTCCTGCGGCGTGAGCGCCTGCGCCGCCCGCGGCCGCGCGGCGGGCGCGGGGTCCTCGGTCAGGCACCGCCGCACGACGTGGCGGCCGGTCCCCTCGCCGGCCGCCGCGCGCCTCCCGGGCGCCGCCCCGGATCCCGCCTTGCCGCGAACCTGCGCCAGTCCGGATCCAGCGAGTGGCCCAGGAAGTTCATGGCCCGGCCGATCGTCGTCCCCGTGCCCTTGATGAACGGCGCCTGCGTCAGGGGCCCGCAGCCCGCCACGCTGCGCTCCAGGATCTCCAGCTGCCGGCGCTGCTCGGCGCCCGTCAGCGCCATCGGGCAGCCCGCCTCCGGGTGCGGCGGGCCGTCCGGCGCCGTGCCGTCCAGCACGCGCGACAGGATGTACGAGGAGACGTCCATGCCCGCTGCCCGGGCCTTCGCCCCGATGGCCCGCCACTCCGACGGCCGGCAGGTCACGCAGCGCTGCCGCCGGGTCCGGACCGCCCGCCCGCTCATGCCTCCCCCAGGGCCAGCTCCGCGTCGAGCCACGCGCCCTCCCGGGCGAGGATCTCCTCCCAGAACGCCTGCGCCCCGGCGTCGGCCAGCCGCCGCTCCTCCACCCGGGCCAGCGCCAGCGCCGCCAGCGCCACGCGCCGCCGGACCTCCGGCGGAAGCCCGGCAGGCGCCTCCGGCGCGGGGTCCCGGACCTCCAGCGCGCGCTTCACGAGGAAGCGGGAGACCGGCATGCCGGCTCGCGGGCGAGGATCCGGAGGTCGTGGTCCGCGGCCCGGCGAGCCTTGAGGCGGTCCGGCGGAGGAGGAAGGCGAAGACGGACCGGATCGACGCGCGGAGGACGGTGCGGGCGCTCCGGGCCCGGGACGGGGGCGACCGGGACGCGATGTCGCCGGTGCGGGTGCCGACGGTCGCCGAGGAGGACGCGAAGCGGCCCGTCCGCCGGCGCGAGCGGCTCGTGCGGGAGCGGCTGCGGCTGGCAAGCGCGGTCGCGGGGCCGCTCCGGCTGCACGGCGTGCCGCCCGGCGATCCGGCGCGGAAGGGGTGTCGGGCGCGCCTCGAGGGGATGCGGACCGGCTGCGGCGCGGGGCTGCCGCCGGGGGTGCGGGCGGAGATCGCGGGCATCCCCGGCCGCCTGGAGCCGGTCGTGGCCGAGCTGCGGACGGTGGCGGCCGAGAAGGCCGCCGTGCTCCGGTCGGCGCGGGAGGCGCGTGACGGCCCCGCGGAGGACGGCGTGACGGGGGCGATGCCGGCAGCGGTTCCGGCGCACGCCCGCCGCGCCGCGGTGCCGGTCCGGACGGGGGGATCGGCCCGAACGACGCGCTGCTGCCGGGGGCCGGGCCCCTCTGCCGCGACTTCCGCAACCGGCGCGAGCGGGCGGGCATGGCCGGTCTGGCGCCGGGGGCGAGCGGCGCCGTCGACCGCGACCAGGGCACCGGCAAGGCCGGCAGCCCGATGCTGCGCAGGCATCCGGTGCAGATGGCCTGGCGCTGGCTGCGGCACCGGCCCGGCAGCGCGCTTTCGAAGTGGTTCGAGGGCCATGCCGTCGCCCGGGACGGACGCGCGCGCAAGCGCGGGATCGTGGCGCTGGCCAGGAAGCTTCCGGTGGCCCTGTGGCGGTTCGCCACGACCGGGCTGGCGCCCGAGGGCGCGGTCCTGTCGCGGGCCTGAGCCCGGATCGGGCCGGGAAGAGGCAACGGAAGCGAAGGGACGGAGGAGACCGAACGCCCGGGCGGCCCGACGGGGCCCTCCGGGGATCCCGGGCAGGGCGTGTGACCGTGCCGGTCCCTGGTTCGCCGCATCCCGCGGCACCGTCCACGCAGACGGGTCCCGCCCCCCGGAACGCCGCGACAGCCCGAACGGGCATTGGGGTCACGGACCGGCGTGCGCCGGGAACCGAACCGGATGAGAGGAGGGCGGCGCGGAGGATGCGCCGCCGCGGAAGCGGTGTTCGGCGCGGAACGTCCCCGAGGGAACCGCGGAAAACGCGCGGACGGGCGGAGCAACCGGGCCGGACAGGGAGACGCGCCATGATGTGACTGACGCAGGAAAAAGCGCTTGACGGGGAGGGCTCATGAGAGGACCGGACGGACGCACGCCCGCGCAAGGCGCTGGGCTACCTCACCCGTCCGAGGCCTTCCACCGGGCGCAGCCGCCCTGAGGGGGCCTTCCGGGGCCGCCAGGGGCGGCTCCGAGGGGAGATGCGCGCTGTCCGCGGCCTGCCGTCCTCCGGTCGGGCCAATCCCTCCCTGCGTCCGGCGGGCCGCGGACAGCGCCCGGCAGGGCTTGCACCGCCCCGGAAGACTGGCTACGCCTCCCGGTGAAGGGACCGCCGCCGCTCGGGCTTCGCCCCTCGCTGGCTGATGTTGCACTTCAGAGTGGAAGCGGCGTATCAATATATTAAGAGATTCCAGCCTCTTGGCCCCGCGCCACCCGCCGCATCAGGAACCGGCACGCCGCGAGCTGCGCCCAGGCCAGCGAACTCTCCAGCGTCCGCTCGAAGTCCTTCGCCAGACGCCGGCACCGCGACATCCACGCGAAGGTCCGCTCCACCACCCAGCGGCGGTACAGGACCGTGAAGCCCCTTGTTTCCCTGGGCCGCTGGACGATCTCGACGATCGACCCCAGGCCGTGCTCCGCCAGCGCGGCCTCGAGCTTCGGACCCGCGTAGCCGCCGTCCGCCCACAGCTTCGTCACCTGCGGCGCCTTCTCCAGCATCGCCAGGATGACGGCCGGCGCCCCGTCCCGGTCCTGCACGTCCGCCCCCGTAGCACGCGCACCGCGATCGGGAACCCCTCGACGTCCACCGTCAGGTGCCGCTTCCTGCCCTTGACCTTCTTGCCCGCGTCGCAACCCGCCGGCCCGCCCGCCTCCGTCGTCTTCACCGACTGGCTGTCGATCGCGGCCGCCGTCGGCTGCGCCTCGCGCCCCGCCTGCGCGCGGCCCAGCGTGCGCAGCGCGTCCAGCATCCGTTCCAGGACGCCGTTGTCGCGCCACGCGCAGGAGTGGTTCTGGACGGTCGCAGAGGGCGGAAAGCACTTGGGAATCGCCCGCCACTGGCATCCCGTGGCCAGCATGTACTGGATCGCGTCGGACGTCTCGCGCAGGTCGGTCGTCCGGCGGCGGCCAAGCTTCGCCGGGGCCGGAAGCAGCGGCTCGACCAGAAGCCATTCCTCGTCGGTCAGGTCGGTTTCATGTCGCTCCGACTTGCGGTCATGCTCTTCGCGGGTGGTCTCATCCCAGGCCATTGTGTCCTCCTTGTCTGGTTTGCCTCTGACAGGGATTTGCCACATCTGGGGGAGGCCATCCACATTTTAGGTCAAGCTCTAAGGCCTGGAGACACTGTCGTTGGACTGGTAGGACCCGGTAACGGTTCTTATGCATATATTGGCACTCCCGGACTTACGGGTAGTACAGGATTTGTCGTTCTCAGACCTCGCGAGGCTCAGTATGAGGAGCTGGTATTTCTTTCTGCTACTGCACCCGAAAATATCGAACGCCTCACGCACTTGGCGGATGGAGCTGCATACCCCGCCGTTCGCCCCGACGCAGTGGAAGCAACAGAAGTTGCCGTTGCCGACAATGCCGTTACAATCAGCTTTTCAGCACTCATTGCCCCTATCATCGACCGCATGGAGCACAACAAGATTGAATGTCAGGCCCTCGCGCGAACCCGCGACCTTCTACTTCCGAAACTGATGTCAGGTGAAAGCCGCCTTCTTGGATCCGAGCAAGCGATGGAGGCCGTGAAATGAGTTCGTTGACGGACATTGAGAGGCGCCATCTTGAAAGGGGGTTCGGCATGGGCGGGGGCTATTATGTTCCAGACTTCACCGATGCCACGTTTGGCGAGTTATTTGAGCGGCACAACATCGACATTCACGAACCCAAGTACAGGACGTTCGGAACATCAAAGGCGAAGAAACTCCACGCGTTCCGGGTATCGAAACCTGACCAGCGGGTAGGTACAGTGCTGTCCGAGTTGCTGGACTCTTATGTGGGGGATTGCGTTCTCAACGGCAGGAGCCAAGACAGCGGATTGCTGAAGAAAGTACGTGATATCACAGGGCGTCTGAACAGTCAGCCTTCCACACCCAACTCCGAGTCGACAGCGGGCGAGTTCCTGACGCGGGAATTCACGATACCGAACATTCAGAAATTGCCGATTGATACGCAAGTCATGTCGATTGTCGAAGCGCGGCTCGACGAGGCACGCATTGCGCTTGCCGCAAATGCTCACTTGTCCGTGATCTTTCTGTGCGGCAGCGTCCTCGAGGCCGTGTTGCTTGGTGCAGCCCAGCAGGCTCCGGCGAGATTCAATCGGGCGAATGCGACGCCGAAGGCAAGTGATGGCGCGCCGAAACGCTTCCATGAGTGGAGTCTTGCACAGTTGATCGATGTCGCTTGCGAGATTGGCGTCCTGAAGCTCGACATCAAGAAGTTCAGTCACGGGTTGCGCGACTTCCGAAACTACATCCACCCCTACGAGCAATTGGAATCGGGCTTCACGCCGGGCGAACACACCGCAAAGGTGTGCTTTCAGGTTCTGAAAGCCGCTCTTGCGAGCCTGGCGGGGGAGTGCCCATGATCCGCACGCCCGTCAATCCTGAGCTCTTGATCTGGGCACGCGAGCGCGCAGGGGTCGCCCAGGAAGATCTTGTGGTCAGGTTCAAGAAGCTTCCCGAGTGGGAGACAGGCCAGACTCGCCCTACCCTGAAGCAATTGGAGGCGTTCGCACGCACGGTCCATGCGCCGATCGGCCACCTGTTCCTCTCGGAACCGCCGGAAGAGAGTCTTCCGATTCCGGACTTCCGGACCCTTGCCGGACACGCTGTCACTCGCCCGAGCCCGAATCTTCTGGACACGGTCCATGCCTGCCAGGAACGGCAGAGCTGGTACCGGAACCATGCCCGAGTCGCCGGGGAACCGGCTCTCGGCTTCGTCGGCAGTGCCTCAATCGATGCATCCCCTGAATCCGTCGCGATACGGATGCGGGAGACCCTGGAGTTTGATCTGGCCGCTCGCCGCGAGTGTCCGACCTGGAGCGATGCGCTGCGGCTGTTCATCCGTCGAGCCGACGACGCCGGCATTCTCGTCATGGTGAGCGGCATCGTCAGGAGCAACAGCCATCGCGTTCTCGATCCCGCCGAGTTTCGCGGCTTCGCGCTCTGCGATCCGCTCGCGCCGCTGATCTTCGTCAACGGCAAGGACACGAAGGCGGCGCAGATGTTCACGCTCGCCCACGAACTTGCCCATGTCTGGCTGGGAGCGACGGCCTTGTCGAACCTCGGGGCGGCTCCGGGGCAAGGCTTTCGCAAGGAGGAAGTATGGTGCAACGCGGTGGCGGCGGAGTTTCTTGTGCCGCTGGATGCCCTCCGATCCGATCTAATGAAAGACGAAACGCTCCCGGACGCGCTGTCCCGGCTGGCGCGCACCTTCAAGGTCAGCACGTTGGTCATCCTGCGCCGCCTGCTGGACACGGGCTGGCTGACCCGCGAGCGCTTCGATGCCGCCTGGACCCAAGAGCACGAACGCCTGCGGGCGCTCGCCAAATCCGGCAGCGCCGGCGCCGGCGATTTCTATCGAACAACGGTTGCTCGGACTGGGCGGCGGTTCACGCGTGCGCTGGTGGTGAGCACGCTCGAAGGCCAGACGCTCTATCGCGATGCGTTCCGCATGCTGGGCGTCAAGAAGACTCGGACCTTCAACAATCTTGGACGCGAAGCCGGAGTAACGGGATGACAACGTATCTCGTCGATTCGAACGTCTTTATACAGGCGCCAAGAACCTGCACTACGGCTTCGATTTCTGCCCTGCATTCTGGGACTGGCTGGTTGAACGGAACAGCGCAGGCAAGGTCGCGAGCATCGAGAAGGTCGCTGACGAGCTGCGGGCCGGAGAGGACGAGCTTGCTACTTGGGCACGCGCGCGGGGTGCCGGGTTCTTTCTGCCGCCGGACGACGCGGTAGTGCCAGCGCTTCACACCGTGAGCGATTGGGCGAGCGGCCAGGGATACCAGTCGGCCGCTGTGGCAACTTTCCTCCAGGTCGCCGACTACTGGCTTGTTGCGCATGCCCTGGCTCACCAGTGCATCGTCGTCACGCACGAAGTTCCCGCCGACACCGCCAGCAAGATCAAGATTCCGAACGCCTGCATCGGCCTCGGCCTGCGCTGCATGACCCCCTACGAAATGCTCCGCCGCGAGCATGCAAGGTTCGTACTGGGAGCGTGCATGGCCGCGGCCTGATGGCCAGGTTCGCCGAAAGCGAGGTGGAGGATGCCGCCCTCGCATGGCTTGCCGGGCTGGGCTATGCCGTGCTGCATGGACCGGACATCGCACCGGAAGGGTCGGCACCGGAGCGCGGCAGCTACGACGAGGTGCTGCTGACCGGACGGCTCCGCGAGGCCCTCGCACGTCTCAACCCGCACCTGCCCGCCGAGACACTGGAGGATGTGCTGCGCAAGGTTCGGCAGACGGACACTCCTTCTCTGGTCGAGGAGAACCGCCGCCTGCACCGTTATCTGGTCGAGGGTGTTCCCGTCGAGGTTGCCCGGGAGGACGGAAGCATGGGCGGCGATGCCGCCCGCCTGCTCGATTTCGGCGACATTGAGGCCAACGACTGGCTGGCGGTGAACCAGTTCACGGTGATCGAGCAGGAACGCAATCGCCGCCCCGACGTGGCGCTGTTCGTCAACGGCCTGCCGCTGGCCGTGATCGAGCTGAAGAATCCCGGCGACGAAAACGCCACCCTCGAAGGGGCGTTCAACCAGCTTCAGAGCTTGACCTAAAATGCCATATATTGAACTATACTGGCATATTTCCGAGATTTCAGCACAACATATAGTGTTTGGTGTGAATTTTAGGTCAAGCTCTCAGACCTACAAGGACGAGATACCTTCCCTGTTCCGCACCAACGCTGCGCTCATGACCTCGGACGGGCTTCAGGCGCGCCTCGGGTCGCTGACCGCCAGTCTCGAACGGTTCATGCCTTGGCGCACCGTGGACGGCTCCGCCGTCTCCGCGAAGGGCACGCCGGAACTCGAAACCGTCATCCAGGGCGTGTTCGAGAAGAACCGGTTCCTGACCCTGATCCGGGACTTCACCGTGTTCGAGGACACGAGCGCGGGACTTGTCAAGATCGTGGCCGGCTACCACCAGTTCCACGCTGTGCAGCGGGCTGTCCGATCGACGCTGCGAGCCGTTCCGAAGTCGTGGCAGGCGATACCGGATTATGGCGGTGGCACGGGAGAAGACCCGTCCCGCTTCGCTACGGCTGACCGTCAGCCGGACGGCGATCGGCGCATTGGCGTGATCTGGCACACGCAGGGTTCGGGCAAGAGCCTGCTCATGGCGTTCTACGCCGGACAGGTCGTCGCCCACCCGGCGATGGAGAACCCGACCGTCGTTGTCGTCACCGACCGCAATGATCTTGATGGCCAGTTGTTCGGCACTTTTGCCATGTGCCGCGACCTGCTACGCCAGACCCCGCAGCGGGCGGAAAGCCGGGAGGATCTGCAAAAGGTGCTGACCCGCCCCTCCGGTGGCGTCGTGTTCACGACCATCCAGAAGTTCGCGCCCCCGGACGGCGAGACGGCGTACCCGGCGCTCACCGACCGCCGCAACGTGGTCGTCATCGCCGACGAGGCGCACCGCAGCCAGTACGGCTTCCGCGCCAAGGTGGCGCACAGGACCGGAGAAGTCTCGTACGGCTTCGCAAAGCATCTGCGCGACGCCTTGCCGAACGCTTCCTTCATCGGGTTCACCGGCACGCCGATCGAGAAGGAGGACGTGAACACCCCTGCCGTGTTCGGCGAGTACATAGACGTCTACGACATCAACCGGGGCGTCGAGGACGGCGCTACCGTGCCGATCTACTACGAGAGCCGCCTCGCCCGTATCGAGCTTGACGAGAACGAGAGGGCCATGCTCGACGACGAGGTAGCCGAACTCACCGAGGACGAGGCCGGAGGCGAACAGGAGCGGCTGAAGCGCCGATGGGCGAGCGTCGAAGCGGTCGTCGGAACCGAGAAGCGCTTGCGTCTGGTCGCCGGGGACCTGGTCGAGCACTTCGACAGCCGCGTCGTCGGCATGAAGGGCAAGGCGATGGTCGTCTGCATGAGCCGGCGGATCTGCGTCGCGCCATACGGCGAGATCATCAAGCTGCGCCCGGAGTGGCGCAGCGACGACGACGAAAGCGGCGTCCTCAAGGTCGTCATGACCAGTGCGGCGTCTGACCCGAAGGACTGGCAGCGGCACATCGGCGGCAAGGCGCGGCGGGAACTGCTCGCCAGGCGGATCAAGGATCCGGACGACGCGCTCAGGCTGGTGATCGTGCGGGACATGTGGCTGACCGGGTTCGACGCGCCCAGCCTGCACACGATGTACGTCGACAAGCCGATGCGAGGGCACGGGCTCATGCAGGCCATCGCCCGCGTCAACCGCGTGTTTCGCGACAAGCCGGCCGGACTGGTCGTGGACTACATCGGCATCGCGCAGAACCTGAAGTCCGCCCTTGGCCAGTACTCGCGCGATGACCGAAGGCACGCCGGCATCGACGAGGCGGAGGCCGTCGCGGTGATGCTGGAGAAGCACGAGATCGTGAGCGCCATGTTCCACGGTTTCGACTGCCGCAAAGGACTCCACGGACCGCCGCAGGAACGGCTCGCTGCGCTTGCCGGCGCGATGGAGTGGGTTCTCGACATGCAGCAGCGCGAATCGGCCAGGGAAACTACCGAGGAAGGCAGGAAGCGCGCCCGGCGCCGCTTCAACGACGCCGTGCTGGCGCTCTCCAGGGCGTTCGCGCTCGCGGCCGCCAGCGACGAGGCGCGCGACGTCCGCGAAGAGGTCGGGTTTTTCCAGGCCGTCCGGGCGGCGCTCGCCAAGGGCGCGCCCGGTGCCGGCAAGTCCTCCGCCGAGCGGGAACTGGCTGTGCAGCAGATCGTCAGCCGGGCGGTCGTTTCGACCGAAATCGTCGACATTCTCGAATCCGCCGGGCTTGAAACGCCGGACATCTCCATCCTGTCAGAGGACTTCCTCGCCGAGATTCAGGGCATGGAGACGAAGAACTTCGCGTTGGAGGCGCTGCGCAAGCTGATCAACGGCGAGCTTCGATCACGAAGCCGCGTCAACGTGGTGCAGGCCCGCGCCTTCTCCCAGAGACTCGAGGAAGCGATTGCTCGCTACCACAGCAATGCCGTCACCACGGCGGAGGTCCTTCAGGAACTGATCGGGCTCGCCAGGGACATCCGTGCCGCGCACCGGCGCGGCGAGGAGGAAGGGCTCAGCCGGGAGGAAGTCGCGTTCTACGACGCGCTCGCCCAGAACGAGAGCGCGGTCGAGGTGATGGGGAACGAGCAGCTTCGCGCAATCGCTCTTGAGTTGCTGAACGGGCTGAAGCGCAACGCCTCCGTGGACTGGCAGCACCGCCACCCGGCGCGCGCACGGATGCGGGTTCTGGTGAAGCGCATCCTGCGCAAGCACGGCTACCCGCCCGATCTCCAGGACACCGCCATTCAGAGCTTGACCTAAAATGTGGATGGCCTCCCCCAGATGTGGCAAATCCCTGTCAGAGGCAAACCAGACAAGGAGGACACAATGGCCTGGGATGAGACCACCCGCGAAGAGCATGACCGCAAGTCGGAGCGACATGAAACCGACCTGACCGACGAGGAATGGCTTCTGGTCGAGCCGCTGCTTCCGGCCCCGGCGAAGCTTGGCCGCCGCCGGACGACCGACCTGCGCGAGACGTTCAACGCGATCCAGTACATGCTGGCCACGGGATGCCAGTGGCGGGCGATTCCCAAGTGCTTTCCGCCCTTTACGACGGTACAGAACCACTCCTGCGCGTGGCGCGACAACGGCGTCCTGGAACGGATGCTGGACGTGCTGCGCACGCTGGGCCGTGCGCAGGCGGGGCGCGAGGCGCAGCCGACGGCGGCCGCGATCGACAGCCAGTCGGTGAAGACGACGGAGGCGGGCGGGCCGGCGGGATACGACGCGGGCAAGAAGGTCAAGGGGCGCAAGCGGCACCTGACGGTGGACGTCGAGGGGTTCCCGATCGCGCTCCGGGTGCTACGGAGGCGGACGTGCAGGACCGGGACGGGGCGCCGGCCGTCATCCTGGCGATGCCGGGAAGGCGCCGCAGGTGACGAAGCTGTGGGCGGACGGCGGCTACGCGGGTCCGAAGCTCGAGGCCGCGCTGGCGGAGCACGGCCTGGGGTCGATCGTCGAGATCGTCCAGCGGCCCAGGGAAACAAGGGGCTTCACGGTCCTGTACCGCCGCTGGGTGGTGGAGCGGACCTTCGCGTGGATGTCGCGGTGCCGGCGTCTGGCGAAGGACTTCGAGCGGACGCTGGAGAGTTCGCTGGCCTGGGCGCAGCTCGCGGCGTGCCGGTTCCTGATGCGGCGGGTGGCGCGGGGCCAAGCGGCTGGAATCACGTAACATATTGATATTATTGAATTATGATTCAAGCTCTCAGACCGTCTTGCAACAGGCCGAGGTCCTCTCGGCGAGGTGGGCCGCATGACCGCCGGAATGAAGATTTCTCGTAACTGTTCAGGTTCTGTCTTGGCGGCTTCCCGGCCGACAGGCGGCCCGGCCCGCCCGGGCCGGCTGCCGCGCGGCGAGCCGCGCGGCCAGCTCTTCCGGCGAGGTCCGCAGGGTCTCCAGCAGGCTCCGGCCCTGTTTCCGGGCCGTGTCCGGCACGGTCCGCAGCGCCGCGCGGTTCCGGGCGCCCGCCTCGCTGCGGAAGCTCCCGGAGATCCTCTGCCGCACCTTGAGGGGCCGCAGCGCCCGCCCGGCCTCGTTGCCGGGCGCGGAAACCGCGGGGTCGCGGGCGAGCCGCAGCACGCCGTCCCGGCTTTCCCGCAGCCGCAGGGCCGGGCTGTGGCCCCGCCGCCGCTTCCGCCGGCCCCGGCGCCCTTTCGAGGGCGGCGGGGGCCGGGCCTCGTGCATGGCGACGCCCTCGGCCACGATGCCTCTCATGGCGCCGCCCGATCAGGTCCGCCAGGCGTTCCGGAAGGGGCGTCCCGTCCGACAGGCTGCCGGCGCGGACGGCGCGCCGCAGAAGGCGGGCCATCCTCTCCGCCCGGTCCCGGAGCCCGCGCGAGGGACGTGCGCGGCGCAGGGCAAGGGCAAGGTCCCGGGGATGTTGAAGCAGTGCCGCCAGCGGTCGGGCACCGCGAACCCAGTCGCGTCCGCCGTCACGTCGCCGCGGCCCGCGCCCAGGCGGAAGTGGCTGAGGCGTCCGGTGCAGGCCACGTGCAGCCAGGCAAGGCGGCCGCGACCGCGCACGCCGGTCTCGTCCATGTGCTTGACGGGGGCCTGTGCCACCGCGTCCCGGATGTGGAGCGCGGGACCGGCGAACCGCTCGGCGGCCCTTGCGACCAGTCCCGCGACGGTGCCTTGCGACAGATGCACGCCGAACAGGTCGGCCAGCGCCTGCCTCAGCCGCCGCGCCGGGACCAGCTGCGCGGCGTCGGGATGCACGGCCAGGGCGGCCAGCATGGGTGTGTGACCGTTTGCACGGCCCTTGCCGACATCTCAAGCCGCCCCCGTCGACGCCGTCCGCGCCGCCCTCGCGGGCGGGGTGGTCCTCTTCTCGCCCGGTGCGGCCGGCGGGATCAGCCGCTCGCTTCCCACAAGCACGTGGCCGCCGTGCCGGGCATGATGAGGCGGCCCGGCTTCCTGCGCCTCCTCGGGCGGAGGAAGGAGCGGAGCCGGGACCTCGCTCTTGCCGCCGTCGCCGCGCGGAACCTCGACCCCGCCTCGAAGCTGGCCACCGCCCGGGCGCTGGACGCCAAGACAGCGTCGACGAGCCTCGGGGCCATGCTTGGCTTCGGGGAGGCGACGGGTAACGAGATGCTCGACTGGCATCTTCGCGGGCAACGCCCTGGACCCCTTCACGGTGGCCGCACGGGTGGAGAAGGGGGTCCGCAGGAGCTTCGGCGTCGGCCCCTACGAGGCCCTGGACGATTGCAGGTCGCCCGCGCAGATGGAGTGCGCGTTTCTCGCGATGAAGGCCTCGCGGCTGCGGGTCAGGTCGGTGCGCGTGCACTCGGCCGGTCACGTCCGCGCCCGCGTTTTCCTCTGCATGCTCGCGTGTCACGTGGAACGGGACATGCGCTGGCGCTTCGCGCCGCTCCTGTTCGAGGACGCGGCACGCCGGTGGAGAGGGCCGAGGTCCCGGAGCGCGTGAAGGCGAAGGCGGCGGATTGCGCGCGTGACCGGCGGGGATCACAACAGCCCTCGGGACGGCCAACCCTTTCGGCACTGCCATGAGAATGCCCTGGATGGACGATGACACATCCACTGGAAGCGGAACGCGCATGCTGCGCCTGCCTTGCTGCTGCTGCTGATGATGGACGGACCGGTCACGGGAGGTGGCGGACGTGGAAGGAGTCGCCTGCGGGCGGCCCCTCCCGCAAGCTGAATTCCGCGATCTTCAAACTGATCCGCTGCGCCCGGGCAGGTCGCGTTGACGCCTCGCTGGGGAGCGGATAGACCGCGCTCCCAGGAGGTTGTCCCATGAGCGTCGCCACATCGCCCGATGCCGTCAGTCCTGATCCTGATGCGGACGCGCGGGAGCTCGGGCGGCAGTTGCAGGACGCAGGCTTCCTGGTCACCTCCACAGCGGACATCGTCAACTGGGTGCGGACAGGAAGTCTTCACTGGATGACGTTCGGGCTTGCCTGCTGCGCCGTCGAGATGATGCACACGTCCATGCCGCGCTACGACCTCGAGCGCTTCGGCACGGCGCCGCGGGCTAGCCCGCGTCAGTCGGACCTCATGATTGTGGCCGGCACGCTGACGAACAAGATGGCGCCTGCACTGCGCAAGGTGTACGACCAGATGCCGGAGCCGCGATACGTCATCTCGATGGGATCGTGCGCGAACGGCGGCGGCTACTACCATTACAGCTATTCGGTGGTGCGCGGCTGCGACCGGATCGTTCCCGTGGACGTCTATGTGCCGGGCTGCCCGCCGACCGCGGAGGCGCTGCTCTACGGCATCCTTCAGCTGCAGCGCAAGATCCGCCGCACAGGCACGATCACGCGCTGAGGGGGCGGCGATGTCTGCGGAACTGAACGAACTTGCGGCCCGGCTCGAGGCGAAGCGGCCGGACTGCGTGCTCTCGCACGCGGTGGCCTTCGGCGAGCTTGCGGTCCAGGTTGCGCTGCAGTCGCTGGCCGGCTTCGCGGACTGCCTGAAGTCGGACAAGAGCTACCGGTTCACGACGCTTGTCGACATCACCGCCGTGGACTATCCGGAACGGGAAGCGCGCTTCGAGATGGTCTATCATCTCCTTTCGATGCAGCTCAACCGGCGCATTCGCCTGAAGGTCTCCGTGCGGGAGAACGAGTTCGTGCCGTCGCTCACAGGCGTCCATGCCTCTGCGGGCTGGTTCGAGCGGGAGGTGTTCGACATGTTCGGCATCCTCTTTTCCGGCCACCCCGACCTGAGACGCATACTCACCGACTACGGGTTTCAGGGCCATCCGCTGCGGAAGGACTTCCCCACGACCGGACATGTCGAGGTGCGCCACGACGATGAGCTGAAACGCGTCGTCTACGAGCCCGTGAAGCTGGTCCAGGAATACCGCCAGTTCGATTTCCTGTCTCCCTGGGAGGGAGCGCGCTACGTCCTGCCGGGGGACGAGCGGGCCGGGGAGGGGGACGGGTCGTGAGCGCGCCGTCTCGCCTGAAGCGTTGCGCACGCGTCTGGCCGGCGCCTTCCGTTCGGGCGGACGCGTCACCGGCCATGGCCGTGCGCGGCGCGGCCACGTGCCGTCGCCGCACCGCACCGCCCCGGCGGCCGGAAGGGGCGGAATGATGGACGTCAAGACCGACGGTGCTCGCGCCGGCGAGAGGAAGATCCGGAACTTCAACCTCAATTTCGGGCCGCAGCACCCGGCCGCTCACGGCGTGCTGAGGCTGGTTCTGGAGCTTGACGGCGAGATCGTCGAGCGTTGCGACCCGCACATCGGCCTGCTTCATCGCGGCACAGAGAAGCTGATGGAAAGCCGCACCTACCTGCAGAACCTGCCGTATTTCGACCGGCTGGACTATGTTGCGCCGATGAACCAGGAACATGCCTGGTGCCTCGCGATCGAAAGGCTGACCGGCACCGAAATCCCCCGCCGCGCGTCATTGATCCGGGTCCTGTATTCCGAGATCGGACGCATCCTCAACCACCTGCTGAACGTCACGACGCAGGCAATGGATGTCGGGGCCCTGACCCCGCCGCTCTGGGGATTCGAGGAGCGCGAGAGGCTCATGGTGTTCTACGAGAGGGCCTGCGGCGCGCGGCTGCATGCCGCCTACTTTCGTCCCGGCGGCGTTCACCAGGACCTGCCGCCGGACCTTGTCGACGACATAGACGCTTGGGCGGACGAATTCCCGAAGGCGCTGGACGACATCGACGGCCTCCTCACGGAGAACAGGATATTCAAGCAGCGGAACGTCGACATATGCATCGTCTCCGAGCAGGAAGCCCTGGACTGGGGATTCTCGGGGGTCATGGTGCGCGGCTCCGGCATGGCTTGGGATCTCCGGCGTTCGCAGCCCTACGAGTGCTACGACGAGTTCGACTTCCGGATCCCCGTGGGAAAGAACGGGGACTGCTACGACCGGTACCTGTGCCGCATGGCCGAGATGCGAGAGAGCCGCAAGATCATCAAGCAGGCGTGCGAGAAGCTGCGGGCGGAACCGGGCGAGGTGCTTGCCCGCGGCAAGCTGACGCCTCCGTCGCGGAGCGACATGAAGACCTCGATGGAGGCGCTGATACATCACTTCAAGCTGTACACGGAAGGATTCCGCGTGCCTGAGGGCGAGGTCTATGCCGCCGTCGAGGCCCCCAAGGGCGAGTTCGGGGTGTACCTCGTGGCCGACGGCACGAACAGGCCCTATCGCGCCAAGATCCGGCCCCCCGGATACCTGCATCTTCAGGCCATGGACCATGTCTCCAAGGGGCACATGCTTGCGGATGTCTCCGCCATCATTGGCACGATGGACATCGTGTTCGGGGAGGTGGACCGATGACGGGCCTTTCCCCGGGCGCCGGCTACATGCCGCCGGGGCAGGGCCCGGAGGTTCCGGCCCGCGCGAACGGGGCGAGGAACTGATGCTCCGTCGCCTCAGCGCAGAGCAGCCGGAGGCCTTCGCCTTCACGCCCGCCAACCAGGCCTGGGCGGAACGCCAGATCGCGAAGTTCCCGGAGGGTCGACAGGCCAGCGCCGTCATCCCGCTTCTCTGGCGGGCGCAGGAGCAGGAGGGCTGGCTCAGCCGCGCAGCGATCGAGCACGTCGCGGCGATGCTGGACATGGCCAGCATCCGGGCGCTCGAGGTCGCGACGTTCTATTACATGTTCCAGCTGCAGCCGGTCGGAAGCGCTGCCCATGTCCAGGTCTGCGGCACGACATCCTGCATGATCTGCGGGGCCGAGGACCTGATCGCGCTGTGCAGGGAGAGGATCGCGGGATCCCCGCACGGGATTTCCCCGGACGGGAAGCTCTCCTGGGAGGAGGTCGAATGCCTCGGGGCCTGCGCGAACGCGCCCGTGGCGCAGATCGGCAAGGACTACTACGAGGACCTGACTCCCGAACGGCTGGCGGAAATCATTGACGAGCTCGCTGACGGCGGCGTTCCGGTGCCGGGACCCCAGGGCGGCCGTTTCGCCTCGGAGCCGGCATCGGGACTCACCAGTCTCGACGTGCCGCAGGGCAAGCGGCAGAGGCACAACGCGAGTGTCCGTCGCGCGGTCACGCTGAAGGACACGGTCAAGCGTATCGACGGGAGCTAAGGCATGCCCGGATCTGCTCACGGCGGCGGGCGCGGCTGCGCCGACGCCACCAGGAAACCGGTCGCCGCAGGCCTTCCCGGCACGAGCCCGCAATCCGTGCCGCCCGGCCGGCACCGGGCCGGCGACCCGTGACCGGGGGCAGGGACACGGACCGGGCGCTTGTGCGCCAGGGACGCATCGTGGCGTCCGTTGTCGCGCTCACGATGATCCTCTGGCTCGTGGCGCAGTCCGCGGGCGGCCGGCTCGGCCTGCCGGGAAGATACGCGTTCCTCGTCGATCTCCTTGCGCTCGCGGGTTTTCTATGGGCGCTGATCGTGACATGGCGGATATGGCGCAAGCGGCGCAAGACGCGCTGAAACGCGATGGCCGGCTGCAGGACGGGACACTCGGATGCTTGAAGACAAGGACCGCATATTCACGAACCTGTACGGCATGCACGACCAGACGCTGGCAGGGGCAAGGGCGCGCGGGCACTGGGACGGCACGGGATCGCTGATCGCGAAGGGCCGCGACTGGATCGTTGCGCAGGTCAAGGAGAGCGGTCTGCGGGGCCGCGGGGGCGCGGGATTCCCGACCGGCCTGAAATGGAGCTTCATGCCGAAGGAATCGGACGGCCGCCCGTCCTACCTGGTGGTCAACGCCGACGAGTCCGAGCCGGGCACCTGCAAGGACAGGGAGATCATGCGCCACGATCCGCACACGCTGATCGAGGGCTGCCTGGTCGCCGGCTTCGCCATGGGCGCGCATGTCTGCTACATCTACGTCCGCGGCGAGTACGTCCGTGAGCGCGAGGCGCTGCAGGCCGCGGTCGACGAATGCCGCGATGCCGGGCTCCTGGGCAGGGACGCCGCGGGTTCCGGCTGGGACTTCGACCTCCATCTCCATCACGGGGCCGGCGCCTACATCTGCGGCGAGGAGACCGCGCTGCTGGAGAGCCTGGAGGGCAGGAAGGGCATGCCGAGAATGAAGCCCCCGTTTCCCGCCGGCGCCGGTCTCTACGGCTGTCCGACGACCGTGAACAACGTGGAATCCATTGCCGTGGTTCCGACGATCCTGCGTCGCGGGGCCGAATGGTTCGCCGGCTTCGGCCGTCCGAACAACACCGGAACGAAACTGTTCGCGGTCAGCGGACACGTGAACGCCCCCTGCGTCGTCGAGGAGGCGATGTCGATCTCCTTCGCGGAGCTCGTCGAACGCCACTGCGGCGGGATCAGGGGTGGCTGGGACAACCTCAAGGCGGTCATACCGGGCGGATCCTCCGTGCCCTGCCTTCCGGGCAGGCTGATGAAGGAGGAATGCATCATGGACTTCGACTGGCTGCGCGACCACAAGTCGGGCCTTGGCACGGCGGCCGTGATCGTGATGGACCAGTCAACCGACATCGTCAAGGCGATCTGGCGGCTTTCGAAGTTCTACAGGCACGAAAGCTGCGGGCAGTGCACGCCCTGCCGCGAGGGCACGGGCTGGATGATGCGGGTGATGGACCGCCTGGTCAGGGGCGAGGCCGAGGTCGGGGAGATCGACATGCTGCTCGACATCTCGACCCAGGTCGAGGGCCACACGATCTGCGCCCTGGGCGATGCGGCGGCCTGGCCCATCCAGGGGCTGATCCGCCATTTCCGGGAGGAGATCGAGGACCGGCTCAGGGCCGCGCCTGCCCGGAGCTGAGGCGCCCGCGCCTTCCGGGCTTCATGACGGCGGTCCGGTGCGGCCAGGTTCAGCCAGAGGCACGGTTCCGGCAACGGATCTTTCCGGGCCTCCTTGCCTGTCGCGCGCCTTCGTCCGGCAGTTCGCCGGCCGCCCGGAACCGTCGCAGGTTCCCGAATCTCAGACGTCCTGACCTCGGACCAGATTTTCTACAATAGCACCTTGCAGCAAGAGGCGGCTTCAAGCCGCCTCTCTCGGTCGGTTCTGTGACCCTCCCGACGCCGGTCAGTTCGCCGTGCAGCCCACGTCGGTTCTCCAGTCTTCGCCCATGATGTACTCGTAGCCATCCGCCATGTCAGGAAAAAGTGCGGTCTGGGCCGTCAGATCACGATCCCGAGGTCAGGACGTCTGGAAACCGGACCCGGCGGCGGCCTGCCGACCCGGCGCCCGGGCCGAAGCGCTGCAGCCTGTCAGCCGGCAGGAAGCGCTCACGCGGCTTCAGGCGGCGGCGGGGCATGTCGCGGCAACGACCGCATCCTTGCGGACGGATGCTCCAGGGCAGGGGCCAGCCGGTGATTCCCGCGGCCTTGGGCGACCGGATGCATTCTTCTGGACATCCCCGTGACCGGCCTGTTCATTGCGGGGGTCAGCCAATGGAGAAATCCCATGCCCACTGACAGCCTGATGGCCGGCGGACTGCAGTTCCTCTCCGCACTGTTCGTCTTTTGCATCGGCCTTGGCGCCGCCGTGGCGGCCGGCCTCTTTGTCATGGACGTCTCCCAGACCCGCGACGCGGTCAGGAGGAACTATCCTGTCATCGGACGGTTCCGGTACGTCTTCTCGATGCTTGGCGAGTTCTTTCGCCAGTACTTCTTTGCCATGGACCGCGAGGAGATGCCGTTCAACCGCGCCGAACGCGAATGGGTCGACCGTTCGGCGCGGGAGTCCAACAACACGGTGGCGTTCGGATCGACCAAGAACCTGACGGCGACCGGTTCGGTCATCTTCGTCAACTGCGCCTTTCCCACCCTGACGGAAGACGCCGTCGAAATGGTGCCGATGGAAATCGGGCCGCACTGCCGGAAACCGTACGTCGCGCCGTCGTTCTTCAACATCTCCGGGATGAGCTACGGCGCCCTTTCCACGCCGGCTGTCAGGGCGCTTTCACGCGGCGCGGCGCAGGCCGGCTGCTGGCTCAACACGGGCGAGGGCGGCCTGTCGCCGCACCACCTCGAGGGGGGATGCGACATCGTCTTCCAGATCGGAACCGCGAAGTACGGCGTCCGCAACCCCGACGGCAGCCTGAGCGACGACAGGCTCAGGGAGGTCGCGGCGCATGAATCGGTCCGGATGTTCGAGCTGAAGCTCAGCCAGGGCGCCAAACCGGGCAAGGGCGGCATCCTGCCGGGCGCGAAGGTCACGGCGGAAATCGCCAGGATCCGGGGCATAAGGGAAGGGGAGGATTCGATCTCGCCCAACGGCCATCCGGAAGTCAGGACGGTCTCCCAGCTCCTCGACATGATCGGGCACATCCGGGATGTCTCGGGCAAGCCCGCAGGGTTCAAGTCGGTCATTGGCGACGTCGACTGGCTGGAGGAGATGTGCGTCGAGATCCACGGCCGCGGGGTCGAGAGCGCGCCGGACTTCATCACCGTCGACGGCGGGGACGGCGGGACGGGCGCCGCACCGATGCCGTTGATCGACAATGTCGGCCTGCCCGTCAAGGAAGCGCTTCCGATGCTGTCCGACACGTTGCACAGGTACGGACTGCGCGAACGGGTCCGTGTCATAGCCTCTGGCAAGCTGGTCACCCCCGCGGAGGTTGGATGGGCGCTTGCCACGGGCGCGGACTTCGTCACGTCCGCACGCGGGTTCATGTTCGCGCTCGGATGCATTCAGTCCCTCAAATGCAACAAGAACACATGCCCCACCGGAATCGCGACGCACAATGCCAGGCTCCAGAAAGGCCTGGATCCCGCCGACAAGTCGGTCAGGGTCGCGAACTACTGCAGGAAGCTGATCAGGGAGGTGCAGGTCATTTCGCATTCGTGCGGCGTCGTCAGGCCAAGGCTGATGACGCGCAGGCATGTCCGCCTTGTCCGGTCGGACGGAAGATCCGTCCCGATGGACATCCTCTATCCCAGGCCGGAGGTCCTGCCGGAATACCAGGGCCTGTAGGCGGTCGTGATGCCGAGATCGCGCCTGCGGCGCGGGAACGCGCGTCCGGGACAGAAGGCGGAGCGGCACGGAAGCGGGGAGAAAGACCGCCTGAACCCGTGAAGGGCCTCCCCTCCAGGCCCGGAAAACCGGCCGGGACCGCGTCTCGCGCGCGTCTGGGCGCCCTCGCCCCGGGCCGCATGCTCACCCATGCGCGCCGGTCTCCTGAGGCTTCCCCTGAACGACGGCGATCGCTTCATCCGGCCGGGCAAGCCGCTCCGCCGGCCTCTCGGCAGGCTCCGTCAGCTTCGCAAATGACACGCCTGGTCACTGCGGACCCGGCCAGACGGCTGTGCGCGATCCAGGGACAGTCATTCATGCGCGCGTTCCTGTCGGTTCAGCCATACATGCTGCCGCCCGATCTCCCGATGGAACCGTTCCGGCAGCCGTGCCCAGTCCCGGGCCTCGACCAGGAACGGGATGCTCGATTCCCTGACGGCCTCCGCGAAGCCCGCCAGCCGGCCGACGGGGATCTCCTTCAGTCCGGGCCCCCGGAGAGCGATGTCGAGATCGCTGCCGTCATGGCTGCGTCCGTTGACGCGGCTGCCATAGGCACAGGCGTCGACGCCCGGCAGGTGCTCCTGCAGCAGGCCCAGGAGGAGCTGCTTGTGGCGCTCGTGCAGATGCAGGCGCTCAGCCATCCTCCGCGCCCTCGATCACCTCGGCCAGCGCCTTTGCATCGGCGATGAAGGCGGGCAGAAGGCTCACCGTCGTCTCGGCAAAGCCCTTGCCATAGTTGCGCGCGGTGTCGTTGCGCTTGTCGCGGTAGCGCAGCCATCGCTCCACCGCGTCGCAGTCGACAAGGCCGTGGCCGGCGGCATGGCGGAACAGGTCCTTGAAGGCGAGGCGGTCGGCTTGCCGATTGCTGGCGAAGTGCGCCCTAAGCCGCTTGCGCAGCAGCTTGCCGCTCTGTTCCAGCACGAGCTCGAACTCCTTTACGCAGGGCGCACGATAAATGTCGTGCATGACATGGTCATCCGCGGTCCTGGATTCCTGGATCCCTTCCAGCGCCCGCTCAAGCGAGGCGATGCACCGGCGCAGGAACGTCGTGTCGATGCTCATGCGCTTCCGCTCCCGAAGCCCGGCGCCTCCAGGCTGGCGGCGATGGCCTTGTCAAGCTGCGCCCCTTCCGCCCGCTGTTCCCGCAGTCTCGCGGCAAGCCGCCGCATCCGCTCCCGGAACGGCTCGCCGCCGCCGTCTTGCGGCACCCCGCCGGCATGGCGGCGGGGCGTCAGGACGCGGCCCTGACCGCAGGGTCCCGCCAGCGTGACGGACCTGTCGAATCCCGGCTCGTCCGCGCAGGGCGTCACGCCAGGCGCGCCTTGCCGGGCATGGCGCGTGCCGGCAATCCGCGCGATGTCCTCGCCGGAGAACGCGCGCCGGTTCCGGTCGAACATGCGTCCGACCTTGCGGGCAGGGATGAACGGCGCCTCGCCGGGCACGGCCTGGTTGAGAGCCGGGCGGGCATGCTCCTTGGCCAGCACGCCCTTGAGCCAGGCGTTCACGGCCCTGATCGCCAGCATCGCGCCGTCGATGTCCTTGCCGATCGTCGTTTGCCGTGCCCTGGCCTGCAGATGCGGCCACCGCGCCTTCTTCAGGGCACAGGACACGTTGCCGGCAATGCGCTCTTCCGGCTCTTCCGCGTCGGCGAGGCCCTCCGTCAGCAACACCGGGCGCCTTGCCTCGAAGGCGTCCGGGATGCGCTTGGGGAAGGCCGGGCCGAGGGCGACATGCCTGCAGCGGCACGTTTCCACGTTGCCGCGCAGCCTGTCCGTCGCAGCCCACGGCCGCGTCTCGAAACCGGGACCTGCGGCGTCCCTGTCCTTTGCCGGCTGCCTGGGCCGGCGTTCTTCCCAGGTGCGGTTTTCATGCGCCTCTCGATCATGCCCATGCCGGCAGCCCCGGAAAAGCCGTTGATTTCCGGCCGCTTCCCTGAACGTCTGTATGGCAGCATTGTGCCGCATGGACAACGAGGAAAGGCGGAACGGGCCGTCAAGGGCCGCAATCCGTGCCGTCGCCGGCGTCGTTCAGTCCCGTCGCGGCATCCGGCCCCAGCCGCGCCGCCGCCCCGGCCGAATCCATTGACGAACCGGAAAGGGGCGCCCGCAGGATCCCGGTCCGGGAATGCGCCGTCCCGCATGCCTTCCCCAGGACGCCGTCCGTCCGCCGGAACTGCGGCTTCGCGTGCCGCCGGCCGACGGCATTGTCGCACACGCAGGTGCGCCCGCAAGGAGGCGTCGCGTCCGCCGGGTCGGCGACGGGCAAGCGGCGGCCGCCTTCCATCGCCCTGTTCGCGGCGCGCCGGCCATTGATGCGAGGGCCGTCCGTGCCGGCGGAGCGCATCCGGGATGGAGAAGCCCGCGTTCCTCTCAGCGGGCAGGAAGCGCGGCTTCTCGGGGCTTGAAAGAACGTCTCGAATGTCCGTTCGGAGCGAATGCCCGGAACGGATCGGGCGGCGCCGGCCCTGAACGGCCGGCGGAGCGAGTGCGGCCATGGTTGCGATCCCGGGCCCAATCCGCCCGCGCCGGTTCAGCCGCCCTCAAACGCCAGGTGGACCTTGACCGATCTCGCGCGGTCGGCAGCCGTCCGGAATGCCTCGATTGCGTCCTCCAAGGGATAGCGCATCGTCACGATCGGACGGACGTCGATGCGGCCTGACATGATCGCGCCGACCGCCTCGGCGAACTCCTCGTGAAACCGGTGCGTGCCCTGGACGCGGATCTCCTTCGCCACCAGGGCGTTGATCGGCATCGGCGCGTGGCCGGAGACGCCCACCTGGACGAGCACGCCGCGCGGACGGAGCGCGGCCATTGCGCCGTTGATCGCAGGCGCGGCGGCGGAGCATTCGAAGGCGAGGTGGAAATGGCCCCCTTTCCCGGCATAGCGCGCCATTTCCGCGGCGTCACGTGACACGTTGATGACGCGCGTGGCGCCCATTTCCCCGGCGACGGCGAGCGCGGCGTCGTGCAGGTCGGTCGCCACGACCTCCTCCGCGCCCGAAGCTGACGCCGTGGCGGCGCACAGGATGCCGATGGGTCCGGCCCCGGTGACCAGGACCCGCCTGCCCCTGATCTCGCCCGCCATCCTCGCGGCGTGCAGGCAGACCGCCAGCGGCTCGGCGCAGGCCGCGGCGCCGAGGTCGGCGTCCTCCCGCAGCTTCAGGCACTGCACGGCGTCGACGACGATCCGGTCGCGGAACAGGCCCTGCTCGTGCGGCAGCCCGATGGCCGATCCGTTGAAGCGCATGTCCGGGCAGTGCATCGGCAGGCCCTCGGCGCAGCGGCCGCATGTTCCGCATGGCCGGCTGGGGTTGATGGCGACCTTGTCCCCTCGCGCCAGCCCTCCGGCTCCGTCGCCGGCAGAGATCACCCGCCCCGAGGCCTCGTGGCCGAGGATGATCGGCTCGCGGACCCGGATCGTTCCGATCCCGCCTTCGGTGAGATAGTGCATGTCCGACCCGCAGATTCCTCCTGCCGCGATGCCGACCAGGACCTGGCCCGGTCCGGGACCGGCGACGTCCTCGGTCTCGATGCGGAGGTCGTCTTTCCCGTAGAGGCGACAGACGCGGGTCTTCATGGCAAGCCTTGCTCAGAGCTTGACCTAAAATACCATATATTGAACTTAATTGGAGATTTAGGGGGATTGTAGCACAACATATAGTGTCTTGGCATGAATTTTAGGTCAAGCTATCAGGGCGCGAGGACGGACGGCAGCCACGTGGCGAGCGGCGGGAAGTAGGAGACCGCGAGCAGGACGATGACGTTGGCCAGGAGGAAGGGAACGATCGCGCGGACGACGGGCGCCAGCGGCAGCCGGGCGATGTTCGCGCAGACGAACAGGCAGACGCCCACGGGCGGCGTCGTCAGCCCGATCATCAGGTTCAGGACCGCGAAGGTGGCGAAGTGCAGCGGGTCGATTCCCACGGCCTGGGCCAGCGACAGGAGGGGGACGAAGAGGATTATGAGCGCCGCGATCGTCTCCATGAACATGCCGACGAACAGCAGGAGCAGGTTGATCAGCAGGATCACGAGAAACCTGTTGTCGGTGATCGAAAGGACGCCGTCCGCGATGGCCTGCGGGATTCGCTCCGAGACGAGGATCCAGCCGAACACGTTCGCGAAGCCCACGAGCGCGAGGATGCCGGCGGCCGAGACCGCGCTGTCGGTCATGATGCGCGGGACGGCGCGGAGCGGAAGCTCGCGATAGATGAACGCGCCCACGATGAAGGCGTAGACGCTGGCAACGACCGCGGTTTCCGTCGGGGTGGCAAGGCCTGAGAGCAGGCCGTAGATGATGAGGAAGGTCATCGCGATGGCCCAGATCGCGCCGCCAAGGGAGCGAGCGACCTCGCCCCAGCCCTGCCAGGGCCGGTGCGGATAGCCTCTGCGGACCGAGATGGCGTAGGCGGTCACCATCATGGCGATTCCCATGAGGATCCCCGGAACGGCGCCGGCCAGGAACATCCTGCCGACCGAGATGCCCGAGAGCGCGCCGACGATGATCATCGGCACGGAGGGCGGTATGATCGGGCCGACGGTCGACGAGGCGGCGGTGACGGCGGCGGAGAAGCCGCCCGGGTAGCCGGCCTTCTTCATGCCCGGGATCAGCACGCCGCCAAGCGAGGCGGCGTCGGCCACGGCCGTGCCCGTGATGCCGCCGAAGAGCATCGAGGCGGCGATGTTCGTGAGGCCCAGCCCGCCCCGGATCCACCCGACGATCGTGTTGGCGAAGCGGACGATCCGCGTCGTGATGCCGCCCTGGTTCATCAGGTTGCCGGCCAGGATGAAGCCGGGGATCGAGAGAAGGACAAAGACGTCCATGCCGGCGTACATCTTCTGCGGCATGACCACGGCGGGGATCCCCGCGTGAAGAAGGTAGCCGAGCGATGACAGCCCGAGCGTGATCGCCACCGGGATGCCGAGGACGAGGCCGAGAGCGAAGATCGACAGCAGGATCGCGACGTCCATGGGTTCAGCCCTCCTCCGGCTGTTCGGGCAGGCCGCTCTCGATGCCGCGCAGCATGCCGAGAACGCGGATCAGGCCGAAGAGCGCGAGGCCCGCGAGCATCAGCCAGACGGTGACGTGCACGAAATCCATGCGGATGCCGAGCGCGGGAGCGGTCTGCATGCTGCCGATCGCGACATATTTCCAGGCGTGGGGAAGAAGGTATGCCGCGATTCCCGCGGTCGCGACCGCGGCAAGGAGGCGCAGGAGCCACGGCAGCCGGTCCGGCAATGCCTCGCTGATCACGTCCACGTTGACAAGGGCGCCGGTCCGGAAGGCGAGGCCGGCGCCGAAGGCGATCATGTAGAGAAGGGCGTAGCGCGTGAGCTCCTCGGTCCAGACCGGCGAGGAGCCGGCAAGCCGCCCGGTCACCTGCACCAGCACCGCCGCCATCAGTACGGCGAGGGCCAGTCCGGCGCCTGCGCGCGCGACCAGGGTGACTGCGTGGATGAAGCGCTCCATGTGCGGGCCTCCGTGCGGAATGCCGGCGCCGCGGGAGCCGCGGCGCCGGCAATGCGCTTCCGGGCTACTGCGAGAACAGGCCTTCGACGATCGGCCTGATCTCGTCGCTGACGTTCGCCAGCACGGCGTCCTTGGCGGCGGCCTGGAATGCGGCGGCATCCACCTCGACGAACGTCATGCCCTTCTCCTCGAGAAAGGCGCGGTCCTCGGCAAGGCTCGCCTCGAAGAGCGCGCGCTCATAGGCCTGCGCGCGGGCGGCCGCCTCCGTGACGGCAGCCCTGTCCTCGTCGGAGAGCCTGCTCCAGGTGGAGTCCGCGATGGTCAGGTAGATCCACGACCGCACGTGGCTGGTCAGGTTCACGTGGCTCTGCACCTCGTAGAAGCTGGCCGATCGGATCAGCGCCAGCGGGTTCTCCTGGCTCTCGATGTTGCCGTTCTGAAGCGAGGTGAACACCTCGGAGAAGGCCATCGGGCCCGGGTTGGCGCCGAGCGCCGCCCAGACATCGACGAAGAGCGGCACGTTCGGCACCCGCATCTTGAGCCCGTCCAGGTCGGCGGGAGAGGTGATCGGCCGGTTCGAGGTCAGGTTGCGCGCCCCGCGGGCGAAGTAGGCGATGGGACGGATCTGCGCCTTCTCCACGATCTGCGCCCTGATCTCGTCGCCGACCGGCCCTGAGGCGAAGGCGTCCATGTCCTCGATGGTCGTGAAGGCGTAGGGCACGGCGAGAAGCGCGGCCTTGGGCGCCCAGTTCTGCAGCGATTCCCCGGTGATGGTCATGTCGACCGTTCCGAGCTGCATGCCGTTGATGAGGTCGATCTCCTTGCCGAGGGATTCGTTCGGGAAGACCTCCACGGCGATCCTGCCGCCGGTCAGGGACGAAAGCTCCTCGGCGAACCTGACGGACGCCTTGTGCCAGGCGTTCTCCTCGTTCGCCAGATGGCCGAGCTTCAGCGTCATTTCCTGTGCGCAGAGCGGTCCCGCGACCATCGCGGCGACGGTCGCGGCAAGCGCGGCGAGTCTTGGGCTGTGTGTCATGTGTCTGTTCCTCCTTGGATGGGTGCATTGACCGGCAGGGGCATGTCCCCGTCCGGCAGGTCGAAAAACCGGGCGTTGGCCTCGATGATCTGCGGCAGGTCCTTCAGGACCTCCCGCAGGTGGATGCGGATTGCCGAGTCCGCGCCGGGGACGTCGCCGCCTTCGATGCGGCCAACGAGCGCGCGGTGCTGGGCCACGAGCGCGTCGACGCGGAATTCGCCGAATGACAGGTAGCGGACGCGGTCCATCTGCGATTTGAGGCCCTCGATCTGCTTCCACGCCCGGACCTTCCCGGCGGCTTCCGCGAGCGTCCGGTGGAACTGCTCGTCGAGCCTCATGAAGCGGCCGGGATCGTCCCCGTCGAGCGCATGCTGCAGCCCGACCTGGCGACGGAGCTCGGCGACCAGGGCGGCATCCGGCTCCGTCGCGAGGATCCTGACGATGTCGGCCTCGATCGCCTCGCGCAGGAACCGCGCGTCCAGGACCGCGACGTAGTCGATTCGCGTGACGATCGTCCCCCGCTGCGGACGGACTTCCAGCAGCCCCTCCCCGACGAGCCGTATGAACGCCTCGCGCACCGGCTGGCGGCTCACGCCGCAGCGTCGCGCGAGCTCGGACTCGGAGATGCGGTCGCCCGGCTTCAGGTCGTTGTGAATGATGCGCTCACGCAGGATGCGCGTGATCTGCGGCGTGATCGACGCCCTCGGGTCCAGCCCCCAGGCCGAATTGCGCTCGACTCTCATGATTCGGCCTCCTGCCTCGAGAATGCCATACTTCCATACTAGAATGCAAGAGGGAATCATGGTATGGCGTGTCCCGAACCGGCGATGCGGCTTTCCGGCCCTTCCTGCCGGGAAGGCCGGAAAGCCATCGGGCCATGACGCTGCCAGGACGTCGCGGCATCCCCGGATCGCCGTCAGCCGGCCAGCCGGGCCGGCTCCGGACGGCATCGGCGGGCCTGGGGCAGGGAGGGAGACATGGAACAGACCTGGCGATGGTTCGGGCCGCAGGACCCCGTCCGCATTGCGGACGTCGTGCAGACCGGCGCCACCGGGATCGTGACGGCGCTTCATCACGTGCCGGCGGGCCTGCCCTGGCCCGCGGAGGAGATCTCCGGGCGCCAGCGGGAGATCGCGACGATGCCGGACGGGTCGCCGTCGGGCCTTTCCTGGTCGGTCGTCGAAAGCCTGCCCGTGAGCGAGGACGTCAAGAAGCAGCGGGGAAGCTGGCGGGAGCACCTCGAGAACTACAAGCTGAGCCTGGAGAATCTCGCGGCCGCGGGTCTCGAGGTGATCTGCTACAACTTCATGCCCTTGCTGGACTGGACCCGCACAGACCTCGCCTGGCGCCTGCCGAACGGCGCGACCTGCATGCGCTTCGACCTGACGGACTTCGCGGCGTTCGACCTGCACATCCTCAGGCGCCCCGGCGCAGAGGCGGACTACGATGACGCGCTGAAGGAGGACGCCGCCCGGCGCTGCGCCGGGATGTCGGAGGCCGACAGGGACCGGCTGACCCGAAACGTCGTCTTCGGACTGCCGGGGGCGGCGGGGAGGCTCAGCCTGGATGACGTGCGCGCGCACCTCTCCGAATACGCCGGCATGAGCGCGGACGCCCTGCGCCGGCACCTTGTCGACTTCCTGTCGGAAGTGGCGCCGGTTGCCCAGGGGCTGGGCCTCAGGCTGTGCTGCCATCCCGACGATCCGCCGTTTCCGCTCCTCGGGCTTCCGCGCATCATGTCGACGGAGGCCGGCTACGCGGCGGTCATGGAGGCGGTAGACGTTCCGGCCAGCGGAATCACGCTGTGCTCCGGCTCGCTTGGGGCGCGCCCTGACAACGACCTGCCGGGCATGATGGAGCGTCTCGGCGCCCGCGTGCACTTCCTGCATCTCAGGAACGTGAAGCGCGAGACGTCCGGGGTCCGGGGCTCCTTCCACGAAGCCGAGCACCTGGGAGGCGATACGGACATGGCCGCCCTGGTCGAGGCCGTCCTGAAGGAGGAGGCCCGCCGCAGGGCTTCGGGCCGCCGGGACCGGACGATCCCGTTTCGCCCGGATCACGGGCAGGAGATCCTGGACGACCTCGGCCGCGGGGCGCAGCCAGGCTATCCCGCCGTCGGGCGGCTGAAGGGACTCGCCGAGCTGCGCGGCGTCATGGCCGCCCTCGAGCCCCGGATCGGCGCCGCATGAACGGCCGCCCGGGTTCCGAAAGCGCGATCCCGGCCGCCGTCCTGCGCCCGGCCTACGCCAGGGAGGAGCACGGGCCGGGGATCGTCCACATCGGCCTCGGCGCGTTCCACAAGGCGCACCAGGCGGTCTATACCGACGACGCCCTGGCCGCCGCGGGGGGCGACTGGCGCATTGTCGGGGTGAGCCTGCGAAGCGTCGCTCCGGCCGCGGAGATGACGCGCCAGGACTGCCTCTACACCACGATCGAACGCGGCGCCGGCGGCACGCGGGCGCGCGTGATCGGCGCCGTCGCCGCCGCGCTTTCCATGCGGGCCGACCGCAAGGCCGTCCTGGACGCCCTGTGCGCGCCGGCCACGCGGATCGTCAGCCTGACCGTCACCGAAAGGGGCTATGGCGTCGACCGCAGGACGGGAGGCGTGGACCCGGACCATCCCGCGATCGCCGCCGACCTCGCCGCGCCGGGCAGCCCCCGGGGCGTTGCGGGCCTCCTGGTCTGGGCGCTCGGCCGGCGGCGGGCGGCGGGCGTCCCGCCGTTCACGGTGCTCTGCTGCGACAACCTGCCGGCGAACGGCGCGCTGGTGCGGTCGCTGCTGGTCGATTTCGCGCGAAGGGCCTCTCCCGGCCTTGCAGGCCACGTCGCGGACGAGGTGGCGTTCCCGGCCACGATGGTCGACCGGATCACCCCGGCGCGCGGCGACCGCACGCTGCGCCTGGCGAAGGAGCTCACGGGAAGGCCCGACCTTGCGGCGGTCGAGTGCGAGGCGTTCCGGCAATGGGTCATCGAGGACAGGTTCCCCTCCGGCCGCCCCGCCTGGGAGGCCGGAGGCGCGCTGTTCGTCCGGGACGTGAGGCCGTACGAGGAGATGAAGCTGCGGATGCTCAACGGAACGCATTCGATGATCGCCTACGCAGGGTTCCTTGCCGGCCTCAGGTGCGTTCGGGACGCGATGGAAGACCCCGGCATGGCAACGCTGGCCAGGCGGCACCTCGCGGCCGCTGCCGCGACGCTTGAGGGCGTGCCGGGCGTGGATCTCGGGGCATACGCCGAGAGGCTCGCCCTGCGCTTCGCGAATCCGCACCTGGCGCATGAGACCTGCCAGATCGCGACGGACGGGTCGGAGAAGATGCCGCAGCGGATCTTCGCGCCGGCGGCGGACGCGATCCGGCGCGGGCTCCCGATCGGGCCTTTCGCCTTCGCGACCGCCGCCTGGATGCGCTACACCGTCGGCCGCACAGACGAGGGCCGTTCGTACGCGTTGCGCGATCCGCTGGAAGCCGCGCTGCGGCACGAAGGGCCGGGCCTCCCGGCCGCCGAAAGCGTGATGGCGCGCCTGGACGGCATCGCCGGCCTGATCCCCGTCGCGCTCGCGGGTGACGGAGGATGGCGGGAAGCCGTGCTGAAGCGGCTCGGGAAGATGCTGGAATGCGGGATGGCGTCGGCGGTCCGCGAGGCAGCGGAGCGCGCATGATCCTGATGCCTTCGCCGCACGCCGCGATTCCCCGGCCGCAGCGAAAACCCGGGCGCGTCGGCGTGAGTCGAACGCGCCGAATGGCGTCCCCGTCGCGCCTCCCGCCCTCGCGGACGCCGCACTGCGACCCAGGCTGGCAAGGGCCGAGGGCGCCGGAGGCTCCCGGCAGCGTGCCGCCGCCGCATCTCCTGCCGCATTCGCCTGCGCCGGGGCTTCCTCCCGAACCGTCCCTTCCCGGCCGCTCCTGAGCCGGAAGCCGCAAGACGGACGATGGCGCCGGACGGCCGGCCTGGTCCGTGCGTTCGATTCCGGCTTGAAAGCGGGGCTGGGGCGTATTAGGCTCACTGACGCAAGCGGCCCCGCCGCACAGCTACGGAACGGAGGAATCCATGAAACAGCCGAATCTCTTCCCCGCCCGCCCGTCGGCGGTTCAGGCGGTCGCCAGGACAGCCGGGCCCGTGGCGCTGGTTGCCGCATTCATTCTGGCTTTCGGCGGAACGGCGCATGCGAACTGCTTCAAGTCGGCCTCTCTCGGCGAGTATCCGCTTGGCGAATGGTCCGATGCCGGCCGGACCTGGGTCGTGTCCGACACTGTCGGGTCGTTTTCCGAGGCCTTCACGACACGGTCCGCATTGCAATCGCAGAGGGACACGCTCACTGGCGAGTGCTCCACGAAGGGAAATGCGGTCATTGCCGCTGTCGAGGGGCGCCTGAACGACCGGAAGGCCGGCCTCGGCGCCGAATTCGACAGGACGTGCACCGAGGTGTTCTGCCCGATGTTTCGTGACATCTCGATTCAGTCACGGGAGCAGGAGATCGACCGGGAGATCGGCAGGATGAAGGCGTGGTACAATGCGAGCATCGGCCGGTGCGAGGGACATTTCAACTACATGTTCAACACGCTGTCGCCCCTGATGTGCTCGCAGTGAGCCTGCCGAAAGGGTGCGGGCTCGCCGGCCTGCGCGGGCGCCGGCCGGCGCCGTGACCGGCCGCCGGCGAAGGGCCCGGCAGGCGCAGCCGGCCTCGTGCTGCGCCGTTGTTCGCGCTGCCGTGCCCGGGCGAGCCGCAGGGCGCTGCAGGGTTTCCCGTCCGTTCATGCGGCGGCGGGCGCCGGCGGGAAACGCGCCCTCGGTCAGGCGGCGCGCGAGTCGTCACGCCCGGGAGCGGTGCGGATGCCTGCCGTCATGCAGGCTCCCTTCAGGCGCGGCGGCAGAGGCGATCTCGTCAAGGAAGCGCCTTCCGTAGCGCGCCAGCTTGCCCGGACAGACGCCGTGGCACTCCGCCAGCGCGTCCAGCGTGCGCGGCAGGAGAGCCGCCATTTCCGTCAGGGTGCGGTCGGGAAACACCGCAAGCGCCGGGGCGGCTTCCGCCCGGGCGATTTCGGCCCGCAGCGCGCCGAGCCTGGCAAGCAGCGCGGGATCATGCCTGCCGGGAAGATCGGGTTCGGGCACGGCATCCCGCGACGCCGGTCCCTGCGCATCGCCGGACGGCGCCGGGCCGCCGCCTGCGCCGTCGATCGCTTCCAGGAAGCGCGCGCCGTAGCGCGCGGCCTTTTCCGCGTCGACGCCGTGGCATTGCGACAGCGCATCGAGCGTTCGCGGCCGGTTCGCCGCCATCTCCTGAAGGCCGAACTTGTGGAGCACGGCATGTGGCGGCACGTCCTCCTCGAGGGCGATGTCGTGTCGCAGGGCCTTGAGCCGGCGGAACAGCCCGGCATCGAGGCCGCCAGCAGGCCCGGGTTCCGCCGGCGGCGCCTGCGGCGCGCCGTCGCGCACGGCCTCGGATCCCCGCCGAGGATCTCCTGCGCCCCTCAGTGCCGCGAGGATCCGTTCGCCGTAGCGGTCCAGCTTCGCGGCGCCGACGCCGTGGCAGTCGGCGAGCCGCTCGAGGCTCTGCGGATTGCGGACGGCCATGTCCTGCAGGCTGCGGTCGTGGAACACCGCGAAGGCCGGCACGCCCTCGGCCCTCGCGATCTCCAGCCTCGCCCGCTTCAGCCGCGCAAGCAGCGCGGGGTCGGCGCGCCCGTGCGGCGGCGGCGGCCTCCGCCGCGTCCCGCGCGGAGTCCCGGCGGCCTCGCCGTGCAGGGCCACGCTCCGGGTCCCCTTGAGCACGTCGCGCGCCCGGTCGCCGAGCTGCAGGGCGCCGTAGCCGCCGATGTCGATCCTCATCACGTCCGCGGCCACCATCTGGCGCAGCCAGGAGCGCCAGAGCGCCCTGCCGGCGTCCGCGCCGGCGCCGAAGGTCGGCAGCCGGTCATGGCGATGCTGGCGGACCTTCTCGGTCGCCTCGCCGCGCAGCACGGCGATCAGGTGCTCCGCGCCGAAGCGCTGGCCGGTGCGAAGTGCGGCTGACAGCGCCTTCTGGGCGATCACCGTGCCGTCGATCGTGTCGACCGGCGCGAGGCAGCGGTCGCAGTTGCCGCACGGCGCGCACGTCTCTCCGAAATAGCCGAGCAGGGCCTGGCGCCGGCAGCCGGCGGTCTCGCACAGGCCCAGCAGCGCGTTCAGCCGCTGGCGCTCGACGCGCTTCGCCTCGTCCGGCCGGTCGGAGCCCTCGATCATCAGGCGGCGCAGCCTGATGTCGTCAATGCCGTAGAGCATCAGGGTTTCGGCCGGCAGCCCGTCCCGTCCGGCACGGCCGATCTCCTGGTAGTAGGCCTCGACCGTCGACGGGATGTTGACGTGGGCCACGAACCGCACGTCCGGCTTGTCGATGCCCATGCCGAAGGCGATGGTGGCGGCCACGATCACGCCGTCTTCCGCCAGGAAACGGTCCTGGTGCCGGTCGCGGGCCGCCTGCTCCATGCCGGCATGGTAGGGCAGCGCGTTGCGCCCGTCCGCGGACAGGCGCTGCGCCGTGCGCTCGGCCTCCTTCCGAGACAGGGTGTAGACGATTCCGGACTGCCCGGCATGCCGGTCCAGCAGGTCGTCGACCTGCCGCGCCGCGGATCTTCTGGGCGCTATGCCGATCTGCAGGTTGGGACGGTCGAAGCCGGCGACGAAGACCTTTGCCCGGCCGCCGAAGAGCCGCTCGACGATGTCGTCCCGCGTGACGGCGTCGGCGGTCGCCGTGAAGGCGCCTATCCGGGCGTCGGGGAAGCGTTCCGGCAGTTCGGCGAGGCGGCGGTAGTCCGGACGGAAGTCATGGCCCCACTGGGAGATGCAGTGCGCCTCGTCGATCGCGAACCGTGCCGGACGGCAGCGGGCGAGTCCCCCCAGGACTTCCGGACGCATGAGCCGTTCCGGCGAGATGTAGAGCAGGCGCAGCCGGCCGTCGCGCAGCCGGCGGTGCGTCTCGGCGGCGTCCGCCCGGGGCGTCGCCGAGTTCAGCGCGCCGGCCGCCACGCCGTTCAGGCGCAGCGCGGCGACCTGGTCGCGCATCAGCGCGATGAGCGGCGACACCACCACGGTCAGGCTCCCGGTCGCGAGGGCGGGAAGCTGATAGCACATCGACTTGCCCGCGCCGGTGGGCATCACCGCCAGGACGCTGTCGCCTGACAGGAGGGCAGAGACGATCTCCGCCTGCCCGGGCCGGAATCGGTCGTGGCCGAAGGTGCTCTTCATGAGCGCGAGGGCGGCGTCGAGAGTCGGCAAGCATTTCGCTCCGGTAGGGCGCGACCCGAATAGGGCGAGGCGCAGCAACGTTCAACCCGCCGGGCCTGCGTGGCGCCTCCTCCGCGGCCCCGCCGGTCTCGGAGCGCCGCGCCGGGTCACGCCCCCGGCCATGACCGTTTCGGGAATCGCATGCCTGCCAGGAAATCCGGAACATGCCGGCCGACCGGTCTCGAAGACGGGCATGCCGCAAGGCCGCGCCTGTCCGCGGGCGGATGCCCTGCAATTCCGTTCTTGCCAGAAGGCCAGGCGCATCGACGCATGCCGCTGGCAGCGCGAACCCGACAGGTGCGTCCTGGCGCCGGGCGCGGGCTGCGGGCTGGCGGAGGCCATGCGGCGGACGGGCATGTCGAAGCCGACGGCCTGGCGCCGGCGGGACCGCTTCCTCGCCGAAGGCGCCGGCGGGCTTCTCCGGGACGCCGCCCGCCCGCCGGGGAAGGCGCCGGTCCCGGAGGAACGGGTGAAGGCACTGGCCGGCCTCGCGATGTCGCCGCCGCCCCCGCACGCCAGGCACCGGACGGTGCGGGCGCTGGCGGGGAAGCCGGGGACGGTGCATTCCACGGTGCACGGCATCCTGAAGCGGAACGGCCTCAGGCCGCACCGGGTGAAGACCTTCAAGGTGTCGCGCGACCCGCGGTTCGAGCTGAAGGTCCGCGACGTCGCGGGCCCCTGCGTCGACCCGCCCGACCACGCCGTCGTGCTGTCGGCGGACGAGAGCGAGCGCGTGAACGCCACCGGTTCGAGTGAGCGCGCGAACCGGATCCAGGCGCTCGGGCGGACGCAGAAGCCCCTGCCCATGACGCCGGGCCATGCCGGGACGAGGACCCGCGCCTGCAGGCGGAACGGCACCGCATGCCTGCTCGCGGCCCTTGATGCCGCCACCGGCCAGGTCGCCGGCCGGACGGTACGGCACCGCTCGGCGGAGTCCCTCGCCTTCCTGGACCATGTCGCCGAGGGGATCGCGCCCGGAACACCGGTGCACGTCATCCTCGACAACGTCTCGTCGCACGGGTCGGCCGAGGTCCGCGGGTGGCTGAAGGGCCGTCCCGACCGGACGTCCCGCTTCACGCCCACGTCAGCGTCCTGGACGGACGCCGTCGAGGGGCTCTTCCCGAAGCTGTCCAGGCAGAGGCTGAAGAATGCCGTCTTCGACTCGCCTGCCGGGTGCGTCGCGGCCATCGAGGGATGCATCGCGCACCACGACGCCAACGACGCCCGGCCCTTCCGCTGGAGCCGCAGACCGGAGGACCTCGTCGCGGCCTGGAAGCGAGGCCGCCAGAAGCTCCGGGAAATGGCATCAAATGAATGAATCAAACCACCAGGGCCCGTTGACAGTCATCTTGCGAATCGTCCGGACCCATGCCATGTCCTGCCCCGATGACCGCCGGAAAGGCGGCACGAGGCGACAACGGCATGAGCGAGCAGAACGACGATCCAGACAGAACGGTGACGGCCGGCGCCATGCGGGCGCGGACCGGGGACATGCTGCCGGGCAGGGCGTCCGACCCCGGCGGCACGGCGGCGGACAGCCGCCGCTTCATGGAGGCGGTGCCGTGGCGGTTCCGCACGGGGTCGCCGTGGCGCGGCCTCCCCGCGCGGTCCGGGAACCGGGACGGCGCCTCCAGGCGGTTCCGGCGCCGGCCGCTTCCGGGGGTCTTCGCGCGCGTTTCCGACGCCTTGTCGGAGGAGTCCGGCCTTGAGTTCGTGTCCGGCGGCGGCACGGCGGTCCGGGCGACCCGGAAGGCGTCCGACGCAAGAGGGGGACCTCGGGCCAGGGGACCGGACGTTCCCGGGGCGGCCTGACGGGCAGGGCCGCGGCCGTCGCGGACGCGCCGGGATGCCCTGTCCGCTTCACGATCCTTCCCGGCCAGGCGCACGGCCCGAGGGGGTGCCGGGGCTTCCCGGCGGCCTGGCGTTCGGGGCGCTGGTCGGTGACAAGGCGTTCGACGCCGACTGGCTCCTGGAGGACCTTGCGGAACGCGGGGCGGAGGCGGCGGTCCCGTCGAAGCGGAGCCGTACGGCGCCGCGGGCGCACGGCCGGGAGATGCCGTAACGGGGCGGCGAACCGGCCGACGTCGGTCGGGTCTGGCAGGTTGCCGGTCTGGTGTCGTTGTCCCTGCCAGGCACGACATGTGCCGTCGTGCGTGGCGGAGGCGTTCCGGAGGGGAGGGCCGCAACCTGCAACGGAGGAAAGGACGACGACAATGCGGATCCTTGTCGGAACGGACGTGTCGGCGGCAGGCACGTCGGCCGTCGCGACCGACGCCGACGGCAGGACCGTCGACGAGGCGAAGGTGCCGTCCGGTCCCGGGTCGCCCGGCGGGCTGCCCGGCAGCGTCGCTGCGGCCGGCCCGGGACGGGACCCCTGTCGCAACGGCTCGCAAGGGGCCGGGCGAGGCCGGCTGCGAGACCGTGCTGACGGGACGAGGCGCGTGAAGGCTTCGCCGAGGCGGCCCCGGTCAGGACGGACCGGCGGGACGCCGAGGGCATCGCGCAGCCGCTGCAGACGGGCCGGTTCCAGCCCGTTCACGAGCCGGGTCGGTCGCGTCCCGGGAGAGGCGGGCCCTGCCGGCCTCGCGCAGCGCGCTGGTGGAAGGCCTGGCGCGGCTCGAGCTCTCCGTGCGCGGCATCCTCCGCGACTTCGGCCTGAAGCCCGGCCGTGTCTCGAAGGGCCGCCGGGAGGAGCGGGTGCGGGAACCGGCCGCGGACAACGCGATGCTGTCGGACGTCGTCGCGCCGATCCTGCGGCTGCGCGCGGAGATGCGCAACGAGCCGGCCGCGACGACGAAGAGGGTCCGGACGCTCGCGCGGGCGGACGACGCCTGCCGGCTGCTGACGGCGATGCCCGGCGCGGGGCCGGCGACGGCCTTCGTCGCCGCGGCCGCCGGCCCGTCCCGGTTCCGGAGGGCGCGGGACGTCGACGCCCGGGCGGGGGAGCGGGACGTCTCCGGCGGGATCACGAGGGCCGGCGACGCCGCGCCGCGGCGGGAAAGGGAACTGGCTGAAGTCCCGGGCGCTGCGCGCCGCGGGGAGGCGTGGCAGGAAGTGCGCCACGACCGCGCCGGCCCGGCGCATGGGCGTGGCGCTTCTCCGGACGTGGCGTGACGGGACGGAGTTCCGCTTCGCCCGCGCGCCGGCGGCGGCGCCCGGCCCGGCATGGGCATGGCCGCACCGGAACTGCAGCCCGTGACGAAGAGGGAAGGAGCGGGATCCGCCTGTCGAGGCGTCCCGCCCGCGGACGTCCCCGACCGGGACGCGGTCCCCGATGACGTCGTGATGCGCCTTGTTGCCGAACAGCGCTGTCGCGTCCGGGCACGCCCGGGAGACGGACACTCGGGGACCGGACCGGCATCATGCAGGCGGCCGACGAGCCGACCGCGGACGGAAGGAAGATGCCCGGCAGCGGACGGGAAGCGGACAGTCCCGGAACCGGCGAGGTGACGTCTTGAACGAAACCGGGCGGCGGCGAACCCGCCGTGGGCTGGCAGGCCCGCCTCCGCCGGACTCTTGCGGTCGCTCCGGCGGGCCTGCCAGCCCACGGCTCCGGACCAAAGGCCGGCGCCGCATCCGGCATCAGCGCCGCGCCCCTTGCCGCAGGCGCCGGGATGCTGCTGCCCGGCCTGCGCCCTGCGGCCGCGAATGCGCAGGAATCCGCACTTGACGGCAAGGGCCCCGTTACGGAAGGTGTACGGGTGGCGGCACCTGGTGGAGAGCCTCTTCTCCAAGACCGGGGAGTTCCGGGCGGTCGCGACGCGCTACGACAAGACGGACGCGAGCTTCGCGGCGGGGATCCACCTCGTCGCCGGCGTGGTCGCCGCGACATGACTGCCAACGGGCCCTGGTATTTCGTCCTTACATATCTTCCGATCGTGCCATAGCATTGGTAGCCAGTCCGCTTATGTTTGTGCTCGTTCAATGTTGCATCGCATTTCTTTCTGTAGAAGGTCTTTCCGCAGACGGTGCGCTTGAAGACATATGTTGGACCACCTGCAGCCCGGAAACCCGTGCTTCGGGTCGATCTGCGTGCAGGTGAACGACGAACGGTACGTGTGCCGCCCGCCCCGAAAGTGTTTCGCGAACCGGCCTTCGCTGTCCTCGGAATGCTCTGAGGACCCGATGGCGTCAGCTCGATTGGGTATCGCGGCGCGAATGACGTTTGGGTGGGTTGGACTCCGAGAATGCTGTTGACCAAATAGCTGCGCGGCTGGCCGCTGTCCGCGCGTACGGCCATCAGCAATACGTCTCCGGCCTGCGAGCGGCGGAGTGAGTAGGCTTCGATCGCGCGTGTCGAACGATTGCCCTGCTTGTCGCGGTAGTCGATCTCCACGAGAAGGCGGTTTGCGGCAGCGAAGCGGATCATTTCGATGAGATTCTGTCCTTGGCTGCCCGTGGGCAGATCGACTACACGCTCGCGGATGAGCGTGTTGTCGGCGCCGACAGGCATCGCCGCAAGCGGTTGGGCGACGGCGCCCTGGAGCCAATCGAAGATTTCGGGGAGCGCTTCCCAAAACGTCGTCACCGGGAGCAGCGCGGGGAGCTGGTGCTCCAGCATGTGAATCCAACCAGTCTCAAGTTCCACTTGGTGCGGCTCAAGGTCGGCCATGCGCGGAATGCCGATGCCCTTGAATTCACACTTGGCGCGCAGGACTTCCATGAAGCGCTGCGGTTCCGGACGTGCCTCCGTATTTCCGGTAGATCGGTGTAATCGTAGGCTAGGACTTCGATGCCGTCTTCCGGAGCATCGCTGTATGTATGGAAAATCTGCACGTGGACCGGCGGGAGAACGATCCGCTCGTCGGCGGTCAAGTCAAGCTTGATGCGCGGGAGGGCGTGGGTCGATGAGACGGGGCCCTTGCAACTGATCTTGCCTTGGCACGAGAATTGGCCCCGGGGGTTCTCGTAGATATCGAACTCCTGCTTGTCGGCCGGAATCTCAATGCCGGTTTGGTCGTAGATCCATTCACCAATTTCGGAAAATGCGCCCTTCAAGAAGTCGGCGCCGAGATGCTCTGAATTGCGGAGCGTGAAGTCGAGATCCTCCGAGAATCGATAGGTTTCGAAGAAGCATTTCTTCAGGCACGTGCCGCCTTTGAATATCCACCCCCGTTCCACTCTGAAGTGCAACACCTGATGCAGTGTTCCTGGTCGTTCGGCGACACATGATGTTGCGAATCGGCCAGGCGGCGACGACAGTCCCTGTGATGAAGCAAGGAGACTGTCATGCCCGAGGGCCATCGCCACCGGCCTCATGCGGAACGCTGCCAGATCCACGCCCTGAGGAAAAGCGGGCTTTCCGGCCCGGCGATCGCCCGCCAGCTCGGCCGCGACCGCACGACGGTCTGGCGCGAGGTGCGGCGCAACTCCGGCAGGCGCGGCTACCGCCACAAGCAAGCCCAGCGCAAGGCGGACAGGCGCCGCAGCGCGGCCTCGTCGGTGGCGCGCAAGATGACGCCGGAGCTGTGGCGCATGGCGGAGGAGCGGCTGGCCGAGGGCTGGAGCCCCGAGCAGGTCAGCGGGCGCCTCCGCAAGGAGGGCGCGCCGATGGCGGGGCGTCAGTGGATCTACGAGCGCATCCACGCCGACCGGAAGGCCGGCGGCGGTCTCTGGCGGCATCTCCGCCGCCGCGGGAAGAAGCCGAACTGGAAGGGCGGGGCCCACGCGGGCCGCGGCCACATCCCGGGCCGGGTGGACATCTCCGAGCGCCCGGACGTCGTGGAGGCGAAGGAACGGGTCGGCGACTGGGAGGCCGACACCATTGTGGGCAAGGGCCACAGCGGCGCGCTTGTCTCCCTGGTGGACAGGGCGTCCAAGTACACGCTGCTCGAAAGGGTCGAGAGGAAGACGGCGGACGCGGTCGGCTCGGCCATGACCGGCATGCTGGGCCCTCTCCCCGTGCACACGGTCACCGCGGACAACGGCAAGGAGTTCGCGGGCCATGCCAGGGTGGCCGAGGCGCTGGGCGCGGGGTTCTTCTTCGCGCGGCATTGCCACTCCTGGGAGCGCGGCCTGAACGAGCACGTGAACGGGCTGGTGCGGGAGTGGTTCCCGAAGGGCACGGACTTCCGCAAGGTGACGGACGAGGCCGTGAAGGCCGTCCAGGACCGCCTCAACGCGCGGCCGCGCAAGGCGCTGGGCTACCTCACCCCGTCCGAGGCCTTCCACCAGGCGCAGCCGCCCTGAGGTGGCCTTCCGGGGCCGCCGGGGGCGGCTCCGAGGGGAGATGCGCGCTGTCCGCGGCCCGCCGTCCTCCGGTCGGGCTCCGCCCTCCCTGCGTCCGGCGGGCCGCGGACAGCGCCCGGCAGGGCTTGCACCGCCCCGGAAGACTGGCTACGCCTCCCGGTGAAGGGACCGCCGCCGCTCGGGCTTCGCCCCTCGCTGGCTGATGTTGCACTTCAGAGTGGAAGCGGCGCCAGTTTTCCGCGAGGTCCTCGTGCCCATAGATGCCTGCGAGCATCCAGCCGAGAACATAGTCCTTTTCCACGACATGCGGCGTGAGCGACATCTGCCGGGATGTCGCGAGGATTTCGCGCTTATCGATCATGGCGTTTCCTCGCGAGCCCAGCGCTCCGGCACGCGGAGCCGCCATTTGGTCACGACGAGCGGCCCATTCTGGGCGGGATCGAGCTTCGCATGGCCGCCGCTCAGGTGCGGTTCGCAAAGACGGCCCAGTTCAGCACCGCCGGGAAAGCGCTCGGCCAGAAAACCGAGGCGCTTGAAGACGGCGCCGTTGCGGAGGCTTGCTGCGTAATCGACGAGCTTCTGGTCGTCGCGATCATCGCGTCGCAGATAGGCTGCGAGGCAGTCGGATACATGCTGGATGCCGCCACCGATCGCCGGGTCGTCGAGCATGTCGATGATCGTTCGATGCACGTCCGAGACGGGAACTCGCGTCTGATGACGCCAGACATTCTTCGTACCGAAGATCTTCCGCTCGTGGATGTGTTTCAGCGAAAAGAGCGTGCCGTGTCGCTGCTGGCGCTTCTGACGCACCGGCTGTGCGGTCATCACGAAGACATCCTTGAAGATCTGTTCGGTCAGGTCCCAGTGCTCCGCTGCCGTGCGGCCTCCGATGTAGGCTGGCGTGAAGAGCGCGGGAACGAGCACCCATGGGTCATCGAGGACGCGATCCGACCCCATGGTGTCGATGGAAGCGGCGACATAGGCACCACGGCCCACTCTCCTCAGCCATCCCTGTTCAGCCCACCGGGACAGACGCTGGGCAGCGCCGGTACGGTCGAGCTGGAGGGCAGCCACCACGTCATCGACGTGAATGACGTCGCCAGCCGCGGACAGCACTTGGACAAGCTGCGCGCGGCCTAGGGGGAGGCGGGCGCTATGTTCTTCCATGGTTCGTATTTATCATAAAGTGCGAATTGTAGCAACTGGAGTAACAGGAGATGGTCCTGGGACCGGCCCGGCAAGGCTTCAACTGCCCTGGCTTTTGGCGTATTGAGAGCGGAAGACTGGCAAGGGCGACCACAATGCGGACCGTCAAGATCATCCCCGTCCTGGCAGCGGCCCTTTCCGTGTCCGGCTGCGGCGCGGAAGACGACCTGCCGTATCCTTCGAGCCTTTCGCGGGCCGAGGATCCGCGTGGCTTCACGGTCAGCGTCGCTGCCGGCGCCGCATCGGTCGACGACGTGCGGGAGTCCGCGCGAATGCCGGCGACGCGGCACTGCCTGGAAACCTACGGCGGTTCGGACGTCGACTGGGCGACTGATCCTGCCACGGGCGACTGGGACTTCATCCGTGAAGGTGAGGGCGGCGACCTCATGGTGTTCTCGGGGCGCTGCACCGTTCGCTGACGGCCGCGCTCTTGCCGCCTTGCCGGAAAGGCGCCCATGCCCGCAAACGGCAGGCAGCCGGGGGTCCCTTCATGGACGGTTTCCGCGCCGCCGCCCACGATCGGCACCCGCGGACAGGATGGCGGGCGACATGCTGTCGGCAATGCGGCCGACCGGTCCGCGCCGGGCGAAGCGGCCAGGACCGGTCAGCCGGAATCGGTTCACGGAACATGGCCGGAAGGCTTTCAGCGACGCGCGCGGCGCATCGCCGTCCGATCATGCCGGCAGCAGCATCTCGATGGTCGCACCGCTTGAGGGATGTCTTGCCAGAAGGTCGCTCGAGACCCGTATCCTTGCCGAAGTCACCAGAATGCGTGGCGAGGGACCGTCGGCGAACGCGCAGGAGGTCGGGCGCGGGAACGGTGTTCCATACGTCTCGACAAGCGTTCCGTCAGGGGCGTATTTCACGATGGCCCAGCCGTCCCACATGGCGATGAAGATGTTGCCTTGCGGGTCGATGTCGATCCCGTCCGGGTCGCCGGGCATGTCGTCCGGAAAGCGGATCAGGTCGCGGCGGTTGGCGATGGTGCCCGCGTCCGCGTCAAAATCATAGACGTAGAGGACGCGGTCCGCCGTGTCGACCAGATACATGGCCCGGCCGTCCGGCGACCATCCCATGCCGTTCGGAAGCGTCAGGCCGGATTCCATGCGGCTGGCACTGCCGTCGGGGTCGACCCGATAGAGCGACCCGGCGCCGCGCGTTAGGCTGAACGCGAGCGAGCCGACCCAGAATCGTCCCCGGGCGTCAAGCTTGCCGTCGTTGAACCGGTTTGTCGGAATGCCTGCCTCGGGATCGCCGAAATCCCGGACGGTCCTGCCGCTCGCCGGCTCTATGACCCTGATTCCGGTCAGGCCTGCAACCAGCAGGCCGTCAGCCGTCTCGGCGACGGCCGTCACCATGTCCTTTTGCGGAAAGACGTCCGTTTCGCCGGCTGCCAGGTCAAGGCGGAATATGCATGGCCGGCAGATGTCGACCCAGTAGAGGATCCGGCCGTCCCGGCTGAGCGTCGGGCTCTCGCCGATCAGGTTGCTGAAGTCGGCCAGCTCCCTGACATTCCGAACCTGCAGGCACCGCGGCTGCGGCGCGGTCGAGACCGGGCGGGGCGCTCCGCCGGCTTGCAGCGAGGCCAGCCGTGTCGCTTCGATGACGCTGGGCCCAAGCTGGTGCAGGGCATCGCGGCTCAGCCGGTCGCTGGCGCCGCTCAGCCCGATCGCGGCGACGGTGATGCCGCGATGGTCGACAATCGGCGCGGCGGCACCCGAGATCCCGGGAAGATCCTCTTCAACCTCAATGGCGTAGCCGCGGGCATTGACCAGGTCGAGATGGCGGCTCAGTTCCTGCAAGCCGTCATACGTTCCGCCATTCAGGATTGCGTCGGCATCCTCTTCCAGGATGCGTTGCCGATCCTTGTATGACAGCCCTGCGATGAGAGCCTTTCCGATGGCCGAGCGCCACAACGCCACGCGCTGGCCCACGCGCGATTGTTCGCGCAGGTGGTGGCTGCTCTGCAGGCCGTCGATGTAAACACCGCCGTCCGGGGTCAGGATGGCAAGCGAAACGGTCTCGTTGGTCGCGGCGTGCAGTTTCCGCATCTCGTTCATCGCGACGCCGCGCAAGTCAAGATCCTGCCAGACCTGGCGCGACAGCTCGAACAGCCGCATGCCCAGCTGGTAGGTGTTGTTGACCGAATCGAATCGCGCCATGCCGTGGTCGATCAGCGTGGCCAGCAGCCGGTGAGCCGTCGGCTTGGTCATCCCCAGACCGGACGTCACCGTCCTGAGCGTGACCGGTCCGTCCTGCGATGCCAGGAAGCTCAGTATTTCCAGTCCCTTCGCGAGCGTAGCGGAACGCGCTTTCGTTCGGCTTTCGGTCATCGGCGTCAGTCCCCCTCACGTTGACAGAGCCTGTTCGCCCGTGTAACAGGCACCCAGTGTCTTGAATGTCAAGACACTATCTTGAATAATGAGACGATTGAAATGGATCTGTGCCTGAGCAACCGACTGGCCGTGATCACGGGCGCAGCGCAGGGCATCGGGGCCGCACAAGCGAAGGCGTTTGCCGAAGAGGGCGCGCCGCTCTTGCTGGTCGACCAGGACGAGGCGGCGGCGGAGCTCGCAGGAATCCTTGGCGGCGGATCATTGATCGGAGACCTTGCAGAGCCCGGACTGGCGGAATCCATAGCCGATCGGGCCGCGGGCATGGGAGGTGCCGCGGTCCTGATCAACAATGCCGGGATTTCGCGACCGTCGCCCCTGCCTGAGACGACCGACCGGGACTGGCACGCGGTGATGGACGTCAATGCGGGCGCCGCGTTCCGGCTGACCCGGGCGCTCTGGAGCCAGCTGGCGGCGCATTCGGGCTCCGTCGTCAACATTGCTTCGTTTGCAGCCAAGCGATCAACGCTCTTCGGCAACAACAGCGCCTATGTCGCCTCAAAGCACGCGCTCGCCGGCCTGACCCGGGCGGCGGCGTTCGAAGGCGCCACGCAGGGGGTTCGGGTCAACGCGATAGCTCCGGGCGTTGTCGACACGGAAATGGTCAAGTTGCACGACGAAGCGACGCGCCGGAGGATCAAGGCCCTGATCCCGCAGGGCCGGTTCGCCGACCCGGCCGAGATTGCGGACCTGGCGCTGTTTCTCGCCTCGGCGCGAGCACGGCACATCTGCGGCGAAGTGATCAACGTCAACGGCGGCCTCCACATGGACTGAGAATGGGTGACGCGCTCGAGATATCGCGGATCCGCCACTGGATCGTCCACGTGCCGCTCACGTCGGAGGTTTCGTGGTCTTCGGGCAAGCGGGCCGGGTCGACGCGCCTCGTTTGCGAGGTCACGACCGAAGGCGGGCTGAGGGGCTACGGGGAGACCATCTGCCTTCTGGATTTCGTTCCGGCGGTGTTCGAGGGCCTGGTCAGGCCGCTGGGCATGGGACGCAGGATCACGGATGTCGAACGCCTGGCACGGGCGGCCGAGGGGGCGGGCTACTACCATCACAAGCGGGCGCTGGTCTTTGCCTTGTCGGCGCTTGAGATGGCGATGTGGGATGCGTGCGGCAAGCACGCCGGCATGCCTTTGCACCAGATGTGGGGCGGCTCCTACCGTTCAAGGGTCGAGATGTGCGCCTATGTCTACATTTCGGACCCCGAAACGGTTGCGGAGGCGCTCATCGGATACCGGCAGCAAGGGTTCCGGTCGTTCAAGCTCAAGGTCGGCCTCGATCCCGAGCAGGACATCGCGCTGGTTGCCAAGGCCCGCGAAGTGCTCGGACCGTCCGCCAACCTGCGGATCGACGCCAACGGCGCCTGGACGCCCGCCATGGCCAAGCGGATGCTTGCCCGGCTGGCGCCCTACGACCTGCAATACGTCGAGCAGCCGATGCCGGTCGAGGACCTGGCCGGCGCCGCCCGGCTGCGGGAGGCAAGCCCGGTTCCGATTTGCGTGGACGAGGGCGCGTACACGCTGCAGGAGACCATGACCGCGATCCGGCTGGGCACCGCGGACGTGGTGCTGGTTGATCCCCACGAAGCCGGCGGCCTCTGGCAGTGCCTGAAGGCCGGGGCGGTCTGCGAGGCTGCGGGCATCCACGTGGGCATGCATTCCGGTGGCGAGCTCGGCCTCACCCAGGCGGCCTACCTGCAGCTTGCAGCATCGATGCCGAACGCCAAGATCGCGCTCGACACGATTTACCAGCTCCATGCAGACGACATCCTGACGCGACGGATCGCGTTCGAGAACGGACACGCAGACGTGCCGACGGGTCCGGGGCTGGGGGTCGAGGTCGATCCGGAGAAGCTGGAGCGCTACCGCACGGACGAGATCGTCTCCGCCTACCGCGATCCGGACAATCCCGACTGGTTCGCCGAAAAGCCGGCACACTGAGGGAGGCAGGAATGGCGACTCCCACAGCATTGGTCACGGGCGCCAGCAAAGGCATCGGTCGCGCCATGGCCGAACGCCTGGCCTCAGAGCTTGAATCATAATTCAATAATATCAATATGTTAAGAGATTCCAGCCGCCTGGCCCCGCGCCACCCGCCGCATCAGGAACCGGCACGCCGCGAGCTGCGCCCAGGCCAGCGAACTCTCCAGCGTCCGCTCGAAGTCCTTCGCCAGACGCCGGCACCGCGACATCCACGCAAACGTCCGCTCCACCACCCAGCGGCGGTACAGGACCGTGAAGCCCCTTGTTTCCCTGGGCCGCTGGACGATCTCGACGATCGACCCCAGGCCGTGCGCCGCCAGCGCGGCCTCGAGCTTCGGACCCGCGTAGCCGCCGTCCGCCCACAGCTTCGTCACCTGCGGCGCCTTCCCGGCATCGCCAGGATGACGGCCGGCGCCCCGTCCCGGTCCTGCACGTCCGCCTCCGTAGCACGCGCACCGCGATCGGGAACCCCTCGACGTCCACCGTCAGGTGCCGCTTCCTGCCCTTGACCTTCTTGCCCGCGTCGCAACCCGCCGGCCCGCCCGCCTCCGTCGTCTTCACCGACTGGCTGTCGATCGCGGCCGCCGTCGGCTCGGGGGAACGCCCCGCCTGCGCGCGGCCCAGCGTGCGCAGCGCGGCCGGCATCCGTTCCAGGACGCCGTTGTCGCGCCACGCGCAGGAGTGGTTCTGGACGGTCGCAGAGGGCGGAAAGCACTTGGGAATCGCCCGCCACTGGCATCCCGTGGCCAGCATGTACTGGATCGCGTCGGACGTCTCGCGCAGGTCGGTCGTCCGGCGGCGGCCAAGCTTCGCCGGGGCCGGAAGCGGCGGCTCGACCAGAAGCCATTCCTCGTCGGTCAGGTCGGTTTCATGTCGCTCCGACTTGCGGTCATGCTCTTCGCGGGTGGTCTCGTCCCAGGCCATTGTGTTCTCCTTGTCTGGTTTGCCTCTGACAGGGATTTGCCACATCTGGGGGAGGCCATCCACATTTTAGGTCAAGCTCTCAGAAGGCTGGCAGGTCATCGCAGCCAGCCGGCGGGCGCCGGAAACGCCGTTCGCGTCGCGGCAGATCGCCCACCGTGTTGCCGATGTCGCCAGCGAGCAGGATGTTCGAGGCCTGTTCGGGGACCTTTCCCGCGCAGGCACGCGCCTCTCCGGCCTTGTCAACAATGCCGCGCTGCAGGGCGGCAGACCGATTCACGAACAAGGCCTCGCCGACTGGCGGGCCATGCTGGATACCAACCTGACCGGAACCTGGCTTGTCACCAAGCACGCGCTGCCGGTCCTGGATGACGGCGCATCGGTGGTCAACGTCGGTTCGGTGGCCTCGGTGGCGGGCTTTGCCGGACGGTCCGCCTATTGCGCTTCGAAACATGGCGTCCTGGGATTGACCCGGGCGCTGGCGGCGGAGTTCGCGCCAAGAGGCATCCGGGTCAATCACCTGTGCCTCGGGAGCTTCGACACGCCGGGGCTGCAAGAGGTGGCGGAAGCCTCTGCCCGCACTGTCGCCGATTACGCCGGCCGTCAGCTGCTCGGCCGCCTGGGCGCCCCTTGCGAGGCCGCGGCGGCCTGCGCGTTCCTGCTTTCCGACAAGGCCGGTTTCATCACCGGCGCTTCGCTGACCGTCGATGGCGGTCTGCTCAACAAGGGCACGTCTGGATGACTGCGTGCCCGCAACGCAACCGCAAGAAGGAGATTGACCAATGAAACACATGCTGATCGGAGCGCTGACTGCGGCCTCGACCCTGCTGGCCGCACCTGCAGTCGCGGACACCAGGCTGGTCGTTGCGGGATCGGAAGCGGTCGATTCGCTGCTCGACCGAATGGCCGTCAAGTTCGGCGAGATCCTGAACGCGAAGGCGGGCGGCCTCTTCGACGTCAACCTGATCCGGGGACAGTCCCTGGGCAACGCGACCCAGGTGATGGAACAGCATCAGGCAGGATCAGTGGACGTGATGTACTCTCGCCCCGACTGGTTCACCTCGAACGTGCAGGACTTCCAGGTCCTGAGCTGGGGCTTCACGTTCCGCGACCGCGAACACATGCAGGCTTTCCTGGAAAGCGACATCTTCGGCGGCATGAACCAGCAAGTCGTCGACAAGATGGGCGTGCGCATCCTGTCGGTCGCCGTCGACCAGCCCCGCATCCTCTACACGCGCGAGCCCGTGTCGAGCGTGGACGACGTGCAGGGCATGAAGATGCGCGTTCCCGGGATCAAGGCCTACCTGAAGCTGTGGGAGACCATTGGCACCGTGCCGACGCAGGTTGCCTGGGCGGAGGCGTTCCTGGCGCTCAAGACCGGCGCGGTCGACGGAGCCGAGGCGGACGCATCAGGCGCGTACAGCCAGAAATTCCATGTTGCCGCCCGGAACATCACGCTCACCAACCATCTGATGTCCTCGGCGCACATCTCGGTCAACGAGGCCAGGTGGAACAGCCTGACCCCTGAGCAGCAGCAGGCGTTGCAGGCCGCCGCCACGGAAGCAGTGAACTGGATGTCCGAGACGGCACTGGTCGACAGCATGGCGACGCTCGACAAGATGGTGGCCGAAGGCGCCACGGTTTCGGAAATCGACAACCGCCCCTTTTCGGAAAAGGCCCGCGCCGGCGTGACGGAAATGGAAGTTGAAGGGTTGTGGAGCCCCGGTCTCTGGCAGAGGATCCGGGACCTCGAGAGCTGACGGCGAACCGGGGCCGGCCAGTCCGGCCCCGGCTTCCCCTGGAAGGGGCGACGGCGACGCATGTTCGCGTTTCTGAGAAGCGCGCTGAGATGGATCGGGCGGATCGAGCTGGTCCTGGCATCGGCGATCTTGACGGGCATCGTGCTGATGATCCTGGTCCAGGTCCTGCTGAATGCCGGGCGGGGCAACCCGATTGCCTGGGAGCAGGAAGGAGGCGCCTACGCGCTGGTCTGGCTCACGTTCCTGGGGGCGTCGGTCGGCCTGAAGCAAATGCGCCACGTGACGGTCGTGTCTTTCGTGGGCCGCCTGCCGCCAAGGGCGCGCAATGCCGTTCGGGCCCTTGTCTTTGCCGGGATCATCTGGACACTTCTCGCATTGCTGCGCGAACTTGGCCCGATCATGGAAATCGAGGCGCGCTCGACCACGATCGCGCTGCCCGTCGACCTGCCGCGCTCCTATTTCTTTTCGGTGCCCCTGATCCTCGCCAGCAGCCTGATGCTGCTCACCGCGCTTCTCTATTTCCTGGAAGCCGTTGCCGGAGCCGTTCTTGGCGGTCGCGACGCGCGGCCTGAGCGCGAGCGCCGGATCATGGAATAGCGACAATGCCATGGCTCCTCCTCGTCATCCTCGCGGCGCTTGTGCTGCTGGAGATGCCGATCGCCTTCGCTCTTCCGGCCTCGGCGCTGGCCTATATTCTCATCGTCGACACCGTCCCGCCAATGCTCGTCGTGCAGCGGGTGGCGTCCGGGCTGGAGAGCTACGTGCTGCTGGCCATCCCGCTTTTCATACTGGCAGGCAACCTGTTCAACTCGGCTGGCATCGCCGCCCGGATCTTTGATTTCGCCACGGCCCTGGTCGGCCACGTCCGGGGATCGCTGGGTCACGTGAACATCGTGGCGAGCGTGATCTTTTCGGGCATGTCAGGCGTGGCGCAGGCCGATGCGGCGGGGCTGGGCGCCGTCGAGGTGCGCGAGATGAAGCGTCGCGGCTTCAGCGCCGAGTTCAGTGCGGCGATCACGGCCGTGTCCTCGATCATCGGCCCGATCATCCCTCCGTCGGGCATCATGATAATCTATGCCGTGCTGGCCAACGTTTCGGTGCCCGACCTGTTCCTGGCGGGCATCGTGCCGGGCGTCCTGATGTCGCTGGCGCTGATGGCCATGGTCTACTGGCTGGCAAGCAGCGGGCGCATCGAGGCCCCCGTGCTGCCGCGGCAGAGCGCCCGCGGCGTCGCGCTCGCCTTCTGGCGGGCGTTGCCGGCGCTGATGGCCCCCGTGTTCCTGATCGGCGGGATCCTCACCGGCCTTGCCACGCCGACGCAGCTTGGCGCGGTGACGGCAGCCTATGCCGTCTTGCTCGGCTTTGCCACTCGGGAGCTGACGCTGGCCCGGTTGTGGCTCTCGGTCCGCGAAACCGTTGCCACCTGTGGCGTCCTGGTCTTCATCATCGCGGCAGCGACGCCTTTCAGCGCCATCCTCGCGATCGAAGGCGTGCCCGGCCGGCTGGCCGGGCTCCTGCTGTCGATCAGCGACAACCCGTTGATCGTCCTTCTGGTCGTGAACGTCGCGCTCCTGACATTCGGGTGCGTGATGGACACCACCGCCATCCTGCTCGTCGCCGTGCCCGTCCTGGTGCCGGTGATGCAGCTGATGGGCGTGGACCCGGTGCACTTTGGGCTCGTGATGGTGGTCAACCTGCTGATCGGAACCCTCACGCCACCGTTCGGCATACTGCTCTTCGTTATGACCGAGGTGGCGAAGGTCGAATACCGGGCCCTGCTGCGCCAGGTCGTGCCGTTCTACATTCCGTTGTTCCTGTTCCTGATCGTCATCACCTATTGGCCCGCCCTGTCGCTTGCGCTGCCGGACTACGTGTTTGGCCGATGACTGCCGCCCGCTCCGAAGGCAGGGGCCTTGCAGCGCGCCGAGGGCAAGGACGGAAAGGAGCGAATGCATGCAGACGTGGGTGGCTGCACGCGCGGACCGGGCCCGCGCAAGGGGAAGGCCGGGCCGACGGAATGGCGAATTTGCCCAGGGCCTGTCCATTTGCGTCCCGTCCGCGGCAGGGACGCTTCGCTGGCTGCCTGATTTTGCGGCGGCCGCAAGTGATGGGTTCGCTGCATCCACGCTTTCACGGGAAAATTGGCGCGCGGCGCACGTCATGCGGTTCGCGGCGGCTCCATGTCGAACGGCGGAATGCCCATCGCGCGCGCGACGTCGTTCATCCGGCGGTCGTGGCTCGCGAGCGCGACCCCCTGTCCGTGCCCGGCGAGATGGGCGCAGGGCGCGAGATGCAGGGCGCGGAGGGTGCGCGGCGCGACGGGGCCGGGAAAGGAGTCCAGCGCGCGCGCCAGCACCGACGGGAAAGCTCCAGCATCGCGATCCGGCCCGTCAGCCACCGCGCCGCCTCGCCGTGGGACACCGCAAGTCCTCGAGCGCGCAGCGGGATCCAAATCTCGTATTCCAGCATCCGGCTGGAAATCAGCGCCCCTTCCCAGAGCGAGCCGGGAGGCTGGCGGTCCTCGGCAAGAAGATGAGAGAGCGCGACGGACGTGTCGACGTATGTCACCGGTCGCTCCGGCTCACGTCCAGGTCGGCCAGAACCTCGCCCAGCGTGGCGACGGGCGGCGGCTTGGGCGGCGGTCCGGAGGCCGCAAGCCTCGGCGGCGTCAGCGCGCCGGACCGGACGGCTTCCGCCAGGAAGGCGTCGGCGGGGAACGGGCTCCGGGTTTCCCGGAGCGGGCCGAGCTCCGCCACCACCCGGTCCCGGTCGGTGACCAGGACGGTCTCGCCGGACGCCGCGAGCCGGACGTATTCACTCAGCCTGCTGTTCAGGACCTTGATTCCGACCGATCTCATGCCCACAAAGGTGGCGACCCGTCGCCACCGGGTGCATCCCAAATTTGTTGACCGCCATGATTCGCTGGCGCTGCCGCACCATCGTTCCATCAAGAAAACAAGGCTGTCAGACATTCTCGAACAGCGGGCAAGCTGGACCATTGGGGCTCGATCAGCCAATCCGGGCCACACCCGTCGCCACCCTGTCAACGGGGTTCGCTCCCAATGGGTGCAGCCCATTGCATGGCGCCCGACGAATCGCCGGATGACCGTCAGCCAGTACCAGGGCGCATTTCGTCGAATGTTGCGTACGCTTCGTGGCTTCTTTCAGGCGAAAGCCATGCTTCAGCGGCCTTCGGCCGTTTCCCGGGCGGTGCGATCCGCTCTCCGGATGTGGCGGGTATGACCCCTGGCGGGGCACGCGCCTTCGCGCAGGCATGCGCGCGGGAGTTCGAGGGCATGTCCGCAGCCCGCGGCAAGGGCGCGCGCGGACGCTTCGGCATTACGGGTGCGAGCGATGCTCCATGTCCTTCAGTCATTGCCTGGCATCGCGCCATGCGCAGGCGAGGTGTCGGGCCTTGAATGTCCAAGGCGTTGCGCGGTTTGCGACGGACACCTGGTCCTGGCTGCGCCTTCAGCCTGTCCGGTCGGGTCCGATTTTTCGGCTTCCGGAACCGCGGGATTGCCGTGACCGGACACGAATCGACCCGGCCCTCCCGGACCGGGATCCCGTGACTGCGCGCCCTTGGGGACGGTCGGCGAGCCGGGCCGCAAAGCGGGATGGCGCTCCGCCATTCGCGCACGTGCCTTGAGCCGGGCTCCGCGCGGACGTAAGGTGCGGGCAAGGGCGCGTCCGGATCCCGCACACGGCAGGCGCATCGGAGGAACGGCCTCATGTCACCTGTTGCCATCGGCAGCATGTCCGCCCCGCGTTGCGGCATGGGTTTTCGGGCCCGTGTCCGGTGCCGGTCCTTCTGCGCGGCGTTGAACGCCCCGACGGCCGGCGAAGCCGGTTCGGGCGCGGCGGCTCGTACGTGATGGGCACGCACGCGGTCTTTCCGGCGCACGGCGGCGCTCTCGCCCGATGCGATGCCTGAGCGAACTGGAAGAGCGCTGCACATGATGGCGATGTGCCTTCTGGCCGGCGCCGCTGGCGCATCGGCGGCGCGCCCGCCGCTGCATGAGAATCCGCCCGTCGTGAGCGCGTTCTACGCCATCGGCCTGGCGGACGAGGTGCGCAGGAACTGCGACGCGATCGACGCCCGGATGCTCCGGGCATGGAGATTCCTGAACGCGATCGAGCGCCATGCCCGGGATTCCGGATACTCGGAGGCGGAGATCGACGAATTCGTCAGGAACAGGGCGGCCAAGGAGAGGCTGCGGGCGAGAATCCGCGCCGACCTGGCGGAGCGGGGTGCGACGCCAAAGACGCCGGATGGCTATTGCGCTGTGGGCCGCGAGGAAATAGCCAAGGACAGCGTCGCGGGGCGGCTTCTGCGCGCCAAGTGACGCCTGCCGGTCGCGGGCGGGGGAACCCTGAGGAGCCGGAGCGCATGTCCGAACCCAGAACGCTCGTCATCGACGGCGCCGAGATCCAGGCCGACCCGGACCTGACGGTCATCCAGGCCTGCGAGCAGGCCGGGATCGAGATCCCGCGCTTCTGCTACCACGAGCGGCTCTCGATCGCCGGAAACTGCCGGATGTGCCTCGTCGAGGTCGTCGGCGGACCGCCGAAGCCGGCGGCGTCCTGCGCGATGCAGGTCCGCGACCTGCGGCCGGGACCCGAAGGGCGGCCCCCCGCAGTGCGGACGAACAGCCCGATGGTGAAGGAGGCCCGCGAGGGCGTCATGGAGTTCCTGCTGATCAACCATCCCCTCGACTGCCCGATCTGCGACCAGGGCGGCGAGTGCGACCTGCAGGACCAGGCGATGGCCTACGGAGTCGACTTCTCGCGCTTCCGCGAGCCGAAGCGCGCGGTCCAGGACATTGACCTTGGACCGCTGGTCGGCACGGCCATGACCCGCTGCATCTCCTGCACGCGCTGCGTCCGCTTCATAACGGAAGTGGCGGGCGTGCCGGAGCTGGGGCAGACCGGGCGTGGCGAGGACGCGGAGATCACGAGCTATCTCGGCCGGACGCTCGACAGCGAGCTGCAGGGGAACATCGTCGACCTTTGCCCGGTGGGCGCACTGACCAGCAAGCCCTACGCCTTCACCGCGCGTCCCTGGGAGCTGGCCCGGACGGAATCCGTTGACGTGATGGACGCGCTTGGATCCAGCATCCGCGTGGACGCCAAGGGGCGCGAGGTCATGCGGATCCTGCCCCGCAGCCATGACGGCGTGAACGAGGAATGGCTGTCCGACAGGTCGCGCCACGCATGGGACGGCCTGCGGCGGCAAAGGCTCGACAGGCCGTACCTGCGTCGCGGGGGCAGGCTCGTGCCGGCGGAATGGGACGAGGCGCTGGCCGCTGCCGCGGCGGCCCTCAAGGGAAAGGGCCGGGCGGCGGCCGGGCTCGTGGGCGACCTGGCCCCGGTGGAGGCGGCCTTTGCGCTGAAGGGGCTGCTCGAAGGGCAGGGCGGGGCGGTCGAGTGCCGGGTGGACGGCGCGGCGCTGCCTGCCGGCAACCGCTCCGCCTATGTCGGCACGGCGCGAATCGAGGACATCGACAGCGCCGAGGCCGTCATGCTGATCGGGGCGGACCCGCGCGCGGAGGCGCCGGTGCTGAACGCGCGCATCCGCAAGGCATGGACGCGCGGGGCGCGGATCGGCCTCGTGGGAAGGGCGGCGGACCTGACATACGGCTACGAGCATCTCGGCGCGGACCGCGACGCGGTTCGGAGGCTCCTGGACACTGATCCGGGCCGCGCGCGCGAAGGGGCGTCGGTCGTCATCGTCGGCATGGGCGCGCTGACGGGTCCGGGCGGGGCGCGCGTGCTCCGAGACGCCATGCGATATGCCGAGGCGGCCGGGTCGAGGTTCCTTGTCCTGCACACGGCAGCGTCGCGTGTCGGCGCCCTGGATGTCGGCGCCGTCGCCGACGGCGGGGTGGACGCCGCTCTCAGGGACGCGTCGGTGGTGTTCAGTCTCGGGGCCGACGAAGCCGACGTTCCGGAAGGGCCGACCGTCATCTACCAGGGCAGTCACGGTGACCGGGGCGCGCACAGGGCCGACATCGTCCTGCCGGCGGCGGCCTGGACGGAGGAGGACGGCCTCTTCGTCAACACCGAGGGCCGTCCGCAGCTTGCCATGAAGGCCGGTTCGCCGCCGGGGGAGGCGAAGGCGAACTGGGCGGTCCTGCGTGCGCTGTCGGCCGAGCTCGGCGCGACGCTGCCTTACGACACGCTTGCCGAACTGCGGCGGCGGCTTTTCGGGGAGGTGCCGCACCTGGCGGGAATCGACGAGGTGCCGGAGAATCCGTGGCGGATCCCGGAGGCCTGCGGCAGCGAGGGGGGGATGCGGGAGGCGTTCCGGCCGGCGGTCGCCGACCACTACCTTGCCAACCCGGTGCTGCGCGCCTCGCCCCTAATGGGCGACCTGCAGGCGCGGGCGCGCGCAAGGACGGGCGGAAGGCTGGCGGCCGAATAGGGCGGCAGGCCGGCGCCGCAGGGGGCTGGCGTCCGCCGGCGAACAGGGATTAGAACGGCGCGGGGCAGGCACGCGGCGCTGGGAGACCGCATGGCAGATGGCTGAGTTCCTGACGACACCGCTGGGCACGCTCGTCATCGTGGTCGTGCAGGTTCTTCTCGTCGTGGCGTTCGTGATGATCAGCCTGCTGTTCCTGGTGTACGGGGACAGGAAGATATGGGCCGCCGTGCAGATGCGGCGCGGTCCCAACGTGGTCGGGCCCTGGGGCCTGTTCCAGACCGTCGCGGACGCGCTGAAGTACGTCGTCAAGGAGCTCGTGATCCCCGCCGGCGCGGACCGGACCCTCTTCATTCTGGCGCCGCTCGTCTCCTTCGTCCTTGCGCTCATGGCATGGGCGGTGATCCCGTTCGGCGACACGTGGGTCGTGGCCGACCTGAACGTCGCGATCCTGTACGTCTTCGCGGTGTCGTCTCTGGAAGTGTACGGCGTGATCATCGGCGGGTGGGCGTCGAACTCGAAGTATCCGTTTCTCGGCTCCCTGCGCTCGGCGGCGCAGATGATTTCCTACGAGGTCTCCATCGGCCTGATCATCATCGGCGTGATCCTGACCACCGGATCGATGAACCTGGGCGACATCGTCCGCGCCCAGGACGGAGGCCACGGGATCCTCGGCTGGTACTGGCTGGCGCACTTCCCCATGCTGGTCCTGTTCTTCGTCAGCGCCCTTGCGGAGACCAACCGCCCGCCCTTCGACCTGCCGGAGGCGGAGTCCGAGCTCGTCGCCGGCTACCAGGTCGAGTACTCGTCCACGCCGTTCCTGCTGTTCACGGCAGGCGAGTACATCACGATCTTCCTGATGTGCGCGCTTGCGTCGCTGCTTTTCCTTGGCGGCTGGCTGAGTCCCGTCCCGTTCCTGCCTGACGGGCCGCCATGGATGATCGCCAAGATGGCCGCCGTCTTCTTCATGTTCGCGATGGTCAAGGCCATCGTTCCGCGCTACCGCCATGACCAGCTGATGCGGCTCGGCTGGAAGGTCTTCCTGCCCCTTTCGCTGGCCTGGGTGGTGATCGTCGCCTTCCTTGCCAGGTTCGAGGTCCTCGGCGGCGCATACGCCCGCTGGGCGGTGGCGGGCTGATGGCGGGGATCCGGAGAGTCATGCCCGGACGGGGCGCGGGCGTAGCGGGAGTGTCCTGATGGCGCAGATCGACTGGAACCGTGCGGGAAAGTACTTCCTGCTCTGGGACTTCATCAAGGGGTTCGGCCTGGGCATGAAGTACTTCGTTTCCGGCAAGGCCACGGTGAACTACCCTCACGAGAAGGGCCCGCTCTCGCCGCGCTTCCGCGGCGAGCACGCGTTGCGGCGCTATCCGAGCGGAGAGGAGCGGTGCATCGCCTGCAAGCTCTGCGAGGCCATCTGCCCGGCGCAGGCGATCACCATCGACGCCGAGCCGCGGGAGGACGGCAGCCGCCGCACCACGCGCTATGACATCGACATGACGAAGTGCATCTACTGCGGCTTCTGCCAGGAGGCCTGTCCCGTGGACGCCATCGTCGAGGGCCCGAACTTCGAGTTCGCCGCGGAGACGCGCGAAGAGCTCTTCTACACCAAGGAGAAGCTTCTCGAGAACGGCGACCGCTGGGAGGCCGAGATCGCCCGCAACCTCGAAATGGACGCGCCGTACCGATGAGCGGCCCGAGCAGCCCCTTCGAGACGATGCTCTCGATGAGCCGGGACTGGGCAAGGACCGTCAATCCCGCGCTGGAATCCTTCGTGCCCACGGCCTTCGACTCGCTCTGGCCGACGATGCCCGGGGAGGTGCTGGAAGCCGTGATGGGCAGGACCTTCAACCCCGGCGGGCTGGACGCGAGGACCAGGCTTCTCCTGACCCTCTGCGCGCTGACGATGCTTGGCGCCCAGGCGGACGCCCAGATCCGGATGACCGTCCGTCACGCCGTCGCGGCCGGGGCCACGAAGCAGGAGATCGCGGAATCGATCGCTCTGACGGGCCTCTTCTGCGGCGTCCCCGCGATGTCGCGTGCGATGGAGCTGGCAAGTTCGGCGATGGGGTCCGGCGAGGAGGAGGGCGAATGACGGCCCAGGCCCTCGCCTTCTACCTGTTTGCCGTCGCGTGCATTGCCGGGGGGGCCTTCACGGTCCTGGCGCGGAACCCGGTCCGCGCGGTGCTCTGGCTGATCCTGTCCTTTCTCTCCGCAGCCGGGCTGTTCGTGCTTCTGGGCGCCGAGTTCGTCGCGATGCTGCTGGTCATCGTCTACGTGGGCGCCGTGGCGGTGCTATTCCTCTTCGTCGTCATGATGCTGGACGTCGACTTCGCCGAGCTGAAGGCGGAGCTGGCGCGGCACATGCCGCTGGGACTCCTGATCGGCGTCGTGATCCTGATGCAGCTCGGCATGGCCCTCGGGACCTGGACCGCCGCCGAGGGCGCGGCCGTCGCCGACCGTCCGGACGCCGTCGCGGGCGGGGGATCGCACAACACCGAGGCGCTCGGGCGCGTTCTCTACGACAGGCACTTCCTGCCGTTCCATCTTGCGGGCCTGGTCCTTCTGGTGGCCATGGTGGGCGCGATCGTGCTGACGCTGCGCCACCGTGCGCACGTCAAGCGGCAGGACGTGGTCGGGCAGATGCACCGGGATCCCGCGGCGGCGGTCGAGCTGAAGGACGTGGCGCCGGGGCAGGGGCTGTGACGCGCGCTCCGGCGGGCACGCGCGCCGCCGCACCGCGCCTTGCGAGGGACGGATGATCGGACTGGAACACTACCTCATCGTCGCGGCGGCGCTGTTCGTCACCGGCATCTTCGGCATCTTCCTGAACAGGAAGAACGTCATCATCCTCCTGATGTCCATCGAGCTGATGCTGCTGTCGGTCAACATCAACCTGGTCGCGTTCTCCGCCTACCAGGGCAATCTCGCCGGGCAGGTCTTCACGCTCTTCATCCTGACCGTCGCCGCCGCGGAGGCCGCCATCGGGCTCGCGATCCTCGTCTGCTTCTTCCGGAACCGCGGCACCATAGACGTCGAGGACGTCAACATGATGAAGGGGTGAACGCGTCATGGAAACGATCATCCTCTTCGCCCCCCTGGTCGGCGCCCTGCTCTGCGGCCTTGGCTGGCGCGTCATGGGCGAGGCGGCCGCGCAGACGGTGGCGACAGCGCTGCTGTTCGTCGCATGCGCGCTGAGCTGGACGGTCTTTCTCGGGTTTGACGGCGAGACCCGGTTCGCTCACGTCCTTCCATGGATCGAGAGCGGGTCGCTCGCGGCGGACTGGGCGATCAGGCTCGACAGGCTGACCGCGATCATGCTCGTGGTGATCACGACCGTCTCCGCCCTGGTGCACCTGTACAGCTTCGGCTACATGGCGCATGACGAGAACTTCGACGAAGAGGGGGAATCGTACCGCCCGCGCTTCTTCGCCTATCTCTCGTTCTTCACCTTCGCGATGCTTGCGCTGGTGACGGCGGACAACCTTGTCCAGATGTTCTTCGGATGGGAGGGCGTGGGCCTCGCCTCCTACCTGCTGATCGGCTTCTACTTCCGCAAGCCGAGCGCCAATGCCGCGGCGATCAAGGCGTTCGTCGTCAATCGCGTGGGCGATTTCGGGTTCGCGCTGGGCATCTTCGCGCTCTTCTTCATGGTCGACTCGGTCAGCTTCGCCGACGTGTTCGCGGCCGCCCCGGATCTCGCGGAAAGGGAGGTGGCCTTTCTCTGGACGACCTGGCCCGCGGTCGAGCTCGTCTGCTTCCTGCTCTTCGTGGGGGCGATGGGCAAGTCGGCGCAGTTCCTCCTCCACACGTGGCTGCCGGACGCGATGGAGGGCCCGACCCCGGTCTCCGCGCTGATCCATGCCGCGACGATGGTCACGGCGGGCGTCTTCCTGGTCTGCCGCATGTCGCCGCTGATGGAGTTCGCCGACTGGACGCAGGGCTTCGTGGTCTACGTCGGGGCGGTCACGGCGCTCTTCGCGGCGAGCGTGGGCCTCGTGCAGAACGACATCAAGCGCGTGATCGCATACTCGACCTGCTCGCAGCTCGGCTACATGTTCGTCGCGGCCGGGGTCGGCGCCTACAGCGTCGCGATGTTCCACCTGTTCACGCACGCGTTCTTCAAGGCGATGCTGTTTCTCGGGGCGGGCTCCGTCATCGCCGGGATGCATCACGAGCAGGACATGCGCAACTACGGCGGCCTCAGGACCAGGATGCCCCGGACGTTCTGGGCCATGACGGTCGGGACGCTGGCGATAACCGGGGTCGGCATTCCGCTGACGGGGATCGGGTTCGCGGGATTCCTCTCGAAGGACGCGGTGATCGAGAGCGCCTTCGCGGGCGGCACGGACGCCGCCGCCTTCGCCTTCGGCGCGCTGGTCGTCGCGGCGGCGTTCACCAGCTTCTACAGCTGGCGGCTCCTTTTCATGACGTTCTTCGGCGCGCCGAGGGGCGACATGCACGCACACGAGCATGTGCGCGAAAGCCCTGCCAGCATGACCGTGCCGCTGGGCGCCCTCGCGCTGGGAGCGGTGCTTGCCGGGATGGTCTGGCACAAGCCGTTCTTCGGCAGCGAGCACGACGTCCGGGCGTGGTTCGGGATCGGCGCGGGCGAGCGGCACGCCCAGGTCCTGGCCGCCGGCACGGGCGATGCCGGCGGCGACGGCCACGGCGCCGGCGTGGCGGCAGTGCCTGGGCAGGGAGCGATATACATTGCGCCCGACAACCACGTGCTGCATGACGCGCACCACGTTCCGGCCTGGGTGAAGCTCGCGCCGTTCTTCGCGATGCTGGCCGGCTTCGCGCTCGCGTTCCTGTTCTATGCCCGGCGAACCGACCTGCCCGCGAGACTTGCCGCGAGCCAGGCGCCGCTGCACCGGTTTCTCCTGAACAAGTGGTATGTCGACGAGCTGTACGACCATGCGTTCGTCCGCCCCGCCAAGGCCGCCGGCCGCTTTCTCTGGCAGCGGGGGGACCGTGGCATGATCGACGGCGCCCTGAACGGCGTCGCGATGGGCGTCGTGCCCTTCCTGACGCGGCTCGCGGGACGGGCGCAGTCCGGGTACATCTTCACCTACGCGTTCTGGATGGTGCTCGGCATCCTCGCGCTCGTCACCTGGATGACCGTCGCGGGAGGACGATAGGCGATGCTCCTCGACAGCCTGCTTTCGATCATCACGTTCGTCCCGGCCATCGGCGCGGCGATCCTGGCGTTGTTCCTGCGCGGCGACGACGCGCCTGCAAGGCGGAACGCGAAGTGCGTCGCGCTGGCGGCAACCTGCACCTCGCTGCTTGCGTCGCTGATCCTCCTCGCGGCGTTCGATCCCGAGGAGACGGGATTCCAGTTCGTGGAGGAGCGGGCGTGGATCCTGGGCCTGACCTACAGGATGGGGGTCGACGGGCTTTCGGTGCTGTTCGTCATGCTGACGACGTTCCTGATGCCGATAACGATCCTCGCGTGCTGGGACGTGACGCATCGGGTGAAGGAGTACATGATCGCGTTCCTGGCGCTCGAGACGCTCATGCTGGGAGTCTTCTGCGCGCTGGATCTCGTGCTCTTCTACCTGTTCTTCGAGGGCGGCCTGATCCCGATGTTCCTGATCATCGGGATCTGGGGCGGCAAGGACCGCATCTATGCGGCGTTCAAGTTCTTCCTGTACACGTTCCTCGGCTCGGTCCTGATGCTGGTGGCGATGATCGCGATGTATGTCGACGCGGGCACGACGGACATCGCGGCGCTGCTGGGCCACGAGTTCGGGTCCGGGACCATGGAGATCGCGGGGCTTCACGTCCCGGGCGGCTTCCAGACGCTGCTCTGGCTTGCCTTCTTCGCGTCCTTCGCGGTGAAGATGCCGATGTGGCCCGTGCACACCTGGCTGCCGGACGCGCATGTGCAGGCCCCGACCGCGGGATCGGTCGTCCTGGCGGCGATCCTGCTGAAGATGGGCGGCTACGGGTTCCTGCGCTTCAGCATCCCGATGTTCCCGGTCGCCTCCAGCCTCCTGTCGGACTTCGTGCTGTGGCTGAGCGCGATCGCGATCGTCTACACCTCCCTCGTCGCGCTGATGCAGGAGGACATCAAGAAGCTGATCGCGTACTCGTCCGTGGCCCACATGGGTTTCGTGACGGCGGGAATATTCTCCGCGACCCGGCAGGGCGTCGACGGGGCGATCTTCCAGATGCTGAGCCACGGGTTCATCTCGGGCGCGCTCTTCCTCTGCGTGGGCGTCGTCTACGACCGGATGCACACGCGCGCGATCGACGCCTACGGCGGCCTCGTCAACCGGATGCCGGTCTACGCTGCGGTCTTCATGCTCTTCACGATGGCGAATGTCGGCCTGCCCGGAACGTCCGGGTTCGTCGGCGAGTTCCTCACTCTCGCGGGCATGTTCCAGGCCAGCACGTGGGTGTGCGCCGTCGCGGCGACCGGCGTGATCCTGAGCGCGGCCTACGCGCTCTGGCTCTACAAGCGCGTGGTCATGGGAGAGCTGGCCAGGGAAGGCCTCAGGTCGATCACCGACATGAGCCGGCGGGAACAGGCGACCCTGGCGCCGCTTGCCGCGATGACCATCCTGCTCGGCGTGTATCCCAGCCTCGTCACGGACATCGTCGGCCCGTCTGTCGGGGCGCTCCTGGACGGCTACGGCGAGGCCGTTGCCCGGTACGGCGGCGCGACCCGGGTCGCCCTGGGCGGAGGCCAATGATGCAGGCGGGGGATCTTGCGGCCATCCTGCCGGAGATCGTGCTTTCGGTCTTCGCTATGGCCGGGCTCCTGGCGGGGGCCTACGGCGGCGGCGACCGCCTGGGGCCGGCGATGATCTGGGCGACCTCGGCGCTCCTGGCCGCGCTCGCGGCATGGATCGGGTGGCAAGGGGCGGGCACGGCAACGGCCTTTGGCGGAACCTTCACCGACGACGCCTTCGCCCGGTTCGCGAAGGTCACGGTCCTGCTGGCGGCGGCCTCCGTCCTGCTGATGGGCAAGGGATACATGCAGCGGAGCGGCCTGGTCCGGTTCGAGTATCCGTTGCTGATCGCGCTGGCCGCGGTCGGCATGATGGTCATGGTCTCGGCGAGCGACCTGATCGCGCTCTACATGGGCCTCGAGCTGCAGTCCCTCGCCCTTTACGTGGCGGCCGCGCTGCGCCGCGACAGCGCCAGGTCGACGGAGGCCGGCCTCAAGTATTTCGTCCTTGGCTCGCTGTCCTCGGGCCTCCTGCTCTTCGGCGCGTCCCTGGTGTACGGATTCGCGGGCACCACGGGGTTCTCCGGGATCTTCGAGGCGGTCCAGGGCCGGACGCCGGCGGGGCTGCTGATCGGGCTGTCGCTCGTCATCGCGGGGCTGGCGTTCAAGGTCTCCGCGGCGCCGTTCCACATGTGGACGCCCGACGTGTACGAGGGCGCGCCCACCTCCGTCACCGCGTTCCTTGCCACGGCGCCGAAGATGGCGGCGATGGCGCTGCTCGCGCGGGTCGTCCACGACGCGTTCGGCGGCATCGTCGGCGACTGGCAGCAGATCCTCGCGGCACTTTCCGTCGCGTCGATGTTTCTCGGCGCCGTCGCGGCGATCGGGCAGCGCAACATCAAGCGCCTGATGGCCTATTCGTCGATCGCGCACATGGGGTTCGCGCTCATGGGGCTGGCGGCCGGCACGGCGACCGGCGTCGAGGCGATGCTCGTCTACCTCGTGATCTACCTCGCGATGAACGTCGGGGCGTTCGCGTTCATTCTCTCGATGGAGAGGGACGGCGCGCCGGTGGCCGAGATCGCGGCGCTCTCGCTCTATTCGCGACGCAGCCCGACAAGAGCGCTGGCGATGCTCGCTCTCCTGTTCAGCCTCGCGGGGGTTCCGCCGCTTCTCGGCTTCTTCGCCAAGTACTCCGTTCTGCTGGCGGCAGTGGACGCAGGCCTCGCCTGGCTGGCCGTGCTCGGCGTCATCGCCAGCGTGATCGGGGCGTTCTACTATCTTCGCATCGTGTACATCATGTATTTCGGCGACGCGGAGAGCGAGCTTGACGCAGGCGGCCCGAGCGTGCTCGCGGGCTTTCTGGTCGCGTCCGCGGCGCTGATGGTCGCAGGCCTCTGGAACCTCGTTGGCATCGAGGGGCCGGCGGCGGCGGCCGCGTCGGCGCTGGTCCGCTAGAGGCGCCGCGTCCTGTCCGGCGCCGTTCCATCGGGCCATTCGCCTTCGGCGCGTGCGGCGCCCCGGGAGCGGGCATTGGCAGCGACGCCGGCCTGGCCCGCCGGCGTTGGCCGCTTGGTCATGGACGAGGTCGACAGCACGATGTCGGAGGCGGCGCGTCGTGCCGGGGATCTCGATCGGCCGACATGGATCATGGCGCGGCGCCAGACGGCGGCGCGCGGCCGCCGGGGGCGGGCCTGGACCAGCCCGGCAGGCAGCTTCGCGGCAACGCTGGTCTGGCGGCCGGACGCAACGCCCGCGGAGGCCGCGCTGCGCACGTTCACGGCCTCGAACGCGCTTTGCGCCGCGCTGGCCGACGTCGTTCCGAAGGCGCGGCTGTCGCTCAAGTGGCCGAACGACGTCCTGCTTTCCGGCGGCAAGGTGGCCGGCATCCTCCTCGAGAGTTCCGGCGCCGCGGAGCGGCTCGACTGGCTGGCGATAGGGTTCGGCGTCAACATTGCAGAAGCGCCGGAAGCCCTAGACGGCGGGCGGCTGCCGGCGGCCTGCCTCAGGGAGGCGGGCGCCTGCATCTCGGCCGACGACCTGCTGGCGCGCCTCGCCTGCGCCATGGCGGACGGCGAGGCGCTCCTCGAGCGGGAGGGTTTCGGGCCCGTCCGGGACGCCTGGCTCTCGCGGGCGGCGAGGCTTGGAGAGGTCATGACGGCGCGCACGGGAAAGACCGAGATCACGGGCGCCTTCGAGACCTTGAACGAGAGCGGCCAGCTTGTGCTCCGGACCTCGTCCGGCAGGGTCGCGATATCGGCTGGCGACGTCTTCTTCTGAGCGGCTCCCCAACCTGGCGGAGGCTCGTCCGGACCCGGGCCGCCGGGAATCCGCCCGGCGGAACGCCGCGGACACGCGCGCCTCCGGTCGCCCGGCCGCGGACGCCCCGGCACGGGAACACGGCGTTGCCCCGCGCGTCCGCACCGAGCTGCCCGGCCGCATGCAGGCCGTCAACCCGGAACGCCTCCAGGCCGCGCTCCTCCACAAGCCAGGCCCGGACCCCCGGCCAGCGCCGCGCGCACGGCGCCGGGCGCGCGACCGCTGGATCGGCTGGGACCGCGGCCTCCGGTCCGGCCGCCTGCATCTCGTCCCGGACAGCTCCCGGTTCCCGGCCCTGCCCGGCGCGCCGCGCAGCCCCGGCTCGCGCGTCCTGTCGCCGGTCGCCCGGCGCGTCGTCCGGGACCGGCCGGCCCGCTTCGGCCACGGGATCCTGCCGCTGGAGATCTTCGTGGACCGTTCGCGCTTTGCGGGCAGCTGTTACCGGGCGGCGAACTGGATGCCTTGGGTTTCACCAAAGGGTTCTCACGGCTTCCCGGCGCCGCGCCGCGCCGGACGCCGAACGGACAGCCCAAGGAGGTGTATGTGTATGATCCATGTGGCGTGGCCGCCACGCGTCTGTCCGCGCCGGAGGATGCGGTGGTGCCGGACGCGGTGCGCGCGCCGCCCGCCCGGGCTGCCACCCTGCATGCCATTCGCGCATTCTTCGAGGAAGCTGGGGATTTCCGCGCGGCGCGCCTTGCCGGACATCGCGGGGTTCGGCTTTCGCCGGATTCGGCATGCGGCTCGATGACGCGCAGAAAGAGGCCGTCGGCGCCTTCTGGAGTCCGGCACGGCAGCGCTGGACGGTGCCGACGGAGTCGAGCTTCCGCCATGTGTTCTCGAACCTGCCGCCCGACATGCTGGACAAGGCGCTGCGGCGATGGGCAAGGTGTGTCGGCGATGGCGGCCCCGTCGCCATGGACGGAAAGGATGTCCGCGGCGCCTCAAGACAGCTGGCGGGCGATGAAAGGTCCATGACGGTCGCGGCGCTGGAACACGCCAGCGGCATCGTTCTCGGGCAAACCCGGATTCCCGCCGGAACCAACGAGATCGCGGCGGTGCGCAACCTCGCCCGCGACCTTGATCTCCGCGGCCGCACCATCACCGTTGACGCGATGCACAGCTACAGCGAGACCGCGCGGATCCTGCGGGACGAATGCGGCGCGGACCATGTCATGACCGCGCCGCTTCCACTCTGAAGTGCAACATCAGCCAGCGAGGGGCGAAGCCCGACCGGAGGACGGCGGGCCGCGGACAGCGGGCCGCGCCCGGCGTGGCTTGCAGCGTACCGGAAGTCCGGCTGCGCCTCCCGGTGAAGGGACCGCCGCCGATGCGCCCGGCCGGCCCCTATTCCGCGGGCAGGAGCGGCGCGCCCCGGCGGGCCTGCAGGAAGGCCCAGATCGATCTCGTCGACCGGTTGGAGCGCTGAGGGTCCCTGAACAGCCGGATCTCGAGGTCGATCTCCCAGTCCGGATCGCCGGTGCGGACCAGCAGCCCGCTTTCGATGTCCGGCGCGACGAGGCTTCTGGGCAGCCAGGCGATTCCGTCGCCCGCATGCGCCCGGATCCGGAGCGCGCCGGCCATCGAGTTTTCATAGACCGTGCGCAGCCGGCCGGTCAGGCCCCTTTCGGCAAGCATCGCCTGCAGGAGCTGCCCGATCGGCGCGGCATCGCCGAAACGCAGGTACGGCATCTCGATGCCCGGCGCGTCGAGGCGGAAAATCGGGCGCCCGCCTGCGCCGGGCCTGCAGACCGGGATGAGCCTGTCGCTGCCGATCGGGATCGAGTCGAAGGGCCCGGACGGCCGGGTGCCGGCTTGCTGGTAGGCGATCACGAAATCCACGTCGCCTCGCTTGAGGTCGCGCAGGCAGTTCGGCAAGTCATCCGCGCGCAGCCTGGACAGGATCGGGCCATAGGCCCTTTCCAGCATCTGCAGCCAGGCAGGGTAGAAACGCCAGCCGATGGAGTGCTGCGCGCCGAACGTGACGACATACTTGTCGGGCAGCGACTGCGCCTCCAGGATCTGGCTGCGCTCGCGCTCTATCCTCGCCAGCGCGTGCAGTCCGGCTTCCAGCATTTGCGCACCGGCTTCGGTCAGCTCGACGGGCTGGCGGGAGCGGTCGACCAGCAAGGCGCCCACCCAGCTTTCCAGGGACTTGATTCGACGGCTCAGGGCAGGCTGGCTGAGGTTGCCCAGGGCAGCCGCCTGGGAAAAGTTGCCGGTCTTGCGCAGCCGGTCAAGGTCGCGGAAATGGTAGACGTCCATGACGGGCTTCGTAATGCAGAATCCGCATAATGTCATCCAAACATAACAATGGATTATCAGCGGCTTCCGCACTAGGCTCCATTGATCTTGAAGTGACCTTGGATGCGGCCATGGCTGACGTCGGACTGTTGGGGCGCGAGACGCGGCGGATTGACTTCGGCCGCTTCCCGCGCATCGGCCTTTGCCACCGGCCCACGCCGACCGAGGCGTTGCCGCGCCTGACCGAACTGATGGGCGGGCCGCGACTGTTCGTCAAGCGCGACGACTGCACGGGCCTGGCCACCGGCGGCAACAAGGCCCGCAAGCTGGAGTTCCTCGTGGGCGAGGCGATGCGCGACAAGGCGGACATGCTTGTCACCCAAGGTGCGGTGCAGTCGAACCATGTACGCCAGACGGCGGCTGCGGCCTGCAAGGTCGGCATGAAATGCCACGTTCTCCTGGAGCGCCGCGTGCCGGGCCGCGACGCCGCCTACGAGGAGACCGGCAACGTGCTTCTGGACAGCCTTTTCGGCGCCACCCACGAGTTCCGTCCCGCCGGGCTCGACATGAATGCCGAGGTCGAGGCGGCGACCAGGGCGCTTCGCGCCGAGGGGCATCGCCCCTACTGCATCCCCGGCGGCGGCTCGAACCCGACCGGCGCGCTTGGCTACGCCAGCTGCGCCCAGGAAATCGCCGACCATTGCCGCGAGACCGGCCAGCGCTTTGACTGGCTGGTCATGGGCACCGGCAGCACCGGCACCCAGTCCGGCCTGGTCGCAGGCTTTGCCGCAATCGGGCACGACCTGCCCGTGATGGGCGTCAGCGTTCGCCATGCGCGCGAAAGGCAGGTGAAAGCCGTCCGCGGGCTTGCCCGGAAGACGCTGGAGAGACTCGGCGGGGACGACGTGCCGCTAAGCAGGATCCTCGTGGATGACGGCTATGTCGGCGAAGGCTACGGAATCCCGGCCGAGTCGACGCTTGAGGCGATTCGCCTTACCGCCCGGCAGGAGGGCATGCTGCTTGACCCCGTCTATTCGGCCAAGGCAATGGCCGGACTCATCGGCATGATCCGCAAGGGGTTTTTCAAGCCCAGCGACACGGTTCTGTTCCTGCATACCGGAGGAAGCGCGTCGCTGTTCGCGTATCAGGCGGAGATCGCCGCATCGATGAACTGACCGGACGCCGGAGCAACGGCGCGAAACCAACCATGGAGGAAACCATGAACACTGCATTGAAGACGTTCGGCCTCGCGGCGGCCGCCAGCCTCGGGGCGCTGCCCGCGCTGTCTGCCGAGGAGGTCAAGATCGGCCTGCCGTCCTGGACCGGCGCGCAAGCGATCGGGCACCTGCTCGGCGAGGTCGTCACCTCGCGCATTGGCGGAAAGGTCGAGTACGTCCCCGGGAACAACGCCACGATCTTCCAGGCCATGGACCAGGGCAAGGGCGACATAGACGTGCACCCGGACGTCTGGCTGCCGAACCAGGAGAGCTTCACCAACAAGTACGTCGAGGGCGCGGGCACCGTGGTGCTGTCCTCCAACCCCTACGAAGGCAACCAGGGCTTCTGCGTCTCCGAGGACTTCGGCGAGGCCAACAACATCACCGACATCGCCGACCTTGGCCGTCCGGACGTGGCCGCACTGATGGACGGCGACGGAAACGGGAAGGGCGAGATGTGGATCGGCGCGCCGGGCTGGGCCTCCGCCAACGTCAACGAAGTCAAGACGCGGGACTACGGGCTGCTTGACTTCATCGAGCCGATCCGGGCCGAGGAAAGCGTGAAGACGGCGCGCATCCGCGACTCCATCGCCAAGGGCGAAGGCTACGCGTTCTACTGCTACAAGCCGCATGCGGTGTGGTTCATGTTCGACGTGAGGATGCTCAGCGAGCCGTCCTACGACCCGGAGAAATACGTGATGGTCCAGCCTTCGGACGACGCCGACTGGTACAACAAGTCCATGGTTGCCACGAAAGACGCGCTGAAGGACGTGCAGATCGCGTGGTCGAGGTCGCTCGAGGAGCGCTCGCCGGCCATCGCGGAGTTCCTTGCCAGCTTCGCGCTGACAGCGGACGACGTCAGCGGCCTGGCATTCGAGGTCAGCGCCAACGGCCGCGACCCCTCAGAGGTCGCGAGCGAATGGGTGGCGGCCAATTCCGACCGCGTCGACTCGTGGCTGGGCCTCTGATTCGCGGCGGATCAGGGCCCTGGCGGCGCCGGCCATGACCGGCGCCGCCGCACCCGTCCCGGCCTGCAGGCTGCCGGCGGCATGACCGGCAGCGCCGTCATCAGGCTCTCCAACGTCTGGAAGGTGTTCGGCGACAACGCCGATGTCGCGCTGAAGGCGATCCGCGATCGGGGGCTGGGCAAGGCCGACGTCCTGTCGGAGTACAACGCGGTGGTCGGCGTGGCCGATGTCAGCCTGTCGGTGAACCGGGGCGAGATTTTCTGCGTCATGGGCCTTTCCGGGAGCGGCAAGTCCACGCTGGTGCGCCATTTCAACCGCCTGCTTGAGCCCACGTCGGGCAGGATCGAGGTCGAGGGCACCGATGTCATGGCTCTCGGCACCCGCGAGCTGCAGAGGTTCCGCAACCGGAAGATCGGCATGGTCTTCCAGAACTTCGCGCTGATGCCGCATCGCTCCGTGCTGGACAACGTCGCGATGCCGCTGGAGATCCGGCAGGTCGCGAAGAACGAACGGATGCGGCAGGCCGCCGCCATACTGGACGTCGTGGAGCTTGGCGCCTGGGGATCCAAGTTCGCTCACGAACTCTCCGGCGGCATGCAGCAGCGCGTCGGCCTTGCCCGCGCCCTTGCGGCGAACCCGGACGTTCTCCTGATGGACGAGCCGTTCTCGGCGCTCGACCCGCTGATACGGCGACAGTTGCAGGACGAGTTCATCAAGCTCTCCAGGATGCTGAGGAAGACCACCGTCTTCATCACCCATGACCTCGACGAGGCTGTCCGCATCGGCGACCGCATCGCGATCATGCGCGACGGGCGCATGGTGCAGGTCGGCACCGCCGAAGACATCGTGATGCATCCCGCCGATGACTACGTGGCCGATTTCGTGGCCGGCATCTCGCGGCTGAAGGTCGTGCACGCGCATGCCGTGATGCAGCCGCTTCGCGCCCCCGTGCCGGCCGGCGCGCCGCGCGTGGACGGGGGCGAAACGCTCAGCACGCTGATCAACCTGGCCATCGACGACGATCTCCCGATCATCGTGCAGGACAAGGGCCGCGACGTCGGCGTCATTACCCGTGCAGACCTGCTGCGCACGGTGATCGAGGGGACGGAGGTATCATGACCGAGACGGCAGCCAATCCGCTGGAAGCCACCGGCACCGAAGTCGCGCGGGCCTATGTCGAAGAGCGCAAGGACAACATCCGTGTCTTCGTGCGCACGAGTCCCGACTACTACGTCAGGATGTTCGACAGGATCGGCGCCTCGTCCAGGTTCACGCCGACGCTGAACCCGATGGCCGGGCTGTTCGGCCCGGCCTGGTTTGGCGCGCGCGGGCTCTGGAACTGGGCGCTGCCGTTCCTGGTCATCGAGGCCCTGGCCGCCGTGCAGGTCGCGCGCGGGCTGTTCGGCGACCTCGCCGCTGACGCGATGGCGCGGATTGCATCCATCGAGGGCACGCTGGAGCTGCGCCGCAAGCAGCTTGCCGCGGCCATCGAGAACGGCACCGACAAGATCGACGTATACCAGAGGAGCGTCGATTCCCTGGAGGCCAACATCGGCGGCATCCGGGACGAGGCCGCGGCCCTCGCCGCGCAGGGGCCGGCAATCGCGCTCACCGGCATGGCGATCCTCGCCCTCGCCAAGCTGGCGCAGTCGCTCTTGGCGAACACGGCGCTTGAGGCGCGGTTCTCCGACTGGGTCAGCGACCGCTCGATCCGCTCCGGCATGCCCTTTACGCAGATTGCGTTCAGCGCGGTCTTCATGACGCTGATCGTGGCGGCGGCGGTGCTGCACTACTCTTTCCCGGGCCGGTTCGCGCTGCTCAGCGACTTCCCCACCGATCCCGAGATCCGCCTGACGGGCATCGGCGGCGTCGAGGGCTTCTTCGACTGGGCGGTGCTGAACGGAGAGGCGCTGTTCGACGCGATCACCTATTCCATCCGCCTGGTGCTGGACGCGCTGGAGACCGTCTTCGTCAGCACGCCCTGGATCGTGATCGCCTCGCTCATCGTCCTTCTGACCTGGCTGACGGCGGGCGTGCGGACGGCCATCTACTCCGGCGCGTTCCTCGCCTACATGGGCCTCCTGGGCTTCTGGGAAAAGGCGATGACGACACTGGCGTTGCTCGGCACGGCCGCCTGCCTGTCGATCGTCATCGGCATCCCCCTGGGCATGTTCGCTGCGCGCCGCCCAAGGTTCTACAGGCTCATCCAGCCGATCATGGATTTCATGCAGACAATGCCCGCCTTCGTCTTCATGATTCCCGTCATCGCGTTCTTCGGCACGGGCAAGCCGGCGGCGGTGGTGACCACGATGATATTCGGCGGCACCCCGGTGGTGCGCCTGACGGTCCTGGGGCTGCGCGGCGTGCCGGAGAGCGTGCGTGAGGCCGCGATCAGCTTCGGCGCGAACAAGTGGTACCTTCTCACGAAGGTTGACCTTCCGCTTGCCAGCCCCTCGATCCGTGCGGGCATCAACCAGACGATCATGCTGTCGCTCGCCATGGTCGTTGTCGCCTCCCTGATCGGCGCCAAGGGTCTCGGCGAGGACGTGCTTGAGGCCTTGCAGTACGCCAATGTGGGGCAGGGTATCCTGGCCGGGTTCTCGATCCTCTTCTGCGCGATGATTCTCGACCGCATCGTGCAGGGCGGCCGCCGGTGAGGCCGCTGCTCCTGGTTCACGGCCTCATGGGCGGCAGCGATCAATGGACCTTGCATGCCCCGCTGGCGGAGGGACGCGACCTGGTGGCCGTCGACCTGCCGGGCTTTGGCAAGAACGCGCATCTGCCGCCCGTCAGCACGATCAGGGGACTTGCGGAATGGGCGCTTGCAGAGATCGCGTCCCGGGAATTCGACCTGCTCGGCCACTCGATGGGCGGGATGGTCGCGCAGGAGATGGTGCGCCTGGCTCCTCGCCGCGTCTGCAGGCTGGCGCTCTGCGGAACCGGCGCGACCGGCGAGATGCCGGGGCGGTTCGAGCCGATTCAAGCCTCCATCCGGCGTGTCCGGACAGAGGGCGCTCGGCACACCGCGCGCCGGATCGCCGCGACATGGTTTGCCGAGCGCGAGTCGGCGCCTGGATACCCCGCCTGCGCCGCGGTCGCCGAGCGAGCAGGACCGGCGGCGATCGTCGCGGGGCTGGAAGCCATGCGCGGCTGGTCCGGGCTTGATCGCCTTGCAGGCATTGCCGTGCCTGCGCTGGTCCTTTGGGGAGACCGCGACCGCAGCTACGCGTGGTCGCAGATCGAGACGCTGTGGCGGAGGATCCCCGGCTGCAGCCTCGCGGTCGTGCCCGCCTGCGCGCATGCGGTCCATCTCGAGCGTCCTCGGCAATTCAACGCGTTGACCGCCGATTTCCTCGCCTAGCCGTGAGCGAGCGCCTCCGTGCATCGCCCGCCCTGCCGTGCGAAAGCGGAGCCGGCGGCTGTTTTGGGCGCAAAGCCCTTGGCGTTGGCGCGGACGGCCATGCAGCCGGAACCCGCCAATGCGCCGGCATGCAGGCCGCCCCGCCTTGGGCATGGCCGGCGTCCGGAGCGGTGGGCCCGCGACGCCCTCCATGGGTCCGGGGGTCCAGGCCGGTTTCCGCCGGGGTCCGGTCGAAGGGGCGAGGCAGGGCAGGCGCCTCTGCGGCGCCCGCGGGCGGAGGCGGAAGGAAGGCGTCTTGGAGCGTGCCACGGGGCCGTGAAGGGGCGCCGGCGAGGCCGCCCGCTGCGTCGCGTCCGGATCCCGGCCGGCGCGGACCCGGTCCGGGCAGGTTCGGCAGACTCCGGCGCGCTGGAAAGAACGGGCCGCGAGATGCCGTTCGACTCTGGCGAACGCTGACGTGATCTGACATGGGTGGGCTGACCGACTGCAAGCGCTCACGCGCGGCTCCTGAAGGGCTTCGAGGGAAAACATGCTTCTGTGCATCGACGCCGGCAACACGAACTCCGTCTTCGCGATCTGGGACGGCACGTCTTTCCTGGGCACCTGGCGCGCCTCGACCGGGCGCCAGAGGACCGCGGACCAGTATTTCGTGTGGCTTTCGACGCTGATGGAGGCCCGGGGCCTGGCGGGCGTCAAGATCGACGAGGTCGTGATTTCCTCGACGGTGCCGCGCGTCGTTTTCAACCTTCGCGTCCTCTGCAGCGGATACTTCAACTGCAGGCCGCTGGTCGTTGGCAAGCCGGACTGCCTTCTTCCGGTCCCCTCAAGGGTCGAGGCGGGCGTCACGCCGGGCCCGGACCGGCTTGCCAACGCGGCGGCGACCTTTGACCGGCATGGCGGGGACGCAATCGTCGTCGACTTTGGCACCGCGACGAATTTCGACGTCGTGGCGCATGACGGCGCCTACGCCGGCGGCGTGATCGCGCCTGGCGTGAATCTCAGCCTCGAGGCGCTTCATGCCGGGGCGGCAGCCCTTCCGCACGTGGACATCACGCGGCCTGAAAGGGTGATCGGCGCCAATACCGTGGCCTGCATCCAGTCAGGCGTCTACTGGGGCTACAGCGGGCTGATCGAGGGCGTCGTGGCGCGCATCAAGGCGGAGTGCGGGCGGGACATGAAAGTCATCGGCACGGGCGGGCTGGCGCCGCTGTTCGCGCAGGGCGACATCCGGTTCGACGCGATCGACGACGACCTGACGATCTACGGCCTGACCGTCATTCACCGCTTGAACAGGGATCGCACATGACCATGGAAAGGCTGTTCTACCTGCCGCTCGGCGGCGCGGACGAGGTCGGCATGAACACCTATGTGTATGGCTACGGCCCTCCGGGCCGGGAACGCCTGATCGTGGTGGATCTGGGCGTTGCCTTCCCGGACATGGAGAGCACGCCGGGCGTGGACCTGATATTCGCGGACATAGGCTGGCTGGCCGAACGGGCGGACCGGCTCGACGCCATTTTCATCACGCACGGGCACGAGGACCATGTCGGCGCGCTGGGCCATCTCTGGCCGAAATTGCGTGCGCCGGTCTTCGCGCGTTCGTTCACCGGACACCTGGCAAGGCGCAAGATCGAGGAACGCGGAATCGAAGGCAAGGTCGTCAATGTCGTGCGCCCATGGCCGGAAACCGTGCCGGCCGGCCCGTTCCGGGTGGGGTTCGCGCCCGTGAGCCACTCGATTCCGGAAAGCTCGGCACTGATCATCGAGACGCCGGCTGGCCGAATCGTGCATACCGGCGATTTCAAGCTCGACGCGACGCCGGTCGTGGGCGAGGCTTTCGACGACACGTTCTGGAAGGGAATCGGGGATGAGGGTGTGCACGTCCTGACCTGTGATTCAACGAACGTGCTTTCACCCTCGCCCGGCAGGTCGGAAGCCAGCATCCAGGAGGAGATCCGGAAGCTGGCGGCGGGCGCGTCCGGCATTCTCGCAGCGACGACCTTCGCCTCGAACGTGGCCAGGCTGAAGACGCTCGCGTCCGCAGGCGCGGCGGCCGGCCGCTCCGTCTGCCTGCTTGGCAGGGCGATGCGGCGAATGGTCGAGGACGCGACCGCGACCGGCATTCTCACGGGTTTCCCGGAGACCGTTCCGCCGGAAGAGGCCAGGAGCCTGCCGCGCGAACGCCTGATGATTCTCGCGACGGGGTCGCAGGGCGAGGGCCGCGCCGCGTCGGCCGCGCTTTCCCGCGGCAGGCATCTGGGCCTGGAGCTGTCGAAGGGCGACACCTTCCTGTTCTCGTCAAAGACCATTCCGGGCAACGAAAGGGCCGTGCTCCGCGTCGTGAACGCGCTTGCAAGGAAAGGCGTCGACGTGATTGAGGACACGTCAGGCCTCTACCACGTGTCCGGGCACGCGAACCGGCCCGACCTTGACCGCATGCACGCGATGCTCCGGCCGGGGATCGTGGTTCCGATGCACGGTGAGTGCCGCCATCTCAAGGAGCACGCGCGTGTTGCGGCGGGGAACGGCCTTGCCTCGCTCGTCGCCGGCAACGGCTCGCTCGTGGATCTCACCGGCGAAGTGCCGGAGGTTGCGGATCACGTGGAGGCGGGACGCGTCTACCTTGACGGCAAGGTGGAGGTCGAGGCGCTGGACGGGGTTGTCCGGAGCCGGACAAGGATGGCCATGAACGGTCACGTTGGGGTGACCCTGTTCCTCGAGGGGGACGAGCCTGACGGCGGACCCTGGGCTGACCTGAGGGGACTTGCCGGCACGGGCGTGTCCGGGAAGCCCCTGGGAGACGTCCTGGAGAAGGCGCTGGACCGGCAGCTGAAGCGTTCGGCGGCGCGCTGCGGGGCATCGGAGGATGACAGGCTTGCGGACGAGATGCGAAGCGTCGTGCGCAGGATCTGTGACGCTGAAATCGGCAAGAAGCCGGAAGTGACGGTCTTGATCAGCCGATCGGATTGAGCGCCTGGAGCCGCGTCAGGCGCATGTCCCGGCGCTGTCCGGGATTGCTCGAACTGCAGCTCCGGTCAGGCAGCCAATGACGCAATGGCGCGCCTGCCAGCTTCCCGGCGCAATGGTTCAAGTCAGTTGCAAGCGGGTCTTGAAGCCCCTCTCCCTCCGGGTCGGGTCGGTTCCGTCCTTCCAGTCCTTTCCCGGCGGCGGCCGGAATTCGGCTTCCGTGCAGGTGCCGGACCCTTCTGCAAGCCGGCTCGCGAAGCCGGCGACATTTGACCTCGAAGGGTGCGGTCCAGACCGTTGCCAATGGGCGCATCTGACCTTCTCGCGCCCGTCGGAACCGACGGGAAACCGCCACTTCGCCATCCGGACGCGAAGCAGCGCGGGCATGCCTCGGCAGTCCCGGATGTGCCTGGTCGCCTGACGCCGGCAGGCGGCCTTTCGAAGCGGCTGCAGTGAAGTGAATCGCCTGTGATGCCGCCCATGGTGTTGACAATGAATCCCGCCCATATTATATACTAACCAGTTAGTCAAAATTGGGCAGGTGAACCGGATGGGCTACAGGCTTGGCGTGGACATTGGCGGGACGTTCACGGATATCGTGCTCTGCGATGACCGGGGCTGGGCGGATGTCGCCAAGGTGCCCTCGACACCGGACGACCCCGGCGAGGCCGTTGTGGAGGGCGCGGTCAACATCCTGGAAAGGCACGCAATTGCGCAAGCCGACATCGAGGAGATCGTGCATGGCACGACCGTCGGCGCGAACACCATCCTGCAAAGGGCCGGGGCAAGGACCGCCCTTCTGACGACGGCAGGGTTCCGGGACGTGCTGGAGATCGGACGGATCCGCACGCCGCGCATGTTTGACCTGAACTGGGAAAAGCCGGTCCAGCTTGTGACGCGCCGACACCGGTTCGAGGTGGCCGAACGGCTGTCGGCGGCAGGCGAGATCGTGACCCCGCTGGACCTCGGGGACCTGCGAGACGTCATGGGGCAGGTTGTCGCCGAAGGGTGCGAAGCCGTGGCGATCTGCTTTCTGCATTCCTATGCCAATCCTGTTCACGAACGGCAGGCCCGTGACATGGTCGAGGCCGAGTTCCCCGGCCTGCTGGTCACGGCCTCCTGCGACGTGCTGCCCGAAATGAAGGAATACGAGCGCAGCTCGACGACCGTGGTCAATGCCTACCTGCTGAAGCAGATGCGCGGATACCTTGCGCGACTGGAGCGGAACCTGAAGGGCAGGGGCTTCTCGGCGCCCCTGCTGGTGGTCAATTCCGCCGGCGGCATGATGGGCGTCAGCGCGGCCAGCGAGCGGCCTGTCTTTGCCGTGGGCTCCGGCCCCGCCGGCGGCGTGGCCGGGGCGGCAAGGCTGGCCGAGGCGGCATCGCTGGGCGGATTCGTGGCCTTTGACATGGGCGGCACCACGGCCAAGGCGTCGATCGTTCTGGACAACCGGCCGATGCTGATAAACGAATACGAGTTCCGCGAAGGCATCTCGAGCCCCAGCCGGTTCAACAAGGGCGGAGGCTACGCGCTCAAGGTGCCTGCGATCGACGTGGCCGAGGTGGGCGCGGGCGGCGGTTCCATCGCCTGGATCGACGACGGCGGCATGCTGCAGGTCGGGCCGGCTTCGGCCGGCGCCGACCCGGGACCGGCGGCCTACGGGTTGGGAAACGACCGTCCGACCGTGACGGACGCGAACGTCCATCTGGGCCTGATCGGCACTGCCGGTCTGGCGGGCGGCAGCCTGCACATCGACCGGTCCCTGGCCGAAAGGGCGATCCGGACCGGCGTGGCGGTCCCCCTGGGACTTTCGGTGGACGAGGCCGCGATGGGAATCCGCCGGATCGCCAATGCGAACATGGCGCGCGCAATCCGGTCCGTGACCGTGGAGCGCGGACGCGACCCCCGCGAGATGGCGATGATGGCTTTCGGAGGCGGCGGCCCCCTTCACGCGGCGGATCTGGCGCAGCTGCTGGGAATGACGCGCATCATCGTGCCTGCGATGTCGGGCGTGTTCTGCTCGGTCGGGATGCTGTCAACGGATGTCGAACACAAGCTGGTGCGCGCCGCGCAGGGTCTGGTCGCCGACTGGTCTGGCGCCGAGATCTCCAGCGCGATTGACGGGCTGCGCGGGGACATGCTGGCGCTGCTGGCCAGCGAAGGCTTTGCCGAAAGCCGGACCCGCCTGAGATTCGGCGCGGACCTGCGGTACTGCGGGCAGTCTTCGGACCTGACGGTCGAAATAGATGTCGAAACGGCCGTGTCGGCAGGAGGCGCTGCATTGCAACCGCCCTTCGAGGCTGCCTACCAGTCGGTCTACGGGTATCGCGACGGCACCCCGGTCGAATTGGTGAACCTGCGCGTCACCGGAACCGGCGTTCGGGAGAGGAAGCTGGACTTTTCCTCCCTGGCCAGCCCGCGCCCGCCAGGAAGCGACGGCACTGCCGAAACGCGCCCGGTCCGGTTCGAGGCGGGAGGCCGCTGGCATGAGACGGCCGTGATGCATCGTGACGCGGTGCTTGACCGCGCCGTCCGAGGGCCGGCCATCCTGACAAGCTACGACAGCACGATCGCGCTGCCGCCGGGAGCCTCCGCCAGCACCGATGGCTGCGGCAGCGTCGTGATCGACATCGGGGCCGAGGCGGCGGAGCCGGCCGCATGAGGATCGACCCGATCACCCTGGCCGTCGTCAAGAACGCGCTCGACTCGATCGTGGACGAAGTGGCCCATACCGTTCTGCGCACGGCGAGATCCGAGATCGTCAAGGACGTGATGGACTATTCCGCCGCGATCTGTGACGCCGATGGAAACATGATTGCCCAAGCCAAGACCATCGCGCTGCATCTGGGCGCGGTGCCCGAGGCGATCCAGGCGATCCTCGCCCAGTATGAAGGGGACATTCACGAAGGCGACGTGATCATCCTCAACGATCCGTATCAGGGCGGGATGCATCTGCCCGACATCTTCATGTTCACGCCGATCTTTCACGAGGGCTCCCTGGAAGGCCATTCGGTCGTGATCTGCCACCACACGGACGTGGGGGGACGAGTCCCCGGATCGAACGCTTCGGACAGCACCGAGATCTTCCAGGAGGGCCTGCGCCTGCCGGTGCTGAAACTCTATGACCGGGGGGTGCTGAACGTCGCCGTTCACGGGATCATCGAACGCAACGTGCGTGTGCCGGATCGGGTCCTGGGCGACCTGAAGGCCCAGCGCGCGGCCTGCCACGTGGGCGGGCGGGAGCTGGCCAAGCTGATCTCGAGATACGGCCGTGATGCTGCGCGGACCTATTTTGCCGAACTGCTGGACTATGCCGAGCGCATGGCGCGCGAGGACATCCGCTCCTGGCCGGACGGCACCTACCGCTTTGCCGACCACATCGACGACGACGGGCTTTCGGATGAGCCGATCCCGATCCGCGTTGCCATCACCGTGGATGGCGATCAGCTGATCGTGGACTACGAGGGGTCGTCGAAGCAGGTCAAGGCGGCCCTGAACGCGACAAAGTCCTACACGAATTCATGCTCATACCTGAGCGTTCGCTGCGTGCTGAACGGGGATGTGCCCAACAACGAGGGGGTTTTCCGCTGCATCGACGTGCGTGCGCCCGAAGCGTCGGTGCTGAACCCGGTGATGCCAGCGCCCTGTGCCGCGCGCGCCCTGACGGGGTATCGCGTCATGGACACCATGTTTGGGGCCCTGGCCCAGATCGTGCCAGACCGCGTGCCGGCGGCCGGCGAGGGCGGCAACACGGTGATCGCCATCGGCGGATATGCTCCGGACCGCAAGCCCTTCATCATCGTCGACATGGTATGCGGCTGCTGGGGCGGGCGTCCGCACAAGGACGGCGTGGACGCAGTCACCAACCCTTCGCAGAACCTGTCCAACACGCCGGTGGAGACGCTGGAGCGCCAGCATCCGGTCCGGGTGGAGGATTACGGCCTGATCCCGGACAGTGGCGGCGCCGGCGAGTTCCGGGGAGGTCTTGGCGTGCGTCGATCCTATCGGCTGCTCGCCGATGAGGCGGGGCTGCAGTTGCGTTCGGACCGGACAAGGTTCGCCCCGTACGGTCTGGGCGGCGGACACCCGGGGCGAAAGACCGTGAACTGGCTCGAGGATCCCGACGGCACGCGCCGCGACCTGCCCGGCAAGGTGACAATGCCGCTGACCAAGGGGCAGCTCGTCGTCCATGAACAAGCCGGCGCCGGCGGCTTTGGGGATCCGCTGAAACGTGACCCGCACCGCGTGCTGGCGGACGTGATGGACGGGAAGCTGTCCGAAGGGGCCGCGCGCTCTCTCTACGGGATCGTGCTGAGTGCCGACGGCGGCGGCATCGACATCAAGGCGACCGCACGGCGGCGTGGAAAAATGCAGTCTGACGCTGTTTTGAACGATGACGATAGGGTTTAGGCATACCGTCGCAGGGGCAGTGGAGCGCCTCCGGCTGCAGGAAGAGGATCATGGCGACCGCGAATCGCAAACGGAATCCCGAAGCATCCCAATCGCGAATCCTGGAAGCGGCAGAGCAGGAGTTCGCGGCGCACGGTTACGAGGGCGCGCGGATCGACAAGATCGTGCGGCGTGCGGGCGTGTCAAAGAACCTCGTCTACCATTATTTCGGCGGCAAGGACGACCTCTTCCTGATAGTGATGGAGCGCATGTACGAGCGCATGCGCGCCCATCATGCCGACCTTCAGATCAAGGGGCTGCCTCCGGTCGAAGGGATGGAACGGCTGGCGCGCCACACCTTCCAGCACTTCGTGGAGTATCCGGAGGTCATTTCGCTGCTGAACAGCGAAAACCTGACCAAGGCCCAGCATGTGCGCAATTCCGAGAAGCTGCCGCGCCTTTACGCCACGCTGAGCGACTTGATCGGCGATCTCCTGTCGCGCGGCGAGGCCGAAGGCGCCTTCCGCAAGGGCGTGGACCCGCAGGAACTCTACATCACGATCTCGTCCTTGGGATATTTCTACCTGTCGAACCGGCACACGCTCGGTGCGATCTATCAGACCGACCTGTCCGAGCCCGACCGGCTCGCGGCCCGTGCCGACCATATCGTCGAGGTGGTTCTGGGATATCTGAGACCGCCGGAGGCCTGATCGCAAGGCGCCTTGACGGAGGCGCCGCATGATCACTCCTCGTTCTTCCGCCTCGCCTCGTTCCGAAAGGGTGCGCCATGCGCCGGCGCGCGCGCCGGCTGTCCTCGGAGGGCATCGCGGATGTCCTGGCGCTGTGAGATTGCACGGCGTCCGAGGCCTCTGGCCCGATTGCGCGCGCCCCGTACAGCACGCCAGGCACCGCGGCCGACCGGCGCACCGGCCCCACGGATCGCTCCCGGGTGCGCGAGGCGCAGTCGCGCCACCGGGCAATCAGCGCTGCGAGCGCTCACCTGATCACATGATCTCAACATAGGAGAAGACAAAATGCTCAGACTGACACATCTGCTTGCCGTCGCGGCGACGGCCGCTTCCGGCGGAGGCGCCGCATTCGCCGAAACGCTGACCGTGCGGCTCGATTTCTCGCCATGGGGCGTGCATGCCGGCATGCACCTCGCCGAGGCCAAGGGCTGGTTTGACGAAGCGGGGCTGGATGTCGACCTGCAAGACGGCAAGGGAACGATCAACACGATCCAGCTGGTCGGCAGCGGGCAGGTTGACGTGGGCCAGGTTCAGCTCGGCCTCATGGCGCTGGCGCGCGAAAACGGATTGCCGCTGAAGTCCTTTGCAGGCTGGGCGCGGCGCGGTGACCTGGCGGTACTGGTGGACGCGAGTTCCGGCATCGACTCGGTCACGGACCTTGAGGGCAAGAAGCTTGTGACCTTCACCGCCAGCCCGTGGGTCCCCTACATCGACAATTTCCTCGCCGCGGGCGGCCTGGATCGCGATGACGTTTCGATCCTGATGGTCGCGCCGCCGGCGATGGTCGGCACCTATGCCTCGGGCGAGGCGGACGGGTTCATGACCGTGGGGCCGTTCGGCCTGCCGCTGACCGCCAACAGCCGGCCGGCCAAGCAGATCCTGATGGATGACGCTGGCGTGACCTTCCCGAGCTACGGGCTGATCGCGCAGGAGAGCGCTCTTGAAGGGCGGCGCGACGAGCTGGCCAGCCTGGCGCAGGTCCAGCAACGTGCCTGGGAATACATCTTTGACGGCAATGTCGAAGAGGCGGCTGACGCCATCATCGCCGGCCGTCCGGACAGCAGCCTCAACCGTGACGTGCTGATTGGCCAGATCGAGGCCTATCGCGACTTCTTCCACACGGAGCGCACCAGGGATCTTCCCATCGGCGTGCAATCGGCCGAGGACTGGGCGGATGCACTGGCTGCGATGGAGGCGGCCGGCATCATCAAGCCGGGCCAGCGGGCGGAGGACTTCTTCACCAACGAACTGCTCAGGCAGTAGGCAGGAAGCGCGAAAGGGAGGCCGGCGCATGGCGCAGCAGCCGAGCTATGCCAGGATCCGCAACATGGACAAGGTCTATCGGTCCAGGCACGCGGACATCGAGGCGCTCAGGTCGATAGACCTCGATGTCCGGGAGCATGAGTTCATCAGCGTGCTTGGGCCCAGCGGATGCGGCAAGTCAACGCTGCTGAAGTGCATTGCCGGCCTCGAACCGATAACTTCGGGCGAAGTGATCCTTGACGGCGCGCCGGTCAGGGGGCCGCCGGACGACATGGGGATCGTGTTTCAGCGCGACATCCTTCTGGACTGGCGGAACATCCTGGACAACGTGCTGTTCATCGCTGAAATCCGCGGTGCGAGGCGATCGGACTACGAAGGCAAGGCGCGCGCTCTTCTCAAGAGATTCGGGCTGGAAGGGTTTGAGCGGAAGCATCCCTGGGAGCTTTCGGGCGGCATGCGGCAGCGCGCATCGATCTGCCGGGCGCTGCTGGACAATCCGAAGCTTCTCCTGCTGGACGAACCATTTGGCGCGCTCGACGCCATGACCCGCGACGACCTGAATCTGGAGCTTGCACGGCTTTGGCAGGAGACACGGAAAACGGTGCTCTTCATCACCCATTCCATTGCCGAGGCGGTGTTCCTCTCGACCAGGGTCGTCGTCATGTCACGCAACCCCGGCAGGATCGACGAGACGCTCGACATCGACCTGCCGCATCCCCGCACGCTGAGCATGCGCGAAACCCGGGAATTCGGCGAATACGTGCAGCATCTCCGCGGCCATTTCACCAAACTGGGCATCCTGCACGAGGCCTGAGCCAATGGACTGGATCGAAAGGAACAACCGGCTTCTCGCCTGCGTCGCGGTGCTGACGGCTGCCGTGGTTCTCTGGGAAATCGCGTGCCGCATCCTGGAGGTGCGTCCGTTCATCCTGCCTGCGCCTTCGGCGATTCTGGTCGAGATGGTCGATGATCCGGACTATTTTGCCAGGCATGCAGGCCATACCCTGGCGACCACGCTGGCCGGTTTCGCATTGGCCGTGGCGCTTGGCGTGCTGATGGCGGTGGGAATCGTGCACTCGGTCTTTCTGGATCGCACGCTGTACACCTTGCTGGTCGCGCTTAATTCCGTGCCGAAGGTTGCGCTTGCACCGCTCTTTGTCATCTGGATGGGCACCGGGGCGGAACCAAAGATCGCAATAGCGCTGATGATCGCGATCTTCTCGATCGTCATCGACACGGTGCTGGGCTTGCGCAGCGTCGACAAGGACATGATCGACATGGCACGGTCGGCACGTGCGACGACCATGCAGGTCCTGTTCAAGATCCGCTTTCCCTGTGCGCTGGCCAGCATGTTCGCAGGCATGAAAGTGGGGATTTCCTTTGCCCTGATCGGGGCCATCGTGGGTGAGTTCGTGGCCGGAGAGACAGGCCTCGGCCATGTCATCCTGCTGTCGCAGGGCATGTTCGACACCACGCGCGCCTTTGCTGCCATCGTGATCCTGGGGATCATGGGCACGATCCTCTTCTACGCCGTCGAAGCCGCCGAACGAGTCCTCTTGCCCTGGCACACGTCCCAGCGCGGAGGCGAGCGCTAGCGCCCGATGCTCGAAGGGATCCACAGGACGCGCCTGGCATCGCTGGGCCTGATTGCGACCGCCGCCCTCTGGGGCGGCAATCACGTGGTCATCCGCAACATGGCGGATCAGACGGATCCGCTTGCGCTGGTGTTCTGGCGCTGGACGCTCAGCGCGCTGGCGCTTCTGCTCCTGACCGGCGGGCCGCTGTGGCGCGCACGGCGCGTCCTGCGGGCGCATCTGGGCAGGATCGCAGTTCTGGGATTCCTGAGCTGCGTCCCTTTTTCCCTGGCCATCATTGCGGCCCCGTTTGGCACATCCGCTGCCAATGTCGGGTTGATCCAGGCTACGGCGCCGCTGTGGATCGCGGCCGCGGGGACGCTGTTCCTGTCAGAACGGGCATCCGCACGGAGCACGGCAGGGCTGGGCCTGGGCTTTGCCGGCGCCGCACTGCTGATCTCGTCGGGACCTGCCGCCGGGACACTCTCGGCCGAGTTGCGCTGGGGGGATGCATTGGCTCTGATCGCGACCCTGATCTGGGCAGGATACACTCTGTTGCTGCGGAAGATCCAAGGCATCCTGCATCCCGTCACGACGTTCAGCGCGATCGCCCTTACCGGATATGCCGCGCTGATCCCGTGCCATGTGATCCTGACATTGGCGGCAAGCCCTGCGGGCATGCCGCTCCTTCCGCCCAGGGAGATCTGGCCTTCGGTGGCCTATGTCGGGCTGGGGGCCACGCTGCTGGGAAACATGTTCTGGAATTTCGGAGTGCATGCCCTTGGGCCGACAGCGTCCTCGCAGTTCCTGTTTCTTGCCCCGTTATGCTCCATCGCATTCGGCGCCTGCTGGCTGCAGGAATACCTTTCACCCCTGGGCTGGATGGGAGCGGTCATGATCATACTGGGACTTGTCCTTTCAACTGCCGGGCGGCAAGGAGGGCAAGAGGGCAGTGGGTCACCTTGAAGGTCTTCCATGGGGCCGCGGGGGCCGGCCTTCGGGTTCGCGGCTTCGGCGAGCCGCATCATGCCGTCGACCGCCGCCGTGCCGGACAGCGTCATCCATTGCCAGGCGGAAACCCCGAAAACGCCCGAAGCCCGTCGAGGGGTCCGGCGTGGCGGCTTGCCGGGACAGGGGCGACGATCGTCCGTTTCCTCGGCCGCAACCGGGAGAGGACCGGGCACGCGGCCGGGGACGTCAGCCGGATGGCCGGGGATGGGCGTGCCTGCGTGCGCCGCGGCGCTGCCGCTCGATCGCATCCAGGCCTTCGCGCTGGCCAGGGTTGCGACATCGCCGGGGAGCGCGAGCCTCGCGAGGCGGCTGCGCGGGGAATGCCTGATCCGCTCGCCGCCTGCGGACACGACCCCGCCACGCGTGGTCACTTCGCCGTCGCTCGCATGCGCTCCGTCGGCATCCGAGCGGCCTGGCGTCGGTTCTCGGGGAAGGATCGGATTATGTTGCGCACCGGATCCTGAGGACGGGTTCGCGGGAACCTCATGGCGCTCCGGCGGACATGGCCGGCCCTGCTTGGCGTTCGGGAGGCGCCGTCGAGACGACAGTGCCCGGCGGAACGGAGCGGGCCCGCTCAGACCGCCGCCCGTTCCTTCAAGCTCTTGGCAATGAAGCTCGGCATGTGATCTCCCATGCCGACGGTGCGGCCGCTCCTGCGCCTTACCGTCTCCAGCGAAGGGGCGGGCGGCGTCTCGCGGCTGCGCGCGCGCTTCGGCCTTTCGGCTCTTGCCGATGCAGACTGCATCGGGTTGCCGGCGCGGGGAATGTCCTTGGCGATCAGCCTCTCTATCGCGTCGAGCAGCTTTTCGTCCGCCGGGAGGGATATCGTCACTGCCTTGCCTTCGCGCCCGGCGCGCCCGGTGCGCCCGATTCGGTGCACGTAGTCCTCGGAATTGGACGGCACGTCAAAGTTCAGGACATGGCTGACTCTCGGGATGTCGAGGCCTCGGGCCGCCACGTCGGAGGCGACAAGAAGCCTGAGCGCGCCGTCCCTGAACCTGTCCAGTGTCCGGGTGCGCTGCGGCTGGTCAAGATCCCCATGGATCGGCGCGGCGTCGAAGCCGTGCTTCTGAAGGGACTTCGCCACGATGTCGACATCGGTCTTGCGGTTGCAGAAGACGATGGCGTTGCGACATTCCTCTCCTTCACGCTCGATGATCGCGCGGAGCAGTTCGCGCTTCTCCTTCGCGGCCCGGTCGCGACGGGAGGGTTGCAGCTGCACGACCTCCTGCGTGATCGTCTCCGAGGCGGTTGCCTGGCGCGTGACCTCGACTCGGGCCGGGTTGGACAGGAACGTGTTGGTGATGCGCTCGATCTCGGGAGCCATCGTGGCGGAGAAGAACAGCGTCTGGCGGGTGAATGGCGTCAAGGCGAAGATGCGCTCGATGTCGGGAATGAAGCCCATGTCGAGCATGCGGTCGGCCTCGTCCACCACCATGATCTCGATGCCCGTCAGCAGGAGCTTGCCGCGCTCGAAATGGTCGAGAAGCCGGCCGGGCGTCGCGATCAGGACGTCGACGCCGCGGTCGATCAGCGCGTCCTGCTCCTTGAAGCTGACGCCGCCGATGAGCAGTGCCTTGGAGAGCCTGACGTTTCGGGAATAGGTGTCGAAGCTCTCGGCGACCTGCGCGGCGAGCTCCCGTGTCGGGCAGAGCACAAGCGAACGCGGCATCCGGGCCCGCGCGCGGCCTGACGCGAGCATGTGGATCATCGGGAGCGTGAAGCCCGCCGTCTTGCCGGTGCCGGTCTGCGCGATGCCGAGCACGTCGCGCTTCTCGAGAGCCGGCGGAATGGCGCCGTTCTGTATCGGCGTGGGGGTTTCGTACCCTGCGGCTTCGACGGCCTCAAGGATCTTCGGCGAAAGTGCCAGGTCGGAGAATCTTGTCATATCGGTCCATGTATCGCGGAACGTGCTTGGATCCGCAGGCAGCGCAGAGGGGATCTGGATGGCCACAGGGTTATCCACATGCCACCTCAGATCGCGCAATGCGTAATGCATTGCGCCCATGGCGTCAACGCCGGATGCAATCAACTGAACAGGCGGCAAAAAAGCCACGCATGCCGCATTGCGCCCGAAAACCGTCCCCAGATCTTTCCACCGATCCCGGACGGGATTGCCGCATAGCCGCCGGGACGGGGCCGGACCCGCCCGCAGTCCGGAGCGACGCCCGGCAGCCCCGCGGGCCGGAACCCCCGGCGGGCAAGGCTTCTGCCGTCAGCGGACACCGATCACCGATCACTGGCTTCAGGACCTTCCGCAGGGAAAGGCGATGTTGACAGCGGCGCGTTGGGCCATCGCATCATCCGGTGTCGCCACCTGCTTGCCTGGCTTCGGGCTTGTCCAGGGTGGAGCGCTCAGGCTCCCAAGCGCCTGGGAGGTGGTTGCGTTCGCGCTTCTGGCACTCGTGATTTGTGCGGGGCTGGGGTTCATCCTGGCGTGCAAGAGGGACCGGACCGGTTCGACTGTATCTGTCGGGAGTCGCCCTTCCGTCGTTTTTTCTGCTGGCCGCCAAGCCTGCCACGCTGGCATGGGAGTCCGAAGATGCGGCATCCTTTCGCAATCCTGGCAATCGCGGCCGTGCTCTTTCCCGCATTCGCCGGGAAAGAAGTGCAAGGCCAGCACGTTTCCGACGTTCCAGTTCAAGTGCACGGACCGCCTTCCGTTGACGGTCCTAAATATCTGGATTTTGCACAGTTCAGCAACGTTTTTGAGTCCCCCCGTTCCACTCTGAAGTGCAACACCTGATGCAGTGTTCCTGGTCGTTCGGCGACACATGATGTTGCGAATCGGCCAGGCGGCGACGACAGTCCCTGTGATGAAGCAAGGAGACTGTCATGCCCGAGGGCCATCGCCACCTGACCTATGCGGAACGCTGCCAGATCCACGCCCTGAGGAAAAGCGGGCTTTCCGGCCCGGCGATCGCCCGCCAGCTCGGCCGCGACCGCACGACGGTCTGGCGCGAGGTGCGGCGCAACTCCGGCAGGCGCGGCTACCGCCACAAGCAGGCCCAGCGCAAGGCGGACAGGCGCCGCAGCGCGGCCTCGTCGGTGGCGCGCAAGATGACGCCGGAGCTGTGGCGCATGGCGGAGGAGCGGCTGGCCGAGGGCTGGAGCCCCGAGCAGGTCAGCGGGCGCCTCCGCAAGGAGGGCGCGCCGATGGCGGGGCGTCAGTGGATCTACGAGCGCATCCACGCCGACCGGAAGGCCGGCGGCGGTCTCTGGCGGCATCTCCGCCGCCGCGGCAGGAAGCCGAACCGGAAGGGCGGGGCCCACGCGGGCCGCGGCCGCATCCCGGGCCGGGTGGACATCTCCGAGCGCCCGGACGTCGTGGAGGCGAAGGAACGGGTCGGCGACTGGGAGGCCGACACCATTGTGGGCAAGGGCCACAGCGGCGCGCTGGTGTCGCTGGTGGACAGGGCGTCCAAGTACACCCTGCTCGAAAGGGTCGAAAGGAAGACGGCGGACGCGGTCGGCTCGGCCATGACCGGCATGCTGGGCCCTCTCCCCGTGCACACGGTCACCGCGGACAACGGCAAGGAGTTCGCGGGCCACGCCCGCGTGTCGGAGGCGCTCGGCGCGGGGTTCTTCTTCGCGCGCCCGTACCACTCCTGGGAGCGCGGCCTGAACGAGCACGTGAACGGGCTGGTGCGGGAGTGGTTCCCGAAGGGCACGGACTTCCGCAAGGTGACGGACGCAGAGGTGCAGGCCGTCCAGGACCGGCTGAACGCACGTCCGAGGAAGGCGCTGGGCTACCTCACCCCGTCCGAGGCCTTCCACCAGGCGCAGCCGCCCTGAGGGGGCCTTCCGGGGCCGCCGGGGGCGGCTCCGAGGGGAGATGCGCGCTGTCCGCGGCCCGCCGTCCTCCGGTCGGGCTCCGCCCTCCCTGCGTCCGGCGGGCCGCGGACAGCGCCCGGCGGGGCTTGCACCGCCCCGGAAGACTGGCTACGCCTCCCGGTGAAGGGACCGCCGCCGCTCGGGCTTCGCCCCTCGCTGGCTGATGTTGCACTTCGGAGTGGAAGCGGCGGTCGGACCGGATCGGCTTCTTGACCAAGCCCGGATGGACCGGGTCGAAATTCGTCGACACGCCAAATGCCAATCGCGTGGTTTCGATCCACGAGTGTGATGCTGGAGAAATTTCCAAAGGCCAGTGCACACACAAGCCCATGACGACATGCATGCCCTGTTTGTGAACCCGGCCATGGAACATGAAAAGCTGGAACGCATCGTCGAGGGCCTGGACTTGCAGACGCTGCCGATGAAACTGAGTGACACTGACTGGATCACCAAAGACCAGCTGAACGGACTGGTGGATGCCTCGGACCTGGATCTGAGTTTCCAGCCTGCATGGGATGATGTCTGGTTTGCAAACAGCTGTGACCTGCAACAGGCTGGCTCCCAGCCCCGAATGCGTCGGATTGCAATGGCAACCGGTTCAGGAAGGCAGGCTGCTATGGGTTGCTGGCATTGATGACGGGCTTTCCGACGCTCCTTCGACAAAATTGATTGTGGCGGACAGGATGTTCGAGCACGGGGATGTCGGACGCTACTCCGCCGAGTGTGGAGCACAGCAAGTGCCGGATACCTGTGCTCTGACGGCGGGCTGTTCTGAAAGTCACGCATAAATGACTTCAGGACGCTGTCGCCGGCGATTTGATCAATGCAGCCCGTGCCCCGGTCCCTGGACTCAGACGATGCGACGAAGCGACGCACGGAAATGTCGGCGGCCCAAGGTCAAGCCGAAGCCAGCCTGGTCCACGTCGTCAGCGATCGAAAGGTGAAGATCGGCATTCGACAGACATTGTGTGCGCGGGAGCAAAGGCATGAGAGCTTGACCTGAAACGTCGATGGCCTGCCTCGGATGCGGCGTTTCCGTGTCCGGCATCAACCAGACAGGCAGGCTGCCACGGCCTGGAAGGACACCGCGAGAGGAGCATGGCCGCAAGCCGGGGGGACATGAAAGCGACCGGCTGGCACCGCAGGCATGGGAAAAAGCAAAGAGATCGCAAACTGCCCAATCATCACCTCTGCTGCTGCTTCCGGTCCCGGCCATAAATCCGGTCAAACGCACTCCGCGATCTTCGGTGCTGGCGCCCAAATGACGTTGATGTCTGAAAGGACGATCAAGGATGCCGACTTTCGGCAGGCTGGCCATGCGCTCGTCACAGGTATGACGGGAGCGGAAAGAAGGCCCGAATGCGGGGCGCGCGCAGACATTCCGGTCAGTGCAAAGTCAAAATGACATGCCACCGGGCGCATGCATGCCTTGGAGCTACGCGGCCTGCATTTCCTTGGTCTCCGAAAGCGCGAGCTCAGGGTGGTCCCTCTTGATGCGGTCTATGTCCCACTGGAGGCGCGTGAGGTAGACAACGTCGCCGTCGTTGTCATGTGCGATGTGGCCCTTGTTGGCGTCCATGAAGACGTCCATCGCCTCCTTCGGCCCCGAAACCCAGCGTGCGGACGTGAACCGGGACGGCTCGAAACGGACCGGGAGCCCGTACTCGACCTCGATGCGGCTCGCGAGGACGTCGAACTGCAGCGGCCCCACGACGCCCACGATGAATCCTGATCCCACCGCCGGCCTGAAGACCTTGGCCGCCCCTTCCTCCGCGAACTGCATTAGCGCCTTGTCGAGATGCTTCGCCTTCATCGGGTCGCCGGCCCGGACGCCCTTCAGGAGCTCGGGTGCGAACGACGGCAGGCCCGTCACGCGCAGGGCTTCCCCTTCGGTCAGGGTGTCGCCGATCCGGAGCTGTCCGTGATTCGGGATGCCGATGATGTCGCCGGCCCAGGCCTCCTCTGCCAGTCCGCGCTCCGAGGCCAGGAACAGGACCGGGCTGGAGACGGCCATGGGCGTCCCGGTCCGTACATGCCGGAGCTTCATGCCCCTTCGAAAGTGCCCCGACGCAAGCCTCACGAAGGCGACCCTGTCGCGGTGCTTCGGATCCATGTTGGCCTGGACCTTGAAGACGAATCCGGAAACCGTCCCCTCTTCGGGGGCGACCTGCCGCGGCTCGGCGGGCTGTGGCTGGGGCGGTGGCCCGAGGGTGCCGATGGCGTTCATCAGCTCCCTGACACCGAAGGAGTTCAAGGCGCTTCCGAACCAGATCGGGGTCCGCGTGCCGTCAAGGAAGGGCTGCCGCTCGAAAGGGGGCAGGAGCTCGCGCGCCATCGCGACCTCCTCCCGGAAGGGCCCCAGAAGCGCGTCCGGCACGTGCCGGGCAAGCGCGGGGTCGTCCAGCCCCCCTATCTTCACGGAGTCGGCGACCCTGTTGCGATCGGCGCGCGGCATGATGTCCAGCCGGTCGTTGAGGATGTCGTAGCTGCCGATGAAGTCGCGCCCGGCTCCCACGGGCCATGACGCGGGCGTGACGTCTATGGCGAGGCTCTCCTGAATCTCGTCGATGGTCTCGAACGTGTCCCGGCTCTCCTGGTCCATCTTGTTGCAGAAGGTCAGGATCGGCAGGTCCCGCAGGCGGCATATCTCGAACAGCTTCCGGGTCTGGCTTTCCACGCCCTTCGCGCCGTCAATCACCATGACGGCGGCATCCACGGCCGTCAGGGTCCGGTAGGTGTCTTCGGAGAAATCGGAGTGTCCGGGCGTGTCGACGAGATTGAACCGGAACCCGCCGTAGTCGAAGGACATCGCGGACGCGCTGACGGAGATGCCGCGGCTCCTCTCGAGGTGCATGAAGTCCGACCGCGTCCGCCGGGCCCTGCCCTTGGCGCGGACCTGCCCGGCCATCTGGATCGCTCCGCCGTAGAGCAGGAACTTTTCGGTCAGCGTCGTCTTGCCCGCATCAGGGTGCGAGATGATCGCAAAGGTCCTGCGCCGCGCGATTTCAGGCGGCAGCGGGGCGGCGTTCGTGGCGTGATCTGGCATTTGCGGCGTATAGCCACCTCAACTTCCGCCAGCAACCGGACGGACTTACCGACTTTCCAACCGGGTGTAGCCCAGATTGGTTGATCGAGCCCCAATGGTCCAGCTTGCCCGCTGTTCGAGAATGTCTGACAGCCTTGTTTCCTTGATGGAACGATGGTGCGGCAGCGCCAGCGAATCATGGCGGTCAACAAGTTTGGGATGCACCCCTTTCCGACTTTCGGGTTGACGGCCAGTCCGGGCGTCGGCAGCATTGCAATGGAGCGTGAACAGCGCTCGTGGCCCGGGGCGCCGGGCCGGAAGCGGAGGATGCCGTGATGATGACGACCCGGGAGATTGCCGAAGGACTCTGCCGGCATTGCCGCGAGGGGACCGAAGAGCGCGGCATGGAGGAACTGTACTCGCGAGCGATCGTTTCCGTCGAGCCGATGGCCGGCCACGGACGGGATCCTGTCAGCAACGGGATCGACGCCCTCAGGGAGAAGCATGAATGGTGGGCCGAGAACTTCGAGGTCCACAGCACTGGCATCGAGGGACCGTTCATAAACGGCGACAGGTTCAGCGTGATCTTCGATGTCGACGTCTCCGAAAGGGCGAGCGGCCAGAGATGGAGGGCGAAGGAAGTCGCACTGTACGAGGTCGAGGACGGAAAGATCGTGCGCGAGTCATTCTTCATGGCTCCGATGGAATGACGCGCCGTCCCGCTCCCGCGACGCGGGTTTCGGGCTCACGTCTCCCGCTCGCCTGCCCTCAATCCGGGGGCGCCCGGGCCTGATCCATCTCCAGAGACGACAGGGCCCGTTCGCCGGCATGAGGCCGTGGCAGGCACGATCGACCGAAAGCGCAAAAGCGCCGCTCACGGCGCGGCGGTAGCCGCGGCCGACGAGCGAGAAGCGACGGCGGCCGAAGACCGAAAGGCCCGTCTCATGCCTCCGATGCAGGGGATCCCGCGCGGTGGCAGGTGGTGCCGGACGCCGGGCAATGGCGTTCGGTTAAGGAGGTTCTCCGCCTATTCAGCGTGAAAGGCTTATCCCTTTGACTACGGCGCCGCAAGATGTTGTGCCGGCGGCCGGTCGCGGGATCCCCGGATCCCCGACGGAATCCACGCCGGCGGCACCGCGCGGCGGCCCGGACGGTGCGGGAATGTGGTGATTCGGGTGGTGCGCGGGTGCGCCCGCCGGTCCCGTGGCGGGATCCGTCCGCGTCAGGCGTGTCCGTCGATGAGGTCGCGGCAGGTGGCGGGCGGCAGCCCCAGCCCGATGCCGAGCAGGCTGTCGAGGGACGTCCGCCTGTGGCGCCGCCGGTTCCAGCGGAACACGAACTCGTCAAGGCAGCGCTGGAAATGCTTCCTCCGCAGGCCGTGATGCACGCCCATGGCCCAGCGCTTCAGGTTCGAGAAGACCCGGTGGACCCAGGCCAGGACCTCGTGGGCCCTTCGGCCGCCGACCACCCTGCGCTCCCGCGGGTTGCCGGGCAGGCCGGCGTAGCCGCTCCATCCGTCGGTGACCACCCACGCGCCCGGCGCGACGGCCCCGGAGATGAAGCCGCGGAGCGCGCCGGATCCATAGTCCCCGATGGCCTCCAGCCGGATGCGGCGCGGCGCCCCGTCCTCCGACAGCTCCACGGCACCGGCCAGAAGGATCCTGCCATCGGCGCTGCGGCCCCTGCCGGCGACGCCCTTCGCCCCGTCCGTTTCCGCGCCGCCGCCGGCCTCCGCGCCGCCGCCGTCGCGGCAGGGCACGGATGTCTCGTCCACCTCCGCGATCCCCTGCAGGAGGCTCCGGTCGGGGTCGACCATGGCACGGCGCAGCCTGTGCAGCAGCAGCCAGGCGCTTTTGCAGCTCCCGATGCCAGGCTGCGCCTGGAGCTGCAGCGCGGAGATGCCGTTGGAATGCGTCGCCACGATGTGGGCCGCGAGGAACCATGTCCTGAGCGGCAGGTGGCTGCGGTGCATCACCGTGCCCGCCGTCACCGACGTCTGGCGTCCGCACCCCGCGCACTCGTGGAGGCGGCCACCGTCACCGGGCTGGGCACCGGCCTGGACAGCCGCACCCCGCGCACTCGTGGAGGCGGCGCTCCCCCTCGGCTGCCAGCCTTTCGTGCAGCCGCAGGCCGGACACCGGAAGCCGACGCCCCGGCGCAGCCTGGCCAGGTGCCCGGCGCAGGCACCGTCGTCCGGGAAGCGCTCCTCGAACTCCTGGCGGGACATGGGCCGGTCGTGTTTCCATCGCGATGCCATGGGAGGAACATAAAGCGAACGGAACGGATCTTCAACCCCCGTCGGACACAAAATGTGGACATGCCTTGGTCAAAGGGATAAGCCTTTCAGCGTGAATTGGCATTCCCATTGATCTCGCAATCTTGTCACGCATCTGCCTTGGCGGCATGGGAAACCGTTGGCCGGAACAATGCCTTGCGGCCGTGCGCGCCTTCCTCGACATCGTGGTTCCTTTCGGGCTGGCCCGAACTCGCGCCACGTCCTTGAAATTCCGAAGGCTTTCATGTCATGCCCATGCTCAGGAGCTGCTCCGTGCCCATGGAAAGCGTCGTTCCGGAAGCGCCAAGAAAACTTCAAGGGCGCGGCATGGGACATGCCGATTGGCTCCGCCGCAATCGGCGACCGCATCAGCTGTCCGCGCCCGCCATCAGCCGCGCCATCGCCGCCCCGACCCGCTCCGCGGCCGTGCGGGCGTCCCGGTCGTCGAGGTGGACGTGGCGCAGGGTCATCCGCGCGCTCGCGTGGCCTAGGAGCCGGGAGGCCACCGGCACCGGAACGCCGTTCATGACGGTCCGGGAGGCGTAGCTGTGGCGCCTATCTCGTGCACGAGACAGTGGCGCAGGTCGTGCAGCCGCGCGTCAGCGACGCCCGCCTCCCTGCGGACCCGGAGCCAGAGGTTGAGAGTGCCGCCGCGGGGGCGCGGCCGGGATCGAGCCGCGCGGGGAACACACGCACGGCCCCCGCGCGGCTGGCGGTCGAGCACGGCGCGAGCCGGCGGGTTCAGGTGCACCTTCCTCGGGCCGGTCTTGCCGTCGGCGAGGACGCCGTCCCGCACCTCCGCCGGCCTTGCGCAGGACTTCGCCGACCGGGCGCCGTTGCCGTCCTGGATGCCCGCGATCTGGCGCCGCGTCATGCGGCGGCCGGAGAAGGTGATCGACTTCAGGCCGGTGACCCGCTGGTCCAAGGGCGGCTCCCGCATCGGTGCCCTGACGACAGCATGCGAATCGGCGGGCGGCTTGCCAGCGGCTTTCGAAGAAAAGGGGCCGGCGCGGGAAAGCCGCTCCCCGTCAACGGGTTGCGCGGCGACGGGTGTAGTTCAACTTCTTTGGTGAGGCGGCGACGGCCTGACTTGCCGGCTTGGTCGAGGACGTCGAAAAGCCTTTGCTGCATGGCGCTGCAACGCCATCACGGGAATCTGCGCAATCACCAACAAAGTTGAACTGCACCCCGCGGCGACAAACCGTCACCCGCAAAGCCCGGGCCTGTCCGAATGCCGTTGCGGCTGCTCCCGGAAAACCGGAAAGCGCTGACCTTGACCGGCGGTCTCTGCGCCCTTCCGTTGCAAGGGGCGGGATGGTAGGGTCGGGGAAACAGCGGAGGGCTGCAATGGATCTCGGAATTGCCGGAAAGCGCGCGCTGGTCTGCGCCTCGTCGAAAGGCCTCGGGCGCGGTTGCGCCGAGGCGCTGGCCGGGGCCGGGGCCGACCTCGTGATGAACGCGCGCGGGGCCGACGCCCTCGAGAAGGCCGCCGAGGAAACCCGCAGGGCGCACGACGTCGAGGTGACTGCGGTTGCCGCGGACATCACGTCTGACGAAGGGCGTGGCAAGGTGCTCGCGGCATGCGGAAGGATCGACATTCTCGTCAACAATGCCGGCGGGCCGCCGCCGGGCATGTGGCACGGCTGGGAACGGGACGACTTCATCGCCGCCCTCGACGCCAACATGCTCACGCCGATCGCCCTGATGAAGGCACTGGTGCCGGAGATGATGGAACGTGGCTGGGGCAGGGTCGTGAACATAACCTCGCAGTCCGTGCGCGCGCCGATCGCCGTCCTGGGCCTTTCGAATGCCGCGCGCACCGGCCTCACCGGCTACGTGGCGGGCACGTCGCGGCAGGTCGCTCCGGCCGGCGTCACCATCAACAACCTTCTTCCCGGCATACACGCGACGGATCGTGCGGATTCCCTTGACGGAAGCGTCGCCAAGGCCGAAGGCATCGCCCTGGAGGAGGCGAGAGCCCGCCGGAAGGCGGAGATCCCGGCCCGGCGCTACGGCACGCCGCAGGAGTTCGGGGCCGCATGCGCCTTCCTTTGCTCGCAGCATGCAGGCTTCATCGTCGGCCAGAACCTTCTGCTGGACGGCGGCGCCACGAACCTGACCATGTGATCGCGTCCGAAACGAAGGCTTGCCGGTACGGCAGCGCATTGCTATTCCCTCCCGATTCCGAGAGCTTTTGTCGGGATAGGGGGCAGGTCGCCGTGGACGACAGCTTGGATGGCTTGACGATCGAGGGCCTGACCCGCAGGCTGGGCGGCCGCGCCGTCGTGTCCGACGTGTCGCTCCGGGTGCGCCCCGGCCAGGTGACATGCCTGCTCGGGCCGTCGGGCTGCGGCAAGTCCACGACGCTGCGGCTGATCGCCGGAGTCGATCGCCCCGACGCCGGCCGGGTGCTTGCGGACGGGGAGGTGCTGTCTGACGAGGCGCGGCACGTTCCGCCAGAAAGCCGGCGCATCGGCCTGATGTTCCAGGACTTTGCCCTTTTCCCGCACATGACGGTGGCCGAAAACGTGGCCTTCGGCTTGAAGGGAACCGCTTCGGAAAACAGGCGCCGGGTCGCCGGCATGCTGGAAAGGGTGCGGCTTTCCGGCTTCGGCAAGGCATATCCCGACCAGCTGTCCGGCGGCGAACAGCAGCGCGTGGCCCTGGCGCGGGCCCTCGCGGCAAGGCCCAGGATCATGCTGATGGACGAGCCGTTCTCCGGCCTGGACGACCGGTTGCGGGACGGCATTCGGGACGAGACGCTCGACATTCTCAAGCATGGGGTCGCGGCCGTCGTGCTTGTCACCCATGATCCCGCGGAAGCGATGCGGATGGCCGACGAGATCGCGCTCATGCGGAACGGGCGCATCGTCCAGAGCGGGGCGCCATACAACATCTACAACGCGCCCGCTGACCGCGAAGCAGCCGCTCTCTTCAGCGATGTCAACGTGATCCGCGGGACGGTGCGGGGCGCATTGACCGGCACGCCGTTCGGCGAGTTCCTGGTGCCCGGGGTTCCAGACGGAACGGAGGTCGAGATCGTCATACGCCCGCAGCATTTGAGGATTGACTTTGACCGGGCGGGCAGGGGTCCGGATCCGACGCCCGAGGACGGTTCCGCGACGAGGGGCACCGTCATCCGCGCAAGGTACATGGGCAGCGAGAGTCTCGTCGAGTTCCGGATGGAGCATGACGGCTCGACGCTGACCGCGACGGTGCCGTCCGTCTTCCTGCCAAGACCGGGCACCCAGCTCTGGCTCATGATGCGACGGCGACGCTGCCTCGTCTTTCCAAGACGGTGATTCCCGGCGCGTCGCGGAGCGCCGCGCGACCTCGAGGGGCGGACACCCGGCTCCCGCCGCCGGATCGGTCCGGGCCGGGTGCGGCAGCCCTTGGCCCCGCGCGCCGGGGGAATTGGCCCCGAATCCCGTTTTGCGGCTTTCACTTGGCGACTCGGTCACCTACATAGTTCCTCGACAGACAGTGGAGTAAGTCAATGTTGAACAACATCGGCCTTCCCGGCCTGCTTCTCATCACCGTTGTCGTCCTGATCCTCTTCGGGCGCGGAAAGATCACGTCGCTGATGGGAGAGGTTGGCAAGGGCATCACTGCCTTCAAGAAAGGAGTCGACGAGGGCAAGAAGGAGGCGGTGGGCGCGATCGAGGAAAAGGCATCGGTTGCGCGCGACGTGACGCCCGAAGACGGCGAGGCGAAGGCCCGGGACAAGGAAGGCCCCGAGGACGAAGCCAAGGCCTAGGACGGTCCCGGAGCCATGTTCGACCTGAGCTGGGGTGAGCTTCTTGTCATCGGCGTCGTCGCGCTGATCGTCCTGGGCCCGCGGGACCTGGTGGGCATGTTCCGCACGCTTGGCAGGTTCGCCGGCAAGGCGCGCAGGATGGCGCGCGAGTTCCAGCGCGCCATGGAGGACGCCGCTGACGAGGCCGGGGTGAAGGAGGCGGCCGACAACCTCAAGGGGTTCGCCTCGCCGTCCAGGGCGGGTCTCGACAGGCTCGGCCAGGCGGCGAAGAGGTTCGAGGACTGGGATCCTTCAATGCCGGCCCGGAAGGCGGAGGGCATCGGGCCCGAGACGGAAAGGCTCTCCAAGGAGCGTGCGGAGGCGGCCCGGAAGATCCGGGAACGCGCGGCGGAGAAGGCGGCCGCACGGGCCGGTGACGGCGAGTCCGCAGAGCCCGGTCCGGGAAGGGAACCGCCTGGATCCAGGCCGGCGGATGGCGCATGAGCGGAGCCGGCGGCGAGGACCGGGACGAGGTCGAAAGCAGCTCTGCGCCGCTTCTCGAGCATCTTGCGGAGCTCCGCACGCGCCTTGTCCGCTCGGCCCTGGCCCTGGTCGTCGGCATCGTTGCCGCGTTCGCGGTTTCGGAGCCTATCCTGCAGTTCCTTCTCGCGCCGATCGAGGCGACGCTGCGCGCGCTTGGCGACCCGTCGCCGACGATGCAGTACACCAGCCCGCAGGAATACCTCTTCACCCTGTTCCGGATCTCGATGGTCTTCGGATTCGCGCTGGCCTTCCCGGTCATCGGCCACCAGATGTGGCGTTTCGTGGCGCCCGGGCTCTATCGAACCGAGAAGTCCGCCTTCCTTCCCTTTCTCGTCGCCTCTCCGGTGATGTTCCTGCTGGGCGCCGCGTTTGCGCAATACGTCGTGACGCCTCTGGCGATGAACTTCTTTCTCGGCTTTGCGGACGTTTCGTCGATCTTCGCCAATCTCCTCTCCGGCGCGGCGGGCGGCTTGCCCGAATCCGCCGCGGTCGTTCCCGAGACGCCGGAGGGCGTGCGGATCACGTTCTTCGGGAAGGTGAACGAATCGCTCGACATCACGCTCAAGTTCATCATGGCCTTCGGGCTGTGCTTTCAGCTGCCCGTGCTCCTGACGCTCATGGGCAAGGCGGGCCTCGTGTCGGCGCGCGGCCTCGCGCAGGTCAGGAAATACGCCATGGTCGGGATACTTGTGCTTGCCGCCCTCGTGACCCCGCCTGACGTCGTCACGCAGGCGATCCTCTTCACGGTCGTCTACGGCCTCTACGAAGTCTCGATTCAGCTCGTGAGGCTTGTCGAGAGGAAGCGCGCCGAACGGCTTCGCGAAGAAGGCGCCCTCGGCGCGGACGAGGACCTCTACCCCGGGTTCGAGGGCGAGGACGGGGACGGGGAGGACGCGAAGGCGTGAGGGGACGGCGTGCCGGTGCGGGCATGAACAGGCCGCGGGCTTCGTCCCGGACGGCGTGCCTGCGTCCGGTCGTGCCCGCCGGGGACGGGCCGGGAGCGGCGCCATGAGTGACGTCGTCCCGGACGGCGACGCCCTCGCGCGCATTGCAGCCGCGCTGGACAGGATCGCGCCGGTGCCGGCCGGGGCTCCGGACTTCTCGGGGGCCGACGCATTTGCCTGGCATGTCGCGCCGGATCGCCTGGCGCCGGTGGACGCGGTGCACCGCGTGAGCCTTGGGCTTCTTGTCGGAATCGACAGGGCGCGCGACGTTCTCCTCGGGAACACGCTGCGATTCGCGAAGGGCTTTCCGGCGAACAACGCGCTTCTCTGGGGCGCGCGCGGCATGGGCAAGTCCAGCCTCGTGAAGGCCGTGCACGCGGCCGTGCAGGAAGACGGGCATGCGCTCAAGATCGTCGAGATCCAGCGCGAGGACCTGCCCTCGGTCGGACGCCTCCTGGGCCATCTGCGGCACGCAGAGGCACGGTTCCTTCTGTTTTGCGACGACCTGTCGTTCAGTCATGACGACCATCACTACAAGTCGCTGAAGGCCGTTCTTGACGGCGGGATCGAGGGGCGGCCGGACAACGTCGTGCTCTATGCCACGTCGAACAGGCGTCACCTGATGCCGCGGGAAATGATCGAGAACGAGCGCTCGACCGCGGTCCTTCCCTCGGAGTCGGTCGAGGAGAAGGTGTCGCTGTCGGATCGGTTCGGGCTGTGGCTTGGCTTCCATCCCTGCAGCCAGGACGAGTACCTCGCCATGATCCGCGGCTACTGCGATGCATACGGGATCGAGGTCGACGCGGGCAAGCTGCGCGCCGACGCGATCGAGTGGCAGGCCGCGAGGGGCGCGCGCTCCGGGCGTGTCGCCTGGCAGTTCTTCCTCGACCTGGCGGGGCGGAAGGGCGTGAAGGTCGCGGCCGGCCGAACCGGCGGGCGGCCCGCGGAATCGGCTACGGCTTCCTGAAGCTGTCGAGCTTGACGACTTCGGCCTCGCCCTCCTGCCTGCCGGCCGGTTCGCGCGGCGGCGGAACCGGCGCGGCCCCCCTGCTCCCGGCCTCGAACCGGATTCCGAACTCGACCGAAGGGTCGACGAAGCTCAGCAGCGAATCGAACGGGATGTAGAGCGGCTCCGGGGAATCCCCGAAATTCAGCGTCACCGAAAAGCCTTCGTCGGTCACTTCAAGGCCTTCGAACCAGTTCTGGATGACGATGGTCATCTCCTTGGGATGACGCTCCAGAAGCCAGTCGGCCATTGCCGCGTCGGGATGCGAAGTGTCGAACGAGACGAGGAAGTGGTGCCGGCCGGGCAGGCCGTTGGCCGCCACCTCGCGCAGCACTTCCCGGAAAAGGCCCCGCATAGCGCGGTGCATCAGGCTTCCGTAGTCGATCGTTCCGGTCATGTCGCGCTTCTCTGTGCCGCCGCCAGAATAGGGGATTCGGAGCCAGATGATAGGGAGGACGTTCCGAACGGCCGCTCAACGCCACCCTCAGGCGGCTTCGGGCGGCACGCGCTCGCGGCGAAAGGGCCGGATGCATGCCCGTCAGGCGGGGGCCTGCCTGCCGCGGGCCGGGGGTGGGGTGCCGGATTCTGTTGCCAGGCTCCGGCGGGCCCCGCCCTGCGCGGCTAGGCGCAAGGACTAGATTTTCGGCATTTCGCGCCGCTTACGCGGCGAGAGCCACCGGAGCACGGTTGTCGTTGGCAACTATGCGTCATGGACCGATGTCGGTGGTGCCTCACCGGGACAAAGCAAACCCCTTTAGACGTCCGTCGATCCTGTTTCGGCCCCGCAACCCTCCCAGCGACAGGGTTCGTGGTGGAGCCGCCGGGTACCGCCCCCGGGTCCGGTCCGCTTATTGCGAGCGCGTTTATGTCCATAGTTCCGTTTCCGGAACACTGCGCATATAAGGGGTGCGAACCGGAATTGAAAGGGCCTTTCCAGTTGATCTCGACCGCGCACGGGCGACACTTCCCCCTGCGCGCGGCACGCCCGAGGGCCCGGGCGATCGAGCGGGAGCGTGACATGCGGGCACTGGTCGTCGAAAGGGGCGGGGACGGGCGGACGTCCGCTTCCGTGCAGGAGATCGAAGAGAGCCGCCTGCCGGAAGGGGACGTGACGGTCGCCGTCGAGTACTCGACGCTGAACTACAAGGACGGCCTGTGCATCGGTCCCGGCGGTGGCGTGGTGCGAACCTATCCTCACGTTCCCGGCGTCGACTTCGCGGGGACCGTCGAGGCGTCGGACGATTCGCGCTACGCGCCCGGCGACAAGGTGGTCCTGACCGGCTGGCGCGTCGGCGAGGTGCACTGGGGCGGCTATGCCGAAAAGGCGCGGATCAAGGCCGATTGGCTCGTGCCGCTTCCCGAGGGCCTCTCGTCGCGCCAGGCAATGGCGGTGGGGACGGCCGGGCTGACCGCCATGTTGGCAGTCATGGCCCTTGAGGACCACGGTCTCGCGCCGGGCGACGGGGAGGTCCTGGTGACGGGGGCCGCAGGCGGGGTGGGGTCCGTGGCCACGGCCGTTCTTGCGCACCTGGGACACGAGGTCGCGGCCGTGACCGGGCGGCCGGAGACGGCGGAGTACCTGGCGGGCCTCGGTGCCGGCAGGATCGTGCCACGGGGGGAGCTGGCCGAGACCGTGAAGAAGCCGCTGGAATCCGAGGCCTGGGCAGGCTGCGTCGACGCCGTCGGCGGCGCGATGCTCGCCCGCATCCTCGGGCAGATGAAATACGGCGCGTCCGTCGCCGCTGTCGGGCTTGCGGCCGGCGCATCGGTGCCGGCGACGGTCATTCCGTTCCTGCTGCGCGGCGTGAACCTTCTCGGCATCGAGTCCGTGATGCAGGCCCGCGAAAGCAGGATGAGGGCCTGGGAGCGGATCGCGCGCGACCTGCCGATGGGCAAGCTGGAGGAGATGGTCCGGACGGTCGGCCTGGAGGACCTGCCGCAGCTGGGTGCGGACATCCTCAAGGGCAGGGTCAGGGGCCGGGTCGTGGTGGACGTCGGCGCCTGAGCCCCCGTTGCGGCCTTCGCGGCCGCCCGTGCGGCCCGATTGCCGCCTTCACGACGGGACGCGGCGTTCGGAACCTTGAAAAGCGAAGACGAGGAGTGGAGATGGGCCTTGCATTCGTGTTCCCCGGCCAGGGTGCGCAGGCCGTCGGCATGGGCCGGGACCTCGCCCAGGCCTACCCGGCGGCCAGGGCCGTGTTCGAGGAGGTCGACGAGGCGCTCGGGGAGGGGCTTTCGGAGCTTGCCTGGGAAGGTGACGCCGAAGTGCTGACGCTGACCGAGAACGCGCAGCCTGCGCTCATGGCGACGTCGATGGCCGCCATGCGGGCCCTGGAGGCGGAAGGCGTAGGCGTCTCCGACGCGGACTGTGTCGCCGGGCACTCGCTCGGCGAATACTCGGCGCTTTGCGCTGCCGGGGCGATCAGGCTGGCGGATGCGGCCCGGCTCCTGAGGCTGAGAGGCAAGGCGATGCAGGCCGCCGTTCCCGTCGGCGAAGGCGCAATGGCTGCGGTTCTGGGCCTTGGCTGCGATGCGGTGGCGGAGATCGCGGACCGCGCGGCGCAGGACGGCGTATGCCAGGTCGCCAACGAGAACGATCCGCTGCAGAACGTGATTTCGGGCAGCGGCGAGGCCGTTGAGCGCGCCGTGACGCTTGCCGCGGAGGCGGGCGCCAGGCGGGCCGTGACGTTGCCGGTGTCCGCCCCTTTCCACTGTTCCCTGATGGCGCCGGCCGCCGCCAGGATGGAGCAGGCCCTGGGAGCCGTCGAGATCACCCAGCCGAGGGTTCCGGTCGTGGCGAACGTGCGCGCGGCCGGCGTGACGGATCCCACGCTCATTCGTTCTCTGCTTGTCAGCCAGGTGGCAGGCCGGGTCAGGTGGCGCGCAAGCGTCGAATGGATGGCCGGGCGCGGCGTGACGGAATTCTGGGAGCTTGGCGTGGGCAGGGCCCTGTCCGGAATGATCCGCCGGACCGTCAGGGACGCGAAGACCCGTGCCGTGGGCACGGCCGGCGAGGTGGCCGAGGCGGCGGCTTCACGGCAGGACGCCGGAAGTGACGCGTGACAGCCGGAGGGGGCGGGATGTTCGACTTGAAAGGCCGTGCGGCGCTTGTCACCGGGGCATCGGGCGGGATCGGAAGCGCCGTCGCGCGGGCGCTGCATTCCGCGGGCGCTTCCGTGGCGCTTTCGGGCACCCGCGCCGAGCCCCTCGAAGGCCTGGCGATGGAGCTGGGCGAGCGCGCCCATGTCCTGCCATGCGACCTGTCCGATGACGGTGCGGCCGCCGGGCTGCCGACGCGGGCTGCCGGCGCCATGGGGGCGGTGGACATCCTTGTCAACAACGCCGGGATCACTCGCGACGGCCTGCTGGCGCGCATGCCGGAGGAGGACTGGGACGTCGTGCTGCGGGTCAACCTCAGGAGCGCGATGGCACTGTCGAAGGCGGTCCTGCGCGGGATGATGAAGGCGCGCTGGGGCCGGATCGTCAATGTCACGTCGGTGGTCGCCGCGACCGGGAACCCCGGTCAGGCGAACTACGCCGCCTCGAAGGCTGGTCTCGCCGGCATGTCCAAGAGCCTCGCATGCGAGGTCGCCGGCCGCGGGATCACGGTCAATTGCGTGGCTCCGGGCTTCATATCCACAGCGATGACAGACGGGCTCGCCGAAGACCGGAAAGCCGCGATTCTGGCCCTGGTGCCGGCCGGCCGCATGGGAGAGGCGGACGATGTGGCGGCCGCCGTCCTCTATCTGGCAAGCGCGGAAGCCGGCTACGTGACGGGAGCCACGCTGCATGTCAATGGCGGAATGGCCATGCCGTGAACGGGGACGGCGCTTCGCCGGGGTCCGTGCTCGCAGCAGCTTTCCCGGGCAGCCCCGGCTGGGCGCCCGAGCCACGCACGATCCGGCCGCTTCTGCCGTTTCGTGCATCATGCGCTGCAGCCTTCATTGTCCCGAGATCGCTGATGGCCGGCCCCAAACCGCGTTTCGGGCCGTGATGGCAGCTGCGTCCCGGAGAGGCGCCACGCCCGGTTTCGCCTGCGAGAGGTAAGGGCGTTTTCAAACCGAGCCGCTGCCGCACAGCCGCCTCGTCGACCGGACTGGCCGGGAAGTCGAACTCCGCGAGATCCTTGGCGGCAGGAAGCCTGGCGACGGTCAGCTGGCACTTGACCGACCGGGCCCTCTTGCCGGCCGCCTCGGCCTCCAGCAGCGTGCCGAGCACCCAGTCGGCCCCGCGCTTCTGCACGCGCCCGGCCTCGAGAGCCTCGTCGCAGGCGGCCTTCATGCCGCGCAGGCCGAGGGCCGTCATCAGGCCCAGGATCTCGCTGCGCCTCATGCGCGCCTCCCCAGCAGGTCGTCGTAGCGGGCGCAGTCGGCCGCCGGCTCGGTGCCGAGCTCCAGCCCGGCCGGCGTCGCGACCGCCGGCGGCGGGCCGGGATCGCAACGCCGCGACCGGATGTTCAGGACCAGGTAGGCGTTGCAGGCGCCGGTCCTCCAGCGCCTCGGCGCAGGCGGTGGCCACCGGCGCGAGGCTCCGGTCGCGGGTCTCGAGAAGGATGCGCACCATCTGCCTGCCGCCGCCCTCGCGGGATTCCAGGCGCGCCTTCACCTCCGCCACCTCCGGCGGCAGGTGCTCGGCCCGGAACGGCGCCCCGTTGCGCAGCGCGCCCGGCTTGCGCTCCGGGATCGGGATGAAGTGTCGGACGTCGCAGGCGTGCCGGTCGCGGCCCTCGACAGGGCGGCCGGCGGCCCGGGCCTCCACGGAATGCCAGTTCGAATCGAACCGGACCATGCAGGTTCTCTAGCCTCGATTCCCAACGGCCGCAATTGATGTGAATCCCGGGACCTCAGCTCACAGGAAGCTGATCCGCAGCCGGCGGTTTCCGAGCCACGGCACGGCGATGTCGGTTTCGTCATGGGAGGCGTTGAGGAGGAACGGGTTGTTCGCGCGCCGCCCGATCCGGACGTCGATGCCGTCGTCGTTGATCGTGACGTCGGCCGGCGCCTTGACGAAGTTCCGGAACAGCGTGCGGGACTTCGCGTTCTGCTTGCCGTTTCCGGCGCGGACGGCCAGCAGCCGGTACAGGCCGCTGGCCATGAGGGTGAGCTGGAGGTCGAGGTCGACCTTCATCGGCACCGCCGCGGACAGGGCGTCCATGTGGAAGAAGTCGATGGCGTCGGCGATGGCGTTCTCGATCACCATGCGCCGTGCGTAGCGGTCGACGAGCTGGCTCGCGGACGTCCCCGTCTGGTTGGTGAGCAGCAGGGTCGGCCGCTCGTGGCCCAGGCCGCGCACGGCCAGCTGGCGGATGTCGCCCGGACAGCCGGGGATGCGGACGCGCCGGTCGAGGACCCGGGGCGTGCGGCAGGTGCGCCCGACGTTGGTGAGGCGCACCTGCTTCCAGTCGCTCTCCGGACAGGCGGCGATGGCGTCGAGAAGCGATCGGGAGCGCCTGCGCAGCGTCAGGAAGTCGATTCCCATCGCGTCGATCCGTGCGAGACCGGCATGGGTCGTCAGCCGGGAATCGAACACCAGCTCCCTGGGCGGGCCGCCGTTGCGCTCCTCCCAGAACCCGACGAAGCGGAGGACCTCGTCGTTCCGGTCCGCCTTCCGGACCCGGGCGTTGGCGTAGACGAGCAGGCGGGCGTCGGCGTCGCGGGCGAGGAAGGCGAGGACGCCCTTCTGTCTGCGGCTCCGCTTGGAGACGCAGTGCCTTTCCACCGGCGCCTCCGGATCCCTGCCGTGCCAGGGGATGGCATGGAAGTCGAGGTCGAAGGAGCCGTCCCCGCCGAGGTCGGTCTCCAAGCCGTTCAGCGCCCGGTGCCAGCGGTCCATGAGGCCGGTGCACAGCTTCGGGTCGACGCGTCCGGAATGCTCGGTCAGGCTCGAGCGCTTGGGCATGGCGTTGAGCCCGGCGAACAGCGCCATGCCGGGATCGAGGATGTCGGCCATGACGTGCGGCGGCCGCCCCGCCCCCCAGAGCTTCAGCGCGAGCAGGGCCCGGAAGGCGTGGCCCGCCGGGACCGTCCCGCTGCCCGGCATGCCGGCGTCGCCGGCGATCCGGTCGAGGCCGAGCCGGACGAGGTCGGGGACGAACAGGAACAGCCCGCCGAACCCGGTGCGCAGGCGCCGCGGCGACAGGTCGAGCGCCCGGACGCCTGCGACCGGTGCGGCGGCGGGCCGCAGGGCCGCCTCGCGCTCGCCGGGCGACCGGCGCGGCAGCTTGCCGATGCCGTTCCTGCGCAGGACGCGCTGCACGGTCGTCGCTCCGGCAGCCATCCCCTCCTCCCCGAGCTTCCGGCTGATCTCCCCGACCGAGAGCGCGGCGGTCCTGCGCAGCTCCAGGATCCGCCGGTCCCGCCGCAGCCTGAGAGCTTGAATCATAATTCAATAATATCAATATGTTAAGAGATTCCAGCCGCCTGGCCCCGCGCCACCCGCCGCATCAGGAACCGGCACGCCGCGAGCTGCGCCCAGGCCAGCGAACTCTCCAGCGTCCGCTCGAAGTCCTTCGCCAGACGCCGGCACCGCGACATCCGCGCAAACGTCCGCTCCACCACCCGGCGGCGGCACAGGACCGTGAAGCCCCTTGTTTCCCTGGGCCGCTGGACGATCTCGACGATCGACCCCAGGCCGTGCTCCGCCAGCGCGGCCTCGAGCTTCGGACCCGCGTAGCCGCCGTCCGCCCACAGCTTCGTCACCTGCGGCGCCTTCTCCAGCATCGCCAGGATGACGGCCGGCGCCCCGTCCCGGTCCTGCACGTCCGCCTCGTGCACCCGGAGCGCGATCGGGAACCCCTCGACGTCCACCGTCAGGCGCCGCTTGCGCCCCTTGACCTTCTTGCCCGCGTCGCAACCCGCCGGCCCGCCCGCCTCCGTCGTCTTCACCGACTGGCTGTCGATCGCGGCCGCCGTCGGCTGCGCCTCGCGCCCCGCCTGCGCACGGCCCGGCGTGCGCAGCACGTCCAGCATCCGTTCCAGGACGCCGTTGTCGCGCCACGCGCAGGAGTGGTTCTGTACCGTCGTAAAGGGCGGAAAGCACTTGGGAATCGCCCGCCACTGGCATCCCGTGGCCAGCATGTACTGGATCGCATTGAACGTCTCGCGCAGGTCGGTCGTCCGGCGGCGGCCAAGCTTCGCCGGGGCCGGAAGCAGCGGCTCGACCAGAAGCCGTTCCTCGTCGGCCGGTCGGTTTCATGTCGCTCCGACTTGCGGTCATGCTCTTCGCGGGTGGTCTCATCCCAGGCCATTGTGTCCTCCTTGTCTGGTTGGAAACTGACAGGGATTTGCCACATCTGGGGGAGGCCATCCACATTTTAGGTCAAGCTCTGAGAGGCTCCTCGGGGTTCGGCTTCGGGCCCGGCCTGCGCACGGCGAAGAACGCGGACAGGTCGGGGTTGCCGCGCAGCCTCGTGCAGAGGTTGCGGAAGGAGCCAAGGCTGTAGCCGAAGCGCTCCGCGACCGTCCCGGCCTCCAGGCCCTCGAGGAAGTGGGCCCTGAGGGCCTCGTACTGGAGATGGGTGCGGGATTCGGGCTTGCGGAAGAGCTCGGCCAGGTCGATCATCGCAATCTGCGCTGTTTGGACGCTTCTTCCACTTTGTTGCATAATCGATGCCGCCGCAAGCCGGAACCGGACCGAACGGCGCCGGACGTGCCCCGTGCCGGTCCAGGACGCATGAAAGGATAGCCTGAAAGGGCTTCCGGAAGCCGGCATCGGACCCGGAAACCGGTCCGTCCCGGCTCCCGGTGCCATGCCGGAAACTTTATGAAGAAGTGACGGTTGATGCCAAAAACCCCTGTCGCGATGATTCCCTGCCGGGAGTGAAGGGCCGGCATCCGGACGCAAAGCACAGCAAGCGCCGACCGCCGAACGATGCCGGATCGATCCAGCGACCCGCAGCAGCCGCCAGGTTCATGTCAATTGCGGCCGTTGGGAATCGAGGCTAGGCAGATGCAGGAGTGCGTGTCATGACGAAGAGCGAAGGGAGCCGGGAGCACCGCCACCCGGACGCGGTGGATTGTCCGGAGGGCCTTCCCGAGGACGAGGCGGCCGTGCACTGCCGCTGGTCCGCAGGCACGCGGACGGGCTCACCCGATGCTGGATCGAGGGGGGGGGGGGGGGCGAGGTGCGGAGCCGCGACGTCGCGGGGGACGGCACGCCGGATGCGCTTCCGGAGGCGGTCTCGTCGGAGTTCGGGCCGCTGCTGCCGCGGCTGGCGGCGGACCTGGGCTCGGGGGTTCCGGACCTGGACGGGGGCGGGCGCGCGCTCCGGGACGCCTCGCCGGGCGGCTGGACGCGACGCTGCCGGCGCCGGAGTGCGGGGCCTGCGGCAGGCCGACGGCCCGGCACGGGACGCGGAGGAAGGCCTGGCTCACGCGGCTCGGCCGGGTCGAGGCGGAGCGCACGCATTTCCGCTGCCGGTCGTGCGGCAAGGGGTGCTTCCCGCTGGACCGGGCGCCGGGGCTGGCGAGCGTCATCGCCGGGACGGTGCCGCTGACGGGCTTCGAGGCGGCGAGCCGGCACGTCGACAGCCTCGCCAAGCGCGCTGCAGCGCCAGACCCGACCGACGTCGGCCGGTTCGCCGCCCCGTTACGGCATCTGATCGACAGCGCGGCGGCGCCGTCCGGAGGCCGCCTTTCGTTTCCGGCCTCTTCCACTGCCTGGAACGCGCCTCCGACCCCGCGAGGCGGTCCTGCCGGCGGGAGCGGAGCGGGACCGGCGGTTCGGGCTGCGCCATGAACCTCCGGCTGACGCCCGTTCATGCCGCCAGCCGTGCCCGCGCAAGACGACGCCCGTCGAATCCTGTTGACATCATCACAATAATTGCTGTATGTGTCCTCAGGACACATACAGCAATCATACATGGATACCTCCCTTCTCATGTCCTGAGGACATGAGAAGGGAGGTATCCATGCGAGGCCCGGAATCGAGAGGCGGCCGCCATGGCGAGAAGCACCAGACGCTCCTTGTGGGGCATCCCCAGCGACGTTGCCGACGCGCTGGCGCACCAAGGTGCGCCGGTGCTGACGGAGTGGGACCTCTTCGCGCTGATCCGCAGGGCCCATCGCGATGCCGGAAGAGACGTTCCGGAGCCGGGCGTCCTCCAGAGGATCTCCTTCGTGCTGAGAAACCAGGGCATCGTCAAGCCGGACCAGGACTATCCGCAGCACTTTCGCGTCGCCGCGGTTCCCGATCTGCCCGCGGACGACGTTGTCTGCCTGCTCGACCGCTTCTGCCATGTCTCCCACCTCTCCGCCATGCAGCTGTGGGGCCTCACCGACCGGACCCCGCATCAGCTCATGATTTCACGCCCTGACGACAGGACCGTTGCCGGCATGGCGGCGCGCATCATGGACAAGGACGATGCCGAGGTTCCCTGGACGCATCGTCCCGCCCGTCACGCGGCCGGCCCGTACCGGCTGAACAACGTCGCCCACCCGCGCCTTGTCCGCCAGCGCCCCGTCAAGCTCCACAAGAGCCGGCATCCCTGCGGAACGGTTCGAGACCGCTCCGGGTTCGCACGGGTCTCGACCGTTGGCCAGACCTTTCTGGACATGCTTCGCCGACCCGCCCTTTGCGGAGGCATGGCCCATGTGCTCGATGTCTGGAACGCGCATGCAGGCGATCATTTGCCGGCCATTGTCGCAGCCGTCGATCCAGCCGGTCCCGTCATCAAGTGCCGCGCAGGCCACATCATCGAGGAAAGGCTGGGCATCAGGGATCCCCGCGTGGAGGCTTGGCGCCCTTGTGCCCAGCGCGGGGGAAGCCGCGTCCTCGATCCCGGCCGTCCGTACGCCCCGGCATGGTCCGAGACATGGATGATCTCCCTGAATGCCTGAAAGCGCGGCACGGAAATTCGTGGATGTCGCAGCCTGGGTCGACAGCGCAGGTGCCGATCCGGTCGAGAGGCGGGGGCGGCAGGCCATTCACGTCCTGCTTGCCGCCATTGCGCGGATCCGGCCTGCCCACGCCCTACGCCCTGTACCTGAAGGGTGGACTTCTGCTCGGCCTGGTCCACAACAGCCCGAGAATGACACGCGATGTCGACATGACGGCCGGCTTCCGGCCGTCCAGAGACATCGATGAGAGGATCAAGGAGCAGCTGGACAAGGCCCTGCCTGCCGCCGCTGCAGCGCTCGGATATGCCGGGACGCGGACCAGGGTGCATGCGGTCGGGAAACAGCCGAGGGGCCATGACATCGAGGAAGCCAGGTTCCCGTCCTTGACGATCACCATAGAGCATCTTTCCAGGACCGGTGGCCGACCATGCACGGATCGCATCCGGATGGACATCTCCTTCAATGAGCCGGATGTCGTGACAGTCGACATCTTCGACATCGGGGAGGGCGTCGAACTCCATGCCTACGGCCTGGTCGACGTGATCGCCGAGAAGTACCGGGCCCTTCTGCAGCAGCCCCTTCGCCGAAGGGAGAGGAGGCAGGATGTCCATGACATCGCCTTCCTCCTGGACAGGTTCTCCTTTGACGACGACGAAAAGGCCGACATCCTCGCCGCCACTCTTGAAAGGTGCCGGGCGCGCGACATCGAGCCGGAAGTCGGGTCCATCGACAACCCGGAGGTCGAACGGAGGGCCCGGTCGCAATGGGACACCATCGCGCTGGAGACAGGGGCGTTGCAGGAGTTCGGCCGCTGCTTTGAAGCGGTGAGGCGCTTCTACCGGGAGCTGCCATGGGAACGGCAGAGGCCGGCTCGGAGCGACCGCGCACTTCGCCGGCGCGCCGCCAGCGCGTCCTGAACGCGTTCAGGACCTGTCGGCCGGTGCCGGGCCCGGCTGTCGTCTCCTGACGCTCCCTGCACGCCGGCCCTGGGGCGGCAAGCGTGTTCGGGAACCGCGGCCGGAAGCGTCCAGCGGCGCGCCCGGTGGAGCATCATATCGTTTGCGCTTCGGATGGATATGGTATACGCGGCGCAAATCCCAGCCGGGAGCCTGGCCGGCCCAGCCGTTTTCGTCCCTCGGGGGCGGCAGGAAAGCACCGGGCCAGGAATCCCGAGGAACACGCGAGGAATTGAAATGAGCGACATCGAAGAGCGCACACGCAAGATCGTGATCGAGCATTTGGGCGTCGAAGAAGGCAAGGTTTCGGACAGCGCCTCGTTCATCGACGATCTCGGCGCCGACAGCCTTGACACCGTTGAGCTTGTCATGGCCTTCGAGGAAGAGTTCGGAATCGAGATCCCGGACGATGCTGCCGAGGCCATCCAGACCTTTGGCGACGCCGTGAGGTTCATCAAGGACGCCGCCTGACCACCTGAAATGACGGCAGGAAAGCTCGTCTCCCGACCGTTCGGGAGACGCTTTCCCTCGTCGACGAGCGCTCCCGTTGCAGCGGGTCCACGAAACTTGCGCCATCGGGCGGGCCGTCATGTTGCGGGCACATGGCCACGGGACGGCGCCTCGGCGCGCGCAAGCCGTGGGCCATGCCGCCGTGGCGTGCGGTCTGCACAGTTTGGCTCCGGGCGGCCCCTTCGCCGGGGCGCCTGCCGGATGAGCGGTCGCCGAACGCGGCGACCTGCGGAGCGTCCGCGATCAAGGGCAGATTGCGAAGCGATCGGGGTGCATGTATGTCTCGGCCCGAGAGCAGCGTCATGAGGATCTGGCATGCGTCGGGTGGTCGTCACGGGCTTGGGGGTTGTCTCGCCTCTGGCATGCGGGGTCGAGGAGACGTGGTCCCGCCTCCTGGCCGGCCGGTCCGCGGCGGGGCCCATCACGAGATTCGACGCGGGCCGTCTCGCGACACGCTATGCCTGCGAGGTTCCAAGGGGGGACGGCAGTGACGGCACCTTCAATCCGGACGACTGGCTGGATCCCCGGGAGCAGCGCAAGGTCGACGAGTTCATCGTCTACGGGATCGCCGCCGCGGAGCAGGCGGTCAAGGACTCCGGCTGGGAGCCTGCGGCGGCACGGGACCTTGAACGAACCGGCGTGATGATCGGCTCGGGGATCGGCGGCCTCCAGTCGATCGCCGAAACTGCCGTCACCCTGAAGGAGCGGGGTCCGCGAAGGGTGTCGCCGTTCTTCATCCCGGGGGCACTGATAAACCTGGTGTCCGGGCAGGTCTCGATCCGGTTCGGTTTCAAGGGCCCGAATCACTCGGTGGTGACGGCCTGCGCGACGGGCGCGCACGCAATTGGCGATTCCGCGCGACTGATCATGGGCGGCGACGCCGACGTGATGCTGGCAGGCGGCGCCGAAAGCCCGATCTGCGAAATCGGCATGGCCGGCTTCAATGCGTGCAAGGCCCTGTCCACGAAATGGGGGCACCAGCCGGAGAGGGCCAGCCGCCCCTACGACGCGGAGCGAGACGGGTTCGTCATGGGCGAGGGCGCGGGCGTGGTGGTGCTCGAAGAGCTCGGGCATGCCAGGGCGCGCGGCGCGACCGTCTATGCGGAGATCCTGGGATACGGCCTTTCGGGCGACGCATATCACATAACGGCCCCGTCCGAGGACGGCGAAGGCGGGGAGCGGGCCATGAGGAACGCGCTGATCTCAGCGAACCTGCAGGCCTGCGACGTCGACTACGTCAATGCGCACGGCACCTCGACCATGGCGGACACTGTCGAGCTTGCGGCCGTCGAGCGGGTGATGGGCGATGCGGCGCGCGGGGTCACGATGACCTCGACGAAGTCCTCCATCGGCCACCTGCTTGGCGCGGCGGGCGCTGTCGAGGCGGTCTTCTGCGCTCTGGCGCTGCGCGATCAGGTCGCGCCGCCGACCATCAACCTGGAGAATCCCGGCGCCGAGCCGATGCTGGACCTGGCGCCCGTTTCAAGGCGCGACCGGGAGATCGGCGTCGCCCTTTCGAACAGCTTCGGGTTCGGCGGCACCAACGCTTCGCTTGCAATGGGACGGATCGATCGCTGATGTGGCGGAGCGTCGCGTCCGGCTTCCTGACTTTCCTGCTTGTCGCTCTCGTTCTGGTTGCGGCGGTCGTCGCCTGGGGCCAGGGAAGGTTCGCCGGCCGCGGGCCCCTGGCCGAGGCGATCTGCCTGAAGGTTCCCCGCGGCGGCTCGGTCACGGGCCTGGCCGAGGATCTTCGGGCAAGGGGCGCGATTTCCAGTGCGGCGATCTTCCGGCTGGGCGCAGCCTACTCGGGGCGCGCGCCGCACGTGAAGGCGGGATCGTTCCTGATCCGGGAAGGCGCGTCCATGCAGGACATCGTGTCCGAAATCACGGGCGACGGCCAGTCAACCTGCGGGGTTGAGGTCGTCTACCGTATTTCGGTCAGCGGGCAGGCTGTCCGCCTGCGCGAACTGGACGCGGCGACCGGAGAGTATTCGGTGACGGCGGAGTTCGATCCCGCGTCAGCTTCCGCTGTCCCGGATCCTTACAAGGCGGCCCTCGACGACGTGGCGACGAGGTTTCGCATCGTGGTGGCCGAGGGCGTGACGAGCTGGCAGGTCGTTCAGGCCCTGGAGGCCAGCGACTTGCTGGAAGGCGAGATCGACGACGTGCCCGCCGAAGGCTCGCTGGCGCCAGACGGGTACGAAATCAGGCCGGGCCAGGACCGCCGGGCGATGCTGGAGATGATGCGCGAGCGGCAGAGGGAGCGCCTGGACGCGGTATGGAGCGCCAGGTCCGGGAACGCGCCGGTCGAGACGCCCGAAGAGGCGCTGGTTCTTGCCTCCATCATCGAGAAGGAGACCGGGGTGGCGGACGAGCGCCCGCTGATCGCAAGCGTGTTCGCGAACCGGCTTCGGACGGGAATCAGGCTGCAGGCCGACCCGACGGTCATTTACGGGATCACGGAAGGCCGCGGCGTCCTGGGGCGCGGGATCAGGAAAAGCGAGCTGCGCCGTGAGACGCCCTGGAACACCTACGCGATCGACGGACTGCCTCCGACGCCGATCGCGAATCCCGGCAAGGCCGCGATCGAGGCCGCGCTGTCGCCGGCAGAGTCGGACTACCTGTTCTTTGTCGCGGATGGCACGGGCGGACATGTCTTCGCGAAAACGCTCCGGGAGCACAATGCGAATGTTGCCCGCTGGCGGAAGCTTCAGGCGGAGCAGGCCGGCCAATAGGCGTGCGGGGCTTCCCGGCGATCCCCCGGCGGTGATTCGCGCCGTCGTGGGCCGGGCGGCGCGACCGTGTCGGCGATTGCGATTTGCGGATGCGCACGATTGCGTTGCGGCGCAATGCAGCAGTGGCAGCACGGCCTCCTCGAACGGGGCGGGCAATCTGGGCTGCCGCCCGCGTCGCGCCGGGATGCGCTTTATGTCCCGGACGCCCGGTGATATGTCTCCGGCACGATCAGTCGCCATCTGGCGCGGCGCCCGGGACGATCCGGGGCTGTCCGGCCGGCAGAGGAGGCCGTCATGGCAAGGGACAAGCCGCGGATTTCATCGCTTGATCCGGTCTGGGACCGGATCAAGGAGGACGCGCATGCCGCGGTCGCCGCCGAGCCGCTGACCGGCGGCATGGTGCACGCGACCATCCTTCATCACGGTTCGCTCGAGAGCGCGCTGGCCTACCGCTTCGCGTTCAAGCTCTCCTCGTCGGAAATGACCGGGCAGATCATGCGCGAGATCTCCGAGGAGGCCTATTCCGAGGATCCTTCCCTGGGCGAAGCCGCGCGCGCCGATCTCGCCGCCATCCACGAGCGCGACCCGGCCTGCCACCGGCTGATGCAGCCGCTCCTGTTCTTCAAGGGCTTCCAGGCCGTCCAGGCATATCGGATCGGGCACTGGCTGTGGGAGCAGGGGCGCAGGGACCTCGCCTATTTTATACAGGCCCGCGTGAGCGAGATCTTCGGGATAGACATCCACCCGAACGCCAGGATCGGAATGGGGCTGATGATCGATCACGCGCACTCAATCGTCATCGGCGAGACGGCGGTGGTCGGCGACAACGTCTCCATGCTCCACTCGGTCACTCTGGGCGGCACCGGCAAGGAGGACGATGACCGTCATCCAAAGATCGGCGACGGCGTGCTGATCGGCGCCGGCGCCAAGGTGCTGGGCAACATCCGGGTTGGCGATTGCAGCCGGATCGCCGCAGGATCCGTTGTCTTGCAGGAGGTGCCGCCTTGCAAGACCGTTGCCGGCGTGCCGGCAAGGATCGTCGGCGAGGCAGGGTGTGGCCAGCCGTCCCTGACCATGGACCAGATCCTGAACGGCTTCCAGGCTGACTGAGACTTCGCCGTACGGGCCGGGCGGACGCCGTCGCTTTCCCGGCTATGCCAGCATGCCGATCGGGTTCTCGAGATTGGCCTTCACCGCCGAAAGGAACTCGGCGCCGAGAGCGCCGTCGATGACCCTGTGATCGACGGAGAGCGTGACAGACATGACGGTGGAGACCGCAAGCTCGCCGTCGCTGTCGACGACCGGCGTCCGCTCGCCGGCCCCGACGGCCAGGATCGACCCGTGTGGCGGGTTTATGACGGCGTCGAAGCTCTTGATGCCGAACATGCCCAGGTTGGAGATCGCGAAACTGCCGCCCTGGTACTGGTGCGGCGCCAGCTTGCGGTCGCGCGCGAGGGCCGCCAGCTCCTTCATCTCGGTTGACAGGGCCGAGAGCGGCTTCATGTGTGCGTCCCTGAGAACCGGCGTGAAGAGGCCGCCTTCGACGGCGACGGCGACGGCGACGTCGGACGGCTTCAGCCTCATGATCCGGTCGCCGCCCCAGACCGCATTGGCGCCGGGCACCGTCTGGAGGGCCAGGGCACAGGCCTTGATGACGAAGTCGTTGACGCTCAGCTTGACGCCGCGGGCTTCAAGCTGCGCATTGGCCTGGGCGCGGAAACCGAGGAGACTGTCCAGCCTGATGTCCCGGCGAAGGTAGAAATGCGGGATCGTCCGCTTGGCCTCGCCGAGGCGCGCCGCAATGATCCTGCGCATTCCGTCGAGCGGCACCTCCTCGAATTCCCGGCCGGCGAGCATCGCCCTGGCCGCCTCGGCTCCGGGGGCCTCGGGAACGGGCGCGGACGGAGGGGCCGCGGGCCTGGCCTCTGCGCTTTCGACATCGGCCTTGACGATCCTGCCCCTCGGTCCCGATCCCTTGACCAGGCTCAGGTCGAGGCCCCTGTCGGCGGCGATCCTGCGGGCGAGGGGCGAGGCGAAGACGCGCGCGCCCCGGGGGGGCGCGGCGGCGGGCGCCGTCACCGCGGTCGGCGCCGGGTCCGCGCGTGCCGGGGCAGGCGGCGGGCCCTCGGCGCCCGATGCCGGCGGCGCGGTTTCGGGGGCCGCAGCGGCGGAGCCGATGTCCGCCTCGCCTTCGCCCTCGGCGAGGAGGACGGCAATGGGCGAGTTGACCTTCACGCTCTCGGCGCCCTCGGGGACGAGGAGGCGTCCCACGGTTCCCTCGTCCACGGCCTCGAACTCCATGGTCGCCTTGTCGGTCTCTATCTCGGCGAGCAGGTCGCCTGCAGACACCGCGTCGCCCTCCCTGACCAGCCACTTCGCCAGAGTGCCCTCTTCCATGGTGGGCGAGAGCGCCGGCATGAGGATTTCGGTGGGCATCCGTCCCTCTCCTTACCTGTAGGTCACGGCCCGGACGCCATCGATCACCTCCTTGACCGAAGCAAGGGCGAGCCTTTCCAGGTTGGCGGCGTATGGCATGGGCACGTCCTTTCCCGTGCACTTGAGCACGGGCGCGTCGAGATGGTCGAACGCCTCGCGCATGATTTCCGAGCCGATGTGATCGGACATGGAGGCAGCCGGCCAGGCTTCCTCGACCGTCACGCAGCGATTGGTCTTCCTGACGCTCTCTATCACCGTCGCCATGTCCAGCGGGCGCAGGGTCCTGAGGTCGACGACCTCGGCCGAGATGCCGTCCCGGGCGAGCTCGTCCGCGGCCTCGAGCGTGTGGCTCATTCCGATTCCCCAGGATACGAGCGTGACATCCGTGCCTTCCCGCCAGACGCGGGCCTTGCCGAATGGAACGGTGAAGTCATCGAGCTTCGGAACGTCGAAGGCGCGCCCGTAGAGGATCTCGTTCTCGAGAAAGACGACCGGGTCGGGATCGCGAATCGCGGTCTTGAGCAGGCCCTTTGCATCGGCCGCGGAGAACGGCTGGACGACCTTCAGCCCTGGCACGGACGCATACCAGGCGGCGTAGTCCTGGGAATGCTGCGCGGCCACGCGGGCGGCCGCTCCGTTCGGTCCGCGGAACACGATGGGCGAGCCCATCTGCCCGCCGGACATGTAGAGCGTCTTGGCGGCAGAGTTCACGATCTGGTCGATCGCCTGCATGGCGAAGTTCCATGTCATGAACTCCACGATGGGCCTGAGGCCGCCCCAGCTCGCTCCGATCCCCACGCCTGCGAAGCCGTGCTCGGTTATCGGCGTGTCGATCACCCGCCGTGCGCCGAACTCCTCGAGAATGCCCTGGGTGATCTTGTAGGCTCCCTGGTATTCCGCGACCTCCTCGCCCATGATGAAGACGGTCTCGTCGGCCCGCATCTCTTCGGCGATCGCGTCGCGAAGGGCGTCGCGTACCGTCATGGAGACCGTTTCGACGCCTTCAGGATGGTCGGGCGCGCGGTCGCCGGCGGTGGGGCCGGATGCTGGCGGCGCGCCTGCGGAGGTCGGCGCAGGCGCGGCGGGCATCGCGATGCCGCTTGCGCTTTCCCCCTCTTCGACGATGACGGCGATCGGCGTGTTGACCTTGACCGCCTCGGTGCCCTCGGCGACCAGGATCCTGCCAACGACGCCATCGTCGACGGCCTCGAACTCCATGGTCGCCTTGTCGGTCTCGATCTCGGCCATGATGTCACCGGCCGAAACGGCGTCGCCTTCCCTGACCAGCCACTTCGCCAGGGTCCCCTCTTCCATGGTGGGCGAGAGGGCCGGCATGAGGATTTCTGTCGCCACTTCCCTGTCCTCCCTCAGGCGCCGACCGTGACGTCCGTCCAGAGTTCCGAGGGATCGGGCTCCGGGCTTTCCCTGGCGAACTCGGCAGCGGCGTTGACGGCCTCCTTGATCTCCTTGTCGATCGCCTTCAGCTCCGCCTCGTCGGCGCCTGCGCCAAGAAGGCGTCCGCGGACCTGTTCGATCGCGTCGCGCTCCTCCCGGACCTTCTGCACCTCGTCGCGGGTCCTGTACTTCGCCGGGTCGGACATCGAGTGGCCGCGGTAGCGGTATGTCATGATCTCGAGGATGTAGGGGCCCTTTCCGGCACGGCAGTGCCTGGCGGCCTTCCGACCTGCGTCGCGGACTGCGAGCACGTCCATCCCGTCCACCTCTTCGCCCGGAATCGAGAAGGCGGCGCCGCGCTCCCAGAAGGAGGAGGACTTTGTGGAGCGCTTGACGCTGGTTCCCATGGCGTACTGGTTGTTCTCGATGACGAAGATCACGGGCAGCTTCCAGAGTTCGGCCATGTTGTAGGTCTCGTAGACCTGGCCCTGGTTGGCCGCGCCGTCGCCGAAATACGTGAACGTGACGTTCTTGTTGCCCTTGTACCTGTCCGAGAGCGCAAGGCCGGCGCCGAGGGGCACGTTGGCGCCGACGATGCCGTGTCCGCCGTAGAAGCCGCGCTCCTTCGAGAACATGTGCATGGAGCCGCCCTTGCCCTTCGAATATCCGCCGATGCGGCCCGTCAGCTCCGCCATCACGCCTCTTGGATCCATGCCGCAGGCGAGCATGTGGCCATGGTCGCGGTATGTGGTGATCCGCTTGTCGCCGTCGATGGCAGCGGACTCCAGGCCGACAACGACGGCCTCCTGCCCGATGTAAAGATGGCAGAACCCTCCGATCAGGCCCATGCCGTAGAGCTGCCCGGCTTTCTCCTCGAACCGCCTGATCAGGAGCATGTCCCTGTAGTACCCGAGCAGCTCCTCTTTCGGGGCGGCCGGTTTCTTCCTTGCGCGTCGGGCGGCCATGTTCACGGTCCTTAGATCTCCGCGGGAGCGGATTGTTCAACGTTGAACGATCTCCTACACCAGCCTTCTCCGGATTGCACGCGCAATTTTCGCGCATGCAGGCGGCGGCGCGCAGCCGGGTTCGGTGCGGGCGGGACTCAGTGCAGGACGACCTCGTCGGGGCGGATCAGGCCGAGGACGTCCCGGGCCTGGCTGTCCAGGAGATCCAGATCGATGTGCGTGCCTGACAGCCGGCGCGTCTTGTTCTCCAGGGCCGCGACTTCCGCTGCAAGCCGGTCACGCTCGCTCCCGAGCGCGACGAGTTCGGATTCGATCTGCAGCCGGCGGAACAGGCCGAAATCGCCCTGCACGCTGGCAAACATGAAATACGCAGCGAGCAGGAGCATGGCCGCGATGTAGGCGAAGTCGCCTGCACCGGTCAGCTTGATGGTTTTCATCGCCGCCTCCATGCCGCGACCTGCCCGGCAGTGTGGCGCACGTCGTGCCTGATGGCAAAGGCTTTTTGGCCCGCATCGTTCGAGGCCCGCGCGCAGCTGCCACGTGCCTGCCCGGAGGCCCGCAGCCGCGGCGAACCCCGCCATGAGGGCCGGCATCCGGCGCGCAACCCGGTGGGGCGCGGTGCGCCGGAGATCCGGAATCATGAATTCGCCTCTACGACTGGCATGATCCGCGGAACGGTCGTAAGCGCCATTTAGAGCCCATACCTCGGTGCCGTTTCCCGCCCGGCGATTTTCGCTTTCAGTGCTCGCCACGAAGCTGAACTCGGGGTCTATCCCCGCGTGTGCGGGGGAGCCATGCGCTGTTTGAACAGGTCTTCGGTGCCCCCTCCCAATGGCATTCGGTTAAGGCGGTTCGCCACCTGATGAGCGTGAATTGGCATTTCGCCAATCCTATATATTATGACTGATTATTGAAAATTGTCTGTATATTGTAAGCAATCTTGTCACGCATCTACTTTGGCGGCATGGGAAACCGTTAACCGAATGCCATTGCCCCGCCACCGTGCCCGTAAGGAATGGCAGGCCGCGGCCGATGACGCCATCACCTTTACGCGCACCGGCGCCAGCCAGGGCCAATGGTACCACCATAAGCTGGGCGTCGGCGGGGATCTATTCGATCTAGTGGCCATCGCCTTCTGCGGGCGACCCCTCGGACAAAAAAGCGCGCCGGGCGACTTTCCGAAGATCCTCAAGGCGGCGGCGGAATGCGTCGGATACGACCCGGCCACCACGCCCCTGCTGTCACCGGAAGAGACGGTCAAGGCCCACATCGAAACCCAATGGGCAGAATTAGGAGCGGCAACGTCAAAGGGAGCGGCAGGACACCGTGACCCTGATGGCCACCCTCCGGTCTCTCGCGCACCCCATCGAAGACACCCCGGCGGCCCTCTATCTCCGGTCACGGGGGATTGTCTCCTGGCCTACGACCGGGCTCGCCTATCTTCCGCCCTTGACGACACACCTCTCCGATACACAACGGGCCCTGGTGGGTGGCGCACGGTATGGTGCGTTGATGATCTGGGCGGAAGACCGGATCAGGATCCACCCGACTCGCCCGCCGCCCGTACGTTTCAACGGGCGGCAATACAGCATCTTGAGAACGGCCACGATCTCTGGATCGCGCGAGCGCCGGAATCGGAGGGGAGTAAGAAGGATCTCAATGATACCTTACGGGAACGGGGTATCACGGCCGTACACGATGCCATTTCCGCGGCGCAGCCACTCACGGAAACCGCGATGGAGGCCGACAACGGCGAGGACAAGGACCCTATCGGAAGTCGGCCATGACGGACCGGTGAGCGCTGGTTTGGAGCCGACGGGGCCGGCCCCTGCAGGCGAGGGCCGGGTGGGGCACAGTTCAAGCGCAGGGCAACGGGACGATCGGTCGTGCCTCCGTTTGAATCACCGGAACACATTGCGGACACGGGCGGCCCGGAGGCCGCCCTTGTGTGTCTTGTGTGTCGTGCCCGTCCGAACCGGGTCCGGCGTCGGTCTCCCGCGGCCCTGCGGGGTCTCGGCATCCTCACCCGTTAGCGCGGGCGTTCGTCTGCACTGCTCGCCCGGTGTTACTGGTTGCCGCCAAGCAATCCGCCACCCGGACCGACCCGCGCGCAGCCCTTGCCGCCCATGAACAGGAAGTAGGGTCTACCTGCGGTTGCGTAGGTCGATCCAGAAAGCAGATTAAAGACCTGCACCACCAGCTCGCCGGGGCCCTGGATGGGATTGTCCCTCCTCCGGTTGCTCCAGACGCGGGCGCCGGCCTTGGGGCGCACCTCGATGATGTTCTCGCCGAGCACGCCGCCGGCCCAGCCGATTCGATTGAGAGCGGGGTCCGCCCACTGGCCACGGTTGAGATACGCGGCGCGCCACTCCCAGTCGGTGAAATTACCTGTCGTTCGGTTCGTATTGCTTCCCTGGATGAAATAACCCAGCAGTTGGAAAGCTCGCCCGCGTCACGCTGCTGTTGGTGCTCGAGAGGGTGATCTTGATGCGGCCCGGCGTGGCGTGCGCGCCGCAGCCGTCCACGACCGGACTGCCGACCTTGGCAAGCGTGATGGTGCAGATGCTGCTGTTGCAAGCGTTTTGCGCCATCACCGCCGTGGGCAGGGCGAGGGCCGCGGCCACCAGCGCGGCGGCCAGACCAGCCGTCAGGCGGTCAAGGGGGGGGGTATCCGACAGGGCATGAGATTTTCCTTTTCCAGCTTGCCCTCCGGATGGTGCTAGGGCCCGTTGACAGTTGCCTTGCGAATCGCCCGCTTCCATGCCATTTCCTTCCCCGATGACCGCCGGAACGGCGGCACGGGCAGGAAACAGGTGACATCATGAATGCAGACAGGACGGTTCTGACCGACGCCATGTGGGCGCGGATCGAGGACATGCTGCCGGGCAAGAAGTCCGATCCCGGCGGCACGGCGGCGGACAACCGCCTTTTCATGGAGGCGGTGCTCTGGCGGTTCCGCACGGGGTCGCCGTGGCGCGACCTCCCCGCGCGGTTCGGGAACTGGAACAGCGTCTTCAAGCGGTTCCGGCGCTGGGCGCTTTCGGGAGTTTTCGAGCGCGTTTCCGACGCCTTGTCGGAGGAGTCCGGCCTCGAGTGGGTGTTCGTCGACGGCACGGTCGTCCAGGCGCACCGGAAGGCGTCCGGCGCAAAAGGGGGACCTCGAGCCAGGGGATCGGCCGTTCCAGAGGCGGCCTGACGAGCAAGGTCGTGGCCGTCGTGGACGCCATGGGACATCTCGTGCGGTTCACGATCCCTCCCGGCCAGGCGCACGACCCGAGGGGGTGCCGGGGCTTCCCGGCGGCCTGGCGTTCGGGGCCTTCGTCGGCGACAAGGCGTTCGACGCGGACTGGCTGCTGGAGGACCTGGCGGAACGCGGGGCGGAGGCGGCGGTCCCGTCGAAGCGGAGCCGGACGGTGTCGCGGGCGCATGACCGGGAGGTCTACGGCTGGCGGCACCTGGTGGAGAACTTCTTCGCGAAGACCAGGGAGTTCCGTGCGATCGCGACCCGGTACGACAAGACCGACGCGAGCTTTGCCGCCGGGATCCACCTCGTCGCCGGCGTGGTCGCGGCGACATGAGTGTCAACGGGCCCTAGACGACCACCCGGCGAATCTGAATGGGAGGAGAATAGCCGAGACGCCCTGAGCATGCAAGACCGGGACGGTTCGCACCAGCAATTCCCGCCAGCCTGACCGTCGGTGCGCGAAGGCGCGGTCATGGCGGGCGGCAGTTCCGTGTGCGCACGACCGGCGGCCGGGCGGCGGCCCGGGATCGTGGCGTTGCCGGCGAAGGGCGGGTTCGGGGCCGTCCGGGCGTGGCCGGGGCGGTCACGGCCCGGCACGGACGGGCCGGCATGGTCCTCCTTGCCAGGCTCTCCCGCGAGCGCGCGGCAGGGGTCTTCCAGTCCCGGAAGACGAAGGTCCGGCCGGTTCCCGCATCCGGTCCCGGAGGCAGGGGATGCGCTTCTGGCGTTCCCGCGCCTTCCCGAACGGCGGGCAGCAGTGCCGCCGCGACCCGCGTCGATCAGGAAGGCGGGCATGGCGAGCGTCATGAAGACGTCCCATGGGCGGTTCCCGCCATGGCCGGAGCCGTGCCCGAAGCTGCAGCCCTCCCGCGTCCCGGTGCCTGGAACGTCCCGTTCCCGGTCGCCCGTCTGCGGCGGCCGCACCGCATGACGGACACGCCGTGTCCCGGAAGGGCGGGAGGTCGGCGGCCCGCGAGAACCTCCGGACCCTCCCTTTCGTGCCGGTCTCCCCGCATCCGGGCATGTCGGTCTTCAGGCCGAAGTTCGCGTCGTCGGCCGGCCGGCCGCGGTCCCGTTCGAAGCGGTGCACCGTGCCGTCCTTGCCGCGCCTCTCCCAGGCCTGCTTCGTCCCGCTGGCATCGAACCAGCCGGACGGCAGCCCGTGGTCGCCCGGCTTCGCGCCCGGGACGGGCGGAAGCCCTTCTCCGCTCACGAAGCCTGACGTGCGGGCCGCCGGCCGCCGGCCCGCCCCCGGCGCCGGCCGCCCTCCCGTGTGCGGACGCTCCCGGCGGAGGTCCTCCGGGAGCCGCCTCAAGGCGTTCCGCTCGCAGTCGTTCCTCCTCCTGCCGTCCCCGTTCCGGATCGGCTCCGGCGCCGGCGGGAACGCCCCGGCGTGGTCGGGACGGACGGTCGCCGCACCCAGGGCCTGACGGCAGGAGGTCCTCGACCCGTCGCGGCGGGTCCTGACGCGAGCGGCGCCTGCAGACGGCCTTGTGCGAGGAACGGCGGCCGGTCCCGTCCGCCGGGACCGGGAGACGCCCGCCGAACGCCGTCCGGCCCTCGAGCGCCTTGCCGCGCCGCAGCGGCGCAGGCCGCGGGGGCCGGCCCCGTCGAGCCGCTCGCGCATCCGCGTGTCCGACGGCGCCTTCCCCACGCCGAAGAGCGCGCGCAGGTTCCGCGCCCGGACCGGGTCCTCGCCGCCCCGCACCTGCCGGCCGGACTGCAGAAGCGACGGGATCCCGGGCGAGAAGACCGCGAGCCCCGACATCAGGCAGTCAGCGAGACTGAAGTCGCGCGTGACGGTCGGGTCGGGGATGCGGTCGAAGCATGCACGCACGGCGTGAAGCACGGCCCTGGCATCGACGGATGCCTGCGAAAGGAATCTCTGGACATCTGCTGCCCGGCCTTTGCCTGTCTGTCCGCGGCAAGGCCGATTCGGCGGGGAAAGTCTGTGACAGGAAAATTCGTGACGGCCGTGCAATCTGCTGACAATGAACGAAAGGAAATCCTGTCGGGAATCGCTGTTCGAATTTCAAACGGAGGCACTGCCGGACGATCGACCCGGTTGACGGGTGCATGGAGGCGGTTCAGGGTGCGGGGATGGAGGACACGCCAATTCCGAGCCCGAACCATGACGAATGCGCTCTTTGATACCCTGGCGGTCACGCGCCCGCTCAAGGCCCGGTCCTCCCGGTCCCGATCGTGCAACCGATCCGGACAATGGTGCTTGACGACGGGTCGTTCAAGACGCAGTGTGTGCACTGTCATACATATCTTACACTCTCTGACAATCAGGAGAAAGCCATGCTGTCCATCCGTCTTCCGTCCGACGTCGAAGAACGTCTAGCCTTTCTGGCCCGAGAAACCGGAAGAACCAAGAGCTATTACGCTCGTTCGGCTATCGTTGAGGCAATCGAGGACATGGAGGAAGCCTATTTGAGCGAGGCGATTCTGGAGCGTATTCGACAGGGTAAGGAGGAGGTTCTGACGGCGGAAGAGATGTGGTGTGACTTGGACGATTGACTGTGCGGCGATCGTGTACAAATCCGCCCGTAAGCTGGACCCGAAGGTCCGACGGCGGATCCGCGATTTTCTCGAACGACGTCTTGCCATCGAATCGGATCCCCGCCATCTTGGTGCGCCACTGGTTTTGGCGCGGCACCGTAATCTCTGGAGATACCGTGTTGGGGATTATCACATTGTAGCGGAAATTAATGACGACGCAAGGCGAATTCGGATTGTTCGTATTGCGCATCGCCGTGATGTTTACAAGCGAATCCCCCGCTGACATCCGTTGTGATTCCTGTTTGGACATTGCGGTCCAACCGGGTTCCGACCGCTCCTTTCCCTGCGCTTGCAAGACAACGGAACGGGATAGACACGCACGCCTGTTTCTTTTCTATCTTGTCCTGTCCCGATGTTTGCAAATAGACGGCCTGCATTCGTAACGCCCACCGGACTGTCTCCTTTCAAACGAAGTGTTGACAGCCGCTCAACCAGGAATCCGATGACTTTGTCACACCTCTCCCGATCCACCGAAAATGATCCATGGTCCTTTGCCCGCATCACGCCTTGCAGAAAGACCGGCTTTCAACACGTCACAATCCGTCTTGCATCACAGCCGGACACAATCGGCGTACGGAACAGGTGACCGGATGGCCGTCCTTTGAAGGAGAGGTCAAAACGATCCCGGGTATCCGGAAGGATTCCGGAAATAAAGAGCCGGGTCCGGTCTCAACCGATCCGCATCGCAACGATCATCCACACCAACAGCGCGACAATCACCCCTCCGATCGCCTTCATCCAACGGAGCTCGGTGCGCAGTACTGTAATATCAATCCGCACTTCGGCCAGATCGGCTTTCGTTGCGACGCCGCCGACGACACCGGCCCGTACGGCTTCGGTGATCGCCTCGGTCTGATCGCCATCAATCTCCCTGGCCTTGAGCTGGCGTGGAGCCGACGGGGCCGGCCCCTGCAGGCGAGGGCCGGGTGGGGCACAGTTCAAGCGCAGGGCAACGGGACGATCGGTCGTGTCTCCGTTTGAATCACCGGAACACACTGCGGACACGGGCGGCCCGGAGGCCGCCCTTGTGTGTCTTGTGTGTGTCTTGTGTGTCGTGCCCGTCCGAACCGGGTCCGGCGTCGGTCTCCCGCGGCCCTGCGGGGTCTCGGCATCCTCATCCGTTAGCGCGGGCGTTCGTCTGCACTGCTCGCCCGGTGTTACTGGTTGCCGCCAAGCAATCCGCCACCCGGACCGACCCGCGCGCAGCCCCTGCCGCCCATGAACAGGAAGTAGGCTGAGCCGGCGTCCGCGTAGTTCGATCCGGCAGGCAGCTGGAAGACCTGCACCACCAGCTCGCCGGGCCCTTGGTTGGGATTGTTGCCCGGATGAACCTGAACAGTTACGCTAAAACAAGTTAACGCTTATGCCCCCCCCCTCGGGTGCGAGGTCCGCGCGTCGTCCAGAAAACGACGTTCCTGCCGCGCTTGCGCGACGGCCCTATCCGCTGAGCTGCGCAAGCATTTCTCTCCGTGCGTCAAGGTTGGAATCCTCTGCGTCCCAGGTGCTTCCTTCCTTGTAGAGATCTGGATAGTACTCGCGGTATTCAGAGCTTGGGTCGTCGAAGGCGCGCAGGAACTCGTGGTGGCCCCACACGCCGCCGATGTCCTCGAGCGGGCAGCGGCCGGTGCCGGAGACGAGATGCGGGTATCGCCTGTCGTCACGCGCCGGCTGGATCATTCCGATCCTGATCCGGTGTTCCCAGTGGTCCCCGTAGTCATACAAGTAGGTGAATTCCCGCTTGCCGTTCAGGAAGGCGATGACGTCGAGAAGCGTCTCGTCGAGGCGGTCGCCCCATTCCTCGGGACTCCAATGGGCCCTTTCTCCGTACCGTCGCGCATCGAACCCCCATAAGTGGGAATTGTCCCATCCCATTGCCGCCTGGATGTAGAGGTGGAGATCTTCGAGATACGTGTCCAAGGGGATGTCCATTCGCCTCGCAACCTTTGGCTCCACGTAACGAAGCGTGATGCTGTGGCGGACGATCTCGCGTCGGTTGCGGTTTCGGGCCATCAATTCTCCTGCCGTTGGTGCCCGGCGCGGCCGGTTCGTGCCGGGGAGTGAACCGGCGGGGTCGTTGATACAAAGCCCCGGCCGTGAATGTCGAGCGGTCCGGCGCCTGCAGTCTGCGCCCGCGCCCGGCGGCCAGCACCTCGTCCTGCCGAGCTGCACCCGGCCGGGGAAGGAGCACGAGCTTCTGCTGCACCGGCTCGGCATGACCCTGCCGGCACAGGGCGCCGCGGCTCTTTTCGTGACCGCGTGCCGTCCGCTGCTCGCCGCTGGTCGCGCAGTCCCGAACCTTGCTGATCCTCTTGAGGAAAATCAGTGGCTTATGGATCTCCTGACCAGCGAATTGCGGAATTCGGGCTCAAGCCCGTTCGCACGTTTCCGGGTCCCCGCCTCGCGCCAGCGCGGCTCCTCGCAGCCTGGCGGGAAACCTGGAGCGCACCCCGACCGCGGAGGGTGCAGCCCAATTTTTTTGACTCGGGGCCCAATGCTCCAGCTTGCCTGCCTTTCAAGAGAGTCGGGCCCCCTTGTTTTCTTGACAGAGGGACGGTGCAGCAGCGCCGGCGAATCATGGCGGCCAAGGAACTGGGACGCACCCGACCGCGGGCATCTGCTTGACTTGGCGCCGTGATTCGCCGAAGTCTTTCCGGGCGCTGGTGCCTGCCCGCCATGGCAGGTGAAAAGGGAATGCGAAAGGGTCATCGGACCTCAATGCAGCCGCCCCCGCGACCGTGACCGGAGAGGGGATCCATCTCGCCACTGGCCCGTGAGGCCGGGAAGGCCGGATCGCCCGCAATCATCCGCAAGCCGGGAGACCTGCCAGCCGAATGAACGTGACCGGACGGGGGATTCCGGGGGCGGGGCTGCCAGCGCGGCGCTCTCGTTTCCTCTCCCCTTCCACAGCAGGAACGAGGCCCCCAGTGGACGACTTCGCGCCGGTTGAGCTTTTGGTCTGCACCACCTGCCGCAGGGGGCTGGAGCCGGGTGACGCCGGGGAACGCCCCGGCGCGCTCCTGCATCGCGCGCTGGCGGCCGGCGTGCGGTCCGAAGGGGTCAGCCTTCTCGGCGTGGAATGCCTCTCGAACTGCGACCGTGGCTGCTCCGTCGCCCTGCGCGGCGGACCGCGGCGCTGGACATACGTCTACGGCAACCTCGACCCTTCGGGCGCGGACATGATCCTGGAAGGCGTCGCGCGATATCGCGCGACGCCGGACGGGCTTGTCCCGTGGCGGGAACGTTCCGGACACTTCCGAAGGAACTGCGTGGCGCGGATTCCGCCGACCGCGCCCGTGGAGCCGGACGGATGAGCGATCTCGCAAAGATTCCCGTCACCGTCATCACCGGATTCCTGGGAGCCGGGAAGACGACGCTGGTCCGGCGCCTGATCGAATCAAGCAAGGGACGCCGCCTGGCGGTGATCGTGAACGAGTTCGGAGACGTTGGCGTTGACGGCGAGATCCTCAAAGGCTGCGCCGTTCCCGGCTGTCCGGCGGAGAACGTTGTCGAGCTGGCCAACGGCTGCATCTGTTGCACGGTCGCGGACGACTTCATCCCCGCCGTCAGCGCACTGGCGGAACTCGACCCCGCGCCCGATCACATCCTGATCGAGACCTCGGGCCTCGCCCTTCCCAAGCCTCTGCTCAAGGCATTCGACTGGCCCGCGATCCGCAGCAGGGTCACCGTGGACGGCGTCATCGCGCTGGCCGACGCCGAGGCGGTCGCGTCAGGCAGGTTCGCGCCGGACATCGGGCGCGTGAACGCGCAGCGGCTCGCCGACGGCAGCCTCAACCACGAAACGCCGCTTTCGGAGGTGTTCGAAGACCAGCTGGCCTGCGCCGACATCGTGCTCCTGACCAAGCCCGACCTCGCGGGATCCGAAGGCGTTGCGCGGGCGAGGGCGGCCGTCGAGCGGCAAGCGCTGCGCGCCGTGCCCGTGATCGAGGTGCCGGAGGGAGCGGCGGACCCCGGCGTGATCCTCGGCATCGGCGCGGCGGCCGAGGACGACCTGGCCGCGCGCCCGTCGCGTCACGACGGGGCGCCCGGGCATGATCACGACGATTTCGGCACGATCGTCGTGGATCTTCCCGAGGCCGAAAGCGCCGACGGTCTCGCTGCGCGGATCGAGGCGCTCGCGCTTCAGCGGAAGGTCCTCCGGGTCAAGGGGCACGCCGCGGTGCGCGGCAAGCCGATGCGCCTGCTTGTCCAGGGGGTCGGAACGCGAGTCCGCCGGCAGTACGACCGGGCCTGGGCGCCCGGCGAGGACAGGCAGGGGCGCCTGGTCGTCATCGCGGAGCGCCGCCACATCGATCCTGAAGCCGTTCGCGCGATCCTGGCGCCGGTGGAGCGTGCGCAGTGACATGCGGCGCGCGCAGCCCGGGTCGGCCGGCCCCAACCGGCCCGCGCGCTTGGGCGGGGAGAGCCAGCGCATGCACGTGATCTTCCGCGAAAGCCGCGGGCTCGAGGAAACCGAGACCCCGACCGATCTCGACCAGGCCCCGGCCGACCTCGTGGTCCTGTCGTTCTCGGACAGCGACCTTCAGGCCTTCGCGGCGGGCTGGCACAGGGCAAGGAAGCAAGGCATGCCGCTGCCGAGCGTGAGGCTCGCCAGTCTCGCCGCGCTCAGGCATCCGGCTTCGGTCGACGTCTATGTCGAGAAGACCCTTGCCGGCGCCAAGGCCGTCCTCGTCCGCCTCATCGGCGGGATGCCGTACTGGGACTACGGGCTTGCCCAGGTGCGCGCCCTGGCGGAGTCCAGGGGGATCACGCTGGCCGTGCTGCCGGGCGACGGCAGGCCGGACGCGCAGCTGGAGGCGGTCTCGACCGTTCCGCACGCGACCCTGGCGCGCCTTGGCGCGCTGGCGGACGAGGGCGGCGCCGTGGCGGGGCAGGCGGCCCTGGCGCAGCTGGCGCTGGCTGCGGGCCTCTATGCCGGGCCGGTGGCTGGCGTCAGGACGATCCCTGCATTCGGCTGCTGGACGCCGGAACGCGGCGTGCGCGGCGGGGAGGCGGGCTCCGCCGCCCGCCGGGCGCATGGCGGCGCGTCGGCGTGCTGCCCGATGCGGGGCCGCGACGCTTCCTGCCGCGCGGCATGCCCTGGCGACGGCGGCCGCGCCATGGTCGCGATCGTGTTCTACCGGGCGTATCTCGCGGCCGCCGACATCGCGCCCGTCGAGCGTCTCATGCAGGCGTTCGGCGATCGCGGCATCGGGGCGATCGGCCTCTTCGTTCCCTCTCTGAAGGATCCCGGCGCGGCGCGCTGGCTGAGCGCGAGGATCGCCGCCCTGTCGCCCGCGGCCATCGTCAATGCGACCGCGTTTTCCGGCAGGGGCGCCGACGGCAGGTCGCCGCTGGACGCGGCCGGCGTGCCTGTCTTCCAGGCGGCCCTGGCGACGTCGACACGCGCCGCCTGGAAGGACGCGGAGCGCGGCCTGTCACCCGCCGACCTGGCGATGCACGTCGTGCTGCCCGAAGTGGACGGGCGCATCTTCGCCGGCGTCGCGTCCTTCAAGGAGCCGGGCAGCCTGGACGCCGACCTGCAGGTGCGGCTCGTGGCCCATCGGCCGGACGCGGGCCGGATCGCCGCCATGGCCGACCGGGTCGCGGCCTGGATCGCCCTCGGTGCGAAGGCGCGACGCGACGTTTCCGTCGCCATCGTGCTGTCGACCTATCCGGGGAAGGCCTGGAGAGCGGCCCATGCCGTCGGGCTGGATGCGTTCGCCTCGGCGGAAGCGATCCTGGATGACCTGGATGCCGGCGGCTATGCGGTCGGCCCGGGGGACGGGCTCGAGCCGGCGCTGGCCCGGGAGTCGGTCTCCTGGCCCGTCGCGGAATACAGGACCGCCCTCTCGGCGCTGCCGGACCGGCTTCGCGCGGACCTCGAGGCCGCCTGGGGAAGGGCCGAAGAGGACCCCTCGGTCCATGAAGGCGCGTTCCGCTTTCGTGCCGTCCGGCGCGGTAGGGCGCTCGTCGCGCTTCAGCCCGAGAGGGGCGATGCGGGCCGCCGCGGCGACGAGTACCACGATCTCTCGCGGGTGCCGCGCCACGGATACGTCGCGTTCTACCTCTGGCTGAGGACGGCGGACCGCGTGGACGCACTGGTTCATGTAGGCGCCCACGGCACGCTGGAATGGCTGCCGGGCAAGTCGGCGGCGCTCTCGGAGCTGTGCTGGCCGGAGGCGCTGGTCGGGGCGCTCCCGGTCCTGTACCCCTTCATCGTGAACGACCCCGGCGAGGCCGCGCAGGCCAAGCGCCGGATCGGCGCCGTTACGCTCGGCCACTTGCCGCCGCCGGCCCGGCGGAGCGAGACGCCTCGCAGGCTCGCGCGGCTTGAGGCGCTGCTCGACGAGTTCTCAAGCGCCGAGGGGCTCGACCCGCGTCGCCGCGACCGCCTGCAGGACGACATCCGGGCCGAGGCGCACGCCGTCGGACTCGGGTCGGATCTGGGACTTGAACGAAGCGGATGCGCCTCCGAGGCGATCGCGCGGATCGACCGGTTCGTCTGTGACGTGAAGGACAGCCAGTTCGGCGACGGGCTGCACGTATGGGGACGTCAGGGCGCGTCGGACGTCCGCGCCGCGACGCTCGCGCCCGCCCGCGCCGACATCGCGGCCTCGGCGAAGGCCGAAAGGGAGGCCCTGCTTGACGCGCTTGCGGGAAGGCGCGTCGCGGCCGGCCCGGCCGGCTCTCCCTACCGGGGCCGGGCGGACGTCTTGCCGACCGGACGCAACCTCTTCGCCACGGACCCCCGGGCCGTGCCGACCCGGGCCGCCCATGCGCAGGGCGTCAGGCTCGCAAGGGAGCTCGTGCGGCGCCATCTTCAGGAGCGGGGCGACCATCCACGGGGCCTTGTCGTGGACCTTTGGGGCTCGGCGACCATGAGGACGGCGGGCGAGGAATTCGCGATGGCGCTTCATCTCCTCGGCGTGCGCCCCGTCTGGGACGCGGGCAGCGAGAGGGTGTCCGGCATCGAGGTGCTCCCCGTTGCCGAGCTGGAATGGCCCCGGCTGGACGTGACGCTGAGAGTGTCCGGACTGTTCCGGGACGTGTTCCCCGGGCTGTCGGCGCTGTATGCGCAGGCCGTGCGCACCCTTGCGGCGCGGGACGAGGCCAGTGACTGGAACCCCTTCGCCGGAACGGATCCCGGCTCCCGCGTCTACGGGCCGGCGCCGGGGCGCTTCGGCCTGCGAATGGAGCGGTTGCGCGAGGACATCACCGAGGAGGCGCGCCGCGAAGCGGGCGCGGCCTGGCTGGCTGCGAGCGCATGGGCCATGGACGGCGACCGGGCCGTCGAGGATCCGGACGGGCTGGCGGTCCGGGTGGCCGGGGCGGACGCCTTCGTCCACCTGCAGGACCTTCCCGAAACCGACCTCCTGCTGGCCGCCGACTATGCGGCGCATGAGGGCGGATTCGCGGCGGCCAAGGCGGTGACGGGCGGACGGGAGGCTGCGCTCTACCACCTGGACAACGCCGATCCCGCCCGCCCGCGCGCACGGACCCTGACGGAGGAGGTCGCGCGCATCGTGCACGCCAGGGCGGTGCAGCCGGGATGGCTGGACGGCATGAAGCGGCACGGTTTCCAGGGAGCCGCGGAGATCGCGGCGACGCTCGACCACATGGCCGCCTTCGCGAATCTCGCCAACGTCGTGGGTCCGCACCTGTTCGACGCCTACCATGACGCCACCCTCGGCGACGCCTCGGTCACCGCGTTCATGCGGGACGCGAACCCGGGGGCGCTGTCGGCCTTGCGCGAGCGGTTCGTCGCCCTGCACGGATCAGGATTGTGGCGAACCCGCCGGAACTCGATCCGGGCCGGCCTGGAAGCGGCGGAATGAAAGCGTCCGGCATCCGGGGCTGGTGCCCGACCGCGCATTCCCCGATGATGTCGGGCGACGGCCTGATCGTCCGGGCAAGGCCACGGTCGGGGCGTATGAGCGCGCGTCAGGCGCGCGCCCTGGCCGGCCTCGCGCGCCGCTTCGGAAACGGGCTGATCGACCTGACCTCGCGCGGCGGGCTTCAGGTCAGGGGCGTCGCGGACGATGCGCATCCCGAACTGCTGCATGCGCTCGTGGCCGAGGGGCTTGTGGATGCCGACCGGGACCTGGAGGCGCGCCGGAACGTCGTCGTGAGTCCGTTCTGGGTCTCCGGCGACCTGACCGACCGGCTGGCGCGCGCGGTCTCGCGGCGGCTGGCGGAGCTGCCGCAAATGCCCGCAAAGACCGGCATCGCGATCGACACGGGAGCCGTGCCGCTGCTGCAGGACGTCTCGGCGGACTTCCGGTTCGAGCGGGACCGCGAAGGGGCGCTCCTGCTTCGCGGCGACGGTGCGGACCGCGGGCGGCGCGTCGACGAGGCCGGCGCCTTCGACGCGCTGAGCGAGATGGCGGCCTGGTTCGTGAAGACCGGCGGCCGCGAAAGCGGGCGCATGAGGCGGCATGTCGCGAAGGCGTCCCTGCCGGGACGCTGGCGGCACGCCGTGCCGGCAGGCGGCGCAGGCCTGCCCGCGCCGGGACGCGCGAAGCGAGGCGCGATCGTCGGCGTGCCCTTCGGCGCGACGTCGGCGGACGCGCTTGCGGCGCTGCTTGCGGAGGCAGCCCCCCGCTTCGTCCAGCTCATGCCGCGGCGGCGCCTCTACCTGGAGAGGGCAAGGCCCGTGACGCATCCGGCTTTCGTTCACGATCCCTCGGACCCCCTGCTTGGCGCCGCCGCGTGCCCGGGCGCGCCGCGATGCGCCCGGGCGACCGTGCCGACGCGGCCGGTCGCGCGCTGGCTGGCGGAACGTCGCGTCGGGACGCTTCACGTGTCCGGCTGCGCGAAGGGCTGTGCGGGATCGGGGCCGGCGGACCTGACGCTGGTCGGGCGAAACGGCGCGTTCGATCTTGTCAGGAAGGGTTCGGTCGGCGACGCCCCTGATCGAACCGGCGTGTCCGAGGCCGGACTCCGGGAGCTGTTGCGCTGATGCCGCATGTCTACGAGAGGGACGGCGCCGCCATATACGAACGGTCCTTCGCGACGATACGGGCCGAGGCCGACCTTGCCCGCTTTGACGCGGACGAGGAGCGGGTCGCCGTGCGGATGATCCATGCATCGGGAATGGTCGACCTCGCCGGGCGCCTGAGGTTTTCCGAAGGCTTCGTGGCCGCGGCGCGCAGGGCGCTGGATGCCGGAGCGCCGATACTGTGCGACGCGAGGATGGTCAGCGAAGGCGTGACGCGCGCGCGGCTTCCTGCATCCAGCGACGTGATCTGCACGCTGCGGGATCCGTCGGTTCCCGGCGTTGCGGCCGCGACGGGCAACACGCGTTCGGCGGCGGCGCTGGAGCTTTGGCGTCCCCGGCTGGAAGGCGCGCTCGTGGCGATCGGGAACGCCCCCACGGCGCTCTTTCACCTGCTGAACATGCTGGAGGAGCCGGACTGCCCCCGGCCCGCCGCGGTGATCGGCTGCCCTGTCGGGTTCGTCGGCGCCGCGGAGTCGAAGGCGGCTCTCTGGGAATGCCGGCCTGCGCCCTGCTGCATCGTCGAGGGACGTCTTGGCGGCAGCGCCGTCGCCGCGGCCGCCGTCAACGCGATCGCGAGTCCCGCGGAATGACCGGGACGGTCTATGGTGTCGGCCTCGGGCCCGGAGAGCCTGATCTCATGAGCGCGCGGGCGCTCCGGCTTCTGGCACGGGCACGCCATGTGGCGTTCTTCCGCAAGAGGGGGCGTGCGGGACGCGCACGGACGCTGGCAGGCGACCTCGTTCCGGCGGACGCGGCCGAGTTCGCGATGGAGTATCCCGTGACGACCGAGATCCCTGTCCGGGATCCGCGGTACAACCGGGCCTTGGCGGAATTCTACGGCGCCTGCGTCGCACGCATTGCGGCCATCGCGGAAGGCGGCGAGGACATGGTGGTCCTCTGCGAGGGCGATCCGTTCTTCTACGGCTCCTTCATGCACCTGCACCGGCGCCTGGAGGCCCGCGTGCCCGTCGAGGTCGTCCCGGGCATACCCGGCATGGCGGCCGCATGGGCGGCCAGCGGGGCGCCGATCGCCTGGGGCGACGATGTCCTGACCGTGCTGACGGGAACGCTCGAAGAGGACGCCCTGGCGCGGCACATGGAAGCCGCCGACGCGCTGGTCGTGATGAAGGTGGGGCGCAACCTGCCCAAGGTGCGGGCGGCCCTTGTCCGGGCCGGACGCGCGCAGGACGCGTGGATGGTCGAATGCGCGGCGATGGCGGACCAGTCGGTTGCCAGGCTCGCCGACGTGCCCGAAGACCATGCGCCCCCGTATTTCACGATCGTCCTGGTGCACGGGCGGGGACGGCGTCCGTGACCGGAGGATGGGTTGCCGTTGCGGGCCTCGGCCCCGGAGGCGACGCCCTGATAACGCCCGAGGTGCGGACGGCGCTGGCCGAGGCGACCGACGTCGTCGGATACCGCCGGTACGTCGACAGGGTTCCCCTGCGTGAAGGGCTCCGCCGGCATGCGTCAGGCAACAGGATGGAGGCCGAGCGCTCCCGCCACGCGCTGGAGCTCGCCGCGGCGGGCCGCAGGGTGGCCGTGGTCTCGTCGGGCGATCCCGGCGTGTTCGCGATGGCGTCGGCAGTCCTCGAGGCCATGGAGGCCGGGCCGCAGGCCTGGCGGATGCTGGATGTCCGCGTCCTGCCCGGCATAACGGCAATGCTCGCCGCCGCCGCACGCGCGGGCGCTCCGCTTGGCCATGACTTCTGCGCCGTGAACCTTTCCGGCAACCTCAAGCCCTGGCCCCTGATCGAGAGGAGGCTGCGGCTCGCGGTCGAGGGCGACTTTGCCTGCGCCTTCTACAACCCCCGTTCCAGGGCCCGGCCTGACGGGTTCGCCCGCGTCCTGGAGCTGCTGCGCGACCTCTGCGAGCCCGAGCGCCTGGTCACGTTCGCCCGTGCCGTGACGACGCCGGACGAGACCGTCAGGACCGTCCGGCTGTCCGAAGCGGATCCCGGCATGGCCGACATGCAGACCGTGGTGATCCTGGGGTCGCGGCGCACGCGGAGGATCGCGCGGAGCGGACTTCCGCCGCTCGTCTACACGCCGCGGTCGACGCCGGAATGAGCGATCCAGTCCAGAACCTCCTCGACGGTTCCGACCTCGTGCCGCCGCGGCGGATCAGGCCGGTCGATCATGAGAATCGGCAACCCGAGCGCCCGGGCGGCGTCGATCTTGGCGCGGGCGCCGTCGCCGCCGGCATTCCTGGACACCACGAGGTCTATCCGGCGCGTTTCGAGCAGGCTGCGCTCGGCCCTTTCGCTGAACGGCCCGCGACCGAGGACGATGTCGTGGCGCGGCAGCGCGGGGCGGTTCCTCGGGGCGTCGACGAACCGCAGGAGATAGCGGTGCTGCGGCGCGGCCGCGAAGGCCGGGACTTCCGTCCGGCCGATGGCAAGGAAGATCCGCCGCGGCGCGCCTCCAAGCCGCCCGGCGGCCCGGACGGCGTCCGGCACCCTGCTCCAGCGGTCGCCGGGTCCCGGCGTCCACGGAGGCCTGGCGAGCGCGACCAGGGGCACGCCGGTCGCGGCGCAGGCCGCGACCGCGTTCCGGCTGATCTGCAGGGCAAACGGGTTGGTGGCGTCGATCAGGTGCGTCACGGAATTGCGATTGAGATAGGCGGCCAGGCCCGCCGCGCCGCCAAATCCGCCGGTTCGGGTCGGCAGCGGCTGGATGACCGGCCTCGAGACGCGGCCGGCGTAGGAAAACGTGGCGTGCACACCCATGCCGGCGACGCGGGACGCAAGGGCGCTCGCCTCGGCCGAGCCGCCCAGGATGAGGAGGTTTTGCGCCATGCCTGAAGCTCGCTGGCTGACGATCGTGGGCCTCGGGGAGGATGGACCGGGGGGCCTGTCGCGCGCAAGCCGGGAAGCGCTGGATGCGGCGGAAGTGATCATGGGCCCCGAGCGGCATCTGTCCTTGTTGAAGGACAGCGGGGCCGAGCGGGTCGCCTGGCCGGTCCCGTTCGAGCGCGGGCTGTCAATGCTGGACGGCCTTTGCGGGCGCAAGGTGGTCGTGCTTGCGTCCGGGAACCCCTTCTGGTTCGGAGCGGGAAGCGTCATCGCCCGCCGTTTCGGCCCGGAAGAGTGGCATGCCATTCCCGGCGCATCCGTGTTTTCGCTGGCGGCGGCGCGGCTGGGCTGGCCGCTGGAAACGGCGGCCTGCCTTGCGCTTCATGCCGCCCCGCTCGCCCGGCTCAGGCCGCATCTGGCAGCGGGGCAGCGCGTGATCGCGACGGTGCGCGACGGCGCGGCCGTCGGCGGGATGGCGGCCTACCTTGACGGCCTTGGCTTCGGCGAAACGCGGATGCATGTCCTCGAAGCCCTTGGCGGTCCGCGCGAACGGTGCCGCCAGGTCGCCGCAGGCGCCTACGCGTTCGAGGACGTGGCCCATCCGGTCGCCGCGGCGGCCGAGGTGGCGGGATCGGGCACGGGCCTTTCGGCTGCAAGCGGGCAGCCTGACGATGTCTTTCAAAGCGACGGCCAGATGACGAAGCGGCCCGTCCGCGCGATCACGCTTTCTGCGCTCGCGCCACGGCCCGGAGAGCGGCTCTGGGACATCGGTGCGGGTTCTGGATCGGTCGCGATCGAGTGGCTGCTGGCGCATGGCTCGACCCGGGCGGTCGCCATAGAGAAGGGCGCTGACCGCGCGGCGCGAATCCGCAGGAATGCAGAGGCGCTTGGCCAGGACAGGCTCATCGTGATCGATGGCCGGGCTCCGGAGGCGCTCAATGGCCTTGATCCTCCGGATGCCGTGTTCATCGGCGGCGGCCTTGACCGCAATCTCCTTGACTGGATCCGGGACGGCCTTGCCGCCGGCACGCGGATCGTGGCCAATGCCGTGACTCTGGAGACGGCCGCGCTCCTGACCGGCGCGCAGGCCGAACTGGGAGGCACGCTGACAAAGCTCGAGCTGGCGGAAGCAGCTCCGGTCGGACGGTTTCGCGGCTGGAAGGCGGCCTATCCTGTCGTGCAGTGGAGCGCGTTGCGATGAAGGCGGCCGGCGACGGGAGGGATGGAACAGGATGACCGGCACGTACGCCAAGGCGGATCCCGGCGTCAGAGGGATCTGGAACCAATTCGCCTTGCGCGTGACGCCGCGATGTAGCCCAGATTGTAACTGTTCAGGTTCCATCCTGGCGGCTTCCCGGCCGGTCAGGCGGCCCGGCCCGCCTAGGCCGGCTGTCGCGTGGCGAGCCGCCCGACCAGCTCGTCCGGCGGGGCGCGGATCGTCTCCAGCAGATGCCATGAGCCTGGGGGTATGTCCGGATTTGTCCCGCTCAGGCAGCGCGCCGCCGGTCGAACAGGTCGGTCATCCGGTTGTTGAGCGAGCGGCACCTCAGCGCCATGATGCTGTTGGCTCCCTTCATCGGCCATCGGGCGCCGCCTTTCTTCATGCGCCCGCAGATCACCGGCCCGCATCCTCCCTCGACGACACCGGATCCGACGGGCATGCCTTTCGCGCGACAGTCGCCGTAGCGCATCCTGTGGATGTTGTTGCGGAAGTGCCCGACGCATTTCGCGACCTCCTCGTGGCGCCTGGCGTGCCGCGACAGCTCCCGGATCGCCGGCGCGACCCCGCCCGCCTTGACGAGGGATTCCAGCCGTTCGCAGCGCCGTTCCTCCTCCGCCGGGTCAGGTTCCAGCCCTGTTTCCGGGCCGTGTCGAGCACGGTCCGCAGCGCCGCGCGGTTCCGGGCGCCCGTCTCGCTGCGGAAGCTCCCGGAGATCCTCTGCCGCACCTTGAGGGGCCGCAGCGCCCGCTCGGCCTCGTTGCCGGGCGCGGGAACCGCGGGGTCGCGGGCGAGCCGCAGCACGCCGTCCCGGCTGTCCCGCATCCGCAGGGCCGGGCTGTGGCCCCGCCGGCGCTTCCGCCGGCGGGTGCATCCCAATTTTTTGACATCCGCGTTTTTCGCCTGCGCTTTCAGGAGCGGGCGCGTCGGACCAGGACCGGGCGAGCGGCCGGCGGCGCGCGTTGAGGCAGACGCAGGAGTGCGTGTCATGACGAAGAGCGAAGGGAGCCGGGTGCACCGCCATCCGGACGCGGCGGACTGTCCGGAGGGCCTTCCCGAGGACGAGGCGGCGGCGCATCCGCCGCCGGTCCGCAGGCACGCGGGCGGCCACACGCGATGCTGGATCGAGGGGGGCGAGGTGCGCCGCCGCGACGTCGCGGGGGACGGCACGCCGGAGGCGCTGCCTGCCGCCGTCCCGGCGGAGTTCGGTCCCCTGCCGCCGCGGCTGGCGGCGGGCCCGGGGGTTCCGGACCCGGACGGGGGCGGGCGGGCGCTCCGGGACGCCTCGCCGGGCGGCGGCGCGGCGGCGCCGAGGCTTCTGTGCGAGCGGCTGGACGCGACGCGGCCGGCGCCGGAGTGCGCGGCCTGCGGGACGCCGACGGCCCGGCATTCGGCGACGCCGAAGTCCTTGCCTCGAGCCGGCTGGGGCGGGTCGAGGCGGAGCGGTCGCGTTTCCGCTGCCGGTCCTGCGGCGGGGGATGCTTCCCGCCGGACCGGGCGCCGGGGCTTGAGGGGGACACCGTCACGCCGGGGACGGCGAGCGTCATCGCCGGGACCGTTCCGCTCATGGGCTTCGAGGCGGCGGCCCGCTTCGAGCGGGAGGAGGTGCTGGACGGCAGGCCGCCGGAACCGCGCATGCAGCTCTCCGCCGACGGCGCCGGCGTCCCGATGCGCAGGGAGGAGGTCGCGGGCGTCGCGGGCAGGCAGGCCGACGGCACCTCGAGGACCAGGGAAGCGAAGCTCGCGGTCATCTGCACCGCCGAGGGCCGGGACCCCGGGACCGGCGCGGCGGCCAGGGCCGGGGCGGCGCGGCGGCGCCGTCCGGAGGCCGGGAGGCCTCGGACTTCGCGGCGCGGCCCGACCGGGAGGCGCGGCGGCGGGGGCTGCACGACGCGGGCGAGCCCGTCGTCGTCTCCGACGGGGCGGACTGGATCCCGAACGCCTGCGAGGGGCCCTTCGGGGCCGGGAGCTCGCGCCGTCCGGGGACCGGCACGAGGACGTGGAGGCATGCTGCCGCTACTTCGAGAGGAACCTCGGCCGGATGCGGCACGACGGGTTCCGGGAGCGGGGCGTCCGGGCCGGAAGCGGCGTCGTGGAGGGCGGATGCCGGCGGTTCGGGCTGCGGACGGAGCGATCGGGAACGCGCCGGGCGGAGAGGGGCGCCAACGCCATGCTGGCGCTGAAGGCCCTGGTCATGAACCTCCGGCTGCCCGGCTTCCTCGAATGGCAGGCGAATCAGGCCGTCGCCGCATGATATCAAAAAATTGGGATACACCCCCGCCGGCCCTGGCTCCCCTTCGAGGGCGGCGGGCGCAAGAGGGCGTCCGGCGCGGACCGGCTGCTCGAGGACCTGGCGGAACGCGGGGCGGAGGCGGCGGTCCCGTCGAAGCGGAGCCGTACGGCGCCGCGGGCGCACGGCCGGGACGTCTGCGGCTGGCTGCACCTGGTGGAGAGCCTCTTCGCGAAGGCCAGGGGGTTCCGGGCGGTCGCGACGCGCTGCGCCAGGACCGGCGAGAGCTTCGCGGCGGGTATCGCCTCGCCGCCTGCTTGGTCGCCGCGACATGACTGTCAACGGGTCCTGGTCGGCTACGGCATCATGAAGACGAGGCGCGGAGGCGATTATAACCGATAGGCTGGCCATGGACGTCAAGTCCAGATCATCTCCTGACTTCACCAAGGACCAAACGGCGCCTTTCCGGCATCGGTGCAAGCAGAAGTCGGACTCCTGATCGAGAGCCGCACTCGGTGGCGGCCGACCCGTGCCCTTTATCCATGAGCGCCACCGCAGCCTCCATCGCGCAGTCGATCAAGTAGCGCGAGATCGTCTTGGCCGTCGGCATGCAGGCGAATTCAGGCCTGTCTCGCCGCCCGGGCCGAGGCTGAGGGTGGAGCGCACCGCCCGCGCCCACGATCACGGCTGCCCGTGACATGGCCAGCGAAGAAACCCTTGCGCCGCCGTGGTCGTGCGCCTGATCCTTCAGGACCTCAGCCGCCAGGCGCCCGCCGTCCTTGGCCAGCGCCCCATTCGTTCCGAATCCAAGCACGTACTGTCTTCGTCTCGGGAAGGCCACTGACCACCCAACGCCCGGTCCACACATACTGGCCCCAGACCATTCCGTAGCCGTGCGTTTCAGCGTCGGACAGCACCAGTTTGAAATTGTCGTTGTCAAGGATGTCATCCTTGAGGGTCTTGACCCGGACCTCTGCAAATTGCTTTCCTGCGGGAAACAGGACATAACCCTGTTTGGCCTGATAGTCCTCGCCGGCCTTGGCGCGGCCGTCCTGCGTGCGGTACGCGTAGCGGAGATCGAAATCGAACGGACGGGATAGTGCGAATGTGAAAATTGCGTCCTCGCCTTCCCTCACCCGGATGTTTGGTGCGTTCAGCTCCGCCGTGACATTCTCGACAGGCCTTGTCTCCATTGCCGCGACCGGTTGGGCCAGCGCCGTCAGCATCAGGGCAGCAAGACCGACTGCTGCTCCCTGCAGGAACCCGGATGTTGCGCCAGCGCTTTTTCTGTTGTCTGAATGCTTCATGCTACGTCCTCCTTCCGCGGTGCGTTTGGCTTGCACCATTGATGTCACCAAGGTAGGGCCTGTGGGTCATTAGCGTCAAGCCCCCCCGTTCCATCTCTCAGGCAGGACCATTTCATTTTCGGGTCCGGCGCCTGACGTGACGGCAGGCGGGCGTGGCCGGGGCGGTTCGAGCGACCGCCGCCCCGGCTGCGACGATGCCCGCTTGCCGTCCCGGGCTTTCCGGACACGGCTTTCGGCGTGTCCGGGCACGGCCGTCCCGCCGCGCCGTCCTGCGGCGCGTTCCGCGCGCCCTTCGCGCGGCCGGGACCGGAGGATCATGTGCCGGGCGGGCCCGGGGTCAGGTCGACGGCCTCCCGGGCGCGGGCGGGCCGGTGCCGGCGCCGGCCTCGGGCATGTGGCCGAAGCGACCGTCGCATCGCACGACGGCGATGGCGGCGCAGGTCAGGCAGGAGAGGTCGCGCGGCAGGTTGCGGACGTGCGCCCGGCAGCGGTCCCCGTCACAGGTGAAGCCGCGCACGCAGTGCACGCGGCCTTCCATGGTCCGGTGGCTGCGCACCGGCCCGGGAGGCGCCTCCGGCCCGGCGCGTTCCGGGCCGGGCGAGGCGGGCGCCAGGCCGCCTCGCGGCTGCGCCCGCCGGTCCTGGGGACCTCGCGCCCGCGCGCGACGCGGATGGCCTGGCGGCGCCCGTGAAGGGCGGACCGGCCGTCCCGTTGAGCCCCGGACAGATCGACCGCCGCGCAGCGGCGGCGCCCGGGGCGTCCGTGGCCCCTGGCGGCGGTCTCGTGCCAGGGCGCGCCGGTGAAGCCGGTCGCCCCGGGACCGTCGCGGACGGTCGCCTGGCTGTCCCTGGCCGCGGCGACGACATGGCCGGCACGGCGTCCGGGGAGGCGGCGCGCGGGCGCGTGCCGGGCGTGCATCGCGTCCATGGCGACGGCGCGGCCCGTGACGTCGAGGCCGCCGGAGAGTTCCCGGACCGCGGGGATCCCGTTGCTCCTGTCCCCGGCCGCCGCGACCGTCATCCGCCGCCCGTCCCCGGTCTGCCGCGAGGCGCCGCGGACGTCCTTGCCGTCCATGGCGAGCGCCGGTTCGACGCGCGGCAGCCGGCGCCCGTGAACCGCGGGACGTCGACGAACGTCTCCGCGAGAAGGGCCGGGGCAGCCGTGCGCGGCCTCGACGTCGGCGGACAGCCGGCGCAGGCCGGGCCCGGCACGCGGGACGCCGGGCCCGGCACCCGCCGGGGCGCGGGATTACGAAGCGGGCGTTGCTGCAGGCCGGGTGCAGGCGCCGGGACCGCCGGTCCGGCGTCCACCCGGTCCAGCGGTCCCGCGCGGCCGGCCTGGACGCGCCCGGCTGCCGGCCGCCCGGCGCCTGCCGGGTCCCCCCGTGCAGCGCGACCCGGGCAGCAGGCCCTTGCCGACGATGCCGTGGAACCGCAGGCAGCGGCGCTCCGCGGCCAGGCGGTCCCGGAGCCGGTGCCCGCGCCCGCCGCGGGTCGGGCGCACCGTGACCGCGCGCAGGTCGACGGACGGGTCCGGCGTCGGAAGAGCCGCCATGGCCGGACACGTCAGGAACGGAATCGCCGGCCCCGGAATCACGGCGTGGCAGTCACTGGACGGACAATAAAATCGCCCTGCGGCCGGCGCGCCCGGGCTTGAAGCGGCGGGCGGGCGGTGCTACCTCCCCGGCATGGCGGATGCGGCGTTCGACACCCTGGCCACGGCCCGGCTCCTTCGCGAGAGCGGCATCGAGGAACGCCAGGCCGCTGCGATCACCACGGCGATCAAGGATGGCGTGACCGGCGGCGTGGCGACCAGAGCCGACCTGGCGGAGCTTCGAAGCGAGCTGCGGAGCGACATGTCGGAGCTTCGCGGCGAGATGCAGAGCAATCTGGCGGAGCTTCGCGGCGAGCTGCGGAGCGACATTGCGGCACAGGAAACCCGCCTGACCTGGCGCATCGTCCTGGTCAACGCCGCCTTCGCGGGCGTTGTCGTCGCGGCGGTGGGCTGGATGCTGGCGGGATGAAGGCGGCGACGGGCCTGCTCGCGGTCCCCGCGCGCGCGGGCTGCGCCGTGATGTCCTGCGGACTGCCGCGCTGCTGGCCGTCTGGCTTGGGGCCGGAAGGTTCCGGTCCGTCGCGGCCCGCGTGAGAGAAACCGGGGTTGCGGCCAGCTCCTCCAGCGCGCAGGCTAGTGTTTTATTTCATACAGATGCATGTTCTTCTTGCAGCCTCCGGTGGCCGCGTTTCCACGATGCGACAATGTCATCCGGGTCCCGGCTCCAGTGGAAGGGCCGGGCATCGTGGGCGTCATGGTGCGCGACATGATCCTCGATGGCCGTGATGCACGCGTCGAGGGAGTTGAAGACGGCGTTCTTCAGCCGTTGCCGGGCGAGTTTCGAGAAGAACCCCTCCACCGCGTTCATCCAGGACGCCGAGGTCGGCGTGAAGTGGAAGGTCCAGTCGGGATGGTCCCTGAGCCAGTCGTTGACACGGGCGGATCCGTGGGCGGAGAGGTTGTCAAGGATGACGTGGACCCCGGCCGCGGGGTCCAGGCCTGCAGCCACATGATCGAGGAAGGCGCGGAAGTCCTCCGACCGATGCGTTTCGGTCATCTGTCCCGCCACCTTCCCGGTTGCGACATCCAGCGCCGCCAGCAGGGTGGTGGTGCCGTTCCGTTTGCAGGCGCGGGTCCTCGTCTCGGCATGGCCCGGCGTCATGGGCAGGGGCCTCCGGGTCCGCCCGAGCGCCTGGATCTGCGTCTTTTCGTCCACCGACAGCACGACGGCATGGTCGGGCGGGTCGACGTAGAGGCAGACGACGTCGCGGACCTTGATCTCGAACCTCGGGTCGCGGGACACCTTGAAGGCCTTCACCTGGTGCGGCCGGAGGCCGTTGGCCTTCAGGATGCCGTGCACCGTGGAGCAGGCCATCCCCAGCGGTCCCGCCAGCGCCAGACCGTCGGCTTCGACATGCCCGTCCGCCGCTTCGTGCACATCAGGCCTGCCGCGCGCTCCACGCCCGCGAGGCCCTTGCAATCATCGACCGCGGCCTCCGTCCCGATCGCGTCCGGTCCCAGCCGAGACGGTCGTGGACAGCGCCGAAGGGCTTGCGACCTCGCCGACGACCCGGCTCTCCTCGCGGCAGTCGGCGAGGCCGGTCCCGAACGGCGCGGGACCGCGCGCTGCCCGCCGCGACTGCCCGGCGGGCGCCGAAGCTGGTGTCCCGCGTGCTGGAACTGAGCCTGCGGCGGCTGTCCGCCGACATTGAGGCCGCGCACGGATGGCCGGCTTTCCTCGCGGAGACGTGCGTCGACGTCCCAATGTTCACGGGGACCTGCCGCCGCGAGTCGAACTGGCGCTCGCTGGGGCGGCGCGCGGCACTGTGCGCTGGCGGGGAGTTTGGCAATGAGGACCATGTCGGCCTCATCCACGCTGGGCCGCGGCCGCCCCGGCCACGCCCGGACGGCCCCGATCCCACCCTCGTCAGCAACGCCGGAACCCCGGGCCACCCGGCCGTCAGCCGTGCGCGCACGGAACGGTCCGGCACTGTCGTCCGCCAGAACCGGGCATTGGCAAGCCGATGATCAGGCTATCGGGAATTGCTGACGGGATGCTGGATCGTGTTGCAACAGTTCTGCGAAGCGCTATAATTCTAACCGGAAACGGGGGCGCATGGCATGAACGTCCAGACGGCAGCCGGCGGCGGGCCGCTCGGCAGGGCGACCTACCGGGACGTGCTCGACGTGCCGTCTCGAATGGTGGCTGAGGTGCTCTCGGGCACGCTTCACGCCCAGCCGAAGCCAGCCATGCGCCATGCTTGGGCGAGTTCTTCCCTCGGCGGCGAGCTGGTCGCGCCCTACGGACGTGGGCGTGGGGGCCCGGCGGCTGGTGGATCGTGGACGAGCCGGAGCTGCATCTGGGCGATGACATCGTGGTGCCTGACTTGGCGGGCTGGCGGCACGAGAAGATGCCCGGCTATCCGGACGGTGCCTACTGCACCGTCGCGCCCGACTGGGCCTGCGAGGTGCTTTCGCCGTCGACGCGCCGGATCGACTTGGGCGAGAAGCGGGCAGTCTACGCCCGCGAGGGCGTCACGCACCTCTGGTTCGTGGACCCCGATACGCGGATCCTGGAGGCGTTCGCGCTTCGCGACGGGCAGTGGGCGCTCCTGGCCACGCTGGCGGACGACGCACCGGTCTCGCTGCCGCCGTTCGAGGCGACCGGCTTCCCGCTGGACGCGCTCTGGCCCGATGGCGCCGGCTCTCAAGGCGATTCGGCAGGATAGGTGCGTTGGCCATGGCAGCGGGACGCGTCGAAGCCAGCGCTCGCCGCAGGCATCGCATGGCGTCGCCCAGGCAGTCCGTCCTGCACAGGGATCTGATGCGAATGCTGTGCTGGAGACCGGCGCACGCATGCCCTTGGCGCCCGGCCGCTAACGATACATGAAGGTTCGTCGCCCTGCGCAGAAGGCATCGCAGCCGGACCTGTTCGGACGGCGGGAGCCGAACGACGGCCCGGTCGGGCGGCCCGTGCCATTCGCCAGCTTCGAAAAGATGGAAGATCAGGAAGTTGTGGCGCGGATTCCCGACGCTGACATGGCTGAGGTCGACGCCTTGTGCGATCAGGTCCTCGACCGCGGACTCGGCGACGACGCGGTCCCCGCGCTCGAGGCCCTGTGGAAGCGGTTCTTCGGGTTCGGCGTCGATGGACCCACGCGCGAGCAGCGCTGCGCCCTGATGACTCTCGCCAGAACCGGTTCCTCCCTGTCCAGGCAGGCGCTCGCGCGGATCGTTGACGCCCCGGACCTGATCGACTCGCATCTGCCGCTCGCGCTGCAATGCGCGTCGGATGCGAATCTCGCGCTGCCGGGGCAGCGCGTCGCGCGCTGGCTTGAAGACGGCCGTCCGGAGGTCCGGAAATGCGCCTTCGCGCTTGCCCGGAACTGCAGGCCTCGGGTGCCGGGGCACCTGCTGGAGGCGGGTCTCGCGGATCCGGACGCGTTGGTCCGGCGCGCCTGCCTGGTGACGATGGGACACTCTGGCGATGCCCGTGCCAAGGAGGGCCTGCTGGAGGAGCTGGGGAGAAGTCCGGCCGCCGAGGTCGTGGCGGCGCTGGCATGCATGCTTGACGACGACATCGTCACGTGCCTTGGCAGATGCGGCCTGGAGCACGCCTGCCTGAGAGAGCAGGTCGTCGAGGAGCTCGAAGGCGAAGCCGACCCGAGGGCGCGCAGGCTCGTCGAAAGGCTCAGGAGCCTGCGATGACGGTGCATTTCATCGGCGCCGGGCCCGGAGCCGCCGACCTGATGACGCTGCGCGGGCGCGACCTGGTCGCTTCCTGCCCGGTGTGCATCTACGCGGGATCGCTCGTGCCGGAGGAGATCCTGGAGCATTGCCCGCCGGGCGCGCGCATCGTGAACTCCGCGCCCCTCGATCTTGACGCGATCATTGCCGAGTGCCGCTCGGCGCATGATGCCGGGCAGGACGTGGCAAGGCTTCATTCCGGCGACCCTTCCGTATGGTCCGCCATGGGCGAGCAGATGGACAGGCTGCGGGAGGCCTGCATCCCGGTGTCGGTGACCCCGGGCGTGCCTGCGTTCGCGGCAGCGGCGGCCGCGCTTGGCGCCGAGCTGACCTTGCCGCACGTCGCTCAGTCAGTTGTCCTGACACGCACGTCAGGGCGCGCGTCCGCCATGCCCGAGCGCGAAACGCTTGCCGGATTCGCGGCCACGGGCGCGACGCTTGCCGTGCACCTCTCGGTTCATCGCCTGTCGGACGTCGTGGCCGAACTGACGCCGTTCTACGGCGCGGACTGTCCCGTGGCCGTGGTCTTCCGGGCCAGCTGGCCCGACGAGAGAATCATCCGCGGCAATCTCGCCACGATCGTCGGGAAGATGGACGGCGGCATCACCCGCACGGCGCTGATTCTGGTCGGCGCGGCGCTGGGCGGCCGGCCTGGCGGGCGGAGCGCGCTCTACTCGCCAGACCATGCCAGACGCTACAGGCCTCGAGGCGCGCAGGAAACGCGACCGCGCCCGTACGACGCCGGCCAGGGCTGACGGCCTCCGCAAAGCGGCGCCACCGTCCGGGCGCCTGGCCGGCCGCATGCCGCGTCACGCGGATGTCCGCGCTGCCTACTGCGTGATCCGCCATGAGCCGTCAGCCTGCAAGCAGGCAATGCCATAGGCTTCCTGGCTCTGGCCGGCGATCCTTACGGTGCTGATGTATTCCCTGCAGGGCTGCCCCGTGGAATTGCTTCCGTCGCGAATCACCCGGACCTCCCCTGCCGCCGGGCCATCGGCATTGGCGGGGTTGTCCCAGTAGTACGTTTCCCGTGCAGAGGATGTCAGCGCCCGGTTTGTCGCCTGTCCGGCCATGGCCTGCGACTGCCGGTCGAGAGAGCGCCCCATGGCGCCGCCAAGGCTTGCGCCGATCACGGCGCCCACCGCGGTGGCCGCGACCTTGCCGTCCCCCTTGCCGAACTGGTTGCCGACCACGCCGCCCGCGAGGCCGCCGAATGTCGTGCCGGCAAGCTCGTTCGATCCCATGCAGCCGCCGACCGCGATGGCCAGCGCCAGGGCTGCGCCTGTCCTCGCCGTGACTTCCGCCGCTTTGCGCATCTTCGTCATGTGGCTCTCCTTCGCCCCGCGTCTGCCGTGACAGTCTCCTGCGCTTCGCTCCTGTGCGCAAATGCGCACGTCGCGGCAAGAGCGCATGCTGCTGCGGCCCGCGTTGTTGACGTCATGGGCCGTGTGTGGCACGCCGTCGCCGGGATTGTCCAGACCTCCCCCGAGTCCTCGTCCCTGTCGGCTGGGAGGGCTCTGGGCCGCGGTGCCTTCCACTGGCCGGTCCGGAGCGGATCATGGCATGACGGCATGCGCTCGGGCCGGCTCCGGCCGGAACTGAAGAGGGGGGATGCCTGCCGTGGCCTTTGTTCAGCTTCCGCCCGGGATCCTGGTTTCAGCTCCCGGCTCCGGAACCGGAAAGACCACCGTCGCACTGGGTCTCCTGCGGGCGCTTCGCGACGCGGGGCTTTCCGTCCAGCCCTTCAAGAGCGGGCCGGACTACATAGATCCCGCCTTCCATGAGGCCGCGGCCGGACGGCGTTCCTTCAACCTTGACAGCTGGGCCATGGACGAGAGCCTGTTCGCCGCCATCGCGGCGGAGGCATCCGGCGCCGACGTCGTCGTCGCGGAAGGTTCGATGGGCCTGTTCGACGGGGTCGCGGGACGGGGCGCCTTCGGATCCGGATCAAGTGCCGAAACGGCCCGGCAGACAGGCTGGCCGGTGGTTCTGGTCGTCGACGTCGGCGGTCAGGCGCAGTCCTCTGCAGCCACTGCGCTCGGGTTCAGGACATATGATCCGGAACTTCCCTTTGCCGGCGTCATCCTTAACCGGGTCGCGAGCCCCAGGCATGAACGCCTGGCGCGGCTCGGCATGGATCGCGCCGGCATCCCGGTGCTGGGCGCCCTTCCGAGGCGTGGTGGCCTGCAGCTGCCCGAAAGGCACCTTGGCCTCGTTCAGGCGGCCGAGCATCCCGACCTTGAACGCGCGATCGCGGACTATGCGGCGTTTCTTCGCGCGCATGTGGACCTGGATGCGCTCCGGGAGCTGGCCTCGTCGACCGGCCTTCCCGTGTCCGGCGCCCTGCCAGAACCGCCCGCGCAACGGATCGCGCTCGCGCGCGACGTGGCCTTTTCCTTTGCCTATCCGCATCTCCTCGAAGGCTGGCGGCGGGCCGGGGCGGAGGTCATGCCCTTTTCGCCCGCTGCGGACGAGGCGCCTGACGCTGCGGCTGACCTCGTATGGCTTCCGGGCGGATACCCGGAACTTCACGCAGGGCGGCTGGCGGCCGCGTCACGGTTCATGGACGGTCTGCGCAGGCATGCCGCCACAAGGCCGGTCCACGGCGAATGCGGAGGATACATGGTGCTTGGGGAGGCGCTGGTCGACAAGGATGGCGGCAGGCACCGGATGGCCGGCCTGCTGGGACTCGTGACGAGCTACGCGCAGCGCAGGTTCCATCTGGGCTACCGGCGTGCGATCCTCACCGTCGGAATGCCCGGATTCGGTCCCGGGCGCGCGCTGCGGGGGCACGAGTTCCATTATTCGACGATAGTCGAGCAGCCCGACGCGCCTCTGGCCGAGGTGTTCGACGCCGACGGCAGCGCTGTGTCCGAGACGGGATCCGTACGCGGGCGCGTGACGGGAACCTTCTTCCACCTGATTGCGGAGGAGGCATGAGCGGATTCGTCAGTTTCGTGGGATCGGGACCGGGCGATCCGGAGCTGCTGACGCTGAAGGCGGTGGATCGGCTGAGGCGCGCGGACGCGGTGCTGTATGACGACCTTTCGTCCGGGCCGGTCCTGGGCCATGCAAGGCCTGACGCCGACCTGGTGAGCGTTGCCAAGCGCGCGGGCCGGAAATCGCCGCGCCAGGATCATGTCAGCCGGCTCCTGGTCGACTACGCAAGGCGGGGAGGAAGGATCGTGCGCCTGAAGTCGGGCGATGGCGGGATCTTCGGACGTCTCGAAGAGGAGCTGGCGGCGCTTCGGGCGGAGGCGCTCCGATTCGAGATCGTCCCGGGCGTGCCGTCGGCCTGCGCGGCAGCGGCGGAGGCCGGAATCCCGTTGACGCGACGGCTGGCCGCGCGCCGCGTGCAGTTCGTGACCGGCCATGACGTGGCGGGGAACCTGCCCGGGGATCTGAACGTCGCGGCGCTCGCCGACGCCCATGCGACCACAGCGGTCTACATGGGCCGCCGCACCTTTGCGGATCTTGCCGGAATCCTGATGGCGCACGGCTTGCCCGGCGAAACGCCTGCGTTGATGGCGGAAAGCGTGACGACTTCCCGGCAGCGCATCGGCAGGTACACGGTGGCTGAACTTGCGGACCGGTTGCGCCGCGCAGGGGCGGGGCATGCGCCGACGCTGGTCCTCTACGGCGCGCTGTCCGATGGATGAACTCGTCCTGATCGGAATCGGCACGGGAAGCCCGGGCCACCTGACACGCGAGGGCGAGGCGGAGTTCCGCAGGGCCGACTGCATCCTCGTCCCGAGGAAGGGGCCGGGAAAGGCGGAGCTTGCGGAACTGAAACGACATGTCTGCCTGTCCGTCCTGGGCGGCGAGGCCGAGTCGCGAATCGTCGAGTTCGACATGCCGGCCCGCGAAGCCGGGGCCGACTACCTGGAGAGCGTCGGGACCTGGCACGGCGAAGTCCGCAAGGCGTGGGATGCGGCTCTCGCGGCCCGGGATGCGCCGCGCGTGGCGCTGCCGGTCTGGGGCGATCCGTCGCTCTATGACAGCACGCTCAGGATTGCGGCGCGGCTTCGCCCTGCGCCGAGGGTCAGTGTCGTGCCCGGCATCACCGCGCTGCAGGCGCTGACCGCCGCGCACGGCATTGCGCTCAACGAGATAGGCGGGCCGGTAACGATCACGACCGGACGGAGGCTGCGCGAGGATGGATGGCCGGCGGGCGCGGACACCGTCGCGGTGATGCTGGACGGGAAGCTGAGCTTCCGACGCCTCGATCCGGAGCGCCTGCATGTCTGGTGGGCCGCATATCTCGGGATGAAGGGCCAGATGCTCGACAGCGGCCCCCTGACCGAGGCCGCCGGACGGATCGCCGACGCCCGGGCGGCCGCGCGTGCGGCACGCGGGTGGATCATGGACACCTATCTCCTGAAGCGCCGTGATCGGGCGCCGGGCCGGCCTGGCCGCCTCGGAGGGTGGCAGCATGCGGGCTGTCCCGCTCCCGGCGCATTTCGGGACGCTTGACCTGCGCCTCTCGCGGGAACGTCGGAAAGGCGCCGGGCAGCACGCGTTCCGTCGTCCTGCCTGGCCGCTCGCGGCATTCCGGAGGTCCGGCGCGATGCGGCAGGCCCGGACGCGGGCCCGGCACCGCCTGAGAGCTTGACCTAAAATGTGGATGGCCTCCCCCAGATGTGGTATCTCCGTGTCAGTTTCCACCCAGACAAGGAGGACACAATGGCCTGGGACGAGACCACCCGCGAGGAGCATGACCGCAAGCCGGAGCGACATGAAACCGGCCGGCCGACGAGGAACGGCTTCCGGCCGCGCCGCCGCTTCCGGCCCCCTCGAAGCCGGGCCGCCGCCGGACGACCGACCTGCGCGAGACGTCCGACGCGATCCAGTACATGCTGGCCACGGGATGCCAGTGGCGGGCGATTCCCAAGCGCTTTCCGCCCTCTGCGACCGTCCAGAACCACTCCTGAGCGTGGCGCGACAACGGCGTCCTGGAACGGATGCCGGCCGCGCTGCGCACGCCGGGCCGTGCGCAGGCGGGGCGTTCCCCCGAGCCGACGGCGGCCGCGACCGGCAGCCGGCCGGCGAGGACGACCGAGACGGGCGGGCCGTCGGGTTGCGACGCGGGCAGGAAGGCCAGGGGCGCAAGCGGCACCTGGCGGTGGACGTCGAGGGGTTTCCGATCGCGGTGCGCGTGCTACGGAGGCGGACGTGCAGGACCGGGACGGGGCGCTGGAGGCGGTCCTGGCGATGCCGGGAAGGCGCCCGAGGTGACGAAGCTGTGGGCGGACGGCGGCTACGCCGGGCCGAAGCTCGAGGCCGCGCTGGCGGCGCACGGCCTGGGGCCGGTCATCGAGATCGTCCAGCGGCCCAGGGAAACAAGGGGATTCACGGTCCCGTGCCGCCGCCGGGTGGTGGAGCGGACGTTTGCGCGGATGTCGCGGTGCCGGCGCCCGGGCCGAAGGACTCCGGGCGGACGCTGGAGAGCTCGCTGGCCTGGGCGCAGCTCGCGGCGTGCCGGTTCCTGATGCGCCGGGTGGCGCGTGGCCAGGCGGCCGGAATCACGTAAAATATTGATATTATTGAATTATGATTCAAGCTCTCAGGGCGCCGTCCCGCCCTGCCCGGCGCTGGTTCGCCGTGTTCCGGGACACGGCCGCGAGCGGCGGCGTCGACGCAAACGTCCGGGAGCCTCGGCGAAGGGTCAGCCATCTCGGCTCTCCCCGTCCGGCAGCGCTTCCTTGGACGGAATGCTCCGCCCCGGATCCTCAGCCCGTGGCGCGGGTTCGCGCAGGCCGCCGGCGGCCCGAACTCCGACGAGACCGCCCCGGCAGCATCTCGGGCGGGCCGTCCCCCGCGACGTCGCGGCTGCACACCTCGCCGCCCTCGATCCAGTACCGCGTGTGGCCGCCCTCATGGGGACAGACCATCGCCGCGTCTTCCTCGCCCAATCCGTCAAGATACGCCACCGCGTCCGGATGCCCGTGGTTCCCTTCGCCATGCGTCATGGTTCGTGCTCCTGCCAGTTGCCTCGTGCGGCGTGTCGCCCGCCGGTTCGTCCGGCCCCGGTCCGACGCGCCCGCTTCAGAATCTGCAGGCGGAAAACGCGGATGTAAAAAGCTGGGCTACACCCTCGGGCGCGGGACCTCTGCGCTGCGGCGGCTTCCGGCGCCGTGCGGCACGGGTCCCGGCCGCGCCAGGTCCCGCGCGGCCGGGCATGCGGACGCCGTCCGCGGGGAGGGTCCCGCAGGGGCCGGGCGCGGCGCTCACCACCGCCACGCAACCCCGGCGCCGACCGCGCGCCCGCCCTCCGCCGTCGCCGGCCCGGCCCAGAGGTCGAGGGTGGCGTCCGCCGCGTCCGCCGTGTCGGGCCCGATCCTGTAGCCGGCCCGCACCTCGGCGCCGTCCCCCGGCGTCCCGGACGCGCGCGCGTAGGGGCCGCCGACCATCCCGCGCCCGAGGCCGACGCCATGCGCGGCCTCGGCGCGCCACGTCCCGCCGCCGCCGTCGCCCGGCTCCGGGAGCGCCTCGGGCTCCAGCAGCGCGGCCACGCCGCCCGACGCCGTCCCGCCATGGCTGCGGGAGAGGCGGGCTGACCAGCCCCGCTCCGTCTCCGGGGCCGGGTCCCAGGCGAGGTCCAGTGCGAGCCCCCAGTCCCTGAAGCCGCCGGCCTCGTGCGCCGCCAGCGCGCGCCCCGAGAGGTCCAGCGAGAGGCCCGAGGCCGGGTCGCGCCAGGCGAGGCCGCCGCCCAGCTCGATCCCGAAGCCGGTCTCCGCGTCGCCCCCGTCATGGCGCGCGCCCGCCTCCAGCCTGGGCGCGAGCGTCGCCCCGCCCTCCAGGGCGACGGTCCAGCCGCCCTCCAGGCCCAGCCTGAGCCGCGTCACGGCGGAGTCCGAGGCCGCCAGGCCGCGGACCCTCTCCGAGGAGGTCCGCGCCCACAGCGCGTCCGAGGTGAGCGCGAGCGCGGGGCCGTCCGCGGGGACCCCGCGCAGGTCGCCCCGCAGCCCCGCCGCCGCCATGGCCCAGTCCGTGTCCGCCGACAGCGCCTCGCCCGCGCTCGTCGCCAGCGTCACCGCGCCCGTCCCGCGGCCCAGGGCGCCCCAGAGCGCCAGCCGCTCCGATGCCCGCCAGGCCCCGTAGGGGATCGCCGCCGTCAACGAGGCCTCCAGCGTCCCGCCGGCGCCGGCGCCGTCCGCGCCCCGGTACGCGCCCGCGCCGCGGCTGCGCGCCAGCGCGACGCCCGCCAGCCAGCGGCCGCGGGCGCGGTCCGCGCCCAGCAGGACCGTCGTCACCGTGCCGTCGAGGGCGACGGCGGTGCCGCCGTCCCGTTCCCCGCCGTCGAACCCGCCCCGCGCCGCCCGGCCCCAGAAGGCCGTCGTGCCGCCCAGGCCGTCCGGGGCCGAGGTCAGCGTGAAGGCCGTGCCCAGAAGCGCCTCGTCCTCGCCGACGGCGCGCGTCTCCCCCTCCGCGCAGCCGGGGGGCTCCCCGAAGGGGTCCTCCGCGCCGTCCGCCGCGACCTCGCGCGCGAGCGCGGCCGCGGCGCACTCCGCCCAGCGCCCGGCCTCCCCGGCGTCGCCGGCCTCCGCCTCGCCGGCGTCGCCGCCCGCACGGCCCGCGCCCGGCGCCCGGCCCGCCAGCGTCGCCTCCAGGCCCGGGGTCCGCGGGGCCGCGACCCGGCCCGCGACGCCCTCCAGCGCCTGCTGCGCCACCGTGCGCCCGAACCGCGCCAGCCAGGCCGCCGGCAGCGGGTCCGCGTTGACGATGGTGCCGGTCGCCCGCGCCCGGGCCAGCGTCATCCCGGCGGGCGCGGGACGGCTCAGCACCAGCTCCATGGTCTCGCTGCCCTCGTCGATGCCGTCGTCGTGCACCACGACCGGAAGCCGGCGCAGCCGCTCGCCCGTCTCGAAGCGGACCGGGACGTCGATGCGCTGGTAGTCGCCGGGCGAGCGCGCGGTGCCCGGTTCGGTTGTCGCGCGGACCGTCACCGGACCCGGCGCCGGCCGGCTCAGCGTGATCTCGAACCAGAGGTCCTCCTCGCCCTCGCGCGCCGTGGCGTCGGCGACCGACGCCGTCAGCCCGGCGTAGGGATTCCGGAGATGGCCGTCCTTCTCGAGCCTCCCGAGCTCCTCGGCCACGGGAATCCAGCGCTCCCATCCCCTGTTCGCATGGGTCCACGCCTCCGCGGCGGTCATGGGCGGCGCTTCGCCCTCCGCCCCGCCGGTCAGCGCGTGCAGCACGCGCCTCCAGCGCTTCACGTGCTCGGGGCCGTTGAAGTCCTCGGCGGCGTAGGTCCGCACCTTGGCGAGCAGCTCCTGGTCGACGCCCGGCGGCGGTTCGGCGCCCGGAGTTCCCGGCGCGTCGTCGTCGAGCACGGCCAGCGCGGCCGAGGCGGGCGCGACGGGGACGAACATGGCGGCACCGCCGACATCCTCCGGCGCGCCCAGGGAGACCGTGAAGGCCTCGTCTTCGGCGTCGTCGTCCTGGCTGATCGTGACGGCCGCCTGCGCGTGCGCCTCGCCGGGATGGATCGTCACGCCCGTCGGGCAGTCGTAGTCCTCCGGCTCGGCGGTGTCCCCTTCGGCGCCGCACGCCAGGGGGATGCGGACGGGCCGGTGCGCGCCGTAGGGCGCCGCCGCCGTCACGCGAACGATCGCGCTGCCGCCCTCGGTGACGGTCCCGTGCCGCAGCCCGACCGACACATCCAGCGGCGCGGGCATCTCGCCGGTGATGGTGCCGACGGCCCGGCTCGTGTTTCCGTCCACGCGAGCCGTGACCTCCGGCGTGAGCGGGAGCCGGTAGGCATTGCCGGGCTCCGCGAGCTCCGCGCCGACGGGGTCGTGGATGTCCACGAAGAAGGTCTCGCCGGGATCGTCCGCGCCGTCGTCGGGGTTCGCCCACACCCTGACGGCCTTCTCCGTCTCAAGGGGCGCGAAGCGCAGCGTGCCGCTGCCGCTGTCGTAGTCCCTGCCGTCCCACGTGCTGCCGTCCGGCTGCGGGACCAGGACGCCCCAGGCCTCCCCGCGCACCGTGCGCCACTTCACCTCGACGGGGTCCGGAGACGCCTGCGACAGGCGCACGGGGAACACCAGGAAGCTGCCCTCGGGGCCGCGGGCGTCGCCGATCGACAGCACGGCGCCCCAGGCGGCCGTCGCCGACACCGCGCCGGCCGGGACCGTGTTGTTCGCGCCGTCTCTGGCCGCGTCCGCCGCCACCGTCACGACCACGTCGGCGCGGTCGTCCCCGGGCGTCACTTCCAGCGTGTAGCTTTTCCCGCTGCCCGCGAACGCCCCCTTCGCGCCCCCGGTCACCGTCACGTCGGCGGTCTGGAACCCGGTCACCGGCTCCGAGAAGGTGAAGGCCGCCGTGAAGGGCGTCCGGCCGCTGATCCTCTCCGGCACCCCGGTGACCGTCAGCGTCGGCCTGTCGTCGACCGTCACGGACGTGCCGGCGACCGTCACCCCGGCCAGCGTGCCCCCTATGGAGACGGTCTCGTCGCCCTCGGCGACGCCGTCGTCGGCGGGGGTGAGCGTGAACGAGGCGCTGCCGCCGGCCGCGCCCGCCGCGATGGCGATGCCGAAGTCCGCGACCGCCGCGTAGTCCGTGCCCTCCGTCGCGCTGTCGCCGCTGCCGCTGCCGCCGACGCTGACCGTCACCGTCTGCTCGGCCGCGAAGCGCGTCGCCCCGTTCACCGTGGCGGTCACGGTGACCGTGGTCCCGCCGGCGCCCTCGCCGACGGTGGTCGGCTCCGCCGAGAGCGTGATGCCGCCCGGCGCGTCGTCGTCGTCGGTGATCGTGCCGGTGCCGTCGAGGGCGGTACCGCCGCCGTCGAGGGTGGCGCCCGCGGGCGACGACAGGCGCAGGACCACCGTCTCGTCGTCCTCGTCGGTCGTGTCGCCGCTGACGGCGACGGCGACGGTCTGGCGGGTCGCGCCCGGCGCGAAGGTCAGCGTGCCGGCGGTGACGGCGGCGTAGTCTTCGCCTGGGGCCGCGGTGCCGGTGCCGGCGTCGGCGTAGGCGACCGTGACCGTCCTACCGCTCGCCGCCGAGAGCCCGACGGCGAAGGTCAGCGTCGCCGTGCCGGCGTCGCCCTCGGCGACGCGTGGGGCGTCGATCGACAGCACCGGCGGGGCGTCGTCGTCGGTGACGGTGAGCGTCACGGCGGCCGGGGCGGCGACGCCGTTGCCGCCGCTGGCGGCGGCCGAGACGCTCACGCCCAGGTCGGCGGCGTCCACGTCGTTGTCGACCGCCGTCAGCGTCACCGCGCCCGCGCTCGCGGTCGCCCCGGCGGCGAAGGTCAGGACCTTGTTGTCGCTCACCGTCACCCCCGGCCCCGCCGAGACCGTCAGCGTCACCGCCTCGCTGGTCGCGCCCGACAGCGTCGCCGTCACCGTGCTCGCGTTGGTCGCCCCGCTCTCGTCGATCGTCGCGGGGTCCAGCACCAGCGTCGCGGTGGGCGTCGCGTCGTCGTCGGTGATGGTGCCGACGGCCGATGCGCGGGAGATGGCGACGCCGTCGCTCGGGCTGGCGAGCGTCACCGCGAAGGTCTCGTCGGGCTCGTCGAGCGGGTCCTCGGCCGTGGCCACGTTGAAGGTCGCGGTGGCGTCGCCGGCCTGGAAGCTGAGCGTCCGCGCCGTCGTCCGCGCCGTGTAGTCGGTGCCGGCGGTCGCCCGGGCCGCGCCCTCGCTGGCGTCGTCGCCGGTGGTCCACTGCACCGAGGCGGGCCCGGCGGTGTCGCCCGTCCGGGTCACCGTGAAGGCGACGGCGTCGCCCTCCGTGGCGCTGGCGTCGGCAACCGACAGCAGCGCCGCGGCGCCGGTGATGGTGCCCGTGGCGGTGGCGTCGGCGATGGTGGCGCCGCCCGGGTTCGAGAGCGTCACGGTGAAGGTCTCGTCGAGCTCGGCGACCGAGTCCGCGATGGTGGTCACGGTGAAGTCCTTGCTCGTGTCGCCGGCGGCGAAGGTCAGCGTCACGGTCCTGTGCGTGTAGTCCTCGGGATCGGTGGCGGTGCCCTCGGACGTGGTCGCGGTCACCGTGACGGTCGCCGCGCTCGGCGTCGACAGCGTCACCGTGAAGGTCGCCGTGCCGCCCTCCGCCGCGCTGGCGTCGGCGACGGACAGCGTCGCCGTGTCGTCGTCGGTGATGGTGCCGTTGGCGGTGCCGGCGCCCTCGGCGGTGGAGACGGTGGCGTTCGTGGGCTCGCCCAGGGTGACGGTGACCGTCTCGTTGCCCTCGTCGATCGTGTCGCCCTTGACGGGGATGGTGATGGTGCCGGTCGTGCCGCCGGCGGCGACGGTCACCGACTTGGTCGCCGGATCGGCGTAGTCCTCGTCCGCCGTCGCGGTGCCGGTGAGCGTGTAGGGCACCGTCACCGCCTTGCCGCTGGCCGCCGACAGCGTCACCGTGAAGGTCATGTCGGTGGTGGCGGCGGTGTCGTCGCCCTCGGTCACGTCGTCCGCGTCGGCCACCGAGACCGTCGGCGGGCCGTCGTCGTCGGTGACGGTGACGTCGAGGGGGTCGGCCGTGACCGTGCCGTAGTCCGTGCCCTCGCCGGCGGCCGTCACCCTGTGGGTGATGCGCACCGTGCGCTTTTCGGCCGGATTGTCGATGGCGTCGGGGACGGCGGTGACGGTGACCGTCTTCTGCACGTTCCAGTCGGTGGTGGTGAAGGTCAGGCTGGCGGGCGAGACGGTGGCGGCCTTCGTGTCGGC